>NZ_CP174328.1:2500-2777500 GCF_052467945.1 Microbulbifer mixtoriginis (SeqCode) | reverse complement strand
AATACTCCCAGCTGACCGATAGTGAACCAGTACCGTGAGGGAAAGGCGAAAAGAACCCCGGAGAGGGGAGTGAAATAGAACCTGAAACCGTATACGTACAAGCAGTAGGAGCCCTTCGGGGTGACTGCGTACCTTTTGTATAATGGGTCAGCGACTTATTGTCTGTAGCAAGGTTAACCGCTTAGGGGAGCCGTAGAGAAATCGAGTCTTAATAGGGCGTTTAGTTGCAGGCAATAGACCCGAAACCCGGCGATCTATCCATGGGCAGGTTGAAGGTTGAGTAACATCAACTGGAGGACCGAACCCACTAATGTTGAAAAATTAGGGGATGACCTGTGGATCGGAGTGAAAGGCTAATCAAGCCGGGAGATAGCTGGTTCTCCTCGAAAGCTATTTAGGTAGCGCCTCGCGTCTCACCCTCGGGGGTAGAGCACTGTTTGGGCTAGGGGGTCATCCCGACTTACCAACCCCATGCAAACTCCGAATACCGAGGAGTGCAATCGCGGGAGACACACGGCGGGTGCTAACGTCCGTCGTGGAAAGGGAAACAACCCAGACCGCCAGCTAAGGTCCCAAATACCAGTTAAGTGGGAAACGATGTGGGAAGGCCCAGACAGCTAGGAGGTTGGCTTAGAAGCAGCCATCCTTTAAAGAAAGCGTAATAGCTCACTAGTCGAGTCGGCCTGCGCGGAAGATATACCGGGGCTAAAACTGGTAACCGAAGCTGCGGATGCTCTTAGGAGCATGGTAGAGGAGCGTTGTGTAAGCCGTTGAAGGTGGATCGGGAGGTCTGCTGGAGGTATCACAAGTGCGAATGCTGACATGAGTAACGACAAGGGAGGTGAAAAACCTCCCCGCCGGAAGACCAAGGGTTCCTGTCCAACGCTAATCGGGACAGGGTTAGTCGACCCCTAAGGCGAGGGCGAAAGCCGTAGTCGATGGGAAACAGGTTAATATTCCTGTACTCGCTATTGCTGCGACGGAGTGACGGAGAAGGCTAGGCCAGCATGGCGATTGGTTGTCCATGTTTAAGGTTGTAGGCTGGGGACTTAGGCAAATCCGGGTCCCTAAGGCTGAGAACTGATGACGAAGCCCACTTAGTGGGTGAAGTGGTTGATGCCCTGCTTCCAGGAAAAACTTCTAAGCTTCAGGCAATAGTGAATCGTACTCTAAACCGACACAGGTGGTCAGGTAGAGAATACCAAGGCGCTTGAGAGAACTCTGGTGAAGGAACTAGGCAAAATGGTACCGTAACTTCGGGAGAAGGTACGCCGGTTTTGGTGATGGGACTTGCTCCCTAAGCTGAGGCCGGTCGAAGTGACCAGGTGGCTGCGACTGTTTATTAAAAACATAGCACTCTGCAAACTCGTAAGAGGACGTATAGGGTGTGACGCCTGCCCGGTGCCGGAAGGTTAATTGATGGGGTTAGCTTCGGCGAAGCTCTTGATCGAAGCCCCGGTAAACGGCGGCCGTAACTATAACGGTCCTAAGGTAGCGAAATTCCTTGTCGGGTAAGTTCCGACCTGCACGAATGGCGTAACGATGGCCACGCTGTCTCCACCAGAGACTCAGTGAAATTGAAATCGCTGTTAAGATGCAGTGTACCCGCGGCTAGACGGAAAGACCCCGTGAACCTTTACTACAGCTTTGCACTGAACTTTGAGCCTACTTGTGTAGGATAGGTGGGAGGCTTTGAAGCAGTAACGCTAGTTACTGTGGAGCCGTCCTTGAAATACCACCCTGGTATGTTTGAGGTTCTAACTCTGGTCCGTTATCCGGATCGAGGACAGTGTATGGTGGGTAGTTTGACTGGGGCGGTCTCCTCCCAAAGAGTAACGGAGGAGTACGAAGGTGCACTCAGCATGGTCGGAAATCATGCAATGAGCATAATGGTATAAGTGCGCTTGACTGCGAGACAGACATGTCGAGCAGGTACGAAAGTAGGTCATAGTGATCCGGTGGTTCTGTATGGAAGGGCCATCGCTCAACGGATAAAAGGTACTCCGGGGATAACAGGCTGATACCGCCCAAGAGTTCACATCGACGGCGGTGTTTGGCACCTCGATGTCGGCTCATCACATCCTGGGGCTGAAGCCGGTCCCAAGGGTATGGCTGTTCGCCATTTAAAGTGGTACGCGAGCTGGGTTTAGAACGTCGTGAGACAGTTCGGTCCCTATCTGCCGTGGGCGTTGGAAATTTGAGAAGAGTTGCTCCTAGTACGAGAGGACCGGAGTGAACGAACCTCTGGTGTTCGGGTTGTCACGCCAGTGGCATTGCCCGGTAGCTATGTTCGGACGGGATAACCGCTGAAAGCATCTAAGCGGGAAGCCTCCTTCAAGATTAGATTTCCCTGACTCCTTGAGAGTCCTAAAGGGCCGTGGAAGACTACCACGTTGATAGGCTGGGTGTGGAAGCGTTGTGAGGCGTTGAGCTAACCAGTACTAATTGCCCGTGCGGCTTGACCATACAACAGAGATGGTTACTAACGACTAGCTAAGCTAGCGGATTGTGGAATGAAAGACACACAATGATCGCTTGCGGTGTATTACTACAGATTGTTTTACCGACTTATTTGGGGTTATCGCCGGTCAGCAGACCGAGGCAAACAGCGATAACACGGTAGGCCAAGCAAAATTGCTTATAAGACCAACGCCAACCCAAGCCAGTTTGCCTGACGACAATAGAGTTGTGGAACCACCTGATCCCTTGCCGAACTCAGAAGTGAAACGCAACATCGCCGATGGTAGTGTGGGGCTTCCCCATGTGAGAGTAGGTCATCGTCAGGCTTCTAATCCGAAAAGGGCCACCCAATAGGGTGGCCCTTTTTTTATGTGTAAAAATATTTACAGAAAAAGATAAGATGGGCTGAAGAAAATTGAGTTCTTAATTTGCTTGGTCAATCTTCTGGTTCAAGCTAGCAATACTTCAAATTAAAACTTAAATCCGGCATTGATCATCAATCTGATCTTGATTTTGTTTTCCATGACAATAACAAAGGGTTCGACTGCTAAGCAGGCGGGCTTTTTTTGTGGATGAAAGAAATATCAGTGAATTGCGATTGGGAATTAAAAATAAAAAAGGGGAGATTAAAAGCTTTTGCCAAATTTATCCTCTCAATAATGTTGCTGGAGAATCAATGAAGCTTTCTTTGTCCTTTGTTTATGCTGAAGTAATAACTTGAGCTTGGTGTTCTTATGAGAAATTATTTGATCTAAATCTCATCCTGGCCTCATTTTTGTGAGACAGTCGTACAGCATAGGCATAAAGAACTTGATTTTAATATAGCGATTCAGGATAGTCGCCCGTTGCCTTTTCTTGTGGGTTGAAGGGTTTTTATCTGCTCTTATACGCAACACGATAGAGGCACGTTAAGGCTTCTCACTTGTATGAGTGGTCGATGATAGCTAAAGACGTATTCAGCCGTGTCGGGGAAGACTATACATACCCAGTTTGGGCAGTGATGGCTGTTGCTGCCATTGGGCGCTAAAGATATTGAAGGATAGTTAGATGCACATTCTTACGCTGTACCAATCAATTTCGCGATGGTTTCTATTGCTGACCATTGCAGTTTCACTAGCCGCCTGTGGTGGTGGTAGTGGTGGTAGCGATGACGGGGCTTCTTCCCCGGATCCAACTTCACCAGAAACAGATCCCTCTTATAGCATTACTATAGAGCTACGTGACTTAGGTACGGATGAGTTGGTTGAAAATCCCAACCCAGAAGAACCTGTACGTGTCCATGTTACGGTAAAGAGTGACAATGGTGATCCTATTGCCTCAGATAACATAACCGTTACAACAACCTTGGGTGAGTTGAGCCCTGAGAGTGGAATAGTCAAGACCAATGACAGTGGCGTTGCTACTCTGGAACTGGATGTTGAAGGGCAGCAAATTGGCAGTGCTGGAGAGATCGTTGTTGCTTACGATAGCGTTAGTACAGACCAGGCACCCTACTCGCCACTACGATTTAGTATCGAAGAGCCTGCTTTGATGCTTGGTTATTTGGATAAAAACCAGCAGTTTGTGTCGGGTGCCCTGGAGATTCTTGCTCAGAACCTATCTTCTAAGGGGAGTACGCCAGTTAGTGTTTATGTACAAGGTCCTGACGGCAATCTTTACTCTAAGAGGATGCAGGTAGAATTTTCCAGTAATTGCAGCTTGAGCCAACCAGCCGTAGCTACTCTTGATTCTCCGGTTACCACAACGGAAGGTAAGGCAACCTCGACCTATACTGCCGAGGGGTGTGAAGGTGAGGATAAGATCACAGCAGCGTTAGCGGCATATCCAAGTATATCGGCCAGCGGCCAGCTTACTGTAATGCCTCCAGAGGTCGGCTCCATTGAGTTTGTAAGTGCAGATCCTACGATAATCTCCATTAAGGGTACTGGCGGTAAGGAAACATCAACGCTGGTTTTTCAGGTTTTAAGCAAGAATGACCTGCCAATAAGTGGAGTTGAAGTTAACTTTTCTTTGTCCACAGAAGTAGGTGATGCGACCCTTACTAACGATTCCGGCACGACCAATGCGGATGGTGAAGTAACTGCACTAGTTTCTTCTGGTACTGTGGCGACGCCGGTTTCAGTAGTTGCCTCAATAACAGTCGATGGCGGGGAGGTTGTCTCCACCGTATCTGATGAGTTGGTGGTCTCTGTAGGCATCCCTGATCAGAATTCTTTTGATGTGGCTGCTACCATTTTAAATCCAGGTGGCGATACTTTTAACGGCGCAACTTCAACAGTTACTGCTTATGCTGGTGATGCTTTTAATAATAAGGTCCCAGATGGTACTGCAATTACTTTTACAACAGAGTATGGACGTATAACTGGATCTTGTACCACGGTTGACGGTAACTGTTCAGTAAATTGGACTAGCCAGGACCCTCGTAAGCCCGAGTCATATACATTTGTTGGTGTTGACGGTCAAGCCCACTCGGTTCGAACCATTAATAACACAGTCTGTCCTGAAACTGGGCTTTTGGGCGTTCCCTGCCCGGTGTCTTTAGGGCAGCCGTATGGTGCTCGCTCAACAATTCTCGCATATGCGTTTGGGCAAGAAACTTTTACAGATGCCAATGGTAATGGACGCTTTGATACCGGGGAAGACTTTACTGATTTACCGGAAGCATTTTTGGATCACAATGAAGATGGTGCGTTCGGGAACTCTGGCAATGCTGGTAGTTGCTATCCTGATTGTCCCGAAGTGGCTGGCGATGAAGATTGGCCTGCTGACTTGAATAATAATGGAGTCTACGATCAGGGCAACGGCATTTACAATGGTGTTCTTTGTTCAGATGAAGCAGAGGCAGATGGAAGTTGCTCGAAAGAACTGATTCATGTACGTAAGCAGGTAGAACTTCTGGTTTCGGGAGATAAGCCATACGGGATATTTGAAACTGCTGAGGGTGATTTCATTACTCAGCCTGATGTGGATATATCGAAAGGTGGAACCGGTTCAGTGCTTTTTTATCTTTCTGATGAATACAACGGCCGCTTGCCCTTGGGGACGAAGATAAATATTGAATCAGATTATTGCGAAGTGTGGCCAGAGGACAATGCAGTTGCTAATACTAGTGACGTTGGCCCTAGTGTTTTTCGTATAACAGTCAATGCCCCAGATAATGCTGAACCGAAAGGTTCTGACTTCGTAAAGGTAGAGGTCAATGTTCCTGCGCGGGAAGGTAGCTCGGACACAGGCATTACCGCGCTCTGGCAGTTCAAGTGTACCTATGATTTGTGTGAAAATTCGCCTGAAGATGAAGCATGTGAGGAAGATTCCTGATCACAGCTTTACACTCATCGGGCCGCTTTAGCGGCCCGATTTCATTTTAGTAGGTAGGATTCAAGGCTCTAATGATCGATTTATTTTGCATTTTGTGGATTGAGTGCCCTGACAGAGTCGGATATTCGCGGATTAAGGGGCATATAGTGATGCAATGCGATAAATGATGTAGAGCGCTTCTTATTGGCAGCAAAAAATAATTGAATCAGGTTTTCAGAAATACTCCACAAGCTTACCCAAATGCTCGGTCAACTTATCATTCTCAGAATAATATACAGGGCAGGCAACCACTGGAACTGTGTGGGCTGCCAAGGCCTTTTTAACAATTTGCCTGACTCTGGAAGACGACATGACAATGGCGCTCGAGTTCCAGATCTATTTTCCATTTAAAAAGCCCATAGCTATTGCCAAAAAATTAAAATAATAATGGGGATACTCTCACTAATTGCAGTTTCAACTTCTTGAGAATTCATCATGAAGCTGCGATCGCCCATCACTGCTAGTACTCTGCACTTAGGGTGGACCAGGCTGATATCAGTAGCATCAGGTAGGGCATAGGACATAATGGCAAGCCTATTAGGAGTTAGGAAGGCTGTTGGGCTTGTAGGCTAGGCCACCCACATTTTCACTGCGCAGGTGTCTGAAAGCACAATATCACCTGTTTGTATCGCTTCTTGAAAGTCTGCGACCACCCTTTGGGATTTCATTGGGTAGGCATTGGTGGCTTTGCCATTGTTAATTTATCTGAAAAGAAGTTTTTGTATTTTTTAATCTTCACTGACCAGGCTTGGCTTTTTCAACCGTGCTAAACTTTTGTAAAAAAAGAGATTTTGGCTTTTATATCACGGCTAATGCAAATGTTGGCATCAACCTCTGCTGGGAAATTATGATTATGGATAATTTTTTGTCTGCATTTAGGAGTATGGGGGATGGAGGCATCTCATGCAGTTCATAGCCAACGCAGATAACAACATCGACACAATCAAAACCAAAATTGGCATAGTCGTAAACCATAACACCCAGAGAGCTTGGATGCTCCTCTGGTATTGTGCTCTTTCCATGAAATGTGCTGACGAAAACCATATTTAGAGCCTCGGAGAATTGAATCTAAGTATCTCAGGTGTTTGCGATTGGAGGGAGGGATTTAGCTTGGTATTAACAAACAGGGGCCACTTATTTTGGGGTGCCGCCATATCTAAAATGTCTTCGGGAACACATAAGATAATAGGCTCTTGGCTGATCTTCCTGATAGCTTTTGAAAGCTGCACGTACCAGCTCGGAAGTGGATTCTGGATTTGTAATCATTTTTGATGACTTGGGGATGAGCTCAAGCATCTTTACTAGAGCAATATATTGATACTTTTCTTTAAAAAGCCCGTCGATACCAGCTTGAGCATTGATGGGCTCGAGAGGCGTGCTATCCGCTTACGTATCGGCGATTCCCACTAGCATATTAGTAACTTCTCGTCCAAGTGTTCCATAGCAGACACCGACGTTCCCAGTTACCAGACCATACATAACTGTCATAAATAAAATGGCCTGTTCTGATAAAGCGAGAATAAATCGTAAGAGGGCGCCATTTTTTACATCGATAAAGCGTATATTTTTTTCTGAGGGGGTTCCAAATAGGAATTTAAGCCCTTCATTTTCAAGACAGGAAATCAAAGGTTCTGAAGTACTTTTAGGAGTATCATTCATAACTAACTCCTTGGTTAAGGTCTTTTTTTATTAAATAAGAAGCTTTGTAGGTTGGAGTCTGGCCAGATTTTCAATGAATGTCGATCAGTTTGTAGATGTTAGCTGAAGGCGCTGTCAGTGATGGCGCTAAACTTATCCGCCCTGTCAGATATCGCATCCTAATGAAATTTCTGACAGATAAATGAACAAGGGTCTCAGTTTCAGGGTGATTCTTACGTTTGTTTTGTAATTATTAGGTCTCAGATTGTGGGCTTGTTAGGATCGGCATGGAAAATAGGGAGGTTATAATGAAAAATTTCAAGCTGAGATTTTGGCTGATTTTATTGGTTATTTTTACCTGTGTTGTTTCTTCGTGTGTAGAAGAAGGAAAAGAGGGCTTGCGGAGTCCTAAACCAGGTGTTGGCTCTGAAGTGGTGGCGCGTATTGGCCGTAATAATATTACATTGCAGGATTTGGATAATGATTTACAGCTGGTTTTTTATGATATTGCAGAGCAAAAATATAATTTGCGTTTGGCTAGACTGAATGCCTTGGTGAATGGAGAAGCTAATTTTAGTTCAAAGAGGGATGATATAGAAATTTATCTGAAGTTGCCCGAGCCGCCACGAATTCAATTGCCCGAGAGTTCTAAATTTATTAGGGGTAATCAGGATGCTCCAGTCACCTTGGAGATGTATTGTTCTTACCAGTCTCCACATTGCAAAACGATACAGCCTGTAATACGGCGTCTACTAGAGGTTTATAAGGGTTGGGTTCGTCAAACGCACTTTGATTTTCCACTTAAATTTCATCGTGAAGGAATTCAAGCTGCATCTGCAGCGCGTTGTGCGGCGGTGCAGAATAAATTTTGGGAGTATCACGATGCCTTGTATGTTCTAACTCCTGAGTTTGATAGTGATACTTACCTTCAGTTGGCCAAGCAATTGCAATTAGATATTCATCTTTTTGAAGATTGCTTATCCAGTGATAGCCCAAAAGATTCCGTAGTAGGGTCCCGGGATCATGCACTAGATCTTGGTCTTAAAAATGTACCGGTCATTTTTATTAATGGGTTGTATCTGAAGGGGGTGCGTAACTTTGAGCAGTATGCTTTTTGGGTAGATAAAGAACTGCAATCTATGGGGATAAAATCAAAAGAAAAGTATAGATGGAAGGATAGCGAAACGATTGCTGATAGAAATCTACCGGCTACCAGATTGCCACTAATGTTACTGGGGGTTAGCGAATCAACTGTAGAAGGTAAGTCGAAAGCTTTGATTGCAGTAAAGGAGGCTAGTGCGGAGTATTTCAGTGCAGGGCAAAAAATTTCAGACAATATTTTATTGTTGCGCCTCCACTCTAATTTCGCAGTGATAGAGAGTAGAGGTGGACTGGAAAAGTTACCCTTAAAGGGGAGAGAGGGCGCTGAGGTTTTACTCACCTACACTCATGGACAAAGTGAGGAGTTGAAACGACGTATAGAGCAGCCATTGGGCCCTGGAACTCGCAAGTTGATAGCCTCTTCTGGTGTGCTGACTCTAGGGCAGGCTTGGTTAAGTCGTCACTTGGAGCAGCGACAGGCTTTGGAGGCTAAGTTTACCGAGGCCGAATTGGAAGTTGAGGGACACCATTTGATGCGACTTGAAGGTGTCGCAGATAATGAGTTCTTCACTGCCTTGGGTTTTCAAGAAAATGATGTATTACTGAGAGTGAATGATAGTTGGGTACATAGCGGTCAAAATAAATTGTGGGATGCGCTTTCTAGTGGCCAGCTTATTGATGTGGTCTTTATGAGAAAGGGACTACCACAACGTATACAGTATGTAGTTGAAGAGCTTAGCTACTTTGAGAAAAATTCAAATACAGAAAGAGAATAGTTTAGGCTGTGAGATAAACTTGGGCTCTCATGAAAGCTCTAGTCAGAGAGCCCAATGTTCACCGATTAGGGAAGTTATTTACTTATCGGGATTACCCTGCCAAAAGATATCGGCAACGATATTTTGGCCTTGTACGCTGGGATGGAAACAGTCTCCACCACCCACATCATCCTTTCCAAACTGGAAAGTCCCAGCATTTACCTCATCTTCACCAGTGTATTCCGCTATAACCTCAACACCATTAACACCATTGTAACTTTCGGCTTCTTCGGCAAGAATCTCGTTGTAACGCCGCTGGGCTGCAGTAATCGCATTATAGCGGGTGGTGAAATCCTCTCCGTTCATGATACCGCCGTTGGTTGCAATTCGGCAGATACCAAATGTTGACCAAACATTTTCACAGTCTACTCGGGAGTTTTCCGCCTGCTTCTCCAGGCCTGCTCCACGAAGATCCTGTACCCTAGGTACAGATCCGAGCAGAATGGTGGAACCATTGGGAAGGCCGTCGACGAGTTTATCCAAGCCGGCTTGAACAGCTGAGCGCCATTCATTGTCGGTATATAGTGGGTTATTGCAGTTGGCTGGATCGGCACAATCTCGGTTGCAGATGTCATTCCCGCCAAGAACGATTTCAACATGATCTGCCACATTGGTTTGAGCCAAAATTCGATCGGCCTGTACTGCAAAATTCTTATTACCTCCACGCATCTCGGCACCGGATTCAGCCGCTTTTTTATTTGCAGCGATATTGGGTGAAATAATTTTATATCTATCGTAAATACTTTCTACAGAATAATTGTCACCATCAAACCAAGAGTGTTCCGGTTGATCTCCACCCAGAAGACAAAATAGGTCCCAAAAATACTTATTGCGTGTACAGTCTGCACCGAATGCCATGGTAATACTGTCTCCTGCAGCGACGGATTTTGAAGGGGCTGCCACCACTGATGGCAGCGACATAACACTTAAAAAAAAGACTGCTATAACTCCGTATCTTTTCCACATTGTGATTTCTCCCACACCGACTTTCGTCGTAGATAGTTATTGTTTTAAAGCTATATCGGTGAACCTGAGGAGTTTAGGTTGGTGGGTGAGAGGTGCTACTGTGAATGCGCTAGACTAGCTGGTCAGATTTTAATAAGTTGAAGCATGTTGAAATTCTGTCGTCGAGAACATTAAGTGATTTTGGTTTCACTTCAAATGATGATTGTTGTCAGACCTAGATACGCCTCTTTGATAGACCACCTATTCATATTCGATGGCTTCCTCTATACTGCGCATTACTTGTCGGAGTGCCTGTGGGCTGAGATCGCTGTTGCGAGATCCGTTGAACCTGATCGGGGTAACCCCCGCGTAGGGAACAAGATCTGAAGTCGCCTGTTTTTTTACATTTTGGCGTCTTTTCTCTTTGTATGTGCCCTGGATGCTGCGACCTTTAAATTCCCAAGTTTTAAGGTTACGCATGTCTGAGATCATTGAACAATCCGGTAAAGCCGGAAAGTCCTCCCGCGCTGCCAGTCGCGATTCCGCTAAAGAATTTCTTGAGAATCTCACGGTTCAGTCTTTTCCCAATTCGCGCAAGGTGTTTTTGCCTAGTGAAACCCCTGGTATCCAGGTTGGCGCTCGCCAGATTTGTCTTGGGGATAGTGTGGTAGGTGGGGATGCCGATAATCCTATTCTAGAACCCAACGCGCCTCTCACCGTATACGATACCTCCGGGCCATATTCAGAGCCCAATTTTAAAGTCGATGTACGCCAAGGTCTGCCCAAGCTACGCAAAGGCTGGATAGAGACACGAGGAGATACTGAACAGCTGGACTCCCGCCAAGCGGCCTACAGTCAACAGCGTATGGCGGCCCAGGGGCTGGACCACATTCGCTTCGAAAAGCTTCCCAGTCCGCGCCGAGCCAAGCAGGGACGTAATGTATCGCAAATGCACTATGCCCGCCGTGGCGTTATCACGCCGGAGATGGAGTTTGTTGCAGTCCGTGAAAATATGGGACGCATAAAGTTAGCGGCGGAGATGAGTGAGAGTGAATACCAAAAAGCGCGTGATGGTATTTACATTCCGGAACAAATCACGCCGGAATTTGTTCGTAGGGAAGTTGCAGAAGGACGCGCAATTATCCCAACGAATATCAATCACCCGGAAGTGGAGCCGATGATTATCGGGCGCAACTTTCTGTGTAAGGTGAATGCAAATATCGGCAATTCCGCTGTGACCTCTTCCATTGAAGAGGAAGTGGAAAAACTGGTTTGGTCTACCAAGTGGGGGGCAGATACGGTGATGGATCTGTCTACCGGAGCCAATATCCACGAAACTCGCGAGTGGATTCTGCGCAACTCACCAGTCCCCATTGGTACCGTACCCATTTACCAAGCATTGGAAAAAGTAAATGGAATTGCCGAAGACCTCAACTGGGATGTTTTCCGAGATACCTTGATTGAGCAAGCGGAACAGGGAGTGGATTATTTCACTATTCATGCCGGCGTGCTCTTGCGCTATGTACCACTCACAGCCAAAAGAATGACCGGGATAGTGTCTCGTGGTGGTTCCATCATGGCGAAGTGGTGTCTCGCTCATCACAAGGAGAATTTCCTCTATACCCACTTTGAGGAAATCTGCGAGATTATGAAAGCTTATGATGTGAGCTTTAGCCTTGGTGATGGCCTGCGTCCGGGCTCTATTGCCGATGCCAATGATGAAGCTCAGTTCGGTGAGCTGTATACGCTTGGTGAATTAACCGAAGTTGCCTGGAAGCACGATATACAAACTATGATCGAAGGCCCTGGTCATGTGGCTATCCATAAGATCAAAGAAAATATGGATGAGCAGTTGAAGCACTGCCACGGTGCTCCCTTCTATACTCTTGGCCCATTAACGACAGATATTGCTCCCGGTTATGACCACATCACTTCCGGCATCGGTGCAGCGCTTATCGGCACCTATGGTTGCGCCATGCTCTGCTATGTGACACCCAAAGAGCACCTGGGCCTACCCAATAAAGAGGATGTTAAAGAGGGTCTGATGGCTTATAAGATTGCGGCCCATGCCGCAGACCTGGCCAAGGGGCATCCATGGGCACAGAAGCGCGATGACGCTCTGTCAAAAGCCCGCTTTGAATTTCGCTGGGAAGACCAATTCAATCTCGGTTTGGACCCGGAGCGCGCACGCTCTTATCACGATGAAACCCTGCCGAAGGAATCCGGCAAGGTAGCGCATTTCTGCTCCATGTGTGGGCCTAAATTCTGTTCTATGAAGATTACTCAGGACGTGCGTGATTACGCAGCCAAACAGGAGGCGGAACGCGGGATGGAAGAGATGGCAGTTAAATTTAAGGATATGGGCAGCGAGATTTATCACAAGGGCTGATAGGGTGTTGGGGGAGGGTAACTCCCCCAGCATATTAGAAATACAGTGATGTAAAAGGAGCTTGCTATCGCTGGTATCCAATTGGAATTGTGAAGATAGGTAAGCTGTGTCAAACGAAACCAAAGCCAAAGTGGCTATTGCCGGTGGCGGCCTGTTGGGGCGATTACTCGCCTGGAGGCTCTGTCAGCTTGATGTAGATATTACCCTGTTTGAGGCCGGTAACTTATCGGAATCAAAAGGTGGAGCCTGTTGGACAGCTGCGGGAATGATCTCGCCTTTATCGGAGCTGGTACATAGTAATAAACACATTTATAGCCTGGGGTTAAAAAGCCTTGAGCTTTGGTCTGAGTGGGTCCGGCAGTTGGAGGAGCAGAGCGGGCAGGACGTGGAATACCGCCGAGCGGGCTCAGTCCTGGTGGCGCATGGCAAGGATAAAAGCGAGCTGCTGCAATTTCTGCGGGAACTACAGGGTAAGCTTGGCGAGTCTGCCAGGGGGCAGCTGGAGCCACTAGATAGCAATACTTTAGCGAAATTAGAGCCCTCCTTACATGGCTTTGAGCAGGGGCTTTACCTGCGGGGTGAGGCGGATATCAATAATCACCGCCTATTGCCTGCGTTACTCAGGGTGTTGCACCGAGGTGCTGTCACTCTGCGAGAGCACAGCAAGGTAAATTGCGAAGCCGGGTATATCTCTGTGAACTCGGAGCGCGAACAATTTGATTGCGTGATCGACTGCCGTGGTCTCGGTGCCAAGGGACAGATTGAAGGCTTGCGCGGTGTCCGTGGTGAGGTGATGGTGGTGGAATCCCGGGAAGTGGTTTTGCAGCGTCCAGTGCGCCTGCTCCACCCACGCTATAAGCTCTACGCTGTACCCCGTAGCGATGGACGCACCGTGATTGGTGCCACGGAAATTGAGAGCGAAGACCAGTCGCCCATTTCCGTGCGCTCCAGTATGGAATTGTCTTCTGCGCTTTACTCCCTCAACCCGGCTTTTGCCGAGGCTCGTATTGTTGAGACCCGCGTAAATTGTCGCCCCGCCACTATGGATAATATGCCTTATATCCACAGCGAGGATGGGCTGATTAGGGTGAATGGCCTTTACCGTCACGGTTATCTTTTAGCGCCGGCAGTCGTGGAGCAAGTGGAGAATCAAGTGGCACAACAACTGTTACAGGTGGCTTGATGCAGGTACTAATTAATGGGGAAACACAGAGCCTTGAATCCCCGCTAAAACTCTCTGCGCTTTTACAGCAGCTCGGCTATCGCGGAGAAACGTTTGCCGTTGCGATCAACGGTGGATTTATTCCCCGTACGGAATATAGCAATACACAGATAAATAACGGCGATAGCCTGGATATTGTTGCTCCGGTAGTGGGGGGGTAAAGGTGAGCGATCTATTAACACTTTACGGAAAAACATTTAACAGCCGGCTTTTGGTGGGCACCGCTCTGTATCCCTCCCCAGCGATTATGCGCGAATCCGTGCAAGCCTCAGCTTCGGAAATTATTACTTTGTCTCTTCGCCGGCAAAATCCGGCACAGCAGCAGGACAATCGATTTTGGGATTATATTCGCGAGTCCGGTTGTCAGTTGTTGCCCAATACCGCCGGTTGTAAATCGCCGCGAGAAGCGGTGGAGCTGGCAAAAATGTCCCAGGAAATTTTCCAGACCGATTGGCTCAAGCTGGAAGTGATTGGTGATGATTACAATTTGCAGCCAGACCCCTTTGGTCTGGTAGAAACTGCGCGGGAATTAATTCAGTTAGGCTTCAAGGTTTTGCCTTATTGCACAGATGACCTGGTTCTGTGTCGAAAACTTTTGGATGTGGGTTGCGAGGTATTAATGCCCTGGGGGGCTCCCATCGGTACTGGGCAGGGACTACTCAATAAATATAACCTGCAAACACTGCGCGAGCGCCTGAGTGATGTACCGCTTATTATTGACGCGGGAATCGGTGCGCCATCACAGGCGGCAGAAGCACTGGAGATGGGCTTTGATGCGGTGTTATTGAATACCGCGATTGCAAAAGCCCAGGATCCGGTACTGATGGCTAATGCTTTTAAACTGGCTGTGGAATCCGGGCGCGCCGCCTTTAATGCCGGCTTGATGCTCAGGCGTCAAACTGCCAGCCCCAGCACCCCCACCCTTGATATGCCTTTCTGGCAGCAGGCAGAGAGCATATTGCAGGATTAGTATTTTTATGCGCGATCAACTCCAATTGAAAAAGCCAATTGTCTGGACCATTGCCGGCAGTGACTCCGGCGGTGGCGCCGGCATTCAGGCGGACCTGCTGACTTTTGCCGACCTCGGCTGCTATGGTTGCAGTGCTATCACGGCCAATACTGCACAGAATACGGTGGAAGTTACTGCAATTAATGCAGTTTCCCTAGAGGTCTTGGGTTCTCAGTTACAGGCTTTACGGCGGGATCTATTTCCTGCCGCAATTAAAATCGGTCTGCTAGCGAATGCTGAACAAGTTGTTGCGGTGGCAGATTTCCTGCGCCAGCTGCAAGCGGTGCAGCCGGTTCCGGTTATTTACGACCCGGTTGCTGTTGCTACCAATGGAGCCGGGCTCACTGAAGGAAGTATTACCGCAACGGTGTTGGCTCAGTTGATGCCACAGTGTGATCTGGTCACTCCCAATTTACATGAATTGGAATGGCTTACCGGAGCCAGTGTCACGGGTGCGGAATCTATTGTGCAGGCTGCGCGTCAGTTGCACGCCCACGGCGGTACCGCAATTTTAGTTACCGGCGGCCATACGCAATTGCGTGCGGGAGAAGTTGCCGACTTACTGTGGGATGGTGAAAAAGCCGATTGGTTTATTGGCCGGGAAGTGTCCAGTACAGGCACACATGGCACTGGCTGCACCCTGTCCTCCGCTATTGCCGCTTGCCGCGCTTTGGGCTACCCGTTGAGAGATGCCTGCGTTGTGGGTAAAGCCTATGTTCAGCGGGGTTTGCGCCGGGGAAATAATGCACACATCGGCGCTGGTGCCGGCCCTGTAGGCCACTGTGGCTGGCCCCTGGATTTAATCGACTTCCCGGAAATTTTGGTGCCGGGAGAAGAGCGTGCGCTGGATTATGGTTTTGGTGTGGCCCAGCCTCTTGTTCAAGGGTTTGCCCAAACAGACTCTCAAGCATTGGGTTTATATCCGGTAGTGGATACAGTGGAGTGGTTGCAGCGCCTGGCTGAGCTGGGGGTGCGTACTTTACAGCTGCGAATAAAGAATCCGGGTGGGGACCTGCGCGCACAGATTGAGCGGGCAGTGGCTATTGGCAGGACGTATAACCTGCGCCTGTTTATCAATGATTACTGGCAGTTGGCGATTGAGTGCGGTGCCTATGGCGTGCATTTGGGCCAGGAGGATTTGCAGTCTGCTGATCTGAGGGCAATTCAAGCGGCAGGATTGAAGTTGGGTATCAGTACCCACGGCTTCTATGAATTACTGTTGGCCTACCGTTATCGCCCCAGTTACCTGGCGATTGGTGCAATTTATGCGACCAACACCAAGGATATGTCGGATCAGTTGCAGGGTGTGCAGAAACTTGCGCGAATGGCCGCGCTATTGCCCGAATATCCACTCGTGGCAATTGGTGGTATTAATATGCAACGGGCCAGTGAGGTTATCGCTAGTGGCGTTGGTAGTATCGCCCTGGTCAGCGCTATTACTAAAGCAAAAGATTACAAGCAGGCGGTTGCCGATTTTAATGTCCTGTTTAAAGGTAAGCATGCGGAAGTAGAGCCATGTTAAGTAGTAAGGAATTACAGCGTTACAGTCGCCAGATAATGTTGCCCCAGGTGGGTGAAGATGGGCAGAAAAAACTGTCTTCTGCTCGAATTATGATTGTTGGTCTAGGTGGGCTCGGCAGCCCGGCAGCGATGTATCTGGCCGCAGCCGGTATTGGAGAGCTGCACCTGGTAGACGGTGATCATATCGATCTCTCCAATTTACAGCGCCAGGTTTTGTACAAAACCAATCACCAGGGAAAATCCAAAGCCATGGTGGCTGCACAACAATTGGCTGCAGCCAATCCAACTATTCGCATTCACCCCCACAACCAAATGGCGAATGAATCCTGGCTGCGTGAGCAGGTAAAACAGGTGGATCTGGTGTTGGACTGCACCGATAACCTGGAAATCCGCCATACGATCAACCGGGTTTGTTATCAGGCCGGGTGTCCGGTGGTAATGGCATCGGTGCAGGGTTTTTCCGGCCAGCTGATTAGTTTTGATTTTTCTGAAGGAAAAGGTCCCTGTTATGCCTGCCTGTTTCCGCCCCAGGAGCAGGCTGAAGTGCAGAACTGCTCTACAGCAGGTGTGATCGGTCCGGCGCTGGGTGTAGTCGGTAGCATGCAGGCTCTGGAGGCCATGAAATACCTGATGGATTTGCCGGTATCGAGCTTGAATAAATTGCACTTAATCGAGACAGAAAGCTTAGCCCTGCAAACTTTGCAGCTGCCGAGCCATAGTAATTGCCCGGTTTGTAATACCTAGCTAACTTTGTTTTCTCTTAAATTTTTCTTTCCGTAGATTGATACAGTGTTAGCACTATAAGTGTATGCATAACCAACATGTTTTATTTATTTTTCTTTTTTGGCGGATTAATTAACTTTTCAGTTTGGACACACAGTTGTTCCAGGGCAGGATACCGCTAGATTCAAGGCATGTTCCGAGTTAGTTGCCAGGATAAATATGTTTGTCTTTTTAGTGTCTTATAAACTTGGCTCGGCTATATAGATAAGCTATCAACCCGATAGCTTGTGGTAAAACCATAAAACTATCAGAATGGCAGTGAAACCATTTCGGTGGCAAAGTCTTGGAAGAAGGATTTGTTTAATGAAAAAAATTGATATTGGTATTAGTGAAAAGGATAGGGAAAAGATTGCTGGCGGCCTCAAGCACTTGCTGGCGGATAGCTACACTCTATACCTGCAAACGCACAACTTCCATTGGAATGTTACCGGGCCATTTTTTCGTGAACTGCACCTGATGTTTGAGGAGCAGTACAACGAACTGGCTACGGCGGTAGATGACATTGCAGAGCGAATTCGCACTTTGGGTGTTTCTGCACCGGGCACCTATCAGGCTTTTGGACAGCTGAGTTCTATTGAAGAAGTTGTAGAAGTTCCCGCAGCAGAAGATATGGTGAAAATTCTCACCAAGGGCCATGAGCAGGTAATAAAAACTTGTCGTGATGTATTAAAGGCCGCGCAAAAGGGCGAGGATGAATCGACTATTGCCCTGGTATCTGATCGTATGCGTGTGCATGAAAAAACTGCCTGGATGCTGCGCGCTACCAGTAGTAAATAGTTACTGGCACTCTGGGTAAATTACTATTCCTGTAGTGACTACTGCCCGGTGAGTAACTCCAGGAAAGCGCTGGCGGGTGCAGAGAGGTTACCGCGGCTTTTAAATAGTGCGCCAACTTCTTGCATTACCGCCGGCGCGGTAAGAGGCAAGCAGATTAAACCGTACTCTCGCATTTGTGCCTCACAAAGGCTTGGTACAGCACTGATTCCCAAGCCCGCTCTGACCAGCTGCCCGATAGTACTGAGCTGATTAGCTTCACAAATATATTGAGCAGCTTGTCCACACTGGTCAAAGGCAGTATCCGTCCAGCGTCGCACTGCCGATCCACGGTTCATCGATATAAAAGGATGAGCGGCCAAGTCGCGCCAGCGTACGGCCTTCTTTTCCGCCAATATGTGGTCTTCGGGCATTATTGCGATAAAACGGTCGTGTTCAATGGGTGCGAACTCCATTCCACCCAGTTCGTCCGGGCGAAAGCTAATGCCCAGCTCCGCGCGTCCCTCCTGTACAGATTCTACAACCCGCTCCATAACCACATCTTCCAGCACAACATTGATTTGTGGATATGTCAGGTGAAAGTTAGCTAATAGAGCGGGTACTCGGTTTAAGGCGAAAGCGGGGATAACTGCCAGTTGCAGTTGTCCACGTTCCAGGCGGAAGCGCTGCTGTATAGCATCCAGTGATTGATCCCAGCTGTTAAGTAGTTGCTCCGCACGAACCAGGAACTCACGCCCTTCTGGGGTCAAGACCAGTTGGCGGCTATCGCGACTAAATAGAGGCCCTCCAGCGGCCTCTTCCAGATTGCGGATAGCCACGGAGAGCGCCGGCTGGGAAGTGTGTAACTGGGCACTGGCCTGCGCCAGACTGTGGCTTCGGGCTACAACAACGAAGGCGCGAAGCTGTTTAATGGTGGCGCTCACTATGGCTCCGGATGCATTCTATGAATGTTAAGTTTTATTTAATAAACCATCGAAAGATTAAAATAGTTTAAAGTTGTCGGGCAAGGCATGATTGCCGCTTTCGCCCTGGCGAAGGTCAAACAATCACCGAGAATAATGAACCTAAAAGGTCTGCTGAGATGAAGGACAACGCACAAGCCCTTTGGCAACCGAGCCCCAAGGCCGTAGCCGCCACCCAGATGGATGAGTTCCGTCGCCTGGTTAATGTGAAACACCAGCTGCAGCTTGAAGACTACAGTGCGCTTTACCAGTGGTCTGTAGAAGAGCGTGAGGTCTTCTGGAGCGACTTATGGGATTTCTGTGAAGTGCGGGCCAGTGCGCGTGGAGAAGAGATCTTGGGCCGCGACAACATGCCGGGTGCTGAGTGGTTCCCCGATGCACGACTCAATTTTGCCGAAAACCTGCTGCGCTACCGCGACGATAAGACGGCTTTGGTTGAGCGCCTGGAGAATGGCAGCCGTCGCCAGCTCAGCTACGCGCAGCTATATGGTCGGGTAGAACGCTTGGCTTCAGCCCTGGCCAATCAGGGCATATCCGAAGGGGATCGTGTAGCTGGCTTTATGCCGAATGTGATGGATACCGTAGTGGCCATGCTGGCAACCACCAGTCTTGGCGCTATATGGACTTCCTGTTCGCCGGATTTTGGTATCAATGGCGTGTTTGATCGTTTCGGCCAGGTAGAACCGAAGGTGCTGATCGCCTGCGAGGGTTACTTCTACAACGGCAAAGTGATCGATTCCCTGCCGCGATTGCGCGAGATAGTGGCCCGTATCGACTCGATCGAGAAACTGGTGGTAGTGCCAGTTGCCCGCTCGCAGGAGAAAGTGGCTCAGGTACTAGCAGCAGAGCCGCTGGATAAAGCGGTGTTGCTACAGGAGTTCGAAGCCACAGCACCTGAGCGCGAGCTTACCTTTGTTCAGACCGCTTTCGATCACCCCCTATACATCATGTACTCCTCAGGAACTACTGGGGTGCCGAAGTGCATTGTGCATGGGGTGGGTGGCACCTTGCTTCAACACCTGAAGGAGCATCGCCTGCATTGCGACTTGCGTCGTGAGGATTCCTTATTCTACTTCACTACTTGCGGCTGGATGATGTGGAACTGGCTGGTAAGTGGCTTGGCTTGTGGTGCAACCCTGGTGTTGTTCGATGGCTCTCCCTTCTATCCAGAGGCTAGGAGCTTGTGGGATATGGCGGATGAGGAGGGTATCAGCGTATTTGGCACCAGTGCCAAGTATATCGCCGCCTTGGAAAAGAGCGGCTGTAAGCCCCGCGAAAGCCACAAATTGGAGAAGCTGCGCGCGGTACTGTCTACAGGCTCGCCACTGGCTCATGAGGGCTTTCTATATGTCTACCGAGATATAAAGGAGGATCTGTGCCTGTCTTCTATTTCTGGAGGCACGGATATTATTTCCTGCTTTGCCTTGGGTAACCCTGCGTTGCCAGTTTATGCGGGAGAACTTCAGTGTCGAGGATTGGGCATGGCTGTGGAAGTCTGGAATGACGATGGCAAGCCGGTAACTTCAGAGAAGGGGGAGCTCGTGTGTGCCAAATCTTTCCCTTGTATGCCGATCGGTTTCTGGAATGATCCCAATGGGGCGAAATATAACAGCGCCTACTTCGAAAATTGGCCGGGAGTTTGGGCACACGGCGACTATGCAGAAATTACTACCCATGGAGGAGTGATTATTTACGGTCGTTCCGATGCGGTACTGAATCCCGGTGGCGTGCGTATTGGTACTGCCGAGATCTATCGCCAGGTAGAGAAAGTTGAGGAGGTGCTTGATAGCATCTGTATCGGTCAGCAGTGGCAAGACGATGTGCGGGTTGTACTGTTTGTGGTGTTGCGCGAGGGCGTAGAGCTGAATGATGATCTGGTGCAGAGAATCCGCTCTACCATTCGCGCTAATACGACCCCGCGCCACGTACCCGCCAAGGTGATTCAGGTGGCCGATGTTCCGCGTACTATTAGTGGAAAAATTGTTGAGTTGGCGGTTCGCAATGTCGTGCACGGTAAGGCGGTTAAGAATAAAGAAGCCCTCGCCAACCCAGAGGCTCTGGCACTCTATGAAAATTTGCCAGCCTTGGCGGAAGACTAAAGAGATTAAGGGGGGAGGGTGCGTAGACGGACGTCATTTTGTTTGACTCGGTTCTGCGCTACCCTTGCCCTGTAGTAATACCAATAAATTCAAGGCAGAAGAGCAAGTATGGTTACCTATCTCTACTGGGCAGCGGTTATCGCTCTGGTTATTCTCTCCCTCTTTGCTGGCAGCCGCATGGGCAGCTTGAAAATTGGCGCCATTGTGGCTGCAGTTTTCTTCTTTGCAGGCTGGCTGGCTTATTACTTCCACTATGAACAGGTCTTTGTAAAACGCTTCGGTGGTGTGATGCGTATTTCTGTACCTGACGGTTACCGGCATATTGGCGCCACCTGGAAAGAGGATAACCTCTGGATCGAGAACTACGACCCCAAAACCAATCAATGTATTTTTACTGAATACTCCAAGGGCAATATTCTCGAGGGGCGGGTGATTATCAAAGACTGTAATCCGTTACTTGGCAGCCCGAGCACTAGCAGCCAGCCATAAACCATTTGCTTTCTCTCCGCCGGCGATTAAAACGGGACTATTAGCTATATCGTCTCTCGTCGGCAAACTCTACCCGGGCAATATCTGTACCGGGTCATTATCAGGTGTGAAGGGATGGATACCCGGGAGTATACGGACTAGCCGCCGTAGTCAACGGATTAATATTTTGCGAGTTCTCTTTGCCTTCCTGCTTGTCGGTTTTGTATTACTGCCCTTCCAGCAGGCTGTAGCCATTCCTTTTTTTTCCAAACTTCCAGCTTTTTCACTGTATGTGCAGGGCGACCCGCAATTGCAGGAAAAATTGACTAAAGAGCTCAATGAGTTGCGTAAGAATAGTAGCGCCCTTGAGAGTTATGAAAACCTGCGGGATATCGCTCATTATGAGCGTGGAAATCTGGAAAAATTACTGCGCGCTGAGGGGTATTACGATGCTACTGTACGGGAATCGGTGCAGGGTAGTGAAATTATTTACCAAGTATTTCCCGGTCCTCAGTATTTGATTAAGAGCCTGGATATTGAAATGCCCGCGAATCTGCGGGCGGGCTTTCCCGGCTTGCCTATTTCTATCGGCGATCCATTACAGGCAGATGAGGTACTCGAAGGTGTGCAAACCATCACCAGATACCTTAATGAAAATGCCTGTCTGCTCAATGTCGATGTTACCTATCAAGCTACAGTGATTCACCAGGAGGCAGCTGCACGTTTGGTGTACCGTGTGGCACCCAGTCCAGAGGTGTTGGTGGGTGAGGTAGAAATCCTTGGTGCCACTTCTGTTGAAGATGACTATTTGCGCAGTAAGTTGAATATTAGCCCTGGAGATTGTTTCAGCCGCAGTAAGCTGGATGCGGCTCAATTGCGTTTATTGCGCACTAATTTAATTTCCAATGTAACTCACCAGATATCAGAGCCCTATAACGGGTTGGTTGATGTCATCTTTATTGTGCAGGAGCGCAACCACCGCACTATTACTTTGGGGGTGGGGTACACCTCTGATGAGGGTCCCGGTGTATCTGCCAGCTGGGAACATCGCAATATTTTTCACCGTGGCGAAAAGCTGGAAGTGGAGAGTAAAGTGAATAAGGTCAAGCAAACTCTGGAGAGTAAGTTGACCATACCGCGTTTTTTTAGGGATAAACAGCGCTTTACTGCGAGTGTGGCCTTAACCGGTGAGGATGTAGACTCCTACAGTTCCAAGGCCTTGACCCTTAAGGGGCTGGTATCGCGCAAGCTGAGTAAGCACCGTACCATCAGTGGCGGGGCTGAACTGAAGTTCAGCCGTGTGGATGAAAAAGTAGATGGTGCTGTGGAGGATGGGGACCCGGATGAGAATTATCATTTATTGGCGTTCCCGTTGGGATTTAAGTTAAACACAACAGATAAGCCCCTGGATGCCCGTCGTGGCGCTACCACAGCACTGGAGATTAAGCCCTATGTGGATCTTAAAAATAACAGTACTTCTTTTGTCAAAAATATCCTGCAGTTGACCGCTTATAAAACGGTGCAATCGGCGCGCTACGAACCAACTTTAGCATTGCGTATCAAGGCCGGCGCCATTACTGGCGCACCCAATTTGGAACTGCCGGCGGATGAACGCTTTTATGCAGGTGGGGGTGGTTCAGTACGAGGCTATGGGTACCAGGAGTTGGGTCCTCGTATTGTTGAAATTAATGAGGACGGCCAGGAATCCCTGTCTGATGCGATCGGTGGGCGCGGCCTCAGCGAAATATCAATCGAAGGGCGTTTCCGCTTTAGTAAAACTTGGGGCGGAGTCCTGTTTCTCGATGGAGGAAATGCCTATGAGAATCCACGCCCTAACTTCTCTAACCTCTTCTGGGGGGCGGGATTTGGTGTTCGCTACAATACCTCCTTCGCTCCTATCCGCTTTGACTTAGCCTTTCCTCTGGATAGGCGCGACGGAGTAGATGATCACTACCAGGTCTATGTCAGCCTGGGGCAGGCATTTTGATGTCCAGATGGAGTGTATTGGCTCTGGGCTTTGCTGGCGCACTGCTAGGTTTTTTGCGAAGCTTTTTGCGGGGGTTGTGGCGTTCCCTCGGAGCCGGGGGCTACCTGATCACGGGTCTGTTGCTATTTATTCTGCTTTCATTAATTTACTTTCTAGGCACAGAGCAGGGGCGGGTTAATTTGACCCGCACGGCTTTTTACGGTGCAGAACAGGTAATCGACGGCCTTACGATTGAAGCTGAAGGGATTGGCAGCGAGCGCCTCGGGGCCTGGTTTTTCGAACGTCTTCGGGTCGATTTTGAGAGCAATACCCTGGCAGAGGGAAGCCAGCTGGAGTTTCAGCTACAGAGTTTTTCCAGTAATCCGGTCAATATTGAGCGTATCGCTGCCAAAGATTTTCTGCTGAATCTCGATGTGCTGGATGAATTACTTAAATCCTTGACTGAAGCTGAACAAGAAACTGCACAAGTAGTAGAGGATGAGACGGACACAGTAAAAACTTCCAGCTGGGAAGCCCTGTTGCCGAGTTTTCGCTTAGGAGAGTTAAAGCTTGAGCGATTGCAGTTAATTAGCAGCAAAGTCAGCGATATTCCAGCGCTCTCTGTATCCGCTAATAGCCTGTATCGCTGGGAGGGGCAGCCCACTCAGTTGCAGCTGGAAGTTCGCGAGTTAAAAGGTGGTGATCTGCAGTTTATTGCCGAGGGGCGGGAGCAGCAGCCGGGGCGGTTTGTTCTGGACTTTTCGGCCAGTGAAACAGCTCAGGGCTTTGTGGGTCGCCAGCTACACCTGCCGAAAGGGCAGGCGTTGGATGCACGTGGCAAAATTGCTCTGCGCCGTCGCGATGAGCAGGTACAGATCGATATAGAGTCTATTTCCATTCCACTTTCCCAGCATCAATTGGCATTGACCGGTAGCTTGCTAATTGACCTTTTTCCCTGGCGCATTCACTCCGAAGGTATTTGGTTGCAGGTGGATGGGCGGCGCAGCACTGTTTCAGGCAGTATTGGTGCAAATGAGATCAGTGCTGAGCTTCACCTCAACCGCCTGCCAATTACCCTCTCCCGCCCTTGGCAAGATCTATTACACAGCGGCTGGTTTAGTGCTGATTTAACCCTATCCGGTACACTGCCACTACCCAGTATCTCTGGTCAGATTGAGCTGAATAGTCACTATCGGGAGCAGCCACTGAGTCTGCTGGGTGAGGTGAATACTGATCAGGGGGTTATTCTGTTGGAGTCCCTTCGACTGGCGTTTGCCGGTGCGCAAATTCGTACGGCGGGCGCTATTGATACCGACAACAAGTCCCTGGACATCAATGTAGCGGCGCAAGAGCTGGGGGTTGAAGAGATTCGTCGATTGCTATCTGCTTTACCGCAAACAGAAGCACTAAAAATCCCCGATGACTTCTCTGGGACTCTGCATCAACTTCAGCTACAGATAAAAGGGCCCTGGGATAAACCGGTTTTTGATGGGGATGTGAGTGCTGTTACCGCTTACCGAGGCCTACAAAATGAGTTGACGGGCAAGGTGAAGGGTAATTTACAGGGGCTGACAATTACTGATCTGAGCTTGGTGGGGGAAAAGCTGAATGTATTCGGTGGCGGCTCGGTGGATATCGAGGCAAAAACACTGAATTTGCAGCTGCATTTGGATATTCGCAACCTCAGCCCTTACGAAGATCTCGGATTTGTCTCTGCACAGGGGGTTAGCCTGGGTTTAAAGGGGCTGCTGGGTGTCGAGGGCCCTTGGTCTAATCCCTACTTGAATGCCAGCCTGGAATCCGATGGTCTGGTTCAAGAATACCGCTATAACCTGAAAGGTGATGCCAGCGGAAACCTGGAAAAAATTGACCTGCAAGGCTTGCGACTGGAACTCTTTGCCAACGGCACCATGAACTACTTTGGTTCACGACAGTTTCAGGGCCCGCAATCGCCAGTGATTATCCCCGGTATCGCCAAGGGCGCGGTACAGCCTGAGCAGAGCGCGAGTCGCCTGACAGCCCTGGCCGAGGAAGCACAGCGTCTGGGGAAGCAGGGCGTCGTATTGGTGGAGGCGCAGGGAGTAATTGAGCCTAAACGGGACCAGCTCCAGGTGGGAGTGAATGTGCGTAACTTACCCTTGAGCTTGGTGGAAGTGTTTGGAGCAGTATTGCCCAGTACTATGGAGGGTGAGCTGAGCCTGGATGGAGAAATTAGTGGATCGCTTACTAACCCGGAGGTAAGGGCCAGTGTGCTGGCGCAGGGTGGTTACCGCTATGAGCCCTGGGTGCTGCAGGGCGCTCTGGATTATGCCGATAAGAGTTTGATTGTTGAAGGACTGGAGTTTTTGTGGGCGGGACGCAACCAATTGTCGGTCCATGGCAGCCTCAATGAACAACGTCTGGACCTGCAAGTTTTAGGTAGGGCTTCCCTGGAGGATCTCTCCCGTGAGGTAGCTTTTAATATCCCCGATCAAGGGGATATCTCCCTGCATGCGAGTATTACCGGTAGCCCACGTCAGCCACAGTTTGAGGGCGATCTGCGTCTCAGCGGCTATATGCCAGGCAGGGAAAAAGGGCGGGTTCAGGTACAGCCGCTCTCTATGGCCCTGGAGTGGTATACCGAGGGCGGTGAGTTGCAAGTGTCTCTGGTAGCTGATCATGGCAATCGACGCGCAGTAGATAGCAGCGCAAGTCTGCTTATTACACCCATAATGGAGCGATTGTTCGCAGATAACCCATCTGGACCAATAAGTGATGTTCCCCTGCAGTTGGTCAGTGATGGTACTGCAGACTTGTCTGTGGTTGCGGAGTTTATGGACCCGAGGGTGAATGTTATGCGGGGCCTGTTGAGTTTCTCTGCTGATGGTGCAGGCACGCTTGGCGAGCCCCGGCTCAATGGTGCGATAGAACTCAGCGGGGCCAGCTATGAGCACCGGCCCAGTCACACGCGCATTGCCGATATCGATTTTTATATGCGCCTTACACCAGAGGAATGGCGTATTGAGCGTGGCAGTGCCACTGTTGTGGATGGCGGTACGATTAACCTGGGAGGAGCGGTGTTCTTCCCTGAGCAGTCGCCACTACAGATGAGCCTCAATTTAAACCTGAATAGAGCACACTTGTTAAATACTCCGGGGGTGCGCGGTGCCATCTCGGGAGAGGCAATTCTGTCCGGCTCCAGCCAGGATGCGGAAATTACTGGGCGCTTTACTTTACGTCCATTAGCGGTACAGATTGAACAATGGATCGGTAGCAGTGTTCCGGAAATCCAGGTGGTAGAAGTCCAGGTGGATGGCCCACAAGTGGAGCGCGCTCCACCGCTACTCAGTAAGATTAGCCTGGGAGTGGAAATGGTTTTAGACCAGCAATCTTATGTGCGTGGTCTGGGGCTCAACTCCCAGCTGCGTGGTCAGGTGGATATTCGTGGAACTGCGGCTAAACCCGAGGCTTCAGGAAAGCTGACCATTGTGAGAGGTAGCTTTGATTTACTAGGTAAGAAATTTAATTTACAGGAAGGGGAGATACGCTTTGAAAATAACGAAGTGGCTGTATTTGTCGAAGGCGTTTACAAATATAGCGACGGTGAAATCACAGCAAATATTTCTGGTTCTGCAACAGATATGGATATTACTTTCAGCTCTGATCCCTCAGCTTCCCAGGATGAAATCTTAGCTCAGCTGCTGTTTGGTAAGTCCTTGTCAGATATTTCTCCGTTGCAGGCGGTACGTTTAGTGAGTGTGGTTCGCAGCTTGCAAACCGGACGCGCTGTGTTAGACCCGGTAGCCAAAACCCGGGAATTGTTGCGGCTGGATACTCTGAATATTGAGCAAGAGGAGGGTGATGAGGGGGATGAGTATGCTCTGAGCCTGGGAAAATATATTACCAACCGTATCTATGTAGAGTTGCAACGTAGTACTGATCCCCTAAGCCCCTGGCAGGCAGAAATGCAGATAGAGATAGGCGAAGACCTTAATCTGGAGTTTAAAACAGCGGACGAGGGCGATAGTGGCTCCGGAAGTGTGGAATTGCAGTGGAAGAAGGATTATTAATTTGCAATTATTAAAAGTTATCAATAAGAATGAAAAGGCTTGCTTTCGACTTGGCAGCTGATAACTCGCTTTATTTAATTCATTTCGTTAAAAGAACTTTTGGCTGGATCATAGATTTATTCAATTATTTAATCAGTTTTTTGAGATTTTGATATTCTCAAAGACTATATATAAGTAAATGGCTGAATTACTCTCTTTTTTTTGGAAAATGGTAAGAGTGTTCAGAATTTTGCCTACTCTTTAGATGACCTCAAGTGTTTAGTGATTAGCATATTTGTAACCTCTAAAGTGCAGCCCTCTTTTGGTGGGTGATCAACTCCCCAGTTGTCAATAACGATCATCATCGACTCATCAAAAATAGTTGGGCCTTTCTCACGGTAAGCATGCCAGAGTTGATTAGTGTTTTCACACTTTGTCGCCGAAGGGGCACACACTCGAATGTCCCATTGATAAGTGCCGCTTTTGGGTCCTGAGAGAACTTGGCTGGAAGTAAAAGTGATATGCTGGCTAGTGCCACTATCGACCCTGATGGCGCCATGTTGGTTAATCCACTCTGCCTGCTTGGGATGGCCTCCCCAATTGGAGGCTAGGTCACCGGGGCCATTGAGGCCCATTGTTTCTACAAAGTCCACTTCTCGTTCCCCGCCGCTCCAACATCCCCCAGATTCTCCACACCAGGGGAACATGTAAACAGCAATCCACTCGGTTGGGTTACATTTGCCCGCAGGAATAGAGATCTTGAAATCTATCGCAGCAATTTCCTCCATCTGTAGGTTTTTATTGCCACATTGGACAGCTGTGGTATAGGCACAAGCCCCTTTGCTATTGCGCCGCATTATGATCGTTGCCGATCCGTCGATACTACTGGGTTGGAAGTCAATTTGGGTGCACCTATTGTATTGAGCAACCTTATCATCCTGATGGTTAAATAAGGGTTGGCACTTAATAGGCGAATTGGCTGATGCGGTGTGAAGCAAAAAAAGAATAAAGGCTCCGAGGATTGGCAGGGCTACTTTTGGCACGATTTATATTCCAGAAGGAGTTGGAAACTATTCAGATATTGGTAGCAATCAAGGGAAGCTATACAAGAATGGTATTGATTGTAGAACAGACTAAGGTGGTTGAGCATTATCCTGTGGGAAGTTCATGGCTCAAATTTATATGCTTGATTCTATTCAAGTAAGCCCTTACTTGAGGATGCCATCTTTGATTGCTCCCTCTAGCATGCTGCTAATCTCAGACCAAAGTTCTTCACTACCCTTTCCAATACGTGCGTTTAAAGAAAATATTTGATCCTTGGTGATGCCGTATTGTTTCCAACTGTGTCCCTCACCATAAATGTTATGTAGTAGGGGAGGGATTCGGTCAATGGCCTTGGCAAATCGGGCGTCAGCCGTTTCTCCAGACTCGAATTCCTCCCATAATTTCATCAATTCTATATTCATACTTCCAGGTAATAATGATAATAATCGTTCTAACCCTTTCTTTTCTTTAGTCTTTACCTCGTTTGTTTCACTTGAGTAGATTATGGTATCCCCTGCATCAATTTCCCCAAGATCATGTATTAGTAGCATTTTTAAAACCCGGTTTATATTAATTGGGTCATTTGAATAATCCTTCAAAATTAGCGCGCATAGACAGACATGCCAGCTGTGCTCTGCGGAGTTTTCGAAGCGATTCAATCCCACTGGTTTTGTTTTCCGTTGAACGTCTTTGAGCTTCTCTATTTCGATAATAAAGCTAAGCGCTTTCTCAATTGCTTCCATTGATA
Organism: Microbulbifer mixtoriginis (SeqCode); assembly: GCF_052467945.1. Lineage (NCBI taxonomy): Bacteria > Pseudomonadati > Pseudomonadota > Gammaproteobacteria > Cellvibrionales > Microbulbiferaceae > Microbulbifer > Microbulbifer mixtoriginis (SeqCode). The sequence goes on along the minus strand of NZ_CP174328.1, from coordinate 2,748,171 downwards.
CTTCCTGGTATTAGTTTTCTGGAATTATGTTCGATATCATTTTTCTTTTATAAGCTGCCATTAGCTTATTGTATTTCTATGTTGATTTTAAAGAGAAAGAGTTATAGCCCTGGAGAACTATCTGCTTTTCCTCCGACCAGTGTTGCTGGGTCCAGTCGATAGAAGCGGCTCAGTTCCCTGTAGAGCTCTGGATGTAGGGAGCGCATAGCAATGGGGATGGTGTAAAAGCTCTCAGTGGCTACAGCAAAAAATTCAGCGGGCGATTGGGCTCCATATAAATCCAGCACGGAAGGGCTGTCACCGGGGAGCTGGCCAAATTCAGCTTTTTGGCGCAAGCGATGGAATTCCTGGCTCATTACTGCAGCCCAGTTGTCGCCATCGTTGGACTTCTCAAAGAGTGGGCGGCCATCAAAGTAGCCATCTTCCTCATCTACTTTATGGGCAAATTCATGTAGAGCGACATTGTGTCCTCGCTGAGGGAACTCTAAATCTTCCTCCAAATCACCCCAGGAGAGTACTACGGGGCCGCGATAGTGTGCCTCGCCTTCCCGTGCGCTGTGCTTGTGGGTCTCTATATAACCCTCTCGGTGAGTTTCCTGGGCAACGTAAGTGTCCGGATAGAGTAGTAAGGTGTAGAGGTTGGGGTAACACTCGTTTTTACGACCTAGCAGTAGAAGGCATGCATGGGCGGCGATCGTGACTTTCATTTTTTCATTCACTTGTAAGCCTTCGCAGCCGACAAATTCTTTGTCATGAAGAAAAAGTGCGATATTCCCACGTAGTTCTTTCTGCTGGCCACTATTTAGATCGTGATATAGAGGAAGCGCTTCCTTGAGAAGCTGTAACTGCTCCTGAGTCAGTACTTGTGCACGTCGATAGTTGATGCGCCAGCGGCGATAAAGAATCGGTATTAACCAAATTGCCAGGGCGAGCAGGATAATTGCAATAAAAGCGCTCATAGATTATGTGCCTGCTGTTTGGCTGAATTATTCTCGTCTATTGAAAAAGTTTCACAGGTCGTACCTTGGTGGTACTTTATTTGTTTCTGCCGTTTATTGAATATCCAAATAGAGGGTAGCTTGCAGAACTGATAGGGGTTTTCCTGCTGATCGTTGTGTGCGGTCCGAAAAAGACGTAACCGAAATGGTTCAGAGAGTGTTATGTATTTATGATCTTGACTGTGAGCTATCCACTTGCTGTTTTTCTCCATCTGCACCATTGAGGCTATCGAGTTAACATTAAAGCTGCGACCAGGCTTTCTTACTTCTCGAAACTCAGTGCTCAATAGTGAGTCTAGGATTGTCAGATTATTGCGATTATCTGTATTGTGTAGAGTTCTTTTATATTTAGTGAGTTGTTTCTGAATCGATACCATACTGGCTGGCCTTTGCTTCAGTCTCTTTGGAATTCTAGCGGGGTGTATAAACCTGGTTGAGCAAAATACAAGTTTGACTTTGCAGTTCTCAGGAAAAAGATTGATGTTGAGAGTTTTCCAATAGGGGTCTATAGCCATACCGCTTTACTATTTTCTGAGTTGGGGGGATTACGTGCCGTTTTCAAGTTCTTTGGCTAGAAAATATGTCTGGCATAGGGGGTGGCTGAGTATAAGTCTGTTTCTATGGTGGAAAGATGCGACTTGATAAATAGCTATTCGGTGTCAACACTTAGGGCGTCTGGGTGATTTTTCTGTCGCTTTGGAGATGGTTATGCGTATGCGCTCCGTTGTTGTTTTTCTCGGGTTGATGTTCGGTGTTCTTGTTCAGGCGGTTGCCCAATCGGGCGGCACACCCTTAAAGGTGGCAATAGCTGGCGATGCTCCCCCCTATGTGATCAACAATGCTACCAGTGGCCTGGAGGTCGATATTGTACGGGAAGCGCTGCCTGGGTATTCGGTGCAGTTTGAACAGATGGGTTTTGCAGAGACAGCCCCAGCACTTGAGCAGGGTAAAGTACAGGCAGCTGTTAATGTGATGAAGAAAGATGATGGTCTTTTTTACTCTAATAACATGATCAGTTTTGCCAATTACGCGATTACCAAAGCTACCGATAAAATGAAAATTGATAGCATTGCTGATTTGGCCGGTAAGAAGGTGATTACTTGGCAGGGAGGGCCTATGGATTTAGGGCCGGAATTTGAAAAGATGTATGGACCCAATGGTACGCAGCGCCAGAATATTATTCAGGCTCCAACAGCCCCCGATCTTGTCGCTCAATTTTGGAAAATGAAAGACGTGGTGGCGGTTGTAGATATGGAGCTGTTTAAGCATTTGAGTAATAAAATGGGACATAAAATGGATCAGGTTAATCTTTTCCCGATCTTCGTTCCAATGACCGATTTCCGTGTAGGGTTCCGTGATCAGAAGGTGCGCGATGATTTCAATAGTGGGCTTGCCAAGCTGTGCAGCAGTGGCCGCTATCAGGAGTTGTTGAAGAAATATGATGTTGTACAGAAGGAGAACATCTGCAAGTAAGCAGGTGTGAGAATCTCCGTATTGTACGGCGAGTGAAGAGGCCTCGGTTGTTATCAAGGCCTTTTCAATTTTTCAGGGACTAACCAAGCTTGGCTATCTTGCCAGCTAACTTAGCTGAAGGTTGTTAGCTATAAGGTAGGTAAAAAGTCAGAAAAATAAAAAGGGCCTGTAACTTGCGTTACAGGCCCTTTTTGTATGGCGCGCTCGGGAGGATTCGAACCTCCGACCGCCTGGTTCGTAGCCAGGTACTCTATCCAGCTGAGCTACGAGCGCGTTATGGGTGCGAACTATAGTCAGTTGATTTGCTTAAGTCAACTGCTTTTAAGGAAAATCCTTTAAAAATCCGCAACTTATCGAACTTTTTCGTCCCTTGGCGCAGGGCCAGAGAGTTCGATAGGGCGCGAATTTTGCCGCGTGGAACGAGAGTTTGCAAGTTCTTTTTAACAATAGTTGCCACAGGCCTTTAGGTGGGGTTGATTGGGACCGCAGAGCGTCGCCCTCATTCGTTAGCCCGAGGCTTTATGAGCCTATACATATGCCGGCTCTGCATAGTTGGCGGAGAACTATACTGATTGTTCCAGCATAAAGGGATTGCGCTTCAATTTGTGGATAGTAGGCTCCCCCAATATCAGTGAGATCTTATGGCAATGGCGGATGACGATGAGAAGGGGAAGAAGTTACCTGCCGAGGAACCAGGTTCCCCTCTCTCTGGCCAGTCTCAGCAGAGCCCACTTGGTTGGCTGCAGTATGTCGTACTCCTTTTCCTGGTGATCCTCACTCTTCAATACTGTTCGAATGGGCAGTTTGGTTCAGAAAGAGAGGTTTTATCTTACAGTGACTTTAAGAGTGCGCTAAGCAAGGGGGAAATTGCCAGTGTACTTTTTGAAGGACAACGTATCACCGGAGTCTTCAAACAAGTAGCCAGTAAGCAGCCCGAGGGAAAGAGTGAGACTAAAGATAAAGCCCAGAAGCCAGAAGAAAAACGCTTTGAGACGACCATACCCCCGGTGCAGGACCCAGAGTTAATGCCCTTACTGGAAAAGCAGCAGGTAATAATTGAAGCGGAATCATCCCAGGGCGGATTTTGGCAAAGGATGGCGATCTTGCTGTTGCCGTGGGTTTTGATAATTGCCTTGCTGGTTTGGTTGGGGCGCCGGATGCAGGCCCGAATGGGCGCCATGACCCCAGGCAATCCATTCAGTTTTGCCCGGTCACCGGCCAAACGCTATGAACGCAGTGAATCCGAAGTGACTTTTGCTGATGTGGCTGGCCTTGCCAATGCCAAGAGGGACTTGCAAGAAATAGCCGGCTACCTAAAAGACCCTGAACACTACCGTAAACTCGGGGCAAAGATTCCTCGCGGTATTCTGCTGATGGGCCCCCCAGGTACAGGCAAAACATTGATGGCCAAGGCTTTGGCAGGAGAGAGTGATGCTCCCTTCTTCAGTATCAGTGGTTCGGAGTTTATAGAGATGTTTGTCGGTGTCGGGGCATCGCGGGTGCGGGATATGTTTGCTGAAGCCAAGAAAGAGGCTCCAGCGATCATTTTTATCGATGAAATTGATTCAGTAGGGCGGGCGCGGGGCACGGGTCTGGGAGGGGGACACGATGAGCGTGAGCAAACCCTGAATCAGATTCTCGGCGAGATGGACGGCTTTGATCCCCAGGAGGCGGTGGTTGTGATAGCGGCAACCAACCGTCCCGATGTGTTGGATGCGGCACTGCTTCGCCCTGGACGCTTTGATCGCAAAATCACCCTGGATTTACCGGATAGGCCTGCTCGAAGGGACATCCTAAGTATTCACACTAAGAATGTCCCACTACATGGGGAAGTCGATCTGGAGCGCTTGGCTGCCTTAACGGCGGGTTTCGCCGGGGCGGACTTGGAAAACCTGATTAATGAAGCCGCGTTGTTGGCGGGCAGGCAAAATAGGACAGCCGTGGATATGGATTGTCTGCTACAGGCCAGGGACAAAGTAGTACTTGGTGGCGAGCGGGAAGTGATAATGGGTGAGGAAGATCGAAAGACGGTTGCCTATCACGAGGCTGGCCACGCCCTCACTGCGATGCTACTACCCCATGCCGATCCGTTGGAGAAAGCCACTATTATTCCCAGGGGACACAGCCTCGGGGCAACAGAACAGATTCCACTAGAAAATCACCACAACATGAAAGTGAGCTACCTGCGTGATCGCATCGGTGTGATGTTGGGGGGTAGGGTGGCTGAGCAGGTCGTGTTTAATGAAGTCAGCAGTGGGGCAGAGTCCGATTTGAAGCAGGCCACCCGCTTGGCCCAGCATATGGTAACGCACTGGGGTATGAGTCAGAAACTTGGACCCGTGGCCTTTCGCCGAGGGGAGGAGCATATCTTTCTTGGTAAGGAAATGGCGCAGCAAAAAGATTTCAGTGAGCATACTTCTGAGATTATTGATGACGAAGTCATCGCCCTGGTCAGCGCAATAGAGGCGGAAGTCCAGAATCTTCTACAGGGCCATCGCAAGGAACTCGATGCCCTGGCACAAGCGCTACTAGAAAAAGAAACCCTCGATGCTTCTGAGATGCATCAAGTAATCACACTTGGGGGCAAAGCAGACTCTTGATCTGCAAGCGGTTAAGGGATCGGATGCATCCTAGCGCTGAATTTGCAGTTGACGAATTGATAAGGAATTGCTCGGCCAGCTTACCGGTGAGTCGTTTGCTATGTACTAATAAGGTGAAAATAATTTGTTACTTCTGGCAATAAAGTGGCTGGACTTAATGGTCAAATCTATTTTTTTATCAAGTGGAGAAATTTGTAATTAGTGTCACACCTTTTTAACAGAATATTCATAAGTACCATTTCTCAGTATCCACACCCAGAAAAATCTAGTCTATTAACCGAGTAATTTTGCTGACTGCTAGGTCTTTTATGTTGAAGATAACGAAGTTTGAGCCTGTATTTCGCCGTTACTGCATTTTTTAAATTCATCAAGCTAGATTTAACTCACGTCTTGGCTGCTCTTAACAAAAATAAATTTTGATTCCTTACTTTTTAAAGGGAATATTGGGTGTGGGCGAGTAAAAAGTTCGCACTCAAATAGTGCATGTTTAGTTCTATTTTTTTAGTCAGGATTTAGTTTTTCCTCTTCCAACGAACTTTCCAGACTAATTGAGTTATTTTTATCGTTATCCGCGATAAATAGACTTCCACCGGGCGTGGCTAGCCTGTAATCTGTTTGAGTCACAGAAAACATGCGAATTCTGTGCCTCTTTATCAGCGCGGTCTTGGATCGGAATCCCGCAAAGTCGGAACCTCCACAGAGAGAGTAGAGCGGCGGGATAAGGCAGTACCGATTGCGATAAGTCCGTTGTTGTAGATAAAAACAATAAAACAATGGAGAGAAAACATGGGAAGTCCGTCAAAACTTAAGCAGCACTCCGCTCTGCTTTCCGCCTGTTCTGTAGCGACTCTTTGGTTGGCCAGTGGTGCGATCCCCAGCTTTGCCGCTGAGGGTTCGGTAGGTACTCTAATGGAGGAGGTGCAAGTCACCGCCCGCAAACGTGCCGATGCAGAAATCCTGCAGGAGGTTCCCGTAGCGGCCACCGCCTATTCTGGCGATCAGTTAGAGGCTCTGCACACCAAGGATCTGCAAAGCCTTTCCTTCAAAATGCCCAATGTTCAATTGGAAGATGTGGGCACGGTAAAAAATACCGCAAACTTCACGGTACGCGGCCTGGGTATCAATAGTTCTATTCCCTCTATTGATCCTACCGTCGGTGTGTTTGTGGACGGTATGTATCTGGGTGTGAACGCCGGTGTGGTGACCGACCTGTTCGACCTGGAAGGTGTTGAAGTCTTGCGGGGTCCACAGGGCCTGCTATTTGGCCGCAATGTAACTGGTGGTGCAGTGGTCATAAAGACTGCCCGCCCCACGGATGAATTTTCTACACGCTTTAAAATATCCACCACTGACAATCTCGATACTGTCGCAGCCGGCTCCATTAACGGCGCCATTTCCGATACGGTCAACGGCCGTTTAACGGTTTATTACAACGATGACCGCGGATGGTTCGAAAACGTTGCCACTAACAACGACAATGCCGGTGCTTCCGACAGCTGGTTTATTCGGCCAAGCTTTAGTATCCAGCTGAGCGATACAGCGGAGCTATTGGTGCGTATGGAGCACGGCCGCATGGATTCTGATGGTGTGGTGGCTCAGAACCGCGGTTATGAATCGACTTATGTTCAGACTAGGGAAGGTTTGCAATTTGCTCCAAGTGCCCCACTGATTGCTGCGTCAATTGGCATTGATGATTGGGATAACGGCAGAGATTCTTTTGAGGTGGCACAAAATGAGGAAGGCTACCAGAAAGATGAGTGGAGCCAGATTATTACCGAGTTCAATAAAGATGTTGCCTTTGGTGATGGCACCATCACCAATATTCTCGCCTGGAGGGAATATGAGGCTCACGGGCTGGGTGATATCGACTCTCTACCGGTTACGCTGTTCCATGCTGATTCCAGTGTGGATCAGAGCCAGCTTAGTAATGAGCTGCGCTACTCTGGGCGTTTTGGTCGCACTGCTCTGACTACTGGTGTTTACTGGTTTAGCCAGGATGTCACCTACTTGGAGAATCGTCTTTTAAGTTTCGGGACAATTGACTGGACGGGAGGCGGTGAACAGGATCACAGCACTTATGGCGTATTTGCCCAGGCGGATATTGACTTAAATGAAGCTTGGGTTTTGACCTTGGGGGGGCGCTACTCCAGTGAGAAAAAAGATGCCAAGATAGCCTCTATTCCCCTGAATCTCTGCTCTTTAGACGGCTGTGCAGGCTACGACTATAAAGATAGCGAGAGTTGGAATGCCTTTACGCCCAAGGTGGGCCTGCAGTGGTCCGTCTCCGATGATACTCAGTTGTATACCTTCTGGACCAAGGGCTTCCGCAGCGGCGGTTACAATTTCCGCAATGCAGGAATTAATCCTTTAACTGAAAGGCCCTATTCTCCACAGGTTACCGATCAAGAGGAGCAGAGCAGCTTCGAGATTGGCGCCAAAGTGGATTGGCTGGATGGGCGTCTACGCACCAATATGGCGGTATTCCACAATACTATCGATGATATGCAACGTGAGGAAAACCTTCCTGATGCGGTAACAGGGGTTGCACAAATCATCCGCAATACTGCCGATGCCACCATCCGCGGGGCCGAGTTGGAGGCTATGGCGGCCCTTAGTGAAAATCTGCTGTTTACCTTTAATGTTGGCTATGTTGACGGTGACTACGATAAGGTGCTGGGTGATCTAAATGGCGATGGACTTGTAGATAGTACCGATCTCGGTCTTGAGATTCCGCGTCTGGCCCCCTGGACCTACGGCATGGGCTTTATCCACGACTTGCAGTTAGGCGCCTTCGGCACCCTAACTTCTCGTGTGAATTTTAATCATAGAGATGAAGCTCCTTACACCGATGACAATCGCGGCATGTTGTCAGAAGTGGATATGCTGGATTTCAGCATCGGCTATACACCGGATAATGGAAGCTATACGGTTTCGTTGTTCGGCAAGAATATGCTGGATGAAATGGCGGAGGGTAACAATACCCAGTTACCTCCTGTTATGGGAGGAATTGGCGCCAGTTTCACACCACTGAATAAAGGCCGTGTAATGGGAGTGGAGTTCTTATACGAGCTTTAAATCGTAACTCACTTTTGGAATTAATTGAGATATTGGTTCTCAGTTAATGCATTTCTTGGCCGGGCCACTTGCTTACAGGATCTTTCGGTGATTTGTGCAAGTGTTCCCGGCCACATTGCTTTTACCCTCCTGTAATTCCCTCCTATTAGCGGTACAGTAGTGCTCAATATCTCTCTGATGGTTTCAGGGTTTGTCGCCATCACTGAATAGTGTCGTGAAGAATTTAAAGGATAAAGGAGCGAATAATGCGTGCTGTTGATCTACCGGAATATGGAGGCCCCGAGGTCATGCAGTTGGCGGACTTGCCCAGACCGGAGGTCGCCCCAGGTGAAGTGTTGGTTGAGGTAGCTGCCGCTGGTGTCAATCGTCCCGATATCGTTCAGCGCAATGGTCATTACCCACCGCCTCCAGGTGCCTCCCCTATTCTTGGGCTTGAAGTTTCCGGTCGGGTGGCCGCTGTGGGTGAAGGCGTTGAACGCTGGCAAGTTGACGATAGGATCTGTGCCCTAACTAATGGTGGCGGATATGCGGATTTTGTGGCGGTTCCAGAAGGGCAGTGCCTACCAATACCCGGTTCTTTATCTATGGTGGAGGCTGCGACATTACCGGAGACTTTCTTCACGGTTTGGGCCAATGTATTTGATCGGGCTCGTTTGAAAAGTGGAGAGATTTTCTTAGTACATGGCGGTAGCTCGGGTATTGGCACTACCGCTATTCAGTTGGCACACCAGCTGGGGGCCAGGGTTTTCGTCACAGCTGGTTCCGCAGAAAAATGTGCGGCTTGTGTGCAACTCGGCGCCGAGCGAGCAATAAATTACCGGGAAGAAGATTTTGTACAGGCAGTAAAAGAAGCTACTTCAGGACATGGAGCGGATGTGATTCTGGATATGGTGGGTGGTAGCTATATTGATCGTAATATTCAAGTGGCTGCGAATGATGGCCGTATCGTGAATATCGCCTATCTGCAGGGAGCCAGAGTCGAAGTGAATATGTTACCGGTGATGTTAAAGCGGCTTTCCCTTACCGGATCGACCTTAAGGCCAAGATCCACACAGGTTAAGGCCAGTATTGCACACTCTTTGGAATCACAAGTTTGGCCATTAATAAAAACTGGTAAAATCCACCCTCAGATTGCTGCACGTTTCCCTTTGGAGGAGGTTGCCGAAGCACATCGGCTTCTTGAGTCTGGCAAGATCGTTGGGAAAATTGTGCTCACCTTGTGATCTTTGGAGAATCTACGTTGGTAGCCTACGGAGCGGAGTAATTGGGTATCTGCTGGATAACCCCCTCTGGGGTGTGGAGTGGTGAGCAATAGCTGATACCCGGTGCTTTCTGTAGGGGCACAGCTACACTGGCATCGTCGCTCATCATTTCTACATAGGCCTTGTAGAGATTGCTGATGTTACGCACATATTGCACGGGCTCCGATCCCCGTACATAGCCATAACGCGCACGCTTAAAATACTGGGGCTGGGCCAGCTTTAACATCGCTACTTCTACATTGTCGAACCAGACGTTGGGGTCTAGGCCCAACTGTTTGGCGAGGCGCTGTGCATCGAGAAGGTGGCCATAACCAGCGTTGTATGAGGCTAGAGTGAACCAGAGCTTGTTTACCGTGGGCAGGGAGGGGTTAAACCGGTCTCTGACCCAGTCCATATATTTTACACCGGCTTTAATGGCGCGCTCAGGTTCAAACAGCGGGGGTGGAAAGCCCATTTCCTCTGCGGTTGCCGGCATTACCTGCATCAAACCTTGCGCACCAACCGGTGAAACCGCTTTCGGATTGAAATTACTTTCCTGCCACATTTGTGCAACGATCATGCGCCAGTCAAAATCATATTTATAAGCCGATTCTTTTACCAGGTCATCATAAGGGGAGAGGTTTTCCCCTGGTATTATTCGGGTGCTAACCCTCTGCATAAAGCGTTTGTTGGGCTCAAAGTAGGCCGCATACTGTTTTTTATACTTCGCAGTTTTTCTATAGCCCTCGATAAATTTATTGAGGTTCTTCAGTAGATGCCAGTTCTGGCGTAGAACCAGCCAGCCTTGGGGCTGGGGGTCTCCGAGTAACGTACCTAGTACCAAATTGGGCTGTACTGAAGCCTCAATTTTTGCGCGCCCAGAATTTGAAATGGTGGCATCGATTAGACCGTCCGAGATCAAAGAGAAAATTTGTGATTGGGACATATCCGGCGGTGCAACCTGAACTTCTACGTCAATACCTGCGTCTCGCAGAGTTTTAGCTGTGTCAATAAAAGAAGAGTAGGCACGTAGAGTGAGTTTTCGGCCGCTCAAGTCCTGAATTTTTTCGATTGGGGGTTTATTTTTGCTACTTATGATTTGCTCTGCCGACTCTACATAGGGCTTGGTGAATACCATCCCTTGTGGCTCATAGGATGGGGTGATATTGAGTTCCGATCCGGCAAAATCCCCGCGTCCGGCCCTGAGCCAGTCCGCTAAGCTCTCTTCATACGGCACCACAATAATTTGTAACTGCAGTTTGTGTTTGTCTGCGAAGGCTTTTGCCAACTCATAGTCAAACCCCATTAACAGACCTTTCCAAATAAAGTAGGTCGTGGGGCCGTTATAAGTAAGCAAGCGAATAACGCCAGATTTTTTAATGCCCTTCCAGTCGGTGATGCGCTCTTCCTGGGCTTTCACCAGATTGCGAGTAATAAAGTTATCCACGGTGGAGTTGAGTCGCTTAGTGTCTTTGCGCATTCCCCAGGCGATATTCTGCATCTCGCTAACATAAGCCCCTAGGCGTAAGTCGTCCCTATAGTTGCGTAAATCCTCCGCAGAAAAGTTTTCGAGAATCGCGACCCGATTATTTTTCATATTGAGCATATCAATCAAACCATCGCGATTACCGTGAATAACAAATTCACGCACAGAAAGTTTTGCATCAGGATATTTGGCAATTAATTGCTGCGCAGCTTCTATATTGGCAGAGCCCTGCGGAACAATTAATTCAACATCGTTAAGTTTGCTCGGGTCGCTAATATCTGGTCCGGAAGGGCCTGTAACTAGCTGCAGGCGGGATTGACGCATGGGGACGCTGAAATCAATGATTTTCTTGCGCGCATCGGTCACTGTTAGGTTATAGGCAATGACATCAGCTTCACCGGCAATTAGCATTTCTACTGCTTTGTCGGGGGTTGGGGCCTTAATCCACTTGGCCTCCAGCTTTAATTGGTCGGCGAGTTTATTTCCCAGCTCGAAGTGACGTAGGCTGACTACTCCGTCTCTAGGTAATAGGTTTTCCGCTGCTCCGGTCAAGTTCACGAAGCGGATGGTGCCGTGTTTTTTTATTTCCCTGAGGTCCCCGGTTTCAATGTAATTGACCTGTTGTTCTTTTGCAGGAATAACAGTAGGACTTTTTTTCTCCCCGGTTGGGGTATTTGCCTGAGGGCTACTTTCTGAAGGGGCCGTAGGTTGTAAAGTACCTGACTTCTCTGAATCTTCGGGTACTTTGGGGGAGCATCCGGCAAGTGCGAGAATTAGTATAAAAAAGTATAAAAAAATCCAGCAATAGGGGCTGATAGCTTTATAACGACACCTCATAGATAGCTCCAAAAGCTCTCTATGTGTGGATTATAGTGTCGTGCCTCTTCAGCCCATTTTCTGGTTTTAGTGACTGATGTTCTCTACCTTGGCGGAAAAGTGACCCCGGGCCAATTGAACTTCAATTTCCTGGTTTATTTCGAGCGTGTGGCTGTCTTTTAGAGGTTTACCTTGGGAATCCTTGGCAATAGCATAGCCGCGCTGTAAAACAGCCAGTGGGCTCACATTGTGAAGTAACTGTGCTTGGTGGTTGAGCCTGTCCGCTTTTTGCTGCAAAAGGCGCTCAGCCGCGCGTTGCAAAGTGCTTTGCGCAAATTTCAGCTGTTCTCCTTTTTTCTGTAATTGCCTCTGGGGTTGGTAGTGGGTAAAGGCCCGCTGAGCTGCTGCCAATTGGTTGCGGCGCTGCTGAATTTGCTGCTGGCCTGCGGCCAATAGGCGCATCTCCAGGTGGTCCAGGCGTTGCGAGCGGTTTTGCAGTTGTTCGCGAGGGTGGCGTAAACGATTACGGCTCAACATAATTTTCTGCTGTAAGTGGCGAACCTGCTGCTGTATGGCCCTATATAATCGAAGCCTGCTATTTTCCAGCTGTTGATATAACTCAGCGGCATTTGCACTGGCAATTTCCGCTGCTGCTGAGGGGGTGGGTGCGCGTAGATCGGCAGCCAGATCGGAAACGGTCGTGTCTGTTTCGTGGCCTACCGCAGAAATTGTGGGAATGGGGCAGGTGGCCAAGGCTCGCGCAACAACCTCCTCATTGAAAGGCCAGAGATCCTCCAAAGAGCCGCCGCCACGCCCCACGATAAGTAGGTCGTGGCGACCGCTGCGGCCAGCTTTTTCAATAGCGCCGGCGATTTGTTGCGCCGCTCCCTGGCCTTGTACAGCCACTGGCCAGAGTTCAATTCGCGCTCCAGGGTGGCGTCGACCCAATACATGGATCATATCGCGAATCGCGGCACCAGTCGGGGAAGTGATAATGCCAATATTGGTGGGCAAATAGGGCAGGGCGCGTTTTCGGGCGCTGTCGAATAGCCCTTCGGCCTGTAATTTGGCTTTGAGTTGTTCCAGTTGGCGCATCAGGGCACCGAAGCCGGCTTCCTCCATATGTTCCACGATCAACTGGAATTCACCGCGGCCCTCATAGAGGCTAACCCGTGCGCGGATCAGCACTTCTCGGCCGTTTTGTGGGCGAAAAGCCACACTGCGGTTGCGCCCGCGAAACATGGCACAGCGCACCTGAGCGCGGGCATCTTTCAAACTAAAATACCAGTGGCCGGAGCTGGGCACAGTAAAATTGGAGATTTCCCCGCTGATCCACAGTAGTGGAATGCTGCCCTCCAGCAGCTGTTTCACCTCCCGGTTCAAATCGCTTACCGACAGGACACTGCGTTTGCTGTTGGGAGTTGCTGGGCTGGATTGCATCTGTGCCTCTCAAGTGAAAACTGGCGGAGCAATATTGCAGTATCCCCCTTATAGGTAAAGTGCTTTACTCGTTAAATCCGATTTTCTATGAAATGCCATTTGCGCTTTTATTCCTGAGAGGTATAATCGCGCCGATACCCAATCCCGCCTATTCGAGGTTTGAGTGTCAACAATGTCTGAATCCAATCTGCGCATCGCGCGCGAAGCCCTCACTTTCGACGACGTCCTACTTGTGCCCGGTTATTCCGAGGTGACCGCCAAGGATGTCAGCCTTAAAACCCAGCTGTCCCGCAATATCACCCTGAATATTCCCATTGTCTCCGCTGCTATGGATACAGTAACGGAAGCGCGCCTGGCAATTGCCCTGGCGCAGGAAGGTGGTATCGGCATTATCCACAAGAGCATGTCCATTGAAGAGCAGGCTCTTGCGGTGCGTGCGGTGAAGAAATTTGAAGCCGGTGTGGTAAAAGACCCGATTACGATCGAGTCGGATGCCACCGTGCGTGAATTGATCGCCCTGACAACCCATCACAATATTTCCGGTGTTCCGGTAATGGATAAAGGAGATCTGGTGGGTATTGTTACCAGCCGCGATGTTCGCTTCCTTACCGATCTGGATGTGAGTGTTGCCAGTGTCATGACGCCAAAGGAGCGCCTGGTAACTGCACACGAAGATGCTTCTTCTGATCATGTGCGCGAATTGCTGCACAAGCACCGCATCGAGAAAGTACTCGTTGTGAACGATGATTTTGAGTTGCGCGGCCTGATTACCGTTAAAGACTTTAATAAGGCAGAGCAGTACCCGAACTCCTGTAAAGATTCCGATGGCCGCCTGCGTGTTGGCGCATCAGTGGGCACCAGTCCTGACACCGATGACCGCGTAGCGGCTCTGGTAGAGGCCGGTGTGGATGTGTTGGTTGTGGATACTGCCCACGGCCATTCCCGCAACGTAATTGATCGCGTGCGTCGCATTAAGGAAATGCATCCTCAAGTGGATGTAATTGGCGGCAATATTGCCACTGGCGACGCCGCGCGCGCATTGGTTGAAGCTGGTGCGGATGCGGTGAAGGTAGGTATTGGCCCCGGCTCTATTTGCACCACCCGAATCGTGACGGGTATCGGTGTGCCCCAGGTAACGGCAATTGCTGAGGTTTCCACTGCGCTTAAAGGAACAGGGGTACCTATGATCGCCGATGGTGGTATCCGCTACTCCGGTGATATTTCCAAGGCAATTGTTGCGGGTGCATCTTCCGTAATGATGGGCTCTATGTTTGCCGGTACCGAAGAGGCGCCGGGTGAGGTGGAGCTATACCAGGGGCGTACTTACAAGTCCTATCGCGGTATGGGCTCCCTCGGTGCCATGGCGCGGACCCAGGGCTCCTCCGATCGCTACTTCCAGGATGCCAGCAAGGGCGCTGAAAAACTGGTCCCGGAAGGTATTGAAGGGCGCGTCCCTTATAAAGGCCCTCTGTCTGCCATTGTGCACCAGATGCTTGGTGGCCTGCGCTCTGCTATGGGGTATACCGGTAGTGTGGATATTGAAACCATGCGCACCCGTCCAGAATTTGTGCGGGTAACTGCCGCCGGCATGGGTGAGTCCCATGTACACGATGTGCAGATTACCAAAGAGGCGCCCAACTACCCGGTGGGCGGACGCTAAGCCTCTCGGTGAACAACTTTCAGTACCAAGCCGCAAACGGACCTTTCAGGTCCGTTTGCCGTTATTTATTCTGTTAATGAGTCAATCATGAGCCAAGATATCCACTCCAGTCGAATTCTGATCCTCGACTTTGGGTCCCAGTACACTCAATTGATCGCCCGCCGAGTGCGCGAGCTGGGTGTTTTTTCCGAAATTCGCGCCTTCGACATGAGCGAGGAAGAGATCCGCGAATATAACCCGAAAGGTATTATCCTGGCCGGTGGGCCCGAATCTGTACCGGAAGAGGGCTCTCCCCGCGCGCCAGAAGTGGTTTACAGCTTGGGCGTGCCTGTTCTGGGGATTTGCTATGGCATGCAGACCATGGCACACCAGCTAGGTGGTGCCGTACAGGGAAGTAACGTCCGCGAGTTTGGCTACGCCCAGGTAAAAGTAGAGGGCACTTCCAATCTGCTGCGCGATATCAAAGATCACCTCAACGATGAAGGTGAGGCGCTGCTGGATGTATGGATGAGCCACGGCGACAAAGTCGTGCAAATGCCGGAAGGCTTTGAGCTGATGGCCTCCACCGATTCCTGCCCCATTGCTGGTATGTACTCCGCCGACAAGAACTTCTTTGGGGTACAGTTCCACCCGGAAGTGACACATACCCTGCAGGGTATGCGCATCTATGAACACTTTGTCATCGACATCTGCGGTTGTGAAAAGCTCTGGACCCCGGCCAATATTATCGAGGACTCCATTGCCAAAGTGCGCGAACAGGTAGGTGATGGCAAAGTGTTGCTGGGTCTCTCCGGGGGAGTCGACAGCTCTGTGGTGGCGGCACTGCTGCACAAGGCTATTGGCGATCAGCTGACCTGTGTTTTTGTGGACAACGGCCTGTTGCGCAAAAATGAGGGCGATCAGGTGATGCAAATGTTTGCCGACAATATGGGCGTGCGGGTTGTTCGCGCCGATGCGGAAGAGGATTTCCTCTCACGTCTGGCAGGTGTGGATGAGCCTGAAGCCAAGCGCAAAATTATCGGCAATACCTTTATCGAGATTTTCGATCGAGAAGCGTCCAAATTGCAGGATGTGAGGTTCCTGGCTCAGGGTACTATTTATCCAGATGTGATTGAGTCTGCCGCCGCCAAAACGGGCAAAGCCCATGTAATCAAGTCTCACCACAACGTGGGCGGCTTGCCGGAAGATATGCAGTTTGAACTGGTGGAACCACTGCGTGAGCTGTTTAAAGATGAAGTGCGCAAAATCGGCCTGGAGTTGGGCCTGCCTTACGATATGGTTTACCGCCACCCCTTCCCGGGACCGGGCCTGGGCGTTCGCATTCTCGGCGAGGTAAAGAGAGAGTACGCCGATATCTTACGCGAGGCAGACGCCATCTTTATCGAGGAGTTGCACAAGGCTGATTGGTACCACAAAACCAGTCAGGCATTTGTGGTATTCCTGCCGGTGAAATCGGTTGGTGTGGTGGGCGATGGCCGCCGCTATGAATATGTAGTGGCGCTTCGAGCCGTGGAAACCGTGGACTTTATGACGGCGCGTTGGGCGCATTTGCCCTACGAGTTGATTGAGAAAGTCTCCAACCGCATTATTAATGAGATAGAGCATATCTCCCGCGTGGCTTACGATGTATCGAGCAAGCCACCGGCTACCATCGAGTGGGAGTAAGCGCTTAATCTCACTTCTTTAATGGGGCGCTTGGCGCCCCATTTCTCTATTTTCCCCGCCAAGCGTGCCACTTTCCACAGCTGAGCCCTTTACTTCAAATGGCGCTTAACTGGTGCGCACGTCTCTTGCTTTTATCTTGTAATTCACTGTAACTCGTTGATTTTTTGGGCGTTTCAAAAGCTGGTCATTTTTTCTTCAGATTGTCACATTGGCGCAACCATGGGCCTTTGCGACAGGGAAAGAATAGTTATCCTCAGAGATATCCACAGAATCTGTGGGTAGCCAATCTTCGAGAGGGGTGTAGTTGGTAATTAGGGAGCTGAAAGTGAAAGAAGGGGCACCTTTTGCACAGAGATGCCCTGGGCGGATTAAACTTGGCGCCGGAAGCTGATCAGTGCCGCAGTAACCGCTACGTTGAGGCTCTCCACACCATTTTGCATGGGGATACGCACTAGCTCGTTACACTGCTTGGTGACCGCATCGCTAACCCCGCGGGTTTCATTGCCCAGAACAAAAATAGTTGGTTTGTTACCGGGAACCTCTGCAAGGGTCATTGAGGCATGGGAGGACAGGCCACAGATACGTGCGCCGGAATCGCGAAAATCGCTTAGTGCATCGGCCAGGGTGTCGCACCGTAGTATCTGGGTTTTAAACAGAGTGCCGGTGCTGGCTTTGATCACCAGTGGGTCAATCTGTGCGCAGCCCTTTCTCGGCAGGAGAATACCATCCACACCGCCGGCACAGGCTGATCGGATAATCATGCCGAGATTTTGTGGATTGGTAATACCGTCCAGCGCTAAAAGTTCGTAGGTCTTAGCCTCATTCTTGGGCAGGAAGGCTTTGTAGTTGCCGTAGTTGGGTAGGGCCAGATCCAGCGCTACACCCTGGTCCTGGCGAGAATTTTTCGAGATGCGGGAGAGTTCTTTCCGATCCAAGTAGGAGATTTCTATCTGGCGCTCCTCGGCCAGAGACTCCATTCGACTGATCAGCTGGTCGCGTCGGTTGCTGCTAGCCAGGTGCAGCTTGTGTACCGGAAGTTCAGGGTCTTCCAGTGCTTCGAGCACCGGCTTGCGTCCATAAATAGTCAGAAGGCTGTCGAAAAAGGCCCTTTTTTTTAGGTATTCAGAGGAGTCTTTCACCGCATTGGCTCGCTCAGTAGTTCGATTAATTTGGCCGCGCTCTCATCGGATAGCTGGCCCCGCCGCGCCAACTCTACACAGGCGAGGCCCAGTTGGCGATAGTGGTGCGCGAGTTCCGGGGCTGTCGAGGTTAAGTCTTTCAGCTGGTTGGCTACCGTTTCCAGGTCGCCCCGGGCGATCGGGCCGGTGAGAGAATTCTCCGGTCCAAGAGCCATATTATTCTGTGCAGTCTGCAGAACAATTGGCTCCAGTAACTTGAGGGCACTATCGCGGTCGATACCCGCCGCAGCGAAACTGCTCAGGCTGAGATCTATGAGTACGGTGAGATAGTTGCACGCGATCACCGAACCGGCATGGTATAGAGACTTGTGCTGGGCTTCGATGTTGAGTATTTCACAGCCTATGGTAGTGAAAGCTTCTGCTAAAGCCTTTGTTGCAGAGCTTTCGCCCTCTAGGGCGACGCTACAGCCGGCGAAACTGTCGAGGGAGCGCAGCGGGTCGGCAAAGCTGTGCACCGGGTGGGCGCTGGCGATAGCGGCAGGGCGCAGCACTTCGAGCACTTGTGAGCTCAGGGCGCCACTGCAGTGGAAGGCAGCTATGTTTTCGCGTTCGCCAAGGTGGTTGGCGAGGCGTTCAGCTGTTGCGGCAATCTCGCTATCGCTGCAAGCGATTAGCCAGAAGTCTGCGGGCTTCATCAATTCCAGCGCGGCTACTGCGTGCCCGGCGCCGATAAACTCGGCGGCAGCCTGTGCGCTTTCCAGGCTGCGGTTAAAAATCGATTGAACTTGAAAAAAACCGGTCTGTTGCCACAAGCGCCCGAGAGTTTTCCCCAGGCGCCCGGCACCAATAATGTTGAGTGTCTTCATCAGTTGCCGGCGAGGCAGTCCAGGTAAGCTTTAACAGCATTCTCCAGCCCCATACCGATGGCGTCTACGGTGAGGGCGTGGCCGATTGAGACTTCCTGTAATTCTGGCAGGGTGCGGTAGCGGGGCAGGTTGACCAGGTTCAGGTCGTGGCCCGCATTTACCCCCAGTCCCAATTGGCGTGCATGCTCGGCGGCGGCGCAGTGAGCGCTGAAGATTTCTTCCAGCTCCGCGCTCTGTTTTGCGGCTGCATCTGCATAGGGGCCTGTATACAGCTCAATGCGATCAGCACCCACATCTTTGGCCAGGCTGATCTGCTCTAGATCTGGATCCATAAACAAGCTAACTCGGACACCGGCGCCCTTGAGTCTGGCGATCAGGGGGACCAGGCGCGGGCCATCGAGCTTGAGGTTGAAGCCGTGATCGGAGGTTAGCTGGTCGTTGCTATCGGGGACCAGGGTGCACTGATCTGGTTGGGTTTCCAGTACTAACGGCATCAGGCCGGGATAGTCCCCCTGGTGCAGGGCAAAGGGATTGCCCTCAATATTGAACTCAATACCCTGGCGATCGCGGCACAGTGCAGCCAATTCGCGTACGTCATTGGGGCGGATATGGCGCTGATCTGGGCGTGGGTGTACGGTGATACCCTGCGCACCAGCGTCTAGGCATATCCGACCGTGGGCAGTGACATCGGGGAAGTTACCCTCGCGGGAATTGCGGATCAGGGCGATCTTGTTGAGATTAACACTGAGAGCGATCACAGCTTATTCTCCCTTGCTGTTGGTGGCGACGGCGTTGTCACCGGTGTCTATACGTTTGGCCTCAAGGATGCGGATGGGCGTGTTGGGGGCACTTGGGTGCTGTCGATAGAGGCCCCTTGGCTGCTCTACCATCTTTTCCACAATATCCATGCCGGCAATCACCCGGCCAAAAACGGCGTAGCCGGGCTTGTCTTCTTGGGCGTCGAGCCTGGTGTTATCGACCAGATTGATAAAAAACTGAGAGGTAGCGCTGTCTGGGTCGTTGGTTCTTGCCATGGAGAGGGTGCCGCGCAGGTTTTGCAGGCCGTTGGCGGATTCGTTGACGATGGGGTCTTGGGTTTCCTTTCTCTGGAAATCGAAAGTAAATCCGCCACCCTGAACAACGAAGCCCGGTACTATCCGGTGGAAGATGATCCCATTGTAAAAGCCGTTATCGGTATAAGTAAGGAAGTTCTGTACGGTGACCGGAGCTTCTTTGGCGAAGAGTTCGATCTGAATAATGCCCAAGTCGGTTTTAAGTTCCACGCGCGGGTTTTTGGCCAATGCGGGAAGGGCAAGGGTTGCACAGAGTAGCATTGCAAATAGTTTACGCATCATCCTAAGTCCTTTAGGTTTTACGGCAGTGTTTCGACACAGCCGCTTTTGAGTTGGATGTAGGGCCTGGGGGGATATCACTTCCCCCGGGGCTCAATAGTATGCGATTTCGACGAGAGTGGGCGAAATCAGTTCGCCCACTCTGAGTGGCGCTTGCGCGGGCGTAGGTGCGGGGCAATCATTGCAAGGAGGGCGCCCAGTAGTACAGACAGAGCGCCATACATATACCACTTGTGGCTTTCACTGCCGGATAAGCGCTGAATTTCCGCTTCTGCCATGGTCTTCTCCTGCTTGAGTAGTTCGTGCTGGTGCAAGAGTTTTTGGTGGCGCTCATTGAGTGCTAGGGCATCTGCTGATAACGCCTTTAGGGTTTTCAGCTCGGCTGCGAGCGTCTGGCTCTGTTGCTGGGCGGACTCCAGGGAGCTACTCAGCTTGCTATTTTCTTCCTCCAGGCGGCGGACTTCCCCACCGAGGTTGCCTTCCATTTTCTCAAAGCGTGCCAGGTTCGCTTCCGCTTGTTCCAGCTTGAGTTTGGCCACTGGGTCGGAGACCAGGTATTGGCGCCTCACCCACCCCTCTGTGCCACCCTCGGTGCGCACACGGGTCCACCCCTCTTGCGGGGCATCTTCGAGAACACTGAGCTGGGTGCCGCTGGGCAAGCCGCGGTGCAGGATACGAAATCCATTGCCTTTACCGGCGCGCATGGGCACATGTAGCTGGTCGGTGATATAGCGAGTTTCGGCGGCGGCAGTTGCCGGGACTGCGTTGAGCAGTGTGGCGGCGATCAGGCCGCACAATAATTTCTTCATTGCGATACAGCTTGTGCTTGTTGTTATTAGGGCAGTACTAACTTGAATGGCTTGACAGAAGTTGAAGCGTAGACACCAGCAGCCACATAGGGGTCGCTGTCGGCCCAGGCCTGAGCCTCCTCAAACGAGGGAAACTCGGCAACCACTAGGCTGCCGCTAAAGCCAGCCTCACCGGGTTCTTCGCTATCAACGGCAGGGTGTGGGCCTGCAACCAGCAGGCGCCCCTCGTCTTTAAGGCGGTTGAGTCGGGCTAAATGGTCTGGACGCGCTTTTTTGCGCAAGGGGAGACTATCGCTAACATCTTCACTGATGATTGCGTACCACATTGTGAATTTTGCTCTTGTTAGTTGATCAGGAAATTTTGTTATTGGGCAACCATGACTTCTTCCAGCTTCAGCCCGGTAAGCTTGCCGATACGGGAAAAGAGGAAAAAGAGAACCAGCATTAAAATAATGGTGGCCGGCAGGGCGATCACCGGATAGCTGAGTGCGGTCATTTTACCCAGCTCCTCATTGAAGGCTTCCGTACCCGGAGGGCTCTGTAAAATAACTTTCGCCAGTACGTAGTTGAGTACTGAGGAGAGGAAAAAAGAGGCGGCGATCATCCAGGACGCCTGTTGCAAGGTGCGCTCAAAGGCACCCTGGTTGCCTTTGTTGGCGAGACTTTGGGCGATCTTGGCGGTATCCAGTATCTGGTCGTTGTACAAAAGCGTCTTTACCAGTGGCCAGCGGGTGTAGAGGGAGGCAACGGTGGCGATACCCAGCAGGCCTGGAATGGCGGCTTCTTTAATGGCGATATACTGCGGATCCAATTCCAGCAGGCTGATGCCACCGGTGAGCAGGATGCTGATAGTTCCCAGGGCGGAGAAGAAGTTGACCTTGCCAGAGCGAATGAGGTCGCGCAGTCCGTAGCCGAGAGGGAAAGCCAGTGCGACCACTAGGGCCCATTTGGTGCCGAGCCATTCGTCCCCGGAGAGTTTGGTCAGGACCAGGGTGGGGATAACGATGTTGAGAAGTAGGTTGCCGAGCAGGCCCTCTTTCTTCTTGGGCTTCTGTTGGGCTACTGGGGTGGTCGAATTCGTTTCGGTCATACTCAATTCCGGTGATAATGCCCGCGGGAAGCTGGTTGAGAGGTCATATTGCTATGGCCCTCAAGGAAAATCGCTTCCCCACTGACAATACTGCTGTCAGACTCCGGTTCCTCGTGGCCGCCAAGGGAGACCTATGGTCCGGGCCCTATCCTTGAAAACACCGGTTGCGAGTAGGACAGCGCCACCGGATGATTGTTCCAAATAATAGATACTGCGACTTTTAACCCCTAGAGAGAGTGAGAGCCTGCTGTTGAGTTTCCTGCCAGAAGATCTGAATACAGACCTTGTAGACCTTCACTGCCACAGTACCGCTTCCGACGGTATTTTAAGTCCTGCTGAGCTGGTGTCGAGGGCGAAATCTCAAGGTGTGACACTGATGGCACTCACTGACCACGATACGGTGGATGGTGTAGCTGAGGCACAGGCGGTTGGTGACCAATTAGGCATCACCGTGATGACGGGGATCGAATTCTCCAGCCTTTGGGGGCGGCGCTCCGTCCATGTAGTTGGATTGAATGTTGACCCGGCAGCCGAGTGCTTGCGGCAGGCAATTGCCCTGCGCGAGCGATTGCGCCAAGAGCGCGCCGAGCGGATTGCCGAACGTCTAGAGAAGCGCGGTTTTCAGGGTGCTTTGCAGGGGGGGCGTGCGATTGCCGGTGATTCCGTACTGGGGCGGCCGCACTTCGCCCGTTGGCTGGTGCAAGCCGGGCACGTTGAGGACACAGCGCGGGCATTCAAACGTTATCTGGGCGCCGGCAAGATCGGCGATGTGCGCGTGGAGTGGCCACAATTGCAAGAGACAGTAGAAACTATACAGTCTGCTGGTGGTGCGGCAGTGTTGGCACACCCTCTCAAGTACAGTCTCACTCGAACCCAATTACTGCGTCTGATGACAGAGTTCTACCGCAGTGGCGGGAATGCTATAGAGCTGCTCTGCGGTCGGCAGAACCCCACGCAGACCAGAGAACTGCGCACCCTCATGGCGTTGGCCGTTGGCGATTCCTGCAAAGCTCCATTGTTGAGCTCTTTGGGGAGTGATTTCCACCAGCCGGAGCAGCCCTGGAGGGAACTGGGCTGTGTGCGTTTACCCGAAGACGTCGAGCCGGTGTGGAATCTGTGGCACACTCTGCACCGGGATCGACCCGGGGAAGCAGTATCTGCCTGACGGTGTGAATTTTCACATCACACCAGAGGGGGAGTCGGTATTGGTCGAACCCTAATCCCCGGCGGGTATCAGAGCCCGCCGCAAGAGGTTTCAATTGATTAAAGCTTGGGGGCTTTGTGGCGCAGTTCTTTCAAATTCATCCGGACAATCCTCAAGGGCGGCTGATCAGTCAGGCCGCAGATATAGTGACTAGTGGGGGGGTGATTGTTTATCCCACTGATTCTGCCTACGCGATAGGCTGCCGGTTAGGGGAAAAGCTAGCGGTTGAGCGGATTCGCGCCCTGCGTCAGCTGGATAAAAATCACAACTTTACCCTGATGTGTCGCGATCTTTCCGAGTTAGCCACTTACGCCAAGGTGGATAACCAGATGTTCCGCCTGCTAAAGAACCACACCCCAGGCTCCTATACCTTTATTATGCCGGCCACCTCAGAGGTGCCTCGCCGTCTAATCCACCCCAAGCGCAAAACCATTGGCATTCGCGTGCCCGACAACCCCATTGCTTTGGAGTTGATTGAGGCGGTGGGTGAGCCGTTGATGAGCTGCAGCCTGATTATGCCTGGCGATACGCAGCCGCTGACCGACCCCTATGATATTCGCGACACCCTCGAGCACCAGGTGGAGCTGGTGATTGATGGTGGCTTTTGTGGAATGGAAGCGACTACGGTAATTGACCTGACAGGCGATGAGCCTGAGCTAATTCGCCAGGGCTGTGGCGCCACAGATGAAATACTGGGCTGATTAGCGCCTCACTGGTGTATAATCGGCCGTTTGCGATTTTGAGGGTGGGGCAGGGTGTCCAGTGAAGAACTAATAGCCGAGGTGGAGGAACAGGTACTCGCCGATGTTGCAGCTACCGAATCTGCCGCCCCTGCTGATTCGCCCACGGAAAACCCGCTCACCGAGGAGAGCGAAGAGAGCGAAGAGGGCGAAGGCCCTCTCGCACTCGTGTTGGGGGAGGCATTTACCGACCTGCCCCCAGATCTCTTTATTCCACCAGATGCTCTGGAAGTTATCCTGGAAGCCTTCGAAGGCCCACTGGATCTGCTGCTTTACTTAATCCGCCGCCAGAACCTGGATATTTTGGAAATTAACGTCTCGGACATCACCCGCCAGTATATGGCTTATGTGGAGATGATGACGTCGATGCGTTTTGAGTTGGCGGCGGAATACTTGGTGATGGCGGCAATGCTCGCCGAGATCAAGTCGCGCATGCTGTTGCCGCGCCCGCCAGCAGCGGAAGAAGAAGAGGGTGAGGACCCTCGCGCTGCACTGATTCGCCGTCTGCAGGAATACGAGCGCTTCAAAACTGCCGCCGAGGATCTCGATGAAATACCGCGCATGGGCCGCGATATCCATCAGGCCAGTGCCGAAGGACCGGACCGTAATATTACCCGGCCCGACCCAGAGGTGGATCTCAAGGAGGTATTGGTTGCGCTGGCGGATGTGTTGCGCCGCGCCGATATGTTTGAGAGCCACCAAGTGGAACGCGAAAAGCTCTCTACCCGCGAGCGTATGACTCAGGTGCTAGATCAGATCCGCCACGGTCAGTTTGTGCCGTTCGTGAGTCTGTTCACTGCGGAAGAGGGGCGCCTTGGCGTGGTGGTGACTTTCCTAGCGGTGATGGAGCTGGTCAAGGAGTCCCTGGTCGAGCTGGTGCAAAATGAAGCTTTTGGGCCCATTCATGTGCGTGCAGCTAGCCAGGGTAATGAAGCCGGTGATGATGAACTTGACGAAAGTACAGATGACTCCTACGCAGAAGAGCCGGGGGAAGCACCCCAGTTTTCCGATGCCGAGAGTGCCTTGAGTCAAGACTTGAGAGATCAGGAGTCACATTCTGAAGGGCAGGTGGAGCCCAGAGAAGAAGAGTTGGAACAATAAGATGACAATCGCTCCGGAATTACTGCGCAGAATCCTGGAGGGTGCCTTGTTAGCTTCGGCTCAGCCCCTCAGTGAGGAAAAATTGTTGTCCTTGTTGGACGAGGAGGAGCGCCCCTCCGCCACAACCCTACGGGATGTGCTCGGTGAGATTGCCGAGAGTTGTGCTGGGCGCGGTTTTGAGCTGAAAAAAGTTGCCAGTGGTTGGCGCTTCCAGGTGCCGGAAGATCTGGCCCCCTGGGTGAACCGCCTATGGGAGGAAAAAGCGCAAAGGTATTCCCGCGCAACTCTGGAAACATTGGCGATTATTGCCTACCGTCAGCCGGTCACCCGTGGGGATATTGAGGAGATCCGCGGGGTTGCGGTCAGCTCCCAGATAGTGAGAACCCTGTTGGATAGAGGTTGGATCAAGGTGGTTGGTCACCGAGATGTGCCCGGTAAGCCCTCCCTCTACGCGACCACCAGGGATTTCCTAGATTATTTCAATCTGTCCTCCCTGGATGACTTGCCCACTTTGGCTGAAATCCGTGATATCGAGAGCTTGAATAAGATTCTCGAATCAGAGGGGCTCCCCCCCGAGGAAATCGCGGCTGCACTCGCCGCTGAGGGAGAGGAACTTTCAGAGGGCGAGCAGGCGAGTGTGGAAACGGAAGAGGAGGCCGGCGCACTGGAAAGTGAGGAGCAGCAGGAATCTGAAGATACGGAAACGGATACCGATGCTGAGGAGGACGCCCGGGTCGCTGCAGCGCTTGAGGAAATCGCTGCGGAGGCCAATATACAGCTAGAGAACGATGCCGAGAAGCCCGAGATAGAGACCGAAGCTGCCGAAAGTGATGATGTGGCAGTAGCTGAGTTATCCACAGAGGCGCAAGAAGAGATCAAGGATGAGGCGCCGGAAGATGAATGGGAGTTGGCGCAGACGCAGTCTGAAAGCCCAGAGGCTTGTGAGCCTTTGAGTGTTGACGCCGAGGAGGAGTCAACTCCGGAAAAAGAACATGAAAGCGAAATTGAACAGGACGACGACGTTGGGGAGCCACAAGCCCCTATCGCGGCAACACTGCCCAAAAGCAGCCTGTTTGGTGATATCGACAATGAGGCTGCAATCGATCAAGAGGAGCCGGGAAGTAGCGATGTCGATGAAGATTCCCAAGAAGTAGTGCAAGCGGAAAACACCACCCCATGAGTGATGGCACCTCGCCAGCAGGCGAAAAATTGCAAAAAGTATTAGCGCGCAGCGGCCTGGGGTCGCGGCGTGAGATGGAGCGCGCGATCGATGCGGGTCGCGTGACCGTTAACGGAAAAGTAGCGGAACTCGGCGAACGGGTGACCGGCGCGGATCATATTGAATTTGATGGCCAGGGCTTGCCCTCCAGCGGGGAAAACCGCTGCCGGGTAATCCTATACAACAAACCCGTCGGCGAAATTTGTTCGCGACACGATCCGGAAGGGCGCCCCACGGTTTACGATCGCCTGCCCCGGCTGAAAACCGGCCGCTGGATATCCGTTGGCCGCCTGGATTTCAACACCAGTGGTCTGCTGCTGTTTACCAATAGTGGCGAGCTGGCCAATAAGTTGATGCACCCCTCATCGGTGATCGATCGCGAATACCTTGTGCGCATCCAGGGAGATGTGGATGAGGAGATGAAGCGACGCCTGCTTAAAGGGGTGCTATTGGATGACGGCTCAGCGCGCTTTACCGATATTGTCGAAAGCGGCGGCGAGGGTAGAAACCGCTGGTTTTACTGCGTGGTGATGGAGGGGCGCAATCGCGAGGTGCGCCGTTTGTGGGAGTCCCAGGGGGTGCGCGTGAGCCGCCTGAAGCGGGTGCGCTATGGCAGTGTATTTATTCCATCCCACGTGCGTGTGGGCCAGTGGATTGAGATGGAGCCCAGGGAAATTGACGACCTCTGTATCACCGCCGGTCTGCCCAAGCTGGGCCAGCGACCGCTAACCCAGGGGGAGAAACAGAACCTGGAGCGCCAGAGGCGCAAACTGCGTAAGTCACCGGTACCGGCGCAGCGTCGTAATAAGTCCTGATACAGTTACGTTTTTTTACGAAAAAGCCCGCATCCTGCGGGCTTTTTCGTGCTTGGGTGCTAGCTTTAGCCTACGGCTGGTTCTCCTTTTGCTCTTCATTTTCAGGAGTTTCTCCAGCCTCTTCCTGCTGTTGATTCTGCATCTCAGCCTGTACGCCCTGCGGGCCACCACCCATGGCGTCGTCGACATCGGAGGGAATATCGGACACCGAATTACTGGTGTCTTTAGTCTCCTCCTTATTGGCTCCCTCGGTTTTGGTACTGGACTCCATCAGTTGCTTGAGCTTTGCCAGTCCTTGTTCGTAGGACTCCCCCACCATTTTCTTGATAGCCAGCCCCATCCAGCGCTCCCTTGGGCCGCCACCGGTGTCGGTATTAAAGCTCCAGACAACCTGGGTGCCGCCGTTTTGGGGCATTAACCTGAACTCCGCGGAGGCTTCACTGCCGTCACCAAAATTAAGCTTGTTGAGTACTGTTGAGTCCGGCGTGCTGGCGATGATGGTCTGGGTTCCGCTGCCCTCATTGGAGTTTTCGCCATGCCAACTCATGGTTGCCCCCACCCCCGTTTCTGGACCGCTGTATTTATATTCCATGGCGGGATCTATATGCCGCCAGGGGGACCAGCTGTTGAATTTTCGATAGTCGTTGACGTAGGGGAATATGGTTTGGGGTGGTTTGTCGATGTAGATACTGCGCTCCAAGGAGACTTCACGGGGAAACAGATAACCGGCTAGGAGCAGTAATATTAGAAATACGAAGATATAGAGTATCCAGCGCATAGCGGGGCCCTTTGCTATTTTCGGGATCGCTGACCCCGATTGCCGGCGAATAGCCGGCACTAGTCAAGGTTATAGCAGTTCCTCTGCGGTTTAATCGTCGCTGAGATGGATAAGTGGCAGCTTGATCTCGACACAGAGGCCGGCACCGGGGTGATTGCGTGCGGTAATGCTGCCACCGTGATGCAATATCGTGCGCTGCGCGATAGCCAGCCCCAGGCCAAAACCACCACTTTCACGAGTTCGGGCGCTGTCCGTGCGGTAGAAGGGACGGAAAATGGCTTCTAGGTCGGATTCTTCCACGCCGGAGCCAGAGTCGATTACAGAGATACTGCAATTGTCTGTGGACTCCTGCACCAGTACCCGCACCAGTCCGTGGCTGGGGCTGTATTTGATCGCATTGCGCAAGATATTCTCCAGCGCTGCGGTCAGGGAGCTGCCGCGAGTAGCGACTAGCAGTTCTTCGCCACTGGCGCTCATATCAAAGCCGAGATGTTTATCCGTCGCTTCGATCTGTAGGTCGTCGATCAGCGCTGAGAGCAAACTGTTGAGCTCGACCACATCATCCAGTGGGCGCTGCTCCTGGTTGCTGACCGGCAGGGAGAGAACGTCGGCGATAATATCTTCGAGATAGTCCGCCGCTTTGCCGATTTTATCTAGTTCAGTATCGAGCCCTACAACTTGCTTCTGGCGGGCGATGGCAAGGGCTACCTGCAGTCGCGCCAGGGGCGAGCGCAATTCGTGGGACACATCTTTAATCAGGCGGCGCTGTTCGGACATGGACTCCTGAAGCTGGGCGGTCATGGAGTCAAAGTCCAGTGCCAAGTCGGTCAATTCATCGTTGCGGGTGCGCAGGCTGGGGGCGACCCGGTAATCCAATCCTCCGGCGGCAACACGCTTGGTAGCGGCGCGCAGTTGTTCTAAAGGTCGGCTCAGGTAGCTGGCCAGCCAATAACAGGCAATGCCTGAGGCAATCATCGAGAGCAGCAGCATGGGCCAGAAGTTGCGCCAAAGGAATCGCAGTAGCAGCCCCTCTTTACTATCTCCGGCAACCAGGGCAATACGCAGAGGGTCGCCTGTGCGCAGTGGCAGGAAGAAGCCCACGGTAGGTTTGTTATCCACCAGCATATGGGCCTCGCGATTGCGGTAGTCGAGGCTGTTGATCAGCGGCGCCATGTTCTGCGGCAACGGTCGCCCCAGCAGGTCGTTGCCTTCGCTATCTATTGCGTAAACCCGCCGCTTAACCTTCTTCGGCGCGCGTTCCAGCCAGTGCTGAAATTGCTCGGGCCCGTGGCGGCGAGCGATACGCATATTGCGCATGACCTCTCGAAACAGTGCGGGCCCCTCCCAGCGCTCTTCCTGGCGGGGGTCACCAAACTCGCCAAAATGGGTAATGTAAATGGCGGCAACCACCATCACCATGGCGGTGATCCATGCGCCAAAAAACATTTTCCAGAAGAGGCTGCGCATTTTGATACTACCTACTGCTTGGCCTGGGTGAGCATATAACCGGCGCCGCGTATATTGATAATCAGATCACGGCTGGCGCCTTTGTCCGCGAGCTTCTTGCGAATGTTGCTGACATGTACATCAATGGAGCGGTCGTAGGGCATCAGTTTACGCCCCAGGGCATTCTCGGTGAGTACCTCTTTGCCCACTACATCCCCAGCACTTTGCACTAACACCTTGAGCACAGAAAATTCGGCCCCTGTCAGGGATAGGGCTTGGTCACTCCAATAGGCCTGATGCTCGGTTGGTAGCAGGCGCAACGGGCCGCTGCTAAGGCTGTCGTCGTTATTTTCTACCTCAACCCGACCGCGACGCAAGATTGCGCGCAGGCGCGCTGCCAACTCGCGGGGATTACAGGGTTTGGGTAAGTAGTCGTCGGCACCCATTTCCAGGCCCACGATTCGGTCTACGGTGTCCCCTTTGGCGGTCAGCATAATAACCGGCAGGGAGCGGCTGGTGGGAGAGGCCTCCTCGCGCAGCTTGCGCAGTACATCAAAGCCATTGTGCACCGGTAGCATCACATCTAACACCAGGGCATCAAAGTGCTGGCTTTGGGCCAATTCCAATCCGCGGCCACCGTCGTTGGCGGCAGTTACATCAAAGCCCTCTCCGGTGAGGTACTCCCTCAGCAGATCAGTTAATTCTGTGTCGTCGTCGATTAGAAGGATGCGGCTCATGATGTTCTCTCAATTGCTGTGGGGCCATTATATGCAAAGCGTTGGCGCTAGTTATCACAGCTCTGCGGCCTTTTTACCGTTCTTAACAAATGTTTACCGGGGTTTGCCCCTGTTTACACAGGCCCGACTTACTATGAAATCACTGAATACAAACGTGAGGACGGAGTGATGAAAAACTGGAAGCTGGTGCTGAGTAGCCTGGCCTTGGCCGGAGTAATGGCTGCCCCTGTAGCTACTATGGCGTTTGGCGCTGAGGACGGCCATCACAAGCGCGGATTTGAGTATATGGCGCGCAAGCTGGAACTGACTGAGGGCCAGAAAGCGCAGTTGAAGGCTAACAGAGATAGCAATAGCGAAAGCAGGAATGCCCAGCGGCAGCAGTTACAAGAGCTGCGCAAGCAAATCCATACGGCTCTGGAGACTGGTGCAGACCAAGCCACCCTAGACCAGCTCGGGGCAGAATTAGGCAAGTTGCAGGTGCAAAAAATGCAGAGCCACTTCCAACTGCGCCAGCAGTTCGAGGCGTTACTCACAGATGAGCAGAAAGCAAAATTTGAAGAGTTGAAAGAGCAGCGCAAAGAGCGCCGCATGAAGTGGCGTGAAGAGCGCCTTGAGCGCCCCGCTACCGAGAGCTGATATCCCCAAATCGCAGACTCCTTGTGCGATCCACCGGGCGCACCCTTCCCCAGAGGCCCGGTCGGTTCATAACCCTTTGCCCCCACAATTATGGGGGCTTTTTTGTGCCGAGGTACAGCCTTGGTCAGCTTGCCGTGCCCCGCCTTTGCTGGGAGAATACGCCGCCCCGCCAATAGGTATCTAGTGTGGCCCGGATTGGGCGAAGAGGAATGACTGTGAGCAAAATCGGCTTGTTTTATGGCAGTGACGAAGGCAATACCGAATCTATAGCCCTGCGCATCCGTGCCCGCCTGGGTGAGGAGCGGGTAGACCTGTTTGATATAGCCGATGTCACACAGTTGGACATTGCCAACTACGAGCAGCTGATTTTTGGTATTCCCACCTGGGATTTCGGCCAGATCCAATCCGACTGGGAGGAGTTCTGGGAGGATGTGCAGGAAATCGACTTCAGCGGCAAGACGGTGGCCCTGTTTGGCCTGGGCGACCAGTTTGGTTATGGCGATTATTTCTTAGACGCTATGGGCATGTTGCACGATGTGATTGTCGGTCGGGGAGCGGCCATTGTCGGTTTGTGGTCGATCGAAGGCTATGAGTTTGAGGCCTCCAAAGCGGAGATCGAGGGCGAGGGCAAATTTATGGGGCTCGCTATTGATGAAGACCAACAGGAAGAGATGACTGCTGAGCGTCTCAACCTCTGGTGCAAACAAATCGCTGATGAGTTCACTCTCGCTGGCGGTGCCGCCAGTGTCGTCGAGCTGGATGACTAAATCTTCATGCCACAGACGATCCCCTTTAAAGATTTCTGGCCCTGGCTGGCCGAGCATCCCAACTGCATTCTCCGAGCTGGTACTCCAGAGAGCGTTGTTTACGATGATGATGACTACTACTGGCGCTTTGCAGAGGAGGATACCCGCACACTGCTTGTACAAGTGATGCGCGGCAAACGCCCGGTAGCGGAGTTCTTTATTGAGCCCTCACATATTGCTTCTGTACAGGTGGGCCCAGGGGAAAGGGGAGAGTATAACTTCGACCTGATGACAGAAATCCATGGGCAGATGCAGGTGATTTATTATTTTGTACTGTCACATGGCTTAGACGAGCCAGTGAGTCCCGTCGAGGAGCCCTCCCAGGCTTCAGGACAGCTCCACTAAAAGGTCGTTTCTTTGTGAAAGCACCAGTTGATAGCTCAACTGGTGCTGGAAAGTCCGGGGTGGTATTAGCTTACTACTAGTTTACAGCCGGCTGTTTTTCTACTGACCCAACACCGATATGCTTATCAATAAAGGCTAAAAGATCTGTATAAGATTTCATATTCTTCTCCTCAATGTAAAAGCTATGGCCTTGTTATCATAAGCGGAAATAAGGTTTTTCTAGCTTTTCTTTTCTCTCAAGTGGTACCAAGTTTAAATCGGAGAGTGATTCTTCCAGTTTATTCGAGACCCCCGACCTCTTGAGGTTGCTTCTTTGTGGGTCGTCTAATGGGTAATTTTAAATTTTATTTAACTTTAATAAGGCCTTTAAGGGATCTAAATGAGCGCCAAAATATTTCACAAGTTCTTATTTTTTAAACCTTTCCCTGTATTTCTTTTCTTTCTTGTTTGGAGGGTGTTCTGCTTCTCAAAAATTAATAAGCTCGAATTGGTATGAGGTGGAGACCGAGCATTTTCGCATTGTCACCAATGGGAAGCCGGACAAGGTAGAGAAGTTGGCTGATGATCTTGAAAGACTTAGAGTAGCAGCTACAAAGCATATTAATTTTATTCCAGATCAGCAAAAGTTAACTGTATATGCTCTTTCAGATAGATTGAGTTTTAAAGGAGTTACTGGTAGGGATGATACCCAGAGAGTTGTAGGTTTATTTCAAAATACCTCTCATGGTAGCTTTGCTTTAGTGAACCTATCTGGAAACCAATATTACCCTGGTAACCCGGCACGCCAGATTTTATTTCACGAATATATACATTTCCTTACTTATGGGCGTAACTCATCGAATCTTCCTTATTGGTTTAGTGAGGGTGTGGCGGAAGTCTTTTCAACTGTTAGTTTTCATGGGGAAGAATATGAGCTGGGGATGATACCAGTAAGTCGAGCAATTACTTTAAGTCATTTGGATGAGTTATCTTTAAAGGAACTCCTTACAGCAAAGAATGGCTCTTTAAGTAATAATGAGAGAGAAGCCTTATATGCTAACGGTTGGATGCTGGCGCATTGGCTGCTTTTTGATCCGCATCGTGTTAAAGCTTTGCAGCGGTATTTAGAAGGATATAGTAAGAGCTCAGATGAGGCGCGACCACTTTGGGATGAGTTGGGTATGAGTTTTGAAGAGTTAGAATCCCAATATCTTCGATTATCAAAGTCTGATTTTGGGTACTATACAATGCGCATGCCTAAAATGAATATGGCTAATTTTGCTAAGAGCGTAAGGCAGCTTTCCCAAGAAGATGCAATTTTAGAGATTGCGCAATTTATGGCGGTTTCAGGGCAGAAGTCTAACAAATTAAAAGAATTCATTGATTATGCCAAAGAGCAGGGTGTTCATAGTTATCAGTTAAATTCAGCGATGGCTTCTGCAGAGTTTCAGAGTGGAGATTATCTTCGGGCAAGAGAGTGGTTAAGCTCTATTCCCGCTGAATTTCACGATGAAAAATGGTTCCTGGAAGTTCAGACACGCATAAGGCTAGCTGAAGAACTCTCGAAAGCAGAGGGTCTCAATTTAAGCGTAGTAGCCGATATACGAGATGAGTATATTAAGCTTGTTAATTCCCATGATGATGTGCCTGTTTATTGGTATGAACTTGCAATTGCAATGCAGGTACTAGGGTATCCAAGAGAAAGTTATCTAGAAATGCTGGAGCAGGCTTATTTACGTGCGCCAAGGCACACAGGTATAGCATGGTGGTATGCCCATGAGCTTTATATTAGCCGTGAGAAAGAATATTTCTCTCAGGTTGTCAGCCCCCTAATGGTACAGCTATCCAATTTGGAAAGGGAGGCTCGCCTAAGTTCAATGCGCAGGGAAATTGAAAATGTTAGCAGCCCTCGTTTATCCGCTAAACCTGTGAAAGAAGGTCTGGGAGAAGGCATTACTAAATACCAGGGTATGTCAGGGGAAAAAGCCTTCGCGTTGGCTTTAGATTTTAGGGGGGCTTTTGTTGTGGGCTTTTCTGAGAAGAATGTTAATCAGGAATCTGCAAATGATGATGCCCTTAATCTCTGCGAGAAATCTCGGCAGCGTTATAAGGTTTATGGAAAATGCCGCCTTTATGCAGAGGGGAATAAAATTGTAGACTCAGGGGTGGCTAATAGGCAACTTTGATTCACCCTTAATTTTGTATTAGATGCATTGGTAGGAAAAGTGTGGGCTTTTAGCCCACACTTTTAGTTTAAGAATATTGGCTATTTACTAGCTAAGTTCTCATTTACTCTTTCTCTATCCGACTTATGCTGATCAAACCAGTACAAAATAGAAGCCACTTTCGCAATCATCTGGCTGGGTCTTGCGGCAATACTGTGAGAGGCGCCTGGAATTCGTACCATTGCAGCTTCCACATCGTTCAACTTCAGTGCCTGGTAAAACTGCTCTGTTTCAGACATGGGTGTGCGGTAGTCCTCCTCTCCGGTAAGCAGCATAGTTGGCGTAGTGACATTGCCCACATAAGTCAGCGGTGAGCGGCGGCGATACTCCTCCGGTTTTTCCCAGGGCATACCCGAGAACCAGTATTTGGTAAAGAACCTGGAGTAATCTGCAGTTAAAACGAAGCTCTCCCAGTTGATTACCGGTTTGGCAACTACTGCTGCACGGAATCGGTCAGTTTTACCGATAATCCAGGCTGTTAGGGTGCCGCCGCCGCTGCCGCCGGTAACGAATAATTGCCCCTCATCGATATAACCCTGGTCGATTACTGCATCGACGCCGGCCATTAAATCGTCGTAATCCTGGCTCGGGTAATTGTGATGAATCAGGTTGGCAAATTCATGCCCGTAGCTGGTGGAGCCCCGTGGGTTTGTGTAGAGAACTACATAGCCGGCGGCAGCAAAAAGTTGCACCTCGGCGGCAAACCGGGGGCCATAGTTAGAGAAGGGCCCGCCGTGAATTTCCAACAGCAGGGGATATTTTTTCTTCGGGTCGAAATTGGGCGGGTAGGCGACCCAGCCTTGTATATCACGGCCATCAAAACTGGACTTGTAATTGATCTCCTCCACGCGGGCCATATTGCGCAGCGGCATCACATCGTTATTGAGGCTGGTCAGCGCTTTTACTTTGCCGTTGTGAGCCAAAGCCAGCTCTGCCGGATGTTGCGGATTGGTTTGCGTGTAAGCAATAGCTCCGCGTTTGGATGTGGCAAAGTGAGTGCCCGAGTAGGGTCGCCCAAGCGATAGACCGCCAGCATCACTGGCGACTACAGTATCACTGCCACCAATTTTTTTAATGGCAATTTTTGTGGAGCCCCGATCGTCGTAGCTGTAAGCGATACGTTTGCTGTCGCCGAGCCAGTCGAAGCTGGAGATGCTGCGGTCTTTAGCGGTTTGGACTTTGCGGGACTTGCCGCTGTCGAGATCGATGATACGCAGGCTGTGTTGTTGGTACCCGAGCCGTTGATCCTCGAATCCCAGGTAGGCGAGCTTTTTACCATCGGGGGAAATCTGCGGATGGTGATCGGGCCCGAATCTTTCGGTGATCTGCTCGATGTTGCCATCCTTGAGATTTACTCTATAAATTTCAGAGTTCATCAATTCGATCTCGTGATCGGGGTGGCGGTTTGCAGAAAAGTAAATAGCGTCGTTGTTTTTACTCCAGGCGAGACTACTGCCGTGATCGAACTCACCGCTGGTAAGCTGACGCGGCGTGCCGCCCTCACGGGGGATGACAAATACCTGGGTGTGCCCCTGCTTGAGATAACCCATGCCGTCCGCACGATAAATACTGCGGTCGATAAACTGGGGTGGTTTTGCCCACTCTGCGCCCTCGGGGGCACCGGGTAGTTCAACCGGGAGCGGTTTGCTCTCGGGCACAAACATGGTGAAGGCAATTTGTTTGCCGTCTCGTGACCACTGAATATTTGAAGGAGATTTTGGCAGGTGGGAGATCTGCAGATTTTGGCCGTTTTCGAGCCACAATAGGTGTATCTGGGGGCTGCCACTGCGGGAACTGATAAAGGCAATTGTTTTACCGTCCGGGGATAGGCGTGGCGAAGAATCAGAGTAATCTCCTGAGGTCAGTGGACGGTGGTCCTTGCCGTCGGCACTGATGCGCCACAGGTTTGCCCGCTTGTTGTCCGCCATTTTGTTCATGGAGTTGCGGACGTAGTAAATACTCTTTCCGTCGTTACTGAACTGAGGGTCGCTGGCATACTCGAGATTGAATACATCCTCATAGCTGAAGTTAGTGGGTTGCTCTTCAGCGAGGGCAGGACTGGCGATTAATATCGCCGCGGCTATTTTCAATAGTCTGTTCATTATCTGCGGACTCCTCCATTTTGTTATCGGAAGGAGCATACCGCAGAGGCAGTTGGTTAGGAGGCGAATAAGCCGATCCGTGTATTTAGTGGGATAGTCCGTGCAATTAATAAATAATTATCGTCTGGGGCAGTAAGCTCAGGTTAGAAGCTCCCTAAGTACTTCCCGATAGATTTCCTTAAGTATATCCAAATCGTCGGCTTTGACTCTCTCATCAACTTTGTGAATAGTGGCATTGACCGGCCCCAGTTCCACTACCTGCGCTCCTGTTGGAGCGATAAAACGGCCATCGGAAGTGCCCCCGGCCGTCGATAATTCTGTTTCCTTTCCTGTGATTTTTTGAATCGCTTGCTCTACAGCGTGGACCAGTGGGCCCTCGGCAGTGAGGAAGGGGTGCCCGGACAAAATAAAGTTCGCTTCATATTTTAAGTTGTACTTATCCAGGGTTGCTCGGGCACGGGCCTCCAGTTCTTCGGCGGTGGATTCTGTAGAAAAGCGCCAGTTACAGAGTAGACCCACCTCACCGGGAATCACATTGGTTGCTCCTGTACCTCCGCTGATGTTGGAAACTTGGAAGCTGGTGGCTGGGAAAAATTGGTTGCCCTGATCCCACTCTTCTGCGGCCAGTTCAGCGAGAGCTGGGGCCAAATTATGAATTGGGTTTTCCGCCAGATGTGGATAGGCCACATGTCCCTGTACACCGAAGACTTTTAATTCAAGGCCCAGGGAGCCGCGTCTTCCATTCTTGATAATATCGCCGACGCGCTCGCTGCTGGAGGGCTCACCGACAATACAGCAGTCTATTTTTTCTCCCTGCTCCTCAAGCCACTCAACGACTTTGACTGTGCCGTTGATTGCCGGCCCCTCTTCGTCGCTGGTGATCAAAAAGGCGATGCGACCTCTGTGATCAGAGTGTTGCTGGATAAGCTCCTCGCAGGCCACCACCATTGCTGCCAGTGAACCCTTCATATCGGCCGCGCCGCGACCATACAGAAAGCCATCGCGGATTTCGGGTTCGAAGGGTGGGCTGCTCCAGTTTTCCTCCGGCCCGCTCGGCACGACATCGGTGTGACCGGCAAAGGCAAGTAGAGGGCCTTTGCTTTGCCCGTTGCGCACCGCCCAAAAATTATCGGTATCGCCACGGCGCAACTTTGTCACCTTGAACCCAATTTTTTCCAGCCGCTCAATCATCTGATCCATACAGCCTGCGTCCTCGGGGGTTACGGAGCGACGGCGGATAAGGTCAAAGGCCAGTTGCAGTGTAGGGGTCACGGAATAATCCTTTTAGTTGATCAGGTGCGTTGTTATCGGAATTTATGCAGATGGAGAGCGGGCGGGGCCGGGGCCCCGCAGGGTCAGGTTTTAATTGCTGTGCAGAGCTGCATTCAACTCAATGGCACTCTTATTCGTTAAACATTCAACGGCGCCATTGGTGGAATTTCTGCGGAACAGGAGGTCGGATTTTCCGGCCAATTCGCGTGCTTTGATGTATTCGACCAGTTTGCCGCTGTCGTCCAGTAGGGCCACTTTGGTCCCAGCGGTGATATATAAACCCGCTTCCACGGTGCAGCGATTCCCCAGGGGGATGCCGATACCGGCGTTGGCACCCAGCAGGCAGTTGTCGCCCACGGAAATCACTATGTTTCCGCCGCCGGAGAGAGTACCCATGGTGGAGCTGCTGCCACCCAGATCGGAGCCAGCACCGACAAAAACGCCGGCCGAGATGCGGCCTTCGATCATGCCTGGTCCCTCGGTGCCCGCGTTAAAGTTGACGAAGCCCTCGTGCATGATCGTGGTGCCCTCACCGAGATAGGCGCCGAGGCGCACACGTGCGGTGTGGGCGATGCGCACGCCCGTGGGCACCACGTAATTGGTCATCTTGGGAAATTTGTCGACACAGGCAACTTCCAGATGCTCTCCGTTCAGGCGCGCTTCCAGTTGGCGCTGTGGCAGTTCTTCCAGGTCGATCGCGCCCTGATTGGTCCAGGCCACATTCACCAGTTTGCCGAAGATACCTTCGAGATTCGTTTCGTGGGGTTTCACCAGCCGGTGGGAAAGCAAATGTAATTTTAAATAGGCTTCAGGTACTGTCTGTGGCGCCTCGTCGCTGGAAAGTACGGCCACTACCAGAGGTCGGTGGCTGTTGGCGAACTGCTGTAGGATCTCCGCCTGTTCGCCCGCCCCGGCGCTGTGCAGTTTTTCAGTGAGGCTGTGGAGCAGGGTCGCGTCGAGAGGCAGGCTGTGGTTGCCGCTTTCGATATGTAGGGTCTCGGTCACCGCTTTGGCTATTTCTGCGCTGGGTTTGAACAGCGGTTTTGGATAGAAGACTTCAAGCCAGTCGCCCTTGCTATTACAGGTGCCAACGCCGAATCCAATGCTATAGATATCGCTCATATTTTTCTCCTAGTTGGCTTGGCCGGTAAGTGCGGCGAATTCTTGCTCTTTAAAACCGAAGTGGGTAGTGCCGCCTGAGCTGGTCACTGGACGCTTGATCAGGGTGGGGGTCTCGATGGCCAGGGTCAAAGCGCTAGCGTTGTCCATTGTGTTTTTCTGCGCTTCGCTTAGGGCGCGCCAACTGGTGGAGCGGCGATTCAGCACTTCCTGCCAGCCAAATTTATTCAGCCAGGCTTTTAGGGGCACATTGTCCATGCCGTCTTCACGGAAATCGTGAAACTGATAGTCGACCCCATTCTTTTCCAGCCATTTGCGGGCTTTTTTTACGGTGTCGCAGTTTTTAATGCCGTACAGAGTAATCACAGTTACGCCTTTTTGGTTTTCTTGGGGTTTTTGCGGTTGGGATAGCAGGTGGTGCAGATTTCGCAAACTGTGCCGTCGCAGCCGCGTGCCGAGCAGTACTCGCGGCCATAAAAAATAATCTGCAGGTGCAATTTATTCCACTTTTCTCTGGGGAATAGCCTTTTTAGATCTTTCTCGGTCTGGGTGACATTTTTACCGCTGGTGAGTCCCCAGCGCTGCGCCAGGCGGTGAATATGGGTGTCCACAGGGAAGGCTGGGTGACCAAATGCCTGGGACATTACCACACTTGCGGTCTTGTGGCCGACGCCGGGCAGGGTTTCCAGGGCGGCCATATTTTCCGGCACTTTACTGTGGTATTCGTTGACGAGAATTTGTGACAGCTTGCTGATGGCTTTGGATTTTTGCGGTGATAAACCGCAGGGGCGGATAACCGCTTGAATTTCCTCCACGGGTACTAGAGCCATATCCTCCGGGTTGTCGGCCAACTGCCAGAGGGCGGGGGTGATCTGGTTTACGCGCTCATCGGTACACTGCGCTGAGAGTAGTACGGCGACTAACAAGGTGTAGGAGTCTTTGTGATCGAGCGGAATCGGGGTCTGCGGATAGAGTTCTTCCAGGCGCTGTAGAATAAAATCCACGCGCTCTTGCTTGAGTAAATTTTTTACTGCCATTCTCGTCTGTGCCTGGGTGGGGCTCCTGGGTTACGGTGTCTGTTGGATTAGTTCGCCTGTCAGGTTTGCCGGCAAAATTCCTTGATGCGCTCTGCAGCCTCTATGCATTTTTCCAATGTGGCCACTAGGGCCATGCGTACATACTCGCTGCCTGGATTTACTCCCTCGCTATTGCGGGCGAGGAAAGAGCCCGGCAAAACCGTGATGTTTTGCTGGCGGTATAGCTCTCTGGCGAACTCCTCCCCGTTGCCGACTCGCGGCCACAGGTAAAAGCTGGCCTGTGGTTTTTGTACTTCTAAGCAGCCGTCGAGAATATCGAGCACCGCGTCGAACTTTTGTCGGTAGAGTGCGCGATTTTCGCGTACGTGCTCTTCATCCTGCCAGGCGGCAATAGAGGCGTATTGGTTGGGTAGCGGCATTGCGCAGCCGTGGTAGGTGCGATAGAGGAGGAATTTCTCCAGCAGCTGAGCGTCGCCGGCAACAAACCCGGAGCGCAGCCCAGCCAAATTGGAGCGCTTCGACAGGCTGTGAAAAACCACACAGCG
The DNA here is from genome assembly GCF_052467945.1 of Microbulbifer mixtoriginis (SeqCode). Lineage (NCBI taxonomy): Bacteria > Pseudomonadati > Pseudomonadota > Gammaproteobacteria > Cellvibrionales > Microbulbiferaceae > Microbulbifer > Microbulbifer mixtoriginis (SeqCode). The sequence goes on along the minus strand of NZ_CP174328.1, from coordinate 2,708,355 downwards.
GTGATAGTTGCTGCGGCCCATTTGCTCGCAGGCTTGCAGCAGCCCGGCCGGCGGCGCGCTCTCATCGAAATAGAGTTCCGAGTAGCACTCATCTGAGGCGATGGTGAAGTTGAAGCGGTCTGCAAGCTTGATGAGTGATTGCAAATCGTCGATCCCTAGCAGGGCGCCTGTGGGATTGCCCGGTGAGCACAGGTAGAGCAGTTCACACTGCTGCCACACCGATTCGGATACCGAGCTGAAGTCTGGCTTAAAACTATTGTCGGCGAGACAGTTGATAAAGTGCGGCTCGGCGCCGGCGAGCAGGGCCGCCCCCTCGTAAATCTGGTAGAAGGGGTTGGGCATCAGTACTTTACTGCCCGGCGTGACTGTGGCCTGTGCGAAGGCGAATAACGCTTCGCGGGTGCCGTTTACTGGCAGCACCTGGGAATCGGCACTCACCTGTTTGAGTTGGAAGCGGGCGCCCAGCCAGTCGGCAATCGCCTGGCGCAGGGGTTCGAGGCCTATGGTGAGCGGGTAGGCAGCGATCTTGTCCAGGTGCGCGACCAGCGCTCTCTGTGCGAATTTGGGCGGCTCGTGTTTCGGTTCGCCGATGGAGAGGGCGATATGGGGTTTGTTCGCCGGCTGCAGGCCCGCTTTCAGTGCCTGTAACTTGGAAAAAGGGTAGGGCTGCAGCTTGTCCAGGTTTGGATTCATGGCGTTCTTATCCGCTCGTCATTGGTGATATTACGGCGCTGTGTGGTCATCCAGCTCCCGGCAAATGGCCTGCTCCAGAGCGCGGTTGGTCTCGGCATTGCAGAGCGCGCGCCCCTCGGCGTCGGTGATATGGAAAATATCCTCCACCCTCTCCCCAAGAGTGGAGATCTTGGCATTGTGCAGGCGCAGATCGTGTGTGACAAAGGTGCGTGCAATCAGGGCCAGCAGGCCCGGTCTATCAGCACTGGTGATTTCCAGCGTGCTGTACTGATCTCCCGGTTCTGTGGATAGGTGCGCGCGGCTCTCCAGTGAAAACATCTTTAGGCGCCTCGGGGTGCGCCGTTGGATCACCTTGGAGTAATCCTCCACCAGTTGCAGCTCCTCTTGTAGGGTTTCGCGAATTTGCTGCAGGCGCTGGGGTTCGTCGAGCAGGGGTTGTCCAGATTCATCCAGTACATAAAAAGTATCCAGGGTATAACCTGAGGCCGAACTGTAAAGGCGCGCGTCGTGCACGTTCAGGTTGAGCATATCGAGTCCGGTGACTGCGGCGGCGAACACATTGGCGCGGTCGGGGGTATAGACGAAAACCTGGGTGGCGCCATCGTGCTCACCGGGGCCCGAGTTGCGCGTTAGTACCAGGGTGTCGCTCGGCAGCAGCGGGCTGTTGCTGTGCAGCTCATGGATGGCTGCTGTGTGCCAAACGATGTTGTCGGCGCTCTCGCGCACAAAGTAGTCCTCGCCCATTTGCGCCCAGATATTTTCTATGGAGGCCTCTGGCAGACCGAGGGCGCTCAGCTTTTCCAGTGCCAGGCTGCGGGTCTCCTCGATGATTTCCTCCCGATCGACGGGATTCTCCAAACCACGGCGCAGGGCGTGTTGGGTGGCCTGGTAGAGTTGGCGCATCAGGCTGGCGCGCCAGCTGTTCCAAAGCTCTGGGTTGGTGGCGTTGATATCGGCTACTGTGAGGGCGTAGAGGTAATCCAGGTGTTCGCGGTCGCCTACCTCGCGGGCGAAGGCGTGCACCACCTCCGGGTCGCTGATGTCCTGTTTTTGAGATACCTGGCTCATCAATAGATGCTTTTCCACCAGCCAGCACACCAGGCGGCGGTCGCGTGCCGGCAGTTGGTGGCGCAGGCAGAATTCGGCGGCGTCCACCACGCCCAGCTTCGAGTGGTCGCCGCCGCGACCCTTGGCGATATCGTGGTAGAGACCGGCAATATACAGCAGCTCGGGCTGGCGCAACCGCTCGAGGATCTCCGCGGCGATCGGGAATTTCTCGCGTGCTTCGGGGCCGCGAAAACTGCGCATATTGCGCACCACCTGCAGGGTGTGGGCGTCCACAGTGTAGATATGGAAGAGATCGTGCTGCATTTGCCCGGTAACGCGGCCGAATTCTGGCAGGTAGCGCCCGAGAATACCGTAGCGGGTCATGCGCGACAGCTGTGTGGAGAGTCCGCGTGCAGAACGCAGCAGTTCCATAAACAGCTCGCTGTTGGCGGAGTCCGCGCGAAAGCGCTCATCGATCAAGTGGCGGTGTTCCCGGATCAGGCGGATAGTTGAGGCACGTACCCGGGTAATCTGCGGGTGCCTGGCCATCAGCACAAAGATTTCCAATAGCGCAGAGGGGTGCTGATTAAACACCTGCGGATAGGCGGCTTCAATCGCGCCGCCGCGCAGTTGGAAGCGCTCATTGATGGGGGTGATAGCCTGTTCACCCCCCTGTTGGATCACCTCGCCCAAATACTGCAGCAATACATCGTTAAGCTCGCGTAGGGCCATTACGATGCGATAGTAGTTGTGCATAAATTGCTCAACTGCCAGCTGGGTGTCGCTGTCTTCATAGCCAAATTGTTTGGCTAGCTCCCTCTGGTAGTCGAACAGCAGTCGCTCCTCGGCGCGTCCGGCGAGGAGGTGAAGGCCGAAGCGCACACGCCAAAGGAAACTTTCGCCGGATTGTAGGATGGCGAATTCTTCCTCAGTGAAGAAGGCCTTGCCCTGCAATTGTCTGAGCGTGCGTACGCGAAAAAAGTACTTCGCGACCCAAGAGATAGTCTGGATATCGCGCAGCCCGCCGGGTGCGTTTTTGATATTGGGCTCGAGAATATATTCCGCTGCCTGCTGGCGGTTGTGGCGCTCATCCTGTTCCGCCAGTTTGGCCTTGAAGAAGTCCTCGGTGGACCAGAGCTTGCCCCCCTCCATTCCGGCCGCAAGCCGTTCGCCGGGTTTGCTATCACCCACCACAGTACGGGACTCGGTGAGATTGGTGATGACAGTGATGTCCTCGGCGGCCAGCGCCAGGCACTCTTTTACGTTGCGCACTGAGTGACCGATCTCCAAGCCCAAATCCCAGAGGAAAGTAATGAGGCGCTCTATGTTGTCGACTGTTTCATCATCGGCGCGTTCCTCGGTGAGGATCAGCAGGTCGATATCGGAATGGGGGTGCAGCTCCCCGCGCCCATAGCCTCCGACGGCCAGCAAGCTGGCGCCCGGTCTCCAGCTGTACTGATGCCAGGCGTAGTGCAACAGGCAGTCGATGAATAAGGCGCGCTCATGCACGAGGGTGGCCACATCTTCCCCCTCGCGAAAACGTTCAGCCATCTGGTGCTCGGCAGCGCCAATCGCATCTTTAAATACTTGCAAGGGCGGTTTTTCACGGGAAGCCAAGTCCCGGCGAAAGCGGGTTTGATCGAAGAAGAACAGGGGGCGCTCGAAGTAAGGGATATTGGCCGGCTGCATGACTGAAGTCCGTTTGGCAGTGTCCCGCCGCGCGGCAGCGGGACTGTGCATCTTTAATTGGAGCGGGGAGAGTTTGCGATTAAAACTTTTCCTCACCGCGTGCGGTCAGTACCTCAACCCCGTTGCTGGTGACCACCATGGTGTGCTCCCACTGCGCCGATAGGCGGCGGTCCTTGGTGACTGCCGTCCAGCCGTCGCCGAGAACGCGGGTTGCGGCTTTGCCGGCATTGATCATCGGCTCAATAGTGAAGGTCATGCCCTCCTGCAAAACTTCGCCAGTTCCGGGCTGGCCGTAGTGCAATATCTGAGGTTCTTCGTGGAAGACATCGCCGATACCGTGACCGCAGAAGTCGCGTACGACGGAGTAGTAATTCTTTTCGGCATGCTGCTGGATCACATGGCCAATATCACCGAGGCTGGTACCCGGGCGCACTATCTCAATAGCCTTGTACATGCATTCTTGGGTTACGCGCACCAGTCGCTCGGCGTGTGCAGCGGGCTTGCCGACAAAGAACATCTTGCTGGTGTCGCCGTACCATCCATCCTTGATCACGGTGACGTCAATATTAATGATGTCACCCTTTTTGAGGACTTTGCTTTCAGAGGGTATTCCGTGGCAGACCACTTCATTGACCGAGGTGCAAATGGACTTTGGGAAGCCTCGATAGCCGAGGCAGGCGGGAATGGCTTTCTGCACATTGACAATATGGTCGTGGCAGCGGCGGTCCAGTTCTTCCGTTGTGACACCAGGGACCACATATTCGCCAATCATTTCCAGGACCTCTGCGGCGAGGCGGCCCGCGGTGCGCATTTTGGCAATTTGTTCCGGCGTCTTTATGGCTGAGGTCATGCGTGTCCTTAAGTCTATCTGTGAAGGCGGGCATTGTAGCGGATTGCCGGTGGTGGGGCATAGCGTCAGGGCTTGACACTATTCAGCGAGCGAATCGGCGCACTCATTCGCACCATATTTGTCCGCGTCCTTCACTCAGCTGTGCGATTGTGGTATAAAGCGCGCCGCTCCGGAATGCTTCCGGGGTGAAAATGCCGCACACGCATCGACACATGTGTCTGGGTGCCTCGATAGGGGTTGACGCATGGGATGTGTGGAGGACTAACCCGTATATATAGAGGTTTATTATGCCGCAAGTAAGCATGCGCGATATGCTGCAGGCTGGTGTTCACTTTGGTCACCAGACCCGCTACTGGAACCCGAAGATGGGTCAATTCATCTTTGGTGCCCGCAACAAGATTCACATCATCAACCTGGAGCACACTGTACCGGCCTTCAACGAAGCCCTGCAGGTGATCAAGGGGATGGCTGCTCAAAAGAAAAAGATTCTGTTCGTTGGCACCAAGCGTGCTGCACAGAAATCTATCAAAGAGCAGGCTGAGCGCTGTGGCCAGCCCTTCGTCAGCAACCGCTGGCTGGGCGGTATGCTCACCAACTACAAAACCATCCGCGCGTCCATCAAGCGTTTCCGTGAGCTGGAAGCCCAGTCTCAAGATGGTACTTTCGAAAAGCTGACCAAAAAAGAAGCTCTGATGCGCACCCGTATGATGGAAAAGCTTGACCGCTCCATCGGTGGTATCAAAGACATGGGCGGCCTGCCCGACGCGATTTTCGTAATCGACGTTGAGCACGAGCGCATCGCCATCCAGGAAGCTAACAAGCTTGGTATTCCGGTAATCGGTGTTGTCGATACTAATAGCGATCCCGCTGGTGTTGACTATGTAATTCCCGGTAACGACGACGCTATCCGTGCAATCAAGCTGTACACCACTGTTGCAGCTGACGCGGTGCTCGCCGGTGCAGCGGAAGCTGGCAGCGCGGTGAACAAAGACGAGTACGTCGAAGCTAGCGATGACGAAGCTGCTGCAGAGTAATTTGCAGGGCTAAGTGGTGTGACGGAGTAGCGTTACATTGCGAACTTAAAAAGGGGCCCGAATTACGGCCCCTTTTTTCTAATTTTTAGTGACAGAACCCCGAGGAAAAAATCATGGCGATTACCGCGTCAATGGTAAAAGAACTGCGCGAGCGTACTGGCCTGCCGATGATGGAGTGTAAGAAAGCACTTACCGCAGCGGATGGCGATATCGAGAAAGCGATCGAAGACCTGCGCAAAGCCTCCGGCCTGAAGGCTGCTAAAAAAGCTGGCCGCACCGCTGCAGACGGCGTTGTCGCTGCAAAAGTAGCCGAGGACGGCAGCTACGGTGTGTTGGTTGAAGTGAACTCTGAGACTGACTTCGTTGCCCGCGATGAAAACTTCCAGGCTTTTGTTGCCAAGGTTGTCGATAAGGCATTTGCTGAGCGACAGCAGGACGTAGCCGCCCTGATGGAAGGTGATCTGGAAACTGCTCGCGAAGCACTGGTTCAGAAAATCGGTGAGAACATCGGCGTGCGTCGAATCCAGCTGGTTGAGGCTCCGGTTGTAGGTGCCTACGTACACTCCAATAATCGTATCGCCGCCCTGGTAGCTCTGAGCGCTGGTGAGGTTGAGCTGGCGAAAGACGTTGCTATGCACGTAACCGCGGTAAATCCCCAGGTGAATAAGCCTGAAGATATGCCTGCTGATGTTCTGGAAAAAGAGAAGGACATCATCAAGGCGCAGCCGGATATGGAAGGCAAGCCCGCTGAGATCGTTGAGAAAATGATGGGTGGCCGTATCAAGAAGTTCCTGAAAGAGAACAGCTTGGTCGAGCAGCCTTTCGTTAAGAATCCTGACGTGAGCATTGGCAAGCTGGTTAAAGATGCCGGCGCTGACGTAACTTCTTTCGTTCGTTTTGAAGTGGGCGAAGGTATCGAGAAAGAAGAGGTGGACTTCGCTGCAGAAGTGGCTGCACAGGTTAAGTCCTCTTCTTAATTGATAATAGTGGGTGCCCTGTGCGCTCACTCGCGGTGGGGTGCCTTCGCTGGAGCCTATGTGCTTACAGCGGGGCACCCCTCTGTGTAAATGACTGAAAGTGTTGTAATGTTCGGCGGCAATACTTGGCCACTAAACAGGTACATTTGAGAGGACCGAAGAATGCCCGGTATTAAAGACCGCAAATATAAAAGAATTCTGTTGAAACTCAGCGGCGAAGAGCTGATGGGTGATCAGGGTTTTGGTATCAGCCCTAAAGTGCTGGACAAAATGGCCCTGGAGATTGGCCAGCTGGTAGGTATCGGCGTTCAGGTTGGATTAGTTGTGGGCGGCGGCAATTTGTTTCGCGGCGCGGCCCTGAGTGCAGCTGGACTCGATCGCGTGACCGGCGATCATATGGGAATGCTGGCTACGGTAATGAATGCCCTGGCCCTGCGAGATGCGCTGGAAAGGTCCAATATCTCCTCGCGGGTCATGTCCTCTATTCAGATGAGCGGAATTGTGGACCACTATGACCGCCGCGCGGCCATTCGCTACTTGGAGCGCGGTGAGGTACTGATTTTTGCCGCGGGTACCGGCAACCCATTTTTTACCACAGATTCTGCAGCCTGCCTGCGCGGTATTGAAATTGAGGCTGAGTTGGTGCTAAAAGCCACCAAGGTAGACGGTGTTTACTCGGCTGATCCGGTACTGGACCCTACCGCAACCCGCTATGACCAGCTGACTTATGACGAAGTGCTCGATAAAAAACTTGGCGTGATGGATTTGACTGCGATCTGCCTCTGCCGCGAGCACAATATGCCCGTTCGGGTGTTCCGTATGGATAAAACCGGTGCGCTGCTCAATATTGTCGTGGGCGGCGAGGAAGGCACGCTAATCGAAGAGGAAGTGAAATCGTGATTGAAGATATCAAAAAAGACGCTAAGACTCGCATGAGCAAGGCGCTCGACGCACTGGCCAATAATTTCAATAAAATTCGCACCGGCCGTGCGCATCCGAGTATTCTCGACGGTATTCATGTTTCCTATTACGGTTCAGATACTCCACTATCTCAGGTTGCCAATGTCACAGTTGAGGATGCGCGCACCTTATCGGTGACTCCCTGGGAGAAAAACCTGGTTCCAGACATCGAAAAGGCGATTATGAAATCGGATCTAGGCCTCAACCCAAGCACAGCGGGTGCGGTTATTCGTATACCGATGCCCATGCTGACCGAAGAGACTCGCAAGAACTTTATTCGTCAGGCTCGCGGTGAGGCTGAGACTGCGCGTGTGTCTATCCGAAATATTCGTCGCGATGCGCTGGCTGAGGTGAAATCTTTGGTCAAGGACAAGGAGATCTCCGAGGACGATGAGCGTCGTGCAGGTGATGATGTTCAGAAAATTACAGATCAGTTTGTAGCGGATGTCGATAAGGCGCTCACAGCTAAAGAAAAAGATCTGATGGAAATTTAATGGGTAATAGTGGTACCAGCTTGAGCTCCCCAGTCCCCCGACATATCGCCATTATTATGGATGGTAATGGGCGCTGGGCCGCCCGCAGAGGGCTCTCGCCCTCGGCTGGGCACAAGGCTGGAGTTGAGCGCATACGCGATCTCCTGTCTGCGTGTAGGAGTCGCGGTGTAGAGGTGCTGACATTGTTCGCTTTTTCTAGCGAAAATTGGCAGCGCCCTCCTAAGGAAGTGGAGCTGCTAATGACGCTGTTTCACTCCTATCTGCGCAAAGAAGCTAGGCGTATGCGTGATGAAGGCGTGCGCCTGAGAGTGGTAGGGCGCAGGGATCGTTTTTCGCCTCGCTTGCAGCGTGCCATTGCGGAAGCGGAAGAGATTACCCGAGGCTGTACTCAGGGCGACCTGGTTATTGCTGCGGACTATGGAGGTCGCTGGGATATTGCCCAGGCGGCAAAGCAGCTTGCCGAAGAGGTGGTCAATGGCCAGCGGTCCCTCGACTCCATTGATGAGGATGCGGTTGAAAGCCATATACAGCTCGCGGATTTGCCATCGGTGGATCTATTGATAAGATCCAGTGGCGAGCAGCGTATAAGTAACTTTATTCTCTGGCAGGCCGCCTATAGCGAGTTATTTTTTACCGATACGCTCTGGCCGGATTTTGATGAAAGCGCCCTTGATGAGGCGATAAAAGCATTTCAACAGCGCGACCGGCGATTCGGTGGGCGCGCTGAAGGTGATGGCACGGCTGTGCAGGCCTGACGGGGATCGGGCCAAATGCGCGGCCATTTTTTTGTCCGCGAATAATTTTTAGGAATATTACACCGGGGCGTTCAGGCTTGCTGTGCGATAGTAGGCTGAGTGTAGGTCCAGATGAAAGGGGTTTTCGGTGCTTAAACAAAGAATAATTACTGCGCTGGTATTGCTGGTACTTTTCGCTGGAGTTTTGTTCCTGCTACCAATTCAATGGTACACACTGATTTTCGTAGCCGTGATTTTGCTCGGTGGTTGGGAGTGGGCCAATCTTTCCAACCTCAATCGCGCACTGCGTTTTGTCTTTCTCGCCGCACTGGGCGGAACCCTGGTATTCACCGCGGAATATGTTTTTTCCATGGATTTCGGATCCCCGGATATTGATCGGGCCCGTCAAATCCTAGCAGTAGCCTGCGGTTGGTGGGCGCTCGCTTTTCACTGGGTCCAGAGCTACCCCGCCAGTGCCTCGCTGTGGGGCAATCGTTGGGTACGTGGACTGATTGGGCTAGTGGTTCTGGTACCCAGCTGGTTGTCGCTGGTGGTTTTGCGTGGGCTCGATCACGGGGCCTGGCTGGTATTGTATGTCGTCGCTATTGTTGTCGCTGCCGATGTGGGCGCTTATTTTGTCGGGCGCAAGTTCGGAAAGCGCAAGTTGGCCCGCGAAGTGAGTCCCGGCAAATCCTGGGAGGGTTTTTTTGGCGGTTTGGGAGCCTGCTTGATACTCGCACTGGTTACTTCCTATCTGTTTGATCTTCCTCTGAAAAATACTGTGCTGTTCTCTTTTGGTGTACTGGTAACTGCGCTTGCTTCAGTCATTGGCGACCTGCTGGAGAGTATGTTCAAGCGGCACCGGGGTATCAAAGACAGTAGTCATATTCTGCCAGGGCATGGCGGTGTTATGGATCGGCTGGATAGTCTCACTGCGGCTTTACCGGTTTTCACCATGGCGGCCCTCGCTAGTGAGCTGCCTAAGTACTTATAACGGGTACGCCACACTCCACTTTATATCCAGTGCTTGTGACCAGCGCCGCCATTGTCTGTCGGTGCTTTGGTCGAGGTACAAGAAGTTTCGTAGGTAAGTCGAGCACTTATGCAAAGGCAATCTCCACAAGTCGTCACTGTCCTAGGTTCTACGGGCTCTATTGGTGTAAGCACTCTCGATGTGCTTGCCCGCCACCCCCAGCGCTATACCATCTATGCCCTGACAGCTCGCGAGCGTATCGCTGAGCTGGCCCAGCAGTGTCGTCAATATAACCCTCGCTTTGCGGTGGTGGCTGGTGAAGAGGGGGCCGATCAATTGCGCAGTATGCTGGGGGAGGAAGTTTCTACTGAAGTCCTTTGGGGTTTGGAAGGGCTATGCCAAGTTGCTTCTGCGAATGAAGTGGATGTGGTTATGGCAGCAATTGTCGGTGCAGCTGGGCTGCGTCCAACTTTAGCAGCAGTTGAAGCTGGGAAGAAAGTGTTGCTTGCGAATAAAGAGGCTCTGGTGATGGCCGGCCCAGTTTTCCTGCAAGCTTTGCGTGCAGGAGGTGCCCAATTATTGCCAATTGACAGCGAGCACAATGCCATTTTCCAGTGTCTGCCCCAGCCGTTTGGCAGCTTGGAGGGGGCGGGAGTGGAAAAAATCTTGCTAACCGGTTCCGGCGGCCCTTTCCGCACACGCCTAGCCGGTGATTTACATCGAGTGACCCCCGAGGAAGCTTGCGCACACCCCAATTGGTCGATGGGACGGAAAATTTCAGTAGATTCGGCCACCATGATGAATAAGGGGTTGGAGTTTATTGAGGCCTGTTATTTGTTCAGCGCCAGCCCAGAGCAAATAGAAGTGGTCGTGCACCCACAGAGTATTGTGCATTCCATGGTGCAATATCGGGATGGCTCCCTGTTGGCACAGATGGGTAATCCAGATATGCGCACCCCCATCGCTCACGCACTGGCCTTTCCCACCCGCATAGATGCTGGGGTTCCTGCACTCGACCTGATAGCGCAGGGCCGCCTGGATTTTGAAGCGCCAAATTATCAGCGATTCCCCTGCCTGCGTCTGGCACGCGAAGCTATGAATGCCGGCGGCAGTGCTCCCACGGTATTGAATGCGGCCAATGAGGTGGCTGTAGAGGCGTTTTTACAAGGACGGTTGGCATTTACTAGTATTGCTGCGGCTATAGAAAAAGTAATGAATAGCACTCCCACCGTTGAACTGACAGGGCTGGACGTAGTCGAAGCCATTGATCTCAATGCGCGGGAGCTGGCCCAACAAGCTGTTGGGGCCCTTTAATTTTGCTGCTGGGCATATAATGCCGGTGTTTGCGCATGAAAAGAGACTGTAACTGAGTATGGATCTGATTCAGACGGTAATCTGGGCCTTGGTAGCCCTCGGTATACTGGTTTCCTTCCACGAGTTTGGACACTTTCTCGTAGCACGGCTCTGTGGGGTCAAGGTGCTGCGCTTTTCTGTCGGCTTTGGCCGCCGCCTTTTCTCTCGCTATGACCGGCACGGCACTGAGTTTGCTATCTCGGCAATTCCCCTTGGTGGCTATGTCAAAATGCTAGATGAGCGGGAGGGACCTGTCGCCGCTCACGAGCTGAATCAGGCATTTAACCGAAAGAGTGTTTGGGCGCGTATGGCGATTGCTGCAGCGGGTCCCGCAGCTAACTTCCTGTTGGCAATTGTACTGTTTTGGATTGTCTTTATGGGGGGCACGGCGGGTCCGGTGCCTGTCGTAGATTCCGTCAAGCCTGGAAGTATTGCTGAAGCTGCGGGATTGGAGTCCGGGCAGGAAATTATCGCGGTGGATGGCGAAGCTACACCCACTTGGCAAGCCCTCAACTGGCGCTTGGCTAACCGTTTGGGGGACAGTGGCTCTATAGAATTCTCAGTGCGCTACCCGGACTCTAACCTCGAATATCATATGGCGGCTGATATCGACCGTTGGCTCGCAGGGCAGGAAGTCCCTGACCCATTGGGGGAGATTGGCCTCGGTCTCTGGACGCCGCCCATTAGTATGACGTTGCATAAGGTTGTGGAGGGTAGCGCTGCTAGTGCAGCGGGGCTGCGTGCGGGCGATAAGATTGTGGCTACCGACGGGCGAATTTTTTCCGGTTGGGAAGAGTGGAGTCAGTATGTGCGCGCTCGTGCAGGCGAGCCCCTTCAGGTGGAAGTTGAACGACAGGGGCAACGGTTGACCCTGCCGGTTACGCCGGCGCAGGTGACGCTCGACAGTGGTGAGCGTGTCGGCCAGATCGGCGTACAGCCCGTCACCGAGCGCTGGCCCGAGGATCGCGTACGAGTTTTCCACTACGGTGTAGCTGGCGCTCTTTCTCAGGGGGTGCAAGAGACTTGGGACAAAACACTGTTCACTCTGAACAGCTTGAAGAAATTGATTTTTGGTCAACTTTCGACCAAAAACTTGAGTGGCCCCATCACCATTGCTAAAGTGGCGGGTACTTCCGCAGAGAGGGGGTGGCAGTCTTTCCTGTCGCTTTTAGCTCTGCTTAGTATCAGTCTCGGTGTACTCAATCTGTTACCCATTCCGGTACTCGATGGTGGTCACCTTCTCTACTACGGTATTGAGGCGGTCAAGGGTTCTCCTGTGTCTGAGAGAGTGCAGGTGATCGGTTTACAAGTAGGTATGGCCTTAGTGCTTTGTATTATGGGGTTGGCGCTTTATAACGATATTTTACGTTTGTAGCCTCCTGGAGTGCATTTTCCTATGGCGTTTGGGGTGAGTAGATTTTAAGAGTGAGCGCGGTGCCGGTTACCTTGGGAACCTCTGCTCTTATCAGAAGCGGTTCGGAATTAGTATGAAGTATTGGCTGTTAGCGATATCCCTGGGCTTGGTGCTGCCTCTCAGCGCTTTAGCTCAGTCATTCGTTCTCAGCGATATTCGTGTAGAAGGTTTGCAGCGTGTTTCTGCAGGCACCGTTTTTTCAGCTCTTCCGGTGCGGGTTGGCGATGAAATTGAGCTTGCGGATATTCAGGGGGCGACCCGAGAACTGTTTCAAACCGGTTATTTTGAGGATATTCAGATCGGTCGTGAAAGTAGCGTTTTAGTTGTTAACGTGAGAGAGCGGCCAGCCATATCTAAGATAGATATATCAGGAAACAAGGCGATTGCCTCGGAAGATCTGCTAAAGGCGCTGAAGGATTACGGTCTGGCCGAGGGACAGATTTTAAAGCGCTCGACCCTCAAAGGGTTGACCCGGGAGTTTGAGCGCCAGTATGTGGCACAGGGGCGCTATGGCGCTAGCGTCCAAGCAGAAGTTAAAGAGTTACCACGCAATCAGGTTGAATTGAAGGTTATTGTCGAGGAAGGGACCGTTGCTGCGATTAAACATATCAACATCGTAGGGAATCGCGTCTTTTCAGATCAAGAGCTCGGAGAAATTTTTGAGCTTAAAACCACTGGCTGGCTCTCTTGGTTGCGCAGTGATGATAAGTACTCCCGTGAGAAGCTCACTGGTGACCTGGAGCGTCTTGAATCTTATTATCTCGATCGCGGATATCTCGACTTCCAGATCGACTCTACCCAAGTATCTCTTGGGCCGGACAAGAAGAGCGTTTTCATCACTGTTAACGTGATTGAGGGTGATGTTTACACTGTTAGTGAAGTAGAACTTGCTGGAGACCCAGTCGTTCCAGAGGAAGAAATTAAGCGCTTGCTGCTAGTGCGTGAAGGGCAGACGTTCTCCCAGGTCAGGATGACAACGACTTCAGACTATATTTCCAAGCGTTTGGGCAATAAGGGTTACGCTTTTGCCGAAGTAAACGGTATTCCAGAAGCCAATAAAGAAGAGAACACGGTAAAAATCACTTTCTTTATTGACCCTGGCAAGCGCACCTACGTTAGGCGTATTACTTTTCGTGGAAACACTCGCACGGCAGATGAAGTTTTGCGGCGAGAGTTGCGCCAAATGGAGTCCGCTTTAGCTTCTTCGGCTCTTATTGAGCAATCTAAAGTTCGCCTTGAGCGACTTGGTTACTTGAAGGTGGTGAAAGTTGAAACGGTCAAGGTACCCGGGAACTCAGAACGGGTTGATGTCGATTACAAGGTAGAGGGGCAACCCTCAGGTTCCGGGGGAGCTGGGCGCTGAATAAAGCGCTGTAACTCCTGGATTGCGAATAAAAACACTCGGAATTAGTAGATGAAAGATTTCCTCAAAGCGGCCTCCCTCGGCCTGATGTTGCCTTTAAGTGCAATAGCGCAGTCGTTCGTGGTCAATGATATTCGCGTGGAAGGATTGCAACGCGTCTCTGCCGGTACAGTCTTCTCTGCCCTTCCCGTGCGAGTGGGTGATGAAATTGAATCCGTGGAAATCCAGAGCGCTACCCGGGCACTGTTCCGCACCGGCTACTTTGAAGATATCCAAATCGGCCGTGAAAATGGTGTTCTGGTGGTCACTGTTCGCGAGCGTCCAGCAATTTCCAAGATTGAGATCAGCGGTAATAAGGCCATCGCCACCGAAGATTTGCTCAAGGGCATGAAGGATAACGGTTTATCCGAGGGGCAGATCTTTAAGCGTGCAACCCTGGAGGGGCTCGCCCAGGAGCTTGAGCGGCAATATGTGGCACAGGGGCGCTATGGTGCAAGTGTTAAGACCGAAGTGAAAGAATTGCCACGCAACCAGGTCGAGCTGCGGGTTATCGTCGACGAGGGCTCTGTTGCGGCTATCAAGCACATCAATGTTGTGGGTAACGAGGCATTTTCCGACGAAGAATTGGCAGAAATTTTCGAGCTGCAGACCACAGGTTGGTTGTCCTGGCTGCGCAGCGATGACAAATATTCCCGTGAGAAACTCACTGGTGACCTGGAGCGCCTAGAGTCCTACTATCTCGACCGCGGCTATCTGGATTTTCAAATAGAATCCACTCAGGTTTCCCTTAGCCCAGACAAGCAGAGTGTTTTTATCACAGTCAATGTGAGAGAGGGGAATGTTTACACCGTCAGTGAGGTGGATCTCGCCGGCGACCCGGTGGTTTCGGAAGAGGAAATCAAGCGCTTACTGTTGGTGCGTGAAGGGCAGACTTTCTCCCAGATTCGGATGACCACCACGTCTGACTATATTACTAAGCGTCTGGGCAATGAAGGTTATACCTTTGCCGAGGTGAATGGCATTCCCGAACCCAATAAAGAAGAGAATACGGTAAAAATTACCTTCTTTATCAACCCGGGTAAGCGCGCCTATGTGCGCCGAATCAATTTCCGTGGTAACACCCGTACTGCCGATGAGGTGTTGCGCCGTGAAATGCGTCAGATGGAATCTGCCTCGGCCTCCTCCGCAAGAATTGAGCAATCCAAGGTGCGCCTGGAACGCCTCGGTTACTTTAAAGAGGTGGAAGTAGAAACTGCAGAGGTACCTGGTACTTCCGACCAGATCGATGTGGAATATACCGTAGAGGAGCAACCTTCAGGCTCTATTGGTGGCACTATCGGCTGGGCACAGAGTAGCGGTTTGGTACTCGGCGGTAATATCCAGGAAAATAACTGGCTGGGTACCGGCAAGCAGGTAGGTATAGGTTTAAACGTGTCTACCTACCAGACCGCACTGAACTTTTCCTATCTTGACCCTTACTTTACCCCTGACGGTGTGAGCCGCGGGTTTAACGTTTTTTATAGGGAAAATGACTACTCTGAGGTTAACCTGTCGGACTACAACACGACTAGTTATGGTGGTGGTGTTAGCTTTGGCTACCCGGTTTCAGAAATTTCCCGTGTGGGACTGAATGTTAATTTCAGTCATTTGGAGCTCTCGGCCTCGAGTGGTTCTGTACAGGAAATCCAATCCAGCCCATCTCTTTTGGATGACACCGCTCGTGAGGGGGTGACACTCATTGATGCCGAGACGATTGTTGCAGATCTCAATAATGACGTGGCCAATGATCTTGCAATGATGATTGATCAGAACCAGTTTAATACTTCGGCAGATGGTTTTATCGATCGTTACGGTGATGCGTTTAATAACTTGGCTTTGACAGCTTCTTATGCCCGCTCCACTTTGAACCGCGGTATATTGGCGACTCGCGGGGCATCCCAGAATTTCTCCGCAGAATTTACCGTGCCCGGCAGTGATCTTGAATACTACAAATTTATTTATACTGGTCAGTATTTCCGCCCCCTAACGAAGAGTTTGACGCTACGTCTGCGTACGCGCCTGGGTTACGGGGATGGCTACGGTGATCTCGATCAACTGCCTTTCTTTGAAAATTTCTATGCCGGTGGTTTTGGCTCTGTGCGCGGTTTCAAGCGTAATACACTGGGCCCCCGTTCCACTCCTGCAGAGTTTTATACTCAACTTCCTTGTGCAACCGATGGTGAAAGCATTACAAAAAACTGCTATCAGATAGATGAGAATGGGAACCTGGATATCCGTCAGAACGGTGATGCCGATCCATTTGGTGGAAACATCCTAGTCGAGGGTAGTGCCGAGGTTATTTTCCCGTTGCCGTTTATCAAAGATCAGCGCTCTCTGCAGTCTGCCTTCTTTGTTGATGCAGGTAACGTCTTTGATACCAGTTGTGATGAAACCCAGATCAACTGTTACGATGTGGACTTCGGTAAAATGAATGTTTCCGCGGGCATTGGCTTGACATGGGTTACCGGTTTTGGACCATTGACTTTCAGTTTGGCTAAAGCCTTGAAGGAAAACGAGGATGATGAGACGGAAGTGTTCCAGTTTACCCTGGGTAATAGCTTTTAACTTTATCGAATATAAATGGATTGAGTGCAGCTGCTGCGCATAAAAAATAAAACCAATTGGAGAGACTAAAGTGCTTAAGAATGTAAAGATTTTCGCAATCCTGCTGGCTGGCATAACCCTGTCTGGCGCCGCGCTGGCGCAGACCAAGGTTGCGGTATTTAACCTGCAGGCTGCGATTATGAGCACCGATGTGGCCAAGACCAAGGTCAATTCATTGAAGACCAGTTCCGAGTACTCCAAGCTGCAAAGTAGTGCCGAGTCTATTCGTTCAGAACTACAAAAAATGGCAGAAGATGCGCAGAAAAATAGCGTTACCTGGTCCGATGAGCAGAAAACAGAATATCAGCGTAAGATGAACTTCAAGCGTTCAGACTTTGAAACTACCGTTAAAAAACTGCGCGCAATGGAGGCTCAGGTAGGCCAGGAAATTCAAACTTCTCTGGGGCCCAAGGCTAAAACAGCGCTGGAAGCGATCATTAAAGAGCAAAACCTGGACTTAGTGTTGGATGCTTCTACTGCTTACTTTGCAAATCCTTCGGTCAATCTGACTGAGGCTGTCGTAAAGCGTATGAATGCTGATAAGTAATCGATAGCCTGTATGAGTGACAATTTGTCGTTAACCCAGCTTGCGAATGCTCTGGGTGCTGAGCTGCGTCTGGCCCCCGGGGTAGACGCAGACTATGTAATTTCTGGTCTTAGCACTTTGCAAGATGCTGGGCCCGAGCAGTTGACCTTCCTGGCAAACCCTAATTATCGCCGCTTCCTCAAGACCACGTCAGCGGGCGCTGTATTGGTGACTGCCGAGTTTGTTGAGGAGACACCTGTTAGCGCACTTTGTGTGGATAACCCTTACTTGGCTTTTGCCAGGGCGAGTGCTTTGTTCAATACGGCTCCAACGATTGAGGCGGGTATTCACCCGAGCGCTGTAGTTCATCCAGACGCAGAAGTGGCCTCTAGTGCCTCTATTGCAGCTGGTGCGGTGATAGAGGCGTTTGCGAAAATTGGACCTCGGGCATCGGTTGGCGCCAACTGCTTTGTGGGAGAGGGCAGTACCCTTGGAGAAGGGAGCTGCCTTTATGCGGGTGCAATACTGCATCACGGTTGTCAGGTCGGGCGCGATGTTATCATCCACAGTCACGCGGTTATTGGTGCAGACGGCTTTGGTTTTGCGCTGCATCAGCGTGAATGGATTAAGATTTACCAGCTGGGTGGCGTGCAGGTTGGCGATGAGGTTGAAATAGGCGCCAATACTTGTGTGGATCGTGGGGCACTTGGTGACACTGTGATTGGTCGTGGTGTCAAGATCGACAATTTGGTCCAAATCGCGCACAATGTGCAGATTGGTGACTACTCAGCCATTGCTGCATGCACAGGAATTGCGGGCAGCGCAGTAATCGGTAAGCACTGTGCTTTGGGTGGCAGCTCCCGTATTGCCGGGCATGTAACCATTGCCGATGGCTGCCAAGTTACCGCTAATACTTTTGTGACCAAATCTATCGACAAGCCGGGAATTTACTCCGGCGCTTTACCCTTTGCCGATAGCCAGTCCTGGCGTCGCAACGCGGTGCGTTTCGGGCAGTTGGATAAGGTGGCGCGAAGGGTGAAAGATTTGGAGAAGCAACTTAAAGCCCTGTCCCTCGATCGGGATAAATAGCTCACAGCTGCTTTAAGAAAAACAATTTTGATTTGATGTTTTCGGGGCGTTTAACGCCCCGAAGTGGTTTCTGGGGGCATTTGGAATGATGGATGTAACTGAGATTCGCGAGTACCTGCCACATCGCTATCCGTTTTTATTGGTCGATCGTGTCGTTGAACTCGAGGAAGGGAAGTTTATTAAGGGGTATAAAAATATCTCTATTAATGAGGAGCTGTTTAACGGTCACTTTCCACAGATGCCGATTTTCCCCGGTGTTATGATCGTTGAGGCTCTGGCCCAGGTTTCAGGAATTCTCGGCTTCAAAACATTTGGAAAGAAGCCTGAGGATGGCTACCTGTACCTGTTTGGTGGTGTCGACAAGGCGCGCTTTAAGCGTCAGGTGGTCCCTGGGGACAGGCTGGACCTGATGTCTGAAGCAGTTTCAGTGCGCCGTAATATCTGGAAGTTTTCCTGTAAAGCCAGTGTCGATGGTGAGCTTGCGGCCTCTGCAGATCTTCTGTGTGCGGTGAAGCAGGTTTAATGCGCTTATTCGTCACTTGATGTGGCTGCTAAGGTGCTTTTGATAACTCTTCCAGTTGTTGTTTATTTGAAGTTGTAGTGTCCGAAGTGTCGCTACCTGAGGAGTAGATTCCAGAATGCAGACAAATATCCACCCCACAGCTATTATCGATCCGACGGCGGTTATCGGTTCCGGGGTGAGTATCGGAGCCTATTCCATAGTTGGCGCCGATGTGGAACTCGGTGATGGCTGTGAAATTGCTTCACATGTTGTATTGAGTGGGCCCACTAAGCTCGGAAAAAATAACCGTATTTACCAGTTTGCCTCGATAGGTCAAGATACGCCGGACAAAAAATATCAAGGCGAGCAGACCACCCTGGTAATTGGCGATAACAATGTTATTCGTGAGGGCGTAACCATCCACCGGGGCACTGTGCAGGATCGTGGGGAAACCACTATCGGCAGTGATAACCTGATTATGGCCTATGCCCATATTGGTCATGATAGTGTTGTCGGTAATCACACCATTCTCGTTAATAATGTGGGACTCGCCGGCCACGTAATAGTAAAAGATTGGGCGATCCTCAGCGGGTACAGTCTTGTACATCAGCATTGCACCATTGGTGAGCACGCTTTCCTGGGGATGGGCGCAGCGATTGGCAAAGATGTGCCGGCTTATGTCATGGTGGCTGGGAATCCGGCAGAGGCCAAGACTATTAATGCGGAGGGGTTGCGTCGTAGAGGTTTTTCCCGCGAGGATATCTCTCTAATCAACAAGGCATACAAAACGGTCTACCGGCGTGGCCTCACTCTGCAAGAGGCTGTCCAGGCCCTTACGGAACTGCGTGAGCAGTCCCCTGTAATTCAGCCTTGGATTGATTCCCTGCAGACTTCCTCTCGCGGAATTGTCCGCTAAGCACAACCATTTGCGGGAAGTGCTGTTATTGTGCACTTCCTGATTTAGTCTTTTCATATCTTAATCGGTATCTATGAAAATTGAGCCATTTCCACTCTGGGGGAATTGTTAGGCGTGTCAGAAAATAATAAGCCGGTTCGTATTGGTATTGTTGTCGGTGAGGCCTCTGGAGATATCCTCGGTGCAGGTCTTATTGACTCCCTGCAAAAGCGCCTCCCGGGAATTCAGTTTGAAGGGATTGCCGGTCCGCGTATGCAGGCTTTGGGGGCGAAATCCCTTTTTCCAATGGAGCGCCTCTCGGTGATGGGATTGGTTGAGCCGCTAAAACGATTGCCAGAATTATTAAAAATTCGCCGCACTCTGCGCGAGCACTTCACTGAAAATCCGCCGGACCTTTTTATCGGCATCGACTCACCAGATTTTAACTTGTCTTTGGAGGAGTCCCTCAAGGCCGAAGGGGTTCGCACTGTGCACTATGTCAGCCCTTCAGTGTGGGCGTGGCGGCAGGGGCGAATAAAAAAGATTGCTCGTGCTATTGACCATATGCTCACCTTGCTGCCTTTTGAGGCTGCTTTTTATCGTGAAAACCACGTGCCGGTGACTTTTGTGGGGCATCCGTTAGCGGATGATATTCCTCTGCAGGTTAGCAATGTTGCAGAGCGCAAAGAGCTGGGTCTCACAGTTGATGACCGTGTTATTGCGCTGTTACCGGGTAGCCGAGGTGGGGAAGTGCGTTTGCTTGGGCCACTATTTTTGCAGACGGCTCGCTGGTGTTACCAACGCCATCCCGATCTCAAATTTGTATTGCCGGCAGCAAATGAGCAGCGTTTAGCCGAATTGCGGGAGCAGCTAAAGGATTTTCCGGAACTGCCTGTCACGATATTAGAGGGAGATTCACACAAGGCGCTCAGTGTGTCGGATGCTGTGTTAATTGCTTCAGGAACGGCAACGTTAGAAACCATGCTATTGAAAAAGCCTATGGTGGTTGCCTATAAACTGGGCAAAATTACTTACGCTATCGTCTCTCGTATGCTGCACACGCCCTGGGTTTCTCTGCCCAACTTGCTGGCACAAAGGGAGCTGGTGCCGGAAATTCTGCAGAGTGATGCGACCCCGGAGAATCTCGGAGCGGCGTTGATGCGCTATTTTGAAGATCCACTACTGGGTGATCAGTTGCAGCGCGAATTTGACGATCTTCACCAGCAATTGCGTCGAAATGCCTCTGAGCGGGCAGCCGATGCTATCTGTGCTCTTTTGAAGTAATCGGGTTTTATAAACCATGAGTGTTAAAAAAGAATTACCTCCGTACATCTGTCCTTATAAAGGTGATCTTCTCGCTGGAGTCGATGAAGTTGGCCGTGGCCCATTGGCTGGAGATGTAGTGGCGGCTGCAGTAATTCTCGATCCAGCAGAGCCCATTTTGGGGCTGGCTGACTCCAAAAAACTTAGTGAGAAAAAACGAGAGTCGCTCTTTGAGGAAATTTGTGAGCGTGCGTTGAGTTTTTCTATTGCTCGTGCAACCGTCGAAGAAATTGATCAGATCAATATTCTGCAGGCGAGTTTATTAGCAATGCGCCGTGCAGTGGAGCAGTTGCCACTACAGCCTGAGTTTGTGTTAGTAGATGGTAATAAAAGACCGGACTGGTCTTATCCCTGCGATACTGTGATTAAGGGGGATGGTCGCGTTGCCGCCATTGCTGCGGCCTCAATTTTGGCCAAAGTGACCCGTGATCGAGAGATGGTGGAGTTGGATGCACGCTACCCAGGTTATGGATTGGCTGGCCACAAAGGTTATCCCACTAAAGCTCATATGCAGGCCCTGGAAGAATTGGGTCCCAGCCCACTGCACCGGGTGAGTTTTGCCCCGGTAAGGAAACTCTTAGAGGATATTGCTTAAACCCAAGGTTGTAGAGCGCTTGACTAGCGCTCAATTTTTTTGATCCTGGCTCTGATAATCATTTTGTCGGACACCTCTTCAATTTCCACTTGGTAATTATTGAGGATGAATAAACTGATATTGCCATCTGGGATGCTTTCAAGATGCTCCATAAGGAGACCGTTGAAGGTCTTTGGTCCGTCGGTGGTCAGGTCCCAATTTAGCGTGCGGTTGATATCCCGGATAGAGGTTCCACCCTCAATCATATACCAGCCGCCTTCCATGGCGACAATTTCCTCATCGTCGCTGGGAACTGGGCTCGCGGTGAAGTCGCCGACAATTTCCTCCAGTAGATCTTCTAAAGTTACGATCCCCATAACCTCCCCGTATTCGTCCACAACCAAGCCCATGCGGCGCTTGGTTTTCTGGAAGTTCATTAGCAGGGTGGGCAGTGGGGTCGCCTCGGGTACAAAGTAAGGTTCACCGGTAAAGGACTTGAGACGTTCAGCTGTGAGCTTGTCTGGGCCGTCTCGCAGTATCTGTGCGGCGCGACGCAGGTGCAAAATACCCACTACCTGATTGATATCTCCCCGGTATACCGGCAGGCGGGTGTAAGTACTCTCTGCCAGTTGTTGGAGAATCTGATCGGCGCTGTTTTCCAGGTCGATTCCCATGACCTCGTTGCGCGGGATCATAATGTCTTCCACTGTGGCCTGGTCCAGGTCCAGCACATTGAGAAGCATGCCTTTGTGCTTGCTGGGAAGCAGGGCGCCAGATTCGAACACCACTGTTCTAAGTTCCTCGGGCGCTAGGTGTTCTGCCTCGTTGCCAGCAGTTGCTTCAACGCCTACCAGGCGCGCAAGTCCATTGGATATGCTGCCGACGAGTAATACAAACGGTGTCAGAAGCCATTGCAGTGGGCGTAAAATTAGCGATGCAGGAAATGCCACTCTCTCCGGGTGAAGAGCGGCAATGGTTTTTGGGGTGACTTCCGCAAAAATAAGAATAACGATTGTGAGAGCGCCGGTAGCGTAGAAGAGGCCGGCATCGCCGTACAGTTGAGTAAAGACAGCACCGGCAATTACTGAGGCCAGGATATTGACCAGATTATTGCCAATCAGGATAACGCCGATCAGCTTGTCCGGTCGGGCAAGCAGTTCCATGGCCCGCTTGGCGCCGCGGTGACCGCTCTTGGCCTGGTGGCGCAGGCGGTAGCGGTTCAGCGCCATCATGCTGGTTTCGGAGCTGGAAAAGAAAGCCGATATCACAATCAGCAGGGCAAGCAGGCTAAACAGCAGGCCCGGGGGCATCTCGTTCAAGGGAGAACTCTTTTTATTTCTGAGCGGAGATATTGAAACAGAACGGCTACCTCCGCAAGTTTTCCGGTCACTTATAAACCTAAATAAACCCGGTAAAGGCTATAGGGGCGGTTGAGGAGATCAAGGGGTGTTTGGTCTCCTCCCTGAAAATGGCACTTGTGAGCGAATGTCAGTGCCGTTTGCTTATACTCGACTTTAAACGGCTCCTCTTTAGTATTCTTAGCCGCGCTGAAGGATAACCTCAATAACCAACTTACTACCAAAGTAGGCCAGCATTAGTGCAGCAAAGGCACACAGAGTCCAACGCACGGCAGTGTTACCGCGCCAACCCCACTGCCAATGCCCCCAAAGAAGAATACTGTAAAGCACCCAGGCGAGCAGGGAGAGCACTGTCTTGTGTAGGGGGCCCTGCTCAAAAAGGTTACCCACAAAGATAAATCCGGTAATCAGGGAGGCAGTTAACAGTAATTGGCCGAAAGCAATTAACCCAAAGAGTAATGACTCCATGCTTTGCAGGGGGGGGAGCAGGCGCATGGCACCCACTGGCCGATGGTTGTGTAGCTGCTGGTTCAGGTAATAAAGGTAGATGGCCTGTAGGGTTGCAAGAGTAAGTAGGGAGTAGGCGGAGATTGATAGCAGCGCGTGTATGGCAATCCCAGAAGATAACTGTTGGTGTGGTGCAACGCCTCCCCAGGTGTGGGACACGGTCAGTTCGGTGAGTGCTCCTAACGGGGCAAAAATCAGTATCAACAAGGTTAGTGGTCGATTCACCGCTAGGATAAGCAGCAATAAGTTCACCACCCAGGTGATTAATGACAGCATTGCTAACAGATCAAAGCGATAGCCTGCTGAGGAAAACAGTGTCTGCGCAAGGGATATTGCGTGGGTGGCCAGGGCTCCGGCGAGCAGGCCCAGGAGCAGTTTACGATCGGGCTGTTGGGCGCGGGCAAGGGCCCTGGCCGCGACAATGGTGGTAGCTATATATAGCGCGATGGCCGTCCAGTGGGCGAATGCCGCCATTGGTTAGATCCGTATCTTCTAAGCAGTGGAGGAGGAGTGTGTCACAGCACGCTTTAACAGGGAAGATCTGGTGATATTTCGGCTGTGACGGGACCTGAGCTATACTGCCGCGCCTCAGAGTGGGAGTTTGGAGATACTCCCCAAAAAAATTTCGCGGCCCTCCGCACCGGGGTCCTGTCCGCAATCGGAGAAATCGAGACGAATTTATGTTCGATAACCTGAGTGACCGCTTATCGGCGGCCCTAAAAAAAGTCACCGGCAAGGCCCGTCTGACCGATGACAATATCCGCGATACCCTGCGTGAAGTGCGCAAAGCGCTGCTTGAGGCGGATGT
This sequence comes from Microbulbifer mixtoriginis (SeqCode), assembly GCF_052467945.1. Taxonomy (NCBI): domain Bacteria; kingdom Pseudomonadati; phylum Pseudomonadota; class Gammaproteobacteria; order Cellvibrionales; family Microbulbiferaceae; genus Microbulbifer; species Microbulbifer mixtoriginis (SeqCode). The sequence goes on along the minus strand of NZ_CP174328.1, from coordinate 2,684,549 downwards.
CGCTCTGCCAGTCGTGAAGGCCTTTGTACAGCAAGTGCGCACAGCCGCTGTTGGGCAGAAGGTTAGCAAGGCCCTGAACCCAGGGCAGCAGTTCGTCAAGATTGTTCAGGATGAGCTGGTTAAGGTGATGGGTGCTGCTGCAGAGCCGCTCAACCTTGCAGTTCAGCCCCCCGCTGTGATTTTGATGGCGGGCCTTCAGGGGGCCGGTAAAACCACCAGTGTTGCCAAGCTAGCCAAATACCTGCAGGAGCGGGAAAAGAAGAAAGTTATGGTGGTGAGTGCGGACGTGTATCGCCCCGCAGCCATCAAGCAGCTGGAAACTCTGGCAGGTGAAGTGGGCGCACTGTTCCATGCTTCAACTCCTGATCAGAAGCCCCTGGATATTGCCAAGGGTGCAGTGGATGCGGCGCGAAAGCAATTTGCCGATGTACTGATTGTCGATACCGCGGGTCGTCTGCATATTGACAGTCAGCTGATGGATGAAATCCGCGAGCTGCACAGTGAGTTGGATCCCGCAGAAACCCTGTTTGTTATCGACGCAATGATCGGTCAGGATGCGGTAAATACCGCCAGCGCCTTCAATGAGGCCCTGCCACTGACCGGGGTTATTCTGACTAAGGCAGATGGTGATGCACGCGGTGGTGCGGCACTCTCTGTGCGCCATGTTACTGGCAAGCCGATCAAGTTTATCGGTGTTGGTGAAAAGACCGACGCCCTGGAAACCTTCCACCCGGACCGTATCGCCTCCCGTATCCTGGGTATGGGCGACATTCTGTCTCTGATTGAAGAAGCAGAGCAGAAGATCGATAAAGAGAAAGCCGAAAAGCTGGTTAAGAAGGTCCAGAAAGGTAAAGGCTTTGACCTGGAAGACTTGCGCGACCAGTTGCAGCAAATGCAAAACATGGGTGGCTTTGGCTCCCTGTTGGAGAAAATGCCCGGCATGGGTGGTGTGGCGCAGGCCGCACAACAGGCCGACATGGGTAAAGAATTTAAGCGTATGGACGCCCTGATTTCCTCCATGACGCCGGCCGAACGCCGCAATCCTGACCTTCTTAACGGTTCGCGCAAGCGCCGTATCGTCGCCGGCTCCGGCACCCAGCTGCAAGACCTCAATCGCTTGCTTAAACAGCATAAGCAGATGGGCAAGATGATGAAAAAGCTCAAGGGCGGCGGTATGGGCAAGATGATGCGCGGCCTCGGTGGAATGACCGGGGGTGGTGGTCTGCCCGGAGGTCTCGGCGGAATGGGCGGTATGCCCGGTGGTCTGCCCCCCGGATTCAAGAAAAAGTAAGGGTTTTCGGGGCTCTGAGGGCCCTAGGAATCGCTATACAAATCTCTGGCGGTACATTAGAATACGCCGCCTTTCAGCCGGGTGAGCTGCCGGCAGAGATGTTTGGGTGACAGCTTATTGCTGTCGCCAAGTGTTAAAAAATACAGGAAAGTTACATGGTAACCATTCGTTTGGCTCGTGGCGGTGCTAAAAAACGCCCGTTCTATCACCTGACCGTAACCGACAGCCGCAAGTCTCGCGACGGTCGATTCATTGAGCGTGTTGGCTTCTTCAACCCGGTTGCCCGTGGCCAGGAAGAGCGTCTGCGCATTGATCGTGAGCGTGTTGACTACTGGCTGGGTCACGGTGCTCAGGTTTCTGATCGCGTCAGCAAGCTGCTGAAAGAATCTGCTTAATTTGCGCGTAAGTGGTGCTCCTGTGACAGATAACGGAAAACCTTCCGAAGAGTTGGTCACGGTTGGGCGCGTTACTACCGTTTATGGTGTGCGCGGCTGGGTCAAGGTTCACTCCTATACCGAGCCGATGGACAACATCCTGCAGTTCCCTAATTGGCGCTTGCAGGGGCCGAAAGGTTGGGAAGCTCTCGAAATTGACGCTGGTAAGCGTCACGGTAAGGGCTTAATAGTACATGTGAAAGGCATTGATGACCGCGATTTGGCGGCTCGACTTTGCCAGCGCGATATAGCTGTAGCTCGTGAACTGATGCCTGAGCTTGAGCGGGGTGAGTATTACTGGCACCAGCTCGAGGGATTAAAGGTTGTCAGCCATTTCGATGGCGAAGATCACGACTTTGGTATCGTCGCTCGCATGATGGAAACTGGCGCCAACGATGTAATGGTGGTGCGCGGTGGAGCGGATAAGCGCGAGCGCTTGATTCCCTATCTGCCGGATCAGTTTATAACCAATATTGACCTGGAAGCCGGTGTAATAACCGTCGACTGGGACCCAGCTTTTTAAGGCGCTGAGCGATGACTAAAAAAATCGCTCTGGTAAGCATTTTTCCGGAGATGTTTGCTGCATTGACCGAGTATGGTGTCAGCGGTCGGGCCGTCAAAGATGGCCTGTTGGAAGTACGCTGCTGGAACCCTCGGGATTTCACCAGTGACAAGCATCGCACTGTGGATGATCGCCCTTATGGCGGTGGTCCCGGAATGGTGATGATGGCTGAACCCCTTTATCAGTCCCTGCAGGCCGCGCGCGCCTGGGCTGGGGAAGAGGGCGAAGCTGTACGCACTATCTACCTGTCTCCGCAGGGACAGCAACTGGATCAGCGCGGGGTCGAAAACCTCTCTGGCGCTGGCAATCTGGTTTTGTTGGCCGGGCGTTACGAAGGGGTAGATGAGCGTATCGTCGAATCAATGATCGACGAGGAGTGGTCCATTGGTGACTATGTCCTAAGTGGTGGTGAACTGGCTGCTATGGTGTTGGTGGATACCATTACACGGCTGATTCCCGGCGCGCTAGGGCACGACCAGTCGGCGGTTGAGGATTCATTCTCCTCGGGTTTGCTCGACTGTCCCCACTATACCCGGCCCGAACAGTACCGGGGTGTGGCGGTACCGGAAGTGTTGCTCTCGGGCAACCACGAAAGAATACGCCGCTGGCGCCTGAAGCAGGCACTGGCGCGCACACAGCAGCGTCGACCCGACCTTTTGGATGGGCTGGAGCTGAACAAGGAGCAGAAGCAACTGTTGGAAGAAATTCGACAGGAGTGGAAATCCGATAAAACTTGATGCCGGATTCGCCGGGAGGCGGGAGTAGTTCGGTGAACTAGCTGAGAAGCTACATAAACTCTATTTGGGAGCAAATCCAAATGACTAACAAAATTATCCAGCAGCTGGAGCAGGAACAGCTGAAGAGCGAAGTACCTCCCTTCGCGCCGGGCGACACTGTAATCGTTCAAGTGAAAGTAAAAGAAGGTAACCGCGAGCGTCTGCAGGCGTTCGAAGGTGTGGTAATCGGCAAGCGCAACCGCGGCCTGAACTCCTCCTTTACCGTGCGTAAAATCTCCCACGGTGTTGGTGTTGAGCGTACTTTCCAGACTCACAGCCCGCTGGTTGACAGCATCAAGGTTAAGCGTCGTGGTGACGTACGCCAGGCTAAACTCTACTACCTGCGCAGCCTGACTGGTAAAGCCGCACGTATTAAAGAGAAGCTTAACTAAGCACCTCTCATACAGCTCGCAGAAAAGCCGGGGTTATTCTCCGGCTTTTTTGTATCCGTAGTCTTCCCTTTATGGCCAGTCATGTGCCAAGCCCGAAAGGCTGAATCGCTCATGGAAGTGCATTTGAACTTCTGGCATCACGCTTCTCCCTTTGTCCCCGACAGTTACGCTATCTACCCCTGTATCCTTTAGATCAGCGCACAACTTGGGAGTTTGTACGTAGTGTCCAGTGCCTGAATATGTTAAAACGCGCCATGTGGATCTGAAATGGCATATAGCTGCCATACTGGCTGGAACTGAAGGCCGACGTTTGAGTCGAACCTCATTGAGAATTTAAGGAGCAATCGGTAATGATGCTTATCAAGAAGCCGCTGGCGCTCGCTGGAGTGCTGCTCGGTCTGCTTGGCCCAGCGGCCCTTGCAGAGGTCGACGCAAACGTTGCGAAGACAATCAAAGCCCGCCTTGAGGCAAGTAACCCCAAGCCTACTTATGGTGAAGTGCGTGAGACCCCGATCGAGGGGCTCTACGAAGTAGAGCTTGACGGTGGTAGCAGTACTCTGTTTGTCTCAGCCGATGGCAACCATTTTATTCTGGGGGACCTGTTCCAGGCTAAGACTGGCGGAGGTTTTGCGAACCTCTCTGAGGGGCGCCGGGCAACTCGCCGGGCCAAGGTGATGGAAACCCAAAGCATCGACGATATGATCGTCTTCTCGCCCAAAGGCGAGACCAAAGCGCGTATCTATGTTTTCACCGATGTCGACTGTGGCTATTGCCGCAAGTTGCACCAGGATGTTCCTGAGCTGAACAAGCGCGGGATCGAAGTAAGATATTTGGCATTCCCGCGCGGCGGCCTGCAATCTCTGGGTTATCGCAAGCTCGCTACTGCCTGGTGTGCCGATGACACCAATAAAACGCTCACCGCATTGAAGAACCGCGAAAACGTGCCTTTGCAGGTCTGCAATAACAACCCGGTTGCCGCCCAATATAAATTGGGTAACGAGGTGATCGATGTACGCGGCACGCCCACTATTGTGATGGAGGATGGCAGGGTTGTGCCCGGTTATCTGCCTCCAGCCACTCTAATTAAAGAGCTGGGTATTTAAGATCAGCGGAAGAAAGCGGCCTCTCTAAAGCGGCCGCTTTTTTATCTAAGTCGGGCTCTTCAATGCTACTTTACGTGGCTGAGTCATATTCTCTGGAGCGAGAATATCATTTAACTCCTCCTCACTTAGTAACCCCTCATCCAAAATCAACTGCTTGACGCTCGCGCCCGTCATCAATGCTTGCTGGGCAATACGAGTGGCATTTTCGTAGCCGATAAACGGATTTACCGCGGTGATCAGGCCGATACTGTTTTCTACCAACTGCCGGGAATGCTCTTCATTCGCGCTGATGCCATTGACACAGCGTTGAGCCAAGGTATGCATGGCTTGGGTCATTAAGCGCATAGACTGTAGCAAGTTGAAGGCGATAACTGGTTCCATGACATTTAACTGCAGCTGGCCCGATTCCGCTGCCAAGGTGATTGTCAGGTCGTTACCGATTACTTGGTAGGCCACCTGGTTGACCACCTCGGGAATTACTGGATTTACCTTACCAGGCATAATGGAGGAGCCTGGCTGCATCGGTGGCAGATTGATTTCATTGAGACCTGCGCGAGGGCCGCTGGAGAGAAGGCGTAGGTCGCTGCAGATCTTTGAAATTTTTACTGCGATACGTTTCATTACCCCGGAAAACATGACGAAGGCACCCATATCAGAAGTGGCCTCTACTAGATTTTCCGCGCAGACAAAGTCGATGCTGGAAATTTCAGACAGTGCCGATACAACCAGTTGACGATATTGCGGGTCGGTATTAATACCTGTACCGATTGCGGTGCCGCCCATATTGATTTCTTTAAACAGGGCTACTAGCTCTTTAACCCGAGCGACATCTTCACGAATGGTTGCAGCAAAAGCGGCAAACTCCTGCCCCAGGGTCATGGGTACTGCATCCTGTAGCTGGGTGCGGCCCATTTTAATAACCTGTGCAAATTCCTTGGCTTTGCCATCAAATTCGATACACAGCTCCTCCATAGACTGCACCAGGTCGTTGTAGCTGAGCAGGACTGCTAGGTTGATGGAGGAGGGGTAAACATCGTTGGTGGATTGCGATAGGTTTACATGGTTGTTGGGGTGAGCGTTTTTGTATTCACCCTTATTGTGGCCGAGCAATTCCAGCGCGCGATTGGCAATTACTTCATTGGCGTTCATATTGGTGGAGGTGCCGGCACCGCCTTGAATCATGTCCACCAGGAATTGATCGTGCAGCTTGCCTTCAATAATTTCATCGCAGGCTTTGGCAATTGCCACTTCCAGGTTCTTTTCTAAGTAGCCGAGTTCGCAGTTGGCATGAGCCGCAGCCTTCTTCACCATGGCCAGCGCTTTGACCAAGTTAGGGAAGTGGTTGAGGGTGATACCAGTAATTTGGAAGTTTTCCAGGGCGCGCAGGGTTTGAATGCCAAAATAGACATCGGCCGGTACTTCGCGCTCTCCGAGCAAATCTTTTTCGATGCGGTATTCACTACTGGTAGTGAATACCGGCATGGGTTTTAGGGTGTGGAAATCGTTTGTCATGGTACTTCTGCTTTCTCTTCATCTGCATAGGGGCAAGTGCACCAATAACCAGGATTAACCTGGGTTACGGGGTGCCCGTGGTTGTTATCATTTGGGCCTCTTGGTTGGGCCTTAATAGAAATTCATGCTTAAAGTGGAGTGGCAAAAAAACTCTGTGGACCTTCAGTGTTTGAGGCTCGGATATTTTCGCGAATACTGCGATTGATCTCATCGGAATCCGGGCCAAATACCCCGCACAGTTTTAATGCGTTTTTGATGCTGATATTACGTCCAAGAGATTCCAGCAATACTTTTGTACATACGGGTTCGCGCCGGTCACTGGCAGAGGCGCCCAGCTTGAGGCCGGATAAATAACTCACTCGGCTTTTATAGGTGGGATAGAGGATTGTCTGGGCGATTTCGTTGCGTGTCAGCGCTTCGTAGCCAATCAAAAATATACGCTCCGAGAGAAAAAGCAGCATGCCTTTGTAGCGGGACTTGTACCACTCCTCCCTATCTGGATAGCGCATGCGCTCGAAGCGCTGGAAGTAATATCCTTCCCCATCGGACTCGATATGCAGCAGGCTGCGAATAATATGATCGGGAAAAGTCATCGAGTAGTGATATTCAAAGTAAAAGCCCAGGTATTTATCAGCGCGCCCCTGTGACTCCCGCATTAGCAAGTCAATATCCATAGAGTAGGGGCGGGAGGGTTCGACAGTCGTAGCGGTGCGGCGTACCCGAACAATTTGCTCAAACTGTTCGGCGGGCATCAGAATTTCATGGGGTTCAACACCAAAGAAGTGGCAGATTTTACTGAGAGTGTACTGTGAGGGCTGAGTATTACCGCTGAGGTATTTATTAAATTGTGCTCGGTTCACACCCATGCGCCGACACACCTCGGCGATGGAGCGATAGAAACTGCACAGCAGGCGTAAGTTTTGTGAAAAATTATTGCTCATCAAGGAGTATCTGCTTCTGGTCTAAATGCCCAGTATTTTCCTATAAACTAATACCTGGCCACATTTGGTCGCCCGATAAAAAACCGTCGGGATTTATATCTGAAACGATAGGCTGGCAGAATTTCTTCTGCGCATTGCTCAATAAATCCCGTTTGATTTTGTTAGGGGGTGCATTCCCCGCATAAGGGTGTTTCCATTAAGTCTTTAACTTCACTGTTGGTATAGTTCATGGCTAGCAGATGATTCAATTTGGCATAGCAGGCTTCGCTGGTCATATCCAGGCCACCGATCACACCGGCGCGCAGTAGTGCCGAGCCGGCAGCGTACTTACCGAGATCCACATGGTTTTCCAGGCATTGTGATACCGCCACACAAATAATTCCCAGCTCTGTAGCTCTGGTAAGCTGCTCGGTAAATGCCTGATTGTCGGTGGGGGCATTGCCGGTACCGTAGGTTTCAATCACTATACCGCGTGGGCGTGCTTCAATAACTTTACTGAGAAACAGCGGAGTAATTCCGGGGAATAGTTTCACCAATACAACGCTGCCATCGGCGTTATCGGGGATTTCAAACTGCGGTGTGTCTCCGTGCATCAATAAAGCATTAGGATCGATATGCACCTGGATGCCCACTTCGCCGAGGCTCGGATAATTGGGGCTGGAGAAGGCATCCAGTGAGCCGGAGCTAACTTTTACCGCACGGTTGCCGCGTAACAGCTTGCCGTTAAAGTAGAGGCAGACCTCTCCGATACTATCGGAACCGCTCAACAGCAAGGCGGCGATTAAATTGTTATAAGCGTCGCTGCGCATTTCCCGCAAGGGGATCTGAGAGCCGGTTACCACTACCGGTTTGGCCAGTCCCTGTAGGGCGAAGGACAGCGCGGAGGCGGTATAAGCCATAGTATCGGTGCCGTGCAGCACAACGAAGCCTGTGTAGTGGCTATAGTTGTCGCGTATCAGGGCGGCGATGCGGTACCAGTCCTGGGGTTGCATATTGGCGCTGTCGAGGAGCGGGTCGAGGGCCTGGAAGTCATAGCTCGGTAGTTGGCCGATCACATCCTGTAGCAGGCGCTGCAGGGCACCTTCAAGATCGGCGTCCGGCACATAGCCGGATTCACTGCGGCGCATTCCCAGGGTTCCGCCAGTATAAAGGATAAGGGTTTTTTTCATCACTCGACCGCTATCTGAGTCCGTTTTTCAGTGCGCCCATTTTTTGGAAAAGGCGCGGTGGATGCAATTTCGCAGGTTGCTGGTACCTGATGCTAGTAGATGCACTTATAGCATCTACTGAGGATGGCTCCTATTTCAAGGAGTTCTTTTGGGTGACAAAAGTTTCGTTTACCCCATCGTTGAGGGTGGAGTCTAGCTGGCGCAATTTTATTGACTTTTTTGCTTTCAGCTCGGTAAGGTTGTCGATATTTTGTTAATTTTATTTGTTTTTATTGCGTCTTCTCCTGGTGTGGCATTTTAGGTTGGGATGCATTGCCGGGGGCCTACGCGCGGAGGGAATTTGTGAGCGCAACAATTGAAGACGTCGCAGAGGCGGCGGATCAGATGCCTGCGGTAGAGCCGCAGCGTGCAGTGCGTATTGGTGTTTGCGGTTTGGGCACGGTGGGCAGCGGAACAATCAATGTCCTGGCGCGCAATGGAAACGAAGTGGCCGCGCGTTGTGGCCGTTCGGTAGTGATTGAGCAGGTCGGGGCCCGCCGCGACAACCCTGATTGCGATACCAGCGAGCTGGATGTTACCCGCGATATCTTCGATGTCGCCAACAACCCCAATGTTGATATTTTGGTGGAGCTGATTGGCGGCACCACGGTAGCGCGCGAGCTGGTCCTGGTGGCAATTGAAAACGGCAAGCATGTGGTGACCGCGAACAAGGCACTGATCGCCGAGCACGGTAATGAGCTGTTTGAACTGGCCGCACAAAAGGGGGTCACCATTGCCTATGAAGCGGCTGTGGCCGGTGGCATCCCTATTATTAAATCTCTGCGCGAGGGCCTGGTAGGCAACCGTATCGAGTGGCTCGCCGGTATTATTAATGGCACCGGAAATTATATCCTCACTGAAATGCGCGAGAAGGGGCGCAGTTTTGATGAGGCTCTGGTTCAGGCACAGGCTCTGGGATATGCAGAAGCAGACCCGACCTTCGATGTAGAAGGCATCGATGCTGCGCACAAGCTGGTAATTATGGCCTCCCTGGCTTTCACTATCCCGCTTGCCTTCGACAAGGTATATACCGAGGGTATCAGCCGCATTTGTCCGGAGGATATCCGCTATGCCGATGAACTCGGCTATCGCATTAAACATCTGGGCATCGCGCGCCGCACAGAGCAGGGGGTGGAACTGCGGGTACATCCAACCTTGATTCCCCAGCGTCGCCTGATCGCGAATGTAAATGGTGTGATGAATGCGGTGCTGGTCAACGGCGATGCGGTAGGCCCAACGCTGTATTACGGCGCAGGCGCCGGTGCCGAAGCTACAGCCTCGGCAGTGATTGCCGATATTGCCGATGTGGCGCGCACCCTGGATGCCAAACCGGATCAGCGGGTACCGGCTGCCGGGGTTGCCTTGGCAGAGCAGGGCGATACCCTGGTGTTGCCGGAGGAAGAAGTGGTCACCAGCTATTACCTGCGTATTTCCGCTCACGACAAGCCCGGAGTTATGTCCAAAGTGGCAACCATTTGCAGCGATCAGGGCATCAGCATTGAGGCCCTGATTCAGCACGAACCGGTGGATGGGGAAGAGCTGGTTCCTGTGGTTATCCTCACCAGCCGTGCTAGGGAGGCCTGCCTCCGCGAGGCGGTTGCGCAAATTGAGGCCCTGGATACGGTTGAAGGGGAAGTGGTGCGTATTCGCGTGGAGAGCCTCGGCTGACGCCTTCCCCCTATTGCTACATGGCGCCACTCTCTAATTGAATTGGCGCCAATTTTCTTTATTGCCCACGAGATCCAAGAGCGAAACAACACCGTGAAATTTGTCAGCACCCGCGGCCGCGCGCCGTCTCTTTCTTTTGCCGATACCGTCCTCACCGGGCTTGCCAGCGATGGCGGTCTCTATGTGCCCGAGTCACTGCCGCAATTTTCCCGTGAGGAAATCGCGGCTATGGCGGGTATGGATTACCAGCAGTTGGCTTTTGAAATTATCCGGCCGTTTGTGGGAGAGGATCTTAGTGAGCGGGAGCTGCGCAATATTATTGAGCGCTCCTATGGTCTGGGGCAGGGTCAGTTTCGTCACAGGGCGGTGGCGCCCTTGGTACAGACCGATACCAACGAATGGATTCTGGAGCTTTTCCACGGCCCGACTCTGGCCTTTAAAGATTTTGCCCTGCAGTTTCTCGGTCAGTTGTTCGACCACCTGCTGAAAAAGCGCGGTGAGCGCGTAGTGGTGATGGGGGCTACTTCCGGGGATACCGGTTCGGCGGCGATTGAAGGCTGCCGCCACTGCGACAATATCGATATTTTTATTTTGCACCCCCACAACCGGGTCTCAGAGGTGCAGCGCCGGCAGATGACCACGGTGCTGTCAGACAATGTGTTCAATATCGCCATGGAAGGTAATTTCGACGATTGCCAGAATATGGTGAAGGCCAGCTTTGCCAACCAGTCCTTTTTGCCCGATGGGCGCCGCTTGGTGGCGGTGAACTCCATTAATTGGGCGCGTATTATGGCGCAGATTGTCTACTACTTTTACGCGGCCTTGCGCCTGGGCGCACCAGATAAAACGGTAAATTTCTCCGTGCCCACCGGCAACTTCGGCGATATTTTTGCCGGTTACCTGGCGAAGCAGATGGGTTTGCCAATCGACCAATTGGTGATCGCTACCAATGCCAACGATATTCTGCACCGCTGCATCAGTGATAACGACCACACGCCCAAACCACTGATACACAGCCTGTCGCCCAGCATGGATATCATGGTGTCGAGCAATTTTGAGCGCCTGCTGTTTGATCTCTACGGCCGCGATGGTGCCGCAGTGGCGAAGTTGCTGGCAGATCGCAGTGTACCTATGCACTTGAGCGAATCGGCCCTGGCGCAGGCCCAAAAGACATTTTCCAGCTGCCGGGTCGATGATGCGCGTACTATTGAGGTGATTCGTGAGCAGTACCAGGCGACCGGCTATCTGCTCGATCCCCATACCGCTATTGGTGTCGAGGCCGCAAGAAGGGTGCGCCGCTCTGCTGAGCAGCCAATGGTTTGCTTATCCACTGCACACCCGGCAAAATTCCCCGATGCTGTGGCGCAAGCACTGCCACAAACTAAAATTCCCTTACCGGCCCATATGCAGGACCTCTGGCAACGCGAAGAGCGATTCAAGGTGCTGCCCAACGACTTGTCCCAGGTGCACGACTATATGGCGACCATGCTGTCCGAAGGGCACTAGCTGGCGCAGCGAGGGACTTGGCGGCCGGATTAAAAATAGCTGAGAGAGAATGAATACAACAATTCAGCGGCGGCCAGTGGATTTTTCCACTGGCCGTTTTGCTTCTGAAACCCCAAAAATTTTGCAGAGAGTGTTGCTCGGTCGCGGGATCGTCAGCGAGGAGGCCCTGGACCACAGTCTCGCCAAGTTGCAGCAACCCCAGTCGATGCGGGGGCTGGATACAGCGGTGACACTGCTGGTGGAAGCCGTGCGAGTGCAACAGAAGATCTTGATCGTCGGTGACTTCGATGCCGATGGTGCCACGAGCAGCACGCTTGCCGTACTGGCACTGGGGGCCATGGGAGCGCCGGGCGTGGACTTCCTGGTGCCGAACCGCTTCGATTTTGGTTACGGCCTCACCCCGGAAATCGTAGAGGTAGCCAAGGATTACGCCCCGGATATGCTGATTACCGTGGATAACGGCATCAGTAGTATTGATGGGGTGGCGGCGGCCAAGGCCGCAGGTATGACAGTGATCGTAACCGATCACCACCTGCCCGGCAGCGAGCTGCCGGATGCCGATGCCATTGTGAACCCGAACCAGCCGAACTGTGATTTCCCCAGTAAGAATCTCGCCGGTGTGGGAGTTATCTTTTACCTTTTGAGTCGTCTACGCAGTGCCCTGCAGGAATGCGGTTGGTTTGCGCAGAGCGGTATCGCTCCGCCGAATATGGCTGAATATCTCGATTTGGTAGCGCTCGGCACTGTCGCTGACCTGGTGCCGCTGGATCACAACAACCGCATTCTGGTGCACCAGGGTATCGCCCGTATTCGTTCCGGGCGCTGCCGACCCGGTATTTCCGCTTTATTAGAGGTGGCCGGGCGAGACCAACGCAGGCTTTCCACCACCGATATTGGTTTTATCCTGGGGCCGCGTATCAATGCGGCCGGGCGCCTGGATGATATTGGCACAGGCATCCGCTGCCTCCTGACCCGCGATCCCAGTGAAGCCCGTGAGTTGGCGGGGGAGCTGGATATGCTCAACCGGGACCGCAAGGCCATAGAGCAGGGTATGCAGCGGGAAGCTCTAGCGGCGTTGGAAGAACTGCAGCTGGAGGGGGAAATTCCCTGGAGCCTGTGTCTCTACGATGCCAATTGGCATCAAGGGGTGGTGGGTATTCTTGCCAGTCGTATCAAGGAGAAATTCCACCGCCCGGTAATTGCCTTTGCCGAAGGGGATAACGACCTGGTAAAAGGCTCGGCGCGTTCCATACCCGGCTTGCATATCCGCGATGCCCTGAGCGATGTGGCCGCAGCCAATCCTGAGCTGATCAGTAAATTCGGCGGTCATGCCATGGCCGCAGGGTTGAGTCTGCCTGCACAAAACCTCGATGCTTTCCGGGCGGAGTTTGAACGAGTGGTGCGCAAGCGCCTGGATGAGAATCAATTGCAGGCCGTGATCGATTCCGATGGTGAATTGGATATTGCAGACTACACCCTGCAAATCGCGGCCCTGTTGCGTGCCTGTGCCCCCTGGGGGCAGGCGTTTCCCGAGCCGGTCTTCGATGGCGAGTTTCTATTGCTTCAGCAACGCATTGTCGGCGAGCGGCACCTGAAAATGGTGGTCGCTCCGCTGCAGGCGCCACAGCTGGCCCTTGATGCCATTGCTTTTAATATAGATACAGACCAGTGGCCGCAGCCCACCGAGCGAGTGCGCCTGGCTTACAAGTTAGACGTCAATGAATTTCGTGGGCGCGAATCCCTGCAATTAATGGTGAGCCTGCTGGAGGCTATATAGGAGCACCTTTCGGAAAGTTGTGAATTGCTTGGAGCTTGTTCACAGCAGTAATAAAACGTGGTTGGAAGTAAAAAGTAGTGAAACGTAAACAAGTCCAGGCCGAAGTCCTGCTGTTATTAGCCGCTCTTTTCTGGGGCGTCGCCTTTGTGCCACAAAAGATCGCCATGGCAGATATTGAGCCGTTGGCGTTCAATGCCTGGCGCTTTATCCTCGGCGGCCTTATTTTAGTGCCCATCGTTTATTGGCTATCTTCGCGCAGAGATGCCCAACCTGGCGAGGCGAACGGGCATACCGTTAGCCACCGCTGGAGAGCCTGTTTACCCGGCGGTGCTCTACTCGGTTTTTGGTTGTTCCTAGGTGCGGCGCTGCAACAGATCAGCCTGCTCTACACCACTGCTGGCCGCGCTGGTTTTATCACCGGGTTTTACCTCTTGTTGGTGCCGGTTATCGGTTTGTCCCTCGGGCATAAAACCAATCGCTGGACTTGGGGCGGTATTGGCCTGGCTTTATTTGGCCTCTACTGGCTGGCGGACTTCAGTGAAGAATCTCAGTTAGTTGGCGACCTGATGGTATTTGCCAGTGCTTTTGTCTTTGCCATTCAGGTGCTCTCTGCGGATCGCTTGGTGAAACGCTACGATGCACTGCGTCTGGCCTGTATTCAGTTTCTGGTCTGTGGTCTGTTGTCGGCCCTGGCGTCGCTCTTCACCGAGCAGGCAACGATACAGTCCGCTATGGATGCGGCCTGGCCGATCGCCTACATGATGATTTTCTCCACTGCGCTGGCATTTACTTTCCAGTTGTTGGCTCAGCGCCATGCGGCACCATCCCACGCCACGGTGATTATGAGCCTGGAGGCGGTGTTTGCTCTAGCGGCAGGCTGGTTATTCCTTAATGAGATGCTTAACACCACAGAATTGATTGGCTGTGGCCTGATGCTGGCTGGGATGCTGGTAAGCCATTATGGGAACCACAGTGGTACCCATCACTAGGAAAATACAATGGAATTGTCTGTACTCGCGCTTTTTGTCCCCGCCAGCTTTTTTGCCTCGGTAACCCCGGGACTGTGCATGATGCTGGCCCTAAGCCTTGGTATTACGGTGGGGGTGCGCCACACTCTGTGGATGATGGTTGGCGAGCTGGTAGGAGTAGCGCTAGTGGCCTTGGCTACGGTGCTCGGTGCGGCGGTGGTAATGGTGCAGTATCCCACTGTATTTCAGCTATTTAAATACTGCGGCGGTGCCTACCTCGCCTGGATGGGCATACAGATGTGGCGTTCCCGGGGGCAGCTGGCTTCTCTTGATGCGGCACAGGGGCGCGCCCGGCCCTCCGCAAAAGCGCTGATTGTTCAGGGGTTTATTACTGCGGTTGCAAATCCTAAGGGGTGGGCCTTCTTTATTGCTCTGTTGCCGCCCTTCATCAACCAAAGCAAGCCCTTGGCACCGCAGCTCTCTGTGTTGATCGCCACCATACTGTTGCTGGAAACCTTGTGTTTGCTGATTTACGCTGGGGGTGGTCAGGCCCTCAGTCGCCTGCTGGAACGCGCTGAAAATGTACGTTTAATTAACCGTATTTCCGGTACTTTGTTGTTATTGGTGGGAGCCTGGCTGGCGCTGTCTTAAGCTGGGTGGCCATTGCTTTATGGAGGAAGTGTAATGGTGAAAATAAAATTGTCTGCTCTGCTGGTGCTGACTTTACTGGCTGTGGCGGCCTGCGGTGGAGCCAAGGAGGAAAAGGCTATGGAAAATCAGGTAGAGAATACCCCGGGCTCCAGTCAGCCAGAGGTGACGTCCAACCCTCCCGCAGCTAGGTCGGGTGAACTGGTTTGGGTCTATCGCAAGAGTGGCCGCAAGCAGTGTGAGGGCGGTGGCATGACTTTACAGCAGAGTCAGGCCAAGTTACGGGAAAATGGTTTGATGGTGCAGGAATCCCGCTGCGGTGTGCGCACAGATCGAATGTTTCCGGCTGTCTGTGGTGCGCCCACAGGGGATATATTGTTGCACTTGATCAGTATGGATGCTCTGGATGCCGCCCTGGAGCTGGGTTACGACCCCGCCGAAAAGATGCAGTATCAATTTTCCCAGTGCCGGGATAACAGCGCTTAAGGGTAAACTCTAGTGGTCAATAGGTTGGGAGTTGGCAGTGAATATTTCTCAGGCGGCACAGCATTCGGGGCTCAGTAGTAAGGCCCTGCGCCACTATGAATCGATCGGTTTGGTGTCTCCCGCGCGCAAGGCCAATGGCTACCGCCATTACACCGAGGACAATCTGGAGACCTTGCGCTTTATCCAGCGCGCTCGCGCCTGCGGCTTCTCCATAGAGGAGGTACGCACTCTGTTGGGGCTTAAGGGTAATCCCGAGCGACACAGCCGTGAAACCAAGCAGTTGGTGCACGAAAAACTCTCCATGCTAGAAACCCAGTTGCGCGATATGCTGGCGATGCGTGAAACCCTACATTCGTTTGTCGACAGTTGTGCCGGTGATGACTCACCGGACTGCGCGATTTTGCAGCAGTTATCCGGCCAGTTTGGCAAATAGGGATTTTGCGCAATTTACAGCGGCTGGCTGACTGGAAGGACCCCCGCGCGCTGCGGTAGAATGCGCGCCGCTTTTTATTTTGTCCGGACACCGAAAGTTCATGGAAATCAATCCCCTCCTCAATCAATTAAAAGACCTCGAAGAGCGCACTGACGTTCTTAGGGGGTATCTTTGACTACGCCAGCAAGAAAGAACGCCTTACCGAAGTAGAGTTGGAGCTGGCCGAGCCGAGCGTTTGGGACGACCCCAACCGCGCACAGGAACTTGGGCGCGAGCGTTCCTCCCTGGAAACGGTGGTGAACACCATCGAAAACCTCGACTCCGGCATCGCCGATTGCCGCGAACTACTGGAAATGGCGGTCGAGGAAAATGACGAGGACTCCGTAGGGGAGGTCTCCACCGAGATCGAAGGTCTCCAGCAGCAGTTGGGAGTTCTGGAATTCCGCCGTATGTTCTCCGGCGAGAACGACGAGAATAATGCCTACCTGGATATTCAGGCCGGCTCCGGTGGCACCGAAGCCCAGGATTGGGCGGAAATGATTTTACGTATGTACCTGCGCTGGGGTGAAGCCCACGGCTTCAAGACCACCCTGGAAGAGGTCTCCGCAGGGGAAGTGGCCGGCATCAAGAGTGCCACCATACATTTTGCCGGCGACCACGCTTTCGGCTGGTTGCGCACAGAAACCGGCGTACACCGCCTGGTGCGCAAGTCGCCGTTTGATTCCGGCAACCGCCGTCACACTTCTTTCAGCTCGGTATTTGTGTCGCCGGAGATCGATGACAATATCGAGATTGAAATCGACAAATCCCAGGTGCGTGAAGATACCTACCGCGCCTCCGGCGCCGGTGGTCAGCACGTGAACAAAACCGATTCTGCCGTGCGTTTGACCCACACAGAATCCGGCATCGTCGTGCAGTGCCAGAGCGAGCGCTCCCAGCACCAGAACCGCGATAAAGCCTGGAAAATGCTGCGCGCAAAAATGTACGAGCAGGAAATGCTCAAGCGCAACGCAGAGAAGCAGGCCATGGAAGATAGCAAGGCCGACATTGGCTGGGGCAGCCAGATCCGCTCCTACGTGTTGGACGACCAGCGTATCAAGGACCTGCGCACCAGCGTCCAGACCAGCAACTGCCAGGCAGTACTGGACGGAGACCTGGACCAGTTTATCGAAGCCAGCCTCAAAGCCGGCCTCTGATTTAAAGTCTCCACGCTCATCGCGCCCCTCGTCTCTCACTAATGGGACGAGGGGCAATATCACTCACAAAACTGATAGATCACCATGACTGATATCCAGCAAGACGAAAACAAACTGATCGCCGAGCGCCGCACCAAGCTTTCCGCTCTGCGCGAGAAGGGCAATGCTTTCCCCAACAGTTTTCGCCGCGAGAACCTCGCTGCCGACCTGCAAGCTGAGTTCGGCGATAAACAGAAAGAGGAGCTGGAAGAACTGGGTAAACGGGCGTGCGTAGCGGGGCGAATCCTGGCGAAACGCGGCCCCTTTATGGTGATCCAGGATGTGTCTGACCGAATCCAGCTCTATGCTGATAAAGCCGCGCAAAAAGATATTAAAGAACGCTTCGGTGCCTGGGATATCGGCGATATCGTCGGCGTAAAAGGTACACTGCACAAATCCGGCAAGGGTGACCTCTACGTAAATTGTGAAGAGTACAGCCTGCTGACCAAAGCGCTGCGTCCGTTGCCGGAAAAATTCCACGGCATCGCCGACCAGGAAATGCGTTATCGCCAGCGCTACGTGGACCTGATCGCCACGCCGGAAGCCCGCGAAGTGTTCCGTGTGCGCTCCAAGGTTATCGAGTACATCCGCAACTTCCTCAACGGCCAGCAGTTTATGGAAGTGGAAACGCCCATGCTGCAGGTGATTCCCGGTGGTGCCAGCGCGCGTCCGTTCGTCACCCACCACAATGCGCTGGATATTGATATGTATCTGCGTATTGCCCCGGAGCTGTACCTGAAGCGTTTGGTTGTGGGAGGTTTTGAGCGGGTTTACGAGATCAACCGCAACTTCCGCAACGAGGGCCTGTCCACGCGCCACAACCCCGAGTTCACCATGCTCGAGTTCTACCAGGCGTACGCGGACTACAACGATCTGATGGATCTCACCGAGAAGATGCTGCGTGGTATCTGTGAAGATGTGCTGGGCTCCACCACTGTGGATTACCAGGAAAGCAGCTACGACTTCTCCAAGCCGTTCGCCCGTTTGTCTGTGTTCGACTCCATCCTGCACTACAACCCGGAACTGACTGCGGCCGATATCGACAACATCGAATCCGCCCGCGCCGTTGCCGAGAAACTGGACATCCCGCTGAAAGACAGCTGGGGCCTGGGTAAGGTACAGATCGAGATCTTCGAAAAGACCGTAGAGCACCGCCTCGACCAGCCGACTTTTATCACTGAGTACCCAACCGAAGTGTCACCGCTGGCTCGCCGCAACGATAACAACCCGTTTGTCACCGACCGCTTCGAATTCTTCGTTGGCGGCCGCGAGATTGCCAATGGTTTCTCCGAGTTGAACGACGCAGAAGACCAGGCCGAGCGCTTTAAAGCCCAGGTTGCCGAGAAAGATGCCGGTGACGACGAAGCCATGCACTACGACGCTGACTATATCCGTGCACTGGAATACGGCCTGCCGCCCACCGCTGGTGAAGGTATCGGCATCGACCGCCTGGTAATGCTGTTCACCAATTCTCCCTCGATTCGCGACGTACTGCTGTTCCCGCATATGCGCCCGGAAGCGAACGACTAAGCGAACAAAAACGTAAACCCTGCGTACTATCCCAAGTGCCTACAGCTGCCGCGCCATTTCCGGCGCGGTGCTTTCCCTTCGGTCAATTCCCCGCCTGACTGTCGCTATCTATTCTTAATGGATGCTTATTGAGATTGAACCTCGGTAAAACCATTAAATGGAGATGCTCTTGTCAGTAATAAGGGCGGTGGCAATTATTTCTGGATTAATAGCGCTTTTTTTTTCGTGTGCAATTTCAGCCCAATATGCGCCTCAGAGCCGCCCCCCTGCGACAACCGTAGATGACTGGCGCTTTGCGGCCACCCCCTACATTTTTCTGCCACTTCGCACCAAAGGAAAGGCCACAGTGGCGGATACCACTGTGGATGTAGATCTGAACTTAAGAAAAACCCTAGAGCTCCTGAATGCGGCTTTTTCTGTACGTCTGGAAGCTTGGAGAGGACGCTTTGGCCTGGTTTCGGACCTCTATTATGTACACCTCAATTTAAATGAGGGCACAACGATTGCGCCACCCCAAAATCCCCAGTTGGATATAGATGTTGATATCGATGTGAATGTGGATGTTCATCAGGCGTGGGTGGCTGCATTTGGCGCTTACCGGGTACTGCAAGGCTATTTTGGCGAAAGCGAGCGGCGCTATTTTTGGGATATGGGCGTGGGTGTACGTTGGAATCGCCTGAGGCAGGAAGTGAAAGCCCGCGTGGGTATTGATATCGGCAGAATGCCAGAAATCCAAAATCGTTTGGGCGGCCGCAAAAGTTGGTGGGAGCCGACTATTGGTACCCGTGTGGGCTTTGCTGTGAATGACTGCCTGACCCTGGGGGCGCGTACCGAAATCGGCGGTTTTGGAGCTGGTGGTGATGATTTGCAGTGGAATCTATTGGCAGGATTAGACTGGCGCGCCTGGAAAACTACCTCATTGCGCCTGGGCTACCAATATTACAGTATTAATTATTCCGATCGACTTTCTGATGGTCGCTTTGCCTATGATATTACCCAGCATGGACCCTATCTGGCGGTGACTTGGCGCTGGTAAATGGAATAGTTTTTTGTTTCTGCGCTGAGCTTGGTTTCCCTTTATAAATACCTCTTATTAGTGATTAATATCTGTTAAAAAATTTTTCTGTGATCAATTTTTTAAGGTGGGCGCTGGTAAGGAGGTGAAAATATAATAATGATTCTATTTGGTTCTAATGTTCTATTTTTGTGGTTTGTTGTCTTGCTGGAAAGTTTGAGTCAGGAGCGAATTTCCATTTTAAATGGCAGTTATGATAATGATGGTTGAAGTTATCACTTTATGAGTTTGCAGAGATATATGGAATCATAGTGCGTAAGGCTATTAGAGATAATGCAGACGCGTTTTTTATGTTGTGGCAGTTCTATCAATATTATCAGAGCTCCTTTAATGTGGAAGATATTGATAGTAGAGGTCGGTACGATGTAGATGAAGAGCATCCAAGTGATGTGATATCTGGTAATGAAGAATGTGATGCATATATATTCTGTTTGAAAGCGGGTTGCTGGTTTTGTAGCTATGGAGCAAGCCGAAATTATTGGTGTCGAAATGCCGAAATTAACTGATATCTTTATTCTTCCAAAATATCGCAGTCAAGGGGTGGCAGGTAAAATAGCTAGGGGTTTTATGCTTAAAGAAATCGGTCAGTTGTATGCGGAAATCTATCAGGGGGATACTCTTGCTCTTCAGTTTTGGCAGGGTGTTTTATAAAGAATTAATGTAGCAGAAATCAGTAAAGTTGATTCTCCTGAAAATCTAGCATTTCATGATTATGTGGTAGCAAATATCTAGTAGATGGAGGTATTTTTAAATGTAAGTTTTTGTTGCAGTAATATTTTGATAAAGTTTATTTTCTGTGCGTGATAAATGGAGTTGGGGGTTTGGTTTCTGTGGGGTAAGTGATAGGATTATTGAGGTGTTGCTTATTGCGCTTGAGTTGAGAGTGGGTGAGGCCGGTACCCTTGCTGTTAGATATTCGATAAAAGTTAGGCGTAACAGAAAAATAACGATGAATATAGAGGTCAATCCCTGGGTTTTTAAGAAGGTTAGACGTTACTGTTGTTGAATCGCAGTTGGATGGTTGAGGGAATCCGTATCTGCTATTGCATGTTGAGTTAGATTAAGTTTGAAAGCTTTGGCTTGGTGGGTGAGGTGATATAATTTAATCTTCGTAATTTTGCTTCCCTAAAGGTTCAGTGCATTATTGGAAAATTAAAATTTAACTATTGGAAATAAGATGAATTCAACGGTTCAATTAATTCAGCCGGTGGTGGCTTTGCTGGTTTGGTCAATGGTTATGTGGTTTTGGATGTATGCAACAAGATTGCCGGCGATTGCATCTATGAAAATGAAGTTGGACTCTGAAGTGCCATCCGGAGTCCAAATGTCACAGCTTCCGGCAAGGGTTAGATGGAAGGCGGATAATTATAATCATTTAATGGAGCAGCCTACTCTATTTTACGCAGCAGTTTTCTCATTGGCTTTTCTAGGCACAGTCACGGAGCTTATCGTTTATACTGCTTGGGTATATGTGGGTTTAAGAGTGATTCATAGTCTTGTTCAGGCTTTAGTGAATAAAATAGAATTTCGCTTTGTTGTCTTCGCTTTATCCAATATTCCCTTGGCAATCTTAATATATAAAGCAGCGATTCAAGCTTTTAAATAGTGGTTAAATAAAAGTAAAACTATTCGTTATATTTTGGTGCTTGTTATTGGTTAAGGTGATATTACCTTGGCAAAGCTAATCTGACTTGGTATGTGGCCACTGGCCCAGTTTTGCCGTCGTAGAAAGAGTACTTTACCAACCCATCTGCTAAGGATGATCATGTCCTCCGAGATTGAATGTATGTAAGTTGTAAATGGAGGGGAAGCATCTTTTTGGCTGCTAGTATTTGTTCTAGATTGACCTGGCCTAAGAGCAGGCCCTCTTGTTTGTGGGGTAGGTGGTCTTAATTCTGAGTAACTAGGGGGGGTAGAATCCCCATTTTTTCTGTGTAAGTTTCCTGTTATTTGTTTTTAGTCCGTTTAATGAAAGCAGTATTGTCGATTAATGGATGGGTAGATAATACAAGGAGCTGCTCTTCTAGGGTATAGATTTGGTAGTCATGCATACTAAGAGACCTCCAGTGGGGCTGTAGCGAAGTGGATTTATTTATCCCGGCTTATGCAGTGCAAAATACATGAAAGGCTGTAAGTGATTCCAGTATTAGAGGGCATTCAGGTGTCCGTGCATAACCCCTGATTCAATTGGGTAAATGCAATCTGTCTCGAAAAATGCGCAAAGTTATTTATGGGGGGTTAATTTATGATGATATCGGTGATTTTCTCCTTTAGGCTTAAAGATACCATTCGTTCTGATATGACTATATGTTATATGGATGCTGTTTTTATTCTGCTCTAAGCAGGGTGTGGTCGAATTTGTTTTTGGCTATTAGGCAGGGGGAAGGTGGCTAATAGTGTGTAGAATACACTTCGCTGGTGAGTTTAATAAGATCCCTTGTGGGCGAATAGCGATGGTTATAAAAAATAATACCTTTTTGTTCGCCTGTTCCATTGAATCTATAGGGGTGGTTGTCTTTTCGGTTTCTGATTGCAAAACCAGTAAATAGAGTGCTGCTTGATTTGTGACTGTCTTTAACTTTAAATCGTTAGATTTATTGTTCGATATAATGAAGTTTATAACTTCCTCTTTGGTAAAATCATGAATTAGATTTTACTGTTGTTGATTGTAATATTGGTTCTGGGTTGGTTTTCTTGCTGTATGGCGTTCACCAATTCATGCCCCCTCTCAAAAGTCCAGAGTAAGGCAATGGCGCAGCATATAGTGGCAATTGTGTAGCGTAGGTTAGGCTCCCAGTTTTTCTGTCGACGTCTGGCCAAATAAAGTAGAGGCCAGATTGCTAAAATTATTAAAATTTGACCAGCCTCTACGCCGAGATTAAATGCTAACAAGCTCTGCCAAATATTAGGTGAGTTGATGTTGAGTATTTCGTGTAGTACAAAGGAAAATCCTAGTCCATGCAGTAAGCCCAACATCAAGGAAGTCAAAAGAATTGTACGCTCGGTGGATATAGAGGCGATCGATTTTTGTCTCATTGAAAGCCAAGCAATATAGATTATGGAAATGGCGATTCCGGTTTCAATCAGTGGGACAAACCAGACAGTGCTAGGAATAAAACCAAAGAAACCTACGGATAGGGTAATACTGTGGCCGATAGTGAAGGCCGTGACACGCCAGAATAATAAGGGGAGAGCGAGGGCACCAAGACTAAGACAAAGTACAAAAAGGACATGATCTAGCCCCTGAATAATATGTACCATGCCCTCCTTTAGAAAGGTATTGATGACATCTATACTGGAATAACGGATTTGAACAGGCTCTCGCATTAGCCCCCTAGAGCGGAAAATCTGGATTTTCCCAGGGTTATAACTGAGGATTAAATTTGCAGTATTTTCTTGATCGGGAAGCCCTGGATTCAGGGAACTAAAGAGTTGATATTCTTCCAGCTGTTGCTGAGTAGGGTAATGGATGTGGATATCAACCAGTGTGTCACTGACATGGAGCGAGTTGTTAAGTGCCATCTGTGCAAAGTTATTAGAAAGGGCTCGTTTTGCCTCTGCAAGTGTGGCAAAAGCAGGCTCGTTGCCAATAGGATAAAGGCGTACTGACTTTACATACCCTTTAAGCTCCTGATCAGTAGAGAGGATATGTGTCGCTGCTGCGGCAATATTGCCCAGCCCCTCAGGGTGGATCGTGATCTCTTCGACATCCACATAGTGAACCAGTCGATCATTTTCCAGGCTGTTACGAGTATATGGTACTTGATATGGAATTTTCCCCGAGTAGGGATCAATACCATGTTGCGCCTTATCCGCCAGTAAATAGGAAAGAGGCAGTCTCATATAGAGGCTGGCTCCATTGACGCTGTGCTCAATATGTAGAATTCTTATATTTAGGTTTAGTGAAAAGTGGGCTTCAGAGATTTGAGATATTACAGATAGGTGGAGAGCCAGAGCAAAAGAAAGAAAATTAATTAAATTTGAGTTACTTTTTTTCATAGCACTTGGTTACCAACTCTAGTGGCAAGCTTATCGTATAGATAGTGGTGTAAAGGCGGATATCTTCCAATACTTGTCTGATTGGGTTATTTCTATACTTGCACGAGTTTCTCGCGGTAATTGCTCCATATGTCCCCAGCTGTAATCTTCAATCATTGAATGCCACTTCCCAACAATTCTAAAAGTTTTATTTCCGTTCAGGATCATTTGATCTGCATGCTCAATTTCCAGGTCACGGATAGATCTAATAGAACCCTTATTTCCGCTGTTGGTTAGAGGTTGGTAAACTTGTGACAAGTTTGCGACGGTAAAATCAAATTTTTCGCTGCTTACTAGATTGGCAAGCTGGTCGTTTAATTTTTCACTTTGAGGTTCTTCATAGGCAGCGGAAAGGCGATCAAGTATTGTCTCGGTAATTTCTTTTATTTCTTGCTTGTTTATGGTGCCGGGCAGGGGGATGCGCAGTTCACTTGGAAGGGTGTAATAAATGGGTACGGCACAAATAATCACAATGCCGTAAAAGAGTATCGGATGTTTGTTTTTTGTCTCAACCTTTTTGCTTCGCAAGGTGAGAATGAAAAATACTGCAAAGCAGAAGGAGAAAAGCACCGCCATGGGTATGGCCGCTATGGTATTCTCAATGGGGATTGGATCACTATTGGGAGCACGGTAATCATATAAATAATTGCGCCATTGAATGTCGGGAAAGTCCGGCATAACATGTGTTGGGAAAGGACCAGCCGGATCTTGTATGAGTGTGGGAACTGATTTGATAGACTCTGTAAAGAGGTTCCAGTCGATAGTAACACTTTGTGGTAGCTCCTTAACATGATATTTTTCCCGGTAACCGATCAGTAATGAACCTATCTCGATCCGCTCATGCTCTCCTATTGTGGTAAAGCCTGTATCGTTTGCCTTGAGAAAAACTGTTTCCGTGCTGATAGGTTCAACCAGCGTTTGGTTGATGCTAGTGGGATTTTTTTTCTGTAGGAATTCCTCTGTAGTTACTCTTAACTCTTTTCTTCGCTTGGCTGTAAGGGGCTTCCAGGCATCAAAGGGTTGGTCGGTCCATTGTAATAAATCTCTTGGGCGCAATAAAATTTCGTGGCGAACCTGACGAGGTTCCACATAGAGGAAAGATCTAAGGGGATAGCGATTGTGCCGATTTATAGCTTGGTTTTCAAAGCGAGTATTCCAAGGATCTCCCCAATCAATTTTCAGCTTTTCTATTTGAGACAAATATTGAAAACTGCTTACTGATGTGTGGCCGTGTTGACTAGTAAATCCTATTGTGGCTAAGACAGCCCCATCGGAATCCAGTGGTGGACGTATTTCCAGATTGCTCAAGCCTTTAATTGGAAACTCGATATCTGCCAACAGTATGGTTTTGTCGGCTGGAAAATTCGGCCTTAGCAGGCCTGTCCTTGGATCTATTCTTCCCGCAAAAGGTGAGTTTCTCGGTTTTCTCTCGGCAATTCTGACAGAGGTTATAGTCGGCTCAATTTTACCCTCTGGGGAGTGCACCTCAATGGCGATCTCTTTTTGTGCAAGAGCAAGTCTAGCTATTTCATAAATACTCTTTGTAGGTGGTATTCCCGGCCAAAACGCGTTCGCATCAGCTGCAGAAACCTCTAGGCTGATGTAAAGATTGTTATTGAGTATCTCTATTTCTGCAATATTTGGTGCAGTCTCCGCACCGGTGAGATTGATATAATCGGCGCAGATAGTGGAGGACAGTGAAGCCGATATGAATAGCCAAATTGTAATTAAGATCTTTCTCATTAGGTTTTCTAGTTTTTTGGTTGCGAGGGATCACCGTAGTTACAGGCGTAACTAGTATTTGGCGCTGGACTTTTTTGTGAGCTGGATGCTTTCATGCGGATATTGAGGTTTTTATTTGGCATTCTTTAAGCTTAATATTAATTGCCAAGCCCTGTTAAATTGGCGTGGCTGACTTTGTTTTTATCTGGTTTAGTTTTCACTTTTAATGGTTTTTATACGTGCATAATCACCATAAGCTTTAATTTTTCATGGGGATTATTACTCCTTTACAGCAGCTTAGTAGAAGGAGTTGTTAAAGCGTAGGTATAGAAGTATTGTGGCGTTAAAATCACGTCTGAAGGGTAAGTAGGGCAGTAAATTAGGTTAGTTAATTAGAATCAGGTGGTTGGGTAACTCATCTTTCACAGCACTACAGGGGGCTGCATCTTTTAATAAGTCTCCACATTGGGAAATACAGAGTAAC
The DNA here is from genome assembly GCF_052467945.1 of Microbulbifer mixtoriginis (SeqCode). Lineage (NCBI taxonomy): Bacteria > Pseudomonadati > Pseudomonadota > Gammaproteobacteria > Cellvibrionales > Microbulbiferaceae > Microbulbifer > Microbulbifer mixtoriginis (SeqCode). The sequence continues at coordinate 2,658,760 of NZ_CP174328.1, read as the reverse complement.
AGTGCTTCCCCAGCCTTACCGCGCTTAATTTCCCGTACAAATTGCTCGATAATAACCTGCCAGTTGTCGTTGGATACATGCTGAGCCAAGCCGCGATCTGCCAGAATTTCTACATAGTGCTCCGCTTCACAAATAAAAATCAACAGACCCAGTCGATCTTTGGTGCTATGCAGCTCTTGTTCAAGAAATTGACGGCGGGCTAGGTTTGAGGCGCGCCAGTATTTGATCTTTTTGGGTACAAGGCGCATGGTTATCGGCCGCCAGCGAAACAGTAATGCCAGCGCGATAAAGAGAACCCACTGTAGCAGAAAGGCTTGCTGAAAGCTGAGCCACCAGGGTAGGAATTGGAATAGTGGCGATAACAGCAGGGTCAAGAAGGCAGCCCAAAGGGTGGAGATATACAAATAGTTATCGGCTTCCCGCGCGATAATAGCTACCAACTCCGCGTCGGTTTGGGTCTCCACTTCTTTGATGGCCTCCGCCACCTGGCGTTGATAGCTATTACTAAGCATTACCATCCTCCCGAAGCACCTCCTCCGCCAAATCCGCCACCTCCTCCACTAAATCCACCGCCTGTGCCAGTCCCGGATAAGCCTCCTCTAGGGTGCCCCGCACCAAAGCCTCCGCTACCATAGTAGCCGCCAAAGCGACCGCGTTTATAATTACGCCCATGAATTGGTGAGCTGAGGACCGAGCTACCAAACAGATGCAGCATTACCAGTAAGAGAAATAGCCCAACTACAAAGGCCAGGCGTCGGCCCTCCTTGGTCTCGATCGGTTCGGCCACATATTCGTTCTTGGTGGCGGCAATAATTGAGTTCACGCCGGCATTAATTCCACCGGCATAACTCCCTTTCTGGAATTCCGGCAGAACCTTGGTTTGAATAATATTGGCAGATAGCGCATCGGTGAGAGCACCTTCGAGGCCGTAGCCAACCTCAATTCGGAGCTTGCGCTCTTTGGGAGCTATCAAGAAGAGAATTCCATTGTTTTTCTTCTTGTGGCCCAGCTTCCACTCCCTTGCCAGTTGATTGGCGTATTCCTCTATGGTGATACCCTGGAGCTCTGGGAGGGTGGCCACCACCAGTTGGTTACTGCTCTCAGATTCGTATTGCTGAATCAATTCTGTAAGTTTGTATCTCTCTTCAGCAGTTAGTAGCTCAGCTTTATCCACCACCCTCCCGGATAGAGGAGGGAGCTGTACCTCGGCCCATAGAGCCAAAGCCAGTAATGCTGTAATGAGCGTCAACAAGGTCAGAAGGGAGCGTGTCATAAGGGTTTCCCGGCGGCCTACTGGAAATTGACTTCCGGAGCCTTCTCGGCCTCTTCGCTGGTGGCCTGGAAGGTCTCCCTCAAAGACATATCTCGATATAGGAGTGCGTGCCAAATACGACCGGGAAAAGTGCGAATCTCACGGTTGTAGCGCTGCACTGCCTGGATATAATCCCGGCGCGAGACACTGATGCGGTTTTCGGTGCCTTCTAGCTGGGATTGCAAGCTGAGAAAGTTTTGATTGGCTTTGAGGTTGGGGTAGCGCTCGACCACAAGCAGCAGCCGTGACAAGGCGCTGGAGAGTTGTGCCTGTGCGGCTTCGAACTGTTGTAATTTGACCGGATCGTTGAGCAGGTTGCTGTCCAGCTGAAGTGAGTTCACCTTGGCGCGCGCCTCGGTTACGGCCTGAAGGGTTTCCCGTTCATGCCCGGCATAGGCTTGAACGGTTTTCACCAGGTTAGGCACTAGGTCTGCGCGACGCTGGTACTGGTTTTCCACCTGAGCCCAGGCGGCTTTTACCTGTTCGTCATAGGTGGGGATATTGTTTACGCCGCAGCCACTGATGAGACTTGCCATCAGACACAGCATGGTGCAGCGCCAAATTGGCAGGCTGTTGCCGGTAGCAGAGGTCATGCGGAATATCCTTATTCTTCCGTAAACCAACCAAGAATAGTCCGCCTCAGTTGTAGTGCTGAAGGTGGCGTAGAGATGGAGCCGAAATGGCACTAAAAGCAACAATTTTCAAAGCCAAGGTGCAAATAGCCGATATGGACCGTGACTACTACGGGGAACATCAGCTGACCTTGGCGCGCCACCCTTCAGAAACAGATGAGCGTATGATGGTGCGCTTATTGGCGTTTGCACACAATGCATCCGATTTATTGGAGTTTACCCGAGGCCTCTCATCTGATGAGGAGGCGGATTTATGGCAAAAGAGCCTCAGTGGAGAAATCGACCTATGGATAGAAGTGGGTCTTCCAGCCGAGGAGCGCTTGCGCAAGGCCTGTAACCGTGCCGGGCGGGTTTTGGTATACAGTTACGGGCGTCGTGCCGCACCGATCTGGTGGCAAAAGCTGGAGAATCAGCTCGAACGTTTTGACAACCTTAGGATTTTCCATCTCGCTGCGGACACCACTGAGCAATTGGCACAGATGGTTGAGCGCAATATGGATTTCAGTATCACCATTCAAGACGGCCATATTTGGTTGGCCGATAACGATCACAATACGGAGATTACTCCGCAAATCTGGAAATAGGAGCCGAGAATTTAATGCCTTCTTTTGACATTGTATCTGAAGTAGACAAGCACCAGCTGACTAACGCAGTGGATCAGGTAAACCGCACTGTTACCAATCGCTTTGACTTTAAAGGCGTGGATGCGGAAGTGGAGATGAGTGATTTCTCTCTGGTAGTCCGTGCCGAGGTGGATATGCAAGTAGATCAAATGGTGGATATGCTGCGTGGTGCCTTGATCAAGTGTGATATCGATCCGCTGGCTATGGATGTAGGTGAAAAAGAGCAGTCTGGTAAGCTGGTTAAAGTGGGAGTGACCCTAAAGAATGGCCTGGACAAAGAATTGTCAAAAAAAATCGTTAAGCTGATCAAAGATGAAAAGCTCAAGGTGCAAGCGGCTATTCAGGGTGAACAGGTGCGGGTTACCGGGAAAAAGCGCGATGATCTGCAACAGGTAATAGCCTTACTTCGTGGTAAGGAACTGGAACAGCCACTGCAATTTAATAACTTCCGCGATTAAATGGTTACACAGTGATCAAAAATTATCTCTCTGGCATTGCTATCGTGCTGTTCTCCCCCTTGCTGGCGGCAGTGGAGATTTCTCCCGCCAAGCTGCAAGCCAGCTATTGGGTGGATAATAGCGAAGGTCTGGATATTTCTGGCCTAAGCTTTTGTGCTGGCAAGTTGCTGGCAGTTTCCGATAAGAATTCTGGAGAGATTTACTCATTAGAGCTCAGCGAAGGTTCCGCCGATCTGGTGTCCTTTTTGCGTTTGAGTGGTCTAGGAGTGCCGGAACGTGACGAGCCTGTTAATGTCTGGGAGAGCTTTAAAGCGTTTTTCCGCCCCGCGGAAGATCTGGACTTTGAGGGCGTTAGTTGTGGTGAGAATCAGATCTTTCTGGTCAGTGAGCATTACAATCGCATTGCCGTGGTGGACCCAAAGGGGAATGCGCGCTGGCAAGAGCATATCTGGTCGGGTGAAGCCAAATCTCAAGGTTTCTTACAAAAGAGCAACGCTTCCAGTGAGGGCCTGGTAAAAGCTGGTGATACTTTCTGGGTGGCGATGGAGCGTGAGCCAAGGGGCCTGTTGAAGCTGGATTCAGATGGAGAAGCCAGCGCATTCACTTTGCCACAGGTAGAGGGTTTAAATTTTGCTGATCGCTCTGAGGATTTAGCCGGCCTGGACTTCTTTAACGGCGCCCTCTATACCTTGGAGCGCAATGCGCACGCAGTTTGTCGCAGAGTATTGCCCAGTCTACGGGCGGAGTGGTGTCTGGATTATCGCTCGCTTGAAGAGTCTCCAGAGCGTGTTTATGAGGAAACGCGCTATGGAAAAGGTGAGGGATTGGCTGTGGGCGAGAAGGGCATTTTTGTGGTGTTGGACAATAACAATGTTGGCCGTGCGCAAGAGCCTGAAGATAAGCGCGCGTTACTGCTACACCTTGCAATGCCGGAAATGGCAAATTAATTGCAGCTCTATTGGCACTATGCCGATAAATTTCGGCGTCACGTTTATTGCGCTCGGCGTCGAACTCTTTTCATTTCCTCTCCTTTTATTTGCCAACTTTTGGCTTGGGTTTAGTCTGCCTCCTAAATCGGGTATCGTATTATCCTCCTTGTAGCGCAAAAATTGTCGATGGGTATTATGGTGGCTATGCTATTTCCTAGTGATTAGCGATCTAGAGTATGTTGGCAGCGGCTTTATGGAGAGAGACTTTTCCATTTCTCTGAAAGGTAAACGGTGAATTAGAAGATCTAAGAATGCGCCAAATCACTAATTATCCTTTTAGTTCATTCATTTCTCGATGGATTGGAAAAATCGTGATCAAGCGAATTTTATTTTTCTTTATCAGTTTGTTGGTGCCTTCAGCGATGGCTGCTGACATTATTCCCGCTAAAAAAGTACAGCATTATTGGGTAAATGCCAGCGCAGGATTGAGCCTCTCTGGTTTAACTTTTTGTGATGGCAGACTTCTTACTATCTCAGATAAAAAGTCAGAGAAAGTTTATCAGATCGTTTTAAAGGGTGTTCATGCCAAGCTGGAGCCCTTTGTCACACTCTCTGGTTTGAATGTTCCAAAGAAAGATCGGCCGACAAACGTATGGTACTTTTTATTGGATCTTACCCGACCGGCAGCGGCAATGGATTTTGAAGCCATCAGCTGTGTAGATAATAATTTGTATTTATTGAGTGAGCGCTACAACCGCATTGCCGAAGTTGATATGCAGGGGCAGGGCCGTTGGCTGGAAAATATGTGGTCGACCACAGCTAAGGCTCAGGGCTATATGCAGGGGTACAATCTATCAGGCGTAGGCTTACAGAAAGTTGGCGATGATTTTTGGATGGTGCTAGAGCGTGATCCCCGTGCTTTAGTTAAGCTTGGCCCTAAGGGGGGAGTGCAAATTTTTACACCGCCGGCTGTAGAGGGGCTAAATTTTCGCGGACAATCAGAGAACCTGGCGGGTTTGTCCTATTATGATGGCGCGCTGTTTACTCTGGAGCCCAATGCGTCTGCGGTATGTCGGAGAGAATTACCTAGCTTGAAGGCGCAGTGGTGCCTGGATTATTGGGAGCAAGAGAACTCCTCTGAATTGGGCTATGAAGTATCCCGCACTGGGGGCAAAGGCGATGGGTTGGCAGTGGGCGATACGGGCATTTTTATAGTATTTGACAACGACAATATCAGTCGTATACATGACCCTCAAGATCGCAGGGCGCTTCTGTTACATCTAGCTTATCCCGAAGGGGCGCAATAGGTGGTCGTCGAGAAGTTACCAACCTTATTGGAGGAGATACGCGCTTGTCGTCTATGTGAGGATCACCTGCCACTGGGAGCTAATCCGGTGCTGCGAGCGGCAGAATCTGCTCGTTTGTTGATCATTGGTCAGGCGCCGGGAACTAAGGTTCATGCCACTAGTATCCCATGGAATGACCCCTCTGGTGATCGTCTGCGCGAGTGGCTGTCGATCGATAGGGATATCTTTTACGATGAATCCCAGATTGCCATTATTCCCATGGGCTTCTGTTATCCGGGGCGAGGTAAAGGAGGTGATTTGCCTCCGCGCCCGGAGTGTGCTGTCACCTGGCATAAGCGCTTGCTGCAACAGCTACCTCACTTGCAACTCACGCTGTTGGTGGGACAATACGCCCAGCGACACTACCTGCCGCATTGGTATGGCAATATTACAGAGAATGTGCGCCATTACCGCGATGCCCTGCCCGCAGGGTATTTCCCTTTGCCCCACCCGAGCCCGCGAAACACACTTTGGCTGCGGCGAAGACCTTGGTTTGAAGAGGCTGTGGTGCCCGAGTTGCAAAAGTACGTAAAAAAGATTCTGAAGGTTTGATAATGCCGGTTCCGGAAAAAGTTAAGATTCACCCCTCCTGGTACGATGTGCTGAGCGAGGAGTTCAAGAAGCCTTATATGGCGGAATTACGTCAGTTTCTGCGGGGAGAAAAAGAGGCTGGTAAGCGCATCTATCCACCCGGTGGGCAGATCTTTAACGCTTTCAACTCCACCCCATTTGATCAGGTGAAAGTGGTGATTTTGGGGCAGGACCCCTATCACGGGATAGGCCAGGCGCACGGTTTATGCTTTTCTGTGATGCCCGGCGTACGAATCCCGCCATCGTTACAAAATATTTACAAAGAATTGCACTCTGATATGGGGATACTTCCAGCGCACCACGGTTGCCTACAACCCTGGGCAGAACAAGGAGTGCTGCTACTCAATGCCACCCTCACTGTAGAGGACAGTAAAGCTGGTGCCCATCAGGGGCGCGGTTGGGAGCAGTTTACCGATGCCGCTATCCATAAGCTGGCGGAGCAGCGTGAAGGCCTAGTGTTTATACTCTGGGGTAGTTACGCACAGAAGAAAGGCGGTTTTATTGACCGCAATAAGCACTTGGTACTACGCGCCCCTCATCCATCCCCTCTCTCAGCGCACCGTGGCTTTTTTGGCACTAAGCCGTTCTCTCAAGCTAACCACTGGTTGCAGCAGAGAGGTGAAAAGCCCATTGAATGGGCCCTGCCAGAAGAAAATCAGTTAAAAAGAGTTGCTGTAGAAGTCTAATAGCTGCCCCCCTTCGATAAAAATCATTTCTAAAAATAAAAACCCAGCTTACGATTGTTAAATGTAGGCTGGGCATATTAGGTCAATTAAGTTGAGCAGTATTTGTAAGTGTTTAAGGTTATTCCTAGTAAAACCTTTGCGTTGGTGTATTTAAGTGCCTGAAGGGCTCTCTCGCACAGATGGGGGTTATCTGCTTTTTTATAAACTGTCTATAATGATTTTGGCTGAAATGTTGCAGTTTTTTATCAGGGCTTATGAGAAGTTTAATCTCATATGTATGGCTAGTGCTGCGTGAAAGCTTTATGAATCTGACGACTTAATTGGGGGGAGCCAGTGCCGCTAATGCTGACCGACTTAGTCGATTCTATTTTGGATTTTCTCTCAGCGCCATTTGTGGAGGCCTTCCTCACTACAATTTTTATTGGTTCTGGGGCGGCTCTAAAGAAAACAATTGATACGAGTGCTTTTAGAAAGTTATGGGCTGATTTTTTTGGTGAGTCTGACTCTGAGATTCATGTGGTGCTTCCTCTAATAAAACAAAAAACACTTTTTTCTGATTTTGCCAATAGGCAAAGCCAGATTCCGGATAATGTGTTGTTTTTGCCTTATGATGAGGCTGTTGGGATGCAGCTTCTAAAAGAAGCTATTGAAAAAGCCTTTCCAAGGAAAAAAGTAATATGTCATGACTCTAGAAACTTCACTGGTGATCAAAAAAGTTTTATTTGTATCGGGGGGCCAGCTGTAAATTCTGTGAGTCGTGATTTGTTGCTTACCAGGAAGTTAGATGCAAAATTCAAGATGGATTTTTTGGGTCGATCTGCTTTTGATGAGGTTGATGAGAGTGTTTATAGGTCGAATACATTAAAAGGATCAATTACCGAAGATTACGGATTTATCTTTTTTGCAGAAAATCCTTACCATAAAAATAGCTGTATATGCTTAGTTTTTGGTATATGGTCTCATGGGACTTATTCGGCTGTGCAGGCTTTGTGCCAGAAGGGGAAACCTTTAAAAGAGTTAGTCAGACACCTTAAAAACAATAAATCTTTATTTGCTGTCACAAAATCTACGGTTAGGGGGTTGGTGACAGGCTTTCCAACTGTGGAGAAGGTGAGAAGGATAGAGTCTTCCTGTCAGATCTAGGTATGTTGTATTTGGTTGATTTTGTTACTTGTTTTTAGAGAGGTAGGGTTACTGGGTATTTCCCTGAAAAATCCTAAATGCAAAGAATTTTGCCTATTGGGATTATGATTTTGGGCGGAGCCCTTTGAGGACTTTTGTTGTTGTAATGTTGTTTGAGATAAGGTTAAAAATTCAGCCCAAAATACTCTTAGGGAATACTCTGGTGGCGATAAAGGTGAGGGGCGATTGGTGGTTGACCGTATAGGTTTCCCTTCATGCTGCTAGATACTCCAATTAAATAAATTTTTTTCCTCTTTAAGAAAGTCTAACAATGCAGCGAGTTTCTTGGGTTTATTGAGTCCCTGGCGGTAAACGGCATGAATGTCCATTGGTGGAACATGCCAGTCTGGAAGAATATTAACGAGTGAGCCTTTGCCTAACTCTTCCATAATATTGTTGATTGGTAATTGCGCAATTCCCAGCCCATTGACTGCCGCATTTTTCAGGGCTGAAATATTAGCACAAAAGAAATTCCCATTAACGGGTAAAGTCATTGTCGATTGTTTAGAGGTTAGCGCCCACTCGGTATCTCCAGGGTTAAATTGAAATCTCAGGCAGTTATGGCTTATTAGGTCGCTGGGCTGCTGTGGTTTTCCCTGTGTGGTGAGATATTCAGGGCTGGCTACGAGAATTCGCGTTGAACTGCCAAGCTTTCTGGAAATCAGGCGCTCATCATGTATGTCGCCAACACGAAACGCGAGGTCAATGCCTTGGGAGAAGAGGTCTTCAAAGTCGTAAGTGAGGTTTAGGGAGACGGTAATTTTTGGCCAGCGCTTCAAAAAAGTGGGTAAAACTCTCTTGGAGAGAAATTCACCCAGGGCTGGCGGGGCTGAGATTCGCAATAAGCCTTGGACCTGCTGATCCATTACCAGCACATCATTTTGCATGGTTTTAAAGTCTTCTATCAAATGCAGAGCCCGGTCATAGGCAATAGCCCCCACTTCTGTCAGTGCAACACGCCGGGTGGTACGATCCAATAGTTTGGCTTTCAGGTGGGATTCCAGTCTTGAAACCTCCTTACTAACTGTTGACTTAGGAAGTTCTAGCTGATCTGCAGCCAGCGATAGGTTTAATGTCCTACAGACATGGACAAAAACAGATAAAGTTCTAAGGCTGATTGTTTCCAATTCGCGAACATTCATTTTCTTTTTATATAATTGTTTCTATTTGCTCGAATAATAGAATGCTCCTGTGTTTGAAGCAACCTAACTCACAGGAGATTTACCATGTCTAACGATCGAATTGCATTGATCACCGGTTCAAATCGAGGAATTGGTCTTGAGGCTGCCAAGCAGCTTTCTAACCAGGGAGTCAAAGTAATCCTGTCTGGTCGAGATAAAGCGAAATTAGAGGCCGTTCAAGCTACTTGGAATGGTGAGGTGGCACCAATTGATATTATTGAGCTGGATATTACCAAAGCTGAAGATAGGGCACGAGCTGCTCAAAAGATTGCGGAACAATATGGTCGGCTGGATATTCTGGTGAATAATGCCGGTGTTATCGTTGAGGGGGAGTGGGGCCAGAACAATAGTGAAACAGTTTCGCAGGAGGATCTGAACACCACTTTTAGCATTAACGTATTCGCTCAAATTGGTCTAACGCAAGATCTTCTGTCACTGCTAAAGAAGAGTAAAGCTGGCCGTATCGTGAATGTGAGTAGTATTCTGGGTTCTTTAGCTGTGAATGCTGACCAGAACTCTGGTTGGAGTGCAGTGAAGCCCTTCGCTTACAATGCGTCAAAGGCTGCGCTTAATATGTTTACAGTTTCTTTGAGCCAAAGTCTTGCAGATACTGGTATTAAGGTAAACAGCGCACACCCGGGTTGGGTTAAAACCGATTTGGGTACCAGCGCGGCGCCAATGGATGTGACCGAAGGGGCGAGAACTGTTGTGGAGCTTGCCTTGATTGATAGTGACGGCCCTAACGGTCAGTTTATTCACCTTGGTGAAGAGCAGCCCTGGTAAATAGTTGAAGTTACAGCTGGGTAGTTCCCATAGATCCCGTATCTATCAATTGAAAAGTAGGTATGGGGTCCTTGGTTCTTCAAATAGCTGTTGATTTTACTGTGAAGCAGATTCCTTAAGATCTTGGATCTACTAAAAAATATTTTTTCATGAATTATTCAGAGGCTTCCCGGTGTGGTTAACGGCGCCTCCTTGCACGCTCGCTATGAGGCTGGCTGGCTTCTTTCTTTTCAACGGACTTCCATAAAGGCCGCATTAAGAGCCTGGCAAAGGCGAAGCCGACAAAAAACAAATTACATATGTAAGCAAGAAAATACGGCCCAAACTCTCTTTCAAAAACTATCCCGGCTGCATTTAGAGTGCTTATGATGACAATGGAAGAAGCTATGCCAAAAAGTCCGTAGTAGGTGAATTTCATTATGGGGGAGACAAACTTAAAATGTCTTTTCTTCCACAAATAAGCAATAAACCCCATGGTGGCTATTCCCATAAGGCTGCTGCTGATAGACCAGACATGCTTAGCCTCGACATGAAAATTTAAAAGGATAAGTGAAAAAGCGGAGAGTAAGGCGCTACACAAGCTGATATAGACAATCATGGCGAGAGAGACGACATGCCCTCTGGAGATACTTTCCATTTTTCTTGACTGAAAAGTTGCAACCATAGCTGCAAAACCTGCCAGGATAATGGAGACTTCGATAATATGTAGCAGTTGTTCAATTTGTCCCGGCAGTGTATCCATCTTCCGCTGTTGCCCTGGGCAGAGATGTTATGTTGTGAGGGGGGTATCGGTGTGTAAAGGATAGTTTATGTTTTTTAGTAGCTTGCAGACTTTATAGGGTTTCATTCGTTTCTGTTACATGCCGAAACTTTCTATTGAGGGCTCTTGGTAAGGTAGGTACTTCTCGGTGGATGAAGTACGCTTGGTTGTTAAGGGCAATTTATATGCCCTTGAGAGTCGGGTGTGATTCTTATCTGTTTTGGTAGAGCTACCTTGTGCCGGCTTGACTCTTTCTTGCATGTTGTTGTTCGTTTTCTATTACTACTGCCCAAAGAGGTCGCATAAGCAGTCTAGTGAAGGCATAACCAACAATAAACAAATTAAAAACAAATGATAGGAAGTAGGGTCCGTATTCTTTGTTAAAGCCAAGTCCAAAGGCATTTAAGAGGTTGATAATTACCATGCACCCTGCGCCTCCAAAGAGCGCAAAGTAAATAATTTTCGCTACTTTGGAAACTGTCCTAAGGCGCTTTTTTATCCATAAATAAGTAATGGAGAAAGCGGTAGCCAAACTCATGGCAAAGCTGCTTGCAGACCATAAGGTTTGATCACTAATGCCAAAGTTTGCAAGTATTAGGGTGAAAGCGGCGAGGAGAGCATTAACTAGACTGATATAAATTATCATGGCGAGGGAGACAATTCTTCCCTTGGTGATTCTCCTGGTTTTTTTTGGCTGAAGGGTGCCTACGATTGCCGCGAAACCTGCCAGCACAACACAGGATTCAAGAGTAACGATAATCTGGCTCATCTCTTTCAGTGGAGTCATCCCTTTGCCTGTGTAAGTTTTGGGTATAGCAGAATAAGATTAGCGGAAAAAGGCAAAATATTTTTGTGGAAATAGCTGTAATTATTTGGTGTAAAAGTTACATGTCGTATTAGGAAAGCGCTTATTAATTAGTGGCCTGAATGTGGAAGCGGCGACGGGGAATATCACTTTGTGAATATTTCGCCTAATATCTGAGTGGATTATCAGGCCTATGGAGGCAATGGTTATCAATATTGCCTAAAGGCAGTGTGGGAAGGTGTTTCCTGCCTGAGACCGGTATGAACTGTATACCGGTCTATCTGCCAAAAGTGTATCAGCTGGGTAATTAGCTTTATGCTAAGGGGTCGGCATCAGCATCGTAGGGTAAATCTTGAATCTCCAGGGCGCGGCCATCTTTCAACTTTAAGGTTTCGCCAGCGGCAATTTTGGCGATTGTCAGTACGGCGAGCAATTCTATGCCTTCTTCGCTGTGGCAGGCTTCAAGCAGATTGCCGATGCTTTGTTGTCCGTCGGCAAAAATTTCCAGTCCACTGGCTGGAAGATCACCACCTTCACATTTTGCACGGTATAGGCGACGCTTGGCGGCGCCACGGAACTGCATGCGGGCAACAACTTCCTGGCCGGTATAACATCCCTTTTTAAAGCTCACACCGCCAAGTAGGTGCAGGTTAGTCATCTGTGGGATAAACATCTCAGAAGTGGTGGCATCAACCTGGGGGATGCCGGCTTCGATCTGCCCCTTTTGCCACTGGTCGTAACCTGTGGCTTCACTATGGGGAGAGAGTTTTTGCCAGAGTTGTTGTGTTTTATCGCTGGGGCTAAGCAGAGCCAATTGGAACTCATTGACCGATTGGGCGATACAGCGCTCGCCACTGAAATCGAAAGTCACTACCTGGCCTGGAGAAGGGGCCTCGAAGCCCAGTAGTTGTGCCGCCTGCTCCGCAACACCCTCTCCCTGTAGGCCTAGCCAATGGGAGTTATCGCTAGTGTCGCTAAGTTCCGCCTTGAAAAATACGGCATACTTCGCCAGCGCCTGCTGGGCGATTGGGGCGAGATTGCGGGGTAGGCGGAGTATAAATTCGCTCTGGGAGAGTTTAAGGGCACTAAAGGCACTGATCATGCGTCCCTTGGGGTTGCAGTGAGCACCCAGTGTGCTATGCCCGTCGGGTAGATTTACAAGGTCGCAAGTGAGCTGGCCTTGCAGAAACTTCTGACTATCGGGGCCTACTACTGAAACGGCGCCCACGGGGCCGAGGTCGATAAGATGTAAGCCCTGGCGGTCATCATTGCTGGTAAGGGGGAAGTGGGCCCTGCCGCCTTCCCAAATGGCGCCTTCGCTACTGAGAAAATCCTGCCACTGTTGCTGGTCCATAGTGTTGCCACCTCCGGTTGTCTTGGTGGCATTAATTGGGGATTACAGCGCCCCTTTTCAAGTTTGCTCAGCTAGCAGGTATACTGCGCACTTTAATCTGGTTGGAAATGAAGTATGGATCGCAACCGCCTGTTTTGGGCCAGCCGCCGCGGCATGTTGGAGTTAGATCTGGTGCTGCTGCCGTTTCTGGACAATATCTACGAGACCCTGGAGCCCGAAGATCAACAGCGTTATGTGCGACTGATGGACGAGCAGGACCAGGATCTGTTTGCCTGGTTCATGCGCCGTGAAGATCCGGCCGACCCGGAGCTATTGCGCATAGTACAGATCATCCGTGACAACACCGGTTTACAGCAGTAGACCGCCGCCTCAAATTTTTGAGCGCAGCGCACGCTTGAGCTGCGTGGTTGCGCGATCGCCTCTCCTTCTTCTCTTTTTATTACTTGCCACAGGGCAGGCGGTAATGCTGTTGTGGTTGAGTGACCTCCCTTCCTGGCTTTTCTGGTCGGCAGTGCTGCTTGTGTGCCTCTATGCCTTTGTCGAAAAGCGTCGTCTGGAGCGGATGAGCGGAATCTTATCAACCCGAGACCGCCGCTGGTTTTGGCGTACTGAAAGTGGAGTGGAACGAGAATTTGAGTTTTGTGGTGAGCTGGTAGTGTGGCAGTGGTTGCTGGTAATCCGTGGGCGTGATCAGATGGGCGCCTCTCTTTGCTTGGTTTTGGCGCGGGACGCGCTCAATCGGGACGACTGGCGCAGATTGCAGGTGGCTTTGCGCTATTCGCGCTAGGGTGGGCTCTGCCCACCCATACCCCTGTGTTCAGATAAATTGCCTCTGATTGGCGTAGTTTTCCGGTACCAGCACCGTATCCATGGCAAGCTCTCTGAGATCTGGATAGTCGAGAGAGTAGTGCAGGCCCCGACTCTCGCGGCGGTCCAGAGCCGAGCGGATGATCAAATCGGAAACCAAGGCCAGATTGCGTAGTTCCACTAGATCATTCGTGATGCGGTAATTGGCATAAAACTCGCGAATTTCCCGCTGCAGGAGTTTTACTCTGTGCTGAGCGCGCAGAAGGCGCTTGCGGGTGCGCACGATTCCCACGTAGTCCCACATAAAGCGCCGCAGCTCATCCCAGTTGTGGGATATCACAACGTCTTCATCGGAGTCCGTAACTCGCGAGGCGTCCCACTCCGGCGCCTTGCGCGGTGCTTGCACCGAGTCGAGATGTTCGTCGATATGCAGGGCGGCAGAACGGGCGTATACCAGGCATTCCAATAGGGAGTTACTAGCTAGGCGATTGGCGCCATGAAGGCCGGTAAAAGTGGTTTCCCCGATGGCATAGAGTTGGTCCAGGTCGGTGCAACCGTGTTGATCTACCATAATTCCACCGCAGGTATAGTGGGCGGCAGGCACCACCGGGATGGGCTCTTTGGTGATATCAATGCCGTACTTCAGGCAGTTGCTATACACGGTGGGGAAGTGCTCACGTACAAAGGTGGAATCTTTGTGGGAGATATCCAAATAGAGGCAGTCGGCACCAAGGCGTTTCATTTCATGGTCAATGGCACGGGCGACGATGTCCCTGGGGGCTAGTTCACCGCGCTTATCAAAGCGTTCCATAAAGCGGCTGCCATCGGGCAGTTTCAACTGTGCTCCCTCGCCGCGCAGGGCTTCTGTAACCAGCAGGGCTTTAGCCTTGGGGTGGTAGAGGCAGGTGGGGTGGAATTGGTTGAATTCCATATTGGCCACCCGGCAGCCGGCGCGCCAAGCCATGGCAATGCCGTCGCCGCTGGCACCATCTGGATTACTGGTATACAGATAGGCCTTGCTGGCACCACCGGTGGCGAGGATCACCGCCTTGGCCTGCAATAGCTCGACTTCTTCAGTATTTTTATTCAGCACATAGGCGCCAGCACAGCGAAAACGCCCTTTCTCGGGGTCCGGTTGGCGGATTAAATCAATGGCGACGTGATGTTCAAAGCAGTCAATATTGGGGCTGTTGAGTACTTTCACCAGCAAGGTGCTATGTACGGCTTTGCCCGTGGCGTCGGCGCTGTGAATGATACGGCGATGGCTGTGCCCACCTTCTTTTGTCAGGTGGTAGTCCTCGCCCTCGCGGGTGAAACTCACGCCCTGGTCAATCAGCCAGCGAATGGCTGCGGTGCTCTCTTCTACCGTAAAGCGGACAGACGATGGGTGGCAGAGTCCGGCACCCGCGTCTAATGTGTCTGCAATATGTGACTCCACCGAATCCATATCGTCTAACACTGCCGCGATGCCCCCCTGGGCGAACCAGGTGGAACCGTCCTGCAGACGCTGCTTGGAAAGCAAGGCTACGCGGTATTTGGCGGAGAGATGCAGGGCCAGGGTGAGGCCAGCGGCGCCGCTGCCGATGACGAGAACGTCGTAGTTTACCGGGGCATTCATAGATTTCATTTATCTTTAAGGGTCGCGTAGTATAGCGCCTCCTGATTATTCGTCGATTTGACGTGGAACTTATGTCCTATTGTCAGTGTCTTCAACACAGTAAAAGAAACGCCTGCGCCGGCAGCCCCTCATTAAATCGTTGTGGTGCCCGCAGTGTGGCTGGATATGGGAGTTGGGGATGACAGCGCATCAGGCGTCAACGAGTGACCGTGAGCTGGTGGAGCGGGTTCAAAAGGGAGATAAACGCGCTTTTGACCTGTTAGTACTCAAGTATCAACACAAAATTGTTGCTGTGGTCAGCAGATTTATCAAGGACCACAGTGAGGTACAGGATGTCACTCAGGAGGCTTTTATTAAGGCCTACAGGGCGCTCGCCAATTTCCGTGGCGACAGCGCTTTTTACACATGGATGTACCGGATTGCGATTAATACCGCTAAAAATCATTTGGTTTCCCGTAGCCGCAGGCCCCCGTCTTCCGATGTGGATCTTGAGGATGCCGAGTTCTACTCCGGCGCCGATCTGTTGCGGGATAACGAAACACCTGAGAACCAGATGTTTCGTGACCAGCTTGAATCTGCGGTGCATCGCGCCATTCGCGCACTGCCAGAGGATCTGCGTTCAGCGGTTACGCTGAGAGAGCTTGAGGGACTGAGCTATGAGGAGATCGCCGAGGTCATGGGATGCCCGGTAGGCACAGTGCGTTCGAGAATTTTTCGTGCACGGGAAGCTATTGACCGGACAGTCCAGGCCGTGATGGCCGGTGAGCCGGAAACACTGGGTGACCGGGGTTAAAATTGCGGAAAATTTTCCCAACTGGGGAAACCAACCGCCGAGAGCCCGGTCTTATCTCATACCAACTATGGTGCGTGTGGGCACCGAATAAATGATTGCACAAGAGGGTTAACCCCTATGTCCCACGGGAATCATCAGGAACGTCTCAACGAGTCGCTCTCGGCGCTTATGGATGGCGAAGTCAGCGAGTTGGAGTTGCAGCGGCTGTTAAAAGCCTCTTCGGCTTCTGAAGAGTTGGGTGAGCGCTGGTCACGCTACCAACTTGCGGCGAGTGTAATGCGCCGCGAACAGGTTGCCCCTGTGAACAGCAGTCTCGCTGCGAACATCTCTGCGGCAATTGATCTCGAAGAGCCCTTGTCGCAAACGGGGAGTGGTGGTGCCGTGGCGGCCAATGGGTTGATCAATAACCGTTGGTGGCGTCCGCTTTCACGCGGTGCGGTAGCGGCCACTGTAGCATTTGCTGCAATTCTTGGGGTTCAACAGATTACCGATACACAGCAGAGCCCAGTGCAGGGCCAGGGTGTGGAATTGATGGCGGAGGTTGAGCGCCCGGCACAGCCGGTAGTGCAATCTGCCCCGCAGCCATCCGGTTTTTATGTGCCGGCACCATCTACTCGCTCAGTGAGCACAGCCACTCCGAGCTTTGTACCCGAGCAGCGCGGTGTGGTTGGCCAGCAGGTGATTCAGCAGGTGCCTACGCCGGAGCTGATGCGCCATCTGAACCGCGTAATGATGCAACACTCAGAACAGGCCGCGCATGTCGGCAGCCAGGGCATGGTGCCTTTTGCCCGCGCGACCTACGGCGAACAAGTTGGTATGTAGCGTGACGAAAGCTGTTTTCAGGGGGAGTCTTATCCGTATTGGAATTCGCAGGGCCAGTAATCTCTTACTGGCCACCTCACTGCTGGCGCCACTGGCGATCGCTCAGGAGACAGCCAGCACCGATAATGCTATCCAACCCAGTGCGCCGAGTATCGTAAACCTCGATATGGCCAGCACCCAGGCGGCAGCTTCTGCTGCTGAGGTGACAAACCCGAGCAGTGAACAGGATGCCCTGACTACCGCCAACTCGGAGCCTCCGGCTGTCGACCCCACAGTGCTCTCTGCAGAAGCTCTGGCCAGTCCTGGTGCTGTGTCGGTAGCGGTTGCCGGTAATGAGGTAGAGCAGTGGCTGGCCAAGCTTGCCAAGGCGGTTGCCGAGCTGGAATACAGCGGGCTGGTCACCTTTGAGCACGCCGGCATGCTTGAAACCCTGCAGGTGGTACACGCGGTCCGCGACGGAGAACAGGTAGAGCGTGTGCGCTACCTCAGTGGCGAGCCGCGAGAATTGATTAGCCACGGTAGCAGCAGCAATTGTGACTACGGTGTTTCGCCCAGTGCTCGGGCTACCCTATGGAATGCGGTGGGACAGCAGCAAGTTCAGCGCGCCTACCAGTTTATTTTGCGTGGCGAGGAGCGTATTGCCGATCGCGATGCAGTAGTGATCGAGGCCAGGCCGCGGGATCGCTACCGGCTCGGGCTGGTGGTCAGCTTAGACCGGGAAACCGGCCTGCCCCTTAAAACTATGTTGGTGAGCACCCAGGGTCGAGTGTTGGAGCGCTACCAGTTTGTACAGCTAGACTTGTCGCCGGTAGAGGATGGTGCCCTGGAGGCGGTCTCCAATAATGCGCGACGGGTTGATAATCGAACTAGCTGCGAATCCTCCCAGAGTCGCTGGCAAGTACGCTGGCTGCCGGAAGGTTTCAAGGTGGTATCGGTAAAACCCCTTTCCGATGGCGATATGATGGTCTTTAGTGATGGGCTAGGCGTATTTACCGTGTTTGTGCAACGCCTTGGACCTGAGCTAAAGGATTTTAAAGGCCGAGCCATACGCGGTGCGACAGTGGCCTATATGGACCGAATGGAAGTCAATGGCGTCGCTTATACCGTTACTGTCGTTGGGGAAATCCCCGATGCCACGGCGCGCAGAGTAGCCAGTTCTATTGCTGAAAAAGGCTGAGTGCCGTGCTTGAAGAGCGCGGCCGTATTGTCGCCATAGAATCCGACGCTGTCTGGGTTGAAACAATCCAGCGCAGCGCCTGCAATGGCTGTGAGGCCAAGTCTGGCTGCGGCACTGGTCTACTTGGTGACTTTTTTTCTTCTTCCACGCGAGTGAGAGCAGTTCTGAACGGCTACCCGGCCGATAAAATTTCCCTGAATGATACCGCCGTAATCGGCATTACTGAGAGTGCCCTTACCAGCAGTACCCTGCTGGTTTATTTGTTACCCCTGGTTTCCCTGGTGCTTGTCGCACTATTGGGGGACTATTTTTTCGCTGAGGCTGGCGCCGTTATAGGCGCGCTAATGGGCCTGCTGGGCGGTGCTCTCGGCGTGCGTTGGTACAGTCGCCGCCAAGCTGCCAATCCCACTTTTACCCCGGTGCTGTTGCGCATAGAGCCCAGCAGCGGGCATTCATAACAGAACCTAAACTGATAACTCCAAGGTTTAATCGGAGTCTTTCCATGTTGGCCCGCTGCTATATAGAGCGCTGGCCCCTGCGCACGGCCTTTGTTATCTCCCGCGGAGCTCGCACTGAAGCAGAAGTCGTCGTTGTAGAGGTAAAGCTGGAAGGCCGCGTGGGTATTGGAGAGTGCACCCCTTATGCCCGCTATGGCGAAAGCCCTGAATCGGTTGTGCAGCAGCTGGAACCCTTGCTTTCCGAGCTGGCTGCCGGTTTGAAGCGGAGTGCTTTGGCGTCGCGATTGCCCGCTGGTGCCGCGCGCAATGCCCTCGACTGCGCGCTGGCTGACTGGGAGGCGAAGTACAATAATGTGCCCTTTGCCGGTCCCGATTCCCTGCCCACCGTACAGACTTTGGGGATCGATAGCCCGGAGGCCATGGCTATGGCCGCGGACAATGCGGTATCCCATGGAGTGCAAGTGTTAAAGCTCAAGCTGGATGATCATCTGGTCTGTGAGCGGGTGGCGGCCGTACGTGCCGCTGCGCCCAGTGCCCAGTTGGTGATTGATGCCAATGAAGCCTGGCAGAGCATCACTCTGATCGAACGCTGTCAGCAGTTGGCGGAGTTGGGAGTTGCCATGCTGGAGCAACCCTTGCCTGCGGACGACGATAAATTTCTCTCCACATTTCCCCATCCACTTCCTATCTGTGCCGATGAGAGCTGCCATACCCGAGCTGACCTGCCGCGCCTGAAGGGGCGCTATGAGATGGTCAATATTAAGCTCGATAAGACCGGGGGGATTCGTGAGGCTGAGGCTCTGGCGAAGGAGGCATCCGCGCAGGGTTTTGAGCTGATGCTCGGTTGTATGTTGTGTACCTCGCGGGCAATACGTGCAGCTTGGCCTCTGGGGTCAAAGGCGCGCTACCTGGATTTGGATGGCCCCACCTGGCTGGCGAGGGATGCCGAGCCCCCACTGCGCTTTACTGCTGGCAGGGTTTATTGGTCGTAAGTAATCAGGTCGATCAGTATATCCAGATATTCTTCACTGGCTGCATCAGCGGAGATTGGTGGAAACTCCACGGTGATACAGGGCAGGGCGCGCTCGGCGCACCAGGTACCGAAAGAGCCCGGTGTTTGGTAGCCTAGCTGTTCGACCAGTGGCAGCTGCATACCTTCGGCCAACCAGGCTCCCAGAGCAGTTTTGTCGGGGTCTTCCACGCAGCCCAGGGGCTCGTGGATGGATACCGTCCAAGGGGGCGCCAGTTTGGTAATCAACTGGGATAACGCGGAAGTTTCGCTCTCGGAGGCGGGCCTGTTGCCGGTACCGAGTTGGACATCGCGGGCATCTGCTGTGCTATTCCAGCGGTAAACATTGCCGCCGCCGTCCCAGTTCTCTGTGGCAAAGTTGCGATTCAGATCCACGCCGTGTGCATTGCAGCGGGTACCCAACTGGCAACCATCGGGATTTACCGCCAGTATCACATGGTGTTTGAGCTGGTTCGTCGCGAGTGAGCGCAATGCACAAGAGAGTGCTACCACTGCTGCGACTTCATCGCCGTGGGTGCCGGCCATCACCAGGCCCGGTTTGTGGCCGGATTGAGCGGGAAAATAAAAAAGTGGTGCGCCCAGGGCACTGTATCCGTACAGTTCTTTGGGGAGGTGGAATTGGCCTCGCTGTGGGCGTGGGCGCAGTTTGGACATCGCTGGCCTTTACACAGATTTACATTAGGCGGCAGAACTTTCGTGGCTATACAGCCACTAAATCGTTACTGAATGTCCCTAAAGGGGCCGGAGCCATTCCGTCGAGGCATGCCCTGGAAGGGATTCAAATTCCAATGGTTTCATATTAGAAGGGAACACTAGGGGTAACAAACCTATGGTTAAACGCTGTACACAATATCTCTTGGTACTCTGTCTCTTGGTTTCCGGCGCTGCTAGTGCGCGCGGACTGCCAGAACTTACCGAACTGATAGAGGAAAACTCTCCTGCGGTGGTTAAGATCAACACGGTGGATCGCAGCCGAGTGGCTCGCGGCAACAACTCGCCGCAGTATCAGCAGGAAATCCCCGATATTTTCCGTCACCTGATCGAGCCACGCCGTCGTCAGCGCCCAGTGGCCAGCATGGGCTCAGGTTTCATCATTTCTGAAGATGGTTATATCGTGACCAACAACCATGTGGTCGATGGTGCAGATGAGGTGAGAGTTACGCTAACCGATCGCCGCGAATACGAGGCGAAGGTGATAGGCACCGATGAGCGCTCGGATCTTGCCCTGCTCAAGATCGAAGCCGATGACCTGTCGGCAGTGCGCTGGGGGGACTCAGAGGAGCTGCAGGTGGGTGAATGGGTGGTCGCGATCGGCTCGCCATTCGGCCTCGACTACTCCGCCAGTGCCGGTATCGTGAGTGCTATGGGGCGCAGTATCCCCAATGAAAGTCGCGAAAACTATGTGCCATTCATTCAGACCGATGTAGCGATCAACCCTGGCAACTCCGGTGGGCCGTTGTTTAATCTCGATGGGCGGGTAGTGGGGATCAACTCCCAGATTTATACCCGTAGCGGCGGATCTATAGGCCTGTCTTTCGCTATCCCAGCGAGTCTGGCCCAGGATGTGGTTGCCCAGTTGAAAGAGAAGGGCCGTGTGGATCGCGGCTGGCTCGGCGTTGGTATCCGCAATGTGGACCGTGATATGGCTGAAGCCATGGGGCTCGGTAAACCTTCTGGTGCGCTAGTGGAGCAGGTGAGTCCAGGTACTCCTGCGGCTGAGGCCGGTATTAAACCTGGAGATGTAATTATCCGTTTTGATGGTCGCAAGATTGGTGTACATGGAGACCTGCCACATGTAGTAGGTCAGGTTCGCCCCGGCACCGAGGTGCCCGTGGAGCTGATGCGCAAGGGCAGAACCGAAAAGCTACAAGTGGTTGTCGGTTCTCTTCCTGGTTCTGATGAAGGGCGCAGCCAGGCGTCCAATCAGCCAGTATCCAGGATGGGTGGCCCCCTCGGTGTGGTTGTCGAGGAAATCCCGGAGGGTATGAAGCAGCGCTGGAATGTAGATACTGGCGTGCTTGTGCGCCAGGTTATTCCCGGCAAGCCAGGTGCTAAGGCGGGTCTGCGTAGCGGTGATATCATCGCCCAGCTGGGCTTTGAGGAAGTGACTGATATCAGCGACTACGAAACGGTGGTCGATGACCTCCCCAAAGATGAGCTGTTGCCGATCCGCTTTTTCCGAGCTGGCCAGTCAACTTTCCGCACAATTAAGATCGAAAGCTAAGTACAAGAGGCAAATGGTGGCCCATTGGGTCACCTGCCTCTCACCTCTGCTCGGGAGTTCTGTTAGACTTGCGCCACACAGCTGGCAGCTCCGCCAGCTAATCATTTGATTTTTCAAGGGTTTTTATTCCGCAGTGGCCACAGATCTCTCACATATCCGCAATTTCTCCATTATTGCCCATATCGACCACGGGAAATCTACCCTGGCGGACCGCTTTATTCAGGATTGCGGTGGGCTCTCAGACCGCGAAATGGAAGCCCAGGTGCTCGACAGCATGGAGTTGGAGCGCGAGCGCGGTATTACCATCAAGGCGCAGAGTGTAACGCTCGACTACAAAGCGCGGGATGGTAAGACCTACCAGTTGAACTTTATCGATACCCCGGGACACGTGGACTTCTCCTACGAGGTATCCCGCTCCCTGGCAGCCTGTGAAGGGGCGCTGTTGGTAGTGGATGCCGCACAAGGTGTCGAGGCCCAGTCAGTGGCCAACTGTTATACGGCGATTGAGCAGGGCCTGGAGGTTATCCCGGTACTAAACAAGATGGACTTGCCCCAAGCGGACCCGGATAAAGTCGCTGAGGAAATTGAGGAAATCATCGGCATCGATGCAGCTGATGCGACCCGTTGCAGCGCCAAGTCCGGTCTGGGTGTAGAGGATGTCCTTGAGGATCTGGTGCGTCAGGTTCCACCACCCGAGGGTGATGTGGATGCGCCGCTACAGGCCCTGATCATCGACTCCTGGTTCGATAGCTATTTGGGCGTTGTGTCCCTGGTACGAGTGGTGCAGGGCACCCTGAAAACCAAAGACAAGATTGTCACCAAGTCGATTGGTCGCCCCCATGTGGTGGATAACGTCGGTATCTTTACCCCCAAGCGCAAAGAAACTGGCGTGCTGCGTGCCGGTGAAGTGGGTTTTGTTGTGGCTGGCATCAAGGATATCCATGGCGCGCCAGTGGGCGATACCCTGACCCACGCTAAGGGTGCCGATGAAATCGAAATGCTGCCGGGCTTCCAGAAGGTCAAACCACAGGTTTACGCGGGTTTGTTCCCGGTTAGCTCCGACGATTACGAAGGCTTCCGCGATGCGCTGGAGAAGCTTTCTCTTAACGATGCCTCTTTGTTCTATGAGCCTGAGACCTCTGATGCGCTCGGCTTTGGTTTCCGCTGCGGCTTCCTCGGTATGCTGCACATGGAGATTATCCAGGAGCGTTTGGAGCGCGAGTATGATCTCGACTTGATCACCACCGCGCCAACCGTGGTGTATGAGGTTGAGCAGACCGACGGCGAAGTGGTGATGGTGGATAACCCATCGCGCCTGCCGGATGTGGGTAACATTGAGGAGATGCGTGAGCCTATTGCCGAGGTGAATATCCTGGTACCGCAGGAATATCTGGGCAACGTGATTACTCTCTGCGTGGAGAAGCGCGGTATTCAGAAAGATATGCAGTACGTGGGCTCCCAGGTATCCCTGCGCTATGAGCTACCCATGAGTGAAGTGGTGATGGATTTCTTCGACCGCCTCAAGTCGGTGAGCCGTGGCTTTGCTTCCCTGGATTACAGCTTTGTACGCTTCGAAGCGGCAAAACTGGTGCGTCTGGATATCCTCATTAACGGGGATCGAGTCGATGCCCTGGCGCTGATCGTGCACCGTGAGAATGCCCAGCAGAAGGGGCGTGCCATGGCGGAAAAAATGAAAGAATTGATTCCCCGGCAGATGTTCGATGTGGCAATTCAGGCGGCTATTGGTGGTCAAGTGGTGGCCCGTACCACCGTAAAGGCTCTGCGTAAGAATGTGACTGCAAAATGTTATGGTGGCGATGTCACCCGTAAGAAAAAACTGCTTGAAAAGCAGAAAGCGGGTAAGCGCCGTATGAAACAGCTCGGTCGAGTGGAAGTGCCACAAGAGGCCTTCCTGGCCGTGCTGAAGGTGGATCAATAGCGGCTAGGTCCGCTATTGGCTTCAAGGAAAATAGAGATACATAATGGATATTAATTTACCTCTGATTCTGCTCTGGTTAGTCGTTATCAGTGGCGGTATCTGGCTGGTAGACAGCCTGTTTTTTGCCCGTCGCCGCAAAAAAGAAGGCGGGGGCAAGCAAGAGGATCCAGTGGTTGTGGAGTACGCAAAGTCGTTCTTCCCAATCCTGGCAATCGTTTTTGTGTTGCGCTCTTTTATTGTCGAGCCTTTCCAGATTCCCTCTGGCTCCATGATCCCAACCCTTCAGGTTGGTGATTTTATTCTGGTCAATAAGTATGAGTACGGCTTGCGCTTGCCGGTCTCCCGTAAAAAAGTAGTAGATGTCGGCGAGCCTCAGCGCGGCGACGTGATGGTGTTTTTCCCACCGCACATGAATGATACCTACTTTATCAAGCGGGTTATTGGCCTTCCCGGTGACAAAATTGAGCTGAAAAACAATGTGCTCTATGTCAACGGTGAGCTGGCACCGCAGGAGCTGATTCAGGCGATGCCCCCGGTAAATCCGAGACAGGAAATATTGTGGGAAAATCTCTATGGCAAGCGCCATTTAATGCAAAAAAATATCCCTGCCAGTCAGTACGGTAACTTTAGTGGTGTAGTTCCGGAAGGCCATTACTTTATGATGGGTGACAACCGCGATAACAGCCTCGACAGCCGTGCATGGGGCTTTGTACCTGAGCGTGACGTAGTGGGTAAAGCCTTTGCTATTTGGATGCACTGGGACAACTGGCTCAGTTTGCCCAGCTTTAAACGTGTAGGCTCTATCCAATAACGAAAATGGCCGGCGTTGTGCCGGCGATATGGATTGAGGGCAAAGGTAATGAGTAGTGTTATCCGGGTTTCACTAAAGCGTCAGCGCGGCATGAGTTACTGGGGTTGGTTGTTGGTTATTGCGGTGTTGGGCTTTGCCCTTACCTGTGTTTCTAAAATGGCCCCAGCCTACGTGGATGCGCGTTATGTGAGTGAGGCCCTGAGAACTCTGGGTGAGAACCCGGAGCTGGAAAATATGTCGACCGGCCAGATCAAGAAAGAGCTGGGCCGTTTCTTTCTGATCAATAATGTGCGTGGAGAGCCCACTAAAGCATTGCAGGTGGTGCGTGGCGCGAAAAGTACTGTGGTCAGTATTAATTACGAGTTGCGCCAGCCGCTGATTTATAACGTGGATGTCGTGATGAAATTTAACAAACAGCTCAATACGGCCAAGCCTGAGCTTTGTTGTGATCCTTTGATAGATCTGGAGCAATTCCGCAAACGTGACTGACCTTTTACTGGAGCGCCTCTGCCAGCGCCTTGGCCACAAATTTGAACAAGGCACTCTTTTGGAGTTGGCGCTTACACACCGATCCCACGGTAGCCGTAACAACGAGCGTTTGGAATTTCTCGGCGATTCCATTCTCGGCTTTACTATTGGTGCCGCACTCTATGAGCAATTTCCCCAGGGCCGCGAGGGCCAGCTGAGCCGTTTGCGCGCGCAACTGGTCAGTGGTGAAACCCTAGCCAAGCTGGCGCGAGAGCTGGATATTGGCGACTGCTTACGCCTGGGCGAGGGGGAGATGAAAAGCGGCGGCTTTCGCCGTGCCTCTATCCTGGCTGATGCGGTGGAGGCCCTGATCGGTGCTATCTACCTTGATGCCGGTCTGGAGGCAGCGCGCGCTAGAGTGCTGGCATGGTTTGCACCACGGCTGCAGGAGCTGTCACTGGAGACGGTGAAAGACCCCAAAACCCGCTTGCAGGAATGGCTCCAGGCCCGTAAAAAGCCACTGCCTGAGTATTCAGTCGTGGATGTGTCCGGTGCTGAGCACGCCCAGCACTTTATCGTAGAATGCCGGGTTAGTGGTTTGGCCCAGCCGGTTCGCGGCGAGGCCAATAGTCGCCGCGCCGCAGAGAAAACTGCTGCGATAGAGGCTTATAAGCGCCTCACTGGGCAGGACTAACCTTACAATTAGAGCGCAGCGGTTTATCGCCCGGCTCGGACAGATAGCCCCTGTGTGCGGGGGCGAGCACAGCCCGGTTTCGCTGGGCACTTCAACCCTTTCGGAGAAACTTCTTGAGCGAACAACCCTCTCGCTGCGGCTATGTAGCGATCGTCGGCCGCCCCAATGTGGGAAAGTCCACGCTGCTTAACCATTTGCTGGGCCAGAAGCTGGCGATTACTTCACGCAAGCCCCAGACAACCCGCCACAACATGCTCGGTATTAAAACCGATGGCCCCAATCAGGTTATTTTTGTGGACACACCCGGCCTGCATTCGGATCAGGAAAAGGCCATCAACCGCTATATGAACCGCGCCGCTTCCAGTGCAGCGCGGGATGTAGATGTGGTGGTGTTTGTCGTGGAGCGCACCCGCTGGAGTGAGGGTGACCAGCTGGTGGCCGACAAGTTGCGCGGTCTCAAGTGTCCGCTGATTATCGCCGTCAATAAAGTCGATCAGCTGGAGGATAAGAGTGATCTGCTGCCTCAGCTGCAGGCTTTGGCGGAACAGCACCCTAAGGCTGAAATTGTGCCGATCTCGGCACTGCGCAACGTCAACCTCGATTCCTTAGAAGAGGTAATCCTCAAGCATTTGCCAGAGGGGCAACACTTCTTCCCAGAGGATCAAGTTACTGATCGCAGTTCACGCTTCCTCGCCGCAGAGATTGTGCGTGAAAAAATTATGCGTCAGCTGGGTGCGGAAGTGCCCTACCAAGTCACTGTTGAGGTTGAGGAGTTCAAACAGGAAGGGAAGATTCTGCATATCAGTGCGGCGATCCTGGTGGAGAGATCTGGGCAGAAGCGCATTATCATCGGCAACAAGGGTGAGCGTATCAAGCAGATTGGCAGCCAGGCTCGTGAAGATATGGAGCGCCTGTTCGATTGCAAGATAAT
Organism: Microbulbifer mixtoriginis (SeqCode); assembly: GCF_052467945.1. Taxonomy (NCBI): domain Bacteria; kingdom Pseudomonadati; phylum Pseudomonadota; class Gammaproteobacteria; order Cellvibrionales; family Microbulbiferaceae; genus Microbulbifer; species Microbulbifer mixtoriginis (SeqCode). The sequence goes on along the minus strand of NZ_CP174328.1, from coordinate 2,632,346 downwards.
GCTGAATTTGTGGGTTAAGGTGAAGTCCGGCTGGTCTGATGACGAGCGTGCCCTACGCAGTCTCGGTTATCGGGACGAGTAACCCTCTTCCCCTGACTCGTCCGCCATGAAGACACCACCGCCGGCGCAGCCGGCGTACATTCTCCACGCCCGGCCCTATCGCGACTCCAGCCTGATTCTTGAGTTATTCACTCCAAACCATGGCCGTATTGGTTGTGTTGCCCGCGGTGCGCGGAGGGACAAGCAGCGGCGCCAGCAGGCGCTGCAACCTTTTACGCCTCTATTAGTTACTCTGCTCGGTGCTGGATCTCTGAAAACCCTCGGGCCCGTGGAGAATGTTGGAGTTCCACTCTGGCTTAAGGGACGTGCTGTCTATGGCGGGCTCTACGCCAATGAGTTGATGGTGCGCTTGCTACCGGAGGGCGAGGCGCACATAGGTCTTTTTGCCACCTATCAGCGTCTATTGCAGGAGCTATCAGATCTGGGAGGTACGGACAGTGCAGAGTTGGAAGGACCACTGCGCAGTTTCGAATTACAGCTGCTCGCGGAGTTGGGTAGTTGCCCACCGTTGGATTATTGTGTGCAGAGTCAGGGCGTTGTGAGTGAGGCCGGCAGCTACAGGTTGGAATTGGAGGTGGGCTTTGTGCCGGTGCACAGGCAGGGTGCCACTGCTCTGCGTGAGTGGGAGTTTTTTGGTTCAGAGCTGCTGGGGATACTGCGGGCTAAAGAGTCTGGCAAGTGGCCGGCAGAAGTATTGGGCCCGGCAAAGCGTTTAACCCGTATTTTGTTGCGCACATTACTGGGGGAGAAGCCCTTGCAGAGCCGCGAGTTATTTAAACAGGTTTACGGGAAATGATTGTTAGCATCGGTACCGACATTTGCAATTACAGCCGTATCGAGTCAGTTTGGCGCCGCCATGGTGATCGTTTCGTGGAGCGTATATTGAGTGGTGGCGAACGCTGTGATTTTGCCGATCTTGCCGAGGCCAATAGAGCGGCCTATTTGTGCAAACGCTTTGCAGCTAAAGAAGCGGTGGGTAAAGCCCTAGGTACTGGTATTGGAGAAGGTGTTTCCTGGCAGGATATTGAAGTGCGCCGGCGCCAGGGTGCAGCTCCGCAGGTGCTGCTGCGGGGTGGAGCGCAGAGGCGGGCTCAGGCGATGGGAGTGGAGGTGATACACCTCTCCCTTTCCGATGAAAAGGATGCAGCCCTGGCGTTCGTGATTTTTGAAGCTCGCAGTTAGGCCGGAGCATCTCCCCGGCCTTAATTCACTGCGAGTCAGGCAACCTCCAACCCAAACAGTGTGTCGAGATCCTGCTCGGAGGCCCATTCTCGCAGGGCGCGAATTTCCCTGAGTGCCCTATCCAATTTGCGGCGGTCGAGCTGGGGATTCTCCTGATTTTGCTGGATACGTAACTCCTCCTGTAACACACAAGTGGCCTCTCGTAGGCGTGATACGCCACAATAACAACAGCCGCCGTGCATGCGGTGGGTCAACTCAAACATGCCTTTTATGTCGCCTAGACCCTGTAGTCGCTCCAGTTCCCGTTCATCGGTTATCAACCCATCCACGAGCATTTGCAGCATATCCCTGGCCAGTTTTGCATCGCCATTTGCCAGGTTGAGACTCTCTCCGATATCCACCAGGCGCATCTGGTTTGGGTTCAATTTTTCTACCACTTGTGGAGTGATAATTTTGAGCCAGCGTTTGATCATATGGGACAACTGGGCTTCGCTTACTGGTTTGCTCAGGTAGTCGTCTAGCCCTGCGGACAGTAGCCTCGCCTTCTCCTCGGCTCCCACATGGGCAGTGAGTGCAATAATGGGCGTGCGGCGGCCGGTCTCTCGTTCGCGGATGCAGCGGGTGACTTCAATACCGTCCATACCGGGCATCTGGATATCCATAAAGACCAAGTCGAACGTGCTTTGCTGCCAATGTAGTAAGGCTTCTTCACCACTGGCGGCGATCACCACCTCTACACCCTGGGCGCGCAGTAACTCGCCGACCAGGCGCCGGTTAGCGGCGTGATCATCCACGGCCAGGACACGCGGTGGCGCGGGCCAGGGGAGGGCGGGTACGGCACCATTACTGGGGCGAGGCTGGCTCTGTTGGGGGACGGCTCTTTTCAGGGCGCGAAGCAGGTTCTCGCGGGTTACCGGCTTGCCAAGGAAAGTTAAGGTGCGGGTGCGCAACTGCTCATAGCAGCGGCGCAGCTCTGCTGGGGCACCGAGTACGATTACCCGGCATTGATAGGCATCGACCAGGGACTGTACCTTCATGCTGAAGCTGTCAAAGTCTCCCTTGGCGATGGCGGTATCGATAATCACTGCATCTGGCAGCGCATCGTGCCGCCACATTTGTTCAATTGCTGGCTGCAGAGTATCGGTATCGGCAAGTTCAATGGGTTCAACCTGCCACTGTTTAAGCAGTTGAGCAACCTGGGAGCGGGTCAATTCGTTGGGGTCGGCAATCAGTATGCGGCAGTCTGGGAAAAGCACCCGTGGCGGGATGCCGCGGTTGCGTTCCGGTACCAGGGTCAGTTCCACCCAGCAGGTGCTGGCACCATTTGCAGCTACTTCCATACCCGTGCAACCGCGCATGCGCTCGACGAGGCTGCGAGCGATAGAGATTCCGAGCCCGTTGGCGCTGATCTGCTGCGAATGTTGTGGTGTTTTGGCGTTGAGAATTTGTTCCAGCTCGCGGCGACCGGGCTCATCAATGCGATTGCCAAGGTCGGTAACACTGATTCGCAATACCAGTTCAGAGTCCTTATTGCTCTGTACAGTGAGGCGTACCGGGATATTACCATTCTCGGAACTGCGCACGGCGTTACCGAGCAGGTTGGTAAATATTTGCTTTGTACGTAGAGGATCGCCCACCAGGGTGACAGGCAGTTGTGGGTCAATCAGTGGCACCAGTTCCAGGTGATGCTCATAGGCATAAGGGGCAAGAATTTGCAGGGTCTCCTCAAGCAGCTGCCCCAGGTCCATAGGGATATGGTCGAGCACCAAATTGCCGGACTCGATTCGAGAAAAATCCAGGATATCGTTAATTGTGGTGAGCAGGTTTTCTGAGGAGCGTAGAATGGTTTGCAGGTAGTCCTGTTGTAGCTCATCGATCTCGGTTTTAAGCAATAAATTAGTAAACCCGATAATGCCGTTTAATGGTGTGCGGATTTCATGGCTGGTATTGGCAAGGAAGGTCGACTTGATACGGCTCGCCTCCTGGGCCCTTTTGCGTGCCAGGTCCAACTCGATATTTTGCTCTTCCATACTGTCGAGAGACTGACGTAGATCGTCCATGCTCTGCAGCATGTTCGATTTATAGTCCCGCTGGTAATTGGCAAGACTTTCACCCATCTCGTTAATCTGATCGGCCAGTTGTGCGAGTTCGCGGTTCTCTATCTCGTGAATGCGGCGGTCAAACTCACCGCGCCCCATGGCTTGTAATACCTGTCCCATACGTACCAGGCTGTGAGCAAAACGCTCAGATAAAATCACCGACCAAGCTAGGGCGGCCAAGGTGCAAATAATTAAGCCCACCAAGCCCACGAGTAATACTTGGTAGGTGCCCACAAGAAAATAGGGCCGGTGTAGCTCGATACTAATCCAGCAGGTGGTGATGTCCCCCTTTAATGGCTGTAATACCTGTAGGGTTTCATCATCTTCAAAAATAAAAGCTTCGCGCTGATTGAGTTGGTGGTTTGTAAGCGGAGTGCGTGGTCGTGGGCCCACACTGGCCAGAAGCCCCAGCCCAGTGGATCTATCCAGTGAGATTTTTTTACTTTCCTCAGTGGAATAAATATGTACCGAGCGCACCATGTCCTTTTCCAGCATCAGTGCCAACAGGCTCTTGCGTAACCATTCCATACGCAGATCGAAAGGGTGACCGCCACTCATTTCAATTAACTCGGCCAGTTGCTCGGCACTTGCCCGTCCGTGGCTGAGTAAGAGCTGACGGCGATCATGCATTTGTTGCAGTGTGAACACCAGGGCCAGAGTCATGGCCAAAATCAGCGCTGGTGCAACCGTGAAGCGAAACATAGTTGAACGCAACGAGCGGAGCTCTGAAGGAGCCGGCATGGAAGGGTCGGTATTATTTGGGGCCATGAGAAATCAAGGGTCTTGTGCGATTATTTTTTCCCCATTTTACCCCTATGCGAGAGGAGGCGCACTCCTATACGGGCTGCTCTGGGTAAATGTTTCTGCTTTGCGATTTTTTGATATTTGTAATAACTCGACTATATAGTCCACCAAAATAGTCGGTATTTAGCCCGGGAGGGAGCATCGGGTACACTGTGCGGCCGCAATATGTCTGGACTCAAGGTACTATGGATTACCCAACGATTGCTGACTGCGTAGGTAATACGCCACTGATCAAGCTGCAACGCCTCCCCGGTAATACCAGCAATACGATTTTGCTTAAGCTGGAAGGTAATAATCCGGCCGGTTCTGTAAAAGATCGCCCGGCGCTATCAATGATCAACCGCGCCGAGGCAAGAGGACAGATTAAACCAGGGGATACCTTGATAGAAGCTACCAGCGGCAATACGGGTATCGCACTGGCAATGGCAGCTGCCATTAAAGGTTATCGTATGATCCTGATTATGCCGGACAGTGCTACCGCAGAACGTAAGGCCTCTATGACAGCATACGGTGCCGAGCTGATTTTGGTCAGCGCGGAGGAGGGAATGGAAGGTGCTCGGGATCTGGCTCTTCAAATGCAGACCGAAGGTCGTGGCCTTGTGCTCAATCAGTTTGCCAATACGGATAACCCTCTGGCCCATTACGAGGGTACCGGACCCGAAATTTGGCAGCAGACCGCTGGGGAAATTACTCATTTTGTCTCTTCTATGGGGACCACAGGTACCATAATGGGCTGCGGCCGCTTTCTGAAAGAGCAGAAGCCGGAGGTTCAGGTTGTGGGTCTGCAGCCAACCGATGGTTCCAGTATTCCCGGAATTCGCCGATGGCCACAGGCTTACCTACCAAAAATTTTTGTCCCAGAGGAAGTGGATCTCGTTATCGATATGGATCAGCGGGAAGCGGAGGAAATGACACGTAGGCTGGCGCGTGAAGAGGGCATCTTCTGTGGTGTTTCTTCCGGCGGAGCGGTTGCCGGAGCACTGCGCCTTTCCAGTCAAGTGGAGAATGCCATAATTGTGGCAATCATCTGTGACCGCGGTGATCGCTATTTATCCTCTGGATTGTTCAATCAGTAAGGCTGGGAAAAAAGGCACAGTCGGGTGTGCAGATTTTTTGTTGCCCCCGACTTTAGTGTGAATTTTTATATGCCTGCTAATCTATCTGCGTATATTTGATATTTTTTCTCTCCGACTTTTATTTTTATTTTTTTGATGCTCTGATTTTAAGCGTGTCCTCAGTTTAAGATTGTCAGTGCGTAGATTGTTCTATTAAAACAAAGACTATTACTTAGCTGTGGGCGGCAGGTGAGGGCTTAAAACTCTCTTTATGTGGCTAATGAATAGGCTTTCACTAAAAAGGCTGTAATAGAAGCTGATTTTCTCAGTTTTCCAGTGTCACCGCAGAGATGTCGAAAATGAGCGGGTCTCTTTGTAAAAGCCCTTCAACCCGGCAAGCCTTCCTTTAGTCGCATTCTCCTTGGTAAAAATCCTCGCTACTCAATGTGGTTGACCAATTGGTATTGTCGTTTGCAGTTTCCAGTATCAAGCCATATCCACTGGGGTGAGTTATCGCTAAATTTCACGCAGCTTGTTGAAAACATAAAGAAAATCGTGGACTTTAGTCTGACCAAACCTATGATAGAAGCGTCCCTAATTTGGGAAGTTATTCTTTTTGCTTGGTTTTGCCATCATGCAAGCCACTGAGCAATGCTAGTAAGCTTACAAATTCCTGTTTCGGCCCGGTTAAAACATGGTTCAAGTCAGAAAACATCATTCCTTTGGAGGTGAGAGAGAGCACGACCTGGAAGCCTGGTTGCGCCATGTGCAAAAACTGGCTGGGCTGGATGGGGCTGCCATAGTGACCTTGCGCCGTGCAGCAGAAGTAAGTGCTGAAGCCGAACAACAGGCTATTGCCGCGGAAAATATTTGGGCAGAGGGTGCCAGCAGTTTTGCCACCGGCCTTGAAATGGCGGAAATCCTGGCGGACTTGCAAATTGATTCTGAAGCACTGGTGGCTGCAGTGCTCTACCGAGCAGTACGAGAGAAGCGCCTCGCGCTAAAAAGCGTTGAAGAGGAGTTTGGGTCGGTTGTAGCCAAGCTTATTCGCGGGGTACTGCGGATGGCGGCGATTCGCAGTCGCAGTGCCGATACTGGTGAGGAAAGCAAAAGCGGTGCGGTAGAGGAACACTCGGAAAATATTCGCCGTATGTTGGTGGCGCTCGTTGATGATGTTCGCGTTGCGCTGATCAAACTTGCCGAGCGGACCTGTGCAATTCGTGCGGCCAAGAATGCTGAGCCCACAAAGCGCCAGCGGGTCGCTCGCGAGGTGGCCGATGTCTATGCACCACTGGCGCATCGCCTCGGTATAGGGCATATCAAGTGGGAGTTGGAGGACTTGTCCTTCCGTTACCTCGAGCCTGAAGACTACAAGCAGATAGCGCGCCTTTTAGATGAAAAGCGGATGGCGCGACAAGAATATATCGATGAGGTGCTGGAGCTTCTTCGCACTGAACTGGCGCGGGCGGATATAGAGGGTGATGTCTATGGCCGTGCAAAGCATATCTACAGTATCTGGCGCAAGATGCGCCGCAAGAATATCGGCTTTTCCCAGGTTTATGACATTCGTGCTGTACGCATACTGGTGCCTACCGTGCGGGATTGTTACGCGGTGCTGGGGATTGTACATAACCTCTGGCGCAATATTCCCAACGAGTTTGATGACTATATTGCCTCTCCGAAGGAGAATGGCTACCGCTCCCTACACACTGCGGTGATCGGCCCCGAACGCAAGGTGCTGGAAGTGCAAATCCGTACTTTTGCCATGCACGAGGAGGCTGAATATGGGGTCTGTGCTCACTGGCGGTATAAGGGCACCGACCTGAAAACAGAGAGCCAAGATAGCTATGAGCAAAAGATCTCCTGGCTGCGGCAAGTGCTCGACTGGCATGAAGAAGTGGGTGGTAATCCCTTACAAGAAGATCTTCAAACCGGGGAAGGGGACTCCCGTATCTATGTTTTTACTCCCGATGGCCATGTAGTCGATTTGCCCCGCGGAGCCACACCGCTGGATTTTGCCTATAAAATCCACACCGAGATTGGTCATCGCTGTCGCGGCGCTAAGGTGGATGGCCGCATAGTGCCATTAAACCACGAGCTGGAAACCGCCAATCAGGTGGAGATTCTCACTGGTAAACGTGAAGCCCCCAGTCGCGATTGGCTTTCGTCCGGTATGGGCTATATAACAACCTCGCGGGCGCGGGCCAAGATTATCCACTGGTTTAAGCAGCAGGCCCGAGATCAAAATATTGCCGATGGTCGCAGTATTTTAGATGGTGAGTTCAAACAGCTTGCTCTGAGTGATTTTAATTTTGAACAGCTTGCCGCCAAGCTGAATATGCACTCGTTGGATGATCTCTATGCGGCAGTGGGAGCTGGGGATATCGGTGTGGGGCAGGTGCTGAACACCGCCCAGCGTATGGTAAAGGTCGACAACGCGGAGCGTGTGCCTTCACTTACTGCCCCGGTGGCCACGGGAGCGGGCAAAGCCGATGTTTATATCGAAGGGGTTGGCAATTTACTGACGCATATTGCGGGTTGTTGTAACCCTGTTCCCGGTGATGAAATTATGGGTTACATCACTCTTGGTCGCGGGGTATCGATACATCGTAAAGACTGCACGAATATGCTGCGTATGCAGGCAGAGGAGTCTGAGCGAGTACTAGAAGTTAATTGGGCGGCAAAACCGAGGGAGCTCTATGCGGTGGAAATCGTTATCGAAGCCTATGACCGCCTGGGGCTGTTGCGCGATGTCACCGCTATGCTCGATAGTCAGAAAATCAATATTACGGCGATGCAGACGCACAGTAATAAGCATAAGCATACTGTAGAGATGGTACTTACCGCCGAGATTCATAATTTTGAAGAGTTGAGTTACGTGTTGCACCGCATTAATCGCCTGCCCAATGTCGCATCGGCGAAGCGGCGTATGCTGCGCTGAGGGGGACCCTTGCAAGACCAATACTCGGTGGAGGACTTACTCCACCTAATGTCCCAGTTGCGTAACCCAAACGGTGGTTGCCCCTGGGATTTGAAACAGACATTTTCCAGTATTGTTCCTTCAACGATTGAAGAGGCCTATGAAGTGGCCGAGGCAATTGAGCTTGAAGATTTCGAACATCTACATGAAGAGCTTGGGGACTTATTGTTCCAGGTGATCTTCTATTCCCAGCTCGGCCGTGAGCAGGGGCATTTCGACTTTTCCCGTATTGTGGACACCCTGGTACGCAAGTTGGTGCGACGCCATCCTCATGTATTCCCCAGCGGAAAGCTCTATGGCGAGAATGGCTCCTCTGCAGTGGATGAAGCGCAAGTAAAGCAAAACTGGGAAGCCATTAAAGCTGAAGAGCGCAACGCAAAGGGTGAGAGTGGAGTCCTGGCTGGTGTTACCGCGGGCTTACCCGCGCTGACGCGTGCGGCCAAATTGCAAAAGCGTGCCTCACAGGTGGGTTTTGATTGGCCAGATATTACCGGTGTGCTGGACAAAATAGAGGAAGAGGTAGCCGAATTGCGCGAGGCTATTGCAACCGGTGATCGTGAGCATGCTGGGGAGGAGCTCGGCGACCTGTTGTTCTCCTGTGTAAACGCGGCCAGGCATTTGAAAGTTGATCCTGAGTCTGCACTGCGACAGTGTAATCGTAAGTTCGAGCGTCGTTTTGGCGCTGTTGAGGCAGCCCTCAGGACAGATGGACGTGGGCCAGAAGATGCCAGCCTGCAAGAGCTTGATCGACTCTGGGAACGCGCGAAAGACATAGAAAGACAGGATTCAGACAGATAAGTAGCCGTATTGGCCGCAGTTTATTCTGCGGTAATAGCGGTACCACAGTCATAATCTTGCCCAATTTGGGGTGGACGTGTAAGGTAGCGCTCTTTTGGCGCGGCGGCTCTTAGTGCGTCGATAGTTTTGGAGGCTTACTGAACATGCGAATTATTCTCTTGGGGGCACCGGGGGCCGGTAAAGGCACTCAGGCACAATTCATAACAGAGAAGTTCGGCATTCCGCAGATCTCCACCGGCGATATGCTTCGCGCTGCGGTGAAAGCGGGCACACCTCTCGGCTTGCAGGCAAAAGACATCATGGAGGCCGGCAAACTGGTTTCCGACGACCTGATTATTGCCCTGGTGAAAGAGCGCATCGCAGAGGCAGATTGTGCAAATGGATTCCTTTTCGATGGTTTCCCCCGCACTATTCCCCAAGCGCAAGCACTGCTGGATGCCGATGTGCATATCGATCATGTGCTGGAAATTGCTGTGGACGATGAAGAAATCGTCAAGCGCTTGTCTGGGCGTCGCGTGCACGAGGGTTCAGGCCGCGTCTATCACGTTGTGTACAACCCGCCCAAGAGCGAAGGTGTGGATGATGTGACTGGTGAGGCACTGGTACAGCGCAGTGATGATACCGAAGAGACCGTGCGCAAGCGTTTGGCGGTTTATCACGAGCAGACAGCGCCGCTGGTTGGCTTCTACCGAGAGCTGGAAGTGCGCTCCCCTGAAGCAGCTCCGAAATACAGTAAAGTGATGGGAGTTGGCAGCATGGATGAGATCCGCGATAAGGTCATCGAAGCATTGAGCTGATCGCACTGAACATTGTTAAAAAAAGCCCCCGTTTGGGGGCTTTTTTGTATCTTCTCCGATGGGTTCCTTTTTAGTTTCGCAAGCGCTTACCTTGTAGTTGACTGACCAATCATTAAGATGGCCGGCAGGTTATTCCTGGCAAAATTGTATTTCAGACGGGTCTTTGTATGTCCACAGCGATAGTTTTGATGAATCTGGGTACCCCTGCGCAGCCCACGCCGTCCGCCGTAAGAGATTTCTTGCGAGACTTTCTCTCCGACCCCAGGGTAGTGGAAATACCCCGACCACTGTGGCTTACAATACTAAACGGTTTGATATTACCTTTTCGCCCCAAGAGAATTGCTCCGGCTTATGCGGAAATCTGGAATTGCAGCGCGGACGATGCGCAAGTTGAAGGTTCACCACTTCTCTACTATACCCGCCATCAAGCGCAGCTACTGCAAAAGCATTTAAAGGATAAAGGGCGGAATATCGCGGTAGAGTATGCCATGACTTACGGTGAACCGCGCCTCGATAAAGTTATTGAAAGCTTGCGATCAAAAGGCTATGAGTCCTTTGTTGTTTTCCCTTTATATCCGCAGTATTCGGCTACCACTACTGCTGCAATATATGATCAAGTGGCGCAAATTTTCCGAAAGAGTCGTGATATTCCGGATATTTCCCTGGTTCGTGATTATTACCACAACCCTCTATATATTAAATCTCTCGCCAACTCTGTCAGGGAACACTGGCAGAAACACGGTCAAGCTGAAAAATTAATGCTTTCTTTTCACGGTATCCCCAAAGCAAATGTTGATAAAGGGGACCCCTATTTACGCCACTGTCAGGAAACCGCGAGGCTGCTTGCGGAAGAATTACAAATTTCCCCGGAGCGTTGGCAAGTTACTTTTCAGTCACGCTTTGGTAAGGCTGAGTGGTTGCAACCTTATACCGATAAAACTCTGATTGAATGGGGCAAAGGCGGTATCAAGAGTGTTGATGTGATTTGCCCAGCATTTTCGGCCGATTGTTTAGAGACATTGGAAGAAATTTCGGTAGAGAATCGCGCTAATTTTATCGAAGCGGGTGGAAGTGAATACCATTATATTCCCGCGCTAAATTTACGTGCGGATCATATCGAAGCTCTTGCTGCGGTTGTTGAAGATAAGTTGCCAGGCCCAAAATAATTTTTACTTTTAGGTGTTTTGCCTCTTCAAAAGGCAATTTGTTAAGGAAAAGAGACTTATTTGCTGAAAAATTTCTCATTTTTCGCTTTTTTACTTGCAATGCCGTGTATTTTTATTAACTTTGATAAAGTTGTATTGAAATAGGCAGCGCACCGCTCTGTATAAGCAATAAAATAACCCCCGGGTTTTATTCGATAGCTAACAGGCCGCGTTGCCAGCACACTTTTGGAAGTACTTCTTCTTTTTAATGAGGAGACAAGGGATGGCAAGAGTAGTAAAAAAGAGTACACGTGCTAAAAAGGCAACTACATCGACCAAAGCGTCGCCGGTAGTCGTAAAAGCACAGAAAGCCGTGGATGCAGCAAGTAAGTCGCTGGATGCACAAATGGATCGTGTGGCAAAGGCAAAAGCGCGGGCACAAAAAAGTAGTACGGCAGCGGCCAAGGCTTCCTTGACCAGCGCCAATGGTAAAGCAAAAGATTTACGCGCCAAGCTGGCGATGGCAAAAATGGAGCTTGCCAAGGCCAAGACCATGGATGCCGTGCGTCATGCAGAAGAAGCGGCTAAGGAGAAGGTGGCCACCCTTTCTGAAAGCCTTTCTGCCAAGGCAGATAAAGACCTGGCGGCGGCATTGAAGGCGTTCGAAGCGCGCTGGATGAAGTCTCGTGTTAAGGCTCATGCCAAGAAGATCAAAGCCGCCGAGAAAAAAGCTGAGGCTAAGATAAAAGCTGCAGCAAAGAAGGCTGCGACAAAAGCCAAGGAGCTAGAGAAGAAAGCAGCTGCGAAGCTAAAAGCTGATGCTCAAAAAGCTAAAAAGGCGGCGACTAAAAAGACTACTACGGCCAAGAAAGTAGGCCGCCCCAAAAAGGCTGCTTCTGAAACTAAAGCCACCAAGCGTGTAGGGCGCCCCAAGAAGGCCACCTCCGCAGCAAAGCCAGCGAAAAGAGTAGGGCGTCCGAAGAAGTCTGCTAGCAAAGCGGAGGCGGCCAAGAAAACGCCAACTCGTCGAGGGCGCCCACCTAAGGCCGGTACCGCTCGCCGTGGTCGACCACCCAAGAGTGCGGCTTAATTAAACCTCCTCTAGTTCACAGCATGCCTTAGTGGCATGACTAACTCTTCATTAACCCCGGTTAATACCGGGGTTTTCTCTTTCCTCAATATCGCTAATCTACATGACTAGACCTTGTGACCGTGCCACAATTCACTCCCTTCGATAACCCGGTTTGAAATAGTTGTGAAGATTCTTGCCCTGGATACCACGTCAGGTGCCTGCTCAGTGGCACTTTATAGTAATGGCCAGATTACCGAACGCTTTGTGCAAGCAGAGCGAGACCATACACGGCGCCTGCTACCAATGGTGGATGAGGTATTGGCTGAGGCCCAGTTGAGCCTTCCCGACCTGGATGCCTTTGCTGTAAGCAGGGGGCCCGGTTCATTTACGGGCCTGCGTATCGCTATCAGTTGTGTACAGGGGCTGGCCTTTTCCGCCGATAAGCCAGTAGTGCCGGTTTCCAGCCTAGCCGCTTTGGCCCTAGGTGCCAGAAGGGCGCACCCGCAGTGGGGGGGAGATTCTATTGTCGCTATGCTCGACGCTCGTATGCAGCAGGTGTACTGGGGTATTTACGGCACCGAGATGCCTAATGACAGCTTGATACCTGAGGCAGTACAGAATCCAGAGCAGGTTCTACTGTCATTGAGTGAGGCTAAGCTGACAAACACATATTACGGTGCCGGTCCCGGTTGGCACTATGAGGCTTTTGGCAAGGCTCGGGCGGCAGAGCTAGATCTGAATGCCTTAATCCATGCACGGGATATTGCTGAGCTGGCGGTTCCTCTCTACCGAGCTGGTGAAATGGTATCTGCTGAAGCTTTGGAGCCCGTTTATCTTCGCAATGAAGTTACCTGGCAAAAACGTCAAAAAATTCGATCCTGATAATTCATGGAAATATTTCAGATTGTTGTACTGGCCCTGATCCAGGGCTTGACTGAATTTCTCCCTATTTCAAGCTCAGCACACCTGATCTTGCCTGCAGAAGTTTTAGGGTGGCAGGATCAAGGGCTTGCTTTCGATGTGGCTGTACATTTTGGATCACTGATCGCGGTAGTCACCTATTTTCGAAAAGATATTTGGCTACTCCTGCGCGATGGTTTAGGGGGACTTAAATCGAGGCAATTTAGCGATGAAGGGCGTTTGGCTTGGCTGATTGTGCTGGCTACGATTCCTGTCGGTTTGGTAGGATTAATTTTTAAAGGCTATATAGAAACGCATTTACGCTCAGCAGCAGTTATAGCGGCCACCACAATCGGTTTTGGTCTGTTGCTTTGGTGGGCTGATGTGCGTGGTGCCAGGGTGCAAACCCTAGCGCAACTTAACTGGAAAAAAGCCCTAGTTATTGGTGGTGCGCAAGTATTGGCGCTTATTCCAGGTACTTCCCGCTCGGGTATCACCATGACCGCAGGGCTGATGCTCGGAATGAAGCGCGAAGCTGCTGCGCGCTTTTCTTTCTTGTTATCCATACCGGCCATAGCCCTGCCGGCCATGTTACTGACCTATGATTTACTCGCCCTAGAGTCGGTACCCTGGGGGGATATTTTATTGGGTACTTTGCTTTCTTTTATTAGTGCCTATCTATGTATTCATTTTTTCCTGCAATTTATTAGTCGCATCGGCATGGCGCCATTTGCGATTTACCGCCTGATTTTAGGGACGGCTCTTATTTGGATGATATGGGGGTAATCAATATGGCAACGGTAGCGTTTATTGGCTTGGGAGTAATGGGTTACCCAATGGCGGGTTACCTGGCAAAAGCGGGTCACTCAGTGCGGGTATATAACCGCACCGCCAGCCGTGCAGAAAAATGGCTGGGCGAGTATGAGGGGGAGAGCTTCGAAACACCCGCTGAGGCCGCAAAAGGTGCAGAGGTGGTGTTTGCCTGTGTGGGTAATGATAACGATTTGCGCCAGGTGGTTGCTGGAGAGCAGGGCGCCTTCGCCACTATGGAAAAGGGCACCCTGTTCGTCGATCATACTACTGCCTCGGCAGATGTCGCGCGTGAACTGGCAGCAAATGGCAAAGAGAAAGGTATCGGCTTTCTCGATGCCCCAGTATCTGGTGGCCAGGCCGGTGCGGAAAATGGGGTTCTCACCGTAATGGTTGGTGGTGAAGAGACAGATTTTGAACGTGTAAAGCCGTTGATAGATACTTTTGCCCGTGCTGTTACCTTATTGGGCCCGGTGGGCAGTGGCCAGCTTTGTAAAATGGTCAACCAAATCTGCATTGCCGGTGTGGTGCAGGGGCTGGCAGAGGGGCTGCATTTTGCTAAAGCGGCAGGGCTGGATGGCGAACAGGTCGTGGATGTAATTTCCAAGGGCGCGGCACAAAGCTGGCAGATGGAAAACCGCTCAAAAACAATGCTGGCCGGTGAATATGATCACGGCTTTGCCGTGGACTGGATGCGGAAGGATTTGGCCATCGTTTTACAGGAAGCCCAGCATAATGGCGCCCTGTTACCGGTGACGGCACTGGTGGATCAATTTTATAGTGAGGTGCAGGCGATCGGCGGTTCTCGCTGGGATACCTCTAGTCTGTTTGCTCGCCTGATGAATATGCGCTCTTTCGACTGATCTTACTCTTCCTTGAGCCCATGGCAGAGTTGGATACTCCTGTTTCCAGCTCTGATTGCCACTCTTTGTTGTTTCAGATTCCCCCATGAAAGTTTTATTGCTCTCGGCCTATGATGCCGACAGTCACAAGCGTTGGCGTAAAGGCCTAGTCGCCGCCTTCCCCGAGTGGCAGTGGACAGTCTTGACACTGCCCCCGCGCTATTTCAGCTGGCGTATACGTGGCAACAGCCTTTCTTGGGCCAGGGGAGAGACGGCGCAAATACTAAAGCAACAGTGGGACCTAATTGTTGCCACGTCTATGACCGATCTCAGTGCGTTGCGCGGCTTAGTGCCTGAGATAGTGGGGGTGCCCACAGTGGTCTACTTCCACGAGAATCAGTTTGCCTATCCAGTAAGTTCAGGTGCGTTCCGGTCTATAGAGCCACAGCTACTCAATATCTATACTGCGCTAGCCGGTGACCTGTTGCTGTTTAATTCGGAATACAACCGCCGCACCCTGATTGAGGGCGCAGCCAAGCTTTTAAAGCGCTTCCCGGACTGTGTACCGATGGGAATTTGTGAAGAAATTACAAGTAAGTCGAAGGTGCTGCCAGTACCACTAGAGGATGCACTCTTTACTCAAGAGTACACACAAGCTGATTTTTGCTGGGATCACCGCTGGGGGCAGGGTTATCAGGGTGAAGTAAGCGAGGATACGCTAATCATCAGTTGGGCCGCCCGCTGGGAATATGACAAAGGCGCTGACCGTCTGCTGCAAATCCTTCGGGGCCTAAAAGAGAAAAAGGTAAAATTCTTACTCAACCTGATGGGGCAATCCTTTCGTAATAGCCCAAAAGAGTTTGAGCAGATACAACGGGAGTTTAGTGAAAATCTGCTAGTGGTGGGGTACGTGGAGAGTGAATCTCTATACCGACAAACCTTGCATAACAGTCATGTATTTCTATCTACCGCATACCACGAATTTCAGGGATTGGCGGTAATGGAGGCTGCCGTAGCAGGTTGTACGCCATTAGTGCCTGATGAACAGTGCTACCCGGAGTTTTATCCTGAGTGGTTTCGTTATTCTGAGGTTGAGGATGCAATTTGCAAGCTAAAAAATTTGGCCGCGATTGCCAATTTTGGTACAAGCAGGCAGGTCGATTTAACAAGGTTATCTTGGGGGAGGATTAAGAACGAGTATTATCATTCGCTTTCTGAAGAAAGACTTTACATAGATAAATGAGAAATCAATCTTCAATATATAGTTGTAGATATTTGAGATAGAGATTACAGCTTTCAAGTAGCGTGATTATCTCGGCGCAATCTGCGCTAATTACTGATTGAGATGCTATGCTTATCGCTTTAGGTTTTGGAGCGCTATAAGGTGACTTCAGGTTTTTTTATCAGGTTAGGATTTTTTTTTATATTCGCAGTAATAGTTGTGGCGAATTCTGTTGCGGAAACTATTGAGAAGAAACGAAGTGGGGCTGAGAAATTAATCCAACGGCTTGAAAATAAATATCTTAGTAATGAAGTTCCTGCCATTCTCCAAAAACTGGAAAAGAATGAGTTGTCAATGTCAGTTATAAACGCTTTTGCACTGGAGCAGCGTTTGATTATTCAATCTGACCTTCGCAATAACGCACTCTCATTGCATCGATTCGGTGATTCTTCAAGTAAGGTGAGTAACAAATTTTTTTATCGTTTAGTTGTTAATGAGATGTCAGCCAGTGAGCAATTACCGGCTCTAATTCAGGCACTTAATATCTCGGAAAGTCAAATTACTAAATATCGTCCGCTAGCTAGGGCACAGGCGTATCCAGCTTATACAACATGGTTGGCAAATTATGCACAACCTGCAGAGATTGCGGCAGCTCTTTTAATCAACTTTCAAAGTTTTGGTAAAAATGTTGGCCGTATGGCAAAAGCACTTAAACAATATAGGGGGTTGTCTGATAGTCAGTTGGAGTTCTTAATCAATTTTAGCACTTTACACTCTGATTTTAGGGAGCAGGCTATAGCTATAGTGGCAAAAGGCTTGGCCTCCGGAGTAAGTGAGTCGGATATTGAAACTCGCGTAAGGCTTATTCAAGCTTATGAGGCTGATTTTTGGGGTGCACTTTCAAGTGTTGATAGACAGTAAATTCTTATTATGTAATGTTGTTTGACGTTGATTTTTGCTAATCTTTAATTTAAAGCGTCAATACTTGGCGGTTAGTCGATTATTCATATGGAATAAATCACTTTGTCTTTATAGATGCTTTATCCTCCTGGAGCGGTGTTTATAGGCTGATGCATTGTCTTGAAGTGAGTTGTTCCAATAATAATATCAGTTGATTCAATATGCCCCGTCCCACCTTTTTGGCGCAATAATCTCTTTTAGGTCTGTTTCTGGACCTTGTCCATATTTATTTCTATGCTTAATGATTGGTATATGTAGAGATAATAAGGAAGGTTGAGCTATCAAGTTTGGCTTTATTGCTAAGATAGCTTGCTTTGTCATACAACACTTACCCTTGAGTGCGATAAAATTTTAAGTCGGATTTTCCTATTAAAGGAATAAATGGAAATGATGAATCGTGTAATAGCTCAGAGAATTTCTTTGGTCATGCTTTTTGCTATGTGGAGCTTTGAGGGGTTAGCTAAAGAGGTGGTCAGCCCCGTAGGCCGTAATTCAATGTCCTTCGAAGAATCACAAAGATTTGGTTGTGTACAGCAGTATCCGGTGGCTGATTCTAGCTGGCATGGCTTTAAACTGCCTAAATTCAAGCAGCATCTTTCTACCATTCCATTTGAGGCTGCAGGGGTAGCTGTTTCCACTTTAGCGATTGGTTTAGTGGATTGGGACTGGGGATCTAGTAGTTTTGGTACAACTAGTGAGGGTTTCTTTGAGGATGATACTGCCAATGGTGGTATGGATAAGCTCGGTCATGTCTATGGGAGCTATCTTCTCAGTGAATTCTTTACAGATGCCATTCACTGCAAGGCTGATAATGCTGTAGGGGCGGAGGCTAGTGCAGTTACTCTAGCTTGGTTGAGTATGTTATTTGTGGAGTTAGGCGATGGTTACTCTAAGGAGCATGGCTTTGCCTGGGAGGACGTTGTTGCCAATACTGCAGGAGTAGGAATCTCTTACCTAAGACGGAATATCCCCGGGCTTAGGGAAAAGCTGGATTTTCGTCTAGAATATCTTCCATCGGGTAATCGCTCTGGCTTTAAGCCACACTCAGATTACTCGGGGCAAAAATATCTACTGGCCTTAAAGTTAAGTGGTTTTGGCTTATCACGGAGAAATCCTCTTAATTATCTGGAGTTACATGGGGGTTACTTTGCTCGGGGTTTCACTTTGAAAGAAAAAGAACGAGACGACCCTTTGCGTAGAGAGCTCTATGTTGGGGTTGGAGTGAATATAGGGGAGCTGCTTTTTGGCAGATCTGGAGTTAGAGAGAGTACTGGAGGCCGATTTGGGCGAAAGTTTTTTGAATATATTCAGCTTCCTCATACTTATGTTGCTAGTGAGAATGATTAAAGCGGATCCGACTTTATAATTACTTACCCAGTAGACTTATGTACCTAATTGCCAGGCCCCCGGAGAAGATTCTCCTGGAGCCTGTAAGCACTTAATCTATCCACACCCTTGTATATATACGTTTTTGCTCGGGTGTGTCTATAAATTCATCGCGATCGTGCAAGACTCTAGTATTGTCAATAAAAATCATATCGCCAGAATTCATATAAAAGCTAACAACATTTTCTTTGTTGTTTAGTTCTCCATCAAGAAGATCCAGTGCTTGAAGTACCTCTGCCGTTAAGGGATTATTGACTCGTTGATGGCCTTTCTCTATCCAGTAGCGCATATAGCGGATAGAAATTTTGCCATTGGCATAGCTGAAAATCGGGAAATGATTGTTCAGAATATTCTGGATATCTTTATCGCTCCCTGGTGTGACAAGATCTCGAATGTAATTCTTGTAGAGCAGCTCTAGCTTTTTAGGTGCCTGTTTCTTGAGATTTTGATGTACCTGGGCTGCAGAAACTACTTTAGATTTACCACCTTGAATCGCGGGGGTAATACAGCAGAGCCCTAAAATATTTGGTTGTATGGCTCGTTGTGAGCTATCTGTATGTACACCAGTTGCTGCGTTAGTTTGTGAAACAGGAATGGCTTCGTCTTTATAGCTTTTGCCCGTATCTAAAATGCCGTAGAGTCTACCGTAGGTATCAATAGTCTGCCCCATTGCCAGGCTGATTTTGAGAAACAGAAGATTTAGTGTTGTTTGATCAAAGCCTTTTACTCCTCGAATCCAAGTAACACCATTGCCTTCATGGATTTCACTTTTGATTTTTTGGGCGAGCTGATCAAACTGAGGAGTGGCAACAGAATCTGCTTGCAAAGCCCGAATAGGGTTGTCCTGCTCTTTAGACCATTCTTGCAGGGCTTTGATTTCATTTGGCCAGTCATTAGGCCAATTAAATTTCCAGTTGGGTTTAGCTTCCAACTCTGCGGCTGTCCATGCCTGTGCACGGATAGTCTCGTCAGGTGCTATATCAATCATTTACCTTCACCTTAAATAACACATGCAATGGATAGCCTTTTAGTGGACCAAAAAATTCAGGGTCAAATGCCAGATGTTCATCCGTTACAGCTAATTCTTTGACTTCGGGTAGGCTGTTAAAGCCGGCTTTAGCAAGGGCTTCGAAGTAGTGTGCAAAGGTTTTATGTACACAGCGAACAGAGACCGGTACACCATCTCTACGCCAGATTTTCCCCTCAAAGGTCTTATTTATACCGTCGAGATAAGATTTTTCACCATGTTCAAAGTAAAACGGTGGGCTTTCTTCCCTCATAAAGGGGAGGCATGGATGGGGTACGGTAAAGACAAAAGTACCACCTGCTACCAGCAAAGAACGTACTTTACTCATTACCTGAGTCATTTCTTCGATAGTCAGGTAATTGAAAAGGAATACGGCAATGGCCTTGTCGAATCTGGTTTGTGGAAATTGATTAAATGAAACTGCATTGCCTACGGTATAAGTTGCATTAGATAGCTTGAGTTCCTTAGCCATCGATTGTGCTTGAGCTATCATTTCAGCAGAAGAGTCAACTCCAAAAATTGACTTGACACCAGCCTCTATCAGCATGCGTGATACATAGCCCTCTCCACAGCCAAAGTCTAGGATATCTTGGTCTTTGATTTTGCCCAGAGCCTCTAAAACACGAGGTCTTGCCGTGAAGTCGCTCAACAGTATTTTTTCTGATCTAAGCCAATTCGTGGCTTGTGCATTATAAATTGATTCAGTTGATATAGGTTGGTTCATCCTGAGCCACTCCTGATACTTGTGTGGTTGTCGAGTTATAATTGTTGTCGATGATTTTTGTATTGTTGTATGCTCGTGCAAGCATGCCATCCCAAAAAGCAGCTCTTAAATTCAGAGCCTTAGTTGCACCCTGGCGAAGACGCCTCCTTCCTTCCTCTGTCTCGGCAAAAGTTAATGCGATCTGCTTGAGACTTTCAGCATGATCATCGTCGATTAGAGTGTGAACGGAAAAGAAGCAGTAGTCCTTGGGCTGAATTTCAGGTAAATGCTTCAACCCCTTTTCAATATATGGATAAATTGTACTCACTACATGCTCTGTTCCTATCCCTAAAGCTCCTATTGCTTCCTCGGTAGAGCCATAAAGTAATACCATTGAAAGCATGTCATACCAGATGATCGCATCATCCGAAAGAGGTGTTTCTTGTTTACCCTGTGTGACCTTTTCTTTAAAGCGGGTAAAAAGATCAGCATGGGGGATATTTTTTATCCACCTTGGATCTATTCCATGGTGATTTAGTATTCGGAGTTCATCCTCCTCATAATTACCAGATTCTTCGTTCAGGTTTTCCAAGAGTATATTTCGGTGCTCCGGAATGGTCAGCTTGGAGATGGCTGCACTTAATAAGTTAATAAATCGGGATGTGTATAGGCTGTATTGTTGTGCAAAATCAGCCACAACATAAGGAAAGTTTGGCAGGGATGCCTCACTAAACCGTATTAAATAGGTATGATTTACAGCCCTATGGTTAAGTGCTTCCTCGGATAGATCTTCCAGCCAAACTCGGCTTGTGTTGCTCGTTTTAATGTTAAAATTCCTTTTCTAGATGTTGACGGTATAGCTTGTTTGCTTTTCAGGTTGTCAATGCACATCCTGTGCCCACTAGCTTTAAGTTTATTGTTTTTTGATAGAATTTCAGTATACGAAGTTGGATTTTTATTGGCAATTGTTAAATTGTAATTGATTTCCCATGGGCGCTTCTTATTTTATGGTTTTTTGTTAGCTGTGATTCTTGGTGGTTAGATCTCTATACCTATTTGGGAGTATTTGATTTTTTTAAGAGAGAGTTGATGCAGGTTTAGTGTTTGTTTTGTTTTCTTTTGAATAGTGAATGATTTTTTTTGTGCTCAAAAATATTTCAGGAGCATGCTTTTTATTTTGTGCTTTATCGTTTTTGATTGATGCAGTTGTAGGCTTTCTGGTTGTTAATGACTTCATTTTTGATATTTTTATATTTTTTGATTCCCTGTCTTGAGATGCGGGTTATTGATCTAAATCAATGATTTCAATATCTTATTGGGTTAAAGGGGGTTGCTCTTGTGTTGGTCGATGTGTGAGAAGGGTATAGTTGTCGCACTTGTAAGTCTCACTGGTAATATTTTTGTGTGATCTAGGTGCTTTAACGTTGTTGTCTTTAGGGTTTCCCAAAAAGGATTTAGTGGCGGCTTGCCCTAGGTGGTTATAGAGTACGTAGTTTATTTTTTCAGTCAGTAACATTAAAGATTATTTAAGAATTTGTGGGTGTTTGTAGTCAGGTTCTTGAGGGGATGTTCTTATAGAACCAATTACACTAATAGGAATGGTTCGACATAACTATAGTAGATTTCATGGATTTTCATGTTTTATATGCCAAAATTATAGTTCCTTGAGCGGTAATTGGACCAATGATGAAATTGGAAGAAGATGTAGTTGATGCAATTGAAAGTGGCCAAATGATTCAAGCTATGAAGCTTCTGCGTGAATACAAGAATATTAATCTTAAAGAAGCAAGAATAATTGTTAACACCTATGTACGTGAAAAAAACATACAGTCATCACCTGCAGAATTACCTGGTCGTGCGGGATTAATTGGGCTTCTGCTCCTGTTAGCTATTACCGGATACTTAGCATTTGGCCTAGGTGCTGGTTAGCGCCGAATATCTCAACTTTGCTTCAATTTGATTACATAGTTTCTTAATTTGACCCGGTTAAGTTTACCAGCTATGGATCATACCAATGTCTCTGAAAGTTGGGACTATTGTCTACTCTTTAAAGAAAATGTGGCATATGCACACTGATGCTTGTATTTGCCTCATTTTATGCTCTTCTTGATTATTACACTTTGCTTTAAAGCGCTGCTGTTACCTGTTATTTGGGAGGTTAACAATGGCTGCAACTCTTATAGACTCGCAGGTCTTTTCTGGTCTCTTTAGTACTCCTGCCATGAGTGAGATCTTTTCTGACCGGCAAAGAGTTCAGTACTACTTGGATGTAGAGGCTGCCTTGGCCAGGGTACAGGCGAGACTTGATATCATTCCCAAAGAGGCAGCAGATGAGATTTGCCAACATTGTCGTGTTGAAGAAATTGACCTTGAGCAGTTGAGATCCCAGACAGAGTTAATTGGCTATCCGGTATTTGGAGTTGTACAGCAGTTAGTTGAGCGTTGTAAGGGGGGGCTAGGGCAGTGGTGCCACTGGGGCACAACAACTCAGGACATTACCGACACCGCTACTATATTGCAGATTCGTGCAGCATTAAAGCTTGTGGAGACGGAAGTAGATGAAATCGCCGGTGCGCTGGCCGCTCTAGCCGAGGATTACCGGGATACGCCAATGGTTGCGAGAAGTAACCTTCAACAAGCTGTACCAATTACCTTTGGCTATAAAGCAGCTGTGTGGTTAGCGGGTTTTCATCGGCACCAGCAACGGCTTGCAGAAATTAAGAAACGAGTCCTAGTCGGGGAATTTGGTGGTGCTGCGGGAAACCTAGCCTCCTTGGGAGATAAAGGCCTAGCGGTGCAGGCTGGACTTATGAAGGAGCTTAATCTCGCTATACCTGTTATCGCCTGGCATACCATGCGTGATCGGATAGCTGAAGTCGCCTGTCTATTGGGGTTAATCACCGGCACTCTGAGTAAGATAGCCCTAGATATCAAACTGATGGCACAGACAGAAGTCGGGGAGGTCACGGAGCCCTTCACTGCGGGGCGCGGTGCTTCTAGCACTATGCCGCAAAAGCACAACCCAGTTTCCTCAGTATATATGAGTGGAATAGTGCCCATTGTGCGACAACAGGTGGCGGCGTTACTCAATGCTATGGAGGAAGATCACGAGCGTGCGACGGGAACCTGGGAGATTGAGTGGGTGGTTCTTCCTGAAATCTTTTGTTTATCCGCTGCGGCATTGGCACAGGCGAAGTTCGCGTTGCGGGGTCTCAATGTACACCCAGATAATATGATGCGAAATTTACAGATGACTGGAGGTTTGGTTTCTTCTGAAGCGGTGATGATGGGGCTAGGCCCAAAGATTGGCCGTGAGAAAGCTCATGATCTTGTTTACAAAATTTGCTGTCAAGCAATGGAAACTGATCGACCATTTGCGGATCTATTAAAGGAGAATAATGAGGTTTCTAAGGCCTTAACCGATAATGAAGTGGATAAGCTGCTTGATCCCAATAATTACCTTGGGCTTTGTGGTGAGATGGTGGATCGAACTTTGGCTAGGCAAGATAAATGATGAAGAAATCTGTAGATATTAAAGAGACCGAGCAGCTCTGTTACCAATATCTATCTGCCTTGGAGCGGGGGGACTTGGATACACTTCTTTCATTGTTTTCAGAAAATGCTTTGGTCTATTCGCCAATTTTTGGGAAATGCTCAGTAGAGAGTTTTTATTCCTATATTTTTCAGTCAATTAGTGATCGTGCTATGAAACTGAATAATATACTTTCGGGTGTGTTAAAGACTAACCAAGTTGCATTACATCTTAGCTATACCCGGTCAGTAGAAGGAAGAGGTCCGGCCACAATTGATGTGGTAGACCTCTTCGATTTAACGGAAGATTTCAGTACTTTTATGGCTGTAACAATTATTTATGATACCGCACCAATCCATGGGGACTTTATATCTTGCAAAAATGCTCCGCAATAAATCACTTCTATTTTTTAATGGATACTAGAATTTTTAGAACACCTTTCTAATAGCTAATAGAGGCTATTTTACTGATACAGCAGAAAAAGCATGCAGTAAACCAGTTTTTGGTGTGCTATTGGGGGTAGGACAGTTAAAATTTTCTGAGTGCCCATAGTTATAGCCATACAGCAAGTTGCAGGCCATAACTTTATGTCCGGCTGTTGTTGGGTGTACAGAATCACCTGTCGGTACAATATTGCCCTGATCAACAAGAAGAATCTTTACCGGAGGAGTGATACTAGCAATAGTACTTTTGATTTTCGTGTTGTAATAGTCTGTGCAATGGTTGGAAGGGTCCTGACCATCCAAGTTCGTTCTACGGGGAATGGTGGAAATTACAAAGGCAATTTTATTATCCGGTATACCCATTGCACTTAGGTGGCTGTATATTTTGCCCACCAACGTTGTTTTATCTCGAGTATTATTGCTAGAGATAATGCTTTCCACTACTTCGTCTAGGCGCTTAGCCGTTAGGCTCCCAGCCTTCGGAGCCGCACCACATTGGGTAGCGCCATTCCGATTGAGATGGGTGATATCGTTTGTGCCCAGCTGGATAGGCACAATAATAGCATCTGATGCCGCCAGATTTAGGTTTAATGGGCAGGCTTGGTTGTCTAACCACCCTGCGCTGTTACCACTTTCACGACACATTTCAGTAACGACAGAATTAAAGTAGGCAATAGCATCTGCGCAGCTGGCAGAGCTATAACCTGCTGGGATTTGATGGCCTGTAGGATTAAGAAAGCACTGCATATCGCTCGTACTTGCTCCAGGAATTCCGGTATGCCAGTAATTTCCAGTCTTCTTCTCTACTCCATCGGGTCCGGTTGGGCCACTCACAGTACCAATAGTTTCTACGGGCTGACCATTATAGCTAATGGTCAGGCTGCCGTTATTATCGCTACTGCTTAGGGGAAAGCTGGATTTCCCATCAGAGGCCTCGACGATTTGCTGCCAGATTTGTGAGCGGAACCCCATTGAGTTGTAGGGCAGGGTGGTCATACCATAGGTGATTGAATCCCCGATAAACCAAAGTTTGATTTTACCGGTACCATCCTGAGAGGAGCTTCCGCTATCGCCGGGTTGGTTTCCGGCTACGGGGGGAGTTGCTGGATTGCCGGTGCCAACCTGGGATGAACCGCTGGCTTGGCAGGTGGCATTAAGAGTTGGCTGACTATTGGTTCCGCTATACTCGCCATTAAATCCAAAGGCACGTGCCTCTCCTGGTGGAATAACATCCTGGCCGCTAGCGGTTACTGAGCCAGAGTGGTCAACCACCTCAGCATTCCAAAAATGGGTTACTTTTTGGTTGCCCGGCCATTGCCATTTTATTTGCCAAGCATCCAGTGGCTGATCCCCGGTATTGCGTATGACAACATTGGCCATAAATCCATTACCCCAGTCATTTTGAATGGCGTATTCCACCGTACATTGACCTGAGGCTTGGGGTTGCTCTGTGGGTGTTGTGGGTATTGCGGGTGTTGGCTCAGTTCCAGTATTAGTGCCGTTCCCAGTGTTCGTACCTGATGTGGGCTCAGTGGTGTTGTCAGGTTTAGTAGCAGTAGAGGATTCAAACCATTTTAGGGCAAAAGCGCGGAATTCAGACTCTGAGGGTAAAGCCCCCTGCTTGGTGTGATAGTTATTTAGATAGCTCTTGGCATCAGTGTAAAAATTCTTGTGGGTTTGATAAATCTCCTTTTTATTGCCATTGTTATCAATCAACCAGTAACCGACAAATTCTTTAATCCAGCTATCGTATTCGTTCCCGTACATCTGCCAGTAAAGAATAAAGGGAGAGCCCCACTCAAGAGAGGTTTTAATTACATTGCGAGACAACATATCTTGCGCTTCACCAGAGCGGGTGCCCCAGTCTTTAAACCAAGATTCACCGTAACCGTATTCACCGATAAACACCCGCTTTTCGAAGGGCAGGCCAGTTTTTTGCGGCAGTTTTGACTCAATAAAGTCCAGTGCTTTGGTTAGCTCGGCGTGTAGGGTGGCAAAATCAGAGTGTTTCTCTTTGGTAGTCAGATCATAGGCTGAGTAGGAAACGAGGTCGACATTGGTGTGTGGTAACACGGCGTTGGTGATGCGCTCTTTACCCTGCATTGCGGATTCAACCCGATTCACCTCTACATAGTGATACAAGTTGACGTTGGAGTGGGGAATATTGGCCTTGGCATCTTCAATGGCTTTTTGGCGAATATTGAGCCAGTCGATCAATCCCTGAATACGCAGCGGATCAATCTTCACTTGGTTGTCGTCCCGTGTTCCATCGGCTTTTTGCACGAGGTTCCAGTCGCCCTCCCAATGACCGATCATAAACGTTTTACCTGAGCCGCTGTATTTCGTTAACAGATACTCGGCCATCGCATAAATCTTATCGTACTGCCAGGTGAGTTCTTCCTGAGACATGCCTTTATTGTCCATCCAAGATCCGGAGTCCTCCACCCAGAACATATAGTGGGAGAAGTCCATATCAAGCACCTCTCGGTAAGCGGGTACTTCTTCCAGCATACGTTTGAACTGGTAGTCAAGGCCCAAGCCGTTAAGCTCATCGTACAAGCCGGTAGACAGGGCGATCTTAAGTAGGTTGGACCCCATTGCGCGGATGGCTTTAGCGGATTCCACTAGAGAGCCTTCGCCTGTGAAGCTGTACTTAGGGCTGATAGTCTGGGTGCCCAAAATATAGTTGTAGCTCTCTATTGCCGATAAGGGCGGGCTGGTTTTCGGTGGCTCTGATGTTGTCGGTGGAGGGGTTTGCTGATTGTGACAACTGGCATTGATTTTGGAGGGGACTTGTGTTCCTCCAGAGTAGGCGATATTAAAGCCAAAAGAGCGAGCCTCACCCACAGGAATATTGGCAAAGTCACCTGTACCTTCCGCTGTTGCAGTATTGCCATTTTGGGAAATTTTGGCATTCCAGGAGCCGTCAATTACCTGGTCTCCGGGCCATTGCCAATTAAGGTTCCATCCATTAATAGGCTCTGTGCCAGTATTGCGGACCACTACAGAGGCCATATAGCCCTTATCCCATTGACTTTGGACAACCATATTGACCTTACAGTTGGTTGCGGCCATGGAGAGAGGTGTGATGCCGAGTAAGAATAGGGAGGTGAAACCCGCTTTGAGTAATTTAATACGCATTTGCTAACCACTGCTTATTCATTATTTGCAACTCATCTTAGGGCCCTTTCTGGGCAATAAAGTTTCTTTCTGGAATATCTGGATTTTCGTGACTAAATAGCCAAGGTATATTTTTCTCTATTTTATCCCATTTGTAGGTCATTTTATCCGGAAAAGACCTGGCCATACTTTGATCCCCTTCCCAGCATTGCTCAGTGATTGTTTACTGGAAGCCTATGAGTTTTATCGGTCTTTTTTTTCATTACGTCCTTTATCGCCATGGTAGATGAGCGGCTGATCAAGTGTTTGTTAGAACGCGCGAGTCATCTTTTTATTGTTGTGCTTTATAAGATGAATAATGCTGTCAGTTGGCGCAAACAGAAATAATTAATTGTTATTTCTGTTTTTTATTGGGTTGGTATTACTTTGAAATTTACCATGTCAGATTTATTTTGGCGGCCGTTGAGTTCTGTTAACCACACTGACTGGGATAATTAGAGTATGCTGGCACCCGCGTGCCTTTACAGAATAATAAACGCCTGGTGCGATCAAGGACATCGACCCTGCCGATCATTCTTCGCGGTTTCTAGAATGCTAAGGCAGCGGTATCAGGAAGAGAAAACCGTTGTGAGTAGTTGGTAATTACTCACAGGTATCCACTGGTTCGGCCAGTTTTTATTACACAATATCAAGCTGATTTTTTCGGAAGGGACTGGCTTCTTGGCGCCTTGAAATCAAGGATAGAGGGCCTTTGAAAGGACTTTTCGTATAAAAATTATGGAGAAAAAATGAAGACAAAAATAATTCGATGGTATACCACATTTTTTATACTGCTTGGATTCTCCCCCCTGGCTCTCAGTGCAGAGTGGCTGTTAGGTACGGGTAAATACGATATCACTGGGCCAGCCGCCGATGTTGGTATGGTTGGTTATGGAGAAACCAGTCAGACAACCAAAGGAATTCATAGCCGCTTGTGGTCCCGTGCTTTTGTAATTGCCAATCCTCAGGATAGTCAGCGTCTGGTATTTGTTTCCGCCGATTTACAGAGTATTACTCAAGGTGTTAAACAGGGTGTGGTTGCCAAGCTCAAGAGTAGGTATGGCAACGACCGCTTTACAGATGAAAATGTGATGCTCACGGCCACCCACACCCACGTAGGCCCTGGAGGTTATGATCACTATGTGATGCTCAATATGAGTGCACTGGGTTATGCGGAAGATAACTATAACGCGATCGTAGAAGGTATCTACCAATCTATTGTTATGGCAAATAGCAGTTTGGCAGAGGGCGACATTTACCTGGAGCAAGGTACCTTGCTCAACACGAGTATCAACCGCAACCCGGAGCCCTACGCGCAAAATCCGGATACGGGCAATTACCAATACGATACCAACAAAACTATGACGCAGCTCAAGCTGGTTAATGCGAATAATAAAGCATTGGGTATTATTAACTGGTTTGCGCTACACAATGTTTCACTTGGTACCGGTCAACGTCAGTTGAGTAGTGATCACAAGGGAGCTGCCAGTTATTTATTTGAGCAATGGGCTTCAAATCAGACAGATTCGACAGGAAATCTTGTTGCGGCCTTTGCCAATAGCAATCTAGGTGATGCTTCTCCCAATATTTGTGGCCCAGGGAATGGTTGTGGCTCCAGTGAATATGAGAGTCTTGAGTTGGCTGCAGAAAAACAGGCAAACAAAGCGAAGTCTCTTTACAGCACCTCGAACAATAAATTATTGAACAATCTTGATTATCGCCATCAATACATATATTTCCCCGGTTATACCGTAGCCGGGGAATATACTGGCGAAGGGCAGCAAAACATTTGCGAAGGTGCCGTGGGCTGGTCATTCACAGCTGGCTCTTCCTGGGATGGTCCCAGTGGGATTGATGGTATTTTCGAGGGGATGTCAGTTGAAAACGAAGGCACTGAGTGGGATCGCAGCGAAAGCCTATTCGAATCAGTGATCAGAGGTTTCCCGCTCTTTGGGTTAATGAATGCTTTCTCTGCGGCTGCCGTTTATAAGGATACACAGGATGATCCTTGCCAATATCCCAAACCCACTTTTGTTGAGCGTAAAGTAGTAGGGCAGCAGTTGTATACTCCTTATCTGCCATTTCAGATGTTTCGCATTGGATCACTGGTCCTAGTGGCTGCGCCGAGTGAAATGACCACTATGGCTGGTCGCCGCCTGGAAGAAAAGGTATTGGCCTCAATGCAGGGGCACGGTGTTACCAGGGTAGTTATTGCCGGTTTGGCCAATGCTTATACCGGTTATGTGACCACTCATGAAGAATTTGACAGGCAACACTATGAGGGGGGGCACACGATCTATGGGCCCAACACCCTGGCGGCTTATCAACAGATTTATACAGGTATGGCCAACGCCATGAATAATAATCTGGCGGTGGATCCAGGGCCGACACCAACAGATTTATCGAATGACCAAATAATTCATGTCATTGGTGTCGTCTACGATGATAAGCGCCTATGGGAATCCTTCGGCCAGGTTTGGAATGATGTACGTAGCAACTATTCTGTTGGTGATACTGTCTCCGCGAGTTTTCGCTCCGGTCATCCCCGTAACGATTTCAGAACGGGAGATACCTTTATAGAGATTCAACGTAAGGTAAATGGCAACTGGGAAACCTATCTTACTGACAATGACTTGGATACTCGCTTTATCTGGACACGGGATACGGCGGTAGACTGCCTGGCCTGCTCCTTTGCTGAAGGGCAGTGGGTAATTGGTGAGGATACTCCTGCGGGTACTTATCGCATAAAACACAAGGGAAACTGGAAAAGTGGCTGGACAGGGAAGGTTAGCAGCTACTCAGGCAAGTCGAGCAGTTTTACTGTCAATAACTGAGTTGTGTTGATCAAATTATTCGATTAGTAAATCAGGCCGTTAATTCGGCCTGATTTAGATGCAATAAACACTAATTTTTTAACTCTTATCTATTGGGCAGGTTTTTTTAGCTGAAAATGAGATAGGGCTTTTTCAGCAATTTCCTTGCCATATTCCTGTACGAAGTGACCAGCCTCTTCAAGCTTGAGAGGCGGAGGACAATTTTTGATAATCCCCCTAAGCATTTCCATTACTTTTTCACCAAGTACGGCATCCCTCATTCCAATTGCCATAAAGCTATCGCCTTCCCAGGTCTTGGACCAGAAATTTCTGGCCTCTAGCCCAAGTTCTACACCCTCCATGTCGGGATCAACGGGAACAATTGAGGGGAAGCGACGAACACCGGCCTTATAGCGGTTATCGGGAAAGGGAGCATCATAAGCTACTATATCAAATAGATTGATTTCCGATCTGGCATCGGTGGCAATTAAGCCGCCTACCGGTATCTCTGGAACACTGACAGAAAAATTTCTCCATTGATAAAAACCTTCCGAAGCGCCATCCCCCGCTGCAATCGCAGTATTCATTACCAGTAATCGTGTAAATCTTTCCGGCATATCCATTGGCAGAGTGAGGCCTAGAAGTCCACCCCAGTCCTGGCATACCAAAGTGATATTTTTTAGGTCTAGGTGTTCAATAAGTTGTATCAGGCTGTTGCGATGAAAATTAAAGGTGTAAGTATTGTCATCTGTTGGTTTATCGGAACGACCAAAACCAAAGAGATCAGGAGCAATAACCCGGTGCCCAGCTTCTACGAATACTGGAATCATTTTTCGGTACAGATAGCTCCAGGTTGGTTCCCCATGTAGGCAAAGAAATGTTGTTTCTGCATCAGAGGTGCCTTCATCAATGTAGGCCATACGCATTGAATCGTATCCATCCAGAGTATCGATGTATTTTGGTTGATAGGGAAAGCCTGGCAGAAGGGAAAAGCGCTCTTCGGGAGTTCTTAATCGCTCAATAGGCATTGGCAAGCCTCTTTTATTAAATGTTAGTATTTAGACTTTTATGATTTTAACTTACGAAATTAAACAATAACCAGCATACAAGTTAAAGGTGGTTTTTAGGTTTTTTTGATTTTGCTGTAGATTCATAGGTAAAATTTCTTCAAGTATTACATGTTGTCGATAAGAAATGGTTCTCACAATTCACAAGCTATAGATAGATATTTAAGTTCCGGTGAATGTGTTTTTAGATTTTCGACTTTTACTTTCTATTTAAATGCTAATTTCAGTGCAGGGTTGGCATGCATGGTTAAACTGTGAATGAGAGCCTACACAGGCTTGAGTACAGGTCATCTTCCGCTTCCTTTGTCTTTGGGTAACCCCTAGGCGCACTTGAGGGTCAATTACCCTGATAGTTCTGATTACCTGATTTAGAGAAGAGATGTTGTATAGTGCCCCCGTTAACAAGCCCCTTAGCAAAGGGCTTATCAGTAAACGGTTAAGGTAGTGAGACAAGATGGAGTATCAGTCCTCGAAGAGTGCAGTTTTGCAGCTTTGGAAGAAGTTTGGTGGTTCGGCGTTTGGGCGTTGGACAGTTTCGAAGGTGGTCGCTTTCAAAGCACCTTACTTTAGGTCTATTAAGCCCTGCTTTGCTGAGGTATCACCGGGGCGTGTAGAAGTATTGCTGAAGAAACGTTGGGGAGTGACAAACCATATAGGCACAGTGCATGCGATTGCGATGTGTAATGCTGCCGAACTAGCCGGCGGGGTCTGCTTGGATGTTTCTCTGGATCGCCGCTTTCGTTGGATACCCGTGGGGATGGAAGTTAAGTACCTGAAAATGGCAAAAACCAACCTGCGTGCGGTTTGTGAGTATCCAGATTTTGCATCTATTCAGGTTGGTGATGTGGTTATGCCCGTGGGTGTCTTCGATGCTAACGGTGAGGAAGTGTTTCACGCGGACATCACCATGCGTGTATCTCAGCGCCCCACAAACAAGTAAAGGCTGCGGTTGGCAAATGGGGTTAGGTTTTTAGACTGTCACAAGTCGCGGAAATTGACCGAAATTGAGGGCAGGTAGTCCTCATAGTCCTTTTCTGAGTATCTGAAATATAACAGTCTTGGCCTAGATCACTGCTTATAATCTATACAGTCAATTGAGCCTCGTAAGTGGATGTACGGAGGCCGTGAACGTCGTAAAATAGTTCACTTCTAAGAGTAATCGATCGACTGGCTGGAGGAGTTATGGGTTTAATTTGGGATATGAGTCATTCGATATCCGCCTTTGAAGCGGTAGAGGGGGATAATACTGAGTATGAAATATATAATGCGGAAAGTCAGGCATTAAGCAGTGAGGGTATTTATCAGGATCTTGCCGAAAGCCTTGAGCTGGCTATTTCCAAGCTAAGTAAAAATGTAAATGATAGTTCTCGTTATTTTCTTATTCAGTGGGAACCCATCAGCTCGCAATTAACCCTGACCGTCACGGATGACCAAAGAAAGAATGATGCCCAGGCTGTTGTTCGCTGTCACTTCACTGCGCTGGAAAAGCAATTTCAAGAATCTCAGTTTAAAACTGATGACGACAAACAATCCGCTATAGCTGCATTTTCTGAAGTTTTACACTTTTGGTGCAAGGAGTTTCTTTCAACGGACCAAGGGTTTAGCCAGTTTTCTTTAGTCGCTCTTTTTACCTCTGGCTCGAGGGATAGCGCTGTTATTCTGTAGATTGCAGTACCTTTTAATATTCAGGGCTACTTTCATTAAAAACCAGTGAAAATAGCCTTGAAATGTACCCGAGTGGTCCACTCTAAGTGAAACTTGTTTTGCTATCACTATCCACCATTTTAATTACAGATCTACAGAGAACTCTGTATACCAATTGTTGGTTTCCCAGACTTTGATCTTTTCGAAATTAATATCTAGGTCTGAGCTATTGGCGGCAACTCTTTGATGAATGGCACCATGCCAAGCTTTAGCGAGGTTTTCGGAGCTTGGTTTAAAGGGTGTTATACACAATTTCCCAATTTTGGAGTTCGCTTGAATAAATTGTGCATTTTTTTGTTGTTGATGGATTATGCCCATGTATTCTATGGAGTTAATAATTTCCTTTAAAAAGGGGTCTTGATAATCAATAATCGTAGCATGATCGCAGAGATCCTGAATCTCAGCTTTAAATATTTTTTTCAGGAATGACATGTCGGTGGGAGGATCTTGGTATTTTGCTCTGCATGTACATTCCACTCGATACCTGTAACCAACAAAGCCTTCTTCCAGCTTATTATCCTCTATATAGGCGTAATTTACTTTCTTGGTGATATTGAGGTCAAGGCAGTAAGTGATATTGAAGTATTGAGGCATTGGAGTGATCCTGATTTACTCAGATTACTATTGCTTGCTGCTGAGTATAATAGATATTTTGAGATATCTTGGGAGGGTTGATCAATATGGGGAGAAGAGCTGAGCAGAAAGCTTGATAAAAGAATTCCTAACAGCCTATTTTGAGATACAGGTCGCCGATAATAGTTTGGTATCCAATGAAAGATGTCCTCACTCTTAGCCTTAATTGGATTGTGGAAAGAATAAATTCAAAGGTGCCAAGGATAAGAAAATACATTATAGAGATGTTTCAGGCTCTGTTCCCACTTTGTCCAGTCATTACTGCTGCGCCTATCATATGCGCTAAACGCAGGGCTTCAGGCACATTGCCGTTATCAGTAGCTTGCTCAAGTATCTGGGCGGCAATGTTCGGGACACAGCCCTGTACCTGAAAGTAAAAATTACGGTGAGAATAAACCTTGCCTGCTTTAAGTAGAATCTCCCTGCGCAGTGAATAATCAGGGAAGTTTTTCAGGGCTTTATTAATGGCTGACATATCCGGTGGTTTACGCATTACCGCGATACAGGGGCGCTTCAAGGATTCAGCCAGTTTGGGGAGATCTATGATATTAAAGCCTCCAACGGCGACGCCATCAATCAGTACCACGTTAATCTGGGGGTAAAACTTGCTGCTTTGCAATATTTGCGTGATAACTTCAGTAGCATCCATGCCGTCTTTTTGTACCTCACCCCAGAGCATGCCTTCAAAGCGGGTATCGGTACATATTATCCCGCTGATGTTTACAGGTGAGCCCCGCTCTTTTTGGAAAGGGGCATCGTCAAAGCCAATAATGCGGAGTTTCTTCTTCAAGCGAAGAAGTTCTGCGATGGGCTTCATCGTTTATTTTTTCAGCTGCTGGAAAAGGTAAGGAAAGAGTTTTAGCTTCTCCTCCTGAGTAAGAGACTCTACCCGTTGGATATTATTTTCCGGAATAGCTTCCGGGTTTGGGTAAAGATCAATCATTTTGGCTAGGTTTTCTTCCCGCAGCAGGTGCAAAATCGGGTAGGGTGCCCGATTGGTGAGGTTCTCGGCATCCTCTGGGGCAGTACCTGCGAATTGATAGTCCGGGTGGAAGCTGGCCAGCTGATAGATACCTTCGTAATGGTTGCGCTTCAGTAGCCATTCGGCCTGATCGAGGAATTGATTGTAGTCAGCAAAATCCTTTAGGTAATTTGGAATAATCAGCAGGGTAGTCAGGAGTTCGTTTTCCGGCGTACTGTCGAGTCGTTGAAGCTCAGCAAGGAGGTCTGCCAGTAAAGCATCCTCGTTGTTTGCCTTACAGACCTTATAACGAATCTGGCCTGCGCGTAGTGGTTTGCGCGCAAAAGGGCAGAGGTTTAGGCCCACCACAACATCGGTGAGCCATTGTTCCACTGTCTGTGTAACTTGTTGCTCCATGTACCGGCTTACCACATCAGGTCGTCGGGGATCTGGAAGTCGGCGTAGGGGTCGTCTTCGTCCACCGAGGTCGAAGTTTCGGTAGGTTTGACAATGATTTCGGTATTGCGCTCGGCAATTTTGTCGGCGATCACTCTGGGTACCAGTTCAAACTGTTCACCCTGGGCGACAATCACCAACCGGCCGGCAATGAGATGATCCCGCAGGATTTCACTGACATAGATAGTTTTGATTTTTTTATCAAAGGTAAAGTTATAGGCGGTTTCACCTGAGTAGGGCTGGCGGTTGTTGTTCACCAGCTGCTTGATTTGTGCTGCGATGGCCTTTTGTTGAGCCGCAGCGTCACGTTCGGCATTCAGGGCGCGATCCCGTGCAGCCTTATCCGCACGCGCTTGCTGCGCGGCTAACTTTGTTTCATCTACCTGTGGTTGTGAAGATTTCTTTGCAACTTTCTGTTGCTTGCGCTTTTCCTTACCGATCTGTTTGGCTTTTTTCTTGTCGACGAGTCCTGCTTGTAACAGCTGGTCTTGCAGTGAGGCCATAGTATGTTTCCTGCAATAGTAATTGGATTGTGCCGCCAGTAAGTTTGGTGGCTACTTGGTCAAAGTGTAATTGGGGACTTACCCCTTTCATAGATGTGGGGCATTTTACCTGAAGATAGCCGCGGTGCTGGCAGGGAATTTGATTTAAGGGGTCCAGGGCTTACCAGAGGTAGCGGTAGCAATGATCTCATCGGGCTCTTTACCATCGCTCAACATTTGTGCACCCCCTGGAATCATTAGTGCTGAGCCCGTGGCAATTGCCACGCGTTTGCCGCTGGGGGTATCGATATTACAAGAGGAAACCCGTAGCTGGCGGCCGCGGTGAAGAACTTGCGCCTCGAGGATCAGGTCCCCACTGTTGAGCTTGGCCGGTCTGGCAAAGCGGATATGCATATCTAAGGTGGCAAATATACTGCCCGCCGGTAAGGTGGAATATACGGCCGCCCCCATAGTGAAGTCCGCCGCCCAGGCCAGCAGTCCTCCGTAGATAGACAGGGTGCCGTTAGAGAACCAGGGGGATGAGGGCATGGTAGAAATACAGCGGCCGTTCTCGATTTCGATGGCGCGGTAACCGGTGAGCAACCATACGGGGTGAATGCGACCCTCATTGATGGTAGTTCGCTGAAGCTCAATAGGTACCTGTTCCGGCAGATGCCCCATATCACAGAAATAGGGTTTGGGTGGCGGTCTGAGATAGGGGTCTGGGGGATCGGTTGGTCCCAGGTCTGGCAGAGGTAGCTCCTGATCAGGATTGACTGGGAAGTCTGCAATCAGGCAGCGAGTACTTCCATAGGCGAGGGTTCTGCCATCTTGATCGTTGATCTGAATGCTGGAGAGCCCCACTTGGCTGCCGGAATGCACAGTCGTGGCCCGGCCAACAATATTCTGAGTATTGCTGGTAATTGGCCGGATAAAACACATATTCAACTCAGAAGTGCTAAGTACTTTACCGGCCGGGAGAGTCGTCCAAATTGCAGAGGCGAGGGGCGCGTCGGCGAACATCGCGTAAATACCACCCCAGTAGACCCCGGTGCCGTCTGCCAGCCAGGGAGTGATGGGCATTGAGTAAGTGGCTTTGCCCAACCCTGCTTCCGTTGGCTGCATACCTGTGAGCCGCCAAAAGGGCGGTCCCGGCAAGCTTCCACGAATATATCGTTTGAAAGTCTGTAGACCGGGTTGTTGCAACGCTCGCAGGTCGCAGATGGCACCACGATGAACTTCGTCGGTGATATTGGTCATCCCCCGCCTCCAATTTCATCTATTGAAAGATTAATGTGCAAGGGCTGGGTAAACGAGGGAATGTGGGCTGGATATGGCAGCAGGCACTATTGACCTGCCGCTATCTGGGTGGGCAAGCCTTATTGTGGTGAAAAATCTGGTAAATCCACCGTAAGAGTGGTTTTTTCGATTGGGCGCCCCTCCATGAACGAGTTGATGGTGTCTTGTATCTCTGGGGATGCCATAAATAAATTGTGACCGGCATTTTCTACTGTTACCAGTGTGGCATTACTAAGTCCTGCCATTGCCTCTTGCTGGCTCTCTATGTAAGTTCTGCCATCAAGAGTGCCACTGAATAGCAAAATGGGAATATTGCTATGGGGGTTGCTGCGAAAAGCATCACCCAGGTCCAACTGTTCAGCCAAACCATCGTAGTGATAGGAAAAGTTGAGGTAGTCACTTAACAGGGCGGTTTTTGCTTGCTCCTTCACTTCAGACTTTCGCTGTCTGCTTATACCTGAGGCTATATCTATTGCCGTTGGCATGGCACTCAGGGAAATTGGAGAGCCTGGACTCAAGAATCCATCGGGAAAGTAGCGTCGGGGAACTCGGTCGAAAGCCGGAACATGCCCCAAATCAAGAGCTCGATAGAAGCCTAACAAGTGGGCGACACTTTTGGGGTCGGCAATAAAAGCGGAGGCAATTTGTTGCATGTCTCTACGCTGAAGCAGGTACTCCAGAGTGTGGCCTTCCCGCTGAGGGATCTGGATTTTGACTGGGGCTCGCTCCAGCTTTGTGTGCACTCTATCGATAAGAACCTTGATGTCAGGGTAGGCCACTTTGGCTGCGGGTTGCTGGTCCAGGGCGAGTTGCAGTCGATCTAAATAAGAACCCGTTCGCGCGGGTAATTTAACAGTTTGATCCAGGCCTTCAGCACTGGAAAGGATCACTCTGTCTATGGAGTCTTCTATCTCACTTATTGCCGCTAGAGCAAGGTGGCTGCCGTAAGAAGTGCCCCATAACACAATCTTCTCTACCCCCAGATGTTGTTTCAGCGCCTCCAGGTCGCGAGCGTTTTCCAGGGTGTTGTAACCGGCTAGATCGACCCCCTTTTGATGCCAGAATGCTAGGCATTCACGCAGAGCTTCGCGATGATATTCGATGTATTGGCTATCAGTTGTTTTTTTCAGGGCGGGAACAACCTGCCGAGATTCACAGTGAGGCAGATCGTTGGAGCGGCCGGTGCCACGCTGGTCCAGGGCGATCACATCGCCGTACTCCCGCAAAGCCATAAACATATCAAAACGATAGTTGACGGCCATGATGCCCGATCCACCAGGGCCACCGGCAAGATAAATAATCGGCGGGCCCGACTTTTTTCCGGTTGCCGGAAAGCGTACATAGTGAAGTTTCAGCGAGCGGCTCTCCGGATTACTACGATTCTCTATTGCCTCAAAGAAGCCCTTATAGCCGTCTGCAGTCTGCTTATTCCAAGTCGTGAAAGTAAACGCCTCTTCATTAACAGGAGATTTGGCATGGGTGGTTGTTGTACCAACAAAGAGACTTAAAAGTAGAAAGACCTTTAAAAAATGGAGATTGAAAATAAAACTCATTGACTACAATCCTTCCCTAGAGTGAATTTTTTGTATTTTTATACTTGAAAAATCTTGATTGAGCCAGCTGATGGTAAAAGAGGTGAGTCTCTTACCTTTGCTGAAATAATTGAAACCCTTTCATATTCGTAAGCTTGGAGCTTTCAGTCTTGAATGTTATTGAGATTATGAATTGTCATTCAATTCAACCTCTTACTTCAATCGATGGTCCTATGGCTTGATTTCATAACTCTTTACTCTCCGAAGGGTATGCATTTGTACCATCTTGTGATTTGTTTGGTTGGCGCTATCTATATGTGAGGACGGCTTTGCATAGAATGATTGGCAATTCTGAGTTGATGAGCATTGGGAATCTATCGTTGGAACAAGGTGGGGGCGGCACAGTTTGCTTGAAAGGTCCTCGATTGGTAGATTAACTTCGATTAATTTTGTTGATACTCAGGTTGAGGATGAGAAGTGGGAAAATAGTTTTGGAGATTATTTGATTTTTTGCTCTCAGTTATAAAAAGGCGTTTCATTTTGCTCAAATAGTCCTTTCAAGCATTTATCAAAAAATTTTGTGAGGTTATTCTGTTAACTCTCCTTAACGTGGTTGTTTTTAATCTTCTTTCGCTGTGACCAAGTAGTTTTTATGTTTTGCTTGGCCTGATTTTTAGGGGGGAGTTGTTACAGATAAATAACAAGAATAAATTTCTGGATTTCGTGGATTTTGCATTGGTTGTTTGTCTAATCTTTTCTGTGTCTGGGGAGCACTAAATATCATTTGAATCACATGTGTGTTTCACTATGGATAATTTTTATCAAAAAGATATTTCAGCTTGGGTGGATAAGTATCGCCCAGGATTAAAACGATACTTTTCTTCTCGAGTAGCTTCAGCTGATGTTGATGACTTAGTGCAAGAGGTTTTTGCTCAATTACACTGGCACCTTAATCAGTCCGATATAGAGATAGAAAATCCAAGAAACTATATCTATACGGTAGCTAAAAATCTGTTGGTTAGTCACAGTCGGTACCACAAGTCTCGATGTCGAGCCTTCCATGAGTCACTTTCCCTTGATTATGAAATTCCCGATGTTATTACACCGGAGCGTACAGTAATAGGTATGCAGGATTGTCGGTGCGTCTTAAAAGCAATTCTGGGGCTGCCACCACGTGCAGGGGCGGCATTTAAATTTCACCGTTTTGAGGGGTTGACTTACCAGGATATTGCCGAACGCATGGGGATCTCCAAGGAATCTGTAAAGGAACTTATCCAGCGCGCATTAATTAGGGTTAGGCGGGCAGTGGAGGAGGTTTCATAACCTGTTTTTCTTGGATATTTAATCAGGCTATCATCCAATTAAAGATTGGTTAAGTACAAGTATTTTAAATTGCAGGTTAAGTCTATCTGTGCAAATTTTAGAATCTAGTACTTGAATTTACGCCTATTCACCTAAGCATATTGATGTTTGCCTCTCAAATAGAAAACTTCTCTACTTTTATTGTCTCCTTCATCTTCAGATGGTTTTTGCAGATTTAAAGATTTTCTAAAAAGCTATATTTATCCCCAATTGTAATTCCGCTTGCACTTACTTGAACTACACTCGAAAAGACCTTTTGGAGGCTAGTCTTTTTTATTTATGAAAGGTGAGAGCTTCCTGCTTGAAATAAGTTGCCCTTTTTAGTGAGTGTAACGCTGAGAAGGTGGAGTTTGTAACTTTTGGTCACCGCTATTGTTTGGTTGTGTTAATTGTTATTTTATTTAATCTCCTTGATTTCTGGGGGCGAATATTTAGTAAATGTGGATCTGAAAAATCTGGGGTTAGATCCCCCCGACTGTGCTGTAAATGCGTCTTAAACCTAGTTAGGCCTGAGATAAGGTGGTGTTTGGCTGACAGAAAAACAGAGAAAATATAATAGAGAGAATCAGAATGATGATGAGCCTGCGTAAGCAAAAAAATTTGATTGCACAAGCGATTCGTGCCACCAATCCGCTCAATCAAACAACGCCCTGGTACAGCGCTGCAATAGCCTGTCTGGTGATGTCTACCGTTTCCACTGCGGCCCTAGCCCAGGAGGAACAGGATACGGAAAGAAGTAGCCGCTCCAAACAGCCGATCGAGGAAGTGACGGTAACGGCCCAGAAAATTGAGGAGAGTATCCAAGATGTTCCTATTGCAGTTTCGGCACTCTCTGGGGATAGCATGGATGCCTTGAAGATCGAACGTGGTGAGGAACTACTACGGGCGATACCGAATGTAAACTTCTCCAAATCAAATTTTAGTACCTATAACTTTTCCATTCGCGGTGTTGGCACCAAGGCAGTTTCTGCCGCCACAGATCCTGCAGTGGCCGTGAGTTTTAATAATGCTCCATTGATTCGTAACAGGTTGTTTGAGCAGGAGTTTTTTGATGTTGAGCGGGTGGAAGTGCTACGCGGACCACAAGGCACATTGTATGGTCGTAATGCCACAGCTGGTGTGGTTAATATGTTGCCGGTTATGCCAGAGGATGAGTTTTCCTCTGAAATTAAAGCGGAGATAGGTAGTTATAATTCGAAGCGTACTAGCGGTATGTTTAATTTACCCATTGGGGAGACCATGGGGTTACGCCTCTCCGGTGCTATGACTAAGCGCGATGGATTTGATACTAATACCTATACAGACAATGACGTTAATGATCGTGATCTTTATTCCACTCGGGCAATTTTTGAGTGGGAGCCTTCAGAAACATTTAGCGCCAATCTAATTTGGCAGCATTTTGAGGAGGATGATAAGCGTTCACGTACAGGGAAGCAGCTCTGTACGACAGATCCAGGCGTTTCAATGATTGGAGATGTTGAAGTACCAGAAAATTTCACAGGTTTTTTTAGTCAAGGTTGTTTACCCGGCTCAATCTATAGTGATGAAGCATATGGTACAACCAATGCTAAGGGGCTTGCATTTGTTGTTGCTCCACAAGCACTTCTTCAAGGCTATTATCCGGTAATGAAGGAATTTCTTCCAAATCCTTATGCCAATGCTGAGCAGTCCAGGGATTTGCGTGAAATTGCTACCAGTTTTGATCCTGTGTTTCGCGCTGAGAATGACTTGGTACAGTTAAATTTTGCATGGGAAATGAGTGATACTCTTACATTTTATTCCCAGTCGACTTATGCCAAGGACGACTATTACTCTTCCCAAGATTACAACCGGTATGTGTCAGACTCGATTTTTAGTGATTCT
Organism: Microbulbifer mixtoriginis (SeqCode); assembly: GCF_052467945.1. NCBI lineage: Bacteria > Pseudomonadati > Pseudomonadota > Gammaproteobacteria > Cellvibrionales > Microbulbiferaceae > Microbulbifer > Microbulbifer mixtoriginis (SeqCode). Next base: position 2,591,198 of record NZ_CP174328.1, on the reverse strand, counting down.
ACTGAATATGGATTGGATCCAGGCCCTACGCCCGGTGGGATCTATACCGATCCACAGTTAGGTCCTTCGGATGGCGTCTTGGCAGTGGATATCAGCCGATCTGATAACAAACAGTGGAGTCAAGAATTCAGATTGCAAACATCCTTTGATGGCCCTTGGAATTTTGTTGTGGGAGCTAATTACCTAGATTTTAAGACTCAGGATGATTATTTTGTATTTAATAATATGTTCTCCCTGATTGCCGAGCATGTATACAATGGCGTTGATGATCCTGAGGCTGGTTTGGGTACAGAGAATTGCACGGATCCTCAGAACATTGAGGGTTTTCAAGATTGTATGTATGTGGATTACAACTCATTAGAGAATATTGATGAGGAAGGTCATAATTATTTCCTCAGTCGAAATCTAGTGGAAACACGATCCTGGGCTATTTTTGGTGAAACCTACTGGCAAATTAATAATGATGTAAAGCTTACCACTGGTCTACGCTACACGAATGATCGCAAGCGTTCCACACCGGTGCCCAGTCAGTTATTACTTGGAACTGAAACTGATAATAATACCGGTGAGATCGTTCCTGGCCCTGCCTCTGGAGGGCTGGTTTATAAAGGGTATCCGGAGGGTGATGCCGTTACTCAAAGCTGGAAGGAGTACACTGGGCGCGCTGTACTAGACTGGCGTACAGATACGCCCTTTACCGATGAAACGATGCTTTATCTCTCCTTTGCCCATGGTTACAAAGGGGGCGGCACCAATCCCCCTCGCGCAGATATTGATCCCAACGTTGTGCAATACCAACCTTTAGATGAAACTTTTAAGCCTGAATTTGTTAATGCAATTGAAATTGGAACAAAGAATGTTTTACTTGATGGCAGCTTAACTCTCAACGCTAATGCTTTTTACTATGACTATAGCGACTATCAAGTTTCCCAAATTGTTGACCGTATTTCGTTAAACGAAAACTTTGATGCAGAGAGTATGGGGATTGAGCTGGAACTAGCATGGCAGCTTACAGATAACACTCGGCTAGATATGAATATGGGTTACCTAAAGACCCGTATTGCAGATGGTGAAGAGTCTATTGATGTAATGAACCGTACTCAAGGACATGAGGATTGGTTAGTTGTTCGTCCAAGTCTTCAAGTTCCTTCTAACTGTGTTGCGCCGAAAGATGTAGTGGAGGCGACATTTGCAATACCATACCCATTAATGCTTTGGGCTTTATGTGATACTACGGGTAGATGGGGTTCTTTCACACCGGAAATAGAGTCTAGCCAGTATTTCCATGAGTGGCTAAATATCGACCCCTATAACCCGCTCACTGATGCACCGAATGGAGCGAGAGGCTTTGCCGCCGATTTAAGTGGCAATGAACTGCCAAATGCCCCACGGTTCACAGTAAATTTGGGAGTGGAGCATACAATTCCTATCGAAGATTGGGACCTAACTTTGCGAACTGACTATTATCGTCAATCAGAGAGTTACGCAAGGGTTTACAATACAGAGTATGACCGTTTAAAGGCCTGGAGTAACCTCAATGCTTCAGTCAGTTTGAGTCATCCTAACTCAGAATTGTATATGCAGCTCTATGTGAAGAATATATTTGATGATGCACCGATCACAGACATGTTTACTAATAGTGATGACTCAGGTCTCACCACAAATGTATTTACTTTAGAACCTCGTATTGTTGGGTTCAGTATAAGTAAAGGGTTTTAAACTCTGAGATTATGGCTGATTGACAGGTTTAAATGTTAATTGCCTCTTTAAGAGCACCTTGATCTGTTGGATAGGTTCTTCTGACAAATTGAGGTGCGTTTTTAAATGTAAACTTGCTATTTGATAATTTGCCAGTTTTTTGAATATTTCTTTATGAATTTTTAGCCGATTGCTAAAGCTTAGGTTCTTTGGTTGGTGATGGGTGAGTTGAGGATAGTTAGGTTAGGTGGGTGTTTTGTTATAAGTCAATTAATTGTATAAGGGGCACCATCATGATTGCTGATAGTACCCCGTGCGTCTAAATTATAGGGGCTATCTAGGGTACAGTGAATGATGATTGTGGATTGGTAGATACAACGCCATTTATAACACAGGGAGATCCTGATCCAGTACTAGGTATTTGGGCATCATTAAAGGTAATTTTGCCTGTTGACTGGTCGAAACTTCCATTCAAATCTCCCGCGCAATTACCTGATACAGCTGCTACGTTTACATTTTTTAGGGTTACAGTATTGTTTGCATGTCCTACAAGGGCATATGGTAGCCCGCTAAAAGAAATAGTGCCGCAAATGTTAAGGAAACCTCCCGAGAGGGCCAGGCTTCCAACTGAGGCATCTGCTCCTGTAGAGTCGACACTTCCAGAAAGTTTACATTGAAGCAGGATACCTTTCTCTACTTCGAGGTTACCATCACTCGCTAGGGCGATTGCACCTGGGGGAGACCAGGTTTCTGCATTCGCCAGCCCGGCTACCCCAAAAGAGGCCAAACAGATAGAAGCAGCGGTAAGGATCTTTTTCATAATAATGGTGTTCCTAATATTTCTGTTAATTATTAATGCAGGCACATTACTTGATGCTTGGTCAATTTATATGCGCTACCTTTTGAAGCGTTCATCATCGCTGGAAAGTGATGAAACTTAGTTGACCTCAATAATAGGAGCCGACCCAGTTCCAACCCCTTCCATTTATAAAGACGAGTTGGGACGACCGTTGGGGGGATGTCTAGCCCAAATAGACGCAGATTTATTTGTGGGGCGTATTTCCTATCCTCAAACTCAATCTATTAATAGGTTGGTTTTATTTATGAATCGTGTGGGGGGGTAGGTTGGCGTACATAAGAAAAAGGTATTATATTGTTGATACTGACATTCGCAGATTTATATTATTTTTGTTCTGGGGATCTTTATTAAGGTTTTTGATGTGTTTTGAGTTGTGCAAAGATATAGGAATTTAGGATTTGTTCTCTCATTAAATTCAACGATTTAAAAGTGCTTATATAGCTTTTAGTTTGTCAGTTTTCTTAACTTTATTTCAATTCTTATTTCATGGTTTTTTATGAAATGGTTCCTCGGGGGTGTTATGACCGCTAATAACAAATCACTATTGGTGGCTGGGTCCCTAGTTCTGGGAAGGTTTTATTGATTGTAATTTTTCCATTGGGTCGATTTAAGCTACCGGTGTATTTCCAGTCCTGAGCAAATTAGGCAATATCGACTATTTATAGACTATCGTTAGTCTAATTTTCACTTGAGTTGGGAATTAAAGAAAATATATTTGAACATATCTAAATAGTTAGAAACCCGATGAAAAGTGTGAGGCTTCCAGTAAATGTCTTGTTGTAGATTGAATTAGCATCAACGGACAGCGTGTAATTTTGCATAGGTCTTTTTGTAGTGCTTTAAATATCTAAATTAACTCGGGCAGGCTTTTGTGGGGCTTAATGAGCGTGTATTTGGCATTAAAGGATAAAAGCTATCACGTTACTGGCTAATTTGAGGAAGTCCTTGGTGAAGGGCTACGCTGTACCAGTTTCTACTTCATAAGCCGTTTTTACTATGGCTGGGGACGGTTTTGTTTGGTTTTTGCTCTCCCTGCCCCGGACTCATATTGTTATACTCCGCGCCCTTGAAAGCCCCCCTATCTTATGACGGAGAATTTGATGTCTGATTCACAGTGCGACATTGGCTTTATTGGCGCTGGTGTGATGGGTAAGAACCTGATCTTGAACTTGGCTGATAATGGCTATCGGGTCTGTGCCTTCGATTTGGATCACAACCGGCTCAATGCACTGCTAGAACAGGATAAAAAGGAACGTGGTGATCGGCCTGCGCGTGTGGAAACCTGTAATTCATACACTGAGTTATTGGCTAAGGTCAAAGCGCCGCACTTGATCATTCTTTCTGTACCTGCAGGGGCGCCAGTAGATGATGTTTGTTGCAAACTGTTGGATGCTGGCCTCAAGGCTGATGATATTGTTGTGGACACGGGTAACAGCCTTTGGACTGACTCCGTAGAGCGTGCCAAGCGCTATGAAGGTAAGCTGATCTTCTTTACAACGGCAGTATCCGGTGGTGAGGTTGGTGCGCGATTTGGGCCGTCGCTGATGCCCAGTGGCGATCGCTACGCCTGGAGCCGTATCGAGCCCGTTTGGCACGCGATTTCGGCCAAAGTGGACAAGGCCAGTGGCCAGCCTATAGAGCGCTTTGAGCCGGGTAATCCGGTGAAAGAGGGTGAGCCCTGCGCGGCTTATATCGGCCCTATTGGTTCTGGGCACTATGTAAAAATGGTGCATAACGGCATCGAGTACGCGGATATGCAAATGATCTGCGAGGCTTACCATGTGATGCGCAGTGCCTTGGCGATGTCACCGGCGGAGATTGCCGAAGTGTTCCGTGAGTGGAATCGAGGCCCGTTAAACAGCTACCTGATTAATATCAGTGCTGAAGTGCTGTCCACCCTGGATTCTGTTACCGAACAACCGCTGGTGGATGTGATTTTGGATCGTGCGGGTCAGAAGGGGACCGGCCTTTGGACGGCTATCAGCAGTCTTGAAGTAGGCTGCCCTGCGCCGAGCATTGCCGAAGCGGTTTACGCCCGCTCCCTATCTACTCGCAAAATTTTGCGTACCCGCGCCGCGCAGAAACTCAAGGGCCCAGTTCTCACCCAGGTAGCGGCAGAGCAGCGTGAGGAAGTGATCCAGCAGCTGCACGATGCCCTTTACTGCGCCAAGATCTGTGTTTACGCCCAAGGTTTTGACCTGATGAAACTGGCTGCGCGGGAGCAGGGCTGGCAGCTGAACTTCTCGGAAATTGCGAGAATCTGGCGTGCCGGCTGTATAATCCGTGCGGTATTCCTGCAATCGATTAGTGACGCCTACGATCGAGACTCCAAACTCTCTAATTTGTTATTAGATGACTTCTTTACCCAGCAGATCGCCGACCACCAGGCTAACTGGCGCCAGGCAGTGGCGAGTGCAACTCTCAATGGCATTCCGGTGCCGGCGCTGTCTTCAGCTCTGAGCTATTATGACGCTTTCCGTTCAGAGTCCCTACCAGCCAACTTGCTGCAAGGGCAGCGGGACTTCTTCGGTGCGCACACCTTTTCACGGGTAGATCAGCCCGAGCAGCGCAAATACCATGTGTTGTGGGGTGAGCCGGGCCGACCAGTCGTGGAGATCTGAGCTTCAGAAAGCGACACTTTGACCTTGGGCGGGGCTTTCGTCCCGCTCAGGGTCAGGTTATTGTTCACTGCTCCATTCATTTCTTTTGCAGTAAAACAGGGCTATCAGAAGACCACTTCTTCTACTTCTCGCGCCAGCTCTTCAGCTTCAGAGTGGGAGGCTTTAGCGACCATCTCCTCTACGCTGGCAGATTCGGTATTAACGCCACCAAAGGCATTGAGTAGATCCTTGATTAGGGCTGAAATTTCCAGTGCCATTACTGCAAAATCTGCATCGAAGCGCTGCGCCGCACTTTCGGCATCGGTGTTATCTGCCTTTTCCAGCAGCTCATCGCTGAACTTTACCCGTTTCACGGAGAGTTGGTCGTCCACCAGGAAATCGACCCCGCCGCGCCAAACCAACCCTAATTTATGTACCTGCAGGCCAGCAACCAAGTGGTTGTGAATTTCCTCGGCGCATAGGTCTTGGTTTTTGCAGCGGATCACACTGCCGCTGTCCTTTGGGTCGCGCAGTTCGCATTCGTGCCCGAAATCAAATTGAGTGGGTGCCTCGGGAGCGGTGAGCCAGTGGGTCATTGTTTGTTGTGGCAGGTTTTTGGCTGATAGAGGGACTACCGCGAGGCTGCTAATGGCTTCGCGCAGATTTTCCAATAACTCTTCAGCGGCGGAGGCAGAGGAAGCATCAACCACTACCCAGCCCTCCTGCGGGGCGATATAAGCAAAGTGCAAGCGGGACTTGGCAAAAGCCTTGGGCCGCATTTCTAGCAGTACCTCATCTTTGAGGTTTTGACGTTCCTTGCGGCCCACCTGTCGGGCCTCTTTTTCTGAAATGGCCTGGGCCATTTCTTCTACTTTCTCATTGATAACGGCTGCTGGTAGAACTTTTTCTTGCTTCTTGGCGCAGACCATCAGGTAGCCATTGGTGGCATGTACCAATTGACTGCCGTGTCTGCCTAGGGGGGAGACCCAACCGTAGCGGACACTGTCCTGGCTACCGCAAGGCACAAATGCCTGGGCTTCCAGTAACTCGTTTAGTTTTTCGGCATCCAGAGAGAATTCTTTGGTTAAGCGGTAAATACGAAGGTTCTTAAACCACATACATCAGGCCATTTGGTGTTCAGTTGCGTGTGCGGACGTTAATTATGCGGAAACTGGGGCGCGGCAGCTAGTGAGCTGTTTCCAAATGACGAATTGGTTGTTTTTTGTCCGAAAATTTGGTGGGGCAGGATAGAATGTTCAGCATCAATGCCTGCAGAGATTGTAGGTTATTGTTCTTTCAGCAGGATGGTCGTAACGGGGCCGTTTTCTCTGTGAAAGCCTTTGTGGCTGAGCTGCAATAGTTTGAGTGCAGTCGCAGACACCTGGTTCTGTTAAAGGGTAGGGTCATCGGAGAACTCCCCTAACCGTTTAAAAGTAGGGGGCAGGGCTGCTGGCCAGATTTATCTGAGCCGGCCACACCACGCCAGTAGTCCAACCTTAATCCCATATTTCAGCAAGGCCAATTATTATTCTCTGTTTGCTAATGTGTTTTTAAGCCGCTGGGCGCTTATCGATATTAACCTTGAAGAGAAAGAGGTAAGCGGATTGACTTATATTTAGCAAGGGATTGCTTCGATATTTCCCGGATGGCTACTTGAATTGTTCGCGGAATCTGAAGCTGATTTAGAGGAGCAGTGTGTCGGTAATGAAGAATGCTATTTCCGTAAAACTGCTTGAAATATAAAAACAATTACATCATGGCATTCCCCACAGTCAGTCCGTGACATTTGTGGGGCTATATAATTACTGAATGCTCAGGAAGCGATTTTTAATGAAATACCTGTGCAGGCTTCCAATGCGGTCCAAATTACTCCCACGACGGCATTCCAGATTTTTTCTATGGTTACAGCGAGAAGGCCGCGGAGGGTTCTGGCAAAATTCAATGCCATATCCTCGATAGAATCAAGAAAGTAATCTCTCAAGTCCTCACCGATTTCGTTTTCCGCGATGGCTTTGGCAATCAATTTTGCCTGAAGGGCTAGAGCGGATAACTGGCGCTCTGAGAAGCCACGGATTTCTGTGATGTCATGTTCAATAACGGTAGAGGCTGCATCTTTAATATCTGAGATCAATTGGGTTACATCCAGTGACATGGCAAAGTCCTCAGCGGTTTAAGAAGGATTCGTAAGTTAAAGCCTGGTCCATAGAGATTACAACTTCATTCTTGAAAAGCGCCACAATGGTAGAGCGAAGCCCCTTATCTTCGTCTTCTTTGCGCATTCGATTAAGACTGCTAGAGATTTTTTTAAGTGAATTGACACTGGGTGGCTGCTCATTGAAAACGATATCTGCTCCTGTAGAACTCAAATAGTTGTTGATTTTCTTGAGTGTATCTTTATTGGGCATTGGCCGGGTGTTGGACTGCATCGCCAAGGCGTCAATCCTGCCAATTAATGCATGGTAGTTTTGGTCTCTTTTAGCATAGGAGTCTTTATCAGTACCATGAGAAACTGAGGAAAAGAACTGCATGAGTTCTGCATTTACCTCAGTGAGATCTGAATAGAGTTCCGCATCATATCTTGGAGCTAGCTGGGAGCAACTGCTAATGGCTAGAGCCAGAACTATGTATAACAGAGCGGATGCTACCTTGGGTGGGGTGGACAACATCTGTACTCTCCTTGCTGTTGACGTTTATGGATATTCTGATTGTTACTTCAAGTAAGCGATAGATGGATGGCTACTAACGCTCAACTTTCATTAAGCTGGTTCTAAGGCTTCTTCATTTTTACAAACTTTAGCTGAGTCCTGCCGTTCAAAATATGACAATAGAAATCTGACTGCTTCCTGATTGTCGAAATAGCGGGAATGTACTTTGGCCGCGATTTTATCTGGAAAAGTGCCATAAGAACCGATTACCCTCTCATAGCAATTACGGGCTTCAGGTACGGCTGAGCCGCTGGCAAACCAGTCGGAGTGGGATTTGATATCAATCCATTCAATCAGATCATCGCGCTGGGATAACTCTAGAACTTCGTTTTGTAGCCATCGGGCCTGTTTACCCAGAACCTCGATTAGTGAGCCCATGGTTAAAATACGCACTGGCGTGCCAAAGGAGGGAAGGTCTGCAAAGAGATCCACAGTAACTACGCTACCAAAGCTATGCCCGACTATTGTAACTGATTCATAGTTTTCTAAGTCTAGGCTGCTTTGCAGTTGCTCGCGCACACGTCTGATAATCTCAAAGCGCACAGCGGGTTTACCTCTGGCCGCGGGCTCATTGGTTAGGTAGCGCTTACAAAAATCTGAGATATCAACCAGTAGCGATACGGGCATGAGAGCGACAATCGCTGTTGCCACTGCCCAAATACGCCAGCCACCAATATATTCAACAGATCTTTTCAATTCCTCTACCAGAGGGAAGAATGGATTATCAGCGGCAGGTTCAATAGCTTCAACAAATAGTATAATGGTACCCAGGTACCAAACTATAAAGGCTAGTGCTGACAGGGTTAGCCCAAAGGTGAGGTATTTGCGCCGCAGTACCCCTTTCCAAATATGTAAATTAGCGAGCCAGAACCAGATAAGTGAAAAGCCCCTGGCGAGGCGAGTTTTTAATGTCTGTTGGGTAATACTGGGTACCAGGTCGTTCCAATAAGCTTCAACCAGGTCCAGTTCCATCTCCTGCCCTGCGGTGGTGGCTCGTAAACGCTGAACGCCCGGGGGAATAGTGGGCGCCGCAATGGGGGTGAGTGGTATACGCTCACTCGCGGCAATAAGTCCCTCTGTAAACTCGGACAATTGTGCAGTACTGGTGACACGGGTAAGTCCTGGTACCAGCATTATCAAGTTTCTTTTCATGGTACTTCCAAATGATAGTGTTGAGCCTCGGGCTGCTTCATTCTTTGAGTTAGTGCCCGTAGTTCAATGGCCTGAAGGGCCCTATATGTTTTGAGTGTTATTATGTTAAGAAACAAACTTCCTTTTATTCTTTGACGCACCAGTTTTGGACTGGTTATGCATACTCCGATGCTGAAAATTTGACCTGTAATTAGCTCGGGTTAGATCAAGAGGTATAAAAGTATGGGAATTGGTACATGTAAAGCGAGTCTTGCCCGATTTATATGTGATAGAGAAAGAGAAGTAAACAGGAAATTTTACAATAGTATGGCTTCTATACTAACGAATGAATGAGGCGCAGTTAGTGAGTTCGGAGAGATTTAAATTGAACCCCTGCCACCGTAGTTGAGTGCTAGCAGTGGCAAGTTTGGTAGAAAAAGTAGTTTAATCAACCACTTCTGTTTGCAGCTGGACAAGTATAAACTCATTGCCATACAGGTCTTCAAAATGGGCAAACTCAGCGTTGGAATCTGAGGTTCTTGGCTTAGTAAATTTTACTCCATTATTTATTAGGCGCTTATATTCATTATCAAAATCCTCTGTATAAATAACTGCACAGGGCTGACCCGCCGTCTGTCTGCCAACCTGATCCAATTGACTATTGGAGGAGGCTTGTAAGAGCCAAATACCCATGTCTTTTTGTTCGGGTAGGCGAAGGTGAACGAATCTTAATGGCGGAGCCTCTGAATCAATAAATACTTCGAAACCAAGTTTGTCACGGTAAAAAGTAATAGCTTCTTCGTAGTCACAAACAAGAATAACCAATCTTCCTATAGTGTTCATAAAATCCCGTCTTTGCTGATTGAATGTTGATAGAAGGGCTTGATATTAACTGGCTTTATTGTACTGAATACTACTGCAGTCAGAATTTGATTAAATCACAGCGTAGAATTATATGACAGAAATACTCCTGTCGTGCCTAAACACAAGGGGTTCTAATTAGATGTATCAAACGGTTGCTGTTCACGTTATCAGATAGTGAGATTCAGGATCGCTTTAAGGCTTGTGGGCGATCTTCATAATGAATCTTTAAGCGTCTTTTTATGGGGTTAGAGTTAGGTGGAAATATTCAGTTAAATCGTTTTCGTCTCTTTCCACATGTTGTCGTTTATTGTTGGCAGCTAAAGCTAGACTTGGCCATTAAAGATAGATGACTTGATCGTTATTGAAATAGAATTGATTAGCGGCTGATCGGTGTGGCTTTAAAAATTTAAAAGGAAATTAATGGCATGTATATCAGGGAAAAGATGATGGACAATAAATTTGTTCGCGGTTTACTTGGTACAGCTCTGATCTTGTTTGTTGGGTTGAGCCAAAGCAATGCCAGTGCCTGCACTAGAATTTTTTATGAGGCTGGTGATGGTTCTTATATTACAGGGAGAAGTATGGACTGGAGTGATACCACAGCTGCAATGGACTTTTGGTTGTTCCCAAAAGGGATGCAGAGAAATGGAGGTGTCGGTCAACAGTCGATAACTTGGACTTCGAAGTACGGTTCGGTAGTAATAAGTATTTATGAGGCGGCAACTTCTGATGGCCTTAATGAGGCAGGCTTGGCTGGGAATCTACTTTATCTGGCCGAGGCTGAATATGGGAACCCTCAAAAGCGCGGAAAACCGACCATTTCAGTTGGAGCCTGGCTTCAATATATGCTGGACAATTATGCAACTGTTGAAGAAGTGGTTACAGCGATGGAGGCAGATCCATTTACTGTGATAGGAGCTGATTTGCCTGATGGTAAGCCCGCTACTGCGCATATTTCAATCTCCGATCCCAGTGGGGATTCTGCGATATTCGAGTATATCAATGGAGCACTACAGGTCCATCATGGCAAACAATATAAGGTCATGACCAACTCTCCGATATATAGCCAACAACTGGCGATTAATACTTATTGGAGCCAGATTGGTGGTGAGAATTTTCTGCCAGGTACCATAACTGCAGCAGATCGTTTTGTCCGTGCTAGCTTTGCCCTTGAGTCATCACCAAATTTTAAAGATCATCGAAAGGCAATTGCCTCAGTCTTCTCACAAATACGCGCTGTGAGTGTGCCACTGGGTATGAGTGATCCAGGGAAACCTAATATTGCCTCGACCCTGTGGCGTTCAGTGATAGATCAAAAGAGAATGCGATATTACTTTGACTCAGTGATTAATCCTTCGGTGGTTTGGTTGGATTTTAGTAATTTAGATTTTAAAAGTGGGGCGAAGGTTTTATCTATGAAACTGGATACCCCGAGTGATATTGGTGGTGAAATATCTTCGCAGCTTAAGCCGGCAACTCCCTTTAAATTTCTTGCGCCAAAGAGTTAACCGGAGTTAAAAAGTCACATTTAACTAGGTTATAAATGGAGTTGATCTCAGTCTCTTTATAAATAGGGGTGGATATGAAAGATACAATGACTATACGTAATATGCAGCGCCCTGAAGTCGATGTCTTGGTACATTGGGCAGCTCAAGAGGGCTGGAATCCAGGATTGCATGATGCTGAAACTTTTTGGCAAACGGACTCTAAAGCATTTATCGCTGCACTGGTTCAGGACAAAATGATAGGTGGTGGTGCTATTACCTCGTATGAGGGAATATATGGCTTTATGGGCTTCTTTATTGTGAAGCCAGAGTACCGAGGATTGGGGCTTGGTCGTAAACTTTGGTATTTCCGTCGTCAACGAATGCTTGAAAGGTTAAGCCCAGGAGCTTCAGTGGGGCTGGATGCTGCATTCCAGATGCAGGATTTCTATGGGGAAGGCGGCTTTAAATTCTCTCATCGCAACTTGCGTTTTAGTATGGCCGTGCCTTTAAAAGTGGCTTCAAATAGTAGTGGAAATTTTGAAATATTACCTCTTGCAGAGATTCCTTTCGATCAGCTTCTTCAATATGACATGACCTGCTTCCCTGCAGGAAGGGAAAAATTCTTGCGTACTTGGCTGAATCAAGAAGGGGCTCAGGCTTTGGGGGTATTGCAATCGGGAACGTTGAAAGGTTATGGGGTAATTCGCCGCTGTGGTGAAGGTTGTAAAGTGGGCCCTTTATTTGCCAATAACGGTCAGTTGGCTGAAGCGCTATTGATTGAATTGACAAAGTTTTCTTCAGGAGGGGCTGTATTTTTGGATGTGCCGGAAAATAATCAAGAAGCCATGGCTTTAGTTAAAAAATATAATATGAAAGAGGTATTTGGTTGTGCGCGTATGTACCTAGGCTCTAAGCCCAATATTGCTCATGAGCGTATTTTCGGTGTAACAACCTTTGAGCTGGGTTGATGATTGTGCGTGACTTAGAAGGCTATGCAGGGCAGCCTCCGGATCCAAAATGGCCGAATGGGGCCAGGATAGCCGTTCAATTTGTACTGAATATAGAGGAAGGCGCTGAATCTTGTGTTTTAAACGGGGATGATCAATCGGAAGCTTACTTACATGAACTCTTTGGTAGGGAGCCGCGTTTAGGGGAAAGAGACCTCAGTGTTGAGAGTATGTATGAGTATGGTAGCCGGGCTGGCGTGTGGCGTATCCTCAATATCTTCAACTCGAACCAACTCCCACTAACGGCCTTCGCCTGTGGGTTGGCACTGGAATTGAACCCAAGTGTGGCACAGGCATTGGTAGCCGCAGGTCATGAAATAGCAGGGCATGGATATCGCTGGTTAGATTATCGCCATATTGATGAAGCCGTTGAGCGAGAGCATATACGAACAACCCATAAATGCATTGAAAGACTAACTGGAGAGAGAGAAGTTGGTTGGTATATTGGTCGCACGAGTGCTAATACCCGCAAACTTCTAGGGGAAGTTTCCCAGGTCCTCTATAGTTCTGACTCCTACAGCGATGACTTGCCATACTGGAGTTACACCCCAAAGCCTAGGCTAATCATTCCCTATAGCCTTGTGAATAATGATGTTCGATATCTTTTCCCAAATGGCTGCGCTTCGGCAGAAGATTTTTTTCAAATTTTAAAAGATGCTTTTGATCTTCTCTGGCTAGAAGGGGAGAGTCAGGCGAAAATGTTAACGGTTGGCTTACATGGCCGAATCAGTGGCCACCCCGCTCGTGCAATGGCTTTACTCCAATTTATTGACTATATCCAAAATCATGAAAAAGTTTGGATTTGTAGAAGGTCAGATATTGCCAAACATTGGATTTCTCAGCACCCTTCAGCGGGGGGGAGTAGTTAACCTTATTAAGCTCTTTGTGTTGTCGAGGTCAATAGGGTTTTTCAACTGTCATAGGAAATGTTGTTAATTTATAAGAGGCTGGCAGCAATTGATACTTCATAGATCTGCCAGCGGCTTTTATTCTCTGTTTTTACTTAAATACCGTTGTTAATACTGACTGCTGGAGACTGAAATATTTCCGTTTTTCCTCTGCTCAATCATGGTAAATGGAAGCACTATTGTGTCAGTTGCGGTGGAAAAGAGGCTGTCTACGAGGTACACGCCGAGAAGTAAGTCGACATTTATTGATTCACTGTCTGAATGCATTTTACATATATTGTAGGAGAGACCGCTGTAGACTCTCGGGATGGATTCACAGTTGGATTTTTGCCGTTTTAAATTTGCAGAAATTTCACGGTCTGTGCTGGAGAGGGTGGTGAAAGTCCCACAGCCCGTTAACATAAGAGAGCAAATTGCTAGACTGATAGTTTTCATTAATATCGTTCCCTGTGAATGTTTAGAATTGATAGCCGAAATGTAGTTTTAGCTCGGTCCCATCTCTGAATGAGCCATCTTTATTAGTTTTTAGGTAGGATTTTCCCAAACTGATACCACCTAAGAGGCTGGCCTCGTCATATCTATTGAAGAAGTAAGTGTAAGATCCTGCGATATAGCTTTCATAACGTCCTTTATATTTGATTCCAGATGATGGTTGATTATTCGGCGATGCGCTGAGAAGGTTTGAATTTTCATAAATATAATGTTCCCAATCTAGCTCTTTTGTTCTTATAAGTAAGCCGAGGGAGTGTTTCGGGTTCAAGCTTCTTTCCCATCCAAGGGTTATTCCATACTCTTCATCAAGGTTGTCGGCCAGCCCTCCTCCGATATAAAAAGTGTCGGCCCCATAGGTGTTTGAGTACTTGATACCTAAAAGGCCTCCATATTGTGTACCTACACCAAAGCTAAAGTGGTTATTCAGATTTGCAGAGGCGAATGCGAAGGAAGGGAAAAGAATACCGGCAAAAATCACACTTTTCATAGTTCTTCCATGTTGTGTTAAAGCGATTCTATTGACCTAAGGTATTCAAGGGAAGTTCCATGGTGGTTTCTAGAGTAAGAATTTTTATAAAGGCGCTGAGCACTCTTTGGAAAATGAAAAATATTTTATTAATTGATGGGGTAAAAAAGTAAATCAGATTGAGAAAGAAGACTGCTGACTAGATTTTTTCTTGTTGGGGGTCGCCTGCCCACTTAGATGATTTGTAGTGGGCAGGCAATAAAAAAGGATGATACTGTTAAAGATAGCTCTATAGGTTGATCGTTAAGCTAGCTACGGGCAGGAATGGCCTGCACAACTTTAATAAAATAATCCCAGAAGTTAGCCACACTCTGGATATGCACTCGCTCTTCGGGTGAGTGGGCGCGTCGGATAGTGGGGCCGAATGAGACCATGTCCCAGTTGGGGTATGGCTTGGCTAAAAGACCGCATTCCAGGCCGGCGTGGATGACTTTTACTTCTGCATGTTCCCCAGTCATTACCTTGTACACTTCCCGCATCATGGCAAGTAGTGGTGATGCTGGGTTTGGCGTCCAGCCGGGATAGGCATTGCCCAGTTTGGTTTTTGCACCGGTCAGCTCGAATATGGCGGCTACGTCGAGTCCATGGTGGTCTCGGGCGCTGTCGGAGAGGCTGCGTACCAGGCATTGCATCTTTACTTGATGTTGGCCGTTTTCTTCAACAGTTACCACACGAGCCAAGTTGTTGGATGTATCGGCAATACCATCCAGTGCGGTGCTCATGCGTTCTACACCGTTGGGGCAGGCGCGAATAGCACGGATTAATTTCAGCTGGCTCGCTTCATCCATAACGCTGCTCGGTGCTTCGGCTGCTTCTAAGCAAATCTCCAGCGCTGCTTCATTGTCGAATTCGCGTGTAATTTGCGCGCTCTCTTGCTCAACAATTTCCTGTAACTGTTTCTGTGCGTTATTCGGTACAACCAGAGTGCTGAAAGATTCCCGAGGGATGGCATTGCGCAAGCTGCCACCATCGAGGCTGGCAATGCGCAATTGGGGAATGCTTCGCTGAGCGGTATCAATAACACGATTGGCAATTTTATTGGCGTTACCGCGACCTTTGTCAATGTCCAGGCCGGAGTGCCCACCGCGTAGACCGCGTACAGTGAGTTTGAAAGCCTGAGCATCAGCCATCAGAGGCTCGGCGGTGTAGGGTAAGGCGGCATTAACGTCCACTCCACCGGCACAGCCGATGTAGAGTTCTCCCTCATCTTCGGTATCGAGATTTAACAGCAGGTCTGCTTCGAAATAACCTGGCTTAAGATTTTTCGCTCCGGTCATACCCGCTTCTTCATCAATAGTCAGCAGTGCTTCCAGGGCTGGGTGCGGGATATCTGTAGATTCCATCAGGGCGAGGATGGCAGCTACACCGATGCCGTTATCGGCCCCCAGGGTGGTGCCTTCTGCGGTTACCCACTCACCATCGATATAGGGTTTGATGGGGTCCGTCAGAAAATCGTGATCAGTATCGGCATTTTTCTGCGGCACCATATCCACATGGCTTTGCAGTGCCAGTGTCTGGCGGTTTTCCATGCCGGGGGTAGCCGGCTTCTTGATAATGACATTGCCAATTTCGTCGAGCTGAACTTCTAAGCCGCGATTCTTGGCAAATTCCACAATGTGTTCGACAACGCGGTCTTCATGCTTGGATGGGCGGGGAATTTCACAGAGTTTGGCGAAGTGTTGCCATAGCGGTTTAGGGTTCAGCTCAGCAATATTGCTCATTGGTGGCCTCGGGCATTGTTATGGGTTGGTTTTATGCTCTGCGTTTAAATTGGCGCAGCTAGGGCATAACAGTAAAGAGCCCGGCGGGTGCCGGGCTCTTTGGGGTTCTACTTGGCTTATTTCTCTATAGCCATTTCGTTTGCTGAAGTTTCAGGTAAGAGCTCCAGGGAGATGCGGCGTTTATCGACATCTACAGAGGAAACTTTAACGCTGATAGTTTGTTCCAGCTGGTAGCTCTGTTCGTTGTAGGTAAGGGTAAGGTGCTTGCCGTCAAAATTCGGCAGGTTCCTTTTATCCCCATTTAGGCGAACAAATCCATCAATACCAAATTCGTCCAGGCGCACACCGAGACCGGCGCCATTGACCAGGGTGATCTTGCCGCTGAACGCCTGTCCAACCTTGTCCTGCATAAATTGGGCATAAAGCCATTGCTCGAGCGCACGATTGGCCTGGCGGCCGCGGGTCAGGCTGTCCTGCAGGGCTTCGATCTGTTCGTCACCAAGCGCCGCAGCAGGGCCGTCTTGTTGGGCGGCACGCAGTACCCGATGGTTATGCAGGTCGTTGTATTTGCGAATGGGGGAGGTCGCAGTGGCGTAGGCTTCAAGGCCTAGACCTAGGTGCGCTCCCGCTTTGTTGTCGAGTTGGCCGGGGCGCAGCATGCGCTTCAGAACCGACAACAGGTTTTGCATCTGTGCATCGCCATGGCTTTCCAGATACTTAACCAGGGCTAGGTAATGTGGCAATTCGCCGAGGTCTTGCTCTGCATGCTCCGGTAGTAACTCTTTGAGTAGGCTGCGTACCTCACCCATGCGCTCCTCGCGAAAACCCAGGTGTACCGAGAAGCAGCCCTGTTGCAGCTCAGCCAGTTTGCCGCCAATGCTGATATTTGTGGCGAGCATGGCTTCTTCCACCATGCGCTGTGCAATATTGCGCTCCTGCTTTTCGATACGAGCGATCTTGCGCTTGTCGTCGAGGTGAATCTCGTAATCGGGGCGGTCTTCCATCGCCAGGGAGTGATTTGCACGATAGGCAGAGCGAGCTTCAAAAACGGCAGCCAGGTTGTGCAGACTTTGTTTTTGCTCTTCTGGTACGGCGGATTCGTCGCCCTCAATGAACTGGCTCACTTGGATGTAGCTCAGCTTGTGCTGGGAGCGAATCGCAGCAAATTCATAGCGGCTCTCGCCCAGGCTGCCATCAGTGTTGATATCAATATGAACCACCAGGGCCGGGCGCAGTTCTCCAGGTACCAGGGAGAACAGGTTTTCACACAGGTTACGCGGCAGCATGGGTAGGGTTTCACCGGGCAGGTATTGGCTGTGAGCGCGCTCGAACGCCTCTTTGTCCAAGGGGCTGCCGGTTTCTATCACACTGGAGGGGTCGGCGATGGCGATATGCAGGGTCCAGCCTTCGTTGCGGGTGGTGACGGCGAGGGCGTCGTCCATATCGCGGGTACTTTCCGCATCAATTGTGGCAAAGCCCAGTTCAGACAGATCCTGGCGCTCGGAGATCACTTCGGCGAGTTGAGCGCTGATTTCTTGCGCCTGGGCCTCCGCAGGTTGGCCAAACTGCTCAGGCAATTTGAATTGCGCTACTACATAAGCATGCTCAATACCGGGGATATCGGGCTTGCCAATGACCGTCTCCACTTTTGCCTGGGCGCGGCCATCTTTGAATGGGTGTCGATTGATTTTACAGGCGATAAACTCTCCCGGCTGTGCTTTACCGCGGGCCTTGGGAGGCAGGAAAATCCAGCGCGACAAGCCGTTCTGGCTGGGCTGGATAAAATGCCCCTGGCCCCGTTGGACATATTGCCCAACCAGATAGTCGAGTTGGCTTTCGATCAGTGTATCCAGCTCAGCGCTGAGCTTGCCTTTTTTCTCTTCCGTGAGGCTGACGCGGACACGATCACCTGGGAAAACCCGTTCCATCTCATTGGGAGGTAAAAAAGCCTCGCGTCCATCTTCTAGCTCCACAAAGCCAAATTTGCCGTTGCTGCCGCGAACCCGGCCCTCGGCAAACTCCTTACTGGAGCGAATATCTGTTTTCAGTTGTGAAAGTTGTTTCAGAGCGTCGGCATTCAGCATCGAGTTGATCTCTCGGGGGTCGATTTAGGCGCGGATTCTACCAGACCAGAATGAAGCGGGTAACAGGGGGCTAAAGAAGGAGAAATCATATCCGTTTGATTAAGCGCAAAGATGCCGGGTTGAAGGGGCAGTCAAGATCGATGACTGTATGGCCCAGTATATTTCCGTAGGGGTCGCTGTCCTAAAAAAAAATAATTCGTGTGAGGATTTAGCTATTACAGCGCTGTTCTGTGCAAAATATGCAAACTTTATCTGCCGAAGCTAGATATAATCTTACCCCTAAATAAAAACAGATAAGGGCTGTGGTTGTTCCCCAGCTGTAGAACCGGCCTTCCGGAGAGGAACAGTTAATGAGTATTTTTTCCCATTCCGCCTACGATAAGCACGAACAAGTGGCGTTTTACCAAGATGCTAAGAGTGGTCTCAAAGCAATTATCGCGGTACACAATACGAATTTAGGTCCCTCCCTGGGTGGTTGCCGCATGTGGCCATACGCCGATGACGGCGAGGCTCTGAATGATGTTCTGCGTCTTTCACGAGGCATGACCTACAAGTCTGCTATGGCTGGCTTGAAGCTGGGTGGCGGCAAATCCGTCATTATTGGCGATCCGCGTAAGGAAAAGACTCCCGAGCTGCTGCGCGCCATGGGTGAGTTCATCAATACCCTGGGCGGCCGCTATATTACCGCAGAGGATTCCGGCACCAGTGTTGCCGACATGAGCGTAATTGGCGAGACCACCGAGTATGTGTCCGGTCTGTTCGCGGGTTCTGAATTCGGCGGTGACCCCTCTCCCTCCACTGCATATGGGGTGTTTGTCGGCCTTAAGGCTGCTGTCGAACACCGCTGGGGCAAAACCGACCTTACGGGTCTGAAGGTCTCTATCCAGGGGGTGGGCAACGTGGGCTTCCGCCTGGGTAAACTACTGAAAGATGCTGGTGCAGAACTGTTTGTGACCGATATCTTCCAGGACAATATCGACCGTGCGGTAACTGAGCTGGGTGCTATTGCCGTGACCGCAGATGAGATCTTTGATCTGGATGTTGATCTGTTTGCTCCCTGCGCTATGGGTGCCATCCTCAATGACGACACCATTTCCCGCCTGAAGGTGGGTGCTGTGGCCGGTGCAGCCAATAACCAGCTGGCCGAGGAGCGCCATGCAGCGGCTCTGCGCGAGAAAGGTATTCTGTATGCGCCAGACTATGTGATCAACGCCGGCGGCATTATTGATGTTTACTATCAGCAAAAAGGTGACTACGACGCCGCAGAGGTGAAGGCCCATATCGAAGAAATCGGTAGCACCATGAAAGAAGTGTTTGTGCGTGCAGACGAGACTGGCGAGACCACAGCGCATGTGGCCGACCGTATTGCTGAAGAACGCTTCGGACACCACTCTGTGACCGGTGATACGGAGAACAAATCCGGCACCGTGGCAGCATAACCTAATTCGGCACGGGAGATGTGCCGATGACCTGATCCCTGGCGATTGGCATCATCGCTTCTCTCTGTGATGTATTTATTTGGGCACTTTAGTGCCCATTTTTTTGTCTCAAGATTGATGTAGTGACCTGGTGCCTCATTCTGGTGCCAGGTTTTTGGTTCGTTACTGCGGAGGGCGAGCCGGTAAATGGATTGGATACTGGCCTAAACTTGCCATCCTGAATCCGCGGTTATTACTAGGGAGTGACAATATGGACTTGCGTCCAGTGTTCTTCAGTGTCGTTATCGCTACTGCCGGTCTTGCCGGCTGTAATCAGTCTACCGATGATACCCCCCACGCTCTTTCCGTGGACAAGGAAGCCGCAGCCAGCAGTAAAGATGCGGCTACGGATCAGAAAGCATTCGTACCGCCTCCTCAACTGGATATTCCCTTTCACAAGGAAGTTTTGCCTAACGGACTGACCGTTATTGTGCACGAGGATCGCAAGGCCCCGGTTGTCTCTACCAACATCTGGTACAAGGTGGGCTCCAAGGATGAGCCGAAGGGTAAAACCGGCTTTGCGCACTTATTTGAACACCTTATGTTCAATGGCAGTGAGAACTTTCCCGGCGAATACTTTGAACCCTTTCAGCGCTCCGGTGCTACCGATATGAACGGCACCACGAGTAACGATCGCACCAATTACTTTGCCACAGTTCCCAAGGGGGCTCTGGATATGGCTCTGTGGATGGAGTCTGACCGGATGGGCCACTTCCAAGGCGCTATTACCCAGGAGGTGCTGGATGAGCAGCGCGGAGTGGTGAAAAACGAGAAGCGCCAGGGAGAGAATGCGCCCTACGGCAAGGCTTTTGACATTATTGCCAAAAGTACCTTCCCTGCGGATCACCCCTATTCATGGACACCTATAGGTTCCATGGAAGACCTGGATAATGCCAGCCTTGAAGATGTAAAGAAGTGGTTTGCAGATCACTATCAACCCGCCAACGCTACCCTGGTTATTGCCGGTGATATCAGTGTTGATGAGGCGATGGCCAAGGCGCGCAAATATTTTGCTGATATTCCCAGTACTAAAGTGCAACCTCGAATCAAAAACTGGGAGTTACCCACCCAGGTGAAAAAGCGCGAAGTTGTTCACGACCAAGTACCGCAAACCCGTATTTACAAGGTTTGGAATGTCCCCGCCATTGGTAGTGAGGAAGAGCATGCCCTGGAGCTGATGACTTCGCTGCTGGCAAATCGTAAAAATTCCTTGTTATATCGCCGATTGGTTCGGGATGAAAAAGTAGCAACCAGTGTGAGTGCTTTTTATTACGGTCGCCAGTTGGCAGGTCAGCTGATTATTGTGGTGGATGTAAAGCCGGGGCAGCCTGTCGATAAAGTGGAAAAGCTTTTAGATAAAGAGTTGCAGCAGTTTGCTAAAAATGGCGTCAGCGCAGAAGAGCTGCGCCGGGTTAAGCAGGGTGAATTCGCCAGCCTGGTAAAAGGATTGGAAAAAACCGGTGGCTTTGGTGGTAAGAGCGATATCCTCGCCCGTTCGGAATTTTACTATGACGATCCCGGCGCACTTCTGAAAGGTGTTGAAGAGTATGCCAAGGTTTCCGCTCGTGAGGTGCAGGATGTTGCAGAGCAGTGGCTGAAAGATGACTCTTACACTTTGATTATCCAGCCTCAGCAGCAGTTCACCGCAGCCACCGAGGGGGCAGACCGCAGTAAGCTGCCGGAGGTGGATAAAAATGTAGAGCTGGAATTACCTAAGCAGCAGAACTTTACCCTGAAAAATGGTCTTCGGGTTGTTTTGGCTGAGCGCCACGATACGCCGGTTGTGTTAATGAATCTGCAATTTCGCAGTGGCGCCTCAGCAGACAAAAGTAAACCCGGGCTCGCTTCAGTCGCGGCACAAATGTTGAATGAGGGCGCCGGCAATCTTGATAGCCTGGAGTTTAGCGCCAGAGCTGAGGAGCTAGGGGTAAGTATTGGTGGTGGCAGTGGTTTGGATTACAACTCCATCAGTATGAGTGCCCTTAAGTCACAGTTGAAACCCTCACTGGAGTTATTTTCCAAGGTAGTAACCGAGCCCCGTTTCCCCGAGTCTGATCTCGAGCGGGTAAAGTCCAATCGCCTGGATGCCATCGCCCAGGAAAAGGCACAACCCCAGGGATTGGCACTGCGTGAGTTGCCGCCACTGCTCTTTGGTAACGAGCATCCCTATGGCGCCCCCTTGACCGGCTCTGGCACACCTGAAGGCATTAAGTCGATCACTCGCGAAGATCTGGTGAACTTCCAGAATACCTGGGTCCGTCCCGATAACGCCACTCTCACCATTGTTGGTGATGTAACAGAAAAAGAGATTGAACCGCTGCTGAATGAAACTCTGGGTGGCTGGAAAGCGCCTAAAGAGGAGTTGCCACAAATTGATGTGGCCAAGGTGGCGCGCCCGGAAAAGGCCAGGGTTTACCTCCTGGATCGTCCAGGCGCCCAGCAAAGTTTCATTATGGCTGGATTGGTGATGCCGCCTTGGCAGCCGCAGGGTGCTGAAGCTTTTGATGCGATGGCCAATACGATCGCTGGTAAGTTTACCTCGCGGGTTAATATGAACCTGCGTGAAGACAAGCATTGGTCCTACGGCGCCCGAGCGGTTTCCATGGATACGGAAGGTCAGCGGCCTTACATTCTGTTTGCCCCAGTGCAGACCGATAAAACAGCCCCGGCCATCAAGGAATTAATCAAAGAGTATCAGGAGTATTTGACTAACCGCCCAATTACCGAGAAGGAGTTGGAGGACTATCGAAACGATGAGGTGCTAAAACAGAGTGCACGCTTCCAAACCAAAGGCCAGTTATTGTCTAGTATCAACTGGCAGGTGGAAAAAGGCTTGCCGGAGGATTACATTGCCGATTATCCCCAAAGGGTGGCCGAGTTGAATAAGGAGCAGGTAGAGTCCTCTGCGCAAGAGTTTCTTGCCCCAGATCAATTTACCTGGGTCATTGTTGGCGATCTGGAAAAAATTAAGGGAGAGGTTGAGGCCCTGGATATTGGTCCTGTAGAGGTACTACCCGCAAAAGATCAATAAAAAAATTGATTTCATACTAAAAGCGCCCCGGTTTCTTATAAACCAGGGCGTTTTTTTATGAGCATTTAGTGGTTTTTTTCAAAACCTGATGACCTCCGCTGGGCAGTCTATTCCGAATAGTGTTTCAGAAATTTACCTTAGGCCTTGAAGCTTGGGCGCTGCTTGAGCTGCTCGCGCCAGCGGATCAGGTGGGGGTGTTTTTCGGCATCCGGGCGCAGATTCTGTACTTTGCCAAAATCGAGACTGCACACCATGCTGATATCGGCTACTGAGAAATAATTTCCAACCAGAAATTCATGATCAGAGAGGTGGTCGTTTAGAGCCCCCATAAATTTTATCGCGCGTTTACCCGAATCCTCGCCGAATTCAGGATAGACATTCATGCGGTCCTTGAAAAAGCCAGAAACGTGTTGGAAGCACATTCCTACTGGAAACATTAAGTTGAGATCAGCACGGCGATTCCACATTTCCACTAGGGCTTTTTCTTTTGCATCGCGGCCAAAGAGTGCCGGCTCCGGGTGTAGTTCTTCGAAGTATCGTTGAATCGCTACGGACTCAGAGATATAAGCGCCATCATCCAGTTCCAATACGGGAACTTTCTTGTTGATATCTTTACTGCGATATTCGGGGCTGAGGTTTTCGCCCTTGGTAATATCTACATGGGTAAATTCAACTTCGATGCCTTTTTCCGCAAGATACATGCGAACTCGACGACAATTGGGGGCGCTTGCAAACTCATAGATCTTCATAGGGCTTCCTCTCGCCTCGGCGATTGCGTTAAATTGAGCAGCTGTCCATAAAAACATTACAAATCTAAAAGAGATTTACTGGTGACGACAATGACCACAAGTTCCAAGAGAGGCTGCTTCTTTCGCCGCACAGTCACGGCGCTGGCTGTTTTTGCCGGTCTGTTTTGCCAGCAGGCTACTGCTGAAGAGCTCGCTATTTATGCGGGGAAACTCTTCAATAGCAGCAATGGAAAACTGCTAGAGAATCGCACCATTCATATTGTGGATGGCCGTATTGAGTCGGTACAAAAAGGGTTTGCCAAGCGGGAGCGGGAAATTCTTGTCGACTTGCGCAATTACACTGTGCTTCCAGGATTGATGGATATGCACAGCCACCTCACTTATGAGTTTGGTCCTCGTGCTTATACGGAATCTTATACCTGGAATCCGGCAGACTTCACTCTGCGCGGTGTCGATGCGGCCAGCCGTACCTTGCAGGCGGGCTTTACCACCATCCGCAATCTGGGTGATCACGATAATGTCACCGTTAGTCTGCGGCGAGCGATTGAAGCAGGCACTATTGAGGGACCGAGGATCTACACTGCGGGAAAATCTATCGCAACCACCGGTGGTCACGCCGACCCCACGAATGGTCGCCGCCATGACTTAGTAGGGAATCCTAGCCCGGCCGATGGTGTTGTGGATGGACCTATTTCCGCGCGCAAGGCGATTCGGCAGCGCTATAAGGATGGTGCCGACCTCATCAAAATCACAGCTACTGGCGGGGTGCTAAGCGTTGCAAAAAGTGGGCAAAATCCACAATTTATGCAGGATGAGTTGGAGGCAATTGTTGCCACTGCCAAAGATTATGGCTTTACCGTGGCGGTACATGCCCATGGTAAGGAAGGCATGATTCGAGCTATTCGCGCCGGTGTAAACTCCATTGAGCACGGCACTTACATGGATGAAGAGGTGATGGATCTCATGCGTAGGAACAATACTTGGTTTGTTCCGACTTTGATGGCCGGAGAGTGGGTAACTGAGAAATCTGCGATCGATGGTTTTTTACCTGAAATTGTTCGTCCCAAGGCCACCACTATGGGGCCTCTAATGCAAGAGACTTTTTCCAAGGCTTATAAACGCGGAGTTAAAATTGCCTTTGGGACCGATACCGGTGTGACCCGGCATGGAGAGAATGCGCGGGAATTTGTCTTGATGGTACAGGGGGGAATGACTCCTGCCGACGCCATCCGCTCTGCAACCTGGAATGCCGCACAATTACTGCAGATTCAAGACGAGCTTGGCAGTATCAGCGAGGGCAAACTCGCGGACATCATTGCGGTTGCAGGAAATCCTCTGGAGGATATCTCCGAATTGCAACGGGTGCAGTTTGTCATGAAGGAAGGGAAGGTTTTCAAATACCCCAGCGAGCCGGCAGTGGAGGTATTTCTGGAGCATGAGGGGGATGGTTGACAGCTGTGAGTAGAATACCGGCACCGCATAGAGTTGCGGGGCCGGTATAGAAGTAATTGATTATTTCAGCTCGAAGACCAGGTCCAAATTGACAGCTACGGTAGTCTCACCGGGGGCAATAGGGGTTGAAGCACTGTCTTTCATTGACTCCATCTGGCCCCTTAACATCATAGGTCGGGGCATACCGCCGCTACCCTGTTCAGAAATACTCACGATTCGACGAACCTTCATACCCAGTGCTTTAGCGTAAATAGTCGCGCGCTCCTGGGCATCCAATAGGGCTTTTTCGCGGGCCTCAGCTTTTACTGGTTCTGGCTCGCCAATCTCAAAGCTGGGACCGTTAATTTGGTTGGCCCCGGCGGCGGTGAGGTCATCCAGTACACCTCCCAGCTCACCCAATTTGCGCACTTTGATGTTGAGGGTATTTCGCGCAGTATAGCCGACGATTTTGGGCTTCTGATCTCTCTGATAATGGTAGCGGGGAGAAAGATTGACGCCGCTGGTTTGAATATCTTTCTTGGCAATACCGGCTTTCTTAATGGCTTTCATTAGAGTAGCCATTTGTTCGGCATTATCTTGCATGGCTTGCTTACTGTCGTCTGCCTCAGTTACCACGCCTACAGACAAATTGGCAACATCGGGAGCCTGACTTGCCTCACCTTGAGCCGCAATAGAGACCAGGGTTCCCCGTTCGGAGGGAGCCTGCCCATTTCCGCAAGCGGCGATAAGCAGAGTAAGCACTGTGATTGTCGAGAATTTTACTAACTTCATGATTTTTCCTTATCAATCGCTATGGATTTGGCATCACTCCGATGCATTAGGCGCCAAATACTATCAGTGCCTTTCTGAACCGCAGCTGAGCAAGAAGGTCAGCATAACGGATCATCGGGGAGCTGTAGACAAGCTGCTTAGTAATATTGGCTTGCCACTTGGTCGGGAAAGTGCTGCCAACTTAATCAGAGCTAAATTTCTTCTGATAAGTTTCATCTTTCTTGGTAGAAAACAAAACTCAGGAGAAGAAGGTAACGACGTCTGTTAGAAACACGTGGCTGCATTCGTTTTTAGGATGCTTAATCGCAGGCTGTATCGGGCTGTCTAAATCCAACCTCCGTAATTCTTTGAGCCAGAGCTATCGGGAGAGTAGAGATTATAAGGAAGGCTTGGAAGAAGCTCAGTCAGTGTGCTCTATTCGCCTGGAGAGGCTATCGGGGAGGCCCAATGTGTCTTTCGCGGGCGGACGGGCGAAACCACCTGCGCGGGCGATACCTGGGTTGAGCCGTACAAGACCCTCTGCCTGCACGACAGCGGCAGGGACTGGATCGACCACAGGAATCGGCAGTCTGCCAGAAATCTTTGTGGCAAGACCGGCGAGCGGTCCTCCAGCGAGGATGGCGACATCTGCCCGGTCAGTATATGCAGCTTCTTCTACGAGCTGAACTAAGCTCTCGCTAAGCTCTTCCTGTACAGTTTCGATTGATTGGAAACGCTCGCTAGGTAGGCGAATGCTGGTGAAGCGATTTTCGAGACCGGCACGCAGCACACCATCACGAAACCAGTCCGCCAAACTATCGCTAAATGTGACTATCGAGAAGCGCTGGCCAAGTGCACAAGCGGTCAGCATTGCCGCCTCGGCAACACCGATCACGGGAATGTCGAATAACTGACGCGCACCAATGAGGCCTGGGTCCCCGAATGCAGAGATGATGACTGCGTCTACC
Source organism: Microbulbifer mixtoriginis (SeqCode) (assembly GCF_052467945.1). Lineage (NCBI taxonomy): Bacteria > Pseudomonadati > Pseudomonadota > Gammaproteobacteria > Cellvibrionales > Microbulbiferaceae > Microbulbifer > Microbulbifer mixtoriginis (SeqCode). The sequence goes on along the minus strand of NZ_CP174328.1, from coordinate 2,564,688 downwards.
TGTGTGTGGTGTTCAGCAATTGTCTCGAGGATATCACTAGCGATAATTTCGGCCTCGACCCGGCTTGAAATATAAGGAAAGCCGATCTTGGCGGTGGTCGCTACGATTTTGGTGCGCGGAGATGCAACCCTTTGTGCGGCGCCCGCCATTAGTGACGTCATAGATTCTGTGGTATTTGGGTTGAGGAGAAGCAGCTTCATGATTAGGTCCGGACTCTCCCGTTTTTAAGATTACATCGTCCGCAAAAGTATGGATCAAAGTATTGATCAATAGAGACTGCCGGCTGGCTTAGCCTGTTAATCAGCATAACAGCGCCTCCGAATTTATTTGGGGAGAGTCAAAAACCTGCTGATAAGTTTCATTTTCATCATGGTAGATAGCAAAGCCCAGGCGCAGCAGATGTTGGCGCCTGTCGCAAAGGACTGCTCGGGCTTTCAGCTCTTTTTGTAGCTTTTCTGAGTTTTCTGTTGTGCCGCAATCGAACGTGAAAAAGTGGCCATGGCCCTCCTTCAGGTCGTGGTGAATTAGGCGCTCCCGGTTGAGTAGCGGGTGGCTGTTTTTGTTCATTGTGTTCAGGAAGCGGCTTTGGGCATTGAGGACATAGCGGTGGATTTTATCTACGGTAATACCTTCGCGTCGGAATAGATCGAAAATGGCAAGACCCTTGTACAGGCAGGAATAATCCATAGTTGCCCCGGCAAATCTCAGCCAGTTGTCCGCATAGCTGACATGGCCACGGCGATTTTCAGGCTCCGCAATTTCGGCAAACCAGCCGGTATTTAGTGGTCGTAGGGAGCAGTTGCGAGGAATGCTCATAAAACACAGCCCTTCGCCGGCACCCAGGTACTTATACGAGCCGGCAGTAAAAAATGCTTTGTCAGCAATACCGCTCAGGTCGATTGGGCGGGCAAAAAATCCATGATAACCGTCGACTACAAACTGGGTTTGGATTGGCTTCTGCTCGACGATTCGCAATAGGTCGGGGAATAGCACGCCAGAATCGAAAAATACCAGGCTGGCATAAGCCAGTTGGTAGTCTCCCGTATGCAGTTCCTGCTCAAAGCGCTCTGCCAGGGTGGAGAAGGGGTGTTTGGGTATACGGGTTACTTGTATGTTGGGCAATTCTTCCAGCCGCTGCAGCTGGCGGGTGAAGCTGTAAAATTCTCCATCTGTAGTGAGGATATGCAGGGGTTCAGTGATGGGAAAGGCACTAAGTAGCCGGTAGACAAGCTCGTGGGTATTGGGGGCAATAGCTATTTGAGAAGCGTCGGGGAGGTTTAGTGTTCGCGCGACGGCACTTTGCCAGGCGGGTATTTTTTCCTGGAAAATAGGTCCCCACTTGTCATCGGCGAGCAGTGCCGCATCCTGCCAGTATTGTTGGACTGCCTCCAATGTCACATCGGGCCAGTAATGATGGGAGTGACAGGCCATGTGCAGCATGGAGGATGGGCTGCCGCTGGGTGCTTGAGAAAATGCACGATAGAATTTTTTATACATTTGCTTTTCGCCAGGCGAAGCTGAATTATTTATTATTCCGCGATTGTAGATCCTGGCAACAGGAAGGAGTAGAGGGTGAGATACCTGCACACAATGGTCCGCGTGGCCAACCTGGAAGAATCCTTAAAGTTTTACTGTGAGAAGTTGGGCTTGCAATTGGTGCATCGCAAAGATTATGACAAAGGGCGTTTCACCCTGGTATATCTTGCGGCCCCTGAGGATGTCGATAGTGCTCGCCAGCATAAAGCGCCCACGCTGGAACTCACTTACAACTGGGATTCGGAGTCCTATAGTGGCGGGCGAAACTTCGGCCACCTGGCTTATGGAGTGAATGATATCTACGCCGTCTGCCAGAGAATGATGGATGCGGGGGTTACTATCAATCGCCCCCCTCGCGATGGCCATATGGCCTTTTTCCGTTCGCCGGACGGTATCTCAATTGAACTGTTACAAAATGGCGAGCCCCTGGAACCGAGGGAACCCTGGAAGTCGATGGAGAACAGCGGCGAGTGGTAATTGGCCCTGGCAAGGCTCTCATTTGACTTTGGCTTTTAGGTAAATTGATAAGGAATTTATGTGAAGAACCGCAGTTGCATTTTACTGGCCGGCGCCAAAGCGGCGCGTAGGGTTCGCGAGGAGGGATTACATCAAGGGCAGTTCTCAACCTTGGTGGGAGCTTCTGGGGGCCCCAAGTGGCTGGTTATCAGTCAGCTGGATCGGGTTCTTATGGGGGCTTTTTTCAAAGGTCGTAGTGAGCCTATTGCGACGCTGGGTTCATCAATCGGCAGTTTTCGTAATATGTGCTACGCCATGGAGAATCCTTTGGCGGCGCTGGAACGTCTGGAATATGGATATATTCACCAGAGCTACGGCGATACCAAGCCCACCCCGGCTGAGATTACGGCGACGGGTGGCGCGATTCTACAGGAAGTGTTAAGGGAAAGTGGTGCGCGCGAGGTGGTGGAGAATCCCTTGTGGCAGAGTCACTTCGTGACAGCGCGTGGGCGTGGCCCCTTGGCAAGTGAAAAGCGAGCCATTCTGGCCCCGGCGCTCTTTACGTCTGCGTTGGTCAATGCGGTTTCCAGACATAGCCTTAAAGCCTTCTGGGAGCGCGTAGTGTTCCACTCCCGGGCCCAGGCCACTGTGAAGTTTGGCAATCTGAGTACGGCGAATGCCCCCCTCACTCCGGAGAATGTCCGTGAGGTGGTGCTCGCCAGTGGTTCTATACCACTGGTAATGGCGGGTGTGCGCAACCCCGCTGGCGCACCCTTGGGAAATTATCGCGATGGCGGGATTACAGACTACCACTTTGATTTGCGCTTCAGTCATCCACGTGGATTAGTGCTCTACCCGCATTTCTTCCCGTTTATGGTGCCCGGTTGGTTCGACAAGGGGTTGTCCTGGCGACGTGTGCGTGGCGATGCCATGATGTCGACACTACTGATCGCACCGTCGCCGGGATTTGTTGAGCAGTTACCATTTGGCAAAATCCCGGATCGTAACGACTTTTATAAGATGCCCTCGGATGAGCGTGTGCGCTATTGGAAAAAAGTGGTGGAAATGAGCCGGCAGGTGGCAGACGACTTTTATGAAATCTGGCAGACCGGCCGGGTAGCAGATCATCTTATCGAAGTGGGTTCCGATGATTTGCCCCACAAGTTGCAACAGGTTGGGGCCGCATGAAGATGGCACCGGAATTTAGCCCTCCGCAGGAGGAATTTCGCACTACCCAGGAGCGTGTGTATTTTCAGGTGCGAGATGCCATTTTGCGCGGCAAGTTTTTGCCGGGGCACCCGGTCACTATCCGGGGTTTGGCGGCGGACTTGAATTGCAGCCCGATGCCTGTTCGTGAGGCCTTGCGGCGCCTGACCTCGGAGCGAGCGCTAGAGCTGTCTGATACCCGCCGTGTCACTGTGCCCACCATGACGCCAGAAAAGCTCGCAGAGATTTGTGCGGCACGGGTTGCGCTGGAGTGTCAGGCCGCAGAGCAGGCGCTGCCCTTTGTAGGACGGGGGGCCCTCGAGCGGTTACGACAGCTAGATGCTCGAGTCACTAAAGCGCTCAGAGAGAAGGATATCGAGGAGTATGTAACGGCCAATCTCGATTTCCACTTTACCCTCTATCGCCTGGGGCATCCCCATATCATCCTCTCGCTGATAGAGAGCCTATGGCTGCAAACAGCTCCCCTGCAGCACCTGGTGTTCCAGCGCTTCGGTGTACAAGAGTTGCCGGACCGCCACGAGGACCTGCTTGGTGCGATTGCCGATGGCGATGTGGCGCGAGTGCGCCTTGCTATTCGTCAGGATATTGAGGAGGGGCTCGGCTCAATTCCCGCCGAAGAATTACTCTAGGGCTTGGGCCAGCGCTTTTACAGTCATATTTATAGAAGCCCAGGCCAACAAGCCTGACCTCTTTACTCCTCCTGATAGGTCACTGTGAGAGTCTTCACGTATCCCTGTTGTAAAGGTTCTTGTTGCCGCAATTTCAGTTCAGGATTTTCTCCTAACTAAGGGTAACTGCGGTTCTGGACCCTATTGTTACCCTGAGGCATAGATAGATCTTGCGCTTCCGTCAGTCTCGCCACTAGAATGTGATCACAAATTTTGGAAGCAATACCCTGTCCGGCAAGACACGTTAATGGGCTCCGGAGGGTAGGTGATCAATTGCGGGATGACTCATTCGATGCATGCGGGCTCTCGTCCGGTGCTGTGGAGAGCCCCCAGAGCAAAGCCAGGAGCGAAATATGAACAAAAGTGAGCTGCAACAACACGACCGCGAGCACCTGCTGCACCCCTTTACCGACTTCAATGACTTGGGGCAACAGGGCACCCGGGTGATCACCAGTGCTGAAGGCGCTTATATCACCGATATCGATGGTAATCGTCTACTGGATGGTATGTCTGGTTTGTGGTGCTGCAACCTGGGTTATAGCCGTAAGGAAATTAGCGATGCAATCTATGAGCAGCTGAATACCCTGCCGTTCTATAACAGTTTCTTCCAGTGCACTACCGTGCCATCTATCGAGCTGGCAGATGCACTGGCAGAAGTAACTCCCGCCAGTATGAGCAATGTGTTCTTCACCGGCTCCGGTTCTGAGGCGAATGACACTAATTTGCGCCTGATTCGCCGTTTCTGGGATCTGCAGGACAAGCCCGAGAAGCGCATTGTGATTTCCCGCAAAAATGGTTATCACGGTTCCACCATCGCCGGTGCCAGCCTGGGTGGCATGAGCGGTATGCACAAACAGTTCCAGCCGCTGGATTACATTGAACACGTACAGCAGCCTTACTGGTTTGCCGAGGGCGGGGAAATGTCCCCAGAGGAGTTCGGTATTCAAGCCGCGCGCAGCCTCGACGAAAAAATCCAGGAGCTGGGCCCTGAGAAAGTGGCCGCCTTTATTGCCGAACCTATCCAGGGTGCAGGTGGTGTGGTCATTCCGCCGGAAACCTACTGGCCAGAAGTGAAGAAAGTATTGGATCAATACGACATTCTGTTGGTGATGGATGAGGTGATATTCGGCTTCGGGCGTACTGGTGAATGGTTTGGTGCAGATTATTACGGCCTCAAGCCGGACCTGATGACTTTCGCCAAAGCGGTGACCAATGGTTATTTCCCTCTCGGCGGTACCATGGTAGGTGATCGCGTTGCTGATGTGATCAAGAGCAAGGGCGGGGAATTTACTCACGGCTACACCTATTCTGCGCACCCTGCGGCCTGTATGGCAGGCCTGGCCACTATTAATATCCTGCGCAATGAGAAGATTATCGAGAATGTGCGCGATGTGACTGGCCCTTACCTTGCCAAACGTTGGGCAGAGTTGGCAGAGCACCCCATCGTTGGTGAGGCGCGCAGCCTGGGTATGGTCGGCGCTTTGGAGTTGGTCAAAGACAAGGCCAGCCGCGCCCGCTTTGATGATGACTGCACTGCCGGTGGCGTATGTCGTGATCTGAGTATCAAGCACGGTTTGGTCATGCGTGCCGTGGGTGATGCCATGGTGATTGCGCCGCCACTGATTATTACCACTGAGCAGGTGGATGAGCTTGTGGAAAAAGCGCATCGCGCACTTGACGACACCGCTAAAGCTCTAGCGTAAACTCGGGGTCTAGCCCCTTTTTGGAAGCGGCGCAAGGCTGTCACCCACTATCCGTCAACGGAGAATGTAGGTGACTGCTCTGGGCCGCTTCTGCGGTTTGACAGGATTACCTCAGGCAACTTATGTCACAAGAAAAAGAATTTACTGCCCAACCAGAACTGTTGGAGCAGTCGCGCAAATTCCTGGCAGAACACACGGACCTAAAGTGGATTGAAGGCTTTATGTTCGATATCAATGGTGTCCCCCGCGGCAAATGGCTACCAGCAGAAGCGGCGGAGAAGCTGCTGAAGGGAAGCCTGCAAATGCCGCGTAGCGCTGTCAGCCTGGATATCTGGGGGCGGGATATTGAAGATAGCCCTCTGGTATTTGCCAGTGGTGACAGTGATGGCGTTTGTCTGCCGGTATCGCCGATCAGTTTGGCGCCCTGGCACCGGGAGGTAACAGCCCAGCTGCATATGCAGTTGCACGAGGCGGATGGCTCTCCGCTCTATGCCGATCCACGTGCCCAGCTGCAGCGGGTGGTGGATCGCCTGCAGAAGCTCGGTTATACCGCAGTCTGTGCCACCGAATTGGAATTCTATTTGTTGCGCGATGACGTTGATCACTTGGCGCGCCCGCGCCCAGTCAGCGATAACGATGCCGAACTGGTGCCCTCTACCGATGTATACGATTTGTCTGAGCTGAACGCGCAGCGTCACTTTTTTGCTGATGTGCGTGCCGCTTGTGAGGAGCAGGGTATTCCAGCTGATTCAGTGCTCTCAGAGTGCGCGCCCGGTCAGTTTGAAATCAATCTGTTGCACAGTGCCGATCCTGTCAAGGTGGCGGATCAAACTCTGTTATTCAAGCGCTTGCTGAAAGGCGTGGCGCGCAGCCATGGCTTCCGTGTAAGCACTATGGCTAAACCCTTTGGGGATCAGGCTGGCAACGGTATGCACGTGCATATGAGTTTGGTTGATAGCCATGGTAAAAATATTTTTGATGATGGCAGTGAAGAGGGCTCCGAGCTGCTGCGTCAGGCAGCGGCAGGTATGTTGGCAACCGCCAATGATGCGATGGCTTTCTTTGCGCCACACAGCAATTCCTACCGCCGCTTCCAAGAGAGTTCTCACGCGCCGCTGAATCTGTGCTGGGGCTACGACAACCGCACCACCACTTTGCGAGTACCAGCCAGTAATCCCGAGGCTCGTCGTATCGAACACCGCATTGCCGGTGCTGATGTGAATCCCTACTTGGTCTTGGCGGGTATTTTGGCCGGTGTCTGCCACGGAATTGAGAACCAGTTACAGGCTCCCGATCCAGTTGAAGGCGATGCCTATCAGGTGCAAAGCGAGCAACTGATTAATACCTGGAGTGGGGCATTGAAGCGCTTTGATAAGAGTGCGTTGTGGAGAGAATATCTCGATCCTCGGTTTGTCGAACTTTTCCTTATGCTGAAGCGTCAGGAGATGGCGGAGATTGGCGCTCGAGTTACCGATGTGGAATACCAAAGTTATTTGCATCGGGTTTAATCACGGTTTCTTGTGTACCGGCGGCATAAATACTGAACGGCTTTTACGACAGGAATGCAGGCAGGAATACAGGAGAGAACGATACTCTGCTATACCTAAATTTAAGTGCGTAACGTACTTGAAACTCTCCTCCTGAAAGTGTGTTCGAGAAACCTGGCCCGCCTTTTGGCGGGCATTTTTTTTTGCAGGTCAAAAATAAATACATAGGCTATTTTCTCAGCTCTTTTGCTAAAAAACTCTTGTCACACTTTTCTTTCTATTCATCCTGCCTCTGATGACTGGGCTGAGAGTAAACCTGGCGCAGGCAAAAATATTTTTAAATGGGGGATGTGCAGCGCAGAGATCTGGTGTAGTTCATCGGCTGATAATGTATTTGATAGAAGTTCGCTGCGTACTTTATTTGGCTTCAGAAGCCACGCGGAAGGGCAGACTGGCCAAGAGAGTGGATTACTTCTGCCTAGCAGTCATTTCCCCGCCAGTGTATTCTTCCGCTTTATCAGCGTAGGGCCCCGGATTGGTCGATTGCTTTAGCCAGGCTTCACAGCAGGGCGCTGCCTTTTTGATTAATGAGTGTGGGTCTCAGAACAAGCAGATGGGGAATCTATGACCGCCTTGGGAAATTGTGCAGACGGTCCAATGGCTAGCGAGACACGGCCACTAAAAATATGTCTACTGGGATATCGCAGTCATCCGCACAGTGGTGGCCAGGGAATTTATCTCCGTTACTTGAGTAAGGCTCTGGTTGATGCCGGCCATTCGGTCGATGTGATATCCGGCCAGCCCTACCCAGAGCTGGATGAGCGGGTGAACTTGATCAAGATGCCCGGACTCAATCTCTATGAAGTAGAAAAGCCCAGCCGTGCCCTTAGACCAAAACATCTGCTCTCTTGGGCAGACTTCTTTGAATGGCTGAGTAAACTGACCGGCGGTTTTGCCGAGCCATATACTTTTGGTCGTCGCGTGCGTAAATACTTACGTCAGCATGGTCCCCAATACGACATAGTTCACGATAACCAATCGCTTTGCTATGGGCTGTTGGATATCGAGCGCAGCGGCCTCCCAGTTGTTGCCACTATTCACCATCCCATTACCCGCGATCGCCAGCTAGCCCTAGATGCGGCGCCGGACTGGCGCTTTCGTTTGTTGGTGCGACGCTGGCACAACTTCCTGAATATGCAAATCAAGGTTTCGAGGAAGTTGCGCCATATTGTCACGGTATCGCGCCAGTCAGAGCGAGACATCATCGAACAATTCGGGGTGGCGCCGGAGCAAATACACCTGATCTATAACGGTATCGACACAGAGATCTTCAGCCCCGATAACAAGGTGGATCGCCAACCCTTGCGTATTATGACGACCTCTTCGGCGGACCAGCCGCTCAAAGGGCTTGGAGTCTTACTGCAGGCCATGGCCGGATTGCGTGAGCGCTTTCCTGAGCTGGAGCTATTGGTGGTTGGCCGTTTGCGCAAAGGCGGCGCTACCGAAAAGCTGTTGCAGAAGTTGAAACTGCAAGATGCTGTGCAGTTTGTTTCTGGGATTTCCAATGAAGAACTGGTGAACCACTACCGCAGTGCAACAGTAGTGGCCTGCCCATCACTGTATGAAGGGTTTGGCTTGCCTGCGGGTGAGGCGATGGCCTGTGGGGCCCCGGTGGTTTCCAGTGATGGAGGCGCGCTGCCAGAAGTTGTCGGCGACGCCGGCATCGTCGTCCCGGCCGGTGACAGTAATGCGCTGGCGGAGGCCCTTGGTCGTGTTCTGGCGGATAAATCTTTGCAAGCGGATATGGGCGCTCAAGGCAGGGCGCGTATTGAAAACAAGTTCTGTTGGAGTTTGGCGGCATCGAACCTGGTGGCTTACTACCGGGAAATACTTGGCGAGTCTGTCGTGCAACAGCAGAATGAAACGGGCTTAGTCGATACAGATGTTAGTGGTGCGGAGGCTGCTTAATGATTACTGTAGATCCGCAACACCTGAACCTTCGCCCGGGACAAAAAGTTTTGGACCTGGGCTGTGGCGAGGGGCGTCACTCCATTCATTTGATGATCACTGATGAGGTGGATGTATACGGCATTGATCTGTGCCTAGATGATGTGTGTACCGCCTATGAGCGGGCAGAGCCTTTTAATAATTCTAAACACGCCAAAGGGCGCCTGTTACTTGGGGTTGCCAATGGTTTGCAGCTGCCGTTTGCCGACGCCACATTCGATGTAGTGATCTGCTCCGAGGTATTGGAGCACATTCATGAGTACAAAGCGGTTCTCGCAGAAATTGACCGTGTATTGAAGCCCTCAGGTATCTTTGCCGCTACTGTGCCGGCGTATTTTCCCGAGTGGGTCTGCTGGCAGCTTAGCGATGCGTATCATCAGGTGGAGGGGGGGCATATCCGTATTTTCCGTGAGCGGGAGCTCCGTCAGAGTATTGAAGCCCTGGGACATCGCCATTTCGCTCGGCACAAGGCGCACGCACTGCACGCGCCCTATTGGTGGTTGAAGTGTCTGTTTTGGGATAAGCCAGATAACCGCTTGGTGAAAGCTTACCATCGCTTGTTAGTGTGGGACTTGATGAAGCGGCCCGCACTCACACGTGTGGCTGAAAAGCTGTTGAACCCTCTTTTGGGGAAAAGTGTCGCGCTCTATTTTGTGAAAGCGGAGCAGCGGGCGCCTGAGCCCCTGGGTTTGGCTGGGGAGGTGAACCCATGAGTGAAACGGTATTGCCCCCCAAAAAGAGTACAAGCCTTTTCCCCGTAGGTTTTGTGCGTGATAGCGCAGCCTATATCCTTTCCCAGCAATTACCCGATGGCTCAATCCCCTGGTTTAAAGGGCACTATGCCGATCCTTGGGATCATGTTGAGGCGGCCATGGGATTGGCTATCGCCGGAGAATTTGGTGCCGCGGAGAAAGCCTATCGCTGGTTGGCGGATATTCAATTGCCGGATGGCAGCTGGTGGGCGGCTTATAAAGATGGAGCGATCGATAACGGTGAGCGCCGGGAGACTAATTTTGTCGCCTACGTAGCCACTGGGGTCTGGCACTATTTCCTGATCAGTGGCGACAAAGGATTTCTACAGCAGTACTGGTCGATGGTTGAGCGCGCTATCGATTTTGTCCTGGGTCTTCAGACTGAATACGGTGAAATTCACTGGGCCGTGGATGCCGGGGGACAGCCCAAAGAGGACGCCCTGATTACCGGCTGTGCTTCAGTTTTTAAAAGCCTTGAGTGCGCGATCAATATTGCCAGTGTGTTGGGGGTGGCTCGACCGGAATGGGTGCGGGGGCGCACGGCATTAGGTGTGGCTCTACAAAGTAAACCCGAGCGTTTTGATCGTACCTGGGAGAGCAAGGCGCGTTTTTCCATGGATTGGTTTTACCCTGTGCTCACTGGTGCATTTACAGGCGAAGCTGCGCGTGCACGACTACAGCAGCGCTGGGATGAGTTTGTGGTGGCCGGTTTGGGTTGCCGTTGTGTCAATGATGAGCCCTGGGTGACCGTGGCGGAATCCTGCGAGTTGACTATGGCCCTATTGGCCTCGGGGCAGCGGGCACGTGCGGAGATCATTTATCGCGGCCTGCACCGCTGGCAGGACAGCGATGGTGGCTACTGGACTGGATATGTCTATCGAGACCAGGCGGTTTGGCCTGAGGAGAAAACCACCTGGACCGTGGGTGCGATGCTGCTTGCGGCAGATGCACTCGCCGACCTGACGCCGGCGAGCGGTTTGTTTACCTCGGTATGCCTGCCTTCAGATACGGCGAAGGATGCCCAGGGTGTCGACAGTTTCGACCAGCTCGAATTGAGCGGAAGCTAGAGCGAGCTTGTAAATGTCATAGGGGGCTTGGCCGCCATCGACGGGGTCGGGGAATATATCGTGAATGGCCAAGTAGCCGCCTGGCACGATATGCCTGGACCAGCTGCGATAGTCGGTCAGTGCCGCTTCAAGGGAGTGGCCTCCGTCGATAAATACCAGACCCAGTGGGGTATTCCAGTGGCGCGCGGCCACCGAGGAGGGAGCTACCACGGGAACAACCCAGTCTTCCAGTTCGGCCGCTCTCATATTGGCTCGAAAGGTTCGGAAGCTGTCCATTAGGTTGGCTTTTTGGTCAAACAAATCGGGATCGTGGTATTCCTCACCCGGTTGATGCTCCTCGGAGCCGCGGTGGTGGTCCACGGCAAACACGACACTGTCGGTCAGTTTGCAGGCTGAAGCTAAGTAGATTGTGGACTTACCGCAGTAGCTGCCTACTTCGAGACAGGGGCCGAGGCTGCTGGTCTCAGCGGCAAGATGATAGAGCGCTTCGCCCTCGTGGGCAGCGAGGAATCCCTTGATGGCTCGGATATCGATGGGCAAATGGATGGACATATTTTACTGCTTGCTATTTTACTTGGCTCAAACACTAAACCGGCGCTTGCACAAAAGCAATTGCGATTTTTTGTGGGCAGTTCGCCCCATCAAGTAGATATTTAATTATGCGCAAGGATCATAGGCCTTACTGGTTAAAGCGCCTGCAGTTGCATTGGCGCAATTGGCGCACGCACTATTTTTTACTTCCTCAATTTGATGCGGTAGGTGTTGATCCCGAGGTGATGGACCCTTCTTCAGTACATGTTTTTGGAGGGAATGTTCGCCTGGGTAATTATCCCCATTTAATTTCTAATGCGGAAAAGTGCATTCGCTTTACTACCTTTGGGCACAAGGGGCGCGAGGCTTTTATTACCATTGGGGACTATGTGCTGATCTCTCCCGGAGTGCGGATATCGGCTGCGCAGTCCATAGAAATTGGCGATGCCTGTATGATCGCCGCTAATGTTTATATTTCTGATTCCGATTGGCATGGCCTCTATAATCGTACCAGGCCTTTTCGTTGCACTGCGCCGGTGCGTCTTGGGAATAATGTTTGGATTGGCGATAGTGCGACTATTTGTAAAGGCGTAAGCATTGGTGATAATTCCGTTGTCGGCGCGGGTAGTGTGGTCACCAAGGATGTGCCAGCCAATACAGTGGTAGCAGGGAATCCAGCCAAGCCGATAAAAACCATTAACCCCAAACGAAGAATGATTACCCGCGAGGCGCTTTTTGCCGATGCTTTCCGCCAGGCTCACAATATGGATGAGCTGGATAAATTTATGCTGCAAGGTAATAGCCTATTTGGCTGGCTGCGCGCTGTATTTTTCCCTCGCCGCGGCGATTAACGTTGATTACTGCTTCGCTTTGATTTTTGCGAACAGGTAAAAAGATGAAAAAAAGAAAAAGTATTGTTCTGATTGGCATGCCCGGTGCAGGTAAAAGTACTTTGGGTGTGTTGCTGGCCAAAGAGCTGGCCCTGGATTTTGTTGATACAGATGTTTTGATTCAGGCGCGGGAGGGGAAAACACTACAGGAAATTATGGCGGAGAGTGACTACCTCAATTTACGGGCTATAGAGGGGGAGGTCATAGCCGCAGCGCAGCTGCCCAAGCATGTGGTTTCCACTGGGGGGAGCGCGGTCTACAGTGCTGAGGGAATGGCTAATCTGCGTGCGCAGGGCACAGTCGTGTTTTTGGAATGTTCCGCAGATGAACTTCGCCGGAGAATCCACAATTATGAAAGTCGTGGGATAGCCAAAGCACCGGAGCAAAGTTTTGAAAGTTTATTTGAGGAGCGCCAGATCCTCTACCGCAAATATGCGGATATTACTTTGCGCTGTGATGGTTTGAATCTGCAACAGGCATTGGATCAATTAATGCAAAAGCTGCGGGCGTTGGCTTGATAGGTTTTTTGAGCCCCACAAACTATGGGGCTCATTCATGAGGCTCTGGTATTGCCTCAGCCTCTTATTCTGCTAGAGCGGCAACTGAGTGGTATATTTCACTTGTTTAAGGGCGAAGGTGGAATTCACTGAGGCTACATTGGGCAGGTGCACCAGTGAGCGTTTTAACAGTTGCTCGTAATGTTCAACACTGTCCACTACTACACGCAGAACATAGTCCTTGTCGCCACTGGTTGAATAGCATTCGACCACTTCCTGAACATCCTGTACCGCAGTCTCGAAATTATTCAGGGACTCTTCATCGTGGTTGTGGATGGTCACGTAACAATATACTGTGACTCCCAGGTCCAATTTACGCGGGTCCAGCAGGGTGACTCGGCCGCGAATAATACCCTCCGCCTCCAGCCTTTTGATACGGCGCCAGCAGGGGGTGTGGGAAAGACCGACTTTGTCTCCGAGCTCCGCCATGGAATAATCGGCGTTCTCCTGCAGCGCTCGCAGAATCTTGCGGTCGAAATCATCCAGGTCTGTCGAACGCTTCATAAAGACTCCTATCCTATAAAAAATTGCTCGATCGAGATTTTCATCACAAATTTACGCACATTTACGTAAATAAAGCAATGCTCTGTTGCGCTTAACGCACTAGTATGACCTGACCAATCCGTTTCAGCCTGAGCGCTTTTTGTGATTACCCGCCAGAGAGTTTTGCAGGGTGCCGAAAAATTGATCAGCTAACTACCGAGACGGAGCAATTCGGAAGAATAATGACTTATAGCTCGAACTGGGTTTCGAGAAGAATAAATGACCGGAAACTAGGTGTATGACTGAAAAAGTAGCCAGTCCCCAGCGCGCGGTGGACTCCCAGGGGAAAAAACAAATCTCACTGGATGATCGCTTTACCACCCTCAAAGGCCGTGTGCTTCTTTCGGGGATCCAGGCGCTGGTGCGTCTGCCCATTGACCAGATGCGGATGGACCAAGCTCGCGGTTTAAATACCGCAACTTTTATCTCCGGTTACCGCGGCTCTCCCCTCGGTGGTTATGACTTGCAGCTCTCAAGGGCCAAAAAGTTACTGGATCAGCACAATATTCGATTCCAGCCGGGCGTGAATGAGGAGCTGGCCGCGACGGCCGTGTGGGGCTCCCAGCAGGTTGGCCTATTCGATGGCGCTCAAGTCGATGGCGTTTGTGGTATCTGGTATGGCAAGACTCCGGGCGTGGATCGCTCATGTGATGCCTTCCGTCACGCCAATGCTGCGGGTTCCTCGCCAAAGGGTGGTGCTCTTATTGTCGCTGGGGATGATCACGGCTGTAAGTCCTCTTCCTACCCGGGGCAGTCGGAATTTGCTTTCGTGGATATGCATCTTCCAGTCTTGAATCCTGCAACTGTGCAGGAGGTCTTGGATTACGGCCACTATGGCCTGGAGTTGTCCCGTTTCAGTGGCTGCTGGGTGGCAATGATCACTCTGGCAGAGAATATGGATAGTTCTGCTACCGTGGAAGTCGATCCCCAGCGGGTGCAGTTCAATTATCCTGAGATCGAGCGCCCCGCAGGTGGCCTGAATATCCGCAAGCAGGATAACCCCCTCGAACAGGAAGAGCGCCTGTGGCGCTATAAGCGCCCGGCGGCTCTAGCCTTTGCTCGGGCGAATAAGTTGAACAAGGTAGTGCTGGAAAACTCTAATGCCACTCTTGGTATCGTCACTACCGGTAAGGCTCACCTGGACTTGATGCAGGCCTTCGAGGACATGGGGATTAATGAGGAAAAAGCCCGGCACTTGGGCATTCGTATCCTCAAAGTGGGGATGACCTATCCCCTCGATGTACCTGGAATTCAGGAGTTTGCCCGTGGCTTAGATACTCTACTGGTGCTGGAGGAGAAGCGTAGTCTGATGGAGGTGCAGCTGAAAGAGGAGCTGTACAACGTCCACCTCAAAGACCCCAATTTCCCGCGTATTCTCGGGAAAGTAGATGAACACGATCAACCGCTGATGCCCGCCTATGGTGAGCTATCCCCGGCCATTATTTCCCAGGTGCTTGGTCTGATTTTGGATCAGGATAAGCTGGGTGAACGCGGGCGACATCGCTTGATGCGCCTTAATGCCCTGGCCCAGCGCATCGCGCAACAGGCGGGTTCCAATGTTTCTCGCCTACCCATGTTTTGTGCCGGCTGCCCGCATAACCGTTCCACCAAAGTGCCTGAGGGCAGCCGCGCCCTTGCCGGAATCGGCTGCCACTATATGGCCCAGTGGCTGGACCGCGAGACGTTCACCTTTACCCAGATGGGCGCCGAAGGAGTCAACTGGGTGGGGCAGGCGCCTTTCACCGATGAAAAGCATGTATTTGTGAACCTGGGGGATGGCACCTATTTCCACTCGGGTGTCCTCGCAATTCGCGCTTCTGTTGCCGCTAAGGTAAATATTACCTACAAAATTCTGTTCAACGATGCCGTCGCCATGACAGGTGGCCAGCCCCATGATGGAGAGCTGGCACCGGATATGATTTGCCGCCAAGTGTTGGCCGAGGGTGTGCAGAAGGTTGTTCTGGTGATGGACAACCCAGACAAATATCAGGGGGCCCTGAGCTTCCCTTCCGAGGTAGAGATTCGCCATCGGGATTATATGCCGGCGGTCATGGAGGAGTTGCGTGAGGTGGAAGGGTGTACGGTCATTATTTATGACCAGACCTGTGCCACTGAATTGCGCCGTAAGCGCAAGCGCGGCTTACTACCTCAGGCTGAGGGGCGTCCCTTTATTAATGAGTTGGTGTGTGAAGGCTGTGGCGACTGTGTGCAGCAATCCAGCTGTATTGCCGTGGAAAAGGTTTCTACCGCTTTGGGGGACAAGCGCCGTGTTAACCAGACCGGTTGTAATCAGGATCTCTCCTGTATCAATGGCTTCTGTCCCTCGTTTGTGACGGTAAAAGGTGGGCGCTTGGCTAAAGGTGCGGGCGTTGGCGATGTCTTGCGCACAGAGGCAGAAAAGCTGCCTGCACCAAAGCTGCCGGGTCTGGATGAGCCCTTTAATTTCCTGGTGACAGGAGTGGGTGGTACCGGGGTGGTGACTATTGGTGCTCTGTTGGCGATGGCGGCCCATATAGAAGGCAAAGCCTGCAGTACCCTGGATCAGACCGGCCTCGCGCAAAAAGGCGGCGCGGTGTATTCCCATATTCGTTTTGCAGCCCACCCAGAAGCATTGCAAGCCGTGCGAATCTCCGATGGTCGCGCCGATGCACTGATGGCTTGTGATTTGATCGCTGCGGGAAATCTCGCCGCCTGTTTGGCCAAGCTGGATGAAACCCACAGTCGTGCGGTGGTGAATACCCACCTGAGCCCCACCGCTGCCACCGTTTTGGGGCGTGAGGATGCTCACTCTCCACAAGCGGTTCTCGATACCCTAAGTAACGCGGTTAACGCGCTGGATTCTGTTGAGGCTCACCGTCTGACCAAATCTGCACTTGGAGATACTCTGGCGGCCAATATATTTATGTTGGGCTTTGCTTGGCAAAAAGGCCTATTGCCACTTTCCCAAGCGTCGCTGTTACAGGCAATTGAGCTGAATGGTGTGGCAGTGGAGGGCAATCTGCAGGGTTTTGCTGCCGGGCGCCTTGCTGCCGCAGACCGCAAAGCTCTAAACCGGTTGCTTGCTCACGATCGAGCGCCTGTACAGCTACCCAAAGGTCTGGATGAAATTGTTGCTCACCGGGTTGAGCATCTGACTGGCTATCAAAATGTAGAGTTGGCTAAGCGCTACCAAGTTTTGGTGGATAAAGTTAAAGCGGCGGAAACCCTTAAGGTACCCGGGCGCCAAATGGTCGCCGAAGTGGTTGCGCAAAATTATGCCAAGTTGCTCGCTTACAAGGATGAGTATGAGGTTGCGCGCCTCTACACTGACGGGCGCTTTACTCAATCTTTGCGGGAGAATTTTAGCGGAGACTTTGACCTCGAATTCAACTTGGCACCGCCATTACTGGCCCGTTTCGACAAAGTGTTGGGGCGTCCTCGCAAAATGAAGTTTGGTGGTTGGATGCACAAAGCATTCGGAGCCTTGGCCAAATTAAAGTTCCTGCGCGGTACTGCTCTGGATATTTTCGGCTATACCGCTGAGCGACGTATGGAGCGGTCTTTAATCGCTGAGTATGAGCAACTGGTTGAGAAAGTGGTGGGGCAGTTGAACGAACAAAACCACCAGGCGGCTATTGAATTGCTCAGTTATCCTGAGGTTATTAAAGGTTACGGGCACATCAAAGAGGCTAATGTATTGGAGGCGCAACGCCAAAGAGAGCAGGCGCTAGGTCGTTTTGAAAATCCTGTTGGTAAAACCGGCCAAGCTAGAGAGGTTGAAATTTTCGACCCCACTAAGGCTCAGCAAGTGGGCTAACGTTCCGCTCCTACTAAAGCCCCGGTGGGTTTTCGCCGGGGTTGTTCCGCTTACCAGAATCCCTGCATACGAATAGCAAGCTGCTTGGTTTGATCGCCGGTAAATTTATCATCCCCGAGAGTCACGTTCAGCATCAGGCGCACTTTGGGATTAAAATAGTAATTAAACCCAAAAACAAAATTACTTACCTTCATGCCGGGAATATCCCGGTTTTCGATGGTATCGTAGCGTGCGGTAATCTCGAAGGCGCTCTCTGGTGGAGTAGGTTTGATAGATCTGAAAACTCCATTTTTCTCATCATAGGGTTTGTGCTGACCAGTGATCGCCCAACTTCCCACGATATACCAAGTGCGTACATCTTGGTCTCCGATAAAACAACCGGTATATGGGTCACAAAAAAAACGAGGCGGCGCGCCAAAGAACTCAAAAAATGTAAATTCGGATAAATAGAAATCTCCGGAAAAAATCCCAAAAGCGTATTCAGACTGGGCGTAAAAAGGCCCATAGGCGCCAGCGAGTTCTAATCCCAGAATCCACACATCTCCACCAGGGTCGCCCTGATAAAATTCATCATCGCCAAAATCACCGAAGAAAAATTCACCACCACCGGGGCTCAGTGCAACCAGTTGTTCTGGGCCGCGACGCCCTGCGTATTCGACTAGTGCCTCGCGCGGTGGCGTGTCTTCATTGGCGTCTTCATAGCTGAATGAAGCGCCCAGATGTACAGTGCTGTCGAAGTTACTGATTGGGGCCCAGGTAAATCGGGTGGCGGCACCAATACCCTCGTTGCGTGGATCACCGGGGTTGCGCAGATTAAAAAGGGTGACCCCATAGGTATGACAGCACCAATGGGTATGCCAGCCAATTCCCTGTTGCCTGCCGCGGTTGTCGTAAATACCAGCGGATGAGGCAAAGGATCTCTCCATCATGGTGATTTGATTGGAGGAAGTGAGTTGGTTCATCGAGCGGCTGGGTTTAAAATTTCCTATGCGGAGGCTTCCATCAAAGACTTTAGTGCCCAGGTATACAGTCCTTAATCCTCCAGTTCCAGAGGAGGCAAAGTCTCTTTCCAGTTCGTATTCCCATTTCCACAATTTTCCCCGCATTTTTAGTCGTACTCGACGAAAATCTGTAGTGTTTACGGGTTCTTCAAGTTCTGTATCAAACAAGATGGTGTCATAGTAGTTTTTATCTTTGTCAAAAAAATATGTGTCAAAGTGAATGCGGCCGCCGAGTTCTGCAGAAAAATTTTCATCCTTGGACGTAATTTTTAGTCCCCCTTCAGTTTTGGCCTTATCAGCAGTGGTGAAGGGAGATAAAAGTACACAGGTTAGGGCGAAATACAGGGCGTAGTATTTCATGCAGTGTCCTTAGAGGCGGCTGTATCTTTAGCTGCGTATTGTTGCAGTTTAGCAAGTAGGTTTGATGATTTTTCGGTTTTCTGGGGTAGGGCTTACTTATAAATAGAAGGTCTTGGGGTGTGGCCGAGTAAGGGATGGGGGTTCTTAAGTAAGCCCGTGAAACACCTGTAGCTGTGTATACTTCTACAAGTGTTTCCTGGGTGGAAATGAAGCTGGTTGTAGCTCAATTGTTTTCCTGATAAGTGAAGGTTTAGATACGCTCCAGCTTATAGCCTTTTTGCTTCATCAGCTCAGCAATGCTGCCTTGGCCGACTAAATGACCGGCGCCGACAACCACAAAGAGTTTGCGATAGTTCGGCGCTTTTAAGATTATTTTGTTCGCCATTTTCTCGTTGCGCTGAAAAAACAATTTTTCATAAAGCGGCTGATACTCGGGATTTTCTTCAAGGCCATCGAGAATAATCAGGCGATTGAGAGCTTTGTCGTCTCCGGCTTTCCATGCACTAGTGAGCTTTGGCAAAAAGGTGGAGATATCTTCCAGCTGCTCAAGTGTTTGCTGGAGTAAAAGGGCGGGATTATCCAGGCCATTTAATAGCTGGAATTGCTGTAGAACCCCCTCCAGTTCCAATACCGGTTTGCCGTCCTTTTTAGCCTTACTTAGGAAGTGGCGATCGATACCCAGCTCCGGGTTGAGACCCTGGGCCTGCATTTCGATCATGCTCATGGAAATCATGGCGATGGCTGGGCGCTGGCGAATAAACATAGCCTCCGGCATGTTGCGTTTGTGCATCCAGGCTTGTAATTTCTTGTACAAATCTGCGGGGAGGTCATCACGCAGGCTGCGTTCTCCCTGATAAACAGACTCCATCATAATTTTCTGCTGTATCAACATATCGCTTTCGGCGGCGAGGATATCAGCTTCAACAGCAACGGCATCACTTTGGGCATAGGCACGCTCTATCTGGGAGCGCATTGGGTAATAGTCTTCTGTGGCCAGGTGGATAGATCCCAGCAGGTAGACAGTTTTGTCCTCCTTGGTGGCTTTCCAGAAAATACCTTGATCTGTTTCGGCTGCAGAGGCTGTGCCAACAAATAATATAAGAACAAGAGCGATTGACCGTGTGAAGTAGCGTTGGAACATTACTTTTCCCTGAATGTGTTGAGGCGAATCATGTTAGCACTCGAGAAGCCCGTCTGATACCAAGTGACTGCGTAGGTAAATTGGCCTTGCCAGAGGGGTTTGTTGCAAATCTGTGTGGAATCTACTGGGAAATTACTTCTGTGAGGGTCAAAATACTCCCTTTGTTCCACTTTTGCGGTAGATGTTTTGAGAATTGTACAAATCTGGCCTGAATTGGAGCCTGGAGATAGAGGCAAGGCTGCGCTGGATTTCATTCAGGAGTTGGCTCGTCAGGACGCAAAACCAATTGTGATCTCAGCCGGGGGGGCCTTGGTGGCGCGCCTCGAACTGCATGATGTTCAACATATCCCATTGCCTTTGAACAAGAAGCCTTTTTGGGCTATGGCCCTTGTGCGCCGCTTACGCAGTGTCCTACAGAATTTAAATGCGGATGTGGTCCATGTCCATGGGCGTTTAACCGCCCAGGTGGTCTGGCGAGCTTGGGATGGTATGGATGTCAATACACGCCCCAGTTTGGTTACTCATGTCGATGGTTATTATTCGCCCAGTCGAAGGGATGTAGGGTTGGTTTCCGGGCCATGTGTGATCGCATCATCCGATGGAATTGCCAGCCACCTGAAAGCGCATCTTGGGGAAAAATTGGTTAATCCTACCCATATCGTGCACTGGGGCATTAGCTCTCGGGAGTTCGATCGCAGTAAACCTGTATCAGGCCAATGGCATCTGCGTTTCCTGAATAGCTATCCGCAACTGGAGGGAAAAAATTGGTGGCTGTATTCGGGCCCCTTGTCTGAAAAGGGTGAGCTGAAGGTGTTTTTGCACGCTCTGGCGCGGGCCGTAACTAGCCGGGAGGATTTATTGGGGTTGGTGGTAGGGGCATCAAAGGGTGGTGATTTACACCATATCCGCAAATTGGAGCAATTGGCTCAAGAGTTGGGGCTGGAAGGGAAAGTACTTTTTCTGGGAGAGAGAAAGGATTTACGGGAGCTCTATGCCTCCTCGCAATTGACTTTCAGTTTGGCCAACCCTGGTGAGCCTAGCGGCCAAAGTGCTATGCAGGCTTTGGCGATGGGGTGCTCTGTGGTTGCCTATAAAGATACTTGTGCTGGAGAGGTGCTGGAGGGCTGCTTCCCCAAGGGGGTCGTTGAGCGGGGAGATTCACAAGCTTTATGTGATGTGGGGCTGGCTTTAATGGAGCGGCGGGATAAAGTGGAGTTAAATGGTTTTTTTCATGAAGAAATCGTTAAAAAGACCATAAATATCTATCGGGATTTAGTTGGTTCTTCCAGCCAGGCAGAGGCTGATTAAAAATTAAAGTGCCCATTAAATGAGGCAAAATCGAAACCGGGATTGGGGATATTCGTATAGGCATTGGAAAAGTGGCTATAGCGCAGCGATAGTGTATGGCCACTACTGAAGCGATAGCCCAGAGCAAAATGTAAGGCAAAATTTACCTTGGTGCTGAGTCGAATGTCGCCAAATTCCTGCTGGCTTAAATAAGAAGCCCCGACACCCGCCTCACCAAAGCTACCGAGGGGTTCACTGCGCGGATACCAACGCAGCACCGGTTTGATTTCTAGAATATTTTGCTGCTGGGTTTTATTGAGGTGTTCCAGGCGGATATAGGAATAACTGCCTTGTCCCCACCACTGCCAGGAATTATTGGCATTGTTGAAAGAGGTGAACAGGTAGGAATAGTTGATACCGCCTACTTTGGCGGCTGAAATCGAGTCTCTCTGCATTAGGACATTTCCTAGCCCCTTTCCTGCGCTGATAATAATTTCCTGTTCGGCGATAGTGGCAGGGGCGCCGGGGAGAATCCAAGCGAGCAACAGTGTACAGCCCAATGCTGTGTTGCCGCTTACACCATTTTTGGAATATTTACGCATGGGTTGTGAGGATCATAGTTGCAAGAGCTGTAATTAAGACTAGTGGGAAAGTGATTGAAGGCAAGCACGCTACCTATCGACCGCCACCGGCTTCCTCAAGTTTGGCTGGGGCTGAGATCAGTCCCAGGCCGCGGAGTTTTTGGACGGTTATCGCCACTGACGTTTCAGTTGACGAATGGCATCGGAGTGCAGTTGGCGGGCGCGTTCCTGACTGAGCCCAAGCTGTTCGCCGATAACTCTGAAAGAGCAATCCTTGTCTGAAATCAGTCCATAGCGCAGGTTCAATACCGTCCTTTGCCTAGCTGGTAGGCGGTCGACAGCTTCGCGTAGTCGCTCTGCCAGCTCTTGGTTGGTGACCAATTCATCGGTATTGTAAAGTTCGTCGGCGGGAGCGTAATCCAAGCGGGTACTGCTCTGGTCGTCTGCGACAGGGTCGTCCAGTGAGCCTGTTGGGCCGGGTAGCTTGAGCAAGCTTTGAATTCGTTCCAGGTCAAGCCCCGTGTGCCTGGCTAGATTTTCATCGGATGCGGGCTGGCCTAATGCGCGTACCTCGCCGATGGCACGGTAAATTGTGCGTAAGTCATCCTGCACATTGGCTGGCTGGCGAACCAAATCTTCATTGCGTCGCATAGCCAGTTGTATTTCCTGCTGAATCCACCAGTAGGCGTAGGTTGAAAATCGGTAGCCCATTTGCGGCTTGAAGCGCTCTATTGCTTTCATCAAGCCGACGTTCCCCTCCTGAATCAGATCAATAAAAGGGACTGAGGGATTGCGAAAGCGCTTGGCAATAGCGATTACCAGGCGTAAATTGCACTGAATCAGCTTTTTTCTTTGCTCCTGAAAGCGTCTCAGAAGCCCACCGAGTTTGCTTCTTTCCCGTCGGGTGAGTTCTTCGAGTGAAAGTAACATCTCCGTGCGAGCAATTATCAGGCCGTGGTCATAGGCACCGGTACTGCCCCGCTGCTCCACGCCTTCACTACGCAATTGCACAAGCTCGGTTCCGCACTGCTGTAATTTCTCAATCAGGGTATCTTCGAGATCCCGCAGTAGGCAGGTGGTACTGTGTTCCTCCTCGGGGGTAAGCAGCTCAAGTCTGTACAGGTGCTTGAGATAGCTTTGCATTGGGGTGCTGCCACTTTCGCTGAGCGATTCCCCAACTGAATGGATCTCTTCGATATCGGGTTCGGCATCTTCTGCCTGACCGCGATTTTCCGCATTGGAGCAGGAATCGGAGAGGGCGTTGTCTGTATCCTTCAGCCAGTCTTCATCCCTTGAGTAAAAGTTTTCTCGGGACAAGTGCTTAAACCTTCTGTTGACTGCGTGAACGATATGCTTTGTTCAGTCTCTCCAGGCGCTCTTGGCGCCCTTTTCACCTTAACGATAGATGAAAGTTGAATTTTGCGTCCATTAAAGGTTGACTGATGAGTTTTTGTGGGAGGGGCTGGGCGCAGCAAACGCCCAGTTAATAAAAGATAAATTATTTTAGGCGCTTAACTCGCATTTTCTTTCCGCCATTGGCGGGTTTCATAAAGAAGGAGCCAAACATTGCACGCTCTACGATAATTAGATCGCCGGCCTTCCAGAAAATGCGCCCTGTATCATTCTGCTTCCAAATCTGACCATTCTCCAGAGTGATAATCTTTTTATTGTGAGTGCTCTCTTGAATCTCAGTGATTCTTGCCTCAATAGACTCAGGTGTCTCTACAGTTTGCTTATACTCTTGACCAAAATTTTGTTCGGCTCGCCTTTCAATGGAGTTACTGAGCTTATCGTAGCAGGCCAATCGGTCTGTATTGGATGTCACTTTAGAGCAGTGTTTGAGCTGCTTTCCAAGTGAATCTGCATAAACACTGGAGGTAAGGATCGCTAGAAGGGAGATTATAAAAATTCGAGTCATGACTATTTATTACGCTTTTGCCGGTTGTTGGCTTTATTTTGCCGGAGCAGTTGGTGATGGACAATTGGATTTGTGCGTCTCAGCACGCTTTTAGTGGAACCTACATGGAAAAATAGCTTCCATAAAAATGGGTCACCCTGCCACTCTTTAGTGTTCAGGCCGGCTCATTTGTAAGAGCAGTGCTTACATTAGGAGGTTGTCGAGCGCTTAGCTATTGGTTGGGTTAAAAATATAGGCAAAAACTATCCAGGGGCGGAAAATGAAAGGTCTTATTACTCCCGCAGTTCTATTGGCCACGCTAGGTTACCTTAGTTTTGAGGGGTTGCGACTCTCTTTTGCAGGGGAGGCCTTTGCCGCTACGAGCATGGTTAGCCTGTCTCAGAGCCAGCAGGGGAAAAACATAGAGCAGGACTTTTCTGGAAATGGTGCTCAGAAGGAAATGCTTGATGGCAGTGAGATGATGGAATTTGAAGGGGACATCTTTGCGGATGTACCTGAGCATGCGGCAACCGATAAGGGTGTCGGGCAGAGAGATTCATTGGGAGAGAAATCCCCGAGTAAATGACTCAAAGGTATCCTTTGTTGCTGTCTTAGTAAAAAACCGGGTTTTACCCGGTTTTTTTACTGTTTACATGGGCTCAGCGTTTTTGAGCGCTAAAGTGTTTGCCGCTTTGACTGCGGCTGTCATCGCCCATTAAGTAGAGGTAGGTGGGCATAATTTCTTCTGGTGCCGCCACAGACTTGGGGTTTTCTGCCGGATAGGCTGTTGCGCGCATTGGGGTGCGAGTTGCGCCTGGGTTGAGGCTATTCACCCGTACATTGGATACACCATCCAATTCATCGGCCAATACCTGCATAAGGCCTTCTGTTGCGAACTTTGATACAGAGTAGGCACCCCAATAAGCCCTTCCCTTTAGGCCTACGCTGGAACTGGTGAATACCACTGATCCGGCTTCGGATTTTTCTAGTAATGGCAGTAGTGTTTTAGTGAGTCCAAATACGGCATTAACATTGACCTGCATAACCTGTTGCCAGGCGGAGAAATTGTAATTTGCCAGAGGGGTGCGCTGCCCGAGGAGGCTGGCATTGTGAAGTAGCCCATCGAGACGGCCAAACTCCTGTTCAATGGCCTCGGCAAAACTTTCAAAGTGCTCTATTTTGGCTTCATTGAGGTCCATTGGGAAAATGGCCGGCTGCGGTCCTCCTGCGGCCTCAATCTCGTCATAGACCATTTCGAGTTTTGGAGTGGTGCGTCCCAGTAAGATTACAGTGGCTCCGTGTGCGGCGAAAGTCTTTGCTGCAACTTTGCCAATACCGTCACCAGCGCCGGTAACAAGTATGATTTTATCTTTTAGTAGGTTTGATGGAGCGACATAGTCGCCGGCATATTCAGACATGAAACATCCTGATGCTGGCGCCCAGCATCGGGCCGGGCATGGTTTCGAGGGTTAAATATAATGTTGCTGGAGTAGGGGCCAGATTTCATCCACTGAGCTGACCAGGTGATCGGCACCCCAGTTAGCGGGATCGTCGGAGGCATCAATATATCCGTATGCGCAAGCAATGGTGGGCATGCCCGCACGCTGGCCAGCAATGATATCTCGCTGATGATCCCCTATATAAACGGCATCCGCTGGAGTGCAGCCTATTTTGCTGCAGGCGAGCAGTATGGCTTCAGGGTCCGGCTTGGACTTGCTCACATGATCCGGGCAAATCACAGTGGAGGCTGGCGGCAGGTGTTCGAATGCTCGCATAAGGGGCACAGTAAATGCTTCGGGCTTGTTGGTAACGATACCCCAGGGGATTTCATTTTGTGCCAGCGTATCAAGTAATGGCTCTATGCCGGGAAAAGGTACGGTCTGCTCTGCGAGGTGTGCCAGGTAAAGATCCAGTAGGCGCTGCAAAAGGCTGGAAAATTCAGGATCGCCTTCCTGCTTGCCAAACCCCAGGGTGACCAGTGCCCGCGAGCCGCTAGAGACTGTGCCACGGATAACCTGATCGGGCAGGGGAGGGAGTTGCTCCTGGTGGCGCAACTGATTGAGTACGACAATAAAGTCTGGTGCGGTGTCGAGGAGTGTGCCATCCAGATCAAATAAAACTGCTTTCATTCTATGGTTCGCTTATTCGGGTTTGCTGGCATACATCAGGTAATTGACGTCGACGTCGCGGGGGTTCAGTTTATAGGTGCGGGTTACCGGGTTGTAGGTCATGCCGGTGATATCGCGTAACTCCAGATCCGCCTCGCGCAGCCAGGCACCCATTTCCGAAGGTCGGATAAATTTGCTGTATTCGTGGGTACCTTTGGGTAGTAAGCGTAGGATATATTCCGCTCCCACCACCCCGAAAAGCCAGCCTTTAGGGGTGCGGTTGATCGTCGAAAAAAACAGGTGCCCGCCGGGTTTGACCAAGTTGGCACAGGCGCGGATTACCGAGGCAGGATCGGGTACATGCTCGAGCATTTCCAGGCAGGTGACAACGTCGTAACTTTCAGGGGCTTCCTCGGCAAGTGTTTCCACTGTAATACGTCGATAATCTACCGATACGCCACTTTCCAAGGCGTGTAGCTTGGCGACATTGAGAGGGGCTTCGCCCATATCAATACCGGTTACCGTCGCGCCTCGCTGAGCCATTGCCTCGGCTAGAATGCCACCGCCACAACCGACATCCAACAGTTTTTTACCAGCCACCGAGGCGTATCTATCGATATAATTAGCACGCAATGGGTTAATTTCGTGAAGGGGTTTAAATTCGCCTTCTTTGTCCCACCAGCGGCTGGCAAGTTGTTCGAATTTGGCGATTTCCGCGGGATCTACATTACTCATGAAATTCTCTGCATACTCCGTCGCTATCAACCCGTAAATAAATTTGTGCCGGGTTAGTTCAGCACTGAGGTGCTGTCGCCGGCTATAAGCCGGTCCTAGTCCGCGAATACGAGGAGGGTCGAATGACTACTTCCGTACTTCACGGGCGGCAATAAATGACGAAGAGAGTCAATTTAATTGCCCGGTTAATCGTCAGTTGCTGGCTGCTTATTGCAGTTGAATTACCGTAACCAATAACGCCTAGCGTGAATGGCCGGCGATTCTATCACGCCATAATTGCGCCCGCTGGATTACCTCTGCCTCATTCAAGGTTAACAGCTGGCGATCCTCCAGCAGTTGTTTGCCGGCAACCCAGACATCGCTGACATTGTGTCCACCGCTGGCATAAATTAACTGTGATACAGGGTCATGCACTGGTTGCTGTTCGAGGCCGGATAGATCGATCGCGGCAATATCGGCGCTCTTGCCGATTTCCAGGCTGCCAGTCTTCTCTTCAATTCCCAGGGCGCGGGCACCATTGATGGTGGCCATCGCCAGTGCCTGGTGAGCGGGAAGCGCAGTGGCCTTGCCGCTTACGGCTTTGGCGAGCAGGGCGGCGGTACTGGCCTCGGCAAAAAGGTCCTGACTATTGTTACTCGCGGCTCCATCGGTGCCCAGGGATACATTGATACCGGCGTCGAGCATCTCGACCGTGGGGCAGAAGCCGGAGGCCAGTTTGAGGTTGGAGGATGGGCAATGGGCCACATGCGCACCACTGGTTTTTAACAACTCTATGTCCCGTTCATTGGTTGCTACCATGTGCACACAGAGCGTTTGTGGGCTCATTAGGCCTAGCCGTTGTAGTCGTTCGGTGGGGCGTTCACCATTTTGTTTCAACGCAGTTTCCACTTCTTGGTAAGTCTCATGCAGATGGATCTGCACGGGAATTTGCGCCTCGGCGGAACACACGGCGATTTTTTCCAGGGTCTGATCGCCAACTGTATAAGGGGCGTGTGGTGCAAACATCACCTCAATGCGTTCATGGGCGCGGTAGTCGTCGCGCAGTGCCAAGCCTTTGTGCAAGGCCTCTTCGGCGTGGCGGCTCCAGGGGGTGGGTACGTCTAATATCGGGAAGGCGATGTGAGCGCGGATGCCGGTTTCCCGAGCGGCGATTGCTACGGCTTCTGGGTAGAAGTACTGATCTGAGAAGGTGGTAGTGCCCGAACGCAACATTTCAGCAATAGCGTGCCGGCTGCCATCTGCGACAAACTCCGGCCCCACCCAGCGTTGTTCCGCTGGCCAGATATGTTTCTCCAGCCACTCCTTGAGGGGGCGGTCATCAGCATAACCCCGCAATAGTGTCATGGGCGCGTGATTGTGAGTATTGATCAGTCCGGGAATCAGGGCGTGATGTCCTAACTCTACTTCCCGCTTTGCCTTAAAGCGTATCTTGGCTTCTGCCGATGGCAGCAGAGCGGTAATTTTTCCGCCTTCAACAGCGAGTGAGCAGTTCTCGTACACTTTTTGTGCGGGGACTACCGGAATAATCCAGCGCGCATGAATCAGGGTATCTATTGCTTGGGGCATGGGGAGGTAAGTGGCGACGGTTAAGATAGGGATTTACTTTAGCGGCAGAGTCTGCCCGCGGCAACAGCTGTAGGTGAGGCTCGGAAGTGCGTGGGGACTGCCATCCAAAGGCGTCAAACTGTGCTAGAATCGCCCGCTTATCCGGGCTCAGTATCCATGCCCGCGCTATAAAAGGAACGCCGTAAGCCATGGGCGAATTAGCCAAAGAAATCTCTCCGATTAATATCGAAGAAGAACTAAAGCAGTCTTATCTCGACTACGCCATGAGCGTGATCGTCGGGCGCGCACTGCCGGATGTACGCGATGGCCTCAAGCCGGTACACCGTCGTGTGCTCTTCGCTATGAGCGAGCTTAAAAACGACTGGAACAAACCTTATAAAAAGTCAGCGCGTGTCGTTGGCGATGTGATTGGTAAATATCACCCGCACGGAGATACTGCGGTCTACGACACCATTGTGCGTATGGCTCAGCCGTTCTCTATGCGCTACACACTGGTGGATGGCCAGGGTAACTTCGGTTCTATCGACGGTGATAGCCCGGCCGCCATGCGTTATACCGAAATTCGTATGGATAAGCTGGCCCACGAGCTGCTATCCGACCTCGATAAAGAAACGGTCAATTTTGTCGACAACTACGATGGCTCCGAGCAGATGCCGGAGGTACTGCCTTCCCGAGTACCGAACCTGCTGGTAAACGGTTCCTCCGGTATTGCTGTGGGCATGGCCACCAATATTCCTCCTCACAATTTGGGGGAAGTTGTTAATGCCTGCCTGGCGCTGATTGCTAACCCCGAGCTGTCTGTCGACGACTTGATGGAGCATATTCCCGGGCCGGACTTCCCCACTGGCGCAACCATTAATGGCCGTGCCGGTATCTTACTAGCCTACCGCACTGGTCGCGGACGCATCTATGTGCGCGCCAAGGCGGACGTTGTTCGCGATGACAAGAGCAATCGCGAAACGATCATCATTACTGAGATTCCCTTCCAGCTGAACAAAGCGCGCCTGATCGAGCGAATTGCCGAGCTGGTGAAAGAGAAGAAGATTGAGGGTATCTCTGAGCTGCGCGATGAATCCGATAAAGACGGCTTGCGTGTAGTGATTGAGCTTAAGCGCGGTGAGCTGGGTGATGTGGTCCTGAATAACCTCTATTCCCAGACCCAGCTGGAGAGCGTGTTCGGCATCAATATGGTAGCTCTGGTTGATGGCCAGCCCAAGGTGCTGAACCTGAAAGAGTTGCTTGAGCACTTTGTACGTCACCGCCAGGAAGTGGTTACCCGCCGTACGGTTTACCTGCTGCGTAAAGCACGCGAGCGCGGCCACATTCTGGAAGGCCTGGCAATTGCTATTGCCAATATTGATCCGGTCATTGAACTGATTAAATCCTCCGCAACACCGGCGGAAGCTCGTGAGGCGCTGCTAGCCAAGGGTTGGCCGGTGGGTAACGTACAGCAGTTCCTGGAGCGCGCTGGCGCCGATGCCTGCCGCCCAGATGACCTGCCTAAAGAATTTGGCCTGCGCGATAACGCTTACTATTTGTCCCCGGCTCAGGCTCAGGCCATTCTCGAACTGCGCCTGCACCGCCTCACTGGTATGGAGCACGACAAACTGCTGGCGGAATATCAGGACCGCTTGGAGCAGATCGCTGAGTATCTGCATATCCTCGGCAGTTTTGAGCGCTTGATGGAAGTGATTCGCGAGGAGCTGGAGCAGCTGTCAAAAGACTTTGGCGATGAGCGTCGCACCGATATTGTTGCCTCCCGTCAGGATTTGACCGTAGAAGATCTGATTACCCCGGAAGACAAGGTGGTGACCATTTCCCACGGTGGCTATGCCAAGAGCCAGCCTCTGACCGATTACCAAGCCCAGCGTCGTGGTGGTATGGGTAAGTCGGCCACCCAGGTGAAAGATGAGGACTTCGTCGAGCACCTGCTGATCGCCAACTCCCATGACACTATTTTGTGCTTCTCTAACAAGGGCAAGGTGTATTGGCTCAAGGTCTATGAGGTGCCGACTGCTGGCCGCGCATCCCGTGGCCGCCCGGTGGTCAATATGCTGCCCCTCGAAGAAGGTGAGCGCATTAGTAGTCTGATGCCAGTGTCTGAATACGATGAGGATCACTTTATTTTCTTCACCACCGCCAATGGCACCGTGAAGAAGACTCCACTGACGGCCTTTGCCCGTCCGCGCAGCGTTGGTTTGCGCGCAATTGAGCTGGAGGAGGGCGATCGTCTCGTCGCTACAGCGGTAACCGATGGTGAGCGCGATGTGTTGCTGCTCACCAGTGCTGGTAAAGCAGCCCGCTTCTCCGAAGCCAATGTGCGCTCTATGGGGCGCGTGTCTCGCGGTGTGCGTGGTATCCGCATGCAGGAGGGGCAGGAAGTGATCGCCATGGTAATCCCTGAAGAGGGAGGCTCCGTGATGATGGCGACTGAAAACGGCTACGGTAAGCGCACCGCGATCAGCGAGTTCCCCACGAAAGGTCGAGGTACCCAGGGGGTTATCGCAATCGCCGAAAGCGAGCGTAACGGCGCTCTGGTCGGAGCCTGTCAGGTCCACCCGGGTGAGGAAATGATGTTAATTTCCGATCAGGGTACTCTGGTGCGCACCCGAGTCGATGAGGTTTCGGTGCTGGGGCGCAATACCCAGGGTGTGCGTGTCATTCGACTCAAGAGCGGTGAAAAACTGGTGGGTCTCGGGCGCATCGAGGAGACGGAAGAAGAGGGTGAAGATAACGGTGGGGCCGAGTGACCCACCCCAAACTACCAACAGAAAGGCTGCGATTATCGCGGCCTTTCTTGCCTCTGGCACCCTAAGAAATGCTTAAAAGCGTGATATCCATCTCCCAAGATGGTGTTTTGTGCGTCGGCATATCTAGTTGAATTTGAAACCATTTTTAGTTTGTGGAAATCAGGTCATGAGGAAATACAATTTCTGCGCTGGTCCAGCGGCTCTGCCGGAACCGGTCTTACAGCAGGCACAGTTGGAGCTGATGGACTGGCGCGGTCTGGGTTGTTCAGTAATGGAAGTTAGCCACCGTTCGCCGGAATTTGTTGAGGTGGCTGAGCGCGCGGAGCAGGACTTGCGCGATCTGCTCCAGGTGCCGGATAACTATAAGGTGCTGTTTCTGCAGGGGGGCGCTACCGGGCAGTTTAGCGCGATACCCTGGAACTTGTTTGGCGCCGGCTCTAAGCAGGCAGATTTTATCCACTCGGGACAATGGGCCGCAAAAGCGATTAAAGAGGCCCGGCGCTATGGTGATGTGAATGTGGTCGCCACTAGCGAGGACCGCAATTTTAGTTATGTGCCAGCGCAGAATAGCTGGCAGCAGAGCGAGGGTGCGGCCTATCTTCATTACACGCCCAACGAGACTATTGGCGGTATCGAGTTTGATTATGTTCCAGAAGTGGACTGCCCTCTGGTTGCGGATATGTCATCAAATATCCTTTCCTGCCCGATCGACGTGGAGAAGTTCGGTGTAATTTATGCCGGCGCGCAAAAAAATATTGGACCTTCGGGAATTGCGGTCGCCTTAGTGCGCGATGATCTCCTGGATCGGGCGATGAAAGATATTCCGCGCAGTTTGAGCTGGAAAGTGGCAGCCGATGCCGGTTCAATGGATAACACCCCGCCCACATTTGCCTGGTACCTTTCCGGCCTGGTTTTCCAGTGGCTTAAGGCGCAGGGCGGGGTTGAAGCTATGGCCCAACAGGCCGCTAAAAAATCCTCGTTACTCTATGAGTTTCTCGATGGCAGCGATTTCTTTTCCAGTCCGGTAGAAAAGTCCAGTCGCTCGCGGATGAATGTCCCATTTGTGCTGGCCGATGAGCGCCTCGATAAACCGTTTTTACAAGAGGCTGAAGCAGCTGGGCTGTTGAGTTTGAAGGGACATCGCTCTGTGGGTGGCATGCGCGCATCCCTTTACAACGCGGTGCCTTTTGAGGCGGTGAAGGCGTTAGTGGCCTTTATGGCAGACTTTGAAGCCCGCAAAGGCTAGAGAGTAGACAATTATTAACTTCAGGAGAAAGTAGAAAGCGGATGACAGAGGAAACCGTGGGAGGCGACCAGCGCCTGCTGGAGCTGCGCAATCGTATTGATAGTATTGATTCAGAGATCGCGCGATTAATCAGCGAGCGAGCCAGTTGTGCACTGGAAGTGGCTGAAGTAAAGAAAGCGACAGGTGAGGATGCGCTCTACTATCGTCCTGAGCGTGAGGCGCAGGTACTGCGTCGCGCCATGGAGCGCAATGACGGCCCCCTGACGGATGAAGAAATGGCACGGCTGTTTCGTGAGATTATGTCTGCCTGCCTTGCTTTGGAGGAGCCGGTCAAAGTGGCTTATCTCGGGCCAGAAGGTACCTTTACCCAGCAGGCGGCCCTGAAGCATTTTGGTAATTCTGCGCAGAGTCGTCCGCTGGCGGCCATTGATGAGGTCTTTCGCGAGGTGGAAGCCGGCGCTGTAAATTACGGTGTAGTGCCCGTGGAAAATTCTACCGAGGGTGTGATTAATCATACCCTGGACAACTTTATGAACTCCAACCTCAGTATCTGTGGTGAGGTGGAGCTGCGAATTCACCATCATCTAATGATTTCTGACGTGACCCGCCCTGAATCGATCACGCGGATTTACTCCCATGCCCAGAGTTTGGCCCAGTGCCGAAAATGGCTGGATGCACATTACCCCAACGTGGAGAGGGTGGCGGTTTCCAGTAATGCGGATGCGGCCAGGCGTGTTAAAGGGGAGTGGAACGCTGCAGCAATCGCTGGCGATATGGCTGCCGAATTATATGGTCTCAAAGTGCTTTCTGAGAAAATCGAGGACCGACCGGATAACTCAACGCGCTTCTTGATCATTGGTACCCAGCGGGTGCCCGCCAGCGGTGATGACAAAACCTCCCTGATGGTCTCTATGCGCAATGAGCCGGGTGCGCTGCACGATTTGCTGGAGCCATTTCGCCGTTATGGAATCGATCTCACCAGGGTGGAAACCCGCCCATCCCAGTCTGGAAATTGGACCTATGTATTTTTCGTAGATTTCAAAGGGCACCGGAATACAGATGATATTGCGGAGGCACTCAAAGAGGTTGGCGCCTGTGCCTCGGACCTGAAAGTGCTCGGGTCCTACCCGCGCGGTGTTCTGTGATGGAGAAGTCTCATATAGGTCGCTTATTGGTGGTTGGTGTCGGCCTTATAGGTGGTAGCTTCGCATTGTCCCTAAAGGCGGCGGGTGCCTGCCGTGAGGTGATCGGTGTCGCACTCCAAGAGGAAGTCTGTGAAGAGGCAAAGAAGCTGGGCGTGGTCGATCGTGCCTATACCAGTCTGCCGGAAGCGCTCGACTTGTTGGAGGAGGGAGACCTGGTTTTTATCGCTGTGCCAACCTTGGCGGTGGAGTCGGTGTTTGCGCAGTTGAAGGACAATCTGCCCGAAGGTGTAACGGTTACCGATGCTGCCAGTGTTAAGGGAAGTGTGCAGCGCTCGGCGGAAAAGGTCTGGGGCAGGGTGCCGAACTTCCTGGTGTTGGGGCACCCGATTGCTGGCTCTGAGAAGAGCGGGGTTAGTGCCGCACGAGATGACCTTTATCGCGATCACCGTGTCATCCTCACTCCGGCTCCTGATACCGATGTCGATCGCCTGCGCTTGGTGGCTCAGGCTTGGCAGGCTGCAGGATCTGAGGTGCTGACAATGTCGGTAGAAGAGCATGATGAGGTGCTGGCTGCAACCAGTCATCTACCTCATGTAATCGCCTTCAGTCTGGTGGATACCTTGGCCCACGACGCCGAGAATGAAAATATCTTCCGCTATGCTGCTGGAGGTTTTCGCGATTTTACCCGTATTGCCTCCAGCGACCCGGTGATGTGGCGGGACATTATGTTGGCCAACCGGGATGCCATTTTACAGTCGATCGATCTCTACAGTCTCAATCTCTCCTCTCTGCGCAGTGCCATTGCCTCCGGTGATAGCTCGGCGCTGATGGGGGTTTTTACCCGCGCTAAAGCGGCGCGGGATCACTTTACAAAAATGTTGGCAAAACAAGCGTATTCAGAACCTATGCAAGCTAAGGAAGTAACTTTTATTGCCCAGCCGGGTGGCACAGTGAGTGGCAAGCTCCGTGTTCCTGGAGATAAATCTATGTCTCACCGTTCAATTATGCTGGGCTCCCTGGCTGAAGGTGTGACAGAGGTGGAGGGATTCCTCGAGGGGGAGGATGCCCTCGCTACTCTGCAGGCTTTCCGCGATATGGGGGTGGTGATTGAGGGGCCGGACAAG
Source organism: Microbulbifer mixtoriginis (SeqCode) (assembly GCF_052467945.1). NCBI lineage: Bacteria > Pseudomonadati > Pseudomonadota > Gammaproteobacteria > Cellvibrionales > Microbulbiferaceae > Microbulbifer > Microbulbifer mixtoriginis (SeqCode). The sequence continues at coordinate 2,530,527 of NZ_CP174328.1, read as the reverse complement.
GGGCGAGTGACAATACACGGGGTGGGACTTCATGGCTTGCAGGCACCGCCCGGGCCCCTATATCTGGGCAATTCCGGAACCTCCATGCGCCTGCTTGCTGGTTTGCTGGCGGGGCAAGGCTTCGACGTTACCCTGACCGGCGATGAGTCCCTCTCTAAGCGCCCTATGAATCGAGTTGCCAACCCATTGCGAGAGATGGGCGCGGCTATTGAGACTGGCCCTGAGGGGCGTCCGCCGTTATTGATCAAAGGCGGCAAGCCTCTGTCAGGGATCAATTACCGGTTGCCAATGGCAAGTGCCCAGGTGAAGTCTGCGGTACTACTTGCAGGCCTTTATGCAGAAGGTGAGACCAGTACCGAAGAACCGGCCCCCACTCGAGATCATACCGAGCGTATGCTGCAGGGCTTTGGTTATGCTGTGGAGCGAAATGGCGCCTGTGCGACCTTGCGTGGTAGTGGGGGGCTTAAGGCTTGCCGTATTGATGTGCCGGCGGATATTTCCTCTGCGGCTTTCTTTATGGTGGCTGCGGCTATTTCCCCGGGAGCCGATGTGATGCTGGAGCATGTGGGCATCAATCCCACCCGCGACGGGGTTATCAATATCCTGCGGGCCATGGGTGGCGATATAAAGCTTTTAAGTAAGCGTACTGTAGGGGGGGAGCCGGTTGCGGATATTCGGGTTCGCTATGCACCTTTAAAGGGGATTGCCATTCCAGAAGATCAGGTGCCACTGGCTATCGATGAATTTCCCGGACTTTTTATTGCTGCCGCTTGTGCCCAGGGGCAGACGGTATTGACCGGCGCCGAAGAGTTGCGTGTGAAGGAGAGTGATCGTATTCAGGCGATGGCTAACGGCCTTTCTGCCTTGGGGGTGAGCGTGGAGCCTACCGCGGATGGAATTGTAATCGATGGTTCTCCTGAAGATGCTGTATTTTCAGGCGGCACTGTGGATAGTTTGGGGGATCATCGTATTGCGATGGCTTTTGCGGTGGCATCGTTGCGTGCAAAGGATACAATTCGCATCCTCCACTGCGCTAATGTGGCGACCTCCTTTCCAAATTTTGCCGAGCTGGCCATCGGTGCAGGTCTAAAGCTGCAGTTGGCATGACCTAAGGCATGACCTAAGGCATGGGTTAAGGAGGGGCCGGTTTGCGCGGCTTACAATGAAGTTGAGTTGTACAAAAATATGAATGAAACGAACAAGCTGCCACCGGTCGTCACAATTGATGGCCCTAGTGGTTCTGGTAAGGGGACTATCGCAAAGTTGCTGGCGGATAGGCTGGGCTTTGTTCTTTTGGATTCTGGTGCTCTCTATCGGGCTGCAGCTTTGGCGGCCCTGGAAAAAGAGGTGGATCTGGCCGATGAGGATTCGCTGACCGAGGTTGCCAGAGATCTGGATGTTCGCTTTCTGATCAGTAATGGTTGTCTGCAGGTCCTGCTGGAGGGGCGCGAAGTCAGCCATGAAATTCGTATGGAACGGGTGAGTATGGCGGCCTCTACTGTCGCTGCCATTCCTGGGGTGCGCGCCGCACTGTTACAGCGCCAGCGTGATTTTCGATTACGGCCTGGATTGGTTGCTGATGGCCGCGATATGGGCACGACCGTATTTCCCGATGCTCCTGTCAAAGTCTATTTGACCGCCAGTGCAGAAGAGCGCGCCAGAAGGCGCGAGGCTCAGTTGCGGGAGAAGGGGGTTTCTGTTAGCCTCCGCGACCTGCTGGAGGACATCCGTGCCCGTGATGCACAGGATATGAACCGAAAAGCGTCCCCCCTGGCTCCTGCGAAAGATGCGGTAGAGCTCGATAGTACTGGGGTGACGATTGAAGAGGTTCTCAACGAAGTGCTGGCACTGGTGCAGAAGCGAATCGCGCCCTGAACCACAGAAGTCAGCAGCAGATAGTTTTAACGATAACGGCCGGGTTTTGCCAGAATTGCCCGGCCGTTGTTGTAATCCGACCCGCGTTCTGGCATCGCGGTTGGGGTCTTGGCTGGCGGTTGACTAAACTCAACAGTTACCAACGGCTGGACCCAGCACTATAGGTAATGTAATGAGCGAGAGCTTTGCTGATCTATTTGAAGAGAGCCTGAAAAGCGTTGAAATGGCACCGGGCGCTATTGTTACTGGTGTTGTAATTGACGTAGACAAAGACTGGGTAACCGTTCACGCGGGCCTGAAGTCTGAAGGCGTTATCCCTGCTGCTCAGTTCGCCAACGATAAAGGTGAAGTTGAGCTGCAGGTGGGCGACGAAGTACAGGTTGCCCTGGAAGCTGTAGAAGACGGTTTCGGTGAAACCCGTCTGTCCCGTGAAAAAGCCAAGCGCGCTGAAGCCTGGAAAATCCTCGACGCAGCTCACGCAGCTGACGAAGTGGTTAAAGGTGTTATCAGCGGCAAGGTTAAGGGTGGCTTTACTGTCGACGTTGCCAATATCCGCGCATTCCTGCCCGGCTCTCTGGTTGATGTTCGCCCGGTTCGCGACACCGCGCACCTGGAAGGTAAAGAGCTCGAGTTCAAGGTTATCAAGCTGGATGCCAAGCGTAACAACGTAGTGGTTTCCCGTCGCGCTGTGATGGAAGCTGCAACCTCTGAAGAGCGTGAAGCGCTGCTGGAAAGCCTGCAAGAAGGCATGAGCATTAAGGGTATCGTTAAGAACCTGACCGACTACGGTGCTTTCGTAGATCTGGGCGGTATCGACGGCCTGCTGCACATCACCGATATGGCTTGGAAGCGCATCAAGCACCCAAGCGAGATCGTGAACGTTGGCGACGAGATCGAAGTAAAAGTACTGAAGTTCGACCGCGAGCGCAGCCGTGTATCCCTGGGCCTGAAGCAACTGGGCGAAGATCCTTGGGTATCCATCAAGCAGCGTTACCCAGAGAACAGCCGCGTGAAGGCGGTTGTAACCAACCTGACCGACTACGGCTGCTTCGCAGAGCTGGAAGAAGGTGTCGAGGGTCTGGTACACGTTTCCGAGATGGATTGGACCAACAAGAACATCCACCCGTCCAAAGTTGTCCAGGTTGGCGACGAGGTAGAGGTGATGATCCTGGATATCGACGAAGAGCGTCGTCGTATCTCCCTGGGTATCAAGCAGTGCCAGGAAAATCCGTGGGATGCCTTCGCGCGTAAATTCGCTAAAGGCGACAAGATCTCCGGTAAGATCAAGTCCATCACTGACTTCGGTATCTTCATCGGTCTCGACGGCAGCATCGACGGTCTGGTTCACCTGTCCGATATCTCCTGGAACGAAGCTGGCGAAGAAGCTGTTCGCAAGTTCAAGAAAGGCGACGAAATCGAGACTGTTATCCTGGGCATCGATTCCGAGCGCGAGCGTATCTCCCTGGGTATCAAGCAGCTGGAGTCCGATCCGTTCTCCGACTACGTATCCACTAGCGATCGCGGCAGCATCGTCAATGGTATCGTGAAGGAAGTAGACGCTAAGCAAGCGGTAATTACCCTGGCAGATGAAGTTGAAGGCATTCTGCGTGCTTCTGAAATCAGCCGCGACAAGGTTGAAGACGCTCGCAACGTTCTGAAAGAAGGTGAAGAGGTAGAGGCTAAGATCACTAGTGTGGATCGCAAGAACCGCGTGATCAGCCTGTCTATCAAAGCCAAAGATCAGGACGACGAGAAGCAAGCCATCAAGGATCACAGCAAGAAGCAGTCTGAGCAGGTTCAGCCCGCTACTATTGGTGACCTGATTAAGGCACAGATGAGCAACAAAGATTAATAGTCTTTAAGTGTTCATTGCTCCAAGTTTGGTGCTTGGAGTGACCCGAAAGCCGGACTGGGGTTGCCCAGTCCGGCTTTCTATTAGATGATTGGCGCTCTACTCCAGAAAATCAATGACTTACAAAGGTTGCGGAGCGCATGACCAAGTCCGAACTGATCGAAAGGATTGCGTTGAGGTTGGATCAGCTGCCAGTTAAGGATGTAGAGCTGGCGGTGAAGGTGATGTTGGATACTATGTCTGACTCCCTGTCGCAGGGTGAGCGTATTGAGATACGTGGTTTTGGTAGTTTTTCCCTACACTACCGAGCGCCGCGCACTGGGCGTAACCCCAAGACGGGGGATGCTGTGGCGTTAGCGGGTAAGTATGTACCCCATTTCAAACCGGGGAAAGAGTTGCGCGACAGAGTCAATCGCAGTATGCATGATGTGGTTGGGATCGAAGTATGATTGCATCTTAGGGCTTGCGGGATCAGAGGGGCAGGGCTCCTCGAGTGGCAGTACCGTTCGCCAGAAAATTCTATTGGCTATTAGAGTCACCCTTTAGTGGAACGTGGAGGTTCCCTTGTCATTTCTGCGCTGGCTGATGCACTTTATTTTCGGTCTTCTGGCCCTGGTATGCGTTGCTCTCGGAATCTATTTCGCGGTGGAAAACTCCCAGGTAATCTCCCCGGTTATTGCAGGCTACTCATTGCAGTCAGGCAGCGTTGGTGTTTGGCTTATCTGCATGTTGCTGCTGGGTGTCCTGCTCGGATTTCTCGCCAGCCTTTTGCCAATTTTTTCCCAGCGTCGCCGCGTGCGAGGTCTTAACAAGCAGCTGAAAAAGATGGAGCGCGAACTCCAGGCTGTTCATCATAAGGCTACCGGAGACTGACTTGCTGGACTTAGCCTATTTCTTCTTTTTACTGGCTGCCGTTGCAATCGGTTGGGTGCTGGGTCGAGGCAGTACCAGGAAAAAGCCTGACTTTAGTGGGCAGGAGCAATCCCTCGCCCGCTCCTATGCTCAGGGGCTCAACTATTTGCTCAGCGAGCATCCCGATGACACTATTGAGAAGTTTATTGATTCTCTTGAGGTAAGCCCGGTCACTTTCGATACACACCTGGCCTTGGGGAACCTCTTGCGTAGGCGAGGGGAGTACGACCAGGCTATTAGAGTGCATCAAAACCTGCTGGCGCGCCCTAGTCTATCAAGGCAGAGCCAGCACAAGGCCCAATTTGAGCTGGCTTGCGACTATATTGCTGCAGGTTGGTTGGATAGAGCCGAGCGACTATTACAAGAGCTGGTTGAGACTTCACAGGAGCTGCGTGCAACCAGCCTCGAGCACTTGATAGAAGTCTATAGGGATGAGAGAGAGTGGGCTAAGGCTATTCATGCTGTAAATCTACTGCATGGCCGCCGCTTTAAGCGGCTGTCAGCGGACTGGGCTCCTGTGCAGGCACACTTTTGCTGTGAGTTGGCTGAGGAGGCTATTACCGGCAAAGACTACTTGAGTGCGCGAAAGCATCTCGACGCGGCTTTAGGGTATGATCGAAGTTCGGTCAGGGCTTGCCTGTTGTGGGCGCGACTCGAATATTTGCTCGGCAAGCAGCGAGATGCCATTAAAGTATTGCAGCGGATCCCCAAGCAAAGTCCAGACTATATCCCAGAGATTCTAGAGTTGTTAGTCACCTGCTACGTGGAACTTAATGATGGGAAGGGGTTGGACCGCTATCTTGAGTCGCTTCTCAAGGAGCACCCTTCAAATAGTGTGCTGATTGCCCTGACTAGCAGGATTCAGGAGCAAGATAGCGAAGCTGCCGCTGCAGCTTTTATGGGAAAGCAGCTTGCTCTGCGTCCTTCTTTGCGAGGGCTTGGCCGCTTTCTGGACTTATATATAGGTACTGCGCAGGGTAGATCGAGGGAAAATCTCTCCCTACTGAAAGCGCTTATCGATCAGTTGATCGCTAGCCGCCCACACTACCGGTGTAGCAACTGTGGTTTTTCTGGTAACCAGTTGCATTGGTTGTGCCCCAGTTGTAAGCACTGGGATTCTGTCCGGTCAGTCAAAGGGATCGAGGGTGAGTGATCAGCTCCCTCGGCCACCGTATAACCTAATCCTTAAGAGGTATTTCTTTGCAGTCTCAAGTCTCCTCCCCAGTTATTGTTGCTCTTGACTATGACAGCGCTGATGCCGCGCTCTCCATGGCTGACCAGTTAGACCCGTTGCTTTGTCGGGTAAAAGTTGGCAAGGAGCTTTTCACTATTGCTGGGCCCGACCTGGTTCGTGCCCTTGTGGACCGTGGGTTTGAGGTGTTTCTAGACCTGAAATTTCATGATATTCCCAACACTGTCGCTGCGGCGGTTAAGGCGGCTGCGCGCATGGGGGTCTGGATGGTGAATGTGCATGCTAGTGGTGGAGAGCGCATGATGAGGGCGGCTGTAGATGCTCTGAGTGAATTTGGTGCTCGCAAGCCATTGTTGATTGGAGTTACTGTATTGACCAGTACCACCCCGGAAGAGCTGGCTGCCACTGGGGTTGCTAAACCGCTTCAGGAGCAGGTGCTAAATCTGGCTACACAAGCACAGTCTTGTGGTCTCGATGGCGTGGTCTGCTCTGCCCGTGAGGCTGAAGCGTTAAAAGCGGCTTGCGGCCCCGACTTTGAGCTGGTGACTCCGGGAATTCGTCCTGCGGGCAGTGATGCCGGCGATCAGCGACGGACTCTCACCCCTTCTGAGGCGCTGGATCAAGGTGCTGACCTCTTGGTGATAGGTCGACCTATTACTGCAGCAAAGAATCCCATGGTCGCCCTTCAAGATATATTGACTGAAATTGCAGGAAATTAAGGTTTGTTTGCCTAGACCGGGTGTGATGTAGTGTAATAGCCCTCGGGCAAAGTGTTGTTTGACCTGTTGGTATCATGTCCCGGCTTGGGGAGGTAGAGCTGTCCCAATGTGAAACTAGAACACTTTCACTGGGAGTCGAACATGATTAAAACTCATTCATTACTTTCTTTGCTGTTAGCTATTGCACTTTCATTTCTTTCCTCATCAGTAGTATTTGCCGATGGGGCTGAGAGTGAGCAGCAAGTTGCCTTTGAGGTCAATGTAAACAGTGCATCTGCTGAGGAGCTTGCTGGCAAGCTTCTTGGAGTTGGTGAGGCTAAGGCGCAGTTGATTATCGAGTATCGGGAACAATATGGACCCTTTACATCCTTGGATCAGCTTCTAAATGTCAAAGGGATTGGGGCGGCCACCCTGGATAAGAATCGTGAGCGCATTCGGTTGTAGCTGCTTCTGACTAGCGGTGGATTAAGGTCTTCTTTGCTGAGTGGGTAAGGGGTCTATGTCTACCTATTTGCTTAATCGGGTTAGAGAGAGGGTTCAATCACCCCCTCTGCTGTGAATTTGGCGTCAGCACTTATTTGAGTTTTTAGTGTTGGCGCTATCTCACGCCAATCGTAGAGCATTGAGGAGAGAGGTTTAGTGGATCCGATGTCAGCTTGGTGGCTTCCCTTGCTAGTTGGAGGGGCTCTGAGTTATGGCGTGACGCTTGTCTTGCTGTTGCGCATGCGAAATTTGGCTTTAGATGTTCCTAATCACCGTTCAATGCACAGCGCTCCAATTCCGCGCACAGGCGGATGGGCACTGTTGGCGGGCTGCGGACTGGGCATAGCTGTAGGGCCTGCTTCCCTCCCGTTACCTGTTTATATGTCTTTTGTGTTGCTCCTTGCCGTATCTGCCATGGATGATATTAGGCATGTGGCGGCGAAGGTACGTTTGGCTTTCCAGTTGATTGCTGCTTTGATGGTTGTTCTTGCGCTACCTGTAGGGCTGGAGTGGTGGTGGCTTCCCCTTTTTGTGTTGGGCGGGGCCTGGATGATCAATCTATACAACTTTATGGATGGTATAGATGGATTTGCTGGCAGTATGACCGTGATCGGCTTCTCATCTCTTTGTCTGGCATTCCTCTTGGTGGAAGACTGGGAGTTGGCAGGGGTGTGTGTCTTATTCGTTGTGTGCGCATTAATTTTCTTGCGCTTTAACTGGTCTCCTGCGCAAATTTTCTTGGGAGATGCAGGGTCGACGTGCATTGGCTTGGCGGCGTTTACCTTAAGCTTATTTGGATGGCAGAGAGGAGCCTTTGAGTTATGGTTTCCAATCATTGTTTTTAGCCCTTTTTGGGTGGATGCCAGCATTACATTGTTGCGGCGAATGGCTAGCGGGCAGCGTTGGTGGGAGGCGCATCGAGAACATTTTTATCAGCGCTTGGCTATTCGTATCGGGGTGGCAAAAGCGCTCTACCTGCAGCTGATTCTGATGATCGCAGCCTCTGTCCTGGCGTTCACTTTTTCTGCTTTCGCGGCAACTTGATTTCAACGGTCGCTTTTAATTGGCGCCACGGATTGGTTGACTTTTATGTATGGGGTAATCCTGTGATGGGAATTTGGCGAAAGCTGGAGAGGGCTAGGAAGCCGGTTTTGATGTTGCTGTTTGACTTGGCAATGCTGAGTGCTGCCTTTTTTATGGCGATGGCAATTCGATTGAATGGATTAGCTGAAGCCGTAACACTCCCAATGCTGGGTTGCTTGATTATTACGATCTGCTCTAGCAGTTTAATATTTCTAAAGCTTGGCCTTTACCGCACAGTTATCCGCTATATGGGGCAGAAAGCGGTTATTGCTGTGCTCCAGGGAGTTACCGCATCCTCAATTCTGCTTGCGGTTGCCTCTTATTTGACGACCGCAGGTGTCCCTCGCTCGGTTCCCGTAATTTACTGGTGTTTCGCGTTGATAGCAGTTGGGGGGTCTCGGTGGCTCGTCCGAATTTACTATCAAATGGCGTTGGAAATTCATAAAACGCGAGTGGCAATTTATGGGGCTGGTACTGCTGGCCTGCAAGTTTACAAGGCCCTGCTTCACGGTGAGGTCTACAAGCCGGTTGCCTTTTTTGATGATAACACCTCAAAGCAAAAGACCCTGATAGATGGTGTTATGGTCTACTCCCCTTCAAGCATACTTGATGTGGTCGCTGAGCATGATATTGCTGAAGTATTGCTGGCGATGCCTGGTGTTCCAAAGCGCCGGCGCCGAGAAATAGCGAGAGGGCTCCGTGATCAGGGGTTGGTAGTCAAAGCTATTCCTGGCGTAGAGGAGCTGGTTGATGCAGCAGGCCGTACCGAAGATATGTCCCAAACCTATGAGAATGTATTAGGCAGGGCCCCGGTGGAGCCTGAGAAGGCTTTGATAGCTGGTTCCATTAGCGGCAAAGTAGTGCTGGTGACGGGCGCTGGCGGCTCTATTGGATCGGAGCTTTGCAGGCAGATTGCCCAGTGGGGCCCGGCTCATTTGGTGCTGGTGGAATCTTCAGAGTATGGGCTTTATCAAATGGAGCGCGAGCTTCGTCAGCAGCAGCAGGATGAGGGGTATCAACTTCGGGTGACCGCGCTGCTTGGCGATGTTCGGGATAGAGTCCGGATGGCGGATATCATCAAGGGTTTCTCGGTTAATACCATTTATCATGCCGCTGCTTATAAGCATGTTCCCCTGGTTGAGCAAAATGTTGTTCTGGGGGCGGACAATAATGTACTGGGCACGTTGTCGGTTCTGGAGGCTACGGAGGGCTCTAAGGTGGAGCAGTTTGTGCTGATCTCCACCGATAAGGCTGTACGCCCTACGAACGTAATGGGGGCTACCAAGCGTTTCGCGGAGTTGGTGTGCCAGGATTATGGGCGTCGCTCTGCTCAAATGCGGGTTTGCATGGTGCGCTTTGGTAATGTGTTGGGGTCTTCGGGTTCGGTGATACCCCTGTTTACGGATCAGATTAATGCGGGCGGTCCTGTCACTGTAACCCATCCAAAAGTGACGCGTTACTTTATGACCATTCCTGAAGCGGCTCAGCTTGTATTGCAGGCAGGCAATATGGGGCGCAATGGCGATGTGTTCGTTCTGGATATGGGGGAACCAGTCCTTATATATGACCTTGCTGAGCGGCTAATTAGGGTTATGGGGCACTCTGTGAAGGATGATAAAAATCCTGATGGGGATATTGAGATTCAAGTGACAGGTTTGCGTCCTGGGGAAAAGCTCTATGAAGAGCTGCTACTCGGTGACAATGTATTGGGCACTGATCACTCGATGATAATGCGTGCGGAAGAAGAGTTTTTGGACCCTGGGGTCTTGCAGCGATTGATTGCAGGGTTGAGGCAGGCTTGCGTAGAACATCATTGTGAAAGGGTTCATCAGATTTTGTCTGAGGCGGTAAGTGGTTACACCTCAAAGCAAGGTTTAGTCGATGCTGTTTGGTCCCGGTCTCGCACTGTGAAGCCCCAGATAAAAATGGCCACGGTGGAGCGTCTCCCTGTTACCAGTGAGGGCGGCTTGCACTAGCTTGCCAGGTAAGCTGTTAGATGAGCTCCTGACTTTGGGGGCTTGTAAGCCCTAGGGTGGAATATAGGTAAAAGCCATTCTGCCCATGGGGTGAGGGAGGTGCGGTGAAGTATGAAGAAAGTGAATAAGAAAAAACCCCGCATAGCATGCTATGCGGGGTTTTTGTTTGGCTCCGCCTGCTGGGCTCGAACCAGCGACCCAATGATTAACAGTCATTTGCTCTACCAACTGAGCTAAGGCGGAATTTAATCTAACTTATAGAGCGCAAATTAAGCTGCGCATTGAAATTTGGCTCCGCCTGCTGGGCTCGAACCAGCGACCCAATGATTAACAGTCATTTGCTCTACCAACTGAGCTAAGGCGGAATATCTTTTCGGCTGTGCCGTTGAGATGGCGCGTATATTATAGAGCACTCCTGGCGAGGTCAACCCCTTTTTTGATCTTTAACTAATTGATTTGTCAGGAAATTATTTATTTGGCCTGTGCGCAAAATGCCTCAGGTCTGGGTGGGGCGGGGTAGGACGCTATTCTCTTGTATTTGAGGGTGGTATGACGACAGCCTACAATCCGCTGTTGCATGAACGATTGAGTGGTTGAGGGAAGTGTATGGAGTCGCGACCTTTTAAGGTGGAATCTAAGTATCAGCCGGCCGGGGATCAGCCGCTGGCGATCGAGCAGCTATCCGAGGGTATAGATGACGGCTTGAGTCATCAAACACTGCTAGGGGTTACCGGCTCAGGTAAGACCTTCACGATGGCGAATATTATCGAGCGCTTGCAGCGCCCGGCGATAGTGATGGCTCACAACAAAACGTTGGCAGCTCAGCTCTATGGCGAGTTCAAAGAGTTTTTCCCCAAGAATGCCGTCGAATACTTTGTTTCTTATTATGACTACTATCAGCCCGAGGCCTATGTCCCCTCCTCGGATACTTTTATTGAGAAAGATGCATCGGTAAATGAGCACATTGAACAGATGCGCCTTTCCGCCACCAAGGCACTGATAGAGCGGCGTGATGTTGTGGTCGTTGCCACGGTATCGGCTATTTACGGTCTGGGTGATCCTGATAAATACCTAAAAATGGTATTGCACTTGGATCGTGGCGACCTGGTGGATCAGCGCACAATTTTACGCAGGTTGGCGGAGTTGCAATATACGCGCAATGATGCTGATTTCCGCCGCGCAACTTATCGTGTGCGCGGCGATATTATTGATATCTACCCGGCCGACTCCGATTTGGAGGCGGTACGCCTGTCTCTGTTTGATGAAGAGATTGAAGAGATCACCTTGTTTGACCCGCTTACTGGAGAGCAGTTTAAGAAAGTTCCTCGGGTTACCATCTTCCCCAAGAGTCACTACGTTACCCCGCGTGAGACCATTGTCAGCGCTATTGATGAAATCAAAGATGAGCTGCGAGTACGTCTGGAGCAGTTGCGAGGTAATAACAAGTTATTGGAGGCGCAAAGGTTGGAGCAGCGCACCCGCTACGACCTGGAAATGATGCAGGAGTTAGGATACTGCAATGGTGTGGAGAACTATTCCCGCTACCTCTCCGGCCGCAATGCTGGCCAGCCGCCCCCCACGCTATTCGACTACCTGCCAAACGATGCACTGCTATTTATCGATGAAAGCCACGTAACCGTGCCACAAATCGGCGGCATGTATCGCGGGGATAGATCGCGCAAAGAAACTTTGGTGGAGTATGGTTTTCGCCTGCCTTCTGCCCTGGACAATCGCCCCCTGAAATTTGAGGAGTGGGAGCACCTGGCCCCGCAAACAGTATTCGTTTCGGCAACACCGGGGCCCTACGAGGGCGACCATGCAGGGCAGGTGGTCGAGCAGGTGGTGCGGCCCACAGGGCTTGTTGACCCGGAAGTGGAAATCCGCCCGGCCCAGACCCAGGTTGATGATGCGCTCTCTGAAATTCACCGCTGCGCGGAAGCGGATCAGCGAGTGCTGATTACCGTGCTGACAAAGCGGATGGCAGAGGATCTGACTGAATACTTGGCGGAGAATGGCGTGCGGGTACGCTACCTCCACTCCGATATCGATACTGTCGAGCGGGTGGAGATTATTCGCGATCTTCGCATCGGCGAGTTTGACGTGCTAGTTGGTATTAACTTGCTGCGAGAAGGCCTGGATATGCCAGAGGTTGCCCTGGTGGCCATCTTCGATGCCGACAAGGAAGGCTTCCTGCGCTCTGATCGCTCTCTGATCCAGACTATTGGGCGTGCGGCGCGCAACCTTGAGGGGCGGGCTATTTTATATGCGGACAAAGTAACCGGCTCCATGGAGCGCGCGCTGGAAGAGACTCGTCGCCGCCGGGAAAAACAGATTGCTTTCAATAAGGAGCATGGCATTACACCGAAAGGGATTCGCAAAAGTGTTGCGGATATTCTTGAGGGCGCTGTGGCGCCCGGTGTGCCTAAAAGTAAGCGCAAGGTGGCAGAAGGGAAGGGAGCCTATAAGGTCGATGACAAGCCGATGTCCGATAAGCAGCGCTGGGCGCGAGTTGCTGAGCTGGAGAACCAGATGTATGAGCATGCCAAAAATCTGGAGTTTGAATCTGCAGCGAAGCTGCGGGATGAGATTGCTCACCTGAAGGAGGTGGAATAGTTTAGTTGGGGGCGGCTTTTTCGGCTGCCCTCACCACCACGGCAACTTAAAAAAACTCTGCAAAAAGTTCAGTAAGTTGTTGAAAACACTGAAAAGCGGTGCTAAAGTTCGCGCTCTTCGCAGCACTGGGTTCCCCCGCTGCAGAGTTCTAGACCCGTAGCTCAGTTGGTTAGAGCGCTGCCTTGACATGGCAGAGGTCAGCGGTTCAAATCCGCTCGGGTCTACCATCTTCAAAAGGATGGTTACCCATCTGAATCAATAGCTCCATGAACCACTTCATGGATAGTTTCATGCGGTCTTTGGTAGGGGTCGCCACTGAGAGAAAGGACAAACAATGCTCGTTGTTACTCTCCCCGATGGTTCTCGTCGAGAATTTTCCGCTCCGGTTTCCGTGCATGACGTTGCCGCAGATATCGGTCCTGGCTTGGCCAAGGCTGCACTTGCTGGCGTAGTCGACGGCAAAGAGGTTGATACTAGCTATGTCATCGATCGCGATGTCAATCTGGCCATTATCACCGACCGCCAGCCCGAAGGCCTGGAAGTCATTCGCCACTCCGCTGCACACTTACTGGCACAAGCCGTTAAGCAGCTGTACCCGACGGCCCAGGTCACTATTGGCCCGGTTATCGAAGATGGCTTCTATTATGACTTTGCCTACGAGCGCCAATTTACGCCGGAAGACCTGGAAAAGATCGAAGAGCGTATGGAAGTGCTGGCCAAGGAAGATATTACAGTCAGCCGCCGACTGATGCCCCGTAAAGAAGCGGTGAAGTACTTCCGCGATATGGGTGAAGAGTACAAGGCTGAGATTATCGACAGCATTCCCAGCGACGAAGATATTTCTTTGTACCGCCAGGGCGATTTCGAAGATCTGTGTCGCGGCCCCCACGTGCCCTCCACTGGCAGGCTGAAAGCGTTCAAGCTAACCAAGGTGGCTGGTGCTTACTGGCGCGGCGATTCAAACAACGAGATGTTGACCCGTGTTTATGGCACCGCCTGGGCCAACAAGAAAGAATTAAAAGCTTACCTGCGTCGTATTGAAGAGGCAGAGAAGCGCGACCACCGTAAGCTGGCCAAGAAATACGATCTCTTCCATATCCAGGAAGAGGCGCCCGGCATGGTGTTCTGGCACCCAAATGGCTGGACTATTTACAGTACTGTCGAGCAGTACATGCGCCGCCGTCAGCGCGAGTTTGGTTACAAAGAAATCAAGACTCCGCAGCTGGTAGATTTCAGCTTGTGGCAGAAGTCTGGTCATGCGGATAAGTTTGCCGATGACATGTTTACGCTCACCAGTGAAGAGCGTCAGTTTGCCATCAAACCCATGAACTGCCCCTGTCACGTGCAGGTGTTCAATCAAGGTTTGCGCAGTTATCGCGATCTGCCGCTGCGTTTGGCGGAGTTTGGCTCCTGTCACCGCAGTGAACCCTCCGGTTCCCTGCACGGTCTGATGCGCGTGCGCGGCTTCGTACAGGATGATGGCCATATCTTCTGTAGCGAAGATCAGATCCAGTCAGAGGTTTCTGACTTTATGGATCTGCTGCACTCCGTGTACAAAGACTTCGGCTTTAATGATGTTATTTACCGCCTCTCCACTCGCCCGGAGAAGCGTGTAGGTTCTGATGAAAGCTGGGATAAGGCAGAGAAAGCCCTGGCCGATGCGCTGGATGCCGCGGGCCTGCCGTGGGAAGAGCTGCCAGGTGAAGGCGCCTTCTACGGACCCAAGATCGAATTCTCCCTGAAAGACTGTCTCGGCCGGGTATGGCAGTGCGGTACCATTCAGGTGGACTTCTCTATGCCGGGCCGTCTGGATGCGCAATATGTTGCCGAAGATGGTTCGCGTCAGTCCCCGGTGATGTTGCACCGTGCAGCCCTGGGTTCCTTCGAGCGCTTTATCGGAATTCTGATCGAGCATTACGAAGGCGCATTCCCCACCTGGCTGGCACCACAGCAGGTGGCGATCATGAATATTACCGATCGTCAGGCCGATTACTGTCGTGACTTGGAGGCCCGCCTTGGTTCGCTGCAATACCGCGCCAGTGCTGACTTGAGAAACGAGAAGATCGGCTTTAAAATCCGCGAGCACACGCTCCAGCGTGTCCCTTATCTGCTGGTCATTGGCGATAAGGAAGTAGAGAGCCAGACGGTTGCCGTGCGCACCCGCAGCGGTGAGGATCTGGGAAGCATGACTTATGAGTCTTTCCTTGAGATTCTTGAGCAGGACGTCAGTCGCCGCGGCCGTTTGTCCGAAGATAATGCATAACAACTTGGCAACTGGGAGACCATAGCTATTAAACGAGACACTAAGGGACGGTCCAAAAAGGCCCGCATAAACGATCAGATTGAAGCGTCAGAAATCCGCCTGATTGGCGCTGATGGCGAACAGGTAGGCATTGTCTCCCTGAATGAAGCGCTGGAAGCTGCACAGCAGGCTAGCTTGGATCTCGTTGAAATTGCCCCGGACTCCACGCCGATAGTCTGTAAGATCATGGACTACGGCAAGCACGTATTCGAAGCTAAAAAAGCTAAGAATGCCGCCAAGAAGAAGCAGAAGCAGCAGCAGATCAAGGAAATGAAATTCCGCCCGGGCACCGATATCGGTGACTACCAGATCAAGCTGCGCAACCTCATCCGCTTCCTGGAGGCGGGTGACAAGGCCAAAGTATCCCTGCGCTTCCGTGGTCGTGAAATGGCTCACCAGGAGCTGGGTATGGAAATGATGCAGCGCATCGAAAAAGACCTGGAAGAGCTGGCCATTGTAGAGCAGCGACCAAAGATGGAAGGTCGCCAGATGCTGATGGTTCTCGCTCCCAGTAAAAAGAAAAAGTGAGGTTTGGGGAAGCGATTCCCGGAACCTCCTTTGAGAAGTGATTGGGCGACGGCTGCCTCCTCACTCTCACCGTGCCGATGGCTCAGGTTGTCGGCAGATACTAAAGGTGCCTGTTATGCAGGCGAATATTCACTTTGGAGTACAAAATGCCGAAAGCAAAGACTCACAGTGGCGCTGCCAAGCGCTTCAAGAAGACGGCTGCGGGCTATAAGCACAAGCACGCTAACAAGAGCCACATCCTCACCAAGATGACCACCAAGCGTAAGCGTCAGCTGCGTGGCACCCAGACTATGAACAAGTCTGATGCCGGTCTGGTCGATCGTATGCTGCGCGCCAAGTAATTGGCCCAAATCGCAAAGGTTTAAGAGGATAGAGTTATGGCCCGTGTAAAACGTGGTGTAGAGGCGCGTCGTCGTCACAAGAAGATTCTGAAGCAGGCTAAAGGTTACTACGGTGCGCGTTCACGCGTATTCCGCGTTGCCAAGCAGGCAGTTATTAAAGCTGGTCAGTACGCATACCGTGACCGTCGCGTTAAGAAGCGTAACTTCCGCGCTCTGTGGATTACCCGTATTAACGCCCAGTCCCGTGCAGAAGGCCTGAGCTACAGCCGCCTGATCGCAGGTCTTAAGAAAGCGGAAATCGCACTGGATCGCCGTGTACTGGCTGATCTGGCTGTTTACGATAAAGCCGCTTTTGCTGCCGTAGTTGAAAAAGCTAAGGCAGCCCTGGCAGCGTAAGCTGTCACTTCAGTTGTAAAACTGAATACTTAAAATAGGGAAGGGCTGTAGCGGCCCTTCCCTATTTTTTTATGGGGTTTCCGCTATTTTTTACCGGTGGCGGTGCCAGGGGAGCCCCCGCGGTGCAAATGCACCGGCAAAAACAAGCACAAAACTAGGGCCAATCGGCCTCAATCGAAGTTGGATTCAAACGGGAACAGTTCGATGCAAGATTTGCAGTCCCTCACCGAGCAGGCAATGGAGCTGGTGGAGAAGGCCGATGGCCTCGCCGCACTGGATCAGGTGCGTGTTGATTACCTGGGCAAAAAGGGCCAGCTGACGGCACTGCTGAAAGGCCTGGGCAAGCTGTCTGCTGAGGAGCGCCCGGCTGCGGGTGCCAAGATCAATGAAGCTAAGCAGCAGGTGCAGGAAAAAATTAATGCGCGCCGCACTATGCTGGAGCAGGCAGCCATCAATGCCAAGCTGGCTGAAGAGACCATTGATGTCACCCTGCCAGGGCGTGGTGAAGAGCAGGGCAATGCTCACCCCATTACCCGCACTTTAAAGCGTGTAGAAGATTTCTTTGCGGGCATCGGATTTACAGTTGAGAACGGCCCGGAAGTCGAACAGGACTATTACAACTTCGAAGCCCTGAATATTCCCGCGCACCACCCAGCGCGCGCGATGCACGACACTTTCTACGTGGACCCCACCACAGTACTGAGAACACACACCTCTTCCGTGCAGATCCGCACCATGGAGAAAAAGTCTCCGCCGCTGCGCATTATCTGCCCCGGCCGCGTATACCGTTGCGACTCCGATGTGACCCACTCGCCCATGTTCCATCAGGTGGAAGGCCTGGTAATCGGCGAGAACATCAGCTTTGCGCATCTGAAAGGCACCATCGACCAATTCCTGCGTGCTTTCTTCGAAGCGGAAGTGCCTGTGCGTTTCCGTCCGTCTTATTTCCCATTCACCGAGCCGTCTGCAGAAGCGGATATCCAGTGCACCGCCTGTGGTGGTGAAGGTTGCCGCGTATGTTCCGGCACCGGCTGGCTGGAAATTCTCGGTTGCGGCATGGTGCACCCGAACGTGTTTGCCGCCTGCGATATCGACAGTGAAAAATACTCCGGCTTTGCCTTCGGTATTGGTATCGAGCGCCTCGCCATGCTGCGTTACGGCGTTAACGATCTGCGCTTGTTCTTCGATAACGATCTGCGCTTCTTGAAACAGTTCTAGCCCAGTGAGAGCGCGAATGGCCGAGGCGGTTCGCAGTAGCAATCGAATTGTGGAGGCCCGGGTGGCGAAATAAATATCCCGGGCGAAACGCGCACAGAGTTGCGCTGACGGAATACAGAAAGAGATCAACTATGAAAATCAGCAACTCCTGGTTGCGGGAATGGGTAAACCCGAAACTCACCACGCAGGAACTGGCCGATCAAATCACCATGGCCGGTCTGGAAGTGGATGGCATAGAAAAAGTAGCGGGTGATTTTTCCGGAGTGGTTGTGGGTGAGATTGTCGCCTGTGAACAGCACCCGGATGCGGACAAACTACGCGTGTGTAAAGTGGCCGGCCACCCTGACGGTGAAATGCAAGTGGTGTGCGGTGCTCCCAATGCGCGCATCGGAATCAAAATTCCTTTTGCCCTGGTAGGCGCCAAATTGCCGGGCGATTTCAAAATCAAAAAAGCCAAGCTCCGTGGTGTAGAGAGCTTCGGTATGCTCTGCGCACAGACCGAACTGGAACTGGGCGAAGACAACGACGGTATCTGGGAACTGCCGGAAGACGCACCCACCGGTACCGATCTACGCGAATACTTGCAGCTCGATGACGAAACCATCGAAGTAGATCTCACCCCGAACCGTTCCGACTGCCTCGGTGTTGCCGGTATCGCTCGCGAAGTGGGCGTACTGAATCGTTGCGCCGTTCAGGGCCCGGAAGTTGCCTCGGTACCCCAGCAAATCGAGGAGAGCCTGCCCGTATCCCTGCTGGCCGAAGCCGCCTGCCCGCGCTACGTAGGTCGTGTCATTCGCAATATCGATATCAAAGCCGTAACACCTCTGTGGATGCAAGAGCGCCTGCGTCGCAGCGGCCTGCGCAGTATCGATCCGGTAGTAGACGTAACTAACTACGTCCTATTGGAGCTGGGCCAGCCCATGCATGCCTTCGATCTGGAGAAACTCTCCGGCGGTATCAAGGTGCGTATGGCAGAAGCCGGTGAAGAGCTGACCCTGTTGGACGGCCAGGCAGTGAAGCTACAGGAAGGCACCCTGGTGATTGCCGACGAAGAAAAGCTACTGGCCATGGCCGGTATTATGGGTGGCTTGGATTCTTCCGTTACCGAAGGTACCCAACATATCTTCCTGGAGAGCGCCTTCTTCAGCCCGCTGGCGATTGCCGGTAAAGCTCGCTCTTACGGCCTGCACACCGATTCCTCCCACCGCTTTGAGCGCGGCGTGGATTACCACCTGCAAGAGAAGGCGGTTGAGCGCGCTACCCAACTGCTACTGGATATCGTTGGCGGTGAGCCAGGCCCGGTACACGTGCGCGAGCTGACTGAAACCATGCCCGCCGAGCGCCATATTACCCTGCGCCGTGCCAAGGTAGAGTTGGGCCTGGGTATCAAGCTGGCCGATGACGAAATCGTCGATATTCTTACCCGCCTGGGTCTGGAAAAAATCGACCAGAATGACGAAGGCTGGACCTTCCTCGCCCCCAGCTTCCGTTTCGATATCGCCATCGAAGCCGATCTGCTGGAAGAGCTGGCCCGTGTTTACGGCTACAACCGTATCCCTAGCGAAAGCTTTACCGCCGAGCTGGAAATTGCCCCGCGCCCGGAGAGCACCATTGCCCAGGACAGTCTGGAGCAGACCCTACTGAGCCGCGGCTACTACGAAGCGATCACTTTCAGCTTTATCGATAGCGACAGCGCTGCGCTGTTTGACCCGGAAGCTGACCCAGTGGCCCTGCAAAACCCGATCAGCGCAGAGCTGGCGGTGATGCGTACCACCTTATTGCCGGGCCTGTGCAAAGCCTTGCAGTACAACCTCAATCGCCAGCAAAACCGCGTGCGCTTGTTTGAAACCGGCCTGCGCTTTGTACCTGGCGCGGAGCTGCACCAGGAGCAGATGATCGCTGGTCTCGCCTACGGTAACCGCTTTGCGGAAAACTGGACTGGCAGCAAAGACAGCGTGGATTTCTACGACGTGAAAGCCGACGTGGAAGCCCTGCTGGCTCGCACCGGTGTCGCCGACGAATTCCGCTTTGTTGCCGGTCAACACTCCGCACTGCACCCCGGCCAAACCGCCAAGATTATGCGCGGCGACCACGAAGTAGGGGTTATCGGTGCTCTGCACCCGCAGCTGCAAAAGAAGCTGGATCTGGCCAAGCCCGCCTTCGTATTCGAGCTCAGCCTGGAAGCGATCGGCCAGGGTAAAGCCCCGGCATTCCGCCCGCTGTCCAAGTTCCCGGAAGTGCGGCGCGACCTGGCCCTGCTGATCGACGCGGATGTTCCCGCCGCCAATCTGGTAGAGGCCGCCACCGAGGCCGCCGGTGAAACCTTGACGGACCTCAAGATATTTGACGTCTACCAGGGCAAAGGTATTGATTTAAATAGAAAAAGTGTCGCTTTGGGGTTGACGTTTCAGCATTCGTCGCGCACCCTTAATGACGAAGAAATCAATGCCGCTGTAGATGCGGTGGTCGGTAAATTAGAAGAAAAATATAACGCTAGTCTGCGCTAACAGGGCATGATGCTCTCGGTGTGCAGACTGAATTGCACCCCGAGAGCGTCTGCTTCCGGGTTGAAAGCCGCCGCGGTTTGGGCCGCTTCCGATCTGGAGTCGACGCCTCTGAATCAATTGGTAGGATCCAATGACAGAGGCACTGACCAAGGCCGGGCTCGCCGAGAAGTTGTACGAGGAGCTGGGCTTTAATAAGCGCGAAGCAAAAGAGATCGTCGAGTATTTCTTCGAGGAAATCCGCAATGCGCTGGAAAGCAACGAGCAGGTCAAGCTCTCGGGCTTTGGCAATTTCGACTTGCGTGACAAAAGCCAGCGCCCCGGTCGCAACCCCAAGACCGGCGAGGAAATCCCCATCTCAGCCCGCAGGGTAGTCACCTTCAAACCAGGGCAAAAACTCAAGACACGAGTAGAGGAACATGCTGGAACCGAGCAATAATGCTCAGCTACCTGCAATCCCCGGTAAGCGCTATTTCACCATTGGTGAGGTGAGCGAGCTGTGTGCCGTGAAGCCCCATGTACTGCGCTACTGGGAGCAGGAATTCCCACAGCTGAAGCCCGTTAAACGCCGCGGCAACCGACGTTACTACCAGCACCAGGACGTTATTATGGTGCGCCAGATTCGTGCGCTACTCTATGAAGAGGGCTATACCATTGGAGGAGCCCGCCAGCAGATAGAGACCGGTAGTGAAAGGGCAGAAGTGGTGCAGTTACAGCAGGTGCTACCGGAAGTGATAGCGGAACTCAAAGATGTAGTGGCCTTGCTGGACGGGAGAAAGAAATTCTAAAAAACTGTAAACCTGGGCTTGCAATCCAGCTGCACTCAGGTATGATTCACGCCACATCGAGACACGATGTCTTTAAAAATCAATCACTTAGCGAAGTGAGCGATTTTTCAAAATCGGAGCGTAGCGCAGCCTGGTAGCGCACCACACTGGGGGTGTGGTGGTCGTCGGTTCAAATCCGGCCGCTCCGACCATATATATCGTTGTATAACAACGGCCAAGAAACCCGCTTTTTAGCGGGTTTTTTTGTGGGTGGAATTTTCAGTAATTTAGCTGGAGGGAATGTCAGTTGCTACCCATACGGTGCATCTCTTTAAAAAACTGAGGAGAGAAAAAAACAATATTTATCCGCAAGGCTTGATAGTCATCAATCTCGACAGGTTGAGCTAGATCTAGAGGCCGAGTTGTTTCTAGTCGCTAATGGCCTCAGCCTTGGCCCATCAATATTTTCTGCAGGTGTCCAGAAATTATCCGGTAAATGGCGTTAGAAGCTATTAAATAGTAGCTGTTGGAAAGCTTCCGCTCCCTCAATGTTACAAATTATCTGCAGTGCTGGGCGTTCCACTAAAGTATTCAAAAAATAGAGAGTTATAAAAATATGTACGTAAAGAGTTTCGTTTTGGTCGCAATAGCCATATTTACTTCTGCCTGTACTAGCCGGTACCTAGAGCCGCAGGAGGGTGAGTTGGCCGCTTTGGAGATGCCAGTAAAACACGTAAAGGTAGGTATCGGAGCAAATTCATCAATTTATCTTTTTGCAATTAAGGAAGAAGGAGCCAGCTGTGGGAAAGTTTTCAAACCGCTGGGACCTAAAAATCGGGGAGATAAAACAGTTACCGTTAATATTCCAGCTGATCGTGAAATATTTGTAGCCAATTCTTCAAGCATAGGGAGCTATTCGTTTTGTAATGTTGCTGGTTCATTTAAGTCAGCTCAAAATAAGAATTACAAGCTTACTTCAGCGCCAATTTTTGGTGGCTGTGGTATCGTGTTGTTTGAATTGGATGGTGACAAAGTTAAAGCCGTAGAATTGGATGATGCAAAACTTGACAATTTAACTGGAACAAAAATTTGTGCTGGATAAAGACCTGAAAAAATATACTAAGAGAGGCACTTTTTCGCCGCAAATTTTGTGTCGGATACTTCAAAAACCACTATACCTAAAGAGCCTTTTAGATAAGCGTCATGGCAAGAAAGTAGTTGAGTCAGGTATTAAATAAGAAGATTACCGAAAATAGAAAGAAACCCAAAATCTGAAAACATAGGAAAGTTTATGGGGTGTGTCGATTGCTGCGTTAATTGGAATTTTTCTAACTTTGGAGGTTTCCTGTGCCACTTCAGAAATATTTTTCCTATATAGTGATCCAGCCGAAAGGGGAAGCCCTTTAGTCATATTCAAGCGCTAACCGCCCAATCAAAACTACAACCAGTTCCTCTATTGGTACCGCAAGCTATCTGAACAAACTTCGGTGTCTAATACCCCTGACTTTGTTCCCATGAGTATCAAGTCCCCCACAGCCACTACGGGAAATCTGGGTATATTGGATTTCTCTAATGGGATAAAGCTGAAGTTGATACCCGTGTAGTGAGTCAACCTGGTCAGGTGTTTGTGCCCAAGCTTCAGCGACACCATCAACCACTTTTTACGCATGTACCAGTGATTGATCATGCAGAGTGATATAGGGTTTACCAAGCGCTGTGCAGTATCCAGCATCGAACGCTGCATTCCATTTTTATATTTTTACCAAAGCGAATAATAGGCAGGCCACAATTTTCAATGTGGTGTTTAATCCGTATCGCGTTGACCTTGGCAGACTTATGATCTCGTCAGAAGGAGTTAGCTTCCACGCCAGGACCATTGCCAGCGGTATCACTGGTATCGTGATTGGTCACGGCAGAGAAGAAAGCGATTTCCAGTCACTGCTTATTGCAGCCTTCGATTATCTGGGCTCTCCAGTCAGAGTGTATTTTTCCAGAGAGATATACTTTCAGTTTTATAGTTGAGTTACTTAATAGTGGTAAACAATAGAGTTTGATACTTAGGAAATGACTTACAGTAGGAATTTGACTTGAGAGGAGGGGGCTATTGATTGAGTCAATTAGGATATATTAATGCGTCATTAGCGCTGAAGTATAAGACCAAAATCCCTTTTGGCTCTTACTTATTGGTGGTTAAGGTAGCCTTATGGCTTAAACACCACATTTTCTGGCACTTTTCCAGATGGCAGTCTTGTAGAGTGCAATTGTGAGATGAGCCACTTTCCTTTCACTTTCTTTAGAATAGCGCTTTCGAGCCAATAAACATCCTGGCTCTCACTCTTTTTAGCAAAATTGGCCTTATTCCAATAGTTGATTGTGACTAGGTCTGGCTTCTCATCAAAGTCAATAATGCTAAAGTAATTGGTTCTAACAGTATCTGATGGCTTTGCTACCTTAATTAGATCTTCAATCGTCCATACTTCACCATGTTCGAGCAAGAGAAAAGATTCAGTTACGGTGCCTCTCATACGCTCATGGTCTACATCGGATAGGTAATTTAGAAGGTTCACGATAGTTTTGAATGCTTCAGGCTTCTCTTGCGCCTGTGCGTTACCGATTGTCAAAACAAACAACATCAATGTAAAAACAATATTTCGCATAAGTTATTTTCCTGGTTTTAGAGATTAATTATTAGTAACGGGAGTGTTGATTTTACAACATTTACTTCATCAAGTGTCTAAACTGCTTAAAGTGAGGGAAGCTATAAATGTTAGGCGAGTTCCGGTCGGAGCAGGTTTTCGCTGATGCTGTCTATTTTTTAAGCAAAAAATTTGTTTTTGGGATCTCAGAGCCACACTATACGCATACCAGAGTAAGTTTAGATATTTGTACACTCTGCGCCAATGTTCTCCGGCTGGATTACACCTAAGATACAGCTCGAGTAAGGATTGTTGCTGAGTTCTGTTGAGCTGATGTACCTCAATGATTGCGGCGAGATCATAGAAGCGACGCCCATAGCCGCGTACTCCCAATCAATGGCATAAAGCCGCCCGGCCTTTTCAGTGATGAGATTTCCAGTGCTTAAAATCATTATGGCAAAGAAAGAAGCTACTACCTAGCTGTTCCGCGGCAACAACATGGGAAGAAATCGTTTGATAAAGCTGTACTAGTGTGGGGTAGAAATCTGCTTGTTCATTAATCGAGCTCCAATAATGTTCAGCTTTAAAGGATATATCCAAGTGGGCATCAATTTCAGGGAGGCTGTGGATTTCATTAAGTAAATTGGCAACCTATTCCGGAGCATTGGCATCACTTCCATTCCAAGGTGCACTTCACAAAGTGGGTAACTTGGTATTGATATGCTGGGGCACTGTAAACTAAAGGAGCGTATAGCCCGGCACTACTTGAACTCACAAGGAGGCAGGTCTCTGTTTGTCGGTTTAAATCTAGAGCACTGCTGTATTGTGAATTGATACGTAGAAGTAATAGCTCTTGGTTTGCCTTGAGTGGGAATGTTTGGTCCGTTTGCCCCTGTAAGCCGTTTGACCACAATGGATTTGGATGGGCTCCATAGGGCCAGTCCTGGGGAAGCATAACGTAGAACTAATATCTTTGCCGGTTGATTAATTAATTGAAGCTGAATCTTATCAAATATTGTAGGCCATTCTAGAGGCACGTAATAGTGATGAACTTAATTTCAAAAATAAAATGTGGGTGAGTAGTGTGTTTTAAATTGCGAGTCTTGATTGAAAATGGGGCTGGAGGTTTATTCTTGTGATAAACAATATTCTTCAAAGTATGATTCTTTTAGGGAGAATTTGATTCATGAAATTAGTAATTGTGGTCCGCATTACAGCTCTCAAATAAAATAAGGTGTGTCAGATTTGTCCTGAATTAATACAACTAAAACTGCCTGATGCTAGGTGTGCCCAATTCAAAGCTGGAATCCGGCACTATTACAGCTGGCGATCCGTTCTCCAGATCGCCGAGAGAAATAATCTGCCTATAGCTGACTAGCTCACGCAGAGTTTTGAACTTCCTTGCAGATGCCCACTTCACTTTTTAGTCGATAACTATTAAGAAAAGGTGACTGCACGCTCATTCAAATCATAATACTGAGTATTAACCTTAATCTTTACGGAGCTACCGGTAGCATCAAACCAGCCGAGGTACCCGGTAACCTCTAGGCTTTTATGGGTAGTGGCCAACGCCTCACGTAAACGCTGGGCCCAGGGCCTTAACTTCTCACCATCATAACCTGACCCGCAAGCGCAGAGATGCAGATCGACAAAATTGCCAGGCAAACCCTCTTTAACCAGCGTGCCCGCTAGCTGCGTGGGAGTATAGGTTTTCCATACTCCGCCCTGCCACGACTCTACCCCTCTATCGAAAACTTTTGCTTGTTTATTCTTACCACTATTGCGTTGTGCACCAATTTGCTTGCCATCGCCACCGCCGGTACCATGAGCAACAATATAAAGAGTATCACCAGATTTGAGGCTACTGAGACACTTATCTATCCAGCGGTACATAGACTTACCAATACCAGATGTTACCTTGTTGGCAAGAATTTGATTCTTCGGAATATCCCATGCACTCGCCATATTCTCCGCGAACTCTAGCATTTCATCACTGTTTACCGGGAGGTAAATGTATTTTGCCATTTTTTACACCTTGTTATTATTACAATGCCAAAATTATAACACCAAGCCTTGCAGAGTGAATTATTCAGGGCACCCAAAAATTGGAGAAAAGTCTCAGTTTTGCGACAAGCATCGGTTCTGGTGGCTACTCATATCTGATTTGGAAATAAGGGTAGGTGAAATGTTAAGAACTTGTATTTAGGCTTTAGAAAACTTCACTTTGTGGTAATAAGTCAGAAATCGTAGTGTTGATAGATTGGAGCAGGGTTAAATTATCAAAGAGGAAACTCCGATAGTGGATCAAACCATGTACCCTATGTTTATTGAGCTTGCTGCACGAATGCATAGTTGAATCAAAGTGTAATCAGGGTGTTTAGGCGTATTTGTGATATTGGCCCTGATTGTGTTTAGGTCTACATAGCCCATACTGGCCGCGTTAACGCTTTTATCCAATAAAGCCCAGGATTTTAATTAGTGGCCTGTAACGCTGTCTTCAGGATTAGCTGAGATTCATTTAAGAAGTGTATAAAACAGCTGACATTGATTAAATTTTCCTGCCAGAGAAGGACAACGCTTTGTAGCTTTAGCGATTCACAGTGATCGAGTACGCTGCCCTGGGTTATCGTTGTGCCAAGTTTAAGGCCTTAAATAGCTCCAGATAGCGAAGAATCACTTCGATATCTGGTCAGGTCAGCCTTTTTACCGATATAAAGTACGATATGGTAATGTTTACTCATTACGGTATAGGTTACGTTACTAAGTGTAAAATTCGATGCCAACCTATTCATAGGCGTTTCAATTAACTGGTACTAGGCGTAGGGGTAAATGCACTATAAGAGGGTGTTACACCAAGAAATATCTGAATGATTCTGGGCCGAGTCCTTGGTTGTTCTCATATTGGTATGGATAAATAGTAGGTGTTTTATTAAATTTCATCAGTAGGGTTGGCGGTTTAGGCTTTATATTTGGTGAGTGTTGAGAAGTGTCCTTAGTTTATTTGGCGTCAATAATGAAAGTGAATGAAGTAGCTAGAGTTTCGAGGGAATACGTTTATTTGTATCCGCATGCGACAAATAGTGCCAGTAAAGTTAAGCTGTAGCTGGCTTGTCCGCTAAGTGACTATACCTTGTCTATAGTACGAATTGCTTACCTCTTTACTCAGAGAGCTTTGATGGTTTATCGATCCGCTTAAGATGCAATGAGTGAATGAATGTGATGGACGGACGTTAGTCATGCCATCGGTTATTTTAAGGTTTCTATTAATCTGTTAGAAGCTGTTTCATAACTTGAAATCAGTTATTCTTGCGACCTCATGGAATGATAAGACCAGTAAGTGTGAGTAGATTTAAGTCAGAATTAACCGACGCTCAGTGGAAATTGATTGAGCCTTGCCTTCCCCAGCTAAAACGTGGAAAAGGAGGTCCTAAACCCATTGATAACCGTGCATGTTTTGAAGGTATCTTGTGGATTTTGCGCTCAGGAGCACGATGGAAGGATCTCCCCCCATCTTACCCTTCGCCGAGTACTTGCTGGAGAAGGCTCCAGTTTTGGGAAGAGCAAGGCGCTTGGTTGGAGGCTTGGAGAAAATTTCTCGGACAGCTCGATCAAAGATCCCTGCTTAATTGGAAAGAAGTCTTTTTGGATGGTAGCTTTGCTTCAGCAAAAAAAGGGGAGCAGAAGTCGGAAAAACTAAGCGAGGCAAGGGTACAAAGTGGATGGTGGTGGTCGATGGCGAAGGTATTCCATTGGGAGGCACCGTTACTTCGGCCTCACCAGAAGAAGTAAATTTATTACACCCACTACTCGATGTTACCTATGAAAATACAAAAATTCGACGACTAGTGTACGACAAGGCTGCAGATTCTGATCCACTACGCCATAGTTTGGCCCGCCGTGAAATTGACCTGATTTGCCCTCACCGTAGGAATAGAAGAAAACCTTCGAAACAAGATGGCAGAAAGCTTAGGAGATATATGCGACGTTGGAAAGTTGAGCGAACTTTTGCATGGCTAGGGAACTACCGTCGTTTAGTTATCAGGTGGGATCGCTACTTATCTTCATACAGAGCTTTTTTCTATATTGCCTGCATGTTAATTACGCTAAAGAAGTTATGAAACAGCTTCTAGCAAATGACTGTGGAGGATGCTGGTGAGATTTCTAATCTCATGCCTGTCAATACTAGGTGATCACCGCCCAATAGACTTCCCCGGTCTGCTTTCGAGAGCCTTGTTTTTTTCACTCAGTTTGGTTGTAAGCGCTTCATTAGGTGCGCAGGAAATCAGTTCCTCAGACCTGGGGCAAGATACGTTTACCCCAGAAGTTGCTGCTGACTATCTGAGGAAAGAGTTAAAAGGCACCCAGAATTTGGTTTGGACCGGGCATAAAATACCCGATACTGATTCCGTTAGTGGGAGCTTGCTCTCAGCCTTCATTTATGGTGGTAAGCCAGCAATTCCCAGTAAAATCAATCCGGAGACTCGCTTCGCCATTGAACAATGTGGTGCTGAGGAGCCCGAAATAATTGAGAATTTCTCAGGGAAGACTGTTGGATTGGTGGATTTTAACCAAGGCACTCAATTGCCAACTGGCGTTGATCCAGACTTAATCGTAGCAATAATCGACCATCATGCGATTGGTGGATCGCCAATTAATATTCCAAATGTAATCAGTATAGAGACTAGGCCATGGGGATCGAGCGCGACAATTTTAACTGATCATGCTCAGAAGTTTGCTATTGAATTACCAGTTCATCTGGCGTGTATGGGGTTGGCTGCAATTCTTTCGGATACGGTTAACCTGACATCACCTACCACAACCGAGTACGACAAAGTCTATGTAAAAAAATTGGCAAAGAGAGCTGGTATAGATGATGTAGATAAATTTGCAGAGCGGATGTTGCTAGAGAAATCAGATCTGGGTGGGTTTTCCGCCAAGGATATTGTTTTACTTGATTTTAAAGATTTTGAGTTCGGAGGAATAAAAGTTGGTATTGGTGTTGCTGAAACGCTGACAGCTCAACAGTTAATCAACAGAAGGTATGAACTGAAGTCTGCCATGGGCGAGATAAAAAAAGAGAAAGGTATCGATCACTTGATCTTCGCAATTGTCGACACTCGTGAAAATAAATCTTATTTACTTTGGAGTGACACCTCAGACAAAGATCTTATTATCTCTGCTTTTGGGGACCAAGTAGTAGATGATATGGTTGTTGCTAAAGGGATGATCTCGCGAAAACGCCAAATTGGCCCGGCAATTCAAAGAGCTTTAGAGAATTGAAACATTGACTGATTTATTGAGCTTACTAACAAGATCATATTCCTGCGCAGCACATTTTGTTTGGAGATGAAATTGGATGGAATCATTATCAACTAAAAACAGATTCCAAGAAAGTTGGAATAAAACTGACCCATACCAGATGTGAAGCTCTACCATTTATCAAACAATGGAACGCCTTTGGTTTTGCTGGTGATACAATGTCTTGATCGTCAACGACGATTTTGATTGAAATAGTTACAGATCACCAAACAAAGGGTGTCTTTATGGCTGCCATCAACTAGACAAAGCCAACTGGGTGAGATTCTATATAGATACTATCCGAGCGTTATCTCCATTGTTTAAAAACTGCACGAGTAAATAAAAAATTGTTAATTACTTTTGGTTTTCTTTAATGGGCTATTATTCAGTTTAAGCCCAAAAGGCTGGGGTTGAACTCCGGTGTTTTTATATGTTGGAGTTTCAAGTTGGCGACAAATCCATAAAATCAAGTATTAATCTCAAGCTATGCTATGTTTAGCAATATGCGTACCCTTGCTCATATTATACGCAATAACTTCCCTTTTCGTTTGACAATATTCTTGTAATCCCACTGAATTACCTTTGATTTTTTTAGTCAGCGTTTTTATCAGTTGTTTTTATCTGCACTGCCTCTGTATAACCTGATTCTTAGTGTCTTAAGTCCAAAAACAGATCGCTACACTTATCGAGATTACCGGAGTCACAAATATACGGGGCTTGGTACAGGGTGCGCCAATCGGCAAAGTAAATAAAGAGCCAGTTCCTCCACGCTTGATACAATCCCAAGGGGTTATGGTATCTATCTCAATAGATCAAACAAAACCTAATTTCTAAATCTGGGGAGAGTGAATTCTCTAGGCGATGATGGCATTACGAATATTCGAATTGTAGTTGGTGATGGTACCAGTAATAGTTTTCGCTGACCAATCACGATAGTTCTCTAGTTTTTGACCTCCAGCAGTTCTTGAGTGATTTGTTAGCAGAATAGCGTGGTGATATGGTGGTTTTCGCAGCTGGAATCGAAAGGATGGTGGAAGATTCATGCTTGCTAATATTTGAGCTACTTTGGTCTTCAGGCCTCTCTGAAAGCCATTGTTCTGTCATGATCTATCTACAATGTGCATCTTATCGCTTTATTCGGTTTGTTTGACGCATTATCTAGATCTAATGGTTGTGCTTTGTTTTAGAGCATAGTGAAAATAGTGGCACAAATTAGGAGGATCTAATAATGATAAAAACAACAGCCAAGTGGGTTGGCGGGATACTATTGCTTGGGATGGTTGCAGTCTCGGTCTTTGCCGTAAATGCAATTTATTTTAAACCATGGTCTATCAATGTATATTTTGAGCGAGCTTTTATAAAAATTCAAAGTACCAGCCCGGAAACACTTTCAATTTTCCGCATACTGGAACGATTTGGGATTGATGGCCATAATGCCCATCTTGATGATGTTTCTGAAAAGATGAAGCAACATGAGATACAGATAGTTAAGGATGAACTATCTACATTAAGGAGCTATGACAGATCTAGCCTCAATGACCGGCAGGCAATTTCCTATGATATTCTGGAGTACTACCTGGAAAGTCTAGTAGAAGGGGAGCGCTGGAGGCATCATAATTACCCTCTCAATCAAATGTTTGGTGTGCAAAATACTCTTCCGGAGTTTCTTGTTGAGTTGCATCAAATTAACAATGTCAAAGAAGCGGATTATTATCTCTCCCGCTTAAGTGAAGTAGATAGAAAATTTTCTCAAGTATTGGATGGGTTGAAAATTCGGGAACAGAAAAAGATCCTGCCTCCACGCTTTGTAATTGATCGTGTGTTAAGCGAAATGCAAAGGTTTATTAACGTTCCGGCGCATGAAAACATACTTTATACCTCTCTGGAAAATCGCTTGGATACTCTTGAAACTTTACCAGATCAAGAGCGTACACGTATCCTTGATAGAGGAAAAATATTAATTGAAACAGATGTCTATCCTGCGTACGCAAGCTTGATCGCTTACTATCAAGAATTACAGTATAAGGTTTCAGAGAGTAATGGCGTTTGGGCCCTCCCGGAAGGTGATGAATTTTATGCATATCAAATACGTATTCATACCACTACAAATCTGACTCCCGATGAACTGCACAATACGGGCTTGATGGAAGTAGAACGTATAGAAGACGAAATGAAACAGATCTTTGCTTCTGTAGGTCTTGATACGGGAAGCATTAACTCCCGTTTCTCCGCTATAAATAATGATCCTCGGTTTCTTTATGAAAATTCAGATAAGGGCCGTGAGCAAATTATCAAAGACTATCAATTGATTATCGATGAGATTAACGCAGGTATTGACGATTATTTCAACATAAAACCAACTGCGGGCGTTGAAGTTAAGCGAATTGCAGGGTTCAAAGAACAAGGCGCACCGAAAGCATACTATATGCCCCCGGCAATTGATGGGTCTCGCGGAGGGGTGTTTTATGTAAACCTGCGCGATGTCCATGAAACAAAGAAATTTACCATGCGAACTTTAGCTTATCATGAGGCAATTCCAGGGCACCATTTTCAAGAGGCAATTGCAAAAGATTTAGAGGGATTGCCTACTTTTCTTAAAGCCGTATCAAATACAGCTTATGCGGACGGCTGGGCTCTTTATACAGAGAAGCTAGCCAAGGAGATTGGTTTTCAAGATGATCCCTATGATGATCTTGGGCGATTACAAGATGAGATGCTTCGTGCTGTTCGTTTAGTGGTAGATACCGGTATACATCACAAG
This sequence comes from Microbulbifer mixtoriginis (SeqCode), assembly GCF_052467945.1. Taxonomy (NCBI): domain Bacteria; kingdom Pseudomonadati; phylum Pseudomonadota; class Gammaproteobacteria; order Cellvibrionales; family Microbulbiferaceae; genus Microbulbifer; species Microbulbifer mixtoriginis (SeqCode). The sequence continues at coordinate 2,499,071 of NZ_CP174328.1, read as the reverse complement.
CGCTGGAGTCGAGAAGAGGCAATTGAATATATGGTGAAAACGACCGGTTTTCCGAGAACTGAAGTCACCACTGAGGTTGAGCGCTACTTCGTGATGCCGGGTCAGGCTGTAGCTTATAAAACTGGTATGTTAAAGATATTGGAGTTGCGAGAACGTGCTCGTCAAAAGTTAGGGAGTAAATTTGATATACGTGAATTCCATGATGTGGTACTAACTAATGGTGCCGTACCGCTGATGGTGTTAGAGCAACTTGTTGACCGCTGGATTGCCACTAAGAAAGTCTAAGAGAGTTAATAAAGAGGCATTTCAAGCGGTATCATTTGCTATTAAGAGTGAGCTCGCGTTAATTGTAATAGAGATCAACAAGATCATTGTAGCGCCTGAAAGGGGGTTGAGTTCAACTCATACCCCACTACTGAATTCAAGCAGATAATGGCCTGCTTTCTGCGGGTCATTTTTTATTTATCCCTTAGAATCTCCATCGCAGCATTATGCCCAGGCACTCCAGTAACGCCGCCTCCCGGGTGGCTACCGGAACCACAGAGATACAGGCCCTGAATCGGCGTGCGGTAATCCGCAAAGCCCATAAAAGGGCGGTTGCTCCACAGTTGGTCCAGGCCTAAGGCACCATGGAAGATATCGCCACCCATCAAGCCAAACTTGCGCTCTAAATCCAGCGGTGAGTGGATTTGTTGGGCGATGATGGAATCACGGAAATTGGGTGCATAGTTGTTGACGGTATCGATAATGGTCTGAGCTGCCTGCTCACGGTAGTTGTCCCAGCTCTTACCCTCCGGCAGTTCTGGAGCAAATTGTTGGCAGAATAGGCTGGCGACATGTTGGCCCTCGGGGGCCAGGGAGGGATCGATGGTGGAGGGGATCAATATCTCGACAATGGGTTGCTTTGACCAGCCGTATTGAGCCGCATCTATATAGGCCTGCTCCAGGTAATCCATGGTAGGGCCAATGACGATTCCCGACTTGTGGTGCGGTTGTACGTGAGTACCGGGTTTGCATGTAAAGTCTGGCAGTTCAGACAGTGCGACATTCATACGGAAAGTGCCGGACCCCACTCTAAAACCACGTACTCTGCGGTGAAATTCCGGCTCCAGATGTTGTTCGTCAATCATCTGGGAATAGAGCAGTTTAGGGCCGACATTGGCGATTACTTTATTAGCTGCAATAGTTTCCCCGCTACTTAGCCGTGCTCCGGTAGCGCGACCACCATCGATAAGCACCTCTTTGACTTCAGCGTCTGTGCGAATAGTGACCCCGAGCTGCTCTGCCTCTTTACGCATGGCTTGAGTGATAGCACCCATACCACCCATAGCATGGCCCCAAGCGCCTTTCTCACCGTTTACCTCGCCAAACACATGGTGCAAGAGCACATAGGCGGAACCGGGAGTGTTGGGAGCGGCATAGTTGCCGACAATAGAGTCAAAGGCGAACGCAGCTTTTACATGGTCATTTTCGAACCAGGCATCCAGCACGTTGGTAGCACTCTTGGTGAACAGGTCCAGAGCGTCTCGGCGTGATGCCATACTTAACTTTTTCGCTCTAAGCCCAAATCCACCAGCGCGAACCAGGTCTATAAGGCCACCACCCACGTTGGGGGGAGCGCGCAGTAGCTCTTCGCGTAAAATATCCGCAACGGTTTCTAGCATGGCATAAAAGTCAGGTAAAGTAGCTGCGTCTCTCTCTGAGAAACGTGCTACCTCTGCTTGTGTATCCACAAGATTCTTATGGAAGGAAAGACTATTGACTTCTGAAAGTGGGAAGAAGTTTGATTGAGGCCGTAATTTGATTTCCAGGCCATGCTCTCGTAGATGGAGGTCTTCGATGATCTTGGGGTTAAGTAGGCTCACGGTGTAGCTTGCCACAGAGTTTTGGAAGCCTGGGTGGAATTCTTCAGTAACCGCAGCACCACCAACAATCGACCGGCGTTCAAGAATCGTTACATTTTTTCCAGCTTTAGCCAAATAGCAGGCACAGACAAGGCCATTATGGCCACCACCTATAATCAAAAAATCCTTCATTATTATTCTCTGAGTAGGAAAAGGTTAGGATCAATTGTCGTCAAAAACCGAAAAAAAATAAAGAGTCCAAAATCAGATTATTATCGATACCATTTTGTCTATTGCTAGGCCTAAAGTTTTTTAGATAAATTAAGGTGGGAGAAATACTTGTACAAAACTCTATATTATTTCCGCTTTAGTGCAAAATTAGTGTTTACTGCATCCTTGATTAAAACTATGCGGCTTCAAAAAAACTGCCCAGTTAAATATACTGAACTCAAGGAGCCTAAAGGGGAGCACCCGTAGTATTATTTGTGAAGCGTTAATCTATATCACTTCTTATTAGATTTTCTCTGAAATTAATTGTGTGCACTTCCATCATGCATGCAGACATTTTGGGATGCGTATTGGCAACTATCTATAACGAAGTTTTATATCGGGTTTTTAAATTACCTTGTCCTTTTGGTAGGCTGAAGCCAAGTTGAGTTTAACTCAATACACGAGAAGTATGAGTTCAGTTTCGTAGATTAATTTCCTGGTTGATGCTAAAAAGTAAAAAAATATTGCAGCTATTAAGTGTGAAATGTATGAAAAAAATCACTCTTCAATACTAAATTTTCTTTGTTATTACCTCCTCTAGGAATTACTTTAGTTAGCATAGACATGCCTTATGGAGATGATATTTTGTGTCCAGTGAAAACCTTTCCAGAGTGTTAGGTGCTCAAGAAGCAATATTCACAGAATTAGCCAGGAGGACCTGTGGAGGTACTTTAGTTATTTCCTTCATTAAAGTTCTTACACCACTAAGCGTTGAGCAATTAAAGTCTGGATTTGCATCGATTCATAAAATTTATCCTCTATTACAAGCACGTGTTGAGTCTGGAGAGCAACTTCGTTGGCGTTGTGATGTGTCATTCGATTCTATCCCTTTCGAAGCTGTGAAATTAGATGGGCCTCTTGATTTTGAAGAGGAGTTTACGCGTAGAGGCGAGGCTGGACTTGATGTTGAAAAATGTACTTATACGCTCTCGTTCTATATAAATTCCCAGGATAAAGTTGACTGGATATCCCTGGTAAGCAGCCATGCAGCCCTGGATGGCCGGTCAGTAATGACTCTTTTTTGTGTTTTAGATATATATTTTAGGGAGCCTGAGACATTTAGATTAGGAAGGCAGCCCTTGTATGAAGCGGTTGAGAGCTACTTTCGCTCCTCCAAATACTTCGCAAGACAGGAGTCATGTAACGCTAAAGATGATTTATTTAAATGGCCAGTTGAAGAGTCAGCCTTTGCTGCAGAGCGTGAGGGGCACGCTATTTATAGACAATTTCCTATGGAGGATCTTTCAAGTATTGTAAAGCAGGGGAAGAGCTACAAAGTTAGGCCTAGTGCACTTTTTTGTGCTGTTGCTATTAAGGCCTCAAAAATTTTACCTAATCATAGGGACTGGATTAAAATTCTCTTACCTTTAGATGTTCGAGATTTATGTGGATCGGAAATCGGTTTAAGCGCAGTGGGTGCATTTTCAGCAGTAACCACTTTAGAAGTAATACCTAATATTGATACTAGTAATATTTGGCAGTTAGCAAGATACTTGCAAGTTGAGCTTGATCGCCAAGCTGCGGAGGGGGAATCATGTAAGTTCGCCTTTCCTAAAAATTATATCCTAGGGGATATTATCGGTTGGGCTCAAGAGTATGAAAATAATAAACCAGTTTTTTCTGAAGGGTTATGTATTTCAAATGTTGGAAGCATGAAAGCTTTGGGCACGCACATGAAATCTTTTGAAATTGTAACAGCTATTCCTTTCCAGACACATGGTGCTCACCCAATATCACTATTAACCTATTCAACGGTTAGGAACTCAGTATTTATTTTCTCTTACTGTTCTCCCCTTACTAAGAAAGATAATGTTTTAAACTTCGCGGAAAAATTTATCAATACGCTTAGGGATCTTGTCAATAACACTTGAATAAATTAAAGTCTACAGTCTGCTCAACTAAAAGAGCTCTGACTGAATAGATCACATTATATTTTACATGTAAAGTAATTTTGAGGAAGTCTGGTTGCTTTATTTAGATTTCTGTCTCTAATAATAATTTGTAACCAAGGTATGGCTTTGCAGGGCTATCTAAGTTTTTAATTCATAATGGTGTATACGAATCATTATGAAAAATTGGTGTAACAAACTCTGAACGGCATAATTCCGGTATTAAAGATTTTTCGAAGGGTTATGGCCATTCGCGAAATACTGCCTATAACCTATGTACCCTTACAATCCCTAAAATATTTTTCAATCTGCTCGAACCTCTACTTGGGTTTTTTGAATGATTTTATTCTGATGGGGTAGTGTTTGTCTTCCTGCTGGGGTATGTATGATTTATACATTAAGTCAGATTTGGCGAATCATAGTATAAGTTAAAACTCGAGGGGGAATTTTCCTTCTCAGTTGAATGTTCCCACTTTATAGAAGGAGCTGAAATTTTGGTGTTTACTTATTAACGACCGGGCAGAGAGACGCTACTTGTGTATCCACTGAGAGTTGTATTGGCATTGAATGCATTTTTTAAAATGTTAGGGATTCGGCTTATTGGTATCCGCTTCCACAAAGTAAGTAGAAGAAGCGTGATCCTAAACAACGGAATACAAAAAAATCAGGTATATTGAAGTAAAGTTGGATGTTGATTTATAGGATTCTGGCGGGCTAACACATAGCGCCGATACAATAGCTGCCAATAAGTACGAGATTTAAATTTCAGCATGAGCAGGTAATCCCTAACTAGGCATGTTCTGATTCTACTAGTGTAGAAAAACATGATGAATTAGAATCTATAGAAGTGAAGTGGAACACCGTAAAGAAACCAGGGCGCTTTAAGCGTAAGTAAAGTCGTGTAGGGTAGGCAGGATAAGGAGGGGGGAATGTTGGCACCAAAGTAAGAATTTATTTCGTCATTAAAAAAACTGAGCGCATGCATATATTTTGTTTGTCAGCTTATTGATTGTGGAAAGTCTACAGTCCATGGTGTTAGTTACTTCCCCTAAAAAGTAGATTTTGTACAATACAAAAGAGGGAAATACATGTTATAGCCCGGTTTCGACTAATGAAGTGTAGGCTTTTTATTGCGTGAAATTTAACACTTATTTAGAGGGCGACTACTCATAGGTATGAATGCTAATGTTAAATATGGGTTTCATTACTAATAATAACCGTGGCCTTAGACTCCCTTTGCGTATTAGGGAAAGTTTGATCATGATTACTTAATATTTCATAATAATTGTGATATAAAAAATCAACATCCTCTTGGTATATGCCGGCTTGTCCTTTAAGGGGTAAGAATGTGAACCCCTAAATTCTTGAGATGCAATCTATAGTTGAAAGGCGAAATGTTGGTTTCTGTATTCATGGATATAACACTAGTGAATATCTATAGGTTGTGATCTGAATTGATCTGTGTACAAGCCCGACTCTATTGTAGATCGCTAGTTGTCAAGCTGCATGAATTTCATCTTAAGGAGGCATATATTATGTTTATACTACTGCACAAGTAAGATCCTAATGAATATTATTGTTTAAGAAGTTGACGCCTTGATAATCATTAGGCGTACACGGATGATAGGCGAGAATGGGAGCTTACCCATAAGGCAAATCTCTGAATTACAGCCACAGGGAGGGAGTTAAATTTGCTTAATTATTTTATTGGGCATTATGTAGTGAAAGTGAACTTAATGGTAGCAAGGGAACGATTGATATTATGAAGTCTAGATTTAGCATAATCGCCCCTTGTTATAATAATTCGGGTCTCTTGCGCAACATGCTGAAAGGGTTTTCTGTCCAAAATTATCCAAAAGAAGATTTCGAAGTTATTGTTGTCGATAACAATTCAAGTGATTCAGGTATTTATTCTTGTTATAAGGAATACAAAGACAAGTTGAATTTAACCTTACTTTATCGCCAGATCTTAGATAATACTTTTGCCCTTAATTCTGCTCGAAATTTAGGAGTAAAGATTTCTAAATATGACTGGTGTGTTTTTACAGATAGCGACTGCATTCCATCCTCCAATTACCTAATGCGGGTTAATAATATAATTAATAACAAGGGGAAGAATATCTGTATGACAGGGTTGAGGGAGTTCATTCACTTCAAGGACGTTGAGGTTGATATGATCGACGGCACTGATTTACATCTAAGTGCCTGCCCCAGATTTAAAAGCCCATCGAATTATGGGTTAACAAAAGATAGAAGGATAGGTAAGATAGAAGGCTTACCTGATACGGAGCAACCCTGGGGCCATTTCTATGGTTGTAATATGATCTATAAAAAAGAAGATATTATCAAAGTGGGAATGTTTGACGAATTTTATGATGGTACATGGGGATATGATGATATTGATATGGCTTACAGAATTATCAGTGAATTAAATGTTGAACCAATTTTTGCAGATAAAGCCGTTGTTTATCATCAAGATGAGGTTGCACCGGCTGAGAAAAATGACAAGTCAGTCTCAAAGACTGAAAAGCTAAATAACCCAAACTACCAGTACATTTGCAAGAAAATTAACGGATACTATGAATTTAGTACTCGTGAGTTCAGACGATTTGGATTAACTGATTTTTAATTGGCTGAGATAGTTATAATTATTCCTGAGATATTTTTATTGGATTCTAGAATTATATCAAAATAGAAATTTACAGGTTCTTAATAAGATATGATTCAAAATATCCGTGAAAAATACGCCTCCAGCCATTAGATGTCCGCCACATTACATTCAAGTGAGAATTGCCTTAAGAAAAAGATTATTTTTTTATGTCAAAGGCCGCTTTATTAGCTGTGGTGTATTATCCAATACCCCTAGTCACATTTATTGATAGTAAAATTCAAAGTATCTCTAGCAATTGCATAGACCGCGATGCACTTATCATCCCCAATAGGCAAGTAACCCAGCATAAAGTCTTCTTTTATCAGCTGGTCAAATTTTTTTCACTCCAAGAGCATCAAGTAAAACCATTCCTTAATAGGCTATATCATATTTCTTTAATAGATGAATCTGCTGGCGGGCAAATTTATTTAGTGTACTGAAGGAAAAGTTAAATCCACAAGCAGTGTTACCGATTCTTTTCTCAATGATGTGTTGTTTAGGTAAATTTTGTGTAAATTTCTGTGTTATTAGTATGTTTACTTTTTTTCTGCCCATTAATTCTGTAAAAGAAACGATGAATTTTCAGTGATATTCTCAAGAGAAGGTTCTTCAGTTCACACTTTAGCTGATATCATTACAATATCGTTAACGTCTCCTTTTGTATTTCTATACCCCTTCAAATGAAAAGGATTTTTTTTAGGCCCCCCTGTTGTACAAAATTAGTCCAGTAATGAGAAATAAGGCCTTGAGAAAATCTATTGAGTACTTCAAAAGAGAGTGATTTCTACTCCCATGGTAGAGCCTTTTTAACTTTAAATAATATTTATCGGATCTAGCTTTTTCGCCTTGTAACAGATGTTTTACACATTTAACAACCAGTAGCCCTGTATACCCTGAGAAGTATTCGTGAATAATAATGAAGTAGGTGCTGTCCTCGCTGAAATGAATGTAAATTGGAATCCTCATCTTTTCTAGGCTCCTATAAACAAAATTTCTACTTGAATTTTAGTTTGCCTGCTTTTGTAATTCTTTTATTTGAGAAAGATAATAAGGCTTAGAGTGAGGAGCAGAGGTTAGCTCAATCAGGTCATAAAGTATGCTCAAGCAACTCGTAATTTCTTCCTTTCCATATTTTTTAAAGCGATAAACCATTAATGTTGTTACAGTGCCGCACCCTTTTAAATACTGCTGCACAAAACTTTTTGGAGTTTTTACTGGAGTAAATAGATTGATCAATATTTTGGTGAAAAGTTGCATTAGATCTCTCTGCGAGTGCGAGCTAATATCTAAGTTATAAGTAAACCATATTTCAAAGCTCTAAATAAGCTTAGTTTGTCATTAGAAGGATTGGAACCTCCTTATAGATCATTATTAAATTTATAACATTCAATGTGGAAAAAATTCTGTGGAGTATTTCATTTAGGTTGTGTGTCAGATATTGTGTTTAAAAAGGTGTCGATAACTCTTATTTCAAAAAGCTATTTCCGCGCTTCTTAAATCTCTTTTAGTTATTTATAATGATATCTTTGATTATTGAGAGCTATTACATAATTTGAAATTGGTTGATCTCACGTAATCACAAAAAATAAGACCGACAATTGAGAGCCGATTCATGTCAAGATTAACAGGTGATCATTAGCAATGATCAAACCTTGCCTTTCTGCGCTTAAAAGAGGCACAAAGCCCACTGATCGGCTAGAAAGCATGTTATGAATTTTTCCCTCCTGAGCCCAATGGAAACGTCTTCTTTTATACTATCCCCATCGAGCACTTGCTGGAAAAGGTACTAACTATAGGAAGAGCAAGGTACTTGTTAAGGGGGTCGATGAAAGTTTCTGGGACAACTTAATCAAAGGTTTCTGTTTGAAATGGGGCATCATTTCCGATTACAGCTTTTCTACAGCAAGAAAATGAGGGCTGAAGTTGGGAGACTATTCGGAGTTAGGATACAAAATAGATGGTAGTAGTCGGCTGCGAAGACATTTTATTACGGGTTACCGTTGACTCATTAGCTGAAGTAAATTTATTGCATCCTAATTCATAATATGCATTGAAGTACAGAAATTGGTCGCCTTGTAAATTCTAAAGTGACTCCCCCCTAACTTTCGACGAGATTATTTAGTGAGTTATGGATTGGATCTTACTTGCCGGCAGAGGAGAAATAGGAAGCAGCACAAGACAGGATGGTGAAAAGCTAAGAAGTTATTAGATAGCTTCGAAGTCTATCTGTTGGTTGGCTATATCGTGTTTATGCTTTTGATAGGAAATCCTCTTCTTCTTCAATAATTTTTTGGGGATGTGCCATTTAGCAATCAAATGTACTGCTTCTGTGCAAGGTTTTACATAATTATTTGTTGGTATGCCCATTCATCTTAATAAATTTCTCGATAGCTGTAGTTTTAGGGTTTTTAACAATTTTTGAAATCTAATGCTCAACAAAATTAAGGGGTTCTGTTTTTTTGGTTTGTGTGTTTAGGCATTTAACTTCCTTGAAATATTAAGCTAGGAAAGATGTTTGAATGGAAGTTGAATCAATCCTTGATTGATATTAATTGGTTGAAAAATAACTTAATAATTTTTCAGGGGAAACCTTACAATGCTTCACTGTCTTGCATAATCAATTTAAGGTGGTGATCGCACAATTTTTTAAAACAAAAGATAAACTTGTATGCCGATCTATTGAAACAGTTGCAGATAGTTAAATAAATAGTGTTTCATTGCTATATGAGCTGCCAGTTTTTATAGTTTTATAACTATTAAGATGATGGATTTATTTTTGTTGGTGCTTACTTATAGCCTTCAATCCAACGTAGGCCAATGCAGGTGAGTTCCCCAAAAGCTATTTGCTATCAATTGTGACTCTAATGCGCTTGCAATATGTTGTACTGATATAGGGAGCTTAATCAAATATATTTTTCTTTTTAGGTGGGCTAAAGGTAGATAGAAAATATAAATATATTAGTAGATAGAATGACGAATTCTATGCCTTTTGGAGGCATTATACGACGAATGATTTTAATTTTATGTAGGTTAATAGTTAAACAGTATACTAGGTGCTTCAATTGATCGGTATTGAATTTGTTAACCACAGAATATCTAGGATGAATAGTTAAACATTAGGCTTTAAAACTTCTTAGAGGTTATGAACTTGGTAAGTTTATATAAGTTCGTAAGAAAACTATTGGACGCTGTGAACTGTAGAAAAGTAGCTGAAAAAGCTTGTGTGTGTTTTTTGGTCAAGCAGGTGAATAAGAATTACTGATATGCTTCGATTGGTAAAATGGTGATCTACTCAAAATATAAATTATAAAAATCTACCAAATATGCATCATAAGAAGGGTGGTAAGAAAAAAGCGACGCTATTAAGCGCAACATTGCTCAGTGCTACTTGCATGATAGGTTCGGGCTGGCTGTTTAGCGCCCAATTAACGGCTAGATATGCAGGTAACTGGGCATTTATGGCGTGGATACTCGCTGCAGCTTTAGTTTTGATGGTAGGTTTGTGTCTTGCGCGTGTCGTGTCGATTTATCCGGTCCGAGGCGCGCTAGCTCAAGCCTGTGCTTTTTCTTATAACAGTATCTTTGGTATGCCTTTCTCCTTTGCCAATTGGTTTGGCATTTTAATGGTTGTTGCAACGGAGGCTCAGGCTACTACACAGTATCTTTCTTCTGCTATTGGATCTTCTTTATTGATTGAAAGTCATAGTCTTACGATTTGGGGAAAGTTACTTGCCCTTAGCATCTTAGCGCTATATCTACTGATTAATTTTTATGGTATTCGTTGGCTAACTAAAATCAATAATATTGTAACTGTACTCAAGATTTTTACTCCACTATTTGCTCTGACAGTATTACTCATTGTAGTTTTTGCCCGAAATCACATAGGCTCAAATTTTTCTCTTCCTTCCAGTCAGGAGTTTGAGTTCCATAGTGCCTTTTCAGCCATTATTGGTGCGGGTTTGATCTATTCCTACAATGGATTTCAAGTAAGTGTTGCTTTTGCTAGTGAAATCAAAAATCCTAAACGCAATATCCCTTTGGCTATAACACTATCGATAGTAATCATTACTTTGGTTTATTTGTCATTGCAGTTTGCTTTTATGGAGGCCGTTCCACATCAGGTGTTGATAGAGAATGGTGGCTGGCAGGGGTTGAATTTTGCTTCACCACTGTTAGATCTAGCCACTCTGCTTGGCCTGCACTTTTTGGCTTTAATATTACTTGCAGATAGTATCACTAGCCCCTCAGCTTCTGGATATACGTACCTTGGAGCTTCATCAAGGATTTTATTTGCGATGGCCAAGGTAGGGCAAATGCCTCGCTGGCTAGCGGTGCTAGATCCTGTCCACAATATTTCCAGACGATCCATTCTAGTTAACTGGGTATTGGCAGCTATTGTTTTGGCTAATGCGGATAGTTGGGCAGCACTTATGGTAATAGTAACAGGGTACCATATTGTTAGTTATATGGCAGCGCCTATCAGTATGGGAGCACTTGAGCCTAGCACTCGTTGGTTTGGGCTGATAGTTTTTATCTTACTGGGTTTATTAATGCAGACATTACAGTCTTCTTCGCTGCTTTTAGTATGTGCATCTTTATCAGTTTTGGTCTCTATATATGCAGGACTTCATATAACAAAAGCTGGTTTTCATAAGCTAATTATATTTACTTTTCCATTTTTGGCATACTTATGGAGCTTGTACTTTATATCAAATGCTTGGTTGATAATAAGCGCATCTGCAGCTTTTTATCTGTTGATATCTTCGCGTTATTATGTTGAATTCTGCAAAAGTTATAAGGCAAGAGATTGAGGGTAAAAGATATTCTCATAAAGTGGGCATCTTCATAAAAAATGGGTCTGAAAGGTTTGACCTGGCAGCAGTGTTGAGATATCTGCCAGGTCAAATTTTGAAGGTCAAAACATAGAATTAATCATCTTATTGGCTTTCGAGTTGCCTGAACCATGATTGAGATCATCCCAGGTTACTCTTCCGCTGGCGAGATCTAACTTAACACCCTGATGTCCAACATAATTTCCACCTTGACGTAAAGTCATCTCAGTGAAAACTCCCTGGGTAGTGAAATTAAATCTTTCCATATTCGTAATGTTAAAATTAACATCAAACATACGATTAAATTCCAACACGCCACGTACGGTATCAACTAACACTCGTGTGTGTGTCAAGCTAGATCCATTTCCAAGCATGGTTTGATGTGAAGAGCTACCATTGAGTGATACGCCACCAAAAACCCATCCCCGCCACTTTCTTCCCGGTGCAATAGGGCAGACTGCTGCCATTATCTCAAGGGCATCATTTCTTACCTGCGGAGCTTGCATTGATCCTGAAAAATGAGCGACTACACCAATCTTTCTAGGGGCGCCGCTATAGAGTACTAGCCCTACACAGGAACCATAACCATCAGAACGCAGCTCTCCTGCATTGGTGCCTGTCACCCAGGTACATTCCGGTCTGAATCGATAAGCAGCATAATTACCACCTAGCTGAACTGCCATAACATTGCCTCCATATCGGATAATTATCAATTATATGACTGTTTGGTCATTGCCAATATAACCGTACATCACGCGGTGACCTTGATCAATATCAGTTAATTACAAATTGAAAGAGAAGTATTGCTTGGGATTTTACTGGTGAGCTCTTTCAGTTTTTAAGGTGGAGATCATGCCCTTCCTGTTCGAAAGTATAGGCGTGTGGTTTCTGTTAGTGGTTTTGGGTTCTTCACTTGGAAGGCAGACAGAGTTCTCAGAGTGCAATTGACGTTATATAGCTCTATTTATTTACACTTGTAGACTTTCAACTATGCATAAATGCGCTTGCTCTGCTTTTATTTTATTTCCCGGTTAGAATTGAACCGAAGTAGAGTTGGGAAATATCTTTTTGTGCGCGGTTTGCCTGTTAGCCATCAGGATTTATTGTGCTTGTGGTTAGAAGATAACTATTGATGGGCCTCCTCAATCGGACATCTTACAGCGTAATTGTGCAGCAAATGTGGAAAACGTGGCTACTGATCCTTGTTTTTTATTGGCTTGTTTTTGGGCGCCAAAAATCTGGCCGTAATTGTCGTTAGTGTTCATTAATTTTATCAAGGCATTGTGAATTCGAATCATAATTTTAGTTTTATATGCTCTCTTGGTTTTTTTAAGTAGTTTTATATTGCTTTTACTGAATTGTTGTGAGAGCAGGGTTCTATTTTCAATCTAAATGGCTTTTTGCTTGGTTTCTAGGAACCGTGTTAATCAATGGCGGTCCATAGCTTTGTCGCTAACGCTACTTCTGAAGTAAAACCTGCTTCGGTAAGTGAAGGATCTAGCTTAACTGGGGAAGGACGTCGGACAAGATTGAATAACAGGCAAAGATATGATTTACCGAAAAACCAAATTAGCTTCTGTATTTAAAAAACCTTTTTTTAGTCATACGTTAATGGCTGTAGTTTTAACCGGAATTAGCTCTAATGTACTTGGCCATGGTTATGTAGAAGCTGCTGATGGCGGGGTTGCATCCGCACGTGGGACACTATGTAAATATCCTCTCGACTCTGGAGAAATGAATATAAACTGCGGTGCAGTTCAGTGGGAACCACAAAGTGTAGAGGGTAATGAAGGCTTCCCGGAAAGTGGACCCGCAGATGGGCAGATTGCCAGTGCGGGGAATAGCTCTTGGTCAGAGCTAAATGAACAGTCTTCTGATCGCTGGGTTAAGAATTATATCAGTTCTGGTTGGCAAACCTTTAAATGGCACTTTACTGCGAATCATGTAAGCAGAGATTGGAAATACTATATTACCAAAGAAAACTGGAATCCTAACGCGTCGTTAACCCGTGATCAGTTTGATCTTGATCCCTTCTGTGAAGTGGATGGAAACTATGAGCAACCTCCAACAAATATGACACATGAGTGTCAGGTTCCAGATCGTGAGGGTTACCATGTCATCCTCGCTGTTTGGGATGTTGGTGATACAGTGAATGCTTTTTATAACGTCATCGATGTTGAGTTTGATGGTGATAATGTTACCAACACTGCGTGGAGTGCTGTAGGCACAATTAATCCAACACAAGACTTAAATATTGGAGACAAAGTATATACCCGTGTGTTTGATAGCTCCGGAGAAAATAGCTCTTATTCTACACTTCTGGAGATTATGTCAAGTGAGCAAGGGATCGCAGAAAATTGGTCTCACGACTTGGCTGAATTGATTAACCGAGAGCAAACCAGTATAAGAGCTGGTGATTATGATGGTAGCAGCAGCTTTGAACCCTTGTACGGTATTAATAGTATTTATCTGCTAGAAAATAGTGGCCTGAGAAACGTTGAGATTGGGTACGAACTTAGTGCTGATCAGGGGGATGGTACTTCAGATACCAATGACAACGATTCAGATGATACTGGAAACACCGAAGGTAGTGGGAATACTGGGACTACCTCTTGTGCAGTATTTGAGCAGCCCTACGCTGGTGATCCGGGTTACGCGATTGGGGATATCGTTATTTTTGATGGTATCGCTTACGAATCCAAACACGAGCCCAATTGGTGGTCTCCAAGCTCGGCGCCAGCACTTTGGATTGAAACGACTTGTCAAACGGTAGGGGGTGAATCAAACAGCGATTCTGATACGGGATCAGGCAATACTTCCTCTAATAACAATTCTGATGACAATACCAGCACAGAGGGCGACACGGCAGCTTCCTGCCCGGAATTTCAGCAGCCTTACGCAGGCGATGAGGCCTATCAGTCTGGTGATCGTGTAACTTTTGAGGGCCAGGTATATACTTCCACCTACGGGCCAAACTGGTGGTCTCCCACTGCTGCACCCCAATACTGGGAGCAGAGCTCATGTCAGTAACATAAACATTCTCAACCGCTTCCATATAATGAGAGGGAGGCGGTTGAATATAGGTGGCCCATTTCCTTAGTATTGACAGCATGAAATACTGCTTTCCAAGTCATTTCTTACCAGCCTCTTTGGCCGGTTATTACATGTAAATTCATTACGTACATAAAGGTGGCAACCGATGGCAACCTTCGTTTTGGTACATGGCGCTTGGCAGGGAGGTTGGTGTTGGCGGCGGGTTGAGGATCGCTTGCGTAATTTTGGCCATTTAGTATTTGCTCCCACATTAACAGGTCTAGGAGAGAGAGTTCACCTTTTAAATGATAAGATTGACCTGGACACACATATTCAGGATGTTCTTGGTGTCATTGAATCGGAAGAACTCTCTAACATCATTTTATGTGGTCATAGCTATGGGGGAATGGTCATTACCAGTGTTGCTGATAAGGTACCCAGTACTGTCAGCACCCTTGTATATCTTGATGCTTTGGTACCGGAGAGCGGGCTATGCACTTTAGAACTCTTACCTAAGGAAATAGGTTCTACCTTACTTGAAAGTGCGAGATCTACAGATAAAGGCTTTCTGGTAGCCCCAGATCAGGCTAAAAACTTTGGAGTAAATATTCATGATCAGGCCTGGGTTAATAGGCGCAGTGTAGACCAGCCCCTCAAGACCTTTGAGCAACCAATCTTTTTAGAGGGGGCTTGGAAACTAATTCCTGATCGCATTTATATCTATGCAACAGGGTGGGCTCCGGGAATTGGTAAGCCATTTTATGAAATAGCACAGCGGGATAGCGGATGGCAGTCCAACTCTATTCAATGTGGACATGATGTAATGATTGATAAGCCTGAGGAATTAACGCAGATGCTAATAGATTGTATTTAAATATCGTTATCAGGTTACTGCTTTAGAAACTCTGGACTTGTTTTTATAACCTAAGTCACAAATGTTAAAGGGATTGATATGATAAGAAGTGCACAGGTTTTAACTTCCAGGATCACCTGCCCTTTATGTGGTCATGATCATACGGAAACTATGCCGATTGATGCCTGCCAATGGTTCTATCAGTGCAAGAGTTGTGGAGAGCTATTAAGCCCCAAGAAAGGCGATTGCTGTGTATTTTGCTCTTATGGAACGGTTGCATGCCCACCGGTTCAAAAAGATGGAAAATCCTGTTGCTCCTCGTAAGGGGCAGCCATAATTTTAGTGGTAAGAAAATATAAATAGGTAGGCTGTTGGCTCAAGCGGGGTCGAAAGTATAGGCGTTTAGCCCATTCTATTCTGATCTCTCCTTTAGGTGTTCAATGGCTTGATCAATTTCCGGCTTATTTTCTTCTATTAATCTATCTGCATGAATTTTTAATGAATCGATTGATTCGTAGTCAAAAATTCCGACTTTGGGATTGTTTACTTTTACGTTTAAGTAGTCAAATTCTATCCTCCCTTTTGGAGATAATAATTTTGCAATTCTTAGAGCGTAGAGCTGCTGCGTATCCATAGATCGTTGTACATCTGTGATGATGTCAGGAAACCATTGCAGTCGCCCCCAGTTTTTTATGTCTTGATAACTATCCTTTGCGCTACGCAGAGGCGGGGTGCCCGATCCCATTATAAGTATGTAAAAATTTTTATTTGGGTATTTTTCAACAATGTCCAGTAATATCATGCTGGTCGGATCATTTTCTGATACCGCGGCATCTGCAAAATATCGATGACTGAGGTCCCTGCTTGATGTTATAAAGTCTACAGGAGGGAATACCCCTTCCGCACTGGATGCAGCAACCACTAGCTGATAGACACTGTTTGAAGGGAGTTCAGCAATTTCTTCACCATAATTTTTAAAAAGATGTACCCTTCCAGTGTAGATGTCAAGAGAAGGCATAATGACTGGTTTTTCTAAATCAGTAAATTTTAAGTTTTCTGAGTAATGAAATTTTAAAACTTGATGGAGTCGATCTCCCATGAACCTCGGTGAAAACATTCCAGCTCCAGTCAATATTTTATGATACCAGGGTGTTGAGAATAAATATTTACTTTCAGATTTGTAAAGTTTTATCAGTAGGTCTATTTTTGAGCCGTAGTCACCATATTGTTCACGTAGTTGTTTCATAGGAATGTTGATTCCTGTAGCAATAATAGCTCCGGTGGATACTCCACTGAAAACATCAAATATTTCATTTATAGGCTTGCCTACTTGACGTTCAATATATTGAAGAACATATAGTGGGATAAGACCTCGAACCCCTCCACCATCCAAAATTAGGATGTTGATGGTTTCTTTATCCTTGAGGGGGGCTTCATAGATAATGGCTTCTTCAGTAATCGGTATCCTATGGAACTTTGTTTTTTCAGTAAAGCGATGATTGTAGATATAAATTGTGATGCCAATTGTGGCTAACAATAGAAGTATAATGGGTGTAAGTTGCCAGGTCTTCATTGTGTCACCCAAGTAGCCTGCCGACAATTCAGGCATAATTTGAGCAATAATATTTATTTCCAAGTGGCTTTTAGTGAAGTTTTTGATTTAATTTTTATTTTTCTTATTTATAAATTATATTGTTGGTAGGGTTGTTGGTGTTTTGATCGGAGTGGCTGAGATGGCTATTCCCTGTGGAATTCTATCGAAATGCATATATTGCAGAAGAGTATATAATCTGGTTGGTCTTGTGATATCTACATAGTCAATATTCTGACTGTCTGTTAGCGTTTTGCACAGGTATTGAGAATAACTACCTTTCAAAAAGATGATGTTTAGGATAACCTCCTAGAGTCACTGTATTCTGCTGATCGAATTATGACTTATGCTAAGATAGAGTCATTATAGATGTGTACCGAACCCTAGATATAGACCCACTGGTTTTGTAAAGAATTCTAAGCTGTGAGCTCTAGGCTAATAATTATGTTTAAATATTTTTTTGTGGCCCTTTTGTTGTTGATTTTGGCTTCATGTGGCAGGCCCGAGTCACTTTCAATTGAATCTGGGGGGGAAGCTAGGCTTGGTACTGAAGAGGTCGTTGAGGGGACGCTGGAGCAGGAAAAACAATTACAGGACATTGTTAGTTCCACTGAGCTATCTAAAGATGATATTTCAAGTGTAGAAGATCACACTGAAACTCCTGATAACCAACATGGCCCTCAAAGCGATCTCGCCACTGAAAAAAGCTCTAGGCCGATAGATATCAGTGCAGCTTTCGAGAAGGGCGTATCTTCAGTTGAGAAGTATGATTTCTCCAGAAAAAGCACATTGCCTAATCTTTTTGAGACGCAGCAAAAGGCTGAGAATGTCTCTTTTAGTGGTAAGCTAATAAACGATCCTGAAAATCCTGATTACCTTCAGTCATTGGAGGGGGTGGAATTCTCAATAGAAATTAAAACACGATAGAATAAAATAGAAAGGCAATTCGCTGCATCTAAGGTGGTTGCTGTAATATATCAATATAATTGGTTCTCTAGTGTCTGTTTGAGTTTTGCCTCTCTTTGATTAACTATTTTTTCTCTATAGGTTAGATGCAGCCGCTAATGTCTTGTGTTATTTTATTTCGGATAGTGCGCTCTTTATCTTCCTGGTCTAATATTTTATTTGCAGGAGCGGGGCTCAAAGTTTAATACAAGGAGTGTATCCAGAATGTCAGGAAGTTATCCAGATAGAATTAAGCAGCTACCTATTTATGATGGTCGGTTTGATGCCTACAAGTTGGAGGCAAAAGGAGGTGATGTCCTTTTTGCATCATATCCGGCGGGCACTGTTATTCCAGATCATACGCATGCGACTGATAATTATGGGGTGATTACGAAAGGCGAGTTGATACTGAGTATGAATGGTGATGTTCAGCGCTTTGGAATTGGCGATTGGTACTATGTTCCGGCAAATACTGAACATGCTGCCTCATTTGAAGAGGATACAGATGAAATCGAGTTTTGGTTTCAAGCTAAAGATAAAGAAAAAAGCCTTTAACTTCCCCAGCAAAATTTATTAAGTTTAAACGGATTGAATAACCCGAATACGGTCATCCATGGCTCTAATGGAGATTGGGATTGTAGGTGTAAATACCTCCCAAGCGTGATTAACGCCTGGACGCAAGTGGAACTCAGTACTTACCTCGTCATTGGCGAGTAAGCGTGCATATTCAATATTTTCATTGCGGAAAATGTCCAATTCCCCAATTTCAATATATGCGGAGGGCAATCCTTTCGCGTTTTTTAAGTGAGCTGGAGCGGCAACAGCGGTTACTTTACTTGTACCCATTGTTTCTCCGAGATAAGCCTGCCAAGCGGTAAGGTTGTCATCATTAGTCCAAAGTACATAGGGAGCCAGCTTTGGGTCCTCAACAGTATTCCGGTCATCAAGCATTGGATATATAAGAATTTGTTTTGCTAAAGAAGGGCCATTCCTGTCCCTTGATAAGATGGTCAGTGCCGCAGACAGCCCTCCGCCAGCGCTATCGCCCATAACAGCTAACCTGTTGGGGTCTACTTGCAGCAATTTGGCATTCTTATGTAGCCAGCACAATGCCGAGTAACAATCCTCAATGGGGGTTGGATAAGGATATTCTGGCGCTTTGCGATAATCCACTGAGAGAAATGGCACGCCACTCTTTGAGACATAGTTTGCGACTAATCGGTCGTATATTCCTACATCATTGAAGATCAAGCCCCCACCATGTAAGTAGAGTACCGCTGACCCCGGCGTTGAGTTTTGTTTACAGTACCATCGCAATAAGATACTGGATTCATCGGGCAGCTTTACCAGAAAATCTTCTATTGATACATCGGTTGGCATGGGATGGGTTTGAAATACCTCTCTGAGAACATGCTCACCAACCTCACGTCTTGTGGCCACATCACCTACTACTATTGGCTCTATGGATTCCAGTAAAGCCCTAAATTTCTCGATTGCTTGGCTGAATTGACTGTCAACGGTATAGGCCATGATTTTTCCGTATCTTGTGGCTTGGTACTGACGGTAGGGTATTTCTATTGGAGAAGGTTGGACGCTTATAGCTTCGTCTATTTTTTCAACCATGTGTTGGAAATGCTGCCTGAATCCAGTGTTGCCTCGGGATAACATTCATCCAGATGGGACGTTCAGAAGTAAAAGTGAAACTTTACACTCATACCTAAATGATAGCGTTCAGCGCTAATTTATTTGTGCCTATTGTGAAAATTTATGAAAAATAGCTTTATAGATTGACTGTGAGCAGCTACTAGGTGTGTGAAGTAATAGTTAAAAAATAAGAAAGATCCAGAGTGATAATTTTCAAATTACTTCTCAATCCTCCTATCTAAAAATGTGTACGCATTATGGAATGGTTAAGTAACGTTAAGGATTCACTTTTACTGCGATCTTTTAGGGTAATTTTCCTATTGAAACGCCAGCGCTACTCAACCCCCGAAAAACTGGAGAGACACTCTGTATTTTGTGTTTTCACTATCAAACATCTGTCAGGGATAAATATTGCTAAGAATAATTAACTCGTTATCTATTTTTTTACTGGGAATCTCAGTATCGATGATGGCTGCTGGAGAAATTGATTCAGGGGATGCTAAGGTGCATCGGTTGGATTTGCAGGGACAAATTGATACTAGGGCACCGTTGTCAAAAACGCTGTGGGCAGGGGCACATAATGCCTATGCTTCTTTCCAGTGGGATCAGGGAGTATATACCGATGTTAATCAATGGTATGCCCCTGAGAAGCTGTTCCATCGTGGTATCCGCCTAGTGGAGTACGATACCTACCCTTCATCCACGTTTAGTTCTACTCCACACATATGTCATATGGGACTTGAAGAGGCCATTATGTGCATATACATGGTAGGCACAGCGGCAACTCTCGGGGATGGTTTTGATGAGATCACGGATTTTCTTGAGGATAATCAGGATGAAGTGTTATTTATAAAATTCGAAGCTTATGATTCAGATTATCATCAGAATTTTAGGAACAAAATTGGTGAAATGATTGAGAGTCGCCTGGGGGGCTATGTTTTCAAGCCAACTGACTGGGGTTACGCGGAAGGGGATTGTGCTTCATTGCCAGTGCAAACTTTAAGCAAGCAAGATGTGCTGGATGCAGGGCGAAACATTATTCTTTTTACTCAGGTACCTAGAGGATATCCACACACAGGGGGTAATAATCTTTGCGATTATCACGATGAATCCAAAACAAGCAAGTATTTAAGGAATGTCTGGATTGGCGTGGATGAAATGGATACTGCTGGCAATCTAACCTCCAATGAACCTTTGGCTCAAAATTCCATCCATTTGACAGCGGATTCTGATGGTAATAGCAGCGCTACCACCCACTATAAAAATGGCAATTTCAGCGTCGCACTGGATGCGACTACGGAGTACAGTAAGAACGATATCAAAATTTATGGTGATACCGTCCAAAAAAAGCACAGGCAGGTTACCAGCGGATAGAGTTGGCTTTGGTTGAAGCCAATGCAACAAACATTGGAGCATCCAAAGCTCCACAAATTGAAGATTACCTTTGGTCTTGGCGAGATGACTCACCGGGTACCGAGCACAGTTGTAGTTGGCTAACTAATGATGGGGAGATTATAGATTATGATTGCTCTATGATCCGTGTATTTCGTGTGTAGATGCTAATAGAAATTGGCACATCAGGGAGTCCACCGGTGCCTGGGCAGATGGCTATAGCGCTTGTGCTGCAGAGGGCTATCAATACGGTATGCCCTATAATATGCTTGAAAGTGCTGAACTCTATGCTGAAAGAAATGCTAAGGGCATAACAACTTCGGTTTGGGTAAATTATTATATGGTATTTGGGGATTTTTGGCTTGCCAGCCAGGATGCTTACTCTGATTATGGTTACCTCAAAAAGGATGCGATTGGTGGCACTAGTGGTGCTCCATTTGATTCCATCGATTTAATCAAGCGTAAACTGCTTGGTAGCGGCACTATGAATTTGAAATCGATGCAAATTCGCTCTGGAAGTCGTATTGATGGGTTAAAGGCTTGTTATGAATTCCAGCAGGCATGTCAGCCATGCAAATGCGAGTGATCATGAACTTTGCATTGAGTATGGTGACGGAGATGGTGGCTCAATGGGCTCTGTCCTTAGTATTGACTCCGCCAGTGGTGAATACTCGATGATGTTAAAATCTGCTGGGATGATGAAAAGTACAGTTCCGGTAGTATTTATTATTTAAAACTGACTTCCAGTACAGGGGAGACAGTTTCAGGTGGCATGCAGCAGGGTTCGTGTAAGAGCTATTCTTCTACCTCTACCCAGCAGATATTTGCTTTCCATGGGCGCCAAGGGGATGAAGTTATTGCTTTGGGTGTGCACAAGATTTCCAATTCTTTGATCAATGCTGGCTATTACGCAACGGAATGGCTCAATAATGACAACCACCTCCTCTGGTGGCATTGACTACGAAAGCTTTAATGAACACAAAGCGGCAGGTAATATCTCACAATACCTGTGACGTGAAAGATGTCGTTAATGTTGTTGCTCGCTTGGCTGATTCCAAACTGGATTACAGGTTTACAGGAGAGAGTATATTGGTGGGGAATCTCGGTTCTAATTATCGTTTCTTCTGTTCAACAGAGAATTGTAGTGATTACGAGGTAAAATACTTCTTTACTACGCCTTCTTGTTTGCCCTAGGTGGCGGAGGTGAGGGCGGGTTGGGAGGCCCAATCCGCAATTACTCTAAAACCTTATTGAATATTTATGGGCACATTTGCTTGCTTCTTTTGCTCAATTTCACTTTATCCCACTTTATGACTCCCGCAATGAGCCCAGAAATGATCAATAAGCTTGAACAGATTTTCACTATCCCCAGAGGCTCTTGATAAACAAGCCAGCTAGCTAGGAGACCAAAAATTGGTACCAGTAAGGTAAGAGGAGCGATAGTCGATAAAGGGTAAGTGACAACCAAACGATTCCAAATCCAATAGCCTAGTAAGGTGGTGGGCCAAGCCTGAAATAGAATTGAGGCTAGGGTAAGCTTATCAATTTTAATAAGGTTGTTTAAAACCTCTTTACCTTCCAGAGCCAACGCAAGAACCAGTAAAGGGATGGGAGCAAACAGAAGGCTCCAAACAATAAAAGCGAAAACCTCCTTGGTATTGGCCGCTTTGACAATCAGACCACTGATACCCCAGCAAGTTGCTGCCAGAATCACTAGCACCACCCCGAGGGGGCTGACACTGCCATCCTCAATAAGGAAAGCAATCCATAATCCTAAGATTGCCAGGCTGGCTCCCAATATTTTTTGTGCACTGACCGTCTCTTTAAGGATCAGCCAGCCAAGTAATACGCTAATAGCTGCATTGAGCTGGAGCAGCAGTGATGCCATACCTGGAGAGAGCCCAGCAGTAAGTGAGCAAGTAGCAAGTCCCCAGATACCTGTGCCAAAGACAAAGCTATAGCTGAGGATATAGCGCCAGGCAACGGGCGGCTTGGGAATAAAGAAAATGGCCGGTATTGCTGCAAGAGTGAAGCGCAGCGCGGTAACTAGTAGTGGATTGAGATTTGTCGTACTCACTTTAATGGCAATAAAGTTGACTCCCCAAATAGCCATCACGAAAATTCCAAGGCTCAAATCTTTGTATCTCATAACTACTGTCCCATTGATATCGGGATAGTTTCTGTGCATTCTGAGGTTAGGGACAGATACAGATTTCAATTAAAAAAAGTATACAGTTTGTTACTTTCTGCCCAATAAGGGGCTGGAAGGTTAATTGAGTTTGGGGAGTATGATGCGGTACAAGAAAATGGCTGATCATTTAGTGGAAGATATTCGCCAGGGAAAGGTGCAGCCAGGACAAAAGCTTCCTTCTCTACGTCAGCTTGCTAGGGTAAATGAGGTTAGCCTGACTACCGCATTGAATTGTTATCGTTATCTGGAGGAGACGGGATGGATTCAGGCTTTACCGCAGTCAGGTTTTTTATGTAAGAAAACCTTTGGATGTTTCTGGGTCTCCTGAGATGCCCGCTTTTTCTTGCCAGACTACGACACCGATTGCGGATCATTTCTTTCATTCGGAGGAGCCAGGCCCACTGGGAATAACTCAGTTATCTGTAGAGTTGCAGCCTGTTTCTAAGTTAGAGCGAAGCTTACGTCGCGCTTCACGTAGCCAGGGGAGCCGGGTGTGTCTTTATCCTAATGTGCAAGGAGAATTGCCTTTGCGTCGTTCTCTCAGTGAGCACTTTGGCGCTTCGGGTTTCCATTTCCAAGCTTCTGATCTGGTGATAACCAATGGCTGTCTTGATGCTGTACGTACAGCACTGGAAGTAACGACAAAACCTGGGGATGCAGTAGCGGTCAGCTCTCCTTGCTATAGCGGTTTACTTCAGCTCCTCGAGGGAATGGGGCGGACTGTCGTAGAGATACCATCCACAATGGATGGTTTAGATTTGCGACAGATGGAGTTACAGATGCAAAAAGGCGGTGTTCGGGCTGGGCTTTTTAGCTCTAGCCATATGAACCCAACCGGTATTAGTCTCTGTGTCGAACAGAAACAGCAGCTGGCTGGGTTAGCGAATAAATACCGAATCCCGATTATCGAGGACGACGTCTACCATGAGTTAGATCACCGGGGAGCCCCTCCACTCCCTGCATACCATTGGGATACCGGGGGATACTTATTATGGTGTGGATCTATATCAAAAACACTGAGTGCTGGTTATCGACTGGGTTGGTGTTTGCCTGGACGATATTTAAATGATTACAGTCAGCAACGTCAACTCGAGAGCTTGGGGGTAAATTCACCACTCCAATTGAGCTTGGCTGATTTTATCAGTAGTGGGCAATATGCTAAGCACCTGGCGACATTGAGACCCCTGTTGCGGGAGCAAGTTGATCAGTATCTTAATTTCCTGACCGACCATCTCATCCCAAAGGTGCGGATTAGCATGCCAACAGGAGGATTGGTTTTATGGCTTCAAGTTCCCGGGTTAAATGAGGATGAATTTGCGATTCTTTTAAAGAGGCAACTCTTGGATATCCGAACCGGAGTATGCTTTAGTACCTTGAATTACTATAAAGACTGCTTGAGGATTAATTGTGGTTTTCCATTGAGGGATAATAATGGTGAGTATTCCCAGGCAAAAAAACAGCTGGAGCAGTTGGTCGAACTGATCAATCGAAGTGTTGCTGCATAAGCTATACAGCTTAGTCCGGAAGGCATCCTTAAGTTTATTGTTATGTGCCTGCACCAAGTAGCTACTGACTTCAGAGGGATCAACTTTAGTTAGCAATGGCTGCTCTGTCACCATATTACAAAAATGTTTCATTCGATGGCTTCCCTTTGCTAGAATCCGCGACGATTTTGAGAGAGTAAGTTCATGGAGGATTTCGAATGAAAACCATTGCATCCTTATCTGTAGTAGTTATGGCTGTTGCTGCTGCTATTCCTGCACAGGCCAACGCAACGTTTGATTTGCCGAATTTTAGCCAATGCTCCGAGGCTGCGACTCAGAGCAATACAAATGACCGTGAGGTGTATCGCATTTTTTCAGATTTCTACTATGAAATTGAAGATAAGCGCGAGTATGCCGTTACCGCGGTGAAAAACTGGGCAAAAAACTTTGCCTCTAGCTGTATCACTTCGACCACTCAAATCACATTAGATGATGTACAGTGTGATGATTTTATCGGTGGTGCGCCAGTTTGCCGTATAGAAAGTGATGAAGGTGACTATGTTGTTGTAAAAGACTACGTTGATTCCACCAATGTAGTCCTTTCCAAGCATGACCAGCAAAACTGGCCTGCAGTTCACACCTCTAATGACATGGACATGCTGTGGATGACCAATCCTGCGAAGTGTTACTCAGACCTTCTAAAGTCTGGTGTGGATTCCCAGGCGTATTACCTGGATGCCTATAATTACCGTTACTTTGGTGATTATCGATTTGTGTTGGCTAGAACTACACGTGATCTGGTGCAAAATCTGGCGGGACAATCTAATCAATGTGCCTATGAAACGATAGGTATTGAAGCCAATAAAATGGAGTGTTCTGAGACCTCTGGCGGTACTAAAATATGTGCTTCCAGGCATACCAATGCAGGTTATTTCGTATTTGTTAGTGATGACAACCACGGAATGCATGTGGTATTTAATCGCTGGGACTGATAAGTATTGATGGTTGTGAAAGCTCCTCAAGTGGGAGCTTTTTTTTGTGTCTTTGTGATATTTCCCTGTTTTACTTGGCTCAATAAGATAGACTTTTTGTTCTCCAATACGCTTAACTGTCCCTGGCCCCATTTCAAAGTATTCTCTAACTTTTTAAGCTGAGGGAATAAATAAATTGGTTTCAGCTACTCAGTATGAAGGTAATTCCTGAGAAGCTTTGGTTACCGTCTTTCCCCTTGTTCTGAAAAATACTCCTTTCGCTGATCATTGATTTTAGGGGCAGTATTTGTTTCCCCTTACTATAAGTGCTTTTGGCTGATAGCCTGAAAATGTGATCACATTTAATAGCCTTTGAAGGTTCTTTTTTTTTGGTAAATAAATTCAGGGAGTAGAAGTATGCAGGGAGAAATAATAACTGCCACGCCAAAGCATGCCGATATAGTAGCGTATCTAGTTGCCAAACTATTAATGGCTTTGGTGGGGCATAAGCGTGAAATCAAACCTGATCAACTCATTGAGGTAAGTAACAAGCTGCTGGTAAGGGAGAGTGCTTATAATGCTTTTCTTTATAGAGTTGAGGGTGAGATTGTTGCTGTTATTACAGTTTCCAGGTCTGCAGCTATTTATGCTGGAGGGTATTATGGCGTAATTGAAGAGTTTTACGTAGAACCTGAATACCGAAGTCAGTCGATTGGTAAAAAAATGCTGGACCGAGTGGTTCAGTTTGCAAGAGAGCAGGGGTGGCCACGTTTGGAGGTGAGTACACCAGAGAAAGACAAGTGGAGCAGGACGGTAGATTTTTATCGTCGGGAAGGATTTTCAGATAACTCTAATGGGGAGAGGTTGAAGCTGGAATTATAGTCCTTATTTTTCTGTAAAGTTAGGTACCTTCTGCATGTCTATTTTCCTTGCGGTTTTTATTGATTGTATCGGGCCCTATATAGGCTGAGAAATCGATGTGTATTAAGGTGGGAAGGTTTATATTAATTCGCTCTCATCCTTTAAATTTAGGACTTTGTAAGGGTGCCTCAACAAGCTTTCTGCAAATAATACTTCTATAACATTGATCGTTGAGAGTGGACGGGGAATATATGCTATGCCGATTAATGTAAATATTTGTTTGGTGGTGAAAAACTCCCTGTTTTAGTCTTTAAGGTTGAATGAATCGTTGTGGCGTCATTAAGTTGCACGATTTTTTAGTGATGAATATTTAGGGGATTCTGGTGGTTGTAATAAAAATAGAGTTTGGCTCTTTGAGATTTTCTAACCTAGACGTTCGGAATTACAATAAGTACTGAAAAAGATTCTCATTTCCGTCTGAGATAACGCTCGGAAATATGATTTAGTAGATGTTTTATTGATATTATTTTGCCTGACTGTTTAGTTCTGTAGGGCGCTTATGTTTTACGGAAAAACTGGTTAACAGTGTCATCATCTCGTTCTTGATTTTTGCGGTTTAATATAATTAACTGCCGCTCGGGTTTAAATGTTTTCACCTTTGGTGTGCTCGCCAAGCTGGGAAATAATAAATAAATATCGCTTGGTGAAAAGGGTGTTAAAAGTCAAATATGAATACATTGCGCTAAATTTATAAACATAAGGTCAGTTAAAGCAGTCGGCCGTTTTTATTACAAGGAAAATAATGAAACGTCGCGATCTTCTGAAAGCCGCAGGTGCTCTTTCGGCACTGCCACTGGCTGGTATGACCAGTTCTACAGCTCAGGCAAGTAATCGCCTAGAGGATTCCACCTTCCCAAAGTCGATTATGGATGGCAGCCTGCAGGATTCTTCCGGTTTCCTTAAGGTGGTTCAAGGTAACTTGCCTGATGATGTTACCGGCCATTTGTTGATGGCCGAGGGGATTCCTCTCGCTCCTAACCATTTGACTCCAAATGGAAAAGGTGCGCTTACCCGGTTGGATTTCAGTGGTAGAGCCAGTAATGGCAGTGTGGCTTATACGCGAAAAATGATCAGAACCGCCTCTGCAATTATGCAGGAGCAAGATTTGAGTGGTTTCGATAAGTTTAATTTGCTGGGGGGAACTATCTATTCCAGCCCAAATCTTGGCTTTATGAATTATTGCAATACGGCCCCCAATTATATGGGGGAAAACCGCTTTGCGATGAGCTATGAGGGGGGGGTGCCCTATGAGTTCGATGCTACCACTCTGGAAATGATAACCCCTATTGGTGAGGTGGGAGAGTGGGAATCCAGTCTTCCTCCTCTGTTGGATAACCTAACGCCAAAGAAGTGGTTGTTCCCACAAATTCGCACTACTGGTCACCCCTTCTTTGATTTGGCGTCCGGTGAGTGCATTACCATCAATTATGGTGGCAATATGGGTGACTCCGGTCGCTCGGGCTTTATTCGCTTGATTTCCTGGGATCAGCGGGGGGCTTTCAAAAGCTGGAATATTCGTGATCGCCAGGGAAATAACGCTTATATCGCGGCCAGTTCCCACTCCCTGGGGGTTACTCGTAACCATGTCATTATTTTTGAGACCGCGGCGAGGGTCGAATCCACTCGTATTCTCGGTACCCATATTGTACTGCCGCAGGAACACAAAACTCGCTGTTGGGTGATACGCAAGTCGGATATGGTACCTGGGCGTGAGGATATTATTGCTGACTACCTGGAGCTGGGCTTTGATACCTCCGATATTGTTTGCAACTATGACGACAGTGCCGGTGAAATCACTCTCTATGGCCAGTATATGGGAGCCATGGACAAGTCTGAACAGCTGTTCCGCTATGAAATATTCCAAGAGGGTGGGCTAGTGCCCAAGTGGTTGTCCGGCTATCCGGCGGCGCCTGTGGATGTTGGAGGTCTGGTGCGGGCTAGAATTCAGGTAACGTCTGACTTTGCACGGGAGATCAAAGACGATTACCGGGTTATCCGCGATGAAAACCTCCTTTGGGATATGAATGACCCAGCTTATCGAGGGCACTTTCAGTTTCCAGAGACATTTGAGCATCTGTATTGGGCTGCGGTGGGCTACCGCCCAGATTTGGTTTCTATGCGCGTTTCCTGGGCATACCGCAATTACCCAGAACGTTTTTATAGTTATTGGGATATGCCCGAGCAAAGTAAGCCATCTGCTTTGGTGCATATGGATTGCACCCGCATGCAAATTGCCGATGCTTATCAGTTCCCCGATGACTGTGTGATGCGGACTCCGCAGTTTATGGCACGGCCTGGATCCACCGCGCAGAATGATGGTTATCTAATTGCTGCGGTTGTTCGGAAAAATCCGAGTAGTGCGCAATCCAACGGTAAAGAGTTCTGGATATTTGATGCTGCCGCACTCAGCCGGGGGCCACTCTGTATCCTCGCCAGTGAGTCTTTGGAATTTGCTACCACTAACCATGCCCTGTGGGTGCCCTCTATAGGTCGCCGTCCAGCTATGGCTTACCGTTCTGGATATGGGGATTTCCTGCGCAGTAAAGCGCCTGATCACAGTCGCAATGTTCAGGAAATAATCGATCGGGAGCTATTACCTAGATTTGGTTAATTTTTTCATTAATTGAAATACAACAACTCAATAATGCAACAACAAGGAAGCAAAGGCATGTACCATCCACTTCTCTCCGGGCGAAGTCATTTGTTGCGCCGGGCTACCAATTTCTTGTGTGCGGCAGGTTTGTTTTTTGCTGCGGGGGCTTCGGCGGAGCAGTTACCTCCCCCCATTGATGTACCTGAGGTTTTGAAAAACTATCAGGACACCCAGGATTGTTTTCCCGGTGTTATTCATGACCCTTCAACAATCGCTGAGGTACAGTCGATAGTGCGCGATGCTGCCGCTCAGGGGCGCAAGGTCATGACCGGTACCCGGCGCTTTAACAGCCAGATAGACGCGGCTTGTGCGGGCAACGGCGAAGTGCAAATCACTCTGGAAAATATGAACCAGGTGGTTAGCCTGGATAAAGAAAACCGCTTGGTAACTGTTCAAGCTGGTATGCGTTTTAATGATCTAGCAGCCTATTTGCGTGAGCATGAACTCAGTGTACCGATGGTTACTGAGCTGGCGATCTTCTCGATTGGCGGGATGCTTGGCAGCGGCACTCATGGATCCACCTTTACTCAGAAAAGCAATATGATTTCTGACTATGTCACCGAGATAAAGCTCGTTGATGGCAAGGGGAATCTGCGTGTAATCACTGGTGAACTACTCAATGCTGCGCGGGTTAACCTTGGTGTTTTGGGGGTTGTGGTGGAAGTGACTATTGAAGCCGAACCCGGCTACAAGGTACAAGCCAAAGTGAAGGGACACCGGGATGACAGCGATCTGGAGAATGTCATTTTGGGCTTGGCTCGGGATAACCACTCCGCAAATATTGCCTGGTTCCCAGGTCTCGGCCGCTATACGGTTACTACTTATAATAAGGTTCCTTTGGACACCCGGGGCAATGCTTATAACGCTCAAGCTGATGTCTCGGATTTTTCCGAGTATCTCTTTGGCCTGATTTTTGATAGCTTGCATGAAGCCGACAGTGCTGCCCTGCAGTGCTTTGCCGCATCTCTGCGATATACGGCCCGCTCCAGTTCTTATTTCCGCGATGTAAATACCGGTCTAAAGAAATTCATCAAGCCCACGGGGCACGCGGATCTGATGCAGCATTTTGTCTGTAAAGAGCCGAACAATTGTGTCTGGGATAAGTTGCCGATTGCCTTGCAGGAAGTGGCCATACCTTTTGAGGAGCTGCCCAACTGGATTGCCGATGTGCGCCAGATTATTACCCACAGTGAGCGCACCTGCTTTCCCTTGAACGGTATTTACTTCCGCTTTGGTAAGGCCTCCGATAGCTATCTGGGAATGAGTGCTGGGCGCGACACCGCTTTTGTAGGTATCGAGTATACTCTGCGCCAGCGCGGTGAGGCCGTGCCTAAAAACTACTTTGTAAACCTGGAAATTGAGCAGATGTCGCTGCGCAAATATGGCGCCAGACCGCACTGGGGTAAGAATTCGGTGGCTATTTTTGAGGATATGCCCTCGCGCTTCCCGAAATGGTCTCAGTTCCTTGATGCCAAGGCGGAATTGGATCCTGAGAATGTCTTTACCAATCCATTCTGGCAGCGGGTTAGTGGCCAAGACCCTCTTGAGAATTACCTAACGCCTCAATGTAATGCTGACGGTCAGTGCTATTGCAGAACCGATGCACATTGTGAGCAAGGGGCAACTTGCCAAGCAGGTAATTGGTATTCCGAGGCGCGGATATGTAAGAAAGATTAGGCTTGTATTGATACAAAAGGAGTGGTGGTTTCACCACTCCTTTTTATTTTATTGATGATTGAGTGTTAATTCTTTGAAAGGTGCTCTTTAATATACAGGCAAAACTTTTCTGGATTTTCTATTGGCAACATGTGATTTTCTGAAGCCGCTTGCAATAATTTAGATGAAGGAGTGTGACTGGCAGCGGATTTGGATACTATCTGAAAGAGATTTCTGGTATTACTGCCGTATCCAATCGTAGTGGGGATTTGGATTTTCGACAGGTGCTCTTTATCCAGGCAGGGCTTTTCAGTTTGAGAGAGTTGTAAGGGCAGGGTGTGAGCATTCTCCAGTTGCTGGGCCCGAAGTGCTGGTGCTTGTGAAGAGAAATAGCCAGCTCTGTTCCCGGAACCATCAATAAGAAACGCCACAGCCTCCTCAAGCTCACCATTGTCAACCGCTTCGAATACCTTGCCAAACATGGCTTCGGCATCCTGCATAAACGCCTCCATTTTCTTGGCATCCAGATGTCCTGGATAGCCAGGCTCATAGATAAATAAGCTTTTGAACAATTTGGGGGCTTTTATTGCTGCGCTTAAGGCAACATCAGCACCATAAGACCAGGCGATCAAGTGAATGGGGCCATCGCCAAGCGTGGCTGAGAAATTAATTAAATCATTGGCATGAGTTTCAATGCCAAAACTTCCACTCGAGCCTTTATTATCAACACCAAAATGTCTTTGGGTAAGAGAAGCAACCCTGTATTCTTTTGCGAGTATACGATGGTGTGGTTCCCACATTCTTTCATCGGCAAGTGCACCATGAAGAAAGAGGACAGTTTCTTTAGGTTTTTCTAGTGAGTGCTTCATCTTTGGTATATAAATTTTATTATTTATTTCTAACTTTTCACTCTCTAAATTAGAGAGCGCTAATAGCTTGGGTCTGCGCTTCTATGCCTTAAAGTTTTACTCTTTGTAAAGTCTGATAAGGGCCAAGAAGCTGATAGCGGCCAAGTTTACTCCAATCCCCCAGGTTTGTTCACTTAATGGGGAGAGTGAGTATTCAGCACCGATGCTCAGGCGATATGTATCACTGAAGGGTGGATATATCAATAAAAAGGATGCGCCTACTCCGGTGGCAAGTTTAAAACTCAGAATAGGAGATGTGATCCAGGGGATCTGTGCGATAAAAACCCGCTCAAGGTGCTTAATGTTTGAAGGGAGTCTCAAAAATTTTATGCCCGCGTATACTGAGTATACAAAAAAGGCAAATACTAGGCTGCTACCAATTACTTTATTGAATGTTAATTCTCGTGAAATCATGGTATCTGCTGCAACCATAATGCTTCCAATAGAGCCGCCTACAATTGACGTGGCCAGTAAGATCTTTCTGATTATTGCTTTCAATGACTTCCCTTAAAACACCAGTTATTCATATTCTTTTTTGCGGATAGCTTTTCCCAGACCAAGTATATTGATAATTCAATGATCTATGAGAGTCCGTCTCTCAATGAGTTAGCCTGATGGACCCCATTAACAAGAGCAAGATTAATAAACGAACTGCATCGCGAGAGCGCCCGGGTATAACTCAGGCGCTTTAAACTGGAGGATTGCCTTAAAAATTTATCAGGACAATGGCAGAAGGGTATTTCTGTCTAATTTATTTTTCCAACAACTGATCCAACGGTAATTCAGTGCGGTAACGTACCTGTTTTAGGGAAAAGCTACTCTTAATATGATCAATACCCGGTAACTCCGTCAGTTTTTTATCGAGAAATTCCTGGTAGGCCTGTAGGTTGGGAACAACCACGCGGAGCAGGTAGTCGAAGTCACCGGTCATTAAGTAACATTCCATAACCTCCGGCCATTGGCCGATAACAGATTCAAAATCCTGTAGCTCTTTTTTCACTTGGTGGTTGAGGGTTACCTGAATAAAGACGCTAACTGGAAGGCCTACTTTTTCGGGCTCCAAAAGGGTCACGGCGCGCTTGATAAATCCCTGTTCATTGAGATTTTTGACCCGCCGCGAGCATGGCGAGGGGGAAAGGCAGACTTTTTCTGCCAGCTCAATATTGGGAATAGTGGCATCCTCCTGGAGGATCTCCAGGATTTTTTTATCGATGGCATCCAGTAAATAGGCCATGGTTTTTTCCGTATCTCTTCTCTCTGAACGAACACCGGATTATCCGGCTGCTTCACTGCCATGCCGGCATGACAAAACATCCCGGTTGAGTCCTTTCTGGGCAATTATCCTGTTTTATGACTGCGCCGTGAAACCGTTTATTCTTTGTTATCAATATCCGCTCACTAGATCTGTGCTGAGTGACCAGCCACCACCTACTCGTTCACTCAGCTTTCCTGTAACCGACTTGCAAACTAGGAAGGTGGTTACGTGTAGGGGTAGATTCTGCGTCTCTTACAGTGACACCCCCGTGTAGGGCCTATTCGATGAATCCCTAAAAAACTGACTTTTTGAGTGAATTGTTGCTGGTAGTTTGTGATCTTTAGCGAGTTGTGTCCGTATTATGCCCTAGCCAGGCTTATTTTGGTATGACCTGCCCGGCCGGGCGGTGTTAATTTTAGCGGCTAGTAAGCAGATGCTTCGGTTTGGCTTTGAGCTGTTTCAGTAGGTGCCGAGAGAAATGTGGCACCGTGGCTATCGTCATCAAACCGGGCAAAAGAAAAGCAATAATGAATTAATAGGTGGTACCCATGGCAATGGTCGAAGGCGATCAGGAGCTGGGCTTTGATACCGAGTATTCTCTCAAAGCCGCATTTACCCGTGATTCTGGCCGAGTCTTTCTGACTGGTATTGATGCGCTGGTGCGCCTGCCGCTCATGCAGAAACGTATGGATGAGCTGGCTGGCCTGAATACTGCGGGCTTTATTTCCGGCTATCGGGGCTCCCCTCTCGGCGGTTACGACCAAGCGCTCTGGCGTCATAAGAAGCTACTCGCTGGGCACGATATCCACTTTGAACCGGGTATTAACGAAGACCTTGGGGCCACCAACATTTGGGGTACCCAGCTAGTCGATCACTACCGAGAGCAGGCTACCCGCGATGGGGTCTTTTCCATTTGGTATGGCAAGGGCCACGGGGTGGATCGCACTGCGGATGTATTTCGCCAGGCGAATATCCAGGGCACCGCCAAACTCGGCGGTGTGCTGGCATTGTGTGGCGATGACCACACCGCTGAGTCCTCCATGTTTTCCCACAACACCGATCAGATTTTTGAATCGGTAATGATGCCGTTGCTGTTTCCCGCCAGTATCGACGAGTATCTTACTCTCGGTCTCGCTGGTATTGCACTTTCGCGCTTTTCCGGTCTGTGGGTAGGGTTCAAGGCCATTACCGAAACGGTAGAGGCCGGTGCCTCTCTGGTGGTTCCAAGCTTGCCACAGTTCACTATTCCGGCGGACTTCCCCATTCCTGCCCATGGCTTGAATTATGACCCGCACCTGAATTGGCCCGCTGAGCGCCTGGAGTACGAGCGCCGTATGCTGGAGGAGCGTTTGCCGGCGGCGCAGGCCTTTGCCTATGTCAATCGCCTTGATAAAACAACGCATGAAAGCGAGCGCAAGCGCTTTGGAATCGTGACTGTGGGCAAGGCCCATGGGGACTTGCTGGAAGCGTTACAACTGCTCAACCTGAGCGAGGAAGATCTGCGCCAGGCGGGCATTGCCATTTATAAGGTGGCGATGTCATGGCCCCTGGAGCCTCGCGGTATCAGTGAGTTTGCCGACGGTATGGAACGGCTGCTGGTGGTGGAGGAAAAACGCCCGCTGGTGGAAGACCAGTTGAAGAACCTACTGTATGGCTGGGAGGACAACCGCCGCCCGAAAGTGGTCGGTAAGAAGGACCTCAATGGTGAAGATCTGCTGCCGGCGATCTGGGGTTTTGGACCAGATCAGGTGGCCAAGGCGATTACCCGCTGGCTGGCAGATACTGACCTCGCACAGCGTTTGATCCCCCTGGCAGAAAAATTGGGAGGCAATGTACCTCAGCGAGCACAAGGCCTGTTGGCGCGGGAGCCAATTTTCTGCGCTGGCTGCCCCCACAATACTTCCACCAAACTGCCGGAGGGCAGCCTCGGCAGTGCCGGCATTGGCTGTCATATCATGGCGCTGGGCAAGGGGCTGCGCACCGATACTTACTCCCATATGGGCGGTGAAGGCGCCCATTGGGTGGGGTTGCACCGCTTCTCGAATGCCGAGCATATTTTCCAAAATATGGGAGATGGTACCTATAACCACTCCGGTTTATTGGCGATTCGCCAGGCAGTCGCCAGTAAGGTCAATATCACTTACAAAATCCTTCTCAACGATGCGGTGGCTATGACCGGTGGCCAGCCTGCCGATGGCGAGGTAAACGCTCCAAGTCTGGCCGCGCAGCTGCTGGCAGAAGGCGTTGGGGTGGTGGTTCTGCTCAGTGAAAACCCCGATTACTGGCATCAGCACCGCGGCCAGTTGCCGGCGAAAGTGGAAGTGTTAGACCGTTCAGAGCTGGATGCCGTCCAGCGCCGTCTGCGTGAAACGCCGGGTGTCACCGCCATTATTTACGAGCAGGTGTGCGCCGCAGAAAAACGCCGGCGCCGCAAGAAAAAACTGATGGTGGATCCGCCCAAGCGCCTACTGATTAACCAGCGCGTGTGTGAGGGTTGTGGTGATTGCAGTGTGCAGTCGAGCTGTATCGCCGTGGAGCCCCTGGAAACCCCCTATGGCCGCAAGCGTCAGATCAATCAGTCCAGCTGTAACAAAGATATGCGCTGTGCCGATGGCTTCTGTCCTAGTTTTGTCACCATCGAGGGTGGTGAGCTGAAGAAACCGCCGGTTCAGTCTCTGGCCGAGTCCCTGGATTCTGCCATCGTCGATTTGCCGCCAGCGCCGGTGGCAGCCCTGGAACAACCTATTAGCATCTTGGTGGCCGGCATCGGCGGCAGCGGTGTACTCACTGTGGCGGCACTTTTGGGTATGGCCGCGCACCTGGAAGACAAGGGCAGTACCACGCTGTATTTCACCGGCCTATCACAGAAAAATGGTGCGGTGGTCGCCCACGTAAAAGTGGGTGCACGCCCGGAAGCCATTACTACTGCGCGTATCCGCGATGGCGCCGCTGAGCTGCTGCTCGGTTGCGATATGGTCACCGCTGCGGGCCAGCGCCCGAAATTTGCCACGGGCAAAATGCGTGCGCTGGTGAATACGGCCGAGGTGCCGGTGGCGGCCTTTGTGCGAGACAACGAACTAGCTTTCCCGGCGGATGCCACCCAACAGAGTATTGAGTCCCTTTGTGCCGAGTATTTCGCCTTCGATGCGAATAAGTACGCACAGGCACTGTTTGGCGATACGGTTGCCAGCAACCTGATGATTATGGGCTTCGCCTGTCAGAAGGGACTGCTGCCAATTGGTGAGGCGGCACTGGAGCGGGCCATCGAACTGAATGGTGTGGCGGTGGAAAATAACCTTCGCGCATTCCGTGCAGGGCGCTTGTTGGCGACGGATCCGAGGGCGATAGAAAAGCTGGCGGTACCGGCGCAGCCCGTAAAAATGATCGAGCCGCAGGAATCTGTGGAGCAATTGATCGCGCGTTTGAGCCGCGAGCTGGTTGAATATCAAAATGCCGCTTACGCTCACCAGTTCACACAGGGTATCGAGCATTTATACCGAGCGGAGCTGGCTCTTGCCGGCACGACGGGGGAATTGACCCGCACTGCAGCCAACAGCTTGTTCAAAGCCATGGCCTATAAGGATGAGTACGAGGTAGCGCGCCTGTACAGCGGCGAGGATTTCCAGCGTCAGTTGCGCGAGACTTTTAGCGGTGATTATTCCCTCAAGTTCCATATGGCCCCGCCATTGCTGGCACGCCCCGATGCCAGTGGCCGGGTGCGCAAGATGCAGTTTGGCCCTTGGATGGGCCGCTTAATGCCATTGTTGGCGCGTGGTAAAGCGTTGCGTGGTTCCGTGCTGGATGTGTTTGGCTACACCGAAGAGCGCCGCGCCGAACGGGACTGGGCACGCCAGGTGGCGCGAGCGGTACAATCGGTAGCGGCTCAGCTGAGCGCTGACAATCTTGCCGAAGCCCAGGAATTGCTGGCAATTCCTATGCAAGTGCGCGGTTACGGGCATGTGCGTGAGCAGAAATTTGCCCAGGTACAGGAGCGCTGGCAGCAGTTATTCAGCCAGTTTACCGCGGGGAACAAGGAGCAGGCGCCGGTGACGGTTTCCTGAGCCCCTGGGTAAGCAACGGAAATAGTGCATCGGAAATAAGTAAGGAATGGATGTATGGCAGGGACGCCAGTGATATTTCTTACCGTGTACCTGGAGGCAAAATCTATCGGGTCTAACCCGGCCGAAATGGGATCAGCGGATTGAGAAACAGACCGCGGACCCCAGTGAGTGAAACCGGAGCTTCTACTGCGGAAAAACACAGGCAGTCCATGTCCTGAGTGGCGATGGGCCTGTGTACCTGCCCCGGCTCGCGCAGGACGAAATCCCCCCGCCCATAGATACCGTTGTGATCGGAAAAGCTGCCGTGCAGTACCAGGGCGAATTCCCGCCCACGGTGATCGTGTTTCGGTAGTCCGCTGCCGCTGCGCAGGCTGTGAAAAGCCACTTCATACTCTCTCTGTCCAGACTTGAGCCGGCATATTTGTAGGTTGCGAGTCAGGGTCTTCCAGCGCCTGTTTGGATTGCTGGCCAATAATTTATTTAACACTTTGGGTAAGTGGTCCATAGCCGGTTCCCTGCTGACCGGGGCCGGGGTGGAGCTTTCTTCACTTTTGTGGAGGATTTTCTCCGGAATCTGGCTGATGCGTTCCATCAGGCGCTCGAAGGCGTTGGCTTGCAATGGCTGCGCCGGGCTCCCATTTAGGAGGGAGCCACCGAGATTGTTCAGGGTATGCAACTGGGATCGGCAATCAGCACACATCTGCACATGGGCTGCAACAACCAGGCTGGGGCCCCTGGCCAAGCTGCCTGAGGCGTATTCCAACAGAAGGTTTTCATCCGGGTGATGGCGAATCATTGGACGTTTACCTGACGAACCGAGCTTGCAATTTCTTCATGGCCAGGCGCACCCTGGATTTGACCGTGCCGAGGGGGAGGCGCAATTCTTCGGAGATCTCGCTGTGGGATTTTCCCTCCATATAAGCCTTTTCCAAAATGTGGCACTGCTCAGCGGGCAGGGCGCTGAGGCCATCGGCAATATCGCGCTCGTTGCGCTTGTGTTGTAAGAACAGCAGCGGCTGGCTTTCCAGGTTCTCATCCCAAATATCGGCCACATCAACATCGTTGTCGCGATTTTGATGGCGCTGGTTGCGGCGCAACATGTCAATACGGCAATTGCGCATAATAGTGAATATCCAGGTGCTGGCCGAGGCCTTGCCCTGGTCAAAGCGGGGGGCTTTATGCCATACCTTGAGCATAACTTCCTGCACCAGTTCATCGGCCGCTTCGGCGTTGAGTGCCTGGGTACTGCGGCTGTGGTGGAAGCCCTTAATGAGCGGGGCAAAATGTCGGAAAACACGCTCAAACGCCTGGCGGTCGCGCTGAGCGCCAACCTGCGTTAGCAGCCTGCTCCAGTCATCCTTGTAGTCCTGGGAAGCTTTCACCGCAATTCCATTGCCGTTTTGTCTTTGCCTGTGCGCCATATTAGCGCTCTCTAATGTTGTGTCGATCCTTACTACGCATCTGCGCACTAAATGGATTGGGTTATTTTTATTTTGGCGCTGTGATCTGCCATTGGCAGGCTAACGTAAATCAGAGGGGTAGCGCCGCGGAATACAGTGGAAGGGAAAATGAGCAGCCGCACATTGGTAAAAGAAGTCCAGTCTTATTATCGGGATTTTTTGGTTAGAGACCCGGCGGAACTGTCAAATATGTACAGTGACAAAATTGTGTTTCGCGATCCTCTGCACCGAATCGAGGGGCTCCCCGCCCTCAAGGCCTATTTCTCTGATATGAGCCACGGCCTTACCCAGTGTCGCTTTCGCTTTGAGGAGGCTTCCATTACCCGTGATAGTGCTTGCCTGCCCTGGTATATGCACTATGCGCACCAGTCTTTGAAGGGCGGCCGGCCGCTGCGTTTACGCGGTTGTAGTTTGGTGCGCTTTTCCGACAAAGTGTTTTATCACGAAGATTTCTATGACATGGGGGCAATGGTGTATGAGCAGGTGCCCCTGCTGGGCTCCCTGTTGCGCAGGATTAAGTTGCGTCTGGAGCGGGGCTGACTGGTGACGGAGATTCGCAACAGGACACTATGGGTTACTGGAGCCAGTTCCGGCATTGGCCGCGCCTTGGTCTTGCGCCTTGCCGAGCATAATAACTTTGTAATTGCCAGTGGGCGCCGGCGTGAAGCGCTAGAAGAGCTGCAACAGCTCGCTTCCACACATATTCGCATACTCGACTGCGATGTGGCCGACGACAGCGGTATGGCCTCTACCTTCGAGCGCCTCAAGGATTTAACCGATCATCTGGATACGGTAATTGCCTGTGCTGGCACTTGTGAGTACGACGATGATTTACAGCTTGATACCACAATGTACCGGCGGGTTTTTGATGCCAATTTCTTTGGTGTAGTGAATACATTGCATTGTGCTTTACCGCTGCTGGCTGTCAGTGCTTCTCCGGTTTTTGCCGCATTGGGCAGCTTATCTTCGCTAGTGCCATTTCCCAGGGCAGAGGCTTATGGCAGCTCCAAAGCCGCGCTGGATTATTTTCTGGCATCGGTACGTGGGGATGTCTGTCATACCAATCTCAAGGTCGTGTTGATCCGCCCTGGTTTTGTCGACACCCCGCTCACCGCGCAGAACGACTTTGACATGCCTTTTTTGATTAGCGCGGAGCAAGCAGCGGAGTATATTGAGGTGGGGTTGGCTCGCAGAAAATCCATAATCGATTTTCCTTTGCGCTTGAGCCTGCCACTGCGTTTTCTCGGATTTTTCCGTTCTCTTTGGTTTCGTTTTTGCACACCAAAAATAAGTAGGATTCGTACCTTAAGGAAGAGTTGATGCGTATTGCCATCGTCGGGAGTGGAATTGCCGGCATGACGGCGGCTTATCTTTTGAGCCGCAAGCACGAGATTACCTTGTTTGAATCACAGGACCGCCTGGGGGGACATACTGCGACTATTGATGTAGAGGAAGAAGGCAAACGAACCCTGGCTATTGATACCGGCTTTATCGTGTATAACGACTGGACCTACCCGAACTTTATTCGTTTACTTAATGAGCTGGGTGTCGAATCCCAGCCAACCTCTATGGGTTTCAGTGTGCGCTGTGATCGGGAGGGCTATGAGTATGCCGGCAACAATCTCAATACATTATTTTCCCAGCGCTCCAATCTTCTCAGTGCCGGCCACTGGCGCATGTTATGGGATATAGTGCGGTTTAATCGCACTGCTATGCGAGATTGGCGCGAGGGGCGTCTTCACGAGGGCCTGACCCTGGGTGAGTATTTACCGGCAAATGGCTATTCGGCCGAATTTGCCAACCGTTATCTGGTGCCCATGGGTTCGGCAATTTGGTCGGCCAGTGTGTCGCAGATGCTGGAATTCTCGGTGAGCTTTTTTGTGCGCTTCTTTTTCAATCACGGGCTGCTCAATCTGCTGCGGCGGCCACAGTGGCGCGTGATTAAAGGGGGCTCTCGCTCTTATATTCCTGCGCTGAGTGCGCCCTATGCCGACAGGATTCGGCTCTCCACTAAAGTGAAATCCCTCTGGCGCAAGGAGCAAAGCGTAGAGCTAGTGACCAGTAAGGGGGAGCAGCTGACGTTTGATCAGGTAATCCTTGCCTGCCACTCGGATCAAGCGCTGGAATGCCTTAAAGATACCTCTAATCTGGAGCGACAACTGCTCAGTGCCATCCCCTACGCGTGTAATAGTGTGGCTCTACATACCGATTCCACTTTATTACCACAGCACAGGCGCAGTTGGTCCAGCTGGAATTACCGCTTGCGTGCCGAAAGCGATGAGCTGCCGGTACTCACTTACAACATGAATATCCTGCAGGGATTGGCAACGGATAAAACCTATTGTGTCACCCTGAATGCTGAGGAGCGTATCAACCCCAAAAAAATTCTCGCTCGCTTTGAATACGCGCATCCCCAGTTTTCTGTGGCGGGTAATCGTGCCCAACAGCAGTGGGAGAGGATAAACGGAGTGAATCGTACCTGGTTTTGTGGCGCTTACTGGGCCAACGGATTTCATGAAGATGGGGTATGCAGTGCGCTGAGGGTTGCCAAAGGGCTTGGGGTTGATTGGTGAAGGAAAAGCCAAAGGCTATCGTTGCGGGCGCGGCCATGAAGAGCGCTATTTATACTGGCTGGGTTCAGCACCGTCGTTTTGCGCCCCGTCAAAATCAGTTCCGCTACAAAGTGTTTATGGTTTATTTAGACTTGGCGGAGCTGGATGATTTTTGCTCGTTATCGCGCTGGTGGTCCAAAAAGCCCTGGGCACCGGCTCGATTTCGTCGCGAGGATTTTTTTGGCGATCCGAAACTCAGTGTCGAAGAGGCTGTATGTCTCAGGGTTGAGCGGGTTGCGGGAGAGCGCCCGCAAGGGCCCATACGTGTGCTCGCTAATTGGCGCTACTTTGGCTATAACATGAATCCCATCAGTATTTATTACTGTTTTGATGCCGAGGGCAGGGAAGTGCATTGGCTATTACTGGATGTTCATAATACCCCCTGGAAGGAGCGTCATAGCTATGTACTCGATTGCCGCTCTGGGGCTCGTGTACAGAAAGTAGCTTTTGCAAAGACTTTTCACGTCTCCCCATTTATGCCGATTTTCCAGGGATATCGCTGGAGAAGTATTACTCCCGGCGATCGCCTAACCGCGTATTTACAGAATTTTGATTTAAGCGATGAGGAGCAGGAAGAGCGCCCCTTATTTGATGCCATTCTCAGTCTGCGCCGCAGTGAGCTGAGTGGTGACCTGCTCAATCGTATCCTGATCCAGTATCCATTTATGACCGTAAAAGTGATTGCCACAATTTATTGGCAGGCGCTGAAATTATGGTTCAAGCGCACACCTGTCTATGCCCATCCCGGTGGCAGGGGTGAAGTCCAGGGAGGGGAGAAGCGTTTATGAATGCAAAAGAATCTTCACAGGTTATTGTCGAAGGAGAGAGCCAGTCCTGGTTGATCAGGCTCGCCCGCAAGCTGGTTTTGGGCAAGATGCAAGTGATAGAGCGCGGCCATCTATTGATTGAAGAAGGGGATAGCCATTACCGTTTTGGTCAACCAATTGAACAGGCAAAAGTTCGGGCGCATATTCGTGTGCGGGATCCCATTGCCTATGTACAGGTATTGTTAAACGGCACTATTGGTTCCGGTGAAGCCTATATGGAAAAGGTTTGGGACTCCCCGTGCTTATTGGATGTCATTCGCCTGATGGTTGACAATATGTCCCTGATTGAAAGTATGGATAGCCGCTGGAGTAAATTGCCCCGTGTGCTGCTGCGTGTCCTGCATCGTCTCAACAGTAACAATCGCAGTGGCTCGCGTAAAAACATTGCTGCACATTACGATCAGGGAAATGATTTTTTTCAGTTGTTCCTCGATAAAACCATGCTCTATTCCTCGGCGATATTTCCCTCAGAGCAGACAACCTTGTACCAGGCTTCCATCCATAAAATGGAACATATTTGCCAAAAACTGCAATTAAAGCCCGGCGACCACTTGCTGGAAATAGGCACTGGTTGGGGGGGCATGGCTATTTATGCGGCAAAACACTACGGCTGCCAGGTAACCACTGCGACTATTTCTGAAAAACAATATCAATACGCTCGCCAATGGGTGGAGCGTGAAGGACTGCAAGATAAAGTACACGTGCTGCTACAGGACTACAGGGATTTAGAGGGACGCTTTGATAAACTGGTCTCTATTGAAATGGTTGAGGCAGTAGGGCACGAATACCACCACAAATTTTTCTCAATTTGTGGGCGCCTGCTTAAAGAGGATGGCCTGATGTTGATGCAGGCCATTACCATTTCGGATCAACGCTACCATCAATATCGCAAAGACATTGATTTTATCCAGCACTATATTTTTCCCGGCGGCTGTCTGCCATCTAATCAAGTGATTGCTCAGCAGACTGCCATGGCTACCGATATGCAGATTGTGGGATTAGAGGATATTACTGCAGACTATGCGCGTACCTTGCAACATTGGCGCAAAGCATTTTTGAATCAGCTGCCGCAAGTGCGCAATTTGGGCTTTGACGATCGCTTTATCCGCATGTGGGAATTCTATTTGTGTTACTGCGAGGGTGGCTTTATGCAGCGGGTGATTAGTACTGCTCAGTTCGTCTTCGCCAAGCCACGCGCTCTTATCGACTGATATGTGGCGGTTGATAGTCAACGCTTTATTATTTGATATTGCCTGGCCTCTCTGTGTGATTGTCGCACGCCCCTGGATTGTAGTGCCCTTTACCTTGATCAATTTGTTCATCCACTTAACTTTTGTGGCAAACCTGCGTAGGGAGACTTTGTGGTTGGGGGGTGTTTTTCTATTTGGTGTGGGGGTGGATTCCATTCTATTCCATTTAGGTGTCTTGCAAAATCTCAGCGGTATTTCTTGGCCACCCATCTGGCTGGTGTGTTTATGGTTGAACTTTGCGATGACATTGCGTTACAGCTTGGTGTTTTTGCAGCGTAATTTGTGGTTGGCAGTGTTGCTGGGTGGTTTTTTTGGTCCTTTTAGCTATTACACCGGCGCTTTTCTGAATGGCACCGTAGAGCTGGGTCAGCCCCTGTGGCAATCACTGATGATCCTGTCTCTAATTTGGGCATTGATATTGCCGGGATTTAGTTACTTGGCTCGCGCTATTAATCCCGCTTATCGGTAAAGAGTTTTATCTCTGTTCGCGGGTGAATTTTTATGTGAAAGCTTGTTTTTAAGCTTTTGCTTGGCAGGTAGGCCCCTTTCCTTGAAGACTCCCTAAAGACCTCTTAACTTTTTCCTCCAGGCAATCACAATGGCTTTGGCAGGTTCGAAAGCCATATCAAACTCCGATTGTTAGGCTATTTGGTCACTCTTTTCTTCGCTTTTTCTCACTGTCGACTGGCGCCATCTTCAACCAACAGCTAAACCTAAAGATGAAAAGCGTGACATATACGCAATCTCTAGGCTCAGGCTGTAAGAGGTGACTGATGAAAACTGGTATTAGCGCAACTGCAGGATTTTGCATAGCTCTATTAGCTGGCTGTGCTGCTCAACCGGAACAGGTACCTGGTGCCGGTGGCATTGTGATTGATACCTGGGGCGTCAATATGAACCAGTATCAAATCGACCTCTCTGAGTGTAAGGGGATTGCTTATTCCACCTACAGCGACCAGG
This sequence comes from Microbulbifer mixtoriginis (SeqCode), assembly GCF_052467945.1. NCBI lineage: Bacteria > Pseudomonadati > Pseudomonadota > Gammaproteobacteria > Cellvibrionales > Microbulbiferaceae > Microbulbifer > Microbulbifer mixtoriginis (SeqCode). Next base: position 2,454,919 of record NZ_CP174328.1, on the reverse strand, counting down.
GGCGCCGGGGGTTAACCGGTGCTGCGGGCGGAGCTGTAGTGGGCGGCGCGCTGGGCGCTATTGTTGGTGATAGCAGTCGCGCAGCGGCGGCAGGTGCTGGAGCGGGCGCTCTGGTGGGGGGCCTCTCTGGTGCTGGCAGTGCCGGTGCAGAAGCCCAGCAGATTATCAAGAACTGTCTGCGCGGGCGCGGATATCGCGTGCTCAATTAATTCCCCTCACAGGAGTTAGCCAGGTTTTCTCGTGGGTCCTCTGATATTCGGCAACCTCACAGGACTTGGCTTGGGCCGGGAAACCCCCGGCTCTTTTTTTTCTCTTCTTAGCCGCGGCTTTTTAGGCCGAATGCACAGGGTTGACCTTCAGTGAATGCCACGGGAGTAGGTTATGACCAGTGGGACTACCATCAATGCCTATGGGGTTATGCAAGCCGGCGGACCCTTTAAACCGTATCAGGTAGAAGTGGGGGATCTGGGAGCAACAGAGGTGGAGTTGGAGGTGCTTTACTGTGGTATTTGCCACAGTGATCTCAGCATGATTGAGGATGAGTGGGGGGTGTCCAAGTTCCCCATAGTTGCGGGTCATGAAGTGATTGGACGGGTGTTGGCTGTGGGAGAGCAGGCTGGGCACTTTAAGCCCGGTACGGTTGTCGGCCTGGGTTGGAATTCCGGCTATTGTGAGACCTGCCACTACTGCCGGCGGGGCGATCAAAATTTGTGTGCCGAAGCTCGCTTTACCACTCTTACCGGCGGGGGTTTTGCCGATAAAGTTCGTGCAGATATGGGTAGCCTGGTGGTTATTCCAGAGGGAGTAGACCTAGTTTCGGCTGGGCCTCTCCTGTGTGGCGGCATTACGGTATTTAACCCTCTGATACAGTTTGATATTCAACCGACGGCTAAAGTGGGGGTGATTGGTATAGGAGGCCTGGGGCATTTGGCCTTGATGTTTTTGAATGCCTGGGGTTGTGAGGTAACGGCATTTACTTCCAGTGAGCATAAGCGCACCGAAGCTCTCTCTCTCGGTGCTCACAAGACATTGAATTCACGTGATCCGGAGGAAATTAAATCAGCCTCCATGAGTTTCGATTTCATAATCTCCACGGTCAATGTCAATCTGGATTGGGATTTATATATTCAGGCTTTAAAACCAAAAGGGCGCCTGCATTTTGTCGGTGCTGTTGTGGATCCAATCCAGTTTACCCTCTTCCCCATGATATTTGGCCAGCGCGATATCTCAGCTTCTCCAGTGGGCAGCCCAGCAGCCATTGAAACGATGCTTGACTTTGTCGCACACCATCAGATCAGGCCGCAGGTGGAAATTTATCCTATGAGCCAGATAGAAGAAGCTTTTAAGCATTTGAAGTCGGGCAATCCCAAGTATCGTATCGTGCTGTCCAGGGAGTAATAGGAGGGATTGGGGTGCTATTAGGATCATTGCGGTCAATGGCGATCTTCTCAAACTTTTCGATACGCGGGTTCTGATTTTATTTTCTTTATTTGTTCTTAGTAAGCTGTAAATAAACCGCTTAATCTTGATGGCACTTAAGGTGCCTTTTTTATGGTTGTTATCCCTCTCTGTAAAAATTTTCGAAATGCAGGTAGGCATACATGTACCATTTATTTAGATGCTTAATGAGAGTGAATCATTTTCTAGTGAATTTTTAACTGTAGGTGCAGTCGTATAAATTTCTTTGTCAATAAAAAATAAATATAAGGTGATTATAGTAAGGTTGAGCTGCAGGGTTGCGAGGGAAGGGGTTTAGGTGCTTGTTTATCAAGTTTTTCCCTGAAAGATAACTAAACAATTTACTTGTTAGAGCTTTTGTCTGCGTAGCGTTTGTTTGTTGGTTTAGAGTTCTTGGAGGTACTTATTTAAAAGATGAAGCTCTGGTGTAAGCTAAAAACTTCTCTAAATAGAGAATTTAGTATCAGTTTGAGTGTTACACTTTTTGTAAGGTTCAAATAAATATTTGTACTTGTGTGTTTGGTTTTAAATTTAGGGGAGCTCTAAAAAGTAAGAAACTTGACCAAGTTTGAAAGACATTAATTTGCATTGAAAGTTAATTTCCAGATCTTTAATAAAGATAAAAGGTAAGATTCTGTGAGTAGTCCAGTTAAAAACTCCAAAATAAGATCCCAGTTCAATATTTCAATCTGCCACTTGATTGCACAGCAAATGAAAGCAGCTCTTCATCGCATAGCGATTATTGATGGGGAGGTCAGAGTGAGCTACGAGTGCCTGCTGCAGCGGGCCGGCGCGATTGCGGCGGAGCTTGAGCGCCGGGATATTCAACCCGGCGCCTTGGTGGGGGTATGTATGAAGCGCTCCTGGGAGCTTGTGGCAACTTTAATTGGCGTAATGCGAGCAGGATGTGCCTATGTACCTTTGGATCCAGCTTACCCTCAAGATCGTGTGGGTTACATGCTGGAACATTCAGGTGCTGTGGCAGCTATCGTGGATAGTGATAGCTCTGCGGACCTATGTCGCGAAGTGGGTGAGTTAATCTGGCTCAACAGAGTGAGTGCTCAAGGCAAAGAATTTCTAGCTGATTCAGCGGGGCCATCAGCCAGTGACTTGGCCTATGTGATCTATACCTCTGGCTCTACCGGCAAGCCAAAAGGTGTTGCGGTTGAGCATCAGTGTATTGTGGCTATGTGCCACTCTATGGATGAATTGTTCAGTGAGGAAGAACTCCGGGGGGTCTTTGCAGGGGCTTCAATCTGTTTCGATACTTCTGTAATGGAAATCTTCGGGACCTTGTCACTTGGGGGCACAGTAATACTGGGTAAGAATATACTGGAATTACCAAACCATCCGGCAGCAGATCAAGTCAGAACCTGCGTATCTGTCGCCTCCGCAATGCAGACATTATTAGCTTCCGAGAAGTTGCCAGCTGGACTTCAGTGTCTTGTATTTGGTGGAGAGGCATTAAAGCGGTCACTGGTTGATCAAGTTTATACCTTGAGGCCAGGGCTACGGTTGTTTAACGCCTATGGTCCTACCGAAGATACCGTGTATTCGACCATTGCCGAAATTAAGCCTGGCACTAAGTCGATCACAATTGGAAAATCAGTACCAGGCTCCCGTGCCTATATTTTAAATGAGTCCATGCAACCCGTTTCTTCAGGAGAAGCCGGTGAGTTGTATCTTGCAGGAGGTAAGCTGGCAAGAGGTTATTTATATGACGAAGCCCTCACTAAAGAGCGTTTCATCAAAATAGAATCTAGTGACCTCATCCAAGATAGCCGCTTATATAAAACTGGGGACCTGTGTCAGTGGGCGGAAAATGGAGAGATCGAATTTCTTGGCCGAATCGACCAGCAGGTTAAGGTCAGGGGGTTCCGCATTGAGCTTGGGGAGATAGAGTCGACGCTTGAGACTATGCCGGGTATTGATGCTGCTGCAGCGGCCGCTGTAGATGGTGGTATTGGCCAGAAAATGCTCGCGGTCTATATTGTTAACCAGGATAAAACGGTAACAGATACAGCCGTTAAAGAGTTCTTGGCACAGCGACTTCCAAAATATATGGTCCCGCAAATTGTGAGGCACCTAGAGGTATTACCTATGCTCCCCAATGATAAGCTCGATCGCAAAAAGCTTATGGAGCTAGAGGAGGGCTATGCTGGTTTGGAATTAAGTGTTGATGCAGTGAGTAATTCCAGAGACTTGATGCAGCGCCTGATTGGTTCCAGCTCAGAGCAGCAAACCATCTTATTATCGATTATTCAAAGAGAGGTGGCCGTTCTCCTGAATTTTCCTGATCCGAAAGAAGTATCTCCAGAACAGCCTTTCTCTGGTCTCGGCCTCGATTCCCTCACAACTCTGGAATTGGCCAGACGTTTGAGCAACAACTTGGGTCGCTCGGTTGCTTCCCAAGCGATTATTAATTACGCCACTCCTAATGCCCTAGCGAACTACATCCTCGGCACTTTGAGTGATGGCGAAGCCAAGGGTTCGGATGAAAAAGTGAACCGCACTGCATCGGATTCACTTGCCAGCTTCCAATCGCATATCCAGTCCAGCCATCCTACATTCCAGGCTGCAAAAGCGCCGTCCTGGTCTGCACTGGATAAGAGCAAGCTGGTGCAGGAAGTCATGTATATGGTGAACGACCAGCGAAGAAATCCCTATAGCAAAGTCTTACGAACAGGTAGTGCCACTCATGGCACGGTGAGTGATGTTTATAACGATGAAGAACAGGAAGCAATAATCTGGACCACCAATCTATATCTTGGCCTGAACCGAGATAAGAAAGTTATGCAGGAGGCCGCTTCCGCAGTAGCGAAATTTGGTACTGGTATGGGGACCTCTGCGGCAGCATCAGGCCTTACAGATCTTCACCTGGAGTTCGAGACTGAGTTTGCACAGCTGGTCGGAAAGCCGAGCGCTTGCCTGTTCCCAACAGGTTATACCGCTAATGTTGGAGTGGTTGCAGGGCTTCTTGGTAAAGACGATGTAGTGGTTATCGACCAGCTTTGTCATGCATCTATTGTGGATGGTGCTCGTCTTTGTGGTGCCACGATTAGGACCTTTAAACATAATGTTGTGGCCGACCTGGAGTCTGTGCTTGAGTCGGAGGTATCCCCATACCGAACGGTCCTGGTTGTTCTGGAGGGCGTATACAGCATGGGAGAGGGCGCCGCACCGGTAGCCAAAATTGTCCGCGCGGCCAAGAAATATGACGCGCTTGTCTTGGTAGATGAGGCACATTCTTTCGGTTTTTATGGTGAAGGTGGAGCGGGCATTTGTGCCGCTCAGGGAGTTACCGATCAAGTAGACTTTGTTATGACAACGCTCAGTAAGGCACTTGGTAGCCTCGGTGGCGTTATTGCGGCGAAGGAAGAATATGTAGATCTTTTGAGATCATCATCCAGAGCTTACATTTTCCAGGCTTCGATCAGTCCTGCAGATATTGCCGCGGCATTGACTGCTTTGCGCAGGCTCAGCACCGATGATGGTTTACGGGAGCGGCTCTGGGATACGACACGCTATATGCGGCAGCGCTTTGAACAAGCTGGCTATGATTTGGGAACAGGGGATGGGCCTATTGTCACGCCGCACTTTAGTAACAAAGACAAGCTGTTTGCGATAGTACAGGAATTATATAAACGTGGTGTTCAGACATCAGCGGTTACCTATCCCATAGTGGAGAGTGGGCGTGGTCGACTCCGACTGATTTGCTCGGCAGCTCACACGAAAGAGGATGTCGATAAAACTGTTGAAGCTTTGATTGAGGCGGAGCGGGAAGTTGATAGCTCATTGGTGGCTGGTAAAGAGCAATCGATGGATTCAAACTCTGCACAGTCTGAAGTAGAAGCTTGGGCTCATAGTTTTTCCAGCTATCTTAAACGATCACTGGCCAAGCGCTCTGGTCCAACGCCAAACTTGTCTTTATCCATTCGTGTTTCTGACCAGTCAGAGCCAGTAAGGATTTTGTATTACGACGGCAATATCACTTTGAGCGATCATGAAATTTCCGGTCTGCCCACGTGTTCAATACTTCTTAAAAGCAGCGGGGCTGTTTCCGCCTTGCACTGCTCCGATGTACAAAGTCTGCTTAAGAGTATCTGCGAAGGAGGCTGTGTGTTAAATGGCCAAGTGGAAGCGTTTATTTGGTTCATCGCGCGCATGGTTGATCTGCGGCGAGGCTCTAAAGAGTCGGCGCGCAGCGAGTTGCGCCGCGAGCAAGCCGTTTGCTAGTTGAGGTGAAGAAATAACTTAGCGCTAAAAAGGCTCTAGATGTTTGGCCCCTAGGCAAATGCTGCGGGGCCTCTATCCAAATTAAGATAGCAGCGGGGAGGCTCAGATAAGAGTATCTACAGAAGCAGAGGAGTTACAGGGTTTCTACAGTTGTGTTTCTCCTCTGTAGAGCCGCGCTCCTTGCAGACTTTACTATTTTGCTTATCTATCAGCAGAGTTGTCGAAGGTTTTGATTGATTTCGACTGTCCAGCTTTCAGAAACCCCTGCGTGTTCAGCAAAGCCTTGCCACTGCTTCACGGCTGCTGCTACCTCTTCAATAATATCCATGGGCCGTTTAATACTGATTGCTCTTCCCACGGCAAGCAAATCCTCAAGTTGGAAGTGGTCGCGTTTGCCGTTGATACTCATCTGGTGCTGGCTGGTCCAGGCGCCGCCCGGATTGTGGGCATAGGTTACATCGAATGCCGGCGATAGAGACCATTCGCCTTTGGGGTTCATCAGGAACGCAATATTCTTTGTATGATCATCCTGGTTTCTGGCTAAAACATTGAATACCATTCGGCGATATTGCTGAATCGCCTCATTCTTGGGCAGGTAAAGTTCACGCATAACGCTAAAGGCTTGTTCGTATGAATGGGCACCAGCCATGTTGAAATCCAGGTGCGCGATGCCGCAGAGAGACTGCATATGTAGTTTCTTGCCATTCACCCGATCGAAGCGCCGCGTCATAAAGTGCGCTCTGCCATTTTCTTGCAAGAGCTGGCAGTCTGCCATGTTTATACCGGCTTCGATGGCCATCAGATGATAAGCATATTCAATGCGTCCATACCCATCGGTTGTACCGAGCTCAAGGTCTCCGGCACCATCGAATTTTAGTAGCCAATAATCGTAATCACTGGATGCGGGAACTTGGCCTGAACGTATATCTCCTTTGTTATTGATGGCGATAACTGCTTTTGCTCTGGCGCCCCCAGCGCTAGTGCCCACTCTTAATATGTCTAGCAGTGCACCGGATTTCTCCGCATCGCTGTTGCCAAGTTGGGCGTTAAGGTCGGTCTGCTTATGAGTGATTGTTGCTGCTAGTTTTACCAGTTCTTCAATATTGAGATCGACGGAATCCCTAAAACTACCATCTACTGCAGGCTGAAATTCCAGTGCGCCCATTCCACGGGTACCGGTATAGCAAAGTCGTTCAATAGGGTTAAAGCTTTCCGGAGTTCTCCCCTGTCGGGCGAGCCAGGCATCAATAACGGCATTACCGAATTTGTCCGGCAGGCAGTCTGCAAGGAGCCCCGGTAAGCCCTTAAAGGTGTCCCGACTGAGAGTGCGGAACGTATAGGGCTCCTTTGAAGCTTCGATAGGCATAGTAATTGGAGCAATATCCAATCCACTCTGCAGAAATTCCGGTGCGTACTCAAAGGCTCCATACCCAGTACTATCCCAGTGGACGGCCCCAACTATCTCTCCCCATAATTGCACCACTGCAGTATTTGTTTGGCTTACCATTCTGGTTTACCTCTCTTTTTAATTTTGCTTGCGCGTGTCTTGGAGGGGCTTTCTGCAGAGGTCTCTTTAAGCGCTTTCTCAGCGCTAGAGGCTCTGGCTCTTTTTCGCTGTTTGCCGTGAAGAGCAAGTTGCATAGGGCTGACTGTTGGGGCCGGGAGAAAAGCTTCCAGTGCGTCCAATCGGCGTAGGACTCTCAGTGCGGCGACCAGGCTGTCTAGCCTGCCGCGACCAGCCTCTAAACCTTTGATGGTGGAGGTGGATAAGCCGGCACGTTCAGCCATATCATCCTGGGTGAGATTCATGCGCAAGCGATACTCTCTAAGCCGGTCGCCCAGTGTCGCAAGTATCTGCTTATCGGATTGTCCATGGAGGTTCATAATAGCTGTTTTTCAATCTCTTATGAGTGAAGACCTACTTTAATAGGTGACTTTTTGTCTATTATAGAAAGATTATATAATATGTCATTAATAGGTACATTTATACCTTTTAAGCTTAGTATTACCCTTTATTGGGTAGAAAGGCACCTTTTAGAATAGTGTAGGGAGTCGCTAATTAAACTGTGAAGCGGATACCCCTCCCTCGCGGCAGGGATGAAATGGGTAGGTAGGGATATCCAGTTGGCCGGGAAGAGAGTTGCCGACAATGGTAAAGAGAGGCGAAATCTAATAGCTCACATTGCATTTCTTTGCGTAGAGCTTTCAGTATTGTTTCTAGGTTTTGATAAGTTCTGGATTTCCTTCACTTTTGATCTACCAAGATCCAATGTTCCACTTGAGGGTATGACTGGCAGTGAAGATAGTGGAAGTCCGCTTCTTATCAAAGAACAGTAGGAAGGGCAGTTCTCTGGTTTTGTTACTTGGAATTCCAGTGACAGAGATCTGCGCACCTGTCATCGTGAGCATTATGACAATGAGGAAATTATGTCTACATTTCTCATTATTTAGATTGAATCGAAACTCCTCTATCTGCAGAACATTAGAAGCTGAACTTAGGATTAGTAGGAGGCTAATGGTGAGTTGCTGAGGTGAACTATTGTGCGGCATATTTACACTACGCCGATACTATTACAAAAATGCCATGCTTAGTAAGCCGCTGGCGAACTTGGTAAGCGGTGCATGAACCACATTACTCAACTTGCTTTGGCAGGCAGCCAAGATGCCCACTTCATCAACTTCGGAGGAAGCCCCATTAATCTGCGGCTATGGCAAAGTCACCTCAGGGCCTGTAAGAAAAGCTCTCATTCCAAACGCGGATTTACCCGTAACCACAGCCTAATCTACAGCTAGTTCCTTTATTGATTCCGCAAACTATCTGAACAAACCCCTGTTCTGATATCCCTGTTTTTGTTCCAGTGGATATTAAGTCTTTCATAGCCACTACGGGAAATCTGGGCGTATTATATTTTCCAATGGCATAAACTTGGTGATGTATAGTCCGGTGTTGTTAGTGCAAACCGATGCTCTTATGTGTCTGCAAATACGATGTGGCTTCGTTTAACATCACAGCCTGGGTTTAACATTAGCCGATCGATTTTCGAGAGCAGGCTGATGGCTGATACATTACACAAAGGTGCGACATCCGTTCATCTTTTTATTATTCGTAATAAAAAGGTCGATAAAGTTCGCATGCTTTACTGGGAAGATGATGGATTCTGGTTCCTTTATAACTGAAATGAGAATTCGAGGCTTGTCTTTCCTGGTATTTAAAATTACGTAATAGAGTTGTCGACTCCGCAGTTACAGTGGCTGTTTCCGGATTGGATTTTACTCAGTACTAAGAACCAAAAATAGTATATTTTCATGATTTTGTTGATGCCTGTTGAGCCTGGGGAGTGGTTTTCCTTGGTATAACCCACGCATAAATTAACATAGGGAAACACAATGGCTGCCGGTGATACGTTACAGTTCCCGATTGAATAGTATACATGTGAAGTAAAACTCTCGTATTCAACTATGCAAGCAATTTGAAAAGGCTTACCGTCAGCTATTGTTTCAATTCAAATAGCTGCAGCATTCTCTCTTTGGCCGGTGCTCTGAGTACACGAAGACCCTGAGGATCTACTGGGATTGCTATTCTAAAGTGCAGAATTTTGGGGTGAAGGTTCTGTAGAGGAAAATGATGCTGATCCAGTTTTCGCGTTGTTGTTTGAGCAGGAGGACGGACAGCCAAAGACAACCATCTCTTATCGAAAAAAGGCATAAATTATGGCAGCAATAATCCAAACTCATAATGGCCACCTTCACATTCTGTCTCGATTAGAGCCACCCGCAAGTGCCACCAAAATCTTCACTGGGTAAGGGAATAAAGTACTGTCTGAAATATTGGTATGAGTTTTGTGTAATCATCCAATGATGGTCGCTTAGAGATTGGCAGCAATTTGACCGAACAGGAAATCAAACCCTTTGTTATGGTTCAGAAGAACGTCTTGTTTGCATCTTCGCTCAGTGACGCTGAAGCGCTGTGCTCACACTACATTTTGATTTGCACAGCCAAGTTCCACTTTCAGGTATTACGCGGAGGTACTTGAAGTAATTCCTCTCTGCTAATCTGTTGTACTGCTATCTTTTAATATCCAGCTTGGGTGTCTCAAATAGAATCCTTACTCATGACCAGGCAAGATCGCTTACAAAGCTAGACTTCCACAAACGAATAGCATCTTTGAGCGCTTCCATAAAACCATCTCACAAGAATTCTTTCAGATTTCATTGGATTGTAAGATCTATGAATCCATAGAAGAGCTACAAAAGGAACTGGTCCAATGACTGACATATTATAATAATAGCCGCACTGATCAGGCTAAAAAGTGTTGTGGCAGTATACCGATGACAACCCTTAGAAAGGATAAAAAGACCAGAAAGGAAAATATTTGTAAGCTAAACTTGACCTGATAGAGTACCTTCTGAAAAACTGGTAATTGTCAGGTCAAGTCTGAACTACTACGGCTTAGCCTAGTGCCATGTCTGATCAGACATCATTTATTAATTGAAAATCAGCGAAGGTCTGCTTCTCTTGTTATTGTCTCAACTATCACAATTTTTCGAGGAAACATTTTAAAGTGAAAAAAAATTGTATCACATTCAGATTCGCTAAAATTTTCTTGTGTCAATTGCTGGCATCTGCTTTTTTGTTTTGTCAAGTATCTCACGGCAGAGATTACACTGAGATAAATGTAAAAAATGGTACAGGAGTTCTGTTTCCAGTCTTTGATACTTATATACGCGGCGGAAACTATGCTAGCGACACCTACTACTCGGAACCTGTTCTGATGGCAAAGTGGGCATCATCTGATGAATTTCAAAGAGAAATATATTTAAAATTTAAATTTTCAGAGACTAATTATCCAGTAGAAAAAGCCGAACTGAAGATATATGTTTCTAGTGCAGGAGTCGGGACTGAAAAGTATATTGAACTCTACAAAAGTAATTTCGATAAGCTTGATGAAAATTCAAGCTGGGATAATCTAGGCAGAGAAGCTTCCTATTTTCGTAATAGATTACATGTAGATAAAGCAAAGAAGTGGTACTCCTTTGATGTGACCGAAGAAATAAATTGGCAAATTGAAAATACCAAAACAAACGAGATCGTTCTTAGGCTTAAGCTAAATGAAATTGGTGGATCTACTGCGAACCATTGGGTGCATATAGCTTCACTGGAAGCCGGAACGAGTGAATTTAAACCTAAACTTAATATCAAGCTAGGTGATAATAATGTAATTCATGAATTAGTTACCCGCGATCAATCCAGTCTGAAGTTTAAAGAGGATTTAATTATACAGGACTTTTCATATGCCGGATATAAGCGGGGTTTAAATATTCCCACAAGAGTCGTGAAAGATCTAGACTCCGATGTTCTTAATGTAAATGACTATCGTGGCATTGGCGATGAGCAGGACGATACAATAGCCATTCAAAAAGCGATTGATCATGCAATTATTCTAGCGCGTGCTACGGGTCAACAGCATTATGTCTATCTTCCCGCCAAGAGTAACAGTGAACCATATCAAGTGAGTCTTAAAGAGGCTCAAAAGTATTTTAAAAATGCGAGACATTTTTGGAATGAAAATGTAGTGACTAAAGACCCAGCCTGGATAAGTCACTATGAAAACTCCGGAGTAATATCTTTAAATCAAGTGATTTGGATATGGGGTGATGACATTGTATTAAAAGGAGATGGGGTAAATAAAACTAAGATTTTGGGCACTCAATCAGCTATTGGTAACCTAGAAGAAGACTACTCCATGAGAAGGAGAAGTATAATTGGTGTAAAGCCAAAAAATGGAAATCAATACTGGGCAAGCCTTAATCAACAGTTAGGTGAAGAAAGGATAATAGTCGATACTAGACCGATTCCACTAGCAAAAAGTGTTTTTGGAGTTAAAAACACAATCGAACTGGAAGGAACTTACAATCCAGATGATGGTTCCCTGAATTATAATGGAAACTCCTTGAAAAGGGGTGACTTCATCGTTGTTAGATCTTTTGCAACACGGGATTTCATAAACTCACATGCAGCTGCCTCTTGGTGGAGATTTTGGGGGGCAGATGAAAATGGAGACTACACACAATATCGGGCAAAAATAGAGTTGACACCACAAAGGTCATACGAATATCACTATTGGGTTCAAGGTGTCGGCTTTTTAAGGCGTATAGAAAATATACAGGGAAACTCCGTAACACTAGACAGTCCTATCCGCTATTCATTAGCTGTAAGTTCTGGTGCGATTGCATATAAAGCTAAGGCCCATGTTAAAAATATTGGAATTGAGGACCTATCAATTAGTAATATGCCATTACAAGACGATCAGGGGGTCAGTTATGTTTATCAAAAAAGTGAAGGATTTAAAAATGATGATTACAATACTAAGGGTAATCCAGCTTATTATGTTCACAATTCAAGCTTGATTAATTTAAATTATTTAATCGATGGATGGGTAAAATCAGTCAGTACATTTGACCCCGTGCTCGACGGAGAATCATTTAATTATCTTTCTAATGGGATAGTTATTAATAGTTCTAAAAACATAACTATTAAAGATGTGAAAATAAATAATTCTCAATATCTAGGAGAGGGTGGAAATGGCTATGCTTTCACTTTAATGAATGCTAATGATTGCTTGCTGAGTAATGTAGAGGCTAAAAATTATCGACATGGTTTTAGCATCTCAAAAAGTTTTAGTTCAGGCAATGTTATATATAACAGTAAATTCGGAGCAGTTGCTAGCGGAAGTTATTATAGGGATGGCTCTGAGATGCATGATTTCCAGTTGGGCAATGATTTTCATATGTGGTTTAGCCAGTCCAATTTGGTGGATTCTGTAAGCTTAACAAATGATTTTCTAATTTCGATAGCACGTTCTGCATCTGGAGGACCTGGCCGCGAAGCTGGAAGAACTTCTGTGCAATCAATCTTTTGGAATATTGAAGGCAAACAGTATAGGCAGGATACTTTTTGGTTTAATAAGGCGAGTAAAGATCCTTATCAAATGCGTTGGCAAAATTCACCTTGGATCGTGCTTTCAGATTCTTTAAATGGTTTGGGCGCGATTGTAGGAACAAGGGGAGAAGGAAACGTTGGCCGGTATAATAGTGAGAGATATTTCGGGAGTCACGAAGTTAAAGATCTTATTCTCATGGAGAATAGGGCAGATGGATTAGCGATAGATTCTTTATACCAATTTCAGCTTGAACGAAGACGTCACAATAATTAAAAAGCCTAGATTCAGCTTGCAACTTCAATAAATCCAAGGAGCCTCTGGTAACTTTGCCTTTGGCTCTGAAGAATTTTCCATACAGTAAGAAAAGACTATATTTCAATTAAACGTTATGGTTTTACTTGCTTTTGATCGGGCTGAGTATCGCCGGGTCTGTGGTGGAATTTTTAGTAATCATTGAAACAATTCCCTATGTATTGTGTTTTGGTCTTCTGGCTTGGAGGACTACCATTCTCTAAGTTCACGAATTTATATTAATTTATTTGTTTTCAATCTTGGCCGATAAGCTAGAATAAATATCGGCTGGGATTGTCTCTAATGAGAAAACTCTAGTTAGGATCCATCAATGGCCATTTGTACCGAACTTGACACACAACACTGATGAAAATCCGATTTCGAAATTTTAATCGTGGAGAGGATCAGTATCCCTGGATTAAAAATATATCCGGTGAGCTGATACGGAAGCTGAAATATTTAGTAGCTTGGGAGTTTTTGCAGTTCTTACTTGCCGTACTAGGGAGCGCTATGGTGTATTTTTATGCGGCCTCGTGGGAGCATTGGGTGCTCATTGGCATACCTGCTAGTTATTTAGCGGCCGCTTTATTGCTGGCTTTTGATAATCCTTTGTATAGAGCTGTATCACTTCTCTCCGTGCCGGCTAGTATAGTGTTTTTACTATATCTGGGTTCTCAGGAAGGGAATACCACCCTCTTATTAATTCCTGGGGGCTTTCTGGCTTGTTGGTGCAGCAGTATGTATTTGGGACGCAATGCTCAATCCTATTATGCTTGGTGTAAAGTGAAACGTTGATGATTTTGGTTTAGGGGAGAGACTAGTTATCAATTAGCCAAATTCCTAGGCAGAAATGTATCACCCAGAGAGTAATCGAAGGTTGGATTTGGAGTACTGAAATGTATGAGATGCTAGTAGGTTTGGATGTCAGTAATGATGATGTCTACCAAGTATATCGTGACGCTATGAGGCCTATATTGGAGTCTTATGGTGGTTCGTTTGGCTATGATTTTAGGGTGTCAGAGGTGTTGAAATCTGAGAGTAATTTTAAAATAAATCGTGTGTTTACAATCAGGTTTCCATCTGAGCAGATAATGAATGACTTTTTCTCCAGTCCTAAATATATGGCTGTAAAGAAAAAGTATTTTGAGTTGTCGGTTCTTAGTACAACGATTATAGCTGGCTATGAAAAGCATACTTAGTGGAGTGCGAAGTATGGGATGCCTTATTGATTCCTGCCAGGGTTCAGATTTTTGGCTCTCAGCCTTTCTGGGCTTCTTTTACATTTTCAGTTTATATTCCCTGTATGTCAGCCGATAAATTTTTTGGGGGCTGGGCCCACTTTATGATCCAATGTCATTAGTGATGCGGGGCTATATTCGTTAGCAATTTTCCACTTGGTATCCTTGTGCTATTTGTGTTGCATAGATACATGTTACTTGAGGATTTTGGTTTGTGCTTCTGAGATTTACCTGATCATAAATTTTATCAAAATCCACATGGCAGGCTTTAGGGAGAGAGGGGGTTCAATAGAAAAAAGTGTGAGCCTCTTCTAGTTGCCCTAATAAAAATCATTAAGGATGTTGACATTCAAAGGTAAGCAAGTAACCTCGAAAAAGGTTACATTTGTCAATTCTGACATGTTGTGGCTATACCTAGCTCTTCACAAAAGTTACTGGCTTGGTGATTGGTCAGGGCAATATTATTTGGTACTGGTGTTCAGGTTCTTGTGGCAGAACCCATATGAAAGGAATGGGCTCTTGCGGGGTGGGAAACTATTGGCCTCGGCATTTAATACATAAGGTGGCCGCACTATCTGGAATTTTTCCCTTATAGATTTAAAGGACTATATATGTATATCGAAAGTGATTTCAAAAAAGAGATCGAGGGGCTTTTGAATCCGGCGGATCGTACCGCGCAACATATCGAAGCTTGCTGGCAGGTTTACAATAATGCTGCCACCACTAAGGATGGAAAGATCGTCGCTGGTAGTATTGAAGATTTGCATGAGGCATTAAAGGTTTTTGGGCCAACCAATTCAAGAGATAACGGCTCGGTGTTGAGAACAAAAACCTGGTCAATTATTTTGAATGACGCATGGATATTGGGAGCCGTACATGCCAAAGCTGAGGTGGAGCTGGTTTCCCGGCCGACTTCCTCGACTATTGCTAATAAAGACTTTCAGATTGGTGACCCTCTGGATCGTATTTTTAGGGTGACCGGTAGAGAGCTAATCGGACTGAAAAGTTTCGGTTATTCTGTGGTTCAGGGTCCCCTGATCTACAAGAGCCACACTGCTAAGGTTATTAATATGATGAGCTGTATAGATCATCGCTTGGCTGAAAGTGCCACCTTCAGCAAGTACAAAGAGACGATTATACGTCAGGCGGGGGTTATGGCTTATAAAGGTATTACAGCCATTAATAGCTTTCTGGATGCTTAGAGCGTTTTTAGGGAGGCTGATGTTTAATTATTAGCTTCCCGGCTTTATATTTTCTACCGTTCCGCTGTTAAAAATAGAGTTTTATTCTTTCTCTTATATCTGCACTAATAGCGCTGTAAAAATTGCTTTCCTTGCGGCCAGTTTGTTGGGTTGGGCAGGTAGTCTTGATTGCCGATTATATTTTTTATTGCTTCTTGATGAGGTTTAGCTTGTGAGTTTTGTTTTTCGTGAGGGGGCCAGTGGCAAAGAA
Organism: Microbulbifer mixtoriginis (SeqCode); assembly: GCF_052467945.1. NCBI lineage: Bacteria > Pseudomonadati > Pseudomonadota > Gammaproteobacteria > Cellvibrionales > Microbulbiferaceae > Microbulbifer > Microbulbifer mixtoriginis (SeqCode). Next base: position 2,439,303 of record NZ_CP174328.1, on the reverse strand, counting down.
AAAGTTTATACCCTGGTATCCATGACGATAGTGCTTTTATTGATGGGTTCTGCCAGCGTTGGTAGATACCAGTTCTATGAGAATCCAGGCTATGGTGGTGTAATTGTTGGGCTTTTGGCTGCGATTTGGGTTCTACCTGCTCTCCTGAATAAGCACCCCTCAAACAAGATAATCCGCTCGAATATTGTTATTCGGGGTATTTACTGGGTTCTGTGGTATTTAATTTTTTATGGGCTGACTTGGGGAACGGTGTATTATGCTATCCCCGCATACTATACAAATACGTTTGGCGAAGAGGCTAGCTTTGAGCAGGTTGTTACCCGTAAAGGGGTGAGGACAGGTCGCTTGGGGCATACTTGCTATAGTATTGATTATGGTCAGCCTTACTCTACATGTGTAAATCAACGTTTTTTTGACTCGGTTGAGGCGGGAGATACTATAAGGCTTAATGTGTTAGAAAGTCACTCTGGTTACTTTGTGCGCTCTGTCCAAAAGTTGAACTCTAAAAATGCTTCAGGAGAACTGATTGGAATATTGCAATTTTAAAGTGGTTTATTGCCTGGGTGTGCAGGGGCAGTGTAAGGCATCAGGGGTTTGAGAATGTTGGTTCTTTAATTTCTCTATTTAATCCCTCTTATCTCTATATCTTGAGATCTGCCCCAGAATCAATCATTAATACCAGCGGTTGCGCCTATGGAGTCGCTTTAGGTAGTCCCGCTCGCGATAATAGAGATCATCGTCATAGCAAATAAAATCACAGAATCTCTTGTCGCTAACACAGTCGGCTGGAATCTCCCGGTTATTTTTAAGGCACCGATAGTAAACATGCTTGCAGGTTCGCAGGCATCTTTTGCGGGCCTCCTGCTCATTGAGACTCCTCGCCAAGGAGAGTGAGGAGGCTCCTAAAAACACTAGGAGCATGCATATTACCAGCGTCAATTTTCCAGTTGCCATACTGATTGTCGCATCTGTGAATGTCTCACCGGGAAACAGTAATGTTGACCGTGATGAAAAGCAAACTATACCTGTGTGGAAGGTGTTTTAGAGTAATAATTACCCATTCTGCTTGAGGTTACTGATTACCTGATCAATCTCTACTTGGTTTTCACTGATCAGTCTATCGGCGAGAATTTTTAGTTTATCGATTGATTTGTAGTCAAATGGATCGACATATGGGTCGATAATTTCCACGTTTAAATAGTTATAACTGATTCTTCCTTTAGGACTTAGAGAGCTTGCAATCTCCAGAGTATATAGTTGTTGGTCATCCATGGACCTTTGCACACCGGATATAAGATCTTGAAGCCAGTTAATTTTCCCCCAACTTTTTAGGTTCCTGTAATTGGTCTCCATTGTGGCCAATGGTGATGTGCCGGATCCGAGAATCAACACATAGTAGTTTTTCCCCGGAAATTCTTTAATGATATCGCGTAATATAATACTGGTGGGGTTGTTTGCGTATATAGCGGCATCAGCGTAATAGCGGTGACGAATATCCCGCCCAGTAGTTATAAAATCGACAGGAGGGTATAGGGTCTCTGCGCTAGCTGCGGCGGTGACCAGTTGATACAGTGTGTCCGTTGGCAGTTTGTTAACCGTTTCGCCACGGTTTTTGAACAGATGTAACTGGCCTGTATGTATATTGAAAGAAGGTATAATGATGTAATTTTTTAGATCAGTGAAATTTATTTCATCGGTATAGTGTTTCTCGATGGTGTTGCGTAGGCGCTCTCCGCTAAAGCGAGGCGAAAAAAAACCATTCCCGCTCATTAATTTGTGATACCAGGGTGATGAAAATAGGTATCTGCTTTCATTTTTATAAATATCGATTACTTTCTCAGTTTTAGTTCTTGAGTCTATTTTTTCTGGGATACCTTCTTGATTTGGTATCTGGGTGACATTAAGCCCTGTGGCAATGATGGCGCCAGTTGATACTCCGCTAAAAACATCAAAGAGTTCATCAATAGGCTTGCCAGTCTGTTGTTCTATAAATTGGATAACATAGAGTGGTATTAACCCACGTATACCCCCTCCGTCTATAATCAGAATTTTAATAGTATCTTTGTCTTTGAGAGAGTCATTGCTATTAATAAACTCGTCTGTAACCGGGTAAGCGTTAAATTTAATGCTCTGGGTCAGACGATAATTGTAGATATACAATAGCCCCACAAAAGCAATGATAACAACGACCAGAATGGTCGATATGTGGCTGATTTTCATGGGGCGACCTGTGCTCTTTAATCCATATCATAGAGAGTGCAGGTGGTAGGATTAGTTTTATTATTTTGAGTGATTTATGGGGCGCTTCTTAGCTGCATATTTATTGTATTTTCTCAACCCTTACTGTTAGATATTTTCTTCTATGGGAAGAAATATATCTGTAATGATTTTACTCTCAGGTACTTCGGGAAAAAAATTTATCCGCTCAAAAAAGATCGGGAAATCACGAATTCCAAAATCTGAATGATCCAACCAATGAAAGTATAGGTACTGAACAGCCGCTCCAATGGTATCGTCACTGCCTAAGTGCCTTATGACTGCGCATTTCCCTGCCGGAATTACTTTGTTGACTATATTCCTTTCACTGGCACCAATGGGGTATTGCACGGTACAGCAGACATCAAATCTGTATTGGTCAGGGGGCGTGGTTACTGGGTCATCATAAACCAGGTTGAAAGTTCTGCTATTACGTGGTGAAAGCCCTTGAGCCTTCCGCCATTGGATAAACTGTTTGATAGTAGCGCCCAGGTGGTGGGCTGGGCCTCTATGTTCCATGGCGGCGAGTTGAGTCTCGGGGAATTCAACAATGGTTACTTCGTATTTCGCTGTATTTCCCATAAAGTGACTCCTAAGTGCTGTAACTGGTTCATAGTGCTTATGCCAAACTTCCCAGTCTGGAGCGCGGCGAAATTCTGAGGGGCTCTTGCCAAAGAGTTTCTTAAAGGCTCGTGCAAAGGCCTCGTGGCTGTCGTAGCCACTCTCCAGGGCGATATCCACCACCTTTTTGTCTCTATAGGTGAGTTGATAGGCTACCCTTTTTAATCTCAATCGCCTGATTAGGGCTATTACCGGCATTCCAAAAAAGGCGGAGCATTGCCGGTGAAAATGATATTTAGACAAGTTGGTGTATTGGCAGAGTTTGTCGATATCGAGTTCGGAGTCGAGGTTTTCCTCAATATAGTGCAGTACCTGCACAAACCTATCCCTATACTCTGCCATAGCTGTCACCTCTTCTTATGAAAGTATTCTAGGACTTGTGTGTGTCTGGCACTTGACCAAAATTGCTGGATATCGTCTCAGGAGGGACTGTTGGGTTTGAGTGCGGGGAGTGGACGCGATGGAGGGGGCATAGGCCCCCAAATTTGCTACTAGGGGCTAACAGGGTGTAGAAGACCCTTTGAAGGTGTTCACCATGACTTTTGCCTCTTTGAGGCGTAATAAGTAGTCTTTTAGAGATTTAACCCCCGCCTTAACGCCAAGGGAAATCAGTTTCATCATGAGGGAAAATGCAAGTTCTGATTTCAGGTGGGGAGTAAATGCCAGGAAGGCTTTGAAAATGGAGCAGTGGATTCTTTTGAGCAGGTCTTGAATATCTTTGTTGCCGGTGGATATCTTCTCGGCTTTTTTCTCAAAGGCTTTGAGTTCATCCAGGTACTCGATAAACAGGCGGTAGTTAAAGACAACGGTTCTGTGTTCTTTGTAGCCGGCTATGATGCTGCTCAGTGCATCATTGATCTTCCTGAGGGCAATATAATCTGTTCTGGAGAGACTCTCATAGGAATTAGAGAGATACGCGATCGTATCTCTCCGCAGCTGACAAAACTCGAACAGGTGTTGGTCGTGCTTTCTTATCTCATGAAGCCGGTATAACTGAATTGCAATGAAGAGAAGAGCGATCGCGAGCAATATGGAGAGCACTACTCAAACTCCTTTTCATTAACTGGCTTTTTTGGGGCCACTTTTCTGGTGGGCGGAGAATAGGAAAAGGCATTATCCATCAGCTTGAGGAACCTATCCCGATACTCCTTATTATCTGCCGCTAGTCGATCAATTTCAACTTGACGATCTTTCAATCGCCCACTGTACATCCAGAACAATAAATAGTGTGCAAAGATGAAAAAAATGACAAACAAGCCATTTTTCAGGCCCATTTCCTGTACGAAGTGGAGTATATCTTTGAGGGTATCGGTCATGCAGTCCCTTAAAGCCAATTTCATTGAATCTTGCGCATTTTTAACTATTGAGACGGTTGAAGCAAATTACTTCGCTGGAGATGGGAAGTGGTAAGAACTTTTTTTGTGCCTTTTGTAGAGATTTTGTGGGCCTGTTTTTTGTTATTTAGGTGTAGCCAGCCAGATGGCATGGTTTTCTGTATGGGAGAGAAGGGCGCGTTGGTGCAAAAGTTCCAGAGAGGACTTGTCGCTTTCAGGTTTCCCGCCCTGAATTGAGGGCGGGAAGGTAGAGAGCTATTGCGCTTCAGTCTGGCCGGCTTCCGGCAGCTTTGCAGGTGCTTCAGTCGGCTGCTTGCTGGGGTTTTTGATTACGCCTTTTTGCAGAATTAAAGTGTTTGGGTAAGTAATTAATTCTTCGCCGCGCCTGATGAGAACATGGAATAGTGTGATCTCCTCAATAGTGCCGGAGATATCATCGTCTTTATCTATCACCCGAATCTGGTCGCCAACCCGGTAGGGAAAGCCAAAGAAAATAATCAGGCTGGCGGTAATATTACTCAGTATCGACCACTGAGCAAAAAGTGCTACGCCAATTACTGCGAACACGGAGGAGAGAAAAATGGAAACCTGGGTGTATTCAAACCCCAGGGCACTGATCAGCAGCACCAGATGGAATACCAAGACGGCAATACTGATAGTCTTGGAGATATATTTGAGGCGATAGGGCTTCACCGCCCTGGCCTGCCCGAACCGGTTGATAGCGGAGGAGCTAAGCCTCATGCAGATAAAATAGGAGGCCACGATCAGTGCCGCTATAGCCAAATTCATTTTTTGTCTCGTCTCCGTACTGTGTTCACTCGGGTGGGGGCTGTTGCCTTTTTAGGGCAGGCCTTGTCATCGATCATTACCCGCCTGTTGCGCGGATCATAATCCCAGGCAGCTATGCTGCCAAGCGGTCACTTGGAGGGAGATTGTGGTCCATTGCCTGGTTTTACCCAAGAGTGCACTGGGTTCACAACATATTCGAATAGCTCGTAGAAGGTATTTACACCTTGCGGGTCCCTGCTACAGGGTACCCGTTTTAGTGTGTGCTGTGCTTTTGTAGCCTTGCTATGGGCCTGTAGCGAGCACGGCTGGCGGCTCGCTGGTCAGCCATCGTTCTTGCCGGAATTGGCGAACTCCCCCTAAACTGTATGTATATACAGTATCGAGTGAAATCCTATGAAACTAGCGACTCTCTACAGTCACGGTGTGGCCGCGGGCTTTCCATCCCCGGCGGATGACCACAAAGAGAAAAGCCTCAGCCTCGATCAGCATTTGATCACTCATCCGGCGGCCACGTTTATGGCTCGTGCCAATGGCGATTCCATGCAGGGCTTGGGGATCTTCGACCGCGACCTTTTGGTTGTTGACCGCTCACTAACGCCAGTACACGGCGATGTGGTGGTTGTGGCTTTGGATGGTCAACTTACCTGCAAAGTACTGGATCGCCACCATGGGCGGTTGTTGTCGGCCAACGATCGTTACCCGCCGATACCGGTTTGGGAAGGACAGGAACTGATTGTTGAAGGGGTGGTTAAAGCCTCTATTCGTTATCACCGTCCTCTCTGAATGCTGGCACTGGTGGATTGCAACAGCTGCTATGCCAGCTGTGAACAGATATTCCGGCCCGACTTAAGGGGGAGGCCGGTGGTGGTGCTCTCTAATAATGATGGTTTTGTGGTGGCGCGCTCAAAAGAGGCTAAGGCGCTGGGGATTGGCGATTTGCAGCCCTTCTTTAAGATTGAACATCTGTTGCGGCGGCACAATGTGGCCATCTTCTCCAGCAACTATCCACTGTACGGCGATATTTCCCACCGGGTTATGGAGACCCTGAAGGGCTTTAGCCCAGAGGTGGAGGTGTACAGTATCGATGAGATGTTTCTGAATCTGTATGGTTTACAGGAGGAGTGGTTGGATTACGGCCAGCGGATTCGCACAACTCTGTGGCGCGATGTACGTATGCCGGTGGGTGTGGGGATTGCTCCGAGTAAGACTCTGGCCAAGCTCGCCAATCGGGCAGCGAAAAAAATTGCCAAGTGCAACGGGGTTTGTGCCCTGGATACTCCGCAGAAATGGCAATGGCTGCAGAAACGCATGGCGGTCGATAAAGTCTGGGGAGTCGGCAGGCGTCTTGCCAAGCGATTGGGGCGCTTGGGTATAGAGACCGCCTATGACCTGGCCCAGGCCAATCCTAAAATCTTGCGCCGACACACCAATATCAATATTGAACGAACCATTGAGGAATTAAATGGGGTGTCATGCCTGAATCTGGAGGAGCAGCCGCCAGCAAAAAAACAGATTTATTGCACGCGCTCTTTTGGCGAGAAATTGAGCGAACTACAGCCCATTCTGCAGGCAGTTAGTCTCTATGCCAGCCGGGCGGCAGAAAAGCTGCGCGGGCAGGAGTGCTTGGTGGCTTCGATACATGTCTTTCTGCACACCTCGCCCCACGAGCCCCACTATTACAGTCGCAGTACGCTGGTACAGTGCCCCTATGCCACTAATGACACCCGCTTGATTGCGAGCCTGGCCAAGGGGGCCATAACCGAGCTTTACCGCCCTGGTCATCGTTTTATGAAAGCCGGTGTGGGCCTGGTGGAGCTGGTGCCCAGCTCCCTGGGGCAAGGGGATATGTTTACCGCCGGCCAGCCGGCCCGTGCTGCGGAGATGATGCAGGCCCTCGATAGAGTCAACCAACGCTTTGGCCGCGGCACTCTTTTTCTAGGGGCTGAGGGGGTGCATAAGCACTGGAAGATGCGTCAAGCTTATCGCTCACCCGCCTACACCACACGCTGGGAGGCCCTGCCATTAGTACATGTTTAAGAAGGTGTGTTTTTAATAAGGGTCTCGCTGGCCCTGCTTTGGAATATCGAGATTTAGCGCTCCGCAGCTGCTGCAGTTTTTGAAGAGAATTGGAATATTGTCCAGCTGAGTATTGCAAAAGAAACAGTGGCCGCTCTTTAAGGTCTTGTGGCCTGCGAATTGCTTCACCGCCATCATGGGGAGGCCAATGGTTGGTTTTAAAGTATTGATCAGATTTGCGCTAATTCTGCTATCGGGAAAAGCGCGGAGGATTTCCTGTATTGAAATAAGCGCTGAATCCTCGATATTCCAGAGTTGGCCGCAATGATCACAATAAAGTTGCATCGGGTGGTTAGGATTGGTTACCGATCGATAAATCTAGTCTAGCTATAAGCCGTGAGCGTGGGGAGGGAACGAGGGAGGGTAGCGAGATAAGTAAGTGTGGAGAGAGCAGGCCCCTCGGTGGGTCTTAACCCGCTGCTCTTTAGTATTTCAAATCCAGATCCAGCAGGGATACCGGCTTACCATCTTTACTCACCAAATCTATCTGAACAGGCTCCCCGGTTCTTTTATCAATCACACGGGACCAGCGCACATTGGCTTTCTCAGACCAGTGTGCACTCCAATCAATCATAGAAACCAAAACGGGAACGAGCGCGAGGCATTTTGGGGTAGGGCTGTACAGCATACGCCGTGCTCCGGGCTTAATGGGCGCCTTAATCAGAATGCCGGCTTCTTCCAGGTTGGAGAGTCTTTGTGTAAGGATATTTCGGGAGATCTGCAAGCTGTCCTGAAGCGAGTCGAACCGATTAACGCCTCTCAGTACATCGCGGACAACAAGCAGGCTCCAGCGGTCGCCGATTACAGAAAGTGCCTCTTCGATCCCACATTGAACAGCGGGTTTACTCTCGCTCATAGCAGTCCCAGGGTTGCTCAAGGCGCCATAGTCTCACAAGCCAGTTCCAAAACAAAACTTCCCTGGAGGCCGCTTCGGGCCGTCATATTGCCATAGATTATTGAGAGGTCGGCCGATAACCTATCAATTTTAGTTGTATTTTGGAACTTAATGGCATTAAATTAGTTCCAAAATAAAACTTATTTGGAGATGAAATGCATTTTAAACCTATCGTGTTTTGCGCTCTGGTCGAGGGCTCGCAAGCAAGTTTCAACAAGGCTGCGTTGGAACAGGTGATACGGCGGGCTTACCGGGGTCACCTGGACCAGCCCGTCACTCCCAGGGTGGTGTGGATGGAGGTTCCGCCAGATCAGGCCTTTATGAAGGGAGAGAAATCTTCGGTGGCTACCCTGATGGCTCCCGTGCCTGATGGGACATCAAACAAATTGCGGCACCCGTTTTTATACGAACTGCTGGAGCAGTGGTGTGTCACCACTGGGATCAATAAAAACAAGGTCGTTATTACTGCACCTGACCAGTCTCTCAGCAGAGAATTTCTAAGTGCAAATCGCAAGCGTATGCCGCCGCTGCGGCAAATTGCCTACATAGCCAAAACACTGGTGCGTTTAGTGAGATCCAAAAGCACCATGGGGCACTTCAACACTCATATCAATCTATAAGAGGCCGCAAATGCCGCTTTACACGATTTCCACCCAGCGCCCACTATCCGGCTCCGAGCAGCAAGCTCTTGTCTCCGGGGTCACTGAAGCTCACTGCACAATAACCGGCGCGCCCGCGCAATTTGTACAGGTTGTATTTAGTCGAGGCATTCATTTGCGTTCAAAGAGTAGTCTTCATATTCTGGGTTCCATTCGCTCAGGCCGTAGCGATAAAATCAAGTCAGCTCTAGCTAATAGCTTTATCAAAATGGCCTCTCAGCTTTTGGGTTGTTCATTAGCTCGTTGTGAGGTGGATCTTATTGATGTTCCCGCCAGTTGGGTGATTGAGGGCGGGGCAGTTATGCCGGAGCCCGGAGACGAGCAGGAGTGGCTCGTACAGCAATCCAGCTAGGTTCGCTTTGCTTTCTATCTATCAAAATAAAAAATAATTTAATACAGCTACATTCTGATTGGCTATTAGGGAGTAATATTATGTCCACTTCAACTTTGAAAGATATTGAGGCTTTGGAAAATTACTTGCTAACGGGCAAGCAACCAGAGGGGGAAGATTTCTCCAACCTTAAAGCGCTTACTGAAAAGTTCAGCGGCAATACTTTTGAAGCAATAATGGCTGCGTGCAAGTGTTACTCCCAGCAAACAGCGATTTCTTTTTTTCTCTCAGGCAAAGATCATAGAAAACCAGTAAAGATCAGCTATCAAACACTGGCTGAACGTATTATTCAAACTGCTAATTTATTGAATAGTGTTGGCATTCAAGAACATGATACGGTTGCGTTTGTGTTGCCAAATTTACCAGAAACACACTATATACTGTGGGGTACAGAGGCGGCCGCTAAAGTATTGGCCATTAATCCGCTACTGGAGGCCAGGCAGATAGAAGAGCTGATTCGGCATAGCCAAGCAAAGGCTATCGTTACCTTGAGCCCTTTCCCTGGTACCGATATCTGTGAAAAAATTGAAAGTATTTTGCCAAATTTGCCTGAGGTTAAAAATATCTTCCATGTGGACCCAGCTTATCATGCAGGAGGTTTTAAAGGTATTGCGGCTAGTGCGATACAGTATCAATACCGCAGACGGCTGCCCCCCCTGCAAGGTAAAAAGCGGATAGCCTACCAGTCGGCACTTAAGCAGCAACCGTCTAGCCGCTTGAATTTCAAATGCAGTATCCACAGTGATGATACCGCCTCTCTATTTTGTACCGGGGGCACAACAGGCCTACCAAAAATTGCTACCCATACACACGGGAATGAACTGGCCAATGCAAAAAGTATAGGTCTGGTAGCTGGCGACATTATGGGGCCAGGAAAAGTTATCTTGTGTGGCCTGCCACTTTTTCATGTGAATGCGGCAATTGTGACGGGGCTAGCAGCCTTTATTAATGGTTGCGAAGTGGTATTAATGACCCCTCAAGGTTACCGAGGTGAGGATGTTTTCAGTAATTTTTGGAAAATTATTGAGTTCTACCGCGTGAACAGCTTCAGCGCTGTGCCCACAGTGTATTCCACTTTGCTGCAGCAGCCAGTAAATCAGTGCGATATCTCCTCCCTACAAATGGCTTTGTGCGGCGCGGCGCCTATGCCGGTTGAGGTTTTTAATGCTTTTGAGCGTATAACCGGTGTGCAAATCGTAGAGGGATATGGTTTAACGGAAGGTACTTGCGCTAGTAGTCTCACGCCACCACATGGCGTGAAGAAGGTGGGTTCTATCGGGCTGCGTTTACCGCTGCAAGAGATGAGAAGTGCCCAGCTGGATGAGCAAGGCAACTTCATTCGGTATAGCCAGGCCAATGAAATCGGTAATCTGCTGATTCATGGGAATAATGTATTTAATGGTTACCTTAACCCTGAGCATAACCAGGGGATATGGGTAGAAGATGCTCAAGGACGGCGCTGGTTTAACACCGGGGATTTGGGCAGGCAGGATGAAGATGGCTATTTTTGGCTCACAGGCCGAAAAAAAGAGTTGATAGTACGTGGAGGGCATAATATTGAGCCCAAATTGATAGAAGAGGTGCTTTGCCAGCATCCTTCCGTTGCCATGGCCGCAGCGGTAGGTACACCAGATGCCCACGCGGGAGAGGTTCCTGTCGCCTACGTCAAGTTATCAGAGGAAGCGATTAGTACCCTGATAATCAAAGGGCATGAGATTGTAATGGACGATTTGGCCAAAGCCCTGCTTGAAGCAATTACTACCTATGCCAAAGGAAATATTACTGAGCGAGCGGCCATTCCCAGAAGAATTGTGCTCCGTGCCGAACTCCCTACTACAGCGGTTGGCAAGATTTTCAAGCCCGCTTTGGAAATGGAAGAGATTCGTTTGTGTGTTCAGGGGATTATTGATCAGTTGGTGAGGGGAACAGAAATGGCCACTGCCAGCAACCAGGTAAAGGTGGAGCAGGATAAGGTACTTGGCACTATTGCCAGGGTTACCACAGGAGGGAACCCTAGCTTGGAGGGCGCCCTTGCGGAACAGCTTGCGCCCTACACCTTTAAATATGAAATTGTTTAATCTTTCTCTGAGGGTGCTCTCTTTGAGAGCATCGAGATCAAGTCTACTCAATCTTTGGGAGCCTGATCGGTTTGTCCAGGGGCTTTTCCAGCCCTAATAATCTACCATATAAGGAGGTACATATAAGCCAAGCCATAATCAGCGCAAAGCCTATGATTTCTATGGTCTGTAACTTTTCGTCCAGGATAATACCTACTACTGGAATCAATAGAGCAAAAGGGGTAACCGCTGCAGCGGGATGTGATCTAAGGAGCCTGCCCCAAATTGCGAAAGCAATTAGGGTGGAGATGTAGCTGACAAAGGCAAGGGATAGCCAGGTTTTCTGATTGGCACTAATGATTAGAGTTAACGGGTCTTGGCTCTCCAGGAAATAGGAGAGAACAAAAAGTGGTATGGGAGGTACTAGGCATACCCAGATTATAAAGTGCAGCAGATTGACGCCCTGGATACGTTTCATATCTAGTAGGAGTTGCCTGGGAAACTGCTCCTGCATGGTAAAGTGAAATTGGAAATAGTCAATCAAATAGTATTGATCTTGTGGAGCCGGGAGAGTTGGATTTGTCGAAGTGCCTTGTCTAAAAACTTAGCAATACAACCTAGGATTATCTTTATCTGCCCAATCAGTCTAACAGTGAGACATTTCAAGGGGCAATGGCGTTGATAGCCGAGGTGGTCAACAAAAGGACAGGTAATATCATCATCGAGCTAATCGTATTCTGTACAGTTTTTCTGAGTAACTAGGTGATCTTTAGGGCATAAAAACTGCAGGTGAACTATCGAAAGTTAAGGGTAGGAGAAAATATTTAGTAATCAGCGAAAACATAGATGCTCAAATATTCGAACTTGTCATGAGCTTCTATTGAGAAGATGTTCCATCAGGCTGGCTGAGCCGCTCGATAACTCTTTGTATGTCCTGTTGATTTTCTTCAATCAAGCGATCGGCATAAATTTTTAAATGGTGTAGCGAATCGTAGTCAAAGATATCGACGAATGGATCAGCAATTTCGATATTGAGATAATCGTATTCCAGACGGTCGCTATCGGAGAAATGTTGGGCGAGATCAAGAGCGTATAATTGTTGAAGGTCCATATATCTCTGAATATTAGAAAAAGCATCTCGTATCCAGCGAATACGCCCCCAATTTTTTAGCTCGCTATAATCTACCTCGCTACTGGCCAATGGTGGTGAACCTGCCCCCAATATTAGAACGTAGTAGTTTTTATTTGGGAACTCTTTAAGGATATCAAGTAACACCAGACTGGTGGGGTTATTCATGGCTAGACCTGCATCGGCAAAGTAACGGTGCACTCTGGTTTGCTCTGGTGTTTTGAAGACTACCGGGGGAAAGGCGGTCTCGGCACTGACCGCTGCCGTGATAAGTTGGTATAAGCTGTCGGTAGGTAATTGTTTGATTGCATCCCCACGATTTTTGAAAAGGTGTATTTCACCACTGTGAATGTCCAGTGCTGGAATAAGAACAAAGTTATTTAAGTCTGTAAAAGAAAGCGACTTTGTATAGTGGTTTTCCAGTACACGGTGGAGTCGTTCCCCCATGAAGGAGGGGGAAAAAAGCCCCCAGCCTGTCAATAGATCATGATACCAGGGTGAGGAAAACAAATAGTCACTTTCTTCTTTATAGAGTTGTATCAAGTACTCTGTGGCAGAATCATGCCCGGTGTAGTTTTTGGGAATAAATTTTTCAGGGATGTTGATGCCGCTGGCTACAATAGCACCGCTGGATACACCACTATAAACATCAAAAACTTCGCTAATAGGTTTGTTTAGTTTGTTCTCGATATAGTTGAGTACATATAAGGGGATGAGCCCCCGGACACCGCCGCCATCTACAATCAAGATTTTGATGGTGTCTTTTTCTTTGAGGTAATCCAGGCTTTCAGATCGTTCGGGCTCGGAGGGGGAGCTTTTGAAGGTGGCAGACTGAGTAAAGTGCTTGTTGTAGACGTAAGCGGCAACAATATAAAGTACAAGGATACAGAGCAGGGCTAAAATCGCACGCTTAAGCATAAGACTGCAGGCCACTCTTACTTAAAGAGTTAGTGAATGCTGCCGGGCCGAAGCCGAGATTACCTTAGGCTAATGAGAAGTGTATGGTCGTATACCTGCAATCGCTACTTGTGAATCTATCTACTGAAGAAATAAAAAAAGGGCTTGTATCCGGAGATGCAAGCCCTTTTGAAATGGCGCGCTCGGGAGGATTCGAACCTCCGACCGCCTGGTTCGTAGCCAGGTACTCTATCCAGCTGAGCTACGAGCGCGTCGTTGAGGGTGCGCACAATATAGACTTCTCCATGGAGCGTCAAGTACTTTTATGAAAAATAGTACTTGAGGTTAAATATTGACCATCATGTAAAGGAGAGTAGTGGTCAGCTCCTACTCCGGTTGACCAAGAAGCGGGGTGGTTTAGCTATGGCATTAGTTGGCATCCATACATTAGTAGCCTTGAGCTGTTTGAGGGGTCGTTAGCCGCTTAGTGGCGTGTCCGTTGTTGTTGGATAGGATCACGCTGGTAGTTTTATTCTTGCCATGCGTATTTAGTATTTAATCTCGGAGAGAAGCTTGGGGTTCTGGATCAGATTCCTTACACCGTGAGCATGATCTTCATTAAAGATATTGTCCTTGCACCAGTTGCCCACAGAAGTAATGTTGACCTTGGCAACGTTGGGGCGGACACTCCAAGTGACTTGATAAGGGGAGCCTTGTTCATTGTAATCTGGACCGGTGGTGGAACCTGAATACTGAATTGGCTTTCCAGTATTGCTGGGAATGCCCAAGGCTTGTTGAAAACCACTTTTTTCATCGTGGGCGGTTAATGTTGAAAAATCTAAAGCCGTGGAATCATTCACCAAGACATAAACTTGCGTTTCTACACGCAATTGTGGATTCTTAATCTCTTTATTAAAGCAGGAACCCAAGGTTGGGCCGGGTTTGATTTTGGCGGATGAGTGGACGTAATGGACTTCAATGGTATCTCCCGGATAAAGACTCCCATGATCGCTTGGGCACACTTCTTGATTAGGTGGGGCTAACTCGGCCGCGGTAAGAGTACCGGAATATTTAAAGCCTGACAGAAAGCCACGTCCATCACCATTGCCCGCATACTTGGTAAAATCTCCACCTTTGTGCTCAGCATTTTTATGAAAATGGATATTGCACAAATTCATAACTGTATGCGCTGGTGCGGCAGCGAAGAAAATCGTATGGTTTCCGGAAGTTGATTCAATATCTCGTGGAGATTGTGGGCCAAAGCTTCTCCCTGTGGTGTTCTTCTCTAAATTCGCTCGTTGATTTGCAATGGCTTCATCTGATACTGCGCCACCACTGTCTAGTGCATTAGTGTTGAAGGCTACAGTTGTTGTTGCAGCTAAAACAAAAAGAGATTTTATTTTCACGGTGATAACCTTCTGCGATTTATTGTAGTTAAGAGGTTGATTGTATTTATATGAATGTGTTGCGCTGATAATTGATTTAGATGCCTGTAGTAGTAACTTTAGATTCCATGTGGCAAGGCATCTGTCACTCTATCTGGCTTATATACACGGCTGCTAAATTGCTATCCCCATCACCAATTATAAAGTCACTTTTACCGTCTTTGTTTAAATCTAAAAGTGCGACCCCCCATGGGTTGGGAGTGTTCAAATTCTTAAATTTGATTGACTTGATGGTCGGGCCTCCAATCAAAATAAGAACTTCACCTGACCAACTACTGACTAAAGCATCGTCAATATCATCGCCATTGAGATCTCCCGTTGCAATCTGTTTGGCGCCATTAGATGCCTGGATTTCGATTTGTTTCTTTTTTAGAAAACTACCGCTACCATCTCCTGGGATTATAGTAATGATATTGCGATTGTTCGCTACAAGTAAATCCATGTTTCCGTCTCCGTTCATGTCTGCTGCCTCAACGCTAAATGGCATTTCGGATTGCGCAAGACTACTTAAGCTGAAAGAACCCTTGCCCGATTTACTGTTTATTAATATGCCTATGTCATTCTGATTTGGAGTTACCAAATCGGAGTGTCCGTCTTTATTTAAGTCTTTGATGGCAAACCCCCGGTAGGGGTCTCCTCCCACTTTGATAGTCTTTCCTGGCAGTTTAAAATCACCATTCCCGTGTCCTTTGAGAACAAGTAAACCTTCGTGATTACGGTTGTCTACAATCAGATCAACTTTTTTATCACCATCAAGGTCATTTAATCGGACGGCATGTGGGTGAGGTGTTACGTGCACGTTTAATGGTGAATTCGGTGCGGGGTTAAAACCTCCTTTGCCATTTCCTAATAGCATGGTGACGTATGAGGTTTCGTGGTTGGCTATAACAACATCAACGTTCCCATCGCCATTGATGTCAGAGGTCGATAGACCTGAAGGGCTGTCACCG
This sequence comes from Microbulbifer mixtoriginis (SeqCode), assembly GCF_052467945.1. Classification (NCBI taxonomy): domain Bacteria; kingdom Pseudomonadati; phylum Pseudomonadota; class Gammaproteobacteria; order Cellvibrionales; family Microbulbiferaceae; genus Microbulbifer; species Microbulbifer mixtoriginis (SeqCode). Next base: position 2,423,804 of record NZ_CP174328.1, on the reverse strand, counting down.
GCGGGGAAATCTCCCGCTAGTGTCAAAGTCCCATTGCCATTGGAAAGATAGGTTACTATGTTGTTGTCCGAATTGTTTGCAATAATTACATCTTGATTTCCGTCTGAATTAAGGTCAGTTACTGCAATTGCAGGTTGGCCGGCACCAACTTTAATTATGGAGGCAGAGTAAGATATATTTTCTACTTTAATTGTGTCTGCGGAGCATAAAGCGCTAGACATAAAGCAGAGTGTTAGAAGAATATATTTATCTAAGTTCATTTTCTTATGATTCTCCAAGGTTTATGTGATTGCATAACAAGTTTTAAGAGGATGCTCTGGTCTTGAGTTGACTAAGTTTAATTATCTCCGGCTTAGAACTTTATCTGGCTCTAGGCAATTAATCGAGATTGATTTGTTAACCTCTGGTTGATTTGGCAGCATCTGAATTTTGTGTGGGGCTAAGTGGATGTTGTCACAACTTAATAACTTATCAATATTATGTGCAGTGCAAAATACCCGTGATCGACCTTAAGCGTTATTCTGCCTTTTCAGGGGAAATTCTTTTTTTGATGTCAGAGCTCTAAGGTGGACGGTTCTTCAAGCTGTTCTTGATTGTGCTTGTGCAGTTAAAATAAAGCCTTGAGTTTTTTCCTGTATTGTGGCTGCTTAAAAGAGTCAGGCTGCTCTTTGTTGGCGCTTGAAAATATCTTTTGGTCCCTAGTAGTCACTATTAACCATTTGTTGTCAAAATCTATTTAAATGCAGGATTAGTGTGCCAGGATAGCTGCTGGTAAAAACCCTATACACGTTGCGCTGCTCTATTGTAAGAGAGCGATTGAAAATTATATTGTATTCATATCTCATTTAGGCTCACAATTTTATGCCTGGGTTGTTATAACAAATACTGCCCTTGGCAATAGTAATGTGGGGCCCGTTGGTTCCAGGCTAGTTATTTTCAACATGGGTAAGCTGGGAATCTTACTGGAGCTGATGCCACCAGTCGCCCTGAAAGAACGACATTAGATTGAAGTACTCAATGGGCAGAACGAAAACACTAATTATCTACTGAGGTACTTCTTCTTGAAAAAATTACAAGCTGGCAAGATGCATAAAAAATCGAGGGCGTTTATGTGTTTTGCTGGTAGGGAATCATCCCCTACCTATAGATTGGCATGGCCTGGGTTGCTAAAGCGGGCGGAAGCGGAAAGTTCAAGGCCCGAGAGCCATGCTATGGTAATATCCTCTATATATGTGTAACCGGCATTAACCCGTTTTCCGTGTAAGTCACTCAGGCCTATTTAATAAATCAAACACCAGCCGGGAAAACTGCTTGATCTTTTCTGGATCGGATAAAAGCTGCATTATCTGATTCTTGCTTGCACGCCTTAAAGCTATTTTCCATATTGGCGATGAGTACCGCATTACCCCCTCGCTTGCTGCGCTCAAACATTTCTTTGGCCTGTTTATTGGCGGCTAGGGCAGATTTGCAGTGGGCCTGCCAGCGCTCAACCGCCGGCTTACAGATATTGTCAATCGCCGCGTTGCTCTTACTCTTGATAAAAAAGGCTGCGTAGAACTGCTCTACTTCTGGCCTGGTAAAGATGCCCACAGCTGTCGAGAAAATCAAAAATCAGGTCCGGGTCGGTGACGTTGGCCAGCTAGTATTTCAATTGCTCGGAGTAGGGCGCTTGGGTGGCCGCGCTGTCTACGATCAAAGCTAGTTTTTTAGCGGTTATCGGTGAATGACCAGAGCGCAGACATCAACCCAGCCACGCTCACCATCCTAGGCATAGCCACTATCGCAGTCGGCTAGCTAAACAGCATCACCAGCCCAGGCCCGGAGGCACAAATCTGCGTGTTAGCAGGAATCAAACATCTTTAGCGGCATACCCAATAACGGCAAACCCTTCGCACAAGAGGACACCCTAGCGCCCGCCGTCAAGCCCGGGACACTATCGACGCACAACTGCAGCTAGAAGAGCTGGCCATACAAAACGATCCGCCGGGCATTGCCAGTAATAGCGAGCGCTACCTAGTGGCTTCAGGCAGCGGCGCCTGGGCCGGCAAAGTCGGCCAGCTTGCCCGCTATGTGGAAATGTCAGGCTACAGACAATTTTGCCTGGCAAAAGTGGCCCCGAATAAAGCGGACAATCCGCTGTATATGAAAGGCAACAGCGGCTGGCATATCGCTTACCGCTAGGGCGGCTCTGCCGAAGATCATTGGGAGTGCAAGCAGCGATTTGGTTGGGGTGCTGGGGCAGATGTTATCCGCGTTAAATAATATTTACTGGGGTAACCAGGTTAGTTGATCGCTCTGCTTTTAACTGTTGGCTTAGTTGGTACGTATATAAGGTGAAAATTTTGGGGCATGGGGAAAGAATGAAATAAAATACTTCGGATAGTTTTGGCCTAGCTGTTTTAGGGTTGTAGCTCTGTAAAGGTATTTTTTCACAATTTGGAGACGTCCAAGAGTGCGATTAATGCCGATTATCAAGCTGCAGGCCTTATTAGGGTTGGGCATTAAAAAACTGTCCGAAGTTTTATTTGTTTCATAGTATATGTAATAGGTTGTAATTTTGAAAAAACTGGCTACAGAATCCGCTCTGCACAGGGCTGTGTTGAAAAATTCTATCGGTGGTATCACCTTTATCTGTGCATCGGCACTGGTTCATGCGGATACAATCAGTACAAAAATAGATCTAGGTGAGCCATTTCCCTTTAGGATGGAAGATGGAATTAAACATGAGGTGAATTTAGATATTGGCTATCAATTCGATACCATTAAGAAAGTTTGTATCAATACGAAAGTTAAAAATGGAACTGCGGACGGAGTATCTTATGAAACAAAAAGTGAACCTGCAGGACCTTTCACTTTTCCTTATTTTGAATCGCAAGCGTTGATGTTGTTTAGGAGCATAGAGCTTTCAACACCGGAAAACCCTAATCCTGTACCACAGCTGCAAGAAAGCATCAATATCTGTGGGGAAGAAAACAGTCTCTTAGCAAAAAATTTTCTCGATGGAGAAGGTAAATTTACATTCACTGTGTCTGGTGGTTATATAGATTTCTGGGACTTTGAGCTGGTTGTAGAGGGGGATGTCTCTGATACTCAGTTAGCGATTGTGCTTGACGAACCTGTCGAATTTTCAGTTCCTTCCTATGGAGGAAGAGTCAATTATGATGCAAGTATTCGCAATTTAGATTCTTCACAATCATTGGTTACTCTTGAGCAATGGAGCGTGCTCACTCTTCCCAATGGGGATAATTACCCCATTCATAAATCACGTGATGTCGTGTTGAATTATTCTGAGGCAAAGGACTACACTCGAAATTATCTAACGATACCAGGGTGGTTTGAGGCTGGAGATTACGAGCTAACTTGGTATGTCGCTGACCCAAGCACCGGGATTCGGGTGAAAGACAGTCTGCATTTCACAAAAAGTGCTGACTAAGCTTTCATGTTCTAATCATATATGGCTCAGCTATCAAAATAAGCTGACTGCCTTTCGATGTTAAAGCACGGTTATATATTTCCCTTACTTGCCGTAACAGCTACTTTAAACGGCTTCTACTAAACCGAGCTCGAGGCTTATGATCACAAGCAGTGGCTTCCCCAGTGGTCCGATGCCGATGGTGGCTGTCAGAATACTCGCCAAGAGCTGCTGATTCATCTCTACTTGACTCCGGTGAACCTCAGAAATGAAAAGGCCTGTACCGATATGCCGCGCTTATGAAGCGGCCAGTTTTCCAAAAGGCTTCGGATCTGGATGTTGAGCATATAGTCCTGCTCGCTTGAGTCCATAAGTATGGCGGTGCCAATTGGGCCTGCGAGCAGCGCCGCGTCTTCGGCAAAGACCCGGCCACCTGTGGCTGGTGGAAGAGGGTCATAACCAGAGCAAGGGCGATAATGGCCCCGATGAACGGTCCCCTTACCAGAACCATCTACAAGCGGCAGTTTGGGATAGTGGCTAGTAAGTATGGGCTGATGTGGCGCAAAGAAATTAGGCCCGATAAGTAGGGCCTATTTTTTAATTACATGCTCATACCTGAGTTTGAAAAACGTTGCTCTTGCAGAAGGCTTTCAAGTTTTGTAAGCGCAGCAGCTTTGCTTCTGTGAGTGAAGGTGACGCCTACGGGTGTTCTGATTTCATAAGTAGTGGTCACAATGCCTGCGCCATCGACTTTCGTGATTTCATTAAGAATGAAGTCGCTTTCTTGAAGTACATTGGTTTCGGTGTGTACTTCAATTTTCTTTTTTTTTAGAGGTTTCAACATTTATATATTGACTACTTACTAGCCCTTTAATTCAACAAATTATCTATTAAGATAAGTTTCCCTCGGTGTAATGCAGTTAATCGAGAAAATGAATTGGGAGATATACAATCATTGATCAACAACTGTTCGGTTTCGTGCATGTATTGAGGAGGCAGACAATGCCAAGCAATAATTTGATCTGGATCGAATGTAAGCCCGATTTAATAGTTCGCAAACTCTGTGTTGAGAGGGCGTGAATAACCTAGAGAGCATTTCACTGGTACTCATTGCCGGGATGACCTACTGCGAGATCATCCTGTTCCTTTTGCTGGTACTCTTGCAGTGCCTAAAGTTCTCGCCTTGAGGGGGGGGGCACCAAGCATTCCCAAGTGTGTCAATGCGCCCAGGAGGACAGACTGGCGCCGCTTCGGCCCGCCGTCCAAGGTGGTGAGGTTGGAAATTGATAGCAATATGCGGATGCGCTCTATTGAAATCCTAATGAAGTCCAGCAGGCGCCGCATACTGGAGTTTTGGCAAAACCGAAAATCGGGCTTTTAACTCTACATGGTGTTTAGTTAGTTGCGCTAGTCGACAGAGTGGAAAAGTGGTTATGTCCATCTTTAAAGATGCTTTTTGTGAGGGCGTTCAACTGCTTTTGTAGCAGCTTAAAATTTTCTTGGTCCTGAGCAAAAATTCCAGCCGACTGCGAGGCAAGCTCAGTTGATTTCCTCAGATCTTCAATCAGCGTTTGTACTTCTGGCTCGAAGTGCGGCGCCAGTTTCCCCAGCCTTTTATCAGCTTTATTGAGGTGCGAGATGACGGCTTTTTTGGATTTTGTAGCTTTGCAGTCTGGACTATTGTCTTTTCCTATTTTTTCGAATTCAGTAAGAAGAAGGTTTAGTTTCGACTCCAGGCCACTTATCAAAAGCACGGCATTTTCGTATGCCTTCATCTTTTCATCATAAAGGGCTTTTTTCTCAGGAATCCTGTCTTCTAAGCTTTTTAGTGGCTTTGTTACACGCCAGACTATAAAAGCGCTAATTAGGAAAAAGGTTATCGTGACAACGGCAGTGCGAATGATCTTTGTTCCAAGTTCGAGCTCGTCCATGGTTTCTCCTGAGTCATTATTAAAAATAGTCATACGATGCAGCAGCTTCTGAGTGGTTACTCCTCAGTCTTCACCGCAAATAAATCTGGCTGCTATTTCCGTACTATCGAAAACTCGAGCCTGGTAATCAGTCGCCCTGTTGGTTGTTATGGGGCGCACCGTTATTGGGTATAAATTGATTCGCCTCATTTGTACCCCTTAACCTGCGAGAATGTAAACCAGAAATCTGTACACCTTGAAGCGGTCGCTGAAGGCTCCGGGCTTGGGGCCTGTAGGATAGCTGCTATGCCAGCAGTGTGCAGATATTCCGGCCGGACCTGCATGCCCACCGGGTGGTGATTTTCTCCAGCAATTATCCACTGTATGGCGGTACCTTCCAGCGGGTGAAGACCACCCTGCGCGAGTTCGGCCCGAATGTGGAAGTCTACAGCATTGATGAGGTGTTTATGGACCTGCACGGGATGTAAGTGGATTGGCAGGGCTAAGGCCGCAAGATCCGCAATACCCTGTGGCGCAATATCCGCATGCCTGTGGGAAAGGGTATCGCCCCAGTAAGCTGGCCAAGCTTGCTAACCGCGTGGCCAAGGCTTTGGTAAAGATTACAAACCCTTTTGAACCGTGCGGGATGTCCCTAGCAGAGTCAGGGTGCATCGTCGGACTGCGCTAACTCATTTAGTTAGTCAATAATCTCCCTCATCGTTACTGTCATGCAGTGATTGTAAGAGATCTAAAAACTTCTATTCAAGTACAGGAAATTGAGCTAACGAATAAAACCAAAAAAGATGGTACAGAAGAATCTGATAGTCCTTCAACTTTGTTTTTTCGGGCCGGAGATACAAAATCAACTTATTTGAATATCCTGGATGAATTGATGACATCGTATAAGGATGAAGGTCTAACTGCGATGAGCTGGAAGCGAAGTTATATTACTGAAAACACTTCTGTACGAGAGTACTTGGGCCATCCAGACAATAAAATAAAGAGTGAACAAGGTGCGCTGGAGTCATGGATAGAAAGAGCAGCTCAGAAAGTAATCGGTATGTAACAGAGTATCAGCTCCTAATTTTATTAAAATCATGACTATTTAGTATATCTATTGCTTTGTAATTTAAATGACATCTAGCTCATAGATTAAAGTCTACTTGGGCAGTTTGAAGGTTATAGATATCTCTTTAGAGTTAATTGGGGGAGGCTGCTTACTACCCTGTTAATTTAAGTACGCAGTTTTATAAAAATTCTTAATTCCACCTTTTCATAAATTTTTGCTAGGCAACAGCCAGATATTATTGAGGCTGTATTTGGCTTTAGGTGTCCGGTTTGAAGTGGATGAATTTATAACCTGCTACGACCTCAGAAAATAATTATTAGTTGGTACTTATGTAAAGGTTGTTGTGTTTTTAATGATCAGATTTTGGTGATTAGATTTTAAAAATTAATTTCTCCCCTTTAGCATGCGAATGAAAATTTAGAATGTTGTTGATTGTCCTTTTATTCTTATGATAAAAGGTGCGCCTAATTTACAGGGATGTACTGTTTTATTTTTACTTTTAGTGACTCTAACAGTTCTTCCTTGGTGTGAAGCTTTTTCCTGGATGTAGTCTGGCTATGATGAAAAGGATTTCTTTCTTTAGTTGTTTGCTTTTAATACTTTTTACTGAATTTGCTAATGCTGGGGTTTGGGCAAGCACCACGAATTCAAATGGAAAGCATACGATTCGTTGGAGTATAAATTCATCTGCAGAGTACTATGCAATAACCGTCCGTAAGGACTCTAAAAGCATTGCCTCTTATCATTCTTTTAGTAGTACATCTAGAGAATTTACTCACTTAGAAAATGGTATCTATGAATATTCTGTTTCCGCAGTGCCTAATGAAGTATGGAATCCTAGAATCGGGGAGTGGGTTGCGGGAAAACTCATACCATTGGGTAGCGTTACAGTAACAGTAAAATTACAAGCACCCCCTAAGCTAGGCAATCTAACAGCCCCCACAAATAGTTCGAATGGTTCTTTTACCTTATCCTGGCCAGTGCCTTCAGCTGTTGTCTCTCGCTATGAGGTCTATAGGCAGATTAACAACGGGGCTTGGTCTCCCCTCAACGGTATTGGGGCAAGTTCCACCAAGATTTCAGGTTTATCTACAGGAGCATGGGATTTCAAAGTCCGAGCCTGTAATAGTACCGGCTGTGGGGCTTTTTCTAACGAACGCCGGGTCAATGTTGCCCGTACACCGAATACGCCGGCTAGCATTGTCCTTAAGGATATAACAAGTGGCACTGTCGACCGTGAGGGGCGCATAAGCGTCGATTGGTCAGCACCTGGTTCGGGTTATGCTGTTACGGGCTATCAGATACAACAATGTAAAGATTCCTGCTCAGGTTGGACACAAGTTTACTCTAGTGCAAGCACAGCCACTGGGCCGACGCCTGTTCCGGCGTCTGGAAGTACTCCGCTAACTAATGGAACTTATAAGTACCGTGTTAGGGCCTATGCAAAGGGCGGTTCCTATGTCACTTACAGTGGCTGGAGAAATTCCTCTTCAGTGACTGTGAGTCGACAGCCTGATACTGTGCGGAACTTTACGCAACCTGACCACGGGACCCAGAGTAGTAGTTTTAAGGTAGTATGGTCTGAAGTTACCGGCTCATTCGATGCGGTAACACGTTATGAGCTTCAGTGCAGTATCAATGGAGGGAGTTACACCTACGCTAAGTGCGGTAGTTCCAACTTGGGTACAGCAACCTCTATGGAGGTTACACTCAACTCCAGTGATCCCAGTGGCGAATATCGTTTTATGGCTCGGGCCTGTAATGACCATGGTTGTAGTGGTTGGACTCCCAGTGATAGCCGTAAAGTTGTGATGGTCAATGTGCCGTTGCCCGCACCAGACGCACCGAAATTTACTTCTTTCCCTAGTGACAGTGAGTTTGGTGATTACGATCTCAGTTGGAGTGAACCAAGCCTTACATGGACCTCTTTTGAGTTACAGCGTGAGCGCCGCAATGACCCAGACACAAGCTGTGGAAATAGTTGCTGGAAAGTGGTCTCAGGTAATCTAGAAGAAGGGACTTATTCAGCTCGCGGAGACATAGAGGATAAATATCGCTACAGAGTCCGCGCCTGTAATGGTCCTGAGTGCTCTGGATGGACAACAAGTGATTGGATTGATGTACACAATCTGGAGGGTATCGAGCCGGCGGTCAGTCTTGCAATTGCAGATACACCAGGAACTGCAAATTATAGTGCAAACGTTAATTATGAAGGGGACGCGGTTATATCGATTCCTGTCGAAGTAGCGCCGGGGGTTAATAACTTGGTCCCTAGCTTGGGCCTTCAGTATTCAGGTGCTCGATACCGGGAAAGAAATAATGAGATGTTGCCAGAAGATATTCTGGGCTATGGATGGAGGTTGAGTGGTCTGCAGGAGATCCGCCGCTGTGTGAAGAATCGTCCCAACACAGACCGCATTAAGTTGGATGATACGGATTCGCTGTGTTTGAACGGTCAGCCATTGGTCCTTGTTTCCGGTGAATATTGGGCCTCTGGTTCGAAGTACCGAAAGCTTAGAGATGACTTTAGCCTTATTGAACTAAAAGAGACAGGTGGTCAGCCTTGGTTCCTGGTACATAAACCTAATGGTGAAGTTCATGAGTTTGGTAACACAAATAACAGTCGAATCCGCGCTGGGAAGAACCCGAGCTTTGCTTGGAGCATCAACAAGGTTACTGATGCCTTTGGGAATAGCATAACGTATCAATACCATCTTGATACCGTTGAAGGTATTAATTATCCACTAGAAATCACCTACGGTAATGGAAACGATGCACGTATAGAGTTTGCCTATGGCACCCGCAGCGATGCCCCCCCGCAACCACTGGCCTCGGGAGAAATTGAGCAAGAGCAGTTGGTTCTACTCCACCATATTAATGTTTACCTAGACAATAAATTATTAAGAGAGTACCGCTTAATTACTGAGCCAGAACCTGCTAGCAAGTATTCCCAGCATTACCGCCGTCTGCAGCAAGTTCAACTCTGCGGTTATGATAAGCATGGTACTGGCTATCAATGCCTTAACCCCCTCATATTCAATTGGGAAGAGGTTAATAGCTCTAGTGACCTGGATCTCGATACCGGTATCTGGCAAATTATCGATGGTTTAGGCAAAGCTACTAGGTTCTATCACACTACGGTACGTGAGGTAACTGGCCAAGCCTCTGTCTCTGGTAACGCTACTTTCTTGGAAAGGCCCTTTGGGGATGGTGTTCTTCCCGAAAATGCGAAAAATCTTGAGGCCGATAATGGTGACTATCGGACAGTAGTCGGAGAAGTGCACAGATCCAATGGGCTGGCAAATGGTTTGGCAGATGATTTGGAAAATGGTTGGCATAAAACCAAGTATTACTATCAAGGTGTTGGCGTTGTCAGTACCAAGGGATGGGGATTCCTGGGCTTCTACGCACAAAAAATCCATGATTTAGCGTCGGATATCGTTACTTACCGCCAATTCCGTCAAGATTTCCCGCATTTTGGTAAGGTGGCGAGAAAGCTGCAGTTCCAGGGAAGTTATGGTTCTCATGCGCAGAAATTGGCGGATGAGCGTCATCGTTATAGCGTGATGGAGCTATCCACTGGCTTAGATAAGAGTTACTACCCCTTCTTAGAGAAAAGTGTTGAAACCCTGATCGAAAAGAGCCAGGTTCTTGGTTATCGTTCTCTACAAAACAGCTTTGGAAAGAGAAGCTTTGGTACACTCGGAGAGCTGCTTGAGAATCAAACTTCAGTAGAGAAAACAGCGAAATCCCTATCTGGGGCCGCTGATCAAGATGGCTTGGGCGGTATTACTCCCCCTTCCTTTGGACAAACCGATAAACTCCCGACCTTACCAACTAAACCGGTTACCTGGGGCGAAATTTCTGACTTTTCCTTGAGTGGCGTTGAAAGAAGTCGCGAGATTTTCACTAGTTTTGAAAACCGAGTTGGAAATGGTCAATGGTTAGTGGGCTTTGCATCCGGCCTGGAGCTTAGGGAGTATGATGGTGGCCCCAGTGGTACTCCTGATCGTACTCAAACCGTGGTCTCTCTTCCTTATTTATCAACGAACAAGGTCGCAACTAGGGTCAGCTTTCCCGATGATGCAGATCTAAAATTAAGCACTGATTTTGATTATGACACCTCGGGTAATTTGGTCAGTGAAAGTACTAGCGGAGCCCATGTAAAAACAAGAACAACGTCTGCAACTGATTTTGTAGATAACCGCTACCCTGGGACATTAACCAATGCTCTCGACCAGAAGGTCTCACTAACTTACGATCACCGCTTTGGCTTGGTATCTGAGATCACTGATAGCAATATCCGTACTACTAGTGTGCAATATGATGCCTTTGGGCGCGAAATCGAGAAGACCAATACCGATGGAGTGGTGTTTAATACGACATATTCCGAATGCTTTGCTGGCACTTGTCCAGTAGCTGGTAATATTCTTGCAGCTTATAAAATAATCAAAGATTCTTCAATTTCTCCCAAAGTTGAACTCTACTATGACTTGCTGGGGAGAATAGTGCAGCAGGATCAAAAGGCATTTGATGGAACACGTATCGCCCGGCGTGAATTTAATTATGATTTGCAAGGCCGCTTATATCTAGAAACTGATCCCTTCTATCTAGGGGAAAATAAACCACTGACCATCTATCATTTCGATATAAAGGACCGTATTGAGAAAATCACAAGCTCAGATGGTAGTGAAGTCCGCACTAAGTACTATCCAGATACGGCTCAAAAACTAATCAGGGTCGAAGCAGAAGAAGATATCTTGGATAGTAATGGCAGCTTGGTTGAAACTCAGACTAGGCATCACTATTACAATATTTCTGGTAGCCAGGTGAAAGTAGTTGAAGCTGTGGGAACTAATAAACAAGTGACTACAGAATATGACTACTATGGCAGTGGTTTATTGAAATCAGTGCTTGTTAACAATGACTTATCAACTAAAGCCAGTTTCTTTTATGACAATGCTGGTAACAGTACAAAAACCATTGATCCTGCTTTCGGTACTGTGGTCACTCACTACAATGGACTCGGTCAAATAAGAGAACAGATAAATAACAAGGGGGATAGCTTAAGTTATCTCTATGACAAGCTTGGACGTATGCGTGAGCAGGTCGATGCTCTAGGCGTAGCCAGTTGGACTTATGATGCAGCAAATGCAATAGGTAGCATTGCAAATCGAAGTTATAGTCAGAATGGATTAACTCTATTTTCTGAAGACTATATCTATAATTCTGCGGGTCAATTGCAGGATTTAAAAACCTCGTTACAAGTTGGCGATTTGCAGCGCAACTATCAGCATACTTATGGTTATGATAATTTAGGTCGCCTAGATAAACTCGTTTATCCTTCTGGTGCTGAGGCTCGCTATCATTACAATAACCAAGGTTTCTTGTCAGAAATTACTGATGGGATAAGTATCCTGAAAACCTTTAAAGATCGGGATGCTTCAGGGAAAATACTAGAGTTTACCTTTGGTAATTCACTAACAACGAAAAAAAATTACGATCCGAATACCGGCCGTATTACTTCCATTAACACTGCTGCTGGCTCTATCCAGAATAATATTTACAAGTGGCGTTCTAACGGTACACTGGAAAGTCGCTTATCGATGAGCGGAGCCAATAAAAAGGAAGAGCGCTTTTCCTATGATGCACTCAATAGATTGGAAGGCAGCGAGACATTACTGAATGGCAGCCATCTTCGTAGCCTAAGTACACTCTATGGCTCCCTGGGCAATATTCTTAGCAAATCAGCAACGGGAAATGTGAGTAATCAGGTGACTGGTTACCAATATGAGCAGGTTAACAATGCCGGTCCCAATGCTGTAACCCAAGTTAATATCAATGGTGTGGTCAATAACTTAGGCTATGACCAGAATGGCTCTCTAACTCGCTATGATGCTGCTGTGGGTGACGATCGGTGGATTACCTGGAACGCGCGTCAATTGGCTGAAGAGATTACTCTGGGCAGCGCAAAAGATACTGCAACTCCCACAGCAAGAGATCGCTTCCAATACGGCCCCAATGGACAGCGCTACTACCGAGAATCCAGCTGGTGGGACGAATCCAAGCAGAAACTGATGACCGAAAAAGCCTTTATTGTGGGTGACTATGAAGATCTGCTTCCGGCCAATGATCCCGACTATCAGCAGATCGAGAAGGTGCAAATTGGTGGAGATATCCTACAGGTCTCAGCTACCGATCATCTTGGCATCAAGGTTCAGGTCTTCGAATTTTTACACCGTGACCATCTGGGTTCTATTGAGAAGGTAACCGATGAATCTGGGGCTGTTATCCTGGATACGGCCTTTGATCCTTTCGGTGCCCGCAAGAAGAGTGATTGGAGCGGAGAGTTAAGCAAGGCTGATATTGAAGAACTAATAGCAGCGCAGGGGCTAAGCACCAAGAGGGGTTTTACCGGACATGAACACCTGGATAGAACCGGCCTTGTTCATATGAATGGCCGGATCTATGATCCCACCCTGGGCAGGTTCTTAAGCCCTGATCCCATTGTGCAATTTCCATCGACCTCTCAGAATTGGAACAGGTATACCTATGTACTTAACAATCCGCTGAGTTTTGTTGACCCTTCTGGTTTTGCTATTGATGAGGTAACTGTTACAGGTCGTAAGCCTCGCGGAGGCGATATGGGTCTACAGGGAGCGCTTAGTGGGCTTGTATTGACTGGCGCTGGTGCTTCTGCACGCGAGAGTGAGGGAGGATCTTCTAGCTTTTTTTATTCTTCGGTACCTTCGAGCATGGGAGTTCTTAAGTCTGATGATGATAGTGATGACTCGGACTCAAAAGATGAGGAAGATCCTGAAGAGGTAGTAAAAACAGCCAGCTGTGAAGACTATAAAAGAGCTGGTATGTCTTGTGATGGACAAAAGGGGACTTACTGGGATGCGTTCAGTGATAAATGGAATGAGCGTGTAGGCCAAATCACTGGTGCAGCAGATAGAGCTGTTGATTATTGGGTTGAACGTGACAATCCAATAATGGGCACTATGGCGATGATGATGACGGATAAGTACATCGGTTATACAGTGTCTGCATTGACATTACAGGCTGGAGGATTACATGCCATCAGAAATATGAGGCTAGCCTACCAAGCCGGACTTACTCGGGTAGCTGGGTTTGTTAGCAAACCTTATAGCAGAGAGGTTATAGCACGGGGAATAGTTCGTGGGCGAAACCAAATTAAATACCTGACAAGGCCCCCCGGCATTCGGAATTTACTAGGAAGGTACCATAGGCCATTTTCTAGAGATCTGATCTCTCAAAAAGGTGTAGAAGGTGTTATCAGTAGGGGGACGGTTACGAATAACGGTTCTAATAGATGGCTAGTAGGTTGGTAGGCTTTTAAAATGGTTCAACTAGTAAATTTTTTAAATAGATCAGAGAGTTTTCTCTTCGAGAAGAACTTATCCAAGTTGACGCCAAACTCAGTTGAATATTTTAAGTCAGATCAAAGCTCCTTTGGATATGGCGTTTTCTATTTAAGTTTGAAGCGGTGGAGATTTGCATGCTTATATTTAGAAAATGAGAGTTTATTTTTCAGTGCTGATGATTTCTCAATAGAATTAACCCCTGATATACAGTTTGGTTGGAGTAGACCGCTTCCAGGATTTCTTCACAAGTTTTGCGTTTCCTCAAATGATAAGGTTTTAACCAATCAATCTTATGTTAACCCAGTTTTGCAGCGGCCCTTTCTGCTTTTGGATAACAGTTTTGATGGGTTAGATAGGGAGTTTGTAGACTTCTTTTATTGGCTTTCAATTGATCTAAATAGCAAGGAATGGAGAGAAGAAACCATACGGCGGTGGGAAAATGGTATTTGAACTCAATTGGGAAGTATCAAAGTGAGGTAAAACCCGCGTCGGGGCAAAAAAATGATGAAGAGCCAGTGGCGCCGGGAAAAATGGTTGTTAACTCGCTGATTGCGCTAGGGAAAATGGAAAGTTAAGGTACGACTGGCCTCGGGGTGATGTCTTTGCACAAAAGGGTGATTATGGTGTTTTTAGTGGTAATGCCTGCTCTCCATATTATGCCGGTTGCTATTATGCATATAAAGGCTTGTATGCAGGCTGGGGAGCTAAAAATTCTGCTAGGAAAATAGTAGTAATTTTTAGTCAGAAGCAATTAGCTAGGAAATTTAAGCATGCTGTAGATTTCGGTATTACTACAACGAAAAAGAATCCCAAGACTTTCGCTGAATTTCAAGAAGCAATTAAAGCTCATCTTAGAGATGCTGCGACTATGCAAAGAGGAACTTACGGGTTGGTTAAAGGCTCAAGGGTGTTTTTCAATTCACGGACAAATAATGCTGTTGTTTTAGATAGGTCTGGGAGCTTTGTTACTGGTTTCAAGCTCTCATCTGGGACTAAGCAGTTTGATAATTTTATGAATAATGGTTTGTTACGATGAGTACTACAATTTTAGCATTGGCTAAGTCTTTCTCAAAAGAAAGATTAACAGCTGATGAATTTGCAAATGCTTATATAGAGTTATGGAAGTTTGAGCGTGATTGCAATCTGCTCCAAGAAGATGAAGATAACTTGAATGAGTGCCTTTCTAGTATTTTTTGTTTGGCTGATTTATTTAATCCAGATACTGATCGTGAAGAATATGAACTGGATGAAAAGCAGCTTCGCACTAAAGTGATTGAACTTATAGAAAAATTTAAAGTGTAATAAAAAATAATCTTGGGAGATGACTCTGCCGGTTCTCTAGTTGTTCAGCCGTCAGCCACCTGATCTTGGTCGACGTATTAAGCTTACACCTAGCCTGTTCACGCTAGTGTCCTGATCGTAATCTATGGTGCCGGCAGAGTCATATCTAGTGGAGTGTGTTAGTGACAGGCCTGCTGAATCGTAGCTATTAGCATCTCACTAATAAACTTCTAGTTGGCCATGGGGAGTAAGGTCCATCAGGGTTTTGACAATCATGAAATCTATATTTGTTTTTTTGAAAGGGCTTTTTTCCTTTAGGTTTTTCCTGAGTGGTTTTTTTGGGTTGATTACGTATTCAGTCTATTTTTTTAGAGTTGAATTGGGACGGTTTGGTTGGATCCCACTCATAATTTTGGTGTTGTGGGTGATATCTAGCATAATTTTTTATGTAGCCAAAAAAGCAAAGTCTATGTGACATTTTGAAAGAATTTTCTATCAGGATGCCTGTTATAGCCATTGAAAACGAGCTTCTTTCCTATCAGTTAAAATGAGCAAAGCCTCGGCTGAGTAATTTTCCGGGACTTTGTCTTTATAGAATGATATATATTTCCCTCTATTTTTACAGCACCTGGATTGTTTTATGAAATATCTTTTTTACGGAGGGTTGGGTGGGTTGTAGTTTGAGTAAATCCTTAATTTCTAACTATAGATATTTTATTTGTTGAGTTGATTGATAATTAATTAAGTGCCGAGTAATTTTTATGCTGAGAGTTATCTTTTTTGCTATACCGCTATTTTTTTCAATGTTAGCTTTCTCAAAAGAAAACGTCATTAAAGTTGACCCTCCGACAGGTAGCCATATCAAGCGTGTAGCAGTATCTGGAAGAATTCCTTTTGATAGGCCCTATAGTGAATTATCTGAAAAAGAAAAGCGGATATTTACTTCGGATTATGAGAATTTTCAAGAAGGAGATGAACCTCCATTCCCTAAAGAGGGGCTCAAGGCACTACATTGGCCTCTATACAAGGGGCATGAAATATCGATGAAGCGGGGAGTGCTAGATGTTATCGCAGTTATCAATGAGGATGGTGATCTTGAGAAAATCTCAATTTATGAGTCTCCAAATAAGTACATGTCTGACTTAGCCATTGCTGTATTTAGAGAAACAAAATTTAAACCCGCGATATGCTCTGGAATGCCCTGTACTATGGAGTTTCCCTTGAAAATCAATTTTAAAGTTAAATAAATACTTGGGGAAACCTACACAAATATCCGCCAGCTGGATCAGTATCACCTGCGACGGTTCATGCATTCCGCTCACGTACTTGTTGAGGTGGGGTTAGTGGATACCTAGCTTGCAGGCCTGCTTCTTCTGAGGCTAATCCCACAGTTTGCTCAGTTCTCGGAGTCGTTTTCCGTAGGTTTGTATGATGTCCTGATCCTGCATGACTTGCATAGGCCCACCAATGATGGTGCATGAGGAGACTCAGATACACTTCAAGGTTATCAAGCCAGCATTTTGTTCAATGGGTAAAGGAGTAGTAACAATTCCTTCGTGCATCCCAGTATGCAGTTGAGAATGGATTAAACTGGCAAGGATCTCCTGTGATCCATGGGAGTTGGCACAGTATCGGTCCTTGCCAGAAAGCTCTCAATATAAAAAGTATGAAACATTATTGTTAGCTTACATACGGAACTGTCAAAATATACAGGTTATGAGTGATTACCCAACTTAATTTGCACCACAACAAAAAAAGGCTTACGCCGAGAGACGTAAGCCTTTGCTTTGTATGGCGCGCTCGGGAGGATTCGAACCTCCGACCGCCTGGTTCGTAGCCAGGTACTCTATCCAGCTGAGCTACGAGCGCGTTACGGGTGCGGATATTATAGAGACGATTTACCCAAGTCAACTATTTTTCTTAAAAAAATCGTTACAAATCATTGTCTTACCCCATACATACTGATTTTGCCAAGCGCTACACCAAATAGCGGGCCAGGGTGTCCCAGTCGAAGCGCCGTGTTTTGCCATCGCTGAACTGTACCTCCACACGCTGATCCTCCCATTTTAAAACCCGCCCTTGGCCGAGCTTGTTGTGGCGCAGGGCTTCGCCTTGGGTGGGCTTGCGTATGGGGGCGGCGGGTGCGCTGAGGGTTGGGTTGTAGTCGCAGGCCTCTAGGTAGCGCAGGGCTTGGCGGGAGACCGGAATATCGGTATGGATATGCTCGGGACGTTCGCGCAGGCATTGCGCCATCAGCTGGCTGAGGGGCAATTGCATTTCGTCGATAAACAGCGAGGGCTGTGCGGCCTCGGGGTCTTTGCGTTTTGCCTCCTCGGTGGGGGCCAGCAGAAACAGCTTGGACTTTGCCCGCGTCATGGCCACGTACATTAGGCGGCGCTCACTTTCCAGGGAGGCTGGGGTGCTGAAATCCCGCTGGGACTGGTAGGGCATATTGTGCTGGGTGAGGGTGGGAATAATAACCTGGTCCCACTCCAGCCCTTTGGCCTGGTGCATGGTGGTAATTTGGATAGCCTCCGCCGCAGTCTGCTCGCCTTCGCGGTGTTGCCGTTGTAGTTCCTGTAGGTGCGCCAAGGCTTCTGCTGGAGGTTGCTTGAGGGTATCCAGATATTGGCAGAAGGCCAGAATAGTTTGCTGCCTCTCCTCACCCTGCTGGCGGGTGAAGGCGTCTTCGGCAATACCGCTGAGAAGTTCCAGCTCGCCAATATGCCGGCGCAGTAGCTCGCCGGCGTGACCACGCCAGCTCTCTATTTGTATCAAAAGCTCCGCTCTTTGGCGCAGGCGCTTGACCTGCGGTTTGCTTAGGCTCTCGGGCAGTTGCGCAAGCAGCTGTTTGCCCCAGCCTTTCTCTTGTGTGGCGAGGGTGGCACAGAGGGGTTCAAGTACTTTGCGCGGGATGCGCACATGCGGCGCGGTGAGCCATTCGTACAATCCTTGCTGGCGCCGTTTGGGAGAGAGTTCGCTAAAACGGCCCGAGGCGATATTCAGGCTCCAGAACAGTGGCCGCAGTTCACGGCGCGACAGCACCGTGTTGCGGCTGGCGGAATGGTAGGGGATGCTGTTGGCCAGCAGCGCCAGTTCCAGTGGTGCGGCAATGGACCAGAGGCGGACCAGTACGGCGATACCCGCTAAAGATTGGCCCTGCTTTTGGCAACGGCGCAGGTGCTCTACCAGCCAGCGCCCCTCTTTATCGGTGTTCACCAGTTCGATGGGGGTTTGCCGTTCGCCATCGGCGGAGACACAAAAAATCTCGGCACGGTCGCGGTTGTTCTCAATAAAGTGGTTAGCGGCCAGGGACAGCTGATGCCCGTAGCGAAAAGTACGGCTCAAGTGGTAAATGTGAGACGGTGGAAAATCCTGGTCGAATAATTTGAGCAGGAATTCCGGCTTGGAGCCGCGCCACTCATAAATGGTCTGGTCGGGGTCGCCAATGGCGATCACATTGCCATTGCCGCCGTGCAGCACTCGCAACAGAAAGTGCTGTATCTCATTGATGTCCTGGTACTCGTCCACCAGGATATCTTCAAAATTTCCACCGTATTGTTGTGCCAGCTCCGGCTTTTCATGGAGTAATTTTGCCGGGTCGTAAATTAAGTCGGCGTAGGTCACGGCCGCCTGGCTGCGGCGCCAATCTTCAAAGGTGCGGAATACCTGTAAAAAATAACCGTATTCGTCGCCGAGTTTTAGTTCCTTGAGCGCGCTGTGTTCGCCGCAGAGAAGGGTTTTGCTGTAGTCGATAAAAAATTCTGCGGCCTCGATTTCCGACTGCTTGCGTTCGCGAATTTCTTCCAGCTCATGGGTGGGAGCACACTCCTCGATGGCCTTCCAAATTTGTAGCTGTACACTGGATTGTGACAGGGGGCTGAGATTCGCTGTGGCGATATGGCCGCTGGCAATCATGCGCTGGTAGAGGCGGTAGCCGATGCTGTGAAAGGTGTGCACTGCCGGGGTATGGTTGCTGGCCAGCTGGCCCATACGGCGTTCGAAATCTTCCCGCGCGCTGCGGTTGTACATCAATACCAGCAGCTGGGCGGCAGGCGTGCCGGCATCCAGGCGATTTTTTACGTAGTGCAGCAGGGCGGTGGTTTTTCCGGAGCCGGCTACGGCAATAATTTTGGCATGGCCACCGGAGTGATCCGCAATGGCCTGCTGTTCCTGTGTCAGTGTATCGCCAGCCATGGTGTCCTTCGCCCAAATACTGGATATTTTGCCAGTGATTGGTGGTGGCAGACAAGTTTACCAAATTGTGGGTTAGCTGGGGTCGGCGGGGGAGGACGGTGTGTTGGCTTGGCCGTCGTCATGGATATTGTGATGGCGCAGGGCCAGCTCGGCGATATAGGCGGAGAGAAAAACCCGGCCGGTTAATTCCTGTAGCAGCTTGGAGCGCCCCAACCGGTCCAGAACAGGGCCCTTCACCTCTGCCAGGTGCAGGCGGATATTGCGCTCGAGCAAATCTTGGTTGACCTGTTGCAAGCGCTCAATGGCGGTGCTGTCGATACGGTTGACCGAAGAAAGGATCAATACCAGGTCGTGCAGGCTTTTCTGCCGCTGAACTTCCGCAAACAGGCGGTCTTCAATCGCGCTGATATTGCTGAAAAACAAGTTTTCATCGATGCGCAGGAAGAGGATATCTGGTTGGGTTTTTACCGTGTAACGCAGCACATTGCGAAAGTGCTCGGTGCCGGGAACGCGCCCCACCACGGCGATATGGGGGCGGCTGGCTCGCCAGATTAGGGTGGCGAAAGAGAGCCCCACGCCCAAGCCGATACCGGCCTCAACACCAAATAATATAACGCCCAGCAGGGTGCCACCCATGGCCAGGCCATCGGTGCGGTCGTAGTGCCAGTGGTGCGCCAGCGCACGCAAATCGATCAGATTGGCTGCCGCGACAATAATCGTTGCAGCCAAAACGCACACCGGCAGTTCGGTGAATACCTTGGTGGCGTAAAGCAGTACCAGGGCAATAAATATTGCGGCGATAACGCCACTCAGTGGTGATCTCGCCCCAGCCTCATCGTTCACTGCGGTGCGCGCAAAGCTGCCAGTTACCGCAAATCCACCGGAAAAAGCGCTGAGGAGATTGGCGGTGCCGAGGCCACGTAACTCTGCATTGGCGTCGAGCTTCTCCCCCCGCCGCAGGGCGATGGTATGGGCTACCGAGAGGCTTTCGACAAAGCCGATCAGGGCGATAATCAGGGCTGGCAGCAGCAGCTGATAAATCATGGTGGGGTTAAAAACCGGCAGCGTGAAGTCCGGTAGCCCCGCGGGAATTTCGCCTACCACGGGTAAATCCTGCTCCCAGTGAAAGATGGCGGTAAGGGCGATGGAGAGCAGTACAACCAGCATGGGCGCCAGGCGCGATAGCAGCTTTGCCCGTGTGCGCTCAACGCCCAGTGTACGCAGTAACAGGGGGAGCCCGAGGCGGGCGATAACCAGGCTGAACAGAGCGATCAACCCCATTAATGCCGCATCCGGGTCGCTCATGGGGCTGTTGTCTATGGTGCTCAATAGTATCTCCAGGGCCGTGTGGCCCTCACTCTTGGTGCCGAGCAGGGGAGCTATTTGCCCTGCAATGATCAGCACCGCGGCGCCGGAGACGAAGCCGTTGACTACAGGCAGGCTCAGCAGGTTGGAGAGGCTGCCGAGGCCGAGAAAGCCCATCAGTAGCAGCATGATCCCGCTGAGCAGGGCCAGCAGTATGGCCCCGTTGATATATTCGGCACTGCCGGGTGTGGCGATGGGAGTGAGGGCGGATGCGGTCATCAGGGCCAGTATTGCCACGGGCCCTACAGAGAGTACCGAGCTGGAGCCAAACAGGGCATAGCCCACCAGAGGCAACAGGCCCGCATAGAGGCCCAGGTAGGGGGGCAGGCCGGCCAGGGCAGCATAGGCCAGTGCCTGGGGAACCAGCATCATGCTGGCGAGGATTGCGGCAACGGCATCCCCTATCAGCCACTTGGGCCGGTAGTTTTTCAGCCAGGAGGGGATCAGCTGGTGCGCACGCATACCTTTATCTTTTGGGTATCGGCACCCGCTGTGCGAGCGCCCTGAAACAACAAGATAGACCGCTGCGGCGGCGTGGGTTATTCGTAGCAGTCGCCGCCCACAGTCTTTGGCCTTAACCTTGCGCCGGGACCATCTTGCGGGCACTGAGCCTGAAAATCCCCATACCGGCCAGCATGGCCAGGGTGAATATCAGAGCTTTTTCCTGCCCGGCACCACTCGCCACAATGGCCGGGCCGGGGCAGAAGCCCGCCAGCCCCCAGCCGGCACCAAACATCAGGCCGCCAATCAGCAGGCGGCGATCAATATGATTATTTGTCGGCAGCTGTAAGGTTTGCTTCAACAGGGATTGGCTGCGGCCTTTAAATAATTGGAAGGCGGGCAGGCTCACGGCGATAGCACCAGCCATCACCAAAGCCAGGGAGGGGTCCCAAGCGCCGGCAATATCCAAAAATCCGAGGACTTTTTCCGGGTTGGCCATGCCGGATAACAGTAGCCCCAGGCCAAAGATCAAACCCGCCAGCAATGCAGTCAAAGTAGTTTTCACAATTCGATCCTCGCTTAAGCGGCCAGCAGGTGGCGTACAACGTAAACAGTGACAAAACCCGCTGCCATAAATACCAGCGTGGCGACCAGAGAGCGCGGGGAGAGACGGGAAAGACCACAAACTCCGTGGCCGCTGGTGCAGCCGGACCCCAAGCGGGTGCCAAAGCCCACCAGTAGACCGGCGGCGATCAGGGTGGGGTAGCCGGCTTCAATTTCTATGGGCGGCAGGGTGGAAAATACTTGCCAGGCCAGTGGCGCAGCCAACAATCCGATAACAAAAGCCAGGCGCCAGCCGATACCGGGGTTGCCCTCCAGCAGGCCGCCCAAAACGCCAGAGATACCGGCGATGCGGCCGTTAAAAATCAGTAACAGGACACTGGCGAGCCCTATAAGAATACCGCCGGCGAGTGCCGAGGCAGGGGTGAAAGCGGTCCAGTCGATGCTCATGGCATTACTCCGCGCAGTAGAGTTGATAGAGGGTTTGTAAAAGGGCCAGTACCCGTGGGTCGGCTACCCGGTAATAGACGTGTTTGCCCTCCCGACGGGTATCTACCAGCCCCTCGCGGCGCAGGACCCCCAACTGTTGGGAAAGACTGGGTTGGCGAAGCCCCAGACGCTCCTCAAGTTCGCCTACATTTAGTTCTTCCTGGCTGAGCTGGCACAGCAGCAGCAAGCGGTCTTGGTTGGCCAGGGAGCGCAGCATGGCCGCGGCTTGGCCGGCGGAATCACGCATCTTGTCTAAGTCGAGGTTTGTGGTATCGGGCATGAACTTGGCCTGGCAATAATTTACAGATCAATAATATATTGTTTTATATATTATCAAAATGTATATTGTTCTGGTAGTGAAATTTGGAGGGCATAAAATGTCGCAGTTAGAGCAAGGCACCCAGGTGCAGCCATTCCTAGACAAGGAGACCGAAACCTGGAGCTATGTGGTGTATGACAGGGACGGCGGCTCGGCCGCGGTGGTGGATGCCGTGCTTAACTTTAACGCGGCATCTGGGCGTACCAGCAGCAAGGGCGCTCAGGCGATAGTGTCGTTTATCCGCGAAAAGAACCTCACCCTGGAGTGGATACTGGAAACCCACGCCCATGCCGATCATCTCTCTGCGGCACCTTTCCTGCGGGAGCAATTGGGCGGGCGCATCGCCATTGGTGAGCAGATTTGCCAGGTACAGAAGATTTTTCGTGAGGTCTTTAACCTGGAGCGTGAGTTTCTTGCCGATGGCAGTCAGTTCGATCACCTGTTCAAAGACGGTGAAACTTTTCAGGTGGGGACGCTGGAGGCGCGGGTAATTTATAGCCCCGGCCATACGCCGGCGGATATGGCCTGGCTGATCGGCGATGCCCTGTTTGTGGGGGATACCCTGTTTATGCCCGACGTGGGCAGTGCCCGTTGTGATTTTCCCGGTGGCGATGCCGCGCAGTTGTATTTGTCGGTGAAAAAAATATTATCCCTGCCGGACGAAACCCGCATGTTCATGTGTCACGATTACCCGCCGCAAGACGAGCGGGATTATCAGTGTGAAACCACGGTGGGTGCCCAGCGCCGCGAGAATATCCACCTGCGCGACGGCATTAGTGAAAGCGAATTTGTGGCAATCCGTAAAAAGCGCGATGCCAGTCTGCCTATGCCGCGGCTGATTATTCCCTCGGTGCAGGTCAACATCCGTGCAGGGCAACTTCCCCCGGCGGAATCCAATGGCACTGTTTATTTAAAGGTTCCGCTGAATCAGCTATAAAAAACCAGTTAATCCCAGCGCTGTAGTTCTATTTTAATGAGGACTGCTGTCATTTCGAGACGACTATGAATATTAAAAAGTTAGATGAACAGGTGAGTGTTTCTGAACATATTACCTGTGAGGCAATGGCACCGTTGGCACAGAGTGGTGTACAGGTGGTGGTTTGCAATTGCCCGGAGGGAGAGAGTGAAGTACATCCTAGTTACAAAGCTATGGAGCGGGCCGCCCAGGACGCCGGCTTGCGTTTTATTGCGATCCCTTTTACCCGTGGGCGAATGACGCGGGAACACTGTGAGGCCTTTCGTGATGTATTGCAGGGCGGTGAAAAAATCCATGCATTTTGTCTTACCGGCAATCGTTCCAGCCAGGTGTGGGCTGGCGCCAAAGTTTTAATGGGCGCAGATAAAAAACAGTTGTTCGGCCAAGCGCAGATGGCCGGTTTCGATGTCAGTGCCGCGCTGGTTGCTATTGAGCCCTAATAAAGACATTTCAATGGCCGGCTAGGTCATACCCAGAATTGCGGCACAGTTGTGAAAGTGTGCCGCAGTTAAATGCCCGTGATGTGCCGTGATAAAGCGGGAGATACCGGCGTTGTTAAACAACAGAGTGGAAGGTGAACCAAGGTTATGCAGCAACTCTCCCGATGGTTTCCCATCCTCACTACTTTTCAATCCTATAACCGCCGCACCTTAAACCGCGATCTGCTCGCCGCCGCAATTGTCACAGTGCTACTGATTCCCCAATCTCTTGCCTATGCCCTGTTGGCGGGCCTGCCGGCGGAAGTCGGCCTCTATGCGAGCATGGTACCGCTGGTGGTTTACGGTATTTTTGGTTCCAGCAGTACGTTGTCTGTGGGGCCGGTCGCGGTGATCTCACTGATGAGCGCCGCCGCCCTGGGAGAGGTCACCGCCACGGGTGAGGTGGACTACCTGAGCGCTGCCGCCGCGCTGGCACTGCTTTCCGGGGGAATACTTTTTCTGCTGGGTACATTACGCCTTGGTATGCTGGCTAACTTTCTCTCCCACCCGGTGATCTCTGGTTTTATTACTGCTTCGGCATTACTGATTGCCCTCAGCCAGTTGCGGCATTTATTGGGGGTGGCCGCCCAGGGTGATACCGCACCGGAGCTGCTGCTATCACTATGGCAGAACCTGAACAGTATCAATAGCCTTGCTTTGATCACCGGAGTGGGGGTGTTGATTTTTCTCTGCTGGAGCAGGGCCCTTGCTGCAAAATGGCTGGAGAAAATGGGCTTGTCTAGCAGCAATGCCGAACTGTTTGCCAAGGCGGCCCCGGTAGTGGGTGTACTGGTAACCATTGCCTTATCCGTCGCCATAAATTTTGAAGCGCAACAAGTGGCCTTGGTAGGCGCTATTCCTGCCGGTTTACCGCCCCTATCACTGCCGCACCTCTCACTGCCGCTGCTGCAATCTTTATTTGTGCCCGCACTAATGATTGCCATTATTGGCTATGTAGAATCCATATCGGTGGCCAAAACCTTGGCCGCCAAGCGCAGGCAAAGAATTGATAGCAACCAGGAATTGGTTGCCCTAGGGATGGCCAATATAAGCTCAGGCATTTCTGGCGGTTTCCCGGTGAGCGGTGGTTTCTCCCGCTCGGTGGTGAATGATTCAGCGGGGGCGCAGACACAATTTGCCAGCCTGTTTACCGCATTGGGTATCGCCCTGGCTGCACTCTTTTTAACTCCTTTTCTATATTACTTACCGAAAACCACACTAGCCGCCACCATTATTGTTGCGGTTCTCTCCTTGGTGGATTTCTCCATCCTGCGTAAAACCTGGCACTTTGCTAAAGCAGACTTTATTGCCGTTACCCTGACCATCGCCGTTACCCTGCTAATGGGCGTCGAACCCGGTGTGGCCTGTGGTGTTGGCGCATCCTTATTATTATTTATTTATCGTGCTTCCAAGCCCCATATCGCCGAAGTGGGCCTGGTGGAGGGTACCGAGCACTTCCGTAATATTCACCGGCACCAGGTAAAAACCGTTCCCGAGATTCTCACCTTCCGCGTAGATGGTCGCTTAATCTTCTCCAATATCGGCGTATTGGAAGAGCGCATTTATACCGGCCTTGCCAATAACTCACAGGTAAAACATGTCATTCTGATGTGCAGCGCAGTGAATGAAATAGATTGGAGTGCCTTGGAGGTACTTGAGTCTATTAATAGCAATCTATTGGATAGAGAAATTCAACTGCATCTATCGGAAGTTAAGGGGCCGGTGATGGATTGCCTGGAGAGAAGTAGTTTTCTGCAGAAGTTATCTGGAAGTATATTCTTGAGTCAGTACCAAGCGTTTTCTTCTGTTACGGAGTATTAACTACTCGGAATCCACTTAGATTGTTGTTCATTAAAAATGGAGAGCAAGGCTCTCCATTTTTAAGTTATTAGTGATTTCTCTATAGATGAATTAGTTAACACTGTTTGAATGGTAAATCATCGCTTGCCAAACATTTTGCTTGCCGCCACCGTAATTATCATAGGTGGGGTTCTTGATGTATGACCAAGCTACTTTACCGTTGCCAAGGAAAGTGGGTTCATCCAAGCCACCCCAACCAAACTTGGTTAGTTTTACTGGCCCTTCTAATACATTGAGGTCTGCGTCAATCTCCATAACATAATAGGCCTTGGGGACCAGCATACGCATTGCGCCATTCTTCGCTGAACTTCGGTTGTACGATAGGTTATCGGAGATGCACTGAAATTGTGCGTAGCCAAACAGGTAGCGACCATTTTTCAAATCAATAAGTTGAGGATCACTGATTTGACAGTCGGGCTCTTCTACCAGCCATTTAAAGCCTTGCCCCTCGATACTGCCGTTACCATCGACTTTGGCGATACCAATACGGGTTAAAGAAGAGGCGTCCAAGGCATCGCCTCCGCGTAGGCCCTGCCTGGAAATGGTTGGGTTGCTGCTGCTTGACATATAGGAGAAGAAGCAATTCGTACTAACTGAACACTGCTCATCAAAGGGGCCGCCACTACTTGTATCAATGCCGTATTCGCTTTGTAGGAAGCGATTCATTTCCTCGTCATCAATATACTTGGGGGAGACGATAAGCGATAGATTTGTGTCTTTATCAACCGGCACTACCGTGTGCCCACCGCCATTGGAGAAGAATGCATTGTCGGAGGGAACAAGGTAATTGTAACTTCCTTCAAATCTACTGGTAGAGGAAGTATCCTCCATCTTGATCGCAATAGTGTTTAACCCGCGAGACTGATTATATTTTCCGCCATCGCTGGTACAAATTGCTCCATACTTTTCATTACCTGGATTATAGAAGGCGCGAATGTTTAATACGTGGCCATAGCCACAAAGCCAATACCAACCTCTATTATTACTTCCACTCATGTTTAGGGACCAGTTATCCCGATCAATAACCGTCATTCCTGCAGAGTAGTGGGAGCCACCATAGCTGCCGTCAAATACTCGTGCTGTTACGGAGAAGGCATAGCTGGTGCGGCCTTGGCTATCATTGTCCACATAGATAAGCTCCTGGGCTCCGGCATGGCCACCACCGTGCATCTTGTTCACAACATAGGCCGCAGGCTTTTCACTGAGTGGTTGATCGTCCCACTCCATGAGCCAGATCTGGTCGTTATATTTATAACCTCTCTCACGAATGTACTCGACCATCGCGTTATAGTCGGCTTCAGAGAGCTGATCGACGATATAAGCCATCTCCTCTTGCATCTCTTTCCCTTTAATGGTCTTAAAGGATGGAGAATCACCAAAATCGGTCTCTGGGAATTTAGCTTTAAGCCCAGGGAGGAAGTCCTCAAATGTCAGGGTGGCATGATCAGTAAAGTAGCCGATGTACTGACTATGATTGGTTGATATCATCAGGCCGATGTCCCTTTCAATACGGGCATCAATAGGGCTGATGTTATCTTCCATTTTCATCCAATCGCTACCGTATTGCTCTACCAAGTCACCCTGCACCTCATAACGCTTGTTGGCTTGGTATTCCGTGTTGCACAAGACCGCAACACGGGAGCAATCTGAGCTGGCCGCAATACCGTGCGACTCGTAGCATTGTTTTAGTATCGTTGTGTTACCGGTTTGATCGAAGCTTGAAGTCTCTGGGTTATATTGCAGCTCATAAACAGTGCCATAAGTGACTTCATCATCTCCACTACCCTCGCTTAGGGTCTTAGAAACAAACATTCGAGGTTTGTCGGTGTCAGTTGCGCAGGCAGCTGTGTAACTTCTCATGGGGACCGACTTTAGGGTGTCGTCCTGGGTGCTGTCTGTTCTGGCAATATAGTGTGGGAGCCCGTGAACCTCTTGGGCATTGGGTTGGCCATTCGGTAAGGTGATATCCCGAGAAGTGATTCGGGCAAATCCCAAGTCTGCAGTTTCAATATCGCCAACAGTCACTGTGCCGGGTTCATTGTCTGGAAGTGGTGTAGTGCTACCTGATCCGCTGCCGCCAGTGCCGCTTCCTGAGCCCTGGCCACTACCATCTCCCCCTGTGGGTGGGACTGGGTCGGAATCCGAAGAGGAGCCTCCACCGCCGCTGCAAGAGGCCAATACAACAGTAAGCGCCAATGCCAAAACTTTCTTGCTAAATAGCTTATCCATAGTCTGCTCGAAGATACATTATTTAAATCGAATGCAATGTGGAAACTTGTGGACCACTTCACAATATTGAAAAAGTAAAATTAGGGAGACATTCTAGTTTCCTTTATTTACTTTTCTGTGCAGTACTTAATATATTTCCCACTGAACCTTTTTTTGAGCGAGGATCTTGAAAAATTTAGAGAGCACGCAACTCTTGAAGTTTAAAAAAGTATTATGATATGAATCCTCTCTGTTTGGATGGTCTCCAACTAGAGAGGACGTATACAGAACTTTGAG
Source organism: Microbulbifer mixtoriginis (SeqCode) (assembly GCF_052467945.1). Classification (NCBI taxonomy): domain Bacteria; kingdom Pseudomonadati; phylum Pseudomonadota; class Gammaproteobacteria; order Cellvibrionales; family Microbulbiferaceae; genus Microbulbifer; species Microbulbifer mixtoriginis (SeqCode). The sequence continues at coordinate 2,395,552 of NZ_CP174328.1, read as the reverse complement.
CAATCTCGGATATGTTCAATTCCAAGTGGGAAAATCAATAGGTAGTAAAGAAAGGTGGGCGATCTAGTTGGGAGAGAAATCACCAGTAACTATGGGATTCGAATCTCAAAGTGTCTTGGCTGGGTGCCTGACATATTCAGTACTATCTCGTTGTCGATATAGAATGCGATGTGGTGGTGATTGCCCATTACTGCATAGGCAGCGATATCTAGCGCAAATTTTCCAGCTGGTTTATGCATTTGAAAATCAATCCACAAGCGGAAATATTTGTAGCCTCAATATTCTAAAGACCTAACTTATGAAGGTTGTAGTGGTAGTTATGATATTGATAGCCGGTGTTGTCTATTTTTCCAGACCGGAAAAAGCAAGTGAGTTACTTGCTGAATACTGCAGAGATTCCTATCCCGATAGGTCATTAGAGAAATGCAGACAGCAAATAACGACCCCTAAAATCAGGTGTGATATTCTGAAAGGTACCCTGGAGGAAGGTGATGTGTGTGTAAGGTGGGGGCCTCCAAAAGGTTCTCGGCGGCCTCTTGATAACGATATCAATTTATAAACTAAAGATTTGAGAGGTTTCACTGATTGTAGCCACACATAATAAAGCAACGATACTTGATGCGCTAATTAAGATAGTTAAAACTAAACTCACTTGAAACTAGTAGTCAATACGAGCAACTTCCACGATCTTTTCCCTCAACCATTTATTTGCCGGATCATCCTTATTTTTTAAGTTCCAATAGGCTTTCATAGAGTATTGGGGGAGGGCGATAGGCGGAGTAAAATGCACAATATTGAATTTGCCGGTTATAGACTGGATAAATTTTCTTGGTGCGGTGAGGATTCCGTCACTGCATTCTACGATGTAGGGCGCACTGGAAAAATTTGCTACTTTAAATTGAACATTTCTGGATAAGCCAATTTCTTCTAGTGCCTTATCAACTGTTCCGCGGTTATCTCTCCCCGTGCCTGCCATAATATGCGGATATTGACAAAAACTATGAACATTTTTCTTGTCTTTCAAAAATGGATGATTATTTCTTACCGCTGAGACAAAAGAGTCTTTATACAAGGTTTTTACCATCAGGCTTGGATGACTTGATTCCATAACACTGATAGAAAGATCCGCCTCGCCACTCTCAATCTGGTTGGCGATCCTGTGCTTATCTAACTTTATAAAAATAACCTGAACTCTCGGAGCGTCTTTTTGCAGTAATGCTATTAGGGGGGGAGCGATACTTTGCTCCACCAGGTCGCTCGTCGCGATATAAAAAGTGCGTTGCGTACTTTCAGGATTGAATTCTTCTTGATTTAAAATATTCCGCTCAAAATCACTTAGCCAGCGACTTAACGGGGTTTGTAGGGATTCAGCCCTTGGAGTCAGTACCAGTTGATTGCCTTGTCTTATGACTAATGAGTCATCAAAGCTGTGGCGGAGTTTCTTCAGCGTATGGCTTACCGCAGACTGCGTTAGCCCTGCACGCTCACCAGCCCGGGTCAGGTTTCGGGTCTCAAATATAATCTGCAGGAGCCTTAGTTGGTTCAGCTCAATGTCCGAAATATTGCCCATTCTAACCAGTCTCAGTCATTATTTATGCTCATGCCTATATTAGGTTAATTAATTTCATTAATGAAGCCTGGGGTCCTATTCTGTCGCCACTTCAATTGATTCAACCCTAATTTCGAGGAAGTGATTATGAACTTGAGGAAACTGCTTGCGATGGCAGCATTGCTAGTCAGCCCACTGGCGGTGGCAGATAACGTTCTGGTTGTGATGTCAGACGTGTCAGAAATGAAGCTGAAGGGTGGTAGTGACTACAAAACGGGCTTCTATTTGAATGAGCTTATGGAGCCGGTCAAATTGATGATGGAAGCTGGCCACACAATAACATTCGCTACCCCGATGGGGCTGGCGCCGACATTGGACCCGGTCTCAGACACGCCTGACCATTTCTTGGATACTAGTCAAGAAAACTACAATGCCCATAAAGCTTTACTCAACCAGCTAATGCTGACTGACAAAGATCACAGCCCAGTAGTTAGCTTTGCTCGCATTGAGCAAATCGGTATAGAGAATTTTGATGCGCTGTTTGTACCTGGAGGTCATGCACCTTTAGGTGACTTGGTATCCAATGATCAATTGGGCAGCTTCTTACGTCATTTTAACGCTGAGTCCAAGCCTACCGGTTTAGTGTGTCATGGCCCAGTTGCGCTGTTGTCCGCATTGCCTAACAGCTCTGAATTTGAAACCCAAATGAAAGCCGGTAAGAAAGCTAAAGCTGCCAAGGGCTGGGTATATGACGGTTACAAAATGACCTCTTTTAGTAACTCAGAAGAAGCTGTAGCTACTCAATACTACTTAGGTGGTGATGAGCTGTTCTACTGGCCTCAAAATGCACTCACCAATGCCGGTGGTAATTACTCCCGTAGCAAAGAAGATTGGCAGCCGCATGTAGTTGTTGATCGTGAACTGGTAACAGGCCAGAACAACAAATCCTCCATTGCTGTTGCTCAAGAGCTTCTAAAATTGATGAAATAGTCGTCTATTTTAGTAACAGGCTTCTTCAGGCAAAACTCCATTGAGAGTCTCAAGGCTATAAAGAATGATTTCGGTAAATAGCCTATGCCTGAAGGAGTAGTATTAATACCGTATTTCACAAACTCTAATTTATGTCTTTGACAATAATCCAGGAATCCCAATGAGCACATCTACTATCTTTCAGCCGAATAATGTTGCAGTTATTACTGGTGGTGCCAGCGGAATAGGTTTTGCGGCAGCAAAGGCCGTATCAGAAAGAGGGATGAAGATTTGTTTAGCAGATGTTAACAAAGAAAAACTGGAAGAAGCTAAGCGCGCTCTACCAAATGATACTTTAATAGTAGAAACCGATGTGAGTGATTTTAGCTCGGTAGTAGCGCTCAAAGATCAAGTTAAAAAAGAATTCGGTCGTATCGACTTTCTTTTTAACAATGCAGGAACTGCTGTTAAAAATGGAAGTTGGGAGAATTTAGATGGTTGGAATAAGATTATCAACACAAACCTTTGGGGTGTGATTCATTGTATTCATGCATTTGCCCCCGAAATGATCAGTCAAAACAGCCCATCTGTTATCGTTACGACTGGATCTAAGCAGGGAATTACCACTCCACCGGGAAATCCGGCTTACAACGTTAGTAAGGCTGCGGTAAAAGCTACTGCGGAGGCGTTACAGCACTCTATCCGAAATACACCTGGAAGCCAGGTCTCATCCCACTTGTTAATTCCTGGCTTCACTTACACGGGTATGATTGGTAGCCCTAGTAAACCAGATGGCGCATGGACTGCAGATCAAGTGGTCAATTTTATGCTGGAGAGCGTCGAGCGTGGTGATTTTTACATTCTTTGCCCGGATAATGACGTAGATCGTGAAACTGATGTTAAACGCATGAGCTGGGCGATAGGGGATATTATTAACAATCGTCCGCCACTCTCTCGTTGGCATCCCGACTACCGTGAGGCATTTGAGGCGGAGATGGGTAAACAATGAGAATACATTTTTCCTTGTGGAAAAAATAACTAGAGTTATCTAAATGGTGTGCAGGTAGGGCTTAACTCAATTTTGTAATTGTTTAAGTTCTATACCTGTATGGTGCTAGATGACAGTTTTTAAGGTCTTAATTCCTTAGACTGCTTATTCAAAATATCTTATGGCTTTTTATTCTGTACGTTGTGTCTAGCTATTTTTCCACTAAAAACTAGATGCAAAATCTGATAGATAACCAGTGCGGATCTTAGTGCTGAAGGCCTTTGCTCTTAATTTTTTTCAAAACCCCCTGATTGAATATCTGATCAATAGGGGTGGCTTATGAAGCCTTTTGCGTACTGGTTTTGTGGCTATTATTTTTATTCATTGCTATATGCATTAAATCAATTTCATTAATGCACGTGCAAGTCTTAATCTTTACACCAGTTGATGTGATGCAAAATTTAAGGAGACAATCATGACTCAAACAGCGCTTATTACTGGTTCAAATAGTGGTTTTGGTTATCTAATTGCCAATACACTTGCAAATAATGGCTACAAAGTCATCGGCACCATGCGAGACCCAAGTGGCCGCAATGCTTCTGTAGCTAATGAGCTTATTACTAAAGGTATCGTTGTCGTCGATATTGATGTAACCGATGATGAGAGCGTCGCCAAGGGTATTGCTCAAGCAACTAAAGAAGTCGGCCCAATTGATATCTTAATTAATAACGCGGGAGTCGGTACGCTCGGGTGGCAGGAAAGCTTTACCATCGAGGACTTTAAAAAGGTTTTTGATATCAATGTTTTTGGCGTTCAACGTTTAATACGTGCAGTGTTGCCGCAGATGAAACAGCGCAGCAGTGGAACTCTTATTCAGATATCAAGCATTTTAGGTAAGTTCGTATTACCTTTCCTTGGTTCTTATAATGCCACCAAACATGCGGTAGAAGGAATGGCAGAGAATTATCGCGTAGAGCTGGCGCAATTTGGTATTCAATCTTTGATTGTTCAACCCGGCGGATTTGGAACCGATTTTGGCTCAAACCTGTTAAGAGCAAGTGACAAAGAAGTGGCTGCGAGTTATGGTGAATATGCATATGCCCCGGAGCAAATGTGGGCTGGTACAGAGAAGGGCCATGAATCAGAGAATGCCCCCAGCCCACAATTGGTTGCAGATGCGGTTCTGAACTTACTGAATACAGAGCCTTCAAGTCGACCGTTTCGAACAACTGTTGATGGTACAGGATTGAACCCTACGATAGAAAAGATCAATCAAGTTACCGAAGAGGCAATGCAGGAAATATATTCAGCATACGAAATGGGTAATTTATTCCAGCTTAAAAAGTACTAAACGGCTTATGATATTAGTGGGCACTCTGCATACTTTCACAGGTATAAAGGTGCCTTTTTGTAAATGTACCTATCAAAAATTCTTGAGTACGTTTTTTTGATTGGCCCGAAAGTAACATTTTCTCAATGGAAGTTAACTATAGTTAGTATATGGAGCATGAGGGAGAGGGATAATATAGACGCTTATATTGCGAAGTTTTCAGAGCCATACCCATATAGAGAATTTTAGGCCCTTAGTGGGCCTTTCCTATTGGAGACGTAGGCTCTCAGCCACTTCGGTTTATCAATTTTCTTTCCTCTTGAATGCGTATATAAATTTCTTCACGATGCACAGGTAGGAATTTGGGGGCATGTATTCCTATCTTTACTTGATTACCCTTAACCTCCAATACTGTGATAGAGACATTTGTTCCAATTCTTAGATTTTCGCCAGTCCGGCGTTTTAAGATCAACATTTTCTTTTCCTACTGATATGCAAGTTATGGCTAGGCATTCCGTAATGGGAAGGCGGCTTGAAGGGCGGTGTTTGCAGGAAATTTGAGGTGGAGCACGGGAACGGTAGGCATAGAAGAAGAAAAGGCGGGCGCAACGCTCCCAGAGCTTGGGGAATCGCTCCAAGCTGCTGAATGTACTCCACTTTATTGAAGACGAGCGGGTTTCTAGCGTACTATGCATATAGCCATCTTGATAGTCTGTGTATCAATTTGGTCAGCTGGCCCCTGGTGTTCCCGCACCATGGGTCAGCGCCTTTTACTTACTCTTATGTCACGCTACTGTTCTCCTATAAGTAAATGGATTATTTGGAAAGCTTTTCGGATTTTTAAACTTGAGCTATGTGCCGATTAAACTCGCACAGTGACAGCCAAAAATACCGATAAATATCTACCAATTCTACGCAGCTTTGACACTAAAACAAACTTAATAAAATCCAATAAGATTATTTTTGTGCCTATATTTCGTTCTTTTTCCTCTAGATATATCTGATTTTTCTCTCAAGAAACGCAAGCTAAATTCGCATTCTTTATAGATTCTTGTGTTTTAACTAGCTGCTAATAATTTCCTCATTGCGAGCAGCCTGAATGACTTAGAATTTGTCTGTATGAATGGGCACGCTAAAGAGTGACTAGTTATTCATTTAAGAGCTAATGTGAGGAATCAGATTGTTCCTGTTATCTCTGTATAGCGGTCTAAGGTAGTTAAGCGCTCAGTGTTCGTACAAACCCCTTATATTGAACAACAGTCATTATGGAAGGTGGTGCTATACCCTGTTAGCCTCCATTGCATTACAAATCGGGGATGGTAAGGAATATGCAGGAGTCAGATGTTGCCAATCGGTTGATAGAAGCGGCACGAGAGTGCTTTTTGAACGATGAGTATCACCGGGTTACCACTCGCCAAATTGCTGCCAAGGCGGGGGTGGCGGTATCAATGATTCGATATTACTTCGGCAGTAAGGATGGCTTATACGAAGATATGATTCGTCAAACCTTACTCCCCCTGATTAATGCTGTTGAGCAGCTGAGCCTCGATGGCGACTGGGATTTTGGTGACTTCTTCGACCTCTACTATGCCACAATGCAGGAGAATCCCAAGTTTCCAGCCCTAATCTTGAAAGTTATGGCGCTTAACGAGGGGCCAGGAAAGAATGTTATTCGCCAACTCTTAGAGCGGGGGCGCCAACGGGGGACCAGGAGATTGGCGGAAATTCAGGGCGCTGAACCTTCGGGCGCTGGCACTGAATATGATTTGCTCAGGATTGCGTTTGTCAGTCTTGCCATGTTGCCCATGCTGGCCAAGCCAGTTCTTGAGGAGCAAATGGGCCAGGAAATGGGGCCTGAGTTTTTAAAGCAGCTTGCCGATTTTAATGGCCGAATCCTAAAGGCCGGTTTACAAAATATGTAACCTTTCAAGTCTCTGTTTGTAATAACAGAGATGTTTATTTTATTGGATATTTTTATCAGACATTTTATTCTGAGGAGTTCTTATGCCCGGGTCTATGCAAAAGAATAGGGTCTCTAATTGGGTCTTTCAGAGGTTTTCCAATGCGGTTTATAGTTTGTGTAATATCCCAAATCGCCTGATCCCGGCTCCCTTTCGTTTGATGCAAATAGGATCTTTATTTTGGCAATCTCGCTGTTTATACGCCGTTGCCTGTCTTAATATTGCTGATCATATTGAAGATAAAGCCATTTCGATAGATAAGTTGGCGGATGCTTGCAAAGCCGATAAACAGTACCTCTATCGATTGATGAGAATGTTATGCGCAATGGGGATTTTTAAAGAAGAGGAACCAAAATGTTTTTCGCATAATAGAAATTCAAGAGCGCTTCGTACTAACGCCGACAACAGCGTAAAAAATATGATCCTGATGCATAATTCCCCTGAATTTAGCAGGCCATGGTTTTCAAACTTTGAGGGGCATATCAAGGAGGGCAATGTGCCTTTTGAAGGTGTGTATGAAAAGGAGATGTTTGATTATATGAATGATCACCCGAAGGTTAGTGACCTATTTTCGGATGCAATGGATACTGTTGATCATCTTACCGGTTTACAATACCTGCAAGACTTTAACTGGAAGAGTTTTGATCGAATTATTGATTTGGGTGGCGCAAAAGGTAGTAAAAGTGCCAGTATCCTTTCTTCGTACAAACACTTGACTGCAGTTGTTGTTGATAGGAACAATGTTGAATCGACTGCGCGAGAGTATTGGGATAGTCACCTCGGTGATGATGTTAGGAAACGATTAGATTTTTATCCTACTGATATCCTAAATGACCCACTTCCAGATGCAGTAAGTGATAAGGACATCTATTTGTGTGTGGCTATTTTTCACTTGCTGAATGATTCCAGGGCTAAAGAGCTTTTAATGAATATTCATCGGGCGATGGGTGAACGTAATACTACTTTAGCGATTGTTGATGCTGTACTGCCAGAGAAAGGGGCAGATCTCAATTTAGCGGCAATGGATATGCAGATGCTAATGGGAACAAAAGGGCGTGAACGAACGGTCAGTGAATGGAATAAGTTATTTGCTCAGAGTCCTTTCTACTTGGTTGAGACTGTCAGCGTTCGGTCTTTCGCTAAAGTGATGGTTTTAAAGAAAAGAGAAGGGTTAAAGTGAGCTGCCAGTCATTGTGGCATCTCTAATGGGGTTTGAAGTTTCACTTCAGACCATTCGACACCAGTGGTGGTATCTGAAGCTCAATTTCCTTTGCAATGGCGAGAAGTGTTAAGTCGGCGCCGGGCACTCCATCCAGTTCCAGACCAACCGGTAAGCCATTATTGCCTCGCCCAATAGGAATGCTTATTCCGGGAGCACCGGTGACTGCTGCTGTGGCATTGTTGTGTATGAGTGTGTCCAGAGTTGGAAGTATTTTTCCGTTTAGTTCAAGTTGGTTTGATGAAGTACTAATAGATTGAGCTTCGATCGGTGCTGTAGGGAATACAATCGCATCTAGTTGGTGCTGCTGGATGATTTTTAGGTAGTTGTCGCGTACTCCAGGCATCTTCTTTAAAGCGGTTTGATAGTCGGCATTTGATGGTGCCTTGGGGCCCAGTACTGACTCCTGATAGACAGCCTTTACATCATTACTTTTGATCATTGCAACCAACTCAGCCAGTTGGGTATTAGGCTGGTAGCTCGCCAGAAATTGGGTCATAGCGGTTTTCATTTGATGAAATCCGATAGGAAACCCAACATCAAGGACTGCGCTCACTAACGAGGATAAATCGATTTCTATTAGGGTGGTTCCCGCGGAGCTAAGGGAATGTAACGCAGCTTTAAAAGCTTGGTATACACCTGGTGAGAGATTATTAAATAGCGGGTGGGCAAGCCCAAGGCGCAGCTGATTAAGTGGCTTTGCCTGGGGTAGGGCAGACCCGGTTAATATCTCAAACAGATAAGCGGTATCCTCTACGTTGGCGGCCATGGGGCCAGAGGTATCAAACGCTGGTACAGAGGGCACTATTCCCTCGGTACTCAGGCAGCCAGTGGATGGTCGAAAGCCCACAATTCCCGTGAGGGCTGCTGGTAGCCTGATTGAACCGGCGGTATCTGTGCCCAGGCCTGCAGATACGATCCCGGCGGCAATGGCTACTGCTGTTCCCCCGGATGAACCACCTGGAAAGCAGGATTTATCCCAAGGATTCCTGACGGCACCATAGGCGGCGTTATTCGAGGTTACGCCGAAGGCGAGTTCGTGCAAATTGGTTTTGCCAATGACGATAGCTCCGGCCTTCTCTAGACTCTCAATTATTGGTGCAGAAGTCTTGGCCTGGAAGTTCATACCAGGTGTGCCCGCAGTCGTTTGAAAACCTCTCACATTGATATTGTCTTTGACAACGATGGGGATGCCAGCAAGAGGCCAGTTATTGCTGCTTTCTTTCAGCTCGTTATCAATGCGCTGTGCTTTCTGTAATGCGCCATGCCTATCCAGGCAGATAAAAGCATCTAGATCTGAGTGGGCCACCGCATTATCGCAGGCCTCTTCAATTAAGGATGTCGCTGTGATCTTTCTTTTGCGGACCATTTCAGAGAGCTGGCGTAGAGACGTTGTCATGATTTGGTTTGTATGAAAAATTGAATCAATCTTAGTACATGCCAGTCATAATCCTGCAAAATTAAGGTTATGAATTATGATAGGCAGCGTGTTTGGTTGCCATACATGATTAACCGTTAGAAAAAACATCAGATCATTATAAGTATAGAATACATCAATCACGCTACGTCAGTTGTGTTTGATATAAGGTGTTAATCGTAACTAATATTAATCAGGATTAGTAAAACTAATTATGACTGTGCCATTGGAATATGAGAAAGCATCTGAAAAATTTTTTCAATATTTAGTTGATGCTCGAGATATAGCTGGGCTTTGGAGTACGCATGTTACCTATACAATGACACAGGGCGTTTTTCATGTGTTCCGCCGTCGAATTTCTACATCCGATGCTATTGCGTTTTCCAATGTCTTACCCGTTTGCCTGAGATCTTTGTTTGTGGCCGACTGGGATTTTAACGAAGAAAAGAAAGACTTTGATAGTGTTGAGGAAATGACCAGGGAGGTGCGGTTATTACGAGGAGAGCACAATTTTTCAACAGTTACAGCAATTAAAGATGTTGCTAAAGCTTTACGGAAACATGTGGATGAAGAGGTATTTGATGAGTTGCTTTTAAAGCTTCCGGATGGGGCCTTTGAATTTTGGCGGCCCTAAGCGGGTAGATGCTCATAAGGAGGGTGGGAAAGTCTATACACATTGAGTCCGCTTTACGGTTTGGTGAGTTCTATGGATTTTTATTGCATTCAGAGGATATGACTATTGGATAAGGCGATGCAATTGCCAGAAGGACACAAAATAGTAGAGTAAATTTTACGAGGAAGAAATCGCTAAAGTAGAGGGTGGCCACAAAGTAAAAAGTATAGAAATCCTGAAACAGGGAGAATGGTGGATTGGAAACAGTTGAGGAGTCTATGGAGGTTGATCCGTATTGTTATTGCTTCTTGAGCTTACCACCGCCCATAACTGAAAGCCTGCCTAAGAGGGTGGTATTTGTATATATTTTATACATGCAGTGAGCTGATTGCCGCCATCAGAATAAGAATCAGGCAAAATTCACAAGGACGTCAGGCGCTATATAGCCAAGTTGATTACAGTGATTGCCAGTTACCCCCTGATCAAATAAGGATAAGTCATGAGGCATCGTTCTACTTCAGTCATTTTACTTTCCCTGCTAACTCTAAGTGGTACCAGCTATAGCAAGGATACCCCTGTAGTACTTGAGGGCCCTTACCTTGGACAGAAGCCACCTGGGCTGACTCCACAACTGTTCGCCCCTAAGCCTTCGAAAGAGTATCGTGACTGGGGCGGTTACTTCACGCCCGATATGAAAGAGTACTACGTTACAAGAAGATATCACCAAAGTGGCAAATCCTCGAAAGTTGTATTCAAGCTTGAGAACAATCGATGGCATGAGTCTAAAGTGGCCTGGGGCGGTTCCATCTCACCGGATGGTCAAACGATGTATGCTAGAAATCAATATAGAGAGCGTACCGCTAATGGTTGGTCAGAGCTTAAAAGTCTTGGCTCACAATTTGAAGACATTCGTATTATGCGCCTTACTGCTTCTGCGAAAGGAACCTTTGTATTTGATGAGGTAGGTCAAAACGGCGATGGTATTCTTCGCTATTCACGACTGTTAGATGGTAAGCGTGAAACGCCAAAGCCTTTTGGCCAACAGATAAACACGGGCAAGTGGACTGCTCACCCCTTTATTGCCCCTGATGAGTCTTACATCATCTGGGATAGTGAAAGAGAGGGCGGGTATGGTGATAGCGACATGTATATCAGCTTTCGCCAGCAGGATGGCTCATGGGGTGAAGCTATTAACTTTGGTGATAAAATCAATACAGAGGGGGAAGATGGTGGTGGGTATGTAACACCAGATGGAAAATATCTTTTCTACTGTCGTCGTTGTACCCCCCCGAATTTTGAAATAATGTGGGTAGATGCGCAGTATATAGAGACTCTAAGGCCCAAATAAATTCTATAGTATTAAATCTAGAGTGACGCTCAAAGATAATAAATCTTCTGCGAGAGCTATCTATTTCTAGAGGTAAAGTATCCGGCCATTTAACTACGCAAGTCGAATGAAGATTGATTTTAATTTGGCTGCAAACTTAATTGACTTTCTTAGTACGGACAAGGCTAAATAATTACCATTCGACAATGGTCTTGAATTCTCTGGTTATGAAAGGATTGCAGAAGATTTAGAGGTCGATATATATTTTGCCCACCTATATTCATCCTGGGGAGGATTAACGAAAACACTAACGGCCTCATTCGACAGTATTTCCCAAAGGATGCCGACTTAAATAAAATAACAGACGAGTAGGTTCAATTTGTAATGGATCGTCTGAATAGTAAACCTAGAGAGAGCCGGAGTGACAGGTCACCGAATGAGTTATTTAAGGAACAGCAAGATGATCTACTACAGCATAAGGAATTGCAGTTATTAATTGAAATCAAGAAGTATTACTACAGGTAAAACCAAAACTTTGTTCCAGAATGGGCTGCAATTGCTCATCAGGAATATAACCCCTGAGCCAGCGCAGCGGCTTACCATTGGGTGCTATTAGAAAACTGAAGGGGGTGCCGGGAGTTTCACCCAGCACTTGCTGGAGTTTTCGATTCGCCTGGAACATGGGAAATTCCGGGCGCAATTTTCGATACTCAGCCAATAGTGCTTTGCGCGATCCGTTAATACCCAGGGCAAGTGGCTGGAACTGTTGTGAACACTTGTGTGTAAGCCGGTTGAGTGCTCGAACCTGACGAAAGCACCAGGAGCAGTCGGGTTCTACCAGTACCATCAGGCTTGGCTTGTCTTTGAAGTGCTGCAAGTTGATACGCTCAGGCCCGGCAAGGCTGCGCAATTCAAAATCGAATAGGGAAGTGGGAACTTCAGCCGCGCCAGTTGGCGCGAACAGAAGTGTGAGGAGTAAGAGCCAGGCTCGCATTACAGGTTCCAGTCGAAGCCCAGGTAGAATTCACGGCCGCGCAGGGGACCATAGATATAGGCTACGTCATAGGCACCACTGGCATCCCAGAACAGAGGGGTTTCCCCTTCCTCGACCTGGGTGTAATCCGTGAGATTGTTGCCGCCCAGGTACAGACTGAGGTTTTCACTCACATCAAAGGTCAATTTCATATCCAGTGTCCAATAGGCGTCTGCGTTTGTGCTCTTTAACGAGACGTCGCCCAATTGGTTAAAGCCCTCATAGCCAAATTCATCCAGGTCGCGGGCGCCTACCCAGGTGGCGCTAGCGTATAGCATCCAGTAATCGGCTTTGTAATCCAGATTGAATAGTGCACGTTGCTCCACAGGGGCAATGGCAAAGGACTCCCGGAAAACATCGCCGTAATCGTAGGTCTCCAGAGTGCTGCCAATAGATAGATTGTCGTTCAGCGCATAACTGAGAGTAATGTCGGCAGCGCCTACAGAGGCACTTTCCTGCATTTGGCTAAGCAGCGGTACCCCGTCCTCGGTTTCACTTAATGCCGCGAGGTTATCTACTTCGGTAAATGCCAATGACAGGGTACTGTTAAGGCGCTCCCCTTCGAAGCTCAGCGCATAAGTTGCAGATTGAGACTTCTCCAGACTTTCAATGTCGATGGCAAAGCCATCTCCGGCATCCAGGATGCCGTGATCCGTTTCGAAAAAGGATAGGGGGGCTCGGTAGCCTCGCCCCATCGCTACGCGGGAGGTCCATTGATCGTCGTGCAGGTAGCGCAAGTCTATACGCGGGGCCACCACAGTTTCATCGATCTCGGTACCGGGTTTTTGCTCGGCGACGAAATCGGCTTTGGCATTATCCAGGCGTATGGCTAGTGCCACCTCAAGTTCTGGTGAGACTGTCCAGGTATCCTGCAGGTAAAGGCCGGTAGTTTGGTAATCGAAACTATCTTCAATGTAGTTGTCGCTTTCCTCTCCTGCAGCAGAGTCGGAGCGCATGGATTCATCGCGAAGGTCGACACCAAACGTCAGCATATGCTGGTCGTTCAGGATCAGGTTGTTGCGCAGGTCGAAGTAATTGAGCGTGTCGGTAGCGCTGTAGTCGAACCCCTCGTAAAAGGAGTCCTGCTTATGCTCAGACCAGGCAACTGTCAGCAAAGTGTTATAGGACTCGTTAAATTCGTGTAGCCAGCTGCCGGAAATTTCACTGCGGGTGGTGGCTATCCATTCGGTGGTTTCCCAGGGTTTACCGATATATTGCTGTCGCACATCGTCGTCGACAAATAAGTGGTCAGACTCCACACCATCGTATCCGTGCAAGACTGAGCCAATGCTGTCTCCCTGGGGTCCACCAAAAATATTGGAGTCGGTGTAGGCCGTGCGAAGGATCAGGTTGCCCCTTTCGCCCAGGTCTTGCGAGAGACGCACCACGTAACTGGTATTTTCCTGTAAGGGCGCTTCGCTGATGCCGTTATCATCGTTGTCCATCTGGTGATGTTTGTCATCCTGGATGACTAGCGATGTGCGGGTATGTTCATCATCGCTCAGATACCCTGCCATCAAGCCAAGAAAATAACTGTCGTTGTCCTCCATGGAGGCATTTATATTGACGCCAGTTTCTTCTATCTCCTTGGAAATCACATTGATGGTTCCGCCGATTGCTTCGGGTGCCAGCAGTGATGCGCCTGCACCGCGGGCCACTTCGATACGTGAGATGCCGGTGGTGGCCAGTGCATCTACCGCGTAGTAGCCAGCCATCATCGTGTGTAAGGGAACGCCGTCGGTGAGGATGGTGGAATGCTCCCCGCGCATACCATTCAGCATTACCCGCTTAACCCCGCACATAGAACACTCATTGGAAACCCTTACACCGGGGGATTTCTCAATGGCATCCGTCAGGTTTACCGCTTGTTGGGACTTGATCAGGCTTTCGTCTACGACTTCAGTCTTCTGTATGGCGTCTAAGAGGGCGCCGCGCTCATATAATCGCTGGCGGACACCTATCACTAGGGTCTCCTCCATTACAGCGTTTTGTCCGAAAGACGCGTCATTGGCAAAAGAGGCAGGGATTGCTGAGGAGAGGGCGATGGCAATCAAGCTTTTGCGAAACATGGGTGATTCCCCAGAAGTGAATTCATCTCACATGGTAATGATTCGCATTTGCGGTACAAGTGAGCAAAGGTGGTAGTTTTTTGCGACTTGAGGATTGGAGGGGGAGGGGCTATGACTAGTGCCGTTCAGGTAGCTCGTTGTTCAATAATTGAAAAATGGTCGAAATATCAGATAAAGCCATCAGTATGAATTACGATCTGCTGACTGGGTTGGCTGCTCAATTATTGAAAGCAAGAAGTAGATAATGATATTGCCATGTAAATCAAGAATTTTATTTTAATAAATACTCCCCACCTTATTAAGGGGGGAGTGAATACAATTGCTCTAATTATTCATCACAAGGAATAATTTGGATATTTAAAAGCAACTGTGCTCCAACATCGGCAGAACGCAGAGAAAATAGGCTGTCGGCACCGATTACTGTTGCAACGGTATCTGCTCTCGCAATAAGGGCCTCCCCATCGCACCCGGAATAGTAGGCAAATGGTGGGCGATCATTGAGGACAAAGTTCTCAAAGCCAGAGCTATTCCAGTTATTGTCATGGCTCGGGCCTTGACTGCCAGAAAAAAAGTATTCTCTATGGAAATTGATAAGGGATCCATCGGCAGAAAATACTGTACCCCGCCAGTCAATATCTAATATGCCTACTGAAAACCCAGGTTCTACACTTAAAGGTATTGCCAAGTTACAATCAGAGCTAGCAATTGGATTTGAAGAATTTGTTACGGCGCTATATTTACTGAAAAGTATCGCGATATTTTTATTATCATCTGTTGCCGTAGCCGTTACTGACCCTACAGGGCAGCCTGTACCATTAACGGCGACTTCTCCAATCTCAATTTGTTGACCATCAATTAGTAAAGTTTTTGCCAAAGTGGGGATAGAAAAGATTGAACAAAGTGTGAGTGCTAGAATTCTATTAAGCATTGATACTCTCCATTCCTTGAAAAGTGTGAGCGGTTAATCTTTGTAAGTTCTATGTGTTAATTCCCAATTAATCGTTCTGTTGCTGGCGTCTCCCAATGAATTAGTTGGCTCATACTGCAAAATTCATATTTGCAATGTCAATTGGTTGCAGGCGTAATCATTGGTGGTGGTTTAGCTTTGAATATGTTTGTGAGCTGGGTCACGATTGAGTTCAATGATAATTTATTAATACGGTAGGGTTAGTGATGTTGTTATCTGAGGTTGTGCGTGGTTAATTATAGGGGGCGAAAAATATGTGTGAGTGAGTGCGTTGTAATATCTACATGGGTGGTGTTTCTATAGGGTGTTCATTAATGTTATTTGATTTATGATTTATGATTTATGATTTATGATTTATGATTTATGATTTATGATTTATGATTTATGATTTATGATTTATGATTTATGATTTATGATTTATGATTTATGATTTATGATTTATGATTTATGATTTAATGGCCCATTATGGATTGTAGAATTGTTGTGAGGGAGTTGATTTATAGCGTGGGCCTTTTGGCAGTGATGTTTTTTTGGGTTTTAATAATGATGAGATAAAATACTCGATACTGGATAGTTTATAAGTAATAATTAAAATAATTAAATGCAGCGCTGAATCATTTAGCTTCGGCCTGAAGTATCATTCAGATGCCGCTTTCGCAATGAAAATTCAGTAGTAAGTTGCTGATGTTATGGATGTAAGATCCCCCCTTTGATTAAAGGGGGAGTTAAGTAACCAAATTATTTCAGAATTAAATATGGTAGTTCTAAGAAAGAACTCTGCAAAGACTGCTACTCCTCTGAATCTGGTGATTTAAGGTTTTCTTTCTTTGAAGCTTCAGCCAGAATTTTTCTTCCTCTATTCGCGATCTTCTCGGCTTCGTTGCTTGGATCACGGTTCCATCGCTTAGGGATCTTATCCCAGTCACTATATATGGTAAAAGGGTTATGAGTTGCCCCCTTAGGAGGCATTCCTGTATACCCGCGGTGTTTAATCTGATAAAGATAGTTGTTCGATAGTCGCTTATCACGAGCCTCTTCAGCTAGTTGAGGATAAAGGTCAACTTTTGTCATACCCTCACTGCCATCTAGAGAACATATGATGTTCCCATCATAATCGCAGGCCATTGAGCGACCAAAATAAGAGTAGGAACTATCTTCTCCAGTATGATTGACCGCTACTACATAAGCTTGGTTTTCATAAGCCCGCACTTGATTTGTAATCCCCCAAATATGATCCCATGGGTACATATATTTAGCAGGTCTTAGAATTACATTTGCACCCTTCCAAGCTGCTTCACGTGCCACTTCTGGGTAGTCAAAATCTGAGCAAATCGCAATGGCCAGTTTCGACCCTTTTGGACCATTACAAACTGACATTTCAGGCCCGGGACTCCAGGGCTCCATAGGACACCATGGAACCATTTTGCGATAGGAAAGAGCGACCTCACCATCACCATTGATCAGGACCATTGCGTTATATGGTTTCATATGTGGCTCAGGTGCAAGCTCGACAATTGATACACACAGCCAAACACCATATTGCTTAGCTATTTTCCCAAAAGCTTCTGTTTCAGGTCCCGGTATGGTTGTAGCAAGTTTTAAATGCTCAGCATATGGATGGAAGCCAAATCCGTAAGTGCTGTATTCAGGAAAAATGATTAAATCCACGCCCGGGAAACATAAAGATGCACGATCAACATATGCTTCAATTCTCTTTATGTTTTGTTTGATGCCTTCTGAATCAGAGGCTGGGTAAGGCGAAAATTGGACAAGCACTACACTCATCGCATCTGGAATAGGGTTGATAGCCGGCACTTTATTTCTCCTTGAGAAAATTTGGCGGTCTCTTGGAAGAGAAAATCTCTATTGTTACTTGAAGAAAATTATAATTTGATGATTTTTTAGTTTATTTTAATTGTCTGTTAGTTTGAGTAAAAGGACGTCCGAATTTATTTGTAAGCGAATAAATGCCAGTGACAAATCAGTTTGTTTGATCACTAATCTGTTCTTGTTAGTATAGGGTTGTTATTATGTGCGCTCGGTGTTAATGATTGTTTGTCCGGTAGAGGGTAAGATTAAACTTTGTGATAGTGACAGAGGTTATGATAGTTTCCAGAGCTATGATCTTGTATGAAGAAAAAAGTGTTATTCATATTGATATGTGATGGATAAAAGGCCGCGCTATTATTATTGGTTAGCCGCTGTATATGTTAGTTAATGAGAAAGCTAAATCCTACATAAAGCGGTCAGCTCCGCCTGATGCCTCAATACTATCCCCAGTGATAAAATTATTACGCGCAGAACAAAGGAAGGCCGCCAGAGTAGCAATGTCTTCTGGTTCCCCTGGATGTTTTACAGGCGTACATTCGTTCGATACTCGAACAAGAATTTCATCATCTGTAAGTGTTGCATACTCTGGCGTATTACTGCGGATAAATGGGATCATGTTATTTTTCCAGTTATCCGTTTTAATTGCGCCTACTCCAATCGAGTTAACTAGTATATTGTACGGTGCAACCTCTAATGCAAGAGATTTTGATAGATTATTGATTGCTGCACTTAGGACATGAGATATGAGTAGCTTTGGGTTTGGGTAGGTGCCGCCAATAGATGACATGTTAACTATTCTTCCCCAGCTTTTTTGCTGCATATAAGGGATGGCAGCTTTGCACATTCTCCGCATAGAAGTGAGTTTTACTGCAGTCATTTGTTCCCAGTCTTCCTCAGTTGAGGACATAAGTCCACCAGCATGGGCGCGCCCAGCATTGTTGACTAGAATCTCTGGTGCTCCAAAGGTGTTTAGGGTTTTATCGATTATCTGTTGTGCAGCATGATCTCGAGTTATGTCTATTGAGATAGAAGTGACCTCAGACTTTGAGTTTTTATGTAGCTTATTCTCTGCTTTTTGTAGATGTGCTTCGTTTCGTGCAACCAGAACTACCTTTGCACCATTGGCAAGAAGCTCTTTGGCAATGGCATAGCCAATTCCTGAGCTGGAGCCAGTTACAATAGCTACTCTATTCGTAATTCCAAGATTCAACATTGAACTCCGCTAACAGTGTAAATGTTGTGATGTTAGGTTTTTAACTTACAGTTAGTACCTAACTGCTGGCAGTTTCTTAATTAGCTGAGAACCTTTCATTTTAAAGATGGCAGTGTAGGTGATTTGGGTGTCAAGTCTTAAGGTAAAACTTCAAGATTTTAAATCAGCTTAATTATAGGTCTAAAAGTTGTTGTTCTTCCTATTTTAGGGAGTGCAAATATTAATGTGTGTGTCAATAGCAGGCTGGAGTTTAAGCTTAGGCTGTCTGAGGAGGCGTGAGATGTAGGTCATCTTTATGAGGTGGGAGTTGCTCAAGTACCCAAGAGTTATTGAGCATAGAGTAAGAGCTCAGTCGGATTGGTAAATATTTTTTAGCACAACCACGCTTATAGGTCTGGATAATAGATCTTCTATATTCTTTCGGTAGTTAATGTAGTGAGCTGAAGATTTGTGTTCACTGAGCGCGGTTTCATCTATATATTTCTCTATGAGACTATAGATTATTTTGTGATCTTTCTGGTCGATCTGTTCGCAAAGTTCATACAATAAATTACCAGGCTCCGCTCTGGATGGTGAAACCATCTCTGTGAGCAAATTTTTGACAGCTTGTTCCTTGTCGGGTTTTGGGTAAAAGGAAGCAAAGACTAAAACAGGTGTTTTCATTGGGAGTCTCAAGATGAATCAACTCAAGGTGGTTGTTATTGAGTAGTTGTAATTATTTTGAAATCTTTGCCGCCTAAGCTTGAACTTAAATTTAGACGGCGATGGCTGCTGTGCAAGTTATTTAGCTGAACTTGAAAGCTAAATCCATTCAAGTGAAAGCCAATTGGTAAATCTCCAGATTTTGTTGGAGGGACTGGATCTACACTGTTATATTGGGATTTCTAATAGCTATTTCAATACTCCAATCTGTTTCAAGAAACCATATTTGTCCCAGGTCACCCAGGTTTCTAGTATTTTTCCATCCTTGATTTTAACAAACTCTACGGCATCCCAGGTGATGGTTTTATTTGTTGGAATTTCTCCCATAAATGATCCTGTGTGATTGGCGCTAACTTTTACATGAGTTGCGACAAGATCTCCCTCGGCGACCTGCATTGAATCAATCAGTTTTACATTTTTGAAGGCCGTATGAAATTTGGCGACTTCGGCTTTGAATTCCTTTAAATTACGTTTTTGTGAGCCGATACTCAAATTTGTGGCCGAGTCTAGATTGTTGATATAGTTAGGTGCCAAAATTGAATCAGGATTGACCTTTGACCCACTGTGCCATAGGTCGGCTGCCTGCATGGCAGTTTTTTTATTTTCTTCAAGGTTATTTGATTGGGCAATCGCATTGCAGGCAATAACTAACAGCAAGAAAGTTACAGTTAATGCCAAAGAGTAAGGGTGCTTGGACATCTAAATTCTCCCAATGTTAAGTTTTTTACCTGATAGGCTGGTTAGGTGTGAAAATGATAGGGCCTAAATAGCTTTAGAGTATGGAGGCAAACTTGGGGATTTGTAGCGTGAGCAGGTAATTTGGCAACTTTCACTTCATTGTAGGGTAGTTAGGTTATAAAAATTTCACGAATACAAACAAGAAAAATTGTGCGAGTGCCAAAAGGAGGATGGAATAATCTGAATAGATATTGATGCGACTAAAACAAAATGATTTAATTTTTTCAATTATGAAAAATAACTTTGAAATGTAGAGCTATTAATGGCCAATGACTCGATGAAATATTTGCCCTTTTAATGCTCGGCACCGTATTTTCTTTAGAAAGGGTGTACTTCCATACTAAATTACTTCAGCAGCCTCTCGATACTTTCAATAATTTTCTCAGCTGTAAACTCGAAGTACTGCATGACTTCCTGGCCGGGTGCAGATTTGCCAAAGTTATCCATTCCGATGATTTCACCGTCAAAGCCTACGAACTTGTGCCAATAGTCTTTATGACTAGCCTCTTCCACCACCCGGACGCGGAGAGTACTGGGGAGAACTGATTCACGGTACGGTTCTTCCTGTTCCAAAAAGGTTTCTATGCAAGGCATGGACACAACCCGAATTCTCTTGCTAGTGAGCTTTCTTTTAGCAGCTATGGCCTGCTCGACTTCAGAGCCGGTCGCAATAATGATTGCCTCAGGAGCGCCTTCGCAGTCGGACAGTACATAACCACCTTTTTCAATTTGTGCTATCTGCGTGGTATTTCGTTCCTGCGGAGCTAAATCCTGACGACTGAATACTAGTGCAGTGGGCCCCTCTTTGCGTGTAATAGCCATCTTCCAGCTTACCGCTGATTCCGTAGTATCACAGGGGCGCCAAGTGTGTAGATTCGGTGTAGAACGCAAGGCGCTGAGTTGCTCCACCGGCTGATGAGTTGGGCCGTTTTCACCTATTCCGATGGAGTCATGGGTATAGACGAATATAACTTGTTGCTTCATTAATGCCGCCATACGCACGGCATTTCGAGCATACTCCATAAAAACCAAAAAGGTAGCACCATAAGGTATAAAACCTCCGTGCAGGGCAATGCCGTTCATTATGGCGCTCATACCAAATTCACGAACTCCGTAGTGTATATAGTTGCCTGAAGCATCTTTCTTGTTCAATCTTTTAGAACCGGACCATAGGCTAAAACAAGGGCCGGCTAAATCGGCTGAACCACCTAGGAGTTCGGGCAACAGAGGCCCGTAAACATTCAGTGTATTCTGGCTCGCTTTACGAGAGGGGATTCTTAGTGCATCTTTTTGACATTGCTTAATGTAGCTATCGGCTTTTACCAGGAAATCTGGTGGAAGTTTTCCACTCTCACGACGCACAAACTCGAATGCCATCTCAGGATACTCCTCACGGTATTTAGCGAAGAGACTCTTCCACTCCTTCTCGAATGCTTTACCTTTAGACCTTTGATCCCAATATGCATAGATATCTTCAGGGATCTTAAAAGGAGGGTAGTCCCAACCAATCGTTTTGCGAACGAGAGCTATTTCCTCCTCCCCGAGTGGTTGACCATGGCATTCCTTTCGGCCTTGCTTATTCGGGGAGCCGAAGCCGATCACGGTTTTACAGCAAATAATGGTGGGTTTATCAGAACATGCATGGGCTTTTTCAATTGCTGCTTTAATCGCAATTGCGTCATGGCCGTCAACATTAGGGATGACGTGCCAATGGTAGGACTCGAAACGCCTGGGTGTATCGTCAGTAAACCAACCTTCAATCTGCCCATCGTCAGAAATGCCGTTGTCGTCATAGAATGCGATCAACTTGCCCAGGCCTAAAGTACCAGCCAGAGAACATACTTCATGGGATATACCTTCCATCAGGCATCCATCCCCCATAAATACATAGGTGTGGTGATTGATCAACTGATAGCCAGGGCGGTTAAATTGAGCCGCCAGTACTTTCTCCGCCAGGGCCATACCTACGGCATTAGCAACCCCCTGGCCTAGGGGGCCTGTGGTGGCCTCAACACCAGGTGTGCAACCATATTCCGGGTGGCCCGGGGTCTTGGAGTGCAATTGGCAGAAATTCATCAGTTCTTCGATTGATAAGTCGTAGCCGCAAAGGTGCAACAGGGCATACAACAGGATGGAACCGTGCCCATTAGAGAGGACAAAGCGGTCACGGTTAGGCCAATTCGGGTTAGCTGGGTTGTGCCTTAGGTAATCGTTCCATAAGACCTCCGCAACGTCTGCCATCCCCATAGGTGTACCAGGGTGCCCGCTATTGGCTTTTTGGACTGCATCCATGGATAAAGCACGAATCGCATTGGCCATGCTTCTTCTATAAGGAGAGGAGACCATGTAAATGTACTCTGGTGCTTTGAAAGCTGAAGCATCACCTTTGCAAAAGGAGATCCCCAACTTAATAAGTGACAAACTAGTAATATAATAATTTTGCAGTTTAATTTCCTATAACATAAACAATGAGCAATTTGTTGGTCTTTGAAAACGATATTGACCTGCATTTGGCGGCATTAGTGATGATAAGGAGTTATTTGCGTCTTTACAAAAATAGCCTGTTTTTCAAGAAATTTACAATCTAAAGAATTGTAATAATCATGATAAAAAGAAATAAAGGTTGTATTTTAAAGATCTGTTGTGGATTACATATCTTGAAATATCTCTACCACCGGGATCATTACTAAATTTCTTGGGGGAAAGTTAGTGTACATGTCAATGAGTAAGAAAAATCTAATTACATACTATGTTTCATTCAGTGATCTGTTGATGCTCTTGGAATAAATAAGGATAACTAAAGATCAATAGTTGTTGATTTACATGTCCCCATCATAAAGGTTAGAGGCAATGTTATGAATACAAGGTATTTTCAATGAGTCCAGAACCATTTTCGAGAGAGCTTGGGCCCCAAGAAGCATTATTTATTGAAATGAATAGGTTATCTCGTGGTGGCCTGCAATTTGTTTCTTTTATAAAAGTCTGTGAGCCCTTGCAAATGGAGTCCTTGCGTGAGGGGTTGGCTTACTTGCATAAGCGTCATCCATTTTTGAGGGCGCGTGTAAAAAGGGGTGAGCGATTAAGATGGGTTTGTGATGTTGATTTTGTTGATGTGCCAATAGAAGTAACTCTAATTGTTGATCAGCTTGATTTGGAGAAAGAGTTTAGGGACCTTGCTGAGATCTTCATTAAAACTGAGGAGCATGTATATAGATTAAGGGTATATACAAATAAACAAGGCTTTGTTGAGTGGATTTGTTTTATAAATATACATGCCATACTTGATGGCAGATCCCTCATGACGCTGTTCTCTGATCTTGACAAGTTCCTATGCCTTCATGAAAAGCCAAGGCATGCCATTAAATCACTCCCTTTGCTAAATAGTATCGCTAGTCAACTAGAGGCTTCTGGATATTGTGGTGAGAAGGAATTTGAGCATCAAATAGAGGGGGGAAGCCGTTGGGCGGTTGAGAAGCAAGCGTCTGTTGCTGATAGAAGAGCCTGTGCTAAATCCTATTTAGTATCACCTAAAAAAATCGAGGGATTGGCTTATTTGGCTAAAAAAAATCAGATAAAGCTAACGGCGCTTTATTGTGCTGTTGCATCAGTTGCTGCCCGGGTTATACCAGCATGTAGAGATTTGACAGAAGTTATTTTCACGATGGATGCTCGACTATTGTGCAACCCTATTATCCCTAGTGATCATGTTGGTTCATTTTCAGAAACTGCCAGCCTAAAATTACCACCAAACGCAACAAGCTCCGATATTTTCGAGGTGGCCAAGCTTTTGAACAATGAGATTAATTTAGTGCTCCTCAAACAAAAACCAATGACAAAAAGCTTAAGATCTGACTATAGCATAGAGGAGGTCACCCGCATGGCTGCTGAGATCACTGCGCCGAAAGAATGCTTTCCTGCAGGTATTCTTGTTTCAAATGTAGGGAATATGCGCCTTCTTGCAAATGAAATGCGATATTTTGAAATTCGAAAAGGGATGATTAGTTTAAAAACTGCAATTAACCCCTTAATGATTATAAATTATACGACTTATCGCAACTCGGCTTTTGTCTTCGGTTATTGTGAGCCTTTGATTAGCGAAGATAGTATCTCTGCGTATATTGATGAATATATGGGTATCATTAACAGATTGATCTCTAATGTTAAATGTTAGTTTAATATAGCGTCTAGCAAACTGTTGGTCAGTTGATTAACTGAAATATTTCCCGAAGTATAAGTATCAGTCATATTGCAATGCATTCTATTGAACACAATAATTTGATGATTTAGCCCTACAGGTCTGATTGATTAAATGGTTAATAGTATGATTCGTTGATGGGGTATATATCAGAAAATCTGAGATGTAGCTAAGCCGCAGAATTCGAACCATATAATTTTAATATGGGTTAATCTTTATAGTTAAGACTTGGCTTGACCGTACACTTTATTTAAATAGGAAATGATCCTACCAAGTCTGAACTAATCTAACTGATACTTTACTCCACTGCTATTTTTTAGGCTTGAATCTTAGAGGCTTAACATTTCACGTAGCCGAGTGGCTGGCCGTCTGGCAACCTCTATTTCTTTCCCATCGGTCATGGTTATTATTAATCCACTATTAACCCAAGATTCTATATTCTTAATAAAGTTTAGATTGATAATTTGTTGTCGATTTACACGGAAGAATACTTCTGGGTTTAATCGTTGTTCTATTTTGGTTAGAGATTTATAGATAAAAGGCTTGCTGTCATCGAAAAATACTTGAGCATGGTTGCCGCAGTTTTCAAAGTATCGAATTTTTCCAATTTCGATTAACCAGCAACGCTCCCCATCCTTGATAAATATTTTATTGTTGGAGTCTAAATAGCTTGTTGAGCTATTTGTGTGCTCGGTGGGTGTTTCACTTGACGTCTTATCGAGAGCCTTCTTTAGTTTTTCAGGGTTTATGGGTTTTAGTAGATAATCCAGTGCATTTACTTCAAAAGCTTGTATGGCGTATTCGTCATAAGCTGTTGTAAAAATAACCTGAGGTGTGAAATCCAGTTTTTCAAGTATGTCAAAGCCATTGCCATCAGGAAGATTGATATCCAGGAATACTAAATCAGGCTTTTCCTCTGATATAAGGAGAATAGCTTCTTCACAGTTTTTTGCTTCTGCTATTAAGTTTATATTCTTATAAGGTTTGAGTAACTCTCTTAATTCATTGCGTGCGAGTCGAGAATCTTCAACGATAATGGCTTTCACTTCTTATACCACTAATTGTAAGGGAGAGGAGGGAATATGGCACCGAGCAACTACCTGGGAGCCCTGCTGTTCAATTCCAAAATATGTCTTGTCTCCATATTGTATGGTTAACCTTTTTTGTATATTGATTAACCCCAGGCCGGTATTACCAATCTCTTTGGTTGACTCTCTGATGAGAGTACCTGGATTTATCACAGTGATTACCATATGATTGTCTTCTTTGGTGATTTTAACCACTAGTTCACCGCCTTGTTTACATTTTTCTATTCCATGGCGAACGGCATTCTCGGCAAGCAGCTGGATTAGGAGTGGAGGTATTCGCTCTCCCATTAAATCTTCGTTAACTTCCAATGTGAAAGACAATCGATCTTCATATTGTATTTTCAAAAGTTCGATATACTGACAAACGATTTCCAATTCATCTCTTAATGATACAGTTTTATGCTTATGGGCCATTAACGTATAACGTAGAAGGTCGGACAAGTTCGTCAACATATCTCTGGATTTAGCTGTATCTTCAAGGATTAATCCTCGAATATTATTGAGCCCATTGAATAGAAAGTGAGGGTTTAACTGCCCCATTAGAGCGCTCATTTTTACTTCGTTCAGTTGTAATTTAAGTTGTGTTGCATCATGTTCGGCTTTGCGTAATTGCTCTTGATTTACCAGAGTAAGATAAATGAAACTCCAAATAAATATAAGAATGGTAAGATAGAACCAATTGCTAACAACAACCTCCCAAAAGGAAGATGGAATTTCATATCCTACAAAGATGTAATATAAATATCCAAAGCCAGTTGCAATATAGGCGCCTATACCGCCAAGAGGAATGGCAGCTAATAGGAAGCCAATCCATTGTTGATACCCGTTTTTATCAAAGAGGCTAAATCGATATATGATTTCTCGAGTAAGAAGGGTAGAGATCCCTGTAATAAACCCTACAATAATAATATTAATCACGATTTTATCGGTGTGATTCTGAGATAGAAGCCCTAAAGAGAAAACATTAACTAAAGAAAATATCAACCAGCCACCAAAATGGTAGGCTAAAAATTTTGCGGATGGAGTTGGGGATTTGAAAATACTCATTGCACATATATCTAAGTAAGTTGGCTCCTAAATCAGGAGCCATGTCTTGACATTCTTATCAAGTATCAGAAGCGTTCATTCAGCCACGAGGACATTACTTCGAGAGCAATAGGTGAAAAACTCTCCTCTAGCTCGGCATACTCTGAAAATGAGCCCTTATTGGCTATTTGAAAAAGGTGGTTCATTTTGTTCAGCTCGATAGTTTTAAAGTCTTTATGTCCAGCGCTGCTCAATATTGATTGTATATTACTTAGGTTCATTTTTGCATCAACCTGGTAGTCAAGTGAGCCATTAAGAGCCAGAAGTGGTGACTTTGTTTGTTTCAAATAAGGTTCAGGATTGAACTTAACAAAATAACGGAACCAAGGAGTAGTATACTGCTTCTTTAGTTGTTCAACCTGAGCATCCAACTCCTCTTCCTGAGCGCCTTCGAGCTTCACGCTTTCATAAAGCAGCTCATGAATCTCATCATTAAGACTTTCATTCATTCCGAGTTGAGCAATTCTTTCAAAAATCTCCTTATCTAACTGGCTAAGTCTTTGCATATTTTGTTCAGGTAAGTTATTGAACTTACGATTTCGGTGCCACTGATCAACCAGTAGCTCAGGTATTTTAACTCCAGGTCCAGCAAGTAAGATGGTAAATCCAATATCATCTCGACTACTGGCAACCATGGGAGCTATCATACCGCCTTCGCTGTGTCCTATTAATCCAACTTTACCCTTTGGGAGATCTTTACGGCTGTTTAAATAATCTACAGCTGCGTTGGCGTCACTGGCGAAATCCTTGCTGGTGGCTGCTCGAAAGTCACCACTTGAGCCGCCAATCCCGCGGTCGTCATAGCGAAATACTGCATATCCTTGCCGTGTCAAATGATCGGCGATTACCGCAAATGGCTTATGGCCAAACAGGGTTTCATCCCGGTCTTGAGGCCCAGAACCACTGATAAGAACAGCAGTTGCTTTGATATTAGACTTTGGTTTGGTCAGTGTTCCCGAAATGATATTGCCTGTCGCTGCATTCTTAAAGCTTACTTCCTCTATAGCATACGGAAATGGGCCCTTTGGTGTTTGGGGTCGCTTGCTAGTCCTGTTCTTTGTATCTTCAGATGCCCGGCTAAAGTTCAGTGGGGATGTCACTTCCTGGCTGATAGACCCAAATACAAGATCAACTGCTGCACTGTAAGTGCCTTTGTAGTTAATCTGTAAGTCTTCTACTTCGAAAGTGATACTGCTGTCCCGGATTTCCAGCATAGATATTTCTACTCCCTTAGCCCCAAGGGAAGGGCTATCTAAGGAGCCTTTCCACATACCGTTATCTTCTTCCAGGTGAATGACTACAGGTATATTCTTTTCACCATTAATCTGGGCTACGGACCTCCAATCACCCTCTAAACCTGAAGCCATTACATTGGTTGATATTAAGCCAGTTGTGAGGATTACTGTTTTCAAGTGCCACTTGGCTTCTGCAAAGAGTGTTTTGATAGGCTGCATTTGTACTCTTCCTGTACCTACTTGTTGAATGGTTGATATTCTACCTGTCGATTAGCCTGGTGTTATGAATTTAGTAGGAGTGGCTTCCTGAGGGGATGAATGGTAGGGAGGGGCGATGAGCGGTCTAGGATTACTCTGAATAGGAAATTCAAACAGATATCTTGCTCATAAAGTGGTTGACCATAGATTTGAGACTGGCGTGCAAAGTATTCTATTTTTGCTATGATCGATTTCTCTATAAGGGAATTAGTCGGCCGATAGATCTTTGAGGGTTTACTAATTATCAGCTCCAGTATGGGGCGTTTATTATCAATATCTATAAGGTTTTGCCAATAGATTTTAATCTTTAGGTTAATTTAAGTATACCCACTCGATTTGATTTTATTAAATAGCATTTCGTTTGAATGTAATAAAATGGCTCCCAAATTGGAGCCATAAATTCTAGTCAAATCTAGATTTTGAATCGTTCGTTTAACCATTCAGAAATTACATGTAATGCTTTTGGCGAAAAGCTTTCTTTTATTTCAGCATACTCAGTACTTGAACCTTTGTTAGCTATTTGAAAAAGATGATTCATTCTGTCAAGTTCAATGACTGTAAAATCTTTATGTTCGATTCTATTTAATACTGATTGTATATTACCTAAATTCATTTTTGCATCAACTTGAAAGTCTAAAGAACCATTAAGAGCCAATAGCGGAGCTTTTGTTTGTTCTAAATAGAATTCTGGATTGAACTTTAAGTAATCACGAAATATCAATGTAGAGTACTCTTTCTTTAGCTGTTCAAATTGGGTATTTATGTCCTCTTCGGGCACCCCCTCAAGCCTGATGCTGGAATAAATAAGATCCTCAATGGCATCATTAAGCGGTTCATTTAATTCAAGATTACCAATTTTCTCTAGGATTTCCTTATCTAACTCTTTGAGTTTGTTTAATATTTCTTCGGATAAACCATTAAATTTACGACCACGGTACCACTGATCAGCAAGCATAGTTGGTATTTTAACTGCAGGTCCAGCAAGTAAAATGGCAAATGCAATATCATCACGCCTACTGGCAACCATAGGAGCTATCATACCGCCTTCACTGTGGCCAATTAAGCCAGTTTTACCCTGGGGTAGGTCGCTACGGCTGTTTAAATAGTCAACAGCTGCGCTGGTGTCACTTGCGAAGTCTTTAGTAGTTGCTGTTTGATGGCTACCACTAGATCCACCAACCCCTCGGTCATCGTAGCGTAATACTGCATATCCTTGCCGGGTTAGGTGATCGGCTATTACGGCAAAAGGCTTATGTCCATAAAGAGATTCATCTCTATCTTGGGGACCACTACCACTGATAAGAACAGCCGTTGCTTTAATTCTGGATGCTGGCTTGGTTAAAGTTCCCGAAATTAGATTGCTTGTCTCTTTATTTTTAAAATTGACATCTTCAATAATATATGGAGTAGATTTTTTTTGTGTTTGTGAATGATTGCTAGAACCATCAATATGGTCATTTATTCTGCTAAAAAATGTAAGAGATGATGCCCCTTTCTTAATGTTTGCACCAGCGATTAGGTCTACCTGATTAATGTAACTTCCCTCGTATTTGATATCTAGGGCTTCTACTTCAAAAGCAATTCTATTGTCTGCAACCTTCAGCTCCGTAATGTCTAATTTCATTTCCTCTAAAGATGGGCTATTTAATACGCCAGTCCATTCACCGCTATTCTCCTCTAGTTGAATCACTATTGGTATGATCTTCTCATCATTTGTTTTAAGCATCGATCTCCAGTCACCTTCAATGTCAGTGGCCATAGCGTTGGAAGTCAATAAAGCGGCTAGGATTAATGACTTTAATCGCCACTTGGTTACTATAAATTTCGTTTTGATCGTCTGCATCATTAATTATTCCATAGGGTTAGTTGAATGGCTGGCATTCTAGATGTTGATTAACTTTATGTAGTTAATTTAGTAGGGGAGGTTTTATATAATGGATGAGCGGTAAAGAAAGATGATGAATGGCTAGGTCCTGCGCAAAAGTAAACAGGTTCTATCGTGCCATTTACTTTGAGCAATGTCCTTTCAGCTTGTTTTTGTTCGTTAGGCGAAAGATGGTTCTGTGTAGACGGTCAGTTTTAGCAGTTGAGCATACAGCATAAGTAGCTCAAAAGGACCATTCTTACTGTCAATCGCTCTAAAAGTCAGGGGAATCTCGGAGTTATTATGAGGTTTCGTCAATGTTATAGTTTGGTGAGTGTCCTTTCTTATACACTAATACTGTTCTCATAAAGCGCATAAATAGTTCGCCATCTTGCTTGAAGCCACGAGTCTCAACCGTCACTATTCCCTGAGTGGGGCGGGAATGTGATTCTCGTTTAGATAGGATCTCACTCTCAGCGTAGATGGTGTCCCCCTCAAAAACAGGTTTCAGTAGCTGTACCTTATCCCACTCTAAATTGGCTACTACCTTCTTGCTGATAGTGTTTACTGTCATTCCAGTTATAATCGCCAGGGTTAAAGTACTATCCACTAGCGGTAACTGCCACTCGGTTTTTTGTGCATAGTGGGCGTCAAAGTGTAACTGTGCCGTATTCATTGTTAATAGTGTCATCCAGGTATTGTCTGTTCGAGTTAATGTCCTACCTGGACGATGTTCAATGATCATACCTTCTGTGAAGTCTTCGAAGTAAAATCCAAAGTCTTCCCGGTAGCGATTATCGTTAATTCTTTTATATGGCTGGAATTGCATGACCACCACTTCCCTTTAAGTTTTAGTTTAGTTTATTGAATATAGAGATAACTTGCTTTGCTTTGGAGTAAACCGGTACATCAATCATCTCCCCTTGGTATTGACAGGCTTTACCCTTTGAATTGTTATAGATTTCTACTATTTTCTCTGCTTTTTCGTATTGTTCTTGAGTAGGTTTGAAAGAGGAGTTGATAGCAGAAATTTGTTTGGGGTGAATGGCGGCCTTGCCATTGAATCCCATCCCCTTAACGATATTTAGTTCTTTATTTAGTCCATCTTCATTATTGAAATCAAAATAGGGGGAGTCAAAGCAGGCCAGATTGTTTGCTGCTGAAGCTTCCACGATTTTACTACGTGCAGAGCTTAGGGCGTCTATTGAGTTGTCACAATTGAGGTCGTTGGCATAGTCTGCGGCACCAAACATTAAGGCCTGCAGTTTTTTGGGGCTGTCCTTAACAATATTGTGGATATTCATTGTTCCACAGGCAGTTTCGATTAAAGCAATAATGGCTATGTCCGTATAAGTTTGAGAGAGGAGTTTTCCAAGCTGTTGGATATCATTAGGCGACTCTGTCTTGGGGTAAAGTACAGCGTCGATGTGTAACTTGGTTGTAGTAATGGCAAGTATGTCTTTTAGTCCTTCATTGCTCGTTAGGTGGTTGATTCGAATAATATTGGCAGTATTGTCGCTTTGGCTTTTGGAGCAGTAGTGAATAGTATTGTCTCTGGCTAATTGCTTATCACTAGTGGGTACACTGTCTTCGAGATCAATAATAATTGCGCTGGCTTCTACCTCTGTTGCTTTCTGAAAAAGATTGGGCTTATTGCCTGGCGTAAAAAGTAGTGCAGGATAAATGTGTAGGTTGATCATATGCTTGGTTAGATAAAGTTGTGTTCTTTAGCCTGCTTTATCAGGTTGTCTCTAAAGTCTGGGTGTGCAATGTTAATTAGGGCATGTGTGCGTTCTGTGGTTGATTTACCCATAAGCTGGCAGCAACCGTACTCAGTAACGACATAGTCAACATCCAGTCTAGAGTCTGTTGTGATTGTATTTAGGCGCGGTACAATCCGGGAAATTTTCCCTCCCTGTGCCGTAGAACTGCTCGCCAATATGGTTTTACCATTTCTTGAGTAATATACGCCTCTGATAAAATCCAATTGTCCACCCACCCCAGAGAATTGATGATCGATAAATTCTGCATTTACCTGCCCATTGAAATCGATCTCAATAAAGGAATTGACTGAGATCATGTTGTCAATTTGAGCAATAGTTTGTGGTTCATTTACGTAGGAGACTGGAAGGCAGGCCATTGAAGGGTTGTTATCAATAAAGTCATAGAGTGCCCTATCCCCTATGGCAAAGGTGAACACATTGAGGTGTGTGTTTAGTTTTTTGCGTGAATTATTAACCGCACCAGATTTGATTAGGTCTATCATTCCGGAGGTGATAACCTCGGTATGTATCCCAAGATTCTTCTTGTTTGCCAGCTGCACGCACACGGCATTGGGAACACCTCCAATCCCCATTTGAATTGTAGCGCCATCGGGTATTAGTGGTGCAATATAATCGCTAATTTTCTTATCCAGTTCAGAGGTTTCTCTTTGCGGTTCTTCAATTAATGGGGTGTCGTTTTCTATAATTGCATCTACTTCACTAATGTGAAGTAATGTGCCCCCAGAAGTTCTCGGCATGTTTTTGTTGACTTCAACGATGAGTTGGTCTGCATGTCTGGATAACTCAATCGCATAATCTCCACTAGTACCAAAATTGAAATATCCATATTTATCCACTGGGGATACAGTTACTAGGAAAGCATCCAGATTCACTTGCCTTTTTATAATTTCCGGATATCGACTAAAGGAAATGGGAACATAATTGATATACTTCTTTCCTTTGGCGAAGCCTTTCTTTGCGAGCTTGACCTCGTCTTTGGTAAGCATGGATGAGAAGGGCCTGACGCGGTCTAGCAAGTCCTCCTGAAAGATTGTCTTCATCGCGACACCGCCACAACGCATGTAATAAACCATGAGTTTTTTTATGTCGCCTGTCCGAACCCGGTTTTCTAAAGCTTTAAGTAAAGCTGGCGGGGTTGCGACGCGCATACCCATGGAGATGATACTCTCGCTGGGGATAGAGGCTACGGCATTATCGGCTGTGGTTAGCTTTCTGTGGTATTGATCTTCGTGATTCATAGTGGGCTAAATTTCCAGTGCCTTAGGTGGGTTCTTGCCGTGGTTTTGGTAGATTTCTTGTCTTTCGTGAGCCTTGACTTTGAGGTATATGGTTTGAAATATTTTTTGATCTGTTTGGGAAGATAAATATTCTGCAGGTTTACCTTGCGACGCATCTATGCCATTGTTCCAGGGCATTATAGGTGACATTTAGAGGGCTAAGATCGATGAAGTGATATATTGGGGTTGTTTCGCGACTATTTTTCTAGAAACTATTTCAAAGTTTCATTAGATTAATTGATTTGCAGGCAATATAGAAAAATGCTCTTTAAGTAGATAGATAGCAATTCTCCCTGGCGACCAAGCGGCGGTAGTTTCTTTATCATGTTAAAGTTCGCCCAACCTTACTGTGTCGCACATACCTTCTAAACTTTCTGCCATGTTGTTTCAACGGTACCCTTCTATTCCTGCGGTGAGGGCAAAACAGGCCAATTCTATGGCGGGCAGGCTGTATCGTAGCAGACTCCCAATCCGGAGCTTTGTTGTGCTAATAGGCGTCGTTTCTTTGACTTTATATCTTGCCCCTGAGTACAAAATCCACAAGAGATCTTCGAAATAAACAGAGTTATCAATGAGGTTGGGACCATCTTTGCCACGTTTTAGTTGGGGGAAGACCTGGGTGATAAATTTCCACTGAATGTCTGTTAAATCTGGCTTAAATCTACTCGCACCTACTGTTCTTATCATTCTATTCGATCGTAAGAATAACCGGTTTAAAGTTATGAAACATTTCCTAATATTTTTTAATCCTCACTGGTGAATTGACTCTTTCCATAAAATTAATGTTAGCAATGTTTATTAAATTTATGGGAAATGAATTGTGATGCTTTACTTTGGTTGTGTTTGTGCGTGGGATTGTGAATAGATTCAATAATCATGAATTTACGTGATGTGGAATAGAGGTTTGATCAGGTTTGTGTGAGCAGCGGGATATAATCTAGAAGCTGTTTCATAACTTATTTAACGTAATTAACATGCATGCAATATAGAAAAAAGCACGATAAGTGGACAAATATCGCTCCCATCTAACAACCAAACGGCGGTAATTTCCCAACCACGCAAAAGTCCGCTCAACTTTCCAACGGCGAGTATACCTTCTGAGCTTTCTACCATCCTGCCTTGAGGCTTTTTTCCTATTTATCCTGTGTGGACAGATAAGGTCGATTCCACGACTCAACAGACTATCTCTAAGAGGATCAGAGTCCGCCGCTTTATCATAAACTAAGCGATGAATCTTTGTATTTTTATACGTAACATCAAGCAATGGATGTAATAACTTTACTTCTGCTGGTGAGGCCGAAGTAATGGTGCCTCCCAGTGGAATACCTTCGCCATCGACCACCACCATCCACTTTGAACCCTTGCCCCGCTTGGTTTTCCCGACTTCGAAGCCCCCTTTTTTGCTGGTGCAAAGCTACCATCAGAAAAGACTTCCTCCCAGTTAAGCAAAGACTGTTGATCCAATAGCTCCAGGAATCTTCTCCATGCATGTAGCCAAGCTCCTTGCTCTTCCCAAAACTGAAGCCTTCTCCAACATGTACTCGGTGATGGATAGTGTGAAGGAAGATCTTTCCATCGCGCTCCAGAACGCAAAACCCACAGGATGCCTTCAAAACAAGCCCGATTATCAATGGGTTTTGGGCCTCCCTTTCCTCGTTTTAATTCAGGAAGACATGGTTCGATCAATTTCCATTGATCATTGGTTAACTCTGACTTGAATCGGCTCACTATTGCTGAACTTTTTTTCTATGTAATTGCGTGAGAATAACCGATTTCAAGTTATGAAACAGCCTCTAATAAAATGTTGGCTTATTTTGGTGTTTGTGGTTTTGGCGATGGTTAGAAATTCAGCTTATAAATTATAGCGATGTAAAGCGACCGTGAAATATCATAAACCAGACTTGATAGGGTTTTAGGTGGGCTGTATAGAAAATTTCGTCAGGGCCTCCCTAGGTTTAATTGAGTTTTTTTTTAAATTCCTGGTGTGTAAAAAACGGGGGCTTATTGCCATAAACCCCCGAATCCTGTGAGATAAATTATTGATTGGTTACTTAGCGCCAAACACCCCATTGCCCGGTTGTGCCTGGCTCTTCACCCCTGGTCCACCATCCGGCAGTCCATGTTTTACCATTATGGCTTACCGTGTCCCCTGCAGTGTAGATTTGGTTACTGTCCCAGGTTTGAATGGTGGGATCTGTGGGATCTGTGGGATCTGTGGGATCTGTGGGATCTGTGGGATCTGTGGGATCTGTGGGATCTGTGGGATCTGTGGGATCTGTGGGTGTCGAGGGTTCAACGACAAAGGAGTAGACCTCGTCATCATTGGCAGAACTACTACTTACGGTTAACTTGAAACTCAACTCGTGTCGGGCATTGGTTAAACTTGAAGTGTCAATAACCAATGCACCACTCGGCCCGGCTGCTGTTTCCACTGGGCTGCCACTCACTTGAGACCATTGGGTATCTGTGATGTTTCCTGTACTTTCTCCTGTAGAGAGCACCAGTAATTCACCGTGCTCCACCTTGGCTATGTCGAGAGGCCTTAACACCTTGGGCGTAATAGACGCAATCAATTCACTGCCATTACTTGTGATGCTGAACTGGCCTGAAGCGCGTGCATCTTTAGAGTTAAAATAGTTGCCATGCAAGTCACCTTGGAAATACATGTAATGGTTCATTTCCTCATGCCAGCGACCGATAAAGACATTTCCATTGTGATTGGATTGATACCAGCCAGTAACTTGAGATGCTAGCAGTCTATCCCAATCATTTTTATTGTCCTCAGTAATTGCTAATGAAAACGATGAGTGTTCCTCACTATTTTTATTGAAGACCGTATAATTGACAGTATCCCCTACAGCTACTGAATCGATATTAATTCCCTGCGGGATAAAGGTGTTGCCTTGAATAAGGTATGGCTCTGTTGTACCCGGATCAGGTTCGGTAGGCGGTTGAACATCACCATTTACAATGGTGATATCACTACAGTTGTAGAAACCTTCACCCGCTGCATCTACTCGTTGCCAGCGTACAAATAAAATCGCATTGCCTACTCTGTCTTGAGGGATCGTAACATTCATTCGGTATTGGCTATTCACAACTGGCACATCGCCCACTTCCTGAATAAGCTCCAAGTCATCCCAGGCGAGAGGCTTTGAAAGGTCAGCGTTGGGCTTGGTTAGATAAAACTGCCAAAAAGAGGGGTTGTGCGGTGCTGTTGCATTGAATACGTATTCAAAGATTCCAGCGTTAACTTCAACTCGGCTCCAAGTGTCTGTAGCTGCACCCATGCCCTTTTTTTGTGGGTCATTGGCATAGCAGAGTGTTCCATCTGGAATGGCTGCTTTTACGGCCGTAAAATTATTGTAGTCAGGAATGTTGATGGAAAATTCATTGTGTTGCTGAAATGGATAAGACCCAGAGATGGTTTTTGCTAATGCACAGCCAGGATTTGGGGGAGTTCCAGACCAGACATTCCCTTGGTCATAGCATATTTTTTGCCTCGCCTTTGGGTATTCAGACCAGCCGTGAGCTTGAACCTGCAAGCTGAAAGGCATCAGTAGTAATGTGGCAATGGCACATTTTGTTCTTAGTAGCATGGATTTACTCCTGGTATCTCTATTTTTGTGAGTCCGTTAACTTCGTGAATAAGAGTGCTTCACGGTGGTTGAATTCTTGTAATAAAAAACTGTTTGTAGAGTGTTCCTTTAGATGATGTCGAAAAAATCTAGGTGACACTCTAAATTTAAAATCCAGTGTGAACTGTGACGAAGGTTGAGTTTTTTATTACTTAAAAAATGTAAAAAAATTTCGAATTAATATTTGTGTTTGTTCAGTTGCATCACTCAAACAGACATTCGGTTTGGATGTGGGTTCCCGTTGGTAGGGTAAAATCTAACTTCTTGGTTTCTCTTTCCGGATAAATTGTCGGTGACCAGCTTTGCTATTTTGGTCTAGATATGTCTTTTTTGATCCCGATATCTCAGCTAAATAAAGTCAAAATACGATGTTAAGGGTAAAACTTCTGGTTTTTTTCTCTTTAGCGGATTTATATGTGGCTTCGTGAACATCTGGTTTTAGTGACCGGGATGGGTAAAAAAGCTGGATAGTCCGTATGGTCATTTCTTTTTATTGCAAACATCGTGGCTCAATGACCACAGGGCCACACTGTGACGATTTTGGCATAATACGCTTTCAGTTTGCTTGAGGGGCTTCAGGTAAATTGCTTGGGGTTAAAGGCACTGTGGGAATTTTATTTAGGGCACTTATTTGGTGGTTTATTTAAGGTTGTGTTCTATGCCCATTTGAACAGGCCTTCTCTAAAGCTTGTGTGAGCAATGTTGTCAGTGCGTGTGTGTTAAGTCGTGGATTTTCCCATTAATTGACAGTAGCCATATTCTGTAACAATGTAGTCAACATCAAGTCTCGAGTCTGTTGAGATTGTATTTAATCGAGGCTCAATTTTTGAAACGCTTCCCTCTTTAAATGGTAGAGCCACTTGCTAATATTTTTTTATAAAATCCAGCTGACCATCAACACCTGGAATTGATGATCAAGAAATTTGACGTTAACCAGCCCATTGAAATCGATCCCAATAAAGGGACCAACCGAGATCAAGTTGTCAATTTTTCATTCTGGAATGTAAAAGCAGTCTGTTTGTTGGAATGCCTCAAATTGCTTGTATGTACACCGATTTGTACGATCCATGAGGAAGTTGCTGATGTCGCTATGAGCTTGTGAACCATTCAATAGGCAGTAGGCTATTTGTTTTACGAAAAGGTAAGTAAAAGAGATTGTTATTGAACTTGGCAGTAAAGCCCTTATAGCGGCGTGGCGTGGAGAAATAGAGGTGAAGATTGAGTGAGTGGCCGGTCAATGACCGGCCGTTTGATATTCCAGTCTTTATTCCACAGAAGACCGAATTAAGTAGTCAAACGCTCCCAGTGCCGCTGTGGCCCCTGCGCCCATTGATATCACAATTTGCTTATAGGGGGCTGTAGTGGCATCGCCGGCAGCGTAGACGCCTGGAATGGAAGTTGCTCCGCGCTCATCGATTTGAATTTCACCCATACGATTCATTACGACATCACTCTCTTTGAGGAATTCTGTATTTGGCACTAGTCCGATTTGCACAAAGACTCCTGCAAGGTCGAGCTTTTTACTCTCTCCCGATTTGCGATCGGTGTAGGCAAGGCCATTGACTTTGTTACCATCCCCCAATACTTCGGTAGTTTGTGCATTGAGGATAATGTCGATGTTGTCCATTTGTTGTGCCTTGCGCACCAGTACTTCATCGGCACGCAATGAGTCAGCGAACTCCAGTACGGTGACATGTTCGACAATTCCAGCAAGATCAATAGCCGCTTCAATACCAGAGTTACCGCCGCCAATAACCGCTACGTGCTTACCTTTAAAGAAGGGCCCATCACAATGGGGGCAGTAGGCAACGCCCTTGGTACGGTATTCCGCTTCGCCAGGTACACCAAGCTCTCTCCATCTTGCACCAGTGGCCAGCACCACAGAGCTACAGGATAGAGTGGCACCGCTCTTTAGTTCTATATCTACCAGTTCATTGCGCTGTAAATTTGCTGCACGTTGGTCAGTAATAATATCTACACCGTATTCTTTAACGTGCTGTTCCAGGCTGGCTGCTAGCTTCGGGCCCTCTGTATAAGGTACGGAGATAAAGTTCTCGATACCTACAGTATCCATCACCTGGCCGCCGAAACGTTCGGCTACTAGCCCGGTGCGAATACCTTTACGCGCAGCGTAGATGGCAGCTGCTGCGCCGGCAGGTCCACCACCAATGACTAGTAGGTCGTAAGGAGCCTTGTCATTCAGTTTTTCAGCTTTGCGTTTTGCGGTACCTGTATCCAGTTTGCCAATAATCTCCTCAAGGGACATTCTGCCTTGGCCAAAGTGTTCGCCGTTTAAGTAGACCGCAGGTACCGCCATTACATTGCGTTGCTCTACTTCCTGCTGGAACAACCCTCCATCGATCATCTCGTGGGTAATGTTCGGGTTGAGGGTGGCCATCAGGTTCAGTGCCTGTACGACATCTGGGCAATTTTGGCAGGAGAGAGAAATATAGGTTTCAAAGTGAAATTCACCTTCCAGATTACGTACTTGCTCCAGTAGCTGCGGGTCTGCCTTGGATGGGTGGCCACCCGCTTGCAGGAGTGCCAGAACCAATGAGGTAAATTCGTGGCCCAGGGGAATACCGGCAAAGCTTACGCGGGGTTCCTCTCCAGCAGGGGCGATAGCCATGCTTGGTGTGCGCTTGGCCTGGCCCTGTTGTGCAGTAATTTTATTGGAGAGCTCGGAGATTTGATCTACCAGGGTTTCCAGCTCTTTCGATTTTTCGCTGTTATCTGTGGACACACGAATCTCGATCGGTTTGACGATATTCTGCAGGTAAGTGTCCAGTTGTTTTTTCAGGTTTGCGTCCAACATCGGTGTATCCTTTCTCTAACAAATTCAGGCTTGGTTGTTGCCCATCATCTAGATGGGCCGGGTCAGAGGTATTGGGTTTATATCTTGCCTACCAGATCGAGGGAGGGCGCTAAGGTTTCTTCACCTTCCTTCCACTTAGCAGGGCAGACTTCTCCGGGGTGGGCGGCGATGTACTGGGCCGCTTTGATCTTGCGTAACAGCTCACTGGCATCGCGGCCTATTCCGCCGGCTGTGATCTCCACAATCTGGATACGACCTTCCGGGTCGATGACAAAGGTGCCGCGATCGGCAATGCCTTCTTCTTCGATCATCACTCCGAAGTTACGAGTGATGGTGCCGGTAGGGTCGCCAATCATGGGGTATTGAATTTTACCGATGGTGTCAGAAGAGTCGTGCCAGGCCTTGTGGGTGAAGTGGGTATCGGTAGATACGGAGTAGATCTCCACACCCAGCTTTTTGAAGTCTTCGTAGTTGTCCGCCAGATCACCCAGCTCGGTGGGGCACACAAAGGTGAAGTCTGCGGGATAGAAGAAGAACACCGCCCACTTGCCGTTTACGTCGGCGTCGCTCATATCGAAGAAGTCGCCATTCTGGTAGGCCTTAGCGTTAAAGGGCTTTAGTTGGGATTCGATGTAACGTGACATGGATAACTCCTTATTCATCACTTTCTATTCAGTCTTTGTCTTTGGAACGGCATTGATACTATCGATTCATTTAGCTTAATAAAAATTATCAATATAAATGCTTCTAATAAATTTTCCCAATCGATCATTGGTTTTTAGGGGAGGGGAAGGCGCCAGTTGGCTGATGTAGCCTTGTCGTTACAGGCTCATGAACAGAAATGACTTGGAGTCTAAATGGGAGGACGTTAGCAATGAGTTAAAGAAGTAACTCGGATTCATGTGAGCCTGGATGGTCGATTTGATATGAGATTGCCCCTATGAACCAAAATGTGGTGCATGTCATCGTGATTGGTGTTGGCTTGCCAGGGGAGTCAATCGGATGGCTACATCTTTCTCAGTTGATGAGTATGCCTAATGTCGTGGTAGATGCCATCGTTGAGCAGCACTGGCTCTCTGTTGAAGTTTCGTC
Source organism: Microbulbifer mixtoriginis (SeqCode) (assembly GCF_052467945.1). NCBI lineage: Bacteria > Pseudomonadati > Pseudomonadota > Gammaproteobacteria > Cellvibrionales > Microbulbiferaceae > Microbulbifer > Microbulbifer mixtoriginis (SeqCode). The sequence continues at coordinate 2,355,295 of NZ_CP174328.1, read as the reverse complement.
TTCCAAAAAAGGGATGGCATTTCATGAGGAGATGGCAAGGCTCAAAGATCAATTTGGTGACTTCAAACTCTATTCCTCTTTAGAACAATTACCTAAGGCAAATCTTTCCCATAAAAGTTTGGTGTTGATTTCAGTTAGAACTCAATCAACGAAAAGGATTTTTGATTTTGTAGTAGGCAAGGGGTATAGAAATATCTACTTGGAAAAACCTGGCGCCGACTCACTGGAAAAATTGCGTGACATGGAGAGACGTGCTGGTGAGGAGCATGTAAATGTTGTTATAGGCTATCAGAAGCATATCGCCAGCTACGTCAGCGAAGCTGAGAGAATTAATGAACAATGGCAGTTAAAGTCCAGAAGTGTGGGATTTATACATCACAATCCACACCCAGAGGCTAATTTGGAAAGCATCTTCAGGCAAAATGCCGAAGGTATGTTACTTAACCAATGCTGCCATGAGCTTGAACTTTGTGTCGCAAAGTGGAATCTAGCCCCCCACAACATTGTGGATGTAGTGGTGAATCAGGATGAGACGGCACAGAAGCAATTTGGTGATATTGAGGATTTCAAAAAGCTATCTTTTACTTTAAAAACCAATTTGGGAATCAGTTTTTCCTTTCTGGCTACCCGTTGTGAAGGTGTAGAAAACTGTATAGTGATGCGGAAAGGGCTCAGGGGCAGGCCGATTTTCATTCGACAAGCTATGCCGGATAGGCTTGATCGCGCGCTTGAACTTACAAGAAAGGAAAAGGGGGCCATATGGTATTGCTATTTATTTGAACAAGATTATCGTGATTTGAAGAGGCTTTTCATTGAATCTATCTTGGATGATGATAATGAAAAATACCAGCAGCTACCGCGGTTAAATCATGCATGCAGTGTACTTGAGTTAGCCGCATTGATTGAGCCTAGTATCAAGGCCCAAGTGCGAGCAGACGAAAACCATCACTCTATTGTCCAAGTTTCAGACACTATTTGTCAGGCCCCTACAAATCAGAGAATCTGGTATCACCACGGGCTGTTTGACCTCGGCAATAGGTTTCTTATTGAGCTGTTAAGGCCCCCAAAGAACAGAATTATTTGTTGTGTTGATGACAAGGTTTGGGGTTTGTATGAAAAATCTATCATTGCGTGGGAAAAGTCTGTTGGGGTTAAATTTATTCCAATTGTTATGCAGGGCGGTGAGCAGTCAAAAAATATTGACAGTCTTTTAAGAATGATTGATGAAATATGGAAGGTCAACCCTCTTCGTTATAGAGAGCCAATTGTAGCTATCGGGGGGGGAGCGGTAACGGATACAATAGGGTTTGTCAGTGCGGTATGGCGACGAAATACGCCCTGGATACGTATCCCAACCACTCTAATGGGTATGATTGACTCGTCTATCGGTATTAAGGTTAGTGTAAACCACAACATCAAAAATGGGATAGGTGCTTTTCATAGCCCTTTGCACACAATAATTGATCCAACCTTCTTAAAAACTAATCCACAGCGAGTGCTGAAAAGCGCGATTGGTGAAATGATCAAGGTTGGCGTGGTATTTAATAGAAACGTACTCGATACATTGTCAGCCCAAGGTGCATCATTATTAGAAAATAAATTTCTGGGACCTGATGGGCTCCCGGGAGAAGCATCCTATAAATTATTAATAAATTGTATCGATGCAATGCTTGACAGTATTGCGGGAGATTTAAAAGAGGAGAACTTATCTAGGCCAATGGACTTTGGACATACGCTATCTCGATGGTTGGAACGTGATGAGGCTTTTAGGTTGATGCATGGTGAAGCTGTGGGTATTGATTGCCTATTTACTTCACTGGTTGCTGAACAGATGGGATTGATATCTAAGGCAGAAGTTAAATTGCTGTTTGACATTTACGTGAATCTGGGACTTTCCGCTAGTGTGAAGGGGTTGAGTCTGGATGTATACAAAACGGCAATTAAACAGATTTCAATCCACCGTTCAGGAACGTTACGCGCGCCTCTACCTGCACCTCTCGGAAGGTGCATATGGGTGAACAAAATAAAGGGTAAACATCTTGAGGGTGCTTGGAATAGCCTGCAAGAGAGGCTTTACTACCACCCTGAACTCGTATTAGATCCCGATACTATAGAAGATGAAGAGGGGCTGATTGAGGACGTAGAAATAGCGAATGTTTATACTCCAGAGAGGGTCTCTCCCCAAAAGCTACGTTGGGGGTTTATTGGTTGTGGAAGGATTGCGAATGATTTTGCCATAGTGATCAATTATCTGGAATCTGCAGAAATTCATGCTGTGGCTTCTAGGGACTTTGGGCGGGCTAAAGATTTTGCAGGTAAGCATGGAGTCTGTCGAGCATATGGAGATTACCAGGAATTAGTTTCTGACCCAGAAGTCGATATTGTCTATATTGCGACTATTCCCGAGTTGCATCGACAGCATGCTGAATTGGCTTTAAGGGCAGGGAAGCCGGTACTGATTGAAAAACCTATAGCGCTGACCGTCGAAGATGCCCAAAAGATTAAGGATCTTGCCAATAAAAAGCGGCTTTTTTGCATGGAAGGTATGTGGATGAGATTCTTTCCAGCTATACAACACTGCAGAAGCATAATAACTTCCGGTGGCATTGGGGATGTTTGTCAGCTGCGGGCTGATTTGAGTTTTGATTTACGCATGGACGAAGGGCTTCAATCTCCTAAATGGAAAGTTGGGGCAGGTTTGGATGCCGGGGTATATCCAATACATGCAGCGTTGATGATGCTGGGTAGGGATACATCAGACCTGGAGTTCTCTGGGGTACTTGATGATCATGGATTTAAGGAAGATGGAGCCGGACTGATTTATGCCCACTTTAATTCTGGATCTACTGCAGTTGTTTCTTGGAGTCACCTGGTGGAGGGAGCAGAAGAGTTGGAGATCTATGGAACTGAAGGCAGGATAAAAGTCTTTGCGCCAGCGCATTGTCCAACAAAGATTTCAACAACTAGAATTTCAGGCGATAGAAGGTCGAATAATGTTTCTAAGATGTATGAATTCCCGCTGCCGAGAATTAGGGGTAAATTTAATTATCCCAACTCTGAGGGGCTATACTACGAGGCTCGGATTGTGCAGCAATGTTTGGAGAAAGGTTTAATTGAGTGCCCGGAACTTCCTCTAGCAGACTCTGTGCGAGCGATTCAGATGGTTGTGGAGTGCGATCACTATATTAAAAGAAGAGCTGCGTGAAGCGAAAGATCTATTGGTTTGGATTGTTATCCTGTTATGGAGCGCTATTTCTTCTAGGTTTTATAGAGGTTTATAAGGCGCCAATTTATCCTCAAATCTTGGATTACTTTTCTGTAACCCCTTCTAAGGGTTCTACCTTTTTCTTTTTGTCTACTTTTTCTGCCTTATTAATGACTCTATCAGGATCCTTATGGGTAAAGAGAGTTAGAGTGATATCGGGTTTGGGGTTGTTTGTTGCTTTTATGGGGGTTGGCTCAATATTATCGGGAGTTTCTGGTTATTATCATTCCTTTCCCACTCTTATTTTAGGAAGTTTTATTTTTGGAATGGGAGCAGGGGGCTGTATGGTGCTGATTAATGTAGCAATCCCTCTTTTTGTTCCTCAAGATCTCGCGCGTCAAGGGTATTGTGGGTTGCATAGTACCTATGGAGTTGCATCGATACTATCTCCCTTAATACCTGCATTATCCTATAAGTATCATTTTGATTGGGAGGGGGGGTTCTATTTATTTGGCGTGCTATCTGCCGTCATTCTTCTATATATTTGTGTCGGCTTATTCAGGAGAAAAGGAAGGTATCAAACGGGAGGTGGGGACTTTGATCCTGGTGCTTATCGAGAAAACAGTAAGCGAGATAAAGAGCCAAAAGAATGGTGGATTGCAATTGGGGGTGGGTTAATTGTTTCTGCATATAATGGATCTGAACACATCCTTGCTAGTCGACTTGTGTTATTTCTTGATGCAAGGGGTGGTCCATGGGCTGTTGAGGCAGATGTTTTACTTTCAATTTTTTTTGGCCTGCTGTGTATTGGAAGGATATTTTTTACCTTTATCCTTCTAAGGGGTAGTGCATTTATTTGGTTGATAATTTCTTTTGCATCAACAGCAGTTGTATTTCTTCTTGGTTATTGGGTTAATCCTTTGTGGTTGCCTGTATGTGGTCTAACTCTATCTTACCTTTTTCCCTATACGATGGAGTGGTTGACGCGTAGTTCAAGAAATCCACCGTTTACTGTTTCATTTTCTCTTGGAATGGGGGGCGTGTTTTTGATATTTGCCCATGCCTTAGTAGGATGGCTGGATGAGAATTATGGTATACAAACTGCTATCTATATAGTTCCAGTATTTCTTCTGGCGGGGATTGTTTTCTGCACACTGGTAGCCTTTATTGAGAGGTTGGTAAAGTCTCGGTAAGTTCCTGACAATCCATATTACCTTTATGGCTCAGAAAGAAAGTTAACCCGTTGAAATTCTTAATGTGCAGGGTTATTTAATCCTAACCATTCACTTACAGATGAATCAGTCTGACTATAAGAGAGTGGTTTGAACGAAAATACTGGCGGGTTGTTAAGGTACCCCCTTCCTACAAGTTGAGACTTAGAAAGCTACTAGATGGTCGGATTGGTGGCGCAGTGTTCAGTACCAAGTCTCGATGGAGAAGCATGTTAGGTTACTCTAACCGCTAGGATAGTAGGTATCATCTAAGTTGATTGGTTTGCAAATAGTGCTTGAAATATATTGGCATATTAATTACGCTAAGCGCCTTTAATAGATGCCCACGCCTTGGGAAATACTAATCTAATATCTTGTCCGGAGTCATTTACGCCGATGAATTAAGCCCTGCGCATAACTGGAACTAAGTTCGCACTCTATCGCTGCGGACCTAATCAATCCTTTGCAGGTGGCGTATCTTCCTCAAACACCTATTGGCTGATAGCAGAAATACGCCGCACGGTCCTATGATCGGAGGGCATATGACAGCTATTTGTACTCTTGAAAACATCTCCCTGATATTTGGGGACACCCCGATTTTCCATAAAGTAAGCTTGGAATTACCTATTGGAATCACTGGATTAGTTGCACCTAATGGCAGCGGGAAATCCACACTACTAAGTGTTCTTCACGGTCAAGCTTCCGTTACTGGTGGTAAGGTCTCTTGGAGAAGACGCCATCATCTGGTGAAACAGCTTAATCCCCGACTTGATTTGCGGATCGTCGATTGTCTTGCAGATGGCCATTTGTATGAAGTTTTTTTACGGGTAGAGCAAGGGCATGCATCAGAGGATGACCTGATATCCGTTGCGGACTATTGGCATCTGCCTCTTACTTGGCAGCGCCAGCTAGAGGAAGCAAAAATCAATGCGCCATTGGATACGCCGATAGAACGATTGAGTGGTGGTCAGAGAGCCAAGTTAAGCCTTGCCTATGCATTTTCTCTCTCAAGTGACTACTTACTGCTAGATGAGCCTAGCAATCATCTTGATCAGAGTGGGCGGGAGTGGCTGCAAGAGAAAATCTTAAATCATGCAGGAGGGGCACTGGTCGCCAGTCATGATGTAGAGCTGCTGGAAAATGTCCGACAAATAATAGAGATTTATCAGCGAGGATTGAAAACCTATGGCGGCGCATACAGTGCGTATATGCAACAAAAAGAATCAGAGCAAGCAGCCCTGCTCCAAAGGGCAGAGGATAATCGAAAAGAATTCAACCAACTAAATAATGTCAGGCAGAAAAGTCTGCATAATTTCGCTACTAGACAACGGCAGGGAAAAGGCAAGCGGAACTCTCAAAGTAAGAGTCTTATGGACTCACAAAAAGATCGCGCAGGGAAAGGTCTTGGAAAATTAAAGCGAAAGTTAGAGCAGCGCCAGTTACAGTTAGAGAAAAAAAGAGAGGAAATAAGTAAAATAACAGTAATTGAGTCACAGAGACTAAGACCGCAAAAGCTATCCCTCACTAAGTGTGATTCTCGCAAGTCAATACAATTACATCTTGAAAATTTGCAGCTCCCATATGGTTCTCATGATAAGCCTATATCTTTAACAGTCCGCAAGGGGGAACGTTGGAGGATAGCGGGTGGCAATGGTAGTGGAAAATCCACTCTGCTAAAGGTCATAGCTGGTCAGCTAAAAGCTCTAAGTGGCGTCTGCCAAACTCGTGGAAGTTTGTGTTATTTAGACCAGGACTTCAGTTTTCTCAATAAAGAGTTATCCGCCTTAGAGAATCTTTTCTATCTTCACCCCGGTAGAAAAGAATCTGAATGGCGTACCATGCTAGGTAGTTTGCGGCTAAGGGGAGATACGCCGCTGCTGCCTCTCAGGCTCCTAAGTGGAGGGGAGCAACTAAAAGTGGCATTACTTGCCGTTACACGGGGCACCATTGCCACAGACTTGATACTGCTAGACGAGCCAGATAATCACTTGGATCTGGATTCCCGCCAGCTATTAGTAAATGCCATTATGGATTTTTCTGGTGCTGTCTTATTGGTCTCACATGATCTGAGTTTTATTAATGCTATAGGTGTAGATAGTCAGCTCAATTTGGATTGAAGAATCTTTATCGTTTGGTAGGTAAGGGGTGTTTGTAGGTAGTGTGTCACAGGTGGCAATCTATATAGTTGATCATGATAATAGCTAGGTTACTTTGTATTTTTTATCAATAATCTCTGGACATTTGCTATTATCGAGAGGCTTTGGGGTGGGTTTTCACCATAATTCCAAGTCTTGGATTGGCTAATCTTTCGGGGGGGTACAGGGGGCTTAGCCTGGTTAGCTCTCTGTAAGATCTACAGCACATCTGTTGTTCAACCCTATGAAGCCTTAGTTTAAATTGGGTTTAGCTGGAAGTGGGATATCTATAGTTTATCCTTGTCCTCTCTTGTCTCTTATTATCCTCCCAATATCCTTTTCCATTTCTTCATATTCTGAAACTTTCCATGGTTCCTGTATGGCCTGACCTATCCATTCCTTTAAATTTGGTAAAGCCAATATCTTGTTGAAATATTGGTTTGTCTCTGTGCTAACTGATAAATTGTAGTTATTTATTTTAATGATTGTTGGAGAGTAGAATGCATCTGCGGCGGTAAACTTTTCGCCGGCAAGGAAAGGGCCACCAAAATTTCCAAGTCCTTCCTGCACCAGATCATCAATTCGGGTGACCGCTTTACTAAGATTATCTGGTATTACTGGGGTGTTAACTTCTGTCGCGCAGCTTAGCGATTTGCTATTGAAGAATTCAAAGTCTGAGTGCATTTCTGCTGAAATACTGCGCGCCCAAGCCCTGGCAAACTTATTCATTGGCCAGATGAGAGAGAGTTTTTCGGCTAGATACTCTGTAATTGAAAGAGAATCCCAGATTAAGAGATTGTTATCTTTCAGGCAGGGTAGTTTTCCGCTAGGTGAGAAGCTGGAAAATTTTTTCCAACTATTCCCATCCTCAAAAGTGATCATTTTTTCCTCGAACGGTATACACATCTCCTTCATTAAGAGCCAAACTCTTAAAGACCATGAAGAGTAGTTTTTATTGGCAATAAATAGCTGGTACATGATGGTTTGATTAATTTAATTAAGGTGTAGTACTGGAGGTAAGTATATTGTGTTGGTTGAATATCTCGATTAATGAAATATTGCTATAGCTACTACCTACTCTTATAAGAATTAAGATCTCCTAAAAGGTGTTATTTAAAAGTCAGCCAAGGGTCATTAAAAACTGTCATTTTAACTCGGTGACTAATTGGTCGCAGTCTTGGATTGCTTCAACCTTTGAGCTCTGCCACGTTTGTTTGGCGGTACATCCCTCTTTTTCATTACACTGGTGTTTAACAATTTTATTGGAGATAAACCCAGTGAGCCTATATACATCCGCGTCGGGTATGGTTGTATCGCCTATGGATAATCTACCTATGGAAAGTGAGCGGGTGTATAGGTGGGGTTTTATTGGTTGTGGGAAAATTGCAAACGACTTTGCCTTGGTGCTGAATTTTCTTGAGTCAGCCCAAGTCTATGCAGTTGCGGCAAGGGATATTGGCCGTGCGCAGGCATTTGCAATATTGCATGGGGCTAAAAGATATTATGGGAATTATGCAAACTTGGTGAGTGACCCTCTTGTAGATATAGTCTATATCGCAACCACAACAGAGTCTCATGCTGAACATGCCATTTTGGCTCTAAATGCAGGAAAACATGTCTTTATTGAAAAGCCAGTCGCTCTTTCTGTAGAAGATATCGTTAAAATAAAAGTTCTGTCCAGGGAAAAAGGCCTGTTTTGTAGTGAGGCTATGTGGATGCGTTTCTTTCCAGCAATTGAATACTCACGAAAAATAGTTGAAAGTGGTGATATCGGAGAGGTCCAGCAAGTTAGAGCAGATTTAAGTTTTGACCTAAAGCGTGATGAAGGATTAAATTCGCCAACCTGGAAAACAGGAGGCAGCTTCGATGCTGGGGTTTACCCTATTCATCAAGCTTTAATATTTGGTGGAAGTAATATTAAAGAAACTGACTGTGCTGGAGTAATTGATGGCTATGGTTTTGGGCAAGTGGCCGCAGGCGCAATGCATATCCATTTTGAAGGGTCATCAACAGCAATAGCAACCTGGAGCATTTTATATGAAGGTGCGGAGGAGATGGATATATATGGGTCGAAAGGTCGGATTAGAGTGCAAGCCCCCGCGCATAGTCCAACATGTCTTTCATTAATTAAGTACGGTGGAAGCCGCCGTAATCCAAAAAATGTTGTTGAAACACAGGTTTTCCATCTCCCTAGTATTCAGGGGGAATTTAACTTTCCAAGTTCAGAGGGGCTCATTTATGAGGCTGCAGCGGTACAACGCTGTATTTCTGCAGGACGCACTGAATGCCCTCAAGCTCCTATGGATGAATCATTATTGGCTATTCAGTTATTATCCGAGTGCGATCGTATCATCAAAAGTAGGGAGAACTAGATTCTTACTGCACTCAAATTTGTGATGATCAGGTGAGCTTTTTCTGAAAAGAAATCAGTGGTAATGCTTACTCTATTGAATTTGTTCGGATCAGTTTGTCAGAATTTATAAATGACAATGCCCACCAAAGAGTGGGCAAAGCCAGTTCCAATCCTGTGAGGGCTTGGGAAAACTTAAATCTTACCTACCAGGTCGAGAGACGGGGCTAAGGTTTCCTCGCCTTCCTTCCACTTGGCCGGGCATACCTCACCGGGGTGTTCGGCCACGTACTGGGCGGCCTTGATTTTACGTAGCAGTTCGTTGGCGTCGCGGCCAATACCACCTGCAGTGATCTCAACGATCTGAATACGGCCTTCCGGGTCAATTACAAAGGTGCCGCGGTCTGCGATACCTTCTTCCTCAATCATTACGCTGAAGTTGCGGGTGATAGTGCCGGTGGGATCACCAATCATCGGGTACTGGATCTTACCGATGGTTTCAGAGGAATCGTGCCACGCTTTATGGGTGAAGTGGGTATCGGTGGATACGGAGTAAATCTCCACTCCCAACTTCTTGAACTCTTCATAGTTGTCGGCCAGATCGCCCAGCTCGGTGGGGCAAACAAAGGTGAAGTCGGCGGGGTAAAAGAAGAATACCGCCCACTTGCCTTTGACATCGGCATCGCTGACGTCGTGAAACTCGCCATTTTGGTAGGCTTTGGCGTTGAAGGGTTTAAGTTCGGATTCGATGTAACGGGACATGGGTAACTCCTTAAGTGAATACCGCGTTGTGTCAGTAATTTCTCTGGGCTTAATACTATTGGTGGTTTAATTTTGATAAAAATTAACAATTTAAATGTGTCAGATAGCTTGTCGCTATCTTGCTGCCCTGGGGCTTGACCGGCTTGGTTGTTAGATTGTGGATGGAGACGACATCAGAGATACTCCAAAGACTTACAGCGGGCGCTGAACAGCGCCGCAATGGATATTTGGCCGCAGGACAGTGGTATGCGATTGATACGCTTATTGAAATATGACTTGGCGCGTGAAGCCGAGGATTGGGTGGATGACGGGGTGATCAGCGAGGCACAGGCAGAGTTAATCTGTGCCCGCTACCAGGTGGATTATCGCAGTGCCCGGCAGCGCTCACTGGGTTACAACGTGTTAGTGGGGCTCGCTTATCTATTTATCGCGCTTGCACTGATCACCCTGATTGGCGCCAACTGGGAAGAAATCCCCCGCGCGTTGCGTATGGGCGGTTTGATTGCGCTCACGCTGGTCACTCAGTGGGTTGCCTTGCGAGCTTATTGCACAGGGGACCGCCGTGCCGGCGAAGGGCTCTTTCTGCTGGGGAACTTCTTTTTTGGTGCCGCGATAATTCTGATCGCACAAATCTACCATCTGGGTGAGCATATGCCCGATGGAATCTTCTGGTGGGCACTGGGCTGTCTGCCATTTGCCTTGATTACCCGCAGCCCTTGGCTGGCCATTCAGGCTAATGTGCTGGCACTGCTGTGGTTCTTTTTACAGGTGAGCATGGGCTATTACCCGGCGCTCTTCCCGCTCTTTATAGCGCTATCTCTCTATGTACTTTTACGCGGGCGAGCGAGCACCATTCTTATGCTGCTGCTTGTGGTGAGCATCGGCTTCTGGATCGAATTCTCGCTATCGGAATTCTGGCGTGGCGAGCAGCTGGGCGCAGGGCTGGAATTTTATTCAGAGAATCTGGCGGTGGCGGTCTCCCTTTTTATTCTGCTGTATACCTTTAGTCATTGGCTGGCGCTGAGGGCTTCGCCGGTGGCCAAGGACTACGCTGCGGTGATCTCGGTGTGGTGTCTGCGTTTTGCCCTGGCCAGCCTGTTGGTATTCAGCTTCGAACAGCCTTGGGAGGCGTTGATCGAGGCCGATTGGCAACACCGGTTGTCTATGTGGCTGGTGGTGGCCGTGATGGCCACTGTTACTCTGCTGTTGGCACTGCCGGCCAGGCGTTTGATATCGAGTGGTTTGCTCTATGTGTTCTTTATTGGTGCCCTCATCACTGTCAGCAGCAGTGATAACCAAGACTTGGCGATGTATTTGCAAGTGGCTACCAATTTCGCCCTTATTGGCTGTGGTAGCTGGTTAATTTACCGGGGTATTCACGATGGTATTTCCCATTATTTCTTCCTTGGGGTGATGTCGATACTGATCACTGCATTGCTGCGTTATATCGATCTGATCGGTGATTACCTGGGGGCTTCGCTGATCTTTATTTTATTTGCGGGCCTGTTATTGGGCGCCGCCAAGTACTGGAAGTACCACCAGGGCAGGGAGGGAGCACAATGAAAAAGGGACTGACTTTTGCCTTGGGTATGGCGATAGCTGCACAGTTTTTGATTCTGGTAGGCATGTATGTAAAGGCACAGGTGCCGCTTTGGACTGGAGAGCCAATCCGGGTAAAAACGATACCGGTAGACCCCCGCTCCCTGTTTCGCGGCAACTATGCGCGCTTGAATTACGACTTTTCCCGTATTGCCAAGTCAGCCTTAACGGGAGAGCGCCCTATACGAGAGGGGGAGGTGGTGTATGTCTCCTTGAAAAAATCCCCCTCAGGACTTTATGAATTTTCTGCGGCGAGCCTGGAAAAACCGATCGAGGGGATATTTATTAAGGGGCGGATTGCCGGTGCTAATCCTTGGAGTGCAGAGCAATTTTACCGCATCAAGTACGGTATAGAGGCCTACTTTGCCCCCAAAGAAAAGGCCCTGCAGTTGGAGCGGGAATTACGCGATGGTGGGATTGCCGAGCTTATGGTAGCGCCCAGTGGTCAGGTGAGCCTCAAGAGTGTAATAGGGGGCGGCTGAGTCACTCACTTTATGCTCTGGAGTTGTAACGCGAGGCTGTATTGGGCCAAGAGTCGAGGGAAAAAAACAGCTCTAAAGAATGGAGTCAGAATCTATGTCACAGGGAAAAAAGCGCCAGATAAATATCTTCGGCACCATGATGTGGGTGCAGGGGGCTTGCCTGTTGTTGGCAGTGATCGGACTTTGGCTTTCCGATGTGACGCTATCACCAGCAAGAGGCGACCCGTGGAGTTCTATTGCCTGGGGAGTCTTGGGCGCACTGTTTAGCTTTGCTGTGGTTGTGGCATTGACCCGCGCCCATCATCGCGTGGGGCGTACTCTGCGTTGGTACTGTGCCCAGCTGGCGCCAATTTTCTGCAAAATGCCCTTGGCCCAGGTGGTACTGTTGTCTCTCGCCGCAGGTGTTTGTGAGGAGTTGTTATTTCGTGGCTTTCTGCAAACCTGGCTGTCGCAACTGAGCTCCCCGCTGCTGGGGTTGCTCGGAGCTTCTTTCGTTTTTGCCCTTCTTCACTGGGCTTCGCTGATCTATGTGCTGCTAATTTTCGCATTTGGCTTAATTCTTGGTTTTGTCTACCAAGCCAGCGGCAGCCTATTGGGGGTGGTTGTCTGGCATGCCCTCTACGATTTTTTTGCCCTGGCCACACTTGCCTATTACCCGAAAGTACTGGGTGCGGACCGTTGGCTGGTCAAGTAACAGACGCATTTTAGTGGCTGAGTGCGTCAGCCTTAAAGCAGGGTATGCGCTAGTAGTAGGGTTAGTAGGGCGGTCATGGTAAAGCCGATCAGCGCTAGCAAGCCATCGTGAGCCACCAAGGCCAGCCCAAAAATAGTGAGGGCGAAGCCGGCTGTAGTGGCCGAAAAGGGCACCAGTTCCATCAGCGGCATTGTCAGGGCGATAAGTGAGCAAGTAGTGGCAATAGCATAGGTACCACTGCGCTTTACCAGAAAATGCAGGCGTGGCTGCATCCAGTGATCGGCAAACTCTGCCGGTCGCCTCAACCAGTGCAATGCTCGGGTGAGCTTCTTCTTGGAAATCGAACGGTTTAATAGCCACTGGGGCAGCCACACATGTTTGCGCCCCAGTAGCAGCTGAATGGCCACTAGTAGGAGTAATGCTGCCATGGAGGTAGATATGCCGGGCACGCCGCTTAGGGGAGAAAATAGAATCAATCCCACCACCAGCAGAAAGGGCGCATAAGAACCGAGCCCTACGGCATCTATTACCAACTCTAGGGAGACCCGTTCAGTATGCCGGCAGCTGGCTTCTATGTGTTCCAGCAGCTGGCATAGGCCGGTAAATTCCTGGGGCATAGGCTTAGGCTTCAATGCCCATTACTGATTGATCGGACAAGAACGGTGAGTCGGGATCTTCCATCTGGGATCTTCCATCCGGGATCTTCCATACTGGCGCTTATGCCGGTGATAGGCTACGTAGATAAGCAGCAGGGAGGGGGCTAAAGACAGGAGCAGCCTAGATAAATAGTGCACAAACAACAGCATGGCGTTCACCGCAAAGGGAATCCTATAGAGATAGTCTGTGCCGCCAAAGCCTCAAGCGCCAGCCCAAAAAGGCGCTAGTTGGAAAACAATTCATCCAGAGTGAAGGTTTCTTGGCCTTTGCCCTCTTTAAGACTCTCTCTCACCATCTTTGCCGCTACCTGAGCCCCCTCAATTGGGCGAAAACGCTGTAGTCCGGGGAGTCGGCAGATCCAGGGTAATAATATGGCGCCAATTTTCTCTGCTGGACGGGAATCGCCCCGCTCACCTAAAAGTAGGGAAGGGCGAAAGATACTGGTTCGGGCAAAGGACAAAGATAAAATTTCCTGTTCAAGTTCCCCCTTCATTTGCAAGTAGGCATTGCCACTTTTGGTATTGGCACCGCTAGAGGATACCAGCAGGTAATGCGACACCCCATTATCCGCAGCAAGCTTTGCCGCCTGGTATTGATACTCCACATCCACCTTATGTTGTTGCTCCAGGCTGCCTGCTTGTTTTTTGGTAGTGCCAAGGCAGGAAAAAAGCAAGTCACCACGGAATAAGTCTGCATAGTCCGTCAGATGTTCAAAGTCCACAATTTCATTGCGTACCTTGGGGTGGCGAATAGGGGCATTTCGGCGGGTAAGAGTGATTATCTCATCGATAGCGGATTCCTTTGCCAACAGTTCAACCAGTTCACTACCAATCAGTCCCGTTGCACCGATAATAATTGCCTTCATTATAAAAATTTCCGATTCATACATTTGCCAATTAGCTGATGATCCACTATTTAGGGGTGGTGTTGTCAAGTGTATTGGTCCCTTTCCCCGCTGTAAATTTTCCGACTATTTTTTTAAATAAATGGGCGATTTATTTAAAAAAATAATTCCAAAAATAAATGTAGAAATGTTTGCTTATTACATATTAATCTCCTTCGTAATTGTTAGTGAAGGTATCAACCCTTTTAGGGAGTCGGATTGAACAATGCTATTTGATTACTCGAAACAGAAGTTGCCTATTCGTGAAGGTCTACGTGAGGCAAATTTAAAAGCCTGGCAGTTTATTGGGGAGACCGGTAATTGGTGGTCTGCCCAGCAGCACCTTGCCATTGCCAGAGAGGTGCGTGCAGCACATGAATGTGCATTTTGCCGAGAGCGGAAGAAAGCGCTTTCACCTTATCAGGTGGAGGGGCGGCATGAATCTAATTCGGAACTTTCCGAAGTTATTGTCGATACAGTTCACCGTATAGTGACAGACTCCTCCCGTTTAAGTGACGAGTGGTTTAAAAGACTAATACCCTCAGAAATCTCCAAGGGACAGTATGTGGAGTTGGTCGCTGTAGTTGTATTTGTCATGAATGTGGATACCTTCCATCGGGCACTGGGTTTACCTTTGGAGGCATTGCCAGAAATTCAAACTTTAGTGAATGAATCGCCATCGCAATATATTCCCGGAGGCTTGGAAGAGGACGCAGCCTGGGTGCCAATGATCGGCAAGAGCCAGTGTGCAGAGGAGGAGCAAGATTTATATAGGGATGTCCCCAAGCCCACTAATGTGCTTAGAGCTTTGAGTTTGGTACCAGAGGCGGTGCGTTGTCAGCGCTATATGGAGAATCGTTATTACTTTTTACCCTCTGAAGTCATGCAGGTAGGTGAGAGTCACGATCGTGCACTATCTCGTATAGAAATTGAGTTAGTCGCTACCAGGGTGTCGATGAATAATGAGTGCTTCTATTGTTCGGCGTCTCACGCAATGTTGTTACAAGTAAGCGGAGAGGTGCAGGGTAAGCAGCAAAATATCACCGACTTGCTCTCTTCGGAAAGAGCGGCAGCTAGTGAAAATAATGGACCTGGTAATGGGGGAATTTCCGGGGAGTATGCGGAGCTTATTGGCTTTGTGGACGCTGCTATGGGGGATGATAATCAGCAACTTGTCCTCGCCAGGGAGAAGTTATCCAAGGAGCATGGTGATTCTGCACTGGTGGATACGGCCGCGCTAATAGGCAGTTTCCAGCGTATGAATCGTATTGCCAGCGCCACAGGAATAGAGCTAGATCAAGAAGTGGATCTGTTAAGTCAGCAGGTACAAAGTCAACTGGCGCTGGATACATATGCCCAGGCAAGTGAGACGACGGCCGGGGGTAAGGCATTGGGGTGGCTGTTTGCCAAGGTTCGCCCGATTTTGTTTAAAATGGTGGGGAAAAGAGCCAGGGATAGGGCTTAAGTAGCAAGCTACTCTCCCTTTGGAATAGTGAGCCAGATTCAATTGATAAAATGCCTATGGTGGGCTAGAAAAGCCCATATGCCAATGAGGATGAAGCGTCTACCGTTATAATCGTTATCGGTATAGTGTGGATCTTGATGGGCCCGTTTCTATAGTGGCTTCAAAGGTCCTCTCAAGGTTTGAAGCAGTAAATATAGAGCAAGGTGCACGACGGAGAAATTGGGTGTAGTCATTCCTGGCAAAACTTTCTGGTCAATCTTGGTGCAATATTTAATGAACCAACAGATACAGTACATTTACCCAAAAGTACTTCACTGGGCTGATGGCTGCCCTGCATCTCCTGCTTGCGCATAGGCATACGGTCTATGCGCTGAAAAATTTCTACAGGGGAAAAGGTAACTGTACGATATTTTTCTCTGCCATCCTTGCCAATTAGCACAACTTGCTCACTATTTCCCTTGAAATATTCATCGCGAATATTTTTACCAAAATCCCCGGTAATTTTTCCTGCATAATTCGTTTCAATTTTGTCACCTGAAAATAAAAACCAGAGAAGTTGCCTCTCAGCAAATTGTGGCCCCAGCTTGAGCAGTGACTCTAGGGTTTCAGGGGGCTTTGGTGGGTTTGCTAGCAGTAAAATACGATTTTTCCATTGAAAATCTTTGAGGTTACTTATAGCTGTTTCTTCAGCGGCAAGCTGTAAGGATTGAATAAGTAATAGCAAGAAAAATAGTGTACGCATTATCACAACTCTGCTATTTAGATTGCTAAATACATTGGAGTTTAGCTGAGTAAACTCAACTAAGCTTAAGTAGTACCCTTTGTGGCACTCCAAAAGAAACGGTTTTGGGTGACCCTTTCAAGCTTACCGGTTTTTGTAATCAGGTTTAAGGATAAAAAATCGAATCTGCGATAGATTAGCGTATTGCATGGTGTGGTCGAACTCCCCTGGCCTAACAATCAAATTGGAGTTTCTGAAGCTGGTACCATTTATGGCACATATGCAGGAGCCTACCCAGCAGTCAAACCGTTTAGGCCTATTAGCCATTTATGTTGCCCTATTTATCATTGCCATTGATATCAGTGCATTCTCCCCGGCGATTCCCGCCATAGAAAGGGAGATGAATATGAATATTACCACTTCACAGTGGGTAATTAATGGCTATGGGCTGGTTTTTGGGGTAATGGTTGTTACCGGTGGCCGTATTGCCGACATTATTGGGCGGCGCCGTACCTTCATCATTGGTGCGTGTATATTCCTTATCTTTTCCCTACTCGGAGGGCTAGCTGTAAATGTTCCAATGCTGTTGGCTGCCAGGGCTGCAATGGGTATTGGGGCCGCCTTAATGTGGCCATCAATTCTGGGGATGGCTTACAACCTTATGCCAGAAGAGCGCGCAGGGGAAACCGGCGGATTAATTATGGCCATCTGCGGTCTTGCCAATACTTTGGGGCCAGTAGTGGGGGGAGTGTTGGCAGATCTACTAAGTTGGCGCTGGCTATTCTTTTTCAACTTGCCCATCGCTACTGCGGCGGTCTATATGTGCTGGAAATATATCCCGATAGATATACCTTATGACCCAAACGAAAAAATTGACTATTTGGGGGTTTTGACCCTTACGGGTTCTTTGTTAAGTTTTCTCTTGGCCTTAAATTTCGCTTCTGAAAATGGCTTTATGAATCCCTTGGTAGTGGGGTTATTAACCTCCTTTCTTCTGTTTACGGTTGCTTTTGTACTGATTGAAACAAAAGAGCGAGATTTCGCCCTGATACCTCAGGATATCATTAAGAATAAGCGATTCTTTGCCGCAGGAGCTGTTACCCTTTTTACCTCCGTAACTTTTTTTTCCGTGATCTTGTATTTGCCACAATACTTAACCAATGTGCGGGGTTTCTCTACTATTCAGTCCGGCTTGTCCCTGGTACCCATGATGGTCGCTTTTGGCATGATGTCCTTTATTGCAGGTAAATTATATTTGCGTACCGGAGGGAAAATATTGGTATGTGTTGGAATTTTGGGCATGAGCCTGGGGATGTTTTACTTGTCCAGGCTGGGAGAAGGGTATAACTACATCTTAGGGCTGATTATATTAGGCGCTGGCCTGGGGCTGTTTAACCCCTCGACAACCACAATGGTTATTGCGGTTGTAAATCCCAACCGCGCTAGTTTAGCAAGTGCTATTATTTATATGCTCAAAATTACCGGTGGAGCGGTAGGGCTTGGTGTAAATGCGGCCATATTGGGTTTCTCTCCAGATATCACATCGGGTATTAGCTTGGCATTTGAGGTAAACGCTTGTTTTGCTTTTGTGGGCTTTGTTGTTGCTTTCATGTTTATGAGCGCTCCTAGAATTCCAGAGCGGGAAGGCGGGTAGTCACTGAAGTGCAAGACCATGTGATGAAAGTGAAGGAAGCTGCGAATCTATCCGAATGGATTGCAGAATTGCTGAGGGATTTATAGGGGTGAGTCAGCTACAGATTTCCAGAGGGCAGGTTTATGGCTTATTTGCTGCCGCTCTGGCCTTATTTATGATCGCGATTGATATGAGCGCCTTCTCCCCTGCATTGCCAGCTATACAGCGTGAGTTTGGATTTGATATCACCACTTCGCAATGGGTGATTAATGGTTATGTACTTGTCTTTGGTATTTTGGTGGTCACTGGCGGTCGCATAGCGGATATCTATGGCAGAAAACGTGCATTTATGGTGGGAACGGCCATTTTTGCTCTCTGTTCATTAATTGGTGGCCTCGCTATTGATATGGCCATGTTACTGGTAGTCCGCTGTCTGATGGGGATAGGTGCAGCGTTAATGTGGCCCTCTATTATAGGTATGACCTATAGCCTGGTTCCCAAAGAGTATGCTGGGCAGGTTGGTGGGGGCTTGATGGCAGTATTGGGGGTGGCAAATATTGTTGGGCCTGTGGCTGGAGGGGTGTTGGCTGAATATTTAAGTTGGAGGTGGATTTTTTTTATAAATATTCCTCTTGCGATTACCATAATTTGTTTTTGCTGGAAGTCAGTTCCAGATGATGTTCCCAAAATTTCACGAGAGAAGATAGACTACCTGGGAGTTTTGACGTTGAGCATTTCTCTGTTCAGCCTTTTGATTTCTTTGAATTTGGCTGCCGAAATTGGTTTCAGGGATCTATTGGTGATCTATCTGATAATGCTATTCTTAGTGTTCATCTGCTTGTTTATTATTGTGGAAAAGCGCAATCAAGAGATTGCATTAATTCCTGCTGATATTGTCTCTAATAAAACATTTTCCCTGGTAAGTTTGGTTACTCTTTTATCGGCAGTGATGTTTTTTGCCGTTATTTTGTTTTTGCCCCAGTTTTTAATTGAATATCGGGGGTTTACGGCAGTTCAGTCTGGTGTGGGAATGATCCCCATTATGGCAACCTTTGCACTGACCTCCTATCTATCGGGTGTTCTGCATAAACAGCTGGGGGCTAAATTGTTGATATGTGGGGGACTTGTCTGCAAAGGCGCTGGAATATTTTCACTATCTTATCTGAACAAAGAAACAGAATATCTTGAGCTTATACCCGGATTGATTATTTTGGGGATTGGTATTGGCTTGTTCAATCCGGCAGTGACTACCGCTGCGATATCAGTTGTAGATTCTGCGCGCTCAAGCTTGGCGAGTGCGATTCTTTATATGTTCAAGATTGCAGGAGGTGCCTTGGGCTTGGGAATCAATGCGGCTATTGTAGGTTTTGCGCCAGATGTGGTGAGTGGTATTGGTTGGGCCTATACGGTAAATGCTTATTTTGCTCTTAGTGCGTTTGTGATTGCTGTTTTCTTTCTTCCCGGGCAGTTACCAAAAGCCTTCTCGAGACGGAAGTAATAATGAAACTTAATCGTTTTAAAAGATCCTGTGTTGGGTTTGTAAATGTGCTCAGGAGCATGGTTTGATAATGTGTTGAGTTCGATTTGAGATCTAGTGCGCAGGAGGTTTCAATTAATGCCCGCGCTAAATTCTACTCTAGGAAAGGAGCAATATTTAGGGCTCGCGGCCTTGTCAGTGGCTGTGTTCCTTGTGGCAAATGACTTTACGGCTTTTGCTCCTGCATTACCTGCTATTGAAAGTGAATTTAATGTAGACATTACCACTTCCCAGTGGATTATTAATGGCTATGCGCTGGTCTTTGGGGTGCTGATCATTACTGGTGGCCGGCTTGCTGATCTCTACGGTAGAAGAGGTGTATTTTTTTGCGGTACCCTGATTTTTATATTTTTCTCCATTTTAGGCGGATTGGCAGTTAATGCTAATATGCTGTTGATTTCCCGAGCTTTGATGGCAGTTGGGGCAGCGTTGATGTGGCCATCAATTCTGGGGATGACCTATAACTTGATGCCCGATGACCGCTCTGGCCAGGCTGGCGGGCTGATTATGGCAGTTTGCGCTTTTGCTAATGCCGTAGGCCCAGTACTGGGAGGAATACTGGCGGACCTTTTAAGCTGGCGATGGATTTTTTTAATCAATATCCCTATAGCATCAATCGCACTATTTGTCTGCTGGAAAGTAGTTCCGTTTACACCACCAGAGCAGACAGAAGAGAAAATTGATTATCCAGGTGTAGCAACACTTTCTATTTCACTATTTGGACTATTGTTTGCGTTGGATATTTCTGGGCAGATTGGCTTCAAGCATCCATTGGTTATTGTTTTGTTGACGATATTTTTAGTTTTTATATGTTTATTTTCCGTTATTGAATGTCGCATAGGGCGTACTGCATTGGTTCCAGGTGATGTTATCGGCAATAAAAAATTTCTTTCAGCAAGTGTTGTTACCCTGTTAGTCGCTGTTTTGTATTTTTCAGCCTTACTTTATATTCCGCAGTTTTTGACAAAAACACAGGGGTATAGCGCGATGCAATCTGGTATGTCATTGATTCCATTGATGGTTGTTTCGGGAATCTTTGCTTATATATCAGGGCGTTTTTATGAGCTGATTGGGCCAAGGTGGTTGGCTGGGGCAGGCACACTCTGTATGTGCGTAGGAATGTTTATGTTGTCTCATCTAAGCGACCATACCGGGTTCATTAGCCTTTTGCCGGGTATGATAATGCTGGGTACAGGCATTGGCCTCTTTAACCCTGCAATTACCACTGCTGCAATCACTGCTGTATCACCAAGTCGAGCCAGTTTGGCCGGAGCCGTAATATATATGTTTAAAATTGCTGGAGGTGCCATTGGTCTTGGGATGAATGCGACTATCGTGGCTTTTTCACCAGATATCTCTTCAGGTATTGACCGGGCGTTTACGGTTAATGCTTATCTTGCACTTGCAGGGTTGGTTGCTTGTCTATTTTTTGTTGGTGCTAGCCAGAAGAAAGAGGTATCTGGTTAGTATTCCTTTTGAGAATATCTATAAGTAAATAGCTCTTCAAAAGAGTGATGATTTTAGGGGTGACGGAGGGCACTTTATAGTAACTATCATAGTTTTCAAGCTTCTATCCGCTCTTAATTACTAAAATAGCAGAGTTGAATTATTTCTAAGTTTCTATTTTTCGAAAATAAATATGGTCGCTATAAGTTTTTCCGCCAATCATATGAGCTTCTGGGATGATCATATCAAGATGAAAGCCGCACTTTCCGAGCACTCGCTCTGAAGCAATGTTGCCTTCTGTTACCACTGCCTTATAGTGCGCAATACCATGCTCTAAATATGCCCATTCCATTAAGCCGCTAAGCGATTCGGTACCATAACTTTTTCCATGGAATTCTGGTAACAGTAAATAGCCAACTTCAGCTATGCCATCCTCCAAATGAAACCCAGTTACACCCATTTTCTGGCCGGAGAGCTTATCTATAATAACCATACACAACCAAGTATTAGAGTTTGCTTCCCAGGGGGTAAGTCTTGATTCAAACTTAGACTTTAATACTGTTTCATCTGGCGTATCGAAACATAACTGGATTACTTGAGGGTTAGTATGCAGACTTACAAAAAGTGACCAATCACCCTCGGTGATTAGTGACATGGTTAAGCGCTGGGTACTGACTTTCATTGTCTGCT
The DNA here is from genome assembly GCF_052467945.1 of Microbulbifer mixtoriginis (SeqCode). Lineage (NCBI taxonomy): Bacteria > Pseudomonadati > Pseudomonadota > Gammaproteobacteria > Cellvibrionales > Microbulbiferaceae > Microbulbifer > Microbulbifer mixtoriginis (SeqCode). The sequence continues at coordinate 2,333,825 of NZ_CP174328.1, read as the reverse complement.
CAAGATTCCATTAGTTCATTAATTTTGATGATATTTCAGGTTTGTTTAAAAGTTGATCTACACCTTTGAGTGGGAATGAATCTGCGAAGTAAGTTTGAAATAAATTCAACTTCGCAGATATCTAAAGATTAAGAGGTTATTAAAGTTTTTGCTCTTCAATGGTGGAATTCATTATGGCTACACATGCACTCCCTGGCCCAGCGCAGGGACCTTTCAAAATGTATGTGGCGCGCTTATTACAGCCGGAAGCGCCGTATGTACGCCGGTCAAGTTGATGGATCGTCATTGATTTAGCATCACAGTTTAAGTCAAAGGGTGCTCTTTTTGTGACAGTTTCCTCCATGAGGGAGGTGCAACCACTTAGTGAAGCAATCAAAATGCTTGACCACATTAATTTACGTCCCACGGGTAATCCTTTTCGATAAAATTGATGAAGTAGATAGGGAAACATACACAGGCCTAAGCTTGTGGAATGTTAATAGATTTATTAATACAAACTTGACTATGTTTCCTGTTGCTGAAAGTTAGATTTATTTCCCTTTAAGGTCTAGGTAACAATTATATTGTTAAAGCTATCCTTTGGGGAGTAGCCATTCTGGCTTTTGTCGTAAGTTAACGATCTCTTAGGGAGGGATGATCGTCTTACCTTGATCGTTAGTACTAGTTAATCCTTTCATGATCACCCACCTGAAGGTGGTATGTTCGGCTTCCAAGCTGATTGCACCTTAAATCGTTTAATAAGATCCTGAATCTTGGAGCTCATACAGCTTGCGGATACTATTTCTTGGTATACCCTGTCAGTTGCTCGTTTACCTGCGTCTAGAAGTATCTGCGCTGTTTGTTTTTCTGTTAGTTGGGGCCTTTTCTCTTTAATGTATTGAGATGACATACGTGTTACCAGCTCATAATTTGCCAGGAATGAAGCTAACTCTGGTTTTTTAGGTTGGTAACACTTACCAGCAGCAGCACTAGACAAGGTGAAGTGTTCATACATCTTAAGGATTTCAGGCGTACTCTGGGTAGCGGAGTTTGAGCTGGATAAAAGTGCGATGGATAGAGTTATTATGAATTGCATAACATTTCCATATGCTAAATGGTCTGCACTTATTTTAACTTAGAGAGCTTAGTTTTTACACTGTTTGAATAATTGATTTTACTATAAGGTGGCTTACTTGGCTGGAAAATAGATTTTTTGGTTTTACCAGAAATGCCAAGTAGCCACCCATATTATCACTATAGTATTTTTGGTCATCTTTGGGTTCACATTTACTACTGAGAGGGTAGGGGGCTGAAAAGCTCCTTTTTGTATTCCATCCATTTTTTCATGGATTCAGAATTTCTTATAAGTTCTTGCATTTTATGCATGGACTCTAGATGCTTCGTTTCTTTTTGCTGATACATCTCTATGCCATGTTTCTTACTAAGATCCGCAATCTCTTCAAAGGAGTTTGCTTGAAATTCAACATCACAAGCGCCATCTAATTGCTTGCAGGTCATAGTTTTCATATCGAACTCCTTTTGTGAAAGGCAATTGATTTTTTGGCGTGCTAATTTTAAGACAACTGTAGATTTTAAGAGGTAATGGTGGAGAGGTACAGATTGGGAGACTTGAGCGATAGATGGTATTGCTAAGCTTGCTGCAGCTCTTTGAGAGGGCTTTTGAGTGTACTTATGGGTATTTACGGGCCTTACAAAGGGCCACGTGGCCACAGTTATTAGACTCAAAAATCTTATGCGTGCCTAACCATTACCTTAATAGTAATATCTTACGCTTGTTTGAATGCTCGTGATAGGGACTAATTGTGCAAACCTCCTGAATTAGATACTGTGCATATGGGGCTGGCTGGAGAAAATAAAGAGTGGTGGTTCTTGTGTGCTAACTGGATAAAAATTTATGAATTTATTTTTTACTTGGCCTAGAGAGCTAGTCATCTAATGACATAGGAATCATTAAAGCACAATCCATGTGGTGGTGAGGGGTATAGGTATGGCTAGGAATGCTAACAATTCTACTAGCTATAAGTTATGCCTTGGTATTAAGAGGCTGTTGTTTTGCTTTATAACTCTAAAACTTGTTGCGCAAGCGCTATATACATCTCCAAGCCAACAATATAGTTGCCGGAAGCAGTACAACAAACCATCCAGTCCTTGCTGCAGGTTGATAGGGCTAATCAAGAAGGTAAGAACCATCATTGGTAGTACCTACTTTGCAGTATCAGTAAAAACCCTTCCCCATTATGAAATGCTTCATCTGTTTTTTTTGTGAACCACCAAGATATCAGATTTACTGTGCTCGATCGTGATAAGTAAACCGAAGAAAAGTGAGAGCACGTCGAGAAGATTAGTAAAAAGGTAATGAGTATTCATCGAAGTCCCTTTTCATTGTTATATTTTTTTAGCTTAAATTTATAGCTTGGGTTGCCCCCATTGTTCATCTATTTTAAGGTTTTAATGTATAAATGTGGGTTTCAAATGGACACTTTTGTGTCGGTTAATTTTGTGTAATTTATATGGTTGAATCCAAAAAGTGACCTCCTGCCAAAAAGACGTAGTTTGTCGCCAGGTTTGAGATCCTCCCATGACTTTTTTGTCACGCCGCATATCTGATTGCTCATTAAGGAGTTGTACTCACTCAGAAGGATTCTACCTTTGCAATGCTTCTCTCGGTATCTAGATGATTTTCCTGAAACTGTTACATCTATGCTGCCGTGAGTTGATATGAAAAAATGTAATGTTGCTGGTAATCCTCTTGCTATTGAAAGATAGATGGTAATTGGGATCCCCATAGTTAAAGCTATCCCCATCAAGAGAGGACTTTTTTTCTGATCTGCAATAATTTTCCTTATTGTCGATTTTCTTCTGGGGAGAGAAATGAATAAGATTGTGAGTAGAACTATAGAAAGAGTGATGCTAGTAGAAGCAAGAAACTTAGCCTTTTCATCACTAATCAAAAGTTCACTGGAAGCTCCAATTGGGAGTAGGCAGACTATGCCAAAAGCTATACATGCATATATCTTGTGCTTAAGTGTTGCTCTTTTCTCGAGTGAGGAATCCATCGTTACCTTTTGTACGGCTGACTGATCATTTATTGAAGTCGCAATATATCATTTGATGTATGTGCTTCCCAGGCACTTACAACGATTTATAGTTCAGTTGGTTATTCTTTGGAGGGTAAATCTTTAAAGTGACAAAAACATAAAATTCAAGTCGTGATTAATAAGGTTAACTAAGGAGTGGTAAATTTTTCAGTAAAAATGGTAGCTTAGTCAGCTATATGGCACTTCTCAAAAGTTCATTTATTGGTATTCAGGTTGCTTATATTTGCTCGTTGGTTCTATCTAGGTGATGCTGCAAATACTCACAAATAAAATCCACACATAGTTTAATTTTTGGTATTTGATATTTACTGCGCTCGTAAAGAAGAAAGATGCCAATATCACCTCCAGGACTGACAGAGACTTTACCTTGGGTGGGAACCTGTACTAATTCTCCAGATTCCAGGTGTTCACAAATACTCCATGAGGGTACACAGAACATACCGCGATGGTTCAGTGCTGCAGCCAGTAAAGCTTTGCCATTATTGCTGATCAGGTGGGTGGATAGCTTTAGTGGCACCCAATGATCATCATCGAAATAGTGCCAGTCAATCAGTCCTCTGGGGCCGCGGTATTGGAGGGCGTGGGCAGATTCAATAGCCTGTTTGTTTAACGGTAACTCTTTCCCTAGGGTGTTTAGGTACTGGGGTGTGGCGGTGAGTGAGAATTCATTCTTGGATAGACGCTTGGCGATGACATGCTCATCGGGAGCGGAGCCTCCGCGAATGGCGACATCTACAGGGTCTTTACCTAGCTGGGTAAGATCGTCGCTATAGTGCAGGTCAAAAACAATGTTTGGATAACGTTGGACGAATTGTTCCAGTAGGGGGGTTAAGTGCTGTTCGCCGTAAGAAGGTAGGCAGCTGATACGGATCAACCCGCTGGGGGCTTCGAAGGTTTGGCTCACCAGCTCATCTGCCTGCTCCAGTTGGCGAATGGCTTCATTAATCATGGAGTAATAGAGCTTACCCAGTTCGGTAACTTCCACCTTGCGGGTGCTGCGCTGCAATAGCTCTACTCCCAGAGACTGCTCAAGGTCCCGCACACGCCGAGAAATAGAAGAGGCGGGAACATCGAACTCCTCAGCCACTGCAGTAAAACTACAGAGTTCTGCCACACGCTTAAAGTAGCGTAATGCCCGGATTTTGTCCATAAAGCCCCTATTCTTGCTTGTTTACACGGCAACTTAGCATTCATTATTGTCAGAAAGACAAAAGAGTTCCACTAAATGCTCTCTGTTTCTCAGTTGGGGCAGGGGGCACTATCGCTCTCATTCTTGAACTGATGACTAGAGAGATTAATGAAAGCACTCAAAATTACCCAGTATGGCGATATCGATAGCAGCCTGGCTTTCCAGGAAGCGAATGTACCCGAGCCAGGTGCGAGCGAGGTGTTGATCAAGATCAATGCCGCCAGCATCAACCCCATTGATCTAATGGTGATGCGCGGCGAGATGAAAGCGCTAAAGAAGCTCAACTTGCCGGTGGGAATTGGCCGGGATCTGAGTGGTGAGGTGGTCGCAGTGGGTAGTGGAGTCTCACCATATCAGCCCGGAGAGGAAGTGTTCGCCAGGGTGGGGGAGGATCACGTGGGCACCCTTGCCCAGTATCTGGTGGTGGATGCTACGCATCTGGCGAAGAAACCTGAAAACCTCTCCCATGAAGAAGCTGCAAGTATCCCTTTGGTGGGGCTGACCTCCTACCAGGCCTTGATCCAGGTTGCTGGTTTGAAGAAGGGAGAGAAAGTATTGATCCATGCGGGTTCCGGTGGCATCGGCTCTATGGCGATTCAGCTTGCCAAGGCCTACGGCGCTTATGTGATTACTACAACCAGTAGTGCCAATGTGGACTGGGTGCGCAAACTCGGTGCGGACCAAGTGATCGATTATAAGAAAGAAAACTATCTGGATTTATTGTCTGATATTGATGTGGTGTATGACACCCTAGGCCAACAATACACAATGGATGCCTTTAGAGTATTGAAAAGAGGCGGCAGAGTAGTATCTATTGCTGGGGTGCTGGACCCGTTGACGGCGAGGGAGTTGGGTATCAACTGGTTTTTCCGTAAGCTAATCGGGCTTAAGTCTCGCCCGGTATTGAAACAGGCGAAAGACAAGAATGCGTTTTACCGTATGGTCATTATGCAGGCGAATGGGGATCAGCTCAGTGAGCTAAGCGCCTTATACAAGGACAAAATCATTTCTCCTGTAGTTGATAAAGTTTATCCATTTAGCCAGAGTCTGGCGGCTTTCTCCTACCTGAATACCAAGCGTGCAAAGGGTAAAGTAATCATTTCATTGAACAGCGGCGATTAGATCGCCGGGCTATTTGAGCGGCTTCTTTCCAAGTTGGCAGTCATTCCTGTATCTATTGGGTGATTGCCAATGGCTAGCCCCCGCTTATTTTATTGCTAGTCGCAAATGATAAATGATTATCGATTGCACAGCAGGTACTTTTAATATTTTATAGGTTGGTAGTTTTGCTTGTGAAAGACTTTCACAATGAATCTATAAAGCAGTAGCCATTAATATTTCGGCGCGAATTTAGAATTAATGAGATCTGCCTCACATAATTGCTCAGTCGCATCACTTCTCAGTGCAAAAAATTAACAATTGCCGGTTTTCCTAGATTTGACTTTCCTCACATCTGCCTATTTCTCTATTCACTACAATGCCGCTGGCTGAAAGGTCCCTGTTTACAGGCACTTCAATGTGGCCCTCAAGGGGTTTGCACATCGCTGGTTTTCATTGATAAGGATTGGGTCAGAGGTAGGCCACATGTTCAGAATTTTACAGATAGCTCTCCTTCTTTTACTGGCTGCCGCAGTGAATGCGCAGAATGTCAGTCGTGATGATATCCGTGGTTTGGACGAGCAAATCCAGGATGTTAAGAAAGATGTAATTGATCTGACAGCAACTTTGGCACAGTTGGAAGAGAAACTGTTGTTTCCTTCCAATACTCAGGTGGCTTTGTTTGTCTCTGTCGCAGACGAAAAGCCTTTTGAACTGGAATCCGTAGAAGTCACTCTCAATGGTGAAATCGTGGCGCACCACCTCTACACCTATCGGGAAATTGAATCCTTACAAAAAGGGGGGGTGCAAAAAATCTATACCGGTAATGTGCAGGCTGGTGGACACCCATTACAAGTGCGCTTTATAGGCAAGACCCCTTCCGGTAAAGAGTATCGAGCCAATGCTTCTTATCAAATCGACAAGGCGGTAGGGCCAAAGTTTGTCGAGATCAGAATTTCCGGAACCGAGTCCGAGATTAACTTCAAGGACTGGTAACCATGCGTATACCCCTGCTTTCGGCATTTCCCGGCGTAGCTGGAGCTGGCCTGCGAGTTCTCAGCTTTACATTATGTAGCTTGTCTCTACTCCCTAGTGTGGCTGGCGCAGACGATGATAAAGAAGAATTGCGCGATCTGTTCTTTGGTGCGGCCATGTACTACGCCCACCAGGAAAACTACTTTGATGCGATTGTAGCGCTGGATAACGAGCTGGCCCAGTATCACCGTCTGGATGAGCCCGAGTTAGACCCCTTCAGTAATCATCTTGGGCAGGCTGAATTCTCTGTGGGTGACATGGAGCTTTCCTACCGTATGCACCGGGAAGCGGGGCGCGCAATTGAAGCGGTGCTGAAGGGCAATGTTTCGCAGGAGGTGCGCAATGAAGCCGCCTATCGTCTGGCTAAAATTCACTACCACAAACAGCAGCCTCTAAACGCTTTGCATGCGCTGGAAATGATTGAGGGCAGGGTGCCCTTGCGGGTGCGTGCCGAGGAGCAATTCCTGCGCGCGCGGGTTTTTATGGAGTTGGGGCGTCTCGAAGAAGCGGTAGAGCTACTGAAAGACCTGAAAGGTGAGGAATCCCTGGAGGGCTTTGTGGAGTTCAACCTGGGCATTGCCCAGTTGAAATCCGGCGAGGAAGCACGCGGGGTGTTGGAGCTGACCGCTCTGGGCAAGCGCCACAGTGGCGACCCGGCCGATCAGGCCCTGTACGACAAGACCAATTTATTACTGGGTTCCCACTTGATGGAGGCCGGCGAACTGCAGCTGGCGCGCCCTTATTTTGACCGGGTGAATCTCGAAGGGCCTTTCTCCAATCGGGCGCTGCTCGGTGCCGGTTGGGTGGAGGCCCGAGCGGGGCGTTTCGATCGCGCCCTGGTGCCCTGGCGGATATTGCAAAACCGCAAGGGCACCAATGAATCGGTGCAGGAAGTGATGCTGGCTGTGCCTTACGCCTACGGAAAATTGGATGTACACAGTACTGCGGCAATTCATTACGGCCGCGCCCTGGATGCCTTTGGTCGTGAGATCGACACACTGACGGCTTCCATCAACAGTATTCGTCAGGGCAAATTTCTCGAAGCTTTGCGGCGCAAAGAGGCTACCCAGGTACAAAACTGGGTGGTGGCGCTGCGCAATCTGCCGGAGGCACCGGAGACTCACTATCTCCTCGACCTCATGGCCTCCAATGACTACCAAGAATTCCTGCGTAACTACCGCGACTTGAATGATCTCTACGAGCGCAATAAAGAGTGGCTTAAAAGTCTCACTGCCTTCGAGGATATTATCAGCGCGCGTCGGGCTTACTACGAGCCCCTGTTACCACAGCTGGATGAGCAGTTCCGTACCTTGGATGCACGGATCAAGCTGCGTATGGAGCAGCGCGATCAATTTTCCAGTCGCATAGAGCAAATGCTGGTTTCCCGCCGCCCGGAGTATCTCGCCACCGCCGAAGAGCAGGAAGCGCGCCTGCAACTACTGCAGCTGCATAAGCAGATCGCACGCAATCCTAAAGGTTTTACCGAGCAAAGCCGCAACCGTGTTGAGCGCTTGCAGGGTATTTTGGATTTGCGTCTCTCTACGGAATATCACCAGCGTCTCACCGAGGCCTATAAGCATTTGCAGGCCCTCAATGCTGAGATCGAAAAGTTACAAACGGTGTACCGCTCCTATGTGCGCAGTCGTCAGGCGGCGACCCACAGTTACACCGGTTATAACAAGGATATCCAGCGTTCTCGTGCGCAGATTCGTTCGGCCCAGCAGCGTCTGGAGATGTTGATGGCGCGCCAGGGCAGCATGCTGGAAGCACTCGCTGTTGAAGAGCTGGAGCGCCGCCGCAGCCAACTGGAGAGTTACCAGATCAAAGCGCGCTTCGCCCTAGCCGACAGTTACGACCGCGCCAATGAGCTGCAGGAGCAGCGCGAGGATCAGCGCAAGATTGAACAGCATCGTGAGGCTCAGCCTGAAACTTTGCCAGGGCAAAACCCTCCCGAATTGGAAGCACCGGAAAGCGAAAATGGGCTGCAGGAGCAGAGCCAAGCAGCCCGGCCGGAAACTCTGCCTGAGAGCAATCCTGCCGAATTGAAAGTGCCAGAAAGTGAAAATGGGCCACTGGAGCAGGGTGAGCAACCCCAAACAGGCCAGCCGGAAATTTTACCTGAGAATAAATCCACTGAACGGCAAGTTTCAGAAACTGAGGGGGATAAGGCGTGAAACCTGTAAATCATCGCGTAAGCCTCTCTGCTAGTTTTGCGATCGAGCCAATAACTACAGGGCGGAAGCCCAAAAATGCACTGCGCTATGGTGCATTCGCCGCGGCATTACTGTTACTTAATGCTTGTGCGGTGAACAGCGGTAAAACAATTGGCAGCCTGCAAAATGTCGATATTGAAATTAAAGAGGAATATATCGACGGCAGCCTGGAAAAGGCCCTGGCAAGTTATCAGCGCTACCTGCAGGAAACGCCCGAATCGAGTCTCACCCCTGAAGCGATGCGTCGGATTGCCGACCTGAAAATTAAGCAGGCGCACCGGGCCGAGGATGCTGCCATTGACGGTATTGCTCCTGCCACAGCAAGCAGTGGTGCTGTGATTGCCATCGAAGCACCGGAGGCAACTGCAGAAAATACTCTGGAAGCCCCGGCTGAGGTAACCGCGCCTGTTGCCAAGGTGCAGCGTATCCCCACTGAGCATGTAGCAGGTGCGGAGTCTGATGCGGACTTTGAAGCCCGCGCTAGTGGCAGTGTGGATATCGCCGCAGACACCACTCCACTGCAGGTTCCTGAAGAAGGCCCGGAAGCGCTGATGTCGGCGAATGCCCGAGAGGCCATCGCGCTGTATCTCAACCTGCTGAAGAAATACCCTCTTTACGACCGCAACGACCAGGTGATGTACCAGCTCTCCCGCGCTTATGAAGAGGCCGGGCAAATTGATGCCGCAGTAGATGTATTGCGGCAGTTGGTGGCCAAATACCCGGATTCCCGTCATATCGATGAAGCCTGGTTTCGCCTGGGGGAATATTACTTTACCCGCAAAAAGTATCTGGATGCGGAAGAGGCCTATGGCCGGGTAATCACCATTGGGCAGATTTCCAGTTTTTACGAGCTGGCCCTGTATAAACGCGGTTGGTCCCTGTTTAAGCAGGATATGTACGAGATGGCCCTGGACGATTATGTGGCCATGCTCGATTACAAAGTCTCCCAGGGTTACGACTTTGACCAGCAGACCAATACGGTTGAGCGCAAGCATGTGGACGATACTTTCCGCGTGGTGAGTCTGAGCTTCTCATATATGGAGGGCCCGGATTCAATTGTCGACTATTTCTCCCGCAAGGGCGCGCGTCAGTATGAATACCTGGTGTACAGCCATCTCGGTGAGTACTACCTGAATAAGCGGCGCTACCAGGATTCGGCCAAATCCTATATCGCCTTTGTGGAGCGCAATCCACTGCACAAGGTTTCTGCGGACTTTTCCATTCGTGTGATCGAGATTTACAGCAAGGGCGGTTTCCCCAAACTGGTGCTTGAAGCGAAGAAGACTTTTGTAAATACCTATGCCCTCAATGCCGACTACTGGACAGTATTCGATATTAATGAGTTCGGCGAGGTGGTCGAATTTCTACAGGCTAACCTGATCGACCTGGCCGGCCATTACCACGCCGCCTACCAGAACAAGAAACTGAAGGATAAAAAGGGCGAGCACTACCTAGAGGCAATTCACTGGTATCGCCGTTACTTGCAGTCCTTCCGTGAAGCTGAGCGTGCGCCGGAAATGAACTACCAGCTCGCCGGCTTGATGCTGGAAAATCGCGATTTCCACAATGCCGCTCTGGAATATGAGCGTACCGCCTACGAATACCCTGCCCACAAGGATTCCAGTGAGGCGGGTTACGCTGCGGTTTACGCTTATCGCGAACATCTGGCCAACAATCTGAAAGAAGCCAGTGCAGATCAGCGCGCTCCATTGTTGCGTGAAATTATCCGTTCATCGTTAACCTTTGCCGATACCTTCTCACAGCACGCCAAAGCGCCGCAGGTAATGCTGGGTGCGGTGGAAGATTTGTACGGTCTTAAAGACTATACGCCGGCGATCGATAACGGGCGCCAGCTATTGGAAAAATTCCCAGCGGCAGAGCAGGAGATTCGCCGCTCCGCCTGGATGGTGGTGGCCCACGGCTCTTTTGATACCCATGCCTATGCCGATGCGGAAGTGGCCTATGGAGAAACCCTGAATCTCACCGCCACCGATGCCAAGGATCGTGCTGGCCTGGTCGACAATCTGGCGGCATCCATTTACCAGCAAGGTGATATGGCCCGCAAGCAGGAGGACCACGCTACTGCTGCCGGCCACTTCCTGCGCATTCGCGCTGCGGCTCCGGGAGCCACTTTACTGGCCACCGCCGAATACGATGCTGCTGCCTCCCTGATTGTGCTCAAGGATTGGACCCAGGCCGCCACAGTGCTGAACAATTTCCGTGGGAATTTCCCAGAACATGAACTGGCCAAAGATGTCACCAAGAAACTGGCGGTGGTCTATCAGGAAAGTGGCGAGCTCTTATTGGCAGCGGCGGAGTTTGAGCGTATTGAGCGAGAATCTGAGGACGAGGAAATACGCCGCGAAGCTCTGACGCAGGCAGCGGATCTCTACAGTACCGCTAAAGACAGCGACAGGGCGTTGGCGGTGTTGAGGCGCTACGTGAAGCTGTTCCCCAACCCCATGGAGCCCGCGCTGGAGACGCGGCAAAAAATCGCCGATATCTACAAAACTACTGGGCAGCAAAAACGCTATATGCAGGAACTGCGTGAGATGGTGCGCATAGAGAAGCGGGGCGGTTCCCAGCGCAGTGATCGCACCCGCTACCTGGCTGGTAGTGCCGCGTTACAGCTGGCTGAGCCCAGTTATCGGGCCTTTACCCAAGTGGCGCTGGTTAAGCCAATCGAGCAGAACCTCAATTTGAAACGCAAGCGCATGAAAAAAGCGATTAGCGATTTCTCTGCCCTGATTGATTACCAGGCAGCGGATGTGACCGCCGCAGCCACTTATTACCTCGCGGAAATTTATTTGCACTTCAGTGTGTCTCTGAAAGAGTCCGAGCGCCCAACGAATTTGAGTGCGCTGGAACTGGAAGAGTACGAGCTGGCTCTGGAAGATCAAATTTATCCGTTCGAGGAAAAAGCGATTTCCGTGCATGAAAAAAATGTCGAGTTACTTGGGATGGGTATCTACAACCCCTGGATCGATAAGAGTATCGGCCAACTTGCCGGTCTGATGCCGGCCCGTTATGCCCGTGTCGAAGAGGCTGGTGACTATCTGCAGAGTATTGTCCCTCTGCCACCGGAGCCGGAGGCCTTGGAATCAGCGGAAGTAGTTTCCGGCCAGTAATAGCGAGAATGGAGAAGAGGGCTATGCAAATAAAACTGCGAGTGGTTTTCCTGTGGGTGGTTACGCTGTTTTTGGCTGCCTGTGCGGGAGTTCAGACCAAGTCGGGCAAGGTTTCTGATTATTCCTCTGTGCGGGTGTCCGGCAGTGTGAGCCGGGACTTTGAACGATCCCTGGAATTCCTTGCGGATAAGGAGTTTGCGCGCGCGATTGAGTTGTTGGAGACGGTAGTTGAGCGGGAGCAGCGTTTGCCCGCGCCTTATATTAATCTCGGCATTGCCCAAATTCAGGTGGCAGAAGAAAAAAAAGCGGAAGAGGCTTTTCTTAAAGCATTGGAAATAGATGCCGAGCACCCGGTGGCCACTAATGAATTGGCAGTGCTTTACCGCAAGCAGGGTCGTTTTGCCGATGCGCGCAAAATTTATGTGAATGCCTTGGCAGAAAACCCCGAATACCTGCCATTGATAAAAAATCTCGGCATATTGTGTGATCTCTATCTGCAAGATCTCCAGTGCGCTCTGGCACAATTCCAGCAATATGTACAGCTGGAACCCGAGGACCAGGATGTGTCTATCTGGCTGGCGGATCTCAAACGGAGGGCGGGCAAGTGATAGCGCAGTGTAAATGGATTTTGCCGTTTATGATGGGGTTTGCCATTTTTCCTTTTGCCGGTGCGCAGGCACAAGAAGGTGAGAAAAACCAAGCCACAGATAAGAAAGTGGATACCAAAGTTAAAGAGTTATCGGGTATTTCCATTATTGGTAATAAGGAAGCGCCCAAGTCTCTGTATATCGTTCCCTGGAAAAGTTCCGAGGTGGGTGTCGAAAGTGATCTTGTCTCCAGTTTGATGGACGACAAGCTCAAGCCGCTCGACAAGGAAGTTTTCATGCGTGAGCTGGAGTTCTACCAGCTCAGCCTGTCCGGCGATTAACGCCGTCCTTTCTCTGGCTAAAGCCAGAGCAGCAACCAATTACTGCAGTATTTCTCAAGAGGGTTTGTAATGGACTTTTTCAACAGCGTCATCGAGTTTTTCCAGACGGGCGGTACTTTTATGTACCCCATTCTTGTGGTGGCCGCCCTGGGTGGCGCAGTAGCAATTGAGCGATTTATTCGCCTGCATTACGAGCGTCGTACCAACCGCACTATGTGGGATAAATTGCAGCCAATCCTCTCCAGTGGTGATTTCGATCGTGCGCGCAATCTGGTTAAGCAGGATAACTCCAGTGTGGCAAAGCTACTTTCCATGGGGCTGGCCCGTCAGGGTGCAGTGCGCCGCCGCGAAGATATCGAAATCGCGATGGAAGAGAGCATGATGGAAATCACTCCGCAGCTGGAAAAGCGCACGCCCTACGTAGCACTGTTTTCTAATATCGCCACGCTGCTGGGTCTGCTCGGAACTATTATGGGCCTGATTGAAGCCTTTACCGCAGTGGCCAATGCCAACCCGGCAGAAAAAGCCGACCTTCTTTCCGCCAGTATCTCGGTAGCGATGAACACAACGGCTTTCGGTCTGATGACCGGTATCCCCCTGTTGATTGTGCATGCACTGCTCAACTCCCTCACTGGAGAAATTATCGATAGCCTGGAAATGGTTTCCGTAAAAGCCTCCAATCTGATTGACAGTTCAACCCGCCGTCGCTTCGAAGTCGATGCGCCTGCTTCAAAAAATAAAGGTGAAAACAAGTCGGCTAGCAAGTCTGAGAAGCACACCAAATCACAACCAGTGGCCGAGGCCAAAACCGAAGAACAGCAAACGGAAACTGCGTAATGAGAAGGCGGCGCCACGGGAGAGATAAAGAGGCCCCGGAGCTGGACATCACCGCCTTCCTAAACCTGATGGTGGTGCTGGTGCCGTTTCTGTTGGTATCGGCGGTGTTCTCAAGGGTAACAATTTTAGAGCTAAATATGCCGAGCGGAGCCGGTGGTGGAGCGCCGGATGATCCCACGGTCACGGTAGAAGTCGTCGTTCGCACAGAGGCGCTGGAGATTAGTGATGGTGAGAAAGTCATTGCGCGTTTTCCAAACCTGACGCAATCCGAAGAGGGTGAGTCTGCGCCGCTGGAAGCGGCTACAGAGGAAGGTGCCGGGGAGGGTGAACAGCTTGCTCTGTTGCCAACCGCGGAGGTCTACGACCTGAAAAAACTCACCGAGTTTTTACTGCAGGTAAAGGCCAGCTATCCAGAAAAAACCGACTCCATTTTGTTGATGGAAGCGGATATTGCCTATGAGCACTTGGTGGGTGTAATGGATACCGTGCGCGGAGCCGAGGTGCGTGTGGAAGGCAGCGATCCCAGTGATCCAAGTGCTGTAGAGAAAGTGGTGCTGTTTCCCGATATTTCCATAGGAGATGCGCCGTGAGACATGAAAGCCGACGTATGAAGCGTATGGCGCGCAGCCATAAGCGTAAAAAAACCTCGGGTATGAACCTTACCTCGCTAATGGACGTGTTCACCATTTTGGTTTTTTTCCTCTTGACCAACACCTCCAGTAATGAAGCGTTGGAGCCACCCAAGGTGATCACACTGCCGGATTCGGTGGTGGAGACCAAACCAAGGGAAACCGTAACCCTGATGGTGACCAATGAGGAAATTCTGGTGGAATCCAATTCAGTGGTGGCTACCAGCGAGGTACTTGAGAGTGAAGAAATCATTATCGAGGCCATTAAGCAGGCGATGATCGCCGAGATGGGTAAGGCTATCGGTGTGGCCCAGGCCTCTGCTGAGGCGGAGGCCGAGGAAGCCGGCACCGAGGGAGAAGTTCAGCCGGAGCCACCGGAAGTCAATATTCTCGCGGACAGGGGCATTCCGTTCAGTTTGCTTAAGAAGGTGATGTCCAGTTGTACGGAAGCTGGTTACACCAAGGTATCGCTGGCGGTTATTCAGAAAGCATCTCAGGGTTAATGGAAGTTTGTGAGTAATTTTCTACAACAACAGCAGGCACTTAGCGAATCGCTCAATGCGGTTCGCCAGCGCATGCTCCTGCTCGAGGATGAGCGGCAGCAGATAGAGGCACAGCTGGCCGAGTTGCAGGCCAATGGCACCAAGTTCCAGCTGCTTGATGAAATTTCCGAGCGCTTGCGCAAGCTCGAAGAGGCCGGCGCCGGTGAAATGTTCTGGGCCGAGGATTACAGGGTCGATGCCTCCGAGCGGGTGATTGCTCGAATCGGTGAGTCCACCCGCGATTTCAACGAACAGCTGGAGCAGCTGCATCAATCCCGCCGGCAAGTGCTCGATAATATTGAATACTGCAGCGAGGAAATCTTTGCTCTGGACGAGCAGGCAGATGAGCTGCGCCGTGAAGAGGAAGAGTCCAAGTACGAGTTTGAAATTACCCGTGAGTTCGAGCAACCGGATTTTCGCCCAATGGTTATGCCCTGGCATACGCAGGGTGAAGATGAAAAGCGTTTCCGTCTCTGTGTATTCGCCTCTCTGTTTATTGCCACTTTATTAGGTTATCTGGTGCCACTCTATACGTTGCCGGAACCGGAAAGCGAAGTGGTTGAGATTCCAGAGCGTTTGGCCAAGCTGGTAATCGAGAAGAAAACCAAGCCCAAGCCACCGCCGGAGCCGGAGAAAACCAAGCCCAAGAAAGAGGAGAAGAAGCCCGAGCCCAAGCCTGAGCAGAAAGTGGCCAAGCAAGAGCCCAAGCCAACCAAAACTGAGAAGAAGCAGGCGCGCAAGAAAGCTGAGCGCACAGGTGTTCTGGCCTTTAAGGATAATTTCCAGGATCTGATCCAGGATGATCTGGATAACCGTCTCGGCCAGCAGACCCAGCTGAGCACGGCGGGTAAGAAAGAGAATCGCAGCCAGCGCTCTCTGATTACGTCTGCCGCAGCCAAGGGCAGTGGTGGCATCAGCGCTTCAGATGTGAGTCGCAATGTGGGTGGAACGGGTTCTTCCCTGGGTGGTGTCGAGTTTGCACGTGTTGAAAGTGCTATTGGCAATGAGGGTGACTTTGCCGGTGAGGACCGACCGCTCAGCGATGGTGTTGGCCCGTCTCGTACCGACGAGGAAATCCAGATTGTCTTCGACCGCTATAAGAATGCGCTCTATCGCATCTACAACCGCGAGCTGCGCAACAACCCGGCTCTGCAGGGCAAGATGGTGCTGAAGATCACTATCGAACCGGATGGCTCTGTGTCCCTGGCACAAGTGGAGTCCAGCGATATGGATTCGCCGGCACTTAATGCCAAAATTGTTGCAAGGGTCAAACGGTTTAACTTCGGTGAAAAGGCTGGTGTTCCAACAATCACCATTCTCTACCCGATCGACTTCCTACCGCAGAGTTAATCAAATGGGCCTCCTTCTCGCTTGTGCGGGAAGGGGCCCCTTTTTTTCGGGCAGTTTTTGTCTGCTTTCACAGCTTTTTCCCTCCTGGGTTTGCCTGAGAACCACTTGGCAATCTTCAAAAAAGTCCTCCTGCTGGGCGGTATTTATGACCTGCTTCACGGCCACTTTTCC
The DNA here is from genome assembly GCF_052467945.1 of Microbulbifer mixtoriginis (SeqCode). Lineage (NCBI taxonomy): Bacteria > Pseudomonadati > Pseudomonadota > Gammaproteobacteria > Cellvibrionales > Microbulbiferaceae > Microbulbifer > Microbulbifer mixtoriginis (SeqCode). Next base: position 2,317,607 of record NZ_CP174328.1, on the reverse strand, counting down.
CCTCTGCAATTAAAGTTCGCGCACCGGGCAGACCCTGTGCGGCGGCAGTACCTGAGGGTGCTGTCAAGGATTTTGTAAACAGAAAAGCGGCGGCTAATAAGTGACGATGATGTCGGAAGTAATTGGACGGAAATCCTGGAATAATGCGCTTGTTGGTTTAGTGCTGCTCTGTATTTACATTGCTTTATTTTCTCCGCAGGCAAGGGCGGATCACAATTGTCCCTCATCTCCGGATAACCCCGCATTTTTTAATATCCTTGACCATAGCTATAGTAATAGCTGGTGTGAACTCTGTGGCGATGGCCAAGTGACCATCGAAATTGTTGTTCCCAGCATCCGCAGTGGTTTTATGGGAACCCAGCATATTGAAAATATTGTGGTCACAGAAAACCTGGGGACTTCACAACTGGAATATATCCCCGGTTCCACTACAGTAAGCTCTGGTGTTGTTTTAAGCGAACCTACTGTCAGCGGCACTACTATCCGTTGGGACCAAAACGACCTGTCTGCACTCGCTGCCCGTAATGAAAGTACTACCTTATGGATTACTTTCGGTGTACGCAGTAGGGCAGACCGTGAAGAAGATTTGGTTAATAACAACCGCACTATTAATGCATCTGCCTCTTTCGACTATTGTGGTGATTCGGAGACAGATTACGATAGTATGGAGCTGGCTATTAAAGAGCCGCTGCCCTCCGTAGATAAACGCGGGCGTAATATCGATGCGGGTCAAACTAATTACACCAATAATGTTTATGGCAATATTAATGATGACGTGATCTGGCGTATCGCTATCTCCAATGCTGGGGATGCAGATATGCAGGATGTACGCTTTGATGATTTGATGACCAACCCGAATATGGACATCAATTATGCTTGTTCCAGCGAATCAGCGGCGCAGGCTATCGCCAATAACAATGGTTCCAATCCAGGTGTCTCTGGGTGTGTTTCAGCCAGCAACAATATCAATAATTTTGAGCTGAATGGCAGCTTCTCCGGTGGTTCAGGACGCACAGATGTTCCGGCAAACTCAACCCTGAACATCTATCTGGTAGGTAAGGTAAACACCTCCTGTAGTGACGGCACGAATACGGTTTCAGATATACAGTGGGGTTGCGAAATTGATGACGATACCGGTGTTGGGGGGATTTCCTCTCCTGCAGTAGGCTCAGGGCCCGGTTCAGATTCCGAAGCAATGTATGCCCGAGTTGCCGATGCACTCGATATTACCCAGGCCATTACCGGCACTAATTTGAATCAACCACTGGGTTCGGCCGGTTTTGTAACTATTACCATCAATAACCAGACACGTGGCTCGGTTAAGGATATCCAGTTCGTTAGTGATCTTCCGGATGAATATGTGGTGGATACCACCTATACACCACAGATTACCCGCGAGCGCCGTGGCGTTGATGGACATGGGGCCAACTACAGCTCCACTTACCCCGGTAAGGCCGATACCCTGCAATGGCGTGTGGGTAGCAATTGGAATCAATGGCACACTGACCCACTGCAAAATAACAAGCCGGAATTCCGCCTGCTGAGTAGCACCACGCACCCGAATTATTCGGACCAGCGCAATATGATGCGCCAGGGCGATGAGATACAAATCCGTTTCCGTATTGTTACCACTGAGCCTGACTTTTTCGACAAAATGGCCGATCTCGATGTGGAAGTAGAATCGGCAGGTAACGGCAAAGACCCGAACAGTAATATTAGCCTCGCCAATAATGTTTTAACGGTTGACTACGAGGATTTCTGCCCCAGTACCAATCCTCCCACGCAGATTGAAAATCAGTCGGTTACCCCGAACCCGGAAGATCTGGATATCAGCACCGTGCATCCTCTGTACATAGTGCGGGATAGCGGTACGTCTGAGCTGACGGTAGATGTAACCAACAATGGTGGACACGATGCGGATAACTACGATGTGTATGTCACCTTTGGTGAAGCCATGCGCGTACTGTCAAATGACCGCGCCTGTACTCCAGTTGGCAAGCCTAACCCCGGCACCGTGCCCGCACACCCGCTTTGGAACCAACCGGACTTTCTGCCAGCTTCGGCTGCGGTTTATCGCTGTACCAGTCTAGATGGTGTCATTGAACCGGGAAGAACCGAGCGTATTATTTTCCAGGTAGAAAAAAACCATTCTGCCACCGATGATGATCTTACCTTCCGCGCCGATGTGGTGGGAGAGATAACCTTGTCCGATGGCACTCCGCTGTATTTCCCTAATCCAGCGGTGTTGAATGAAACAACGCCCCAGAAGCAGTTGGCCAATAACTACACCCTCGACGGTATGCGCGCGCGGGTCATGGGTTTTAACCTGATCAAGGAGCGCTCTGATCAGTGTAATGAATTAACTTCCGAAGCTGCATTCCCCAATAGCAATGTGTTGATTGGTGAAGAGTGTCGCTTTGAAATCCAGGCCGGAGGCTGGTTTGGTTTCGACACGCCCGGATTTACCCTGATTGAAGTGCGCGATATTGATGTGCGCGATGACCTGCCGGATGGTCAGGGCTATATCGCCGATGCTCCGCTTACTTGTGCGGATGTCATCCTGCCGCACCCGGTTTCTCAGGCAAATTGTGTAGTGATTCCCAGTGGCGATATTGTGGAGACCGGGGGCTTGAATATTCCCCTTAGCGAAGCAGACTTTCTCTGGGATGTGACCTCCAAGATAACCCTGCGCGATCGCTGGTTCCTTGCAGATATGACCACGCGCTTACTCAATGATCCGGTGGATACTGAGAACACCGATCCGAATCAGCATGCCAATCCCAGCACCGATTACGCACGCGCGCAATTTACCGCGGTTTTCGACACCGAAACTATTGTGGTGGATAACTACAATACCAGCGGTATTTTTACCAATATTGATGGTGTGCCTACTACCGTACCGGGTTTCCCAGATATTACCGAGTGGTCGGAAACTGTAACCGTCTCCGAGCCCCATATCGAAGTTGATAAAAAAGTCTGTAACGAAAATCTCTACGGTATAGGTACCAGCTGTACAAATTTCGTGGACTTTACTAACGAAGGCCACCGAGACCAGACTTACATTTTCCGCCTGACCCTGACTAATCGCACAGCCGATAGCGGTGTAAACCGTGCTCCTGCCTACGATCTGGTGATCACCGATACGCTCGACCCTTCCGGTCAAATGTGTGTGCAGGCCCTGAGCAGCGATGGCCTGGATAACGATGGTGATGGCTCAGCGGAAACGAATAACGGTGATGATGGATGGGTAGGCACCACTACAGGTGCTAATAATTATTCTGAAGCCAGCCATTGTAGTAGTGGTGGAACTCCGGCGATTGTCACTTTCTCTTATGAGCATTCCACAGCGCTGGAGCGCATTAATCCCGGTGACTCGGTAACCCTTTACTACCGCGTTAAGCCACATCGCTCCGTAGCGCCACTACAAATTTTTAACAATACCTTTTATGCCCGCTACGACAGCCTGGAAGGCAATTTTGGCCAACAGACCGCCACACAGATCGATAGTGACGTGGACAATGATGGCGTTGGCGATGGCACTCCCGCAGCAGGGCGTGCGCGCCACTATAAATCTGCGGATGCACAAGCGCGAATGCAGATTATTGAGGTGAAAGCGGAACCGAAGCAGGCTTTGCAATTATCCAATGGTGCTGCCAGCGGCACCAATAAAGATACTGCGGTTGTGGGCGAGGAAATTCGCTATCAGCTGACCGCAAAAATTCCTGCAGCTAAATTGCGTAACTTTATTATCCGCGATGAATTGCCGGCGGGAATGCGCTGTATTGAAGGGCAAACCGTAAACCTCGATGCATCGCCCTACGATGCTGCTGGTTTTATTCCCGGTGGTACTTTTAGCGCTACCTGTACCAGCACAGGTAGCGCTGATTACGTGGAGTGGAATTTTGGCGATCAGGAACTCACCACGGTAACCGGTAGCCTGTTTGATTTCCCGGTGGAATTTATTGCGCGCATTGAAAATAGCAGCAATACCGATGACGGTGATGTGCTGGGTAATGGTGGTAGTTACACCACTGCCCAGGTGAGCTATGTGGATGAGGCTAATCAAAACGTTACGGTACCTTTTGCCTCCCACGAAATTACCGTGCTGGAACCCAAGATACAGCTGAACAAATCGTTCGCAGTAACTAACAGCGATGCGGATGATATTCTCACAGTAACTGTCACTGCAGAAAATATCGGTACCGCCGCCGCCTATAACCTACAGGTACTCGATGACCTTACCGGCTCCAAGTTGGTTTATATCGGCAATATTGGAGGTAATGATCCACCCCAAAATGTCGATATCACTTCCGTGGGTGCTAATGCACCGATCTTTAGCTGGAATCGCAGTAATGCGGATTACAGCATCGCCGTGGGCGCTACCAAGTCATTCACCTTTGATGTGCGTGTAGAGCAGGGTGTAGAGCCCCATGAGATTCTGGATAACACCATTCAGGCCCGCTGGCAGTCCCTGCCGGGCAAAGATATTTCATTGAATAGCAGTAAGACTATTGGCAATGATGGAGCTGCTGACGGTATGCGTATCGGCGTGTTACCCAATGGTGGTGACGCGATTAATGATTATGAAACCAATGCCAGTGCCCAGACAGAAGTCTTGCCGCTACAGATAAACAAAACCGATTTACAGCCCGCTTTAGCTCCCACCATTGGTGCTCATAAAAAATTCCAGCTGGAAATCCGCTTGCCAGAAGGTATCAGCCAAAATGTAGCGGTTACCGATCAGCTCGGCAGCCCGGAAGGCTATGTGCTTAGCCATAATGCCGATTTCGATATTACTTATGATTTTGTCGGTATCGAAACCATTAACGGCGCAGCGCCATCTGAAACAGCATTCAATAGTTTCCCAGCAGATAATACTGCCGGCAATGCCACCTGGAATATTGGCACCGTGGATACTGCCAGTGAAAATGACACGGTTGGCGGTACTATTGAACCACTGATTCGTATTACCTACTTTGCCCGTATCGCCAATGATTTGGCTACAAATAATGGCGATTCCCGTCGCAATGGTGCCACCCTGTCTTACCGCAATGGCGAAACCGGAGCCGGGGAAAATCTTAATGACAACACCGCTGCGGTTACCGTGGTAGAGCCTTTGCTAGCGGTCAGTAAAACCGTCAGTAATGCGACCAACCCCGGCAATTTGCCTGTGGGTGGTGATGTACTGGAGTACGAAATTACCGTGGCCCACGATGGTGGCTCCACAGCAGCTGCTTACGACTTAAATCTGGTGGATACACTACCTTCGGAATTGCGCCTGGACAGCAGTTTTACTCCAACGGCATTAATTAATGGTGGTGTTGTGGCAGGTTTTGTCTCAACACCGGCGGCAGCGCCCAATGGCCCCTTGCTTTGGGGGCGGGAGAACGGTGATAACAGTCTGGACCTGCAACTGGGGGAAACTCTGGTTATTACCTACCGCACTCAGGTGAATGGGGTATTTGGTTCGCCCATTAGCAATAGTGTGATGTTGGATTGGACCTCTCTCGACAACAGCAGTACAAATGATCAGGCTTATGAACGCGATGGTGCTGGCTGCCCAAGTATTTCGGCACCGGATGATTACTGTGTGGGCCCGGCCAGCGCCAGTATCGACACGGTGGATAACACCACTATTTCCAAGACAGTCATTGCAGATTCCGATAGCGCCACTCCAGTGGGTACGGTACGGGTTGGTGACACTGTTACCTATCAGCTGGTTCTGAATCTGCAGGCGGGCACCACACCGGCGGTAACCGTTACCGATACGCTGCCGAGCGGATTGGAGTTTGATTCCATTGTCAGCGTGAACGGTGATACCACCGCGCCCTACGATGACAACTTGAATGATTACACCTATGCGGCAATTGCCGTGCCTGGCGCCGGGGATACTGGTACCGTGACCTGGAATCTGGGCGATATCCTCAGTAACTTCGGTAACACCAATCAATTTATTATTGAGTACACCGCCAAGGTACAAACCGGCGCGGGCATTGCGGTGCCCACTGCCACCCTCACCAATACTGCGCAACTGAATTACACCGGTGCCGCCAGTACATTGCAGGACAGCGCCAGTATTACAGTACTGCAGCCGCGCCTTGCGAATCTGACTAAAACCGATGCCAACTGGCCCAGTTCCCATATGAATGTGGATCCGGCCAATGATGTGATGCAGTTTACTTTACAAGCCTGTAACACTGGCTTGGCTCCAGCGTACGATCTGTCTTTGACCGATGATCTGGCGACGCAGATGGAGCAAAGTTCCATCGCCAATTTACGGGTCTCCCTGGATGGCTCAGTACTGACTCAAGGTACTGATTACAGCTACACTGCACCGGTCAATCGCGGTGACGATATGCACTTTACTTTACAGGTGCCTATCGACGCTGGTGCCTGCTTGGATATTTATTATGAAATTGGCTTTTATACTGATATCGGCGGCGGTGAAAACTGGGTAAACACTTTTACAGCAAATGAATTCTGGTCACTGCCTAGCAAGAGTGGTGAACAGTATGCTGCAGTTCCCCTGGCAATGCCTTACCCGATGGGTACTGTTGCCACTACGGTAACGCCTCCGCAGAAAACGCTGCTTACTGCCCCCACAGCGGCAGTGGGTGAGGAAGTAATATACCGCATTCAAGTACCGGGTAGCGCCACTACTGCGGCGATTCACGATTTGGTGATTACCGATGTGCTCGACCCCAGCCTGACACTGGTGCAGCTGCAGGAAATTAATGGCCGCGCATTTACCGATAACACCAGCAGTAACAATATTGCCCTGGCTGTTGACATGCTTCCGGCCGGCGAAGTGGCAATTTTTGAAGTGCGCGCACGGGTTGCCAATAATGCAACCGCGCAAGCGGGGCACAACTTTGCCAATCAAGCCAGTTATACCTTTGCCGCGACTAAAGGTGGGGCTGCACAGGCCGGCGGTGTCGGCACTGCGCCGGTGCTTACTATTGTGGAGCCGGATTTATCCGCAACCAATACGGTGGTCAACCAGACCAGCCCCGGTAATGACCCCGATGCGGGCGATATTCTGCGCTTTACCCTGGACCTAGCCGCTGCGGGCAGCCCGGAGAATTCCGCCGCTTTCGATTTGGCTATCCTTGAGCAGCTCTCTCTGGGGCTGCAATTCGTACCGGGCAGCGTCACCTTTGCAGGTGCCGCCCAGGCCGATCCCACGGTAACCGGCGATGGTGTTAATACTGCGCAAATTCTCGAGTGGAGCCGTGCCAACAGCGATCTGGATATCTCTGCCGGTAATAACAGCCTGTTGGTATTCGATGCTCTGGTACTGGATGAAGTGCTGGCAGCTGCCACACTTTCCACCACTGCGCGTATCGAGTGGACCAGTCTGGATGAAGATAACAGCAGTCCCCATGAGCGCAATGGTGCTGACGGTGTCGGCGGTTTAAATGATTATGTCCTGGAAAATATTGCCGCACAGCTGACCGCCGCCAATGACAGCGTACTGAGCAAAACCCGTGTTGACGATAGCTACGGTAGCACCGATGTGCAGTTGCGTATCGGCGATCTGGTGGAATACGAGCTGCGTCTGGCCCTGCCAGAAGGTACAGCACCGAAGGCGCAGATTGTCGATACCTTGCCCCAGGGCATGGTATTCGCCGGCACTGTGTCGATTAATGGCGATAACAATGCACCTTTCGTGGCTGTGGCACCTTTCCTCCACAACGATATCGCCGAGCCGGTGCAGGCTGGTGACCCGGCCGCGGGCCCGACCACACTGAGTTGGAATATTGCTGATTTGCGCAACCAAGGCGATAACAACGCAGCTAATGATGAATTTGTGCTGCGCTATCGCGCGCGGGTATTAAACCGCGATGTGCACCCATGGCCAGCCAACAATACTGCACTCACTAATAATGTTGTTTTCAGCTTCGATGCCGCTACCGGTAATGAAACACGCAATGACAGTGAAACTCTGGATCTGCTACAGCCAGACCTGGCAATAGCAATCAGTTCGAATCCTGCTGGGGGTACCACTCTCTCCGCCGGTGATAGGGTCGATTACACCATTACAATTACCAATAATGGTTCTGCGCCCGCCTATGATCCGCTCTTTAAAGACTTGATTCCCCTCGGCCTGCGCCAGGCTGGTGTCAATGTGCAGTCAGTAACTGTCAATGGCGCTACTGCAACGGCTGTTGCTCCAACTTTCGACAGCAGCACTGGCGCAGCGATTTGGGATTTCTCCGCGGGTACCGGTTACGCCATTAACCCAGGCCAGACTTTACAAATGGTGTACCGCGTTCAGGCGGATGCTAATTTGGGCGCGGGCCTTAATCTGCAAAATGCCGCTTATGTGGAGACTTATTACTCTTTGGATGGCGACAATCTGCCTTCTCTCGGTATGACGGCCGTGATTGCGGATATGCGCGAAGACTACGGCCCCACAGCCCCGGTGAGTGTGCAGTTTAATACTCCCAATGCCGCGCCGCTTTTCATTGAAAATACTCAGCCTACGGCTTCTATTGGCGAGCCGTTCAATTACCGCATTACTATTCCGCAAACGCCGCAGCCAGCAGCCCTGCACGATGTTAGCGTGTTGATTGACCTCAGTGCTTCCGCGGCGGATTTGGAATTTATTGGTGCGGCCAAGGTTTCCGGTAAAAATGCATTTACTCCGCAAAATACCGGTTCCGCTTCTGCACTGGTGATTGCCGATACTACCAACGGCATCGATGTGCCCGCTGGTGAGCAGGTGGTTATTGATGTAACGCTGCGCTTGCGCGACAGCAATCCACCCAATGTGGATGGCTTCCTGTTTAGCAACAGCGCCAGTTACAGCTACAACTACGATAATAACAACCCGGCCATGGGGCAGGGTGCTGGTGCGGGTAATTCCACCTTGGATATGCAGGTGGTAGAACCCACGGCGATTACCCTGACAAAAACCGGCCCGGCCAGTGTGCAGTCCGGTTTACCTGGCACCTTTACTTTGGACTTACACAATATTGGTACCGGCCCAGCCTGGGATATCAGCGTGACCGATATCCTGCCGGACAATAATCCCGGTGGCATGTGTGAAACCGCACCAAATAATTTTGCCGCACAAATCACCGATGCGGCCGGTACTGCGATTGCCACCCTGACTGAAGGTACCGATTTTAATACGGCCTTTGATGCAGCCAGTTGTACTCTTACCATCACATCAATTGGCGCTGGGGCAATGTTGGCTGCGGATCACCATCTGCTGCTAAGTTACGACGCTACTCTGGATGCAGATACCCGCGATGGCGAAACGCTCACCAATATTGCCGGGGTAACGCTGTGGCACAGTTGGGATAGCAGTGCGCCTGAAGCGCGTCAGTACACTCGTCCGGCGCCTACCGATGGCACGCCTGGCGTGCTCGATCATGAGGATGCCTATACCCTAAGTGCTTCAGTACCCAAGGTAACTTTCTACAAGACTGTCGAGAATGTTACTCGCGGACAAAATCCGGCTGCCACGGCCAGCCCTGCAGAAGTATTGCGCTACACCCTCACTTTGAAAAATATCAGCGGTGTGGATGTCAGTGGTATTGAGATTACTGATGACTTGGGCCGCCTAAACAGCTTGCCATTGTTCCAGTCGGGCTCCCTGCAACTGGTTACTGCTCCGGCGAGTAGCGATAGTAGCGGGACAGATGCTTCTGCTGGTACCCACGGCAGTGGCTTGTTGAAGGTGACCAATCTTGACCTGGCGGCAAGTGGCAGTGCGGGTGATTCCATTCAGTTGATCTATGAAGTAAGTCTCGCCTCTGTAATTGACAGCGGTACAACTGTGTTGAATCAGGCTCAGGTACAGTTGCCCGGTCAATTACTGAAAAACAGTGATGATCCCAATATTAACGGTACTGATGATCCTGACGCTGCGGGGGATGAAGATCCTACTCAGGTATTAATTGAATCTGAACCACTGCTGGTAATTCATAAAACCTCAGCAGATATGACCGGTGACCCGGACCTGCTGATGGTGGCGGATACCCTGCGCTATACCATTCGCGTGGAAAATACCGGTAACGAAAATATCGTTAACGGGATGTTGCGTGATCAGATCCCAGCGAACACTACTTATGTTGCTGGCTCCACCACCTTGAATGGTTCTGCGCTTACAGATGTAAGTGGCGCTTCGCCGCTTGAAGCGGGTATGAACATTAATACATCTGGCGAAGCCGATGGTTTCATTGCTGCAGCGGCAACTGGCGCTGTGCCTGTGATGGTTACCTTTGATGTCACCATTAATGACGTCAATGACGGCACTATTATTTCAAACCAAGGCTTTGTTAATGGCGAAGGTGCTGGTAGTGGCCCCTTCGATGAAGTCCCATCGGATGACCCCGCTACAGATGCCCCCAACGATCCAACAATAGATATTGTTGGCGATGTTCCCCTGCTGGTTGCTCATAAGACCGTGGCAATTACGGTGGATAATATTTCTACGGGTATTGTCGACCCCGGTGATGTGCTGCGTTACACCATTGCGATTACCAATATGGGGGGGGTTGATGCGCTGCAGGTCGCACTCACTGACCAAGTGCCTGCAAATACCACTTATGTTGCCGGCAGTACCACCTTAAATGGTATCGCGGTTGCTGATAATGCCGGTGGTATGTCACTGCTGAATACTGCATTGCCGGTATCTTCTGATGACCTAACCCCACCTTTGCCAAGTGCCAACGAGGGGGTGATTACTTCTGCACAAACTGCCACCGTAACTTTTGATGTAATGGTGAATATGGATGCTGCCAGGGGCACGGTAATCAGTAACCAGGGCAGTGTTACTGCAGAAAAACTGCCATTGGTACTTACTGATGCAGATGGCAATCCGGCCAATGGTGCCCAACCGACACTAGTGGTGGTGGGTGATGCACAGCTGCTTTCAATTGTAAAAGAAGTTGCCGTTGTCGGTGGTGGCGCAGCCGAAGCCGGAGCAGTGCTGGAATATCTGGTGACCATTGAAAATATCAGTGGTGTGCCGGCGACCATGGTAAGTATTACTGATGATCTAATGGTTGCCGGCGATGGTGTCCTTACCTACGTTGCAGACTCTGCCATGCTCAATGGCCAAGTAGATGGAGTCAGCGTTGCCGGTACGGTAATTACTGCTGACTACTCCACAACTTATGGAGATTTGCTGCCGGGTGAAAGTGTGACATTGCGCTTCCAGGCAAAACTTTCCGACAGCCTGGAAATTGGCTACACCGTGGTGAATACCGCGGAAGTGCACTGGAATGATCCACCTTCAAGCAACCAGGCCAGTGTTGCTATCGATGTCGGTGGCACACCGGGAATCGCTAATTTGGCCGGTTACCTGTGGCACGATGTGAACTTCAATAATCAGGCCGATGCTGATGAACGCCTGCTGTTGAACTGGGCAGTGGATCTGTATTTCAACGGTGCATTGCTGGAAACAATTCAGACCGATGAAAATGGCTATTTCCACTTCCAGGGACTGGTACCCAACAATTATGGTGGTCTTAGTTACGAGATGCGCTACACCGCGCCGGATGCCAGCGAAAGTACCGCATCTCTGGGTAATCCGGTTTCCGATTTCACCAATGGTCCCCAGCGTATCAGTGAGATCTTTGTGGAGTCTGGTGCTAATCCGCAAGACTTAAACCTGCCGCTTACGCCAAACGGAGTTATTTACAACTCCATTCTGCGTGCTCCGATTACCGGCGCTACGCTGAGTATGCTGCGTGCCAGCTCAGGCCAGGAGTTGCCGGATCGTTGCTTCGATGATGAAAAGCAGCAGGGCCAGGTAACCCGTGCCGGTGGCTACTACAAGTTCGATATTAATTTCGATGATGCCGCCTGTCCGGCCAATGCGGACTACCTGATTCGAGTAGAACTGGCCGATGACAATTATGTCGGTGGTGAATCCCTGGTTATTCCAGCGCAGACCAATGAGGAGACTGCCGGATTCGATGTGGGCGCCTGCCTCGGCAGTAATGCAGATATGGTGCCGGGTACTGCGCAACACTGTGAGGTACAGCTGTCCCCGGCTAATCCGCCGCTGGATATAGAGGCGCGTGATACCTTGACCAACTATTACCTGCGCCTGACTCTGGATAACAAACAAATTCCAGGGGATAGCCAGTTGTTCAATAACCATATCCCCCTGGACCCGAAATTAGAGGGGGCGCTCTCTATTACTAAAACTGCGGCCATGTTGAATGTGACCCGCAGCCAATTGGTGCCTTACACCATTACCTTCGGCAATAACCTGCCAGTACCGCTCACCGATTTGCAGCTGGTGGACTTCTTCCCCGCGGGCTTCAAATACGTGGCCGGCTCGGCGCGTCTCGATGGCGAACCGGTGGAACCGGAGATGAAGGGGTTACAATTGATCTGGTCGGACCTGCGTGTAGAGGCGGATCAGACCCGCGAGTTGAAACTGCTACTCGTGGTAGGCTCCGGTGTGGGGGAGGGCAAGTATGTCAACCGTGCACGTATGTTCAACCAGCTCTCCGGGCAGACGGCGTCTGGTGAAGCCTCGGCGACCGTGCGTGTGGTACCGGACCCCACTTTCGACTGTACCGATGTGATCGGTAAGGTCTTCGACGATAAAAATATGAACGGCTACCAAGATGCCGGTGAAGGTGGACTGGCCGGTGCGAGGGTCGTCAGTGCAACGGGTCTCAATGCCACTGCCGATGCCCACGGTCGATTCCATATTACCTGTGCGGTGGTGCCGAACCCCGATCGCGGTTCCAATTTTGTGCTCAAGCTCGACGACCGCAGTTTGCCAAGCGGCTATCGTCTCACCACAGAAAACCCGCGCGTGGTGCGTGCGACCCGAGGCAAGATGGTGAAGTTTAACTTCGGCGCCAGCCTGCATCGGGTAGTGCGCCTGGATATGGCCGAGGCGGTCTTCGAACCGACAACTACCGAGATGCGTCCCCAATGGCAGTCCCGTATTGAGCTGCTGCTGGAAAAACTCAGCGAAGCACCCTCGGTATTGCGCCTGTCCTACCTCGCGGAAAATGAAGACCCGGATTTGGTGGAAGAGCGTTTGCAAACGATCAAGGCGGATATTGCCGAGCAGTGGGCGCGTAGTTATGGCGACTACGAACTGACGATTGAAACGGAAGTGTTCTGGCGGCGTGGTGCGCCGCCCAGCAAAGGAGGGTGGCAGTAATGTCCTTTGCAGATGGCAATAAAAAGCGCAGTAACTTGGAGTGTTCGCGCACACCTGGCACAGCGGTTGTTGCGAAAAAAAACACTCGCACATTTCGTCGGCGTGAGCGTTGCCTGGCCACAGCGATTACTTTGGCCTTGGCAATGCCTGTACACGCGCAGCAGCAATCTGATACCGAGGTAGCCGAACCTCTGGAAACCAGCTGGTGGCAGGTGTGGCAAAAAATTCCCGGACTGGCCCCAGAGGTAGAGGAGCCGCAGACGGAGTTTGAGGAAAAATCCATAGGCAGCAATACGGAAACGATGTTGCTGCGCGCCCCTTCCAATCAATGGCTGCAGGATGCGGGCACTTTTATTGCCCCTCCCGAGCCGATTGTGGTGGAAGACTTTATCGAGCCATTACAGTTTTTCGCTGTGGCTGATGAAGTTTCTCCTGAGGCCATCGCGTTATTGCGTGAAAAGCTGGATGAGCTGGGAGAGACGCCCAATTTCCAATTGCATTTTATTGGTCACACCGATTCGGACCCGATGCAAAAAGAATTCGTTGCGGATTACGCAAGTAAGGAAGAATTTACCCTTGCCCGCGCTCAATTTGTGGCAGATTTTTTCCAGCAGGCTTTGGAACTGCCGGAGGAGATGATCGCGGTGGAAAGCCGCGGTGACGCAGAGCCCATTGCCGACAATATCACCACTGCCGGACGCGAACTGAACCGTCGTGTGCAAGTGCAGGTGAGTTACGATGCTCTGGATGCAGAGGCTATGGCAGCCCGTGCCCGCGCTGAAGCCCTGGCACTTAAACGGGTCAAAGTGTGTCGGCAGGAAACGGTTTGTAGATTGAATTATACCGCTGGCACTGAACAGCGCGCGCGCTTAAAAAACCTGGTTAATCCTTTGCGCTGGCAGCCGGGGCAGGCGAATTTACCCGAGGCGTTCTTACGGCGTATCCGCGAAGTGCGCACAAATCTGGCCAACAAAAATAATCTGGTGATTCATTTTGTTGGTCATACCGATGCGTTGCCTCTGCAAATTGGTGAAAGCTCTGAGCAGCAACAGAATGCCTATCGGGAAAAGTCCCACAGCGAAGCCCGCCGTGTTGCTCTGGCGGTGCGCGATGCCCTGGGCCTACCGGACGCCATGATCTCCAGCAGCGGCAAGGGCGCCAGTCAGCCCATAGCCGCCAATGACACACCCAAGGGGCGCACCCTAAACCGCCGTGTGGAAGTGGAGTTCTGGTACGACGATCCCCTCGAAGTGGCGGTGGATGGCGTACAGGCCTGCCCGGAAGCGGCAGCCGCGGAAACCATTACCATTGCCCACCAATCCCTGCGTGGCGATATAGCGCCTATTCGTTTCGATAATGGCGATCCGATTATTACCCAGGCGCAGCTGACTCAAATTCGCGCTGCCATGGGGGAAATTTTGAGCAAAGCCAATGTGCGCCTGAGCTTTATTGGTTATAGCGAAAACAAGCGCATGGACCGCCGGGAAGCCATGGTCTACGGCGATGATGTTGGGCTCTCTGGTGCCCGCGCGCGCCGTGCGATGGAGCAGGTAAAAGAACTTCTCAGCCTCGAAGACTCCCAAGTGGAATTTGAAGGGCGCGGTTATGTACAGTCCGACGATGTAGTGGCCAACGGTTTCACCCTGGATGAAGGTGCGAGGGTTGAAGTGCAGGTGCTCTACGATGAGCTGGCGATTCTGGCGGAGAGCGACCGCCTGGAAATCGAGCGTATTAACCGCGAAGCTATCGCTAACAACCCCTATTCACTGAATTTAATGCGTATTACTGTGGATGGCAGCCCCGAATACGATCCCTATAAAAATTCTGCCGATCTGCAGCGCTGTACCGATGTGGCGCTGGATAATGCCAATATCCAGTTCCGCTTCGATAACAAAAAAATGCAGCCGCGTCTGAATATTTCAGCCTGGCCCAATACCATTCGCTACGCGGATAACCCGGATACCGAGCACAGCGAGAACCGCGTGGTTTTCCGCAGCTACACCAACTATCCCAGTTTTATTGAGCGGGCAGAGGTACGCCTGTTTGAAGAAGGGCAGTCCCTGCGAGACACCCCGGTTGACATAGTCCCGTTGGCTGCCGGAGAAGGGGAGTGGTTTGCAGAATTTTCCCATTTCCAGGCACCGCTAAAAAAACTGCACTATGTCTTGCGGGTGTACGATAAAAAAGGCCGCTTCGATGAAACTGCCGAACAGACTTTGTGGCTGGTGGATAAGGTTGAAGAGTCAACGAAAGAGGTAAACGTTTCTCAGGAATTATTGGTTGGCTACGGTGAAAATCGCCTAGCGCGAAGAAATATTCCTCTGGATGGCAACAGTGTGCTGGTGAACGGTGCCGAGGTACCGCCAGGGCACACCGTGTGGCTGGCGGGCAACCCGGTACCGGTCAACGAACAGGGTCAGTTTGTCGCCGAACAAATTTTCGACCCCGGTATGCACACCGTCGAAGTGGCTGTTCTGGATGAAGAGGGCAATGGCGAATTGTTCCTGCGCGATCTTGAATTTGCCAAAAACGACTGGTTTACCGTGGGTATTGCCGATCTTACGATCGGCTATGACAAAACCAACGGCCCAGCGGCGCTGGTTACCGGCGATGAAACCCACTACGACAATTCTGTTAGCTACGATGGCCGCTTGGCGTTTTATACCAGCGGTGGTTTCGGTGAGGGCTGGCGCCTCTCTGCCAGTGCGGATACGGAAGAGGGGCCGGTGGCTGATTTATTTTCCAACTTTATGGAAAAAACGCCCGATGCCCTGTTCCGCCGTTTAGATAGTGATCTTTATTATCCTACCTTTGGTGACGACTCCACCGTAGTGGAAGACGCACCCACCTCCGGCAAGTTTTATGTGAAGTTGTCCAAGTACGACGACTACGGCTTGTGGGGTAATTTCAAAGCGACCTATGCCGATAACGAACTGGCGCAAATAGACCGCGCACTCTATGGTGCTAACGGCCACTTCGAAAGCGATGCTATGACCAGCTTCGGGGAAAAACGCTTTCAGGTGGATGCCTTTGGTGCGGAGCCTGGCACCATTGCCGGGCGCGATGAGTATCGTGGAACCGGTGGCTCCCTCTATTTCATGCGTCATCAGGATATTCTCAACGGCTCCGAACGCCTGCGGGTTGAAGTGCGGGATAAAGACTCCGGCTTGGTACTGGCCGTAAAAAATCTCTCCCCGGTAATCGATTACGATATCGATTACATTCAAGGCCGCGTACTGCTGAACAAGCCCTTGTCTGCCTTGGCTAACGATAATCTGTTAATCCAGGATGGCTCTTATAACGGTAACCCTCAGTATCTGGTAGCCCGCTACGAATACACCCCCGGCTTTGAAGAGATGGATACTCTTGCCTTTGGTGGCCGCGCCCATTACTGGTTTGGAGATTACGTAAAGCTGGGGCTCAGTGCTACCCAACAGGATGAGGATGACAACGAAACTGCGCTGCAAGGCTTTGATTTAACGTTACGTAAAACGGCAGGCAGCTGGCTGAAAGTAGAAGTGGCCAACAGTGAAGGCGGTAACCTCGATAGTACCAACTCCTTAGATGGTGGTTTTACTTTTGATAGCGGTCAAACTTTTGATCCTGAGGCTAGCGCTGCTGCCAACAAAATTGAAGCTAGCCTACAGCTGGGTGATTTCTTCGAAAGCCTACGCGGCTCCGGTAATTTCTATCACCAGCAACGGGAAGCGGGGTTTTCTGGCCCCGGTCAATTTGCCCGCGGTGAAACCACCCAGTTTGGAGCGGGGATCAACCTACCTCTCGGTGAAAGTTTCGATGTGGGCTTGAAAGCGGATAGTAAAGAAGAGGAATTCGGCCTGCACACCAGTGCAACGGATTTGATGCTCGGCTACCGTCTCAACGATCACTGGCATCTCAGTTCCGGTGTGCGCAGCGATAGCCGCGAAGATTTCTCCCAAGTTGTAGCGGCCACCCAGACCCAGGGCGACCGCACTGATATGGCAGTGGAGGCCAGTTATGATTCTGGCGAAAATTGGAGTGCTTTCGGCTTTGTTCAGGGTACCGTAGAGGTGACCGGCACTCGTGAGGAAAACAATCGTTTTGGTGTCGGCGGTGCCTACCGGGTGAGCGACAGACTCACCATGGATAGTGAGGTTTCCAGCGGCGATACCGGCATGGGCGCGCGACTGGGCACTGACTTCCTGGTGAGCGACAGAACCAGCGTATACCTGAATTACACCCTCGATAACGAGCGCAGCGATACTGGCGTACGTGCCCGCAAAGGCAATATGAGTACCGGCTTCCGCAGCCGTTATTCCGATACCCTGAGTATGTATGGTGAGGAGCGCTACAGTCACGGCGATATCTCCACCGGCCTGACGCATGCCTTGGGTATGGACCTGGCGCCCAATGATCGCTGGACATACGGCACCACGGTAGAGGCGGGCACCCTGGAAGACCCACGCACTGGTGCCAAAACCGAGCGCAACGCCCTGGGCCTTAATATGGGCTATAGCCAGGATGCGATCCGTTTGGCCTCGGCGGTGGAATACCGTACCGATGCCATGGAAACCTCAGTGGATGAAAACACCGTGCTGGAATCCGAGCGCGATACTTGGCTGTTGAAGAACACACTGAGCTACCAGCTCAATCCAGACTGGCGCTTGGTCGGCAAATTCAATTACTCCGATAGCAAAAGTTCCCAGGGCGAGTTTTATGATGGAAAATTTACTGAAGCGGTAATGGGCTACGCCTACCGCCCGGTGAATCACGACCGCCTCAACACGCTATTGAAATACACCTATTTCTATAACGTGCCCACTAAAGATCAGGTAACCGTAGAAAACACCTCGGCTGAATTTATTCAGAAGAGCCATATTTTCTCCGTGGATGCCAGCTACGATCTCACCCAACGCTGGACCCTGGGAGGCAAATACGCCTACCGCCTTGGCCAGCTGAGCCTGGATAGAGAAGACCCGGAATTCTTCGACAGTCGCGCCAGCCTCTATGTGCTGCGCGCAGACTGGCATTTTGTAAAACGCTGGGACCTCCTCATCGAAGGGCGCCTGCTCGATTTACCCGACGCGCAGGACAGCAAGAGCGGTGCATTAATTGGCCTATATCGCCATATCGGTGATCACCTCAAGCTGGGGGTGGGCTACAACTTTACGGATTTCTCCGATGATCTCACTCAGCTGGATTACGACAGCCAGGGGATGTTTGTGAATATTGTTGGGAAGTTGTGAGCGTTGATTGTGTGGCCCGGCGGGAGCCGGGCTGATGACAGTGCCTAAGTGGGCAAACTCGGGGCCTGTCTTGCCAGGTGGTTGTCTAATGACTATTAGATGTTTTTATCCCAGGAGAATTGACAATTTATCTAATCCTTAGATAATGCACGCCGTTGATATTGACATACTTATTTTCGGTAGTAGCTGTACTTCTTAGCTTGTGAATTATTAGATCGTTCTTCTCTCTACGACTTCCCTCCTTAGCCTTCGTAAATAATATCGATGGCCTCACGCCTAAAAATCTGTATTTATTATGATGAAATCGTTGGTCGATCAATTTTTTATTTGGATT
Source organism: Microbulbifer mixtoriginis (SeqCode) (assembly GCF_052467945.1). Lineage (NCBI taxonomy): Bacteria > Pseudomonadati > Pseudomonadota > Gammaproteobacteria > Cellvibrionales > Microbulbiferaceae > Microbulbifer > Microbulbifer mixtoriginis (SeqCode). The sequence continues at coordinate 2,298,901 of NZ_CP174328.1, read as the reverse complement.
TCATCATTAACTTATATAAACATTCTTATTTATTGGTTGGACTTAATTACTCTGGATTTATTGTTTGTTGAGGGAGTCTTGAGGAAAAAGGTTCTTCACACGAGTAAGCTATCTATGAACTATTGGCTTCCATTTGGAGTGTTAATGCCCGTGCTTTGGGTGCTTAGGCTTACGGAACCTATGATTATTGATATATTAGTTTTGGGGGCACTTGTGCTATTTTACGGAGTTTTAAGGCCAGCCATATATAGGTGTATGCATAGTGACAAGTCATATGGTTTCTGAGTTAAAAAATAAGTCGATGACCCAAAGCCTAGATTGCCACCATAAGTGACACACGCTTACCCACCAAAAACTCTATTTGGACTCGAGTAATTTAACACCTTCCTTGGTCGAGTATTGATTCGAAACACTGCATCATCAATACGGCTTTTGGGTATCTTGCCAATTCCCACTCCTTTCGGGAAGAGGCGTCTCAAAAGGTCATCTGTTTTTTCATTCAGCCCACGCTCTCAGGAGTGGTATATTCTGTACCCTAGCTTCTGCGTAATCAATTGATGATCTGTAAATTCTCCGTCATTATCGGAGGTGATGGTTTTACAGATGGCCTGATATGGCTTCAATATCCGCTTGTTTGCCCGCCCCAATGTTTTCTTGCTCTTATTTGGGATTCTGCGAGTGAGCAATAATTTGGAAGCTCGTTCAACCAGTGTCACTAGATAACCATCTTGACCATAAACTGTATCACCTTCCCAGTGACCAATCTCAGTGTTTTCATCAAAAATCACAGGTCTTTGAACAATATCTATGCGCTCTGAAATAAGCTTTGCGCTTGCCTCTGAACCTCTCCGTTTATGGTAAGGTTTACCCCTCTTTCGTAATCGTGACCTCCAGTTAAGTTGACTGATCCCGCGAAAAAGTTGAGCAGCTAACCGCTTTCGCCCAGCGATTTGTTCAGGACTTGCATTTTTAGCTGGTGGTCAATTTGTACTTGCATGGTAAAGTCGAGCTTGGAATGCTTAAGGGCTCCGCGTCCCCGTTGCAGTGCAAGACGATATACACTCTCGGCACAGTAATGGCTGCGACGACCAAGCTCACGAGAGATGGTCTTATTGGACTCAATGGAGGTGTTGAGCAATGGCTCGGGCTGAACAGTTCTGTCCCGTGAACGCATCTATCTGGTATAGTTCTTTCAAGATCAGCTGGTTGGAATGGGTTCCCATGGGATTTCTGACTTGTTTATGTAGAATCTAACCAGCCTACGGTCAACTGATCCCTTTTACTATTGCCAAGTGTATTGATTGTTAAAGGAATCTAGGCTTAAGGTTAAGTTACTATGACGGATCAAGAAATATATTCTGAAGTTGCAAAATTGCTATATTGTGAGGCTCCAGATGTTTCGAGTGAAATACATGCTCTTGCTATGCATGTTGAAAAGCCTTCTTTTATTTCTGTTTGGGTCGGAGAGTTAAGATCTGTAGACGGAGCATTTGATCTATCAGTGGAGGCGCTTAGAAAGCTTACAATACTTGTAAATGAGCTAAAAGAGTATTGTTTAGATAGAGATATGGGGGGTTGGAATATTGTTCATTTTATTGCGTCTCCACCTTTAAAGACATTTGAATGTGAGTTTGATTATTCTGCACAGCTGGATGAGGATGAGATGACTTTTACTGAGTACTCTAGAAGACTTAATCAAGCATCAAGAGTTCGTCCATAGTAGCGATTAATTGCCTAATGGAGTAGTGTTCAGAGTTCTATAGTAGTCAGGCTTGACCTGACCGTTACCAGTTTTTCAGAGGTTCTCTGTCATGTCAAATTCAGTTTATGAGTTTATCCTTCCCGATATTTTTATCCTCTACGAGGGTTGCCATCGGTGTGTGACCACAATACATTTTACCATGATGTCTGTCTGAACGGAGATAAATTTAAGAGGTTGGTATTCTCAAGATGGGCTGATTAAGATTCTATATATAGCTGTGCCTTAAACTTTGTATATTTTCAACTTGAACTCTCTCTCATTAATAGTGACCTGGCTTTAACCAATGATGAGGGTTGTTAGCTAAAGCCAGGTGGCCTATAAGAGCGGTTAGCGTAAGTTCAGAACTAATCTATTTAGAATGCTTCTCGGCTAATTTTGATATATCAACTTCAAGCCCTGCCAGGTGAGCAGTAAGCTCTTCAGGGATTTCAGGATTCAATTCACCACCAAGGTGCTCAGCAAGAAACTCTTCCATCTTTATTAAATAAGCCATCAGGTTAATGCGCTTGCTAAATCCATGCCCCTCATCTTTAGCTAAAATATACTCGACATCCAAGTCTTCTTGATACATTTTTATAGCAATTTGATCAGATTCAAGTTGAGTAACACGAGGATCATTTGCACCTTGCACTAATAGTAAAGGAGCTTTAATTTGATCCGTAAAGTTTATAGGTGATCTGGTTTGCATATCCTCTCGATCAAACTGAATCAAAGGGTCACCGACTGCTTTGAACCACTGGGAAAGTTTTGGCCGATAATACTCAGGAAATGACTCTGTTAGAGTAATTAAATTCGAGGGGCCAACGAAAGATATCGCGGCTGCGTATACATCTGGGGTGAAAGTTAATCCAGAAAGTGCTGCATAGCCTCCATAAGAGCCTCCCATAATTGCCACTCTATTTTTGTCTGCAATACCTTGTTCTACTAAATACTCAACACCATCCGTCAGATCATGCTGCATCGCACCGTTTCCCCACTGGCGATTACCCAAAGCGATAAAGGTTTCACCAAAGCCAGTCGACGCACGAAAATTAGGTTGCAAAACGGCATATCCACGATTTGCTAACAGCTGGGACACACGGTTGAAAAAGCTATCACTCAGTCTCCAATAGTCTCTAGCCCATGGGCCACCATGCGGCAATACCACTAGCGGTAACTGACTACTCTTGCCGTTGGGTAGCGTCAAATAGGCCTGGATGGTGATACCGTCACGGGCCTGATAGGTGATAGAACGTCTTTCTGCTAGAGACTGAGAATCTAGCTTCGTGTCTTTATCAATCAAGCGTGTTAGCGATTGGTCTACTTGACTGTAGGTATAAAAAGCTCCCAGATCGATATCGCTAGCGATGTCCAACAGCCAAGTTCCCGATTTTTCATTTATAGAGACAACATCAATTTCTACTCTGCGTGAAAATTGACCATTGATATATTGCCAGTGCTTTTGGAACTCTTTGCTAATTGGGTAATCTTCGCGGTATCCATAGTAGTAAGAAACCAATAGAGGTTCACCATCCTTATTGAAGAATGTCTTATAAACATCAGATTGTTGATTGGGATCGGTGTGAACATCAACAATTATCCCTGAATTTAAATCCAGCTGCTTTAACCCTGAAGTATCAGTCTCGCCAAAGCTGGATTCGAAGTACACCCTCTCAAGATCTGAATTATATTGAGTAAGTTCTAATATTTCTCCTGGTTTTGTTGTTAGAGTTTTTTGCCAGGAATTATCTTTGAGAATATACATCTCTGCTGAGGTGTCAGGGTTATCCCTGACTCCTACTACAGGCTTTCCTTCATCATCAATTAGTATGCTCTGGAAATGCTGAGTGTTCGACATTAATAAGCTTAACTCACCAGATTTTGTATTTAGTTGATAAATATCTAACCTTTTTGGATCGTCATGATTAGCCATAAGAGTGAGGCTTTTAGCATTTCCTGAAGCCTGTCCCGCTAGGGTATAATTTACGCCAGCTTTCGATGTTAATTTTATGGTATTGAGCAGATTTAGACGTTTTGCTCTTTCCTCCAGATCCAGCCGATAGATCTGATGTTGCTCGTTCCCATTGGAGTCTTTAGAAACAAACATACCGAGCTGATGCTTATCCCAAGAAAAGCCATCGACTCCGTCAGTAAAAGTGGTTAGTGGGAAAGCGTCTTCAATGTTCCCGTTACTCGGCATTACATAAATATTTGGTGCTCCATTGTACAGCTGGAACCAGGCCAGCCACTGCCCATCTGAAGATAATTTGACCCCACTAATTACAGAGTCATTAAAGAAACTCTCAACTGGGAGTAGCTCCTGCTGAATTTCTGCCGATGCTGAATCCTCCACGAGAAGGTTCACACTGCAGCCACTAAATGCGGCTGCAAGACTCAGCCAACAGATGGCTTTGCGTACTGACCAGCGATGATTTTGTAATTCCATGAGTTTTACTCCTTATCAACAATGACTACGCGGAATACTGTAGATGAGCAATAAATTATTGTAAAGCAATAATTTATTACTTAATTGCAGAAATATTATATTGTTGTATAATGCCTGCCTATCCAGTGGGAGCAAAATTGTGAACTACAAGATCCAGGTTTTAAGTACACGTCTACGTTGGGCAATCGTGGTAATTAGCCTTATTGCTGTTACTAGCTTACCAATCATTTATTTTTTCTATGACATGAATGGCTTCAATAGTAGTAATCCAGTTTTTCAAGAGTTGTGGGGGGTAGGTGATCAGTTCAGACCGATGCTATTCCTCGGCCAATTACCAACTTTTGTGCTTTCCGGTTTGTTTATCTACTGGCTTTGGCGACTTTTTGGGCAGTATGCCAAGGGTGATTATTTTGGTAAGGAGAGTGACCGATGCTATCTATGGCTAGTTTGGCTATATGGAGTTTCAATCCCACTAGGTATGTTGGAGTCGCTGTGGCTTAGTTATCTATCGTATGTGCATAATAATGAGTTTACTCTATTCCTTGCACTTGATATCGGCAGGTTATTTACATTGTTCGTGCTAGTGAGCGTCCTCTATATTTTGCGTGCAGCAAAACAAATCGACCAAGAAAACAAAGAGTTTGTTTAGCATGGCTATCATTGTCAATTTGGATGTAATGCTGGCTAAGCGAAAAGTCAGTTCAAAGTCGTTGGCAGCAGAGATAGGAATTACTGAGGCTAATCTGTCCCTACTGAAACGTGGCAAAGTAAAGGGAGTTAGGTTTGACACCCTATCGGCAATATGTGAGGCACTAGAGTGTCAGCCCGGTGATATTTTAGAGTTCAGGCGGGATGAGTGACTTGCTCACTGGATTTTTTATAGGAAAAGCTTAAGGGGCTAGGTTATAGTCAATTAAAATTTCGCCAGAATCTAACATTAGTGTACGGGGTTACCTTTAAGAATAAACTTTTGGACTCCGTATATCTTCATGCATTGTATTACTTTCCTAAACATTTTTTCCGTAGTGGTTCATTAACTTCCCACACTTAAAGCTGACCAGTAATTCAGCAGCTATCTTCTTTTATGGCTAAGCTATACCCTATAATTGTTAGCCGCAATATGGCAATTGGTAGTTTCCACTCATCAATATAAGTTTTCGGGTGATAGTAGTGGCCTTTAAACTGCATATCATTGCATATTTATATTTACTTTCTTTTTCCCTTATAGCTTTTGCTAATAACTTTTCTGGTCAGTCAACCCTTGTGGTGGCACCGCCCTCTGAAGTTGAAATGGCTGTCTCAGAAGTGAAAAGTCGAACTGGGGATATAACGTTAACTTGGCATCCTCCCCCAGAGACGGTAGACAACTATGAGCTTGTAAAGCAAAACAATGATGGAGATTGGTCTAAGCCCATAAAAATTGCCGGGCATTCTTATCGGGTTAAAAAGCTATCTACAGGATCTTGGGGGTTTAAGGTCCGGGCTTGTAATAGTAGTGGATGTGGCGCTTACTCCAATGAAAAGTGGGTAAATGTAGCTATCCCACCTTCTTCGCCAAGAAATGTTGCCGCTTCTGGTGGCGAGGGAGAGCGAGTTCAGCAGGTACAGCCTCCTGTACAGTCAGCCCCCTTATCAGTGATTACAGCTTCAGACAATCCAGAATCTCATGGAACGGTCAAAGTTCAATGGGAAGCTCCAGATACTGGAGCAAAAGTATCAGGGTATGAAATTGAACAGTGTAAAGATGATTGCGCAACATGGTCCTCAGTCTATATGGGAGCAAAAGCTGTTTCAGTAACCCTCCCAATTGAAAAAAATAATCGATTAAAGAGTGGCTCTTACAAGTTTCGAGTTCGGTCTTATGCTACGGGAGGTCGTTTTACGTCCTACAGTAAATGGGTAGCATCCCCAAGGATTGCTGTGATCCGAAAGGGGCTGATAAATCCCAAAGAAGTTAGATTTACCCAGGATAGTATTAAGCCAACGTTTTCAAATGGTCGTAAAGTTGAAGATTTAATTCAAAGTCTTAAAGAGGGTAAAGTAACTGCGTATGATGTCCCTCCTATTCGGGTCTTTGGTCGTGACGGAAAGATTTACTCCCTGGATAATAGAAGGCTCAAAGCTTTCCAAGAGGCGAATAAGCCGATAAGAATAATTCCCGCCACATCAGAGGAATTATCTACCAGATCATTTAAGTTTACCAGTCGTAACGATGGTACATCTATTCGTATCCGTGAAGAAGGTGAAGATCGATGAAATCACTAGATCTGCCAAATAAGCTGGGTGAAATTAAAACAAGGGCTGATTTTTCCAGTTTCATCTTAGATCTACTTGAGGATTTCAAAAATAACGCATCAACCTGGGAAAATACTGATTTAGCCAATTTTCTCGAAGCAATGGCTGCATGGACAGAAGATATGGATGGATTTTATGCAAATCAAGGGAAGGGTATGCCTGAAAATGTTCAGTGGAAAGTCTTTGCTGAAATTATTTATGCGGCAAGAATTTATGAATGATTTGCCAGGGAACCCTACTTATCTCCTAGGATAATATGCTTAGAAATTAATAAGCGGTTATCCTGGAGTTTGCCAAATGTTTTCCATTGGTGATTGGGTAGGCAAGATGACATTCCCTGATAATGGTCTAAATGGTGTTGGGTGAAATCCATATTTACACCTTCAAAGTTATTTAAGTGATATAGTGATTCTGAGTAATCTTATTCTGACTCTTGTCGCTGTTTACCTTAAGGTATCCATTTTTTACTCTCCAGATATAAACTGTGAGTAAATGTTTCTATTGGGGTCGATACATGAGTAGTCGCTCAATTTTATGCTATTTGACTCTTTATAATGTCATTTATTTAGTATGTGGCTTATTAGTACCTTTAAAGGTTGATTCTGCGACACTGGCTCAGCCCTTTTTTTCAGGGCCTAATCCGTTCTGGCAGGAATCTAGTGCCATTAAAGGCAGTTGCGTTATTGATTCTAGATGTTATGTCATTAATTTATTTGTTGGGAACTCAAAGAAAAATAAAAGTTGGTTGCCTGTTGGGATTGAGTCCCATCAATATGTATCAAATGAGACTTCCAAAAGCGATCGGTCATCATTCCACTCTGAGAAGATCGAGGGCTTTGATGAGTTATATGCAAAAGCTCCCGCAGCGAAGAAAGAAATTGACCTCCTGGCTGATAAAATAGCGGCTATGAATGAGGGGAGTGTTGCTAAAGTGCCGATAAAGTCATTAGAGAGATCTAAGGAGAAAGTTATTAATGATTACGGCGGTGACCCAACTCGAATCAAGGATCTTGCAAGGAATACCATTGTTGTACCGCAGGATAAAATCCCTATAGTGGTTGGAATGCTTAGGGCAAAAGGAGCAATGGTAAAAGTTATCGATGGATCTGTGGATCCGTTAGGTTATAGCGGAGTAAACTCTAAAATTAAAACGAGTAGTGGTTTGGTTGCAGAAATACAGGTGAACTCCCCTGAGATGATATATGCAAAGGAATCTCCTGAGTCTGCAATAGCTCTACTGGGTAAGGACGCATATGCATCTATTGCAAATAGAGCCACAATTGAAGGTGGAAAAGGGCATGAGTTATACGAGAAATGGCGCTCTTTGAAAGAAGATGATCCACGAAGAAAGAAGATTGAAGTTGAAAGTAAAAATTACTATACGTCTTTGAGGTCTGAGCTGATGCCGATTAAAACAGGTGAATATTTAAATCTAAGGCATATTTTTATTGACTATCCTTTTGAGTCAGTCATGTTTAGGAGGGATCATCAGACTAAAAATATATACAGAAAATTTTATGGTGAAGAGGAAGGTCAAACTCCAGTTCCCAATAATAATCGACTGTTTAATGATGCTCTTCGGTATGGGCAGGAAATATCTCAGGAAGAATATCTTAGGGGGAAAGGGAAAGGGAAAGGAAATGAGGGTTAATGTCTAATTATGAGTGTATCCAAAGAGTTAACGATAATAACCTCTTAGTCTTTATGGTGGTGTGGCGCTTATAAGATGTTTTGAATTTTTGTGGCTGGGTTTGTTGATGGGGGTGCTCTTTTGTGTCAGGTTAAATTATAAGGTCTTAAGGTTTTTGAAGGCTTCAAAATTGAATTGTTGCTTGTCAGTTTTAATTGTAATTTTAGGGTCATGAAACTGCCTCCCATAGCTGCACGCTAACTCGAAAAATTAAAATCAACCCAGAAACAAACATGATCGAAAGTGCGTAGCTGTTAAATTTTTGTATGCTTATTATCTTTAGGAAATGTTTTGCTATAAACATGCCTGTCATAATTCCCAGTCCAATGGTCAAGCCGTAAGTGATCAATTCAGTGTTAAGCGCGCCAAAATGGAAGTAAGCGACAAGTTTCGTCGAGTGCATCATTAAAGAACTCACCCCCCTGGTTGCGACTAGTTCCTCTTTGTTAAGTCCGTAATTTAAGAAAAAAGGATTTTGTACAGGGCCTACAGCGCCAATAATTGAAGAGAAGAGTGTGGTGACAAAGCCGAGCATTGGAAAATACGGCAGGTACATAACAAATGAACGTTTCTTATGCCCGAATCCAAACTGAAATATGGTCGAAACTAAGAATAAGCCGACAGTAAATTCTATTAATAGCGGGTGCATCTGGGTGTAAACGTAGGCGCCAATAATTGCTCCAGGTATGATGCCTGGGATTAGCCATAATGCCACCTTCCAATCTATGTGCTTCCAAAATAAATACACGCCGAATGGAGATGCAATCGCATTTCCTGTTGTTAATACCGGGGCGACTAAATGGGGGCCAACTAGAAATCCTACTAGGGGGACTAGCAGCAGTGCGCCACCACCTGCAGCCATAATAGAAATGTAGCCAGTAACCAGGCCGAGAATTAGAAGGAGGGTAATGATCATGTGTCAGAGGATTTTCGTGCCTACAATAGGGATTTTTATTTCTTAAAGGTAAGCATAAAAATATTTTAAGGCTAGTGGTTGTGGTAAAGGATATCTATTTTGGAGTAAGTCGAATTATATGAAAATATCTACAGTTTCCTCACATTATTTCACGTCAAATCTGCCTTGTTAGGCTGGTAAATAATAGAATGTTATCACTCAATAGTTTTTTATGATGGCAGATAAAAGTACGCTCACATCACTTCACTATTGGGGCTTATCTGTTCTCTCTCTTGCCGTCTTCTTGGTTGCAGGGGACTTTACAGCTTTCTCTCCTGCATTGCCGGCGATTGCTGCCAATTTTTCCTCAAATTTTACTTCAGTCCACTGGGTAATAAATGCTTACTCTCTTACTTATGGAGTGATCATTGTGACTGGTGGTCGACTGGCAGATGTTTACGGCCGTAGGCGATTATTTATATTTGGCGTTATTGTCTTTGCGTTGTCCTCGCTTGTGGGTGGTTTGGCACAAGATCTATGGGTGCTTCTCTTATGTCGGGCATTAATGGGGTTTGCTGGAGCGTTGATCTGGTCCGCGATTCTTGGGATGGCTTATAACCTGTTACCTCCAGAGAGAGCCGGTTTGGCGGGAGGGTTAATACTGGCTGCCCTTGGTTTGTCGACATCCCTAGGGCCCATATTGGGTGGTTTTTTTAGTGAGTACCTAACCTGGAGGTGGGTCCTTTTTGTCAACATACCATTGGCATTTATAATAATTTTTTTGTGTTGTAGGAAGTACCCAGCTGATGAAGTAGTGAGAATTGAGGAGGATGTTGATTATCTGGGTGCATTATTGCTTTCAGTGTCACTATTTTGTTTCTTGCTGGCTATGGAAGTGCTGGCTCAAAAGCATGCTTTTGGGTTATTTTCCACTTTATTGTTGTGTTCTTCAATGGTATTTCTTGTGGGGTTTGGTTGTAGAGAGATCAGTAAGGGATCTGCTGCGCTAATACCCGTTGAGTTGATAAAAGATACCAGTTTTCTATCTATAGTGTTTAGTGTTTTGTTGGTTGCAACAGCCTTCTTTGCTGTCCTTGTTTATATACCTCTACTTTTTATTAAGGTTCATAAATATAGTGCCCTTATGGCAGGGGCTGCACTTTTGCCAATGATGATAAGCTCCAGCATTTTTTCTTTTATATCTGGGCTGATACACGAAAAGTGTGGTGCAAGGCTGTTAATTTGTAGCGGAGCCTTTGGCATGAGTGTCGGGCTCTATTGGCTGTCAGTACTCAATGAAACCACAAGTTATGTTTTTTTTATCCCTGGGTTGGCATTGGTGGGGGCAAGTTTAGGAGTCTATTCGCCAGCCGCGGTTACTGCTGCCGTTGCTTTGGTTGATCCCAGTAAGTCAAGTCTCGTGGGGGGGATTGTTTATATGTTCCGTTTTTTGGGTGGTGCGCTTGCCCTTGGGTTCAACGCAATAATCTTGGCCTATTATGATGATATTGCTGAAGGTGTCTACAGGATTTTTGAGGTGGATGCTTATATAACTTTTCTTGGTTTTTTATTGCCACTTTATTTTTTGAAAGGTGTTGATGTTCGTTTGTCTTGAGGTTGGTTTTGACGCTTTATATATCTTGTCTGCTGGGTAAAATTTCAAAATCAATTTTGATGATCTGTTTAAGGAGCAATTCAATTTAACAGTGCTTTGCAGGGTGTGAGATCTTACTCTTTTTACCGAATGGAAGATTGAAGGCTTTGTGTTTGGGTAAACATCAGCTTCTTTTTCAGTATTTTTCTATTGTTCTTGGCTAATGAATGATTCACTTCATGATTTACAGTTATGGAAGGGGGCTAAGGTTTATTTTTAAGCGATGGTCGCTAATGAATGCTCTAATGAAATAGTGAGAGGGGATGCTGTTTTAGTGTGATTTTTGACTTGGCAGGTAAAATTTAACGACTTATAGAAAGGGCTTTAATAATGCTTGGAGTGCAAAGTAGCGGAGTTTTAAAATTGCCGTATTTGTTGGGGGGCAGAAAATGGAGTAGTCGATAAAACGTGTTTTATGGCTAGGTGAGTAAAAAATAGTGAATTTAAAGGGGTTGACGGTTTCCGAAGCCCGCAGTTTGGGGCTGGCGGCGTTAATTTTCTCTATTTTCCTTATTGGGTATGACTATACGGCCTTTTCTGTTGCCCTACCTGCGATCCAAAAAACCTTTAATATCGATCTTACTACAACGATGTGGCTGGTTAATGCTTATGCCATGGCTTTTGGTGTTTCTGTAATATCATGTGGGCGTTTAGCCGATATGTTGGGTAGGCGCCGAACTTTCTTCATAGGCGCCTCGCTTTTTTCGATGTTCTCATTACTGGGGGGCTTTTCCATTAACATCTGGATGTTGATGGGGTGCCGCGTAATGTTAAGTATTGGTGGTGCTTTGATGTGGCCCGCCGTGATTGGAATGACATACCACCTGTTGGATAGTAAACGCGCAGGAGTGGCTGGTGGGTTATTAATGCTTGGCTGTGCTGTCGCTAACGCACTTGGCCCAATTATTGGCGGTATTGTGACTGATTCTTTAGGCTGGCGGTGGATTCTCTTTCTTAACCTCCCGATAACTTTGGTAGCAATGTTGGTTTGTTGGCGACTGATTGGTAGTGACTTGCCTGAGGCTCCCTCTGAGCGCGTGGACTTAATGGGGCTACTCTTCCTCTCATTGGCATTACTTGCGCTATTGGTTGGATTGGACCTGTCGGTAGATATGGGATTTGCTAACTATCGAACCATACTTTTATTTTTGGCGTTTGCGATTTTCTTTACAGTTTTTATCTGTTTGGATTACCACTCCTCAGAAGAGCCGCTAATTCCCATCGATGTGGTGAAGAATAAGAAGTTCTTAGCGGAGGGAGTGGCGACCCTGCTGGTCTCTGTGGCATTTATTGCTGCACTTATGTTTATCCCCCAATTTCTAAGCAAGATTTGGAGTTTTTCTGCGATCCAATGTGGTATTGCATTGCTCCCCATGATGCTTGCTTTTGGTGCCACCTCTTTTCTGGCTGGACATCTCTATGGGCGGTATGGGGCCAAGCGCCTTTCCAGTCTAGGGGCCTTATTTATGTGGGCCGGTATGTTGGTTCTTTCGAGGCTTAGTGCTCAAATTGATCCAACTACTTTTGTCCCGGGCCTGATATTGATGGGGGTTGGTATGGGCTTGTTCTATCCAACTGTGACGACGGCAGCGATATTGATCCTTCGTTTCAACCGTGCAAGCCTCGCAGCAGCCATTATTTATATGTTTCAGATTATTGGTGGTGCTATTGGCCTGGGCTTGAATACGACAATCGTTGCACTGGCTCCAGATCTAGCAACAGGTATGAGTAGGGCCTTTTTGATGAATGCACACTTGGCTTTGTTGGGTGTGGTGGTGAGTGTGTTTTTTATTAATGGAAGGAAGCGAATTGTAGGGAATGGTTGCTGTTGAAATAGGAGCTTTTATATTTTATTCGTTGATTGCTTCTAAGTATTCCTCTGAGTTTTTTTTGAGTAGATTGGCCCAAAATTATCAAGAAACCTATTGTAAAGTTCTATATCATACTCGCAAAGCTTTTCAATTTTCTTCAATGTCCCCGTTTCGGATTTTATCTGTTGAGCAAGTTCACTGTTTGGGCTTATGTTTATTTGGGGTATGTTTAAATTGACTTTAAAGTCTTCGCTTACCTGGTTTGCCAGCAGGTGTAAGTGTTTGGTTGTGCCAACAATTGAAAATTGTTGCAGGTTGGAAAGTGCTTGTTCGATGTAGTCTGCAGGGCTTGGATTACGGGTTAGGCTTAAATTTGAGAAATAGTAGAGAAAGGTTTGGCCGGCAACAATTCCTTTGTTAGATTGGATGTATTTATTTAAGGGGAGTGTGTTTTTAGACCATTTACTTTCTTTGAAGCTGTTGTAAACATAGAGTGATATCCATCTTTCGATAGGGTCCCTTAATACTGTTAAGAAATTCCATTCGTGATAGAAGTTTCTTATCAGGTTGGGACGGCAGAAGCAGTGCCCCCGGCCAAAAAAGTTTGATTTAATGGATAGATTGTAAGCAAGTACAGTCTCTCTTACAGACATCATTGAGGTTTCTAATATGTCGGCTGCATATTTACTTTCCTGCAGTTTGATATCGAACTCTCCCAGTCTATAGGGAGTATAAATATCCTTTTTAAGAGATAAGTAAACTGATGAGCCTGCGCATTTAGGGACATGGCTGAAATAGATTTTTTGGGGGGGAGGGGAACTCTGGGGGAGTATTTGGCTATGTGAAACTTTTCCGTCTGAAATATCCTCAGTAGAGGGAGTAAAGGTCAATTTTCGTAAGAGCTTTTTCATTTGAATTTTTGTAATGATAATGAAAAATCTACTTGATAGAGATTGAGTAATAAGTTGTTTGTACTACCTAATATTCGCAGGTTATGCCATAACGGAAGTGCATTAAAGCTAGTTTGCTTTTTAACTTTTGTAAATATAGTTTTTAAGGGGAATAAGACTTATATCCATCACAAACTTAATTTGGCGCGAATTGCCTTTAAAGTTTATATACAATTTTGTGTGAAATAAAAAAGCCCCGCCAAATGGCGGGGCTTTTTAGTGAGGTAGGGCGGTTAGTTATACACTAACTTCCTGGATCTCAGTCGCTGCGATGCGCTTGCCTTCTTCGGCAGACTTCTGGAAGTCTTCAATCTGATCGAAGTTTAGGTAGCGGTAGATCTCGCTGGACATGGAGTCCAGGTTCTGTGCGTATTCCTGGTACTCAGCCGGAGTCGGCAGTTTACCCAGGATGGCACCTACAGAAGCCAGCTCAGCGGAGGTCAGGTACACGTTGGCACCATCGCCCAGACGGTTGGGGAAGTTACGGGTAGAGGTGGACAGTACGGTGGCATTTGGGGCCACACGCGCCTGGTTACCCATACACAGGGAGCATCCGGGCATCTCGGTGCGGGCACCGGCAGAGCCGTAGATGTTGTAGTAACCCTCTTCCATCAATTGGTGCTCGTCCATCTTGGTGGGCGGGGAGATCCACATGCGAGTGGAGATGCCACCTTTGTGTTCTTGCAGCAGTTTACCGGCAGCGCGGAAGTGGCCGATGTTGGTCATACAGGAGCCGATAAAGACTTCGTCTACCTTATCGCCAGCAACGTCGGACAGCAGGCGAGCGTCGTCTGGATCGTTAGGAGCACATACGATCGGCTCTTTGATCTCGGCCAGGTCGATCTCGATGACTTCCAGGTACTCAGCGTCGGCGTCTGCTTCCATCAGTTTCGGGTTGGCCAGCCACTCTTCCATGGCGCGCGCGCGGCGCTCCAGGGTGCGCTTGGAGCCGTAACCTTCAGCGATCATCCAGCGCAACAGGGTTACGTTGGAGCGCAGGTACTCAGACATGGTGTCTTCGGACAGCTTGATGGTACAGCCAGCAGCGGAGCGCTCGGCGGAGGCGTCGGACAGCTCGAATGCCTGCTCTACCGTCAGGTCTTCCAGACCTTCGATTTCGAGGATGCGGCCGGAGAAGATGTTCTTCTTGCCTTTCTTCTCAACGGTCAGCAGGCCCTGCTTGATGGCGTACAGAGGAATGGCGTGAACCAGGTCGCGTAGGGTGATGCCAGGCTGCATTTTGCCTTTGAAGCGCACCAGTACGGACTCAGGCATATCCAGCGGCATAACGCCGGTAGCGGCGGCGAAAGCTACAAGGCCGGAACCTGCAGGGAAGGAGATGCCCATGGGGAAACGGGTGTGGGAGTCACCACCGGTACCTACGGTGTCTGGCAGCAGCATGCGGTTCAGCCAGCTGTGGATGATGCCGTCAGCCGGGCGCAGGGAAACACCGCCACGGTTCATGATGAAGTCCGGCAGGGTGTGCTGGGTGTCGATATCGACGGGCTTGGGGTAGGCCGCAGTGTGACAGAAGGACTGCATTACCAGGTCGGCGGAGAAGCCGAGGCAGGCCAGGTCTTTCAGTTCGTCACGGGTCATGGGGCCAGTGGTGTCCTGGGAGCCCACAGTGGTCATTTTCGGCTCGCAGTAGGTACCCGGGCGGATACCTTCAACGCCACAGGCTTTACCAACCATCTTCTGCGCCAGAGTGTAACCCTTGCCGGTGTCAGCAGGTTGCTCAGGCTTGCGGAACAGCTCGGAAGGCGCCAGGCCCAGGGCTTCACGGGCTTTACCGGTCAGGCCGCGGCCGATGATCAGGTTGATACGACCACCAGCCTGAACTTCGTCCAGCAGTACGTCGGACTTGAGGGCAAACTCAGACAGGACTTTGCCGTCTTCGGCCAGGATCTTGCCGTCGTAAGGGCGGATCTCGATCACGTCACCCATACCCAATTCGTCAACCGGGGCCTCGAATACCAGCGCGCCGGCATCTTCCATGGTGTTGTAGAAGATCGGGGCAACTTTACCGCCGATACAAATACCGCCCCCCTTTTTGTTGGGCACGCCAGGCATTTCTTCACCGAAGTACCACAGCACAGAGTTGGTGGCGGACTTACGGGAAGAACCGGTACCTACTACGTCACCAACGAAAGCAACGGGCAGGCCCTTGGCTTTAACTTCTTCGATCTGCTTCAGCGGACCGGTAACACCGGCTTCTTCTGGCTCCAGGCCGTCGCGCTTCATTTTGTACATGGCCAGCGCGTGCAGGGGGATGTCCGGACGAGACCAGGCATCCGGTGCCGGAGACAGGTCGTCAGTGTTGGTTTCGCCAGTGACCTTGAATACGGCAACTTTGATGCTCTCGGGCACTTTGTTGCGCTTGGTGAACCACTCGGCGTCAGCCCAGGATTGCATTACCGCTTTGGCGAATTCGTTGCCGGCTTTGGCTTTCTCTTCCACATCGTGGAAGGCGTCAAACATCAGCAGGGTGCCTTTCAGCTGCTCGGCAGCCAGTTCGGCCAGATCTTTGTCGTCCAGCAGCTCGACCAGGGTGGAGATGTTGTAGCCGCCCAGCATTTGGCCCAGCAGCTCTACAGCGTGTTTGCGGTCGATCAGCGGGGACTCCGCGTTGCCCTTGATAATGGCGGACAGGAAGCCGGCTTTAACGTAAGCGGCTTCGTCAACACCGGGGGGTACACGGTGGGTTAGCAGGTCAACTAATTCCTGCTCTTCGCCTTTTGGCGGATTTTTCAGCAGCTCAACCAGGCCAGCGACTTGCTCTGCGTCGAGTGGCTTCGGTGGGATGCCTTGTTCGGCGCGTTCTGCGACGTGTTTACGATAGGCTTCAAGCACGGATAAGTCCCTCTTGGTGTGTGGGGTGGCACCAACAGCGGGTGGAATTCCCGATCTTTGTACTGTTGTCGGGATTTTTTTTTCGAGGCCGCTGAAGGCGGGGTGGCGAATACTACAGCAAAGCCCTACGGCTGTTAAGTTTATCGAAAAATCAATAATTTAAGTGAATTTCGACTATTCGCAGGGCAAATTTTACTGTGCCCACTACAGCTGCCTCACCTCTTTTCTTAGTGGCCGAAACAAAATAGTCTACGCGCAATTTTAATCCAGGCCCGCGTTGCCTGATCGGCTAAATCTGGTTAATTGATGTACAAAAAAGTCCGTACACCTTGCATTGGTGTCTGTTCAACGGGAATAGGTGATGATGTCTGTCGTGGGTGCAAGCGTTTTGCCCACGAGGTGATCGACTGGAATGCTTATACCGAAGAGCAGCGCCGTATTATTGCCTCCAGGCGGGAGGGCTATTTAACCAATGCTGTACGCAGCCAGCTGGAAATCATTGATGAGTCGTTGCTGCTTTCCCAGTTGCGCCATCAACAAATTCGCTTTGATGAAAGCCAAAGTGCCTATTGCTGGGTTTTTGAGCTGCTGCGCGCCGGTGCCAGCCAGATTGGCGATCTGGGTGCTTACGGCCTGCGCCCGACGGCTCAGGCCAGGGAAGTGAGCCTGGTGGAAATTCGCCGGCGCATCGATGAAGATTTTTATGCTTTGTCTGTGGCCTACTATCAGCGCTTTATCGCCCCTGGCTTGATACAAGACTGACTTACAGCTTCAGCTCATTCTTACGTGCCTGGGCTACTGTATTTCCCGAGGCCGCTTACCCCTTTAGAATTGATGTTCATCTTTCCGGTAATGGAGAACCGGCTATCAGCTCAGCTCACAAAAATCCGCGTAGAGTACTTCTCGTGGTTAATCCAAAAAGCCGGAATGGTGCCGAGGCGGATATCGACAGCGGCCTAGCGCGCTTACGCGCTGACGGAATAGAGGTTGAAGTCTTGCATTCCGAGGGCCCAGAGGATACCGAGGCTGCGATCCGGCAGAGTCACAAGAACCTTGACCTTGTGATAGTCGGTGGCGGAGATGGCACCATCAGCTCCACCGCTCGGGTATTGAAAGAGTGCCAACTGGCCCTGGCAATTCTACCGCTGGGTACCGCGAATGATTTGGCGCGCTCCCTTGGCATTGTCGACTTGGAGCAGGCTTTTGATGTCATAATCGGCAACCATCGCCAGCTAATCGACCTCGGCGTTGTCAATGGTCACTATTTTTTCAATGTGGCCAATATGGGGCTTGGGGTAAAAGTGACTGAAGCACAGGACTCCGAGATTAAAAAGCGCTGGGGGGTTCTGAGTTATCTGAGAGCCTTCTTTATTGCCCTGAGGCGTACACAAAAATTCCGGGTAAATCTGGCACTAGATGAAGAGCGTTGCCAAATGCGGTCAATCCAATTGGCCGTGGGCAATGGTCGTTATTACGGTGGCGGCAACCTGGTTGCAGAGAAGGCACGCATCAATGATGCCAAGCTTAACCTCTATAGTCTGCGTCCGCGCGGCCTGTTGGAGTTGCTGGGCATGGCACTTTTGCTCCGCGGTGGCAAGCACCATCTAACCGAGGGGATTTTTAATGCCAGTGCCCAGCGAATAGAGGTAGAAACCAAGCCGCGTCTGCAGATTCATGCGGATGGGGAGCCGATTGCTGAAACCCCTGCAACCTTTTCGGTGATTCCCAGAGCGCTTGAGGTTCTGGTGCCACGCAATTCAGAGGAACTCCTCAGTAGAAAAGAGAGAGGGCAATGACACTCATTCGCACTGATATCCAGGCAGCATTGAATGATCTTTTTATGCTTATTAGCCGTAGCGAGGAGGATTACCGTGCAGCGGCCGGGCAACTTGAAGAAAAGTCGGCAGCTAATTTCTTAAACACAATTACCAAACGCCGGCAGGTGCTTGCTGACAAGTTAGAGCGGGCGATTCGTGCCGAAGATAGTTTGCCCTCTGAGCCGGATAGGGACCTCAAGGCTGGTGAACAGCTACTGCAGAGCTTTGCGCCCCTAATGGCTGAGGACAAAACCAAAGAGATTTTCAAAAAGCGCCAAGACGCCGATCGTGAGCTACTTGCGCGTCTTAACGATGATGAGTTGAGTGCTCTTGATAAATCCCACAAGGCGCTTAAAGAAGCCTGCCGGACTCAACTCGAAGAAACATTGGCGGAGCTGGCTCAAAGGCTCCGGTAGCCCTTTGGGCGTTCCGGTTAACCGGCGCTAGCGTTGCTGTCGCAAGAAGACACGCAGGGCAGGTAGGAATGGCTCTGTGGAAATAGCCAGGTCCCTTCTTTGTCGGCGCCGGCTGACACTGGGTTGATGATCGACCCGAGTAAATTCAGGCAATCCCCCGGCTTCATTCGCAGCCACTAGTATCGGCATGGAGGAGTAACCCACTTGTCGATACTGGTCTTCCTCTCCAGCTTCCTGTGCGAAGAAAATTTCGGCGACCTGTAGATTGGGGCGGCTCTGCACTTGTACCTGGCGCAGGTCCTCCTGTTGGCTTTTGTGCAGGCCGGCAAGCAGTTGCCGTTGGTATTGGATGCCGGGATCTGCACCGGTTGGGTCCATCTGGACCAGCTTTTTTTCACACCACTGCACTGTGACTTTGCGAATGGACTTGCGTGCCTTTATCCAGGAGAGTGTGATGGCATTCGGATGCTGTTCGCAGAGTAAAACCAGGCGGTAGCACTGGCGCAGGTGCGCGCGGGGGTAGCCTGCTTGCGCCAGTACCTCGCGCACGTTGCGGTCTCGCTCTGCCATGGGCCGCTCTGCTAAGGCTGATCGGTACTCGGCGATAGCATTGGCAAAGGCCTCTTTGTCGCTGTTGAGTTGTTTTGCCAGTGCCAGAGTCTTGTCTGGAACCGCCAATAGACCCGGGATTTGCAGGGTTGCACGGGCATCGCCTCCGGTTCCGAGAGGTTCGGCATAATCCAGCTGGTTATACAGGGCGCCAGCAAGAGAAAAGGGCCGCTCAAAGCTTTCTTGCAAGGACTGGGCTGCTTCCAAGGCAAAAGGTGGCTGCAGCAGATAGTGTTGCCAGGGCTTACTGGCAGTTTGAAGTTGTTCAAGAGAGTCGCGTAATTCTGCTGCGCTGCTGTGGATCTGCTCCAGTAAGGGGGGGATGCTGAGTGCCAATTGCCGATGGTCTTTCATCGCCGAGTTCCACTATCTAAAAGATCAATATTTTAATGCACTTAATAAACCGTTAACAAATTTCTATTTGGACTGTTTAAAACTGGGGGGTGCCTGGCGTGTGAAGTTGGTTAGAGGTTGGCTAGAGGTTGACTGAAGGGGGTGCGTCATAGGGAAAAGGATAGATAGCTATTTACAGTAAAAGCTGTCCTGGAGAGCAGCGCTTGATTTCTGTTGGGGCCTGCCTTTCTGCTGTTGTGCCGCTATAATCCCGCGCCAAATGATTGATACCAGATGAAATACTGATCCCATGAGTGCCCAAGTTCCCGATTTGTCCGCGATTCACGAATTCCTGCTGTGCGCCACCCCGGATGCCTGGATTGAGGCAGCACTGGCTGAGCCGGAAATGATGCTGGTGGACCACGCCAACTGTGAAAAGAAGGCGGCCGGTACAGCGCTCAACCTGATGTTTCGCTATCTGGGGGATTTTGAGCTGCTGCACAAGATGTCGCGTTTGGCTCGTGAGGAGTTGCGCCACTTCGAGCAAGTACTGGCCATTATGGAAAAGCGCGGCATTGCCTATCCCCACGTGAGCGCCTCCCGCTACGCGGCTGGGTTGCGTGCCGAGGTGCGCAGCGCAGAGCCAGGGCGCCTTGTGGATACTCTGATTTGTGGAGCCATTATTGAGGCACGTTCCTGTGAACGCTTTGCCCGTATAGCGCCACACTTGGATGAAGAGCTGCAAAAATTTTACCTGTCTCTGCTGAAATCTGAAGCTCGCCATTTCCGCGACTATCTATATCTCGCGCAAAAAGCCGCAGATGAAGATATTGAGCAGCGGGTGCAGGCGTTGTTAGCGCTGGAGAAAGAGCTCGTGCTGAGTGGCGATGGTGAGTTTCGTTTCCATAGCGGTGTGCCGGGAAAGTCGCAGGGCTAGGGTCCGTTAAAAATCATTGAACTGTCACTGATGGAGATCACTTTCTTGCCTAACTAGACAGGAGGGCTGTGAAGTTGTTCTACATCAGTTGCAGGCATACATTGGACACCAAAATGCTGTGTGCCTATTTAGGTGCTGCTTAGGAGCTACCGCGGTTTAGGAGCTACCGCGGTTTAGGAGCTACCGCGGTTTAGGAGCTACCGCGGTTTAGGCGCTACCCTGATGCTAGTCCACTGGGGAGCAACGGCGCTTAAGGTATTCATTTCTGATCAAGACTAGCCAGTAGGCGTATAAAATCCTGTAGCTCTCTGTCGTTCGAATAATCGATAGAAAACTTATTGTGAAAAAAGACGGTGAGCTTCACTTTTGCTGAGTTGATAAATACGGTGTAGCCATCAAAGTCGGTGCTCACTGTCAGCCCCTTGTAGTGCCAGCCGTCTGTTTCCTTGTGTCCCTCCCGGGTGACACGATCAAATACCCGCAAGGCCTGTTTGACATCAATTTTGCTCTCCTCTTCCATACTGGCTTCCCCGTGCCACTAAACTTGTTGTTTCTGTTCTCCCTTACTGTATGGAAGATTAGACAGCATGGATAGTAGCGGCTATCAGCAGCCGGTGGTGGATACCCGTTTATTTGATGCCCTGGCTTACCTGGGGCTCTGTCCTTTTGTTGTCGGTCTATTGTTGCAGCTAACTGAAGTCTCCCTCCTGGGTATTGATGCCAGCCTATTCTTTACCGCTTACAGCGCAGTGATTCTCAGCTTTTTGTGTGGTATCTGGTGGGGGGGCGCGCTGAACCGGCCCGGCCATCCTCATCGGTTGGCGTTGATCGTGCTCAGTAATGTGGTTGCGCTTGCCGGGTGGGTGGGATTAATGCTTTATCAAAGTGCTTGGGGGTTGCCCATTCTCGCAATAGGTTTTGTCTTTGTGGCCTGGATGGAGGCCCGCTTAAATCCCAATCTGCCTGGTCGGGAGCAGTATTTTCGTACTCGCAGTATCGTGACCTATCTGGTGATTGCTTGCCATATCGGCATGATACTGCTGCGTTAACACTTGGAATAACCGTTTCTCCGTCGTTCTGAAAGCTAGACTTTCACCAGAAAGCGATACGAGAATGCCAGGTATGAAATCGATTGCCCCTCCAGCATTAGATCAATTATTTTTTGAAGCTAGAACACATAGTTACTGGCAAGATAAACCGGTGCCGCAAGAGTTGCTGAAAAAGTTGCACAATCTTGTCAGGATGGCGCCCACCAGCGCTAACTGTTGCCCGATGCGGGTTGTTTTTATTGTGAGCAAGGAGGGAAAAACCCGGCTTAAACCGGCTTTGAATGCGGGCAATATCGAGAAAACCATGTCGGCACCGGTGACAGCAATCATCGCATTTGATATGCGCTTTTACGAATATCTTCCCAAGTTGTTTCCCCACACACCGGCGCGTGCATGGTTTGCCGATAATCCAGAGTTGGCAGAAACGACGGCATTTCGCAATGGTTCAATACAGGGAGGCTACTTTATTCTGGCGGCGAGGGCTTTGGGCCTGGACTGCGGCCCTATGTCTGGGTTTGATAATGCCCTAGTAGATCATGAATTTTTCAGTGATCAGTCCTCAACCCCAGCCTTTGTACAGGAACACTGTCCTGGCCATATTAAATCCAACTTTCTCTGTAATCTGGGATACGGTGTGGATGCCAAGTTACATCCGCGCAATCCGCGCTTTGAATTCGATGAGATATGCCAAGTTGTTTGAGGGCACTGTGTGAATGCCACCAAGATTTCAAGAAGAAGGTTAAAAGTGAGTTAGATGAATGGCTCATAGGCAATTGCAAAATCTATTTCGCCCGAATAATTACTTTTTACCCAGAGATGAAGAGGTTTTGTATGAGTTGTTTGGCAGGGATATCAGCCGGCCGGTAGTTGAGCGTTTTCTCGCGTTTCAGGATACTGAATATTTACGCTGTGTCTCATCTAAAAATAAAGGAATTTACCGGGCTGACCAGATGCTTCTGGATTGCTATGCCAGAAAAATTAATGAAGAAGCGGTTTTGGGTAAAAAACTGCTGTTCAGCAAGGAGGAACTAGAGCCAATTATTTCGGCGTATCGAAATGAATCGCGATACATGAATCTGGGGGGAGAGAGGGTGTCTTTACCCCATGACGTGATTTCTACCGAAGAATTTATTCTGCACTTACAGGCCACCATTGTTAAAGCCTTGGAAAAAAAGAAAGAGGCCGATGATTTTGTCGTGGTAATTCCTACCACCAGTTATAAAGGGGAGCTTATTCCCAAGGCAATCTGCAGTAAGGCAAAACTGGATGATGAAACTTTCAAAAAGCAGTGTCAGTTGGGTTTGGTGAGAAACCAACACCTGCAATATGTGCTCAGTAAATCTTATCTTTGGACCCTAGCCCATGCCTGGCCCTTTATCACAGGTAGTGAGGTGGGCAGGGGGCGCTTTCGCGGGGTTGTATTCCGGCAGTTTGATCTTGGGTGGGACCTGATCTGCCCTGATCTCGATAGTGATACCAATGTTTTTGTCATTACCGATGCAAGTTGTTCCGGTGGCGAGGCTGAGCAAATTCGCAGTCGCTTGCTGAGGTGTGATAGACGCGAGAAATCTGCAGTTATTATTCCACTATGTAAAAAGAAAGCCTTAGAGCGGTTGAGTAAAACCCCGGACGGTTTTGCCGATATTATCGCAGGGGTTGTGCTGGAGGACTTTAAGCGGCAGTGGAAAGATATGGGGGAGAGAGCAAGCTATAAAATACTGCGGGGAGGGCGTTAAGGCTGAAATCGTGTATTTGGCCATCATCAAATTTTCGTGATGCTGTTTAAAAGGAGGGCTTGGAAACCATCAGGTAAACGATAGCAATCGTTAAGGGAAAAGCCAGAGCACCTAGCAGGCACCAAATGCGCATGATCCCACGGATTTGACTGTGGCTATTTTTTTGGTTTGCATGTGCGCGCAATTGATATTGAAGGTAGACAACCGGTAGCCACAATAGGAAAACCGCTAGGGTTAGCCCGGCAGCCAATTGCAGCCAGGTTTGTTCTATCCATGCCGGGTTAATCACCAGCATCCCCATGGCACTTCCCAGTAAACCGAGCACTGCGCTGCCGGTAAATATCCAGTCTGCTCGCACCGTTTCCTTGCTCACCCACTGAATCACCTGGGAATCACCGGACAGCCAGCCGCGCAAAGTATACCAGGCAATCCCGGTACCGGTTCCGAGTACGATAATGGCGCAGAGAATATGTAGTGTCTTGAGTGCGAGGTAGTAATTCATAAAGCGGCAGACCAAAATAAACCGGCAATAAGGTAGAGTTTTAGCGCATAACTTTCAATCCTATAGGTTTGATTTGGCTATGAGTTTCAAACCAGAAAAAATTATCAGCGGTGGGCAGACCGGTGCGGATACTGGTGGCTTGATCGCCGGGCAACGATTGGGTATTGCCACCGGTGGTACTGCCCCGCAGGGGTATTGGACCGAAGTTGGAGAGCGCGCCGATTTTCTCAAAAGCTTCGGGCTGATTGAACTGGCATCTGGGAATTTAGCAGAGCGCACTCGAGAGAATATCCGTAATTCTGATGCAACTTTGATTTTTACCGACAATCCTGGCAGTGATGGTACCTCTTATACCATTAAGTTTTGCCGGGAGCTGGGTAAACCCTTTCTGGTGATTGATCCCTGGGATGACTGTTGCAAACAAATCCGCGATTTTATCGGTAAAAATAAACCTTATATTTTAAATGTGGCTGGGAATAGGGAATCAAATTCTCAGGGAATTACCTGGCGCACGGCCGAGACCATACAGCGCGTATTTAGTGGTTAAGTGGTTGAGACTGTTGGTTCGAAACTTGTGGTTGTGGGGCGCGCAGGCGAAGCTCTAGGTCTGCATGCTGGCCCACGGAAAACCAGAAAAAAACGCACAGCGCAGTGACTGTTGCGCCGAGGGTAAAGTATTGCACCCACTTTGGCTCCGGTCCGCCGGGTAGCCAGTGTTTCTCTTCGACGCTGCGGCGGCGATTTAATATCAGCGCATAGAAAATAACGGTGGCAATAACAAATATCAGCGACCAGCGCGTCTGTTGGCCATCGGAGCCCACCAGTGCCACCAGGCAATAGATGGCGGCAATTAGCAGTATTACAGTAAACAGTGTGTATTGTTGCTGCGGTATTTTGCCGTAAGCGAGTACCCGCAGTGCAATTGCCGAGTAGATATAGGGCAGTAGTGTCATGATGACCGCCACCGAGGCGATCTTGCCAAATTGCTGGCTGGCGCTGGGAGAAATGGTGGCGAGTACCAGTAAGGACATCAGAATGGCCACCAAAGTCAGGCCGACAGAGGGCACCCCTTTAGGATTGGTTTTGGCAAAGGCTTTGGAGAAGAGACCGTCATCAGCTGCAGCCTTGGCAGATTGCCCCACCAAAAGAATCCAGCCGCCGAGAGAGCCGATACAGCCTACTGCTGCACAGACTGCAACAATATTCGCGGCGGTATTGCCTAACGCCAAACGTGCGGCGTCGGCAAAAGGTGCCGAAGAGGCGATGAGTTCTTTGTTAGGCAGCATGCCCATAATGACTGAAGAACTCAGGACATAGGCTACCGATGCCAGCAATACCCCGCCAACAGTGGCGATCGGCACATTGCGGCTGGGGTTTCTCACCACTGCTGCGGATACAGATGCGGTTTCCACGCCGATAAATGCCCACAGGGTAAAGGTGAGGGTGGCCATAATTGCACTGGCATTGCTCTTGCCGGAGACATTCCAGCTGGCGTTGAATGTCTGGCTATCAAACCAGAACCAACCGAAGAGTGCTGTACCGAGAATGGGAATAAACACCAAACTGGTGGTGAGCGATTGGATACGACCAACCATGCGCGGCCCGAGGATATTCGCGTAGGTAAGTAGCCAGATCATGGCCACCTGGGCCAGGGCAAAGGTCATAGGGTCCTGGAGTGGGGGGAAGAAATGGGTGATATAGCCCAGCCCGGCGGTGATCAGTGCGACATTGCCGATGACATTGGCCAGCCAATACACGAGGTTGGTCTGGTAGCCGATATAGTCGCCAAATGCCCTGCGTGCGTAAGCATAAGGGCCTCCGGCGGCTGGGTCCAAGGCGGCAAGGCGGGCAAAAACCAGTGCTAGTGATACGGCGCCCACGATGGTGATTAACCAGCCAATCAGAGAGATGCTGCCTATAACTGCCAAATTGGCCGGTAGCATAAATACGCCGGAACCCATCATATTGCCGGCCACCATCAGGGTGGCTGGCACCAGGCCGATTTTATTACTCTCCGCCGTCTGGGGGGTTATGGCGCGGTCCCCCGGTTCAGGGTATACACATGGTAGTGCCCCTTGTGTACGTCGACTCCGTGGTTGTCATGGCCGAAGCCGGGAAATTCCCGGTCGAAGGACTCCAGCACGCGTAAGTATTCCAGGGCTGGACTGCCCTCGCTGCCAAAATTTTCTCCCGGCATCAATAGCGGAATACCCGGTGGGTAGGGAATAACCCCGGTTGCTGCGCTGCGCCCTGCCAACTGGCTCAAGGGAAGCAATTCCACTTCGCCGCGCACCAGGGCTTCATAGGCCTGAACGGGGCTGCAGTCGGCCTGTGGCAGAGCAGAAAAACCAGCGGACATTTTTGCTGTACTGCGCAGCTCCTTCATACGGGTAAACATTTTTTGCGCCAGGTCGCGTAGGCCCATATCGGCATAACCAGAGTGTTTGGCCAGCAGATTGGGCAGACACTGGCTGAGAGGCTGATTGGCATCGTAGTCCCGTTTGAAGGCGAGTAGTGCGTTGATCAGCGTGCCCCATTTGCCCTTGGTTATGCCGATGGAAAACAGGAACAAGATGGTAAAATCAGTGGTCTTCTCGACAATAATGCCGAGGTTATCCAGGTACTTGCTGATAATGCCTGCTGGAATACCCCATTCCGCCAGCTGACTGTTGCGCTGCATGCCCGGGGTAGTGATGGAGACCTTAATGGGGTCGAGCATGCAATAGCCTTTCTCTAGCGTGCCGAATCCGTGCCAGGAGTCTCCGGGATTCAACAACCAGCAGCTGGCTTCGCTGCACAGTAGCTCTGTAGGTGCGCTGTGAAAGGCGTATTTCTGGCCGCTTGAAGGTTCTGTTACCTGATCCGGCTGCCAGCCATCGAAAAACCACTCCCCCTTTTCCCCATACTCTCGTTTCAGTCGTGCCAACACTTGGCGAAAAGCCACCGCCTCAGCGATAGATTCGCCCGTGAGCGCAGTGCCGCCAGGGCCGTCCATCATCGCCGCACTGACATCATTCGAGGCCATGATGGAGTAGAGGGGTGAAGTGGAGGCGTGCAACATAAACGCCTCGTTAAAGCGGCCGTGTTCGATGGGGCTACGCCCATCGCGGATATGAATCATGGAGGCCTGCGATAAGGCCGCCAGCAGTTTATGTGTGGACTGGGTGGCAAATTTTGTCGGGCCTGTGTGAGGCTCATCGTCCTCGCTGTCATACATCGCGAAGCGATCCCGGTAGATCGGGTTGAAGCGCGCATAGGCGTACCAGGCCTCATCAAAATGCAGCCGGTCTACGGACTCACCCAGCAATTCCTCCACCCGGCGCACGTTATAGCAGAGGCCGTCATAGGTGGAGTTGGTGATCACCGCATGTACCGCCCGCTGGCTATCGGCGCTGCCCGCCAGGGGATTGTTAGCAATGGCCTCTGAAATGGCTGCTTTCGTCAACTGATCCGGGGGAATCGGGCCAATCAAGCCGTAGTGATTGCGCAACGGTATCAGGTAAGTAGGAACAGCGCCGGACATGGTGATGGCATGTTCTACAGACTTGTGACAATTGCGGTCGCACAGGGCCAGCTGGCCGCGGGTCACAGAGGCCATCACAATCACGCGATTGGAGGTGGAGGAGCCGTTGGTGACATAGTAAGTGCGATCTGCGCCGAATACCTTGGCTGCGTAGCGTTCCCCTGCGGCGATGGGGCCTGTGTGATCGAGTAGGGAGCCCAGCTCTGTTACAGAGATGGACAAATCTGAACGCAGCATGTTTTCGCCGAAAAAATCATAGAAGGCGCGCCCTGCAGGGGACTTTAAAAATGCGGTGCCACCAGTGTGGCCGGGCGTGTGCCAGGAGTATTCATGCACATGGGAAAAATGGGTTAGGGCGGCAAACATGGGCGGCAGCACCGCCTGGCTGTAGCGCCTTATTGCACCCTGGATACGCCCGCCGATAAAAGTGGGGGTGTCCTCCAGAATCCAAATGAAGTCATTGGCCAGCTCCAGGGCGCGGCGCGGCATATTGCTGACGGTTTCACGGTCTGCGAGCAGAAATACCGGTAGATGCAGATTACGTGCTCGCAACTGCTCCAGCACATTCAGCGCTGGGGGGTGACCGCTGCCGGGCAGTTCCCAGTTCAGTAGCAGACATTGTATTGCTGGGTTGGCGCGCAACATGGCACTGGCATCGTCGCTGGAAACTGTGGTGATCAGGTCGATGCGGCGCTGCGCCAGCTCCTCCTGCAGGCGTGTGGCGGCGCGGCCAGGAGCGCTGTTGCTGGCGATCTCCCCACTGGCGAGCAGGGCCAACATATTGGTGGGCACTTGTTTTCCGAGCTGGTGCATGAACCTCCCGCCTGGGTTGCGTCTCGGGTCGAGTTGGCCGGCTCCTCGTCAGCGTAGAAAGTTGTCTTTCAGCAGGTCAACCACTTCATCTGCGCGTCCGTTGAGTATGGCTTTGAGGCCAAATAGCGCGGTGGAAGACACTTGCTGCGCTGTCACCTCTGGGGGCATCACCAGTTCCAGCCGGTTTACAGTGACGTCCAGTAAGGCAGGTCCTTTGACTGCCAGCCAGCGTTTCATCGCGTCCTCGAGATCATCCGCTTTCTCGACTTTTTCTCCAGGAATACCAATCACTTCCGCCATGCGGCTGAAGTCGGGGTTCTGCAGGTCGGTGTAGCTATCCAGCAGTCCCTCAATACGCTGTTCCATTTCCACAAAGCCGAGGGAATGATTGTTAAAGACCAATAGTTTGAGAGGGATTTTTTCCTGCACCAGGGTCAATAGATCGCCCATTAGCATGGTCATTCCGCCATCGCCACACATCGCAATTACCTGGCGATTGGGGTCTGCCTTAGCCATACCCAGACCCTGGGGGTAGGCATTGGCCATGGTGCCGTGGGAGAGACTGGTGAGGAAGGAGCGCTTGCCATTGGCGCGCAGGTGGCGCAGCAGCCAAACCATGGGAGAGCCGCCATCGGCGGTAAATGCAGCTTCGTCGCTGGCGAGTTTGTCCAGGGCTTGGGCAACGTACTGTGGGTGAATCAGTTTGGGATCTGGCTCGTGGCCCCGCTCTTCCAACTGCTCCAGGTCTTTTTGATAGCGACCGAGCAGGTCCTGGAGAAATGCATTGTCACTGCGGTCTTTTAATCTCGGCAATAGGGCTTCAATGGTCGCGCCGACATCGCCGACCAGGCCCATATGAATGGGCGTGCGTCGCCCGAGATGGGAAGCCGCAATATCCACCTGAATAATGGTGGCTTTTTCCGGGTAAAACTGGGTGTAGGCGAAATCGTTACCCAGGCACAACAGCAGGTCACAGGTTTGAACTGCGCGATAACCGGCAGGGTTGCCGAGGATACCATTCATGCCCACGTTGCAAGGATTGTCGTATTCCAGATATTCCTTGGAGCGGGTGGTATGCACTATGGGTGCTGCCAGCTGCTGTCCCAGCTTAACTACTGCATCGTGCGCGAAGCGGCAGCCGATACCGCCATAGATAACAATTTTCCCTGCTTGGTTGAGCTTTTCTGCCAGCGCATCCAGCTCCTCATCAGTGGGGCGTGCTAACCACTGGGGGCGGTGAACAGCCCAGGGAATTGAGTCTTTGATCTTGGTCTTGAAGATATCGCCACTGACCTCAACCACCGCAACGCCTCTGTGGTTGAGAGCTGCCTGGGCAGCTTGGCTCACAATGCGGCGTGCCTGCTCAGGGTCGGAAAGGGTTTCACAGAATACTGCGCACTGCTCGTAGAGTTTGATCTGATCGACATCCTGCGGGAATCCCAACCCCTGCTCGGCTCGGTCAATGCGGGTGGCGATCAGCAATACCGGTGCGCCATTGCGGTGGCTCTCAAAGATGCCGTTGAGAAAATGCAGGCTGCCGGGGCCAGCGGTACCGGCACAGACACTGAGCTCCCCGCTCAGGTAAGACTCACCGCCCGCAGCCAGGGCACCCACCTCTTCGTGACGAACGTGGACCCACTCCAGCTTGGACTGGCGCACGGCGGAGGTGAAATGATTGATGGTATCGCCGACGATGCCATAGCAGCGCTTTGCTCCGGCTTTTACCAGGGCATCGACAATAATTTCCGAAACGGTCTCCATGGAAATCTCCAGAGTAAGGGGCAGGGCTTACAAGCGCCGCAGTGCGGAGTGATCATCGTGGTGAGCCAGGTTGACTGCGGGCCGGAATGAATCAGCCCTGGCGGCCTGCCACCAATGCCGGTAAGGCGTCTCCTCAGGGGCGTCTATCAAGGCTTTCTCATTGAGAAAGTGCCAGATGCGATCAATAGGATATGACTCGGTACCATTGATGCGGTGATAGAGATGGTAGGGTTGTAGGTCGCGCGGTTCGGTTAAACCGGCGGCGGCGACAATCTCCCCCAGGGCCTCCAGGGTCTTGGCCTGGAAAGCCGCTGCGCGCTTGCTCTGCACATCCACCACCAGGCCCCGCTGGCGCTTGGGGTCCTGGGTCGTGACACCGGTAGGACAGGTATCGGTGTGGCAGCGTCGCGACTGAATACAGCCGATGGAAAACATAAAAGGCCGCGCGGCATTGCACCAATCGGCGCCTATCGCCAGACAGGCTGCGAGTTCTGAAGCAGAGTAGATTTTACCGCTCGCCGCCAAGCGCACTTTATCGCGCAAGCCGGTAGCAACTAAGGCATTGCGGACTACGATCAGTCCCGACAGCAGTGGCATCCCCACATGGTTGGATAATTCCAATGGCGCGGCACCCGTCCCGCCTTCGGCGCCATCGACCACGATAAAGTCGAGATATTTCTCTGTCTCAAGCATGGCTTTCATAATGGCCAGTACTTCAAAGACTTGCCCCACGCACAGTTTGACGCCCACCGGTTTGCCACCGGACAGCTTGCGCATCTGATCGGCAAATTCGAGCATTTCAATAGGGGTGGAAAACATCGAGTGGGCGCGTGGAGATACGCAGTCGACGCCCGGTTGGACTTTGCGGGTAGAGGCAATTTCCTGGGTAACTTTTGCTCCGGGTAATACACCGCCATGGCCAGGTTTAGCGCCCTGGCTCAGCTTAATTTCCGTCATCTTTACCTGATCATCGCAGGCTTCGCGAAAAAGGTCGGGATCGAAGCTGCCGTCATCCTTACGGGCACCGAAATAGCCGCTTCCCAGCTCCCACACCAGGTCCCCACCGTGTTTGCGGTGATAGGGGCTGATGCCACCTTCTCCGGTGTCGTGATAGAAACCACCGATAGCTGCACCCTGATTCAGTGCCTCAATCGCAGCGGCGGATAAGGCGCCAAAGCTCATGGCGGAAATATTTAATAGCGTTGCCGAATAGGGTTTTGCACAGCGGCCAGAACCCACTTCGATGCGGGACTTTATATCAGCCTCTTTGGCCGGGTTAATGGAGTGCGTGAGCCACATGTATTCATCACTGCGTACATCCAGCTCAGTACCAAAGGGGTGCATATCCGAGAAACCGTCGGCGCGGGCGTAGACCAGTCTGCGCGCCTCATAGCTAAATGGTCTGCCCTCCTCATCACCCTCCACTATATAAGCGCGGAAGTAGGGGCGCAGATTCATAAATAACCAGCGTATGCGTCCGGCAACGGGGAAGTTACGTGTCAAACTCCAGTTGGGCTGGAGCATGTCATAAACGCCCAGTAGCACTAAGAACAGGCTGAGTAGCAATGCGATCACCCACCAGGCATCGACAGCAATGGTGAGTATTAAAAATATCGGTGTCAGAACCAGGGCGGTCACTGGAATGATGGCGCGCTTGATTCCATTCCGACTGGCATAGGCGCGCCAGGCTGTGGAGATGATCATAGTGTGTGGGTTCAATCTCATTACTGGGAGTTCCGATAATGAACCTAGATCATCACAGGGGGCTTTGCCGCTATCGGTCCACGATCTGCCGCAAAACTGACCACCCCCAGTATGAATCTTGCCAATCTACTGTCTGTAGGCGCGTAAATACAGGCTTTAGGCATTGAGTGTATGCAGCTGTTTATTTCCATGCGGGGAGGCCTGCAATACTTAATAAGGGAATGGGCCTCTGAATAATTCAGTAATTTCAATTGAGTCTTGAAGGTCGAGTGGTATGGGGGTGGGCCTTTGCGAATGGCTGAGTACTTTGCCGGAGCATTCCAGTAGTCGCCTAACAAGATTCTGGCAGAAATAAGATTGATTGAGCGTTCACGGGAGATAAGCATGTCGGGATGGAAGCATGCTGCGGATGTACCCTTATCGATTACCGAGAGGAGTATCTACAACTTACATTATCGAAAAGCCTTGGCAGATATGATCGCCCGTGCAATCAGTATCAAGGGCACCCTCCAGATCGACCTGTTCAGAGAGGCGGTTCAGCGAACTGTCAATACTTACCCTATTGTTCGTTGTCGCTATACCCGCGAGCCTGTTCGGCGGATTTTTGCAGATGTCGAATTGGATATATTGGATGTTCGGGGCATGAGTGACTCTCATGTAAAGAGCTTCTTAACCCAATACAGTAATTCGCCAATAGCACTGGATACTGATCAGCTGTTGAGCTTAAGCCTTATCCGTACCGGAGAGGATGAATACATCTTCTTAACGAAGTGTCATCACATCATTACCGATGGGATTAGTTTGTCACTGCTTTGGGGGTTGATACTGAGCACTTATCTGGACCTTGAGAGCGGGGCTGGTTTCCGTCCTCAGCCCGAAATCATTGATTACGCCGATTACGTGGGTTTTGAAAATAACTACATCCGTAGCCAGCGGGGACAAAAAGCTCTACAACATTGGCAAAATAAGCTGGCCCGTCAAAGAGGCGCGATTGAAGTGGCCTCATCAGGGAAAGGAGTCTCTCTGTATTGTGAAGACTTGGTTTGCACCCTGTATAAGAAAGAGTTCTCCCATATTAAAGAGCGGGCAAGGGCTGCCGGGGTCAGTCACTTTGTCTATCTGTGCGCAGGATTTCAGCAGGCTTTATTCGAACTCCTACAAAAAGATTTTTGGATGAATACGAGCTTGTCACTGCGGATAAAAAGAGAACATCGGAAGGTTTTGGGGCCAATGTTTCGCCAGGTAAATCTGGCAGTGGTAGCTGAGGAAGCCTGGTTGAAAAAACTACGGAGGATGTGCAAAGAAATACACTATGCCGTGCGAACAGTTTACGTGGCTGACTCGATTGGTCCCCATGGCATTATTGGCAATAACCTGCCTGCTCCCTGTACCTATTTGATAAACTTTCTGCAAACAGAGGTACAGCAGGAGGGACTGCAAGCGATTTATAACGATGCTTCCTCGAACTGGGTCAATTTAAATGAGAGAGTAAAAATGCGCTCAATGAGTTTGCCCACCCGAATTACACCCTATGGAATCTATCTTTCTCTGGCGGCCTACGGTGGGCACCTTCATAGTAACTTTGTCTATAACGCCAACTGTTTCAGCCGTGACACCGTGCAAAAACTCAGTGATCGGTGGCGTTTTATCTTAGAGAATGGCTGTTAGGCCGAGTTTGCTTGAATTACCGAGCCAAAAATATCGGCAAACTCTCACTGGGTACGGGGGCAAATCATTCACTTTGCACAAGCGTTGGCCTGGTTACCGCCTAGCCAGCAAGTGCTGGCATTCGCTCGCGGGAGTGGGTCTCTATAGCCGTAACGATAGAGTGATCATTCAGTTCAAGCAGAATCTCATCCAGACTTAGTAACTGCCAGCAGGCTCTTGCTCCTGCCTCTTCTATTTCTCCGCGTAGAAACTTACGCGCTAGTGCTGCCGCTGGGGCTGCAGGAATCCAGGGGCCATCGCCATTTAGGCCTAATACCTGCCAGGTGCGCGAGGCGCTTTCTCCATGGGCATTTTCCCCTGTAGCACGCACGATCATGCCGCCGTGTGGTGTGCCTCCCGGCCAGCGGTCACTGATCTTATGGCCAAGTTGGGCTAGGCGCGCAGTGGTTGCCGGTAGTTGTAGGCGCGCCAATTGGGCGCAAGCGGATAGGCCGATTTGCAGGGTTAGAGGCTCAAGGCCAGTGGCGAAGCGAGCACTGTGCATCTTGGGAAAATACTTCGGGCAGAGCTCTAGGTCGGGCACATCAAAGTCGCACAGCCAGCGTTTGCCCACTGGGTGGGCCAGGTTGATGGGGCGTAGATTTTTCCCTGCGTGGGATTCGCGCCAGTAGCCGCTCTGCAGCTGTGGAAAGCTGTGGCCAAGGGATTCAAAGCCAGCGCGTACAGTCGCCAAGCCGCGGTCTATTCGGTGTGCAGGTGCTATGGCAATGTCTACGGAGTGAATCACTGGCAGTTCAAGCTGGATCTCGGCGATTGCGGCGGAGCTCAGCCCGGGTAGGCTACTGGCGCCCGATACCATACTAATGCCCGCGGCCTCTGCGGCGGGGGATAGGCGGTGAAAATCGCACACGAAGCGACGACCATCGGAAATATCAATGTAAGGTGTGCGTGACTCAATGCAGGCTTTTGCAACCCGATAATCACTCTCTTTTTGGAAGGGGCCTGCGCAGTGAATCAAAAGATCCAGGTGGAGGGCTTTGAGTTGCGCAGCCAAGTTGACGGCATCTCTCTCCAGGCGTAAACCTTCGGCGAGCCCGCCGAGTCCCTCGGCACACTGGTCTGCCAGAGCCTTGTTGCGGCCGGCAATAATCAGCTGAATATTGGGCTCGGAGCTCAGCATTTGCGCAATGCGCGCGCCAAAGTTGCCGTAGCCGCCGAGTATTAATACTCGTTTGTTCAGGTTATTAATCACCTGGATCGCACTCCTCTCCCCTGAGGTTAGTTAGAGTGGATCATGCAATGGGGCAGTGACGTAAATCAAGAGAATCTTAGTGACTATTGATTAAATGACTGGCTGGCGATTTATCACGATTTGCCTTTGCTTGGTGAGTACCGACGAATAAATAGTAATCTTAGGGGGACAACTATGACGTAAAAAGGGTCAACGGATTACCCCCGGCAGGGTTCGTTATTCACGCCTTATCGGCTGTTAAATCGAAAACCAGGCGCTATCCCTTAGCCTTATCTGGTTTGTGTCTTACAGGGGCTAATCGATGACACTATTCACTCACTTGACGGTAACCTGATCGGCAGTCTTGTATATTATTTATTCATATCTTTTGGTGTTTGGCGCGGACTTTTCTCTGGGGAGGTTAATATGCGGCAAAACGGTAATGCCCATATTCTGGTGTTGGGGGGAGATGGTTTTTGCGGTTGGCCTACGGCCTTGTTTTTATCGCGGCAGGGATACAGGGTCACTATCGTGGATAACTTCTCAAGGCGTCGTATCGATGAGGAGTTGGGGGTGGAATCCCTGACACCGATTGAGAGTATTGGGCAGCGCCTGCAGTGTTGGTGGGAGACGACCGGGCTAAATATCCGGCTGCACAGGCTGGACTTGGCTTGTGACTACGAGCCGCTAATGGAGTTGATTGCCGAGACCCAGCCCGCTGCTATTGTGCACTTTGCAGAGCAACGCGCAGCGCCATATTCCATGAAATCCTCGCGTCATAAACGCTACACCGTTTCCAACAATATCAATGCCACTAATAATCTTCTCGCCGCAGTGGTGGATGCCGGCGTCGATTGCCATATCGTTCATCTCGGTACTATGGGAGTTTATGGTTATGGCTCTGCGGGCATGAAGATTCCAGAAGGTTATCTGGATGTGGAAATACCGATGGCAGACGGCCAGAGGGTGTCCCAGCAGATACTCTATCCGACTAACCCTGGCAGTATTTACCATCTGACGAAATCCCAGGATCAGCTGCTCTTTGCCTACTACAACAAAAATGATGGTGTGCGAATTACAGATTTACACCAGGGGATAGTGTGGGGGACACAAACCGTGGAAACCTCCATGGATGAGCGCCTAATCAACCGCTTCGACTATGACGGTGATTATGGCACTGTACTGAACCGCTTTCTGATGCAAGCCGCTACCGGACATGAATTGACTGTACACGGTACCGGCGGGCAAACCCGTGCATTTATTCATATCTCCGATACCGTGCGCTGTATCCAGCTGGCGATTAACTCTCCTCCTGTCGCAGGAGAGCGGGTGCGTATCATGAACCAAATGACCGAAACCCATCGGGTGCGTGATCTCGCCAAAATGATTGCCGATGTGAGCGGAGCCAAGGTGGCATTTGTCGACAATCCGCGCAATGAGGCTGCGGAAAATGATTTATTTGTGGAGAATGCCAGCCTCTGCAACCTGGGGTTAAAGCCGACTTTTTTGGCCCAGGGATTACTGGAGGAAATCTCTGAAGTAGCAGGTAAATATGCCTATCGCTGCAATGCAGACCTGATCCCGTGTCGCTCTTACTGGCGCACCCACAAAGTCCAGGAAAGTACTCCAGATGTTGAGACACCACACCTGCACAAGGTACTTGAGGGGGCCCAGAATTTGATTCGGCCCACTAACTCTTAGCCGACGACTGGAACTCCTATGCCAGGCTGGGATTGCTCTGCGAATGTGCCTCTGTCGATTACGGAGCAGAGTATTTACAACCTGAATCACCGCAAGGTACTGGCGGACCTGATTACCCGCGCCATGCGTATTAAGGGGGACGTAGATGTCGAACTGTTTGAGCGGGCTGTGCCCACGGTTGTAAACGCTTATCCTATTTTCCGCTGCCGCTACCGGGATGAGCCGGCTATTCGAAGTTTTGATGATATCGAACTGGACTACATGGATATTCGCCATATGAGCGAGGCGCATATCACCAGCTTCCTGCGCCAGTTCAGCAGCTCCCCCATGGATTTAAATTCGGACCAGCTGCTAGGCCTCAGCCTTTTTCGCACCGGTGAGGATGAATATATTTTCTTGACCAAGTGCCACCACATTATTACCGATGGTATTAGTCTGTCTCTGTTGTGGGCCGAATCCCTAGCTGCCTACCTGGCAATGGGAGCAGGGAAATCCTATAAACCCCGCGGGGAGTCCACCGATTTTGCCGACTATATAAATTTTGAAGAGACATATCTTGGGACGGAGCGTGGGCAAAAAGCCAGTTACTATTGGCGCAATAAGCTAGAGCTGCAGAGAGAAGCCGTTTGGCAGGCTTCGCACCAAGAGATTGTCTCAATTAATTGTGATGAGGTGATTCTCAATATTGACGGAGCCGATTTTACGCAGATTCAAGCCAATGTCAGTGATGCAGAAATCAGCTTGTTTGTCTTCTTATGTGCCGCCTACCAGCAAACTTTATGTGAATTTCTTCATCATGATTTTTGGCTAAATACCAGCTTGTCTCTGCGCTTAAAGCGAGAGCACCGCTATATTCTTGGCCCCATGTTTCGCTATGGCAATTTGTCAGTTTGCAGAAATGAATCCTGGTCAGAAAAACTTGTGCGCCTGTCACGAGAGATCCGGCATGCGATGCGCACGGCCTACGCTGCTGATTCAATTGGCCCTCACGGCAGTATCGGTCACAA
This sequence comes from Microbulbifer mixtoriginis (SeqCode), assembly GCF_052467945.1. Lineage (NCBI taxonomy): Bacteria > Pseudomonadati > Pseudomonadota > Gammaproteobacteria > Cellvibrionales > Microbulbiferaceae > Microbulbifer > Microbulbifer mixtoriginis (SeqCode). The sequence continues at coordinate 2,261,759 of NZ_CP174328.1, read as the reverse complement.
CCTTAACGCCTCAAGCTGCTTTCTAATAACTTTTCTTCAGGCGGAGGAGCATCATGAAGGGTTTACCGCTGTGTATACCGGCGAAACTTCAGAGTGGGTAGAAATTAGTGAGAATTTGAAAATACATACGACCCCGCTGCCAACGCGTCTCACCCCTTACGGAATTTACCTCTCACTGGCAGTCTATGGCGGCCAGTTACGGGCGAGCTTTATCTATAATGTGAACTGTTTCAGCCTTAAGCAGGTGGAGAGCATTGCAGATCGCTGGTGCCTTCGCTCAATCCATGGAGCGGATGAGAAAATGCCTCCCCTGTGAGTCTCCCATAGGCATTTCTAAGTGCTAGGCAGTGCGTATACCTAACTAGTGTTAAACAGATTGCAGTAGCCATCATGTCTCGTTGTGCCTTTATTACCCTCGTAAACAGCCCGGATTATGTGATTGGTGCGGTTGCGCTAAAACGTTCGCTGGAAAGGGTGAGGGCTACACACCCTTTGATAGCAATGGTGGTTGCCGATTCTGTGGATACGGAACTGCTGGAATTATCTGGATGCCTGGTGCGGGAGATCAGCCCACCAGATTTTTCTGAGGCATTTATCCAGCGCCACGAGCGCGCAGGACTTCACATGCGCGCGCCTTTCGATAAGGGGGAAAAACCTCGGTTCCATATTCCTCTGAATAATTTTTGCAAGCTGTCCCTCTGGCAGCTGGAGGAATATGACAAGCTAATTTTTCTCGATGCAGATATGTTGGTACTGCGCAATATCGACCACCTGATGGAATACCCTGAATTTTGTGCCGCGCCCAATCTCTATGAAAGCTTGGACGGCTTTGGTCGAATGAATTCTGGCCTGTTTACTGCCGTACCTTGTGTAGAAACCTACCGAGCAATGATGACCTTGTTAGACAAGCCGGGCGCTTTTTGGCGGCGCACGGACCAGACTTTTCTGCAGGCATTTTTCCCTCGCTGGCACGGTATGCCTTATATCTACAATGCCTTGCAATATCTGTATCTGAATCTACCGCAATTATGGTTGTGGAGTAGCATCCATGTGATTCACTATCAATACGAAAAACCCTGGCAAAAGGACCATACGAAAATGGAGCAGCTCAGACCCTTGATCGAATTGTGGTGGGCAGTCAATCAGGGTCGTGATATCGGTGCGAGAATCGAGCAGTTGACCCGTGAGCAGAGTCAGTCAGTGAGTAGTGCCCAGTGAATATCGGCATCACTGGCGCCAGTGGCTATGTGGGGCAGTTTATTGTCCGTTACTTTCTCGATCATGGTTATAAAGTGCGAGCACTATCCCGCACAGGTCATAAATCTGGGTTATTTCCTTTTGCTACAGGTAGCAACTTTGAGTGGGTTGCTGGCGATATGGCGGATCGTGCAGTTCTATCCAGATTTGTTAGTGGTTTGAATGCGATAGTGCACTGTGCCTATGATCACTTGCCTGGGCGTTATCGTGGTGGGGAAGGGGAGAATCTTTCCGGTTATCTCCAATCTAACCTGAACAGTACGCTGCTACTGATGCAAGTGGCTCACACTGCCTCCGTGGATAAATTTGTTTTTATTTCCAGCAGGGCCGTGTACGCGACGGGGTGTTTGCGAGGCAACTTGTACGAGCATCAGGCGGCCTTGCCCGATACATTTTATGGGGCTTACAAATCGGCGGTGGAAGCGATGGTTTCCGCTTGGGCCCAGCAGCGTCAATGGCACGCGGTCTCCCTGCGTCTCACCGGAGTCTATGGTGTGGTGAATCCCCTCGAGCGCAGTAAGTGGTATGACATTGCTCGCGCAGTGGTGAGCGGTGAGCCCTTCACTCAAACCAGAGTTGCCACAGAAGTGCATGGGGAAGATGTCGCCAGGGCAGTGGAGTTGGTCCTATCGGAGGCGGATGCCAAGGGGAGGGCGGTGAATTGCAGTGATCGCCTAGTGAGTTTCCGAGAGGTGGCGGAGATTTTGCAGACCATGTTGGGAAAGCGTAGCCCTCTGCCCCCAGAAGCTCAGGGGGAGCGGCCAGCAATAATGGATTGCGCTTATTTACAGGCCAAAGGGTTCCGCTTTGGTGGGGCGAAGCGTCTGCGCCACAGCCTGCGCCTCTTGGCGGAGGCTGTGAAGCTCGAACAAAAGCTCTGTCACTAACTATTGGGAAGCTGGATGTGGGTAGCCCTGCTTCAGCCGATTGGCCAGTGCATCAGTTCCAATGTTTCCCCACTCGCTTTTAGGCACCAGGCATTGCGATCCCAGTCTCCCAGTACAATGCGCTCTGCTGCAGCGTCATCAAGTGAGAAGGGGTGGCGACCGGGCCTGTGGGTGTGGCCGTGGATCAGGGTATTTACGTTGTATTCACGCATCACTCTTTCCACTTCCTCAGGGGTAACATCCATGATGTCTTCCGCTTTGCGACTATTCATGGCTTTGGAGGCGGCGCGAATCTGTGCGGCGATAGCGCGGCGTTCTCCCAAAGGCTTGGCCAGCAACCCCTGTTGCCAATTGGGGTCCCGCGCCTGACGCCGAAAAGTCATATATTCCTCGTCGCGAGTGCAGAGGCTGTCGCCATGCATTAAGAGAACCTGCCGGCCAGCCAAAGTGAGGGTAGTTGGGTCTTGCAGTAGCACCGCACCTGTGCGCTGGGCAAAATCGGTACCGAGCAGGAAATCGCGGTTGCCATGCATTAGGTACAGTTCCACCCCGGTGCCACTGTAGTGGCTTAACTCCCATACCACCTCTTCAATCAGGGGGGCATCGTCGTCATCGCCAATCCAGGCCTCGAAGAAGTCGCCGAGAATATACAGTGCTTCGGCACCGGCGGCGGGGCCGCGCAGAAAATCAAAAAAAGCCTGGGTAATCTCCGGTCGGTTCTCATCGAGGTGCAGATCGGAAATAAAATAAATAGACAATGTCCCCGCCTTAGAGCCTAAATGGGCTCGAAAAATTACTTGTCTGCGTAGTCGTCAGAAATGCTGATACCGGTGATTTCGATGGTTTCCATGGGTACGTCCTGGTGGAAGCCCTTGCTGCCGGTTTTTACGCTCTTGATCTTATTGACCACGTCCATACCGTCGGCCACTTTGCCGAATACGCAGTAACCCCAGCCCTGGGTGTCTTTACTGCGGAAGTTCAGGAAGTCGTTGTCCTTTACATTGATAAAGAACTGGGAGCTGGCGGAGTGGGGGTCCATGGTGCGGGCCATGGCCAGGGTGCCGGTGTCATTCTTCAGGCCGTTGTCCGCTTCGTTTTCAATGGACTCGCGGGTTTCTTTCTGCTCCATGTCGGGGGTCATGCCGCCACCCTGAATCATGAAGTTGTCGATCACCCGGTGGAAAATGGTCCCAGTGTAAAAATCTTCACGGCAATACTGCAGGAAGTTGGCAGCAGTCTTTGGGGCCTTGTCGAAATCCAGTTCGATAGCAATATCTCCGTGGGTAGTGTGCAAGGTGATCATAAAATGTCCTATGAGGGTTGATTTCGGCCGGCATAATACCTTTTAGTCAGGAGCTGTAAAACGCCGAGTCGCGATATCATAATGGATTGCCTAAAAAGTGTGCGTCAACAGTAAAAATCATCGTCAGACGCTCAGCTAAATAGGATATTCTGTGGCTCAACTAGGGTATAATTCGCCGTTTATGTTCGCACAGCTGTAAATAAGAGAATCCTATGACATCCGAGAGCAAGCCCGCTCACTTTTTACAGAACCTTATTCGTGAAGATTTGGCTGAGGGCCGGGTTACGCAGATCGCGACCCGCTTCCCGCCAGAGCCCAACGGCTACCTGCATATTGGCCACGCCAAGTCCATCTGTCTGAATTTTGGTCTGGCGCAGGAATTCGGTGGCACCTGTAATTTACGCTTTGACGACACCAACCCGGCCAAGGAAGAGGAAGAGTTTGTCGATGCGATTAAGCGCGATGTCTCCTGGCTTGGTTTTGAGTGGAATGGCGAGGCCAAATATTCCTCGGATAATTTTGATCAATTGTACGAGTGGGCACTGCACCTGATTAAAAATGGCAAGGCCTACGTCTGCGACCTGTCCGCAGAAGAAGCGCGTCACTACCGTGGCACGCTGAAAGAGCCGGGTAAGAACAGCCCCTACCGCGATCGCTCCGTCGAGGAAAATCTGGCGCTGTTTGAAAAGATGCGCAACGGTGAAATGGAAGAGGGTCAATGCAGCTTGCGCGCCAAGATCGATATGGCCGCGCCCAATATCAACCTGCGTGACCCGATCATCTACCGCATCAAAAAGATGGCTCACCACCAGACTGGTGATAAGTGGTGTATTTACCCCAGCTACGATTTCGCTCACGGCCAGTGTGATGCGATTGAGGGTATCAGCCACTCCATCTGCACCCTGGAGTTTGAAGATCACAAGCCGCTGTACGACTGGTTGATCGAGAACCTGCCGGTGCCTTCGCGCCCGCGTCAGTACGAATTTGCCCGCCTGCACCTCAACTACACCGTGGTGTCCAAGCGCAAGCTCAAGCAGTTGGTAGATGAAGGCCATGTGGACGGCTGGGATGACCCCCGCATGCCGACCCTGTCCGGTATGCGCCGTCGCGGCTTTACTCCGGCTTCCATTCGCAACTTCTGCGAGATGATCGGTGTAACCCGCTCCGACTCAGTTGTCGATGTGGGCATGCTGGAATACAGCATTCGCGACGATCTGGATAAAAATGCACCGCGCGCCATGTGCGTGATGGAGCCTTTGAAGATCACCCTGAAAAATTACCCGGAAGGCCAGGAAGAAATACTGTCAGCACCCGGCCACCCGGTGCGCGATGATCTGCCGGCCCGTGAACTTCCTTTTGGCCGCACTCTCTATATTGAGAAAGAGGATTTCCGCGAAGAGGCCAACAAGAAGTACAAGCGTCTGGTGCTGGGCAAAAAAGTTCGCCTGCGCAACGCCTATGTGATCTTTGCGGAAGAAGTCGTGAAGAACGATGCCGGTGAAATTGTTGAGGTGATCTGCTCGGTTGATCTGGACACCCTGGGCAAAGACCCGGCCGACGGCGTTAAGCCAAAGGGCGTTATTCACTGGGTATCTGCGGACAACAATGTCGATTGCGAAGTGCGTCTATACGATCGCCTGTTCAATGATGCGGCGCCGGATGCCGGCGGTAAGAACTTCCTCGACTGCGTAAACCCGGACAACCTGCAGATCCTAAAAGGCTGTAAGGCGGAAATCGGCCTGGCCAAAGCGGAGCCGGAGCAGGGCTACCAGTTCGAGCGCAACGGCTACTTCTGTCGCGACAGCAAGTACGGCAGCGCAGAAGCGCCGGTGTTTAACCGCACCATTGGTCTGCGCGACAGCTGGGCCAAAGAGCAAAACAAATAGTAAAGCGGAGGGCTGCCCGAGCGGCAGTTTTCGCGGCTGGGTCAATGATTGGCCCAGCCACACAGCAAAAGAATTCGAGAGAAAAGATGTCTCTACAGGTCTACAACACGTTTTCCGGGAAGAAAGAACCCTTCGTACCATTGGTGGAAGATCAGGTGCGCATGTATGTGTGTGGCCCCACCGTGTACAACCGCGTGCATATTGGCAATGCCCGCCCTGTGGTGGTGTTTGACACCCTTTACCGGGTACTGAAAAGAAATTTCAGCGATGTGATTTACGCGCGCAATATCACCGATATTGACGACAAAATCATGAAGACCGCGCGGGATAACGGCGAGGAAATTGGCGTGCTATCTGCCCGCTATGCCCAGGCTTACTACGAGGATATGGCAGCGCTCAACAACCTGGAGCCGGATATTGTCCCCTATGCCACCCAGCACTTGCCGGAAATGATCGCGATGATCGAAAGCCTGCTGGAGAAAGGTCACGCCTACGCCGCTGAGGGCCATGTGCTGTTCGCCGTGGAGTCCATGCAGGAATACGGCCAGCTGTCCAAGCGCTCCCTCGACGATATGCTCGCCGGTGCGCGGGTGGAAGTAGCGCCTTACAAAAAGTACGCTGGCGACTTCGTACTATGGAAGCCGTCCGCCGATGACGAGCCCGGCTGGGACAGCCCCTGGGGCCGTGGACGCCCAGGCTGGCACTTGGAGTGCTCGGCCATGATCAAGAAGCACCTGGGTGACACCATTGATATTCACGGCGGCGGTCGTGACCTGACCTTCCCGCACCACGAGAACGAGCGGGCCCAAAGCTGCTGCGCCAATGGCGTGGATTTTGTGCGCTACTGGATGCACAACGGCTACGTGAATATCGACGGCGAGAAGATGTCCAAGTCCCTGGGCAACTTCCGCATGGTCAAAGACCTGTTGGCGCTTTACCCTGGCGAAGTACTGCGCTTCGCACTGCTATCTGCCCACTACCGTTCAGAACTGAATTTCAGTGCTGACCTGCTTGACCAGGCTTGGCGCACCCTGGATACCCTCTACGGTGCACTGCGTGAAACCGAAGTGGTTGAGGCGCAAGCGGCAGATTTGACTGACACAGCCTTCCTTAAAGCGCTGGAAGACGATCTGAATACGCCGATCGCCATTAGCGAACTGCACCAGATTGCCCGCGATTTGAACAAGGCCGAAGACGCCGATAAAGCACGCCTAAAAGGTTTGTTGCTGGCGGCCGGTGAAATGCTTGGTATTTTGCAGCAAGACCCGGAAGCTTGGTTCAAGCAGGCCCGCGGTGGCGAAGAAACTATTTCCGCAGAGGAAATTGAAACGCTGATTGAAGAGCGCGTGCAGAGCAAGAAAAACCGTGACTTTGCCCGCGCCGATGAGATTCGCGAAGAGTTAAAATCCAAGGGTGTGGTGCTTGAGGATAGCCGCGAGGGCACTAAGTGGCGCCGCGAGTAGGGTGCCTCTAGCCCCTAAACTACATCCTTAAAAACTACGCTCACTGATTTCTCCCTGGCTGCTCGCAGCTGGGGAGAAAAAGCCACTCGAATTTCATTTGTAGAAGCGAACCATGAAAAAAGTACTTGTTCTGATCTGTTCCGCTGTTGCCCTTGTCGCACTGACCGCCTGTGAGCCCAAGCGCGGCTCCGATGCCTGGTGTGAAAAAATGGATAAAGTGCCCAAGGGCCAATGGACCCTGGATGATGGACGCGACTACACCAAGTACTGCGTCTTCAACCAAAAGCCGGAAGAGGAATAAGCGGGCCTATAGTCGTTGTTCTTCGTCGATTCCTACCAGCACTTCTTCCGCCCGCTGACCGGTAAATACCGCGAGCAGGTGGTTGAGTGCTTGCGTCTTTTGTATGAGCGTCTGTACACCGCCAAGGCTGACTACGGCGAGTCTCTGCTGCGCGAGCAGATCCTGGAAATTTTTGCCGAGGCCCTGACCCGCGCGCCCCAACTCGATAGTGAAGATGGAGTGCAGGACCCCGAGGGCCGCTTCCGCAGCCTGCGCGATCAGGCCGTCTGGGTACTGAACAGCCTGGTGGAGTTCGGTTGGCTGGAGAAGCAGGTGGACAGCGCCACGCTCACCGCTACCTATCCGTTTAGCCGCCGGGGCCGCCTTTTCACTCAGCCGCTGGTTGAAGTGAACGGCACCCGCGTGCGCACTCGCCACCGCAATACCCGCAACACCTTAAATGCCCTGGAAGCCTTTGCCAGCCGAGGTGAAATCCACGACTTGATCGATGCCTGGGAATACTCCGAGCGTATCGTGGCGGATTTCACCGATATGATCGCCGAGCTGGAAGAGCGCAAGCGGGAAATGGTGAGGGAAGTGGAGGCTCAATTGCTGGTGCAGCAGGCCACCGATGAGTTTTTCTCCTTTATGGAGAGCCGCTTCCAACCGGACCTGGCTATCCGACTGTCTGCGGACAGCGTGGAGAAGCACCGCGATTCCATCAACCGGGTGATTGACTGCATTCGCCGCAAGGAGGATATGCAGAAAGCGGAGTGGGAGAAGCGCCTGCGCCAACTGCTGCCGGAGTTGGTGCAACCGGGCCACTCCCTGCTGTGGCTGATGCTTGATACCATCGAAGACCGCATGCGCCGCGCCTGCGAGGTGAAGTTGCCCGCTTTGCGCCGCGCACTACAGGGCTTTACCAAGCGTGCGGATATTATTATCCGCCAGCTCAGCTACCTGCACAGCCAGGCTGAAGGTGAATTTGCCGACCTGTGCCAGCGTCTCGGTGAGAGCCAGCAAAAAACACAAATTCTCGAGCAGCTGGGTGAACAGTTAGGTGGCTTCCAGCTGCGCCTGTTTGACCCCAAACAAACCCAGCTGTGGCAGCGCAACCGCCGCCAGCCGGTGAATACCCGGGTTGAAGATGAAACCCCCATCGGTGAGGAGAACCGCCGCGAGATCGAGCTGCAACAATTGCTCGACCAGGCGTTTAATTTCAACAACAGTAACCTGCGGGATTATCTGAGCGATGCCCTCGGCACCGGCCGCCAGATCAACAGCCGCAACCTGCCATTGCGCGATGCGCGTGATCTGCTCGCTATGAGCCATGTGATCGAAGCGGCGGCGGTGAACCAGAGCGGCGCCGCCGACTTGCAGGTGAAATTTACCGGTGAAATCGTTAGCAATGACTATTTCACCGAATTTGACGAATATATCCTGGAGCTGAAAAACAGTGATTGAACAGGCTTTGGAAGAGGCCCTGGCGCAGTGTCGCCTGAACCGCAGCGAATTTTCCGAGCTGTTGGTGCGCCTGTTGGATTACGGCGTTATCTGCCGGGATGAAAGCGTTATCGAAACCACCCTTTACGATCGCTTCCAGCGCTGCGAGCAGCTGGTGCGCGAGTGGTTGGCCCCATTGGGATTGCGTTTGCAACACGACAGTCGTTTCCAGTTTATCCGCGTGTATCCGCCCGGCGCCGAAGTGCCGGGTTTGCCGGATCAGGAAGAGCCGCACCACGGCGGCTTCCGCGCCCGCCTCAGTCAGCAGGAAGTGGCCGCGATTCTCGCCCTGCGCGTGGAATACGATAAAGCGCTGCGGGAAGGGCAGGTGGATGAGAGTGGTTGCGCCGCGCTATCGATGGAAGCCCTGGAACTGGGCATGCGCAATCTGTTGAAAATGTCCCTGCCGGATAAACAGGCCGAGCGCAAAAATCTGTTGAAGAAATTGCGCCAGCTGCGTTTGGTGCAGTTCAGCAGCGAAGAAGTGGAGACCAGTGCGGAAGTCTGGCTGCGCGTGCGCCCGACCATCGCCCACTTTGTCAGCGAGTCGGTATTGCACCAGCTGATCGACAGCGAAGTCCCGCCCGCAGTGGAGAGCGGGACCACTCAAGCTGATGAAATTGATGAGGCTGAAGAAGCAGAAGAAGAGCAAGCGCTCGAACGCATCACTCCAGAAGTCGAAGATAACAGCCTGTTTGAGAGTGAAGCCGCTTCCTAGTTGAAAATAGAGGCCGCGCTAGCGGCTATAAAAAATCGAAAACATTCGACCGCCCGGGTTTGCGTAAATCGCACCCGGGAGCCTCGGAGAGGGGTGTCGGCTTCCCGCCTGCAAAAAGACCCTGCTTTTGAAAAGACCGTTTTTTTGAAAAGACTATGTTCCTAAAAAAACTGATCCTGATTAACTGGGGCAATATCCCGCAGTTGGAATATGATTTCGGCCCGATCAACCTGTTTTCCGGTGGCAACGGTTCCGGTAAAACCACGGCGGCTGATGCTATCCAGACATTGATGACCGCCGCCCACGATACCCTGTTTACCTTTAACCCGGGGCAGGATGAAACCACCCAGCGCGGGCGGGGTGGCAAGCAGGTGCGGACGCTAGCTTCCTATGTACTGGGTTGTGACGATGGCAGTTACGCTCGTGTAGAGCCCACCGACTGTTACATCGCCGGTATTTTTCATCCCACCAGTGGTGAAGACGATGCTGAGCCTTTTACCGCAGTGATGGGGATTCGCGCGCACCTGGATAACAGCAGTAAACCCGCCCAGGCCCGCCAAAGTGATTTGCGCTTTTTCGTATTCCCCGGCGAACAGTTGGTGATGGGGGATTTTGTCCGGGATTACACCGACGGCAAGCACCTGCTGCCGCTGGATAAATTCAACCAGGTCCTAAGCAAGCAGTTCGAAAAAGTAGAGCAGTACGACAAGAAAAAGGCCTACCTGCGCCGCCTTTACGGCGCCCTACGCGGACGCCGCGATGCGGTCTCCGATCGCGAGGCCATGCACGCCGCGCGCACCTTTGCCAATTTTATGGCCTATAAGCCGGTTAAAAGCATCAACGATTTTGTCGCACAGGAAGTGTTGGAAAAGCGCGATCTGGGTGATGCCATCCGCTCCGTTTCCGAACTGATGAAAACCATCCACAGCATGGAACAGGAAGCCCGTCAGATTGTGGAGCGGGTCAGTTCCCTGGAGGCCATCGCCCAGTCGGTAGAGCTCTACCGGGAGCAGTGGTTGCAGTTGCGGGTGCAGGAATATTTGTGCGCACGCCATCGCCAGCAGCGGGTGCAAAAGAGTTATCTGAGCGGCAAGAACGATCAGAAAAAACTGCGCAGCGATCTGGACAACAATGAAAGGGAGGTGCGCGTCGCCTCCGAACGCGTCGAGCAGCTCAATGGTCAGCTGGTAGAGCTTCAAGCCCAGCGCCTGGGTATTGATGCGCTGCGCAATAAGGACGAACTGGAACAGCGTATTAACAATGCCCTGAGCCTTCTGTCCCAGCAGCATACCCCCATGTCTGCCGAAGAGGCCCGCTGGCGCGAGAACCGCGAGGCCGCCGAAGAATTATTAAACCTGCTTAACTCCACCTCCGCCGAGCTGGAAATTCCCGCTTTCTCCGATAAAGCACTGGTGCAGGCGATCAAGCAGGTAGCCCGCGAGGAAGACCTGCCGGATCTGCACAAGTTGTTGGGCAAGGACTGGATTGACCTGGCTGCATTGGAGCCACTGCGCGAGCGCGCTGCTAGCAGCGAAGCTCTACAGAACCGCCTCTTCGATCTGCTGGATAGCAATGGTAAAGCTGGCGCCGGTGACGAGGTTTCCCCCAAAGAGCAGATTGCCCAGCAGGCCTCCCGCTGGGAGCAAAAAGTGCAGCAACTGCAAAAGCAGCTGCGCACCCAAGAGAGTCGAATTCAGCATCTCCAGGCCAACCGCGTGCGCTACCCCCAATCGGTAGAAGTAGCCCTGGCCGCAATTCGCGAGCAGTGCCCTGAAGCGGAGCCCCGCGTCCTGTGTGATTATGTGGAAGTGCTGGATGAGCGCTGGCAGATGGCGATTGAAGGCTATCTGGGCGGTGCGCGCTTCTCGATTATTGTGGAGCCGGAACACGAGGCCCGCGCGATTCGTATCGTGCGCAGCCTGCCTGGGCGCAACAACCGCGCCCGGGTGATCCAGGGGGATAAAGCCCGCCGCGATGCGGAGCGTCTGGATACGCCGTCGGGCTCCATTATCGAACTGATGGAGTTCACCCATAAAACTGCCGAGCACTATTTGCGCGCCTCCTACGGTGCCGTGGTTCAGGTGGAGGATGAACACGAGCTGCGCGGCACCCGCCGGGGCCTGACTGCCGACGGTATGGCCAGTGGCAACTACAGCATGTGGCGCTGCGATATGGACGATGCCGAGTTGGTCTTCGGTCAGGGCGCCCGAGCTCGCGCACTGGCGGCGCAGCAGCGCGCTATGGAGCAGTTGCTGGAAGAGGCCGCCCACGTCAACGAGCGCCACCAGCTCTACCGCCGAGTCACCAACGCGGTGCGCGGACTGGCGAATATCAAGCTGTTGTCCATTGTGGATTCCGCCCTGGCGGCCCAGCGGGAATGGCGCAGCGCTGAACGGGCCCTGGAAAACCTGGACCTGAAGGACTTCGAGCAGTTCGAACAGCAGGTCGATGAACTCAAGGCCCAGCTTAAAGACCAGCAGAAGCAGTTGTCTGACCTCCAGCGCAAGCATGGCTCTCTGGAGACCAAGCTAAGAAGCAACGAAAAACTCTTATACGCGCTGTCTGGCGAGCTGGAGTCCCTGGACGATGCTGCCAGTGACAGCGAGGAAATGGTAAGGCGTATTACCGCCATCGATCCCACCTTCGATGCCGAGCAAGTGCTGGTTACTGCCGACGAGCAGGTAGAGCGCGCCGCCGACAACTTCGACTTCTCAGCGGATATCGAAAGTTGGCAGGGGCAGCTGGAGAAATACAGTCGCCAGCTCGATCGCGCGGTGATGGAGTACAACGCTACCTGTGCCAGCGTCGATACCCTGGTGTTTGAGCCCGACTTGAGTGGCGGCCACAAAGATGGCTTGTTCAAGTTGATCAGCGGTCTCGGCGATCAGGTAGAGACCCTGCGCAACCGCCTGAAGAACAACCTGCTGGTGGAGCGCCACGATCAACTGCTGGGATTGAAAAAATCCTTTAACACCACTTTTGTAACCCACTTGTGCCACGCTATTTATCAGTCCATTAACGATGGTAAGCGCGTGTTGGATGATCTGAACAAAGAGCTGGAACACCACCGCTTTGGCGCCGACCGCGAGCGCTTCCGTTTCGACTACCAGTGGGTGGCGGAATTCAAGGAATATTGGAGCTTCTTTAAGGCGGTAATCGAACTGCCTAATCTGGGTGAAGAGCAGAGTCTGTTCGACACGGACTTGGCGCCCAAGCACCGCAAGGTGCGGGATCGCCTGTTGAGTATGCTGCTGAGTGAAGACGAGCAGGTGGCGCGACGCGAGCTGGATCGAATCAGCGACTATCGCAACTACCGCAGCTATGAGATCTATAAGGAACCGGAAGGCAAGGAGCCGATTGCGCTCAGCCAGTACGGCACCGGTTCCGGTGGTCAGCTGGAAACGCCGGCTTATATTATCCGCTCCGCAGCGGTCACTTCGGCCTTCCGCTTTGGTGAAAGCGGCAGCCATTTGCAGATGGTACTGGTGGATGAGGCCTTCTCCAAAATGGATGAGTCCCGCTCCAAGGAAGTGATCCGTTACCTGACTGAAACCCTGGGCTTACAGCTGCTGTTTATTATGCCCAGCAGTAAATCCGGGCCTTTTATGGATCTGATCTCGAATCAGTTTGTATTCAGTAAGTGCCCCAGTGCCAAGCCCATCGGCCAGCTGAATACGCGGGTGTATGTCGATCGCAAGGTGTGCAACCAGGAGCGTATCGCCGAACTCTGGGCCAACCACCGCCGCACGATTTGCCAACAGGCATCGCTGGATTTTATGGACCTGGTAGAAGTAGAGGGATAGGTATTTTCGGGGGAAACCCCTCCATTGGCAGGGAGGCAACCGATGGAAAAGGCATTGCCCTATTGGGTAGAGGAAAACCCGCTGTTAATCGGCATCCTGAATTTTATTCTGGATCGGCGGGATAGCCAGCTGGAACGGGGCAAGGAAGCCCGCATTAGTTTCAGGCTGGATTTGCGCGCTGGCAGTAAGCGTTGGTTGGAAGTGTTGGAGCCCCTCAGGGACCCCGACCAAGACGAGCAGGAGCTGTGGAATGAATTGCAGCACTTTGCCAGTGAGTATCAATGTTTTGCAGTAAAACCGAACCCTAAACGGCGACCGGGTGTTGCAGAGTGGCAGGGCGCTCAGCTGATCTTTCGGGACGCCAGTGAAGAGCAGCTGCGCCTGTGGCTCAATCGTCCATCCCCCAACTTGCGCAAGTCTGCCTGGACCAGTCTGCTGGAGCCCTATGCCGATCGCTTTGAGAATCCCGCGGCTTTTCCCGTAGAGGGTTTGGAGCTTCAAGCGGGGTTCGACTCTGCCGAGGAAATGGTCTCCTGCTGGGCCGCTATAAGTCGGGAATTGATTTTTGCCGAGCAAATCACCTGGCGGCAATTGGCCGCGCGCTGCTTTAAAGGGGATTCCAAATATCTTGATTTACCTAGTCGCCAGTCCCTGGTGCGTAACCTGTTTCCGGAGCTGAGCCGAAAAATTCGCGAGCGCCAGTTATTACTTCACGCCTACCTGCCGGAACAGTTTGCGCAGGTGATTTTTATAGAGAACCAGAATACTTTTATCAGCTTGGCGGAATTGCAGCCCAGCTCCACGGCGCTGGTGTACAGCGAGGGCTATCAGGGTGGTGCGGAGCGGATACGCAATTATGGCATTACTCGCTTTAGCACGATTAATTCGGCCACTACAGTTTCTCGGAAGCAATTTTCACAGTGGTGGTATGGCGATAATTTGGGTTCACTTCCCGTTTTCTTTTGGGGGGATCTGGATTATGAAGGGCTGCGTATAGCCGCCGCGCTGAAGAAAAGTTTTCCTGGGTTGCAGTGTTGGCGGCCCGGCTATGATTTGTTACTCAACTCTCTGCACGCCGGCAAAGCCCATTCTCCCGACTTGGCAGAAAAGCTCGGGCAAAAACCCATCGAAATGATCGGCTGCCAATATGCGGATGATTATTTGATCCCAGCTATCTCGGCTAATAATTGTTTTGTGGATCAGGAGGCCGTCAAAACAGAGGCTTTGCTGGAGACTCTCCCTTAACGCTGGGCTTTTTGTCGCTATCGGATAAATTTCCCTTCCTCTTTATTGTGCGCTGGCTGTTGCAGTCGTTTCAGTCAGCCTTAAAGCTTGTTTTTTATGCGCGAGATCTCGGAAGATACAGAAAATATACGGTAAAAATGCCCTTTAAAAATAACAAGGGAAGCTTCTGGAGATCTCTATGCGTCAGTTTTCCATTTTGGTCATTTTTGCTTTGGCCTTCGGCGGCGCCGCTGTTTTATATGAGAAGGAAAGCCGTAAAGTTAAAGGCGTACTGACTCAGATTACCGAACTGCAGGCGCAGATGGGAGATTTGCAGGCAGAGGTCAATCGGCTCAACAGCGAGTTGGAAGCGGTTAAGCTGGCCGAGCGCCGACGACCAACGCTAAGCACTATGGCCAGCCGTATCCGCCGGGAGTCCAGCACCTCCATGCCGCCCAAGCCCGTCGTGGAAAAGCGATTCGAGCAAAAACGCTCCGCTTTAATTGCCTCCGATGTCACCAAGGCACCCCCTGCTATCCAATCGGGGGAGGAGCAGGGTGGCCGCGAGAGTAATGAGTGGTCACGTCCCACGATGGATGCAGACCAATATCAACGGGAGTCCTCAAAAGAGGAGGTGCTGGACCCCTACCAGTAATTTTCAATCACCGGTTGATTCCTGCTGTAAAGCCCGCAAAATACCTGCCTCTTGGCACACAATACGCCAGGTATTTCGCGGGTTTGCTGTGTCTGGCAAACGCGTTTTATAGCCACTGATTGTGAGGGGGCGATCCGGCCATGTCGTTAAATAAATTCTACTCATCGCTCAATAGTCAACTCGAAGGTCTGCTATCTGCCGAGAGGGATTGGCTGGCCAATACTGCCAATGCCAGCGCTCTGTTGTTTATGGAGTTGGAGGATATCAATTGGGCGGGCTTCTACTTTTTGCATGGTGATGAACTGCGTCTGGGACCCTTTCAGGGCAAGCCCGCCTGTACTCGTATTCCCGTAGGTGCCGGAGTTTGCGGTACGGCAGTATCCAGCGGAGAGTCTCAACTGGTAGAGGATGTGCACCAGTTTCCAGGCCATATCGCCTGCGATGCGGTTTCTGCTTCTGAAGTGGTCGTTCCACTTTATGATAATAACGGCCACTGCCTTGGGGTGCTCGATATCGATAGCCCGACCGTTGCCCGTTTCACCGCAGAAGATCTGGCTGGCTTACAGGGCTTTGCCCAAGTACTGCTGAAATCTTCAGACCTGCCACAAAGCTAATGGCACTACTGTGGCAGAAGCAGGTGGGAGACACCTGTTATGAGGTGCGCAACCACGGCGCCAGCGTACGTTTGTACAGCAATGGGGTTTTCCATTCCCAGTGGAATCCCCGCGATCCCCTTAAGGGCTCCCTGTGGGAGCTGCTTCTGCTGCCGGCCTTCTTTCTACCCGAGAAGCGTCTGAACTCTGTATTGTTATTAGGTGTTGGGGGCGGTGCCTTGATCCGCTTGTTACAGGCTTACACCTCGGCGAAACGTATTGTTGGGGTGGACCTGGACCCGGTTCACCTAAAGGTGGCCCGCCGCTTCTTCGGAGTTAAGGATGTAGAGCTGGTACATGCCGATGCCAAAGAGTATGTGGCAGATTACCTGCAAAACCCCTCTGCTGAGCCGTTTGATCTGGTAATCGATGACTTATTTGGTCATTTTCAGGGGGTGGCACAGCGCGCCGTGCCCGCAAGTCAAGAATGGTGCGCCAACTTGATGCGCCTATTGCATCGGGATGGGGTTTTAGTGAGTAACTTTGGCGATCTTCAGGAGCTCCGAGACAGTGCCTGGCGTCAAAAGGCTTTGCGCAGCCGTCTGCGTGGCGCCTGGATGGCCTACATGCCCCAATACGAAAATCATATTCTGGCGGTGAGCAGGAACACGCTTTCACTGGCGGAGCTGAAGAAGCGCGTTCCAGCCAAAATCAATCCCGGTAGCCCCAGTTGTCGCCTGTATGCTCATCATCGACTTCTGCGTTGAGTTATCTGTCTGGAGCGCCCTGGCGGCTCGATAGGCAAAGAGAAAACTGCCACTGTCGTTTTTTTGTTGGGTGTTGTTGGCGCCCTTTCTCACTGCCTGTCTATACTGACATTAGCGACTTATTACTCCAGGGCTCGTTAATGCGGTACAAAACAGTTGAGGAAGTTATTCAGGAAGGAAGGGATTTTCATGCCAAATTGGCGCTGCAATACGAAGAGTATGAGCAGCTTGCCACCAACAAGCGGGTTGAGCTGCTCCTAGATCAGCTTCGACGACGGGAAGACTCCATGAAGCATTCACTGGAGAACTTCCACGCCGATTTGCCGCCAGGTGCCTTGCACACCTGGGTGCAATTTGCCCCGGAAGGGCGCGAGAAGGAGTTTCTGCAGCGCCTGCGCAGTATCGATATAGATAATCTAGATGACATTGCCAAACTGGCTATGGATATTGAGATTTATCTGGCTGACCAATACCGGGATCTGGCCCAGGGGGCGGAGACTCCCTCGGCGCGTGAAGCCTTCGAGCGCTTGCGACAATTGGAAGAGCTGGAGGAGCACACCCTCTCGATGAACCTGTTTAATTTGCGCGACTACTAATTCTACCGACTCAGCTGGTCCGCAAATTTGATTTTTGTCTCCTGGCGACTGCTCGCCTAATTTAGATAAACGCCGGCAAACTGCGCCCTAAGGGCGCAGCCGGTATACACAGAAGCCTTTTTCTTTGGTGATCAACTGCACCTCAGAAAAGTAACGCGGCCCCTTCTTGGACAGCGGAATAAACTCATTCACCACAAAGAGTGCCGTACCGGTTATTTTCAATAACCGTGCGCTCTGTTGCAAAAAGCGATCGGTAAGATCGCCTTCCACCTGGAATCCCTGGTGGAAGGGCGGGTTGCACAGCACCAGGTCCGCAGCACCGCTTTCCAGCTCTGCCCCGGCATCGGAGGGCAGAACGACGCCCTTGATACCCTGAGTTTGAAAATTTTTCTTACAGGCGAGTAGGGCTGCGGCATTATTGTCGATAGCGGTAAAGTGGAAGCTCCCCAGTGATGCTAGTCGGGCACTGAGATAACCGTAGCCACAGCCGAGGTCGATAACTTGGGCACCTTCCTTGGGAAGCTCGGTGGTGAGCTGTTGGGCCAGCAGGGCGCTGCCCTTATCAATCTTATTCCAGCCAAACAGACCGGGCTTGCTATAAAGCCCCCCAAGCTCCGGCAGGCTGCGTAGCTGTGGGTAATCCTCCTCACCGATAGGTGTTCCACCCTGGGGATGCTCCACCCGGTTTACACTGCAATAATCGTTGCCGTACTTTTGCAGATTTTTACCGCCATCCAGGCGCTCGGCAACTTTAGCCGCGTAGCTTTTAATGCCGCTCTGCTTTTCCCCTAACAACACCAGTTCACCGCCCTCACCGAGAAACCGTGGGGCCTGGTTGATAATATGGTGAACGACGGCTTTTTCCTTGGAGACCGAATAAACAATGCGGCGGTAGCGGCGATCCAGCTCTTCAAGGTGAAAGTCGTTATAGAAGCTGCGCCCAACCTTACCCTGGGCCAGCTCGGCAATATCCCAGCGGTTGGTAAGGAGGTCACCTTCGAAGTGAAAGCCCGGCTGTAGTAAAGGCTTGCTGTTTTCATCGGCGATCCACAGGGTTTCACTCGGCACCTGTGAGATTTCCTGGAGGAGAAGCGAGGACATAGTCTTTATTGTACCGAAGCGATTTCTTCAGAAGTTAACAGCCGGTATTCGCCTTCCTGGAGCTCTTCATCCAGGAAGATATCGCCGATTCTCTCCCGGTGCAGTTCGATTACCCGGTTGCCCAGGGCGGCAAACATACGCTTGACCTGGTGGTAGCGGCCCTCACCGATAGTGATGCGCACCTCGTTAGCGTAGAGAATCTCAAGCTTGGCCGGCTTGGTTCTTTTCTTTTCATTGTTGAGCCAGATACCTTTGGCAAACTTTGCCACCGCATCTTCCTCAATTTTCTCTGCCAGCAGAGCGTAATAGGTTTTCTCACAGTGGTGGTTCGGCGAGGTCACTTTGTGTGACCACTGGCCATCATCGGTGAGTAGCACCAGCCCGGTGGTATCGATATCCAGGCGCCCGGCGATATGTAGCCTGGCTTTGTTGGGCTCGTCAATCAGGTCCAGCACCGTAGGGTGTTCGCCATCTTTGGTCGCGCTTACATAGCCCAGGGGCTTGTTCAACATAATGTAGCGTGGCCCCGGTTCGTGCAGGGGCTCGCCGTCCAGGTACAGTGCATCGCTGGCCTGTACCTTGGCGGCCGGATCGGTGATGACCTCGCCGTTAACGCTGATGCGCTCCGCCTTGGCGGCGCGCTTCACATCGGAACGGGAGAGGTCAGTCACCTGGCTGACCGCCTTATCCAACCGTATAGAACTAGCCAATCTTGCGTTCACCGGAATCGACAGATTGGTAGATCAGGGTATTGATGGTCATTGGGCCAACACCGCCGGGCACCGGGGTGTAGGCGGCAACGCGCTCAGTGAGCGGGCCCAGTTCAATATCGCCCACACCGCCTGGGTGGTAGCCGGCATCCACAACTACAGCGCTATCTTTAATCCACTCAGCCTTAATAAACTCCGGTTTGCCCACGGCGCCCACTACGATATCGGCGCGGCGGATATGTTCGGCCAGATCTTGAGTGCGGGAGTGGCAGATAGTTACGGTGGCGTTGGCGTTCAACAACATGGCAGCCATCGGCTTACCCAGGATAGGGCTCCGGCCCACAACTACGGCGTGCTTGCCTTCCATTTCGATATTGTAGGCTTCCAGCAGGCGCATAATGCCTTTAGGGGTTGCACAGCCATAGGCCTCTTCACCCATGGCCATACGGCCAAAGCCAAGGCAGGTCACGCCATCTACATCTTTCTCCAGACTAATCGCGTCGAAACAGGCACGCTCATCGATCTGTGCCGGCACCGGGTGCTGAAGTAGGATACCGTGGACGTTGGGGTTGGCGTTGAGCGCCTCAATCTTGGCGAGTAACTCTTCAGTGGTGGTGGAGGAGGGCAGTTCCACCTGCATGGAATCCATGCCGATACGGCGGCAAGCATTGCCCTTCATCTTTACATAGGTAGCTGAAGCGGGGTCATCACCCACCAGGATGGTCGCCAGGATTGGCGTTTGCCCACCGCTCTTCTCTTTTAGTACGGCTACCCGAGCCGAGAGTTCTTCTTCAGTTTTCTGTGCCAGGGCCTTGCCGTCCAGAACCAGTGCAGACATAGATGCTATCTCTAACAATAAAAAATCGATGGCTAATAGACCGGAGTCTGCTCCAGCACCTACTGTATATAGAAGGGCGGAAGCAGGCGATTTTTAAAAACGCTTACTTTTTATCCGGTCGGATTTGCGAAGTGCGCCATTTTCGCACAGGTTGGAAATAATTTCGCCACTTCTGGGCCCAGATAGGCAAAAGGATAAACTTCTTTAAAAATAATAGCTTAGAAGCGTTGACATGGGCCGGGGGTATCATTACTATGCACGCACTTCGCAGCTACAGCGACTTACACAACCACCTACGGGACGGTTAACAGGGTCAAAGAGGTGCGAATGATTGGAAAAACGGGGCATAGCGCAGTCTGGTAGCGCGCCTGCTTTGGGAGCAGGATGTCGGGGGTTCGAATCCCTCTGCCCCGACCAATTTTCCGGGTTCACCTTGCGCCCGTAGCTCAGCTGGATAGAGCATCCGCCTTCTAAGCGGATGGTCGCAGGTTCGAGTCCTGCCGGGCGTGCCATCTTCACAAGATGGTGCTGGTTTGGCAAAAAGGACTTGGTCTGAAGCCAGATTGGCTGCAAGAGATATCCGGCAATCAGTACTGCCACAAGGTGCTGAAGTATATCACTTTTATGGTGGCCGTAGCTCAGTTGGTAGAGCACAGGATTGTGGCTCCTGAGGTCGCGGGTTCGATCCCCGTCGGCCACCCCAGATTCTTCCTTGTTTATCAAGGACTTAAAACCTCGCCTAGTGCGGGGTTTTTTAGTTTTTGGCCCCGCGGTGCCAATTCCTGGTGCCAATTTTGGCCTCAATCAATGTTGAGGTTTAATTTTGACAGGTCTTGAGCCATGTCCATCTGGCGGTAAAAATCTCCCCCTCCCCTGTTGAAATCACTAAGAAGTAGCTTGGAGCTGCAATGAAGTATCTGCTGTCCGTCTTTTTCCTAACTTGCTCTATGTTCGCCTCTGCTTCTGGGAGCTTAAATTTTTCATTAGGTTTGGGTGAGGACCATGGCGGGCTCGGGGCAAAGTACGCAATTAACCGGGGTGAAGATAAATACTTTGTCGCTTTGGGTTTGTTGGGCTACTGAGGGCATACCGGTTGGTCCGAAGGTTATGGCATTGGTTGGGAGCGCTTAGTGTCTTCCGATCGCCACTCTCTGGGAACATTCCTGGGGTCTGTTGGTTACGATAGTACAGGTGATGACATGGCTCGCTATCATGGGATTTCCTTGCTCTACAACTACTATTTTCTAGGGTTTTCTGAATCTTCATGGGTAATAGGTGGCGATATTTATGTCGGTGTTAGCGATAGTGGTGAGTGGTACTTTGAAGATGAGCGATATGGTATCAAGTTGAAGTTTGCTTATCGGTGGTAGGGGGATAAGTCATGCGGGCCTTATCAGTCTTAGCTGTTCCATACAATTTCGTGGCTTCAATAAGTTCGAGGTCGTATTTGGATTAGTTTTTAACTTTAGTTTTAATATCCAGATTCGCCCCCTTGCCGATTTCTTAGGTGTCAATGCTCAAGCCTACTTGGGTCTTTGGTGGTTGGGTGTATCTGGATTGTGAGGTGTTCAGAGTTACTAAATATCCACCTTGGCTGTATAAGATAGGGCCAGATACTCAAGCGAAAAGTAATGAGGTGGCTTAATAAGTGTTAAAAACTAAGTTGTAAAAGGGAAAGTTGCGGATAGCTTGGGAATTTTTTCTTTATTCAGATGTGAAGATTGAAGGGGGCTATAAGCGCTATGGCTTATAGCTGAGGCTTGTTTGATGATATTTGTTAATTTTAATAGTTTCTAGAAAATTACCCTTACTCCAAATGCTCAAGTTTTGAGTCGGTGATTTTTGCATCTATATAAGTTACTTGGGTGAATCGT
The DNA here is from genome assembly GCF_052467945.1 of Microbulbifer mixtoriginis (SeqCode). Lineage (NCBI taxonomy): Bacteria > Pseudomonadati > Pseudomonadota > Gammaproteobacteria > Cellvibrionales > Microbulbiferaceae > Microbulbifer > Microbulbifer mixtoriginis (SeqCode). The sequence goes on along the minus strand of NZ_CP174328.1, from coordinate 2,240,301 downwards.
CCTGTCTCTGAAACATTTGATTTCCAGTCTATTTCAAAATTTATTATTAGTAGGACATCTTGTTTCTGGTCATCCCAGGATGTCATTTCAAAGGTTTTTTCGAAGCTAACATCTTCCTTCCAGAGAAAGGTGTGATCTCCTTCTAGGGCAACAAACTGAGATTTTCCATGTCTGGTAAAATATCCCCCGCTTTTGGGTTCCCACTTTGTGTCTGGCTCATGGAAGTTGCTCGATGGATCAGCTATCTTACGAGGGTCTTGCCTTATGTCGCTAGCTAGATTGGCCAAAATTTCCGAAATACTGTGATCTATTGCTAGCCCGGTTTTATTATCTTTGCCAAGGAATTTTCTGGTTGCCTTGTCAATAATTGAACTCACAAAAGAGTCTGTGAAATCTTGATGAAGAAGACGAAAGTAAGATTCAACGTCATCTAATGATGACATAACTTTTATGAGCGTGTTTTTTTTGAATTCTTTTTCGGCGGTATCTCTGAGAAGATTGTCCGCACTTAGAAATATTATATGTTTTTCAGGGTTGTCGGAGATATACTTTTTTAAGGTTTCAAAAATTAATACATCCCTAAAACCTTTTTCATTTTTTTCAGCACTTTTTGGTTTTTTATTGCCGGTCTCCTCTGAGAATGGAGGGATCCTCCAGATTGATTTGTCAATGATGTCATCCCAGTCAATTGAGTCGGTAGGCGTTGGAATAACTTTGGCTTTTTTGCTTTTGACCCAGCGATCAAGGCGTGCCTTAACCTCTTTTTTTACTCGTATATCTGTTACTTGGTGGGAGTAATTTTTTTTAGTTTTTCTATTTCATCGTTTGCTTTCTTTAAGGTTCGTAATGAGGATGATGTTTGTTGATATAGAAGTTCTCCAATTACTACCGAAGGAATTTTTAAATAAAGTTCGAGCCTGGGTGAGTGTTCTTGCCAGAAAGTATCAAATTCGGGGTTGGCAACTAAAGATTTATCGGCATTGAAAAGAATATTTGTATCAACAAAAATATCATGACATTCAATTATTTTCTTGGTTAGGGCTACCATAATCGTTTTACTGTCTTCTGGATTTTTTAACAAAACTCTGTAGTTATTTTTGTCCCGCGTTTACTTTTGGGGCAAATCATTTTGGCTGGTTAGGTTGGCGCCAAAAGGTAATTAATGATGTTAATTGGGTTTTGTTGGAATTTAAAGAGTTGACTTATATGTAGGGGGGAGTGTGGGCTTATTACGCTCTAAGCTGGCTACTCTATCGGCGGTGCGGTTATACCTCTCCGTCATTGATCGAGTCCTATGTCCGGTGAATTTTTGAACATCGCCATCAAAGTCACTGGCCGCTTTGATTTTCAAATCATGGAAGCGAAAGCGCTGTTTGATTGCGCCAGACGCTAGGGCAGCTCTCTGCTCGCGAAGCCATATAGCATTGAACCCGGTGCGGGTGTAGGCGCGGCCAACGCGGCTGCGGATGATATGGGTGGTTTGGATTTGTGCTTCTGTGTTATTGGCTACTGCGCGATCGACAGCTTCTTTGAGCGCTGAGCTCCAAAGTTTTAACTGGGCTTTTCCCGTCTTGGCTTGCACAATCAACAGGCCGTCTTCTTGAATCTCTGCGCGGGTGAGGGCGAGTACATCTTGTTGTCTTGCAGCGCAAAGGTAGCTGATTTCCATAGCGCACTGGTGCATCACATGGCCGCGATCGCCCAGCCATTGCCAGAAGGCTTGGTACTCCCAGTCTTCTACGTAGCGCCCACCTGCTTTCTCTTTCAGGCTTTTAACTACCGCCGTTGGGTCTTCAATCTTCACGAATCCTCTGGCTTTACCCCACTTCATAACAATGCCGAGGAATGTTTTCTCGCGGTTTGCGGCTGTGGGATGTTCGGCTCCACGGGCATCAAGGAACATCTGTACCAGAGGGGAGGTGATGTTATCCGGTTCCATTTCCCCAAATACCGCCAAGATACGCAAGCTATAGCGGTGATAATCTTTCTGGGTTTGAGGCTTGATGTGCTTAGTGTATTGAGGGGAGGCGAAGTAGAGTTCTGTTAGGTCTGTGAGGGTGAATGTCTTTTGTACCAATCCTGCCTGATACTTTTCGTAAGCGGACCACACTTCTGATTTGCTAGCGTTGAGGTCGGCTAGATGCTGTATAGGCCAGCCTCTGCGCCTTACGCGGTATCCGCGAGGGTAGCGGACAACGTAAGGTGGCATCCATGCATTTTCGGGGTTGCGCCTTCTGCCCATTAGCTTGCTGCTCCAAGGTTAAAGCCTGGGGGTAGGTTAACACCGGCTAAGTCAGGTTTTGAGGCCCCTCGGGCCAGAATGGCTTGATTAACCATTTCCCAGGTGAGTGCAGGGGACCGGTCTTTTTTCAGCACATAGGGAATTCGATTGGCATCGAGAATACGCTTTTGCTCCTCGGCATTTTCGGCGCTAGCGCCCGTGAGTCGGCCTATCTCATGCTTGGTTAGCAAGTTACCCATCGCACATCCCTCGCGTTGTTGTCTTCTACCTAAAAAGCCCGCGTTTGGCGGGCTGAGAAAGCTATCTTTAGTTGAGCTCAGGCGTACTGCGGTTCTACCTGGGGTTTTGATTCTGAGTTAGGGCAGTCTTTGGGTTTCTCTTCAATGACTTTCTTATCGACTATGCGATAAATTTTTGCCTTGTCGGTTTTCTTGTCGAATATCTGTGCCCAGTCGGTAAACGGGTCATTTTGAGCGATGCGATGCACTTCTTCGAAGGCCTCTTCTTCTGTGGCGTAGGGGTGTTTGAAATCTTTGATGCCGCCCATCAATAGGTTGTAGGAGCCAGTAAGCAGTGCGTATCTTTTCATTAGATTTTCCCGTTTTTAAAAATGGGCTCCATACCGGCAGCCCAAGGATGGTTACCTCTGACTGAATGCGCCGGGGCGCGGTTAAATTTCTAGCTGGCTTGGGAGATGGAGTTCTTTTCGATCAGATCCCGAATCCACACCATGCCTTTCGATGTCACTTTGGTATTGATATACGGCACATTCACCGGGCCACGGCTATATTCAGCATTCTCTGCAACCAGTAGCCCCTGCTGTACGGCGGACTTTGTCGGTGAGTTGCGCATAGGTTCACGGCTATGCAAAAGGTCGCTATTTCGTAGGACTTTTAACAGGTTGTTTCTGCCCATTTCTAAAGTTCGGGCGGCCTGGGTGATGGTGAAGAGTTTTTCCTTTTTCACGCTGCCTCCTGGTCCTTCAAGTTTTGTTTTGATGGTTGGCCCTGAATAGCTTCGGAGAGAGCGGCTATCTGCTCGTGCATACCGTTTATTTGTAACCGCTGGGCTTCTACCGTGGCCATTAGGTCTTGGGTGATTTGCAAGAGCTGGGAAAACTCATTCATGGTTTGTGCCTACCACTTTCTTGAACTTTCTTTCCCGGCCAATTGCCGGCTCCCAGTATTTGCAAAGCTGACAACTCCAGCCACGCAATAACAGCTTCCCGTTGAATACTAGTTCTGTGGGTTTTCCGCAGTGGGTGCAGTGTATTCGCGGTAGCTGCTGCGGCTGGTTCATGCTGCGCCTTTCCTCTGGGTTTCAAGGTGAGACCACTCGACACAAAGGGTGTGAAATTTTTTATCGCCCTGTGCGATTACGTTTTGGGGCTCCTTGCCTTGATAGCGAAGTGTCATCACGTTGAGGGCGTGCTGATAGTTCTCCCCATCAAGTAGCGATAACTCGGCAACGGGAACCGTAAAATCGTTGCTGTTCCAAGCCGAAAGCAACACCTGTGCGGCAATTGCACTAGCACCGGAGTATCCGTTGGCAACGCGGAGCAGAGTTTCCACGCTCAGGGTTGGGTATAAAGTATTCATGCGGCATCGCCTCCAAATGGTGGCCAGTTATTGTTTTGTGTTGGCCGTGCAAAAGTGGGTTTTGGCTGCACTAAACGGATGTGGGTTTTGCGATCGGGGTTGGCGATATCGATGCGGTGTTTGAGGCGATCAACATCGTTTTTGCTTATGGCCGTTGGATGTACAAACACGGTGGCGGTCATGCGATTCCCTCCCGGTTGTTGCGGATGCGAATGGTTCGAACTGTGGGGCGGTGCTGGAAGCGGGTGCGTAATTGGTCTTGAGCATCAACTCCCATACCGCTGAGTACGCAGGCGAGCAGGGCGAATTGAATCAATCCGTGCTTTACCGCTTTGGCCACCGCTTCAGTGTTATTGCGGATGCAGCTTGTAAAAGCATTCCGCCAGTAAGTTGATGACATTCGCTACAGAGCACTGCATAGCTTCGGAGGCCTCTTTGTTGGAGAGCCCACGGGAACGATATGTAAGCGCTTCAGCTTCGCGTGGCGCCAATCGCTTTAGATTGCTGGCTGTGTGCATTTTGATGCCTTGTCCTTGGTTAATAATTGCAGTAGCCGAAAGTAAATTGTCTGGTCAATAGTCGTAAGTTAATTTCTTAAAAGGTTTTCACCTTGATATGCTCAGGGAGCGCTTATCACGGAGGATAAGAATGAAAAAAATAAGACATGCAGTAGTAGGAGTTCTGCTAGCGACTGGCCTTGGTGGCTGTACTGCAACGAACCAGACGCCAGTGTTTATCAGTGAGTACTTTGCTTTAGAGCACCTTTCAACAAAACAAGAGGTATTGAGTAAGGCGAGGCAAGCTTTGTTGAGGGATGGGTTTCAGATTTTATCCTCTGATTTAGAGGCGGGTTATATCTCTACAACCCTAAAAAACTGGAAACTTACGCCTGAGCAGGCCAATTGTGGTGCTAACGAGGGCAGAGATTATTTAGAGGATAATTACACCAAGACAGAAGTTGCCTTTAATGTGGTTGTTGATGATAGGGATGTGATTGTTCGTTCAAACATTCAGGGCGAATACTTACCGGGGAAGCCGGCACAAGATCTCACTTTGAACTGTGTTTCTCGGGGTGTTATTGAAGTTGAGATGGTCAAAAAAATTCTGTTGTGACTCTCAGCATTCAGAAAGGCCCGCTAATGCGGGCTTTTTTTTGTCCTACTTAGGGGTGTAGGAGCTAATAATTACGCCACAAAAGGATATAATTTTGCCTGTAACTTCCATCGGAGAGTAGGTTGGGTTGATGGGGCGTAGATAAATATGGCCCATGTCTTCTGCATAGCTTTTGAAGATGACCTCACCATTTATTTTGGCGATAACTCGGCAGCCATTGGTCAGAGGTTTGTCGGGGTCGACAAAAATGATTGTCCCTTCTGGATAAGAGCGCTGGCCTGGGTAAAGGCTAGTCATGCTATCACCATTTACTCGTAATGCGTAAGAGAGGCCTGAGTGAGTACCGGGGCAGGGCAGCGAAGCTTCGGCTTCCCCGGGCTCTAATAGATCTACTGCGCTACATGGAAATTTATACAGGAGGTGGGTGGTGAGCTTTGAAGCTGCGGCATGGGCCATTAAACGCAGGACCAGAACACCAACAGCAAAGCTGGTTTTAATCGCGTTGGCCGATTGCCATAACAGTGATACCGGGCAGTGTGACCCGGGCAATGCTTACCTGGCTGATGTTGCGCAATGCACAAAGCGTTCTGTGATTAATGCTATCGAAGAGTTGGAAGAGTTGGAAGAGTTGGAAGAGCTGGGCTACCTGAGCGCCGAAAAATCCAACGGGCGCAGGACCAATTATGACCTCTTTTTACACGTAAACCGGTGTAATGATTTCACCGGTGAAAATAAAACACGAACCGGTGAAAATGACAACACGTCCTTCTCTATAGAAGCAGTAAGAACCAATAAGAAACCAGTAGAGAGAGGCACAGTTCCAAATCGCGCCAACTCAAAACGCGGCACACGCTTGCCTGGAAACTTGGTTCTCACGGACAAATTCCGCACCGAAGCCCAACGCCTCCGCCCAGACCTGATCCACAGAATCCACGACATTTTCGAAAGTTTCCGCGATTACTGGATATCCCAGCCCGGGCAGAGGGGCGTAAAACTCGATTGGCTCGCCACCTGGCGCAACTGGCTAAAACGCGAGAAGTACTTCGCACCTCAACCTCGGGCGTCAGGGCAGCGGCTTACTCGAAACCTCAGCGCAGTAGAAATCTCAACGGATATCAATTGGTAAAACCCAATCACCAAGGAGAGCTCACCATGTGCACAGTCACCATCCCAGAGGCCACCGAAAGGATTTCCACAACCAACCCCATCAGCCCTCTAGCCGTATTCCGCACCAAGTACGCTCACCTCGTGGAGGTTGTGTTCGCGAATACGGTGCTGACCCAATTCTGGATAAACCAGGGTCATATAAATTATCTGGGCACGTATCACCGAGACAATCTGCACGCAGCCGAAAGGCGATTTCAGGAGTACTACGAGAGCATGCCGCAGGCGGCGTGATGGGGTGCTTGGCTGGTTTTTGGTTACTTGAAAATTGCTTGGGGGGCATGACATGAGATTCGATAGTGCTAGACAAGCGTGGCACGACGCCTTTGATAGCTCCACAGCTGCATTTGATTATGAAGCCATGGGTGGCAGAAGTACGGTTACCTCAGCTGGGCGAGGGCGAAAAGTTGTAATTTGCGGAGAGGTGCAGGGTAGGGCCAATCAGGTAATTTGCCGAGTGGATGCTCCAAGAGTCAGCGCGAAAGAAACCCCTGGGGCCAGGGACAGCGGCAACCGCATTATGGATGCCTGTGAAAAGGGCTTAATTCAAGATGCAGTTGCCAAGCTGCGAGTGAGTGATCCGTTGGCATACTACTGGGGCATGGCCGCCTACGCCCCGCCAGCCTCAAGAGTCAAAGAGCGAGCGACACTACTGAAATACTTGATGAGTGAGTTCGACAAGTGGCAGGAACCGCACCCGCGAGAAAAGGTTAGCCAGCTGGCGCTATTTTGTATTAATGCGTGTGCGTTGCGCGATGTAAATGGTCGATTAATAGATCTGGGCCATGCGCGGACAATTTTAGGATGTGATAAAAAGCGTTGGGATGGGGAGTGGGTAAAAATTTGGAAACGTTTGCAGCGGCGTTTGGACTCTTTACCCGCAAGAGCTTTAGGGCCTATTTCTGAGATTGTGCAGGAGTACAGAGGGCGGCTTAAAGCCGCTTGTTGACAGCTTTGTCCTGAGTAGGTATAAATTCCCTAGCGTGCAGTTTTTCTGCTTTGCAAAATTAAACCGGCCACTGAGCCGGTTTTTTGTGCCTGAGTGAGCGAGGGCATCGCCCGATAGATTGGCAAGCTATCACAGGGAAAATCAACAGCCGGCTCGGCTGCTGAAAAATGTCTTTAAAAATTGTAGGTCAGGGCAAGGGAAGAAAGGCTGGGTTTCTCTTTGTCCATGTTAAAAATAGTATGCTCTAAGCTAAGGCTCCAGTTGTTGTAGTTCCATCCAGCGGAAATTCCATAGTAAAGATCTTCATCTTGTGTGCCATCTTTGCCAGAGACTTTATAGCCAGTACCCTCAATATCTAATACATTTCCATTGTTATCAGCCCAAACATGTTGAATGTTGAGAGAACTTTTATGTTTCAAATCCGCATCCCACGAGTGAAGCCCTGTGCGAACTCCAGCATAAAAATCTTTGGTTATATCTGTGGTTAGTAACATACCCAGCATTTTTGATTTTAAGCTGAGGATTCTCTCCCTGTTTTCTTCACGGCGGTAGGTGTAGGGGCCAAAATCATAGTCATGTGAATATCCCGTAATGTCAGTGTCACTGCCATTAGCATCCCCTAGATCTGCATACCCAGCTTCAAGGGAGATGAAGTTGTTCAGGCGGTAACCTAAAGCTACGGACCAACCCTTAGGGTTAGAAAGCTCTACACCTAGTGTTTCTTGAGTTTCACGTGAGGAAAAATCTGTGTCTACCTTTCCATAAGAAGATCTAAGATAAAAATTACTTTCCGTTGCCATTACGTTGGATGCAGAAAAGAGGATGGCGGAGGCAAGAATTAGTCTGTTCAAAAAATATCCTTAAATAAATGCAAAAGGGCTGTCTAATTCGAAAGTAGGCGCTGGTAAAACTTCTGTGGTAGTACAGCTGAAACCGCGTAATTTACTGCAGGAAGGTGTCAAGGGATAATTGCTTTAACAGCAGGCAGAACATATCAGCTCCCAATTTTTTTGCGCATAATGCAACAGCCAAGCGCCTCAGTCAAAAATAAATCCAATACCCCAGGTTTGGCTTTCTCCACTTTTCAACATTTAAACACCGAGACACTATGTTCCAGAATGACTACTTCAAAGAGTCGGAATTGGCCTGTCGTTGTTGTGGCAAAAATCATTTCAAAGATGAAACGCTCGATCGGTTAATTCTAGTTAGAGGGCGTTTAGGCAAACCGATGATTATTAATTCCGGTTACCGCTGCCCAGCTCATAACGCCAGATTAAATGCGACCATGACCCATTCCACCGGGCAGGCTGTTGATGTTTCTGTGGCTGTTGGCGGGGCGCATCAGCTTATGAAAATTGCCTTAGAAGAGGGGTTCACCGGTATAGGGGTGAAGCAGAAAGGGCCGGTCAAAAGGCGGTTTATTCATTTGGATGACCTTGATTCAATTCCTGGCGAGCGTGCGCGCCCTACGGTGTGGAGCTACTAATGATTTCCGCTATATCCGACTTATTCGGCAAGGTCATAGACAAGGCATTCCCGGATAAGACAGAAGCCAATCGCCTAAAGGCGCAGGTGGATTCAAAGTTAATCTCAATGGACCTGGAGGAGCTGAGAGCGGCTACCCAGGTAATCACTACAGAAGCTGGGGGAGAGTCATGGCTACAAAGAAACTGGCGGCCAGTAACAATGCTCACATTCGTGGGACTGATCGTCTTTCATTGGCTGGGGTGGACAGCGCCAAACCTCAGCGAGAACCAGACTCTTGCACTTCTGGAAATAGTAAAAATCGGCCTCGGTGGTTATGTCGTGGGGCGCAGCGTTGAGAAGGCAACTATTGCCTGGAAGCAGTCATGACACTTCAGGATGCCCTCAGAGAAATAGCGGATAAGGCTGGCTATATGACTGCCATTGGTGCGGGAACTTTTGCGGGTTGGCTTGCTAACAACTGGCTTGGCCTTGCTGGTGTGCTGATAGCTGCGGTAGGTTTAATGGTTAATTGGTATTACAACCATAAGCGCTTGAAGCTGCAGGAGCAGCAGGGCGGGGACGATGGACGTTAGTGTAAAGCTGGATACTTCAAAGTTTGATCGAGCATCTGCTGAATTGAAAAAGCAATTGCCTTATGCCAGCTCGGTTGCCCTAAATAACGTGGCCTTTCGTATACGGGGAGAAGAGCGCTCAGCTATGGGGCGTGTATTTACAAACCCTGCAAAGTTAACGCTGAACTCTGTATTGGTAAAGAAAGCCACGAAGCGTTCTGGTATTGCCAAAGTCTTTATTCGTGATGAGGCAACCAAGGGGACGCCGCCGAGTAAATACTTAGCGCCAGCCATACTTGGTATTGACCGCAATGTGAAGAGGTTCGAGCGGGCTTTGCGCCATGCGGGCTTACTACCTGCAGGAATGTATGCAATGCATGGTGAAGGGGCTAGGTTGAATAAACACGGCAATATCTCGGGCGGCACTTATAGCAAGATCCTGTCACAAGTGCGGGCCAGCCGTGATCCAACGCAGAACGCAACTAACAGTAAGCGCAGTAAGGCCAAGCGGGGCATCACAAAGGGCTACTTTGTAGGGAAGATTGAAGGCACCTTGGGAGTGTGGCAGAGAGTAGGGTACAAGCGTCGCCGATCCGTTAGGCCCATTCTTATCTTCGTGAAGAAGAAACCAGAATACCGCAAGCGTTTTCCTTTCTTTCGTATTGCCGAAGGTATAGCGCGGCGGCACCTTCCAGTTGAACTAGATAAAGCAATGGATCGAGCAATTGCAACGGCCAAACAACGTTGAACGGGTCCTCCTGAGAAACTCAGCACACGGGTAATTCGGACCCCGCTTTTTTAACAGATATCTGAAATTTCCTAGGGGGTTATACCTTGGCTGGTGATATCTCTCTTGATGATCAGGCCACTCAATCGGGCTTTGCTCGCCTGGTTGGTGCTTCTCAACCGGCTATTGCCAAGCACTACAAAGCTCAGCTTTTTACTGAAGGTGCCAGTTTCAGAGTTTGGCTACAGGAATATTGCGAGCGGTTACGTACAGAAGCGGCAGGCCGTCAGGTTAGTGATGCCCGCAGCCGCCGCGATATGGCTCAGGCGATTGAATCCGAAGTGAATGCACAGCTGAAAATGCGAGAGCTGTATAAGGATGATCAGCTGATTGTCGATATTGAGTCCGTACGTAAGGCGATGGTGGAGTGGTCCACCATTGGCAAGAATGAATTTTTAGGAGCGGTGGAGAGCATCGTTATTGCTATCGAGAGCCAGCATGCAATTACCGTCGACCGCGAACCCCTACAGCCAAACATTGACGCTGCCCTCAAAGCTATTGGCAGTTACGAAATTGAATCTGAAGAGGCTGGTGAAGGAGGTACGCCAAGCCTGGATACCGCAGCCTAAAATCCCGCTGATTGAGTGGTTGCCGGACAATATCAAACTGCCGTCGGAGGATAGCGATAACGCCGGTTATTACCGCAACGACTATGTGCCCTATTTCTGGGGCGTGATGCACGCGCTGGATAATCCGGTGTCGTGGATGGTGGTGATGCAGAAGGCCGCGCAGATCGGTTGGACGGTTCTGCTGGCCACGGATATCTGTAAGGTCGCCGTGACCGACCCGGCCCGTATCCTGATGCTATTTCCCAAGGATGAAAAAGGCCGGCTGTTTATGGATGAAAAGCTGGTGCCGATTATTGAAGGCTCACCAGCAGTGAATCGGGTGATTGATGTCACCACCAGCCGTAAGGGCGGCAGCCGCTCAACGCGGAAGAAATTTCCCGGTGGTGAGGTTCGTACCACAGGCTCTAATTCTGTCTCTAACGTGAAATCCACTACGGCCCGTCGGGGCTATGTAGAGGAGCCTGACGATACCAATAAAGATGTCGGCGATCAGGGCGATTCTATTCGCCACCTGCGCGAACGTATCAAGCGGAACCGCAATAAAAAATTGGTTATTGGTGGTACACCTTCCGTTGCTGATCTTTCCCAGGTAGAGCACTACACCAAGCTCGGCACCATGCGCGTACTGCCGGTGACCTGCCATGACTGCGGCGAGTCCCATGTATTGGATTGGGAAAACGTCCGCTGGCTGAAGAAGGAAGAGGGTATACCGCACCCGGTATTCGGCCTGCATCAGCCTGATACGGCTATCTATGGCTGCCCGGAATGTGGCAGCGAATGGGATGACTACCGCCGCCAGGCCAATATCCTGCAGACCTGCAAAACCGCGCGGGAAAGTGGTGATGATTTTGCCGGCTGGGTCAAAACCCAATGCGGTGAAGATTTTGGGCCCGATGAAATCGAACCGATAGAAACCTTTATGGAGTTATCGGAACTCTATGTGTGTATCCCCGGCACCGGCCTCGCCGATGTGGTGCGGGATTTTCTCGAAGCGGAACACGAAGCCAAAAGCGGCGATGAATCCGCGCGCATCGTCTTCCAGAACAACAAATTGGGCAGGCCCTACCAGTATGCCGCTAGCCGCCTCCTGGACCATGAAAAACTACAAGAGGCCGCAGAGGATTACCCGGAATTATCCTGCCCTGCCGGTGGCCTGTTGGTAACTATTGGTATCGATGTGCAGCACGACCGCTTGGCAATCACCATCCGTGCTTTCGGTCGCAATGAAGAAAGCTGGCAGATGTACTGGGGCGAAATCGACGGCGACACCGCCGACAAGCGCGACGACTGCTGGGCGGCCCTAGACAAGTTGGTATTCCAGCCTTTCGAGCACGAGCGCTTTGGCGAAATCCGCGCAGCGGCAATCAGTATCGACTCCTCCGATGGGGGCACCAGCAACGCGGTCTATCACTGGGTGAGAACCCGAGATAAAAAACACCGCGGCGTGCTGGTGATGGCTATCAAGGGTGACAGTAATGACTTTGGCACCAAGGAGATTTTTACCCAACCCAAGCAGGTCGATTTCAATAACCCTTAGCGCCGCACCAAGGCCGACCGCCATGGGGTTCGGGTTTATATGGTGGGCACCCACAAGGCCAAGGATCTGATCGCCAAGCGTCTGCTCGGCACCAGTGCTTATATGCACAGCTGCAAGCATGTACGCCAGGATTACTGGGAACAAGTTACCGCCGAGGTCAAAGCCCCCAGCAAAAAGCATAAGGGTAGGGAAACCTGGCAGCAGCGCCCCGGCAGGCCCAATGAGGGCACCGATACCGAGGTCTACGCCCTACACGCAGCCCACGCCAAGGGCATGCACAAATACAACGAGAAAAAATGGTCCACCATCGAATCGCAGCTGGGCCAGCGCACCTTGTTTAGCGAGCCCGATCAATCACCGGATCAGCCCAAACCAGCCCCGAGTAAACCACACCGGCTAGCACAGCCGGTTGGCTCCCTACTGGATAGTTAAATGTCAAAAACCGCACAAGCCATGGTCGACCTCTATATCGAGGCCGAGATAGACGTGCTCGCCGGTAAAACCACAGTGATTAACGGCCGCCAATTTACCGCAGAGAACCTGCAGGAAATTCGTGCCGGCCGGCCGGCAGGAGTGGGAGCGCCGCGCACTGCAAGAACAACTCAAGGCTGCCGGCAAACGCCGCGGACCCGCCTACGCGAACTTTTACTAATGAACAAACTGGATTCTGTAATCGGGTTCTTTGCGCCCGAAGCCGCCCTGCGCCGTGTGCAAGCCCGCCGCGCCCTGGAGATCGCCGCCGCCTATGAAGCCGCGCGACCCAGTCGCCTGCGGAAAAATCCCGGTGATAACCGCAGTGGGGATTTAGTCATTGAAGGCAGCGTGGAAACCCTGCGCGGCCAGGCCCGGCACCTGGAGCAAAACCACGATTTTGCCTTTGGCATTCTCACTACCCTGACCAACAACATCGTCGGCCCGCGCGGTATCGATGTGGAGTTCCAACCTAAAACCTGGGATGGCGATATTCACGAAGGTCTCGCCAGCCAAATGAATGAGGCTCACAAGGAATGGGCGCGTCGCCCGGAATGTACCCGGCAGTTCAGCTGGGGCAAATCCCAGCGGCTTTTGTGCAATACCTGGCTGCGCGATGGCGAAACCCTACTGCGGCACCTGCAGGGCACAGTGCCCGGTTTAAAGCACCGTACCAATGTGCCTTACACCATCGAATGCCTGGAACCGGATTTTCTGCCGGTGGATTTCAACGATCCCAGCAAACGCATAGTGCAGGGTATTGAGAAATCCGCCTGGGGCGAAGCCAAGGCCTTCTGGCTCTACGACGAGCACCCCGGAGCCTCATTGAATTGGCGGATGAAACGCAGGCGCCACACTGCCGAAAATATCGAGCACCTGAAATTTGTGCGCAGGCTGCACCAAACCCGAGGGGTTTCCATCTTTGCAGCGGTAATGAATCGCCTTACTGATATTAAAGACTATGAAGAAAACGAACGCGTTGCCGCCAAGATTGCCTCGGCCATGGTGGGTTTTATTCAAAAGGGCAGTCCAGAAGATTACTCGCAGAACGAAGTTGATGATGAAGGAAATCGCACCCTGGATATTCGCGCTGGTGCTATCTACGACGATTTACGCCCTGGGGAATCTGTCGGCACTATCCAGAGCAATCGCCCAAGCGGCTTGCTGACCCCGTTTTTAGAAACCATGCACCGCATGGCTGCCGCCGGTACCATGGCCAGCTTTAGCAGCATCAGTAAAAACTACAACGGTACTTATAGTGCGCAGCGCCAGGAACTGGTGGAGCAGTGGACCAATTACGAAACCCTCAGCCTGGAATTCTGCGAGGAGATTGTAGAGCCGGTTACCCGGCGTTGGGTGCAAATGGGATTACTGGCAGACGCCTTTCAAGTGCCTGCTGATGTCGATCCTGCCACCCTGATGCATGTCGATTTTATTACCCCGGTCATGCCCTGGATTAATCCAGCCCACGAAGCCAGCGCCGATGAAACCCTGCTGGAAAATGTATTGGTCAGCCCACAGCAAACCATTCGCCGCCGTGGCAAAAAGCCGGACGATGTGATCAAGCAAACCGCGGCCTGGCAGAGAAAGCTGGAAGAGAACGGTATCACCACCCCAGACAAACGCGCTGCGGTCCCCGTGCAAGAAACTGAATCCGAGAAGGAGTGACTTATGCCTGATCAATCCTGGTACGACATGAAGGTGCAGGCCAATGGCGTAGCTGAAGTTTTTATTTATGACGAGATCGGAGCCTGGGGAATCCCTGCAAGTGTATTTGCTAGGGATCTACGTGCACTGGGCAGCATCAGCAAGATTAATCTACGTTTTAATTCGCCCGGTGGTAGCGTGTACGACGGTACTGCTATGTATACCTTACTGAAGGAACATCCAGCCGAAATTGAATGCTGGATTGATGGGCTCTGTGCAAGCATGGCAACCATTCTGTTCCTCACAGCAAAGCCTGAAAAAAGGCACATTGCCGCAAACGGCTACTTCATGATCCATAACCCAGCCCGTAGTGCGTCGGGAGATTATCGGGCTATGGAAAAGGCCCGCGATTTACTGGCCAGAGTACGCGATGTGATGGCTCGTGAATATTCTGATGCAACCGGGTTAGATACTGAACAGCTCTTACCATTAATGGATGAGGAGACTTGGTATATCGGCGAGGAAGCGGTAGCTGCAGGTTTTGCCAGTGACACCACCGAAGCAATAGAGATGCAGGCCTACGCCAGCAAATCCTTGGTATCGGCTTTCAAAAACACACCTGAAGCAATCCGCACTCAAAGCGCTGCGGAAGTAACCCACAGCATATTGGTAAATGGTTCAGGGAATTCCTCTGAACTTACCGCTGCTATCTCAAAATATATTTCAGCTTCCAATAATTCATCTACTCAGTCTTCGGTTGCAGGCAACCCAAACCAAACCCATAGCCAGGAGGCGCAAGCCATGACTACAACCACCTCCACTACGCCAGCTGCAACCGCTGCGACCGAGGTTACCCCAGAAATGAAAGCGCAGATTGCCGCCGATGCCAGAGCACAATTTGCAGCGGATGAGAAAAACCGCAAAGACACTATTAAAGCCGTATTTAAAGGCTTCGAAGCGCACAGCACGGTAATGCAATCCTGCCTGGATGATATGGATTGCACCGCTGAAAAAGCCAAAGATAAACTGCTCACAGCTCTGGGTAATCAAACCCCAACCCCGGTGCAAAGCTACAGCGTAGTGGTGCAGGAAGGTGAGGGTATCAAGCGCATCAAGGCAGACGCTGAAAACGCGATTGCTATGCGCGCCTTTGGCGAGAAACGCACAGATGGTAATAGCATGGCCGGCTATACCATGCTGGAAATTGCCCGTATGTTTATGCACGCCCACGGACAGAATTTAGCGGGCCTGGATAAAATGGGCGTGGTTGCCGCAGCGTTTACCCATAGCTCTGGTGACTTCGCGACGGTCCTCGGCAATATCGCCAATAAATCCATGCTGAAGGGCTACTCGGAAGCCCAGGAAGTATTCCCGCAGTTTACCGCCACTGGAAACTTGAGCGATTTCAAGATAGCTACTCGCACGGATCTTGGCACCTTCCCCTCACTGCGCCAAGTGGCACCCGGAGCAGAATTTAAATATGTGAGTATCGGGGAGCGCGCCGAAACCGCTGCACTGGCCACTTACGGGGAACTCTTCTCCATTACTCGCCAGGCGATTATCAATGACGACCTGGGGGCCTTCACTCGAATCCCGCAAAAGATGGGCCTTGCTGCTATTCGCACCGTGGGGGATCTGGTGTTCAGTATCCTGATCAACAATCCCAAGATGGCCGATGGCAAGGCCTTATTCCATACCGACCATGGCAACCTAGCCGAAAAGGCAGGCATCAATACAGCCAGCATCGACGCCGCGCGGGTATTGATGGGTAAACAGAAGGACGGTACCGCTTTCCTAAATATCCGCCCAAAATTCCTGCTGTGTGATATTGCTGACGAGGGTGCCGCAAAGGTTGCTCTGGAGTCAGAGTTTGAAGTGGGTGCTTCCGAGAAATCCAACACTGTACCCAACAGCGTGCGCAATATTGCCAGCGTGATCTCCGATGGTCGCC
This sequence comes from Microbulbifer mixtoriginis (SeqCode), assembly GCF_052467945.1. Lineage (NCBI taxonomy): Bacteria > Pseudomonadati > Pseudomonadota > Gammaproteobacteria > Cellvibrionales > Microbulbiferaceae > Microbulbifer > Microbulbifer mixtoriginis (SeqCode). The sequence continues at coordinate 2,224,234 of NZ_CP174328.1, read as the reverse complement.
TCAGCGGGCACAATGGTTGGTACCTCAATGCCGACCCGGTAGCGCACGACACCATCGAAGTGCTTTACCTGGATGGCCAGCAAGCCCCAGTGCTGGAACAGCAAAACGGCTGGAATATCGACGGGGTAGAATTCAAAGTACCCTTGGATGCTGCTGCCAAAGCCTGGGACGCAAAAGGCATGGTGAAAACGCCCAAGACCTAATACCCAGCTCAAACTGAACCAAATCTTAAAGAATCCGAAAAAGGCCGCACATCGCGGCCTTTTTGCTTTCAGTAATTTACTCAATTGAGAGAAAGAGAATGGCTTCCAATTTTGTACAAGACGGGCGCATGCTGAATTACACAAATAGCACTAGCGCGGTAATTACCTCTGGCCAGGTGCTAGCAGTAGGCGCAGTACTGGGTGTGGCGATGGATAATATCGCCGTGGGTGAGTCCGGTGTGATCGCTATTAAAGGTGTGTTTAGTGTACCCAAGGTATCCGCCGCAGAGATCAGTCAGGGGGAAACCCTCACCTGGGATATCTCTGCAGCAGCCTTTGACGATAGCGCCGCAACAGCCGCAACCGGCGATATCACTGGCCCCACCGCCTTTGCCGTAGAGGCAGCCGGTAATGGCGTTTCCAGCCTAGCGGTTAAGTTTACCGGCGTGCCGGGTACCGTGAAGGCCTAGGTGAAGCATGGATCTGGACCAACGAGCCGCAGAGCGCGCGTTCCGCAAGTGGGGTAAGCCCGCTACCTATACAGACGATAGTGGTGCTGAGCCTATAGATTGCCGAGTGATAAAAGATCAAGAGATCGACGAGTTCGAAGATGAGGAACGTGTGCGGGTGCCGCGTATCGAATTGAGTCTGTTGGTGAGCGAAGTAGGGGTTTACAGCTCAGAGGCGGTGATTACGCTTGGTGGTGTGGAGTATTTAGTACGCAAGCGGCTTTCGGATGATGGAATTGTTTGGCGGGTGCTGGTGGATGGTTAAAGAACAAATGTGAGGCTACCCACTGGGGGCACAGAGGTGTTGTAAGGGTATAACTTATTGATTTTTCTGAGGTCTCCAATATGATTCAATGTATAAAGTAACTACATAATAGTTTCTTTAAATTTAATGTAATGAAAAAAGGATAAGAATGAAAAAGAATACTGCGCAATACTTGACTCTAATAGGTATAGCGTTTGCTCTTTCTGTGCCTACAGTCATGGCGGATGAGAAAAAAGAAAAAAAAGATGAGCAATTTAAAGAGTGCTTTGCAGCGAGACTTTGGAGTGTCTCTGGCAGGTCTTTAAATAACGGCGAACTGCCTGAAAAAACAGTTAAAGTGCCGGAGGGCTGGAAGGTAGTAGCGGGAGGTGGAGGAGCAAGTGGGGCACGAAATGAAGCTTTTATGATCCTTTGTCGCTAATAGGAAACAGTAGAAAAAAATCCTTGCTGTGAATTTTTCTTTTGAAGAATGATAGCTTTGTATGGCAGGTACGGGTGATGGGTAATCCAAACTGCCGGATTGGCGATTTTTGTGGCAATACTTTACAAATTGAACAGCTGGTAGTGATGAGGCAATAACCTCCAAAATATTCCTCCCCGCTTGTGTGGTAATGCCCGCAGAGGTAGGGTTACAGTATCGCCCGTTACTCGCCTATTGAGTAGCGCTTAAAAACCCCACTAGCTCGCGCTGGTGGGGTTTTTTATTGCCTGTGGTATCGGGCTGTATAGAAAAACATATTTTTGGAGTGATTAAACGGAGATTGGAGTAGGGGTAGCCTAACCTTAGGCTGAAGAGCTTGACAGCTCTTACAGGGTTGGTGGTCACTGAGGGTACTAAAACTCTATCAGCGGTTTCCGCACCCGTTAGACTCTGCGGTTTTTTTGTGCCTGTAATTTGGCACGCCTAGCCTTATGGCCGGGTCGAGAGGCGTAATACAAGACCCTTATGGGAAATAGGCCCGGAGCTTCTGATAGAGCTCTAGTTGAGACCCGGCTGCCAGCTACTAACTGGCAGTCGCAAGAAACTAAAATCTAACAGGAGGCCGCCATGGCCGATTCCTAATTAATCTCTAAGATTGATAACTCTCACTGTGCGCTACAGCCGGCTCATGTCCAGCAGTTACGCGATTTGCAGTATTTAAACATGGCTCGCCAGCGCATTCAGGAATGGCCCGATTCCCCAGTAAAAAACGCCGCACTCAATGCCCTCTGTGGCGAAGAGAGCGCGGAGCTGGATGGATTGACTTTTGCAGCCGAACAACTGGTTCGCGGGCAGAATACTGAACATTAACAAGGAGAGTGGTATGAATAACGTAATTCCATTTGGTTTCAAAAATCGTCAGCTTCGTGTACTTGAAGAGGATGGTGAATTTTGGTTTGTAGCGAAGGATGTAGCAGAGGTTCTCAACTACTCTGACGCTCATAAGATGACGAGTAAACTGGATGACGACGAAAAGTCAAACCGCCAGATCGGCGGTTTGGGAGCTCCTAGGGGGGCGTGGCATTACAGTTATTAACGAGTCCGGTTTGTACTCGGTGATTTTAACAAGTCAGAAAACAGAAGCTAAAGCATTCAAACGCTGGGTGACACATGAGGTCTTGCCCAGTATTCGAAAAACGGGTCAGTACAGCCATCAACAACCTAGTGGCTATCCAGAGCTGGAAATTGCAGAGTGCGCCGCCCGAATGCTACGGATGAGTGATAGCAGCAAGGTTCGTATGCTCAGTACCATTTGCACCGAGCGGGGTGTTAGTGACCGCTTCCTGCCGGACTACGTTCAGGAGGCGCCCGTGAAGGCCCACAGCGACTTATTGAAGGAGCACGGGGCATCGTTATCAGCCCGTGCCGTTAACCCAATCCTAATAAGTATGGGTTATCTGGAGGAGTTGCAGCGACGTTCCAGCAGAGGGGGGATCAAGAAGTTTAAGTCACTTACTCAGGCCGGATTACGCTTTGGCAGGAATGAAACCTGCCCAAGGAACCCTAGAGAGACTCAGCCCCTGTACTACGTCGAGACCTTCCCGGAATTACTGGATCAGATAAATGCTTGGAAAAACGCCGCCTGATTGATGGCACTCTATTCCGATAAGTAGGTCTGTGGTTTTATGGCGGCCATGAGCGTGAATACAACACCGAAAGGAAATAGCACTCGTCCACTTTTCATTCTCCTTTGGATGTTCAATGGCTGCCGCCTTTTAAAGTGAGGTCGGCGCTTACAGCTCTGAAGCGGTGATTACGCTTGGTGGTGTAGCCTATACCGTGCACAAGCGGTTGTCGGATGATGAGGTTGTTTGGCGGGTGTTGGTTGAAGTAATGACTTGAAAATCGGAGAATTGTCAATTATTTGTTTTTCTAGTTTTATTTAAATATGATTCCAAATCTATCGAAAAATTTTGGTGAGTTTGGCAGTAGTATTGTTCGTGACTCAAATATATTTTCAGAAGGGTATTGAGTAGGGGATATGTTTAATTTTAAGGCAAATGTAGTAGTGCTGTTGTTGCTTAGTTTTATTTCACCAGCATCACTATCGTTCGAGTTTACTATTGTTACACACAATATCTGGGACTCATTAGCAACAAGCTATGATATAACGACCAAAAAGGACAATGGCCTATTGAACTGTAGTGAAAGTGCTGAGAAAGAATTTGATGAGCGGTTTCAGACATATTTGGCTCAATTGGATGAGGTAATAGATAGAGAAAAACCATTCATTATTGGCTTTCAAGAGGCAATGAATAGGACTAAATATGTCTGTGATAAGCCTTTTATTCAAGAGGTAGATGAATATTTCTCTCCCAATGTGGTAAATCGTTTTTATGGTTTGGTTTCCAAAAGCTCTTATGGTGATAAAAATGGAGGGTTTAGCGCCCGAACTGGGCCTAGTGGTATTGTTGGTATTTACAAAGGTGAGGCTGTAGTTACTAATGTTAAAATTGAAGATGAAAAGTACTTAGAGCTTACAGGTGCAGAGGGCACCGATACAGGAGCTATAGCTCTATTTCACGATTTTGGTGATGGAAAAAACATCTGGTTCGTCACAGCGCACTTTGTTTGGGCTAATGGTGATGTTCAGAAAAGCCTAATAGATGCGAAGGATATGATTCGGCAGTTTAAGGCTGAATTTATAGAAAAACCGGCACCAGTTATATTTGTTGGTGATTTCAATATCGATTACCAGATAAATGACCAATATAATAAACTCATTGAGGAGTTTGAAAAAGAGTTCCCTGGAGTCGTGGATATAACTCAACACATTGCGAATACTAAACACAACGCTTCAAAAAATAGTCCTGAAAAGATAGATTACATATTTTACTATTCACCTGAGGGAAAGATTAAGCCGAAAGTAGATCAAGTGGTTGTTGGGGGGGAATTTCTATCCACTTTCAATGTGCCAGCTGCATACACAGAAGAAGCAATTTGTGTGATGGAGAAATGTACACCTGATCACAAAATGATCTGGGCAAACTTTGAATGGATAGATTGAAAGTACCAGTTAAGTTTCTTGTTGTTATCAATTTATAAGTAGTTAATGGAGTTTAAAACTAAATGAAGAAATTTATGTTAGGTGTCGTAGTCTACATGATGACAATGACAGTTTGGGCTGCCGGTTCTGGACTAGTTGGACCTGCGACAATTAAAACTATGTATGTCAATGGGGGCTGGACACAAGTTAGAGCTCCAGAACTTGACGCCTCAAATCACCCTGGTGAGGAAGCTGCCTATAATCCAAGTGGGTGTGAAAAAACTTACTATTTTGCTATCCACCCAACAGATGATAATTACGCAGCAATTCATTCAACTTTATTGTCCGCGCAAATGACGGGAAAAAAAGTTAGCTTTTGGTTAGATGGCTGCGGTGGACAAGATGGAGCCTACCCGCGTATACGTAGTGTTTGGCTATTCACCGACTAGTCAATAAATCTACATTTTGATTGCAGAGATTCATTAAAGTATAGGTGGCCATCACGAGCTTCCTAGTGCGAGTGGGCTCTGCCGTATTGTAAATATGAAAACCCGCATCAGCGGGTTTTTTTTATGCCCCAAATTCCTGGAGCACATACCAATGACCCAACGCATCACCATCCGCGATGCCGTTTTAAGCAAGCTGCAAACTCTATCCAGCTACACATTTCCACCCCCTGGCACCACAGAAGAAATCGATCCAGAAAAACTGCCGGCGATTGTGGTGGATTTTTCCACCGAAAACACGGACCACGAAATGTATGGCGGTTCAGATCGGCAACTGGATTTAACTGTTGCCGCCGTAGTGAAGAGTCGCGGCGATGTCTATGCCGCACTGGATCAAGCCGCTGAAGAGATCGAGCATGCACTACAGGATGCCACTTTAGATAACACCTGTGACTTATTCCTACTCAGCCAAACCCAGTTTGCCCTGGATCAGGATCACCCACTGGGCGAGGTTCGATTGATCTATAGGGCCCAGTATTCCACCGAACCCTCAGCCCTTTAACTCAACAATTCAATAAGGTCTTAGCTATGGCACAAGGTTATAAAACAAAATTTTCCCGCAGCGATGATGGCACTTCCTATACACCAGTGGCGGGCATGCTGGATATCGACCCCGGTGAGGAATCGCGCGGTTCAGTTGAAATGACGCCGATTGATGGCACCAGTGGCTATATGGACTATGACCCCTCCGGCTTACGCGATGCCGGCGAGGTTTCAATTACTTTGATCTGGAAAGAGACAGATAGCGGCCAGCAGGCACTGCGGGCAGATTACGACTCCGATACCAATAAGTATTACCAGATTGAATATCCTGAAGGTACCAAGGTGGAATTCACCGGCCATATTACCGGCTGGGGTAAGGCTGTGCCCAAGGATGACAAGATTACCCGCACCGTGAAGTTCAAAATCTCTGGTAAACCCACAGTAACCGCAGGCAGCTAACAATGAATTTGGTTCCTACTCCTATTTTAGAATCCGAAACCGTTGTATTTGGCCAGCAGGAAGTGGAGTTGTTTGAGCTGAGCGCCTACCACCGCTGTGAATATCTGCAGAAGACTACCGAAGATATTCCATTGCCGCAGGATGAAGAGTTACCGGAAACTGAGCTGGAAAACTTTGGCCAGCTTTGGGCGTTTCGTGCTGGGGAGGTGAGCAAAAAATTGCTGTTGGTAGCCTATGCCATCTGGATGAAGCCGGATTGCCAGGCATCACTGGAGCAGATCCATCAGGGCTTAATCCGCAGCGTTACTCCTAAGTTGTACGCGCAACGGTAACGCAAACTACCGAACCTGCATCCATTGAGGCCAAAGCCGCCGCCGTTTTAAAATGCACCATCGCGGTTATTGATGACCAAAACAAAGTACAGATTGACGGCGCTGGTGACGAAATGAGTAGCGTGTATGTAACGACCAAAATCCTGCAGACTGATGCGGGGCAGGCCATCAATGTTGCCGACCATGCCGCCGATCTTGTAGCCGACTGTATTGTTGAAGTGGCGAACCGCCTAGCTGTACATAGCTCGATTGCGGCTATGGCGATTCCTAGTGGGTGAGTGAGAGGTGGTAAAGACCGTACCGGCAAAGACGGCCAGCTCGCGCGCTATGTCGCAGACCCAGGCTACTGGCAATTCCTCCCAGCAAAAGTGGCTCTGAATAAAGCGGACGGGTTGCTGTATGTAAAAGCCAGCAGCGGCTGGCAGATCGCCAACCGCCCGTCTGCACTGCCGCAGATTACTGGCGACACAAGCAGCGATTTGGTTGGGGTGGTTGGGCAGATGTTAAGCGCATTGAATGGGGTGTTTTGGGATAATCAGGTGAGTTAGGCAGTATCTGAGTGAATGCAGAAAAGAAGAGGGGGTTTGTGAAGGCTAGTGGTGAAATGCCAACCCCTTTATATAAAGGGGTTGGCAAAACGGTATTAATTCAATTTATAAACTACTTGCAAGTAGTGTGTTTGCGTTTGCCAGCATAGGCAGGTTTAACCTCGCATAGCTGTCCATTATATGGAAGCCTAACTTTATTAGAGCTAGGCAACAGTGGAACATAAATAGTGCATCTGGTGTTTGTGTTCCAGATGTATCCATCTTGTACTTTTCCACCCCACATGTCGATTTCTTTTGTTGTGCACTGTTTAGGGGTGACAACGGTGCCTGTGTGCCAAATAGGTGTCATATCTGCCTTGTAGATTACAAGGTTACCGTCGTTTTGTAATACAAGTTTTGAGTTTTTGTTATTGAAGCTTGCTCTTTTGAAGGTAGACCAAATAGGGCCATTGTTAGAGCTATAGACTACAAAGTTGCCATCTGAAGCTTGCATTACTGCTTTTATCCCAGTGTTGCCAGTTTTACTTCCTCTCCAGTTATCACTTCCATGAACCATGGAGGACCATACAAATGATGACTCTTGACGTAATTGTAAGCTTCCGTTACTTGCTAAGAGAAGTTCATGCTTTCCATTACTAGATACTAATTTATCACCTGGATAAAGATACTCGCCGCCGTAAAGAGTGTCTTTTGCGTGGGCTTGTCCGCACAGAGCAAAAAAGGTGGAGAGAATAAATGCAGAAATTCTTTTCATTGAGTTACATCCATTAACAGCTTTTTGATTTGCCAAGTTACTTTAAGATCATTTTGGCGCACGGGAATCTACGCGATAGAATTTTTTTAGTAAAGCCCTAAGCACATTTATTTTTCGTAAATGAGCTTTAGCTGAAATTTGAGCATGGCGATTTTTTCTGCCGTAGTTATCATGCCAAGTGGATGTCACTATGGGAGTTGTGGGTTCAGCAGGAGCCACTTGTTTGTCTCTCCCTGGCTCCGGTAACCTTCAGTAATGAAAAGGCCTGTACCGTCGTGTCCGGCTTGTGGATGGATCCCTATACCCGCCAGTTTTTCCAACAGGCTTCGGACCTGGATGTTGAACATATTGTCCCACTTTCATGGGCCCACAAGCACGGCGGTGCCAATTGGACTCGCGAACAGCGCCGCGCCTTTGCCGAAGACCCGGCCAACCTCTGGCTGGTGGATGATGGCCACAACCAGAGCAAGGGCGATAAAGGTCCCGATGAATGGTTGCCACCCTATCAGCCCGCTCGCGCTATTTATGCCCAACAGTTTAAGCTCATTGCGGAGAGTTATGGGTTGAAGTGAATAATTAAATTATTTTAATTTTGGCTGTCGCCAAGTGTGCCGGTAGTTGTGGGAACCTTTGAAGTACTTAACCTGTATCTCTAGGTTACATTGTGGTATGGATAAGGGCTCTATTGGGTATCGATATTGTTACTCAAGCAAATTGGAAGCATTAATTGCCATTGATATATGGTGGTTAAAAATCAAACCTACAGAAAGGATTCACTAGGTAGTATGGCTGGACATTACTTATTAAGGCAGCCCCATGAAAAGACCTCTGTAATAACAGAAGGGGGTTTGAATTACACTATTCAGATTAGCTATCATGATGTAGCTGGCATTACCGGAAAAGCGGTGGGAATCAAGTTTACAAATGCTAGTGGAAGTATGGATTCTTCAGTGACGGGCAAAACCAATGGACTATCTTTGGCCAGGGCCATTGGAAACCGAGCGACAGAAATGATCCTGCCGGATTTGCCTGGCATTTCTATTGTAGGCTTTTATCTTTTGACTGATGATCTGGGTAGGCATAAAGCCAATGCAATTCATATAAAAAATCGTGCATATGGACATGGTGCAAGGGAGATTTATAAACATCTCAAACACAAACTCCCGCATTTTATTGCTCTTCATACCGATGGTGGTATTGGGTGGTTTATGAGCGACGTGAAAATTTCAGAAATAGATCAATACCGAATTTTTGAGCAAGAACTTGCGAAACCTTTGGAGGTCTTGCCATGTTAATCAAAGCTGATGATGACCAGTACTTTGTTCTTCCTGACGATATTGCTGAGTCAATAATATCTGACCCTACCATTGATCCCGCAATGGAGGGCGTACCCGATTTCACAGCCCAGGATGTCAATATATTGGTGCATTCTAGTCTGGGTTACATGATGGATGACAAGCTCTCGCTGGAAGAAAATTTTCAGATGATTCGCGAGGATTTCTCAGGTCGCCGACAAGCATCAGAAGAGAACCGATTAAAGGCCAGGCAGCTCATCGAAAAATACAATAATGAAATCACCATAAATCAAATTGGTGTTTGTAACGTTGAGGACGTTATTCAGACAAAAGAAGAGCAGGAAGCTATTCTGAGGGAGCGATACCCCGAATTTGGCAAGTTGCCAATTAAGAATGAAGACTAATTCTGGTTTCTGGCTATGCTTGCAGTTGATGGTATGGATTGCCTAAATGTTCACTGTTTAAGTGAAATAGCTAAAGGAGGTGCAGTGTGGAATACCAGCCGTACATTGAGGTTGATCCGCAAATAAGGGGAGGGAAAGCCTGTGTGACAGGGACCAGGATAGCCGTAGTGGATATTTTGCAGATGCTCAGCGCTGGCATGACCACTAGCGAAATCATCGAAGACTTCCCCAACCTAGACGAAACCAAAATACGCGCGGCAATAGGATATGCCGCCGATAATCTTCCGAAAGGCAATGAGGTCTAATTTAACGTCGGCTCTTCCATAACTGGTAGGTGCTCTCAATCATCCGATGTATATGCCTACGAAACTCTTGCGGTAGCTTCGAATAAAGCTGCGCAATCAGCGGCGGAAAGGGAATCTGCGCGAAGTGGTGCAGGTACTCGATGCCGTACACCTCCGCCATAGTAATCTCCACCGCCTCACACCAAGCCGGCAGCAGCTCCGCGGGTATCTTCTGCTTGCCTGTTTCCATCTTCGAAACTTGAGATGGCGCCAGTCCCAGCTGCCTGGCCAGCTGTGCGATCGTTTTCCCCTCCTGTTTCCTTGCGTTGCGCAGGCGTTCGCCCAGTGTTCCGGCCTCGTAGTCATCCATTGCCCTTGCCGATTGCTGCCTTCTGGTAATAAACTGTATAAATATACAGTTTTCAAGGTTTCCAGAATGAAGCTTTCCCCACTCTATGGCCACGGCATTGCCTGTGGCTTTCCCTCTCCTGCCGATGACCACAAGGAGGCGGCCCTTAGCCTGGATTAGCATCAGGCCCGGCGGTGATTGTGATGGCCGTGGTCGCGGTCGCCGCTGCGGCTGCCGCCATGTATTTTGCTAATCAGATCCCCGATAACTACAACCAGACCACACCCGATGGTTCCACCATCTACAACCCCAACGCTCAGGGTAATCAGGCGCGGCTGATGGGTGTGGTGCCCGAGATTGCCGGCCGTCATAAAGTCTTTCCCGATTTGCTTAACCAGCCGCGCCGGGAATATATCGGCAACGATCAATATCTGTATTTAATGATGGCGGTGGGCGTTGGTGAGTATGCCGTGGACCCCGAGGAAATCTTTATCGGCAACACACCGGTCAGCCGCTATTTTGGCGATATCGACTACAAGCTGTTTGGCCCTGGTGAGAGCATTACTAGTCACGAAGCACATCGCAACGTGTATACCTCGCCGGAGGTGGGCAGCAGCGGCGGCCAAACCGGGCTGGAATTGGAGGGGAGTCTCAGCTCTTCAGGTTCCGGTTTCAGCCGCACGCGCTGGAGCATGGCCGGCCACACTCTGAGCTGTTACGAATATGACGCAGAGAGTGGCAGTTATCTTTCATGGCCATTCCCTTATGGGGTGAATGAAATCATCACTATTAGTGGCAGTGCCAGCAATAACGGTGATTACCGAGTGGTTTCCAAGGGCTCTGTGAATAGCGCCACTATGGAAAAGGTGGACGGCAATGGTGACCCGGATGTGGCCTGGACCGGTTTCACCAGCTCCCAGCATGAGTCCATCACCATCGCTAGTAGCAGCCCGAGTGATACCAGCTATAGTGGCCCTTTTTTCGCCTGTCCAGCCAACGAGCTGACAGACACAATTTGGCTGGATTTTTTCTTGCCGCAGGGGCTAGGCCGGTTAAAAGATAACGGAGACTTCGAAACTCGCTCTGTCACCATTGAAGTTGATTACCGGGCCGAGGGCAGTAGCAGCTGGACCACCATCAGCCACACTTTCAGCGGCGCCACCAACGACCAGATAGGCTTCACCAAAAAAATTAATCTCAGCAGCCGGATGCGTCCAGAGGTTCGCGCAAAGCGCACCACCCCAGGCACTGACGATACCCGCGTATACGATAAAGTGCAGTGGACTGTACTTAAGGCTGAGCTGGACAGCGCCAGCCGTTATGAAGGCGTGACCACGATTGCAGTTAAAATTCGTGGCACCAATGCACTGGCTGGCAGCGCCGAGAATAAATTCAATCTCATCGCAACCCGCAAACTTCCCGTCTATGAAAATGGCAGCTGGTCTGCGCCTCAACCCACTGAGGATATAGCCCCGTTCTTTGCCTACGTGATTAAGAGCGTCGGCCATACTGATCACCAGATTGGCCTGGAGGAGATGGAAGGGCTCCATAGCCTATGGAGCGCGCGTGGCGATACCTTCTCGGCGGTATTCGATAACAAAACCACCCTGTTCGAAGTCCTGAAAAAAGTGTTAGCGGTGGGCTATGCCGAACCCACTCTGGACTATGGGCAAATCATTCCAGTGCGCGACGGCCCGCGCACGGCATTCGAACACATGTACCAGCCGGACAATATGGTCGGCGAGTTGGAAAGGGATATAAAGCTGTTTGATCCCGACGAGCCGGATGGCATCGAGGTGGAATACTTTGACCCGCAAACCTGGAAGCCGGCCACAGTGCTCTGCACCTTGCCGGGAGACCTGGGCCAGGCACCGAAAAAGGTCCGGGCCTTCGGCATCACCGATAAAACCAAAGCCTGGCGCTTTGGTATGCGGCAAAGGCGCACCCAGCGCTACCGCCGCACCCGCTACAGCTTTAAGACCGAAATGGACGGCCTCAACAGCCGTTATCTGAGCTACTGCGCCCTCGCCGACGATATCCCCGGCTACTCGCAGACGGGCAGGGTGCTGGCAGTAAACGGCCGACTTATCACTCTGGATGCGGAGCTGGAGTGGGGCACAGGTACGCACTTCCTCGCCCTGCGCAAACCAGACGGCACCCTGTCTGGTCTCTATGCGGCAACGCCAACCGATAGCGCCAACGTAGTAGAAATCAACTCTAATCTGGATTTTACGCCCACATTAGATGGAAATATGGAACCGCCGCTGTATATGTTTGGCCAGGCCGAGCGCTGGAGCCACCCGGCACTCATCACCGATATTAAACCCAGCGGCACCGAGCGGGTGAGTATGACCGCTGTGAATTATGATGAGCGGGTTTATGCGGATGATGATGGTAGTCCGGGTTGATTGCAGAGGCGGCACATAGCCTAGCCGGCATAGTTCTATTGCAGCTATGGCGATTCCGAGTGGGTGATACTGGCTTCGGTTTTCAGTAGTGGAGAGGCGTGTCGCCAGTGCGAAGGCCCGAATTATAGAGCCATGGCTTACATCTGCAGAAAGATCCCCCCTAACTTATTGATTTAATTATGGGTAAAATGTGCTCAAGAGCGGGAAGTTGAACCAGACGACTTGAGCCAATGGCTTACTATCTCTGGTTACTATTTAGACGGCAGTTTATAACCTGCTGTAAATAAGGGCTTTTTTTATGGAGCTTGAAGGCTCCATTCCAGAAATAGTGGCCAAATGGATAGTGAGCCACTGGCTCTTTAATAAACTGTTAGTTGCTCAAGGAGATTACAACCATCATCTTATCAGACAACGAAAAGTGGCTATTGGTTGAATTGACTGATTTCGGTAAAACTCTACCAGAGTTAATATCAGAGATTCATTCTGATGCTACGGAAGGTAGCCTCATTGAAAAATATGAGCTGGCAATTGGCCTTGTAAAATCATTGGTGTCAAAGGGCCTGATTTCACTCTGTCAGATTGATAGAGCTTCCAAAGAGCCATACTCTGTTGAGTCTGTAAAGACATTAACCAATGATGATTTGGAAAGCTTCATTAATGATCCATGGAACTGGAGTAGCTCATTTTCAAGAGACAATAAATGGCAGTATGAGTTGGCTCCAACTAACCGAGGGGAGGCCGTGCTAGATGAGATTTTCGGAGTCCAAAAAAGCAACTAACGAGGTGCTGCAGCTGACGGCGTTAGTTGCTCTTAATGAAGATAATGAAACATAAATGCCCACACTGTGATAAAAAGGTGATTTCGAATTGGGGTAAATTCAATTCCAGCGCGTTGCACCCCGCCATTTGTCCAAACTGTGGTGGTTACTCTAAGCAGCACTACGCTGGTACAGCACTTGAGAGCTTACTGGTAACTTTTGGTGTTCCCGTAGTCTTGCTATGGTCTCTCCTCGCTAAAACCTGGTGGCCAGTCTTTGCCTCTGTGTTGGTTGTTATATCTAGCGGTATTCTTAAATTCTTATACGTCCCGATGGTTGCGGTTGACCTACAGGCAGCCAAAAACTATCACTGGTTTGCTTTTGGGTGCTTAGTTATAGTTCTAGCTTGGGTCTCCTATGAGGCACTTGGAAGTTAAGCAACTAACAAATCAATTAACTACGCGCCTTCGGCGCCCGACAGCTTACACTCCGCTTCGCTGCGTTCCAGCTGCGGGTTATTGAGGCGTTATGCACTGAATCTAATATGAAATCTGATTACAAGTGGCTTGACAGCTGGGTAAAAGAGATAAAGGGGAAGTCAGCTCTAGAGCTTGGTGCAGGTACGGGTATAGATACGCAGATTCTTAGATCTATTGCGAGTAAACTGATAGCGACTGACTTGGTGCGAAATGATCCGTTGGATATTGAAGAGCTAGATCATAGCGAGCCATTGCCATATGAGTCGAATAGTTTTGAAGTGGTCGTAGCAAGTCTTTGCTTACATTACTTCGATTGGAATAAAACTGAAGAGATAGTATCCGAACTTTACAGGGTATTAACGCCTGGTGGTATGTTAATAGGCCGAGTAAATTCGAAAAATGATACCAACTACGGAGCAACTGGTTACCCTGAAGTTGAATCGAACCTCTTCATTGTAAATAATCAAGCTAAGCGTTTCTTCGACAAAGCTGACTTAAGTAGGCTCTTCAACAAGAAATGGGATATCTCGTTCATTGTGGAAAAGACTATAGATCGCTATAGCATGCCGAAAACTATTTTGGAGTTTAGGGCTGCCCGTGCATAACAAACGCAAGCAGGTTGCTCTGGCCCTTCGGGCCTCCGCGGGACACCCAACGCTATGCATATTTTGTGCAGATCGCTGCGCTCCCAGTTTTGCACAAAAGGTGCACAGCATTGGTTGCCCCTGTTGCGGGCGTTATGTTTCTATGATGACCCGAATATTTTTTGTATTGGTGACAATCAGTGTTTCAGCGTGTGCCATGCAGCGCGCGCACCACAATGTCGTAATCGTAAGTGAAGCCCCGGAGGGGTGCAGAAAAGTCCACTGGTATTCGGTAAGAGCTAATTCGGAAAATTCTATATCTGAGAAAGCAAAATCAGACGCGTATAGACGTGGAGCAAATACAATATACAGTCCGTCAGGTACTGAGGTTGCGTTGCACTCAAAATATCAAATGGAGCAGTATTTTCAGTCATATGTGTGCCCAAAAACATAACAAAGCCGGGCAGTTGGCTCCGGGCCTACGGCCCTCCGCGGGACAGCTTACCTTGTGCAAATTTTGCACAGGTCGCTGCGCTCCCATTGTCGCGCAAAATGTGCACAAGGTAAGCTGCCCCTGCCGGCGGCGTTATGTGTAGGCCGTTATGAAATCGATAGTTCTACTTCTATTTATAATTTCTAGTAACGCCATGGCATCTGGCGCATGTGTTTGTAAAGGCGATGCGACCGTAATTAGTACTTCTGAAGTAGCGGTCGAGGTTTCTATCTCTGAGGGGGTAGCTTGTGAGGGTAATGGTTGTTGTATAACTGGGAACTCTAATTACTCTGTCTTCTTTGAAAAAGAAAATAGCGTAGAACCTTTTCATCGCTATATGTCAAAATCGGGGGCATACCTGAAAAACATGCCAAAATCATATGAATTCGGTTTCGTCTATTCGTGCAGTACAAGTGAAGAAGGTGGTTTTTCACAGTGGCTTATAGAACCACAGAAATAAAAATACATAACAAGTGCCGGCACGACCGCAAATGCTGCGCATTTTCTGGACCTTCGGTGCTTCGCACCTCCGGCCCGTGCGGCAGGCGTTAACTGCGTATGAAATTCATGCTTGCGTACAACATTGAGGATCACGGATGGGCCAACTCCACGTTACAGTGCAATGGGGAAACCTATGAAATCGATTCGATCTCTTATTTGTCGGATGCTTTCGCAGAGCTTTCTCAAGCTGTTCTCGATTTGCTTAATGGCGTACCGGAATCGGATTGTGGGTTTGACCATGAGCCGGGAAGAACAAAGCTTCGATTTACCGTCGAAGGTGACGACGTTCTAATTCAAGTGTATGAGTTTGATAATGAGCTAATGGATGAGCCTTGGGATAGAGGTAAATGTGCTCAACGTTTCAAAACGCGAATATTAAGACTGAAATCACAGTATCTTGAAGAGGCTGATAGAATTTTGGAAAAGTATGGCGCTAAAGAATACGAAGAGCTCTGGGGGTATCCGTTTCCAATGGATATATACAAAAGAGTAAAAGCAGTTAACAAGTAGCTGCACAGGAAAAACTACTCGCTTCGCTCGCATTTTTCTTGTGAGCTAGGCGTTAGTAGGCATAAGCAATGAGCGAACTTAGTCAAGACACTAAAAATCTTGTTCATTCTCTGTATAAGTCCAGAGAAGCTCTTGAGGTTTGTGACATGCTAGAAATTGAATGTGGAACTGAAGCACTGTCATGTGAAGGCTGGACACCTAAGCAAATGGAGCGCATCCGATACGCTGTATTGAGGCTTGCAACTGAAAAATCGATGAGCTTCGAAGCTATCAATCTTGCTAAAACAGATTGGCGGAATCTTTTAATGGCAGCAGAATTTGGCAATGAAGTAGATGCTCATGAAAAGTGGGCGCACCGACATGCCAACTAACAAGCCGCTGAAATTCGTTCCGTCCACAAAAAGCGTGGCATCCACCGGACTCGCTAACGCTCGCCGTTTAGCTGGGCGTTATGAATAAAAACTATGTCTAATCTCAAAGACCGTCGATGGCGTCGAAAAGGCCTCGATAGAAAAATCGAGACTCCTTCATGGGGGGAGCTTGCTTTTGGGAAAAAGCTTTTCAATTTGCGGCATATGTTACTAGCTGTATTTACTAGTGGCTTCATATCTTTTGCAATGCTATATCAGCTTATAACCTATGGGCATTGGGAGGCCAAAGGAGCTAAAGTAGATGGTGCCGTGGGCTATGGTGTTGCCTTTTTCCTTCTAGTAATTTTCATAGCCCTACTTATTGCAACTATTAAAGACTGGCGGAGAGGCTAATGCATAACAAAAAGCAGCACGATTGCCCACAAAATATGTGGGCTGGACGGCCTACGCTTTGCTTCGGCCGCCCGTGTGCTAGGCGTTAGCCTTCTTAGGAGACAGAATGCCCATAGCTAGAACACTCTCAGTTAATAGGTTGGAAATACAAGATGACATTTCAGAGTCTTGTATTGACGGTGTTGTAAATGATCTAAAAGTGAAAGTAATACAGACTTGCGGTCCTATTACTACTGAGAGCTGGAAACTACTTAATGATCTCCTGATACCTAAACGTCCAGATATTGAGATAAGGATCTATGGTCATTATTCGAAAGTATGCGACCTAAGTACTCTGGCTTATATACCATCTGTTGAAACCTTGTCTATCGATTGTCTAAGAGAAGTAAGTGATCTAGAAAATATCACGCATTTGAAAGCACTAAAGTCATTATCTGTAGGTGTTTATAATCTAGATAACTTTGATTTCCTAGAATCCCTGCCTCAATCAATGGAGGCATTATTTCTCGGCGCTACAAAGTCAAAGAAACCTAAGTTAGATGGCTTGTCAAATCTACCATATCTAAAAGAGTTGTATATCGAGGGGCAAAACAAAAATATTGAAATAGTAGGTGAGCTCGAATTTCTAGAGAAGCTTACTCTAAGGTCTGTTAGTCCAAAGGACATTAGCTTTCTACGAAAACTCAGTAGATTGTGGTCTTTAGATATCAAGCTTGGCGGAATAAAAGATCTTAGTGCGATTGAAAGTTTGGAAAATCTGAAATACTTGGAATTATGGCAGATCAAAGGTCTATCTGATATCTCTGTAATATCAACTCTCACCGGGCTGCAGTATCTATTTCTCCAGTCACTTCGAAACGTAGACGAATTTCCAGATCTAAGTAATCTTACAAAATTAAGAAGGATATATTTGGAAACAATGAAAGGGCTGGAGGATTTAGATGGTTTGTTCAAAGCCCCAGCTTTAGAAGAGTTTATTCATGTATGTGCCCAAAATATGGCTCCAGATCAATACGATCAGTTGTTGGAACTGAAGTCCTTAAAGAAAGCATTGTTCGGCTTCGGTAGTGACAAAAAGAATAAACAGATGGAAAGTATGATGAAGCAGAAAGGCATTGAAGAGTATTCGCATGAACGATTTCTGTTTAATTAGGTATGTCAGGGCTAACAAGACGCTACTGTCGGACAAATTTTCCGCTGCGCTTCAAACTTGCCGCAGGCCGTGACGTTAGCATTCGTATGAGATATAGATGAAGTTTTTGAGAATCGGCACGCTAATCGTAACCGGGTTTTTTTTAGGGTTTACGACTTCCGCCTTTATGGAAGGCAGAGACAGATTACTTTATGAAATGGAAGGGTACAGCAGAGAGGCAAACTTCGTAAATATCCTTTTGGATCGTTACAGCCAAGACTGCGATAAGTTTAATTATGGACAGTACTATGCATTTCAAGACCATGCATTAACACGTTATGAGGGCCTTCTTTCTAAAAGTGCCAAATTCCCATACCTATTGAGAAGTGATGAAATGACTGTGCACTATGATTCCATAATTTTCTATAGAGAAAATTGGGCGAGTACAAATATGGCGTTGGAAAGGTGTTAGAGGGGAAAACAAGACAAAATGCTAACAAGGCGTTGCAGCGCGACGTCCAAAGCTGGTAACTACTTTCGATTACTCGGTGAATATGCAAGCGAAATTCCTATGGTAGCTGTGCATATAGACGAGCTATAAGTGGCGGAAAGGGGATCTGCGCAAAGTGGTGAAGGTTCTCGGCCCCGTACACTTCCGCCAGGGTAATCCCCACCGCCTCACACCAAGCCGGCAGCAGCTTTGCGGGTATCTTCTGCTTGCCTGTTTCCATTTTTGAAACTTGAGATGGCGCCAGCCCCAGCTGCCTAGCCAGCTGTGCGATCGTTTTCCCCTCCTGTTTCCTTGCGTTGCGCAGGCGTTCGCCCAGTGTTCCGGCCTCGTAGTCATCCATTGCTCTTGCCGATTGCTGCCTTCTGGTAATAAACTGTATGAATATACAGTATTCAAGGTTTCCAGAATGAAGCTTTCTCCACTCTATGGCCACGGCGTTGCCTGTGGCTTTCCCTCTCCCGCCGATGACCACAAGGAGGCGGCCCTCAGCCTAGATGAGCATCTGGTCAGCAAGCCGGCGGCGACCTTTATGGCGCGGGCGAATGGGGATTCCATGATGGGGATTGGCATCTTTGATAAGGATCTATTGATTGTCGATCGCTCTCTAACCCCTGCTCATGGTGATGTGGTGGTGGTGGCCCTGGACGGCCAGCTTACCTGCAAGGTGCTGGACCAGCAGCAGGGGCGGCTGCTCTCTGCAAATGATGATTATGCCCCAATCCCCATTTGGGAAGGGCAGGAATTGATTGTGGAGGGGGTGGTTAAAGCTTCGGTGCGTTACCACCGGCCGCGCTGAATGCTGGTATTGGTGGACTGTAATAGCTGTTACGCCAGCTGTGAGCAGATATTCCGGCCGGATCTGCGTGGGCGCCCGGTGGTGGTACTCTCCAATAACGATGGCTTTGTGGTGGCGCGCTCCAAGGAGGCGAAGCTGTTGGGCATCGGCGATCTGGAGCCCTTCTTCAAGGTTCAGCACCTGCTGCGCGCGCACCGGGTGGCGATCTTCTCCAGCAATTACCCGCTGTATGGCGATATCTCCCACCGGGTAATGACCACCCTCCGCGAGTTCAGCCCCAATGTGGAGGTCTACAGCATTGATGAGATGTTTCTAGATCTGCACGGGCTGCAGGAGGATTGGCAGGATTACGGCCGCAAGATCCGCAATACCCTGTGGCGTAACATCCGTATGCCTGTCGGTGTGGGTATCGCCCCCAGTAAGACCCTGGCCAAGCTCGCCAACCGCGCGGCCAAGAAAATTCCTAAGTGTGATGGCGTCTGTGCGTTGGATACGCAGGAGAAATGGCAGTGGATGCAGCGCCGCACAGCTGTGAATGATGTGTGGGGTATAGGCCGTCGCCTTACAAAGCGTCTGGTGGATTTCGGTATAGAGACCGCCTATGACCTGGCGCAGGCCAACCCGAAAATCCTGCGCCGCCGCATCAACGTGAATATTGAGCGAACAATCGAAGAGCTAAACTGTATCCCTTGCCTGGGCTTGGAGGAAGAGCCCCCAGCGAAAAAGCAGATCTATTGCACCCGCTCCTTCGGCGAAAAGCTCACCGACTTAGCGCCCATATTGCAAGCCGCGACCCCCTATGTCAGCAGGGCCGCGGAGAAACTGCGCGCACAGAAATCGATGGTTAAGTCGATTCACGTATTTCTGCACACCTCACCCCATGAACCCAACTACTACAGCCGCAGCGCCGTAGTGCAGACCCCATACTCCACCGACGACACGCGGGTAATCGTGCGGCTGGTGAGAGAAGCCATTGCGGACTTGTACCGCCCCGGCTGCCGCTTTATGAAAGCAGGCGTAGGGCTCATCGAAATTATCCCCCGCGCGCTGGGGCAGGGTGATTTGTTCACCCCTGGACAATCGCTCAGGGCAGGGCAGACCATGCAGGCGATGGACAGGGTCAATAAAAAGTTCGGTCGCGGGACGTTGTTTCTTGGGGCAGAAGGTATCCAGAAAAAGTGGAAGATGCGGCAGGCATTTACATCGCCTGCCTATACCACCCGGTGGGGGGATTTGCCTAGGGTGGTGACTTGAAGCGATTGCGGAAATTTTACTTTTAGGAAATAACCTTTAAATCAGGTGAGATTTATGGCTCACCTGATATAAAAGGTAAAACTATTAATATTTCATTACTGGCTTCTTAAAGGGTCAAGCTTTTCCAGCCTGATGATGCGCAAACATATAGTAGCGATTCAGATTGATGTATGGTCATGCGACCTACATCGGATGAGCTATTACAATCAGAATCGGGAGGAGTTCCTGCAGAAGTATCTAACTGTATATACCCTGGAGAATCGTCGTTCTCGATCGGATTTTTGACAGAGAAATTACCTGCATGCGTAATCCTCACCACTTCATGGAATTCGCCTTCGATGTTTTTGTCGTCAAAATTGTCCTCCATTGAGGCTTCCCATGTTCCCATTTGAAGGTATTCACCATCTTTCCACGCGATATCTCCTTCATCGGGCCCTGCACCTTCGATATAGAGTCCAGGCTCATTTTCGGGATTTATAATATTAAAGCGACCCTTAAAATAATTTTTGTAATCGTCAAGTACATTTTTAGAGCCTACACCAACTCGCCCCTGTTTGTTTATAGACATCCTTGCTTTGCCATCCGTAAAAAAACCAATCCAGCCGCCATGCTGGCTATCCTGGTTACCGTAGAAGTGAGCACCGGCTCCATTGTTATTTGGGTTAACACCGTCAGAGACGGCTCTCAGTGCAAGCTCTTCCCTATATGGTAGGCATTCATTCAATTCTGTATCTTTGCACTCCTTATCCAGATTTACATTATGGTCCTCGGGTCGAATGAAACCTGAATAATGGAATATAGTTGAATGGCTATTGTCGCCAATTAATTTCAATCTAGTTTTAGTGTTGCCGGGCACAAATTCACTGTGGCCGGATTCCTTTATATCGTTCTCGGATTCCTTAACATTTTCAGTGTCAATCTCCAGCCAGTTAATATAGCTTTCGGTAGAATCTATCCAATTTCCAAGCTGGAATGTATCATCATTCAAGACCGCAATATCACCTTCAGTAGAGCTGGCACCAGATATTAGTATCGCGGGTTTTTTTGATCCTGAGTCTTTGATGTGCAAAGTGGCTTGAGGACTTGTAACTCCAATGCCAACATCTTCATAAAAACTTTCCGCAACGGCTACGCCTGAAGTGACAAGACCAATTAAAAATATAACGTGTACTTTATTCATTCAACATCCCTTATATCCTATTTATAAGCAGCAGATCTAATTTTACCTGACAGTTTGTTCCCCAGCATTTTTTCAGCGATATGGGGCTCGGTCAGTTAGGAAAACTTGCCATGCCGCCTTGCGCAAGTCATGCACCGATCAGTGTTTCATTTCATAACCTCTGAGCAGGCTTAGCCTCTGAAGGGGATTGTAAAGTATTAATAGCGGTAAAACATATCACTGTTCCAGAAATAGCTGGGGGAACAATACAAGCGCAGGACGGATTCAACAAAACGCTTGGTTAAGGGTCACTATGTCTGGGTGCTGAAAGAGTACAGGAAATTGGCATAGGCAGGCGTTTATATTGCTTGCCTATATCTTTCAGTGAGATCAACTGTCGGTGATTGCAGTCTAGTTGCTGTGTAAGTGTACAGCTTTTAAGTGTGTCAAAAATTGACCAGCTAAGTAATCATGGGGTTTATTGCGATGCTGAACCACCTTGATATTTACACATAAAGGCCTGTAAATGTATGATAGTTATAGAGATTTAGGTTTGATTGTGGCTCCTGAGGTCGCGGGTTCGATCCCCGTCGGCCACCCCAGATTCTTCCTTGTTTATCAAGGACTTAAAACCTCGCCAAGTGCGGGGTTTTTTCGTTTTGGGGCAAAATGTACATATACAGTGTACGAATTTTACCACATGGCAGTTTTCTCTACGCTCGAAGGTGTATATATCCCCAGTACACTGCGCTCTACTCATCACCCCCTTTTTCCCCGCTTTCCCCACCCCTATTTAGCGGGATAACCTTGTCGGGGGTGCGATTGTAGCGCTCGGCCATGGAGGTTGTTTTATGGCCAGTGAAGTGTTTCACGTCTCCCTCAAAGTCACTTGCGGCTTTAATCTTCAGGTCGTGAAACCGGAAGCGCTCTTTGATGATGCCTGCGGCCAAAGCTGCACGCTGCTCGCGCTGCCATACGGCATTGAAACCTGTGCGTGTATAACCCTGTGGAGCACGCGCGGTGATAGGCGGTATTCGATAACAAAACCACTCTGTTCGAAGCCCTGAAAAAAGTGTTAGCGGTGGGCTATGGCCAGATTATTCCGGTGTGTGACGGCCCGCGCACGGCGTTCGAACATATGTACCAGCCGGACAATATGGTCGGCGAGCTGGAAAGGGATATAAAGCTATTTGACCCCGACGAGCCGGATGGCATCGAGGTGGAATACTTCGACCCGCAAACCTGGAAACCGGCCACAGTGCTCTGCACCTTACCGGGAGATCTGGGGCAAGCACCGAAAAAAGTCAGGGCATTCGGCATCACCGATAAAACCAAAGCCTGGCGCTTCGGCATGCGGCAAAGACGCACCCAGCGCTACCGCCGCACCCGCCACAGCTTTAAGACTGAAATGGATGGCCTCAACAGCCGCTATTTGAGCTATTGCGCCCTCGCTGACGATATCCCCGGATACTCGCAGACGGGCAGGGTAGTGGCGGTTAATGGCCGACCCATCACCCTGGATGCGGAACTGGAATGGGGCACCGGTACGCACTTTCTAGCCATGCGTAAGCCAGACGGCACCCTATCCGGTCTCTATACGGCAGCGCCAACCAGCAGCGCCAATGTCATCGAGGTAGATTTCAATCTGGATTTTACCCCCACACTAGATGGCAGCATGGAACCGCCGCTTTTTATGTTTGGCCAGGCCGAGCGCTGGAGCCACCCGGCACTCATCACCGATATTAAACCCAGTGGCACCGAGCGGGTGAGTATGATTGCGGTTAATTACGATGAGCGGGTTTATGCGGATGATGATGGTAGTCCGGGGTGATTGCAGAGGCGGCACATAGCCTAGCCGGCATAGTTCTATTGCAGCTATGGCTATTCTGAGTGAGTGATACTGGCTTCGGTTTTCAGTAGTGGAGAGGGCGTGTCGCCGGTGCGAGAGCCTGAGTTATAGAGCCATGGCTTACATCTACAGAAAGATCCCCCTAACTTATTGATTTAATTATGGGTAAAATGTGCTCAAGAGCGGGATGTTGAACCAGACGACTTGAGCCAATGGCTCACTATCTCTGGTTACTACTTAGACAGCAGTTTATAAGCTGCTGTAAATAAGGGCTTTTTTTATGGAGCTTGAAGGCTCCATACCAGAAATAGTGGCCAAATGGATAGTGAGCCACTGGCTCTTTAATAAACTGTTATTGGTCGCTCGCTCCAGTTTTGTGAGGGTTCCGTTAAGAATAGCAGATGATTATTGGGGTTCTGTATAAAAAAACAGTATTGGCGGGGGAGCCCATAGTCAACGGTTCGACCTTCGTGTAAGCTTCGAAGCTTCAGCGACGCTCGCATAACGAAGTTGATGCGGACGGCGCAGCCGCCTCGAAGCAAGGCCGCGAACCTAGAGCTGCTAATTTCTCTCTCCGAATCGTGGTAGACAGTAGCAAGAAAGATATTTGTAGTGGATTTGTACACAATGCCACGAGCAACAAATAACAACCCGATGATGCGGAAACCTAAAAGTTGTCATTCCCTTTGCTTGCGCAAAGGTACCGCCAACTTCCTTAACGGTTCCGCATATCTATTTTCGTTAGCATTCAGTAAATATGAAATTTTTATATAGAATACTGCGTTGGCTGTTTCTTTGAACTATTGGAGTTTCAGCAATCCTTATATTCTTAACTATAGGATTTGTCTGGTTGTGGGATATAAACTCTATTAACTCAATCGGCGAGGCTAAAGAACTTCTGAGCAAACATGGCAGTATCGAGCACGAGCTAATAATTAATGAGTGCTCGAAGTTAATAAAGGATGGAGAAGAGCGCACTTTAATGCATGAGGATATCCCAGAAGTGCTAAAGTCGTTGTCGCCACAATATGTCCGAGCTTCAGAGTACTCATGTGAGGTAAACCTTTACAAACAGCCAGGCAAAGGAATTGGCTACTTTGTAAAAAAAGCTCCCAGTGGCTCTTTCATCCTTAGTTGGTTTAACCACTTTGAAAGTTGGGAAAGTCATGATATTGAAGTCAAATAGTGAACATGCTAACAATCACAGGCAGTTAGCGTCGGCCCCTATAGGGGCCTCTGCGGGACGGCCTACGCTTCTCTTCAGTCGCCCCTGCTGTGGGCGTTAGCTGCCTATGGAGAGTTTAATGCAAATAGAAAGTTGGTTAGCATTCTGTTCGATTGCCTTGTTGGCAACAGCAACTCCAGGACCAGCAACTTTGTTGGTATCAACAAACAGTTTGATGTATGGTTTCAAAAAATCATTGATTACGGTTTTGGGTAATATTTCTGGGCTACTTCTTATGTCCAGCTTTTCTGTTTTAGGCTTGAGTGCAATTGTTCTCAATTCGGCTATTGCTTTTACTATATTAAAAATCGCAGGTGCAATTTACCTTATCTACATGGGTATAAATCTATGGAGGAAAGGCATAACGCCAATGGGATTAAAGCAAGCAAAAAAAGGTAAGAAGCATACTGTCAGTCTATATTTTCAGGGTATTTTGGTTTCCGTTACAAATCCTAAGGCGATTGTTTTTACAACAGCATTATTCCCACAGTTCATAGTAGTTTCAGAGTCATTGCTTCCACAGTTCACTGTGCTGGTTTTGAGCTTTATGTGTTCATCGTTTGTCTGCCTATCTACATATTCGTATCTGGCGCAGAGAGCAAAGAACAAAACAGCCAAAATATTTTCAGGTTCTATTGCAGGTAAAGTATTTGGCTCAACATTCATCGGTGCCGGTTGTATATTGGTATCAGCATCAAGGTAATCGGCAGCTAACAAGTGGTTGCAAGTGGCGTCTACGGCGCACTTTTGCCAAGCGTTAGAAAACAATTGAAATAAAATATGAAAATTGCTATATCGGGTTCACACTGCACAGGAAAGACAACTATTTTAGACGATCTTGGTATTTCGCTTGACAACTTTGAAATTATAGAGGAGCCATACATTCTGCTTGAAGAAAAGGGACATGAATTCAGCGACTCACCAAGTGAAGATGATTTTATAGCTCAGCTAGACTATTCCATTGAATTGATAACAAGTAGTCAGAACAATAGGTTGTTTGAACGTTGTCCATTAGATTTCGTCGCTTATATAAATGCTATAAATAACAACTCGGTATCACTGGAAGAATACCGTGAACAAATTCTAGAGGCGATGAAGCTAATCGACATTGTCATTTTTGTCCCAGTGGAAAACCCTGATAGAATTAGATGTCCTGATTCGGAAAGCCCAGAGCTGAGAAAGGAAGTCGATATTCAGCTTCAAGATCTAATATATGAATTTGAAGGTTCTAATGAGTTTCAGGTTGTTGAAGTTAGGGGGAATCCTAAAGAAAGAATCAAGCAAATTACGTCGTTTTTAGACTCAATCTGAATTTTTTTAACAAGTCGCTCCAGCTGACCTAAATCCGCCGCCGCTGCGCGTCTCAGGATTCGGTCAGCTGCACTCAGCGTTATCGCCGACTTTTCCATAGCTGGTAACTACATCTGTTCAAGTATTTCGGCTCTTAACAAAGTGTTGTGCCGGACAGGCCGGTGGGCACGGCGCTATGTACCGTTGCATAATTCCAGCTGATTTTTAAAGTAAGTAGTTTTTATGAATCATACAGAGTTAGACCTAATTGTTGCTGAGCTTATGTATCCAGTTTTGGTCGATTTGGCCCCAAGTGGGAACACAATTGGATATAAAGAGATTGCAGAACTAATAAAAGATAGAAACCCGAATGTTACTGAGATTAGAAATATCACCCAGCGCCATATCGGTAGAAAACTTGGAACAATTTGGGAGTTTACGAAGTCACAAGGATGCCCGCATATTGGCTCATTGGTAGTATCTAAAGGTGGCGAATGTGGAAGTGGTATTACGAGCATAGTAAAAGATCTACCTGGAGAACGAAAAAAGGTAAGAGAGTTTGATTGGACTAAAGTGTCACTTGGCTTTGAGTCCTACATGTCAAAAATGAAAATTCAAAAAAAGGAGCGTGATGCTAAAAAAATAAAACGATCCAGGGGTGAGGCAAAAGATTGTTTTTACTCATACTGGAAAGAGGTCAAGGATAAAGCGCCTGTATCCATTGAAGAAGCCAAAAAAATAAAGGAAAAGATACTGGAGTTGGTTCAGGGTGGGATGAGTCCTGAGGAGGCATTTTCTCAAGAGCTCATCAGGATTTTTCAGGGTAAGAAAAATGAAACTCCATCTGTTGGTTTTATATTTCTCGGAGAATATATTGATTCGGAAACAAGAGAGCCGTTATTTAATCAGTTTAAGGTCGGATATTCATCGAATCTCGAAAAACGTGCAAATACCTTAAGTGGTGGCGTGTCAGGTCCTCTTGAATTCGATATTAAGTTTTACTGGGAATTTGATTCTTGTGAAGCTTTTGCGGTAGAACAGGCCTTGCATGGTAGGTTTTCTTGTTATAGAAAAAAGGGTGAGTTTTTTGATAGTTTAGATTGCATTTTACCTGAGCTGATTGATGATGAAATAACCAGTAAATTCGGTGGCCTGCTTAAATCAACGAATTTTGGTGAAAATACATAATGCGCTTTTTACTGCCTATCCTCCTTTCTGCTGCCTTGGCCGGCTGTTTTAAAGTTGAAGCCAAAGAAGAGCGCGGCTATGACCGCCATGAGTGGCTACCGAAGTGGTCCGACTCTGATGGCGATTGCCAGAGCACTCGTCATGAGCTTCTGGTGCAATACTCCCTGGCCCCGGTCAGCTTCACCAATGAGAAAGGTTGCACGGTAGACACTGGCCTCTGGTTAGACCCCTACACCGACAACTTCTATACCCTGGCTTCAGACCTGGATGTTGAACACATCGTGCCGCTGTCCTGGGTGCACGAGCACGGCGGTGCTAATTAGACTGTAGAGCTGAAGCGCCAGTTTGCGGAAGACCCTGAGAATCTATGGTTGGTCGATGACGGCCGGAACCAAAGCAAGGGTGACAAAGGCCCGGACGAGTGGATGCCACCCTATGAGCCCGTCCAGGCCATCTATGTACAGCGGTTTATGGCGATAGTGGAGAAGTATGGGCTGAAGTTCTCAGAACAGGAATCAGCCCAGATTTTGGCACTGCTGGACGAATAAACCGCACCCTCCCAGCTTCTACCAACCTTACAGGGTGCCACCCCGGCACCCGCCATCCTCCTGTATATCCTGACTCCCTAAGCCCACCAGTGTGGGCACCGTCTTCTTTTTGTTATCGGTACTGTATATGCATGCAGTATTTTGATAGATTGCCTTTGTGGCGCTAAAAGCTCCACTAGAAAATTAAGTGTCCATGAGAGCCCCCTCAACCCAGGGTGCTCATGACGCATAAGAACTTCTGGCCATGGGAATATAAAGGCCTAACCAACAGAAAGAAGGAGTTGAAAATGGCGTTTTTAGAAACCAAAGACGAAATACAAGCTTGCCTGAACACTATTGATATAACTGCAGATGCAGTTGACCCGAGGTTTAGGCATATCCTCAAGGTGCAAATAAACACCCTGGACGCAGCAACCAATAACTTAATCGATGACTTAAATGCGCTCACCGAAAAGCAAGAACGGCTTAGAGAATTATTAAAGTAGTCAGGCAGGGCCAAGAGGTGGCGCAGTGGCCGATATCAACGTTGGTAAATACCTCGAAGGATATCGCTATGTGCCGTTTGATTTGTTGGTTACTAAACATTCTTCAGAATCGCCCGCGTCGTGATGTTCGGCTGTCATTGCGGTTTAGTGATTCAGGAGGTCAGTTACTGTTGCAGTGGGGGCCAAGCAAAAATAATCAGGATCGCAGCCCTGAATGAAGGTAACAGGAGAGTTGAGTAGGTTGGCTATAACAAGATAGCCAACCTTCAAAGCGCTTAGTGCGAGCAGTTTTCTGGGCAACAGTCAATTCCAGCTTCAGGGCCGGCTTGGATATCAGTCTCTAATTGCATGGGGTATGTCCTTATATTTGTTGGGTAATATAAAACCGATCGACCGGAAGCACATTACGAGTTTCATTGTCGCTGACCGGTCAATTCGTATGTGGAATCTAACGTTACCTAAAATGAAAAGATCGAACAATATTTAAATCTGGTTTGGTATGTATTTTTTTGATAGCTGCTTGTACCAATTAGGTACTCCAAAATTTTTGTGGATCAAGGGTAGGGGGCTGCATCCCGTCTGATCCCACCTGCCTTTTGCTCTTTTTTATTCTTTCTGCAGGTCTTCCTGTGTTCTGTGGCGTCAGCTGCGGCTTCCCCTTACCAGCAGATGACCACAAAGAAGAAGCTCTCAGCCTGGATGAGCATTTAATAACTAATGGTCCGGCGACATTCATGGCTCATGACAATGGCGACTCTATGCAAGGGGTGGGAATCTTCGACCGGGACATTCTCATCATTGACCGCTCCCTGACGCCAGTGAATGGTGATGTGGTAGTTGTGGCTCTGGATGGGCAACTGACCTGTAAAATCTTGGATAGAGGAAGAGGGCGGTTACTGGCAGCCAACGAAAAATATCCGCCAATCCCTATCTGGGAAGGTCAGGAGCTGATTGTGGAGGGGGTGGTTAAGGCGTCTATTCGGTACCATCGTATGGGTGACAAAAAGCACTGATTGCATGTCCAGCTTGCATAAGGGGTAACTATCGATGTTTAATACCCGCATCGCGGGGTAATATACTG
Source organism: Microbulbifer mixtoriginis (SeqCode) (assembly GCF_052467945.1). Taxonomy (NCBI): domain Bacteria; kingdom Pseudomonadati; phylum Pseudomonadota; class Gammaproteobacteria; order Cellvibrionales; family Microbulbiferaceae; genus Microbulbifer; species Microbulbifer mixtoriginis (SeqCode). The sequence goes on along the minus strand of NZ_CP174328.1, from coordinate 2,195,361 downwards.
GATTTTTATACAGTGGTTACCCCTGAAAATGGTGTAAGCGGTTGATTTTGAAAGGGCGGGCCAAACCTTGTGGCTCCTGAGGTCGCGGGTTCGATCCCCGTCGGCCACCCCAGATTCTTCCTTGTTTTTCAAGGACTTAAAGCCCCGCCTAGTGCGGGGTTTTTTAGTTTTGGGCCTTTGAGGGGTAATTCGAAGGGGTAATTTTTACCACAATCGATTTTTTCAGCCCCTCCGATTGGACATTCATCCAGTGTCCTTTGGCGTGTCTTCCTTTCCTTTAATCCTCGCCTTATTAAGAGAAACAACTTTATCGGTGGTGTGGTTGTAGCGCTCCATCATGCTGCGAGTCTTATGCCCGCTGAACTCCTGCTTGTCGCCTTCGAAATCTGAGATGCCTTTAATCTTTAAATCATGAAACCGGAAGCGAGCGGGTAGGCGCCGGCCTCATTGGCAGCTTTCTGTTCGCGGCTCCAGGTGCTATTAAATCCATCTCGGATGTAGCGTTGCCCAATTCGGCCACGAATCAGATACATACTTTGTGACCTGGAGCTGGTGTTGCTTTTAAGTGCCAGCTCAACCGCGTCCTGTAATCTCTACGTCCAGAGCTTCAGCTGCTTCTTGCCGGTCTTCTGTTGGCAAATTAATAAACCTTCCTCTGTAATGTCCTGTCGTTTTAATGCGAGAACATCTTGCTGTCGAGCGCCGCAGAGATATGAGATTTCCATGGCAGCGGCGTGTGCGGTGTGGCCCCTGGATTCAAGCCAGGTGTAAAAGGCTAAATATTCGGAATCTTCGACATAACGCCCACCCTGTTTTTCCTTGAGAGGATTCATCGCCTTAGTTGGGTCGCCGATCGACACGAATCCACGGGCCTTTCCCCAGCGATAAAGATGGGCGGTCAGCATCCATTAAATCACAGGGTGGCGGCCAGGCACATAGCCACGGTATTGGCAATAGCGGCTCCCATACGCATTCTGTTGACGTGCGCCCGCCATACTATGCACTTGCTTGGATAATAAAAACTTCTGAAATCACCAGTGAGAATATTGCTGACTTACTGGTTGAGTTGAGCGGCGATGAGGATACCTAATGGCTTTCTATCCTATCCGACAGTTGGGTGAGCGCGGCATTAATGTTGATACGCCTCCATTCGAGCTGCCCGTCAATGAATTCTCGGCGGGCAAAAACGTCCGATTTGCCAACGGCGCGGCACAGACTATGCCATCGCCAAAAATACTAGAGCCCCTGGCAGAGGCTCCCGTATGGGGTGCCGGCTGGGTTTCCGATGGTGTGCCGCAGCTGGCCTATGCCTCGCAAACAGAGCTGTATATACGCGAGAATGAAACCTTTGTTAAACGCACCAACAGCACAGATTTTTCCACCGGGTATTCTCCTTCGGAAAACTGGCAATCGCTGGTGTGGGGCGAAAGTGTGATATTCAATAATGGCGTAGATGTCCCGCAGATTCGTGAGCCGACAGACACGGAATTCAAAGCGCTACCTAACTGGCCAAGCAACCTACGAGCCAAATTGCTGAGCGGTTACAAAAATTTCATGGTGGCCCTGGGTATTACCGAGGACGGGGTTAACTATCCAAACACAGTGCGCTGGTCTACTGAGGCTGAGCCAGGACAAGTACCCTGGACTTGGGATGTGGTGGACCTGTCCGGCCTTGCTGGTGCTAACCCGGTGGACTCTGGAGCAAGTGAGCTAGTTGATTGTCTGCCTCTGGGTGGGGCCAATATTATCTACTCTCAGGAAGCCACCTATCTGATGCAGTTTGTCGGCGGGCAATATGTATTCGCCTTCGACAAACTACTCGACCAAGGCATTCTTTGCCGGGATGCTGTTGCCGCGTTCGACAAGTTTCACTTTGTAATTGGTTCTACTGAAATTTTTGTACACGACGGTTCCAGTACTCGACCGGTAGCGCATCGGAGAGCGAATAAAACTTTTTACAATGAGGTGGGTGACCGCACCAAGGTGCGTTGCGTAGCCAACCATAAAACAAAAGAAGTGTGGACCTATTACACTACAGGCGCGGGTAATGCTAACCGGGCTATGGTTTACAACTGGCTGGATAATACCTTCACGTTTGTAGATGTACCGGGCGTTGCTTGTGCAGTCTTTGCACCCAAACAGGGTGAAATTGTGACCTGGGAGGAGCTGACGCAGAGCTGGGCGGACCTTACTCAGAGTTGGGGTGAATTTGCTGATACCGCTTTCTACCCGGTGATGTATTACTTCAGCAGCGACGGAGCTGCCCACACCCTGCAGGAAGCCGACTTCCTCAGCACAGCGAGCACAACTCAATCGGTTTACCTGGAGCGCACCGGCATCGACCTGGACCAGCTGCTGAAAGCGCCTACGAAACAGTGGAAATTGATTAGACAAATCGTTCCGCAAATCCACGGTACAGGCAAAGTTCGCATTACCGTAGGCGGGGCCTCAACAGCCATGGGTGACGTGCACTGGCGCCAGCCGCGGGAGTTCGACGTGGCCAAAGGACTCAAGGTGGATGTACGGCTTAAGGCTCGCTATCTCGCCATCAAAATCCAATCCGTAGACGCCGGATTCTGGCGGCTGACCGGCTGGGACCTGGACCTGATTCCGGTGGATGGCCGATGAGTTACACACCGGGACCGGCGCAGCCGAGAAACCTTGAGGAGCTGTGGCGATATTTACAGGCGGAGCTGAGCAAGATACAGCGCGCTTTTACCGATTTGGAGGCGCTAGCGCCTCTCTACCGTGAGCCGCCACGACGCCCGCTGCTGGGCCTACTAGTGACTGCCGACGGCACAGACTGGGACCCCGGCCAGGGGAAGGGCCTGTATATCTGGGAAGGCAGCGCTTGGGTGCAGGTGCAAGTGCTGTGAGGTTAGAGAGAATCAAACCTGTTGCCCAAGAGTGTTGAGAACACGGAGATCAACAAGGGGGCCTGATGTTTGGAGTGTATCCAGCGCACGCTAAATCCGCGTGTGGTGATTGGGAAAAAAGTAGCTTCTCAGGGGTTGCCTGAGTATCGCCTTGAGTAGGTGGCGATTAATTATAGCCGCACCATTAGAACATTGGCGCAAATTTAATTCTTGAGAGGAGGCCGCTGCTAAATTGGTCTAGCCTGAAATCGTGACATATATTTGGGGTCATTAGAACTTAGCTAGGACTTGGCCCCATAAGATTGAGCTGGAATTCTTTACATTTAGGTGGTGCTTATGACTCGGATAAGAAGTGATGATGACGTTTGGCCTAAAAAATCTGGTAAAGCTGGTCAGTCTATCGCCCAATCAGAACATAAATCTGAGAATCAAGAATTAATTGATTTCACTAAAATCAAGGTGGCTAAGGACCTTGTCGGAGAATACGTGCTAACTGTATGGGGGAAAAACGACCCTGAAATAGAGCCTTTACTTGATCCAAAATATTATCCAGCGAAACCGGATTATTATGAGATAGAAGTATTAGGAAAACGCTTGGATAGTCCTCCCCCTAAAAAGGTGGAAAGATTTCCACTCAAATTAAGCCTTAAAAACTATATGGGTGAAAAAGGCATAGAAGTTATTGGTGCGACCAAGTCTGTTAAGTGGGACTTGCCAGAGGGGTAGAGGGGATTATGCCATCGAATCGCCTAGCCGTTCCTAGCTCGATTGCGGCTATGGCGATTCATGGTTACATTTTTAATTCTTCCAGATTTGCGATTTCAGTGAGCTGATGTGGGTCAAAAAAACATCATGGCTGTGTACCTCGCCACTTTCTTCAATGCCAGTCATAATGGCAATAAGAATATTAAATAATATTTTGGACATTTCTTCTGAAATACGATCTTGTTTTTCGCTTTCCATAGAAGTTACTGCTCCCGCACCTTCAGGTCGCTCAGACTGACATATATGTCTATAAAAGAAATCTAAAAGCTCCTTATCGTGTAGGTTGATGGTTAAGCAGGCAAGTTCAATTTGCTTTGTAAATATTTTGTATTCTCTTGTTATCATTAATCGCAGCTTGGGCGTATCTTTTAGTGCCTGAAAAAGTACTTTAAAGTTTGAGTGATTGCTGACTCCTAGGTATCCCCTGAAGGATTGCATGTCATACGCTTCTGGAATGTTGTTTGAATTTTTTGTCGCAGCCTTAATTGCCTCAGTGCAGTAAGCGGACACATGCTCTCTAAAGTACAGGTAGGAGATTTTTAACTGTTCAGCTCTGTTTTCCTGCTTTATTTTTTCTTGTCGGTCTGAGTGGTAAGTTGTGTATTTATGTAGAAGCCACCCAAAAATTGCGATTCCCAGAAGTGTTTCGAAACTTGTTAGGAAGTAACCGACTTCATTTTTAGGGGTAATATCTCCATATCCCAGCGTTGTGATTGTCACAATGCTGAAGTAGAAACTTTTACCCCACTTCATTTCTTCATCGCTTAGGCATAAATCGCAGTTTTTATAGAAAGCTGCAAAAGTTATTATCGCTAAAAAATAAGCCAAAAGTGGTAGAAGCCAGGGAAGCACTGATCGGAAGCGTTGCATGTACCTGTCCATAGTTTTTGTATCAATCTACTTATTATCACGCCAGACTTTATTCATGTAAACGAATTAGGCGTCAGGGAAATAAGCTAAATTTATGAGTTTTAACTACGGGTACAACCCATACCTCCCAGACTGGGAAACCCAGTACAGCCCGGCTCCCCCATTAATTCAGCAACCCCAAACCCAGCAGCAATCCAGCATCAACCCCATGCAGGCCATGAGCTGGTATAACAAATTTGCAGGCGGTGGCGCATCTGGTGCAGGTAGCACGGCAAGCGGTACCGCGAGCACTGGCGCGGGCGGTAGTGCAGCGGGTGGCTCCAGCTGGATAGCTTCTGCTGGCCCATGGGCTGCCCTGGCTGTACTCATTGCGGCAAATGAACACGAAGCCCGCGAAGGTGGCTATCGCGATGAGGATGACAAGGGCTACGCCCTGGATTTACTCGGCGGCAAGGTATTCGAGCAAGACGCAACCTATCGCTGGAAAGACGACCTCAATGATGCAGTGCCAGGCTCTGGCAGCATGGTCGAATCAATGGCAAATATCGGTTCTCTGGATTTCTCCAACGCTGGCAAAGCGTTTGAAGATGGATTGAAAGAAGACCCATTAATTAAAGGCATTCTCAGCCTCTTTTAACAGGTGAAACATGGGATTTTTAGACGGTCTTATGGGTGGTGGCGGCGAATCCAAAAGCCAGAGTTATCTGGATGAGGACCAGAAAGGCTACCTAAATGATATCTGGGGAGAAGGGCAAAGGCTCTACAACTCCGGGCAATCTCCAGTAGCCGACCTCACCCCAGAAATGCAGCAATATATCCAGGCTGCAATGGGGTTTGGCAACACTGCCAATGGCTATGCCAACCAAGTATCTGGCGCGTCCAGTGGTTTCGGAAATACCGCCAATGTGATGCAGGATTATTTGACCCAGGTAATGAGCGGCGGAGGCTTTCAGGCCCCAATGCAAAACGGTGTTGATATGAACACCGTGAACTCCCTGGTTAACAACGATGTTTTAAATTCGCAAATTACAGCCAGCACTCGCGACATATACCGCAACCTCAGCGAAAACCAGTTGCCGGGCATCGCCTCTGGGGCGGTTTCTACGGGCAATGCTGGCTCGACGCGCCGAGGGGTTGCTGAAGGTATTGCCATGCGCGGCGCAGACGACAGGGCCGCAGATGTTGCTGCAGGTATACGCTCCAATGCCTATAACCAAGCCGTGCAGGTCGCGGCCGGCCAATCAAGTGCAAATCAGGGTGCTCAGCTGGCAACCAATAATCTCAACACATCTCTGGCCAGTAATAACTTCGGCACCGCTGGCAATCTCTTTAATACCGGATTCGGCAACGCCTACAACATGGGCGCGGGCGGTGTGAGCATGATGGGGCAGGGCGGAAACGCGATGCAAAACTATATGCAGCAGGTAGCCATGGCACCCTGGCAAAAACTGCAGCTATATCAGGGCTCGATTGGCTCTCCAATTGTGCTCAATGAATCCACCCAGGCGGGAGGCAGTAATGGGGCCGGGGGAATCCTGGCCGGTATCGGCGGAATCATGCAGGGCATGGGGTAAGGCCCACAACTGAAACTCAACAGGATAGAGAAATGCCAATACTCAGCATGGGCGAGCCTATCGGGGCGCTCGACCAGAATTTCATAGAACCCCAACAATCCCCCACCTTCGACGCCTCAAACCCTTTTGCCCGCACCATCGACCGATACGAACAGCAGCTAATTGAAAATCAGAGTGAAGTGGAAAAACTGAAGGGCAATAAATGGGCCCGGATTGGGCGCATGCTAACCGCTGCAGGTGTGGGCCTTAACGGCGGTGACCCCTCGCAGGTTTATCGGGGATACAACAATCAACTAGCGGCACTGCAAAATCATGGCGCTAAGCTCAATTCTGGGATTGATGAAATGAACCTGAAGCGGGCAATGATGGAGCAGCAAGGTGCGGGCTCAGCAGACACAGTAGGTTCTCCGCTAACACTCGCTAATGGTAATTATGGGATTGCGGTTAAGAATCCTGACGGCTCTACCGAGGTGCGTGACCTCGGTGTTCGGTTTGACCCGAAGGTGCATAAAGTCGGTGACCAGCTCCTGACGACAACTGGCGGAAGCACGCCCGTAGAGCTCCTGTCTGATGAGCAGCTTCAGAAGGTTTATGACCAGCGTATAAAAAACAAGAAAGGTGAGATTGATTTAAAGAATAATTCTGAGGCAGAAAAAACTGCAGCGCTTAACGCTAAAACTTACAAGGCGTATCAGGCTGGAATGGAAGGTCTGTCTAAGGGAATGGATGGAACTACCACCAATCCGTTTGCAGGTTCACTCCCGGCATTGACCTCAGGGGCGCAAACGGCTGATGGTGCAGTATCGGCCATGGCCCCAATTCTCAAATCTCTATTCCGTGAGGCTGGTGAAGGTGTTTTCACTGATAAAGACCAAGAGCTACTGCTAAAGATGATTCCAACTCGGAAGGACCACCCAGAAGCCCGCAAGGCAAAACTCGAAATGGTTGACCGAATTGTTCGGGCGAAACTTGGTATCGACTTCGAAGATATTGAGCGCGATGGCCCCGAGGCAGCAGCTGACGCCGCCAACACAAATAAAGACCCACTGGGGATTCGATAAATGGCTTTAACTATCGCGGAAATACGTAAGCAATATCCTGAATATTCAGATATGAGCGATGAAGCTTTGGCGCGCAGCCTGCACCAGTCATATTACAGTGATATGGAGTTCGGGGAGTTCGCCGGCAAGATTGGCTACACACTGCCGGACCCTGCGGGCATTAACCAGCCAGGGTCTTTTGAGCGGTTTGTGGACAATTCCGTTGGAGAATTTGAAGTGTTGGGCGCGGTGGGGTCATCCGTTCTGGCCGAGCCTATTTCCGGGCTTGCGGGCATTGCCCAATCTTTAAATCCCTGGGCTGAACCGGGAGCCGGTGCCGACGCCGTAGAGGCGACCCGTGACTTTCTCACCTATCAGCCCCGCACCAAGGAGGGGCAGGATAAATTAAATACGATAGCCGGCTACATCGAGCCTATTGGTGAGGCCATGGAGTATGTTGAAAAGGGCTTGGGTGATGCGACCTATAACGCTACCGGAAGCCCAACGCTGGCTGCCGGTGCCGCCTCTGTACCAACGGCAATTTTGGAGCTGCTGGGCGTTGGCCTCGGTAAAGGCGCTGCACGAGCAAAAAGGGCCACTCCAGAGAATGTAAAAACGGAACTGACGCGACTTGGTGTGGACTCGTCTCAGATGTCGGAGGAGGCAGTTTTAAGGGTAGTTGACGGACTGAATGAGGGTGCTGACTTCTCCGGTGATGCTCTGGTGGGAGTCCTTGAAAATGTCGATATGCCAGAGGACTGGGTACCAAAGACCCGCGCCGAGCAGCAGGGGATTGAAACTAGCAACTTTGACCTATGGCGCAAACAGAATGAGGCTGCGGCCGGCGTTTACGGTAGCGATGCAGAGGAGGCAGTTAATCGTTTCACTGATTTCCGCGAGCGCCAGCTGGGCAAAGTGGTGCAGAATCAGATGGATGACCTGGGGCCGACTGAGGGGGCTAGCTCACTCGCAAGTAATGCGGGGATGCTCTATGACGGCATTTTGTCAAAGGTAGAGAATGCCAAGCAGGCCAAAACCGACGCTTACACCAGAGTGGGCGATATTGCCAAAGAACGTGGCCCGATGATGGCTGAAGGCTCGGTTATGCAAGAGGGGTTAGGTGCGGCTTATCGTGGCTTTAATGGTGATATTAAACTTGCCAGCAAGACAGAGACACCCAACGCCTACGGGTTGTATGAGGAGCTGCAAGGAGCCCTGCGCGGTGAAAAGTCTTCCGGCCTCCCGGGCGCGCTGACGGTCGCGGCCAACAAGATGGAAAGCCTGGACAATTTTGAAAGCCTGCGCCGTCGAATATCTGCTGCAGAGCGGTCCGCCGCCCCGGGCTCTGCCGACCAAGCACTACTTGGGCAAGTGCGTCGGCAATATGACAGCTGGCTTGATGAGGCAGTGGAGAATGGGAAGTTTTTTGGCTCCCCCGAGCAGCTGGACGCCCTCAAAGAAGCTCGCCGCCTTAATCGTGAATATATGCAGATAGTCAAAGGCACTCACAAGGACGGCAAGCCCACGGCTCGCACTCGCATTATCAATGATGTTGTGAATGGCCGTAGCACTCCTGAGGAAGTGGTTAAAAAGATTATCGGTGGCACCGGTAAGAAGCAGGGCGCTGCTATTGTGAAAGATTTTAAGAGGCTGTTCGGTGAGGACTCTCCGGAATTCGGAGCCCTGCGGCAGTCCGCCTTTATGAATATTTTCGGCCCCGCTTTTAAAGTGGCCAATGATGGAAGCCTGCAACTATCCAGGGGCAGCTATATCAATCGACTCTCCGACCAACTTAAGAACAATGAGAGCAACTTACGGGCACTGTTCGATGAGTCAGAGGTGGGCCGCTGGAATAAGTTTGCCGGCGAGCTGCGCAAACTACAGGAGGATGTGCGCAAGAAGAACTTTTCGGGCTCTGCGTACCACTTAGCCGGACCGATGAGTGCACTGATTGACCGGGTAGGCATCATTACCCAGTGGCTGCCGTTTATGCGTGAGGGTGCCGAGAGTGTGAGCAAGAGCCGCCGTTGGCGAGACCTGAGAAAAAACGGCTTGGCTGAAGGTGATTTCACCGTGTCCAATGACACCGCTACTTTGCTTGGAGCATTACTGGGTGGCACCCCGGCGCCCTCATGGATATCACCAGCACTATTGTTAAGTGAGGACGGCGAGCCCCGTAATCAGGGTGTCTTGGCTGTTGAGTAATCCCTCGGTCTCAGAAACTTGTGACGGTACTGGCTGTGAACGGACGAGGAATCACTCTGGATGCGCCGTTATAGTGGGGTGGCAGTACTGCGCAAACCAGGCGGCACCCTGTCCGGTCTCTATACCGCTACAGCAACCGATAACGCCAGCGTTGTAACGATAGATTCCAATCTGGATTTTACCCCCACACTAGATGGCAGCATGGAACTGCCGCTGTATATGCTCGGCCAAGCCGAGCGCTGGAGCCACCCGGCACTGATCACCGATATTAAACCCAGCGGCACCGAGCGGGTAAGCATGACTGCTGTGAATTATGATGAGCGGGTCTATGCGGATGATGATGGTTACCCTAGTTGATTGGTTGAGGGCGAGAGAGGCATAGAGGGTGTGATATATTGCAGTTGCTTTTGAATATACTGTTAGGTTTCATGCACATGAAGGAAAAATTAAAAATAGAGTTTCCCGCACAAGGGTGGAAGCAATTCCTCACCTCCAGAAAGGAAATGCTCGATGCATTTGACCGTGCACGAGAAAAGTCTCGTATTCATGAAGTAGAAACTTATCATGGGAGAGTCGCAGAAGCAGAATTTAGAAAATGGTTATCAAGTTTTCTTCCTAAAAGATATGGTGTAACCGCTGGCTACATAGTATCTCCAGGCCTCAAAAGTAACCAAAAGACGCCTCACTTTGATGTAATTATATATGATCAACTAGAGTCACCTGTGCTTTGGGTAGAAGACTCCCCAGATTCTTCTGATCATGGGAAATCTCTTGCAATACCTGTAGAATATGTCAGGTGTGTTCTTGAGGTTAAATCAAAGCTGACATCTACAACAGCACAAGATGCGGTAGAACACCTTAAAGATTTGCTCCCTCTAATGGGTGGTCCCGATGACCCAGATCAAAAATACAAATTATATTTACCGCCAACTTTTTGTTGTGGATTAGCATTCTTTGAGTTGCAGGAAAAAAACCAATTTAGTAATGCGGCTCTTGAGAAACTTATTGCTGGAAAAGAATTGCGAGGTTTCTTCGGTGGGCTTGTTCTTCGTGGGGAGGGGCACGATAAAGATGTTACTGGAAAGCTGTCACTCCTTCGCGCAAGAGAATCAATAGACAGCACTATTGGAAAGGGTAAATCATCCCTGCTGAAAGTTGGAATAGCTAAGTCTGTAAAAGCTTCCGATAATTTGCATTTTAGCGCAATGGTGATGTGGAGTGAGTCTCACTTCTCTCAGTTTGGGTTTGATATCCTAGCAATGATGCAAGGAACGTATGAAGTTGGACGCTTGTCTAGTTTTCATGGCATGGGCGCATCTTAACGGGGTCAGGTAAATGTATATGCCCGGCCAGGCCGATGGCTAGAGCTTTCAGGTGCTGATTACTGGGATTTAACTCTCTGGAGCTAAGCGAATGAGTATGGCTGCTGTGAATCATGATAAGCGGGTCGGTGCGGAAGATAATAATAGTTGGGTTTGATTGCTTGGGCGGCTATTTATTGAGCAGCCCCTGTCCACAATTAGTGATGAAAAAATTTCGACACTAATTGTGGAAGGAATTTTGCTTGAATGGTTGTTGCTAGTAATTGGTTAAAATTATCTAGTTTATATTAAATTCCCTTTTGATCTTATCGTTTATATGTTTGTCGCCCCATGCCGAGCCAGCCTTCCCTTTTAGCTCATTCTTCAAGTTGTATTTTTTAATGAACTTTAAGTACTTTTTTAAAGATTTTTCTCTTTCTTTTGCGTATGAGCTAGGGCCTTTGTTGAAAGGGTTTTCTCTCCAGCTGTTTGCATAAGATAAGTCATATAGGGCATGAATTTGCTCTTTTGAAAGGTACCATTTTTTCCCTGTGTGATCGCAGACCCCTATTTTTTTTATCCTTCTGATTGAGGGTAGATTTTCTATATGCTCGTAAATTACAGTTGATTCAGCTTCTTGCAGTGTTTTATATAAATCTTTATTTTCCCCACAAGTGTAACCCCCTGAGCTCCAGCAGACAGTTCCTGCACTTTTTATCAGTATGGGCCTTAGACCAACATTGCTTACAGTTATGGCTATTGCGAGTTTGCCTTTTCCTGACTTTGGTTCGCTTAATTGAACGTGGCAGTTTATAGCTAGACGGCCTTGGTTTTTTTTGTAATTTAGGTACGTTATGATAACTGAGAGTGTGCTCGAAATAAGGGCTAAGCTACTGACAATGATTGCTGCAGAGGATGTTGTTGTAGACATAATTTTTTAGTTTTTCCGAGCTTAAATAAATTGCCTTTATAGTTTATTGTATATGGAAATTAGTGGCTATCAAAAGTTAGATTGACGGCATCGAAGAGTTGTTATTAAAAATTTGATCGCTAGGTTTTTTATGTGTTTACTTTCTCTGTTTGTCGTAGTGGCTGCATTAAGTGACTACGAAGCCGAAGCCGAAGCCGAAGCCGAAGCCGAAGCCGAAGCCGAAGCCGAAGCCGAAGCCGAAGCCGAAGCCGAAGCCGAAGCCGAAGCCGAGTCCGAAGCCGAGTCCGAGGCCTACGACCGCTAGCAATGGCTCTCCCGCTGGTCCGATGCCGATTGCCAGAAGAATTTGCCAAGTAATGCTAATCTGCCTCCTCTTGGTTCTAGTCACTTCCAACAAAGAAAAACTGAACATTCGTGCCAAATTAGGGGCCGCAGTTAATTTGGTGTAGGGGGTTAACGATGATAATATTTTGGCTGGATTTTGAGTGGTTATTCGTTTGGGTCTACATAGTTTAATTAGAATAGAATAAGAAATGGATATTACATATAAGCTACCTCATCCGGTTCGAATTTCTTGTAATGAAATCTATGAAAGAGAAATTCATCAGCAAGATGATTTTTATGATACTGTTCTCTCTGGGGTCAAAATAGAAAATAGCTGCCTTGACTATATTGGTGCAATTTTTGATAAGAAATGTCCTTCTCTGATTGATCACTATATGACCCAAGGTTTAACAAAGCATGAGGCAATGATAGCAATATCATCAACAGCTCTACCGTATAAGTATAGAAAAACTGAGGGAACCATTTTAACAACTTCAAAAGAGCTTGATCTCCTCTTAGAAAATACCGATATAGGAGATGATATCCCTATTGCTTACTTAAGGCCACCATTTCAAAACTGCTATATAGAGTTTACAGAAAATCGTAGCTCGTCATTGTTTGTTTTTAATAGCGAGACAGGTGAACATATCCTTGAGGGTGTTTATATTTCAGAAACTGAAATTCTCCCAGGGACAGTAGAAATGGAGGCGTTTAAAAATAAGGCAGAGGTGGATGCAAGTAAGGCGCTTAGAATATTGGATTTGATGTTTACAGGTTCTCCTGTTGGTAAGCAAAACAATAAAGATGATGCTCTCAGGCTTCAAAGTTTTTACATTCAAGATGATAATAGGACAATTTTAGAAGAATTAGAATCTATTGAGTGCATGTATGGTGGTGATGCAGATTTTGTTGGCGATATTCCTTATCTTGCGAAAACACTATACCATATGGCCAAAGTTCTTTTGTTTATAAATTGTAAGCAATATAGGGATACCGCTTTTAACGAGAGGAAAGAAATAGAAAAGAAGCTTTCCTCGCTAAAAAGTTTTTCAAAAATAAACAAATATAAGAATAAGCTAAGAAAATCGTATAATCGTTTAGTTATCAAGCCTGAGGACAATGTTAAATATTTAAAGGGTGATAGTAATGAGCACCCATCAGGGGTTAAATCTAAAAAGGCACATTGGCGAAAAGGGCACTTTAGAATGCAGCCTTATGGCGTGGGAGCCTCAAAAAGAAAAATTGTCTTTATAGAGCCTACAGTTGTCGGCGGGATTTACGCAGGTAAGAAGATTTATACAGCGAAAACTAAGCCTAATGAATCAGGCTCTTGATATCATTTCTGGTGAATTCCTTAGACTTATTTGTGCTTGTTTAGTTTGGAGTTTTAGGCGGTGAAAAGTAATTGTCATGCATTCCGCTTATTTCCTGAGAGTTTGCATAATAAACAGTATTTATTCCCTCACTACGACTCCCGTACTACCTCCTAAAATAGAAGAGAGGCCGTCAGGCGCCTGATTCTGCCTATCATCCTTTCTGCTGCTCTATCTGGTTGTTTTGAGGCTGAGGCCAACAGCACTGTCAAAGACTACGACCGCCACGAATGGCTCCCACAATGGTCTGACTCTGACGGCGACTGCCAGAGCACCCGGCAGGAGCTGCTTGTACAGTTCTCTCTGGCCCCGGTGACATTCACCAATGCTAAGGGTTGCGCGGTTCAATCTGGCCTGTGGCTAGACCCATACACCGGCAACTTCTACGCCCTGGCTTCTGACCTGGATGTTGATCACATCGTGCCACTTTCATGGGCTCACGAGCACGGTGGTGCCAGTTGGACTGTAGAACTGAAGCGTCAGTTTGCTGAAGACCCTGAAAACTTGTGGCTGGTGGATGACGGCCGTAACCAAAGCAAGGGCGACAAAGGCCCGGATGAGTGGATGCCGCCCTATGAGCCAGTCTAGGCCATCTATGTTAAGCGCTTTATGGCGATAGTTGAGATGTATGGGCTAAAGTTCTAACGGAAAGAGTTAGCCCAAATGTTGGCATTCTTGGGAGAGTAGGCGATTGTCAGATCTCGGAGTTCATAATCTGCTCTATTTATTAGAGAAGCGGCCTCCCCTTATTGTGTAGGCTGCTTCTCTTAAAATAAGCTCATCAAGTGGGAGCATTCAACCTGTTGAAATACTCCTCATTATTAGTGGTATCGTGAAGTTGTTTGTGGTTATTGATAGCTTTTACCAAGAGTATTTGAAGTCTATCCACTCGCCATTGTCATTACAGTAGGCGTTAACGTCGCAATAGTTCTTACAAATCGAACCTCTGCTTATATTAATTATTGTACCTTCATGATGTGCTGCTTCAACATCTCCAAGCCAACAATCTTTTCCGGTTCTGTTGGTGGTATCAATCTCAACTTTATAGGTGCTGGATCTAAATCCTGAAGTTGTTTCCTTTATGACCCCAGTGCATTGATATAGCTCTCCCTGAAAAACAAAGTGGTGTGACAGTTGTTGCGAAGGGCAGGTAGCGCTGTTGGCCATTGTAGTGACAGAAAATAAAACTACGGCTGCTAATAATTTTATTTTTAACATCAATAAATCCTTTTTTGATTAAAAGCTTGTATCAAGTCTTGTTTTTTATTTTAAACAACATTAAGTATTTTCCTTTGCGGGAGGTGTTGAGTTCAAGTTATGAAGATATAGTTTGTGCTGTACTACCGGTAATATATGGGCACAATGGTGCCAATTGGATGTGATAGTGAGTAGATTCGTAGATAGAGATAGCTAGAACAATTTATGGGCAGCGCTTTATGGCGATAGTGGAGAAGTATGGGCTGGAGTTCTCGGAGGAGGAATCAGCCCAATAACTGGTTCTCTTAGAAGAGTAGGGTAGTTACAGCTCTAGGAGATCGTAGTCTGACTTAGTTCTTAGGGCTGTCGCCTTCCCTTCATTGATGAGTTTCATTGGGCCCTGACAGTTTAGCCTAGCGAATCCTCAGGGTTATGAGGGGCAACAGCAAAGAGGGGGTGGGGGCCTGCAGGTAGAAATCTACATGTTTCATAGTCCCACTTGATGCCGCAGACTCCACGATGACAGAAGATTTAGACAGGCCAACTTGAATTCTGTTTCTTGCTACAAAGAAGTGTCTTTGGGGTGATACGTCTTCAGGGTGTTCGGATACCCAGAGGCCTCCAGTATCGAGTATTCGCATTGCTAGCTTATAGTTTGCCCGAGGGTTTGCAGTGTGTAGGCCATGGGCAAGCACAGGGATAGTGTCTCCCCCGGCTGCCAGGGCGCCCTCATGGGCTGCGGCATCAATCCCCAGGGCTAGTCCGCTTATGACAACATTGCCCTTAGTGGTGATGTAACCTGCGATTCCTCGAGCAATCTCCAGGCCGTTTGGAGAAGCGTCTCGAGATCCAACAATCGCAACGCCTGGCCGATTTAGAAGGCTGACATTGCCGCGGGCAAACAGTGTTGCCGACGGATTGGGAGTATGTTCCAGGCCGACTGGATACTCTGGATTGCCGCGTTGAATCTCAACTATTTCCATTAAGAAGCAGTTTTGCAGAGAGCTAGTGTTAAAACTAGATGCTTAGGGTTATTGCCCCCGCGATATGGATGGTACTCAAAAAGATATTCTACGGACATGCCAAAATCCTTGTAACACTTTACATCCTAGTGAAATTTGATCGTAAATATACAGCGGAAATTTAAATCATAAAAAATGGATTTATTTTGGTTAAGCTTCTTGGTTTGGTGCGTTTTGTTTTTGCGTTGAATCATCGGCGGGCTTATCTATCACTTCATGAGTTGCTAAAGTTTTTCGAGTTGCTTTTCGTTGTAGTGATCTTATTGATGTTTTTGTACTAGTGTACAAAAGGCTGAAAAACCTTTTGAAAGGAAGGGTTTCTTTGGTCTAAAAAAAGTTTTACTTTTTTGTTTGTCTGTGTATTCTTCGCGCTCTGTTTTAAAGTGTTAAATGGATTTTTTGATGAATAAAATAATTAAAATAACCTCTGCGGTATTAGGGTTAACAATTTCCTCGGCTGTATTTTCTGCAACGTGTTCTACAAGTGGGTATGATCCAAGCAGCTATCCTAAGGGAAGCGAATATCCAGCTGTGGGCGTACCGACAACTTTTTATCACGATACCCGGCATGTTGATTACAGCGGGAAAAAGGCAACCTTCTCAACCTCTACCGGATTTATGGGATGGGATGAGTATAATTATCAGGATTTTAAATGGAGAGCCAAAGAGTCCATTACATTTACGACCAGAGGACCACACTGGGTGACAGTTAGAGATCCTTTGTCAGCCAAAACAATTTGTAATGACGTTTCGGTTCAAAATAAACCTAAAATGAGTTTGCTTTCTTTTAGTTCATCTAATAGAACAGCAAAAATAAGTTATACCGTAGATGAGTATTCCAAGTTTGCCAAAGAAAACAAGTCTATGGCAATTGTATTCCGCTGGAGGTCTGATTTCTATGGGACAACTGGTAGCGCTGGAGGAGTCACTATCAATGGCTTAAGTGGTACTGTCACCGGAAATATATCAGTCCCTGGTGGCGATGATCTCTATGAAATTGATGCCGTCCTATCAGATGGTACTTATACTGCGGCGGTAAACCTGGGCTATATTAGAACTCAGGGCGATTCTAATCGGCCATGTGAACGCTGCAATAAGAACTAGATTACACAAGGCTATGAAAATTTCACTCTAGTCAAAAGAGTGTTGTGTGCTGGGTTGACCTTTTGTGAGAACGAGTCAGCCTAGCAACCAGTCTTTTTGGGTGAGTGAGGTATACCTTCAAGCACTCTCCCGGGAGTATCCTCCAGTTTCTCATTCAGCACCCATGTTTCATGCATACCCTTACTTCCAGTGCGGAACGGAATAGGCGCCGAATTCATTCTTTTTTTATTCTGTATGTTTACACAGTATTTTGGTAAATTGCTCCTGTGTCGCCGGAAAGAAGGAGTTGGACCATGACATTTATAGATGTTGAAGCCGAGATACGCGCTTGCTTGAACACTATTGAGATGACCGCAGACACTACCGACCCGAAAATAAGGGATATGCTAAAGGTGCAGATAAACAACCTAGATGCAGCAACCAACACCCTGGTTGATGAGCTAAACACTCTTAATGAGAAGCAAGAACAGCTTAGAGAATTATTAAAGTAGTCAGGCAAGGTCAAGAGGTGGCGCTGTGGTCATGCGCCCCCTCGCCTGACGGCTCCCAGCCTTTCGACACTGTATGTATAAGTAGTATCTAGCATTACGGTGAAACTTACCCCTCTATACGGCAGCGGCGTCAGCTGCGGCTCCCCCTCACCGGCAGACGACTACAAAGAAGAAGCCCTCAGTCTAGATGATCATTTAATAACCAGCGGCCCGACGACGTTCATGGCTCGTGCCAATGGCGACTCTATGCAAGGGGTGGGAATCTTCGACCGGGACATTCTTATCATTCCCGGAGAGAGCAGGAGATTCAGTATCCTGGCCCCGTATGTCCTCCTTTGCTAGGAATATGAAGTCAAATTATCGAGAGAATCCAGAACCTGTGAACGAAGGAGGGTCGGAGGAAGCTGATCAAGTTGTTGGTATGTAACTACGAGCGGTAAAGGGGCGCAATAACCAAGATAAGGCCAGAATTGAGTTAACAGTATTTTGGCTCCGTTACTTCCGAAGATGGGAGTTGCAGGAGGTGGCAAAGGTGGCAAAAAAATCGGTAGCTAGCATTAAGATTCTATGCCAAATCATTGAGTCCAGCATAGAAGTGGGCTACAAGATGCGAGAGAGGCTTTAGCAGGGATGAGGAAAGGCCCTTTCCCTTCCAGTTAATTAAGTACAATTTTTTATTATACCAATTTGCTCTGGCCATTGGCGCCTTAATTATTAAGCCTTATTAACAGTTAAAGTCGATTGTATTCGATATCGTATTTTTACATAGTATCTATGTTTTGGCCTAACCTGCTATTTAAGTATTAAGAATTTCCTGCCATTAAGGAGTTTTACTATGCGAAACAAGACCTTAAAGCTACTAGTCTTGTTCCAATTATTGCTTGGGTTACCTTTATTCGCTAATACGTCGGAGTTAAAGGTCGCTATAGCTAATGATGCACCTCCTTATGTTGCTGATAACGCGAAGAGCGGGCTCGAAGTCGAAATAATCCAGCAGGCATTACCTGGGTATTCAATAAAATTCTTGCAGATGGGTTGGGGGGATATTCAAAATGCTATTAAAAATGGCATAGCAGATGCTGAGACAAATGTGTATGAGCATGGCGAGACGGGTGGCCATTTTTTCTCAAAGAAATATGTTGGATTTGTTAATTACGCAATTAGCCGCAAGAGTGAAGATATTAAAATAGATAATGTGAGCGACCTTGTAGGGCACCATGTCATTGCCTGGAAGGGGGCTCACCTAGATCTAGGGCCAGAATTTGAGCGCCTTTTCTCGCCTGGAGGGGCAGGTAGCAAAAATTATGTCGAGATACAGGATTCACGAGATCAGGTCCGGGATTTCTGGCAGAACGAAGATTCTATTGCCATTATCGATAAGAGTATATTTGCTCACTTCTCCATGAAACAGGGGCACTCAATGGATGAGGTGGATACTCATAAAGTCTTTTTACCGGTTTCGAAATTTAAAATGGCGTTTAAGGATGAAAAGACCAGAGATGAGTTCAATAAAGGGCTGGCCCGTCTTTGTTCTACAGGTGAATATGCAAAGCTTCTTAGGAAACATGGCATTTCGGAAAAAGCGAATATCTGCGAATGAGCTGGTGATCTAGATGCTATTAGAGGCTTTTAGGATTTACTGGCACGCTAATTTCTACTCTGTGCATATATAAAACTGTATTTATTGACAGCTAGCCATCAAAAGAATAATCTTGGGTAAGCTGTCGAATTGTATGTATGGCGACCGATCATCCTTTCTTAAACCAGCCCCTAAGCCGGTTTTTTTGTGTTTATTATTTAATTAAGCTTTACTGTCGTTGATAAGCTTCTGTAGGCTTTAACTCATACTTTATATATTTTTTGATTAGATTTTTCGAAAAGTGTGATCAGGTACTGGGTTTTGATGTGTGTTATAAGGTTAACTTTCTTCTCGAGCGATTAATTCAATTTATTTTTCAGTGAATTTTTATGTTTTTTAGAAATACCATTAAAATAGTAGCTGTCTCTGTGGCTCTATTAGCCTTCGGTGCGCAAGCAAAAACTTTCAAGTATGAACTTCAAGATCTACATTCATCTAACGGTGAAATACAGTATCCTGGCCTAAATTTGAATGGCGCTAGTTCTGTGATTTTGACCGTTGATCAAGCGAATCATTCAGTACCCGCAATGCTTACTTCGTTAGAAATTAATTTTCCTCATGCGCCCGGTTTGTTAATAAGTAATTTCAAGGCAGATGATCAAGGTTGGAGATTTTATTCTACCGTGGATGATGTTTGGGTGTATCGTCAGCTTGATATTGCAGTAGATGGTTTCAATGCTGGAAATCCAAATAATGCAATGGTTCACATTGAAGGCTTTGTCTCTGAAGTTGAAAATTTTATTGGGGAAGAGCGTTCACTAAATTTTGAACAAAGACTATTTTCTGTTCATGGACAATTAGTTGATGCGACTCCAAGCAAAGTTGTTGATGTCAAATCGTTTACAGTTGATGGCAGTCAGGTTGAGTTGTCGCTTAAAGATAATCCAGCTGTTGATCCAAATTCAAGCAATGGTGATATGGCATTTGTTATCGAATTGCTGTGGTTTGGAGAAGGGAAAGAAGTTTTTCATTTTCACGCACCCTACGGCGATGAGTCAAAGTTTTTTGAGGCATACAAGCTAGAAGTCTCAACAATGCCTGGGCCTGATGGTGATGAAATAGCTGTCAGTATTAAATCTAAAGACGCGCAAGGTATGGAGTTTGAAACACATCATATTTATCTTAAAGATATGCTGAGGGAAGCTTACGAGCTTTAATCGCATCCTTATTTTTGATTTAAGCTTTAAGATACGCTGTTTATTTAAATCAGTTAAAAAATATTAGTAAAATCGTTCTGTAGTGACACTTATTTTATAAAAATAAACCCGCCCTGTGCGGGTTTTTTTATTTCTGGTGCTTCCATGTTTGATAATGACTATTTCACAGAGTTGGAATTGGCCTGTCGTTGTTGTGGCAAAAATTATTTTAAAGATGAAACGCTCAGACGCCTGATCCAAGTTAGAGAGCGCTTTGGCAAGCCGATGATTATTAACTCCGATTACCGCTGCCCAGTTCATAACGCTCGATTAAATGCCACCATGACCCATACCACCGGGCAGGCTATTGATGTTCAGGTGGCGTCAGGCAGGGCCTACCGGTTAATTAAAATCACCCAGGAGGAAGGTTTCACCGTTATAGGGGTATGGCAAAAGGGGGCATTCAAAAGGTGATTCCTTCACCTGGATGACCTTGAATCAATGCCGGGCGAGCGTACCCGCCCTACAGTCTGAAGTTACTAGCCGTCCCGCTGAAGTGTATAAAATTTGTTCGGCAGTCTGATTTGAAAGATTACTTTGGAAAACTGACGCGGAATTGCTTCCGAGGCAGTGATCAGGATAATAGTGGTCAAGATCATCAGTATATAAATGTTAGCAATAAGTATGAATAAAATCGAAGTTAAGATAACACCCGATGACTACTATCATTCCCAATGGGTTCATCAGAAGCTTAGTGTAAGCAAATTTTTTATCATTGCGCTTTTAACAGTCTGGCTTGCCTATTTTTTATATAGTGCTTTAAACGTTGAATTATCAATCGCCGTTGGTAGTGCCTCTGGCTGGCTACTTTGGTATTTTGGCTATTATTTGGTCTATCTGCGCTACAAGTGTAATAAAATTTATCGGCAGCAAAAGAGCTTAAATCTTCCAGCTCAATTCGAATGGGATCGTGAGGGCATTAACGCAATTAACGAAAGAGGGGTAGCAAAAATCAAATGGTCAGACTATGTCAAGTGGCGTGAAAGCAAGCGGATTATCATGCTTTATCAGTCAGATTTGATTTTTAACATTATTCCTAAATCATCATTTGAAAACACAGACCAGGAAAATGACTTTTTATCAAATCTGCAAAACATCAGCAGCTAATAAGACTAAGCACAATCGACCACTTCTTTATTATTTTGGGCTGACACCTTTTTGGTACTTCTGCGTTTTGGGAGTATAAATAAGCTACCTTGCGATTGTTGTCTCTAGCAGGTACCTAACCATATAAACCGGCCACTGAGCCGATTTTTTTACGTCTGGATAACTTTTAACTGGT
This sequence comes from Microbulbifer mixtoriginis (SeqCode), assembly GCF_052467945.1. Lineage (NCBI taxonomy): Bacteria > Pseudomonadati > Pseudomonadota > Gammaproteobacteria > Cellvibrionales > Microbulbiferaceae > Microbulbifer > Microbulbifer mixtoriginis (SeqCode). The sequence goes on along the minus strand of NZ_CP174328.1, from coordinate 2,174,171 downwards.
GCAAGTCAAATGTACCCGTCCCACAATCTGGAGCTATTAAAGATTTCATTCATATCAAATTTACTCGGCAAGGTCATAGATAAGGCATTCCCAGGTAAGACAGAAGCCAACCGCTTAAAGGCGCAGGTGGATTCAAAGTTAATCTCAATGGACCTGGAGGAGTTGAGAGCGGCTACCCAGGTAATCACTGCAGAAGCTGGAGGAGAGTCATGGCTACAAAGAAACTGGCGGCCAGTAACATGCTCACATTCGTGGGGCTGACCGTCTTTCATTGGTTGGGGTGGACAGCGCCAAACCTCAGCGAGAACCAGACTCTCGCCCTTCTGGAAATAGTAAAAATCGGCCTCGGAGATTATGTGGTGGGGCGCAGCGTTGAGAAGGCAACTATTGCCTGGAAGCAGTCATGACACTTCAGGATGCTCTGAGAGAAATAGCGGATAAGGCTGGCTATACGACTGCTATTGGTGCCGGAGCTTTAGCGGGTTGGCTCGCAAACAACTGGTTTGGCTTTGCTGGTGTGCTGATAGCTGCAGCAGGTTTAATGGTTAATTGGTATTACAACCACAACCACAACCACAACCACAACCACAACCACAACCACAACCACAACCACAACCACAACCACAACCACAACCACAACTACAACCACAAGCGCTAGAAGCTGCAGGGCGGGCACGATGGGCGTTAGTGTAAAGCTGGATACTTCAAAGTTTGATCAAGCATCTGCTGAATTAAAAAAGCAATTACCTTATGCCAGTTCTGTCGCACTCAATAATGTGGCGTTACGAATCCGGGGAGAAGAGGGTGCAGCTATGGGGCGTGTATTTACAAACCCAGCAAAGTTAACGCTGAACTCCGTATTGGTAAAGAAAGCCACGAAGTGTTCAGGTATTGCCAAAGTCTTTATCCGTGATCAGGTTTTCAACGGTACTGCACCCGGCAAATACCTGGCCCCTTCGGTCATGGATATGAACGGGAACGACAAGTGCTTTGAGCGAGCCCTTTGGCATATGGGTGTTCTGCCTGCTGGTATGTATGTGGTACATGGCAAGGCGGCAAGATTAAACAAGCATGGGAATATCTCGGTCGGAGCCTATAAAAAATCCTGGCTGAATTGCGGGGCAGCTCTGGTACTGCTGGTGGTGCAGGTAGTTCGCAGGGTAAGAAGGGTAAATATTTCGTTGGCAAAGTTAATGGTGTCTTAGGAGTATGGAAGAGGGCAGACGATAAACGCCGGCCAGTGGTTAAGCCCATCCTGATTTTCCCCAAAGGCAAGCCAGATTACCGCAAACGTTTCCCTTTCATCCGAATAGCTGAAGGCATAGCGCTGCGTCACCTGCCGATTGAACTGGATAAGACCATGGACCATGCGATTGCGACGCAAAGAAACGTTGAGCGGGTCCTCCTGAGGGGACCAACACACGGGTGATTCGGACCGAGTTTTTTAACAGATATCTGAAATTTCATAGGGGGTTATACCTTGGCTGCTGATATCTCTCTTGATGACCAGCCCACTCAATCGGGTTTTGTATGTCTAGTTGGTGCTTCTCAACCTGCTATTGCCAGCACTACAAAGCTCAGTTTTTTACGGTAGGTGCCAGTTTCAGAGTTTGGCTGCGAGCGGCTGCGAACTACCGCAACCACCTTATCCATTGCAGATCCAAGCACCGCCACGATCACCGTCAGCCAGCTAAGCAGCATCACCGGCCCAGGCCCGTCCGCACAAATCACCATATAAGCAGGAAAAAATCATGATCAACACACCGAATAACGGCATCCCCTACGCCCAGAAAGGCACCCTAGACCCCGCCCTGGATACTGCTGCAGCTGGAAATAGGGGGTATTTTATCGGAACCGAAAACTGGCCTTTTAACCCTGTACGGTGCTTAGTTAGCTGCGCTGGTTGACAGAGTATTATAGTGGTTTTGTCCATCTCTAAAGATGACTTCTAAAAGGGCAGCTAACTTCTTTTGAAGTCGCTGAAAATGCTCTTGATCCTTATCCAAAATCCCAACCGACTGCGCGGCAAGCTTAGTTGATTTCCTTAGGTCTTCAATCAGCCTATGTACTTCTGGCCCGAAATGCAGGGTCAGTTTCTCCAGCTTGTCATCAACTTTATTAAAGCGCGTGATGAAGGCTTCTTTGGATTGTGTAACTTTGCGGTCTGAACTATCGCCTTTTCTTATTTTCTCGAACTCCGTTAGAAGGCGGTTTAGTTTCGACTCCAGGCCATGTATCAAAAGCACGGCGTTTTCATACGCCTTCATCTTATGGTCGTAAGGGACTTTTCTCTCAGGAACTCCGCCGTCAAACCATTTTTAATGGCTTTATTACCCGCCAGAATATAAAAGCGCTAATTAGGAAAAAGGCTATCGTGACAACGGCAGTGCGAATGATTTTTGTTCCAAGTTCGAATTCGTCCATGATTTTTCCTTAAAAGGGGGATGTCGTCGTGCGGCTGGAGGTATAGCTGAGTAGGGCCGCTGATCTCGTAGGCAGTTGAAGTGGTTAACCCTCTAGCCTTACATAGTTCCATTGCGGCTATGACCATTCCGAGTGGATGAGGATGGTTGTGATAGGAGGAGATAGCCTATTAAAGCAGTAAATAAGCACTTGAAAACCTCGAGTCGCAACACGAGGTTTTTATTGACCTGGCTTTAGCGGCTAATCACTAGCCTTGCCCAGGCTCTGGTCTGACTCCGCCTGTCCCACCTTCTACTGTCCCAGCTTTGATATCAGTTTCTACATTCATCATGTATTCCTTTTAACTAAAAAATAAAGAGCATTCAAAAAGGTTGGTGTGGAGTCTATGGAAACTTAAAGTATTCATGTGACTTCCATATGGCAATTATCAGGCCAACTGAAAATACCTAAAATCTATTTATGGGGCAATAGTTGTCTTAATTTATAAATCATTATTTTTAGTGCAATTGTACTTATTAGGTTGTTCTGGTAACTCTGCAGCAGGCCGCGAGGGCTGACTCAGTAGCGAGCTGTATTGTTGAGGTGGTCAACCGCCTGGCCGTGCATCGTTCTATTACAGCTATGACGAAACCTAGTAGGTGAGCGTTTTATGGGCTGCCTTGGGGTAATCAGGCAAGTTGACTCGCTTTATATATCCGAGATAAAAACACCTTCATCTATCCACATGAAAAAAGTACTAACCTTTCGATTTTTAAGGGGTTTTCAAAATGATATATAGCAGCGAAAATGTCGGGATATGATGTGGCTGCAATACATCCACATATGTACGCTGGTGCCAACTGTCAGTAGTCTAATGTTCTTACAGGATTTTTTAAATCGTTGCCGAAAGAGGTCTGTAGATATATTACAGCTGCTTTTGAATACACTGTTATAAGCTAAGGAATCGTTCCATGAAGCCAGCATTTCTACTTCTAATTTCGCTATTATCGATTTCCGCTTTTGGATAGATTGGTGGTGCATGGATAGCTGAGAGTACTATCAAAAACAGTTATGGTGAACCAGCGGATATCTTTGAGCTAGTCCTCATCAGAGATGGCATAGACGTGTGTGGTTATTTTTATGGTACAACGCGGAGTAGAGCGAAGATCGATGGCTCCATTTTAGACGATATAAATGACCCAAAGGTGATCGGTACGTTTAAATCGAATGAAAATATGATTTTAACTCTATATAGTAACCATCAGGCACGACCTGTAAATGGATCGGTGAAAATTACCGATGATACTCTAATCTGGTCTGTGGGAAGCAAAGACTATCCACCAACGATTTGGCGCACTGCCGAGCTATCGCGCCGTAAATTGAAAGAGTATTAGCTTTTTACACTTAAAAAAATGTGCAGTAAAAGCTTATAACAAGCGCGTGCATTTGATCTTCGCTTCGCTGTGGCAAATGACTCGGGCATTAAGCATCCTATGGAAATTAGCCACGAGGAATATCTCGAAGAGAAGCGTAAGCGTGCCGTTGAATTCGCAAGCGGAATGATTGATGGCTCTATTCACTATCTTGAGGGAGCAATTGAACTTTCTTTACTAAGGTTTGAAGTCGGTCTGCCCGAAGATGATAAAGATTTTCTGGCAATTGCTGGTGTCGCTTCAGAAATCGATCATTTGCCGATCGGTACATCAAGGTAATATTGGTCTAATGAAGCCCTTGAGCGGCACGAGCCAGAAATACAGCAATCTATCAAGTGGGCAAAGGAAGTCTCTTTGTCAGAATGTATATCTATCGTAGCAAGGTTCAATACTTAGCAAGGCCAGGCAGTATCGCCAGCAAAACTGGCTGGACCCCGCTACGCTCGCCCGCTGTTGGCGGCGTTATGTGTAAAGTAAGGTAGTACTAATGAGTATGGACAAAGAAAATATCTCAGACTTTTCTGGTAAATGTATTTCAATGCGTTTGACAGACTTGGAATGCAGTCATGATTTGCACAATCCACGCTTTGAATATCAAGGTGGAAAACTATTTATTGTTGGTGAGATTTCAGTTGGATGCAGTGAGTCAGGTTGGAATGCTGGTCATATTGGCGCAGCTGAATGGGCGCAAGTTAGAAGCTATATGCTTTTCGATGGTTTTAAAGCGTATACAAAAGCAATAAAAGTGTCTGAGTCGTATTACGAAAATAGTGAAGAGAAAAACTCATAAGGAGTTACTGCATCTGACCACTTACACTGCTCTCCCTTTGTGCTGTACGCTACGCTAGCACAAAGCGGCTCCATTCCGATGGTGGCTGAGTAAGGTGTTAGCCGTTGAACACACGTAGGTATGATGAGGGATAGAAACCAAGCATTAGTCTTTATCGTCTTGGTGCTTGCAATTAGTTGGAGCTTGGAGGCGTTCATCATCGCCAGCGGGGGTGTCAGGCATTTCGGCCCGCTTTGGATAGTCGCCCTGATGTGCATCCCTGGCTCTCTTTCAATAGTGCTGAGGCTCATCCTGAAATCTGGATATGAAGATGTCAGCTTTCGGATCGGAAAGGGACGCTACTACGTCTATGCAGTCGCAATTCCATTCCTATTAGTATTGCTAACGGGTCTGGTATCTGCAGCCATCGATATCCGGCAATTCTCGCTGGTGTCATTGGAGCAACTGATCCAACTCAGCCCTGTTCTTCTGTCCGTCTTAGTGCTTGGCCTGATCGGCGCATTTGGGGAAGAGCTCGGATGGCGCGGATTCCTATTGCCAAAGTTGGTAAGTGGTGGTGTTAAGAACCCCTATCTCGTCAGCGGACTTGTATGGGCGTCCTGGCATCTTCCACTCATTGCTTACGGAGGTTTCTACCAGACAGATTATACGTTGCTCATGGCGTTGATCTATGGCCTCGGTATTATCGCCATGAGCTTTGTATTCAGCGAGCTCAGAATGCGCTCTGGATCAGTCTGGGTTGCCACCATCGCCCACACTGCTCACAATTTCTTCTTCCAGTTCGCGGCTCCTGTATTGCTTTTAACGGAATCGGGTTCGCGTTCAAAGCTTTGGGATATGGTGGCCAGCGATACTGGTTTGTGTATCGCAGTGTTCTATGCTGTTGCGTACCTCGTTTTTCGTCATGCCGTTCGACGGGGCAAGGCTTTTGATCGGTGTTTATCGCCTAAAGCCCCGATAAATCAGTAGCGGACCTTGGTGGGGGTAAGCCACCGGGGTCAGTGCCTTTGGTGGTTAGGGTTTGTCGTTCCTACAAGGAGGTAGACCATGCCTTTGACCGCTCACGTTCAACAACTTCACCACGTTAATAATCTATGTGCGGGCCTGGAATGGGTGGTTGGCTGCCCCAATCAGAATGCGCGCACCGCCTTGCTGCAGCTGATTGGTGAGGAGGTGGCCCTCAGCCTGGATGAGCACATGAACAACAAGCCGGCGGCGATCTTTATGGCGTGGGCAAATGGGGATTCCATGATGGGGCTCGGTATCTTTGACAAGGATTAGTTGATTGTCGATCGCTCGCTAAAGCCTACCCATGGCGATGTGGTGGTGGCCCTGGATGGGCAGCTGACCTGCAAGGTGCTGGACCAGTAGCAGGGGCGGCTGCTATCTGCGAATGATGACTACGCGCCGATCCCTATTTGGGAGGGGCAGGAATTGATTGTGGAGGGGGGGTAAAGGCTTCGGTGCGTTACTACCGGCCGCGCTGAATGCTGGTATTGGTGGACTGCAGTGAGCAGATATTCAGGCCCGATCTGCGCGGGAGCCCAGTGGTGGTGCCCTCAAATAACGACGGCTTTGTGGTGGCGCGCTCCAAGGAGGCGAAGTTATTAGGTATTGGCGACCTGGAGCCCTTCTATAAGGTCCAGCACCTGCTGCGTGCGCATGGAGTGGCTAGCTTCTCCAGCAATTACCTTCTGTATGGCGATATCTCCCACCGGATAATGACAATACTGAGGGAGTTCAGTCCCAATGTGGAGGTCTACAGCATCGACGTGATGTTTTTGGACCTGCACGGGCTGCAGGAGGACTGGCAGGACTACGGCCGCAAGATCCGCAATACCCTCTGACGTAATATCTGTATGTCCGTGGGTGTGGGTATTGCGCCCAGTAAAACCCTGGTCAAGCTCGCCAACCGCGCGGCCAAGAAAATCCCCAAGTGTGATGGTGTCTGTGCGTTGGACACGCCAAAGAAGTGGCAGTGGATGCAGCGCCGCACAGCTGTTTTTATCATATCTATTCCTTCTGAAATATCTCTGTAGAAGCCTTGTCTAATTGGTTGATTTAACATTTTTCTGTAGGCTTTAAGTCGGTAAGCCATCCGCACAGAAATGGTCAGATCTTAGCTTTACCGTTTTGAGGGAATCTTGGAGTTGAAAGGGAATATTTTGAACTCTGTCTTGAAAAAATGCAGCTGGCAAGAAATTGTACTTTTTTGGTGTTATATCGTCTAATTTTATCATTTTTTTGGGTGCGGTCGATTTGGGAATTATGTACACTTGGTTTTATTAGTTTTAGGGAGTGATAATGAAAAATTTAGGCTTAATTGCAACTTTAATGCTTGCTTCAGTACCAGTTTCAGCGAGTGACTCACTGGATGTATGCTTAGTTACGGGGCACCCAGCATCAGATATAAAATATGAAAAGATCCAAAGAATTAAAATAGGTAAAAATTCTTATGGCAGTGTAACTGATGTTTTGCAGGTATTTGCTGATAAGGCTGATGCCTTAGGAGCTAATGCAGTAATAAATTATGTCGGCTCTCAGCGTTTCGGATTTTGGCCTTGGCGTTTTGTTCGCCCAGTGGTTAGGGGTGAAGCTGTCAAGCTTTATTTTAGTAATGGTCAAACTTGCAGAGATATTGGTGGTGCAACGGTTAGAGAGGTTATTAAAACCAATAAAGAGCCTCATCACATTTAACTATACAATTGTTGTAATCTAAGTTTCGGTTATGGCTATCTTCTACTGTATCTTAGCGCAAAAGGTGTCGGTAGCCTCAGGCAATTGAGTTGTGTACTGGGTTTAATTCACTTCAGGACAATGCTTCTGAGTAGAAGTAGCCATATAGACGATGGGTTGAATCAGCAAAAAAATAGCAGTGGCTCTTTGTTTATAGGGGACAATGGTGTCCAGAGAAAATTGAATGTGCGGTAAGTATTTACATTGCCTACTTGAATCGCTAGATGGGAAGATTTCCCTTGGGAGTGACTTGAGTTTTGCTGGACTGCTCAAGCCACTCCCTTTATTCACTCGGTTAGTCTTGATGCAGATACGTATTCGATAAAGATATGACCGTTAACCCTTCCTATAGGATCGTAACCGTTGCACCAATACGAATATCCAATGTGAGGACGGTCGGGCCCATTACTTGCGGCACCTGGTGGGATGTCATCCATATCTATAATAAGAGACCAGGTGCGCTCCCGAGTACCATGCCCCACCGTTCGTGAGCATTTCCACTCAACTGGTGTATATCGACTAGTATCGCCTGAAGCCGTCATAGTTACCTCAAAGTCATCTATTGTTAGGTTTAAGCCAGTTGCAACGTTAATTCGCGCTAATGCACGTGCTCTAGCTTTGCCCTCTTTGCCTCTTGCGGCAAACCCAGTGCTTGGTGGATTGTCTTGTAAGTCTTCGTCGTGTTCTGTGAGTTGATAAGGTGGAATTTTTGTAGAACCTCTTAAAGCAACCATTCGGAAACTCCTAGATTAAATAATTATTTTAAATGGCAGCCAGAATGCATTTTAGGCTACATCGAGAGGGTACGACATTTGCCCCCAAGACGAATTTAATAACTTATTAGGAGGCTTCTCTATCATGCGATACTTCACTGTGTTTTCCTGCTTTTCATCTAAATGAGAGGGCAAAAGTTCTTAAGTGTAAATTAATATTGTTACTCCACTAATAAATGCTTCTTTAGTTACCCTTTACTTCAACAGAGCAGCAAAGCTGTTATACAGTCTCCTTACTCCATCGATGACATTCGTAATTGTACGATCGGGAGGGGAAAGATTATTGCGAATTTAAACCGTCCAGGGTGACTTTCTATGAAAGAAGGAATGGGGCATATCGAGATTACTACCACCAGGGCAATTGTTCAGAATAAGGGAGGCTATATAGGAGATGGATCGAATCAACAAAATATTCGACCAGGAGGCGCTTCCAGTTGTAGTAATACATTAAGGAATGATCAAAGGCTCGTATACAGCCTGCCTTGATCTAAGAGCAGCATAGCTCCACTGGGTATTTCTTGATATTCCCGGGCCATTACCAAGGCCTTTGTTGTTAATGTGGCATTTGCTTGCTTTGAGAGGGACCATTTGACGATGCATGTGAGCATGCAAATCGATGGTGGTTGCTAGGCAACACCAGTCTTAACCAAGCCCAGATATAGGTAGTATCAACGCGCTAAATTTTGATTGGGCTTCTCTGCATTAAACTGGCGGTTAAGTTCATTTGGCGTGTCTAAGTGCGCAATTATTTCGCTTCTGTATTGATGAGATTTAGGAATACTTGCATACCAAGCCGGTCTCACACACTTGCCGTCTAACTTTGAAACTCACGATTGATATCCCTGTCGATAAGGTAAATTGACGATTTTGTGGCTTTCTCCTGAGCTATGGCTGCGTTAGAAGGGCTCAGTGACTTGGAAGTGATGCTGCATTCTAGGTAGTTCAGAGGAGTTTTTCTTTCTGCTATATTCGAAACGGTATGCCCGATATGCTTCAATCACTTTGCGGGCTAGCTTCAAGCTAATCAGTCTCTCAGCGTGTGCGATTCTTCTTGTTGAGTGCCAAGAGGTCGAGCTCCTTTTTAAACCTTTTTCTCTCTTGCTGGGCTGTCAGTATGGCTTTAAGCTCTTAAATTTTTATTGCTCAGTTGTTAGCGCTTTATTTGCGGGTATGTCTCCATACGTTCTGTCTCATATCAAAATGTTGATAGTTTAGTGGCGCTATAATCTATTTCTGGCGGATTTCTTAGGCGTCATGTTTAATTTGATGTCTCAATTTTGGCGAATATTTTTACCTGAAGTAGTATGGCGGTATTAGAAAATAGAAACTTGTGAGCTGGTACCTATTGTTGGGAGAAGTTGTAGTTGTACTAATTTAACGAGGAGAGTTAAGGTGGGGCTGGTTTGGAAAAAATTATATCGCTTATGACAATGATGTGAGTTAGCTGATAAGGCTTGCTAGAAAATATTTAATTGTTGTTTAGCTAATTCTGCTGAATTGGTCGTAAATAAAAGCCTAATTGAAACTTGACGATTGCCTTGAAAGGTGGCGGTTTGGTTTGCTTGCGATGAAGATATTTTGGCTATTTATTGAAAGGCTTCTCCTTTAACATAAAATGGGTTTGAAAGATGAAGATATTTATGCGTGCATTGGCATTCTGTGTTTTGTGTGTTGGATATTGTAATCAGGCATTTTCTATTGAGATTCTCGCACATAGGGGGGCATCTGGTGAATATCCTCAAGGTACAGAGCTGGCGTTTGATAGAGCATTGGAGCAAGGTGCCGATATACTAGAGTTAGATGTTCATCTGTCGAAAGACTATTTTGTCATCATTAATCATGATTCAGATCTTAAGGATAATGTTGGGATACCTGAAAAAATTGCGGATTTGACGTTGGGTGAAATTAAAACCCTTGATGCTGGTCACGAATTCACATTAGATAATGGCAGTAGCTACCCTTTTAGGGGGCAAGGACTCACTCTGTTAACTCTCAATGAATTGTTTGAGCGTTACCCAGATGGCTATTTTAATATAGAGATTAAGCCCAATGATAAGACTCTTTCTGAGGCTCTTTGGCAAGTCATTGCAGATTACCGTATGGAGAAGCAAGTTACTGTTGCTAGCCAGCATAGTAAAGCCATGAAGTACTTCCGTGAACTTAGCGGGGGTCAGGTTAGAACCAGCGCAACTATAAGTGAGCTTATCGAAGCAAGTCTTGCTTGGAGTACGGGTTTTGGCTGGGCTTTTCAGCCCAAGTTTGATGTTGCACAATTGCCATATAGTATTACGACCAAGCCCTATGTACGCTTTTTTCAGAAAAAAGGAGTGGCTGTGGACCTTTGGACAGTGAACAATGAAGACCATATTGAGCGTAGTATATCATTGGGTGTAGATGGGATTATTGGCGATTATCCAGGCCGAATTTATCGAGCGCTTGTTGATGCTGGTGAGCGTTAACTGATCACTTTATTTTTAAAGGCTATGGAAGGTTGAAATGTAAAAAATTTTAAAGTGAATTGGATCCTTATTGTATTTTGGGTACTCTAGTGATACTTAGTTGGTTCCAAGGCGGCTTCTTTTAGCCCCAATTCCTGATGAATTAAGTACCTTCCTGATTGAATGGTTTGGATCTGGTTACAAATACAGAGATGCCGTAATGAGTAGGCTGGAAATTGATGTATTTGGATTTTTGGTGGGTGCTTAGGGGGGATTTCGGTGTGACAATGAATCTAGCAGTTGGAGTTTTGTGTTGATCTGCTGTTTTTAGTAGTGTTTAGTTATCATAATATGGGGAGGGGGTTAGATGTATAAAACAATTCTTTGCGCTATAGAGGCTTCCAAAGAAGGGCGCTTTGTGCTTTCAAGGGCTGTAGAACTTTCAAGCCAGCATGAAAGTAAGTTAATCGTATTAAATGTGCTTCCCTACAGCTTTTTGCCTAAGGATTATCAGCGAGAGCTTAAAGAGGATGCTATTCCGAAGTTTGAGGAGATAGTTTCAGATTTCGGTATCTCTAAGAAAAATAGAATCCTGAAAGTAGGTAAGCCCTATGAGGTGATTTGCAAGGAAGCTGAAAAAAGAAGTGTAGATTTAATCGTGCTCGGGACTCACTCTAAGAAAGGTATAAGCTCTCTAATAGGCTCTACAGCAAATAGTATCGTAAATTATGCTCATTGTGATGTAACTTTAGTGCGAATTTAATTGACACTGAAATTATTTGTTGTTGTTAGTTGAGTTGCTCGCTACCAAAGCTAGCCGGTGCTGTTATCTAAGTAATTGTTATGTGAGTAAATCTTAGCCGAGTAACTATTGATTATAGTTACTCGGCTCCGGTTGTACGATTTAAAGCGGAAATTTTAGGCCTACCACAAATCTACCCTGCTACGAGACGGAATGAGGCGGCAGTCCAGAATTTGAGTTCTCAGCTTCCTTGAATTCATCCTCTTGCTCTTCAGAGATAGGTGCATTGCGTAGAACTAGGAAGCCGGCAACTCCGGCGATTACAGAAGCTAGTAGGATACCGGCTTTCGCCTGCACCAGAAGTTCGTACTGGGAGCTAAATGCCAGCTCGGCTATAAAGATAGACATAGTAAAGCCAATGCCGGCGAGTAATGCCACACCTACGATATGCTGAAAGTTCGCAGCCTTGGGTAGCTTGCCCCAGCCAAGTTTCCAGCCTATCCAAGTTGCGCCTACAATGCCAATTAGCTTGCCAACAACCAAGCCGCTAATGACACCGAGTGTTACTGGGTTGAGTACCGCTGCTGAACTACTAAAGCTATCGAAAGGGATGCCCGCATTAGCCAGTGCGAAAATTGGAATTACTATAAAGCCCACCGGAATATGTAAGCGGGTTTCCATACGCTGTAGGGGGGACTGAGCTAGATTTACACCGTTACCCAAGGCCATTACACGTGCATGGAGGGCATCGTTTGCAATGATCTTATCACCGGGGCGAAAGTATCGATCGAAGCTGCGGATAATATCTTTAACAAAGGTGCTGAACGCTACAGGATCATACTTTGGCTTGGCAGGTAGTGCCATTGCCGTAATTACGCCTGCTAGAGTGGCATGAACGCCTGCCTTGTAAAGTCCGTACCAGAGCAAAATACCGGTAAAGACGTAGGCAGAAGAGCGGCGAACCCCGGCGGCATTGAGTAAGCCCATGATTACAACTAGAAATCCGGAGGCCATTAAAGCGGTAGTGTTCACTTGCTCTGTATACCAAATAGCAATTACAAGAATTGCTCCTAGGTCATCTACAATGGCTAGGGCTACCAGAAAAGTTACCACAGCCCTTGGGACTCTGTTTCCTAGTAATGCTATACAGCCCACGGCAAAAGCGATATCAGTAGCCATAGGGATGCCCCAACCGCGTTCTGCGATGTCGCCATTGTTTAGGGAGCTATAAATCAAGGCTGGAACTACCATACCGCCAACCGCTGCCATCACGGGCAGGACTGCTTGGCGTAGATCTGAGAGTTCCCCAACTAAAAATTCACGTTTAAGTTCTAACCCTACCAAGAAAAAGAAGATGGCCATTAGGCCATCATTAATCCAATGATGTAGTGATAGAGAAAGCACCCAGTCACCAGTGCCAATGCTGACAGGCATATGGAGCAGGTGCTTGTAAGCATCCTGTAGAGGGGAGTTGGCAACAATCAGTGCAACCATTGCAGAGAGCATCAGTAAGATACCACTGCTGCTTTGGCGATGGATAAATTCTTCAAAAGGTGTAACCAGGCGGCCAAAGGCCCCCTCTAGCGGTGCCTCAAAGACTTTTCCTTTACGAATTTTGAATCTATCCAGAACACTTTTTGCCATCGGCTAATTGCCTCCTTTTATAAAGCTAAGCCCCACTAAATGCAGGGCTATTTCATGCCGGTTCAAACCAGAGGTTATCATGGTCATAGTGTCATTTTCTATATTTGACGTTTTTTATTGAGTAGGGTGTAACTGGGTTTAGTTTTGAAAATAGGGGGAGAAATGGTCATCTCTCGCTTACGAGAAGGCACTAAGTAAGCACAAATTTATATGTGTGATATTACTTACATATGTAATTGGAGAGTGAAGCATGGCGCCTACTAAAAGATAATCTCCCTTTTGAATATTAGCTAATTATCAAAGGGTTTATCCCACCTTATAACTTTTTAGGGTTACTTGTTTGCTAACGCTCTTTTAGGTTGTGCCATAGTCCTTACGTGGCACTTCTATATGCGGGATGCGAAATATTTAAAGGTATAGTTGTCTATGCTTGCATAATGTCATTAGATGAAATGAGGCTAGATTTATAACGTAATATTTAATTGTTTATATGTGCTGTAACTGCAATATAGAGCGCAATGAGATATGCTTTAGTTGCTACCTGGTTAATACTGATTGTTGTTTAATGAAACTTATTTGAAAGTGCACAGTATTGAGGCATTGAATTTATGATGCTTTCAATAAGATTATAATCATTACCAAATTTAGGTTAAATCTATTTGCTGGCCCACAACAGTCAATGGAAAAATAGTCTCTACTTCTCGACCAGGGAAAAAGGCGCTTTTTCTTAGGGTTTAACACCTCAAATTTTTCTATTTTGGGTGCCATTGTTCTTGCTTGAGGTCAAAATTTAGAAATAAGTGGCCAGAGGTACTTATGCACATCCACTACTATATGTGGTTTAATATGCTATAAGCAAAGCCTTTACGCTAATGCTTCAAATGCCTGATAATTGGCCGTCTAGCCTCTGGGGGAGTGGTTTCTTGCGAACCTCTCACTGAAGAGGGAATAGGAGTTGAATCAAAATCTTGGAGTGATCGGTGACGACAACAGTTGAACGCAAGGCGACCAATGTACATTGGCATGATGGCGATGTAACTCGTGACAACAGGGCCAGTATTCTTGGTCACAAAGGCGTGACCCTTTGGTTCACCGGCCTGTCGGGTTCCGGCAAGAGCACGGTAGCAGTAGCGGTTGAGAAGGCTTTGGCTGCGCGAGATGTCCTGAGCTATCGCTTGGATGGTGACAATATACGTTTGGGAATCAACTCAAATCTAGGCTTTTCTGCTGAAGATCGCAAAGAAAATATCCGTCGTGTAGGTGAAATTTCCAAACTGTTTGCGGACACTGGGATAGTGGTTCTCAGTAGCTTTATTAGTCCATATCGAGAAGATCGCGATATGGTTAGAAAGATGCATGAGGATGGCAATCTGCCTTATTTGGAGGTGTTTGTAGACTGTCCACTGGAGGAGGCAGAATCTCGTGACCCTAAAGGCCTTTATAAAAAGGCTCGTGCGGGTGAAATTAAGGGTTTTACTGGAATTGATGACCCTTATGAAGCGCCTATTTCCCCTGAGTTGCGTCTCAATACAGCAGAAATGACCTTGGAGCAAGAGGTGGAAGTGATTATTTCTACCCTGCAAGAGAAAGGTCTTATTGCCAAGGATTAAGCTGACTTTTATGAAGCAAACTATAAGGGAAGCCTGATGGGCTTCCTTTTTGTCTTTGCCTGATTTGTTGGGCTACTTGGTTCGATATTTCTGATACATCCTTCCTATAAGTCCTCCCCGGCGCCAACTGTCGGTTGACCTCTTTATCCCTTCATATACTCAAGCTGTATCACTTGGTGAAGTTGACAGCTGTGGAGGCGTTTATGTCGACAAGGGGAGCTTGGTTTCTCTCTGTATTTTTCTTGGCGCTGCTCGGAGTGCTGGGGGTAGTCGCTTGGATCGCGTATGCGAAATTGCCAAAAGTACATGGCAAAGCAGATGCTCCAGTAATAGGGGTGCCGGCTGGCGCTCTTGATTATGCTTCTACACCGGCTTATGCGGGGCCTCACCCTAGAATGATGTCACGTCCGCCTGAGTATTTTCCATTCCCTATCTCAATTGGTGAGGTTGGACCAGTAGAAACGTTATTTACTGGCCCCTCAAAGTACCCCTTCTTTTGTGGTCGTAATGCGATCACCGATAAGCAGCCATTGGTTGATAACCAGGCCAAGGAGGGGGTCCCAATTTTTGCTTTAGGTCCAGATGGGAAGAAAACCAAAGAGGTGATTGGTTATAGCCGAGACTGTAGCCATGCAACGGAGGTAACGTACTTCTATAGGAGCACAACAGATGGAAGCTTTTATTACCTACATGAAGCACGTAACGATATTGATAAGGTAACAGTAAATGGTCGCCAAGTAGATTTTATTGTCCGTGTCGAAACAGGCACGATTAACCGGCATCATTATGCTATTGCAGCTCTGCGAGGAGACGGCGAAACTGCCGAAAAACCAAATGCCAGCAATTGGAACCGGCGTTTGATATATCAGTTTCGTGGGGGAGTAGGTATAGGTTGGCGCCAAGGTAATTTGAGCAAAGGAGATGTGACAACTCGGCGAATGGACCAGTTGGCTCGAGGATATGCCATCGTTTATTCGACGGCGAATCAAACCAGAAATCACTATAACTTATGGTTGGCAGAGGATACGGCACGGCGCCTAAAAAAACAGTTCCAAGCACTCTATGGTGAGCCCATGTATACGGTTGGTATCGGTGGCTCGGGAGGTGCTATTCAGCAGTACATCTTGGCGCAAAATGCACCGGGGCTACTGGATGCGGCGATACCACTTTACTCCTATCCAGATATGGTTACCCAGACTATCTATGCCTTTGACTGTGAGCCTTTAGAGTATTTTTTCGATGTCCTGGATACTAACAACCCCCGCTGGCAGGATGTTGAGGAGCGTCAACGGATACAGGGGTTGGCTGCGAACCCTGAGGCGGATAGCCGCTTCAAGCTGATTACTTTAGCCGCTGGTTTGTTTGATGGCCGTTATAGGGGACGACCAAGCGGCGCAACTGAATGCGTAGAAGGTTGGCGTGGTTTGGTGCCACTGGTAAATAACCCAAACTTTGTACACTTCTTTAAAAGTTTTTCCGGTGATTTGCCGGATAGAGTGCATTGGACACATTGGGAAAATCTTCGCCAGTTCTATGGTGCTGCTGAAAATGGCTATGCGAATACAACCTGGGATAACGAAGGGGTTCAGTATGGGTTGAAAGCGTTGGTTGATGGAGAGATAAGCATCGATAATTTCTTAAAAATCAATGCTGCAATAGGTGGGTGGAAAGCCCCGCAGAATCAGTCGCAAGAAAAGCTCTGGTTTCTCAATGGTGGGCTTTTTCCTGTGCGCCTTTCCGTATGGAGTGAGCAAAATTTAAACATGGGGACTCTGGCGAGCCCAGCTAGGCGTAGCCGCGCGGATTTGGAGGCAATCAAGGGGATTTATAGGTCTGGTCATGTTTTCCTTGGGGATGTAGAGATTCCGATAATTGATATGCGCCACTATCTGGACGAAGAACCAGATATGCATCACAGCTCGGCTTCTTTTTCGACTCGAGAGCGTATCCGGAGGGCCCGTGGCCACGCTGACAATCAACTGATCTGGATGAGTCACAAAGACTACAACCCATTGGATGATGCGCTTGATCTGGTCGACCGGTGGATGCAAAACATCATTAATGACCCTGCTAAAGGTGTAGTTGGTAATCGACCTGAGGATGCCAGTGACCAATGCTTTGATAGCGAAGGTAATGTACTAGCATCAGGATCTGATGTTTGGAATGGAGACTGGAACCGCCAGTCGAAAGGGAAATGTATGCGGGAATACCCTGCCCACAGCACCTCAAGGCAGGTGGCCGGAGCACCAGTGACTGATGACATCTTTAAGTGCGCGCTTCAGCCGGTGGAGAGGGCTCTTGCAAAAGGCGTCTATGGCTCTCATACGGAAGAGATATCAGGTCGTCTCGATGACTTACGCCGCATCTTCCCAACAGGGGTATGCAACTACAATGAACAGGATTTGGCCCGCCCAAGAGAGCAGTTGATTCCTAAAGGGGTCCCAGTGCGAATTGCAGGTCATTTAATTGACCCAGACTATCGACAGGGCAAGCTATTGCAGGAGGCAAGTGTTGGGGAGGAGGAGATGCAGCCGGTGTCTGTACCTTCGGAAAGCATGCCCGATGAATAATAGTGGGACTTGGCGCGAAAATTATTGACAGGAAATTATATTCCAGTAATATGCGCCTCGCTCAAGGGGCAAGGCCCTTTAAG
This sequence comes from Microbulbifer mixtoriginis (SeqCode), assembly GCF_052467945.1. Lineage (NCBI taxonomy): Bacteria > Pseudomonadati > Pseudomonadota > Gammaproteobacteria > Cellvibrionales > Microbulbiferaceae > Microbulbifer > Microbulbifer mixtoriginis (SeqCode). Next base: position 2,156,949 of record NZ_CP174328.1, on the reverse strand, counting down.
AAGATGAGCAGCGGGTGGTTAGCTCAGTTGGGAGAGCGACGGCCTTACAAGCCGTAGGTCACAGGTTCGACCCCTGTACCACCCACCAACTTCCTAAATGGAAGTTTACTACCGAGGACCGGTAGTTCAGTTGGTTAGAATGCCGGCCTGTCACGCCGGAGGTCGCGGGTTCGAGTCCCGTCCGGTCCGCCAGATACGATAAAAGGCCCGTACATATGTACGGGCCTTTTTTATTTGTGTGTGTGGCGAAGTGGCAATTAGTTCTGAGAATCTTTGGAGCTGCGCCTTGCTTGGCCCCTTAAGGTTATTTGAGGTGAGTGGCACAACTCTTTTTCCTTGTGCTCAAGCTTGCGGTAGTTGGCGGGAAGGAAGGAGTTTGCAGCAGGTATGTTACCCTCAGCATTCTGCGCTAGGGGGGGCTCTTCATCTCGTCCATATGATCTCTGGCTAAGTGCCGAGCACTAACCTAATACGGAGGGCGTTAGACTCTATCGTATTGCTGGCTCTGGATGGGTTGGGATGCACACTTTGCTCGTGAACTTTTTTTGTGGGGGGGGGATTGTGTCTTTATCGGTAAAGGGCTGCTTTTATGGAGTAAACCCTGTCAAACTGCCTCTTTTTAAAGGGGTTGGAGATACGTGACAGTTTCCTACCTGACAACTCTTGATCTGGATGCTTTCACTGAGGCTGCGCGCGCGATTCCTTACCAAAAGGTCCGAAGTAATCTTTTTCCGGGAGTTGAGGTTTGGATTCGTCGTGATGACCTGCTGGACCCACTTATTTCAGGTAATAAAGCGTATAAGCTCATTTTTAACTTGATTAAAGCGAGGGAGCTGGGTGTCGAGACGCTAATCACTTGTGGTGGAGCATGGTCAAATCACTTGCATGCCACTGCTGCTGCTGGAGCGCGGTTTGGCTTTCGCACAATTGGTATTGTTCGAGGTGAGCGCCCACCGGTGCTTAGTGCCATGCTTCAAGATGCCGAGCGCCTCGGTATGAAATTTATATTCGTGTCCCGTGAATTATACAGGCAGCGCAGCCAGTCAGACTTTCTCAATCGCGTTGGTGTTGGCTCTGCTATTGGGGCCTATTTGCCGGAAGGTGGGGCAAATCTTGCCGGGGTAAGAGGAGTTCATTTACTGGGGGAAATTATTGAAGGAACTGTCCCCATCAACTTTGACCAGCTTTGGGTGGCCTGTGGAACTGGACTAACACTGGGCGGCTTAAACTCTTCCATAAGTAGCTTTCCTGTACATGGTGTTGAGGTGCTAAAAGCGGGAGGCTTTGTTCGTCGAGCTGCCTGGCATTGGTTCGCGGCGTTATCACAATATAATACATCAGGCCTCAAAAAGAAAAGCGCAGGTGAGGTTGAGCTGACTGATGAGTTCCATTGTGGAGGATATGGTAAGTACCCCATTCGACTACAGGAGTTTCACCGGGCTTTTGAGATGCAAGCTGGCATCCCTCTAGACCCTATTTATACTGCCAAGCTGCTGTATGCGATTTCGCAGAAAGCTAACGAGGGTCATTTCAGCTGTGGCACCAAGATTTTGGCGCTCCACTCCGGCGGACTACAGGGTCGGCGTGGATTTCAACTAGGCTGCTAGGCTAAAAATTCCCTTCTTCGTATGGTAATTTCTCCTACCCCGGGTGTGTTTGTTCGACTCTAAACGCAAGCTAAGGCATAATCTCCTGTCACTTTTTGAGAAGCTTTTCCCGCCGTCGTGTAGTACCAGCTTCGATGTCTGAAAGGTAAAGTATCAATCGTAAGGCCCAGGCTCGGGCACCTGAGAGGGAGCGGTGTCGGAATTTCAAAATATCGGTCTGATCGGCCGCACAGGAAGTGATAGTGCTGTGCTTTCACTCAAACGCCTTATGGCTTTTCTTGAGCAAGAGGGCTACGCGGTCGTGTTGGAGAAGGATACTGCAACAGCAGTATCTGCCAACAAGGCACGTGTCTCTTCAAAAGAGAAGTTAGGCGAACTCTGCGACTTGGTCATTGTAGTAGGTGGCGATGGCAGCCTACTCGCTGCTGCTCGTGCTTTGGCAAAATTCAGTGTGCCCTTACTCGGTATTAACCGCGGTCGTTTAGGCTTTCTCACTGATATCACCCCGGATGAGGTTGAACGAAAAGTCGGGGAGGTTTTGGCTGGCAAATATATGGCCGAAAGCCGCTTCTTGCTGGATATGTCTGTGGCGAGAGGCGGTAAGCCGGTTGACAGGGGCACTGCATTAAATGATGTCGTCCTACACCCAGGTGAATTTATCCGTATGATTGAATTTGACCTCTACATTGATGGTCAATTTGTCTATACGCAGCGCTCTGATGGGCTCATCATTTCTACGCCGACAGGTTCGACAGCGTATGCACTTTCGGGTGGAGGCCCGATCATGCATCCAAAACTCGATGCAATTGTCTTGGTCCCGCTAAACCCACATACCCTGAGCAGCCGCCCGATCGTTGTAGAGGGCAGCAGTGAATTTAAAATCATTGTGGGAGGGCAGAATATCACTAAGCCTTATGTAACTTGTGACGGTCATGATCAGATAATCACTGAGCCAGGGGATGTGATCCGTATTCATAAAAAACCGCACCGATTAACGCTGGTGCACCCCTTGGAGCATAATTTTTACGAAACTTGCAGGTCGAAACTTGGTTGGGCCGAGTAAATTAAAAAATTACAAGTTATAAACAAATGAGAGGTATCAGTGAGAGTTATTACATTTGGGACTTTTGATGTATTTCACATCGGCCATGTAAATATCCTTGAAAGAGCGAAGGAATTAGGGGCTTACTTAATCGTAGGCGTCTCCTCTGATGCTTTGAATATCAGCAAGAAGGGACGTCCACCAATTTATAGCCAGGATGACAGGATGAAAATTGTTGAGTCACTTCACTGTGTTGATGAGGTATTTCTTGAAGAGTCGCTTGAGCTGAAAGCTGAATATATTAAACGATTCAATGCTGAAATGCTTGTTATGGGAAATGATTGGGAAGGTAAGTTTGATCACTATTCAAATTTGTGTGAAGTTCGCTATTTTCCTAGAACAGAAGGAATATCGACAACTCAGGTGATAGATTTGGTTAAGGAGCGGGCTTAGAATCATGTATTGGTATAGGGTTACTGGAGAATAGTGGGGGCAATAAATGCGATCCATCTGCTTCTACGTTTGGAATGAGTACCAGCTGGCAAGTTTTGAGCCTCTTATTAAGCTTGTGAATGGATATGTTGCTATTGAAAACCGCGGATATAATTCCGATTTTGTTGCTACTACTGAGTATAAATATAGAAACACGAATAAGTGCTTGAAATTTTTGCGTGGTGAAGGTGCTTCCGAATTAGATCAGTTTGACTTGATTGTTGCACACACTGCTTTTTCCGGTGTGGCAGAGCTAACTTCCGCGAAACTTGCATTTATACAGTATGGTCTAGCTAAAGAGGAATATAATTACGGTCTATGGAGAGGGTTAGCTGATGTGAATTTCGTTTTTGGGCCGTATTCTCAAAGAAAAATATCTTCAGTTGCCAGTTCTATTGATGTTGGCCACCCAGTACTTAGCAATTTGCGTAAGCAGAAAGTTCTAAGGAGCAAAAACTCAACTACTCCTACAGTTTTATATGCACCAACTTGGGGGAAACACTCATCTCTCGAAAGTAGTATTAGGGAGCTAAAATTATTAGCTTGTAAATACAATGTTGTCTTAGCTCCTCACCATAATACACTAATATTCAATTCGGCTGTAATCGAAAATATTCCACCAGGCGTAAAAGTTGTACATGATTCTGAATCTCGGGCTTTATCATTGCTGTGTGCCGATATAGTGGTGTCTGATTACAGTGGTATGATTTTCGATGCCTTTTATCTTGGAAAAAAGGTTGCAGTTATAAGGAATGATGCTCTTCTGGGAGTAAGTGAAAAAATAGGCCTGGACTCTATTGAGCATAGAGAGATAGATAAATTTGCTAAGGTTATCAAGTCAATTTCAGAATTGCCATCAATTGGCGCTAGTCAATTTCCTTATTTTAGGTCAGATTCAAATTATTATACCAACCTAATTTCCAATTTTAACAATGCTGATGAGGTACTGGCGGATAGGCTGTCGAATCTGGAATTTTGTGCTCGACATGATGATCTTCGCCAAAAAGTGCGTGGGCAGTGGCGACTGATTGAAATAGAGAAGATGCAACTAAAATCTGAAATTGCGATTTCTAATGCTAAAAAAAAGGGGGTTTTTGCACGTGTACTTAAAAAGATCCAGAGGCTGATGTGAAGCAAGTGTTGTTATTCGTTCCCTTAAGTAATAAGCACCGACTGCCTATAATGGAGCAAATTGCTAGGGAGGAACGTCGTGTAGGAAATTCAGTATCTATTTATGTCGAGCTAGTGACCCCCATAAATGATGATGAGAATAGCGTTTCATTAAATATTGACGCTCTGCTCCTACATTTGGATCACAATGTTTATGAGCGAGTCTTCGTTGGCATACCTAGCCTTATCCAATTGTGGCAAATGCTGAAGCGAACTGGTTCAGGCAGAAAGCGATATCTTGAGCTGAGAAAAAAAACTTATAGTCAGATATTGAGAAAGAATAAATTTGACTATATTTACCTCTGGAATGGAAATTTTTCCTATCAAGCTAACTTTATAAAATTAGCTAAAAAACTGTGTCTTAATTTGAAATATGTAGAAGTTGCTTGGTTCGATCAAAATAATACATACTATGTAGATCCAAAAGGAGTAAATGCTAACAGCATAATCGCAGGTAATGCTCATACCATATCTGAAAACTACCTGACGAAAGGGCAAGAATTCTGTAAAAACTACAAAGATCTAAAGTTTTCAGGATGCTCTATTTCAGACAGCTATATTCTTGTTCCGATGCAAGTGGAATCAGACTCCAACATTAGACTATATTCTTCCTATAAGTCAATGTCCGAATTTATTGATGATTTATCCACTTGGTTGCCAGAAAATGTTGAAGTGCGTGTTCGACGCCATCCAAAATCTGCAATGCCAGAGTTTTCACTGCCACGCAATTTTTCTTGGTCACAAGAAAGTAATCTTTTCGAAGATATTGCTGGTGCTAAGTGTGTGGTGGGGATAAACAGTACAGTGCTTCTGCAAAGTCTAGCATTGGGAAAACCTGTGATCGCTATGGGGCAGGGGGTTTGGGGAAACCATCACTCCATCATTGCGGGCAATACTAGTTTTAAGTTTCGATATCCTGAATTCGATATGCAGTCAGCCAGTGCATTAGTCGGGTATCTGATAAAATTCCAAAAACATTATGACCAGAATATATTTAAAGAAAAGAAAAAGTGGGGTTCATTGGTCATTGCATTTCTGCTGATCTTGGGCGGTTGTAGGACCTTGTTGGGGCATTATAGTGCTTTTTTATTGAAGTTTTTTAAGCCCCTCAGCTGAATTTCCAATGTTATTAATGACTAACAATTTATAAAAGTTAAGTTTTATATAAGGTGGTTTTCTTATGAAAGACTATGCGAGATATTTGAGTAAGGGTGGACCTAAAATTCTAAGGGTATATAAACCACTGGATGAAAAGTTGCGAAAAATATCTTTGTATCAAAAGATGTCTACGGCTCTTCACCGTGCTTACCACAAAAGCGTGGAGCCCTTTATGGGGACAGATGAGTATTACGCAAAATACTTTGACTTATTGCCTGTGGAAAATAATCTGATTATATTTGAAAGCTTTTGGGGGCGAAAAATAGCCTGTAACCCTTATGCAGTGTACCGGGAAGTGGTAAATGACCCGAGAATGCAAAGCTATAAGATTATATGGGTGAAGAATGAGGGGGTAGAAGCACCTGAAGATGTAACAAAAAACAAAAATGTAACATTTATCAGCTATCAATCTGTAGATTATGCTAAGGCATTGCTGCGAGCAAAATATTTAATTAGCAATTCAACTTTTCCCGCCTATTTTATCCGTAAGCCTGAGCAAGAATATGTCAATGTTTGGCATGGGATTCCAGTCAAGCATATGGGACTTGATTCCGATCCGGCAATCTCCGCCGCGGCAAATACTCAGAGAAATTTTTTGCAGGCCTCGAAAATATTATTATCGAGTGAATATGCTATTGATAAGACAGTTGCTCCGTATGGCGCTAGTTCTTTAACAAGGCCAAAAGCGAAAGTCATTGGCTCACCGCGAATAGACTTTACCCTCAATACAGATTGTAGAGCTGTTAAAGCAAAGCTGGGAGTAAAGGAAGATAAAAAAGTAATACTCTATGCCCCCACTTGGCGGGGCCGCGTAAGCTCCGTTTCTGGCGATGTAAATCAGCAATTGGCTGTGATACAGGAGCTGCAAGATCGATTTGGTGAAGAGTACCATTTATTGCTGTCCATTCATAATTATACTCGCAGTAAAATGGAGTCTGTGCCGGAGGGGGTTACCCTAGTCCCAGATGAAGTGGATATCAATGTAATTCTTGCTGGAGTTGATATCCTCATTACTGATTACTCAAGTATTATGGTAGATTTCTTGGCGCTGAATAGGCCGCTAGTACTTTTTGTGCCGGATCGAATTGAGTATGAGGAGGAGCGCGGTCTATATATCTCTTTAGATGAATTACCCGCAACATTGGTTTATAGCTTGAAAAATCTGGGGCGAGCCATCTCGGATAGTAGAAAACCTTCTTCTTTTGAATCTTGGCAGAATGTCAAGAGTCTTTTGCTGCCCGCTGAAGATGGTGGTGCAAGTCGTAGGGTTGTCGATGAAGTATGGTTTCCAGAGGCCATGAGTGAAGGTCAGAAAAAACTCAAGAAGAGAATTTTTATTCATCCGGGCACCTTTATGCCCAATGGTATAACTGCTTCCTGTTTGAATTTGCTTAGTAATATAGATTATGAGAAATATGATGTATATGTAATGGTCGATACTTCGCTAGTTGGGAGAGATGACGCAAGAATGCGTTGCGTAAATCAAATCGATCCCCGGTGCCAGTTAGTACTTCGAAGGCCCAAGTTTGTACTTTCTGCAGAAGAAAATACAATATATAAATTATTTGGGGATGGAGTTGCACTTTCAGCGACAGAAACAAAAATTCTCAAGTGCGCATTTGCTCGCGAAGTAAAAAGAGTAGTTGGAGAGCATAAGTTTGATGTAGCGATTGACTTCTCTGGATACTCACACTTTTGGTCTCTTTTTATTGCAAATATGTCGGCGAAGCATCATGTTATTTATCAGCACAGTGATCTTTTTTCTGAGGCAAATAATAATAAAGGGTACAAAATTAAGTATGATAAGCAGCTAAAACAGGTTTTCAATTGTTATAAGTTCTTCGATGATGTGGTTTCTGTTTCACAGCAGGTTGGGCAGGTAAATTATGAAAACCTTAATGGTTACTACTCTAAGAGAGCTCGTGTATCAGTAGTAAGAAATTCATTGAATTTAAAAAAAATTAGACATAAAGCCACTGCTCCAGTTTCCTTAATTTCTCCCAAGTTTGCGATGATAAGTTCTGAAAATGGGCCTGTTAAGTTTGTAAGTATTGGTCGCCTTTCTCCAGAGAAAAATCAATCTCGACTGCTCAAAGCATTTTCAAAAGTTATAAAAGAGGGCGTGAACGCAGTTTTATTTTTGGTGGGTGAAGGTCCGCTACGCGAAGCGTTAGAGGCTGAATCTCAGAAGTTGCAAATAGAAGACAGGGTTGTATTTACTGGCTGGGTAAGTAACCCATATCCACTGCTGGCGGCCTCTGATTGTATGGTTTTGTCTTCTGACTATGAGGGGCAACCGATGACCTTGCTGGAGGCGTTGTCCTTAGGGATTCCATGTATAGGGACTAATATACCCGGTATCCGTAGTGTACTCGGAAATGGCGGAGGAGTTTTAACAGATCAAAATGATGCTTCACTGGCGGAAGCGATGATTAAGTTTTCTGAATCCAATCAGGATAGCAAAATCGATTTCAATGGTGAGACATATGTTGATATGGTAATGAAAGATTTCTACCAGTCTCTAATCCCGATTTCTGAAAAAGTTTCTTCGAAAGATGATATGATGCTTTCTGATGTGTAGCTATCAATCCATGCTGAGCAAGGGGAAGAATAGAAATTTTAAATCAATTTAAATTGTAGACATTCCTATTCCTATTCCATTTGCAACGCCTCGATTATTTGGGGTGTTGCATCTTAAATTAACCAATATATAGTTGCGGTTTCACAACTTGAAATCTGCTATTTTCACACAATTGTATAGAGAAATACCCGCAGTGGTGACTTGATTCAAATCAGAGATAACTGGCAATCACTGGAAGTTGATCAAAGCTGCCTTCCGAAATTAAAACGAGGAAAGGGAGACCCCAAGCCCATTGATAACCGAGTATGCTTCCAAGATATCTAATAGGCTTTACACTCCGGAGCACGATGGAAAGGTTTTCCTTCACGCTACCCATCGCCGAGCGCCTGCAGAAAAAGGCTTTAATTAGGGGGAGAGTAAGACTCTTGGTTGCAAGCCTGGATAAGATTTTTGGAGCAGTTGGGTCGACAATCTTTCCTTAACGGGGAGGAGGTCTTTTCTGATGACAGCTTCGTACCAGTAAAAAAGAGGTTCCGAAGTCAGGAAAATCAAGCGAGGCAAGGGTTCAAAGCAGATGGTGGTGGTCGATGGCGAAGGTATTCCACTGGGAGGCACCATTACTTCGGCCTCACCAGCAGAAGTGAAGTTATTACACCCATTACTTGATGTTACGTATAAAAATACAAAGATTCATCACTTAGTTTATGATAAAGCGGCGGACTCGGATCCTCTTAGAGATAGCCTGTTGAGTCGTGGAATCGCCCTTATCTGTCCACATAGGAGAAATAGGAAAAAAGCCTCAAGGCAGGATGGCAGAAAGTTCAGAAGGTACTCTCGCCGTTGGAAAGTTGAGAGGACTTTTGCGTGGTCGGGAAATTACCGCCGTTTAGTTGTTAGATGGGAGCGATATTTGTCCACTTATCGTGCTTTTTTCTATATTGCATGCATGTTAATTACGTTAAAGAAGTTATGAAACAGCTTCTAGAGTCGGCACCTCTCCCGACCAAGTAAAAAACATTGATGAGTTACTACCAACGGAGCGGGAATAAACGGTCCCAGACTTACAGTCTGAGATAAGCCGGGCATTTACTGAAAATAATTGCAGAGTTGTTAGACAGACTTCCCTAGACGATCCGTCGAGAGCTGCAACTCATACTGGTTACGTGGATATTGCCCCTGGGAAACATATAAACCTACAGACCTTGGCCTCTGGTAAGGGGGCAAGGCATAGAAAGTAACTGATGGGGCGCGGTAACAAATAGATACCCTAATTCGGAAAGAGTTAATTTCTTAGCTGGCAACAAGCTATTTAAAGAGACTTATCAGCGTATCATTACATGGTGGAATGTTCTACCAACTGAGCTATTCAGATCAGACAAGTAGTGGGGCTTATACAAACCTCAAAGGGTTACAGCAAAGCCCCACCGCAAGCGCTACGGCAAGTATGTCGGTGCGAAAAGATCAGAAACATAAGGCTGTCAACTTACATACGAAATCAAAGGGTCTTCTGTATCATTCTGATCAAGGTAATCAGTATACCAACCATACCAACCATACCAACCATACCAACCATACCAACCATATCTACCAAGCGCTCTTGAAGCAGCATAGAATGATGTGCTCAATGAATCATAAGAAAATTTTTTAGGTAGTAAACCAACAAAACCTTCTTAGCAACCTGAAGCAAGAGCGGTCAATCGAAAACACTTATGCAATAAGAAAGAATACTTTAAAAGATGCGAGAGCTTATATGGATTTCATCAACTCTCGCAGAGTACATACGAGGCTGGGGCAATATAATTCCCATCAAATTTGAGAAATCTGCTTAAAAAATATCCGGTTTGGAGTTGACCACAATACTTGTTCTTATTTTTAAGCGCCTATCTAAATCAGTAACCCTTTTTAAAAGAGTGGCATACTGGGTTGGTTCGGGTAATAATTAAATGTCCTTAGAAGCTATTTTTTTTATACCTAGCAGGCGATAAATTCCAGAAATAAGTTCCACGCCATTATTTGAGCCTATGCTCTTCCAAATTAGAAGCTTTATTGCCCTCTTGACTCGAAGCATAAAGTGTGACGATGTGTGGAGTGTTGTTTTTTTTGTATTATGGGGGATGTCAACTTGTGAGAATTTTACTCCAAGCAGGTAGGATTTTTTGGAAAATAGAGGGAGCGTCCTAGAATTAAACTTTTCTTGAATCCCTTGCCCGGGTATGCGAATTATTCCGAATTTAACCTTGGTGGTGATAGTAATTTCATCCCCATTTCTGTTCACTGATTTTGTTGAGGATTGGCCAAATGAATAAAATTCATTGATAAGATAATTGAGGAACTTATAAACACGATTTCTATCTGGTTCCCACTCCCTCGAAATAAGTGCCGCAGCTTCTTCTGGGGTTTCAGCCTTACTGCATATTCCTTTATGATAATAGAACGCATCACCAACAGAAACAACGTTCTTAAATCTTAGAATAGATAACAATCCAACTCCTGAGTTTAGAAGGAATACTGAGTCAGCAGCATCGATTAAATCATATATATTTTCTAGGTCGCAGTTAATAACATTGTGATTGTCTTCAAATGGGTATGTAGGGTTTTTTTCAAGCGGGTGTGTTTTAATAAGAAATACCCACTCCTTAAGTGATTTGGATACAATGTCCACCCATGCATAGAAATCAGAATATTCCCGTAGTGGCCCCTTAAAAATTTCGCAAACAGTATCAGTTGGTCTTTGAAGAGGTACAAGGCATATCTTTTTCCCATTTATTCGATACTTATTTTTAATATACTCCGAGCCCATTTTTTTTGGCTGCTTTTCAAGGTAGCCTCCCTGTTGTATTTCGTTTTTACAATACTCAGTAACTGATAAAATTTCGGTATCAGATAGTTCTCTGTCCCAGTTTTTTTCGTGATATGAAGTGCTGTCAGTATTGAATCCATTCATATCAAAGAAAACGGCTCCAGGGAGTGCTCCTCTCTCGTATACAATGTATGGTATTTCTTCATTTCTACAATATCTATAGATGTTTAATCTTTGTTTGTTTGCGTATGGATTGTGAAAAAATACTTGATCTATTTTTTTCTTTGATATGTGCTCTTTAAGCTCTGTTTCTGTTTCAAAAAATGATTCACGTTGGTAATCAACATGCCCAAGAGAGGGTATGACTTCTCTTATACTCTCAGTAAACTCACTGCCTTCAACTCCAAGAAATAGGGTTCTTTTTTCATTGTAGGGTATCGGTGGCAGCCAGCAACTACATTGATTGTCATGTTCTAACATACACTGCTTTAACAGGTTCTTGTTTTCCTTTGACTTCCTTATATAGTCACTAGACTCTTTTTCCCGCTCATGCCATAGATGAGCAATAAATATGCCATCTAATGCAGTCTCATCTCCATACTTTCTATACCAGGATCTGAATCCAGAGTAGCTTTGCGTATTCCAGTGTCCGTCGTTACTGTATATATTTGATGGTCTTGGAAATCTTGGGTTATTACTATATGCTCGATAGAATAGTTCGAAATCTTCACAGCCATGCCCTTGGAATCTTGGATCATGTCCCCCGAGGGCACAGTAATAGTACCGATCAAAAACAGCAACTGATGAACTGGCAGCGTAAAACTCTATTCTTTCATCTCCAGTTTTCATGCTGTCTTGGAGATAGATTTTTCTGTTTTCAGGCGTGTTGCTTATATACTCTTTAGATGCGCTGTCGGATAAATATATACATGGGATATTGATAACTTCATCTATCCCATCGCTGAATCTCTCATTAATAAGTATTTCGAGGTCTTTATAAAAATTCGCATACGGGAGTAGATCTATATCCTGGAAAAGGATATATTTTGCTGTTGATATCTCTGCACCGTGATTGCGTGCTTTTCCGATTGAAAAGGTTTCATTTGCGGTATTTATGTAAGAGTATAAGGCGCCATACTTAATGCAAATATCTTTTGCTTTACTTGAGGCTTCCGCATCACTACCAGAATCGACAAGGATAAAACGAGCATCTTGGTAGGTGAATTCACTTAGAACTGTTTCCAAATTAATTAGACAATTGTCTCGCAGTGGGCTATATCTGAACGGAATTATTACATCGAGGAAAATCGTTTGATTCATGGTAGCTCCGAGTGTTGATTACTGGGACATTACCATTGAATTGTTTCTGTTGGGTTTCGATTTTATTTAAAAAATTATAATGTTTTGTTTCAGAAAAATCAGGTTTACGTTATTTTTTAACTTAACTTGTTTTTTATCCATACCTTAAAAGCAGAAAAAATAATACCGGATAGAGGGTAACATGAGTATCTCTGATCTTTGATGGCCGATATTAGCTTGTTAAAAAATGAGCTTCTTGATACTGTAAGATTTTTTTGCTTTTGTAAAAGCAAGTGAAGGAGCTCTTCCTGGCCTTCAATTGAGAAAGTATGATGGGTAAGTATAGTTTCATCCAGCTCTGTTTTAATGATGGCGTCAGCTCCAGAAAAAACCCCATCCCCTACTGCGTAAACAGGTTTGTCGTATATCAATGATTCAAGTAAAACAGTACTGTTTATCCCCAAAACACAACTAGATTTTGATATCAATTGATGTAGTGGGGTTTCGTTATCGAGCTTTATTCGGCTATTTGGGGGGAGGAGGTTAAATGGTGGGGTGCGGTCAAGAGGGTGCTGGCGTGCAATAATATCTATATTGGGGGCTACATGTGATTCGGCCCACTCAAGAAAGTTTTTCATAGTGGAAAATGGAGAAAACTTTGTAATGTTTGTGTCTGTTTCTAACTGGAGGGGAATAAACAGATATCCATTATCAGAGATATCATTATCCCCAAATTTTTCCCTATATGACACTTTCCACTGTCTTACGTTTTGCCGCTCTTCCGAACTGATAGTTTTTGGTTTTGTAATAGAGATTGAGCTTTGCGCATTTACTCCAAGGGGGTCTTCATAGTAAGTGCCCGACTGTGGAAACCAGCCGGCCTCTAAGAAGGAAAATTTCTGATTTGGATTTATATCGCGAGCAAGATTTATAAAGTCCTGTTGGTAATGGGGTAGCCCATTCCAAATTATTATCTTTTCCGGTTTATAGCTTTCTATCACTTTATGGAAGCAGTTCGCTCGATAGTTTTTTATTTCTCTTAGGGTTTTATTTGGGTTCGCTTCGAATTGCTTCGCTAGAGCTTTGCTTCTAGGTAGGGAGATAAAGTTTAATCCGCTTGTTGCAATCTTTGCTTTTACTATGTTTGTGCAGTTTACACTGTGTGGTTGATTGATGTGGTTTCTACTAAAAAGTTGTACTTCCTCTTCAACCAATAGCAAAATATTATTTCCAAGTTCGGTTTCTTTACGCGCAATTGCTAAGATTACATCTGCACGTTGAATATCTGGCATTGGCTCGTATATAAGAACACGCATTACTTTTGTGACTCTTCATAGCATGCTACTACATCTTTGCTATCACCGTATTGGGCTACAACACCACCTTCAATCCATATGGCTTTGTTACAAAGCCGCTTAACAGTTTCTGCAGAATGAGAAACCAAAACCACAGTGTCTCCTGAGGTAATTTTTTCCCTCATTACTGCCTCTGACTTTCTTCTAAACCTAGAATCACCGACTGCTAAAATCTCATCAATCAGTAAGATATCAGATTTCAAATGAATAGCGACAGCCATTCCAAGCCGTTGTTTCATACCTGTAGAGTAGTTTTTAACAGGTTGGTCAAAAAACTCTTTAAGCTCGGCGAATTCATTAATTTCATCTAGTTTACTGACGATGAAATGCTTTTTCAGGCCCATCATCATGCCGCTGATAACAGCGTTTTGGCGGCCGGAAAGGTTTTGGTCGTAGCCAACAGTCAGTGAGAGCAGCGCAGTTCTGTGACCATGGTTGATCACTTTACCACCATCTGGTTTTATAATGCCGTTTAACAGGCGAAGTAAGGTGCTTTTCCCTGCGCCATTACGTCCGAGAACCCCAAGTGAGTCGCCCTCATATAGTTCGAAGCTAATATCTTTCAATGGGCTGTAAACATTGGTTGTACGGGTAAATGGAATTCCTGAGCGATAGGTCACTCGTACATTGTTTAAGCTAATGGCTGGCTTCTTGCTTCCACTCATCGTTGCATCAGTGCTCTTGCGAATACGGGATTTAGCTTTCTCATTATCAACCTAGCTAGGGCATAAAGTGATATAGCTGCGCAGGTGTAGATTGCCAAACTAGATACGTTAGGTGTTTGGTTGTACATCAATATATCGCGGTAGCTCTCAATTACCCAGATCATTGGGTTGTAAGCAAGAATATCTTGAATGTTTTCTGGTAATGAGCTGACGGTATAGAGGATTCCTGAGCCATACATACCGAGTCGCAGCAAATGGGGAATCAGATTAGAGAGATCTGGTACAAATGGAATGAGCGCGCTGGCGATCAGGCCACAGGCATAGTTGAGCAGGAACTGTATCGTAAGGATTAATGGAAGGTAGATGTAACTCCATGTGGGTGGATACCCCATTACCCATAACCCAATGAGCAGTAGCATAAACACAATACTGAACTTGAAGGTGTCCATAACGATATTAATCGATGGGAGTACTACTTTGGGGAAGTTGACTTGGCTGATCAGTGCATGATTTTGAGTGATTGCGGCTGAGCAGTGGCTGACACATTGGGCAAACCATTGCCAAACTACCAATCCCACAAGAAGGAAGGGGACAAAATCATCTGTTCCCTTTTGAAATACAACAGCAAATATAAAGTAATAGATCGCCATCGAAAAAATTGGCTCTATTATCCACCAGAGGAAACTCAGGTAGGTTTTTGAGGCTTCAGATCGTAAATTACAGAGCGCCTTGTAAAAGACGATGTCTCTATGATGTTTTTGTAGAAAGATCACGGGGTTAAAACACTGTTTGATATTCGGATAAAACTTTCTCAGAAACTGCTTTCGAGGACAATCCCAAAGTAGGGGAACCTATTTTCGATATGTCTTTTCTAGCCATATCTAGCAGTTCTTTCAATTGGTTCGCATCATTAACAGAGAAAATGGCGGCCGGAGAAAGTAGTTCTGCACAACCAGGGATATTAGAAGCAAGTACGGGCTTCTTTCTGGCGGCTGCCTCAAGTAACACTTGAGGTTGATTTTCCGGTGAGTTGCTAGGTATTACTAACAAGTCCAGAGAGTCTAGAAAATCTTTGCTCTGTGATTCGCAAAGCTCACCGACATACTCGGTAATTTTATAGGAGTTTAGGCACTGTTCGGCATAGCGTTGGTCGGAAATTCTTCCTGCGACCTTGAGTTTTATTTTTGAATCGCTGAGAGTATTTAGCGCATGGGTAAGAGTATGCAGGCCTTTGTGAGGGGCAACAGCCCCAAGAAACCCAACTACGAAGGGGGGAGGGGTCGTTTGCCGGTCAGGAACTGTTTCGAACCAAGTATCGGAAAGGCCTGCAGGAATATAGTGGCAATTATTGAGTGAGTAGTACTCTTTTATCAGTTTCAGGCTTGTTTTAGATAGGCAAATTACCTTTTTCGCTTTATTTAGGATTGAGGCCAATATTTGTTTGCGATTTTTGTTTTCTAATGTTGTTGTAAATGAAGTATTCTTTAAATGCAGAATTTTAGCGACAGTATTTCTTACAAGTGTGAACTGAGAAGCAGTTTTTAGCAGTTTGTTAGGGTGTGTTTCTGCAATACATTGAAAACAAGTTTTTTGATCGATAAAGCCTGAGCAGAAATCACCGGATTTGAGAGTCAATGTATGTTTGGGGCATAGCCACCAGAAGTCAGTAATCGAAATAAAGTATGGAATACCTAATTTCTGAGCTGCATTGAGTAAATTAATACCAATATGTGCCGGATTCACCATATGCACGAGATCGGGCTTCAATTCAGAAAGTAAAGAAAGATAATTGTCTACTGAGTCACCTTCAGTTGTCCCCCATCCAAAAGTTGGAAGTTTGATTTGGCGAAATCCTCCTTCATCAATGAATGTGCGATTACCTAATATCCCTTCAGGGTCGCCGCCCGCGACTATTACGTCACAACCGCGCTTACTTAAATCTAGCGCAAGATTGCGTATGTATTTTTCGGTTCCTTGATTATATCCGGGCCCGAATTGCATGGTAGAGAATAGTATTTTCACGTTGACACCGGGCTATTGGGGGGCGTTAATATACCTTAATGTGTTATAAAACAACAGGTTACCAGTAGGTTACTAACCCATCAATTAAGCGAGTCTCAATTGTTCCCCGAACTTCAAATTCTCCACTGTTACCGTACGTTTTACCCAGAATCTCAAGGGGGGCTCGAGCAGGTAATCTTAGAGGTTGCACAAAAAACAGACAAGTGTGGTGTGCTAACTCTTGCCGATACTCCCGCAAATTTAAATTTGAATGGTCGGCTTCCTGTTGTTGCAAAAAAGCGTTGGTTCTCAATTGCTTCTTGCTGCATTGGGCCGGGTTTTTTTGGGGCTCTATATCGCTCAAAAGCCAAGTTGTTACATTTTCATTTCCCCTGGCCGTTCGGTGATCTAGCTTATTTTGTGGCTGGAAAGTCACGCCCGCTGGTAGTGACTTATCATTCCGATATTGTCAGGCAACGACTACTTGGTGCTATTTATTGGCCTTTGATGCGTTGGTTTTTGGCTCGAGCAGATCGTATCGTAGCGACATCATACAATTATCTAGAAAGCAGCCCTGTTCTTGCCGCTTATAAGGATAAAGTGAAGGTGATTCCCCTTGGGGTATCCGAGGATGGGTAC
This sequence comes from Microbulbifer mixtoriginis (SeqCode), assembly GCF_052467945.1. Taxonomy (NCBI): domain Bacteria; kingdom Pseudomonadati; phylum Pseudomonadota; class Gammaproteobacteria; order Cellvibrionales; family Microbulbiferaceae; genus Microbulbifer; species Microbulbifer mixtoriginis (SeqCode). Next base: position 2,140,140 of record NZ_CP174328.1, on the reverse strand, counting down.
CCTGAACCTTCGGATAAGACAATGAAAAGCCTTGAGCTGCAATTTGGCCGGGATTTTATGCTATTTGTTGGTGTTCTCCGGTATTACAAAGGGTTGGAATTTTTAATTAGAGCCGCCGCGAATCAGCCCTATCGAGTAGTTATCGCTGGTAAAGGACCTGAGGCCAGTCGCTTGAAATCTCGGGTGGATAAGCTTGGAGCAAGTAACATATGTTTTGCCGGTTTTGTCAGTGATGAGGAGAAAGTCGCGCTAATGAAATTATGCCGAGCCGTCGTGTTCCCCTCGCATTTGCGCTCAGAGGCTTTCGGGGTAACCTTGATTGAAGGGTTGATGAACAGCAAGCCACTTATCTCTTGTGAAATCGGTACCGGAACCAGTTTTGTTAATCAAGATGGAGTAACGGGCCATGTTGTGAGGCCGGCTGATCATCTTGCATTACGCGAAGCGATGGATGATTTGTGGTCTGACGCTGTTAAAGCTGAGGAGATGGGGTGCGCTGGTCGTAGTCGTTATGAGAGGTTGTTTACTGCTGACAAAATGGCAGAAGCATATCACCAACTCTATCGGGAAGTTCTCTTGGAAAGGGGAGTGGTGGATTAATGGCCAAAATAGCAGTGGATGCTCGGCCACTTTCAATTCCCACTACAGGCATTGGACGTTATACCCGTGCACTTTTGGAACGAATGTTAAGAAGTGAGCATCATTGGTACTTATATAGCCATCAACCTCTTCTGGTTGATTTTCAATCCCTACCAAATGTGACTGTCCGGTCTGGAAACATTCAAAGGGGGAGTCTCAGTACTTTCTTTGCTCAGGCAGTTTTTCCATTTTGGGCTTGGAGGGATGAAGTAGATCTGTTTTGGTCCCCCCGTCACCACCTACCGCTTTGCCTGGGGGCATCGGTATCTAAGGTGCTCACAATCCACGATTTGGTATGGCAGCGCTTTCCTAAGACTATGTCGCGCTTGGGGCTGCAGCTTGAGAGGTTACTGATGCCTCTGGCTGTCAAGTTGGCTGGCTCAGTTATTGCCGTTTCTGAATCTACAGCAAGTGAGTTGAAGCAGTCATTTTCCGCTTGTGCTGAGAAGGTTGTGACTATTTATGAGGCTCCTTTTCTGAAGGTTTCTGAAGTCCCGGGCCCTCTTGGTGGGTATTTTCTATTTGTGGGTACGATTGAACCCCGCAAAAACCTTAGGAGGTTACTAGAAGCTTATGCCTCATATCGTACGATAGTGGCAGAGCCGCTGCCGTTGAAAATTTGTGGTGGTAGGGGATGGGGAATGCCTGAGCTGCAAGAGAGAGTGCGGGCGTTGGACCTAGAGGGAAGCGTTGAAATTCTCGGTTATATGGCCGACGATCAATTGCCAAAGCTCTACCGGGAGGCTAGAGCACTACTAATTCCATCGTTATATGAAGGATTTGGCTTGCCAATAGTCGAGGCTTATAGTCAGGGAACCCCTGTTTTGACGGCTAACCGAGGTGCTATGGCTGAAGTTGCTGGGAATGCAGCATTAACAGTCAATCCAGATTCCTCCGCAGAAATTACACAGGCACTCGCAGTAATGACTGAAGATCATCTGAAAGTAACTGAGTTGCAATCCTGTGCATTGAAAAGGGCGAGTGAGTTTTCTTGGGATAAGGCAGCCTCTGAGACTCTCTCATTGATGGAATCTATTTTGAATCGGGCCTAGTAATAGCGCTGATTAAATATATGCCTGGGTTGGGGCTTGGCCGGCTAAATCGATAGCAGGATTAGGTAGCTGTCAGGTCAAGCCCACTGCTAAAATTCAGGTGAAGAGCTTCGGTAATTCTTCAACCTCCGATGCCTTGTCCATACCGCCCTTTCGACTCATCAACCTATCAACCAGAACTTTTATTTTTACTATATTTAGCGGTTTAACAGGTTCTTGATAGATGGCTGCGCTGAGCAGCGATTGGATCTCATGAAGCTCCTCAAAGCCTAACTGGTGCGAAACCTCACTTAAATTATTACCCTCAACTTGTGGCCAGCGTTGCAGAAGCCAGTCGAGTAGGGCTTGTTGAATGTGTCTAGGATCTTCACTTTCAAGAGCCTTCTTTAGCTTGGCTTCGTGGTGCATTTTTCTTGCTGGCTCGGCGCTCGCTGTGGGCTGTTCCAGCCGTTGGGGACGATATCGATAAAGGTAAAAAATCCACAGAAGGTGGGAGGCAAGGGCGGCTATGGCCAGATTGCGCCAGAAATGATCTTGCTCCTCCAAAGTGGTGGTTCCAGGAGCCAGTGTAGGGAGATTTCCTGGCTCTTGAGTTTGGGGTGTGGTTGCAGCAGTACCGCTGACTTCAAAGCGGAAGGCGGGGAGCTGGGTGGCGCGCTGTTTTTGGCTCTTGGTATCCCACCAGGTGAGTGTGACGGCAGGTAGCTGATAATTACCGGGCTGAGTGGCGACGATTGCGGTAGTTTCTATGCGGCTACCTGTTACTCCATTTGGGCCTATCTGATCTTCTTGTTGTGGTTGATCTGGGTAGGTTTTAAGGCCTTCAATATCCAACTTGGGGAGAGGTGGAAGCTGGGCTGCGCGCAGACCCTCTGCCCGTATGGTAAGAATACGGGTTATGGGCTCGCCGACAGTGAAGGTATCCGGATTTTGGCTCCAGCTTTGTACGATTCCGAGGCTTGCAGCGGGCAGCCAGTGGGCACCGCTATAGCTGTCAGGCTTGGGAAGGACCTCAATAGTTTTTGCCTGGGAGCGCAATCGTAATCTCTGACTGTTGCGATTGAACAGTGAGAAAGGATCTCGGCGACCGGCAACCGCAACATAAGTCATTGCCGGGATAGAGAGCTGGCCAGAGCTATCGGGAAAAACGGCATAAGTGAGTTCATATACCGCATGGCTGACACCTCCGAGCTTGCGCTCATAGCGCTGTTCGTCGACTTTTTCTACATGGGCGCCGGCTACTTGTAAAGGTTCGGTGGCGATATCGTGCAGACCGATTGTTGTGTATAGGCGCACCTTAACAAGTAGCTGTTCTTGTACGTAGACTTTATCTTTATCTAATTCGATCTCCAGAAAGGCTTTGCGATCGGCACCGTCGGGTGCACTACCGGCTTCGCTGACTTTTATGGGGATTGCATCAGAAACTTGTCCTTTATAGTGCAGAGAGGGAATAAACAGCTCTCCTTCCCGCTTTGGTGCCAGTGTGAGCGTCCATTCGACGAAGCTTTCCGCACGACCATTAATTACCCGATATTGGTTGGATTGCTGACGGGATAGAATATCGAAATCCGGCTCAAGTAATTCGAAATCGGGTTGGCCGCCATTTTCATCACCGGAGTAGCGCACGCGCAGATTCAGGGTCTCATCAATACCAATTTTATTGCGGTCCACGCTGGCATTGAGGTCGCTGCCCCAACTGCTTGTGGGCAGGCAAAAGAGAGCAAGAAAAAATAGCAGGCAATGAAGTCCTGTAAGGTTTAGTGGCCGAGTAAGTTTATGTTTTCTAAAAAAGCTATCCATAAGCCTTCCTGGGGTTTGGTCACATCTAAAGCCGAAAATAATGTTGTGCATTGTGGGCATCTTTCTACCACCTCTGGGTAGCGCCGTTTTCAGGAGGCTCCCACTCGCCACTGCGATAGGCACGGCGTCTTTGCAGACTTTCGTATTTAAATTTTTCTCGCATTAAGCCGGCGGGGTCATCGGGAATTTGGCGCAGCCATTGGTCAAGAGCCTGCTGGGTTTCTGGGTCTAATTGGCGCTCTTCGGCGCCGGCGGGTTGGGGCTTTCCTTGCTGTTCTTTTTGCTCTTCTTCGCCCTGTTGGCCTTGCTGAGACTGCTGCTCCTGTTCATTTTTCTGTTGCTCAGCATTTTCAGGTTGCTGTTGGTCTGATTGCTCCTGCTCTTGACCGGATTGCTGCTCGGAGGGCTGAGGTTCGCCAGAGGAGGGCTGCTGTTGGCTCTCCTGTTGTTGATTCTGTTGATTTTGCTGTTGGTTGCCGGCCTGCTGCTCCTGTTGTTGGTCCTGCTTATCTTGTTGTTCTTGTTGATCACCGGATTGCTGTTGGTTTTGTTGTTGTTGACGCTCTTGAAGCTCCTTGAGTTTCTCGGCAATTTCCCGATTGTGTTGCGCATCGGAGAATTGCGGGGCTTGGGCCAGAGCCTGGTCATAGGCTTCAATGGCGCGCTCATAGTCGCCCTGTTGCACTAGGCTATTGCCCAGGTTGTATAGGCCTTGCGCATCATTTAATTGGGCAAAGTCTTGCTGAGCAGCGGCATAATCACCGGCGCGATAATTTGCCGTGCCCCGCCATTCCGGGTTGCGGAAAGTTTCGGCGGCTTCGGCAGACTCCCCTTTGTTGAGTAATTCCTGTCCCTGCTGATCTTTGCGTTGCCAGAGGTCTTTCCATTCAAAAGCCTGACCTTCACTCGGTAGGCCCAAGTAAAGGGCGAGGGGCAGGGTGCAGGCGAGAGTGCCACGGCGAAACAGTAGGGCAGCAAAGGGCAGGAGGAGTAAAATCAACAAGGGGCCTTCATCGCGCCATTGGTCGAATTCTCGCTCGGTCAATTCGGCCTGCTCGGGGGTTTCGCTTTGCGGCAACAGGTGTTCTATGTCGGCGTCGTTGACGGTGATCTTGGCGTAACGGCCGCCGCTGCCTCTAGCGAGTTTGCGCAGCTCCCGTGGGTCAAAATTGGCAATCACAATTGCGCCATTACCATCTGTGACGAAGCCGCCGCTATTGCCGCGGGGGATTGGGCTGCCCTCGCCACTGCCGACAGCGAGGATATTGAGTTCAACTCCAGCTTCGGCCAGGGATTTTGCGACGATATCCGCTGCCGCAGGCTCAATGCCGTCTGTAACTGCGAGCAGTTGCCCGCGTCCCGCAGAGCCATCCCTGAGTAGGCGAATGCCGGTCGATACGGCCATCTCAATATTGCTTCCCGGTACTGGCATAATGGCCGGCGATAATGCGGGGACCAGGTTGGCGATGGTGGCGGTATCTTCTGTCAGTGGTGTGACCACATGGGCTTCGCCGGCATAGGCTACCAGGGCGGTCAGGCCATCTTTGCGCTCACGAAGAATGTCCAGAATTTTCAATCTTGCACGGGTGAGGCGGTTGGGGGCGAGATCTGTCGCCATCATAGAGGGAGACAGATCCAATAAAATCACCAGGGCATCTTGATTACTGTAAACCGGTGTCGGCAATTTTCTCCAGGTGGGCCCCGACATAGCGATAATCATGGCGGCGAGTAATGCAAAGATTAGCCCGAATAACCAGGGGCGCTTGGCACCGCCGCGCATTAAAAGGTGCGGTAAAAGATCTGCATCAATCACCTTTTGTAGCTGGGCATTGTTTAGAACGATTTTGCCCAAGCCCCAGCAAATGAGTGCTGCGGGGATTAATAGCCATAGCCAGTACGGGCGGAGAAAATGAAACGATTGGAGTAGCTCAGGGGTGCTCACTATGCCTGGCCTCCGTTGTTAGTGGTTTGTTTATTGTCGTTGCCGGAATATCTGAAATTAGTGGTGAGAGGAGCCACTGCCCAAATAGAAGACAGGAGTAGGGCTACTCCAAGCGGCCATACAAATAGGGACTTCAGTGGGCGGTAGCTTTCTGCTTCCTGCTCCACAGGTTCCAGTTCATCCAATTCCGAATAGATTTCTGCCAGTTCCTGGGGGTTATGAGCGCGGAAATAGCGCCCCCCCGTTGTATCGGCAATCGCCTGCAGGGTTTTGCTGTCGAGATCCCTGGAGGGGTTAATTCTGCGGCTGCCATAGCGGCTGCCCAATAAGCCCGGTTGAACCATTTCTTCGGCACCCACACCGATGGTGTAAACCGTAATGCCCGCTTGCTGTGCAAGTTCGGCGGCTTTCAGTGGGGAGACTTCACCGGCAGTGTTGGCGCCGTCGGTGAGTAGGATTAGCACGCGCTGTTCGGCTGGGCGCTGGGTTAGGCGCTTAACAGAGAGGCCTATAGCATCCCCTATAGCGGTACCCTGGCCGGCGAATCCGATTTGCGCCTCGCGCAATAGGGTCCCTACAGTTTCCCGATCGTAGGTTAGTGGTGCTTGAAGGTAGGCGCGGGTGCCGAATAGCACTAGGCCCAGTCGGTCGCCTTGGCGTCGCTCGACAAAGTCTCCCACTACCTGTTTGACCGCATTAATACGCATTGCTGGGCGCCCGCCAAGGAGCATATCGGGAGTCTCCATACTGCCGGATATGTCTACGGCAACCAATAGATCCCTTGCGCTGCTGGCTTGGGAAATCGGCTCCCCATACCAGCGAGGCCGCGCGGCAGCGCTGATCAGCAGTAACCAAATCAGTGTGAGTAATAATAAATTGAGATAGTTGCTTTGCTCCCCACCACTGCGTTGGGAGAGTTCAGAGTAAAAGGGTACTTTTAAGGCACTGCTCAATGGCTTTGAGCGGGGCATTAGCCACCGCGCGAGTAGTGGCAGTGGGGTGAGCAGGAAAACCCAGGGCCAGGCAAACTCAAACACCGGCATGTTCCTCACTAACTTGTTTTTCAGGTTCCTGCATCGACAGTTGATGCTGCAGGACCCACTGAATAGCGTATTGTTGAAAAGCCTGGCTGCTTTCTGGCTTGGAAGTGCCGCGATAAAGTTGCTCGAGCAATGCTGTCCGTGCCTCATCAGGACACTTCAGAGAAGCGCTCTGTTCTAAAAAACTTAACCATGCACTACCGGTGAGGTTGCCACAGCGGGTTCTGCCATAAGTGGTCACAGCAACACGCTTAAGAATTTCGTTGATCTCCCCGGTGGCCTCAGGTCGGCTTATATCTACCGTATTCAATAAATTAACCGCTTTAACCTTGTAGCGGTTGCGCTCAGTTTGTTTGCGCCGATATCTGATCCATAGGGCAATTCCCAACAGAGATAACATGATTAATAGGGCTAGGAGCCACCAGCCGGGAGCAGGTGGCCACCAGCTTACTGGTGCTGGTTCCTGGATATCGTATAGTTGTGCCAGTAATTCCTGGGCCTCAGGCGAGGGGGGCTGTAGTTGTTGCTGCTTTCTCAGCATAGTTGCCCCTCCGTTGGAATGACTTTGTTGGTAGCGCTAATCGCTCCAATTACATAAAGCCTGCTTGGCGAAAATATAGAGTGCTGTCTATCGCTCACGGCTACTGCCTTTTATTTTTATGCCAACCGTTTTGCTGGCGTGAACCGTAAAAAGACATTAATTCCCCAACAATGGGTTTTGTATTGTCAAAATCCAAAAGCGGAAGTCGGTGCCTCCGGCATAATTGTTCAACATCGGCGCGGGCCTGGGCCTGCTTCTCTGCAAAATGCTCACGCAGGGGGCGGTTGCCTGCGTACAAAAATGTGCGCTGGCGGCCATCAGAAATTGTCAGGGACTGATCGGGTAAATGCTGTTCCAGCGGATCGGTGATTCGCAGTACCTGTAAATCCGCATGTCTCGACAGCAAATATAATGATTGTGAGCAATCCTGATTGAGGTCATGGCAATCACTTATAAGAAAAAGTGCACTGCCGGGGCGAGCGATACGGCGGGCTTCCTCCAGCAGAGTCTGCATGGATTGGCTGCCATTCTCGGCGATAGGGCTCTGTAATTTAGATGCTCTGTCCACCGCGCTGTGAATCATCGCTAATACGGCATGGTGGCTGCGTTTCGGGCGCACTGTATCGATGTCGTTATCCGAGAAGAGCAGGGCACCAATGCGATCGCTATGTTGCAGTCCAGCCCAGCCCAGCGCTGCGGCAATACCGCTCGCTGCTACAGATTTGAAGGCGCGATGGCTGCCAAAAAACATCGGTGAGCGCAAATCGAGCAGGATAACAATGGGTCTCTCCCGCTCCTCTTGATACAACTTGGTGTGGGTAGTGCCGGTGCGGGCGGTAACACGCCAATCAATTGAGCGCACATCATCGCCGGCCTGGTAATCTCGTACCTCTTCGAAATTCATACCTCGCCCACGGTAGCGGGTAAGAAGGCCACCAGCCTGGTCGCTACGTACCAGGCGCGGTTTAAAGAGTTGTAGCTGGCGTGCGACATAGCGCATTTGTACGAGTGAGTTGACTTCCGGATAGGCGCCGCGCAGGTCCAAATCTGATGGAGGTGTTGCTGTGTGCATCAGATAGCCGGCACCTGTTGCAGCAGGCGCTGAATAACCTGGTCGGTAGTGATACCTGCGGCTTCGGCTTCAAAGCTGAGTAGCAAGCGATGGCGTAAAATATCCGGGGCTACATCCATTACATCATCGGGCGTTACAAAATCGCGGCCATCTAACCATGCGCGTGCACGGGCGCAGCGGTCGAGTGCAATTGTTGCCCTTGGGCTTGCACCAAAATCTAGCCATGATGCCAGCTCGCTGTCATACTTCGCCGGCTCGCGCGTAGCAATGACAAGTTGGACAGTATAGGTTTCCACGGCTTCGACCATCTGCATTTCCAGAATCTGGTTGCGAGCCTGAAAAATGGTCTCCTGACTAATGATTTCGGTAGGGCGATTTTCGCCAAGGGTGGCCTCGGATCTGGCCAGGCGCAGGATTTTTGCTTCCGCCTCGGCATCGGGATAGGCAAGATTCACTTGCATGAGGAACCTATCCAGTTGAGCCTCGGGCAGAGGATAAGTCCCCTCTTGCTCAATGGGGTTTTGAGTGGCCATCACTAAAAATAATTGCGGCAGCGGATAGGTTTTTCGACCCACACTAATTTGTCGCTCAGCCATAGCCTCAAGCAGTGCCGACTGTACTTTGGCCGGCGCGCGGTTTATCTCATCCGCCAGGATCAAGTTGTGAAATACTGGTCCCGGTTGAAAATGGAACTCTCCGGTTTCCGGCCGGTAAATGTCGGTACCGGTAATATCGGCCGGCAGTAAGTCTGGCGTGAATTGAACTCGATGGAAGTCACCCTCAATAGCTTCGCCCAGTGTTTTAATCGCCTTGGTTTTGGCCAGGCCTGGCGCCCCCTCGACAAGCAGGTGTCCATCGGCAAGCAGAGCAATAAGAATGCGATTAACCAGCGTTTCCTGGCCTATGATCTGCTCTTTAAGCCAGTCGCCCAGTGCGATGATGTGATCTCTGTTATTCCGGTTTGCTTCCATAGCGTCTCTTCTTCTACAAATGTACCCGCCCTATTCATTCGGGTGGCTATCTACCATCTTTTATATATAGTCGCCGCCAAAGCGGTGGGGCCTGTTGATTTTAACGGCACCAGAGGAAGAGGCAACCACCGCGCCCGAGCCCACTTTTTAGGCGACATTTTTTCGGTGGCACCAGTGCCACTTACAAGGTTACGTGAAAGTTTAATTTTTAGGACTCGTCCCTGCAGCACTTCAGGGATGAGATGACGATCTTTTCGGATCTACAGTCATTGGATTCGATGTGACAAAAATGAGATTGGGAGGTTCCCCGTGAATATGGCGACGGTGATTACCGAAAGCCGTGAAGAATTGGTAGCACAGATTTGTGAGCTGATTCGCGACAAGTTGGCATCTGATGCAGAACCAGTAGTGGCTTTTGCGCAGCAGTTCCTGCACCAGTACCCGCTGGAAGACCTGCAGGGCCGACGCCTGGTAGATATCTACGGTTGTATCTACACCTGGTGGAACTTTATCCAACAACGCTCTGACGGCCTGCCCAAGGTGCGCATCTTCAATCCACGCCTGGAAGACGATGGCTGGGAATGCTCGCACACTGTTATTGGGCTATTGGTGCGAGATATGCCTTTCCTGGTGGACTCGGTGCGTATGGAGGTCAACCAGAGAAACACGGTTATTCATTCCATTAAGAGTACGGTGTTAAAACTAGAGCGCAGTGCCAGTGGTAAATTAAAACATCTACTGCCTCCGCGGGATGAAATTCCAAACCTATCTTTCGACCATGTTACGGCCAAGGATCATAAGCCCGCCAAGGGATCGAAGCTGGTCAGTGAGGCCCTCATTTATATTGAGGTCAACCATGACACTTCCGCCAAGTTTGCCTCGGAACTCAGTGCGGCGCTAAAAGATGTTCTAGGTGATGTAGAGCTGGTAGTGGATGATTATGCGCCGATGCTCGAGACCTGTGGGGGTATGGAAGGGCAGCTGAAAGCCGGGGTTTCGGAGGACGACACCAATCTTCTCGAGGCCTGTGCGTTTCTGCAGTGGATGCGCGATGGCAACTTTACCTTCCTTGGCTACCGGGAATACGAGTTCAGTCAGGTTGATGACAAGAAAATTCTCAGTGAGGTGGAAGATCGCCGCCTGGGTATTTTCAAAAAACTGGAAGAGTCTGCTGCACCAATGCTTGAAGCCGCCTTTAGCGAGGGTAAGCAGCGCTTTTACCAGGGCCCGAACTATCTGACTTTTGCCAAATCCTCAGTGAAATCCCGTGTGCATCGCAGCGCCTACTCAGATTATGTGATGATCAAACGTTACAACGCCGAGGGTGAGGTAATTGGAGAGTCGGCATTTATGGGGCTATACACTTCCCCTGTGTATACGGAAAGCCCAGCCAAAATTCCGATTATCCGACGTAAGATGGCCTCCATTATTGAGTCCAGTGGCCTTTCCGGTTATGGCCACGATGGCAAGGCGTTGCGCCGTATTTTGGATACCTTCCCCCGCGATGAATTGTTCCAAAGTAGTAGTCAGGACCTGTTTAAAGTGGTGATGGGAGTGCTCAGTTTGAATGAGCGCGCTCATGTTCGCCTGTTTATGCGCAGAGACCTTTTTGGAAAATTTGTTACGGCCACCGTGTATGTGCCGAGAGATCAATTCAACAGTAACGTACGTGAGTTGATCTGCTCCCATATTTCCAAGGCAATTAAAGCCAAAGAATCGGACTTTACGACTTATTTTTCTGAATCCATTCTCGCGCGTGTGCATTTTGTATTCCGCATCTCGCCCGATGAACCTGTCGATATAGATGTAGCGCTGTTGGAGGCGCAGATTGTGGATATTACCCGTTCCTGGGAAGACGTTTTTCAAAGATCCTTAGTTGAAAGCAGTGGAGAGGAAGAGGGTAATCGACTTTTCCGTATCTTTGGTCGTGCCTTTCCCGCTGGTTACCGTGAGGATTTTGAGCCGCGTATCGCTGTACAGGATGTGGCAGCAATCCAGAATCTCAACGAAAACAACCGGGTGGCCATGAGTTTCTACCAGCCGGTAGGTGCGGCCCAGGGCAGTTTGCGCTTTAAGGTATTTAACTGGGGTAGCGGCTTAACCCTCTCCGATGTGATCCCAGTATTGGAAAATCTCGGTCTTAGGGTTATGGGGGAGTTCCCATATACCATTCGCCCTTGTGGCAGTAGTGATGTATGGATGCATGAGTTCCACCTGGAGTTTGGCCTTCCAACAAAAGTTGATGCCCAAGCATCGCGCGGGCTGTTCCAGGATGCATTCGCTGCTATTTGGAATCACACTGCGGAAAGTGATGCTTTTAACCGCCTGGTGCTGGCGGCTCGCCTGAATTGGCGAGAGGTTTCTATGTTGCGTGCCTACGCCCGCTATTTGAAACAAACAAAATCTAGCGCTAGCCAGAGCTTTATTGCTGCGACTTTGGCCAATCAAGTTGAAATTACCCGCAACCTAGTGGCTTTGTTCCGCGCATTGTTTGACCCGCGTCTTAGCAGTGGCAAGCAGGAGCAAACACGAGTTGAGCGATTAATCGCTAAGATTCATGACGGTTTGGATGCTGTTGAAAACCTCAACGAAGACTTGGTGCTGCGTCGTTATCTCGAATTGATCTTGGCTACTTTGCGGACCAACTTCTTCCAAGCGGGTGCTGACGGACAGCCTAAAGACTACATCTCTATTAAATTCAGCCCGCGGGATATTCCCGGTATTCCCGAACCTCGCCCGGAATTTGAAATCTTCGTTTACTCTCCCAGAGTGGAAGGTGTTCACCTGCGCGGTAGTAAGGTGGCCCGCGGTGGCTTGCGTTGGTCCGATCGTTTAGAAGATTTCCGCACCGAGGTGTTGGGGCTGGTAAAGGCCCAGGCTGTAAAAAATGCCGTGATTGTTCCCAGTGGGGCCAAGGGCGGTTTTGTTGTGCGGCGTCCTCCGGTGGATGGCAGTCGTGAAGCCATGCTGGAAGAGGGCATTTCCTGTTATAAAACCTTTATTCGCGGTTTACTAGATATCACCGACAACCTGAAAAATGGTGAGATAGTAGCGCCTAAGCAAGTGGTGCGCAGGGATGAGGATGACCCCTACCTGGTAGTGGCTGCAGATAAAGGAACTGCGACATTTTCCGATATCGCCAATGGTATTGCTGAGGACTATGGTTTTTGGCTGGGGGATGCCTTTGCCTCAGGTGGTAGTCAGGGTTACGACCACAAGAAGATGGGAATCACCGCACGCGGTGCCTGGGTATCTGTACAGAGGCACTTCCGCGAGATGGGGGTGGATGTTCAGAAAGAGGACTTCTCTGTCATCGGTATTGGCGACATGGGTGGGGATGTCTTTGGCAACGGTATGTTGCTATCTGAGCATATTCAGTTGAAGGCTGCCTTCAACCACATGCATATTTTTATTGACCCAAGCCCTGATGCAGCGGCTAGCTTTGAAGAACGCAAGCGCCTGTTTGAGCTGCCTCGCTCCAGCTGGAGGGATTACGATCGCACTCTCATTTCCAAGGGGGGTGGTGTTTTTGAGCGCCGGGTGAAGGCCATTAGCATCACACCTGAGATGAAAGAAGCCTTCGATATCAAAGAAGACCGACTCACGCCAAACGAATTAATCAGTGCACTACTGCGTGCGCCGGTTGATTTAATCTGGAATGGTGGCATCGGTACTTATGTGAAAGCCGGGACTGAATCCGACAGTGAGGTGGGTGACAAATCCAACGACCACCTGCGGGTTAATGGTGCTGAGTTGCGTGCCAAAGTTTTTGGTGAGGGTGGCAACCTTGGAATGACCCAACAGGGGCGTATCGAATTTGCCCTCAATGGCGGCCGCTGTAACACCGACTTTATCGATAACGCGGCAGGAGTGGACTGTTCCGACCATGAGGTGAATATTAAGATTCTCCTCGATAAAGTGGTTGCTAACGGTGACTTGACCGAGAAACAGCGCAATGAGCTGCTGCATGGTATGACAGACTCCGTGAGTGATCTGGTGCTGCACAATAACTATGATCAAACTCGTGCATTGAGTGTGGCGGAATACCAGGTTTCCAAACGCCTTGACGAATACCGCCGCACTATTAATACCCTGGAAGATGACGGTCGACTGAATCGGGCTCTGGAGTTTATCCCCGATAACGAGCAGATTTCCGATCGGGTACATAAGGGGCAGACCCTGACCCGGCCGGAACTTTCCGTTTTGATTTCTTATGTGAAGGTGAAGTTAAAAGAGGAGCTTCAAGAGGCGGAAATCACGGATAACCCCCGGGTGCGTGAAGCCGCGGAATCCGCTTTTCCTTCGGCATTGGTTGAGCGCTACAAGGGCCAGGTTTACGAGCACCCCCTTCTGCGCCAGATCGTTTCCACCCAGGTGGCCAACGAAATGGTGAACAGCATGGGAATCACCTTCTACAACCGCATCAGCACGGCAACAGGCGCGGACGTCAATGATGTCGCGGCGGCTTATATCAGTGCCCGCGATGTTTATAAGATGGTGGAATTCCAGCAGCAACTGGCTGAATTGGACTACAAAGTACCGGCCGAGCTGCAGACCGAGTTGCTCAACTCCATGATCGGTCGGGTCCGCCGTGCCACCCGCTGGTTCCTGCGCAATCGTCGCAGTGATCTGGAGCCTGGGCAAAACTGCGCACTGTTCCAGTCTCAGGTGCAGAGGGTGATCAAGGCCCTGCCGAAAGTCCTGAGTGGTGGTCCGCTGGGTGAGTGGGAACAGCGCTACCAAAAATTATTAGAGGCGGGGCTGCCAGAGGAGATTGCCCTGCTATCAGCATCCCCGACCTACCTTTATTCGGCACTGGGCATTTCCGAATCTGCTTATGCCAGTGACCGCCCTGTAGAAGAGGTGGCCAAAGTCTATTTCAGCCTCTCTGACGAGTTGAATCTACACTGGTTTGGCAATTTGATTGTCGATCTACCGGTGGACAGCTTCTGGCAAGCCCAGGCACGCGAAACGAGTATGGATGACTTAGACAGCCAGCTCGCCACCCTGGCAGTGAATATCCTGCGCCTTGCCACCGTGGAGAAATTGGACGTAGATAGTGCAATGTTGCGCTGGGGCGCTATTATGGCGCCGGCTATTCAGCGTTGGCACAACATGATTGCCGAGCTGAAGGCAGCTGCCGTCGGTGATTTTGCGATGTTTACAGTAGCGCTGCGCGAGTTGATGTACCTTGCCCACGCAACTGCAGACCGCGAAACCCTGGCTGAGTAGGCCGAAGTGAGTTCGGGAAATAGCGCTAGGGAGTTAGTTCTCCTTGGCGCTATTTCACGGGTGGCAATGAAATTCTATCTCCGTTCGTTGACTCCTGGCGGACGGGTTCAGTCCCCACGTAAGGAAAGGTATGTATTCAACTCTGCGTAAAGCTCTGTTTGCGCTCGATCCCGAGCGGGCCCACCACCTCTCTCTGGATGCAATTGGTGCCGTTGAGCGCCTTGGCCTGATGTCTTTTTTCAAACAGGCAGTCGCTCACGACCCGGTAGAGCTGATGGGGTTGACTCTACCTAACCCTGTTGGTCTGGCTGCAGGACTGGATAAGAATGCCCAGGCTTTTAACGGTTTGGGTGCTTTGGGTTTCGGTTTTGTTGAAGTTGGCACCGTGACCCCACGCCCACAGCCGGGCAACCCGTTGCCACGACTGTTCCGTGTGGAAGAGGCGGGTGCCATTATCAACCGTATGGGGTTTAACAACCTGGGAGTTGATTACTTAATCGACAGAGTGAAGCACCGCCGTTACAGGGGTGTTTTGGGAATCAATGTTGGTAAAAACTTCGACACTCCGGTAGAAAAGGCGGCGGATGATTACCGGCTCTGTATGGAAAAGGTGTATCCCTATGCGGATTACATCACCGCCAATGTTTCTTCGCCGAACACCAAGGGGCTGCGGGACCTGCAGTTTGGTGAGAGCCTCAACAGGCTGCTGGGAAGTATCAAGGAGAAGCAGGCGGAACTGGCCCAAAAGAGCGACCGCTACGTGCCCGTTGCGGTAAAAATCGCGCCAGACATCGAAGGGGATGCCATAGAGCAGATCGCTGAGGCTCTTTGCGAATACGGTATTGATGGCGTCATAGCCACTAATACCACCATTGATAAGTCATCTGTGGCTAATCTGCCCCATGGTAACGAGCAGGGTGGGCTGAGTGGTAAGCCTCTACAGCACCGCTCCACTGAGGTTATTGCGCAGCTGTCGAAGGCTCTGGACAAGCAGGTCCCTATTATTGGTGTTGGTGGAATCTTCGACGGTGACAGTGCAGCAGAAAAAATTCGCGCAGGGGCAACTGCCGTACAGGTTTATACCGGGTTTATATACCGGGGACCGCAGCTTGTTCGCGAAGCGGTGGAGTCTATAGCTATGGAGCGTCGTCGCTCAGCTGGTGAATAGCGCCAGTATTGCCTGGTCCTATAAAACTAGATTGAGATGTTGAATTCATCTTTATCGTCGAACGGGTTCAGAGGGGTGCAGGTGCAGCCTGGTGGTGGTCGTGTAAAAGGTGCAGGTGAACCTGCACCTTTCCCGCAGGCTAAATAGTACTCCAGCCGTCTGGATATTGAATATCGGTGGAAATGGCGCCATAGATTTCCAGTTTTTGCGCCTTGGTAGTCCTGTCAAAGCCATTCCAGTAATCTTCCCGCCCTTCACGCCAGCCGTTTACCCACTCCTGGTGTGGGTCATTTTCGACAAAGGGACAGCTATCTATAGACTTATTGTTCAGGGCTGCCAAATACCCTTTGTAGAAAGCCCTGTCGGCGTGATTGCGTTTTTGGCGTTTCATCTATACGGCACCTCTGCTTGTAGATTTACGAACTGCGGCGCAGTCCGTTGGATGCTTATTACGGTTTTGTTGCATCGACAATTAAAGCTTAGCGAAACTTTTGCGCGGGCAGTTGTGTGACTCCTATCGCTTCCCACATAGCAAGAATATGGTGGAGAGAGCAAAATCGGAAAATGGCTGGGCATCGCTCTCAAGATATCTACAGAGAAGCATTTAAAAGTCGGGGTGACTGTGTAGACACTAGCAAGATATCCCGACTACGTAGGCTCCGCCGCTACAAAGTGGGATAATCGCGCCAGAAAATCTGGCCTGTAGAGGGGAATACTGACCCCTTGGTATGTCTACCAGGCTCTTGAAAATCTAATTTGCGCCAAGAGGCGCCATGTTTATCCCCCTTATGCTAGGGGTTATCGAGTAAAAGTTTTGATCGACTCACGTATAGAAGAATTTAAGTTTACTGCGACATGTCCGAAAGGGTTGGAAAGCTTACTTGCTGTAGAGCTTGGGTCTCTGGGGGCTAAGGTCCTTCGGGAGCAGCCTGCAGCCATACATTTTGCAGGCTCCTTGAAGCTTGCTTATCGTTGCTGTCTGTGGAGTCGCCTGGCAAATCGGATTTTGCTGCAACTCGATCAGGTTCGCATCGGTGATGCTGAAGACCTCTACCGGGCGGTGGCTGCACAGCCTTGGGAAGAGCATATTGGCCCTTCGGGCAAACTGTGGTTGCAGTTTTCGGGGACCAATCGGGAAATCCGTAATAGTCAGTTCGGAGCCCAAAAAACAAAAGATGCCATCGTTGATCGCTTGCGTGATAAAACCGGGGCGAGACCGAGTATTGATAAGCACAATCCCGACCTGACTGTGGCTTTGCGACTGCAGCGGGACAGGCTGGATATTGCCATAGATCTCAGTGGGGATAGCTTGCATAAAAGAGGCTACCGAACGCATATCGGTGCTGCCCCCATCAAAGAAAACCTGGCTGCAGCCCTGTTATTGCGCGCTCGTTGGCCGCAGATTGCGGCTGAGGGCGGGGCTCTGCTGGATCCAATGTGTGGTTCGGGCACTATTTTGATTGAAGCGGCCATGATGGCTGCTGATATTGCTCCGGGTCTCTTCCGTGAGAGTTTTGGTTTTGAGCGCTGGCTCAACCACCAGAGCGATATTTGGAATGAGCTTCGTGAAGAGGCTCTACAGTGTCGCGTTGCCGGTTTGGAGAAGCCTTTGCCGGAAATTCGCGGTTATGATGCCGATGCTAGGGTGCTATTTGCTGCCGAAGCCAATATTGATAGGGCGGGATTGGAGCGCCAGGTGCGGGTAAGTTGCCGGCCGGTCGCCGCATTCAAGGTTCCGAGTCATCGAGAGATCAATACTGGTTTGGTATTGACCAACCCCCCCTATGGTGAACGCCTTGGGGAGCAGGAGGCTCTGCGAGAAACCTACGCGGAGTTGGGTAAGCAGTTAAAGGCGGAGTTTCCCGGTTGGCAGGTGGGAATTTTTACCGGCAACCCTGAGTTGGGGTATTCCACCGGGCTACGCTCTCACAAGCACTACCAGTTATATAACGGCTCAATCCCCAGTCAGCTGTTGTTGTTTCAGGTGCGCGAACAGGGGGGGCAGGCCGAGAGCGCACCCAAGGAACGCAAGCTCTCCCCAGAAGCTGAAATGGTGGCCAATCGATTGCGCAAAAATTTGCGCACAACAGGCAAGTGGGCATCCAGAAACGGCATTGACTGTTATAGGCTCTACGATGCTGACTTACCGGAGTACGCCGCTGCAGTAGATTTATATCGCACCTTAGAAGGGGAGCTCTACGCTCACCTCCAGGAGTACCGCCCGCCGGCCAGTATTGATGAGGGTAAGGCGCGCAATCGGTTAAGGGATCTGTTGAGAGCCGTGCAATCCGTATTGGAGCTGCCTAGAGGGAAAATTAGTATCAAGGAGCGTCGCCGCCACAGCCATAAAGGTGGCCAAAAGGGCGCTGGCCAGTATCAAAAACAGGTTGACGAAAGGGCTAGCTTGCAGGTGCAGGAGTACGGCGCTGAGCTGGAAGTGGATTTATGGCGCTACTTGGATACAGGGCTGTTCCTAGATCATCGCCCGGTGAGAAAGCACCTGCGCGAGATATCCTCTGGGAAGAAATTTCTCAACCTGTTTTGCTATACCGCAACAGCCACTGTACAAGCTGCTTTGGGTGGCAGCGTACAAAGTACCAGTGTGGATATGTCCAAAACCTATCAATCCTGGGCTGCGCGAAACTTCCGTGCAAATGGTATGGATCCTTATAAGCACCAGCTGGTGGAAGCTGATTGCCTGCAGTGGTTGGCTTCGGCCCAACAAAATCGCAAAGGCCATTACGACCTGATCTTCCTCGATCCCCCGAGCTTTTCCAATTCGGCCAAAATGCGCGGAGTGCTGGATATTCAGCGCGACCACGCCAAGCTGATCAGCCAATGCATGGCATTATTGGCCCCGGGGGGCACTCTGATTTTTTCCAATAATTTGCGCAGTTTTAAAATGGATGTGGCGATGACAGATGCCTTTGCTGTGCAGCCTTTACAGTTATTGGATAAGGATTTTCAACGCAACCCTAAAATCCACAACGTTTGGGAAGTTCGGGCTAAGTAGTGGGAGTTGGCTGCTAGCCTAGGGTCTGAATGATGCAGTGAGTTAATGCGGCACAGGGAAGTGTTGCCGCTGCTGGCAGCCATAAGGTTAGATTATAAAGAATTTCTGTATCACTATTTGGTTGGTGTAAATCAAAAGCCATTGGCAGAGGCTCAATGAAAATTAGGGTTATTTTTTGCTTCGAAAGTAGCCTGGGGTTGGTCAATAAAGTTCCATAACAATCCGCATTCCTACATCCTTTGCACGACTATTTTCATTGAGGCCCTTGCGATAATCTGCCCCAATTCTGCTAGATGGGTCCCGCATTGAGCCACCGCGAACGCTGCGTAACTGACAGTTTTTGATTTTCAGTGGTGCAGATGTGTTGTGGTTTTTATCATAACCGGGTTGGTAACAGTCTTGCACCCACTCTGCCGCATTGCCGGCCGTATCGTATAGTCCAAAAGGGTTGGCTTGGTAATTCGCTACCGGTCCGGTTTTCGTGATAAAGAGACTGTTAAATTCACTGTCACATCCGCGCCTGCAATTGGCTTTTCCCCTTGCATCGCTGCTTTTCCACCAGAAAGGTTGGTCAGTGCCCGCGCGGGCTGCATATTCCCACTCGGCCTCGCTGGGCAAACGATATTTTTGTCCCGTTTGCTCTGAAAGCCACTCAACATATTTTTGTGCGTCCCGCCAGGTAATATTGGTGACCGGTCGCCTCCCTCGGCCCCAGCCTGAGTCACTGGGCTGATTGGTCCCTGTGGCGAGAGCAAAGCGGTCGTAATCCTCAAAAGTGATTTCTTGAGTTGAAATGGCAAAGGGTTTGGGAATTTTTACTTGATGCTCGGGGCGGCTATTACTGCGCTTATTGCTGCCCATCATAAATTCTCCCGAGCCTACTACGATCATCTGAGGGCCCTGACCGCCGGAGGAGAGTTTGGAGCGTATTTTCTTTCCGGCAAAATAGGCTTTTTGTAGCTTTACCGAAAGCTGGTGGTTCTGATCCTCAATAATGATCCAATTACGATAGCGGTCATAGCCGGGTTTGCTGACCTCTACATCGTATCGCCCGGGCTCTAGTTGAATACCCGGTGCATAGCGCGGACTTATATTCATAATACGTACGCGGGCATCTTCAGGCTCAGTTTTGACCGTAAATGCAAACTTTGGTACTGAGCTTGGCTGCTCCTGTGAAAGCACAGCCGAGTTTTGGGTGGGTAGATTGCCCGATAGTGAATTATCCGGGGATTGATTGTTAACTGAATCACCTTGAGAGATCTCCTGCCCTTGTGTCTGTACCAGATCTTCAACTGGAGGCTTCTCTACATCTCTGACTTGTACTTCTTCAGAGCGATCGGCGCTGGGCGTGCTGGGCGTAGTATCGGAGGTATGGCGTCTTGCGCTGTCGGATAAAGTGATCTGGCTAAGCCAAGTTTCCTTACCACTGAAAGTGCTATGAACGCTCCAGCCAAAGAGTAGCGTGATGGCGGTGATGGCGGTTAGTGTCCATGGGCGCCTGTGCTTTGTTGGTTCACTGACCAGCTGTCGTAAACGCACCAGGGTATCCTGATCTTTACGTACGGAGTCCACTTGCTGGGGGTTCTCCAGTCTCACCTGCCAGCCTTTAATAAAGCGATCCCGGAGGCTGCTCAACAGAGTGAGAAAAAGTGCACGGGCTAGACTGGAAACACCGACAGAGGCGTTGTTTAACTGGCTGATTTGCTGGCTGGGCTTGCCGGCTAGGGTTGCAACTAACTGATCGGTTGCATCTGCGACATCCAAGCCCCGTTGAAATCGTTTGGCCGGCTCTTTGGCCAGGGCGCGATCAATGATCGGCTGGTATAGCGCGTGCCGAGCAGGTAACTTTGGGATGGGGTCGGTCAGGTGCTTGATGGCAATAGCCACCGCTTCCTCTGCTTGGTAGGGGACAGCACCAGTGAGCATTTCATAAAAGACAACACCTAGGCTGTAGAGATCGGCCCGGCCGTCAATAGCATTACCTCTGGCCTGCTCGGGGCTCATATAGTGTGGTGTGCCTACCACCATGCCGCTATTGGTCATTCTTGTGGTATGTGCAACAGCGCGCGCCACGCCAAAATCACTCAAAACGGCAGAGCCATCCTCCCGAAACAGTATATTTTCTGGTTTTAGGTCCCTGTGCACATACCCCTTGCTGTGGGAGTGGTCCAAGGCCATGGCGATTTGGCGTACAACATTGAGGGCTTCCAGTGGCTCCAATGGCCCTTTGGCGAGTCTTTCAGAAACAGAGCCCCCAGCCATATAGTCCATGGCGATATAGTTAAGGCTGCGGTAGCGTCCAATATCATGGATACCAACGATATTTGGATGGGAGAGCTGTCCGACAATGTTGGCTTCCCGTTGAAATCGCTCACTGAAAATCGGGTCGGCATTGAGAACCGGCGACATAACCTTGAGGGCCACTTGGCGGCCGACACTGCGCTGAATGGCTAGGTATACCGTGGACATGCCACCCTGGTTAATTTTGCGGAGGATGCGATAGCCGGGGATTTGTAGCGAAGAATTGCCACTCTTTACGAGCTCCATGGTGTGCTATGGCCTCGTTAAAATAGCTGGAATATTCCGCCTGCCAGTGCGGCAATTGCTCCGCAAGCAGCAAGTAAGGCCAGAAGTGGTCGCCAGCTTCTATTACTTTGGCTGTCACCATTAGTTTTGTTTTGTGCAGTGCTGCTGTGAGATTCTTGCGAAAAGCTTGGGGGAGGGGCGATAGCTGGTGCTTCGATAACCTGAACGGTGATATTGTCCTTGCCACCGGCATCAAGGGCTGCGTTTATGAGAAACTCAACTATTTGGTGGTTATTGGGGTTTTCAGCGATGATCCGGTTTATTTTTTCATTGGGTACTTCGGAACTGAGTCCATCGCTGCAAAGTAGAAGTTTTTGTCCTGAGCTCCAGCGATGAGATACCCGGTCAACTTCGAGCTTGGGGTTGGTACTACCGCCGATACATCGGGTAATAACGTGGCGATTTGGGTGGGTTGCGGCTTCCTCTGAGTTGATGGCACCAGAATCCATCAGCATCTGAACATAGGAGTGATCACTTGTCAGTTGGCTGAGTTCGCCGTTTTTGTCGCCCGGTGTCCAGAGGTAAGCTCGGCTATCTCCAACCCAATAGATGTGATAGTAATCGCCTTCCTCGGCGAGCACTACTGCGGTTGAGCCCATATTGGCAGTGCTGTGCTCATCACCTAGCAGTAGGGCGTGGGCCCTTTGTAGGGCACGCTCATAGTGGCGATCAGTTGCCGTACATTGTTGGATTTCTTCTACTACGGTCTGGCTGGCAATCTCGCCGGCGTGGTGTCCGCCCAAACCATCGGCGACAACCCAAATGCCTTTTTCCTCATCAGCCCAATAGGCATCTTCATTCTGCTCTCGCCGGTAGCCGGGATGAGTGGCGCCAGCGCTACGTGTAGCACTTGGGGTGTGTTGAACTGCTTCGCTGTGCCGCGATACCTCGCGAACTTTGGCTTCACTCACTGGCGTGCAACTACCTGTTATGGTTTCTCATCGTAACTGACGGTGATAGCCGATTTGGCAAAGATCCGTCTTTTCCTTGTGGTGCTGCAAGTGTACTTTACCCAACGACACCAATGGCAGCTGAATTGGTCACCCCTGCCTGAGCCGGATATTAGACCTTTGCGCCATTGTAAGCTGCAAACCCAATCACACGCTAATGATATTGCCCGTGTTAAACTCGGTTTTATCTTCAATCTGCAAATTTTTTTCAGGTTTTACTGTTAATTGGGACAGCCCCTTTATTTAGGCTGCCCTATATTCAGTCTCCTTAGGGCTGAGGAGCGTGATCAATGCTAAAACTTTGTGATGTAAACGATTCTGGCCAGAGTGTTTGGCTGGTAGCCCCCGGTGTAACGGTGGGGCGAGATCAGGGTTGTGATCTGTGTATACCGGATGACTCGATTGCGAAGTTACATCTAAAGATCGCGATTAAGGGGGGGCAGCTTACCCTGGGGAATGTTTCTGGAGACTCCCATGTACTGGTTAATGGGAAGCCGATGGCATCAGCCTGTCGAATCAAGCTGAACGATCAGATAACAATCGGTACTCGAACACTACAAATTATTGACCCCAAAGTAACAAAGCTTAATTCGAGCAAGTCGAAAAATACCGCCTGGGCGCTACGGGCAAATCACAAGGCGATAGCGGGGAAAGTGTTTCCTGTGAAGGGTGGCGCGGTGGTGGGGCGCTCTGAGGAGTGCGATATCACGTTTTCCTTGTCACACCTTTCACGTCGTCATGCAAGGTTGGAGGTGCGTGAAGGGTTGCTGTTCGCAATTGATCTCGGCTCGGCCAACGGGACATTCGTCAATGGTCGACGGATCACGGAAAGCCGTGTGCGAAGAGGCGATGAGCTGCGGTTTGATTCGTTGAGTTTTTCTGTTGTGGGCCCTGTGGATGATCTTGATCGCACTGCAGTGCGCCCTGCAATCTCTTCACATCTTATGAAGTCTCCAAAAATTGGCTCAGGTGAAGTGGCAGCTGAAGATGTCACTCAGAGATCCTTCTCGGCTTCTATCGCCGGGCTGCGGGAAGAGAGCCCAAGTATGGCTGAGCCCCAGGAGGAAAAACTTCAGCCACGTATCCCTATAAAAGCCTTGGGCTTGACTCTGTTATTGGTTGCCGGTGCTGCCGGATATTTTTGGGTTAATAACCAGGGAGTGTTCTCATGAGTTCGCCCCGTGAATTGCTGCTCTATACCACCCTTGGATGCAGCCTGTGCGAAAAGGCCAAGCTGGAAATATGGCCCCTGCTCGAGCAGTTTGGGTTGCGTTTAAGGGAGGTAGATATTGCCGATGATGACAATTTATTCGAGCGCTTTAGTCTTTTGATACCCGTGGTGGGGCTCGGTGATCCTGAAGACACTTATGCATGGCCCTTTCAGCAATCGCAGCTGCAAGCCTGGTTAGCCAAACGAATTGGTTAGGCGCCCTTCATTTATTGGGAGATAACTCCCACCTTAAGCCCTAATGACTCGGATTCCCAAGGGGGGGCTCTATTCCTATCAAACGGTATCAAAGTTAGGGCAGAGGTTTGTAAGGTTATTCTGAGGCACCTTAAAGTTTATTCCCTGCCTCATGCGCCTTGAGAAGTTGCAGCTTGGTGCCGCTCCGATAGGCATAAATTACCGTATAAGCGAGTACATTCTGTACATAATTCCTTGTTTCACTATAGGGAATCGTCTCGATCCAGACATCGTGTGGCAGACGCTGACGAGTCTCCTTTAACCACTTGGCAACCCGCGTTGGCCCCGCGTTGTAAGCGGCAGCGGCGAGGAAGCGATTGTTATCGAATCGATTTAACAGGGTGCTCAGGTAAAAGCTGCCAAGGGCAATATTAGTTTTGGGGCTTAGTAGATCCCAGCTGCGTCGATAGCGTACACCGGCGCGCTTTGCCGTTGCGCGTGCGGTAGAGGGTAGCAATTGCATTAGGCCCAATGCGCCAGACCGTGATTTGGCGTCGTGGCTGAAGTGGCTTTCCTGGCGGGCAACTGCGTAAATCATATAGGGCTCTAGAGGCGTGCTCTGCCGTCCAACCTGCTCACTTACACTTTCTACAATATCGGCAAAGGCCAGGGGGAAGCGGAGTTCCAGATCATCCAGGTAGTCTGCCGCAAGAACAGATTGAATGGATTTGTGATACCAACCCCATGCGCTTGCCACTTTGCCCGCGGCTAATAGCTCCTCGTGATCCATTTCCCGAGTAGCGTAGCTCCACTCACGCCGAGCATGGAATAGTTCACCAATAGCCTGCAATTCACGTGCCCTTTGTAAGCCGGTGTGCTGGGCCATCTGCTGCACTTGAATTGGCGTGATTGGCGCGGGGCGATCTACAAAGCTGTAATTTTGTCCGAGGGTATCGGCAGCAAGGAAACCGTAGTAACTGCGTTCCCGTGCAGCTTTTCGATAGAGCAGGGAGGCTGCGCCAGACTGCGCTTTACCATAAAGTTCTTCCAGTGAGCGGGCTTTCCAGTAGAGCCAGCGATCGCGCTGTTGCCGTTCGAGTGGCAGGCGATCAATCCAAAAGGCAACCTGCTCCCAGTCGAGCTCTCGCAGGGATTGCCGCGCCAGCCATTCAATGGAATATCCATCATCCATTGTGTGATTCTTGGTCAGTTGTAGCAGTCCCTGGGTATCGTCTTGACGAGCAAATTGTCGAGCCAGATGGCGGAGCATATTGGCTTGCTCCTTATCGTTAAACAGGAGGCTGGCACTATAGCGCTGCCATGCCTGTTCAGCGACGGCTGCATCTTCCCTAGCTAATCGATGCAATCCATGCAGAATAATTTCCCTGTGATGCTCCGGTGACTGTAAGAAGCGGGGGTAATTGAGAAGAAGCTTAGGTGATTTGTGCACCTCCCTTAGCAGGCCTGCTCTTTGTTGGAAGGGTTTGTCCATTTTCCTGGCGATATAGGAAGCGAGTTCTAGGTTATCCTCTTCTAGGGTGAGTAAATGGCGGGACCAAATCTTTTCCTGGGTTAGGCCGCCATTGCGCTTCCAGCGGGCAAAAACTGGGTCACACTCCTCTACTTGTGAGTGCCCAACCAGCCAGAGCTCGGTGGTTACTTGATCGGCATTGTCTTTGCTGCCATGGCGAAACAGTGCGTCGGCATAATAGCAACGCAGTGCCGCGCGCTTGTGTTTCTCAGGTTGAAAGTATTTTAGGTAGGTCTGAAATTGTCTCTGTTGCCCTAGCTCTCTAAGCAACCTAATACGCATCCAGTCACCCACCGCTGTTCCCTGATTCTCAGCGAGAAAGCGATCAATATCTTTTAGAGGCAATTGGCGCAATTTTCTTCCGATCGCCCAGTAGTCGAGATAGGGCACTAGAGGGTAATTCGCCAACTTGGCTTTCAATTGCTTTAACTGTTTTTTATTGCCGTATTTGATCGCTATCCTGGCTTGTTGTAATAGCTGGCGCTGGTTAGATATACCTGTGGCTGGCTTGTCTTGCTGAGACAACTCCTTCGATGATGCTTGTGGCTCTGCCTGGGCGCTGAGGCAGATCCAGACCATTAATGGGGCAATAAACTGGAAGAGTCGACTTGTGCTAACTGACATGACAGTAACCCCAAAGTTGAGTCTGGTCGCGCAAGTTTATGAGACGGCTTGGCAAAAAAGCGTAAAATAGCGAATTTTTCACAGGACCCGAAGTATCAATTTTCGTTTCATTCAACTAACTAGCGAGAATGTTAACCGGGTCTGTTAATTGTAGTGCCTAATTATGTTGCTTCTATTGGATGGGGTCAGTCTGCGTTACGGGACCCAGGTGCTTGCTGAAAACGTCAGTGCAAAAATTGAGCGGGGCGATCGTATTTGCCTTGTTGGCCGCAATGGAGAGGGTAAGTCCAGCCTGTTGCGTTTAATTGCGGGGCAGGTGGACCCAGATGCTGGGGAGATTGTGCGCGCGAGTGGGATGGTTATGGCGACCCTTGAGCAGGAGTTACCCGCAGGCTGTCTCGACTCTGTCTACCGATATGTTGCCGAGGGTCTGGGCCCTATAGGGCGTGTATTGGCTGGTTATCGAGAGGATCCATCGGCCGAGCTACAGGCCAAAATTGAAGCGGAGCACGGCTGGGATCTCCTGCCTAGAGTAGATAGCGTGCTCGACCGCCTCGGCTTGAGTCCTGATGAATCCGTGGCTGATCTCTCTGGAGGTTGGCAGCGCCGTGCAGCTCTCGCGCGCGCGCTGGTTACAGAGCCCGATCTGCTCATTCTCGATGAGCCCACCAACCATTTGGATATTGCCGCTGTGGAGTGGTTGGAAGGATTCCTCGATACTTTTAGGGGCGCGTTATTGTTCGTCAGCCACGATCGTGCTTTGGCGCAGCGGTTGGCTAGTACAGTCTGGGATTTGGATCGTGGATACCTACGGGTTTTTCGCTGCAAGTTTGGGCGTTACCAGGAAGAAAAAGAGAAACTTTTAGAAGAAGAGGCCAGAAACGAGGCGCTATTCGACAAAAAGCTAGCCCAGGAGGAAGCCTGGATTCGCCAGGGTATCAAGGCGCGACGCACCCGTAATGAAGGGCGGGTTCGGGCCTTGCAAGGACTCAGGCGCCAGAGAGAGGCGCGCCGAACTCAACAAGGCATTGCCAGAATGTCTCTCGATAGTGGAGAAACATCCGGTAAGTTGGTGGCTGAGCTTAGTAACGTTACCTTTGCCTACCCCAATGAGTCCCCCCTGATTCGCGACCTTTCATTTACCTTAATGCGCGGTGATAAGGTGGGATTGATTGGTCCTAATGGGGTTGGTAAAAGCACCTTAATTCGAGTGTTGCTCGGGGACCTTCAGCCTCAGTCCGGTCAGGTGCGTTTGGGTACAAAGCAGCAGGTAGCCTATTTTGACCAGCGCAGGGACCAATTAAATCCAGAACTTACCGTGTTGGATAATGTTGGTGGAGGGCGCGACTCTGTCACTATTGGCGGCAAAAGTCGCCACATCATGTCCTATTTGTCCGATTTCCTCTTTAGCGGTTTGAAAGCGCGGACCAAGGTAAGTGCGTTGAGTGGTGGTGAGCGCAATAGGGCTCTTCTGGCGAAATTATTCAGTCAGCCAGCCAATATTCTGGTGCTCGATGAGCCGACCAACGACCTGGATGTAGAAACCCTGGAGCTGCTTGAAAAGTTACTTCTGGAATTCACAGGCACAGTGTTATTAGTCAGTCACGACCGTGCATTTCTCGATAATGTTGTGGATTCCTGTCTGGCCTTTGAGGGAGATGGTCGTATCCGAGAGTATGTGGGTGGTTATGCGGACTTCATTCGCCAGGGGGGTAGCTTTGAACAGGAGTCAAAAGAGGAAAAAGTCCCCGAAGGCAAGGTGAAAGCGAAGCCGGTCGAAGCGGACAAGCCTCAGGTTAAGAAAAAGAAGCTCAGCTATAAGTTGCAACGTGAACTGGATGGCTTACCAGCCTTGATTGAACAGCTTGAAGTTGAAATTGGCGCTATAGAGGCTGAAGTAGCAGACCCTTCTTTTTATCAACAGGAGCAAGCCCAGGTGCAAAACCGGCTCAATTTACTGGCGGAGAAGCAAACTCAATTAGAGACCGCTTTTGATCGATGGTCGGAGTTGGAGGGGGGCGAAGAGTAAGGTTTGAGTATTGGAGAGAAGGGGTGCATGGCACCACTTCTCTCGCCGAAAGAGGGGGCTTATTCTTCGTCCACATATACCCTGACAGCTAAAACATCGCACTTGGCGCCGTGAAGAACCCCATTAGAGGTTGAGCCCAGCAGAAGAGCTAGGCCATGGCGTCCATGGCTACCGATAACAATAAGATCGACTTCTAGATCTTTGGCTAGGCGATGTATCTCGGTGGATGGTTGGCCCAAAATTACATGCTGTCGTTCAGTGGGGATATTCAGCGGTAGAGCGGCTTTGTGAAGCTGTTCCTTGGCCTGTCTCTGCAGCTGATCCTGTACCTCTGATAAATCCATGGGGATATCCCCACCATAGGCAAATGTCAGTGGCTCAATGGCATGCATCAAGCTGATTTCGGCATTGAAAGCTTCAGCGAGGGAGGCCGCTTTTTCCAGTACTTGCGAGGATTCTTCCGAGAGGTCCAGGCCCACCAATATTCGTTCATATTTCGCCATTTTCCATTAGCTCCTGTCTTTTCTATTTGCCCAGTGGGGCCTCTTACGACAGCTATTTTCAGTCTATCGCAAAAAAAACTGTTTGACATGGATCATATATGGCGCCGCAGAATAGGCCGTTTTTAAAACCATCATAAGGAACTTTTATGTCCGAATGGCTACCGGTAATCATAATTGGCTTTGCTATTGCCCTGGTGCTGGGGCCAGTGATGTGGCTGAAGCCCAATCAGCGCGACAGCCGTCTGGCTGATTTGCGTGGCCGTGCCGCCAGGGCAGGTATTACCGTGCAAATTCAAGCCTTACCTGAAGCTTTGGGGGAGGGGACCGCAGCGGTTTATTACTATCGGTGGAAGGATAGAAAGCGTCTACAGATTGGTTGGAAGCTACAGCGCCAGCGGATTACGCACGAAATGAATTTTGCCGGTAGTTGGGATTGGGGCAACAGTGTGAGAGCCCCCCAGGCAGCATGGCAGCAATTGCACCAGTTGTTGGATAGCTTGCCGGCGGATTGCTGTGCGATTATCGCAACCGATGTCGGATTGGGCGTGCAATGGCAGGAAAACGGTGGGGTCAAAGCTTTTTCGCAGCTGTCTGAGAGTTTGGCGGAGTACACCCCTCTTATAGAAGAATCTGTACGCAAGATCAGTCCCATTAAACTCCCAGAAGACTAGGGCGACAGGCATTTTAGCGGGCTGCTCAAATAGGGAAAATTGTCACAATTTTACCCTTTTCTGGGGGTGAAATTTGGCGAATAAGCACTAAAAGTTATCAGCTTTGCTTGACCGCGCCTTGACTGAGGCTTATATATTCGCGCAGCGCAGGCCCGATTGAAGGGCCTGAAATGCTTCGGATAGCAGTAAATTTTTCATTTGAAATCAAAGGCTTATGGGTAAATCACTGGTCATCGTCGAATCACCGGCCAAAGCGAAAACCATCAATAAATATCTCGGCAAGGACTTTGTTGTTAAGTCCAGCGTCGGTCATATTCGCGATTTGCCAACCGGTGGCGGCAACAAACAGCCCGTTGACGCAAAAGAACGGGCAAGGCGTGCGGCAGAGACTCGTAAGCTTTCCCCTGAGGCGAAAGAGGCTTACAAACGCAAGAAAAATCGTGCGCAGCTGATCAAGCGCATGGGGATCGACCCGGATAATAGCTGGCAGGCTCACTACGAAATTTTGCCAGGCAAGGAAAAAGTAGTCAGCGAATTGCAAAAGCTGGCTGAGAATGCCGATCACATTTATCTGGCAACGGATTTGGACCGCGAGGGAGAGGCGATCGCCTGGCACTTGCGGGAAGCAATTGGCGGTAATGACGAACGCTATCGCCGAGTGGTTTTTAATGAAATCACTAAGTCCGCGATCCAGGAGGCGTTCAAAGATCCCGGCCGCCTGAATATCAATCGGGTTCATGCCCAGCAGGCTCGCCGATTCCTCGATCGTATTGTTGGCTATATGGTCTCCCCACTATTGTGGGAGAAAGTTGCCCGAGGACTCTCTGCTGGCCGGGTGCAGTCGGTGGCAGTTCGTCTCGTGGTAGAGCGCGAACGTGAGATCCGCGCTTTCATTCCTGAGGAGTACTGGACGCTTTTCGCTGATACCGCTACCAGCAAAGCGAACAAGCTGCGGCTAGAGGTTAAAAAACAAGCTGGTGAAACTTTCCGCCCCACCAATGAAGCCGATGCGAATAGCGCGGTGAAATTGCTTCAGGGTAGTGAGTTTGTTGTTAGCGGTCGTGACGATAAGCCTACCAGTTCCAAGCCTAGTGCTCCCTTTATTACTTCGACACTGCAGCAGGCGGCTAGTAATCGTCTCGGTTTCAGTGTCAAGAAAACCATGACCCTTGCACAGCGTCTTTACGAAGCCGGTCATATTACATACATGCGTACCGATTCGACCAATCTAAGTAAAGAGGCGGTTGAGTCGGCCCGGCAGTATATCGGTGAGAATTTTGGCGATAAGTATCTGCCAGAAAAGCCCGTTAGTTATAGCAGCAAGGAGGGAGCGCAAGAGGCTCACGAGGCAATTCGTCCCTCCGATGTACGTGTTGCCCCCAATATGCTCTCAGGTGCGGAGCGGGATGCGGAGCGGCTCTACAATCTGATTTGGCAGCAGTTCGTCGCCTGTCAGATGACCCCGGCAAAATACACTTCCACCTCAATTGTGGTGAGTGCCGGTGACTTTGAGTTGCGTGCTCGCGGCCGAGTGATTCGTTTTGATGGCTTTCTCAAAGTTGCCCCTCCTGCGGGCAAGAAAGATGAAGATCTGCTGCTGCCTGATGTTCAGGTTGGCGATAAGCTGTCTCTGCAGCAGCTGGACCCGAAACAACATTTCACCAAGCCTCCGGCTCGTTTTAGCGAAGCCGCTCTGGTGAAAGAGCTGGAAAAGCGCGGTATTGGCCGGCCCTCAACCTATGCCTCTATTATTTCCACAATTCAGGATCGGGGCTATGTGCGGCTTGAGAACCGCCGTTTCTACGCGGAAAAAATGGGTGATATTGTCACCGACCGCCTCAGCGAAAGTTTTAAAAATCTGATGGACTACGGTTTTACCGCAAGCCTGGAGGAGTCTCTGGATGCGGTTGCCGATGGCGATAAAGGTTGGAAGCAGTTACTCGACGAGTTTTATCAGGATTTCTCCTCGCGGTTGGAAAAAGCTCAATCCAGTGATGCGGGTATGCGGCGCAACACGCCGACAGATACCGATATCGAGTGCAGTAAGTGCGGTCGCCATATGCAGATCCGCACAGGTTCTACCGGTGTATTCCTTGGTTGCTCCGGTTACGCGCTTCCTCCTAAGGAGCGCTGCACCAACACGATGAATCTGGTCTCAGGCGATGAGGCCGTGGACGCGGATAAGGACGAAGATGCCGAAACCCGCCAGCTGCGGGAGAAACGCCGCTGTCCCAAGTGCGGCACGGCGATGGATAGTTATCTGCTTGATGAGCAGAGAAAGCTACATATCTGCGGAAATAACCCAGACTGTAATGGTTACGAGGTAGAGCAGGGCACGTTCAAAATTAAGGGCTACGACGGTCCGATTATTGAGTGTGACAAGTGCGGTAGCGACATGCAGCTGAAGTCAGGCCGTTTTGGTAAATACTTTGGCTGTACTAACGAAGCCTGTAAGAACACCCGCAAGCTGTTGAAAAATGGCCAGCCGGCGCCACCCAAAATGGATCCGGTTCCTATGCCGGAGTTGGCTTGCCTGAAGGTTGAGGATCATTACATTCTCCGCGATGGTGCCTCCGGATTATTCCTGGCCGCCAGCCAGTTTCCGAAAAACCGTGAGACCCGTGCCCCGCTGATAAAAGAGCTACTGCCTCACCAAAGTGAGATTGACCCTAAGTACAGCTTCTTGTTCTCGGCCCCCTCACAGGATGATCAGGGGCGCGATACCGTAGTTCGCTTCAGTCGTAAGACCCAAGAGCAGTATGTTCAGTCCGAGGAGGACGGAAAGGCCACGGGTTGGAAGGCTTT
Organism: Microbulbifer mixtoriginis (SeqCode); assembly: GCF_052467945.1. Classification (NCBI taxonomy): domain Bacteria; kingdom Pseudomonadati; phylum Pseudomonadota; class Gammaproteobacteria; order Cellvibrionales; family Microbulbiferaceae; genus Microbulbifer; species Microbulbifer mixtoriginis (SeqCode). The sequence continues at coordinate 2,108,566 of NZ_CP174328.1, read as the reverse complement.
TTATCGGGATGGCGCCTGGAAAGTCGAAGCGGCGGCCAAGAAAAAGCCGGCAGCTAAGAAAGCGGCGGCAAAAAAGTAAATGAGTAATCCCTATACCGGCCTAGTCACTTCGGCATTGCGTAAGAGCCAGCTGCTGGCCACAAGTAGTTATGACTCTACTATTCAGCGAATGGCCCTGGAAGAAGGTGCTTTGTTGCAGCTGTGGAAAGCCTATCAGGCTTTCCTGGCTGAACTGTCACACCAGCTGCAATTGGGTTTTGAGCCGGAGTCTGTAAAGGTTATTTTAGATAGCCTGCACAGCCAGGGGAGAGCGAGCCTTGAAGTAAGTGAACTGCAGTTATTACTCTCAGAGCCAGGGAGTTGGCTTAGCGAATTATTACGCGCGTGGAACCAGCTCTTAAGGCTGCCTACGTTAGCGGAGGAAAAGGGGCAAGCTGGCAACCTTATTCCGACCCACAATATCGCCGGACCAGTACCAATTGAGATTTCTTTCGAAGCGCTGCTTAAATGGTACAAAGCTCTCAGAGAGCTGATACTTAGACAGCGTGCCAATCTCGAGGAGTGCTAAGAGGGCTCCGCTACCTTTCTATTCATCTTTTTGCGCCCACTGAAACTTCTAAATTGCCTGTGGTACACTGGGCGCAAACTGATGTGCAGTGAAGGGAAAGCAAATGTCCTCCGAAACTTTTGAGATTATCGAGTTGGCCAATGGCGATGTGGCTCTGCGCCGTGCCGGCCATGAGGAGGACCCTCTGGTGAGTATTCGTTTCTCAGCCGAGAGTCTCCAATTTTTGCGAAAGCACAAGGTAGCAGTAGCCCGGGCCATGTTAGAGGCAGGTATAGAAGCCGTGCAAAATCTCGATGACCTGGAGCCAGGTTACTTTGAAGAGGAAGAGTCGATGCCGGTTAACCATACGATTCACTAATCTATGGTAAAGGCGAAAAATTAAGTGAAACAACAGCGGCTAGAAGCCGCTGTTGTTGTATTTGATTGGCGGTAAATCTTTTAGTCTCACGGAGTTTGGCGAATAACGCCCACCGCTAATCCTTCGATTACAAAGTTCTTATCCCGCATATCTACTTGAATGGTATCAAAGTCTTCGTTTTCAGGCAGGAGTTGTACCGTTGCCTGATTACCTTTACGGCGGAAGCGCTTAACGGTTACTTCATCATCAATCCGCGCAACCACAATCTGCCCGTTTCTGATTTGTTCGGTCTTCTGTACTGCCAGAAGGTCCCCGTCGAGAATGCCGGCATTTCGCATACTCATGCCGTGTACCCGCAATAAATAATCTGCCGGTGGGTGGAAGAAACTGGCGGGCAGGTCGCAATAATCCTCAATATGCTCGGCTGCCAGAATAGGGTTGCCTGCGGCGACACGCCCCACGATGGGAAGTCCCGATTGGTGGTCGGGAATTCGAATACCTCGGGAGGCACCGGCAACCATCTCAATGGCTCCTTTTCGTGCCAGTGCTTTGAGGTGTTCCTCTGCAGCGTTGGGCGAGCGAAAGCCCAGCTCTTGGGCGATTTCTGCGCGGGTGGGAGGGTAACCTGTGTCGTCCAGGTAGGCTTTTATCAGCTCTAATACTTGAGTCTGGCGTGCTGTGAGATTGGTCATAGATTTACCTAGCGTTTCTGTATTTTTATACAGTTGCTGGGATTATATACAGATTTAAGGATCTCGCAAACTGAGCACCTGCCTGCAGTCCAGCTGCTACATTGTTTAAGAAAACAAGGAATGAAAAGAAAAGTTGAAAGAACTGACAGCAAGGGAGAACAATAATGCTTGATGCGAAAATGGCTGAAGCCTGGAGAGTTCTGCGCATTCAATCTGAGTTGGTTGATGGAATTGAGCGTTTGGTTGCGCTTAACGGGGCGGTAACAGTTTTTGGCGGTGCGCGTTTCACTGAAGATAGCCAGGAATATCAGCAAGGGGTGAAGCTTGGGGAGCTTTTAGCAGCAGAGGGGATACCTGTGATGACCGGTGGCGGGCCGGGTCTGATGGAGGCGTGTAATCGTGGGGCTTTTGAGCAGCCTGGTACTTCAATCGGATTAAATATCGAGCTGCCTTTTGAGCAGGCAGCCAATCCTTACCAAGATATCAGTTTGAATTTTCGCTATTTCTTTGTGCGTAAATTTATGTTTGTGAAGCATGCCGTGGGCTTTGTGGGTTTACCCGGGGGCTACGGCACGCTGGACGAATTATTTGAGGCGCTGACATTAGTACAAACTCAAAAAGTACGGCGATTCCCAATAGTTTTGGTGGGCAAGCGTTATTGGGGAGGGCTGTACGATTGGCTGGTAGATACGGTATTGGAACGGAATTGTATCGACTCTGCTGATCTAGACCTGTTTCATGTGGTGGATGCAGTAGAAGAGGCTGCAGATTTGATTATGAAATATATGCGAGCCAGGGATTAAAAAGTTTTCGAGATGTCTAGGTTACTTTCTTTATTAATTAACAATCGGATAGGGCGAGGAGTAGGGGAGGCAGAAAAAACAGGAATACAGGAAGTAGAGGCCAAAATACAGAGCCTACGGCTGTGCCTCGTCCCTAAATAGTAGTTAGCGCCCCTATCTTTCTTCCCACGCAGTGGAATGCACTAAGGCCTATGGGAAGAGGTAGTGGTCAGTCGCTTCGGTAATTACATCTTATCCTGCCAATTTACCAAACCAATTTTGCCTATGGGGATTCGCCAGGTTGGACTTCCCCCTACAACCGTTCTTTCTGTATGTGCAATAAGCCGCCAGCGAGCTGGGAGTGTGCTACTCTGGCCGAAATTAAACAGCTGTTTTAAATGGTGGTTTGATATCTATGAGTCAGATGGATACCGTTAACCGCATCTTGGATGCTGCCGAAGCGCTCTTTGCCGAGCGCGGCTTTACCGAGACATCCCTTAGGACTATTACGAGTACTGCCGGAGTCAATCTGGCAGCCGTCAACTACCACTTTGGTTCTAAGAAAGAGTTGATCCAGGCGGTCTTTGAGCGTTTCCTAACACCATTTACCGATGCCCTGGAAGCAGAGTTGGATCGACGCATAGCTTCTGGCCAGCCACTTAAGGTTGAAGGGTTGTTGGAGAGCCTATACCGAGTTGGGTTGGGCAGTCTGGGCCAACTTGGGCTGGATGCTCAGCGCTTTATGCGCCTGCTGGGACTGGCTTATACACAGTTTCAGGGGCACTTACGCCGTTTTATAGTGTCTCGTTACGGTGATAGTTACCGACGCTTCGCAGGCCTATTGGCCGAGGCCTTACCGGGGGTTGATCCCGTGACTTTCTACTGGCGCCTGTATTTTATGTTAGGGGCCACTATTTTCACCTTGTCGAGCTACGATGCCATAGAGGCTATCCTGAGAGAGGATTTTGGTGCTCAGAGCAGCCTGCCGGAAACTTTGGAGCGCCTTGTGCCGGCCGCTTCGGCAATGCTAAAGGTGGAGTCCGGTTAAACTGCGCAGCTGGTGAATCTTAGAGGAACTGAATATGCCTGCATCACTCGGACCGGTGATGATCGATATCGAAGGGCAGAAGCTCACTGATGAGGATTGTGAGCTTTTGCGCCACCCGCTCGTGGGTGGTTTGATTTTCTTTGCGCGCAATTATCGCGATCGCGATCAGATTCAAGCTCTGATTGCCGATATTCGATCTGTGCGCCCAGAGATACTGCTGGCTGTTGATCAGGAGGGTGGGCGAGTACAGCGTTTTCGAGAGGGGTTCACGCGTTTGCCTTCCATGCAAAAGCTGTCCGCCGAGGCTTCAGCAGTACAGTTGCAGGATGTGGGTTGGTTGCTCGCCTCTGAGTTATTGGCTGTAGGGATGGATTTCAGTTTCGCCCCGGTATTGGATGCCGATGACAGCCACAGCCGAGTTATTGGAGATCGCAGTTTTTGTCCCGACCCCCATCACCTGACGGCTATTGCAAGGCCATTTATTCAAGGGATGCGTGAGGCCGGTATGGCTACAACCGGCAAGCACTTTCCAGGACACGGGCACGTGCTTGAAGACAGCCATGTGGAGCTTCCTCAAGATGAGCGCTCCCTGGAGCAGGTGCTGGCCAGCGATGCCTTGCCCTTTATTGACTGCATAAGGGCCGATGAACTGGATGCGGTGATGCCCGCTCACATTCGCTTCGTCAATATTGACAGTCAGCCGGTGGGTTTCTCCCGTTACTGGCTACAGGATATTTTGCGAGGACGGCTGGGTTTTCATGGGGTTATCTTCAGTGATGATCTGTCCATGGAGGGGGCGGGAGCTGCCGGTGGTTATGGGGAGAGAATCCGCGCTGCTCTGGAAGCGGGTTGTGATATGGGCGTAGTCTGCAATAACCGTGCAGGGGCTTTGGAGTCTCTCGCTGGGCTGCAGAACTTTATTCCCGCAGCGGAATCGAGTGAGCGTCTAAAAGCCATGCGGGGTAGACCCTCAATCACCTCTTGGGCGGAACTCGAAAAAAGTGAGCGCTGGCATAGAACTCGCAGCTGGTTAGCTTCAATAATGCAGTAGTTGAGAAATACCGGTTTCCGCAGCTTGCTCCAAGAACCTATGGGCGGCTGGAGCCGGTTTTATAAGCGGAGGGGGAATTGTGGAGTCCGTAGAGAGTGTGCTGTTGTCCTGGCTGGGTGATAACCGGGTTTGGATAATCTCTGTTTTTCTTATTGTATTAGCTTCCGCACTGGCGGCCTGGATTTTTGGCCGCTTTGTGCAAAAACTGGCTGCCAGGGCTGAGAAGACTGTCAATCCCTGGGATGATGCGCTGGTTGGGGCTCTCTCCCCTCCTGGACAAGTATTAATCTGGCTTTTGGGGCTCACAGTGGCTGCCCAGCGTGCGGGTCAGGCGACGGGTGCAGAGATTTTCTCCCTGGCAGAGCCTGCCCGCGAGATAGGCCTTATTCTGGTCCTCTCCTGGTTCGCTTGGCGCTTCTCGCACAGCGCGGAGCGTAACCTTTGCAATCCCCGCTATATTGGCAAGCCGATGGATGCCACCACGGTTAGAGCCATCGGCAAGCTGGTGCGGGCTTCGATCGCTATCACTGCGGGTATAGTGATTATGCAGTTCCTGGGCTATAGCGTCAGCGGCGTTTTGGCCTTTGGTGGCATTGGGGGGTTGGCGGTAGGCTTTGCCGCTAAAGACTTGCTGGCGAATTTCTTTGGTGGGCTGATGATTTACTTAGATCGCCCCTTTGCGGTTGGCGATTGGATACGCTCCCCGGACAAGGAGATTGAGGGGACTGTAGAAGATATTGGCTGGCGCCTGACTCGCATACGCACCTTTGATATGCGCCCGGTTTATGTGCCCAATAGTGTCTTCACGCAGATTTCTGTCGAGAACCCTTCGCGAATGCTCAATCGCAGGATCTTTGAAACTATTGGGGTTCGTTATGAAGATGGCCATTTAATGGCGCAGATAGTGGCAGATGTTAAGAAAATGTTACAGCATCACCCGGAAATAGATGCTAATCGGACCCTTATTGTTAATTTTAATAGTTTTGCAGCCTCATCCCTTGATTTCTTTATATACACCTTTACCAGAACGACAGAGTGGGTGAGATACCATGAAATCAAACAGGATGTTTTGTTGAATGTACTCAATATTATTGAGCGCCATGGTGCGTCTTGTGCATTTCCGACCTCGACGGTACATATTGCCGATATTCCTTCATTAGCGCGAGAAGCCGCGTTAGACAGTTGAGTATTGGGAGTGCGATAAGGTACAAATGTTTAGTTTAAATATCGCGTTTAATTGGGGTTTTGACGGTTAATTACGCCTATTGGTAAAAACGTAGTATTTATTTCACATAGAAACCTAGACACTGGCGCTGTTTTATCTAAGAATCAGGTTACGCCCTTTGGGTTACTCTCAATAGGGTGAAGCAAGATAGCATTCTGCATGGAGCAGTTTGTTAACAATGGGGTGGCGTTTGCCCCTCTTGCCGAATTGAGCAGTGAGGTAATAGAGGTAGGCGCAATAACAATAATGAGGTTTTCTCAATGAGTGATCGCGTTACAGGTACAGTGAAGTGGTTTAATAACGCACGGGGTTATGGCTTCATCACCTGTGGAGAAGGAACTGAAGATATTTTTGTTCACTATCGCAGCATTCGCGGAGAGGGTTATAAAACCCTTAACGAGGGGCAGGCGGTTGAGTTCGAAATGCAACAAGGTGACAAAGGACTGCTGGCGGAAGATGTTGTTCCCTGTGAGTGATTTTCGGATCACTCGTTGAAAGAACTGTTGTCGCGTAGAGTTTGCGGTGCCAGCCGCTAGCTCTGCCAGCGCCTCCAAAGCGGGCTTTTCAGCTCGCTTTTCTATTTCTCCATTCGCTTGGTTCAATATGTGTCTTATGGCGGTCTGCATACATATATGACCCGTTCCACGAGTTTCGTTATATTTTGAAATGTATTAATTACCTGCGCCTTTAATTTCTGAAAGCACTTCAGGCTATTTATGAAGCTTTAATAATCTTGAAACCAATTTAATGTTAGGAGTCAGGGTTTCAGTTCTGTCTGGCGGAATAAATTTAAAAATTTTTATTGCTGCTTCTTTATTGAGCTTTTTTATTTTATTTGGCTATTTTGCTTTTCTAGTGATTTTCACTTGGGTGAGGGTGTTGTAATAATGGGGTGAGTTTTTCTCTTCGCCTTCCGTGTCTTTGTACTAGTTTCTTGCTGGATATCGTTAAGTTGCTGCCTTTGTAAAATTTTATTTTATAAATTGCAGTCAAATTGGTTTGGTTGTGTTATCTGTTATGCCAGATTCGATTCGGCTTTTATAGATTTAGGAAAGTGTAATTTGTTTGGTTAAATATACTGTTGCATATGGAATACCCCCTTTGAAGGGGGGTATTTAAAAGAGTATTAATTGGCTGTTTATAAGGTAACTGGGGTGGTTTCTTCTGTGACTTCTTCGTTGCTTTCAGCCACAGTGCGAATTTCAATCAAAATACCAAAAGCCGGGTGGTCAATATAGTGTAGTTGGCCGCTTCGCATACGGCGCTCATGTTGTAAATGAGCGGCCCGCATCACATATACCGGTTGCTCAGTCGGGGCATCTAGGGTTATGGGCTCCTGGTCTCCTGCTGCGTTTGAGAGGTTATACCTATCCGGATTGGAAGCAATAAACCCTTCATTCGTGGCAGAGAAAGAAATTGTCTCCTCGGAGGGTGCTGGGGCAGTCTTGGGTCGATGAGGCAGGCGGATACCCTCCGCAGATGCGGGAGCAGAGAAATCATTGAGCCAAAGGTTTGTGCTCAGGTGCAAATAGCGTGAGACGCTCAGGGTAACAGACCCTTCCAGTTGGCTGTGTCCTGAAAAGGTTTCGCCACCATCAATCAGGATTGCTGGTGACTTGTGTTTTTGCTCCAAAACTTGGTGCCAAGCTTTGTGGAATAAAATGCGATCCCCGCCTCTCACTAGAGCTGCCGCCTTACTATCCAGCTTGGTGTCTACGGGGGAGAGGAGTAAGCGGAGGGGGGGAGCTTGGTCAGTATTGTGATCGCCGAACTCGCTGACTGCAAAGCTGACAGGCTCCTCGTCCAATGCTGTATCTTCTTGGGGGAGCTCTGTGGATTCAGGGAGTGCGGTTGCGACAGGGGATTCTGCTTTTTCCTCCCGGGGTGCAGGGGTGTCAAAGTCCACCCAGCGAGCAGGGTAGGTGAGGCTCGGCTCCGCAGGCCAGGTTTCATTGGTTTGTGCCATACCTTGGGGGCGTTCGAACACGATCATCTCGATTTCGAAAGTATTGCCGGCGTAGTTCGCCGCCTGTGAGGCCGTGGCGGAGAGTGCCAGGGCAAGTGTAGAGCAGAGGTGCACTATCTTTTTTATGGTCATTGGGTTACCACTTTCTTCCATCTGTCCTGTCTATCGTCAGAGCAGGGTGAGTATTTCGCGGCCAGCTATATAGGCCGGGATTGTGGCAGGGGGTGGCCCCCCTGTCGATCGATCAGGTCACTAGCTGCCGGATACTATCACTGGGCTAAGCGCTCCAGCACTTCGCTTATTTCCTGTAGCTTGCGGTCGGCGCCCTCTTCATCAAGGCTGAAGTTCAGCTGGTTGGCGCCGGCCAGCTGGTAGCGTCCCGGCTGTGTTTGCACTAATTTCACCAGGGTGAGGGGGTCTACTTGGGTATTTTCGGCAAACTCGATGCGGCCTCGAGCGGCGGAGGCTTCCAATTTGCGAATGCCCATTTTATCGGCCTTCAGTTTTATTTCGGTGGTGCGGAACAGGTGTTTGACCGGTTCTGGCAGTAGACCAAAGCGGTCGATCATCTCCACCTGTAACTCCTTCAGTTGTTGGCGATCAATGGCATTGGCGATACGTTTGTACATCATTAGACGGCCATGGACATCCGGCAAGTAGTCCTCTGGAATCAGCGCCGGTACCCGCAGATTGACATCTACAGTCGGGGACTCCAGGGGGTCGTCGATATTGGGAGTGCGCCCCTCGCGAATGGCTTTTACCGCGCGGTCGAGCATCTCCATATACAGGTTGAAGCCGACACTCTGGATTTGCCCGCTCTGTTCCTCACCAAGTAACTCGCCGGCGCCGCGGATTTCCAGATCGTGGGTCGCTAGAGTGAATCCAGCCCCAAGATCCTGGGCTTCACTGATTGCTTCCAGCCGCTTGACCGCGTCGCCAGTCATTGAGCGTTTGTTGGGGGTCAGCAAGTAGGCATAGGCTTGGTGGTGGGATCGCCCCACACGACCACGCAGCTGGTGCAGCTGGGCCAGGCCAAATTTGTCTGCGCGTTCGATCAGTATTGTGTTAGCAGTTGGGACGTCGATACCGGTTTCGATAATGGTGGTACACACCAAAACATTAAAGCGCTTGTGGTAAAAGTCACTCATGACCTGCTCCAGTTCGCGCTCACGCATCTGACCGTGACCGATACCGATGCGGGCCTCGGGAATCAGCTCCTGTAATTCTCGGGCGATACGCTCAATGCTTTTCACTTCATTGTGCAGGAAATACACCTGGCCGCCACGGAGGATCTCCCGCAGTATGGCCTCCTTCACCAGTGCATCGTCGCGCTCGCGCACGAAAGTTTTTACAGAGAGGCGTCGCGCCGGCGGCGTGGCGATGACTGATAGATCGCGAATGCCGGCCATTGCCATATTTAAAGTGCGCGGGATCGGTGTGGCGGTTAGGTTGAGGATATCCACTTCGGCACGCAGGCTCTTGAGGCGTTCTTTCTGGCGTACCCCAAAGCGGTGTTCTTCGTCGATAATCAGCAGTCCGAGATTCTTAAAATCCAGGTCGCTCTGTAGAAGCTTATGGGTACCGACAAGGATATCCACTTTGCCACTGGCTATCTTCTCTTTCACGCTGTCCACTTCTTTGCCTGAACGGAAGCGGGAGATCACTTCAATATTGATGGGCCAGTCGGCGAAGCGATCTTGGAAAGACTGAAAATGTTGTTGCGCTAATAGGGTGGTGGGTACCAGCATGGCCACTTGCTTGCCGGCATGGGCGGCGACAAAGGCCGCACGCATAGCGACTTCGGTTTTACCAAAGCCCACATCGCCACACACCAGTCGGTCCATGGGCTTTTTCGACTGCATGTCGCCAATCACGGCTTCAATAGCCTGCTGCTGGTCTGGTGTTTCCTCGAAGGGGAAGCCGGCTGAAAATTCTCTATAAGCCAGCTTGGGGTCGGCAAAAGCGTGACCTACACGGGCTTCGCGGCGCGCATAGATATCCAGGAGTTCGGCAGCGGCATCACGAACTTTTTCGGCGGCTTTGCGCTTGGCTTTTTGCCACTGTTCGCTGCCCATTTTATGCAGTGGAGCCAGGGCCTCATCGGCACCGGAGTAACGGCTGATCAGGTGCAGGCTGGCTACGGGAACATAGAGCTTAGCTTCATTGGCGTATTCCAGAGTCAAGAACTCGGCAGGCTGCCCATCGATTTCCAGGTGTTGCAGGCCGCGGTAGCGTCCCACTCCTTGATCGATATGCACTACCGGGGCGCCGATACGCAATTCGGCCAGGTTTTTGACTGCATTGTCTGCATCATCTTTGGCTTTTTTGCGGCGGCGCTGTTGTAGCACCCGCTCGCCAAATAACTGCGGCTCCGCGATCAGGTTGACGGCAGGATCGGTCAGTAACAGGCCCTGATCCAGGGGCGCTACGGTGATCCCGATGGATTCATTGCTTTGGAGGAATTCTTCCCAGCTGGCATAGGTTGGGGGATTCAGGCGAATACCTTTTAAAAGCTCCAGTAATGCCTCACGGCGCCCGCTGCTTTCGGCACAGAAGAGCACTTGCCCGGAGTACTCCATCAGGTAACTTTCCAGGGCGGCCATTGGCTGCTCGGCCTTGCCGTCTACCGGCAGGGTTGGAGGCATTTGGGTGGCAAAGTTGTAATTGCCCTGGGCATCGGGCAGCGTCTCTGCAGAGAAGATGGCCCTTGGCATCGATTTGAGCGCGCCATTGAATTCATCGACATCCATCAGAATCTGGCGTGGTTGAAGAATTGGGCGGGTCAGATCGCCACGGCGGCTCTCATAGCGGTTGCTGACCTCGCGCCAAAAGCTATCAACAGGTGCTTGCACATTTCCCTGAATAAAAGCCTGGCTGTTCTCGGGAAGGTAGTCGAATAGGCTCGCGCAATTGTTATCGAAAAATAGTGGCAGGTAGTATTCGATACCCGCTGGGGCAATTCCTGCACTGATATCCTGGTAGATGGGCACAAGACTGGGGTCCACCTGGAATTGTTCATGCCAGTTCTGCAGAAAGCCGGAAAGACCGGCCTTGTGCATTGGGAACTCTCTCGCGGGCAGCAGGTGAATAGTTTCCACCTTATCCACTGTGCGTTGGGTTTCTGGGTCAAAGGTGCGCAGGGATTCAATTTCATCGTCGAATAGATCGATGCGATAGGGCAGTGGACTGCCCATAGGGAAAATATCCATGAGTGAGCCGCGCACGGCAAACTCACCGTGTTCATAGACGGTATCTACACAGTGATAGCCTGCCTGCTCTAACAGGCGACGCTGGATATCAATATCAAATTGTTGCCCCTCATTGAGGATCAGCGCATTGCCGGCTACGTAATCACTTGGCGGCAGGCGATGCATTAAGGTGCTCACGGGCACTATGACAATACCGCTCCCCATTTGCGGCAGGCGGTAGAGGGTTGCCAGGCGGTCCGAGATAATATCCTGGTGTGGGGAGAAGGTATCGTAGGGGAGAATTTCCCAGTCTGGAAAATGAAAGATCTCAAAGTCGCCCTCTGAGGCTGCATCTCTCCGCGCTTTGTTAAAAAATTTCAGCTGTACCTCTAAGCGGTGCGCCTCGAGGCTGTCACGAGTGATCAGCAGTGTGGGGGATTGACTGTTGCGAGCAGCATTCAGAATGGCGAGTGCGGCCGCTGCGCCGTGAAGTTGTCCCCAGAATTGCCGGTCGGTGGTGCTGTGAAATTTGGGGGGAGTCAGGGGCTGTATATCGGTCATCGTTCCTTAAATATCCGCGCTTTCATTTGCTGTAGTGCCAGGGGCGGCTATTGTAGCCGCGATCGGATCGGGCTGCAGTCTATGATATCTGTGCCTGTGGTTTCGATCTCAAACGGCTGCAATTTTTGGGGGATTGCGTATCGCGAGGGCTTGTGACAACAAAAAGGTAGTTTTACTACATTTTTTTGGTTTTTTTTTGCGCAGTTGCGTAGCAGCGGGTGAATACTGATAATGCGCAGCCATACGGCCCCGAGTGGTTTGTGGGCCGTGATTTCCTGCCTATTAAACACATTGCAGAGGTGTCCGATAGTGACTCAGAAGCGACCGAAGCCCGCGGACTTTTTCAAGGACTGGAAACAGCGTGAAGCACTGGCTGAATCCATGATCCCGATGATTGGAAAGCTCAACCGTGAGAGCAACGTCGGTATTTATATGTACGGCCGCAACCTGGTTAATCGCTCAGTGCTGAGCATTATGAAAGCGCACCGCTTCGTGCGTCAGGTTGAGGAAAATGAACTCTCCGAGTTTGAAACCTTCCCTGTATTGGAAGCCATCTGCAAGATGGAGCTGGGTCCCGTACATATCGACCTGGGGACCATGACCAACAAGTACATGCGCGACGATCGCGGCTTGTCTGTGGATGAGTTTGTACGTGAAGAGCTGTCCGACGCAGCGGGTGCCGGCAAGCCTCTGCCTGAATCCAAAGATGTTGTGATCTACGGTTTTGGCCGTATCGGCCGTCTGGTTGCCCGCCTGCTGATCGACAAGGCCGGTAGTGGTGACGTTCTGCGTCTGCGCGCTATCGTACTGCGCAAGGGTAAGGCCCCCAACGATCTGGTGAAGCGCGCTTCTCTGCTGCGTCGCGACTCCGTACACGGTGCTTTCCAGGGCACTATCCGTGTAGACGAGGAGACCAACTCCCTGATCTGTAACGGTAATGAAATCAAGATTATCTACGCCAACTCCCCGCAGGAAGTGGATTACACTCAGCACGGTATCAACGATGCGATTATCGTTGACAGTACCGGTGTATGGCGCGATGAAGAAGGCCTGAGCCAGCACCTACAGAGCCCCGGCGCCTCCAAAGTGCTTCTGACTGCACCGGGCAAGGGCGATATCAAGAATATCGTTTACGGTATCAACAGTAGCGACATCAAGCCGGAAGACAAGGTGCTGTCTGCCGCTTCCTGTACCACTAACGCCATCGTGCCTGTGCTGAAGGCGATGATGGACGGTTACGGCGTTGAGCACGGCCACGTAGAAACTGTACACGCCTACACCAATGACCAGAACCTGATCGACAACTACCACAAAGGTGAGCGTCGCGGTCGCGCAGCAGCGCTGAATATGGTTCTGACTGAAACTGGTGCCGCCAAGGCGGTTGCCAAAGCGCTGCCGGAACTGAAAGGTAAGCTCACCGGTAACGCAATTCGCGTTCCAACCCCTAATGTTTCCATGGCGATCCTGAACCTGAACCTGGGTAAAGAGACCACCAAGGAAGAGCTGAACGAATATATGCGCGACGTGGCGCTGCACTCGCCACTGCGTCAGCAGATCGATTTCACCAACTCCCCGGAAGTGGTATCCAGCGATTTTGTTGGCTCCCGCGTTGCCTGCGTATTCGATTCCACTGCGACTATCGTGGATGGTAAGAACGCAGTGCTCTACTGCTGGTACGACAACGAGTTCGGTTATAGCTGTCAAGTGGTTCGCTGCTTGGAAGATATGGCTGGCGTTCGTTATGAGTTGTTCCCTAAGAAAGACTAAGGCGTCAGCTTAAGGTCTGCAGGTCGGCTCTTTGGGCTGACCATGAGGGTGGGGCGGCAGTCACAGCCGTCCGCCCACATCTTTCCAAATCCCTGTTTTTTCAGTAGAAATTTCCCTTCTAAGTGCCACTTTGGACGCTTCCAGACTGGTAAAGCTTTTGCCCCATCTTTATAATGCGCGCGATTTTGCGGGGCGGCCGTGCGCCGAGAAGTTAGCGCGCACAACCTTTAGTTAGCTTCCTTCCGCCCGGTCTACGGGTGAAACGGCATAAGCCCTCGCAGCACAGAATTCCACAGTATGGCTCGCCAGTCCGGGATTGACTGTTTTTCAGTTTGAACCTGGGCGGGTGGGCTTTATTGCAATTTTATAAACTAGAAACTTAGGCATAGGCGTATGAGAAAGATCCGTCGGGGATTGGACTTACCCATATCCGGCGCGCCCGAGCAGGTCATCCACAAAGGACCTGCGATCAAGACCGTTGCTGTTCTCGGCCCCGATTATCACGGGATGAAGCCGACAATGGCAGTGGCTGTAGGGGATCGCGTCAATCTTGGTCAGCTACTGTTCAGTGACAAAAAAACCGAAGGCGTGCGCTATACCGCGCCGGCCGCCGGTCGTGTTGTTGCTATCAATCGCGGTGCCCGCCGTGTTCTGCAATCCGTTGTGATTGGCATAGACGGCGATGCAGCAGAACAGTTCCAGAGCTATAGCGTAGATAAGCTATCTGGTCTGACGCGCGAACAGGTCGTTGAGAACCTGGTTGAATCCGGTATGTGGACCGCACTGCGTACCCGCCCGTTCAGCCGCGTTCCCGCTTTGGATGCTAAACCGGAAGCGGTGTTTATCAATGCGATGGACACCAATCCTCTCGCTGCCAACCCAGAAGTGGTCATTGCCGAGAACCCCAAAGCCTTCTCTCAGGGCGTTGAGATTCTTTCCAAGCTGGCGAAAACCACTTACGTCTGTACCGCTCCTGATGCAGATATCCCCGTACCGAGCGCTGCGAATATTCGCCGTGAAGCTTTTGCCGGTCCCCACCCGGCTGGCCTGTCCGGTACCCATATCCACTACTTGAACCCGGTTTCCGGCTCTCGCAGTGTACTTACCATTAATTACCAGGATGTGATCGCCGTAGGCAAACTGTTTACCACCGGTAAACTGTTCACCGATCGCGTTGTTTCCCTGGCCGGCCCTCAAGTTAAGCAGCCCCGACTTGTGCGCACTCGTCTCGGCGCCAGCCTGGAAACTTTGACTTCCGGTGAGTTGAAAGGTGATAACGACCGTGTTATTTCCGGCTCCGTATTTGGCGGCAGCACTGCTGAAGGTCCTTTGGGTTACCTGGGGCGTTACCATAATCAGGTATCTGTGCTGGAAGAGGGTGGTGAGCGTCCTTTCCTGCACTATCTGCGTGCCGGTAACAAGCGCTTCTCCGTTTTCCCGATTTACCTTTCGCGTCTGTTCAAGAACAGACTGTTCAACTTCACCACCAGTACTAACGGTTCCGAGCGTGCCATGGTACCGGTCGGCACTTATGAGAAGGTCATGCCGCTGGACGTACTGCCGACCCAGCTACTGCGCTCCCTGATCGTGGGTGATACCGCTATGGCCCAGAAACTGGGTGCTCTGGAGTTGGATGAGGAAGATCTGGCGCTGTGCACCTTTGTGTGTCCGGGCAAGTACGAATACGGCCCCATTTTGCGGGACAACCTGACCCGTATTGAGAAGGAGGGGTAAGTATGTTGCGTAAATTCCTCGATTCCATCGAACCGAAATTCCACAAAGGCGGCAAGTTCGAAAAGTTCTATGCCCTCTTTGAGGCCATTGATACTGGCTTGTTCCAGCCGGCTGATAAAACCAAGACCACCTCTCATGTGCGCGATGGTATCGACCTGAAGCGTATTATGATCACCGTGTGGGCTTGTGCGATGATCCCTGCCTTCTACGGTATGTGGAATATCGGTTTCCAGGCCAACACTATTCTGGAAGGTATGACCAATCCGGATCTGTCCGGCTGGCGTCACGCCATTATTGGTGCTCTGACCTCCTATAACCCTGCGAGCCTGTGGGACAACTTTGTCTACGGAGCCATGTACTTCCTGCCGATTTATGCGGTCACCTTTATTGTGGGTGGTATCTGGGAAGTGTTGTTCGCCGCTGTGCGCGGTCACGAAGTGAACGAAGGTTTCTTCGTAACCTCCATCCTGTTTGCCTTAACCTGTCCGCCGGATCTGCCTCTGTGGATGGTGGCTATGGGCATCAGCTTCGGTGTGGTGATTGGTAAGGAAGTGTTCGGTGGTACCGGCAAAAACTTCCTCAACCCGGCACTTACCGGTCGTGCGTTCGTATTCTTCGCCTATCCGGCAGCGATGTCTGGCGATGCAGTTTGGACTGCGGTTGACGGTTACACCGGCGCTACCGCGCTGTCTGTCATGGCCAGCGAAGGTATCCAGAACGGTATCGTGAATGCTGCGGTTGGCCAGGTAACCTGGTTCGACGCTTTCTTCGGCAAGATACATGGTTCCATCGGTGAAACTTCTACCCTGGCTATCCTGATTGCCGGTGTAATTCTGATGGGCATGAAGATCGCCAGCTGGCGCATCGTAGCCGGCACTCTGCTGGGTATGATGGCCACCGCATTTATGTTCAACATGATCGGTTCCGAAACCAACCCGATGTTCCAGGTACCCTGGTACTGGCACTTGGTGGTGGGCGGTTTTGCTTTCGGCCTGATCTTTATGACCACTGACCCGGTTTCCGCTGCTATGACCAACACTGGTCGCTGGTGGTACGGCATTCTGATCGGGGTGATGGTTGTCCTGATTCGTGTAGTGAACCCGGCCTTCCCGGAAGGCATGATGCTGGCGATCTTGTTCGCTAACCTGTTCGCTCCGCTGTTTGACCACTTTGTGGTGCAGTCCAATATCAAACGGAGGTTGGCACGTGGCTAATAAAGATTCCGTAACCGGTACTCTGATTGTCGCGCTGGTAATGTGCCTGGTGTGCTCTGTGGTGGTTTCCACTGCGGCGGTAATGCTGAAGCCTGCCCAGCAGGCGAATGCCGAGCTGGACATGAAGCGTAACGTACTGATGGCTGGTGGCCTGCTGAAGGACTCTCGCGCTAACAAAGCGGAAGTAGAGAAAGCCTTCGCCGATGTGAAGATCAAATACGTTGATCTGAACACCGGTAAGTTCACCGATGAAGCGCCGGCTGGCGGCAGCGGTCGCGCTGCTTCCAAGATTCCCTCTGCCAGTGAGAGACTGCCGGCAGACGAGGACACCGCCAAGATTATCCGTCGGGAAAACATTAAAGAGGTTTACCTGGTAGAGAAAGACGGCCAACTGGACAAGATCATTCTGCCTGTCCGTGGCTACGGACTTTGGGGTACCTTGTACGGCTTCCTCGCGCTGGAGAGCAACCTAGACACCGTAGCGGGCCTCGGCTTCTACGAGCACAAGGAAACTCCCGGACTGGGTGGCGAAGTGGACAACCCTAACTGGAAAGCCCAGTGGGTTGGTAAGCAAGTCTTCAACAAGCAAGGCGACGTAGATATCGCTGTGATCAAAGGCCAGGTTAACCCCAACAGCCCGAATGCGATTCACGAAGTAGACGGCCTGTCCGGTGCAACTCTGACCAGTAAGGGCGTTAGCAACCTGGTGAACTTCTGGCTGGGTAACCAAGGTTATGGTCCCTTCCTGAAAAACCTGAAAGCAGGGGAGGCATAAGCATGAAAATCAAAGAGACTCTGCTAGAGCCGATTTTTAACAACAACCCGATCGCACTGCAGATCTTGGGCATCTGTTCCGCACTGGCTGTAACCAGCTCGCTGCAGGTAACCCTGGTAATGTGTATCGCTCTGACCTCGGTTGTGGCCTGTTCCAACGTTGCGGTATCTCTGATCCGCAACCAGATCCCGAACAGTATCCGCATCATCGTTCAGATGACCGTGATTGCCTCATTGGTAATCCTGGTGGACCAGTTGATCAAGGCATTGGCATACGACATCTCCAAGCAGTTGTCCGTATTCGTTGGCCTGATCATTACCAACTGTATCGTAATGGGTCGTGCGGAAGCCTTCGCTATGAAGAACCCGCCGCTGCCCAGCTTCTTCGATGGTCTCGGTAACGGTCTGGGCTACAGCGTTATCCTGATTGGTCTCGCGGTAATCCGTGAACTGTTCGGCGCTGGCAAACTGTTCGGTGTGGACATCCTGACCACCGTGAGCAACGGCGGCTGGTATATCCCCAACGGCCTGCTGTTATTGCCGCCCAGTGCATTCTTCCTGATCGGCCTGTTCATCTGGGCAATCCGCGCCTGGAAGCCTGCCCAGGTTGAGCAAGACGAGTTCAAGATTGCGCCTAATTCCCAAGCGCAGGAGGCCTAATCCATGGAACATTATATTTCTTTGATTATCCGCGCCGTTTTCGTTGAAAACATGGCGTTGGCCTTCTTCCTCGGTATGTGTACCTTTCTGGCCGTATCGAAGAAGATCGAAGCTGCGATTGGCCTGGGTGTTGCGGTTATCGTGGTACTGACTCTGACAGTACCGGTGAACAACCTGATTTACACCTACCTGCTGAAAGACGGTGCACTGGCCTGGGCCGGTTACCCCGATGTGGACTTGAGCTTCCTCGGCCTGCTGTCCTACATCGGCGTAATTGCGGCACTGGTACAGATCCTGGAGATGTTCCTGGATAAATATGTACCAGCGCTCTACAACGCCCTGGGTGTATTCCTGCCGCTGATCACCGTGAACTGCGCCATCATGGGTGCCTCCCTGTTCATGGTTGAGCGCGAATACGCGTTCGGTGAGAGTGTTGCCTACGGTTTCGGTGCCGGCCTCGGTTGGGCACTGGCGATTACCGCTCTGGCCGGTATTCGTGAAAAGCTGAAGTACAGTGACGTTCCGGATGGCCTGAAAGGTCTGGGCATCACCTTCGTAACCGTTGGTCTGATGTCCCTGGGCTTCATGTCCTTCGGCGGCATCGATATCTAAGCGGGGAAAACAATAGAATGAGTATTGAAATTATCCTCGGCGTAGCGATGTTTACCGTCATCGTACTGGCGCTGGTGGCGGTGATCCTTGCGGCCCGCTCGCGCCTGGTAAACACCGGCAACGTCAACATTTTGGTTAACGGTGAGAAGACTCTCACCGTGCCAGCCGGCGGCAAGCTGCTGCAAACCCTGGCTGCCAATAACCTGTTCCTGGCCTCCGCCTGCGGTGGCGGCGGCAGTTGTGCGCAGTGTGTGTGTAAAGTGACTGCCGGCGGTGGCGATATGCTGCCGACTGAAGCGGCTCACTTCACCCCGCGCGATGCAAAAGAAGGCAAGCGTCTTTCCTGTCAGGTTGCGGTTAAGCAGGACATGGAAATCGAAGTGCCGGAAGAGGTGTTCGGAGTGAAGCAGTGGGAGTGCACTGTGGAATCCAACCCCAACGTTGCCACCTTCATTAAGGAGCTGACCTTGCGTCTGCCCGAAGGCGAAAACGTTGACTTCCGTGCAGGTGGTTATGTACAGCTGGAGGCCCCAGCTCACCACGTTAAATTTGCCGACTTCGAAGTAGAAGACCAGTACCGCGGTGACTGGGAGCACTTTGGCTTCTTCAAGCTGGAGTCCAAGGTCACCGAGCCTGTGGTTCGCGCCTACTCCATGGCTAACTACCCGGAAGAAAAAGGTGTTGTTAAGTTCAACATCCGTATCGCGACTCCGCCACCCCGTACCGAGGGTATCCCCCCGGGTCAGATGTCTTCCTACGTGTTCAGCCTGAAGCCGGGTGACAAGATCAAGGTGTACGGCCCCTTCGGTGAGTTCTTCGCCAAGGAAACCGACAACGAGATGGTGTTTATCGGTGGTGGTGCCGGTATGGCGCCGATGCGTTCACACATCTTCGACCAGCTCAAGCGTCTGAATTCCAAGCGCAAGATCAGCTTCTGGTACGGCGCGCGTTCTCTGCGCGAGATGTTCTACGAAGATGACTACAACGGTCTGGCTGCTGAGTTTGATAACTTCAAGTGGCATGTGGCTTTGTCTGATCCGCAGCCGGAGGACAACTGGACGGGTTACACCGGTTTCATTCACAACGTGGTGTATGAAAACTACCTGAAGGACCACCCGGCTCCGGAAGACTGTGAGTACTACATGTGTGGACCACCCATGATGAACGCCGCAGTAATCAGCATGCTCAAAGACTTGGGCGTAGAGGATGAAAATATCCTCCTTGATGACTTCGGTGGTTAAACGGAGAGCTTAGTTTGCTAAACGCAATCAAAGCCCCGATAAAAGCAAAAACAGGGCCCGTTCTTCCGGCCCTGTTTTTGCTTTGGGCAACTGTAATTTTCACTGCCTGTACTCCGGCAGCGGAAAACTGGCAGCTTAGTGGCCGCACCATGGGGACCACTTATCACATCACGGTTGTCGATGTACCGCAAAGCGTAAAGCGTAGCGAGCTGCAAGCGTTAATTGACGATGAGCTGCAGCAGGTCAACCAGGAGATGTCCACCTATATCGAGGACTCGGAGTTGATGCGTTTCAACCGCGGTCCTGTAGGTGAGGCCATCCCGGTCAGTGAGCCGCTGGTAGATATTGTGGCGCTGTCCCTGGATATTTATCGACGCAGTCAGGGTGCCTTCGAGGTTACCGTTGGCCCACTGGTTAACTTGTGGGGATTTGGTCCCCAACCAGAGCCTGAGAAAATTCCCTCCGATGCGGAGATAGCTGGCCTGCAAAAGGTAGTCGGCTCCGATGCACTTAAAGTGACCCGTAAACCGGATACGATCACTCGTCAGAGACCAGTAGAAATTGACCTTTCGGCTATCGCCAAGGGGCACGGCGTCGACCGGGTTGCACTGTTGCTGGAGCAACAGGGAATTCGCAACTACTTGGTCGAAATCGGCGGTGAACTGCGTACCCTGGGTGTGAATCCAAAAGGTAGGATCTGGATAATTGGTATTGAAGCACCTGACTCATTCGGCCAGATGGTTCAACAGCCCATTGGTGTTAGTGGTAAGGCGGTGGCTACCAGTGGTGATTACCGGAATTACTATGAACGCGATGGAGTGCGCTATGCACACAGTATTGACCCCCGCACTGGTCGACCGTTACAGCACAAGCTGGCCTCGGTAACCGTGCTGGCAGATACCTGTGCTGAAGCAGATGGCCTTGCTACCGCTCTCAATGTACTTGGGGCTGAAGAAGGGTTGGCTTTGGCCGAACGTGAAAACCTGGCTGTTTTCATGCTGGTAAAAACTGATAAGGGTTTCGAGGAGCGCTATAGCCGCGCCTTCGCACCCTACTTAGAGAGGTCTGAGTAATGACAATATTTATCTTTGCATTTATTGCCATGCTGTTAGTAGTTGCCGGAATGGCACTCGGCGCCATGGTGCAAAATAAGCCACTAAAAGGCTCCTGTGGAGGCCTGAATAATATCGGCATGAAGCAGGACTGCACCATTTGTGGTGGCAACGACGATGAGTGCGAAAAAGAGCAAGAGCGTAAGCGTCAGCAAAAGGTTGCCGCTGAAGACCTCGCTTACGACGCGACTAAGCGCAAGTAAGCAATCTCTCCCAAGCCCGTAATTAACGGGCTTGTTGTTTTATATCATTGGCACCTTCTGTGCTGATTTTAGTATTGAGTGTGAGGCATTCTTAAATCTCATACTCCGTTTTGGAAAAATAGAATTAGAGCTATAGATGGCAGAGCAAAAGTTTGACTTGGTTGTAATTGGTTCTGGTCCCGCTGGTGAGGCCGCCGCAATGAGCGCCGCGAAAAAAGGCATGCGTGTCGCAGTGATTGAAAAACGCCAAGTAGTTGGCGGTAACTGTACCCATAAGGGCACCATTCCCTCCAAAGCTCTGCGCCACTCTGTCAAACAATTAATGCGTTATAACACTCAGAGTGTTTTTCGTGCTTTGGGTGAACCGCGCCGCCTAACCTTCCCTCAGGTGATGCAAACAGTCAATAAAGTGATTTCCTATCAAGTGGAAATGCACACCTCTTTTTATGCGCGTAATCGGGTTGAGCTAATCGTTGGGGCGGCAAATTTCCGTGATGCGAATAGTGTAGAAGTACAGCTGCCCGATGGCGCCACAGAAATTGTCACCGCGAAAAAATTTATTATTGCCACGGGTTCCCGTCCATATCGTCCCGCAGATGTGGACTTTGATCACGAGCGTGTCTACGACAGCGATATGATTCTGGATATGCAGCATACGCCGCATTCCATCATGATCTACGGCGCCGGCGTGATTGGCTGTGAATACGCTTCTATTTTCGCTGGTCTTGGTATCAAGGTAGATTTGATCAATACCCGCAGCAGCCTGTTGGAATTTCTGGATGATGAGATCTCTGATGCCTTGAGTTACCACTTGCGCGATATGGGCGTTACCGTTCGTCACCAGGAGGAGTATGCGCGTGTGCTCCCCAATGATCAGGGCGTGATTATGGAAATGCAATCAGGTAAGCGTATCCATGCAGACGCACTGCTCTGGTGCAATGGTCGTACAGGTAATACCAGCTCCCTGGGTCTGGAAAATGTCGGCCTCGAAGCGAATCACCGCGGCCAGTTAAGCGTAGATGATCATTACTGCACGGAAGTGGATAATATCTTTGCAGTGGGTGATGTTATTGGTTGGCCCAGCCTTGCCAGTGCCTCCTATGACCAGGGTAGGGCGGTAGCAGCAGCTATTGCCGGCCGCGGGCACCGTGTAATCGAGGATGCGCCCACTGGTATTTATACCCTGCCGGAAATTTCCTCAGTAGGAAAAACAGAATCCGAACTGACAGCCGCCAAGGTACCCTATGAGGTGGGGCGCGCGCTCTTTAAACACACTGCACGCGCACAGATCTCTGGTGAGCGCGTGGGCATGCTCAAGATCCTGTTCCATATTGAAACCCGTGAAATTCTCGGCATTCACTGTTTTGGTGCCGAAGCGGCAGAGATTGTGCATATTGGTCAGGCTATCATGAAGCAGCCCTCGCCAAATAACACCATCGATTATTTCGTTAACACCACATTTAACTACCCCACCATGGCAGAGGCCTACCGTAGTGCCGCACTGGATGGTCTCAACCGGGTTGCAAGATTATGACAGAGCCCTCTCCCCATGAATTTCAGGAGTTGGTAAAGGGATTTTTTGAAAAGATTCCTTTTAATCAGCAGATTGGCCTTGAAATGCGCTCCCTAGACCTAGAGGCACTTACTCTCTCCGCGGGCTTTCAACAACGTCCGGAGTTGATAGGTAACGTATGGACGAATATTTTGCACGGCGGCGTAATTGCCACCGCTCTGGATACCGTCGGTGGCCTTACCGCAATGGTTGCTGCATATCAGCGCATGGGGGATCTGCACTGGAAAGAAAAAGCCGATCGCCTTTCTAAGCTGGGTACGGTAGATATGCGCGTGGATTATTTAAAGCCCGGAAGGGGGGAGCATTTTCTCTGTGAAGGCTCGATTCTACGCACGGGCAATAAACTCGTGGTTGCGCGTATGGAGTTGAGTAATGACCGGGAAGAATTAATTGCTACTGGGACTGCGACATTTCTCTACTGATGCCCCCTTGGATTAGCTGCAAGAACTGACTTGCAGCTAATTTGGTAAGCTGAAATGCTTTTGTAAATTGCGAGGGGACATTGTGAAAATATTACGATGTGAAAGCCATCATCTACCTGAGGTGGTTCAATTATTTGATGAATACAGGGTATATTGTGGCTATAAATCGGACTTAATTGGAACTGAGACTTTTCTGGGCAGCTTGATTGACAGTCAGGCTTCCACGCTTTTTATAGCAATAGATTCCGAGTGTTCTGAGGTAATGGGTTTTGTGAATCTTTATCCCAGCTTTTCTTCCCTTGCTCTCACACGCCTGTGGATTTTAAATGACTTAGGGGTGTCAAGCCGCTTTAGGGGTAGGGGCGTTTCTAAAAAGTTGATCCAGGCTGCGATAGATTTTGCAAAAGAAACTAAGGCCATTCGTATTGAACTTAAAACAGAGAAAAGAAACAATCGCGCACGTCAATTATATCAGTCTTTAGGTTTTGAGATTGACTGTGAAAATATTTACTACAGAGTACCCTGTTAAAAAGCAACGGGTCTTTTAGCAAAGAGTGAGAAAAGGACTTAAAACTCAGCCGTTTTTAGAGGTCATGACTGGGGTTCAATCTAATCTAATGGACTGCTAATCCCGCGTTCATGTACACCAATCACGTGGGTATAGATCATCGTAGTATTTATATCATTGTGACCAAGAAGCTCTTGAATATTACGAATGTCTGCACCCGATCTTAATAGGTTGGTAGCGAATGAATGCCTGAAGGTGTGACAGCTGGCTTTTTTTCGTATACCCAAGCTCGAAATAGCCCTGGCAACTGCACGCCTTATCTGTTGTTCTCCAATATGATGCCTTCGTATGATATTGCTACGAGGATCGAGAGAGCACTCTCTAGCAGGAAATATATATTGCCAAACGGGGTTGGTGGCAGCCTTTGGGAACTTTCTGGCTAGTGCAAATGGGAGATAGACCTCGCCATATCCTTCAACGAGATCCTGCTGGTGGAGCGAGAGGGCATAGCGAATTTGGGCCCTTAAAGGTTCAATAATAGATTTAGGTAGTAGGGTCCTTCTCCACCTTTCACCTTTGGCTTCACGTACGAATAAGCACTGCTCTGTAAAATCAATGTCTTTCACCCGAAGCCGCACCGCTTCCATGACCCTAAGACCGGAACCGTACATCAAAGATGCAGTAAGCTTTGCCGGGCCAGTAAGCTGACCCAAAATATCTGTCGCCTCCACATGGCTGAAAACCACTGGCAGCCGCCTGGGGCGGTGGCTGCTGTGAAATTTAAGCTCACCTAGTTCAAGACCCATAAACTGCTTGTATAAAAATACGACTGCATTCAAAGCCGTTTTCTGGGTATTGATTGATACGGATCGGTTCGTTGCCAAATGACTGAGCCAGTTATTCACTTCAGCCTTGCCTAACACTTCTGGGTGGCGCATCTGGTTAAAGCGAATGAAGTCTTTAATCCAATAGCAATAGGTTTGCTCGGTTTTGTATGCCAAATACTTTGATCGCATAAAAGTTCGCAATCGATCCATAAATCGAGAGGAGCTTTTGGGGATCGGTATAGGAATGTCATCCATTTAAACACACCTAACTCTGGTTATATATACAGTTTTACAAAAAACATGACCAGATGCGAGCTGGAATTTCGGTCATCGTGACCGTTATTTTGATAGGTTTAGCAAATGTGCTCAAAAAATAATTAAATACAATGAGTTACGTAAAGTGGTATATTTAGGGATAGTGGTCGCAGTGACCATATTTCCATATTGCACCTTCGTATCATTTTTGTATAACTATATGATTTTAAAGTGATTCAAAGGGGGCTGTCGTGGGATTGCCTCTGAAATAGTAATCAGGATAATAGTGGTCATGATGATCACTATATAAATGTTAGGCAATAACCAGTATGAAATTATTGTGGTTGCTGATACTTCTTGTCTTTTCAATTGCAGTTTGTGCTGAAAACTTCGACGCACGAATTCTGTTTGCTGAAGCGGCTATGCAATCTGAAGAGGGAAAGAAGTACGAGAAATTGGTGCGGGAAAGTGCGTGGGACGCCGATAGAGAGTGCTTTCAAGCTTCAACAAAAATTAGAGCAACCTCAGGATACTATCAGCTAGTTGCTACTATAGATCTGGACGGCAAGGCTAAAATGGTTGAGGTGCGCCCCATAAACCATTATTCATCGTGCGTGGCTATCTGGTTTGCGAATAACAGGTTTCCAAACCCACCACGAGATAGTTGGCCCATTCGCTTGGAGGTAAATATCCAGCCATAGTGGGTGATTCATGCCTAACAATCACAGGCAGTTTGCTACGGCCCTTCGGGTCTCCGCGGGACGGCTTACCTTGTGCACCTTCGCGCGGGTCGCTTCGCTCCCATTTTCGCGCAAAAGGCGCACAAGGTAAGCCGCCCCTGCTGTGGGCGTTAGCAATATGAGTGAAACGAAGTTTCTTTGCGTTGAGTGATATGGACAGAGTTGAGAAAATAAAAAATTACTGCTGTATCGGCCTATTTTCTTCTGTAGAGGAAGCTGAGAGTGGTGATGAAATTATTGTTAAATTCACCAGTTCATTCCAAGGAGATTCAGCCTGGTACATTGAGGTTCCAGAAAGAGTGATTGGCGGAGGGAATCTCATCTCGTACTGCCCTTGGTGTGGTACTAAGCTCCCTAAGTAACCTTATGGCGCTGGAGGTACCGCAGAGTGAGTGCCACCAAGTTACTAACAATCACAGGCAGTAAAGCTCCGGGCCTTCGGCCCTCCGCGGGTCGTCTTACCTTGTGCACCATTGCGCTGGTCGCTACGCTCCCATTTTCGCGCAAAAGGCGCACAAGGTAAGCCGACCCTGCTGTGGGCGTTAGCTGTTCAGATCGAGTAAAACTATGGAAACTTGGCAAGCAATATTGGTGGCGTTTGGCGGCAACGCAGTGCTTATAGCGGTTTTAGCGTGGCTTGCGAAGTCGCTCATTACTGAATGGCTTAAAAGAGGCGGAGTTGATAGGCAGATCATATATTCAAAGCTGCATGAAAAAAGAACTGAAGCTGTTTCTGCTATATACGTTGGGCTGATCAAATACGTTTCCCTGTGTAAGTCCTTCATTCTGTCAGCTCCCCATGTAGATGAGGAAGAGCGGCAGGAGCTGTTATCCCAACTCACTGATGGTTCTGGAGAGTTTCGCGATATTTTCCAATCAAATAAGCTCTATCTGAGTAAGAACCTATGTGATCAAATAGAACAAGCTTTTAAGGATACTCAGATGCCATCTTATAAATATATTTTTGCCTTGGGAGCGTATTCAAGTGGTGGCCTCAGTGAAAGTCAGCATGAGGAAGAATGGGCTAAAGCATATAAGTCGTTCAGCGAACAAGTTCCGGTTCTTTTGGAAAGCCTAGAAAATGAATTTAGAGCATTACTACGGTCCGAAAAATACAGCTAACAAAAAGCTGCACCCGACTCCGGCGCTATCGCGCCTCCGCGGGTGAGCTTGGCGTTATACATTTAGAGAGATTAATATTTGAAAAATAACGTAGAGTCATTGTCAGGAAAGGCATTAAAATCAAAGTTTAAAAAACTGAAGCGCAAGAAAATTCTTAACGATCTAGGGTTAACTCTAATAATTATTTTCTTGTTGCTTGGTATGATTGTGTTTGTTGTGCATGGGCAATGGTTTCTTGTCGGCTCTCTAGCAATATTATTTTTCATTTTTTCAATTGGTACGGTCGGTGATTAACTTGACGCAAGAAAAGTATAACAAGTACAAGCAGGTTGCTACGGGCCTTTGGCCCTTCGCGGGACGGCCTACGCTACGCTCCAGCCGCCCCTGTTGTAGTCGTTAGTGTCATTATGGAGAATGCGAAGTTCAGAAAAGAATTGATAGTTGCTCTTGATCAGGACGGGAATCCAATATTGGTTCTCGACGATTGGGAACATCGTGATTACATAGAAGATGTCCTGTGTGAGCACTTCGACATTGAGTATGAATACACAGTCGAAGATGAAGTCTCAGGAAAATACACGCTTTACTTCGGTACTAAGGTGGGCGTAACCAATCTTCAAGGTGCAATAAAAGAAATCAATCACCATCACTCATCAAAAATAGAGCTATATAACGTCGTATGAGCAAACACTTAACAAAGTGACTATGGTCCTTTGTCAAGTATTTAAGCCATTTTCTCATCCCAGTAAGTGTTGTTTTTTACCATCGTATTTAGAATGGTAAGTTGCTTCCTCATACATGCGATAAGGGCTACTTTCTTTGGTTTACCAGCAGCGACCAGGCGCTCATACATTGGCTTTAATTTAGGGTGGCATTGTATTGCCGACATCATAGAAACAAACAAAACCGTGCGTACACGATGTCGCCCACCTCGAATATAGCGCTTACCCTGGAAGCTGCCGCTATCACGATTCATCGGGGCGATACCCACAAGTGCCGCAATCTCTTTGCGGTTCAGCTTGCCCAGCTCAGGAAGTTCGCTCATTAGTGTGTAAGCCAGTACATTGCCGACTCCTTTAGCGCTTAATAAGAGATCGCGTTTTTGTCGCCACTCGGCAACGCTGTTAACAAGTTTATCCAGTTGCTTATCGACTCCTTCTAGCTCTTTTTTGATGGCCTTTAAGATAGCCTGAATGGGCTTGTGAACAGACTTAGGCATTCTCTTGAGGCGATTCTTTTGCATTGTGCTCATTTCTAAGCACTGGTTCCTGACCGTCAGCAAATCACTGATATTTCTGAGTTTTTCAGGTTTGATCGATGACAATCTTGGCTTCATTGCTTCACCAAAATGTGCGATATCAATTGCATCCAGCTTATCTGTTTTTGCGAGCCGCCCCGCTGACTTTGCAAAGTTTCTTACTTGTGAAGGATTGCAAACAACTATCGGCAGTCCCGCTTTATGAGCAGCACAGACAAATTCTAATTCTAGCCTTCCTGTGGACTCGATCAATACTCTTTCAGGTTTAAGAGGTTGTAGTTGTTTAATGGCATCCTTAATACCATTTTTATCATTGGTAACACTAAAGAATTGGCCAGTAGGTCTCACATAAATATCGAGTTGTTTACTGCTGGTATCGATACCGACATTGATCTCTTGAGGTTCCATAAGATAAGCTATCTCCGCCTTGCTATTCGGGCTCGAGGCCCACATGACTATACGAGTTATGCCTAGTGAGTGCTTATCACGTTCATACTTGTTATCGGTCTTTTACGAACCGGCCAGGCAGCGAACTGTGATAAACAAGGCCTTCGGTGGCCGCCGAAGGTGGGTCTCAATTTACCCGTTAGCGAAAAGGATTTTCAACATCAGAATCGGGCAAGAACAACCATACAAGTCACTGCAACGGAACACTGGCGCGTCCGTTGAGTGAGGCGTTATAAGTCATGATGAGAAAATGCCCAAAATGTAAAGAGAAAACTGTAAAGGTAAAGATGTTATCTTTCTCAAGTAGAATGCATTGTGAGAAATGCTTTTTCCAGTATGAATATGCAGCCTTATCTAAGAGGGTAATAGCATTCGGATGGGCGTTTATACCTATCCTTGCTATTTACTTGGGATTGAGACTTCAAAGTTTACTGGTTTTTGGCTCCTTACTACTTGCGGGTCCGTTTTTAGCTGAGTTTGTTTTTGCAAAATACTGCCCACTAAAGCCAGTTAGTGCTAGGGCGTTAAGGAAGAAACATCGTGGCAATAACTTATAACAAACTGCGGCACAATCGCCCGCAAAAAGCGCGGGCTGGACTCGCTACACTACGTTTCGCTCGCCTGTGCGCAGAGCGTTACATGCCTTAGGAAAAATTGTGTCTAGTCAAAAGGAAGTATGTAAAAGATTCAATACTCTACCTTTTCCTTGCATGGGTAAACAGAAGCTAGGTATTGCTATCGAAACCATTGGCAAGGTCCCGATCAATGGCTTGCGACATAATCCAGAAAACGGAACAAGTGGTTGGTATATTTGGTGCGGCGAAGAAATGTCTCAAGATGCAGATTTTTTCAAGCCATTGCACGTTAGACATATCTCAGAATATTTACCTGAAGTGGAGCAATATCTTGCATTGCCGCCGGGTTATAGATTTTTAATAGCTGGAGAGTATGTGGATGTTTGGCATGATCCACAGCTCACCAGCATGTAACAAGTAAAGGCACCCGACGTCAAACTGCCGCTTCGCTTTAGTTTTGACGCAAGTGCTTTAGGCGTTATGTGTAAAAAGAGATCATGGGCAAGGAAGTAAAGATTACCGTCACTGAGGACGAAGCATGGGTTCTGTTCGAATTGGTTCGTAGATTCAGTGACACCGATAAGCTAAGAATCGAAGACCAGGCTGAAGAAAGAGCTCTTTGGAATCTATGCTGTGTCTTTGAAAAAGCTCTACATCAAGATTCCGGTCTTGAATATAAGGACTTTATAGCTGAATGCAGAGATAGGCTGCGTGATGAAGAGCAATAGACAACACATAACACATAACACATAACAAACACAGGCAGTGAAGCTACGGCCCTTCGGGCCTCCGCGGGACGTCTTACCTTATGCACGTTTTGCGCTGTCGCTTCGCTCCCATTTTCGCGCAAAAAGCGCATAAGGTAAGCCGCCCCTGCTGTGGGCGTTATGAGTAATGGGTAGTACGGAGTGGAAGAACCAAAAACAATGAAAATATTGCAGTTAATTACTGCAATATTACTAATGTTGATAGCTTTAGTGCTGGGTGCAGTGCTGCTCGCAAATGGGTACTTTTCTGGCGAGATGGGCAGTATAGGAAGGGGGGGCAGAGAGCAATATACATTAGCAGACGATCCTGGTGGATATTGGATGAACATGCTTGTGGGTATAGGGTTATGGTTGTTCATAGCTGGTGGGTTAATACATCATATAGTTAAAACAATACGCGGTATTAAAAACTCATAACAAAGCCAAGCATCTGACCGCTTTTCCGTTGCTTGGCTTAGCGCTTTCCGCTACGCTAGCGCAATACCAACCAACTACAAAGCCGCAGCTGTTGGCGGCGTTATGCATCGGTGTCGTAGGTCGGTGAGAATAAAATGAAATTATTGTGGTTTTTAGGAATTCCTTATTACATTTTTGTTGCGCTGATTATCGGCCAGATGTCCAAGGGAGCTGTTTGGTACCTGTTACTTCTAGTCCCATTGCTCCTCGCTTATGACAAACTCAGTCAGGTGGCGTACTCATCGGCTGTGGTTCACCGTGGAGTGTCAAAAGTGTATTTTTCTGCATTTTGGGTGCTAACCCAATTAGTGCTAATTTCTGTTGTGGTAGGTTTGGTTGGTAGTTTGGTGGGTATCAATGCATAACAAACGCAAGCAGTTTGCTCCGGCCCTTCGGGCCTCCGCGGGACGCCCAACGCTATGCACATTTTGTTCGGGTCGCTGCGCTCCCAGTTTCACACAAAATGTACATAGCATTGGTCGCCCCTGTTGCGGGCGTTACATGTAAGATGAAAATTATTCTGCTTCCTGGGCTTGACGGTACAGGCTACCTTTTTAAAGACTTGATGAAAGAATTACCTTCGACGTTACATGTTGAAGTAGTTTCATATTCTTCAATTTCATCTCTATCGTACTACGGACAAGCCCAAGAAATCGCATCCCTTTACGCCGATGAAGACGTCTTGATAGTTGGGGAGTCATATTCTGGTCGCGTGGCATATGAGCTTTGTAGTTTACTAGGGGAGCGAGTCAAAGGATTGGTATTCTTGGCTAGCTTTGTTTCTAGGCCATCTATTTATTCACGCCTTGCTTCTATAATCCCAACCTCAATTTTGAAGCCTAATCACCTAACAAGGTTATTGCTCTATATTGTCGGCTTTAATATGTCAGGTGGCATTCAGCTTGTAAGTCCTGTTTTCCATTCACTTGGGCATACTGATATCAAAAAGTTAAAAGAGCGCCTGAGAAATATCGCTTACGTGGACAAACCTACTAAGAAAATTACTTGTCCTGTGACTTATATAAAACCAAGCAAAGATCTTCTAATTGCTAGTCGTTCTGTTCAGTATTTGGCTTCATTGTGCCCAAACTTCACAAAAATAGAGGTTTTAGGGGGGCATTTTATAGCGCAGTCAAATCCTGTAGCATGTGCAAAAGCCATTACTAATGCGGCAAACATGTAACAAACGGCTGCAGCGCGAAGCCCAACACTCCAGTTGCCTTGTGTTGGTTCGCTGCGCTCCCAACTTAACACAAGGCAACTTCCGCATTGGGCTCGGCTGAGCCGGGCGTTAGAGCTCTTACGGAAATAAGAAATGAATCTGGACGATTACTATAAAAGCGTGAAAACTAGATTTCCTGAAGTTTCCACTAGGGCGGATAAGCTATACGATAGCTATTGGAATAGCCTCGTTAAAATGGAGTTTTCTTCATATTCGTGGTTTGAATCGTTAGCAAACGCAGTAAATGGGGCAATGTTAAAAGGTACTCCTTCAGAAGAGGTGGTTTCCATGCTAGTCGATATAGGCCATGCCTATACGCAGGGCGAGGACGACCTACAAAACGCAATTGATGTAGCGTTTGTAGAAAATCTGTTTTGGCAAGTGCCAAAAGATAAGTCAAAACCTTATTGGGAAAAACTTCCTGGCAATCTACAAGATTTATATGTTGGCTTTCATGGTAGATCGGCGCTCTAACCAACTCAGCAAGAGGGACCTCCGTTCCGGCGCTTGTTTTTGTGCTGGCCGCTACGCTTGCACAAAAACAAGCGCCTCCACTGCGGCCCCTTCTGCAGGGCGTTATGTTTCAGGAGAATTAAGTGGCAGTTTGGCAAATTCCAATTGAGTTCGTCCCTGCCAAGTGGGCTGAAGAGAATAATTTTGAGGTTGAATCTCTTTATGGAGAGGATGGATTCGATACTACTTGCGCGTGGGTCGAGAACCAGCCCACCAAAGACCTCGATGCTATATTCTCACCTATATTGCCCAAAGCAGATTCGTGGTCTGAAGATTTATCCCTCTGGGGCAATGATAAGGTGCACGATATAAGTGTGTGGCACGAAGAAGGTGAGATATTTTCAATTGGGTTTAGGTTCGATCTGAGAGAAAATATCACAAGTATTATGTCTGTTCTCTGTGAGGCTGCTTCTTTACTAAATTGTGTGTTGTTTGTTCCTGGGCAAAAGGTAATGCTCAATCCAAACGTTTTCGAGCTCAAACAGTATATTCTTAAATCAAATGCAGCTAAGTTCGTTAGCGATCCAGAGGGTTTTCTTAATGGGCTTGGCGAGTAAAAACATAACAAGCAAAGGCAGCATCGCCCTGCGGGCTGGACGCGCTAACGCGTGCCGCTGCTTTGGGCGTTATGTGTAATCCATGAAAAAGATCTCTAAGTGGTGTGTAAGGTTTGGTTGGATATTTATTGCATATTCAGGGTTGGCTTTTATGAGCAATTTCTTGCCGGTAGATTTTTGGATAACAATAAGTAATTTCTTTACCGGCGAGGATAGTCACACTTACTATAAAGTTGTAGCTACAGAGGGTGCCCAAAACTATGTATTGGCTACATTAATTTTAGGGGCTGGCTTAGTTGTTTTAGGTAAGGTTATTGCCGCTAAATCAAACACATAACAAGCAGCAGCACGAACGCCCGGCAAAAAAGGCCTGTTCAGAGAATTGTCTTGTTTTAATCTCTCGTGACTTCAGCAACCCAGAAGCAGAAGGCTACGACGACTGGGTAGAGGACTACGAATCATTAGAGCAATATTTTAAAGAGTCAAAGTGGTTAATATCATGGGCATAAATAAAATCACACATAACCAGTTGCAGCACGTTAGCCCACTGCGTGGGCTCGGACTTTCGCTGCTATGCAGCTCAAGCCCGTGTGCAAGGCGTTATGCACTGAATGTAGTATGAAATCTGATTACAGGTGGCTGGACAGCTGGTTAAAAGAGATAAAGGGAAAGTCAGTTCTAGAGCTTGGTGCAGGTACCGGTATAGATACGCAAATTCTAAGATCTATCGCGAGTAGTTTGATAGCGACTGATTTGGTGCGAAATGATCTGTTAAATATTGAAGAGCTAGATCATAGCGACCGCTTGCCATATGAGTCGAGTAGTTTTGAGGTGGTTGTAGCAAGTCTTTGCTTACATTACTTTGATTGGATTAAAACTGAAGAGATAGTATCCGAGATCTATAGGGTATTAACGCCCGGCGGCATTTTAATCGGTCGGGTAAATTCGAAAAAGGATGCCAACTACGGAGCAACTGGTTACCCTGAAATTGAATCGAACTTGTTTATTGTAAATAATCAAGCTAAGCGTTTCTTCGACAAGACTGACTTATGTAGGCTCTTCAACAAGAAATGGGATATCACGTACTTTGGGGAAAAAACGATAGACCGCTATAGTATGCCCAAAACAATTTTGGAGTTCCGTGCCACACGTGCATAGCATTGGTCGCCCCTGTTGCGGGCGTTATGAGTCCGAATGACTAGGTTTCATTGTGAATGAGAAAATAAATATATTTCTATCAAGCTTGTTTATCCTAGTCGTTGTAGTTGGGTTGTCAATTTTCGCGGGTGTTGCGTACATCTATACACTTTGCGGTCTATCGGTGTGGGCTGTGATCGGTCACTTGGTCACGCTAGATGATGATATGCCGGGAGAATGGAGCAACATGGAAGGTTCACCCGAAATTTGGCGTAGATCAAGAGTAGAGCTTTTAATAAAATCCTTAGTAATGTTTTCTCTCGTTATAACTACGTTGGCTTTTCCAAGCCTGGGAGAATACGGTGCCCACTGAAGTCGCGGAAACTCATAACTATGCCGGGCAGTTTGCTCCGGGCCTGCGGCCCTCCGGACAGCTTACCTTGTGCACGTTTTGCGCGGGTCGCTGCGCTCCCATTTTCGCGCAAAACGTGCACAAGGTAAGCTGCCCCTGCCGGTGGCGTTAGCATTCAGTAAATATGAAATTTTTATATAGAATACTGCGTTGGCTGTTTCTTGGAACTATTGGAGTTTCAGCAATCCTTATATTCTTAACTATAGGATTTGTCTGGTTGTGGGATATAAACTCTATTAACTCAATCGGCGAGGCTAAAGAACTTCTGAGCAAACATGGCAGTATCGAGCACGAGCTAATAATTAATGAGTGCTCGAAGTTAATAAAGGATGGAGAAGAGCGCACTTTAATGCATGAGGATATCCCAGAAGCGCTAAAGTCGTTGTCGCCACAATATGTCCGGGCTTCAGAGTACTCATGTGAGGTAAACCTTTACAAACAGCCAGGCAAAGGAATTGGCTACTTTGTAAAAAAAGCTCCCAGTGGCTCTTTCATCCTTAGTTGGTTTAACCACTTTGAAAGTTGGGAAAGTCATGATATTGAAGTCAAATAGTGAACATGCTAACAATCACAGGCAGTTAGCGTCGGCCCCTATAGGGGCCTCTGCGGGACGGCCTACGCTTCTCTTCAGCCGCCCCTGCTGTGGGCGTTATGCATAAAAACTGTGTCTAATCTCAAAGACCGCCGATGGCGTCGAAAAGGCCTCGATAGAAAAATCGAGACTCCTTCTTGGGGGGAGCTTGCTTTTGGGAAAAAGCTTTTCAATTTGCGGCATATGTTACTAGCACTATTTACTAGTGGCTTCATATCTTTTGCAATGCTATACCAGCTTATAACCTATGGGCATTGGGAGGCCAAAGGAGCAAAAGTAGATGGTGCCGTGGGCTATGGTATTGCCTTTTTCCTTCTAGTAATTTCCATAGCCCTACTTATTGAAACTATTAAAGACTGGCGGAGAGGCTAATGCATAACAAAAAGCAGCACGATTGCCCACAAAATATGCGAGCTGGACGTTATACCCTTGCAGGAGAAGGATACACCGGATGATATCTTTAGAGTTTTTACTTACTTCGTTAGTTGTAGTTTTAATTCCGGGGACCGGAGTGTTGTATACTGTGGCTGCCGGATTGTTTATTGGTAGAAAAGCAAGTTTATTTGCTGCCCTAGGATGCACTTTAGGCATCATTCCAGCACTCTTAACAAGCGCTTTTGGTTTGGCTGCAATTTTTCACACTAGTGTAATAGCGTTTCAAATCGTTAAATACATTGGAGCTGTCTACTTGCTTTATTTGGCATATCAAATGTGGCGTTCCTCATCTCCTTTATCAGTTTCTAACCAGCAGTCAGACAGCAAATACTCAGGCATCTTAGTAAAAGGCTTTTTGCTAAATATACTAAACCCAAAATTATCTATTTTCTTTCTAGCGTTTCTTCCTCAGCTTATTCCAGCTACAACAGAAGGTGCATTGGATAGCATGCTTACACTTGGCGTTGTGTTCATGATAATGACGTTTGGCGTTTTTATTGTGTATGGTTTTCTATCAGGTAGTTTTAGCGCATTCATTATTAAATCAGAGAAAGCAAGCATTGCAATTCAGAAGCTCTTTGCAACTAGCTTTGCAGCACTCGGCATCAGGCTGGCGTTTAGTGAGCGGGTATAACAAGCGAATTAACTTCGCGCCTGAAACCTCCTCCAGTTAAGTGGGTGGTAGTTTTTCACTCTAAGTGTCTGAAGGCGCTAATTAATCGATGTTGCATCCTTGCTTGTGGTGAAGTTCTGGAATTCTCAAAATTTATCTATGTTTTTCTATCACCTCCCTAGGTTTTATTCTGACACGCTAGGCAATCTGATTGTCTCATCTTTAATTGAAATTCATGTCGACTAAAACAACAAAGTTAAGTTGAAGAATATGCTTTCCTTCGAGTTATTTATTTATATGAAGGTGGCGCTAGGGTAGGTTTTAAATTCGCTGTTTAGAACACTTTTCTTACTCCATTCTTGTGTCTTTTTTTTGGTGTAAGTTCTTGTATTCTGGGGTATTTGGCTGTGTCTCTTCCATCGGTTAGGCTGCTTGGTAAATAGTAGGTGCGATCTAATAAGAACTTTATATGTATCGTTTGCTTAACAGCCAGCAGCTTCTAAGTACTTAATACGAGAAGAACTGTAATGGTGATTAGTCTCTTCTTGGCTTGACACTAAATATTTAGGATGCTTGCGTTGTATCACAATATTGCAGTAATGCGGGCGTTATGATCACTATAAATGGTAATGGGGGGTTAGTAGTGTCAAAATTTTGAAATAGTCTACGTGGCTTTTGCTGACGGCGGAAATGTCTTATGGGACGAAAGTTCTGTTATTAATGTTAATCAAATGAAAAGGGAAGTTTAATGCGAAGCAATATATTTTATAAGCAGGCTCTAAAAGGAGTTTTGGGTTTTCTAGTTGTTTCAGCTAGCTGGCAGGCTCAAGCCTTCACTTGCCCACAATTGGCCGATGTTACATTGCCACCAAAGTGTAGCTCTGTAGACTTAGAGAGTTGCAATGCTGCAGTACAGAATATAATTCCTGCTGCGGCCTGCGCAATTTTTGAGGTTTCGCCCGCTGCTAATGATGCAACTTTAGTGCTACGTTTTACGACACTAATTACCAACTCCTGGTTTGATGCAACAGCACCTTATCACCCTACTGCAAAAGGTGTTTATTCTGACATTGCAAGGATGCCTCAGCCATCGGATAACAGTGAATTAAATATTGCACTTTCTTACGCATCTCATAAAGTGCTAAGTGGATTATTTCCGCATTTGGTACCGGAATGGGATAACATGCTGGTTGATTTAGGTTTGGATCCCTATAACCTTTCTGAAGATACTACTACGCCGATTGGTATTGGTAACTATGCTGGCCGAAAGGTATTGGAAGGGCGCGCCAATGATGGTATGAACCAGTTGGGTAATGAGGGAGATCAGCTATATCATCGTTTACCCTATGCCGACTATACCGATTTCAAGCCAGCTAATACGGCATACAAATTACGCTTCCCTTCTAAGTGGCAACCAGCCGTTTTAATGGAGCACCCTGGCGTATTCCGGGTTCAGCAATTCGTAACCCCTCAAATTGCACTGACAACACCCTATAGCTATGAGTCTCCGGACGAATTCACTTCTCCAATACCTCTAAAGTCGAAAATTTGGAACTATCCAGGTTATGTTGCGCAAGTTAATGATGTACTGAATACGTCAGCGAGCTTGACCGATGAACAGAAGATGAAAGCCGAGTTGTTTGATATGAAGATATTCAGCTTGGGCTTTGCTGCTGTATTTGCATCTGAATCTCAAGGTCTTTCGTTGATGGACTTCATTCATTATGACTTCCTCACCAATATGGCCGCTTTTGATACCGCTATTGCAATTTGGAAAGAAAAGCGTCGCCATAATTCAGTACGGCCTTTTTCTGCCGTTCGTTATATTTATAAGGACGAGCTAGTTACTGCTTGGGGTGGCGTAGGCAAAGGAACAGTGAACGACTTGCCAGCTAGCCAATGGACAAGCTATTTACCTGTAGCAGATCATCCGGAATATCCCTCTGCATCTGCCAGTTTTTGTGCGGCTCATGCAGAAACAAGTCGCCTATTTTTACCTCAAGGAGATACGTTAGGGTATAGCGTACCTGCTCCTGCGGGAAGCTCACAGATTGAACCTGGTATAACACCACAAGCTGATATGTATTTGCATTTCCCGACTTGGACATCGTTTGAGGAAGACTGCGGAAACAGTCGTGTTTGGGCTGGTGTGCACTTTGAACCTTCAGTACCAGCGGGCCAAAAGATAGGCCATGAAATTGCGAGCCGTGCTTATCAATTTTATCTTTCAAAAGTAGCAGGTGAATAATAAGGATTTATCGGGGCGGAGAGTGTATTTGCTGATTCAATGGTATGATTAATGATTACACTCTGCGTCTTGCTCCTTATGCGCAATCTTTCGGCTTTGCCATAGCGGCGTAGCTGAACTTGGGTGAGGTGACTAGATTTTCCTGAGCTTTTCAAGTGTTTGTTATTTTGATTAGTTTTTCCTTAGTTATGGATAGAGAGAAGTAACCAAAATGAGGAAATCAGATAGGCTTTTTCAGCTTGCGAACATTTTAAGAGCTCACCAGCCTATAACTGCAAAAGAACTTGCCGAAAAATTATCTGTTTCTGAACGGACAATATATAGGTATATGGATGATCTCTCTGTATCGGGGATTCCTGTTTATGGTGAAACAGGTGTAGGGTATCGCCTTTCAAATGGGTTTGAGCTTCCCCCATTGCAATTAACACAAGAAGAATTTTAAGCGCTTATTATTGGTTTAAATTTACTGTCTTCATGGACTGGGGCTGAGTTAAAGCAATCTTCACTTTCACTGTTAAGTAAAATTGAAGCTGGTTTACCTGATCTTGGGAGTATGACCTCCATAAAACAGTTAGGGTACCAGGTAAACATTTAAGATCAGTGGACTTCAGTTTGTGGGACCAGCTTCATAAAGCGATTAGTTCAAAGCAGTGGATTTATCTTTCATATACTTCCCTGGTAGGCAGTAGGTCAAAGAGAATCGTTTATCCCTTGGGTCTCTTCTATTGGGGTGGCAAGTGGACCCTTGGTGGATGGTGTGGTTTAAAGCAAGATTATCGTGACTTTAGAATTGATCGTATTGAAAGCCTTGACCTGGAAGTGTCCCAGCGTGAACTTCCCACTAATGTAAGCTTGTCAGATTATATTGAAGTGCAGAAAAGCGCATCTTTGCAAAGCACTACTGACACAATGCTGTCAGGAGTCTAACCCGAAAATGTGACCTCCATAGAAGGAGTGAATCATGTTATATCACAATCGAACGGCTGATTTTATAGGTTTTGAATTTGCTACATTTCGTCTCCGGGAAGGTGTTTCGGAGAAAGACTTGATAGCACTCTCAAAAGAGGTGGATGATGCGTTTTTATCCAAGCAAGAAGGTTTGTTATCTCATTTCCTTCTGCGAGGTAAAAATGGCATCTACGCTGATGTCGCTTTAGCCTCAACCCAGGAAAGGGCTGAACAGATATGTCAGTTGTGGCTGGATAATGAAGTTACAAGAAAGTATTTGCAACTCCTTGACTCGGAATCTGTTGATATGACATTTTGGTCGAAAATTGCTTGATGGATAGCTAGGCACAGAACGAAAGTAATAAGGAGTATCACTTTGTGCTGCTCCTTATTTATAACAGTTTTGATCCGAACTGAGAGGATGTCTTCGAGAAGTACTCATTTTGTTCAAATGTAAGTACTTCAATTGTTCCTTTGGGTGTAGGTTTCGCCTTGCTGCAATAACTGGTAGGAAGTAATGCCCCCTTCCTCAAAAGTTCCCCTTCAAGGTTTCCTCTTGCTTTGGGACTGTGAGGTCTTCAATTGATTTACAGTGATGATTAGAGCGATGTAAGACTGTTTCGGGGGCAGTAAGAAGTTGCCCCCGAGTAATACCTTCATTGGTCGTTATTTGCGCACCAGTAACAAGCCGGTTTCGGTGTGGTCTGTGTAGGGGAATTGATCAAATAAGGCAAAGCGCTCGATGCGGTGGGTCCTGCTCAAGAATTTGAGGTTTTCCACCTGGGTCTCCGGATTACAAGAGATATACAGAATGCGAGGGAAGCGCGCAACCATTGCACAGGTATCTTCATCCAGACCGGCGCGGGGGGGATCTACCAGCACAGTGTCAAAACTGTAACTATCCAGGTCTATATGAGCGAGGCGACGAAATGGGCGAACCTTGTCGATAGCCTGGGTAAACTCCTCGCTGGATAAGCGCACGATATCCAGATTATTGATGCCGTTTACCTGAATATTCTCCTGGGCAGAGTTGACCGAAACCTTGGAGATTTCAGTGGCCAGTACTTTCTCAAAATTTTCACTGAGTGGAATGGTAAAGTTGCCATTGCCGCAATAGAGCTCAAGCAGGTCGCTGGAGTTCTGGCCGCAGGCATTCTTGGCCCACTGGATCATGGAACGGCAAATGTGCCCATTGGGTTGGGTAAAGCTGCCTTCTACTTGTTTGTACTGATAGCTCTTACCATCGATATCCAGTTTTTCGGTGACGAAATCTCGTTCTAAAACCACTTTCTGCTTGCGTGAGCGCCCAAGGATAGGGAAGCCCAGTTTTTCTTGTAAGGCCCTTGCTTCCTGTTCCCAGCTCTCTTCCAGCTTTTTGTGATAGATG
Organism: Microbulbifer mixtoriginis (SeqCode); assembly: GCF_052467945.1. Lineage (NCBI taxonomy): Bacteria > Pseudomonadati > Pseudomonadota > Gammaproteobacteria > Cellvibrionales > Microbulbiferaceae > Microbulbifer > Microbulbifer mixtoriginis (SeqCode). The sequence continues at coordinate 2,068,796 of NZ_CP174328.1, read as the reverse complement.
AGTGTGATGAGCGCATCACCACTCAAAGTGGTAAGGAATTCGGCGGAGAACAGGCGCTTGCGCAGTATCTCGCTGCTATTAACGGCCTCCAAGACCTTGGGCATTAGCTGATTCATTAGCTCCGAGCCCACGGTAAATGTATCGATGATAAAAGGCTTTTTATACTCACCCTGGCGATACATGGCGTAATGAGCTACGCCGCCTTCATGCCAAACCTTGAACTCGGCGCGAAGCCGGTAATGAATGGGCGGAGATGGAAATAGCTCAGGCTCCAGATCGGTAAATTCACGATAGGCCTCGGCCAGGCTCTTGGCCTTTGCATGGAGCTGGTCTTGGTAGTCGTCGGTGTTAACGCGGTGCAGTGCCATATTAAAATACGGTAGTCTCAATGGTAGAGCGGGCGCGAATTATATAGGAATCCGTATGGCAATAGGTGAGATTGCAATAAGAGTGTCTGGGCAGGGGCTTCAGGAGTTTACCAGCCAAGTGGCCGATTGGGTGTCGAGGCTCAATGTGGGGGAGGGGCTCTGTACGCTATTTATACAACATACTTCGGCGAGCCTGCTGATTCAGGAGAATGCCGACCCCAGCGCGCGCAGGGATCTTGAGCAGTGGTTCAATCGGTTGGTGCCAGAGGATGATCGCCTATACACCCACACAATTGAGGGGCCGGACGATATGCCGGCTCATATCAAAGTGGCCCTAACCGCCACCAGTCTTTCCATCCCTGTTCAAAATGGGCGGCTAATGTTAGGTACATGGCAGGGTATCTATTTGTGGGAGCACCGACACCACCACGGTGAGCGCAGAGTCATTCTCCATATCTAAATGTTCGGCCTAGAGGCAGTTGGTGGGCTTGGGGAGACCGGCAATTTTGCTGGCAATCTTGGCGGGACTTGGTGGGAACAGCTGCATGAGGTAGATGCTGCGGCCTTTTTCTGAGCCCAGGTGCTGGCCGATAAACTTTACTAGCGGACGCATAGCGGGAGATAGTTCAAACTGGCGATAAAATTCCTGCAGCAGCTCTATGACCTCCCAATGGGCGTTGGTCAGCTCGATTTTCTCGGCGTGAGCTAGTTCTTCGGCCACATCGCGGCTCCAATCATTGAGGTCTCGCAGGTAACCCTCTTTATCCAGAGGGATTTCCCGGCCATTTACAGTTAGGTTACTCATTGTATTGATTACCGGAACCAACTAACGATGGGGTTATGCTCGGTACATAGCTGCACCCAGCGAGCATCGTTGATCATCTCTACTGAGGCGAGTGTTGAGCTGGCCTGTATGCCGCGGGCTTCGCTATCGGCTATCAGGCAGTAGACCTTTGTTTCTTGTAGGTCGTGCAAGGCTTGGTGCTTCAGGGCGTAGACCCCGTCTTCAAGTAAGAGTAGGGCATCGCCTTCGGTGAGACTCTGCAGGCAATCGTATAGGGCCTGGCTGCTAAAAGGCGATTTACTGACAATATGTAAGGTCATTTCAAAAACTCAACACGCACTGGTAAGCAGCGATTAGCTTCCCAGGCTTAGCAACCAGGGAGATTTCCGCTCCGGGAATCTGTATTTGGTCAGGGTGAATACCTCTTTGCTCCAGGCTGTGCTGGCACACATAGAGCTGTTCGACACCAAACATGGGGAGTGCCATAAGGTTCCGGTACAGGTTTTTTTGTTCTATGACCTCTGGAGCTTGGTTGTCCAGTAGTTGGAATATGCCATCGCCAAGGAATAACAAATCAACGTCCTGTTCCATAGCCGCTGAGGCGAGCACAGCTTCAATCCCCTCTCGGGCCAGGGCGCTACCATAGGGTGCAGCCCTGCATAGGGCCAGGGTCTGGTTACCCATTGTTAACCTCCAAAAGTGATCAGGCGCTCAGAGTTGGCAACGGCATCGGTGAGCTGGCCGAGGCCGGCCAGTTCGAAGCCTTCTGCAAGATTGGCTGCGGGCTTTTCCAGGCGGTTTGCTTCCCGCTGGCTTAAGACACCGCGTCTCTGCGCTGCGGCGATACAGACGACCAAATCCAGGTTGTGTTTCTGTTGCAGTGATTGCCACTCATTGATCAGGTCGGCTTCGTCCTGGGGGGGCGCGGCAATATTGTTGCCGTTTTGTATGCCATCACAGTAGAAAAAAATCCGGTAGATTTCATGACCCTCAGCCAGTAGTGCTTTGGCAAAGCGCAATGCGCTGGCTGCCGATTGCGAGGCGTGTGGAGCGGAGTAAATTGCCAGGGAAAACTTCATAGGGGGCCAAATAGTAAAATGCCCCGCAGAGCGGGGCATTGGGTCTAGCTCAGCAGCACTTATGCTTAGTCGTCAGAGGAAGCGAACCCAAGAATGTGCAGCAGGCTGGTGAACAGGTTGAAGATATTCAGGTACAGGGAAGCCGTTGCCATCAGGTAGTTGGTCTCACCGCCGTTGATGATACGGCTGGTGTCATACAGGATGAAACCTGACATCAGCAGGGCAACAACACCACTCAGGGCAACGCTGACCAGAGGCATATGAATGCCGAAGAAGCCTGCGATGATGACTGCCAGGAAGCAGACCAGTACAGCGATCAGGCCAACAGCCAGGAAACCACCCATAAAGCTGAAGTCTTTGCGGGTAGTCAGTACGTAAGCAGACAGGGCAAAGAAAATCAGGGCTGTGGTACCTAAAGCTTGCATTACGATCTGGCCGCCGCCAGCGAGGCCCAGGTAATGGTTGAGCAATGGGCCGATAGATGCGCCCAATAGGCCGGTGAATGCGAAAACAACACCTACGCCGGCGCTGGAATTGGCAGTGCGTGGCAGAACGAACCAAATCAGGGCCAGGGCTCCCAGAGAGCAGATCAGGCTCATGCCGCGGCCCATGCCGACGGCCATAGAGATACCGGCTGTGACAGCACTAAAAAGTACAGTCATGGCCAAGAGGGCATAGGTATTGCGCAACACCTTCGCCGATTCCGAGCGGTCCAGTGCACGGGTATTTGTATAAGCTTGCGGTTGCATTTAGCGACTCCTGCTATTTAATCGATACCGGAATCATATAGCTCGCGGTGGGGACCATCAAGTCGGGAAATCCCTTTTAGGCGCTAGCTATAAATTGAGTTGAATTCGAAAAACCGGAGTTTTTTCAGGGTTTTAGTCGAATCTTCTCCTGCTATTAATAGGGACCGCTGGGGATTTTTCAAGGGGTTTTGCTTGCTTCGGGCCTAAAAGGCACCTCGATATCGACAATCAAAGGCAGGTGATCCGAAGCTTGTCGGGTCAGCACGGTACGTGGCACTCGCACTTTTTTTATCACAATGCCGGCGCTCAAGAAAATATGATCGATTCGCACCTTGAGAAAAGTGCCTTTAGGGCTATGCCTGGGTGCTTGCTCTTGGGCATCGCGCAGGTAGCCGCAGAGGCGTTTACACTCGGCGGAAGTGGGCAGTGCATTGAAGTCACCGAGTAAAATCCGCTCCCCTTTACAGCGAGGGTTGCTCAGCCATTCTGGTCCCAGCAGGGCATCCACCTGCAGTAACCGCTCTGCGCGCGAGAGTCCGAGATGCGTATTGATCACCTGAATTTTGCTGCCATTATGCTCAACCTCTACCCAAATGGCGCCGCGAGGTTCATCTGCAGCGGGATTGAACAAGCGCCCCTTACCCTTGGGTGGCCCCGGTAAAATTCCTTTTTTGATCAGCTTTGCCGGTAGGTGAGTGAGAATGGCGTCGCCGTAGCGCTCCTCATTGAGGTTAATGGCTGGCTGAAAATGCACATCCATTGAGAGTAACCGTGCCAGCCGCTCAGCCTGATCAAGCCCCCCGGTGCGTTTGCGTTTCACATCCAGTTCCTGCAAGGCGACAATATCGGGGCGATAGCGGGCGATTACCCTGGCAATACGCTGCGGTGACAGAGTACCGTCGGTTCCTTTACAGCTATGCACATTGTAAGTCATGACTCGCAGAGTTTTTTGTGGCAGCTGGTGCTCATCCAATTTCATCGGGTGGGCGCCGCGCAGGTAGGCCCTCGCAGCAGTGCGTAGATCCTGGGGGCGCCAGTAGCCCAGCCGCGGATCTGGCGGCTGTATATCTTTAGGCATTAGGGCAAAGGCGTGGGTTTCCCTGGGACCGGCGGCACCGTGGCTGCCGTTTTCCATGGCGAAAGTCAGAGGCTGTTCCTCGCTGGAGCACCAGCCGTACATCATAAAGTCGCCGGAGTCGGGGTGACTGCACAAGCTGATCATGTCGGCAATGGATTGCTCGGGGTAGGGGTGCTCGTCCCCCATCAACTTGCGGCCGTCTTCGGGTAGCCTCACCGGGCCATGTTTCCACCATCCGTGCACCGGGGACTTTGCCGAAGTGGGGTCCACCCGATAGAGCACCAGAGGCACATGGGCCTGTTCAACTATTTTGCGAGCGACCTCTTCGCGGCTGATATTACCCAATTCCAGGTTGTAGAGCATGGCCAGAGGGCCAAGGGCGGTGAGTGCCAAAGGGGTTTTACTGGTGGTGCAATCAACAGACTCCTCCTGCTTTTCTATGTCTTTTTTATCCATCCATTCGCTGCCAAACAAGCGCGCCCGCTCCAGCTGCACGCCGTGCCTGCTTTGGCCTGGCTCAATTTCTGGCGGCTTTGCAAGATCGGACAATGTTTCTGACAGGGCGTCGCCAAGGCTGCGGCCAAAGACCTCTTCGTAGGGCTTGGTTTGTTCCTGGCCGTGATCGGAAAAAACCCACACATCGTAGTGGCGCCGATCGGAGGCATGGGCGGCACGCCAAATGCGGGCTATGGCATCGTCGATACCCTTCAATACCCAGTGTGCGAACGCCGAGCGTGGGCCGCGTCGGTGGGACTGCTCGTCATAACCGAGCAAATTGACATAAATAATGGGTAGGCCGCGGCTGATGTCCACCTTGACCCCCATGGTGCAAAATTCTCTTGAGAGAATGGTGATACCGACCCGGGTGGGGACAAACATCAACTCCTTGAGCAGGTTTTGCCCCTGCATCACGCCGCGTATGCAGTCTACAAGGGATAACAGCAACTCCACCACAATCAGTGCAGCTGTGCGTATCAGACTCCATAAGTTGGTCAGGATGAGAACGGCAATGGTCCAGGGACTGGCACTACGCAGGGCTGGGCCCCAGCCCTGATCGGCTGGGCAAAAGTGTGCCTCGCCGGTCTTGGTACCGGCGCGAAACAAGCTCAGGTAGCAACTGCCATCGCGCAGAAGGGGATCACGCTGTTTGAACATATCCCTGCTTTCCACCAGCGCGGCCACTTCCGGATCGTACATACGGCCGAGTTTTTGGGTTTCATGGATAAGAAAGCCAAAGGCAGGTACCGCCTGGCGCACTCCGTAGAACAGCTCTGCCTGTACAGCGGGGGTGGTGGAGGGAATCCCGGAAAACATGTGTTCCAGACGGTAGTGTTCTTTGCGGATTAGGCCCTTTAAGAAAGGCATCCGGCCCCCGGAAAGGGCCTTTAAGAGTTCCGGATGTGCCAAACCATCAATCTGGATCAGGATCAAACCCGGTGCATGGGGTTGACGGCCGCTGGTGGAGAGTCCTAACAGTTTGGCGATCCACTCGCTGCGGCTGAAGCGGCGGCGCCAGCGCCTAATGGAAAGTCCGACTCTGCTTAACATAATGGGCGGCTATGGCTCCGGTGCCTGGCCAAATGCCGCACCGGCGGCTCCGGTCAGCCCTTCGATAATCTCCCACTGGGCACCAATAAGATTGCGCATGCGCATCCACTGGGCGAAGAGGGAGTCATCTAGGGCCCATCCGTATTTGAGCAGAGGTTGATAGAGATCCAGCGCTCTCTGTGCACAGCTGTGCATAGAGAAATCCCTTGCGGTATTTAAGGCTTCTCGGTTGAGAGCCTGGCGTTGTTCCGGGGGTAGCTGGTAAAGCCAGCGGATTGCCTCAATAAAGCTTTCCAGGTTTATTTCCGTCACCAGTCGCCCATTTTTACCATCGCGTACCATTTCTCGGGAGCCGTTGGCATCCAGGGCAATAACCGGTACCCCTCCAGCCATGGCCTCAGAGAGCACTAGCCCCTGAGTTTCACTGGTAGAGGCGAAAACAAAAGCGTCCATGGCGTTGTACATGTCTCGGCGCGCCTCGCCGAGCACTGCACCGGGCATATGCAGACGCTGGGAAAGCCCCCGGCTGGCAAAAATTGCCTGCAGCTCATCCTCAAGAGGTCCGCTGCCGGCAAACAGGAAGTGAGTGTTGCCTTCATCCCGCATAAATCTCGTCACTGCATTGCAGAGGAAGCGCAGATTTTTTTCCTGACCAAAACGGCCCAGATGGCCCACCACAAATGCGGACTTGGGAATACCCAGGCGCCGACGCACCTTGCTGCCGTCGCCGTTGTTGTAGTCCTCCAGTTGAACGCCCGTGGGCACCTCGGCGATGGGGGTTTGAACGCCGCGCTCGCGCAATAATTTAACAATGCTGTGGCTGGGTGCCAGTACCAGGCTGGACAGGTTGGCATAGCGTGTGGCCAGCTCAATCACGAAGCGTTTCAGCACTTGAGAGTCAGCGGGTACATAGTGGGTATAGTGCTCATAGAGCGTGTGGTGGGTGAAAACCAGCGGTAGCTCCCGCTGCCGGGCTATCCGAAGGGCAGTCATGCCCAGAAGAAAAGGGTGGTGGGCGTGAACGATATCGGGCTTGAATTGATCTAGCCGATCACTCAAATCCGGTGAAAAAGGCAGTGCTACTGAGAAGTCGCTGCCATTGAAATTTTGGATGGCGTGGATGCGTACAACGTGCTTTTCCCCGGCGATTTTCTCTGGAAATTCCGGGGCCACGATCAAAACCCTGTGCCCTCGCTTGCGATATTCCTCGCTGAAAGCAGCGACCGAGTGCGCCACGCCACCGACATGGGGTAAGTAGGTGTTGGTCAGCATGACGATATTCACTGGGATTTTAACTCCACAGATTGCAGCCCCTCGCCAACCAGTGTGGGTGGAAAGCCAATGGGGTTAACAGCAATGGCCGGTGGCTTTCCGTACCAGTCTGCGGTCCAGGAGACTTTTGGGCGGACTCCGGGAGTGATCTCCAGGGAAATCACCCCAAACCGCGTCGGCGCTGGGCCGAAGCGAATGGGGACCTTGGCAGAGGTATCCTTGAGCCATTCCGGCGGTAATCCTGAGACCAGTATCAAGGCGTCCTGTTCCTCTCGCACAAAGCAATTGCGCTGCATGGCGACCCACTCTGCAGCCGCCCAGGCATGCTGCCCGTCGCCCATGCAACCGCCCAGGGAATGGGGGTGGATGGCTTCAGGCCACTGGCCGGTGGGGGAGGCCAGTTTGGCGACACTGCGCATCAACTCCAGGCATCGCCGATCCCCGGCGCGCAGTAAGACCTGGGCAATATGTAGTGTGAGGTAGGCATTGATACCCGAGTGGATCATATCTTGAAAGAAACCGCCGCTGACAAAGCAGTTGTCGATCAAAAAGTCAGCCAGGTCGATCAAGCGGGGATCATCCGGGGGGTAGAGCTGTAGTGGATAGCCTGCCACCACGGACCCGATAGCTCCGGCATCCAGGCGCCGGTTGGGAGATGCCGGCATGGCGGATCTTCCTAGCCGTTCTTGAGCACTGCTGAGGCTTTCGTCAATGGTGCGCTGAAAATCATTGGCGGCGGTGCTGAATCGGTGTGCATTGTCGTCAATGCCTTCTCTGGTGCAGATGGCGGCAGCGGCGTGTAATCCGGCTACTCCCCAAAAGTCATCCCAGTAGTAACAGTCGTTGGGACCCAGGTGCTCTGCACTGAAGCCCGCTGGTAACAGGCCCGCACAGAGGCTGCCATCCTGGGGCAGGCGCTTGTTGATAATCCATCGGGCTCCCTTGAGGATGGGCTCACACCAGAATTGCTTAAGCGGCTTATTTGCCAGCTGGCAAAATAAGTTGAATATCCAAAGAGCTTCGCCGTTGGAATCCCACTCACCATCCTGGGAGTGAAAAAAACCATCGCGTTTTTGTCGGTGGGGAAACTGATCCAAAGCCCGTTCTGCGCGATCTATCAAGCCTGCGTAAAGCAGTGACTGGATCATAAAGGCGGCATCCCGGAACCAGAATCGCTTGTAGGTGTAGGGGCCTGGGTACACATCTTTGGGGGAGTGCAGAATCAGGGTGCGAATGGCTGAGTCGTAGAGGAACTGGAAGTCCCGGTCTGGAATCTTGAGCGCGCAGTGGCCTGCCAAGCTTTCCGCCCAGCTTTTCGTCTCTGTGTCTTTAGGGGTTTCGTTGTCGAGGGGAATTGAAACTTCCAGCTTCAGAGGTTTGTGACGCTCTAATCGAAACATGGCTGCAGCGGAGGCCATGCCCACATCACATTCACCCTGCATACGCCCAGTTTCGTCTTTCAAGTGCAGGTAAATATCCCCACCGCGATAATCTGAGGCCAAGTGCTTGTCGATGGGTTGACTGAATAAAACCGCCTGCTTGTCTTCAATGAGCCACCCCCGGCCTTGGTCATTGAGGCGTACCTTGTGTACAAAACTGACCCCCTCTGGATTACATGGGCGCAGGACCACCAATAGCCAGCCGCTGTCTCGGCAACTGGCGGTAAGTTTAATGTTGCAGTGGGGGGCTCCATCAATGGCTTCTACGGCTACAGTGTTGCGCAGTTTGAGTCCGTGGCGAGCGGATTCCGTAACCACAGAGAGGTGATCATCCAGTTCCTGGTGTTGCTCACAGTAGGTGAGAGAGGCGGGAGTTAATTCCTCACCACCGTCACCAATTACCCAGGCATCAATAGACCACCCATCGTAATAAGGTGTGACCAGGCCACGGGGGTCGACCACCGGCAAAGCCTCACAGTCCGGCAACCCCACAGCGGTCCAATTGCGGTGGCTGAGGTTACAGTGGGTAATTGAAAAAGCCCGGGGGATAAACGAATTATCTCGTGGGTCAAACTGGCGTTGTATCCAATAGGGCCAGACCCAGTCCAGATTGTGCTGGATTACCTTGCTATTGATCAGTGCACGGGCGTGAAATACCGCACCCGCACGCAGTAGCTCAATGGGCTCGCTGACTTCTGAGGGTTCGGCAAAGCGCTGCAAGCGTGCCATCAATGTCAGCGGATCAAGAAAACCGTGGGCGGTGGCAAATCGGCGTACGAAGAAGCGCCACGGTAGCCATTTCATCCAGGGCATCAGAGATCCTCTTCTTTCACGATCTTCTTCAGGGCGCGTCGCGCCATGCGTGTGAGGCCGATCAAGGCTAGTACAGCAAGTACAAACCCCATGATGTAAAGCGCCCATTGCACCGTAGTGCGCTCCTCCACCTCACCCAGGGACGTTAGATCCGCGGCGATGGAGCCTACATATACATTGTTCAGGGTAAGGGGAATTACCCCCAACGCGTTGCCCAGTATGAAATCCCGCAAGCGAACCGGTGTTAGCCCAAAGAAATAGTTGGAGAGCTTGAAAGGGAACAGTGGTACCAGGCGGGTTAACATGATCATCTGCCAGCCCTCACGACGAATCACTTCGCCCACCGTAGCGGGCTTTATGTGGGACATAATCCAGCGTGATGGCCTCTCTCCGAGCAAGTAGCGGGCAATCAGAAAGGCCAAGGTTGCGCCGAGGACGGTTCCCACCAGTACCAACAAAGTGCCTTTGATTACTCCAAATACAAATCCTGCGCCCATGGTGAAAATAACACCAGGCAACAACAATACGATCGCTAGGGCAACGATTAACACGAACAGCAGGCTGGTTTGCCAGCCCTGCTCATTGAGCCACTGGAACAGTTCGATCAGTCGCTCATCCAGGTTGAAATACATCATCAGGCTGAGTGCACCGGCCACGGCGATCAGGCAAATCAGAATCACAATTACCGGTAGGAATTTCACCGCCATAGAACTGCTCGGGAGCCAACAACAAGCGGTTTTGATCGCCGCCAGTTATTAGCCTAGCCAATGGAAAAGGGCAGGTGAAACTTCATTGTGGCGCATCCGGATTTTATCGGGCGCTAGCACCTAGAAAGGATTTATTGGCGGGGCAATGGCTCAGGTAGATATAAAAAAAAGAAATATGTAGGGGGAGTACACTGGTTGGCGTGGGGATAGGCGTGCTGACTAAGCGGTGAGCATGAAGCACATATACTTACTGGAATAATTGCATATTGTGCGGGTGTGTGCTGCTGCCAGGAAGGGGTGATCGTTGTTCAAGGGCGGGTTCGCAATATGGGTCTTTATCGGCGCTGCCTGGAGCTCTGCCCCTGAGCCTGTGCTTCCGCTCAATGATGCAGTACAAACGGCCATTCGTACCAACCTGCGGGTGCAGGGCGCGGCTCTAGAAGTCGATGAGGCGGGTGATATGGTTGAAGCACTAAAGACACGCCGCTACCCGCGACTGGAACTGAATGCCGCCATTAATCACAACCTCACCACTCAGAGTTATACCTTCCCGGAGGGGAGCCTAGTTCCCGATTCTGAAATAGGACCAATCCCACCAAACAATGTGGAGATCACCACCGAACAGGGAACTACTGAGATCGTCTCCTTCAGTGCGCGCCAGCCTCTTACCCGTCTCTACACTATTGCCTTGGAAATCTGTGAGGGCTATGTCACCACGGCGATGGCGGTGCAAAAAGTGCGCTGGACGCAGCAGGATGTCGCTTTTTTGGTAAAGCTGCAGTATTTCGAGGTGGGCAGGATTATCGGTGACCTCCAGGCAATTGATGAATCTATTTTGTTCTTGAGTTCCCTGAGTGACCTGGTGCGCAATTATGTCGACCAACAGGTGGCTCTGGAATACGAGTTGCTGGATGTACGTGCCCGTTTGGCCCAGCGCCAATTGGAGCGTCAGCGCAGGATTGATGAGATGATTACGGCCAAGGAGCGACTCAATGCGCTATTGGGGCGCGATGTAGAAACGCCATTTAGCGTCGAGCACCTCCCTGTACCTCATCAAGTCGTGTATGACACCGAAGCATCCCTGCTACTGGCCTTTGATCAACGCGCCGATTTTATTGAATCACAGTTGGCCATTGAGAAGGCTGAATACAGTTACGATGTTAAGAAATCTGAATATATTCCCGATATAGACTTTCACTTCAGCTATCTCAAGCTCTTTAACGTAAGCCTTGTGCCCGATGCCGAGGCAATCGTTGCTTTAGATTTACGCTGGGAAATTTTTGACTGGGGGCGCAAGCGGGATGAGCTGGCCAGCCGCGCGAGTAAGATTGCTGGGGCTGAAGTCAAAATGGGGGAGGTTCGCAGCCAAATTGAAATAGAGGTGCGCGACAGCTTGCGCAAGTTGCGGACTGCGCAGGAATCGGTAGCCGTGGCGCGAGAACTACAAGCGGCATATCGGGAAAAGTTACGGGTAATGATCAATCGCTACCGTGAGCAAACGACGCTATTAACCAACGTACTGGAAACGGAAACCCAGCTCGATCGCGCCAACAGCGACTACAACAAAGCGGTACTTTCTGTTTGGGGGGCGCTAGCCGAATACGAAAGAGCGGTGGGGGAGGTGTAACGATGTTGCGTTTACTCCTTTTACTGGTGTTTCTGCTCTTACTGTCAGCCTGCCAAAGTGAGCCGCCGGGGAAAAGTCCGGTGCCTGTGCAAGCTACAGTGGCTCGTACAGAAAGTGGTATTGAGGGTTATCCATACTCTGCCGTGGTCCATCCCTACACCCAAGTAGATGTAGCATTTCGAACAGAGGGATATATCGATGAAATTCCAACTCGCCGGGCGCTTGGAAAAATAAGAATATTGCAGGGCGGTGACCGTGTGATTCAGGGAGAGCCCCTGGCTATCGTCAACGACGAGCAATACAGAGACAAGGTGGTTGAGGCGGCAGCGAATGTCAGTAAAGCAGAGGCTGCCCGGAGGAAAGCAGATCTGGACTACAAAAGAGCTTCGGCTCTTTTTGCCACCGCAAGTATCACGGCACCGGATTACGACGCCGCCCGGGAGGAGTATGAGATCTCACAGGCCTCTGTTGTAGGTTCTAAGGCGCGCTTGGATAACGCTAAAGAGAATCTCAATGACACGGTATTACGTTCACCCCTTACCGGAATTATTCTTCAACGCAATATAGAGGTCGGCACTCTGGTGCAAAGGGATGCCGTTGGTTTTGTGGTTGCCGATATCTCTCGTGTCAAAGTGGTTTTTAATGTGCCTGATGTGGTGTTGAGCTTTGCCAAACTGGGTAGTGTTATCTCTATGATGACAGAGTCCCAACCAGGCAAGACTTTTACTGGCCAGGTCACAGAAGTTTCCCCGAAAGCAGAGGAACGCACCAGAGTTTTTGCCATTACCGTAACCGTGCCTAACCCCAATGCAATATTAAAACCGGGCATGATTATGAGTCTTTTACTGGACAAAATGCGGCCTCAGCCAAATCGGGTTGTGGTGCCCCTTTCATGTTTGGTCCCGCAATCAAATGAGTCGGAAGGCTTTGCCGTTTTTGTATTGGAAATTGACAACAATGTTTTACAGGCAAAGCTGCGCAGAGTGGTTCCAGGGCCGGTAGTGGGTAACAACATTGTTGTTTTACACGGCCTCAAGGAGGGGGAGCGGGTTGTGTCTAATGGCGCGTCACAGTTACAGGATGGTCAGGCGGTAAGGATAGTGCCCTAGTGCCTCAAGGGAATATCAATGGTGGTTAAAGACGAAAAAACCAGAGAAGAAATCCTGGAAGCTGAAAGTGAGCACCGCTTTAATACCGCTCGTTTTTTTGTCGATAACTCCTCCATTTCATGGGCGCTATTGGTCGGGGTTATGTTTTGGGGGCTTATTTCTTATATCGCGATGCCCAAAAGTAAGGATCCAGATATTCCCGTCCGTATAGCTACAGCAACAACCAAATGGCCAGGGCAAAGTGCCATCAAAGTTGAGGAGCTGGTAACACGACGAATAGAAGATGCCATCGCCCAGAGTGAATATCTCTACCAGCCAGATGCGCGCTCCTTTGCAATAAAATCCCTGACCCTTAACGGTGTGTCCGTAGTACAAACTCAGCTTGCCCCCCACACCGATGTCACCAAGGCATTTAACGATATAAACCTGAAACTAATTGACGCTCAGAGTCAACTGCCTTCAGGGACACAGGCTACTCAATTCAATGATGAATTTGGGGATACGGCTGCCGTGCTTTTGGCCGTAGCCAGCCCAAGGGCCGGAGCTACTGAAATTAGCCTCCGGGCAGAAAACATCCGAGAAGCATTATCGGAGGTTCGCGCCAAGTATAAAAACCAGGGAGTAGAACAGAGGGTTAGTATTATGGTGGCCCTGCCGCTTTCAGTGCACGGGGTGAATAGCTTGGCTGCCTTCAAGGTCTTTTCCCGCTGGATGGAGAAACAGGGTTATGGCACTGCATTTAAAATTCTGTCGGGCCCCGGTTATATCGGCGTAGATTTTACCTCTGATAAAAGCGATGAAGAGTTGATGCGCGCAGGATATCGTTTTTTAAATGAGCGACTTAGTGCACAGAAATTTTTTCCCGACTCCTGGCAGCCTTTTCTTGTACGAGATATTGCTAAAACTCGTGAGCGTCTTGCCGAAGTGGCTGGGGCAAAATACAGCTATCGGCAGCTGGATGATTTCTCTGATCTCATCGCTGCGAATATTCGCACTCTCCCGCAGGTAAAGCGGGTACTGCGTTCCGGGGTGCTGCAACAGCAAGTCGATTTGGTTTATTCCCAGGAGCGGCTTGCTTCTTACGGCCTGCGCCCGGATATGATTGGCCCAATACTCAATGCCCGCAATACAACCATTCCTGGCGGCAATCTGACTGTTGAGGATATGGATGTCGCAATATTTCCCAGTGGGGACTTTAGCAATTATGAAGACATTGGGGATGTACCTATCGCTTTGAGTGATGATGGTACTCCGGTGTACCTACGGGGTGTACTGGATGTTTCAATGGGCTATGAGTCGCCACCAGAGCTATTGAATTACTATGTCAGCAAATCTAAACACGATGGAACATGGCAACGGCATCGCAGCGTCAACTTATCGGTACAGATGCGTGATGGTGAGCAAATCGGCGAGCTAGGCAAGGTACTCACAAAGTTACTGGAACAGGTTAGAGCCGACTTGCCGCCAGATTTAATTATTGAAAAAGTATCTGATCAGCCCAGACAGGTAAAGGAAAGTGTGGGGCTTTTTATTGAGGCGCTGGTTGAAGCCATTATCCTTGTGGTTATTGTCGCTTTTATCGGGTTTTCTGATTGGCGTTCCGCTGTCCTACTGATGATCTCAATCCCGATTACCTTGGCAATGACCTTCGGCTTTATCCAGTTTATGGGGGTGGATATTCAACAGGTCTCTATTGCAGCCTTGATTATTGCCCTGGGGCTTTTAGTGGATGATCCTGTTGTTGCCGGGGATGCCATCAAGCGACAGATGGCCGCGGGAAAACCATCGTTTATTGCTGCCTGGCTTGGTCCAACCCTACTCGCGAAAGCCATTTTCTTTGCGACGCTCACCAATGTGGTTGCGTATTTACCTTTCTTACTACTAACCGGAAATCAAGGTGATTTTTTGCACAGTTTGCCAATTGTTATGGCCTGCGCATTGATCGCCTCCCGGATAGTATCTATGACTTTTCTGCCTTTCATAGGAAATCTTCTCTTGCGTCCACCGAAGCGTACAGAGCCAACACTGGAGGAGCGGCGGAAACATGGGCTTACAGGTGTGTACTATCGAACCGCTAGCTGGGCTATAGATCACAGGAAACTTGTACTACTGGGATTTCTACTTTTTCTGATTGCGGGAGTGGTATTGAAAACGCAGTTGAAAAATGCCTTTTTTCCAGATGACATTCAATATTTGTCCTATGTGGATGTCTGGTTGCAGAATGATGCAAGCATTGATGCAACAGATAATGTTGCCAAACAAGCGGAGCAGGTGATTAGACAAACAATAGAAAAGTATCAAAAAGAAAATGGTGGGAATTCTGATGAACCAATTCTACAGGCACTGAGTACTACCGTTGGTGGAGGGGCGCCGCGTTTTTGGTATACAGTGAACCCTCGGCCACAGCAAGCTAATTATGGTCAAATTATTATCCGTATCAATGATAAAAATCTGACTCCAAAGTTGGTGCCGTTTATTCAGGAAGCACTCAGTAAGAATATCCCCGGAGCCGATCTGGATGTGCGCCAACTGCAAACTACCCCGGTAGATTATCCCTTTGAAATAAGGGTGTCAGGGCGTGTGACAACCGGTTCTGAGGAAGAGCGTAAGGATATTATTATCTTGCGAGATGTTGCCGAGAGAGTGAAAAATATTGTACAGAAATCGGCATATGCTCGCACGGTTCGCCAGAACTGGGGAGAGAGGAGTCTTGCGGTTTATATGAATGTTCTTGAAGACCGGGCAGCGATGTCTAGAGTCACTAATGCGGATATTGCCCAGGCTTCATCAACGGCAATTAATGGTAGTGAGGTATCCACATTACGGGAGGGGGACAAAGAAATACCAATCGTTATTCGCCTCCGACTGGATCAGCGTGGGCAATTGCAGGATATTAACAACCTTTATGTGTTTTCATCAGATACTGAAGTAAGAGTTCCCCTAGAGCAGGTGGCTACAACAAGAATTGACTTTAGAACTGAGCGAATTCGTCGTTTGGAAAAATTTCGCACGATTTCTGTTTTTGCATACCCTTATGCAGGATTTATTGCCTCCGATATTATGGGAGATGTAAAAGATGAATTAGATGCCTTGCAAAAGACGCTGCCCAGTGGTTACCAAATACAAGCTTCTGGAGATGCGGCTAACTCAACACATGGGTTTGCACAGCTACTCATGATACTTGGTGTTTCCTCGGGGGCCATTTTTTTGGCTCTGGTTTTCCAGTTTAGTAACTTATTGAAGCCCTTGGTGGTATTTGCCACCGTACCACTGGGTATGGTGGGTGCCCTTGCCGCGCTTTATGTTACTGGCCAGCCATTCGGGTTTATGGCTTTTCTGGGGATAGTAAGCTTGGTAGGGGTAATTGTCAGCCATATTATTGTCTTGTTTGATTTTATAGAAGTGCGTCATGCCGCAGGCGATCCTTTCAGAGAGGCATTGTTGGACGCGGGGATCCTACGACTAAGACCAATCCTGATCACAATAGCGGCTACTACCTGCGCCCTGGTGCCTCTCGCTTTCCATGGTGGTCCTCTTTGGCAGCCTTTATGTTTTGCCCAGATAGGAGGCTTGATATTGGCAACCTGCGGTACTTTGCTACTGGTGCCGGTGCTTTATACCGTGATGGTGGTGGATCTAAAGTGGATTCACTGGCACGAGAGGGGTTCAGGCGCGGAAGACGGCAGTAGAAACATGGTAGAAGCATAAGAAGTCTACTTAGCCACCAGTGTCCTTTAGCGGGATTAGTCACCTCATATCGCTTAATTGGTCTGGTATTGACTATGGTTGGAGCCTAAACCTTAATTCCCCAACAGAGGAAGCCCGATGCGCCTGTTAATGAAAATCCTGATCCCCGTTAAAAGTGGCAATAATGCTATTGCAGACAAGTCCATGCCGAGAGCCTTCAATGATTTTATCGCTTCGGCTGAGCCTGAATCCTCCTATTTCTTTTTAGAGGATGGTAAGCGCGCGGCTATTTTTATTCTTGAGGAGAAGCGGCAGGATCATCTGATGGCTTATAACGAAAAGTTTTTTTCAGCTCTGGGTGCGGAAATTTGGATTACCCCAGTGCTAAATCAAAAAGAACTACAAAAGCACCTTTAAGTATTGACGTAGGCAAGTTTGATTTCTCCGAAAGAGCGTAGTTGGGGCTTGAACTTCGCGACACTAGACTAACCTTTTAGTTTGTTTAAAGTTTAAGTCTCTCGCTTCGGACTGTCCGGGCATCTAAATTTATTAGGGTCTGCTTATGCCTACAAATGGTAATAAACGGATTGGAGAGTCACTAATTGGTTTAAACAGTCTATTGATACTTGTCATTTACACATTCTCAGCTGGCACTATGGGGTTTGATACCAGCCCTTTAAATGGTTTTAGTGCCTCTAAATGGTCAACGCCTCATAGGTTAACGACATGGCCAGCGCCCAATAGGTTAACGACTAGTTACTATCTAAAGAAGCTTCCTCTGGGTGGCACTAGCCCGATTCCAGTAATATGTTTTTCTAATAGGAAACTGTTATCTGTTTCACCCATTGATTTTCTCTCAGATCAGCCCGCGTTAACCACGTTACGCTGGGCTATCCCTTCTAGGGCCAATGCTAGGGGGAGCGCGACATCGCAAAGGATTATAGCTTCGCCTATTCGCCACTTTGATGCGGTAATAAATAAAGACTTTAAAGCAAATTTGGCCCGCAAAAGATACCATCGCATCTGTGACCGTAAGGTTCCCAGAGATCTTAACCCCTGCGCTGAGGCTCGCTGGCATTATCGGCAAGCCAAGGCTTGCTTGGCAGCCCGAGAAAAGTGGGAGATTAAATGGGGAACCGCAGAAACTACTGAACCCCATGGGCGGGCTCTAGAGAATGTCAGAGCCAGAGTGAAAAATGCTGGCAAAGCTCAGCTTCGGTTTTGCAGCCTTAGAGATTAAAACTAAAGGTCGAATAAGAGAGCATTAAAACCCCTCTTGTGAACGCTTTTGAGTTGTCTAATTATTGCTTAGAAGCTGTTTCATAACTTATTTAACGTAATTAACATGCATGCAATATAGAAAAAAGCACGATAAGTGGACAAATATCGCTCCCATCTAACAACCAAACGGCGGTAATTTCCCAACCACGCAAAAGTCCGCTCAACTTTCCAACGGCGAGTATACCTTCTGAGCTTTCTACCATCCTGCCTTGAGGCTTTTTTCCTATTTATCCTGTGTGGACAGATAAGGTCGATTCCACGACTCAACAGACTATCTCTAAGAGGATCAGAGTCCGCCGCTTTATCATAAACTAAGCGATGAATCTTTGTATTTTTATACATAACATCAAGCAATGGATGTAATAACTTTACTTCTGCTGGTGAGGCCGAAGTAATGGTGCCTCCCAGTGGAATACCTTCGCCATCGACCACCACCATCCACTTTGAACCCTTGCCCCGCTTGGTTTTCCCGACTTCGAAGCCCCCTTTTTTGCTGGTGCAAAGCTACCATCAGAAAAGACTTCCTCCCAGTTAAGCAAAGACTGTTGATCCAATAGCTCCAGGAATCTTCTCCATGCATGTAGCCAAGCTCCTTGCTCTTCCCAAAACTGAAGCCTTCTCCAACATGTACTCGGTGATGGATAGTGTGAAGGAAGATCTTTCCATCGCGCTCCAGAACGCAAAACCCACAGGATGCCTTCAAAACAAGCCCGATTATCAATGGGTTTTGGGCCTCCCTTTCCTCGTTTTAATTCAGGAAGACATGGTTCGATCAATTTCCATTGATCATTGGTTAACTCTGACTTGAATCGGCTCACTATTGCTGAACTTTTTTTCTATGTAATTGCGTGAGAATAACCGATTTCAAGTTATGAAACAGCCTCTAGCCAAGATACTTTTATCTTCAGGCTACCCGTTTAGAGGCTCTTTATCGTCAGCCCTTCCACCAGTGACTCAATGCTCTCCCATCTGTAAACTACTCGTTGATGAAATTAGTTGATATGGGCGGGGCTTGTGGAAGAGCGAGTATTGTTGACCGGTGCCAGTGGCTTTATTGGAAGTGCTCTTTTATCAGCCCTGCGATCTAAAAGGGTCAAGGTACTGCCCGTGTATCGTCAGGAGGTAGAAGGGGGGCTTTATGTACCTCGCATAGATGCGGAAACTGACTGGGGTAGCACACTGAACAACATTGATGTGGTGATCCATACTGCCGCGAGAGTTCATGTGATGCAAGAAAGTGCTGTCGACCCCTTGGCAGAATTTCGTAAAGTCAACTTGGAAGGTACCTTACAACTGGCCCGCCAAGCGGCATCTTCAGGGGTAAAAAGGTTTATTTTCTTAAGCTCTATTAAGGTGAATGGGGAATCCACTACTGGCAGAGGCCCATTTACCGCAGAGGAGCCCTCAAATCCTGTAGACCCCTATGGGATTTCAAAAAAAGAAGCTGAGGATGCCTTGCTCGCTCTGGCAGAGGAAACTGGCCTGGAAGTGGTTGTTATTCGTCCACCACTAGTCTATGGACCTGGAGTAAAAGCTAACTTTCAATCCATGATGCGTTGGCTGCAGAAAGGTATTCCACTGCCGTTAGGTTCAATTAACAATCGGCGCAGCCTGGTTTCTGTCTATAACTTGATCGACTTGATCACAGTTTGTATTGAACACCCGAACGCAAGAAATCAAGTCTTCCTTGTATCTGATGGTCTTGATATGTCTATCACGGATTTATTGAGGCGGCTTTCAAGGAGCTTAAGGTGCCGGGCTCTATTGATGCCTGTGCCAGCATCTGTTCTGATCTTTACTCTCTCCCTACTGGGGAAAAGGGCTGTTGCCGATCGCCTATGTGGTTCTTTGCAAGTGGATATTGGAAAAACTATGAACCTGCTTGATTGGCAGCCACCGGTATCGGTAGAAGAGGGGCTTGCTAAGACTGCTGAAAGCCTGCAGAAATCTTAGTTTATAGATTAAGAAGCCTGGGAATATCTGAATGATTCCGCCAGGCTTTTGGCTCTATTTTTTTGCGAGTGTTCAGACTATTCACAAACCTGTTATGAAGACTTTGCCTTCTTAAGCAAGCCAGGTGCTGAAGTCTGTATAGGTATTCCGGAGCTACTCAGAGATCCCACAATTTAAAGGTCACACAATAAGTAATTGTGATGGCCTTCCAGTTTTTAGCCCCGTCTATTGACAACACTGGAGTAAAAACCCATTAGATAAGAGCTGGGCACTTCGATAACCGAGCGATGACCTGATTTTGCATAAAGCTTCACTCTAAGGCTTTCTCGCTTCTTGAGAGCATTGATGATCTGATTTTCACTCAATGTGACTTCCAGAGTTTCTTCAAGCATGCATTTAAATGCTGATGCACAGTTGAGGACTTTTCGATCGAGTTGGGATAGCTCAACCTCGTTTCCACCACTAAATGTGGCTGTGTCATAGTTGCGCCAGTTTTCCCGGTATGTGATATCAATACGCAGTTGGTATTGGGGGCTTCCGCCATTCTTGGGGGCAAGAGCACGTAGCATATAGTAGTACAGGTTGTGATCCGAGCCATCGGTGGTTGCCTGCATTGGAGGGCCGCTATATTCAGTTGCGTTATTTTCGAAACTATTATGTATCGTTACCGCCTGACGAACTTCACTAGCACTTTTTTGTGTGATGCTTGTGGTGGCGCTACATCCAGCTAGTAAGACAGCTGCCAGGTAGGTGGTGAACTTAGTCATAGGTCTTTTCCCAGTTTTTTAGGGTTCTTTTATGGGGGGAGTATCTCATATTTGACGCTAATTGTAGGGATTGATGCATTTTTTTTGACAAATGCCAGCGATAAAGTTTTGCATAAGATTTGAAAGGCCAGGATGCTAATGAATCAGTTAAGTCTGTTAGAACATATAGTGTGAGCAAGTTTCGAGAGGCTAGGCGTAACGTTCGTTAAGGATAATTGTAAAGCTATGAATAGGATAATGGCAGTAGGATATGAGTAGTCAATATCTGTATTTGCCTACAGAGAAGAAAAGCCACTAGTAATTCGTTCTCATATTTTTCGAAAAAAAGGATTATCTAGCTCTTTTTATGTCTGTTCGGATAAGTGTCTTGGGGGTGAAATTTTATATAGGTTTAATACTTTACTTGGGGGAATTTGTTTGTGGTATGTTATTTTTGATAAGACACAAGTCTCTCCAATAGAATTTTCAGCTAGCTTATGGTGGTAGAGTCAAACTTAAGGTTTGTGCTTATACTTTGTATGTAGGGTAGAGGTACTGTAATGAAAATCAAGCATTCTGTAGTCATTTTCTTTTTGTTAGTAGTGGCTCTAGGTTTGCTGGTTTTTTCTTACAATTATGTTTTTGTTCGCGGTATCAAGTTTGATTCCCAGCCGATTACAGAGGAGTTAATAAAAAGCAATGAGGCGTTAGAGAAAAAGGAAACAATTAATATTCTGATCATTGAAGGTGGTGGCGTCAGGGGGCTTATACCTCTCTATGTGATACAGCACATTGAGAAACAATTGGGGAAGCCTGTAGAGGAAGTGTTTGATGTCTTTAGTGGAGTTTCAACAGGTGCGATTATTGCCACCAGCTTGAATATTCCACTTTCTCAATTGGGTCGGCTTGATTTTGATCATGACAACATTTCCTCAAGAAGTGAAAGGTTAATAAAAGTATATGAAAAAGAAAGCGAGTTTCTGTTTTCAGTGCCCTGGTATCATAATGCCTTGACATTAAATGGATACCTCTCGCCGCAATTTATGGGTACCCACCTTTCAGAAGTCTTGGAGCGAAATTATTCCCCAGCGATGAATTTTACCAGCTTAAATAATTATGTAATTATCCCGTCTCTGGATGTACATAATGGACGGTTGCATCTTTTTAAGAATAGAGGGATAAAAGCTTTAGATTTGCCTACTAATACGCTTTATCAGCTCGTTGCTGCTGCATCGAGTGCGGAGGCTTTTTTTACCCCTGTTGATTTTGTGGGGCCAGACAAGAAGATTACTCATCGTTACTTTGCGGATGCAGCAATCACGGCTAATGATCCGGCTAACGTCATCTTGCATGATGTAATAAAAAATTTTCCAGGCAAAAACTACTACTTGCTGATTCTTGGTTCCGGGATACATCCAGTTCATACTATGGGTTTTGATTATAGAAGTCTTAAGAGTTGGGGGAAATTACGCTGGTTCCATGATGCAATATTTAGCATGACACGATCAATGGATTATCAGCAGATATTTTCTCTGGAAATTGCTGAGTCTTTGGCCCCCTCGCGGGTGAAATATGATTATCTAAATGTTGAGCTCATTGACCCCTTTGTGGGCCCTTTTGATTACAAATCAATTGACAAGCTTAAGATTCTTTCAGATAGGCTTATTGACGAAAATGAAGAGGAGATTGATAAAATAGTGGATTATCTGAAAGGTGAAGGCAGGTGATACACTCCTCTTAAATTCTCTTTCTTCTTTTAATCATCTTATTGGTGTGGTTCAGCCCACATTCTACGGTGAATTTCCATGTGCTACTCCTTTACGGCCCCTAGTGACAAGACGCTGTTATCACTTCCTGTAGGGTTTAGAGCGGATGCGAATGCCTGGAATCAATTCCGCTTCAACCAAAAATGGGAGAACTGCTCTGCTAAAGCGGAGGTTCGCCACGCGCTAGGGTTGAAGGGGCTACCTCGTGTCAGTCAATTCCGCCTTGCAGGGCCAGGCGAAAGAGTATACCCCCGCTATTTTGCGCCGGGCATAATATGTGATGGAGGTCAGAATTGGTTGCGCCCGCTACGTTACTCGATACGCCTATCCAACTCGGCTTGGGATCTAGCGACAAAATACAGTCTATATAACGCTCGGCTAGATAGATTGCTTGAAGCAAAAACCTGGCGCTCCCTGATTGGCCACCAGCATGGGATATTACCATTCACGAGTTTCTTTGAGTGGGTCGAACATAAGGGTAAGAAAGCTCAGGTCCAGTTTACTCCAAAGGGTAAAGATTTGATGTGGGCACCAATCCTTTGGGACTACTGGGAATCATTGGGGGGAGAGGTTGGTTACTTCTCATGCACCTTGATTACCGATGACCCGGCTCCAGAAGTTGAGGCGGTTGACCATGACCGTAGTCCAGTTTTTCTAGGGGCGGATCATATGTTGACTTGGTTAAATGCTGAATCTAAATCAGCTGAGGGTTGGCAAGATTTCTTAGCTGGGCATCGTGAGCCAGTAGCTTATCGTCACTACATGATGGTATGAGCAATGGGAGCCGCTTGCTCATGGGTATATCCTTCCCGGTAGGTCTTTATTTTTACATGCTGCGTTCATGAGTAGTATGCGCTTTCCTTATGATGCTCCCCTTTTTTTCTGTGGTGGTAGTTGTGGCGCTGGACGGTCAGCTGACTTGTTAAAGTTATTGATGGGGACGCGAGTAGTTACTAGTTACTGGCAGTCAATGAAAATATCCGCCAGTTCCTATCCGGGATGGGTATGAACTGATTGCGGAAGGACTGCCACGGTGCCAATTCGATACAGCAGGGGCGGAGCGGCTTTTGCTGTGAAGATCTTACAAAAGTTAAGTGGGGGAACAAGTGAGGGAGCACAAAGGGCACAAACAAAAAAGCCCTGATAAATCAGGGCTTTCTGCATGAATAATGGCGGTGGGGCAGGGATTCGAACCCTGGGACCTGTTACAGTCAACGGTTTTCAAGACCGCCGCTTTCGACCACTCAGCCACCCCACCAAATTGTGCTGTGCATTATACATAGCTTCGTGCTACATACAAGTGCCGTTTTAAATTTTTTCAATTAGTTCAATGGGTTAGGTGATTTATTGACCAGTCAAGGGCAATTCTTCAGATGTAAAAAGCCGCCAGCAGCTGAGCTGCTAGCGGCTTTGATTGGTTGCTTAGCCTGCTTCTGCAGAATTGTGGTCAGTATTAGCCTGTGTTACTTGACGTGCCACACGCGGGTCATTGGCTGGGCGTGCAAGTGTGCGAGGGCTGTGCTGGATGGCCGCTGGTTGAGCGGTGTCTAGCGGCTGCTGGGAGCCTATGTCACGATGCTCTGTCACGATTGCCAACTCCAGCAATGGCTTGGGGTTGATGCGCGGGTCGTTGCCGGCGCGTCCCTGAGTTGCCGGCGTAGCGATTTCCTCAGAAGCTTTAGCTTCTGCAGCCATCATTTCCTCTCTGGCGATAGCGTCGCCTTGCTCTACCGATGCCTTTGCGGCTTCACTGGCTTCTTTTAGGGCAGTTTCTTCAGCATCTTCAGTTGCTGCGGTAGCCTCCACGTTAGTAGCAAGTGCTGACACTTTTGTGGCTTTTACTTCTTGAGAGGCTTTGGGGGTTACCAGGGTAGGAGAGGGTTGCTCTTCTCTGGTTGCAGTAGCCTTTTCAGGTGTTACTGGCTGCTGAGCGGGTGCCTCGTTTGTGATTGCTGGCTGTGCCTTTGGGGAGGCCTCTGCAACTGGTTTTACTTCCGCTTGGCTTTCAGAAACCTTAGGCGCAAAAGGCTTTTGCTCAGGAGCCTTCACTACAGGCTTGGACTCGGTTACCTGGGTGGGCTCGGGAGCTTTTTGCTCTTTGTGCTTGTGCTTGGGCTTCGCCGCCTCACTCACAGGAGCTTCGGTTAAGTTATTGGCTGCGGTATCCCTGGATTTCCTGGCTTCACTTTCCGCTTCGTCAATCGCTTCATTGACTTCGCGATTTAGCTCTTCCTGGCTCTGAGCTACGGCTGTGGCGGCAGTGTTTTCTGTACGGCGGCCACGACGACGAGCTTGTGGACGGCCGCGAACATTGCTGGGGCGACGTGCTGGGCGATCCTGATCGGCGCTTTCATCTACCTGTGAGATGTTTTCGTTAGTATTACCCTCGGAGGCGTTGCCGCGATTTTCATCTTTACGGCGATTGTCTCCGCTGCGGCGGCGGCGGCGACGGCGCTGTCCTTCACCGCGATCGGCTCCGCTATCACGCTCATCGAACGACTTTGTGGTCTGCCTGGCTTCGCGCAGGTCATCGCTCTTGCTATCTTCGCGGCGATCGTCTTTGCGGCGAGCCTGACGTTCATTGCGACTGCCCCGGTTGCCACCGCGCTGATTGCGATTGCGGTTGCGATTGCGCTGGTAATCTTTACCGCGGTTTTGGGACTTCTGATGCTTCTTGGGCTCTTCTTCTTTGCTGGTGAAAAGCTCAGCAATAGCGTTTATCAGGCGGCTAAACAGACCTGGCTCCGGTTTTTTCTCCGGAGTTGGTGCCGGTGCGGTGTGGGCGAGCGGTTGTACAGCAGGCTGTGCTTGTGGGCGCTTAGGCTGCTCTTCTTTCTTGGTGACAGTTTCCTCTACGCTTCCAGATATTTTATAGGAGGTTTCGAGGGTAGATGTGTCGTCATCGCGTAGGCGTTGAACTTCAAAGTGCGGCGTTTCAATTTCCGCATTTGGTACGACCACTACGCGGGTTTTATTGCGTGACTCAATTTGGGAGATCGCCTTGCGCTTCTCGTTGAGGAGATAGGTGGCAACATTTACCGGGGTAATTGCGCGAATCTCTGCGCTGCGCTCCTTTTTGGCCTCTTCTTCTACCAGGCGCAAGATAGAGAGGGCCAGAGATTTGGTGCCGCGAATAGTGCCTTGGCCGCTACAGCGGGGGCAAACGCGGAAGGTGGTTTCACCGAGAGATGGGCGCAGGCGCTGGCGTGACATTTCCAGCAAGCCGAAGCGGGAGATGCGGCCAACTTGTACACGGGCGCGGTCCATGCTGAGAGCTTTCTCCATGCGCTTTTCAACTTCGCGCTGATTGGACTTGCTTTGCATGTCGATAAAGTCGATCACGACCAGGCCGCCCATATCGCGCAGGCGCAGCTGGCGGGCAATCTCATCGGCGGCTTCCAGGTTGATGTTGCGCGCGGTCTCCTCAATGTCTCCGCCTTTGGTGGCGCGGGAGGAGTTGATATCAATGGAGACCAGTGCTTCAGTCACATCAATAACGATTGAGCCACCGGAGGGAAGTTTTACTTCGCGTTCAAAGGCGGTCTCAATCTGGCTTTCGATTTGGTATCGGTTGAAGAGCGGGATTGAGTCTTCGTAGGGTTTTACCTTATGGGCGTAATGGGGCATTACTTGGCGGGCAAATTCCGAAACAAGCTCGTACGCTTTTGGGTCGTCGACGATGACTTCGCCAATATCATCGCGCATGTAGTCGCGAATTGCGCGAATGATTACATCGCTTTCTTGGAAGAGAAATTTTGGCGCACTGTTTTTGCTGGAAGCTTCTGTTATAGAGTTCCACAGTTTTAGCAGGTAGTTGAGATCCCATTGCAGCTCTTCGCCACTGCGGCCCACACCGGCGGTGCGTACAATCATGCCCATGCCAGAGGGGACATCCACGCTGGCTAGGGCGTCACGTAGCTCAGAGCGTTCATCGCCCTCAATGCGACGGGAGATGCCGCCGGCACGGGGGTTGTTCGGCATTAGTACCAGATAGCGCCCGGCGAGACTGATAAATGTGGTGAGGGCGGCGCCTTTGTTGCCGCGCTCTTCCTTATCTACCTGGACAACAACCTCCATCCCCTCTTTGACGACATCTTTAATCTTGATGCGGCCTTCGATGTCCTTGGGTTGCTTGAGGAAGTATTCTCGGGAAATTTCTTTCAGGGGAAGGAAGCCGTGGCGCTCTTCACCGTAGTCGACGAATGCGGCTTCAAGCGAGGGTTCTACACGGGTGATTTTACCTTTGTAGATGTTGGCTTTTTTCTGTTGACGGGTGCGATTTTCAATATCCAGGTCATAGAGCCACTGGCCGTCCACCAGTGCTACACGCAACTCCTCAGGCTGGGTTGCGTTGATCAACATTCTCTTCATGCGTGTCGATTTCCTTGCGTTGCGCAAAGGTGAGACACCGCTCATTGCAGGCTTGCTTATGGGCCGCCAAGAGGAGATGACCTGGTGGCGGGGCAGGGAAGTTAGAGAGGCTGTCTGTTCCGCAAATTCAGTCTACGCGGCCTTTCGAGACGAGCGTTCGCCCAACATTCCACTGCAAAAACTCCGGATATGCGATGCTGTGCTGCTATCCGTTGGCACTTACCAGTACCTTTCTTCCTTTAGTACCTTACGTTTAGTACTGCCCTGTACCGGGGCCGTGGGTTTCCATGGCCGGGTTGGGCGCCACCCTTGGGTCAGTTTCAAGCTGGGCGGCAAGGTTTGCGTCATCGTTTCTAGCTCTGTAGCTCGGCTTTTGGCCGCTACTCTTCTTCATTTTGTTGACCAGGTTAAAGTAAGCAGTTGTCTCCTGGTTGCCAGTTCGGTCGCTGGCATTATCTACAGAGCGGGACGCAAGTTTTGAGTCGTCCTTTCAAGCGCTGCGGGTCGCGGCCCGTCTTACCTTCGCGATTGTTACCCACTTAACTGTGGGCTGTTGTGCTGGTGAGGCCCCCTTGAGATTCTCGTTTTGGGGAGTGCTCATCAGCTAAGTTTTTATCAATAACACGGGTATGCCCGCGCACTGGCCGAACAGCAGTATTTTCTCCGAAGCCATGGCTATTTCTTCATGTGGGAAGCCGCCGATGACCGAAAACCAGCCGAATTCAGGCCGGCCGAATATAGCACGGGCAGGGAGGTGCTTCAATTGTCCTTGCGGCGGCGCTATGATGCGCGTCATGCGAAGTACATCTCCCCTGAAAACGGCTGCGGCCGACACTCCCTCTGATACCTGGAATCCCTCTGGCGGCGTGCAGTTTTTGACTGTGCCTGAAGAGCTGGCTGGGCAGAGGATTGACAATTTCCTTCAGGCACGCCTAAAAGGTGTGCCCCGTTCACGCGTTTACCGAATCCTGCGCAAGGGTGAGGTAAGGGTAAATAAAGGACGGGTAAAGGCAGAATACAAGCTCGCGGCGGGCGATATGGTGCGTGTGCCGCCAATTCGTGCGGCAGAGCAGGCTCCTGCCCCCCATGCTGGAGAGCAGCTGCGCCAGTTGGTGCACGACTCCATACTTTATGATGACAAGGGCCTGCTTGTGATCAATAAGCCTGCCGGCCTTGCCGTTCATGGCGGTAGCGGCGTCCGGCTTGGTTTGATTGAAGTGCTCCGGCAGATGTATCCGCAGAGTCCGTTTATTGAGCTTGTGCATCGCCTCGACCGGGATACTAGCGGTGCGATCATGGTGGCGCGCAAGCGTAATGTTTTACAGCATGTGCAGGCGGAGCTGAGGGGTGGACGGATTGGGAAGTCTTATCTGGCGCTGGCGGTAGGTAAATGGCCACGAGGTAGGAGGGTTGTTGAAGCCCCGTTGCGTAAAAACACCCTCAAGAGTGGCGAGCGGATGGTCTCGGTGCATCAGGATGGAAAGGCTTCCGAGACGCGCTTCCAAGTGTTGGAGCGTTTTAAAGCGGCAACACTGCTGGGCGCAGAGCCGGTAACCGGGCGCACCCACCAGATTCGTGTGCACGCCCAGTTTGTTGGTTGTCCCCTGGCGGGTGATAGTAAGTACACCGATGATGAGGATAACCGTGCGTTTCGTGAGCGAGGCCTAAAGCGTCTTTTCCTGCACTCGGCTTCTGTGCGCTGCACGCTTCCAGACGGCACCGATGTACATGTTGAAGCGCCGCTACCCACTGAAATGCGGGCGCTGTTAAAGAAGTTGCGAGACGAATAAAGGGGCGCGGCGATGCTGGTTATTCTCGATTGGGATGGCACAGTTTGTAATTCCGAGACGCGGATTGTTGGCTGCATGCTGCGCGCGGCGGCGCGAGTTGGTTTGCCGGCGCTTTCTCCTGAAGCGGTGAGCAATATTATTGGATTGGGTTTGCCGGAGGCGGTGGCTACTCTTTTTCCTGAGGCTGTTGATAAAGATCGGCAAGCCTTGAAGCAATTCTACTCAGAAGAGTGGATGGCGGCGCGAGTGGAGCCCCTACCTTTATTTGATGGGGTTTTAGATACTTTGGATGCGTTGCTTTGCCAGGGGCATCAGTTGGCGGTCGCCACGGGGAAGAGTCGTCGAGGCCTCAGTCGGGAGTTTGAAGAGCATGGCATGGAGCACTTATTTATAGCGAGCCGCTGTGCAGATGAAACTGCTTCCAAGCCAGACCCATTGATGCTGAGTGAGCTGCTAGCTGAAGTTGATTGCGGTGTTGATGATGCGGTGATGGTTGGTGACACCACTTATGACTTGGCAATGGCGGCAGCGATTGGTATGCCCGCCGTGGGGGTTAGCTATGGCGCTCATTGCCCAAGTCGCCTGCGGGAGTGTAATCCCCAGGCGATTATCGATGAGTTTTCCGGATTGCTGGGTTGGCCGCCGCTTAGCTCTTAGCAGTTGATTTCAGTGGATCTATACCAAATTCGCCGAGCAGATCTACCAGGCGAATTAGGGGCAAACCTATAAGAGTGTTGATGTCGGTGCCGTCGAGCTTTTCAAATAATGCTATACCGAGGCCCTCGACTTTAAATGAGCCTGCACAATCGTAGGGCTCTTCCAACTCAATATATTTTTCAATTTGCGGAAGGCTGAGTGGCCGGAAATACACTGTAAAGGTTTCCACGGTGCTCACTTGGCGGTTGCTTGCGCTTTCCAGCAAAGACAGCCCTGTATGGAAGGTAACTTTGTTGCCGGAGCAGGCCTGTAGTTGAGCAATGGCTTTGTCGCGATTACCGGGCTTGCCCAGAATTTGTCCCCGGCATTCTGCAACCTGGTCGGAGCCGATGATCAGGGATTGGGGGTTGTCTCGCATTAAAGCGCGAGATTTTTCCTGTGCGAGCCTTAAGGCAAGGGCGTCAGCGGCCTCCCCTGGCTTGGCATCTTCATTTATATGGGGAGACGCGGTCTGAAAGGGGAGGTGGAGTTGCTTCAGTAGCGCCCTGCGGTAGGGGGAGCTGGAAGCTAGTATCAGTGTGGAGGCCATTATTTGGGCGGTTCCATGGTTGTTAGGTCAAAGTTTGTGACCGAGCGATACTGCAGTGGCTGAATTGTTTTGACAAGGGTAGGGTGAGTCCATAGAATTGCGCGCTTATGTCGATAGCCCCCTCTAAATCAGTATTGCCTAAGAGCGTTGACGCTCGGAAATTGGTGCAGCGCGAGCAGTATCTGGAAGGTATTTTGCCTCTGGAGTCACTGCAGCGACTACGTGAAGCCGTTGAGTCTGTGAAAGGGGAGGTCGAGGCTGAAATCCAATTTGGCCGCGACCTGCAAAATCACCTCACTGTTAGCGGTAAGGTGCACTGCACGGTGGATTTGTTATGCCAGCGTTGCCTGCATCCTGTGGGCGAGCAGCTCGAGGCGCAGTTTTGCTGGGGTATCGTTTGGTCTGAAGAGCAGGGCAAGGCTCTTCCCAAAGACTTGGATCCGGTGATTCAGGATGGCGATGAGCTGGACTTGCACCAGATCCTCGAAGATGAAATTTTGCTCAATCTGCCGATGGTGGCTTATCACGATGAGGAGTGTGTCTCCAAGGAGACTTTCCATATTGGTGAGAAGGCATCTGAAGCGGGTGAGCAACGGGAAAACCCCTTTAAAGTGCTGGAGCAGTTGAAGGGTTCTTCGGGAAAATCCTAGATTTTCTCTTAGAGTTTGGGCTCGCCGGTAGGCGCCCCGGTTCCAGCGAAATTTGTTTATTTTAGGAGCTAGCAATGGCTGTTCAACAAAACAAGAAGACTCGTTCCCGTCGCGGTATGCGCCGTTCACACGACGCTCTAGGCGCCGGTGCAACTCTCTCCGTAGACCCGACTACCGGTGAAAAGCACCGTCGCCACCACGTGACCAAAGATGGTTTCTACCGTGGTCGCAAGGTGATCGACATCGGCGGCGGCTCCGAAGAAGAGTAAGCTTTGTCCAGCCAATTGCGATTGGCCGTGGATGCAATGGGCGGGGACTTAGGTCCCCGCTCTGTCGTTCCGGCCTGTATTAGATTTCTTCAAAATTTCCCTGAAGCGCAGTTGAAACTTTTCGGCCCGCGCGCGCAATTAGAAGCTCTGCTCCTCGAGCAGCGCCACGCCCAAATTCCCGATCGCCTTGAAATCATCCCTTGTGAGCAGGTTGTTACCCAAGAGTGCAACCCTTTGCAGGCGGTTCGCCATAAGCGCAACTCCACCATGGCTCAAGCTCTAAAAGCTGTGGCGGAAGGTAGTGCCCAGGCAATGGTTACCTCTGGAAATACCGGCGCCCTTTTGGCCTTAAGTCGCAGTGTTCTGGGTAATATTGAGGGCGTTCGCAAGCCGGCACTGGGCAAGTCTGTACCCTCAGGGCACGGTTCCTGCTACCTTTTGGATCTCGGTGCAAATGTGGGGTGCAGCGCGGAAGATCTACTGCAGTTTGCGCGTATGGGTATTGAGGCTCAGCATCTACACACTGGCGTTCCGCGTGCGGACATTGAGGTTGCACTGCTGAATATTGGTGCCGAGGCGCACAAAGGTACTGCTGAAATACGCAGGGCGGCCGAGCTCCTCGAGGGGGATCCACAGGTTAACTATGTGGGTTTTGTGGAGGGGCACGACATCTTTACCGGGGCTGTCGATGTAGTTGTGTGCGATGGTTTGATGGGAAATGTTGCCATGAAATCCGCCGAAGGTGTGATTAGACTGATGGGTCAAAAAGCGTTCACCATTGAGAAAAAGGGGTGTTTCAAACGTTTTTTTGGCCAATTAGCCATAAAGTTGTTGCGAAAATGGCGCACACAGGTGGAACCCGCTCGCTATAATGGCGCCAGCTTTGTAGGGGTGAAGGGCAACGTGATTAAAAGTCACGGGGGTGCCAGCAGCGAAGCTTTTTACCGGGCTATGGTGACGGCAAAAGAATGTGCCGATGCCGATTTGGCTGCCAGAGTTGGCGCCGCCTTGGTACAAGCTGGCGAGCGAAACTCAAAGGAAATGGGGTAGATACCACACCTCCCTCCTACTGAAATTTGCCAAACAGGTTTAAGGATATCTTATGACCAATGCCGCGCTTGCATTCGTCTTTCCGGGGCAGGGATCTCAAAAGATCGGCATGCTCTCCGAAATTGCTCAGGAGGCCCCTGAAATCCAATCCACCTTTGCTGAAGCCTCAGAAGTCCTGGGATATGACCTCTGGGATCTCTGTCAAAATGGTGAGCAGGAAGCAATCAATCTTACCCAGCGTACACAACCTCTTCTTTTAGCCTCCAGTGTTGCTCTCTATCGCCATTGGCGCGCTCGTGGTGGTGCGGTGCCTGCTCGCATGGCAGGGCATAGTCTTGGGGAGTGGTCGGCATTGGTGTGTTCCGGTGTCCTGGCTTTTAAAGATGCTGTCCATCTGGTTCGTGAACGTGGCCGTCTGATGCAGGAAGCTGTACCCGTGGGTACAGGAGCTATGGCCGCAGTGATTGGGCTTGATGATGATGTGGTGGGAGAGCTCTGTGCTAAAGCCGCTCAAGGTGAAGTGGTGGCTGCGGTGAACTACAACTCTCCGGGCCAGATCGTAATTGCAGGCAATAGTGCTGCTGTGGAAAGGGCGATAGATGCCTGTAAGGCGGCCGGTGCAAAGCGTGCCATGCCTTTGCCGGTGAGTGCGCCATTTCATACTGGGTTAATGCGTCCGGCAGCGGAGAAGCTCGCCCCTCAGATCGAGGCGGCGGAATTTAGTGCCCCGCAAATCCCTGTTGTACACAACGTGCATGCCGAAACTGAATCTGATCCTGCGAAGATCAAGGCTTTGATGATTGAGCAGATATATAGTCCGGTTCGCTGGACTGCCTGTGCGCAAAAGCTGATAAACGATGGTGCTTCCCAGCTGGTCGAGTGTGGTCCGGGTAAGGTGCTGGCTGGTCTCATCAAGCGTATTGATCGCAGTGCCGTTTGTCACGGTATAGACACTCCCAGCAGCTTTAATGAAGCGCTGAGATCTACAGCCGCCTGAGTTGCTCAGGCACGATGGCAATGGTCAAATAAGGATAAAGCAAGTATGAGTCTGAAGACCTCCCTTGAGGGCAAAGTTGCCCTGGTCACTGGTGCCAGTCGCGGCATAGGTGCAGCAATTGCGGATATGTTGGGCAGCCAAGGCGCAGTGGTCATCGGTACTGCCACTAGTGCTGGTGGTGCCGAAAAAATTAGTGCGCGTTTCGCCGAGCAGGGCTTCAATGGCGCAGGTATGGTACTTGATGTCACCAGTGCGGAAAGTATCGCTGGGCTGCTAGACGAAGTGAAAAATGATTTTGCGGCGCCGACCATTTTGGTTAATAACGCGGGAATCACAAAAGACAATTTGCTCATGCGCATGAAAGATGATGAGTGGGACTCGGTGATCGAGACAAACCTATCCGCTGTCTACCGTATGACAAAAGCCTGCCTCAGAGATATGACTCGGGCACGCTGGGGGCGTATCATCAATATCAGCTCCGTGGTGGGTAGCATGGGCAACGCGGGTCAGAGCAATTACGCGGCCACCAAGGCTGGAGTAGCGGGTTTTGCTCGGTCCCTGGCTGCAGAGATCGGCTCTCGCGGCATTACTGTGAATACGGTCGCCCCGGGTTTTATTGATACCGATATGACCAAAGTGCTGCCTGAGGCGCAACGCGAGGCGCTTCTTGGTAAGATCCCTCTGGGTCGTTTGGGGCAGCCCGAAGAGATTGCCTCTGTTGTGGCCTTCCTGGCGAGTGATGCCGGAGCTTATGTCACGGGGGAGACGATACATGTTAATGGCGGCATGTATATGGCCTGAGGCACGTTGAAAATATTTCAATAACCTATTGATTTTTAAAAGTTTTTTGTATTTGCTGATGGTGCCGCAGAGCCGTGCATTACAACCCTAAAAACTTGGGGTACAATGGCCTCTGAATTATCCAAAAGCTGTGTGAGCCGGTCGTTATCGCTGTTAATTGGATTGGCGAAATAACAATAGCGACTAAAACAGATTTTTACCCACTAGGAGTTAAATTGAATCATGAGCAGCATTGAAGAGCGCGTTAAAAAGATCGTTGCTGAACAACTGGGCGTGAAGGAAGAAGACGTTAAGCCTGAAGCCTCTTTTGTTGAAGATCTGGGCGCGGACTCACTCGACACAGTTGAGTTGGTAATGGCTTTGGAAGAGGAATTCGAAACCGAAATCCCCGATGAAGAAGCTGAGAAAATCACAACTGTTCAGCTGGCAATTGATTACATCAAGGACAACCTTGGTTAATTCCTGCTGGGTGGTTTAGGCGCGAACAGTTTTATTACTGTGCGTAGCCAAGCGTTTCTGAGAGCCGTTCTATGTTACATAGCGCGGCTCTCTTTATATTTGCACTATGGAATTGTGACTGCTGTTCTAGTGTTGATTCCTTCGTATGTAGATTGAAGGGAGAGCAGTGGCAGTAAGAGTTTCGGGGGGACCGCAGTGTCGCACAGAAGAGTTGTTGTAACCGGAATGGGCGCAGTGAGCCCGCTGGGTAACACCGTAGAGGAGACTTGGTCTGGCATCCTAAAGGGCGTCAGTGGAGCTGCTCCAATAGAGTCATTTGATGTTTCGGCGTTCTCAACCCGCTTCGCCGCTATGGTGAAAGATTTTGATCCGACTCCTTATGTAGCCGTAAAAGATGCGCGCAAGATGGACACTTTCTTGCAATATGGCCTGGTTGCGGGTAACCAGGCAATGGAAGATAGCGGTCTGGAAATTAATGAAGAGAATGCGTCGCGTATGGGGACCTGTATCGGTTCCGGTATGGGAGGCATTTTGGCTATTGAAGATAATGCCCTGTTAATTGCCGACAAGGGCCCCCGACGAGTGTCACCATTTTTTGTGCCGGGTGCCATCATCAATATGGTCGCTGGCAATTTGTCGATAAAATTTGGTCTTCGAGGTCCAAATCTCGCTGTCACAACAGCCTGTACTACTGGCACTCATGCTCTGGGATTGGGTATGCGGACCATTCAGTATGGCGATGCGGATGTTATGGTGTGTGGCGGGGCCGAAATGGTCACTACGCCTGTTGGGCTCGGTGGTTTCTGTGCGGCCAGGGCGCTCTCTACGCGCAATGATGACCCCAAGACGGCCAGTCGCCCGTGGGATAAAAGTCGAGATGGTTTTGTGTTGGGAGAAGGGGCTGCGGTACTTGTCCTGGAGGAGTACGAGCACGCGAAAGCCCGCGGCGCAAAGATTTACGCAGAGCTTGCAGGCTTTGGTATGAGTGGCGATGCCCATCATATGACTTCGCCTCCTGAAGATGGTGCTGGAGCTGCGCTCTCCATGCAGAATGCGCTTAATGACGCCGGTATGAATGCTGCTGATATCCAGTATATCAATGCACATGGCACCTCTACGCCATTGGGAGATACGGCTGAAATTCAGGCTGTTCGTGAGATTTTTGCAGATTCTTTAGAAGAGCTGGCGGTAAGTTCTACAAAGTCTATGACTGGCCACCTTCTCGGTGCTGCAGGGGCTCTTGAAGCAGTTTTCTCTGTCCTTGCTCTGCGCGATCAAATGGCACCGCCAACAATCAATTTGTATGACCCAGACGAGGCTTGTGAAAATATCAACCTAGTGCCTCAGGAGGCCCAGCCTAGAGTAATTAATTCGGTACTATCTAACTCTTTTGGGTTTGGTGGCACCAATGGTTCATTAATCTTCAAGCGAACCTGATCTGTCTGCCCGCCTTTGGGCGGGCACTCCCATCCTGATATGTGCAAATTGCCACAATTTTTTCTCAGAAGCCGACCTGTGCAGAGCTTGCCTGCTGATGAGAGTTACGAAGATGGAATCCTCGAAACCATGCGCTGTCACAACGGAAGGTTGCCGCTGTGGCCGCTACACCAAGAGCGCCTGGCCCGGAATACTTGTTTGGATGAGGAGCTCCTTAAAGAGATTGATCGGTGCATACCCCGGTTGGTTAAGCAGCTTAACCAGAAAATGGCGATCGCCCGATTGCGGCTGGGTTCGGTTGGTGGTGAGTGGTGCTGGGATCTGTCCTTATTGCCGCTAAAGTTGACTGCCGAGACTGAACTTGGAGTTCGGCTTTACCCCTGTAAGACCTATCTACCGCTTTCAAAAAGTAGGAACTTAGGCAGCAAACTTTTATGTCGCAATCGATATAATAAGGCGAAATCTGAGCTCCCTGACGGGGAGCGTATCGATGGCCTGATGTTAGATAGTGAGGGCAGGGTTATCGAGAGCTTGCGCTGTAATTTACTGGCTCGCTTTGGTAATACCTGGATAACGCCTGATTTGCATCGCTGTGGTGTCCGGGGCGTCATGCGGGACTGGTTATCCAGTGAGATTCAGTGGCAGGAGCGAGATTTAGAAATTCGGGATCTGAGCGGGGCTGATGAAGTAGCATTGTGTAACAGCGTGCGCGGGGTATTGCCGGTTGTCGAGATTATCGGTCATCAACGTTGGTCGATCGGGGCTGGTGTTCGAGGGTTGCAGCATTTGATCATGGAAACATTGTGGTAAAGAAAAAGCGGACAAGCTCTCCTTTCAAGTTTTGGAAAATCCTGTTTAGTGGTTTTCTCCTCGTTGCCTTATTGGGCGGAGCCTCTCTGTGGATGTTACAGATGGCCCTAGCGTCTCCACTGGCTGTGGGAGAAAAGGGCCTGCAGTTCCAAGTGCAAAAAGGCAGCAGCTTATCTGGAACCTTGCGGAAACTGAATAGTGACGGGGTGATTAGCTGGCCGCGATTGATTCTTGCCTATGCCTATTGGGAAGGCAAAACCGATATCCACTCTGGTGAGTATCTGATACCCAGCGGAAGTACGGCAGTGGATTTAATTACCCGGTTAAACCGGGGTGACGTCACCATTTATCGACTCACTTTAGTCGAGGGATGGACTTTCCGGCAGGCGCTGCAAAAGGTTCGCTCGGGGCAGAGGATTGTTAGATCTGAGGCTGGCAGTAGTGTCAGTGCCGCGGCCAGGGCTCTTGGCCTGAAAGAGGGGGCTGAGGAAGGTTGGATTTTTCCAGATACCTATGTATATCGCTCTGGGACTACAGATATTGAGCTTTTGCGCGAAGCGTATGAACGTATGCAGCGTGTGCTGGATGAAGAGTGGCAGGCAAAAGAGGATGGCCTCCCTTACGCAACGCCCTATGAGGCCTTGATTATGGCTTCGTTGATTGAGAAGGAAACTGGTCAGCCTTCCGAGCGAAGTCAAATTGCTGGAGTTTTTGTGCGGCGCCTAAATATGGGCATGCGCTTGCAAACCGATCCCACCGTAATTTATGGGCTGGGGGAAGACTATGATGGCAACCTCACCCGAGCACACCTTCGCCAACCAACCCCGTATAATACTTATGTAATCAATGGGCTCCCCCCTACGCCAATTGCACTGCCGGGACGTGCGGCTATCCGCGCCGCACTGAACCCAAAGCCCGGCAAAAGCCTGTATTTTGTAGGTAAGGGGGATGGTTCCCATCATTTCTCAGCCACTCTGACAGAGCACAACCGTGCGGTGCGGGAGTATCAGCTGAAAAGACGAGCGGATTACCGCTCCAGTCCGGCAAAAGGAAATTAGAAATAGTGTCGCGCGGAAAATTTATAACCCTGGAAGGCGGGGAGGGGGTTGGCAAGTCTACCAACCTGCAGTTTATCACCCAGTGGCTAGCTGATCGTAATATTCCATTTATTCAAACCCGCGAGCCAGGTGGCACTCCCCTGGCTGAGCAGCTGCGGGAATTGCTACTGGCTAAGCGTGACGAGGCTGTTGATCCCACGGCAGAGCTGCTTATGGTTTTTGCAGCCCGAGCACAACATCTGGCGAAAGTGATTATCCCGGCCTTGGAACGGGGTGACTGGGTGATTTGTGACCGCTTTACTGATGCCACTTATGCCTACCAAGGTGGGGGGCGAACGCTTGACAGGGCTCTAATCGAGCGCTTAGAAAATGATGTGCAGGGAGATTTGCGGCCTGATAAGGTACTTCTTTTAGATTTGGACCCGCAAATAGGTTTACAGCGTGCTGCCAGTACTGGAGCTGCCGATCGGTTTGAAAGTGAGCAGCTGGCTTTCTTC
The DNA here is from genome assembly GCF_052467945.1 of Microbulbifer mixtoriginis (SeqCode). Taxonomy (NCBI): domain Bacteria; kingdom Pseudomonadati; phylum Pseudomonadota; class Gammaproteobacteria; order Cellvibrionales; family Microbulbiferaceae; genus Microbulbifer; species Microbulbifer mixtoriginis (SeqCode). The sequence continues at coordinate 2,031,355 of NZ_CP174328.1, read as the reverse complement.
CACCGGGTGCGTGAAGCTTATCGTGAACGTGCTCAGGCAGCCCCTTCGCGCTATGCCGTTGTCGATGCTAGTCAACCTTTGGTGCAGGTCCAGCAACAGCTGGGGCAGGAGTTACAGCGCCTTCTTTGATGCACGCTTTAAAATATGGTCACCACGAGTGTGGTGAAGTTTCCAGTTACAAATTTGGCAATTGGCAGTGTCTGAAGTACCTGAACATACCCCTATCCCTTCTTTACTACCCTGGCAAACGGAACAGTGGCAACGGCTTGGTACCCAGTGGCGTGCTGGTCGATGCCCTCATGCCCTATTACTGAGTGGCCAGCCTGGTCTTGGCAAACGCGCTTTTGCTGAGGCTTTTTCTGCGCTGGTATTGTGCGAGCAGCCCAGAGAAGGGCAGGCCTGTGGAAGTTGCAAGGATTGCCACCTTTGGCAGGCGGGGTCGCACCCGGATTTTCTTCGGGTAGAGCCTGAAAAGGTAGGCGGTCCGCTTAAGGTTGAACAGATTCGCCAGCTGGGGGATTTTGTCTCCCGCACCAGTGGGCGCGGGGGGGCGCGCTTGGTATGGCTGGCGCCAGCGGAAGCTATGAACATCAATGCGGCCAATGCGCTATTAAAAAACCTGGAGGAGCCTGCGGCATCAGTGATTTTCCTTCTGGTCAGTGACTCTCCCGCAGGTTTACTGCCAACAATTCGCAGTCGTTGCCAAGTTGTTGCTTTTCCATCCCCTTCTGCAGAAATGGCATTGCAGTGGCTGCATGGATATGGATTGAAGGAAGGTGCGGCAACCAAGGCCCTGGCGTTGGCCGGTGGGGCGCCATTATTGGCTACGCAATTGGCCGAGCCAAAATGCGAGGAAGTTCGGGAGCGCTTTCTGGGGGAGCTAATTGCCCTAGCTCAGGGTAGTGCAAGGGCTGTGGCAGCTGCAGGTCGCTGGGAGACTCCGCCCGAGCCTGCAGATCTGGCCCAGCTTATTCAATTTTGGCAGCAGTGGGTTGCCCAAATGGCTAGGGTGCGCAGTTGTGATTCCACTGGCGATACTCAGGTTATGACCCTTCTTCAGAGGTTCCCAGGAATAGGGCAAGGCAGTTTGCGCCCACTGTTTGGTTTTTACGATCACCTCGTTCAGGCGCGTAAGGGGCTTGCGAGTGGAGCGAATCCCAATCGTCGCTTGTTGCTGGAGGAGTTGATGATACGGTGGTCTAGGCTTTTTGCTTAATGAGAAATGTAAAGCCGTAACCACACGCGGGGGCATTAAGCTTCTTTCTACCGGGAACGTGTAGTGTTCTGGACAGAAACAGTACGCTCAGATAAGTTAGCGCAACATTTAAAACATTGAGGTTGAGCATGAAAGCCATGGGAGGCGGTGCCCGAAACGGCATCCTATCGCTGAAAATCCAGGATAAGTCGGTTCTCTATGCCGCTTATATGCCCTTTGTAAAAAATGGTGGCTTGTTTATCAGCACGGATAAATCCTACAGCCTCGGCGATGAAGTATTCCTGTTGTTAAGCTTGATGGATGAGCCGGAAAAAATTCCGGTGGCAGGCAAGGTTATCTGGATAACCCCTAATGGAGCCCAGGGAAACCGTACGCCGGGTATTGGCGTTCAGTTTGGTGACAAGGACAACATTGCACAAAACAAGATAGAAACTTACCTGGCTGGCACCCTTGAATCCAGTCGACCTACTCACACGTTGTAATTTTCACATGCTCGTAGATTCTCATTGTCACCTGGATAGACTGAAACTCGATAAATTTGATGGCGATCTGGATGCAGTCTTGGAGTTCGCACGCAGCCGAGGAGTTGGGAAATTCCTATGTGTTGGTATCAGTCTGGAAAATGCAGATGCCGTCGTAGAAATCGCCTCAAAATATGAGGATGTTGTTTGCTCTGTTGGAATACATCCGCTGGATGTTGAATCCGGTCTCGCTGGGGTGGACGAACTGATCGCGATGGCTGAGCGTCCCAAGGTAGTGGCACTTGGGGAGACTGGTCTTGATTATTATTACAGTACGGACACCAAAGAGACCCAGCAGCAGAGCTTTATAGCTCACTTGCAGGCCGCAGGTCAGGTGGGGCTGCCGGTTATTGTGCACACACGCGATGCTCGTGAAGATACAATTCAGTTGATTCGAGAGTACGGAAACCCACAAACAGCCGGTGTATTGCATTGCTTCACTGAGAGCTGGGAGATGGCCAAGGCCGCATTAGATCTTGACTATTACATTTCCCTCTCCGGTATTGTGACATTTAAAAATGCCGAGGATCTGCGCGATGTTGCGCGCAAACTGCCCCTCGATCGCCTGTTGGTGGAAACAGATTCTCCCTACCTTGCACCGATTCCTTATCGTGGCAAGCCCAATATCCCGGCTTATGTGCGGGAAGTAGCCGAATTTATTGCTGAGTTGCGCGGAATTTCATACGAGCAGCTGGCTGAAATCACTACAGAAAACTTTCTCCGATTATTTCCTCGGGCTGCCTAAGCCCGGCTAGTTAGAAGTTCCCTATATGATGAAGCAACAATTGCAGGCCATGCTGACCCTGCAGGACGAAATTAATACCGTTGTTAACAAAAACTGGCGTGCGCAAAATTTTGCCTGGTATCGCGCGATCTGGGTAGAGAGCGCGGAACTCTTGGATCATTACGGCTGGAAATGGTGGAAAAAGCAGCAACCGGATATCGATCAAGTAAAGTTGGAGCTAGTGGATATCTGGCATTTTGGCCTGAGTCTCGAACTGCAACAGGGCTCTCCGGCCCAAGTTGCTGAAAAGATGCTTAAGGAATTAGAGGCTGGCCAGCGAGAGCCCGGTGATTTTCGTGAAGATCTGGAGGCCTTTACTTTGAGCACCTTGGCAAGTAAACAATTCGATCTGCCAGGGTTTGCGCAGCTTCTTGCCGACACAGAGATGCCTTTTACTGAACTGTATCAACGTTATGTAGGAAAGAACGTACTCAATCGATTCCGCCAGGATAACGGGTACAAAGAAGGAACTTATGTGAAGAACTGGGGCGGACGTGAAGACAATGAGCACTTAGCGGAAATTGCCGCTGAGCTTGATGCCTCGGCAGTAGATTACAGCGAGCAGGTTTATCGCATTTTGCAGCAGCGTTACCGGGAAACTGCCTCGGCTTGAGCCTTTTTTTGGCGTCTCTTATAAAAAATTAAAGTTTTGTTAGGCAAATTGAGTTGGGAATCGCTCCGCTTGAGGTGAAATTTGCTCAAGAGGCCCTATAATGCGGCCGCTTACAAACGAGGAGAACTATCGTGAAAGCACCTGTTCGTGTTGCTGTTACCGGCGCTGCCGGTCAGATCAGCTATTCGCTGCTGTTCCGCATCGCTTCCGGCGAGATGCTGGGTAAAGATCAACCAGTTATTTTGCAGCTGCTGGAAATTACCCCGGCACTAGAAGCGCTGAAAGGCGTTGCTATGGAGCTTGAAGACTGCGCCTTCCCGCTGCTCGCGGGTATCGTTCAGTCCGATGACGCTACTATTGCGTTCAAAGACGCAGATTACGCTTTGCTGGTAGGCGCGCGTCCCCGTGGACCGGGTATGGAGCGCAAAGACCTGCTGGAAGCTAACGCTGCTATCTTCTCTGCACAGGGTAAAGCCCTGAACGACGTTGCTTCTCGTAACGTAAAAGTACTGGTTGTTGGCAACCCGGCTAACACCAATGCCCTGATTGCTCAGCGCAATGCGCCAGACCTGGACCCGCGTAACTTCACCGCGATGACCCGTCTGGATCACAATCGCGCTCTGTCCCAGCTGGCGAATAAAACTGATTCCAGCGTTAACGACATTACCCATATGACAATTTGGGGCAACCACTCTTCCACTCAGTACCCAGACCTGCACCAAGTGAAGGTTGCCGGTGCTGCGGCGATGGATAAAGTGGAGCAGGAGTGGTATGAAAACGACTTCATCCCGACTGTTCAACAGCGTGGTGCAGCCATTATCAAGGCGCGCGGTGCTTCCTCTGCGGCTTCCGCTGCCAACGCTGCCATCGACCATATGCGCGATTGGGCTCTGGGCACCGCTGAAGGTGACTGGACCAGCATGGCTGTATTCAGCGATGGTTCCTACGGTATTCAGGAAGGCCTGATTTACTCTTTCCCTTGCACCTGCAAAGGTGGGGATTGGGAAATCGTACAGGGTGTTGAGATCAATGAGTTCTCCCGCGAGAAGATGACTGCAACCGAGCAGGAGTTGGCGGAAGAGCGTGATGCAGTCGCTCACCTGCTGCCCTAACCCTGTCGATTGATCGGCCTTGATGGCCGGTTCGTCTAAAAAGCCCGCACCGGTGTGCGGGCTTTTTTATTTGGCTCTTCGGCGCTGATTTATTGACTTCGCTGTAGCTATAAAATCGCCAGCTAGTCCAGATAAAAAAGTTTGCGTATTTCAAGTAAGAAGTAAGCGATACCAAGTGAGGGCATTTCCTCTTATTTTTTCAATCCCGCCAACAGTGGCTTATTCAGAAAGGCTAGATTAGGGTTCCTTTAGCCGCAGCTTAATAAAGTGACTTTTGCTAATGGTATTTAAAATAGAATGGGGAGGCCTGAATACTGGCGGGTCGTTATACGAATGTGGACTGGTGGCGGCGGCACTACACTGATTAGGTAAGTATTGCCTGGAAGTATTTGCCATGGTCACAGAAGTCGGCCGCCAAGCCCCTCGCTGCGCCTGTATTCTTCTTCAGCCTAATCAATCCCTGTCGGCAACGGGAAATCTTTGGGTGTTCTTTTCCCTGGTTGGTGTTTCCCTTGGTATTAGTTTGGCTTTTGCCTTTGCTGGGGCTTGGATGATCCTGCCATTTGCAGGGTTGGAAATTTTACTACTCGCAGTTTTATTCACCTATGTCTACCTAGAAGGGACCCGTCGCGAAGTAATCCGCATTAGCGATGAGCGGGTTGTGTTCGATTGTTGTAAAGGGTTCCGTCAGCAATCTGTCTATCATCGGGAGTTCTCTCGGGGAAATCTTGCCTTGCTGGTGCGGATGGGTAACAGTCCGGCTGAGCCTGCCTCGGTGACCTTTAGTGGTCCAGAAGGATGCCTGGAGGTGGGTGAGTTTTTGACCGATGCAGAGAAGGCAGAGTTAGTGCAAAAGCTGAGGAAAATAGGCATTTTTGCACGCAGGGAGAAGGAGTTTCGCCTGCACCAGTTTTGAATGATGGAGTTCTTGGCATTTCAGTTAGTACTTTTCGTTATAATCCCCCCAAAACTTAAACCAACACTTCAGGGGATTTCTTATGTCTTTTCCCAAAATTGGCAATTTGGCACCGGCATTCACACTGACAAACCAAAGCGGAGAGAAGGTTTCATTGAAAGATTTCCGCGAAAAAAGCAATGTTGTGCTTTATTTCTACCCAAAGGCACTGACCCCAGGTTGTACAACACAGGCTTGTGGTATCCGGGATAGTGCCGATGCGTTTAAGGAGCTAGACACTGTTGTTCTCGGTGTGAGCCCAGACCCAGAAGCTAAGTTGCAGCGATTTATTGATAAACATGAGCTGAACTTCGACCTCCTGTCCGATGAGGATCACAAGATTGCGGACAAGTACGGTTGCTGGGGGCTGAAGAAGTTTATGGGCAAAGAGTATATGGGGCTAATCCGGACAACTTTTATCATCGACAAAAGTGGACGCTTACGCCATGTTATCGACAAAGTGAAAACCAAGACCCACAGTGATGATGTGCTTGGCTGGGTGGCTGAAAATCTGGATTGATTATCTGTTACACAGCTTCTGCAAACTCTTTCTAAGGGGGTAGGGTAGCCTCTGGCCCCCGAATTTCCTTGAGTTTTCATTGAAATTGCGTACCGGGACCATTCAATTTTGTCTTCTGCGGCACAATAAGATGAAAAAAACCACTGTCGTCCCTTGCATTCTCAATTCTTGGTCTATACTGGCAGATGTAAAGGAAAGGTGCGCCGGCGAGAGAGTGTTTCTCTTTGGGTATTGCCGGAGCGGTTAGTTTAAAAATTGTACATCTCTGTGAAGGATTCGATGTCTGTTTTTGGTGCATCCCGCATCGAGTAGTAGTCCGCCGAAGTTGTAGGTGTGTTGGTGTGGGCAGGGGCAACCGGGATTCGCTGGATGCGGACATAGAAAAATAACTGCGGCTCACGGAACTCAAAAGGAGCAGCTCGATGAACCATACTCAGCCCGACCAGACTTCGCTCTCTGAAGATAAATCCCTGCAGCAGGCCAGAATATCCGGCGACCCGAATATTCTCGACCAGCTGCTGGCCCCACCGGAAGCTACCAGCTTTGGCATTGCTGCCAGAGTCATCGATGTGCTCGAACAGCGCATTGGTAAGGCTTCTCTCGCTATTCGCCCCGTTGCTTCCGACTTAAGCATGTCCACCCGGACTTTGCAGCGTCGTTTGCAGGAGCATAACTTGAGCTTTGCCTCACTGCGTGACCACGTGCGCTTCCGCCACGCGGTGCACTTCCTCAAAGATACCGCCCTGAGTGTTGACGGAATTTCAAGGATTTTGGATTTTTCTGATCGGACCAGCTTTACCAGTGCCTTCAAGCGCTGGACCGGTATGTCGCCAACTGGTTATCGCCGTCAGGTGCGTCAACGCTTTTAAGTGAGTGCGAATTGGTTAGGCCGGTCTCCTGTTGATCGGCCCAATCCGTTGCCTCAACAGGGGAAACCCGTTAGAGTTGGCGGCAATTTTATAGGCTGACTCTTTGAGGTTTTGCATGAGCTTTTTTATCCCCTCCGCCATGGCACAGCAAGCGGCACCGGCGCCACAGGGTAACCCCATGATCACCCTGTTGATGTTTGCGGGCCTGTTCGCTTTCATGTGGTTTTTTATCATCCGTCCTCAGCGCAAGCGCCAGAAGGAGCATCAAGAGTTGGTTGGTGCACTGAAAAAGGGTGACGAAGTCGTGATGAGCAGCGGTATGCTGGGTCGTGTAGACAAGGTGGACGAAGATTACATCGTGCTGGAAGTTGCAGACAATATGTCTTTGAAGTTCCAGAAAGTAGCAGTTCATGCTGTTTTGCCCAAGGGCACGATAAAGAAGATCTGATAGCTTTTTACTAGATTTTTTAGTGATTCAGATTGGAAAGCCCGGCATATGCCGGGCTTTCTCGTTTTTCGGCAAGTGAGATTTTCTCGGGCAATACTTCTGGTTAATTGATTTAGAAATTTTCAGGAGGCCCCATATGCAAAGCGATAGCCAAAATGCTTTGAAAGCAGCCATTGTTAGAAAAGTTACGGCACTTCCTAAGTTATCCAAAATTCAAGTGGATACACCAGTTAAAGAGCGGGGAAGTTTTCACTTTCAAGTTAACCTATCGGCTAAAGCAGCTTTGGAAGAGGGATACCTGAAGACTGCCACTGTACAAGCGAACGTACCGGGATGTAGTGCTTTTGAATTACTCTGCGATGAAGGCACCATTATTGGAGGTGCGGATAGCGCACCGGCACCACTTGATTACCTATCAGCAGGTATTGCTTTTTGTTTTCTCAGTCATATCAGCATCTACATTAATCAGAACAAACTGAATATTGAAAGTGTCAAGATTGAGCAACAGATGCGTTTTAAGGCTGAGGTGTACAAAATGCAGGAATGTACTGATATTCCACCTAAGGGGGTTTGTGAAGGAGTAGAAACCGTTGTTTTTGTTAAATCTGCAGAGTCGAGGAAAGCGATTGAGAGAATGGTGGGAGTTTGCCGAGCTGCCTGTATGGGATTACAGACTGTAGTAAATGCTGTTCCTGCCAGGATTACATTGGTTTTTAACGAGCCCTAGAGTTGATGCCTTTACGATAGATTTAGCATAGACAAGGCTTTATGCCTTTACCGATAAGCCTTTTTGGTATTTGCAATGGAGCTTGCTATGCCTGGCAGTTTGCCGATTTCTTTACCTAGGCGGATACGTTTAGCCCATCTTCCCACGCCAATACAGCCGCTGGATAGGATTAGTAAACAATATTCCTTTCCTTTTGGCGGCCCTAGAATTTGGATAAAAAGGGATGACCTGACTGAATCTGGGATGTCAGGTAATAAATTGCGAAAACTTGAATTTGTTGTTGCTGAGGCCATAAAGCAGGGCAGCGATACCTTGATCACCGCCGGGGGTATTCAGTCCAATCATTGCCGCACCACTGCGCTTGTCGGTGCTCGCTTAGGACTCAAAGTGCACCTGTTATTGCGTGGTGAGCCCATAGCCCAAGCAGATGGAAACCTACTGTTGGATCAGTTGGCGGGGGCAGAAGTGAGCATCCATTCGCCTGAAGAGTTTGCCAAAGATCTCAAGAGGCTGTTCAATTTTTGGTCTGATCAATATTCGAAGCGTGGGCACATTCCCTTCCGTATCCCTATTGGTGCCAGCGATGGACTGGGCTTGTGGGGATACCTCTCGGCTTCGCAAGAACTTATTACAGATTGTCGAATGAGAGGATTCCGGCCGGATCATATTGTGTGTGCCACTGGTAGCGGAGGTACCCAGGCGGGTTTAACGATGGGGTGCTATCTGATGGGGCTTGGTGTTCAGGTCACAGGTTATGCTGTCTGCGATAATGCCACTTATTTTCAAACCAAAGTGAGAGAGGATATCCGCCATTGGAGCAGGCTATCGGGAAACCCTGTGGATCTGCAATCTCTGCAAGTGCATGTGAATGCCGACTATATTGGGCCGGGGTATGCCAAGGCTGAACCTCCAATCTACGAAATGATTGAAGAGATTGCTGCTCTAGAGGGAATCTTGTTGGACCCTATATATACCGGTAAAGCTTTTTATGGGCTGATGCAAGAATTGAGAAAAGGCCATTATAAAGGATCTAGTAACCTGGTATTTCTACATTCGGGGGGGCAGTTTGCCTTGTTCCCCTATCGTCATAACTTCTCTTTTAATAGGGTTTAGGCCCCTTTACTGTTCTAGTGCTTCGGAAGCTGCTAACCTGCGCAACAAATTACAGCTGTGGCTGTATATAAAACAATCAGAATTGGTTCAGAGAAGTGGGGGGTTAGTTTGGATTCCTTTAATCAGCTGCTACTGTCGTTGGACGGTATGCTCGGATCGGCACCTTGGTTCCCGTGGGTGCTGCTCGGGGTAGGTTTCTTTTTTACTATCTATCTTGGGTTTCCGCAATTTCGTTACTTTGGACATGCGATTAAGATTGTCCAGGGGAAATATGATAAACCCGGTGACCCAGGAGATACCTCTCACTTCCAAGCACTGGCTACCGCTCTTTCAGGAACTGTAGGTACCGGTAATATCGGTGGTGTTGGCTTGGCTATTTTCCTGGGCGGCCCGGCCGCTTTGTTTTGGATGTGGATGACTGCCTTCCTGGGGATGACAACCAAGTTTGTCGAAGTCACACTGTCACATAAATATCGTATTAAAGCGGCAGATGGCTACTACGCAGGTGGTCCTATGTTCTATATGGAGCGCCGTCTCAATATGAAGTGGCTGGCAGTGTTATTTGCCATCGCCACAGTAATTTGTTCCTTCGGTACCGGAAGCTTGCCCCAGGTGAATAATATTGCCCAGGCGATGCACGATTCTTTCGGTATTGAGAAAGCGCTCACTGGTGGTGTGCTTGCCATCCTGCTGGGGATGGTGATCATCGGTGGCATTACCCGAATTGCCAAGGTTACCTCCACTATCGTTCCGGCAATGGCACTGATCTATGTAATTGGTGCGTTGGGTGTGATTTTCTACAATATAGAAAATATCGTCCCTTCATTTGTGGCCGTTTTCCGTGATGCCTTCACTGGAAGTGCTGCTGTAGGTGGTTTCCTCGGAGCCAGTTTTGCCTATGCCTTTAACCGTGGTGTGAATCGTGGCCTATTCTCCAACGAGGCGGGGCAGGGCTCTGCACCGATTGCTCACGCCGCCGCACGTGCCGATGAGCCTGTTTCCGAAGGCATGGTTTCACTACTGGAACCGTTTATCGACACCATCATTATCTGTACTCTGACTGGCTTGGTAATCTTATCTTCCGGTGTATGGACTGAAAAACACGAAAACCTGTTTGAGGGGGCTGACACATATGTTGTCGAAGGTCGCTACGAAGAGAGTGACCCCAAGCAGGTTAAACAGCTGTTTAATTACTTAAGTGGTCAACCTAGTGATGTGAAGCCCTATAACGGATCAGTGGTTGTCACTGATGGGCAGCCTCTAAACCTGCAGGATTTCACCCTGATTCATGCACGCTCAATTGCAGAAGATCTGGATTTCCGTGTTGGTGAAGATCAGTTTAGCGGTGTGCTTAATGTTGTTGATGGTAAGTTTGCTAATGAGGATGTGGATATTTGGGGTAAATCCCTGGTTCATTCCGTTGCATTGACCAGTAAAGCTTTCCAGCGCGGTTTCTTCGGAGAATACGGTGGCTTGATTGTAACTCTGGGTATTCTCATGTTTGCTTTCTCGACCGCTATCGCTTGGTCCTACTATGGTGATCGCTCTATGATCTACCTGTTTGGTCCGAAGGCGGTAATGCCTTACCGAATTGTGTATGTGATAGCTTTCTTCTGGGCGGCGATTGAGGACACCACCGTTATTTGGAACCTGTCTGCGGTAGCTATCGTCATTATGACCTTACCGAACCTGTTTGGTATTACGATATTGGCGAAGGAGATGAAGTCAACGGTGAAGGATTATTGGAAGGACCCCAGCCATAAGTAACTTGGCTTGCAAGGGTTACTCCTAGAATAAAAAAGGCAGCCTAGTGGCTGCCTTTTTTATTGTCTGGCCCTGTTGGTATGGCAACGGGGCCAGATTGTTCAGCAGATAAGCTTATTCTGCTTGGGCGCTGAGTGCTACACCGGAGTATGTCTGGTAACCGCGAATACTAATGTACCAGGTACCTGCTTGTGGGTTGCTGATGTTGCAGTTTTCATCATTACCCCACTTATATGGACGACAATCCCAGGTGTTTCGAGTTGGTGCTGAGCCAAAGCGAACATAGAGGTCACCGTCCCCACTGCCACCAGACATCACTGCTTTCAGGGATGACATACCGCTGTCCACATCCAGGGTAAAGTGCTGCCAGGCATTAGCGGAGCCAGACAGATTGGTTTTTTCCCAGCCGCCGGGGTTGCCACCGCCACCGTCGGTGAAGCTACCTACCAGACTGACACCGGAGAAGGAACTATAACCACGCACCATCACATAGTAGGTGCCTGCTTGTATGTTGGAGATCTCACAGGTTTCATTGTTGCCGGTAGTGTAGGGACGGCAGTCGTATGTGCTGGAGGTTGGTGCTGAGCCAAAGCGTACATAGAGGTCCGCATCACCGGTGCCACCAGACATATTAAAGCTTAGGCCGGTAGCGCCAGCAGGAACATCTAAGGTGTAATGGAGTTCATCGCCAGAGCCGCCACCAAGGTTGTCAACGGAAACTCCATTTTCAAGCTCTCCAGGAGGAGGTGGTGGAGTGTTATCACAGGTAACTCCTACGGTACTGAAGGCGGTTGTAACATCCGCTTTACTGTACCCTAGGTCTACAGCAGCTTGCTCAACACCGCAGGCAGCCTCATCGTAGTCAGAGTTTGAGCCCCAGTACATCTGATTAGCGAGGACAAAAATATCAAATGCCTTGCGAGTATCCCAGCCGTTGGTATTGGCGATCAGATAGAAAGCTCGATTGTAGACACCGGAGCTATAGTGTACGTCCATACCGCTGTAATAATCATCGGCATGGCCAATGGAGCGTCCATCCTGTGTTGGGTCTTCAAAATAACGCAAGGCGCCATTGGCTTTGAAAATCTGAGCTCCAACCAACCAGTCGTTACTGCCAGTCATAAAGTATTCAGCGGCTTCACCAGAGATATCGGAGAAGGCTTCATTAATTCCCCCTGGTTGTTGACTGTAAACTAGGCCAGAGTTCTGCTCGGTAAAGCCGTGGCTGACTTCATGAGCCGTAACATCCAGGCTGACTAGGGGGTGGAAGGTGTTTTGACCATCGCCAAAGGTCATCTGGCTGCCATCCCAGAAAGCATTTTCGTAGTTATTACCGTAATGCACGCGAAGGCGCAGCTTTTGAGTCAGCGGTGAAGTGTTGTACCAGTCACTGAACATCGCGAAGACCACGCCACCAAAATAGTGCGCGTCATTTAGCGGTGAATAAGCACCATTGATTTCTTTGTGATCATTATAGGGGCAGTTGAATTGATGGACGCTACCGCCACTAGTTCCATGATTCAAGTTCACAGTTTCAACGTTGGTAGTATCCATACGGCAGTTGGCATCAACCTGCATGGAGGGGAAATCGGTACCATATTCATAGCGGCCCGTTTTTACATTGCCGCCAGGACCTTGTGCATCTTGGAAGGTGAGGCCATCCCAATGCTTAATCACTTCACCGGTCATGGCATCAATAAAGTAGAAGGGGCGCTTGGGGTCGTCTCCATACTCGACCCAGTTCACCAGGTAGGCCAGGCGAGCCTCATCTTGTTCATTGATGTAAACATAGAGTTCTTTTTTCTGGTTTTTGGCCTCCAGTTTAAGCACTGGCAGTGATAAAGCACCCGACATCACTCCCTGTTGTGCGCGCAGTGAAACCTGATGATTCATGGCGCGATCAAGGGCATTGCCCGCGTCAATTGCCGCACGCACGGTGGGTACTTCAAGTTCGAGTCCGGTAAGGATATTACCGTGCATCTCGGTAATGAGTCCCTGTCCAGAACTGGTTACGGTCTGTCCCCACACGGGTATGCCTTTGTGGGTTTGTTGGTAGCGGGCGACGGTTTTACCATTTCCCAGAGTACGCTCACGAATTTTTACCAATGCCATGTCAGATCCGGCAACGGTATTTAATGTCTGTGGCGAGAGCATATCCGGAGTGGCTGGAACACGGTCGGCAGCCTGCGCACTAATAGCCATAGCTAAAGTGCAGGTAAGTCCTATCAAATGCTTCATTGCTAGCTTTCCCTTATTTAACTTTTTTATTAGCGACCGAGCATCAGCAGCTGGAAAACAATCCAGTAAGGAATTACTGATTGCTTCAGCAACTTGATGCAAACGGTCTTTATGGTTGGTAAGACAGCAGAAGAAGGCCGGGCATCTGGGGTGGGGCCAAAAATTGGCAATGACGTCCGCTTTCTCAAACCGGTTGCCCAAATATTCCGGGCAACCTGAGATTACCTTGCATGTGCTTAGTGGCAACAAAAAGGTGATGACAAACTCATATATTTGAATTGTTTTCGATATTTTTGCTTAATTAGTCACAAATCAGCAAATAATATCCTGCCGAGGAATCCAAATTGATGCGCCTAAATAAACCCGATAAAAGGGTGGTGCGCCAGCCGAGAATAAAATTTCAGAAAAGTCTCAAAAATATTTTTTGGGATTATCTATACGTTGAGAAGTAGATATTCCCGCTCCCAAGAACTGATAACTCGGTTAAATTCCTCGTATTCATCACGTTTTATTGCGCTCCATGCTTTCACGAATTTTTTGCCAAACATTTCAGCGGCGGCTTCACATTCCGTTAAAAGATTGAGGGCGTGCTCTTGAGTGCGGGGTAAAGTAATGGTCTCTTTTGAGCAGTCGCCCTGATACGGTGCGCTAGGTGCTACCTTATTGATCATACCGAGATAACCGCAAGCGAGAGAAGCAGCAATGGCGAGATAAGGGTTGCAGTCGGCACCAGGAAAACGATTTTCCAATCTTTTTCCTTGAGGTGAACTGTCGGGAACTCTAAGGCCGGTAGTGCGATTGTCATAGCCCCAATGCAGGCTTGTCGGGGCGGCCATTTCGGGAGTGAAGCGTCGATAAGAATTGACATTTGGGGCTAGAAAACTAATGAATCCTGGAGTGTACTCCTGCATACCGCCAATAAAATACATAAAGCTATCGTTTTCATTTCTATGGTCGTCTACAAATATGTTCTTCTCTGTTTTTAAGTCGACAACACTTTGGTGAAGATGTAATGCACTGCCGGGTTCGTCCTCCATGGGTTTGGCCATAAAGGTGGCATAAATTCCGTGGCGCAGAGCAGTTTCTCTGACGGTGCGTTTAAAGGTGAAAACTTGGTCGGCGAGTTGAAGTGGGTCTCCATGAAGGAAATTGATTTCCATCTGCGCGGTTCCTGATTCGTGAATCAAGGTATCTACATCGAGCCCCTGCGCCTCACAGAAATTATACATATCCTCAATAATGGGTTCGTATTCGTTGGCAGCGTCGATGCTATAAGACTGTCTGGTTTTTTCCGTTCGGCCAGATCTGCCAACGGGTGCTGAGAGTTTTTCATCTGGATCAAGATTGCGCTTTATGAGGTAAAACTCTACTTCCGGAGCAACGATTGGTTTCCAGCCTTTCTCTTTATATTTTTCCAAAACGAATTTGAGGATGTTCCGCGTACTAATCGGGTGTGGTTGACCATCCCGGGTATAACAATCGTGAATAATTTGAGCAGTGGGATCATTGGCCCAGGGGTTAAGTCGAACGGAATCGGGATCTGGCACCAGCAACATATCCGTATCTGCTGGGTCCACGAGTTCATTGTGCTCATCGACATAGTCGCCGGTAACGGTTTGCACAAGGATACTTTCTGGAAGTCGGCTGTCCTGGGTAAGGAATTTATCTGTAGGCGTAAATTTACCTCTGGCATTACCCGACATATCCGGCACCAGGCACTCCACCTCGGCAATATCGTGTTCGGCGAGCCAGCTTGTAATCTTGTCCATTTGTTAGAGTTACCCAGTGTGTTTCCATCTACATGTCGTACCAGTATATGCCTGACCCTCACATTGGCGGTAGCCGCTAGTGCAGGCAAAAATAATGACTTGCCGGATATGTTTTGAGATTTATGGGAAGCCTGGCTCGGCAGGTAAAAGGGAATTACCATTTTGCTATTCTCGGGGCCGAACTATTTTAGAGCTTCCCGCATACTCAACGCCTTGAAGGGCTGCATTGATGAAAACCACCTCTGGTTATACAGATTCTTACTACTCAGCAAGTGCCAATCCGCTTACCTCCTATCCCCAGCTGGATGGTGTCCGGGAGGTGGATGTTTGTGTGATTGGGGCCGGCTATACCGGGCTCTCCACAGCGTTGCATTTAGCGGAACGGGGCTACAAAGTGTCTGTCTTGGAAGCGCAGCGTGTGGCATGGGGCGCATCTGGTCGCAATGGTGGACATGTTGGGGTTGGGCAACGGCGCTGCCAAAGTGACTTGGAAGAAATGTTCGGTGTGGAGATTGCCAAGCGGTTTTGGCAATTTAGCCTTGAGGCGGTGCGGCTAGTAGAGCAGTTGATTGATAAGCATCAAATTAATTGCGACCTGAAGCGAGGGATTATGCATCTCGCAGCTAAACCCAGCCATGACAACTACCTGCGCAAGGAAGCCGAGCTTCTTCAGGAGCGTTATGGTTACTCGGGTGTGCGCTATGCCGATGAGCAGGAGGTGGGTGGCCTTGTGGGAACAAGGCGTTATTTAGGCGCGCAAATTGACAGTGGCTCCATGCACCTTCACCCATTGAACTATGGGCTTGGGTTAGCGGCGGCTTGTGTCAGAGCTGGGGTCGAGCTCTATGAGCACAGCAGAGTGACTAGCTATCGGGGAGGGAATTCCTGTACCGTCGAAACAGCCAAGGGGCAGATAAAGGCGGCTAAGGTTATATTGGCCTGCAATGGCTATCTCGGAAACTTGGAGCCGCGGCTGGCTGGCAAAATTATGCCAATCAATAATTTTGTTCTGGCCACTGAACCTCTGTCTGAGCCTGCTGCTCAAAAATTGATCGCCAATGATTATGCAGTGCAGGACACACTATTTGTTATCAACTACTGGAAGTTATCGGGAGATAACCGCCTGATTTTTGGTGGTGGTGAGAATTATACGGCCAGCTTTCCTGCAGATATACGCAAGTTTGTACGGAAAAAAATGCTGCAGGTGTATCCGCAGCTAAAGCAGACCCGAATTGATTATGGCTGGGGCGGCACTCTGGCGATCACTATGAATCGCATGCCGCATATGGGGCGCCTGGAGCCCAATATCTATTACAGTCAAGGTTACTCGGGCCACGGGGTGCCTACTGCAACCTTTGCGGGAAAACTGCTCGCTGAAGCAATTGCTGGCACTGAGGAGCGCTTTGACATCATGACGAAGATCCCAACAGAGACTTTTCCTGGTGGAACCCTTTTGCGTTGGCCGGGCCTGGTGCTGGGAATGCTTTACCACAGTTTGCTTGATAGGTTTGGGCATTGAAAGAGGTGAGGTGGCTGGACTGTTGCTGGTGAAATTGTCGACTCCTTTGGTGTTAAGATGCTGTGAGTTGCCATTAGGAAACCGATCTTGTCCAGTACCGAACAGCATAAGCGCAAAAGCCAATTAACCCCTCGCCGCGAGCCGGTCCAAGCCCGTGCACGGGCTCGAGCCCGGCAGATACTCGATGTCACCGGGAGGCTCCTGGAAGAGGTCGGGCTCGATGATCTCACTACTATCCTAATTGCGCGGAAGCTCGATATTTCAGTGGGCTCCCTCTACCATTATTTCCCCAATAAACATGCGATTCTCTATGCTATGGGCGAGCAGTGGCTCGCTAGTATCAGTGAGGCCATGGCTGAGCTGGCAGAGCTCGATCTCGAGCATATGACACTTGGGAGTTTTATTGATGAGTTTGTTGGGCGCCTTCTAGCTGTGTACCGTGAGCAGCGAGGACTGCTGCCATTGGCCCAAGCTATGTGGGGAATTCCCGAGTTGCACGAGCTGGATAAGAGCCATGACGAGCTGGTGATCGGGCACCTGGTGGATATGTTCCATCGCTTGGGCTTTACCTGCCCGCCCAATGAAATGAATCGCTTGGGTCGGCTCACACTGGAAAGCTGCCATGCGCTATTGCTGGTGATGGTTAACCAAGCAGAGGTGCGTGCTTACCGTACCCGTGAAGATTTACAGCAAATGCTTTTCACTCTGTTGAACCTCAGAGGAAGCGATAATAGTCCCGAGGGGCTCAGTGATGTGGAGGCGCCCTGATGGCCATGCGTCCGGACAAACTGGTAATCGCGATTTCTTCTCGGGCACTGTTCGACTTGAATGATAGCCATAAGGTTTTCGAGGAGCTGGGCCTGCAAGCTTTCTCGCGCTATCAAGTAGAGCGGGAGAATGATGTTTTGCAGAAAGGAGATGCCTTCCACCTGGTAGAGAAATTTCTAAAAATCAACGAGCAGCTTGAGGGGGAGCCCAGGGTCGAGGTCATCCTGCTTTCCCGTAACAGTGCTGATACAGGACTTAGGGTGTTTAACTCAATTGAGCACTATGGTCTGGATATTACCCGGGCTGCCTTTTGCAATGGTGAAAGCCCCTATCGCTATATCGGTCCATTTGGCTGTAATTTGTTTCTCTCGACTGATGGCTTGGATGTTCGTCGCGCCCTGGATCAGGGGGTTGCTGCGGCAACTCTGGTGGCCGGAGGTAGTCGCGAACAGCGAGACGATGTTTTGCGCTTTGCCTTTGATGGTGATGCAGTAATCTTTTCTGATGAGGCTGAGCAGATTTTCAAGCGGGATGGGCTGGATGCCTTTACCCGTGCAGAGCGTGCCTCTGCACAGATGCCGCTGGGTGGGGGGCCTTTCAAGGGATTTCTTGAGGCTTTACAGACATTGCAGGCGGAATTTGGTTTAGAGAGCTGTCCAATACGCACCGCCCTGGTGACGGCAAGGTCTGCGCCAGCCCATGAGCGGGTAATACGCACGTTGCGTGCTTGGGACATCCGGGTAGATGAATCGGTATTTTTGGGGGGGCTTCCAAAGGGGGAGTTTCTGCGGGCATTCGGTGCTGATGTGTTCTTTGATGACCAGCCGGCGCACTGTGCCTCCGCAGCTGAGCATGTGGCTACAGGTCATGTGCCGCACGGAATTGCCAATATCGCAAATAGTGATGCCTGAGTATTTGAGCCCTTTCGGGGCCAATTAATGCTTGAAAGTCGATTGACACCCGCCGCTCTTCACTGGATATTCATCTGTCCGTTGGCCCCGGCTTCGATTGGCTGCTATTCTTTTCTCGCATAACTCAAGATGTTTTTTATAACTAACAATTTATATGTCAGAGTTGCACTCGTCCTGGGGCGGGGTGATTGATATTAAAGGGAGGACTTATGAAGCTGCAGCAGTTGCGATATATCTGGGAAGTGGCGCATCACGATCTCAACGTTTCTGCTACTGCGCAGAGCCTCTATACCTCCCAGCCGGGCATCAGCAAGCAGATTCGCCTACTGGAAGATGAGCTGGGGGTGGAAATCTTTGCCCGCAGCGGCAAGCACCTCACCAGGGTGACGCCAGCGGGGGAGGCGATCCTCAAGACCGCTGGCGAAATTATGCGCAAAGTGGAAAATATCAAGCAGGTTGCCCAGGAGTTCAGCAATGACAAGAAGGGCAGCTTGGCGGTTGCCACTACCCATACCCAGGCGCGGTATGCGCTGCCCCCGGTTATCAAGCTGTTTATTTCCCGTTACCCTGATGTATCGCTGCATATGCACCAGGGAACCCCCATGCAAATCTCGGAAATGGCAGCCGATGGTACTGCGGATTTCGCTATTGCTACCGAGGCACTAGAGCTTTTCAGTGATTTGGTGATGATGCCGGTTTATCGCTGGAATCGTTGTATTTTGGTGCCTAAAGATCATCCTCTCTGCCATGTCAGCAAGCTGAATCTTGAAGAGGTTGCAAAGTATCCAATCGTCACTTACGTGTTTGGCTTTACCGGCCGCTCAAAATTGGATGAGGCATTCCTGGAGAAAGGGCTTTCGCCTAAGGTCGTGTTTACCGCCGCGGATGCGGATGTTATTAAAACCTATGTGCGCCTGGGTCTCGGTATTGGCATAGTGGCGGATATGGCGGTGGATGGTGAGGATGAAGATTTAGTTGCCCTGGATGCCAGTGATTTGTTCGAGTCCAGTATTACCAAGATCGGCTTTCGCAAGGGAATATTCCTGCGAGGCTTTATGTATGATTTCATCCAACAGTTTGCTCCGCATCTCACCCGGGAATTGGTGGATCAAGCTGCGCATGCTACTTCCAGAGCTGAGGTAGATGCGCTATTTGCCGATACAGAGCTGCCGGTATATTAGTATTGCGGTGTAGCTGGCTGGCAGAGGCTAAGAGGCCTCTGCCTGTTGGATCAGGGGTTGTAAAACTTCCTTGGCAAATTTGAAGTAGACGGTATAGATCTCTGCTTCTTGCCCTTCACGCTCGACCACAAAGAATGGCGCTCGATCCACATTAAATTGCTGTGCAATTTGCATCCCGGCACTTTGCGGGTCGCGCACGTCAGCTATCAAGGTTTGATCGATAAATTTGAGTTGTTCGTTCACTTCCAGTTTTTCCTGCACATCCCGGCATTTGGCGCAGGGTGAGCCATCGGCGAGTACTTTTTTGACTAGTGTGATCTTCACAATAAATTCCTTGATCCAGTTAAGCGCTGAAATTGGCACTACTGGCATTGAATCTATCAGATGGCCTAATAACTTTGAAATATCAATCCTAGATAGTTCTATAACCAAAATGCTGTAGTAAGACTACAGAAAAGCCCGGCAGGCAGTGATTTTTGACGGGCTGGGTGATCAATTCAGGAATTGCTCTGCGGTTTCAAGAAGTAAGCGCACTTTGGCCAGGCACTCCTTGTACTCTGCTGTCGGGTCAGAGTCGGCGACTATGCCTCCACCGGCAGCACAGGTAATACGCCCATTACTGGCGCTAAAGGTACGAATGGCGATGTTGGTATCGGCGCGGCCGCAGCTACTGATATAGCCGATGCTGCCGCAATAGATACCCCTGGGGCTGGCTTCCAGCTCGCGAATGACCTCCATAGAGCGGCGTTTGGGGGCACCGGTGATGGAGCCTCCGGGAAAACAGGCCGCTAACAGGTCGCTGTAAGCTGAGTCCTCATGCATCTCTCCTGTCACTACGCTGACCAAGTGGTGAACATTGGCAAAGCTAGCCAGCTGGAATAGCTCCGGCACCCTCACGCTGCCACTGCGGCATAACTTGCTGAAATCGTTGCGCAGCAAATCCACGATCATCAGGTTTTCTGCGCGATCTTTAGGGCTTCTCTGCAGGGTAAATGCCGCACGCTGGTCCTCTACCGGATCAGCTACTCTGGCGGCGGTGCCCTTGATGGGCTCGGTGCGCAAGCTACTGCCATCGGCACGAATAAAGCGCTCTGGCGATAGGCTCAGCAAGCTGCCCTGGGGCATTTCCATAAATGCTGAAAATGGCCCTGCCACGCGTCGACGCAATGCCAGGTAGGCACCAAAGAGATCGCCCTCGTAGGGGGCGCTGAAGCGTTGGGTAAAGTTTGCCTGGTAGACATCTCCCGCTGCGATATATTCGAGGATTCGCGCAATGCGCTCCTCATAGTCAGCAACACTGAGTTCGTGGGCAAATGGTGCTAAAAGGCGAAACCCCTCGGGATCCTGCTCTCGCTCCCAGTGCACCGATTTAAAACGATCGATTAGCTCTTGTACCTGCCTGGCTGGGCAGGCAGGATGAAAAACCAGATGGCAGGAGCCCAGCTGGTGATCTGCAATAAAAGCCCAGCTATAGAGCCCAAAAAAGCCTGCCGGTAGGTCCGTAGGTCGGGTATCCGCCGGCAAAAAGTTACCGCCGGTGCCCAGTTCATAACCGGCAAAACCGATGATTCCACCGCAAAATGGCAGTTGCGAGTCCCGCTCCTGAGGGCACAGCTCACGACTTAGGTCATCTACCCGAGTGAAAGGCTCGCTGCTATCTGCTGCCAGTTCCAGCGCGTTAAGAGGGTCGGCACTGATAATATCGTAGCGACCTCCGCTGCTGAGAGGCCGGCCGCTATCGAGCCATACCGGCACAGGTAGATCCGCAATTGCCTGGAAGGCTGCTGCAGAATTGAGTGAATAGGGCAGGGAGACTATTTGCATATCAAAACACGGCAGTCTGGAAGACGGCGCACACTACACACTTTGTCGCGGCGTGAAAAGGGCGCCTGGCTTTTTGGTCATCCCTTAGTCAATTCTTCGCTCGATGCCGGCCTGGGACATCAGGCGCGTAGCGAGCTCCTCCACGGATAGCTGGGTGGCATTGAGGAAGGGCACTTGCGCCCGCCTTAGCATCTGTTCGACTTGGCGCACCTCAAATTCGCACTGCCCTATAGAAGCGTAGCGGCTATTGGCGCGTCTTTCCTGTCGAATCTGCATCAAGCGTTTGGGATCTATGGTGAGACCGAAGAGTTTGCGCTGGAAGGGGCGCAGAATCTTGGGCAGGGTGGTGGAGTCCATATCCTCTTCGGTGATGGGATAGTTGGCCGCGCGCAGTCCAAATTGCAGGGCTAAATATAGGCAGGTGGGGGTTTTGCCGGAGCGGGAGACGCCGAGCAATATGACATCCGCTTGCTCAAATTCACTGATGCGGCGCCCGTCGTCGTTATCGATAGCAAAATGCACCGCATCAATGCGTTCGCTATAGCGGCGATTATCGGCAATGCCGTGGGAGACATTAACGGTCTGTGCAGGATCGCGCCCAAATAAATTGGCCAGAGGTGTCAGGTAATTCTCGAAGATATCCAGCATTAAAGCGGGGCTTTGGTGCAATTGATCGCGAATCTGGTCAGAAACGATGCTGGTAATAATGATGGGCTGCAGACCGGATTCCTGGGCAGCGCTCTCTATACGCTGGAGAGCCTGCTGGACCTTTTCGGTAGAGTCAATATAAGGCAGAGTCACCTGCTCGACATGCTGGTCCTGAAACTGTGCCAATAGGCTGTGGCCAATGCCCTCTACAGTGAGGCCGGTTCCATCGGAAATAAAAAAAGCGGTGCGTTTGTCTTTTGCCATGCTGCGTCTCTGTCTGTTGGCGGGACTTTTTAGTGGCCGCTAGTATAGGGGTGGTGGGCTTAAAGGTCTTATTTTCTGAGAGCTAAGCAAGCTTGTAGAAAATTTACAACATATTGACCGTTTTTCCTGGGCTATTTTTTACAAGACTCATCCTTATAATCAGCGCCCAACAAACCTGATTTCAGAGGGCCTTCACTTGACGAATTTCACCATCGACTTTGCAAAACTGGGAATGGATGATGTCGACAAAGTCGGCGGTAAAAACGCATCGCTCGGCGAGATGATTTCATCTCTGGCCGGCGCTGGTGTGAGTGTACCGGGCGGCTTTGCGACCACAGCGGAGGCTTTTCGGGCTTTCCTAGCCCATGAGCAGTTAGAGCAGCGTATCGCCGAGCGGCTGAAAGGACTCGATGTCGGTGATGTTACTGAGTTAGCCAAAGCCGGCGATGAAATTCGCAATTGGATCATACAGACCCCATTTCCTGCACAGCTGGAAAAAGAGATCCGCGATGGTTATGAAGCTTTGGGTGGTGGTGAGACAGCTGTTGCTGTGCGTTCCTCCGCGACTGCTGAAGATTTACCGGATGCTTCTTTCGCAGGCCAGCAGGAGACCTTCCTGAATATCCGTGGTATAGATGCGGTTCTGATTGCGGTTAAAGAAGTATTTGCCTCTCTCTATAACGACCGTGCCATCGCCTACCGTGTACATACAGGCTACGCGGATGTAGGTGTAGCTCTGTCGGCTGGTATTCAGCACATGGTGCGCAGTGAGACTGGCGCGGCCGGTGTAATGTTTACCTTGGATACTGAGAGTGGATTCCGTGATGTGATCTTTATCACTGCGGCCTTCGGTCTGGGTGAGACTGTTGTACAGGGTGCTGTGAATCCTGACGAGTTCTATCTCTACAAGCCGGCTTTGGATGCCGGGCGCCCAGCTATCCTACGTCGCAATCGCGGTAGTAAAGCCATCAAAATGGTTTACGACGAAAGCGGCGATTGCGGGCGCTCAGTAAAAACCGTAGAGGTTGCAGAAGAAGATCGCCAGCGTTTTGCTCTCAATGATGAAGAGCTGACCAGCCTGGCAATTCAGGCCCGTAAAATCGAAGAGCACTACGGTCGTCCGATGGATATCGAGTGGGCCAAAGACGGTGATACCGGTAAGCTATTTATCGTACAAGCGCGCCCGGAGACCGTACGCTCCCGCGATCAGGGTACCAGCATTGAGCGTTACAGCCTGCAGGAACGCGGTGAAGTACTGTGTGAGGGGCGCGCGATTGGTCAGCGTATCGGTGCAGGCCGCGTTCGCAAGCTGAAGTCCGCCCAAGATATGGCAGCTATGCAGGACGGTGAGGTCCTGGTGACCGATATGACCGACCCGGATTGGGAACCGGTGTTGAAAAAGGCGAGCGCAATTGTTACCAACCGCGGCGGCCGTACTTGTCACGCGGCGATTATTGCCCGTGAATTGGGGATTCCCGCAGTGGTTGGCTGTGGAAACGCCACCGAGTTATTGGAAGACGGTACTCCCGTCACCGTCTCTTGTGCCGAAGGCGATACCGGCTTCGTAATGTCCGGCGAGTTGGACTTCCAGCGTGAAGAAACTGAAGTTTCCGAAATGCCGGATCTGCCTTTCAAAATCATGCTCAATGTGGGCAATCCAGATCGCGCTTTTGCCTTTAGCCACTTGCCCAATCAGGGGGTTGGCCTGGCGCGCTTGGAATTTATCCTGAATCGCATGATTGGGATTCACCCGAAAGCCCTGCTTGAGCTGGATAGCCTCCCGGATGACTTGCAACAGAATATCCGCGAGCGCATAGGCGGTTACGCCTCCCCGGAAGACTTTATTGTTGAGAAACTGGTAGAAGGTATCGCTACCCTGGCCGCGGCCTTTGCACCTAATCGTGTAATCGTGCGTCTATCAGACTTTAAGTCCAACGAATACGCACACCTGGTTGGTGGCCAACTATACGAACCCAGCGAAGAGAACCCGATGCTCGGCTTCCGTGGTGCGGCTCGCTACCGCTCTGAAGATTTCCGCCAGTGTTTCGCCCTGGAATGTCGTGCACTGAAGAAAGTACGTGACGAGATGGGGCTGACCAATGTGGAGATCATGGTACCCTTCGTGCGAACTCCGGAAGAGGCAGAAGAGGTTGTCGGTCTGCTCGCCGAGAACGGTCTGCGCCGCGGCGAGGCTGGTCTCAAGGTCATTATGATGTGCGAACTGCCATCCAATGCCCTGCTGGCAGAAGAGTTCCTGCAGCATTTTGATGGCTTCTCAATCGGTTCTAATGACTTGACCCAGCTTACCCTGGGTCTTGATCGGGATTCCGGTCTGGTGGCCGACCTGTTCGACGAGCGTAACCCGGCAGTGAAGGCTCTGCTGTCCCGCGCCATCCAGGCCTGCAAAAAAGCTGGTAAATATGTAGGCATCTGCGGTCAGGGACCTTCTGACCATAAAGACTTCGCCCGCTGGTTGATGGATGAGGGAATCGACAGTGTTTCCCTGAACCCGGATACCGCTGTAGATACCTGGCTATTCCTAGCTAACGAAGAAGCCTAATTTCCTTTCAAAGCGGCCCTTTTGGGCCGCTTTTCCTATCTAAGCGTCT
This sequence comes from Microbulbifer mixtoriginis (SeqCode), assembly GCF_052467945.1. NCBI lineage: Bacteria > Pseudomonadati > Pseudomonadota > Gammaproteobacteria > Cellvibrionales > Microbulbiferaceae > Microbulbifer > Microbulbifer mixtoriginis (SeqCode). The sequence continues at coordinate 2,006,982 of NZ_CP174328.1, read as the reverse complement.
TTCCTGCGACTTTGGTTTTTTTCCTCTAATCCATTGCGTGTTTGCCCCAAAATTAGACTTCTGTTGCCGCTTCTCTCGATAACTTCGGAATTTATCCTGCTATTTCTGTGTGAGATTTACAGATCACACGCTACCGAAAAAATTCAAAACTCTATGGCTTGCCTTCAGAGATAAGAATTCATTCTAAAGCTTGCCTCCAGCCTCAATAGAATCGGAAGAGTCCTGAGGCAGCGCGTGGATAGAAAAACTGAGCGCAATTTGCTTTGGTGCTGATTCACCTGCAGGGGTAAATCCTCCGGTGTAGAAGTTTGAGTGGTATCGGTTGGGCTGTTTTCCTTTCCGCCCACTTTGGCAGAGCAGAGAAAGTTGTTGAGGTGAGCTATGCATACGAGCAGACAGTTACAGATCCCAATATTGCATATTTTTCTGATGTTGTGTCTCTTGGCACTAATCGCCGTTCCCCCTGCAATGGCAAAGCCCCGCGGTGGTAACTGGTTTGATGATCGCGCTGCGGCTAGGGGAGGAGGCGCCTCAATCAGAATTGACTTGAGTGAACAGCGCGCTTACCTCTACAAAGGCGGCAAGTTGGTCGGGGTATCCAGAATTTCCTCCGGTAAGCGGGGTTACAGTACGCGGCCAGGGCACTTCCGTGTATTGTCCAAGCACCCGCATCATCGCTCTTCGATCTACGGAAGTTATGTAGATAGGCGCACAGGACGGGTGGTGAGGTCCAATGTAAATACTCGTAAACATCGCCGCCCCGCCGGTACTGTGTATCGTGGTGCAAAAATGAATAACTATATTCGCTTCAACGGCGGGATCGGTCTGCATGCTTCTGGCCATGTGCCCAGACACCCTGCCTCGCATGGTTGTGTGCGTATGCCTCCGCACATGGCTAGAAAGTTTTATCGCCATGTACGTGTAGGTACTCCGGTGCGTGTTACGCACTAAAACCTGAAAACGATTTTGTAGCAGCGAAGCCTTGGCCGGGTATTATCTATAGGGATGATACCCGGTATTTATTTGTCAGCCTGCCACCAGAGTGACACTATCGCTATCATCATTTTTTACGGAATGATTGCGAGAGGACATATGCCAATTTCTACCCCCGATTTGTGTGATGACCACGGTGATGCAGTGCAAGTGGTTGAGCCGATGTTTGTTAATTACGGAGGCCGTGAGAGCTTTGGCGGTCAAATCGTAACTATTAAGTGTTTTGAGGATAACTCGCTGGTGCGGGAGTTAGTGGCGGAACCGGGAAAAGGAAAGGTTCTGGTAGTCGATGCGGGTGGTTCAATGCGTCGCGCTTGTCTTGGCGATATGCTCGCCGATAAAGCGGTAGCCAATGGCTGGGAAGGCATAGTGATGTATGGCTGCATCCGCGATGTTGACCAGATTGGGGCGCTAGATTTAGGCGTTCAGGCCCTGGGTACACACCCAATGAAAACGGAGAAAAAAGGTATTGGCGAGCGGGATCTGGCAGTGACTTTTGGAGGGGTGACTTTTCGACCTGGAGAATATCTGTATGGGGATAACAACGGAATCATTGTTGCGCAAGAAGCACTAGTGTGAACCCCACTTTTCAATTACACAGCTTTCACAAAAGCTTGTAAATAAAAATGCCCGCTGGCAACTTTGTTGCCGCGGACATCGTTCATGAAGAGCTGCCTATCGATTGTGTAAATCTGAAACTGGATCCTTGGGCATGCGCAGAGACATCAGAAAATAAAGGATCTTATTCTTCTCTTCGTCACTCAGATTTTGGAAGTTTTCTGCGGCGTAGCCGGCATCACTTCCAGGATTATCGTGTAACAAGATGGCTTCTACCAAGGTGAGTGCGCGCCCATCGTGCATATAGGGCGCTGTGTCAGCAACTCCCCAAAGGCGTGCGGTGATAAATTCCCTGTTTTGCACCTCATCCTGGAAAAAGGCGGTTTCAGCTAGTGCTATGCCCATGTCATAGCGCTTGAGATCAGAGAACATTTCGACCTCAATTCCCGCTCCAAAAATGGATTTAAAAACTGTGGGGGGCTTACTTAGATCCACGTGATAGAAAGTATCTTCAAATGGGGCCTCCGGGGAGCCCGTTAGCTTAAAGGGCAAGGTCCTCCGCTCAGTAGTCATTACGGGACGATGGCAGTCGGCACAACCTACCTCGTGGAACAATTTGCGACCCCGGTTATTTTTGCCGGATTCTATTTGGAAGGGGCGGTCCAGGGTGGCAATGAAAATACTGATCGCGGATAGATCACCGACAGATATTTCGTTGGTCACGCCGTCATTGTCTTCGTCGGCTTCTGCCCCGCCAAACTTTTCTGTTGCCTGCATCCCCATGTGAAAAGAAAGGGCGTTCAAGGAGAATTCGCGGGCTGAGGCATTATCCCCTTTCCTGCCAAACGGGCGTACCACAAGGTCTGCATCGACGCCTTCCACATTGCTGGTGTCCAGGTTGCCATCTTCATCGACAAAAATACTGCCAAAATTAACGGATTTAGTATCCAGACTGACAACAGTTCCAGGGTTGTCTAAGGCGTATTGTTTGAGGCGCTGAAGGTCAGCGGTCATTTCTCTGGCGACTAGTTCAATCCCTCCAGAACCAAATAAGAATAGGGGGTTGATTAGGCGGCCATCGTATTCCGCAGTCCCATCGAAACTTTCGTCAATGACATCAATATTTACCGGACGCAGCATTGCGCTGGTACTAAAACCGCCACCGCCGCCAATACCCATGGTGGCCGGCACAGTTCTATTGCTGACGATACTGTGACATTCCAGGCAGTTCTGGGAGTCGAGTCCATTGACTCGCAGGAAGGTACCATTGCCCTGTAATGTCGGTCGGTTCCCGCCATCCGCGGAGTGGTTATCAGGCTGGGATTCATCGTGTGCACCATCCCCGTAGCCATCGTAGCGATTAAAGGGGGTGCTGAAAATGAGCATCCCGGCCTGGCGAATTTCATCCAGGCTCAGTTCACCTTCAACAATTTGTCCCTGGGTAATTCTGTCTTCCGGGGCCAGCCGGGGGCCTTCACCCACCAGATTGGCGAAGAGCAGGCTGGGGGTTAAAAGTCCGACACCGGCAAGCGAGTTCACAAGAGTCTGCTTCATACGAGCATCCTAATTCAATGCTTTCTATCAACTGATCCAGAGCTTCATTTGCGGCGTCCATTCCATCTCTCTAAATATAGGTAGTATTTCCCAGGAATATCGCGACAACTGGCGTTTCATACATCTTATTGATGTATAAATTTCAGGTTCTCTTGGGCGTCTAGTTACTAGGGGGCTCTCCCCGCACAAAATGTTGTGTCAGGAGTACTGAGTGAATACTTGTGAGTTTTCAATTTGGGAAGGGATCTTACTGAAACTCTTCAACCGCATTCGTTGCCTATCATTATTTTTTGAAATAGCACCATGGCTAGTGGTAATTGGCGGGGTAGTGCACCGCTAGGGATACTGCGGAAGGTAAAAATGAGCGAGTTGCGCAAGAAATTCTTTACCAAACCCCTATTGAATATCATAAAGAGGATTTTACCGCCAATATCTCAAACGGAACGGGAGGCAATGGAGGCCGGAGAGGTTTGGTGGGATGCTCAGCTACTCTCCGGTAAACCGGACTGGAAGCAACTACTCGATATGGGACCGCCAGAGCTGAATGAGGAGGAACAGGCTTTTCTCGATGGGCCTGCCGAAGAGCTCTGTAAAATGATCAATGATTGGCAGATCAGTTTTGTCGATCACGATATCCCAGAGCATGTTTGGGAGTTTCTGCGTAAAAATCGTTTCTTCGGCATCATCATTCCCAAAAAATATGGTGGTCTCGGCTTTTCCCCTACTGCGCATGCAGAAATAGTCACCAAAATTTCTACGCGGAGTAACACCGTCGGCGTCACTGTGATGGTGCCCAATTCCCTCGGGCCGGGAGAATTGCTGCTCGCTCATGGCACCCAGGAGCAAAAAGACTATTATCTACCCCGGCTTGCCGATGGCACGGATATTCCCTGTTTCGGCCTCACCAGCCCCCAGGCGGGCTCCGATGCGGCATCCATGATTGACCGCGGAGAGGTCTGTTACGGTAATCATCAGGGGGAAAAGGTCCTGGGGATGCGTGTCAACTGGCACAAGCGGTATATCACCCTGGGGCCTATTGCCACGGTCTTGGGGCTCGCCTTTAAGTTGTACGACCCGGAGCATATTCTCGGCGATAAAGAGGAGCTGGGAATTACCGTGGCACTGGTTCCTACTGATACAGAAGGCGTGACTATTGGTCAACGCCATCTCCCGGCGATGCAGGCCTTCCAAAATGGTCCCAACTGGGGAAAAGATGTCTTTATCCCTATGGAGTGGATTATTGGAGGTCAGGAGAATGTCGGCAAAGGCTGGGAAATGTTGATGAGCGCCTTGGCTGCCGGGCGTGGCATCTCGCTTCCCTCGCTCTCTACGGGCGGTGCCAAAATGGCGGCGAGGACCACTGGTGCCTATGCGCGTATCCGCGAGCAATTCAATATTCCTGTAGGGCGTTTTGAAGGGGTGCAAAGTCGGCTGGCGGAGATCGCCGCTATCGCTTTCGTGCTAGATAGCGCCCATAAGACAACCACCAGGGCATTGGATGATGGACTTAAGCCGGCGGTAATCACCGCAATTATGAAAGCCAATGCAACAGGGGGGCTGCGCCAGGCTATTGATGACGCCATGGATATTCATGCCGGTAAAGCCATCATGGATGGCCCACTAAATTACCTGGGTAATGCCTATCGTGCGGTACCCGTGGCGATAACGGTAGAAGGGGCCAATTTATTGACCCGCAGCTTAATGATCTTTGGTCAGGGTGCTATTCGCTGCCACCCTTACATACTTGATGAAATGCTCGCTGCTGAAAATCCCGATGAAGAGGAGGGGCTGGAGCAACTGGATCACTTACTCCCCAAGCATATGTGGTTCCAATTCAAGACGCTATTGCGAGGAGTATTTCATGGTTGGACCGTGGGGCTCTTTGCCAGCAGCCCTCGTAATGTTGGAGGCGCGGCCAAGTATTTTCGTCAGATCAATCGCTACTCGGCTGTGCTGACACTGGTGACAGAGGTCTCGCTGATCACCTTGGGCGGTGAGTTAAAAAGAAAAGAGCTGATATCCTCCCGGCTCGGCGATGTGCTCAGCCAGCTTTATCTGTTGAGCTGTACTCTCAAGCGTTTCTATGATGATGGCAATCCCAAAGATGATTTACCGTTGCTGGAATTCGCCATGCGCGATGGTTTGCATAAAATCGAAGTTCAGTTGTTGGAAGTTTTTCAGAATTTCCCGCGCCCATTTTTTGGACAGTTGATGCATTTTCTGACTATGCCCTGGGGGCATAGTATCCATACTGCTTCAGATCGACAGGCGCGAGCATGTGCCGAGTTGCTGTTGAGTCCCTCCAAAACCCGAGACCGTTTGACCCGTGGTGTTTTCCTTGGCAATCCTGGCGATGGAGTTGAAATTGTCGAGCAGGCCTTCAACAAGGTATGTGCCTCTGAGCGTGCACGAGAGAAGTTAAAAAAGGGGGGTATTCGCACCCTAAGTCGCGAGTCGGTGGAAGAGGGGCTGCAACGTAATCTCATTAGTGATGAAGAAGCGGATGCTCTTCGTGACGCAGCTGATGCAGTGGATAAGGCTATCCAGGTCGACCACTTTGATCATTTGGCCAGGGTGGTGGGAAAAATCCAATAGCCTTGTGAGAAAAGCCTGATTTCCATGGAAGTTTCTCCTGATAATGTTCCCCAGCGGTTTACCGGCGCCGAGGAGTGTATCGATGCTCTGTTACGCAGGGTCGGTAAAAAGATTGTGCTGGGGTTACCCCTCGGATTGGGAAAAGCCAATCACTTTGCCAATGCCCTTTACGCGCGTGCCGCTGCAGACCCTTCTATTTCTCTGACCATTTATACCGCCCTGACCCTTGAGCGACCCAGGGGGGACAGTGATATCACGCGCCGTTTTGTACAGCCTTTACTGGATCGCCTTTACAGTCACTACCAGGATCTTGGTTATGTGACGGCAAGGAGACAAGGGCAGCTTCCCAATAATATTGAGGTGATAGAGTTTTTTATGGAGCCCGGTGCTTTGCTGGGTAATCGCTATGCTCAGCAACATTATGTCAGCACTAATTATACCGAGGTGCCCGAAGATCTCTTGCGCAATGGGATCAATGTGATCGCGCAAATGGTGTCCCCCTCACCGGCGGGTGGCAAATACAGTTTGAGCTGTAATCCGGATCTGACCCTGCCACTTTTAAAGCTGGCCTCCGATCGCAAAGGGCAATCGCTTTTTTTACTGGGAGAGGTAAATCATCAATTACCTTATATGCCGGGCAGTAGTGAGCTTGCGGAAGGCGCTTTCGATTTTTTGTTAGAAGGTAACCAGTTCAATACTCCATTGTTTGCCGCTCCTGCAATGCCGGTGAGTTTTACCGAATATGCTATCGGTTTTCATATTGCCAGCCTGATCGCTGATGGTGGTACTTTACAAGTGGGTATCGGGGCGCTCGGCGATGCGGTGTGTCATGCCTTGCGCTTGCGTCACAAAGAGAATCCGCTCTTCACTCGCCTGCTGGATAAGTTAGCCGATTCAGAGTCATCCGCATACCGAAAAAACCTCCCCCTACAAAAGACGCCCTTTCAACAGGGACTATATGGTGCCAGTGAAATGGTTCCCCATGGCTTTTTACATCTGCGTAAGGCGGGGGTTTTAATCCGTGAAGTGTTTGCTGATGCGGCACTGCAGGAGTTGCTGGACTCGGATGCGATCACCCATACAGTGAACGAAGAGACTCTGCTCGCTCTGAAAAAGAGAGGGCGTATCCACTGCCCGTTAACCCCTGATGATACGGCGTTTTTGCAGCGTTTTGGTATTGTGGATCCAAGTTACAGTTGGCGCGGCCACAAGTTGTTAACACCCGATGGCGAAGAGGAGGAGTGTGACCTACACAGTGAGCACGGCCGTCGACGATTGATAGGCAGTTGTTTGAACAACAAACTTAAAGGCGGTATCTGGTTGCACGGTGGTTTTTACCTTGGCCCTGAGGTGATGTATCGAGAGTTACGGGATCTAGCCCCCATTGAGCGGGCCGGTATCGATATGACTTCTATCGATTTCACCAACGATCTGCGCGGCCAACAAATGCTGAAGCAAGTCCAGCGCAAACACGCACGTTTTGTAAATTCAGCCATGATGGTGACATTGGGCGGAGCCGTTATTTCCGATGCTTTAATGGATAATCAGGTAGTTAGTGGTGTTGGAGGGCAATACAATTTTGTTGCCCAGGCCTTTGCACTGCCTGGGGCCCGCTCCATTATTGCCCTGCCGAGCATACGCGTTCGCGACGGAATTTGTGAAAGTAATATTGTCTGGGAATACCCCCACACCACTATACCTCGGCACTTGCGGGATATTGTGGTAACTGAATACGGCGCGGTGGACCTGCGGGGTAAAACAGACCGGGACGTGATGGTTTCCATGCTCAGTATTTGCGATACACGATTTCAGGCAGTGTTGCTGGAACAGGCCAAATATGCAGGCAAAATCGAAAAGGACTTCACTATTCCGGCAGCGTTTAATCGAAATACCCCGGAGCATATTGCCGAGGTCTTTTCCGATGAAAAGTCCCTCGCCATGTTGCCTTACTATCCGCTGGGCACGGACTTTACCGATGAAGAGGGATGGCTGGCTGTCGCACTTCAACAGTTGAGAGCGGCTGACCGCAGCTGGTGGAAAATGCTAATAACGGTGATCAAGGGGCGCAGAGTGTGGCGGGACAAATCTGATAAATTCGCGTTTATCCAACGTTGTCTGGAGCGGATGGGTTGCGACCATTCGGATACCTATGAGCACCGTCTGGAGGCCTATGTTATTGCCGCCGCGCTGCATGAATATATTGACCTTCGCCGTCCCCTCTGTGGATAGAGGCCAGTTATTTTTTAGTTATATGTGGTTGATGTTGTTGGGCCTGAATTGCGGTAAGTGCAATGGTGTAGACAATATCGTCCACCAGGGCACCGCGGGAAAGATCATTCACCGGTTTGCGCAGCCCCTGCAACATAGGCCCAATGCTGACTAAGTCCGCACTGCGTTGTACTGCTTTATATGTGGTGTTGCCGGTGTTTAAATCAGGGAAAATAAATACGGTGGCGCGGCCCGCGACTGGGCTCTGTGGCGCTTTCTGCTCAGCCACATTTTTTATCAGCGCCGCATCGTATTGTAGTGGTCCATCAATAATCAGCTTGGGCCTTCTCTGCTTGGCGATTTGTGTGGCTTCACGCACTTTATCTACGTCTAAGCCGGTTCCTGAGGTGCCGGTGGAATAACTGATCATTGCTACTCGGGGTTCTATCCCAAAAGCCGCTGCGGAGTCTGCCGACTGGATGGCGATCGCAGCCAATTGGTTGGCGTTGGGGTCTGGGTTGATGGCGCAGTCTCCGTATACCAGTACCTGCTCGGGTAGAAGCATAAAGAAAATTGAGGAGACAAGCTCTTCACCTGGAGCGCTCTTGATCAATTGCAGGGCGGGGCGGATGGTATTAGCGGTAGTGTGGATAGCGCCTGAAACCAGGCCATCCACTTGGTCTAGGGCCAGCATCATAGTGCCCAAAACGACATTGTCCTGTAGCTGTTCTTTCGCGACCACCTGAGTGAGGCCTTTATTTTTACGAAGAGCTACCATGGGCTCTACATAATCTTCCCTGACATCTTCGGGCTTGATGATTTCTACTTTTTTACTGAGCCTGAGGCCCTGTTGCTCAGCGATTCGCTGGATAGATCCCGGTCTCCCCAGCAGTATCGGTTGTGCAATTCCCCGTTCTGCACAGGCCAGAGCTGCGCGTATAGTGCGGGGTTCTTCCCCCTCTGGAAGCACAATGCGTTTTAGCACCCGGCGGGCCATTTCTGTTAGGTGGTAGCGAAATGCTGGGGGTGACATCCGCCGCGGTCGTTGGGAAACCTGACTTAAGGATTGCACCCAGTTTTTATCCAAGTGGCTGGCAAAAAAATCCTGTACCCGGTTTACTCGCTCGCGGTCATCTGCGGGGGTGCGCAGGTTGAAGGTTTGTAACTCCATCACGGTATGCCAGGTGTTGGAGCTAACTAACATTACCGGCAGTCCAGTCTCCATTGCCGGTGTGCAAAGTTTGTGTACCCCGCGATCCAGTCGGTAGCCCCCGGTCAGCAGCAAGCAGCCAATTTTTACACCGTTCATTGCTGCCAGACAGGCTCCTACCATAACATCGGGCCTGTCAGCTGAAGTGACCAGTAGGGCACCTGAATTAAAGCGATGCAGCATATTGGCTAGGGATCGCGAGCAGAAGGTTACGCTGCGCAAACGGCGGCTCTCTAGTTCTCCGCGATTGATCAGTTGTGCATTGAAATGCCGGGCCAGATCCAGCGCCCGGGGGGCCAGCAGCTGCGCATTCCAGGGGATGGCGCCAACGATGCGTAGAGGAATTTTACGATACAGATCCTTTCGGTTGACAGCTTTGGTACAGGGCTCCTGTTGAGCGCCCACCGAGATAAAGTGGCCACCAGGTGGGTCGGTTATGCGGGGAGGGGCATCCAGCTTATTGATAATGCAGCCTACCACCGGGTTGGATGGGCCCTCACCAAACGGTTGCATCGCATACTGCAGACGCTCTGTAAGCTGGCGAATATCACCTGTGTGCAGGCTGGCAACCAACACCACTTCCGCATCCAGGGTTTTTGCCATCTGGCAGTTCAATTGGTCAGAAAATTGATTCTGCCTTCCGGGTAAAAGTCCCTCCACGACTATTACATCCGCAGTTTGAACGCTGCTGCGGTAGCGGGCCAAAATTTTCTCCAGTAGCTCCGTGGTTCCACCTGCGGAGATCATAGTTTCAGCTTCTTGTGCGCTGATTGAACGGGGAATGTCCAGCTTGGTAGTCTGCCGCAATATCTCTGTGGTTCTCTCGATGGCGCCGTCGCGCGAAGGTGCTTCGCTGACAGGTTTGAAAAACTGGGTTTCTACGCGGTTGCGTTCAAGTGCTCGTATTAAGCCCAGGCTTACCGACGTAATACCCACACCCACATCCAGTGGAATCAGCATTAGGGCGCGCGCGTTGTGGGGCATGTTTATAGCGCCCTGTTCGCTAAGCGGATGGTATCTCGAGCAATAACCCAATCTTCACGGGTGGGTATCACAAGGATATCCAGTGTTCCGTCTTTCGATATCTGCCCTTCAGAACCGAAGCGAATGTCTTCATTGCGCTTATTGTCCAGCTGGTAGCCGAGCTGGCTGAGCCAACCTATCGTTTCTCGCCGCACCCAAGATGAGTTTTCGCCAATACCCCCGGTGAATACTAGCGAATCAACGCGCTTTAGTGGCACTGTGTAGGCTGCGATATATTTGGCCAGCCGATAACAAAATAGCTTCAATGCCAAGCTAGCACCGGCATGGCCTTTGCCCATAGCTTCTTCCAGTTCACGACAGTCATTGCTTAGCTCGGATATCCCCAGCAGGCCGCTGTTGCGATTCAATAACTGTTCGAGTTCCGCTAGGGAATAGTCCAGTGCCTCCCCCAAATGAAGTAATAAACCAGGGTCTAGGTCCCCACAGCGACTGCCCATTACCAGCCCTTCAAGAGGAGTCAGACCCATACTGGTATCCACGCTCTTTCCGTTTTTAATGGCGCACAGGGAAGCGCCATTTCCGAGGTGAGCGGAGATCACATTGATTTTGTCTGTGGGTGTTTTCAATATTTCGGCGCTGCGCTCACCGATATAGCGATGACTGCTGCCATGCATACCGTAGCGGCGCAGTTGGTGATCCCGATACAAACTGTAGGGCAGTGCATAGAGGTAGGCGTAATCCGGCAAACTCTGGTGGAAGGCGGTATCGAAGACCGCCACCTGCGGCAACTCTGGGAAAGCGAGCAGTGAGGCCTGTATACCTTGCAGGGCTGCAGGGTTGTGTAGTGGCGCCAGTTCACAGCAGGCTCTGATAGCTGATACCACGCTGTCATTGATCAGCGTGGAATCTGCGAACTGTTCGCCACCATGGACCACCCGATGCCCGATTGCCCGAAGCTGCTCGCGCAACGCTGACCAGGGGCCGTCGAATCGCTTTACCAACGCTCCGATAACACCTTCGTAGTCATCCCCAGGGGAGAGCTTCTGTGTTCCTTCTTTTTCATCGTGCTGCCAAGAGAGTGCTGCTGAGGATGATCCCAGGGCATCGGCTTGGCCTTTTAAGCGCTCCTCACCAGTTTCTGGGTTAATGATGGTGAACTTTAAAGAAGAGCTGCCGCAGTTGATGGTCAGTACAAGTCTTGGGCCAGACATAGGCGGTGCGCACCTTAGCGTGTATACCCTAAGGCTAGCTAATATGGCGCAAAAGTCTTTGAGAAAAGGCAATAAGATTGGGAGCAAAAAAAGGGCCGCGATTGCGGCCCAAGTTCAAAATGCAGAGATAAAAGCGCAGTTTGCATAACTGTTCTTCTTCGGCGGAATCATTGTCCTGATCAATTTGAACAGGAGAGAATCCCTGAAGAAAAAGGCGGCTTGCGCCGCCTTGAATCTACCTGAAAGGTATAAGAGCGTCTTAGCTGAACTGGTTCATGGTGTTGTCTTTACCAGAAGCTTTCAGTGCCGCTTCACCAGCAAAATACTCTTTGTGGTCGTCACCGATGTCGGAACCGGCCATATTCTGGTGCTTAACGCAGGCGATACCCTGACGGATTTCTTTACGCTGAACGCCTTTTACGTAGCCCAGCATGCCTTGCTCACCGAAGTACTCTTTGGCCAGGTTGTCGGTAGACAGGGCCGCAGTGTGGTAAGTCGGCAGGGTGATCAGGTGGTGGAAGATACCGGCTTCACGGGCAGCGTCGGCCTGGAAGGTACGGATCTTCTCATCTGCAGCTGCAGAAAGCTCGGAGTCGTCATACTCGGCGCTCATCAGGTTGGCGCGGTCGTAAGCGGATACGTCTTTGCCTTCTTCAGACCATGCATCGAATACCTGCTGGCGGAAGTTCAGGGTCCAGTTGAAGGATGGGCTGTTGTTGTAAACCAGCTTCGCATCGGGAACAACTTTGCGAATTTCGTCCATCATACCGCCGATCTGGCGAACGTGGGGCTTCTCGGTTTCGATCCAAATCAGATCGGCGCCGTTCTGCAGAGAGGTGATGCTGTCCAGGATGCAGCGGGCTTCACCGGTGCCTTTGCGGAACTGGAACAGGTTGGAAGCCAGGCGCTTAGGACGCAGCAGCTTACCTTCGCGGTTGATTACAACGTCACCATTGGCCAGATCAGAAGCTGCGATTTCTTCACAGTCCAGGAAAGCGTTGTACTGGTCGCCCAGGTCACCCGGCTCTTTGGTCACGGCGATCTGCTTGGTCAGGCCGGCACCCAGGGAGTCGGTACGGGCAACGATAACACCGTTGTCTACGCCCAGCTCCAGGAATGCGTAGCGAACTGCGCGGATCTTGGCCAGGAAGTCTTCGTGAGGAACGGTGACTTTACCGTCCTGGTGACCACACTGCTTCTCGTCGGAAACCTGGTTCTCGATCTGGATACAGCAAGCACCCGCCTCGATCATCTGCTTGGCCATCAGGTAAGTGGCTTCTGCGTTACCAAAACCGGCATCGATGTCGGCAATGATCGGCACAACGTGAGTTTTGTGGTTGTCGATCTTGTCTTGAACTGCTTTCTCGGCTTCTTTATTGCCGGCTTCGCGGGCGGCATCCAGCTCGCGGAACAGGTCGTTCAGCTCGCGGGCATCGGCCTGACGCAGGAAGGTGTACAGTTCGTTGATCAGGTGCGCAACAGAGGTTTTCTCGTGCATAGACTGGTCGGGCAGAGGACCGAATTCACTGCGCAGAGCGGCGACCATCCAGCCGGACAGGTACAGGTAGCGACGGTCAGTATTGCCTTCGAAGTGCTTCTTAATAGAAATCATCTTCTGTTGGCCGATGAAACCGTGCCAGCAGCCCAGGGATTGGGTGTACTTGGAGCTGTCTTTGTCGTAGTTCTCCATGTCAGCGCGCATGATATTGGCGGTGTATTTGGCAATATCCAGGCCATTCTTGAACTTGTTCTGGGCGCGCATACGGGCAACAGATTCGGGATTGATAGCATCCCAAGTGCCGCTTTTGCTGTCACGGAGCTTAGCTACCGCGTCGATGTCTTGAGTGTAAGTGGACATGACAGTGTTTCCTTAAAACGGTGACTGCGATTAGGTGTTGAGTATCTTAGGAGGAGTGGCATAATTTGCCTAATTTATTGATTTTATTTTCACTATCGATCTGGCAAATGTTGTATGCAACTGGAAAGAGCTGACCTGAACCTGCTGGTATACCTGGATGTGCTGCTGCGCGAGCGCAATGTGACACGAGCGGCCAACTATTTAGGGCTGTCCCAACCCGCAATGAGCAATGGCCTGAAACGCCTGCGCGAACTCTTTGACGACCCTCTGCTGGTACGCACTCGAGAGGGCATGATGCCCACAGAGCGTGCCCTTGAACTTCAGCCGATGGTTCGTGAGGCGCTATCCAGCATTGACCGTGTGATTCAGCCCAATAGGGATTTTGATCCCGCCAACACCCGGCGTACCTTTCGCATTATGGCCAGTGACTATGCTGAATCCACGTTGATACCGCCCCTGCTTAAGCAGCTGAGGGATGGTGCTCCAGGAATCAGCCTGGATATCATGACGCCCAGCGATGTGAGCTTTGTCGATGTGGAGCAGGGTAAGGTGGATATGGTAATTAACCGTTTCGATAGCATGCCCCAGAGCTTCCACCAAGCCACCGTATGGCGCGACAGTTTCTCTTGCATGATGCGAGCGGATAACCCAATTCTCGAAGACTACAATCTGCAGAGTTACTTAAAGGCTCAGCATATATGGGTGAGCAAGACCGGCATGGGTGTGGGGGTAGGAGTAAACCCAGAGGATGTGCAACGCTTGGGCTGGGTAGATGAGGCTATTGGTAAATTGGGGGAAAAGCGGGATATCTCGGTTTTCACACGCCACTACCAAGTGGCTATGCTGTTGGCCGAGCAGAGTGACCTGATTGTCACTGTGCCCACCCGTCTGGCACAGCTTGCCAGCGACAATCCCAGAGTCGTGCGCAGGGATCCGCCGTTGGATATCCCTCCTCTTGAGCTAAAAATGGCTTGGAGCCCACTTTTACAGCAGAGCGCACCGCACCGCTGGTTACGGCGCCTGATCCTGGATATTGGTCGAGCTCTATGAGTGACCCCTTAGTAAGGAATCATGCGCCCTGCGGGTGAATATACAGTTCTCTTGGCAGTGAATCATGCGTCATCCATTTTCATAAAAATTTGATCTATGAATAGTGGAAATTGTGTCTATAAATTAGCGGTATGCTGAAATGGCTGTTTAGAATGCCGTAATTCCAACAATCAGTGAGAGGCCCAGGGTATGACGGAACGAGTCCAAATCGGTGATCTACAAATCGCACCAGAGCTTTACAACCTGGTCTGCGAGGAGGTGATTCCAGGAACCGGGGTCGATGCCGATAAGTTCTGGGCTGGACTCGATGCGATTGTCCGCGACCTGGCGCCAGTCAATCGCTCCCTGCTGGAAAAACGCGACGAATTACAGGAAACCCTGGATCGCTGGTACACCGAAAATCCGCAGGGCTTCCTCGATCTGGAAGGCTACCAGACCTTTCTGAAAGAAATTGGCTACTTGGTGGATGAGCCCGCTGAGTTCAGTGCTTCCACTGAGAATGTGGATGAGGAGATCGCCACTCTCGCCGGTCCTCAGCTAGTGGTCCCGGTGATGAACGCCCGCTATGCACTGAATGCCGCAAATGCCCGCTGGGGCAGCCTTTACGATGCCCTCTATGGCACTGATGTGATCAGCGAAGAAGGTGGAGCGGAAAAGGGCAGTGAGTACAATCCAGTGCGCGGAGCCAAAGTGATTAAATATGCGCGCAGCTTCCTAGATCAGTCTGCTCCATTAACCTGCGGCAGTCATAAAGAAGCCGTGCAATATCGTATTAACGGCTCTCTGCTGGAAGTTGTCCAAGCCAATGGCGATATTGCCACCTTGAAAGACGGCACTCAGTTTGCCGGTTACCGCGGTGACAGCGAAGAACCCTCGAGTATTTTGCTCAAGCAGCACGGACTGCACTTTGAAATTCAGGTGGATCGTGAAAGCCCTATCGGTAAAACCGATGACGCGGGTATTAAAGACGTCCTTATGGAATCTGCATTGACCACCATTATGGACTGTGAGGACTCCGTAGCGGCAGTCGATGCGGAAGACAAGGTTGTGGTTTACCGCAACTGGCTCGGCCTGATGAGAGGTGACCTCAAGGAAACCATCAATAAAGGCGGCAAGACTTTTGAGCGCAAATTAAATGTCGACCGTGAATATATTACACCGAATGGTAATCAGCTAACCCTGCCGGGTCGCAGTTTGATGTTTGTGCGCAATGTTGGCCACCTGATGACCAACGATGCTGTTTTATATGGTGACGGCCAGGAAATTCCGGAAGGTATTCTCGACGGAATGATTACCAGCCTGATCGCTCTACATGATCTACGCGGCAATAACGAGATCAAGAACTCTCGTGAAGGAAGCATCTACATCGTAAAGCCGAAGATGCATGGCCCGGAAGAGGTGGCTTTTGCCAACACGTTGTTTAATCGTATTGAGGATGCCCTCGGCCTACCGCGCCACACGGTGAAAATGGGTATTATGGATGAGGAGCGGCGTACCACGGTAAACCTCAAAGCCTGCATCGCCGAAGCCAAAGAGCGCGTGGTCTTTATCAACACCGGCTTCCTGGATCGCACAGGAGATGAAATTCATACCTCTATGCTTGCCGGCCCCATGATTCGCAAGGGAGATATGAAGCAGTCCACTTGGATCAACGCCTACGAAGAGTGGAATGTGGATGTGGGTCTCAATAGCGGTCTCAAGGGTAGGGCGCAGATTGGTAAAGGTATGTGGCCGATTCCAGATCAGATGTCAGCGATGATGCACGCCAAGCTCGCACATCCAATGGCTGGTGCGAATACTGCTTGGGTACCATCGCCCACGGCGGCAACTTTACATGCACTGCACTACCACAAGGTCGATGTGAACCGTCGACAGGAAGAGATTCAGCACCGCCATCACGCCAAGCTGGAAGATATTCTCACCGTACCGGTGGCCAAAGACACTAATTGGAGTACTAAAGAGATTCAATTGGAGTTGGATAACAATGCTCAGGGCATTCTCGGCTATGTGGTGCGCTGGGTTGAGCAGGGGGTAGGTTGCTCCAAGGTGCCGGATATTAATGATGTCGGTCTGATGGAAGATCGCGCCACCTTGCGAATTTCTTCACAACATATTGCCAACTGGCTCAAGCATAACATTGTTAGCGAGAAGCAAGTGCGCGAAACCATGGAGCGTATGGCTGCAGTTGTGGACCGCCAAAATGCCGGTGATGCCAATTACAACAATATGGCTCCAAATTTCGATAGAAGTGTTGCCTTCCAGGCCGCTTGTGAGCTCGTATTTGAAGGTTGTGTACAACCAAACGGCTACACTGAGCCGGTTCTACATCGTCGCAGGCGTGAGTTTAAGGCTTTGAATGGTTGATTTCTGAGCTGGATTGTTTCTTAAAGGCCCCTCAAGGGGCCTTTTTTATTGGGTCTGTGGAGTATCATTTAGCATGCCCAACAGTAGATAGTAATTAATATTCCGATAGAATTCCGCGCCTGAAGCTGATAAGTGACATGGCTTTGCTGTTGAACAGTAAAGGATGGGGAGTGTTGTCATAGTGACCTCCTCCTATTTAGTCACTCTGGCTGTACAAAGTGCCGCCTTACTAGCCACCGCAAATACTCGAATTGATAGATTGTTGGCGCCACTGAGGCAGTCGTCCAAGCTGTTTGTATCATTTAATTTCGGCCGCTTACAGAGGGAGTAAAGTATGGCCCACCTCCCCATTCTTTGACTTAGCAGGTATTCAATTTTCAAAGTGTATGGTTATGACACGATGGCGCGCAATCAAGTGAAGTAAATGTTAAGTAGGCAAATGCTGGGCTGATTGCTTTAGGGTACCTCTCTAACCAATCCTGATTTTATTAAGCGCTTAAAGAAAGGTATACCGCTCAATAAATTTGATAATACAATTTTCCTTAGGGGATAAAAAGCCTATACAAATTATCTCTTTGCCTATGCCCAAACTACAGGCTATAAAAAGAGACTGACGGAAAATCATAGACTGTGAGACGAGCTTTTAAATACTAACTTCATTTTTTCGTTTATAACTTATGTCGTATGTTGGGGTATAAGTTTTCAGTGATCTTCGCTGACGTTCATACTTTATTGGCACTTTAAAATACGCTTTGTGCGTGCTGTATCTATAAGTGTATCCCTGATTTAGTTGCTTTCTTATATGCCATACTTCCTCCTGCCAACCTAAAAATTACATGCCTTGTAATCATTAGGGTGTCAAAAGCTTGTCGCTTTATCGTGAAAATACTCGGAGATAACATTGTACCTGTCTCGCAATGCGAAAGAGTCAATAAAAATTGCGCTGGCTTTGGTAATTGTTTATGCCATTGCAATGGGTATCAATTGGGAAAAACCTTTTTGGGGTGCATTTGCCGTTATTGTGTGTAGTCAGGCAAACTTGGGGCAGTCGTTAAATCGTGCCATTTTGTGGATGCTGGGCACTCTGTTTGCACTTCTAGGCGGCTGGATAATCGTCGCATCTTTCCCTCAAGATCGATGGCTTTTTATGATTGCGCTATCGGTATGGGTTGCGGGCTGCGTTTATATCTTGCAAAGGTCAAAGCGTCAGTATTTTTGGATGACCTGTGGCTACGTTATTTTGATGTTATGGGATGCGACCGGTGGTGATTTATCCCTTTCTTATGAGGAAGGGATATTCCGTATTCAAGAATCATTACTGGGTATTATTGTATATGGGCTTGTAGCTGTTTTGATCTGGCCAAATTGTAGCCGCGAAGAACTGCATGAAGCAGCGGTTTCCCTGCTAGATATGCATCGTGCTTTTGCAGATAGATGTTTTTTAAGAATTCAAGATCGAAAGAAAGTTAAAGTCCTTAGAGATAAGCGAGTCGAACTGTTAAGGGCAGATACACGTTTGCGTACAGCTATTAATGATGCCAGTTCTGATAGTTATGAAATCTGGGAGTGCCGTAGACATTGGAAGGCGCTTGGTTATCGTACAACCGCGGTAACACAGTCATTACTTAAATTAGAAGAGAGTTTGGCCCTATCCAGTGATTTGGGGATTATGAAGTTTCTTTTGAATATGAATGACTATTTGGAAGTTATGAGAGGGCGATTTAAGAGAGTTAGATTTGCCATTGCTGAAGATGAGGTGGCTGGAGATGCTCGGGAGAGGGTGGTTAGGGGGGACGTTGAAAAAGTAAAAAAGGAGCTGTCAACTCCAGAGACTGCCGCAATAGCTGTAACAAGGCGTTCTTTGAATGATTTGGAGGTGGAAACCCGGGCACTAATTAATGCTGTAAATGATCTAAAAAGCCTGGAATTTTCCAGTTCGAGTACTTCAAGTGAACGTGAAGAATACTGGTTTGGATTGTTAATGCCTGATCCTGATAGGCTGGCTAATGTGGTTCGCGTGCTAGTGGGGATCTGGATATCTTATTTAGCTTATTTATTTGTTCCAGATATGATAGGCGGGCTGCTTGTTGTACTTTTAATTACAATTATAGCAATCATAGCATCTGTAAGCCCACAAATTAACTTATTTAAATCTTGTATATATACAATTCTCGTATGCTTAATGTCCGCACCTCTTTACTTTTTAGTTATGCCAAAATTGCAAGGATTTTATTCGTTAGGGTTAATGGTGTTTTTCTGGACTTTTACTATTTCCTATTTTGCAAATCGAATGTTTGGTGCGCAGTCAATGATAAGAACCTTGGCTCTGCTCTTTCCGCAAATTATTTTCAACTTTAATAATTATCAAACTTATAGTTTTGTCGTTTATACAAATTATATATTTGTGCTGGCGATTATTTTTTGCATACTGGCGGTATCTAGAAATATCCCGATTTCCTCTCATCCAGAAAGAAATTTCAAAAAAAATGTGAATCGACTCCTTGATAGTGCTGCGCGTTTAGTGGTTGAAGGCGATTTGCCGGCCTTAACAAGACGCTCAATATTTCATCGCCTTTATGTTTTATATCATTTAAATATCGTTGTGATTTCGCATGAGAAGATCCTTTACTGGAAAGAAGGTATTGATGTCAATAATATTAAAGGTATGTCGAGGGATCAAATGCGAAGGGTAATAGATTTACTTATGCTGATTGCTAATCAGGTTAAGATTTTGTATGGAATTGACCATTCAAAAATGAATCTTGTAGCAACCAAAAGTATGCTTCGTGAGGTGTTTATCTGGAGATCTCTCGCAGGAAAAATATTGTTTTACTTGTCAGGGGAAAAGCGAAATATAAATATCAAGTCTTTACGAAGAGGTTATAGGCGTATATTTGATAGAGTAAATGTGGATGTTGGAGGGCTGATGGAGCTCTGGGAAAATGATGAGGAGACTGCAAAGGGGGTTTCCAACTTTTTGTACTTTTTGGGTGTTACCCACTGTATTAGCAATTACCTCGATGAGTTTTATAAATTATCAGAGTCCGTAGATTGGAAATATTTTTGTGAAGAAAGATGTTTATGATTCAAATGGGTTAATGTATGGAAAAGATACCTCATGATGTATCAGTAGGAGGTTTTTTTATTTCTCCAGTTCTAGTTGCGGGGGTACTTGGGGTGCTCGCGGCATTACTTACCGCAAGACTCCTGGATCGTTACCGCCTTTCTAGATACTTTGCAAACCCGCCAGTAGTAATTATATCGTTGAGCATTATCTACTCAGTCTTTATTGGGTCAGTATTTGTGGGTATTTAAGGGTGGAGAAGTTTAGAAAGTACATACTTACGGCGAGTATGGTATTCCTGGCAATGTTTGCATTGGTTCTTCAGTTTTGGAAGTATCTCAACAACCCCTGGACTAGAGATGGGAAAGTGCAGGCGGATATTATCCAGGTTACTCCTAGAGTTTCAGGTCAAGTGATTTCGCTGCCTATTAGAGATAACCAATTTGTCAATGCGGGTGAACTTCTATTTCAAATAGATCCAAGAACCTATGAAGCCGCTTTGGCGGAAGCCAAGGCTCAATATGAGGAGGCAGTCGATATTTATAATGCTCAGAGGGAGAATATTTTGGCTTATGAGGCTAGGATAAGGGAGTCCTCCGCGGCTATAGATTTAGCGCAAAGCAACATCAATGCACTAGATGCAGAGATCACCAAGGCCAGAGCGGAGTATAGGCGTCAGCAAGAACTACTTCCTCAGCGCGCCACTTCAGTGAGATCTCTTCAGGCCGCACAAGCTGAGTTTGAGTCGTCAGTGGAGTATCGGGCTGGTGCAGAGGCAACACTCGTTAAATCCTTAGCTGCTTTAGAGCAATCTCAGGCTGAATTAGCACAGGTCCGTGCGCAACTCGGTGCACTTGGAGCAGATAATCCTGGTGTGCGCGCAGCTCTGGCTTTAGTACGTCAGGCTGAACTTAATCTGGAATATACAACGGTGACGGCGCCTGTATCCGGATATGTTACAAATCTGGATTTTCGCTTCGGTGATCAAGCTGTAGCAAACCAGCCCGCACTATCAATAGTGGATATTAGTACTTATCGAGTAGAAGGTTATTTTCGTGAAACCTTTATACGCAGAATTGCTCCAGGGGATAAGGCAATAGTGACATTAATGGCATACCCACATAGGCCACTCAAAGGGTATGTTGAAAGCATTGGCTGGGGTATTGCACAAACTGATGGAACTGCGGGTAACGACCTTTTACCACGAGTTGATCCAACTTTTGAGTGGATTCGTCTCGCTCAGAGAATTCCGGTGAGAGTTCATTTGACAGAAAGGCCTGAGTCTGTCGAGCTTCGTGTTGGTTTTACCAGTTCAGTGCTCATATTGAGCAATACTGCGAGCGCCGACCAAGATGATACGGCGCAAAATCCTTAGCCTGTTTAGGTTTGAATATCTACGCAAGTCCTTAGCTCTTGGTGCTTTTTCTGTATTTGTTGGTAATGGTTGCATGCTGGGCCCAGATTATGTACCGCCCCCTGTTACAGTTGAAGACACCTGGATTTATCAAAACAGTAAACGGGTAGATATCCTTGAAACAGTGAATCCTTACTGGTGGCAGTCTGCCTTCGCCGATCCTGTTCTGGATGATTTGGTAGAGCAGGCAATAGAAAATAACCTGGAATTGCGATCAGCCGCATTAAGGGCACTGCAAGCGCAGCAGCTCCTCGCTATTGCAATAGGGAATCAATATCCACAGATACAGCAAATTGAGGGGCTCGTAGATCGCTCCAAATATGTTCGCTCCGGTATAACCGGAAACTATCAGAGTGAGTACTATCTTAATTTCAATTTAACCTGGGAGTTGGATATGTGGGGGCAGTTGAGGCGATTGGTTAATTCCGCCGCAGCTGACTTTGAGGCCAGTATGGCTGAATATGATGGGCTGCTTGTCTCAATCATTGCACAGGTAGCGCAAACATATATCAATATTCGCACTGTAAAACGCCGTATTCAGGTGGCACAGGAAAATATTCGTATTCAGACTGAAGGGCTAAGAATCGCTGAAGTAAAATTTCATGCAGGAGAGGTCAGTGCGTTGGATGCCGAACAGGCCCAAACCTTATTAAGTAACACTCAGGCTGCTGTTCCTGCGCTGGAAGCTACGCTTCAGCAGTTCAAAAATACCCTTTCAATACTACTGGGTATGCCCCCTCATAGCCTTAATAACCTCCTTTCTGTACCTCCAACGGTGCCCCATGTGCCCTCAATTATAACGATAGGCATGCCGCAGGATCTTTTGCGTCAGCGTCCTGATATTCGCCAGGCTGAGCGGCTTCTCGCAGCACAGGGGGAGCTGATTGGTGTTGCTCGAGCGGAGCTATACCCAAACTTTTCAATAGGTGGGCTAATAGGAGCAATTGATATCAGGGGGGGACAGTTAAATGGCAGAAGTGATGCTTGGGATTTATTCGTTGAGTTTGATTGGAATGTGTTTAACTATGGCCGGTTGCGCAACAATGTGCGCTTGCAGGATGCGACCTTCCAGCAGCTGGTATCAGACTACCAGCAAGTGGTCTTACAGGCGCAGGTTGATGTTGAGAATGCAATAGTTGCATATCTCAAATCCCAGGAACAACAGTACTTTTATAATATCGCAGCTATGGCTTCTGAAGAGGCCGTCAATCTCTCCATGACGCAATATGTCGACGGAGCGATACAGTTCAACACTGTTATCACCACGATGGTTTCAAATTTTACCCAGCAGGATCTCTTGGTGATTGCCCAAGGTGCAGTAGCAGCGAATCTAGTTCAGGTTTATCTTTCTCTTGGGGGTGGCTGGCAGATTCAAGATGGGCTGACACCATTGGAGTTATTACCCGAAGAGACAATAGAGGATATGCTTCGCAGGACTCACTATTGGGATAAGATCTTAGAATAAGGTCTCTTTGCACTTGTCTGGCCCGCACCAATCCATTAATCCGTATCTTCAGGATGATCAGCATACCATCAGCCGTTTAGATACATTTGGCGCAAAAAGAGTAAAGAGAATTAGCAATCGATATTGACCTAAACCAAGGTTCAGGTATTAGACTGCTGCTATTGTTGATTGGCCATGAGGATTGAAGTCAAATGACACCAAGCACCCATAACATCAATTTATCAAAATACTTAGCACGTATTGGTTACCGCAATAAGCCAGCCCTGGATTTGAAAACCTTAAGGGATATTCTTACGCAACATATTCGTACTCTTCCATTTGAGAATGTAACGCCCTTTCTTGGGAGTCCCGTGAATATTGAGATGGCCGCTATTGAGCAAAAGCTTGTGAACCAAAAGCGTGGTGGTTATTGCTTTGAGCAAAATGCTTTGTTACGGGCTGGGTTACAGCAGATAGGCTTTGCTGTTACAGGACTTGCTGCTCGGGTTCTTTGGCAGACTCCACCGGGCCACCAGCCAGCTCAGTCTCATATGATCTTACTTGTAAAAGTAGGGCAGGTACCGTATTTGGTGGATGCGGGCTTTGGCAGCAATACACTGACTGCACCTCTGCGCTTAGATGTTTCAGGTCCTCAGAGTACGCCCCACGGTACTTATCGCTTAACCCAATCGGGTGAGGACTATCTATTAGAAGTGAAGATCCATGATGCCTGGCATTCAATGTACAGCTTTGATTTACGGCCACGTACAGCGGGCGACTATAAAATCGCCAATTGGTTTTGTAGTACTCACCCTGAGTCCCGTTTTGTAGAGCACCTGATTGCTACTCGTGCTTTCCCCGAAGGGCGTCATGCTTTACTGGATCGCCAATTGAGTTATCAGCCGATAACTGGAGCAAAGACAGTCATCATGCTGGCGAATGTTGAAGAGTTACGCAAAACGCTATTAAGCATTTTTGGGATCGAGGTGCCCGAGGATATATCTTCCTTTGAGAGGTTAGCTGGCCTCTTTGAGAACGGCTCATCTCAAAAGGTTGCAGAGCATGCTGCTGTGAACACTGATCGGGTCGCATCATGATTAAAGCAGGAGTTGTTTATCACTCCGTTTGCGGCAGTACAAGGACATTGGCAGAAGCCACTACGGATGGAATTAATAGTATCCCTGGATGTGAAGGAGTTACATTTGCTGTTGAAGCCAAGCATATTCAGCACGGGCGCTATGAGAATCCTGACTTGATGCATCGTCTGGATCAGTGTGATGGAATTGTGCTGGGCTCGCCAACTTTTATGGGGTCGGTTTCAGCCCAGTTTAAGGCTTTTATGGATGCGGCCAGTGAACGTTACAGTAGTCGCGGCTGGGTTGATAAGCTATCTGCAGGTTTTACTATCGGCAGTAATTTCAGTGGGGATCAGCTTAATACTCTAACGACTTTGCAAATATTTGCCGCGCAGATGGGGATGTTGTGGGTGCCTAATGACATTTTACCAAATCTGGATGTACAGGGGCGAAATAGAAGTGGTTGTCAGTCCGGTCTTGTGGCCGTTGTTAATAGTGAAGGGGCTGTGCATGAGCTTGATCGACTTACGGCTTTATATTTGGGGGAGCGAATAGGACGTTTATTAAAGCGCTTTAGTCCTTGCGGCAGTATCTAATATCCAACAAATAAATTTTGATACAACTTTAGGGAAAGTGGCGTAGCCCCAGAGGAATAGCCTCGATGTTCTTTAATTGAAAGGGCTGAGGCTATTTTGCGTTATCTTCAAAAGAAAAATCTGCTAATGAGGCCGAGACAGATAACTAGATCTATCAACTAGAAGGCTGATTGGTAACTTAGGAATTTTCACTGCTCGTGGGCAAGGGGTTAAGATATTTGGTTTTTATTTTTGTTAAATCAAATTGTTGAAGGGATTCTAGCTTAGGCCCAGGGACTATTTACAAAATACGACCTAATATAAGCCCTGAAGTAAGCACCACTTCTATGGCTAACTTGTACGCTGATTTTTATACATGGACTTGAATGATTGAAAGAGCCAGAACGGAGTCGCTGAGTCCAACTCCTCAGTGATTAAGCTATAAGTCCTTGTTGGTAGGATCTAGGTATGGCTAAAGTGGTCGCAAAGACCAATAATGAGACGTCCAGTGATTATTCAGAACAAGATCATTGTATTGTTGATAGCCCCTACCCATAAATTTTCACCAAAAAATCAACTTGAATTTGTATATTCCAAAAATCGAAGTGTGTAAGAATACAGTCTTAGATATAAATGTAAAAGATCAGAGCCGCCAAATACTGTAAATAATTCATGCAAATCCTAGATTTGCTTGTAAGTGGTAACAGTTACTCCTTTGATTTATCTGAAACTTTTGGCTTGCTGTCGGTATGGAGTCCTATTTCGGTGTGGTATAGGTTGAGTTGGTCCACTATATTGGGCTAGAGAAGGGTAAACAAAACTGAGAGTGCAGCGCTGGTTGAAAAAAAACCGTACAGCAACGCCCTAGGTAGATACCTTTTCTTTCCTTCCACACTTACTACTATTCTGTGCCCATTAGCCATTAGCCATTAGCCATTAGCCATTAGCCATTAGCCATTAGCCAATAACCTCTGGCTCCATTGATTGTGATCTCGAATAACGGGTTCCATATTTATTGAAGTAATCTCTCCATTGCTCACAACTTGTCGACCGTGAATTACTACAGTTTTTGCTGATTGGGGGGCACAGAAGACTATCGCGGCAACTGGATCTGAAAGCGCCCCGGCATATTGAATAGTGTTGAGTTCTAGAGAAAAGAAATCAGCACAACGTCCAACTTCCAATGCACCGATATCTGTGCGATTAAGAACGCTGGCGCCACCAATGGTAGCAAGCTCTAAAGCTTCCCTGGCTGTCATCCATTCCGGCGAGCGTAGAGGGTGGGACTGAGGAAGTTGGGCGTAGCGATGTGGCCCCTCCGGTGGGCGAAGGCCCATGCGCAACCTTGAGAGCAACATTGCCTGGCGGGTTTCCAGGAGCATATTGGAGGCGTCATTGCTGGCTGACCCATCCACACCAAGTCCCACTTTAATTCCAGCCGCAATATAGTCTTTAACGGGGGCTATCCCTGATGCAAGGCGCATATTAGAGCTTGGACAGTGAGCGATGCCACACCCGGTACGAGCAAAAGTATTTATTTCTTGTGTATCGATGTGTATTGCGTGAGCAAACCAAACATCGGGCCCCAACCACTCGCTTTCTCCCATCCACTCCAGAGGGCGCTTGCCAAATCGTTCTAAAGTGTGGCGCTCTTCATCAAATGTTTCGCAAATATGCGTGTGTAGCATAACGCCTTTATCACGGGCCAGCAGGGCAGTTTCTTTGAGCAGATTTTCCGAAACAGTAAATGGAGAGCAGGGGGCCAGAACAATTCGAGTCAGGGCTCCATAGCTTGCATCGTGATAGCGATCAATGACCCGGATACTGTCTTGGAGAATAAAATCTTCATCTTCGACACTTTCATCTGGGGGTAAGCCCCCTTGTGATCTGCCCAAAGACATGGAACCGCGGCTTGCATGGAACCTCACCCCTAAGTCCTTTGCTGCTTCAATATGAAAGTCCACTTTGTTGCCACTTTTAAATAAATAAGAATGGTCAAAAACCGTGGTGCAACCAGAGAGAATAAGCTCAGCCAAACCAATCAAAGCACTTGTGCGGGAGGCTTCTGGATTTATCCGGCTCCAGATAGGGTAGTGAAGCTGAAGCCAGGCGAATAAATTTTTGTTCTGGGTCGCTGGCAGGTTGCGGGTGAGAGTCTGGTTTAAATGGTGATGAGTGTTCACCAGTCCTGGTAGGACTATCTGCCCGCTAGCGTCAATAATGGTGTCAGCGCTCATGGGTAGTTTATCTGTGGGGCCTACAGCCGTGATAATGCCTTCTTCGGCAAAAATACCGCCATTGGGAATCTCACGTCTTTCTGAGTCCATGGTTACCAGTACTTCAGCGTTCTTAAGCAGTAGTGTCTTGGGCATATGATCTGAGCACTCACTTATCGGGTTTCCTGGCATTCTGATATTAGCCTGGACAGTCTTTCGCAGGGCGAGAGTTTTGACCCGAGTAATAAGTAGCCGGTACTCCTGCGGTTACTTCAAGTTGCGATACGGAATCCAGTTCAGAGCACTAAAAGAATACACTTACAAAGCCGTTATCATTTGTTTTTATTTTACCGCTAGCTACATCGACGAATATGTTAGTCAGAAAGAGGAGGGGGGGTAGTCTCGCGAGACCTGAAAATTAGTGGCGGACATTTCATCTTAAACGAGCAGACGGAAATGAAGGCGTCGGTATGCGTAAACATACCAGCGCCTTCATTACGGCCTAGTGCAACTGACGAATCATTTTAATATGAGGGATATTAGCCTCGTAAAAGGTTTCTCCCTCTGGGATAAAGCCACTCCGAATGTAGAAGCCTTCAGCATGCTGTTGTGCATGTAGATATACACTGCGAAAGCCCTGTAGTTTGGCAAAGTCACAAATCGCCTTGAGTAACTGGGCCCCCAGACCTTTGCCTCGGGCGGATGGCATGATCGCCATCCGCCCAACTTTACCACTTTTGCTGAGCCGCCCGGTTCCAACGGCAACATCACCATTAAAAACTAGGAAGTGTTGTGAAGATTCTTCCTGGTTATCCCACTCCAAGTCGGCAGGAACTTTCTGTTCCTGGACGAACACAGCTTCGCGGATAGTGCGAATGCTTTCTTGTTCTTTTTGCCAGTCAGCGGGGCGCACCAGTGCGGCCATATCAGAAATCCTCAGGGGGATAAATTAGTGTGCCTTGGGCTACCAATTGGTCAATTAAACCATCAGGGTTGGCAATTTCTGGAAAGGTTTCAATGTCGCTCCAGGAAATTTCGTGGGACTCGGCAAATTGTTGAGCAAAGGTGATTGGTGTGGTTAGGGCTTCACCGTCGACAAATAACGTGGCCGGCGCCCTGGAAAAGGCAACTCGAGATGCGGGGTTTAGCACTAATAGCATCCCCTTTGGCATTTGATCACGCCAGTTAGCGGCCTCATCCGCGTCTAGTGCGACGGTATCAGGGTATTTTGCTTCAGTCATCACTGCGCCAAACCACTGAGTGACCTTCTCTGGTTGCTTAAGCCACTCGGCTAGCTGTTGTTGTAAGCGAGCAACGGACTCAGGATCAACTTCCGCAGGGGATTTTGTCGGTTCCATGCCGGCATCGGTATAACGCTGGCTATCCTTCAGTCCCATTGCCACTTCGACCGCGAGATCTTCCAATATGGCTGAGGCAGAAGGTGCTCGGAAGCCAATGGAGATCGTGGTACAGCCGCCCTCGGCGATACCCCAGTGACTGTATTGTGGCGGGAGGTAAAGCATGTCGCCAGGCTCCAGTACCCAGCTGTTCTCGGCATTAAATTCTTTCAGGATATTAAGGGGCGTGCCTTCCAGGCGGGGATTGGTCTCATCTACTTTCGCTCCCTGCTGCCACAGGCGCTTGCCCTCGGCCTGGAGCAGAAAGACATCGTAGTGGTCATAGTGCGGTCCGACACTCCCCTGATCCGCCGCGTAACTAATCATCACATCATCCAGACGCCAGTCTGGGATAAAGCGAAAATACTCTTTTAATTCAGACACTTCGGAAAGCCATTGATCTACGGCTTGTACAAGTAGGGTCCAGTGCGTGCGGGGTAGGGATAGAAAGTCTTCCTCAGTGAAAGGACCGTTGCGTAGCTCCCAGGGACCGCTCTCGCCATTTTCAAGCACCAGGCGAGATTCAATCGTCTCCTCCAGAGCCATTCCGGCAAGTTCTTCTCCTGATATGGGCGATTCGAAGTTGGGGAAAGCATTGCGGACCAGCAAGGGTTTTTGCTGCCAATAATCGCGCATAAAAACTTCAATTGGCATATCGCCGAGATGGGTAAGGGGGCTTGCCACGGTAACTCTCACTGTTTGTTGGGCTGGGGAAATGTTCTCTAGTCTGCCACTAATAGGTGTAACTCAGCCCGAAAGAAGTTTGAATAAATTTCCGGCCACTGCGGTGTGGCCGGAAGCGGTGCTTACTTAGATTTTGCGAGCTTGCTCGACGGCGTTACCGATGTAGGATGCAGGAGTCATTTCCAGCAGTGCGCTTTTGGCTTCCGCAGGAATTTCCAAATTCTCGATAAACACTTTCAAGGTTTCGCGGGTGATGCCCTGGCCGCGGGTAAGGGCCTTCAGTTTCTCGTAAGGCTCTTCGATGTTGTAGCGGCGCATCACAGTCTGGATCGGCTCTGCCAGAACTTCCCAGGAGCTGTCCAGGTCTTCTGCCAGGCGTTCACGGTTGATTTCCAGCTTGCCCAGCCCCTTCATGGTGGCGGCATAAGCGATGGCAGAGTAACCGGCACCCACACCCATGTTGCGCAGTACGGTGGAATCGGTCAGATCGCGCTGCCAGCGGGAGACCGGTAACTTCGCGGCCAGGTGCTGGAATACAGCGTTGGCCAGGCCCAGGTTTCCTTCGGAGTTTTCGAAATCGATAGGATTGACCTTGTGCGGCATAGTGGAGGAGCCCACTTCTCCGGCAACGACTTTCTGTTTGAAGTAACCGAGGGAAATATAGCCCCAGATGTCGCGGTCAAAGTCGATCAGGATGGTGTTAAAGCGTGCAATAGCATCGAACAGTTCGGCAATATAGTCGTGTGGTTCGATCTGGGTGGTGTAGGGGTTCCAGGTCAGGCCGAGCGAGGAAATAAATTCTTCCGCATTCTTTTCCCAGTCGATATTTGGGTAGGCGGACAGATGGGCATTGTAGTTGCCTACAGCACCGTTGATTTTACCCAGCAAGGGGACAGCCCCTATCTGGGCTACCTGGCGGCGCAGGCGCGCAACCACGTTGGCGAGTTCCTTGCCCACGGTCGTAGGGCTGGCGGTTTGGCCGTGGGTGCGAGACAGCATGGGCACCTCAGCGAAATCCTGGGCTAGCTGGGCGATCTTTTCTACCAGGCTATTCATTGCGGGCAACATAACGTTGTCGCGACCAGCGCGTAGCATTAGAGCGTGGGACAGGTTGTTGATGTCTTCAGATGTACAAGCGAAGTGCACGAACTCACTTACTTTTTCCAGCTGGGCATTGCCGCTGATTTTTTCTTTGAGGAAGTATTCAACCGCTTTCACGTCGTGGTTGGTGGTGCGCTCAATTTCTTTGATGCGCGCGGCATCTTTCAGGGAAAAGCTGGCCACAATGCTATCGAGTAGTTGGTTAGCAGCTTCATCGAACTGCTCTACCTCAGTGATTTCTGAGTGCGCGGAGAGTTTCTGAAGCCAGCGCACTTCCACTTCAACACGGGCGCGAATCAGGCCGTATTCACTAAAAATTTCGCGTAGGGGGGCAGTCTTGCTCTCGTAGCGACCATCAATAGGGGATACCGCTGTGAGTGCGGAAAGCTCAACTGTCATAGTAAATCTCCGGGATTAGTTTTTTATAGATTCGATCTGTGCGATTAGCTCGTCGGTCGCACGCAATAGTTTTTTGCGTTGAAATAGCAGGTGCAGGCGCCTTCCGCCCAATTGTCGCCACAGCGTGGCTGAACGGATACCGGCAAACAGCATTGAGCGGATTTGGTTAGCGACGCGCTGTTGCTGCAGGAAATTAAAATCTCCCAGCACCTGGATACGAAAGCGGAAAGTGCCGAGGGTATCGCTATAAATACTGGCGAGATTGGAAAATACATTCTCGTGGGTGGGGGCGAAGTGTTCCGCCTGAATCTTGGCTTTTTCGAGGCGGCTGCCAATGATGGAGAGCAACTCTCCTTTCTTACTCAATTGCCTCTGCAGATAAAGCACAGACAGTGCATAGCGCAGGCAGTCTGTGTATTCAGGGTGTTGCCGCGATTGCAGTAACTGCCGTGAGACCTGCAAGCCGGGCAGCAGCTTCTCTGCGCCGGCGAACACATCTTCGGTGCGATCTGGGTTGAGCTGGAAAAGGCTGTATACCCCGGTTTCCAGCTGGGCCTGGGGAGCGGTGCCTGTTTTGGCCAAGCGCTCCACTAAAGTTGCGGATTGAAATATTCCGGCCAATGCCAGAGCCTGATCCCGCCAGTTATTCAAGGTTACTCCTTAGTGTTTCTTGTATTTTTCCGGTACGGCAGTGCCGATACCTGTAGCCTGTTCGATAACTGCGCCGCCGAGGCATATTTCGCCATCGTACAGGACCAGGGATTGTCCTGGGGTAATTGCCCGCTGTGGCTCGTCAAATTCCACAGTCAGGTTACCACCCTTTTGCACCCGTATTGTGCAGTCCTGGTCTGGCTGTCGGTAGCGGGTCTTCGCTTGACAGCGGAAAGACTCACCCGGTGCGGCGCCATTGATCCAATGTGTTTGGGCTGCCACCAGACCCGTGGCGTAAAGCAGGGGGTGATGTGCCCCCTGGGCAACAATCAATACGTTGCGCTCTAGGTTCTTTCCGACTACGTACCAGGGTTCTTCGCCCGCGCCTTTTACTCCTCCGATACCAAGACCCTGCCTCTGTCCTATGGTGTGGTACATCAGGCCGGCGTGGCGCCCCATAATTTCACCTTCTGGAGTTTCCATGTCGCCCGGCTGGGCGGGCAGATACTGCTCCAGAAAGTCCTTGAAGCGGCGTTCGCCAATAAAGCAAATCCCAGTACTGTCTTTTTTATTGTGGGTGATAAAGCCGTTTTCCTCAGCGATACGCCGTACCTCAGGTTTTTCCAACTCGCCCAGTGGAAATAGAGAGCGAGCGAACTCACCCTCGCCGACAGCGTGGAGGAAGTAGCTTTGATCCTTGTTGCCATCCAAGCCCTTGAGCAAATAGGTGCGACCTTCTCTATCGCGTCGGCGGGTGTAATGTCCGGTGGCAATGGCATCAGCTCCCAGAACTTCGGCATATTCCAGGAAAACTTTAAACTTGATCTCCCGGTTGCACAGAATGTCTGGGTTAGGCGTGCGTCCGGCCTTGTATTCTGCCAGGAAGTATTCGAAGACATGGTCCCAATACTCGGCAGCAAAATTGGCGGTATGTAGCTTGATGCCCAGTTTTTCACATACCGCCTGGGCATCGGCCAAGTCTGCTTTCGCGGTGCAGTACTCAGTGCCGTCATCTTCGTCCCAATTCTTCATAAACAAGCCCTCCACCTGGTAGCCCTGCTGCATGAGCAGAAGTGCGGCTACAGAGGAATCCACACCGCCGGACATACCGACGATGACGCGTTTGGGCTGTTTGTTGTGCGTGGAATCAGGCATAAGAAGGACAGTCACTACTTCACTGGGATGGAAAGGGGGCGAATTTTACCTGTGAATCGGGCTTCTGACCAAGGCCGCTTTCATCTTGGGTTATTGCTTATTGTCTCCGGCGAGGGCGATTGCGCTTCTGAGGTGGCTTCGACTTGCCTTTGGGCCTTGGCTTAGGCGCAGAGAAAACCTCCTCCGAGCGGTGCTGCCCCGGCTGCAGAGTGCCGAGATTCCAATTGCCAATAGCCATTCGAACCAAGCGCAGGGTGGGGAAGCCAACCGCTGCGGTCATACGTCGCACCTGACGGTTTCTACCCTCGTAAATGATAAGTTCTACCCAGCTGGTGGGAATGGACTTGCGCTCTCGGATTGGGGGATTGCGCGGCCACAGGTCGACTTCGGAGAGTCTGCGGGCCTTAGCGGGCGCTGTGCGTCCATCCTTCAAATCTACGCCTTTGCGCAGAAACATCAGGGCGTCATCTGAAATGTCCCCCTCTACCTGAGCCCAGTAAGTCTTCGCCATCTTTCTCTTCGGGTGGCTGATTTGATGTTGTAGCGCTCCATCATCTGTGAGTAGTAGAAGTCCCTCTGAGTCATAGTCGAGCCGACCCGCGGCATAGAAGCCCTTGTGCGGGATATAGTCTGCCAGCGTGGCGCGACCCTGGGGGTCCGTGAATTGGCTTAACACGCCAAAAGGTTTGTTTAGGAGAATAATCTTGGGCATAAGAAAAATTGAGTATTGTAATCCAACTACAAAAATTAGCCGATGCTGCTATAATCCCGCCGATTTTTATCCCCGCCCAATGGTCCCGGGGGAGCGGTGCAAGCAACGCTGGACCTAAAAAGTCATAGAATTTTGGGAGTTTACGCAATATGGGTCACATCCAAGTGCCGGCAGACGGCGAAAAAGTTACAGTCAATTCCGACGGTTCGCTGAATGTTCCGAATCGCCCGGTAATTCCGTTCATCGAGGGTGACGGCATCGGTGTGGACATCACTCCGGTAATGCGCAAAGTAATCGACGCTGCGGTAGAGAAAGCTTTCAGCGGCGACAAGAAAATCGAGTGGATGGAAATCTACTGCGGTGAGAAAGCCGCAGAGACTTACGCTGGCGACTGGTTCCCAGCTGAAACTCTGGAAGCTATTAAAGATTACGTTGTCAGCATTAAAGGCCCTCTGACCACACCAGTGGGCGGCGGTTTCCGTTCCCTGAACGTTGCCCTGCGTCAGGAGCTTGACCTGTATGTATGTCAGCGTCCCGTTCGCTGGTTCAGCGGTGTACCTTCTCCGGTTAAAGAGCCGAACAAGGTAGACATGGTTATCTTCCGTGAAAACTCTGAAGATATCTACGCTGGTATCGAGTGGAAAGCTGATACCGACGAAGCCAAGAAAGTTATCAAGTTCCTGCAGGACGAGATGGGTGTTAAGAAAATCCGTTTCCCTGAGAACTGTGGTATCGGTGTTAAGCCGGTTTCTGCAGAGGGTACCAAGCGTCTCGTGCGCAAGGCTATTCAGTACGCTGTGGACCAGGATCGCGATTCCGTAACCCTGGTACACAAAGGCAACATCATGAAGTTCACCGAAGGTGCCTTCGCCGATTGGGGTTACGAGCTGGCTCGCGACGAGTTTGGCGCTCAGCCGCTGGACGGCGGCCCCTGGCACAGCTTCAAGAACCCGAAGACTGGCAAGGAAATCGTTGTTAAGGACGTAATTGCTGACGCTATGCTGCAGCAGATCCTGCTGCGTCCGGCTGAGTACGACGTAATTGCTACCCTGAACCTAAACGGTGACTACCTGTCTGACGCACTGGCTGCACAGGTTGGTGGTATCGGTATCGCTCCGGGCGCAAACCTGTCCGACGACGTTGCCCTGTTCGAAGCAACCCACGGTACTGCACCTAAGTACGCTGGCCAGGACAAGGTTAACCCGGGCTCTCTGATTCTTTCCGCTGAGATGATGCTGCGTCACCTGGGCTGGAACGAAGCTGCTGACCTGGTAATCAAGGGTATGGAAGGTGCTATCGAAGCGAAAACCGTAACCTACGATTTCGAGCGCCTGATGGATGGTGCTGAGCTGAAATCCTGCTCTGCGTTTGGTGACGAAGTGATCAAGCATATGGCCTAATTGGCTGATTTGGGGCTAGGTTTTTTAATCAACCTGGCCCTAGCTAGAAAAAGCCCTTTGCTTTGCAGCAAGGGGCTTTTTTGTTGGCGGGGTCTGCTTGTGCGGGCTTGCAGGGTTAGTCGAGCATCTCTGCCTCTTTTTCCCGCTCTGTTTCAGAGTGGTTGGGATCTGCAATAGCGGCCACTTTGGGGCTTTGGGGGCTAGGTGCGGTCTCTGCCGCCACTGCGGTGGAAATATTGGCGGCGTGATAGCCTTTGTCGCCTCTGACGATATCAAAGGTGACCTGTTGGCCGGCCTTTAGGGTTCGGTAGCCTTCCATCTGAATAGCGGAATAGTGCGCAAACAGATCCTCCCCTCCTTCATCTGCAAGAATAAACCCATATCCCTTAGCGTTGTTGAACCACTTCACGGTACCAGTAGGCATATCGAACTCCCTCTAATTGCCTGAGTGGCCAGTCGGCCACCTTACAGAGTTTTTATATTTATTTGACCTGCGGATTAATCGGCTGCGATCCTATCTGCGACTAACGGCTGTGAATGAGCAGGCACTACCTCTTGTAGTCAACTGCTATAGGAATGTCAAGAAACCGCGCTTGAGGCTGTGATCTCCCTGTGTCGTTGGTCAAATAAGGTTACAATGGCAGGTCATTGATGGTTGAGCATGCTGCACTATCAAGGCTCGATAGAACACATTGATAATTGTTATGAGTATTTTGCAGGTCATTAAACTAGGCTCCAGTGATTCTGGAGAAGACTATTTCGACGGTGAGGGTTCCGAGGGTGGGCTCGCACTGGAGGAGGCGCCGCCACGGCTCAAACGCCCGCCTATGTACAAGGTCATCATGTTGAACGATGACTACACCCCCATGGACTTTGTCGTAGAGACTCTGGAGTTGTTTTTTGGGGTTAACCGTGAGCGCGCCACACAGTTGATGTTGCAAGTACACACGCGGGGAAAAGCAGTGTGCGGTGTCTATACTCGGGATATAGCGGAGACAAAGGCCGCTCAGGTTAATCAGTTCGCCCAGGAGAATGAGCATCCACTATTGTGTGAGATTGAGGCGGACGAGAGTAAAGACGATTGATTGAAATTAAAGCTGCTTTAGCACAAGGGTCCCGTCACCTGAAGGGAATCAGCCAGGAGTTAGACGCCGGCAAAGGGTGCACGCCTACCAGCGGAGTCGGCGGGGAACATTGGCGATTAGGGTTTGAGGTTTAAATGCTCAGCAAGGACTTAGAGGTAACGCTCAATCTGGCGTTCAAGGGTGCACGAGCGAAGCGGCACGAATTCATGACTGTGGAGCACCTGTTACTGGCGCTTCTGGATAATGAGTCGGCTGCTGACGTGTTGCATGCCTGCGGGGCCGACCTGAGCGCACTGCGCCGCGAACTATTGGAGTTTGTGGACTCTACCACGCCGTTAATCCCAGAGGCGGACACCGATCGTGAAACTCAGCCCACATTGGGTTTTCAGAGGGTGTTGCAGAGGGCCGTTTTCCATGTTCAGTCATCGGGGAAAAAAGAGGTTACCGGTGCTAATGTGCTTGTGGCTATTTTCTGTGAGCAGGAAAGCCAAGCCGTTTATTATCTGAAGCAGCAGAGTGTTGCGCGTATCGATGTAGTCAATTACATCACCCACGGAATTTCCAGGGTCGGTTCCAGCGGCAACAATCACAATCACCACCACGGTTCAGATACCACCCAAGAGCAGGTGGAAGAGGAGATCAGCACAGGCTCTGAGCCTGGAGGTTCTGACCCTCTGGAGAGTTACGCGACCAACCTGAACCAAGAGGCTATCTTGGGGCGAATTGATCCCTTGGTAGGGCGAGGCCCCGAAGTAGAGAGAGTCACCCAGGTTCTTGCGCGGCGTCGCAAAAACAACCCCTTGTTGGTTGGAGAATCCGGAGTCGGTAAAACCGCAATCGCGGAGGGGTTGGCCCGACGAATAGTGGATGAGGATATCCCTGAGCCACTAAAAGAGAGCACCATTTACTCCCTCGACCTCGGTTCTCTGCTCGCTGGTACCAAGTACCGTGGGGATTTTGAGAAGCGTTTTAAAGCGCTGCTGGCAGAGCTGAAGAAGCGCGAGCATGCAGTCCTGTTTATTGATGAAATTCACACCATTATTGGAGCCGGCGCAGCATCCGGCGGCGTTATGGACGCCTCCAACCTGTTGAAACCGCTGCTGTCCAGCGGTCAGCTCCGCTGCATTGGCTCCACCACCTTTACCGAATATCGCGGCATTTTCGAGAAAGATCGTGCGCTTTCCCGTCGTTTTCAAAAGATTGATGTCAGTGAGCCATCGGTAGAGGAGACTGTGCAAATATTACAGGGGCTTCGGAGTTGTTTCGAAGACCATCATAAAGTTCGTTTCACTGACGCCGCCCTTGATGCCGCGGCTCAGCTTTCCAGCCGCCATATCACCGAGCGCTTCCTACCTGACAAGGCGATAGATGTAATTGATGAGGCCGGAGCTTTCCAATCGCTGTTGCCGATTGAAGAGCGCACTGAGGTGATTGGTATCAGTGAAATCGAATCGGTAATTGCCAAGATGGCCCGTATCCCGGCCAAGAGTGTCTCCGCTTCTGATAAAGAGCAGTTGTCCAAGCTTGATGACAACCTCAAGATGGTGGTATTTGGCCAGGATCGTGCAATTGAGGCGCTCAGTACGGCGATCAAGCTCAGCCGTGCTGGGTTGGGTGCTGAGGAGAAGCCCATAGGATCCTTCCTATTCTCTGGCCCCACAGGCGTTGGTAAGACTGAGCTCTGTCGTCAGCTGGCCAAGGTGATGGGAATTGAGTTAATCCGCTTCGATATGTCTGAGTATATGGAGCGACATACGGTTTCCCGTTTGATCGGTGCGCCACCGGGATATGTGGGTTTCGATCAGGGCGGCTTGCTGACTGATTCTGTGACTAAGCATCCGCATAGTGTGGTACTGCTCGATGAGATTGAGAAGGCTCACCCAGAAGTCTTCAATCTGCTTCTCCAGGTGATGGATCACGGAACTCTGACAGATAATAACGGCCGCAAAGCGGACTTCCGCAATGTCATATTAATTATGACCACTAATGCGGGCGCAGAGCTGATGAGTCGCCGGTCTATCGGCTTCTCCAGCCAGGATCACTCCTCCGATGGTATGGAGGAAATCAAAAAGATGTTTACCCCAGAGTTCCGCAACCGCCTCGATAGTATTATCCAGTTTGGCTCTCTGCCACTGGATGTGGTTAAAACCGTAGTGGATAAGTTTATTGTCGAGTTGCAAGCGCAGCTAGATGACTCTCGTGTGACTCTGATCGTAGATGATGAGGCTCGCGAGTGGCTGGCTATTCGCGGTTACGATGAAAAAATGGGGGCTCGCCCGATGTCGCGTTTGATACGAGACAAACTGCGCAAGCCATTGGCTGAGTCAGTCTTGTTTGGCGAGTTGGCAGAGGAGGGGGGCCGCGTGGTGGTCGTCATAGAGAATGATGAACTCTCCATAAAAACGGCGGTTCCTGCCTAGCTCTACAAAAAATACATCAAAAAAGCCACCGCAAGGTGGCTTTTTTGTGTCCAGGGCAAATCACCTTAAGTTCTTTGCCTGGCGAGCGAATTAGCGGGCGCGGTAGGTGATGCGACCTTTGCTCAGGTCGTAGGGGGTGAGTTCCACTTTGACCTTATCGCCGGTGAGGATGCGAATGTAGTTTTTACGCATCTTTCCAGAGATGTGCGCAATGACCACGTGTCCGTTTTCCAGCTTTACGCGGAAAGTGGTATTTGGCAGGGTGTCGATCACCTCGCCTTCCATTTCAATATAATCGTCTTTTGCCATGCGGCAGCAACCTTCAAATAACTTGATCAGACCTTTACCCCGGAGGCAATCTTGCCTAGCCGCGGCTTGACGGGCGAGCATTTTGCACGAAAAGGCAGAATAGAGCAAAGGGCGCGTGCGTAGGAATTATAGAGATTTCAGGCTCCAGCGGTTCTCTGTGAGCATTTCAATGGGTTGGAACTGGCTTTTGTAGGCCATCTTATGGCATTTCTCTATCCAATAGCCCAAATACAGATTGGGAAGCCCTAATCTTCTGGCCCATTCAATTTGGTAGAGAATGCAGTAACTGCCCAGACTGCGCTTGTCCTCATCCGGGTCGAAGAAAGTATAGATGGCTGACAGGCCTGCAGTAAGCAGGTCGGTGACCGCCACTGCGACTAGGCGCCCACGTGCACGCAGCTCAATATAGCGAGTAGCTCCCCAGGCCGGGCTTAGGAAGCTGCGATACTGTTCGCGGCTCGGAGGGTACATTTCCCCATCGGCATGACGTTGCTCAATGTAGCGTGCGTACAGCTCGTAATGCTCATCGGTGTCGATGGATTCGATATGAAAGATATCCAGGTCCTTATTGCGTTTCCAGCAGCGGCGCTGGTTGCGATCCGGTACAAAAAGGCCCACTGGTACACGGGCGGGCACACAGGCCCTGCATGTTGCGCATTGAGGTCGGTAGAGATAGGCCCCGCTGCGACGAAAGCCCAGCTCTGAGAGGCGGTTGTAAAGGCGCTGGTCTACCTCTGTCTGCGGGTCCACAAATACCGTTGTAGCCTCCCTATCTGGCAGATAGCCACATGGATGGGGCAGGGTTGCCAAAAGCCGGACCGAGTCGAGCTGAGAATATTTACCCATAAGTCCACGAAAGTTTCCAAAGCTGCGGAAAGGCGGGTTGTGTAAGGCCGTCCTCCAGCAGGTGTTCGAAGTCCCTACGACACATTTCAACGGCCCCAAGACTACTCAGGTGGGGGTTGCTTACCTGGCAGTCGATCAGTGGGCAGCCCCACAATTCTAATTGGCGAACGAGGTGGACAAAAGCGACTTTAGAAGCATCTGTCTCCCTGTGAAACATGGATTCCCCAAAAAAAATACGGCCGATTGAGAGACCGTAAAGTCCACCGGCCAGCCGACCCTCACGCCATACCTCAACGGAGTGGGCATGGCCCAGATGGTGCATGTCGATATAGGCCTCGGCCATCTCATCGGTAATCCAGGTGCCATCTTCAGAACTCCTGGGGAGGCGGCAACCCTCGATTACTTGTTCGAAGGCTTGGTCAAATGTGACTGAGAATATACCTCTTCGCAGGGTTTTACGCAGACTGCGGCCAATACGGAAGTCGCTGGGTATTACTACACAGCGTGGTGAGGGGCTCCACCAGAGGATAGGCTGGTCTTCGGAAAACCAGGGGAAGATACCTCGGCGATAGGCGGCCAACAACCATTCCGGGGAGAGATCTCCACCAGCTGCGAGGAGTCCATTGGGATCGTCTAGAGCAGTCTGGGTAGAAGGGAAATCTATATGATTGTGGTCGAGCCACATCAGGCGGCTTTGGGTATTCCTTGCCACAAACTGTTTCCTGTCCTGGGGCTGAGGAGGCCCGGGTAGCTTTGAGGCTACCCGGGTGAGAAGCAGTTTTGTTAGGCGTCGAGGAAACGCTCGGCGTCCAGGGCTGCCATACAGCCGGTTCCAGCGGAGGTGACCGCCTGACGGTAGATGTGATCAGACACATCGCCAGCTGCAAACACGCCGGGCACAGATGTCTGAGTGGCGTTACCCTCCAGGCCACTTTGCACGATGATATAGCCGTTATTCATTTCAAGCTGATCTTTAAAGATGTCGGTATTGGGCTTGTGGCCAATCGCGATAAATACACCGGCGGCCTCCAATTCTTTGGTGGAGTCGTCCTGGGTGCTGCGAACGCGCAGGCCGGTTACTCCGTTGTCATCACCAAGAACCTCGTCGAGGGTGTGGTGAAAGCAAAGTTTGATATTGCCGTTTTCCACCTTCTCCATCAGGCGATCCTGAAGGATTTTCTCGGCGCGAAGCTCGTCACGGCGGTGGATCAGGGTAACTTCACTGGCGATATTGGACAGGTATAGGGCCTCTTCTACTGCGGTATTACCACCGCCCACAACGGCTACTTTCTGATCGCGATAGAAGAAACCGTCACAGGTTGCACAGGCACTGACACCACGACCCTGGAAGGCTTCTTCAGACGGCAGACCCAGGTATTGAGCTGAGGCACCAGTGGCGATGACTAGGGCGTCGCAGGTATAGGTTTCATTGCCCTTCAAAGTGAATGGGCGATTGTTCAGATCTACAGACTCGATGTGATCAAAAATAATCTGGGTGTCGAAGCGCTCGGCGTGTTGTTGCATTTGCACCATCAGGTCGGGGCCCTGCAGCTCGGGGATGCCGCCGGGCCAGTTTTCAACTTCTGTAGTGGTGGTCAACTGCCCACCCTGTTGCATACCGGTAATAACAATGGGATTCAAGTTTGCGCGGGCTGCGTAGATGGCTGCTGTGTAGCCTGCAGGGCCAGAACCGAGAATAATCAGTCGATGATGGTTGTTGCTCATGAAACTCTCTTTAAACCTGTCTGTGTGCAAAGTTTACCCAGAGAACTGGGAGTCCACCTAGCCGGCCATATTTTGATCAGCCAAAGCTATTAGATTGGCGGATATAATAGGCGAAAGTGACAATTCGACGAAATAGTTTGCCTCAATTTATGCCATTGGAAAGTGCTATTTAGATCGCTGCAGCGAGTCGACCCGGCTCTCACCATCCAGAAACGACATCAATAATTGAGAATAATTCATTGTTTTTATTGAATAAATTGCGATTTATTTGATGTGAAGTCCGCCCGGTACGACTTATAAAGTATTTGTATTTGGTCACAAGAGGGCTCGGAGGAGGTGTTTTCATCCTTTTGGTAGTTAGCCAAATTTGGGATGCATAACAACGGCCAAAGGGCGAAGCCATGAGGCAGGGCAGAAAAATAGTACCGTTGAATCTGGGCAGCAATTTGATTGGCCACCCCACATTTACCTTCAGTCTCAGTAATGAAGCACAGGTATTTGTGTCGGAAATCCTGGATGACACTTTCTCCTTGAGGCTTTCTGTCGATTTAGGGCCTGATGGTAGCCATATTGCCAGTTTGCATGGCCCTCCAGATTTAGTGGAGTTGTTCGCATCCCTGAAGCTGCAGGTCAGATGCGATATTGTGGCGGATGGGTACAATGTCCTTTCCCATGATGCTTTAGATGCCTTCGTGGCTTCACCCGAGTCGAAGGCAAAGCTACTTGAAGCGCTGGATCTCAGAGAGGGAAATAAAGTACTGGATTTAATGAGCGGCAGTGGCACGGTTAGCCAGTTGCTGCTGGAGTATGGTGATAAAAAGTCAATGGGGCTCGCCCTCAGTATGTGCGATACCCACCACTCCCAGCTCAAGCGTATCAACTCAAAAGTGCGTGAAAGGGTTGTCGATGTTACTGTGGGTGATGCCAGGGCATTGCCTTATGAAAAGGAATCTTTTGATGCGGTGGTACTCAAAATGGGGCTGCACGAAGTGCCCCAGTTGGACCAACCGTTGGTAATGAGGAATGTCTTTCGGGTCCTGAAGCGAGGGGGGCGTTTTATTATTTGGCAATTGCTGCCGGCCTCCGGTGTGATACAGGATGTGTTTACAGATATCGTACGAAAAACCAGCATGTTGGCTGGTTGCGAATCTCAAGCATTCAACCGCTACTTCCCCAGGCAGGACCAGATATCCTGGCTGTTTAAAAGTGCTGGGTTCAGAGGGTGTGAGGAAATATTTCAGGCTGAATTCACTTACAGCACCCGAGCAAGCCTGGGGGCCGAGCTGGGTGGAGACTCCAGCAAACTAGAAATACTGAACAACTTTGCCCGCGACAGAGTGCCCCAAGAGATAAGAGATTCGCTGTGTTGGCGGGATACTGGAGAGGATATCTC
Source organism: Microbulbifer mixtoriginis (SeqCode) (assembly GCF_052467945.1). Classification (NCBI taxonomy): domain Bacteria; kingdom Pseudomonadati; phylum Pseudomonadota; class Gammaproteobacteria; order Cellvibrionales; family Microbulbiferaceae; genus Microbulbifer; species Microbulbifer mixtoriginis (SeqCode). Next base: position 1,965,331 of record NZ_CP174328.1, on the reverse strand, counting down.
CCTTAAGATCCCGGCTTGTATATATCGCACATACAAACCAGCATAAATCAAAGATAATTAGGCCATCGAGGAAATCGCTCAAGTAGCGATTTCCGTTTGTTACAAGTACCAGAAAGCAACAACAAAGAATATTGAGGTAAGCCATTGAAGGCCGAAAGCGCAACCGGAGAAAATTCTGAAAAGAGCGGTGCATTGCCGGATTCACTCGTCGCCCGTTTGGTCCGAGAGGGGGCGTTAATCTGCCTGCTGGCAGGGGCACTATTAATGGCTATCAGCCTGCTCAGTTACGATTCCCAAGATCCAGGTTGGTCCCATACCGGGCAGCTAGGCAAAATTCACAATGCCATTGGTCCTGCAGGCGCCTGGCTCGCCGATGTCTGTCTTTCGCTATTGGGTTGGATGGCCTATCTGTTTCCCCTGTTGATTGGCTTGCGTGCTTATAAAATCTTACGCGACCGCAATGCACGTTTCCATGCTCCCCTGTTTGCGCTGAGAGTCTTTGGTCTGTTCCTTCTGTTAATTAGTGGTGCCGCTTTGGCCACACTATGTTTTTCTCCCGCTGACGATCCTCTGCCTTTCACCAACGGCGGAATCATTGGAGACGCGCTATCAAGTTCTCTTCAGGGAAGTCTTGGTTATGTTGGTGGGACCATTTTATTGTTGGCGATTTTTGCCATTGGTGTGACTGTATTCACTGGCCTTTCCTGGCTCAAGTTGGCTGAGTCCATTGGTCGTAATGTGTTAGGGCTTATCGCCTGGTTGAGCAGTTACTACAAGCAATGGCGCCTGAAGCGCACAGAACAGCGCGTGGCGCGGGAAGCCATAGTCGTGCGCAAAGCCGCAGTGGAAGAAGAGAAGCAGCGCACCGCCAAGCGAATTCCCCCCAAGATTGAAGCGGCTCCAGTAAAGCCCAAGCAGAGCCCCCGTGCGGCTAAAGAAAAGCAAGGCGAATTATTCAAGGGCGGGCCTGTTACAGGAACATTGCCACCTTTAGGCTTGCTTGATCCTTCTGATCAAAATAAGAAACCGGGCTTTTCCCGGGAATCCCTCGAAGCCCTCTCGCGTTTATTGGAGCTGAAGCTTAAAGATTTTGGTGTGGTAGCCGAAGTTGTATCGGTATTGCCCGGTCCTGTGGTGACCCGCTTTGAGATCCAACCGGCGCCGGGTGTAAAGGTGAGTAAGATTTCAAACTTGGCCAAAGACCTGGCCCGATCTTTGGCGGTAATCAGTGTCCGCGTAGTGGAGGTGATCCCGGGGAAATCGGTGGTGGGTATTGAAATTCCCAATGAAAACCGACAAATGGTACGTCTTAGTGAAGTGCTGTCCGCCGATGTCTATGAGAATGCCAAATCACCCCTGACATTGGCACTTGGGCACGATATTTCCGGCCAACCGGTAGTGGCCGATCTTGCCAAGATGCCCCACCTCCTGGTTGCCGGTACCACTGGATCTGGTAAGTCTGTGGGCATCAATGTGATGTTGCTCAGCCTTTTGTACAAGTCTACTCCGGATGAGGTTCGCCTGATCTTGGTGGATCCGAAGATGTTGGAGCTATCGGTGTACGAGGGTATTCCCCACTTGCTCACTCCGGTGATCACCGATATGAACGATGCGGCCAATGGTTTGCGTTGGTGTGTGGGCGAGATGGAGCGCCGTTATAAATTGATGGCGGCGATGGGAGTGCGCAATCTAGCGGGCTTTAATCGCAAGATAAAAGAGGCAGAGGAAGCTGGTGAGCCGATTTTAGATCCACTGTGGGAACCGGATCCTGCTTCCAGCGTTCCGGCTGAAGAGCAAACCGCTCCTGCACTTAAGGCACTGCCCGCAATCGTGGTTGTTATTGATGAATTTGCCGACATGATGATGATCGTTGGCAAGAAGGTGGAGCAGCTGATTGCCCGTATCGCACAGAAAGCCCGTGCTGCGGGGATTCATTTGCTGTTAGCTACTCAACGACCCTCAGTGGATGTGATTACCGGATTGATCAAGGCCAATGTGCCTACCCGTATTGGCTTCCAGGTTTCTTCCAAGGTGGACTCCCGCACAATCCTTGACCAGGGCGGTGCCGAACAGCTGCTCGGTCACGGCGATATGCTCTATCTCCCTCCGGGCAGTGGGGTACCAGTGCGGGTTCATGGCGCTTTTGTGGACGATCATGAAGTGCATAAAGTTGTCGCGGACTGGACGCGGCGCGGAGAACCCGAATATATCGACGGCATTGTTGATGACAGCAACAACAGTATTCCAGTGCCTGGCCTGCAGTCTGAGGGCGGTGATGAAGATGACCCTGAGGCTGATGCTCTTTACGATGAAGCGGTTGCCTTTGTCACCAAATCGCGCAAGGCGTCCATCTCTTCAGTTCAGCGCCAGCTTCGCATCGGCTACAATCGCGCCGCGCGAATTATCGATGCCATGGAGGCTGCCGGAGTTGTTTCACCGGCGGGGCATAATGGCAACCGTGAGGTACTGGCTCCGCCTCCAGCCTAAAAAAAGGAGGGGCGGTGCCATCCAAAGTTAAGCTGCGGTTCACTTCCCGCTGACTAATCTTTAGGGAAATCAACATACTGGAAATCAATGATGAAGAATATTCTGCGCAACTTCCTGCTGGTATTGACCGTTGCGAGCAGTGCAGTCTGGGCCGATGCTACAGAAGAACTCGGCAAACTCCTGCAACCGTTGTCTTCCCTTTCAGGAAACTTTAAGCAAACGCTGATTGATGAGCGCGGTAAGGTATCGCAAAAAAGCAATGGTAGTTTTTCAGTACAGCGGCCAGGCAAGTTGCGCTGGAAAACCGGCGAGCCATACGCCCAGTTATTGGTAACGAATAATAAAACCCTTTGGCTCTATGATCCGGATCTTGAGCAAGTCACTATACGCCCGGTGGATGAGCGTATGAAAGAGACCCCTGCTTTACTACTCGGCGGTAAGGTTGAGGATATTCGTAAATCATTCGATGTGGCTATGAAAGATGGTATTTATCAGCTGACGCCAAAAAATCCACAGGCGCCATTCAAGTCTATGGAAATCCGCTTTGCTAAAAATGGTCTGCCGTCTGCTATGAAAGTGCGCGACAGCATGGGGCAGACAACGGAGATTGTTTTCAACAATATGAAAGCAAACCCGAAACTTTCCGAGTCCATCTTTAATTTCAAGCCGCCCGCTGGTACAGACATAATCAAAGATGAGTGACCTGTTTCAACCCCCGCAACGGCATCAGCCGCTGGCCGCAAGAATGCGGCCTAATTCTCTGGCCCACTATGTGGGCCAATCGCATTTATTGGGAAAGGGAAAGCCGTTGCGGGAAGCGGTTGAGCGCGGCCAGCTGCACTCAATGATCCTGTGGGGACCACCAGGAGTCGGCAAAACCACATTTGCCCGGCTGTTAGCTGAGGAGTGTGATGCGCGCTTTGCTACCCTTTCAGCGGTGTTGGCGGGGGTGAAGGATATTCGGCAGGCAGTGGCAGAGGCCGAGCAACAGCGCATGCAGTCAGGCCGCAATACCATTCTTTTTGTCGACGAAGTACATCGTTTTAATAAGGCGCAGCAGGATGCCTTCTTGCCCTATGTAGAAGAGGGCACGGTGACTTTTGTTGGTGCTACTACCGAAAATCCGGCTTTTGAGCTGAACAACGCCCTCCTATCCCGCTGCCGTGTGTATCTACTGCGCAGTATTCCCGAAGAAGATCTAATCGGGCTGCTTGGGTATGCTCAGCAGACGGATGATCAACTGCGCGAGCGCAATGTTTATATCCCAAAAGAAGTTTTGGCTAAAATTGCCCGCGCGGCCGATGGGGATGCGCGCAGTGCCCTGAACCTGCTGGAAGTCGCCTGCGATTTGGCCAGGGAGGAGGGTGGTAGGTTGCTGGTCGATGAGGATGTGCTCAGTGAAGTGCTCAGCGCTGACGTGCGTCGATTTGACAAGGGCGGTGATTATTTTTATGACCAAATTTCCGCCATGCATAAATCGGTACGGGGTTCCGACCCCGATGCCGCGCTTTATTGGTTTGTGCGCATGCTCGATGGTGGTTGTGATCCCTTATATGTCGCCCGCCGGGTAGTGCGAATGGCCAGTGAAGATATTGGCAATGCCGACCCGCGAGCATTGCAATTGGCTCTTAATGCCTGGGATGTACAGGAGCGTCTCGGTAGTCCCGAAGGAGAGCTGGCCATTGCGCAGGCAATTACCTATCTTGCTGTCGCGGCGAAAAGTAACGCAGTTTATAGCGCTTATAAGCGTGCAGTGGCGGATGTGCGCCGTGATCCCAGCTACGAGGTGCCGGTGCATCTGCGCAATGCCCCCACGAAGTTGGCGAAAAGTTTGTCGCATGGGGCCGAGTACCGCTATGCCCACGATGAGCCAGATGCTTTCGCAGCCGGGGAAAACTACTTCCCTGAAGAAATTGCGGATAGAGAGTATTACCAGCCGGTTCCCCGTGGGCTGGAGTTAAAAATTTCCGAAAAGTTGCAAGTGTTGCGCCGACTTAACAGTGAGAGTGAGCAGCAACGTTATAAGAAGAAACCGTAAGGATTTAAGGTAAAAGACCATGCAGTGGCTGGCCATCGCCATAGGTGGTGCCTTGGGGGCAATACTTCGTCACCAGATAAGCGTCTGGAGCTATCCGGTATTCAGTGGGAAGTTCCCGCTGGGTACGTTGATCGTGAATGTGCTTGGATCATTTCTGATTGGCATCGCCTACATTTTGATCACCCATAGAGCAATGCTCGGAGAGGAGTGGCGCCTGCTAATCATGACAGGAATGTTCGGTGCACTGACCACCTTTTCCACTTTCTCCCTAGAAAGCTTGATACTGTGGCACAATGGCCAACCTTTGATGGCTCTTGGCTATATTGTCGGCAGTCTCATTTGCTGTCTGGCGGCCACGGGAGCCGCGGTCGCCCTAGCGACGCGTTATTTTTAACCAATATTTATTTTAATTCTGTTGTAGGAGCCTGATTACAGGCGAACTGGAAACGATGCTCGATCCCAAACTGATTCGCACGGATATGGACCAAGTGGCCGCGGCCCTGAAAAAACGCGGTGTGGAACTGGATACTGCCAAACTGGAAGCCCTCGAGGAGCGCCGTAAAGAGCTGCAGGTGCGCACCGAGAGTTTGCAAAACGAGCGCAATAGCAAGTCGAAAAATATCGGGCGAGCTAAGGCCTCCGGAGAAGATATTGCTCCGCTGCTCAAAGAAGTCGAGTCCCTCGGGGGCGAGTTACAAAATGCCAAGCAGGCGCTGTCTGAGTTGCAGGAAGAGTTGGATGCGATTCTGTCCGCAATTCCCAACCTGCCGGATGCTTCGGTGCCCGAAGGCGAGAGCGAAGATGACAATGTGGAAGTACGTCGCTGGGGGCAGCCCCGTAGCTTCGATTTTGAGATCAAAGATCATGTAGATCTCGGCTCCCAGCTCGGCGGTCTCGATTTTGAGATGGCGGTAAAACTTACCGGATCGCGCTTTGCTGTGATGTCCGGTGAAGTAGCACGTTTACACCGTGCTCTCGCCCAATTCATGCTCGATACGCACATTGAGGAGCATGGTTATAAAGAAACTAACGTACCGGTGGTCGTCAATGGTGACTCCCTGTATGGAACCTCGCAGCTGCCAAAGTTCGAGGAGGATCTGTTTAAGCTGACCGATGAGCGTGGCTTCTATCTGATTCCGACAGCAGAAGTGCCTCTTACTAATATGTATCGCGATCATATTGTCGAGGACAGTAATTCTTTGCCGCACAAGCTGGTCGCGCATACAACCTGCTTCCGTTCTGAGGCCGGTTCACACGGCCGCGACACTCGCGGCATGATTCGCCAGCACCAGTTTGAAAAAGTGGAATTGGTGTGGGCGGCGCGCCCGGACCAGTCCGAGGAAGCGCTGGAGACCCTTACCAAAAATGCTGAGGCGATCCTGCAAAAGCTGAACCTGCCTTACCGCACTGTAGTGTTGTGTGGTGGTGATATTGGTTTCGCTGCGCGCAAGACTTACGATATCGAAGTCTGGATTCCCTCTCAGGACAAGTACCGCGAAATTTCTTCCTGCTCCCTGGTTGGTGACTTCCAGGCTCGCCGTATGAAGGCTCGTTGGCGCAACCCGGAAACCGGCAAACCGGAATTGTTACACACACTGAATGGTTCCGGTTTGGCAGTAGGGCGCACCTTGATTGCAGTGCTGGAAAACTACCAACGCGAGGATGGCAGTATCGAGGTCCCTGAAGCGCTGCGCCCTTATATGCGTGGTCAGGAAGTAATCTCCGCTGCCTGAGCGCAGTGACTTAAAAGGGCGAACGTTATGTTCGCCTTTTTTCTTTTCTGGGTAAAATACTACCCGACTGCTTGTTTGATGGATTAATCAGTGCGTTATCTTCCTCTTGCATTCGATGTAAAAAATCGCCCCAGCTTAATCGTTGGCGGAGGCTCCATTGCCACACGTAAGGCCCGCTTGTTGCATAAGGCGGGAGCTCGGATTCTGGTGGTATCCCCGGATATCACGGAAGAATTGCACCGGATTGTGGTTGATTCTGATGGAGAGTGGCATCGGGTAACTTATTCTGTTGAGCATTTGGATCTGGCCGACTTGGTGATTGCGGCAACGAGTAGCTCTGAGGTCAATGGCTGTGTATCCAGGGATGCGCAGAAGCGCCGCTTGCCGGTAAATGCAGTGGATGCTCCGGAATTGTGCACTTTTACTTTCCCTGCAATTGTCGAACGTGGCGATCTATCCATCGGGATCAGTAGTGGTGGTGTGGCCCCAGTTCTCGCCCGCCGCATTCGCGCCCAGCTTGAGGCATTGCTTTCCCCTGGGCTCGCATCACTGGTTGATTTCGCTTCGCGTATGCGCTCACAGGTGAAGCAGACGTTGCCTGAGGCGCGGCGTAAGAATTTTTGGGAATGGGTCTTTGCTGGGCCTGTTGCCCGTCGGGTGGAAGCGGGTCAGCTGGCAGATGCAGAGAGGGAATTCTTGGGCGCGTTGCAAGATTGGCAGGGGAGCCCCAACCCGCTTGGAGAAGTTTATTTGGTTGGGGGCGGCCCCGGAGATCCCGATTTATTAACTTTCCGCGCGTTGCGACTAATGCAGCAAGCGGATGTGGTGCTGTACGACCGCCTGGTTTCTCCAGAAGTTATGGACTTAGTCCGAAGAGATGCCGAGCGTATTTATGTCGGCAAAAAAAAGGCATTTCATGCCGTACCCCAGGATGATATCAACCAGTTACTGGTTGATCTGGCCAGGCAGGGAAAGAAAGTTCTGCGCCTGAAAGGTGGTGATCCCTTTATTTTTGGGCGTGGTGGAGAGGAGATCGACAAACTGGCCGACGCCTCAATTCCTTTTCAGGTGGTACCGGGAATAACTGCTGCAGCGGGGTGTGCCAGCTATGCGGGGATTCCGCTGACTCATCGAGATCATGCGCAGTCGGTACGTTTTATTACGGGCCATCTAAAAGAAGGTAGTCTCGACCTGCCATGGAATGAGCTGGCTTCCGGTAGCCAAACCCTGGTTTTTTATATGGGATTAACGGGCCTGCAAACAATATGTACAGAGCTGGTTCAGCATGGCCTACCGATAGCGACGCCGGCGGCGCTGATTGAAAAAGGGACTACCAAGGCACAAAGGGTGATCATCGGTGATCTCAATACGCTTCCCGCTCTTGCCCAAGAAAAGGCTGTACGGGCGCCTACGCTCACCATTATTGGTGGTGTGGTGGGGTTACATAAAAAACTCAGCTGGTACCAATCCAGCGAGCGCTAAATGGGCTTTGGCAGGCTAATTACTATTGTACAGGCCTGAAACTACCTAGGTAAGACCTATACTGAGAGGGTCTTTCCGTCAGGTATTTGTGTCATGCTGCTGACGATAATTTGCTTTTATTGCACTAATTTTGTGCGATTCTTTCTTCCGCAACAGCCCGAGTTTCCACAAATTGGCCTATTAAGTCACGACTCCCGCCGCTATAGATACCAATATCGCCAAAAGAAGGCGTTAGTACGCTGGCTATGGATAGGCGTTTCTCTGGTTATGCTGTGCTTTCCACTTTTACCTTTAGTGGTTGGCCTAGCTTTTTTTACCACCTTCCTGTCATTCGCTATTCTGGATGAGACTGCCTGATGTCTGTTTCCAATGGTTAATCTAAAAATCCTGTCATGAGCATTAGCGGCACAGGCTTGTGCCGCAGCGAGTGTGGGTGGGGATAGGCCTGAATAAATTTTTTATCAGTATTTTCAGTAAAGTTACGGCAGTTATTGCAGCCTGAGCAGATAGCGGCTCTCTCCCTCAATAAAAGGGGAGGGGTTCCCCTCGACCCAATCTTCGTGGCCTTTGTCAAAAAACGGGGATAACGGGTGACTGCTTTGCCCTGTAGCCATATGAAAAATACCCTGCTCTTCGCGCCCAGGGGAGATAACCATTCGCTCGGAGGCACCATGGGTTGGTGATTGGAAGCGGGGCATGTGGGTGTCCCCTGCCAATTGGTCTCTGGGCATGGCGGTAAACCAATCTATGGCCGAGACTGCTCTTGCCAATGGGTGTCGAATGGAAGCCGTGTTTTGTTCACCCCAGGTTTGCTCTAATAGCGGGAGCCCGCCCGTCGACATCTTATCCAGTACTTGGTTAAGTGCAGATAGCTTCAGGGCTGTCCAGGATTCAAAGTCGGGGTTAAGTAAATGTTGAGGTTCTTCTTGAGCAAGAGTCCAGATCGGATACTCAAATTGGCGTTTTAATTGACCGAAGGAAAAGTTCGGTTGGGTTTTTCGCATAAATGTAAGAATAGGGGCGGTACTAAGCTCCATAAACTTTAAGCGATAGTTGCGCACAATTCGGTATCCAGCCGAGTCAGCGCTGGCGCGTCCGCCCCAATCTCGAACGAGTTTGTAGGCTTCGTCATAGCCTTCCCGGTCATGTAGAAGTTCCGAGAGGTGTTGCTGCCATCGCTGAAGAAAAATAGCGCGATCATCCAGCTGTATATCTAATAGTGCTTGTTCATCAAATTGTTGGCGGGCAAGTAGGCTGTCGCGAATCTGCTGCTGGCGGGCACCGAGAGCATAGCCATGGTCGCCCATGATCTTAAGCCAGTCACCGCTCAGGGTACGGGCATTTGCGCTCCAAAGGCGGTGGTTGTCTGGGTTGTAAATTCGCGGCTGTTCCTCATTAGTAAGATATCCGTCCCAGTAAATAGTCCCATCGGCCCAACTTACTGAACGGCTGCCATCAAAGCCAATTCGCTTGGGAATGGGTCCAGCGATTGTCCAGCCAATATCGCCTTCTTTATCGCCTACAACAAAATTCTGGTGAGGAATACCGATGTCTGGGCCCAGGTCTAATGCCTCGCTGGCGGAGGTAATAGATTCCATCTGCAGCAAGTTCATATTGCCACCGGAAATATCGTGGGCAACCCAGCGGTAGGCGAGGGGGGTTCCCCGGTGGTCTTTACCGATAACAGGTCCCCAGACGGTTTTTTCTACTGCTATGGTTTCATCTTTGGCACCTTTTACTTTTATGGTTTCCTGTTCGATAGCGAGATCTCGCCAGCCGTCTGGAGTCAGATACTGGGTGGCATCAGAGTTTAATTCCAGTGGAATAAGATCACCCCAATCGGCTCCGGTATTGGTAAAGCCCCAGGCAACGGTACCGTTGCTGCCTGCCACCACAATTGGGCCTCCAGGCAGGGTCACACCGCGGATACTTCTTTCAGTTCCAGGAATATTCCAGCCGGCGCGAAACCAGATATTGGGTACGGCCAGCCCCAGGTGCATGTCATTTGCGAGTATGGCACTACCATGTTCTGTTAAAGCTCCCCCAACAACCCAATTGTTACTGCCGTAAACTTTGTCATCACTCTGCATGGCTTGATAGGCAATGGGATCGTTTTTATCCAGTAATGAGGAAATAGGCGTTTCTGGAATACTATCGAGAGATTCCGCTTCGCCAATTAGAGGGGCATCCCAAATGCCCCCGGCGGGAAAGAAGAAAGCATAGAGATCTTGGGGTAACAGATCCGCTAAGGCGGTATCGCGCCGCTCAAACTTGCCCTCTTCACTTTGCAATGTTAAGTACATGCTAAAGGTTGCCAGCAGGCTGTCTGCTGCGTTCCATGGCCTGGGCTCTTGCCCCAGAAGCAAATACTCCCAGGGTTTAGCGTTCAGATACTGCAGGCCAAAATTTACCCCTTGAACATAGTGGTTGAGAAGTTGGCGCTGGTCTTCAGGCATAGCCGCAATATTCCTCTCTGCCCGCTTGCGAAACTGGTGTCTACGGACCTTTTTATCTTTCTTTAGTGCGGCAGCTCCTACTAATTCAGATAGCTCACCGGCGGAGCTTCGGCGCAACAGGTCCATCTGGAAAAAGCGCTCCTGGGCATGTAAAAAGCCTAGGGCAAAAGCGCTGCTATTGCGGTCATCGGATTGAATGATTACTACACCCTGCTTATCCCGGTGAATTAATGCGGGTTCAAGTAGTTGCCCTGTGACAATACTTCCTTCGAGTGATGGCAGGCTTTGCCGCCACCAACCCCAGACTGCGAGAAGAGTGATTGCGATGAGTGCCGAAATTACAATGAGTAAGGGCAATACACGGCTTTTTAAATAAGACGAACGCACCATAGTTTTTCCCGTATAGCGCTTAATGAAATGGACGTTGGTAAAATCGGACCCTAAAGAATCCGTAAATATATAAGTTACTAGAGAACACACCTTAGTAACTTTTCGTGACGATAATAGATAGCTATTTTCGCCGATTAACCTGTCTTTTCACGCAATCCTTTACAAAACTGACCAGTCATAAGAAAAAGGTCATGTCGGGGTTTTAAATCCAAAAAGGCGACCGTAAGATGGCGTGGAATAACAAAAATAAAAACCAATACATCACGCTGTATAACAATAAATGCGAGGACGCGATGATGCACGATGTTGGTAGCACCGTAAAAAACCGTCAATTTAACCTCTCTATCCTCTCCGGCGCTATTGCCTTCTTTACAGCTGTGAGCGCTAATGTTCAAGCTGCAGAAATTGAAGAAGTTGTAGTTACGGCACAAAAGCGAGCGGAAAACCTGCAGGAAGTACCGATCGCGATTTCCGCATTTACTGGGGAAAATATAAAAGAGTCGGGTGTCAAAAATCTCACGGATCTAGGCAAGTATACGCCTGGTGTCGAGATGCACAATGATACCGCTTTGCAGCCAACATACAGTATCCGCGGTATTCAAACCAACGATTGGACCGTGGGATCCGATCCGGCCGTTGCTGTTTATGTGGACGGTGTCTACACCGGTCGCGGTGCGGGCGCCGAAATTCCCCTGACGGATATAGAAAGAGTGGAGGTTCTGAAAGGCCCACAAGGTACGCTTTTTGGGCGTAATGCTACGGGTGGGGCCATTCATATTATTACCACCAAGCCCCAGGCAGATAATACCGTCGAGCTAAATCTCACCGCTGGTAATTATGGCCGCCAGTCCTCCGATCTGCTTCTCAATCGCCAGCTAACCGATACGCTTTCCGCTCGTTTCTCCGCATCCACTAACCGCCGAGACCCCTTTGCGGATAATTTGGCGGGTGGTTTTTCAGTAGGGGATCAGGATACCCAGACCTACCGGGCATCTGTTTTGTGGGAGCCTGCGGAAGATATTGAGGTGCTGTGGCGGGCAGACTATGGCGTAATGGATCAGGGTAGTGCGTTGCGCACAACTATTGTGCCCAGCCTAAAAGAGGGAACCGATGTATTCGGGGACTACGCTCTGGATACACCAACCATTGAAGATCGAGATTCTTTCGGCACTTCCCTGACCGTTAGCAAAGAGTTCGATAACTTTACCCTTACCTCGATCACGGCTTATCGAAAGTTTGATGCGCACCTGCAGCAGGACGAGGATGGCACAGCCAATCCTGACCATATGTTTGGGTCTGCGAATACAGATGACCAAAGCCAGTTCTCGCAGGAATTCCGCCTCAACGGTGCTACCGACTCGATTAAATGGACTCTGGGAGCCTCATACTCCCAAGAGGAGCTGGACCACACAACTTACGCTTATTTCACTACCGGTTCTGTTGAATCTTTTGCCGTTTACGAAGGTATCAAAGAGAGTTTTCCAGAATTGACCCAAACAGAGCAGGAAGACCTGGCGGTTATGAATCGGCAGTTATTGCAGTCGATGGGGCTGGAAGGCGTTGCCAGTGCGACTTTTGTTTATGACTTGATGTTGCAAAGTGGCCAGGTGGATGCGTTACTTTATGCGCTAGGAGCGCCGGTAAGTGGCAGTATGCTCAGAGCGGATCAGGTTGTAGAGCAGATGATGGCAGGCTTCCAGCCCTGGATAGCTTCTGATGCCCCTTGGAACGAGAGTGTGCGCAACACTGGTGATTATCGCTCTACAGCGCTCTATGGCGATATGACCTGGAGTATCACCGACAAAATGGATCTGACGGTCGGTGCCCGCTACACCTACGATAAGAAAGATTTCACTATTCAAACCGCCTATGGCAACAGTATCCCGCTGTCATTGTCTGGCGGAGACGTGGATCTCCTAGATGAAAATGGCAATAAAGTCGGCAGTATCACACTACCAACAGTTGACCTGGGCTCACAGCTTTTTGGCATCGCCTTTTATAACAATGGTCAAACAGAGTTAAATTCCAAGCTGAGTGATAGCTGGAGTGATATTTCCGGCCGCATCGTGCTCGACTATCGCTGGACTGATGAGATGATGACCTTTATCTCCTTGGCGGATGGTTTTAAGGCCGGCGGATTTAACAGCCTTAACTTTGGTCCAGGTGTGGAATCCTCATTTGATCAGGAAGATGTCGTCAATTTGGAAGTGGGGCTTAAGAGTAGCCTGTTTGATAACCGCGTGCGTCTAAATGCGTCTGTATACACCTATGAGTATAAAAACCTTCAGGAGTTGGATCTGGTCGGTTACCCAATCCCCAGCTACAACCTGAGAAATGCCGACGCTGAGGGGACCGGTGCCGAGATAGAAGTGCAGTGGGCCGCTACCGATAGTCTATTCATTGCCGGTAATTATTCATACTTGGACACGGAATTCACAGACTACCAAATTATTACGGCTATTGGTGAAACCGAGGAAGACTCCAAGGTTGGTCAGGCCAGGGTTTCCACTCCCGAAAGTAAGCTCAACCTGATGGCGGAGTACACAGTGGATTTAGCTTCAGGTGGAGAGTTTGTATTCCGTGGAGATTATAACTGGACGGATGAGCGCATCGGCTCCATTACCGATAGAACCCGCATCGTGGATGATTATCAGTTATTTAATCTACGTGCTGCTTGGAATAGCGCATCGGATAACTATTCAGTAGCCCTTTGGGTGCAGAACTTAACCGATGAGGAAATCGCTGGGGGCTATGGTGGCACTGGTGCTGCCATAGGGGCGAGCCCGGCATGGCGTTTTATGCCGAGAATGTATGGCGCAGATTTTACTGCACGATTTTAATTCATTATTCATGTCAGCATGACGAGAGTGTGGGCCGGTTATCCGGCCCTTTTTTTTGCATGAGTTTTTCTTAATTGAATAAAGTGGCGTGGATTAGATCGTGTAGTTCTGCAAGCTCTTAGGAATACGCCTAAAACTGCGTATGATGATTTCAATAGAACTGAATTCTATCGTAGTTGATAATTGATATGACAATATTTGCAGGTGAAGTATCTCTGGAAGAGTTACAGCAGCGGGTTCTTTTAGCTTATCAAAGGGTGCGGGGGGAGACAGAGTGTCTTGCTGCATCTTTATCTGTCGAGGATATGCAGCTGCAGTCGATGCCGGATGCGAGCCCAACCAAGTGGCACCTGGCGCACACCAGCTGGTTTTTTGAAACATTCTTACTCGCTCCTTACCTCCCCAATTACCAGCTCTTTGACCCGCATTTTCACCATCTTTTTAATTCCTACTACAACAGTTTGGGTACCCCATACTCCAGACCGCAAAGGGGGGTAATCTCCAGGCCTGGAATTGAGCGCATCTACGCCTATCGCCAGTCTGTAGATACGGCAATAGAACAGCTGTTAGATATAGTCCCCATTACTTCAACCATTAGTGCTTTGCTGGATCTTGGCCTCAATCATGAGCAGCAACACCAGGAATTACTGCTGACTGATATCAAGCATGCTCTATCGATGAATCCAATGGCACCCGCTTATAGTGATAATACTCACGAAGAAGAAGCTGAGAGTGTTGCTGCACTTTGCTGGCTGGAAATACCCGGCGGATTCTATGGTATCGGTAGTGATGGGGAGGATTTCTTTTTTGATAATGAAGGGCCTGTACACCAACAGTTTCTGCCAGACTTTTCAATTGCTTCACGTTTAGTCAGTAACGCGGAATATCTGGAGTTTATTGAGGATGGAGGCTATCAACAGCATCGCCTATGGTTGTCGGATGGTTGGTCACTGGTGCAAAAGAACGCTCAGAAACATCCTTTGTATTGGCGTGAAACGAAAGACGGTTGGCAGCAATATACGTTACATGGGTTACAACCGCTGAATGGTTTTGAACCTGTGCATCACCTTTCGTTTTATGAGGCGGATGCCTTTGCCACCTGGGCCGGCAAAAGACTGCCAACAGAATTTGAGTGGGAGGCAGCGGCTTGTCACTTGCGACAAGTAAATCAGCTTGCCAGTGCCAACTTGTTGGAAAAACGTTATCTGAAGCCCTTGGCGGCTCAAAATGGCCATACCCAGTTCTTGGGGGACCTTTGGGAATGGACTTCTAGTGCTTATTTGCCATACCACGGTTTCAAGGCCCACAAGGATGCAGTTGGCGAGTACAACGGCAAATTCATGTGTAACCAGAAGGTCTTGCGCGGAGGATCCTTCGCAACCCCATCTGATCATATCAGAATCAGTTACAGGAATTTCTTTTATCCACATCAAGCGTGGCAATTTACCGGTGTCCGATTGGCAGGAGACTAAAGTGAAAGCAGCCGTATCGTCAGTTATTGAGAATCAACTCCAGAATAATGAGTTCCTGGGGGATGTTTTGGAGGGGCTGAGTAGAAAAAGAAAGACATTGCCTTGCAAATATTTATACGATGAAGTTGGTTCACGCCTGTTTGAGGAAATCTGCGATTCACAAGATTACTACCTGACCCGAAATGAGGCGGATATATTTACAACCTATCGGGATGAAATTGCTCAAAAATTTGGACCTGAAACACTGCTGATAGAACCAGGTGCAGGGAATTGTGAGAAGGTAGAAGAGCTTCTTGATGCTATGGATTCCCCCAGGGGCTACTGCCCAATAGATATTTCTCCCGAGATTTTACTGGAGGCAGAAAAACGGATCAAAAAGAGTTTGCCGGGAGTTCAGGTGTGGAGTGAGGTGGGTGATTTTTCCCAATCTGAGGTATGGAACAAGCTTATTCATGTTTCCTCAAGAAAAAAAGTTATCTTTTTTCCGGGGTCCACAATAGGAAATTTTGAGCCATTGGAGGCGGAGCGCCTCTTGAAGTTGTTTGCCTCGAACCTTGCTGCTGGCGATGGCTTGTTGATTGGTACAGACCTAGTCAAGGATTCTGTGATTCTAGAGCGAGCCTATAACGATAGTGATCACGTTACTGAGCGGTTTAATCTGAACCTTCTGCAAAGGATCAATGTTGAGCTAGGAGCAAACTTTGATCTTTCTCTATTCGCGCATCGTGCATTTTACCACCCGTTGCGTCAGCGAGTGGAAATGCACTTGGTTTGTCTTAAAAACCACAGTGTTTCTATAGCGGATACATGTATAGACTTTATTGAAGGGGAAACAATCCATACTGAAAATAGTCACAAGTATTCCATTGCTGGATTCAAGAGTTTATTGGTCCGCAGTGGATTTGAGTCCGTTTGCTTTTGGCAGGATTCTGCTAAGACTTATGTGATTCATTACGCTCAGGCTATTTAAAATTTGAATAAAGAGGTGGCAGTTGAAAAGGATTTTTTTATTGCTTCTATTTGCTATCGCACTAGTTGGTGGTGCTGTCGCAGAAAGCGGTGATGACGCTGCGAAACTTATTGTTTATAAGCATCCTTTATGTTTTTGCTGTAAAAAATGGATGGCGCACCTAAAGGAAAAGGACTTCACGGCCACCTCTGTTTTTAAAGTGAATATGCAGGAGGTTAAACGGAAATGGGGTATTCCTAGAGGAATGGAAGGCTGCCACACAGCGGTATGGCGTGATCAGTATGTTTTTGAGGGGCATGTTCCGGCTATGTATATCCAGAATTTCCTGGCCTCACCGCCAGTGGGTAGTGTGGGGCTAATAGTTTCAGGGATGCCGGTTGGGAGCCCTGGAATGGAAGATGGTGAAAAATTCGAACCTTATAATATCTATTTGTTGCTCCAAAATGGCGATTACCGTTTATACGCGCGTATAGAGAAACCTAAAAAAGCTTAAGTATATCTAAATGGCTTCTTTATGACTCACTACTGTAGGTTTTGTTGCTGTTTACTGCCAGGATGCATACCAGAGAATCCAGATATAACTTATCAGTACGCTTATAAAACTGACTGGCAGCATCAGGTAAAAGAATTGCCAGAAATTAAAAGGCTTTACCCCGAATTTCTCTGCCTGCTGTAGCACGATAACATTACTGGCCGCGCTAATAATAAACAGGTTGCCGGCAACTGTAGATATTGCAGAAAGCATCATTAAAGTTTGGGGGTCACGTTGATGCAAAAGGTTAAGGTAGATCTCTACTACTGGTACATTGGAGAATAGCTGGCTTGCAAAGAAGCTGACAAAAGCTACGGTCTCTGGTTCTGCTAAATCAATATTGCCCATTTTCAGGAAGTGCTGGAGAGAGCCAGATTGTAGCAGTGATCCGGTTACAACAAACATAGAAACAAAGAAAAAAAGAGTAGGCCAGTCTACCTCTCTTAATATCCGTCTGCGTTCATGGCTGGCCAAATATATCGGCAAGCAAGCGGCTAGCCCGATTTGCCCAATACTTGGGTGATATATGCCATCCACGTTGTGTAGGATACTGGCAAGGACAATAAAGATTAATAATAGGGCTGCGGATAAAAGTGCTGGCCACTTTTGCGTAACCTTTTCCGTCTCCCTGTACTCTTTACTAGCTTCGTAATTGATTATATCGCTGGTTTTGAAAAAACGTTTCAGCCATAGCATGGACAGAAACATAGTGACGATAGCGGGTACAAGAGTCCACTGGGCAAAAACGACAAACATATTGTCGAAGTTCCCTGCGTTGGCAATCAGTATGTTTTGGGGATTGCCTACGGGGGATACCATGCTGCCAATTGTGACTGTTGCACAGAGTGTAATCAGGAGTGGAATCAGTCCCCATTTCATATTCCGTGCAAGTACAATTGCAATGGGTACACCGATTACAGCAGCGGCATCATTGGTAAGAAGGGCTGCACAAATTGCCATTACGAGGATATAACTTATTAATACAAGACTTGGATGCTTGATTGAAAGAATCCGATGGCTGATTTGTGCGGATATCCCTGTATCGTACAGAGCTGAGGCAATAGAGAAGACCGAGAATAAATATAATATCAGATCCCAATCTATGGCCCAGAAAGCCTCTCTAAAGGTAATTTGACGCATGAGCAGCAAAGCGATCGCGCCAAGGGTCATAATATGCCATATGCGAATCGTGGAGGGGAGCCACTGCCGGGCAGCAATCATTAAGAAGATGATCGCCGATACTATCAGGCTAAGGGACATTGGCGCAGCCTCGGATGTCGTCTCTGCTTACTGCTACTCTAAAAATCATTCTCCGCTTCTTTTACTTGGTGTCAGGGCATCCACCTGGGCTGATAAATCCCACAATAAGACTTCTCTATGAGTTTAAACAAGCCTCTTCTTTTTACGAACTTCTTCGCGGGAGATGTGGTTGCAGGTTTAGGCCCTTATTTGGCGATATATCTGTTGTCAGCTATGCACTGGAAGCCAGGGGATATTGGCATTGTTTTAGCTATTGGTGGCATCACCACGGTTTTATTACAAACACCCGCAGGGGCTTTTATCGATAGCACCCGCTTTAAGCGTATGCTAATAGCAACTTGCGGAATCATTATTGCGATTGTCTCTATCGCTATTGTTGCACTGGCCAATCACAAACCTGTCATTTATGGCTCCCAGGTGTTAATGGGGGCGGCTATTGCTTTCGTGGCTCCCTCTATTGCAGCCATTACTCTGGGAGTTTGTAGTGATAAGACTTTTACATTACAGACAAGTGCTAACCAGGCGGCCAATCATGCGGGCAATGTATTTGCTGCGGCGATTGCTGGAATTGTAGCGCTAACGATCGCTGCGGAAGGGGTTTTCTGGTTGATGGCCATTATGGGCGTATTAATGGCTATCTCAGTTGGATTTATTCCTGCTCATTCAATTGATCATATTCGAGCACGGGGAGGTGAACGGCGCGATGTTTCGGGAAAAAGGGAGCCTGCCGGTTTTTCTGTATTGCTTACTGATAAACGCCTGATCGCTTTGGCTGTGAGTGTTTTTCTATTCCATTTTGGCAATGCGGCTATGTTGCCTCTGGTCAGCCAGAAGCTGTCACTCAATTCGAATGTGAACCAGGCCATTGCTTTTACCTCTGCCTGCATAATTGCTGCGCAATTTTGGATGATGATGATGTCACTAATGTGTGCAGCCAAAGCCGATGCCTGGGGACGTAAAGTTATCTTTATGATCGGTTTTTGTATTAACCCAATTCGTGCGCTCTTGTTTATGTCTACAGATAACCCTTTCTTTTTGGTGGCTATACAGTCGTTAGACGGTGTGGCCAACGGCATCTTTGGGGTGATCATCATTCTGATGTGCGCCGATCTTACTAAGGGTACAGGACGCTTCAATATTACTCAGGGCGCCATGGCTGCTTTAGTGGGTATTGGTTCTGCCTGCAGTAATTTCTCGGCAGAATATGTTGTTCAGTACTTTGGGTATAACGCCGCGTTCTTATCGCTGGCGGGAATTGCCACTATTGCTGCAACCTTCTTTCTGATCTTCGTGCCTGAAACCATGTCCAAAACTAAGGTTCAGCTGCAGGAATAACACAGGATACCCGTCGCCTATCCCAACATATGTCCTCGCAGGTTATATACTGATGATATTCGCGCAATACTTTCGAGGGACAGCTACCCCTCATGCTTCGCGAAGCCAGCTCTGCTTGGTCTCTATATAGATAGAAGTGCCTAAATTGAGCAGAGTAGGGCAGGTAAATAGCAATAGCGGAATCCGGTATATGACTGATCAGTTTATCCCCGCCACAGGTCTTGGAAACTGTCATATTCAAACCGTCTTTGGCCGTGTGCATCGCCCAGCTCCATGGATAGAAACCCAGTGCCGTTGGTATGAAACACCGGACGGGGATTGTCTCGCACTACTCACTCCTCGCCCTTTGGTTGATGACCCTGAACTCCCATTAGTCTTGATTCTCCATGGTCTGGGTGGCTCGGTGGCTTCTCCCTATGTCCAGGGTATGATGGAATCCTTACTCGCACGCCGCTACCAGGTTGCTGTCATGCACTTCCGCGGTTGTGGGGGTGTACCAAACAGGCTGCCCCGGGCATACCACAGCGGAGATAGTGAGGATCCACGTTGGTTGGTAGAACAGCTGAGGGGGGAGTTACCCCTGACCCCAATTACGGTGGTGGGTTACTCGTTGGGTGGCAATGTACTGCTTAAGATGCTGGGGGAGGATGGAACCTGCAGCCCGGTGGCTGCGGCGGTGGCGATATCTTCTCCAATGGATCTCCATGCGTGTAGTCGCAAGATTAATACTGGCCTTTCCAGACTTTACCAGCGCCATCTTTTGAGTTGCCTGCGCCTCACTCTCAAACAAAAGGCGCAAGACCCTTGTATGGCGGCAGCTCTGCCAAATGTGGATGATGCAACCGTCTTTGCCAACTTCCGGCGCTTTGACAACACTTTTACCGCGCCCTTGCACGGGTTCCGGGATGTTGATGACTATTACACCAAGGCATCTAGCAAGCATCTTTTACGGGAAATTGGGGTGCCAACGATGATCGTAAACTCTGTGGATGACCCCTTCGTTTGTCCATCGGCTATTCCCGAGAAGAGAGAAGTGAGCTCCATGGTGCAGTTAGAAGTCACTTTACAGGGGGGGCATGTGGGATTTGTTGGGGGTTCTGTGTGGCGGCCGAATTATTGGCTCGAACATAGAGTCCCTAAATTTCTCGACATTGTCATTCGGCGTAATAGAGCTTGAATACTCAGCGTCGCTGTTGCGACGCTGAGTAGTTGGGTCAGACGGTTAGCAGCACTGACTACCAGTGTCGCTACTGCTTATTGAAGGGTTAGTAGCCCCCTCAGAGAAAGGCATCTCTCGACCGCAACCGGGAAATAAACCGAAGTGCTGGGAGAAGTCACCGATAAAGTCAAAGTGGGGAGCCAAGCGCGTTTCTGCCAGCATTTTCCACGTATTACCGCAGACAGAAAACACACGCCCCTTCTCAATCCGGTGGTGTCCATCCAATACAAATTCAGTCGGTTCTTCTGGAATGCTCCCCTTATAAACTACAGCCTGGCCATAGTCTTCACAGTCTTTTTCCAAGCCTGCCAGTTTGAAAAGACGGTAGCTGGCGGAGTAAAAGCGAACACTGCCACAGCGGGCAAGCAAAAGCGCATTGGTCACTTCCAGTGGGCGACTTTCTACCAGTCGGCTATCGCGGAAGCCGCTGGCCTGGGCCAGTTCGAGGAAATCGTTCCAGTAGAGAGCGCCACCCAGGCACTCGCCGATAAGTTCGGGATCCGTACGCAGAGTGTCAGGGACGCGCCTATCGGCATACACATCGGAAAAGTAAAACTCCCCACCTTCCTTTAATAATTGATATAGGCCTCGTAACACGGCCCCTTTGTCGGTAGAGAGGTTCACGACACAATTGGAGACAATAACATCGAAACTACCCGGTTCCAGGCCGAGTTCATCCAGTTTTTCGATATAACCATGCAGAAAGGTGATGTTGTCATAACCAAACTTTTCCGCATGATAACCCTGGTGCTGGCGAGCAACTTGTAGTTGTTCATCGGTCATGTCGATACCGACCACTTCACCGCTTGCTCCCACGAGTTGGGAGAGAAGGTAGACATCGCGACCTGAACCACAGCCAAGATCGAGAACCCTGCAGCCTTCTAAAAGCGGGGGGCAAACGAGCCCACAACCGTAATAGCGGGATAGGACTTCTGGATGTATATTGGCTAGTAGCGGCTTCAGCCAACTTGGCACCGCACTGGCATCGCAGCAGGCATCAGTTTTGAGATCTGATGTGCTTTTTAGCTGGCGTCCGTAGTAGTCCTGAACAATATCATGCATGGAGCATACCTTTCGCAGAGTGATTTTCCTTTCGGGCGCTGGGCGCCATTCGTGGGTTATTTTTTACCTGTCCTTTCTTTTTGTAACAAGTCCCGCTGCTTCACGACTAATAACTTTGTGATTGTGTTGTTAGTACCGGCAGAGGGAATTAAGTTGCCTTTTGGTGTCAGGGTGAGCTGGCTGTTAGATAATTCTCGCTTTTTAGTTAATATCGCCGGTCTCCGCTTCGATTTTATGAG
Organism: Microbulbifer mixtoriginis (SeqCode); assembly: GCF_052467945.1. Classification (NCBI taxonomy): domain Bacteria; kingdom Pseudomonadati; phylum Pseudomonadota; class Gammaproteobacteria; order Cellvibrionales; family Microbulbiferaceae; genus Microbulbifer; species Microbulbifer mixtoriginis (SeqCode). The sequence continues at coordinate 1,943,816 of NZ_CP174328.1, read as the reverse complement.
GGAACGTAGTTGAGCGATTACCTTGCCCCTGATGCTTCGCCTGAACCAAGAGTTGAGGAATCCTTGCAGAACCCCCAGTTTCTGGTGGATCTGCGCCAGCAGATGCTTCGTTTTGCCAGCTTGCAGTTGCAGGATGCCCAATTGGCCGAAGATGCTGTGCAAGAGGCCCTTATGGGAGCCCTGAAAAACTCCCGCAGCTTTACCGGGCGATCGGCCCTGAAAACCTGGGTGTTTGCCATCTTGAAGAACAAGATTGCCGACATTTTGCGACAACGGCAGCGCTTTGTTGATGCAGACCAGCTGGTGCGTGGCGATCGCGAGGAGCACGATCACGACGAGTTATTTGATCAAACCGGCCACTGGAGAAAGGATGAGCGACCAAAGAAATGGGCAGACCCCGAGTCGGCCATTCACGACAAGCATTTTTGGCGAATCTTCGATGCATGCCTCAATCATCTGCCTTCCCGCCAGGCACAAATTTTTATGATGCGAGAGTTCATTGAGCTGGAGAGTCACGAGATCTGTGCCGCAGCAGAGATTTCGGTGAGCAACTTAAATGTGACACTGCACCGGGCGCGCCTGCGATTACGTGAATGCCTGGAAGATAACTGGTTTGGCGTGGAGGGCTGAGTCAATGAAATCGTGCCGGGAAGCTACGCGGTTGATGTCGGAGTCCCAGGAGCGCAGGCTGCACTTGCGAGAGCAGGCCAGCCTTAAGCTGCATTTGGCAATGTGCGCCCCATGTAGGAACTTTGGCAAACAGCTCAGCATCCTCCGTGGTATCAGTAAATCCTATGCCGAGGGTGGGCCGGAAAGAACAGAGGACTAACTTTCCTATAAGTCTCCCAGCGCCATAAACCCAACAGGGAGTTTCAGTTAGGCGCTGGAAGAATTTCAAGCTATCGCCGCGGCCGCCGTGGTGCTCCTACATGCCGATAGGCGATATGCCCTGCCACGAAATGGGGTTGATACCAATAAGACCCACATCGCTCATAGGTCACATTACCGACCGTCACACTGACACAGCTGGGAGGTAGTGTGTAGAGCCAGCCACCAACACCCACGGCAGTAACCCCCCAATATCTAGGGCCTGGATAGGGCCAGTGTCGAGGGCGCCAGGGTGGGGGGTAAGGAGGGTGACGGTGGTGCCCCGGGCGTATGGGGTGAAATGGTGGGTGGTTTGGGAACCTGCGCTCAAAGTCCCCCCGTGCAAATTCACCGTGGAAGCCTCCTCCGGGTCCTGGGCGAACCGCATTGAAGTGTCCACCCACATTAAAATGCGCGCCGCGTCCACCAAAATGCTCGCGCGCCTCCACCTGAGAGCTGAACACTGCGGCAAGCAGAGTTCCGGAGAGTAATAGTGGTGCCGCCCATAGTGACAAGGCTCGCGACTTACGATGCTTAGCATGGATCATTGTGGCGCCTCCTGCTTGTTTGGCTCAGCCTTTTTAAACGGGATTTGTTTGTGCTTCCCGGTAGCTGGAGTGAACTCTTTTGCCGCTTCTGGTTTGGCCTTCATCCATTTAAGTGTCGCGATAAAGCGCGGCTTGGCTGGATCGCGGGTATTAACGGTGGATATGCGAAGTGGTAGGGGCTTATCGCCAACCTGGATCCAGATCTCCCAGTCCAGGTTTTCCGAACGGAAAGCCCAGTGCTTGGTACGTTGCCCGTTAACTTTGGGAGAGTTAACCAGAAAGCCCTCCTTGATCCCTGCCCAGGCGTCCGGTTTGCGCCCCCATTCCAGAAGGTCTGCAAAAGGTACTTCAATGCCGTATTCCTTTGCTGCCTTGGAGAGTACTTGGGAGGTAGGCTGAGAGGCCTCCATTTCGGCAAAATAACCATTGCGCGGGGCAATCATGGTGAACTTGCCACCATTGTGAATAAAGTTCCGAGTAATTGAATCAGTAGTCATATCCACGCGCAGTTTATCTGGTGGCATTGCCATGTATCTGACTTTGCCCCCGATCAATAACTTTTGCTCATTCTCAAGTACTACATCGGCAAAAATTCTGGCTTTGAACATCAGCATCTTCATGCTCGCCAGGTATTTTCCCATTGCCTTCAGTGCCTCCATGGCTTTGGGATCAATAGCTTCACCATTTTGGTCAACTCCCGCCAAGGACTGAGCGATTTGCCCTTGTCCAGATGAGGTATCTGGTGGTGAAGAGGGTTGACCTTGACCGGTTGTGTCCCCCGGTGGCGCAGGGGGTTGGCCCTGACCGGTAGTATTGTCATTAGGAGCTGGGGGTTGGCCCTGCGGTGGATTGTTTGAGCCCCCCTGCTGGTCCTGGGTCGGCGGACTACCTGGCTGAGGCGGTGGGGGAGTGGGCTGTGCAACTACGGCCGGAATTAAGGCTATTGACACAGCAAGAAGCATTGCTCTGGTGTGGCAGCCAAGTGGATGAGGGGCAAGCATATACAGATACCTCCCGGTACAAACTCAAGTTAATGGCATCAAAATCAGTGTAGAGGAGTTGAGGGTGACCAAATGGACAGGGGGCTCACTTTGCTGACTAGGGCTTCTAGTTCTCAAAGCCGTTGGCGGTGTGCAAATTCTGAGAGGGTTTTCTGTTTGAGCTATCCTGACATGTTTGCTAGAGTCCAGGATAAGATTTTGTGGTCCCCCTGTTCATATGAACCTAGTTAGGCTGTCTTTTTTATTGATCGCACTGCTGGTCTTCCAGACCGCAGGGGCTTTCTATGACAGTCATGAAGAACTGCAGGATGTAACCGAGCATCTACTTCCCCACCATCTGGACCAATCTGATCTCAATAGTGAATTCACTTCGCCGGAACTTGGCGAGGTGGTTCAAGTTTCGCTCCCTGTCGATGAGCCCGCGCAACAGTCACCACTTCTCGACTTTTGTAATCACTGTTGCCACTGCCATGGCAGTACCGTTGCCGGACTGCTCGGACAGTCATTCCAACCCTTTCTCTGGGGTACCATTTCTTATCGTGAAGTGATTAATGTCGCGGTACCCAGCGGTTACTTCTCTCCCTTACTGCGCCCACCTATAACCCAAGTCTGATTGATCTATTACTGCGTGAGTTAAGAGAGTCGCAAGACCCAACTCACGTATATGGGATGTGATTTGGGAGATATCCATGGATTTGTTTCACACGCTCATTGCGAGTGTGATTCGTCGCCTTGCCGCCTGGCTATTGGTGATGGTGATATTGTGTTTGCCTGTGCAACCTGTATTTGCACAGGAGGGGGACTTGCTAACACTACCGGATGCGATAGGGCTTACGCTTGCGCAGAATCCGGAGCTTGCAGTTTTTCCATTGCAGAAAAGGGGTTTGGATGGTGCCGGGCAGACTGCGGCACTAAAGCCGGAGATGGAGCTGGGTGTTGAGGCCGAGTACAAGCACTTCAATGAAGGTGACTCGGACAATACTCCAGATCCAGAGGATGATGCCGACAATGAGTTTGAGCTGACGGTAACTCTTTCTTCAGTCGTGGAGCTGGGCAATAAACGCCAGGCTCGTATAGATGTTGTCAATGCGCAGCGCGACCTGCTAATCGCCGATGAGCAGGCTAAGGCTTTGGATCTGTTGGCGGAAGTGATCCGCCGCTATACCCAGGTCTTGGCCGCCCAAGAGCTGGTGGTTTTGGCGGAAGAGAAAGTCGCGCTGGCACGTGAGGCTTTGAGCGCTGTAAGCGCGCGGGTCAGTGCTGCGGCCAGCCCCGTCTCAGAGCGTATGCGTGCGGAGTCTTCTCTGGCAAAAGCGGTCCTCGCACAACAGATGGATCAGAGCATGCTGGTGTACTACAAGCATGCGCTCTCGGCACTCTGGGGGCAGCCAGCCCAAAGTTATCGCGTGGACACCGCTGAGCTTTATCGCTTTGATCCGGGTGCAAGTTTTGAGGCGCTTTATGAAAGAGCCCAGGCAAACCCTGCGATAGCACGGTTTGCTTCTGAAGAGCGTTTGCAAGCTTCCCGGCTACGCCTGACCCAGGCGAATTCCAGACCGGATGTTGGATGGTATGCAGGTCTTCGTGTGAATCCGGCAGTTAATGAAACTGCAGTCCAAGCGGGTTTCAGCGTCCCCCTATTTACCGCCAAACGTAATCGCGGTGCTGAGCTAACGGCAATGACAGAGCTGGATGAGGTCATGCTGCGTCGTGAGGCAGCACTTTTGCAGCTCTACCCACAGCTTTTTCTCGCAGTGACCAGCCGTGAACAGGCTCTGGGCACTGTCTCCACCTTGCAAGACTCTGTAATCCCCAAGCTGCGCCAGGCTTTAACTGAAGTGGATCGCGCTTACCGCCGGGGTAGGGATTCCTATGTAGACCTGATTTCTGCCCGGGATGAATTGTTGAGTGCCGAGCGAGCCCGCATTGAAGCGGCGCGATCCGTACTTCTTTTCGGCGCAGAAATTGAACAGCTGACCGCCGGGCCCTTAGGGCCCATGAGCGTCGATAGCAGTAAATAATTTTGGATTGAAATATGAGTGAGTCAACTAAAGCGAATCAGCTGGCGATACTGTTCCTTTCCCTGTTTCTCTTGGGGAATTGGTTGGTGCCCCAAAGCTATGCAAGTGGTGATCATAGTGATAGCCATGATGAGCACGGCGAGCATGAGGTAGAGAAAGGCCCAAATGGAGGCCGTTTATTGGAAAAGGGTGATCTGTCAGTTGAACTGCTTATTTATGAGCGAGGCATTCAGCCGGAATTTCGCGCTTGGATTTCTCGGGGAGATAAGCCTCAGGAAAATGCTCGCCTTGCCGTAGAGTTAAAGAGACTCGGTGGGAAAGTGGATCGTATCTCATTTACCTGGGAGCAACGCAACGGGTATTACCGCGGAGAAGGTGCTGTAGGGGAGCCGCATTCTTTCGATGTTGCTGTTTCTGTTCTTCATAACGGGGAGCGAGCAGAATGGAGTTACGAATCCCATGAAGGCCGTGTACAAATCTCTGAGGAAATGGCAATAAAAGCCGGCATTGAAACTACTGTTGCTGGCTCCGGCACAATAAAAGAGAGTGTCACTCTATACGGTAAAACAGCCGTTGATCACCGCAGCCTTAGCCATGTGCGCGCACGCTACCCGGGAACTCTGGTCACTATCGAAAAAGCACTGGGTGATTTGGTAGAAAAAGGGGAAAAACTCGCTACGATTGAATCCAATGACAGCCTGCAAACTTACCCGCTGGTTGCGCCTATTAGCGGCCAGATAATCGATAAACAAGCCAGCCGTGGTGAGTTTAGTGGTGAGCGAGTCCTGTTTACTATCGCCAATTACAATCAATTGTGGGCTGAACTACAGGTATTCCCCACTCGTCGTGGCCAGATCAGTCGCGGCCAAAAAGTATCCATTAAAGCTGGAGAGAGAACTTTCGATTCAACCATTGCTAGCCTCGCTCCCGGCGGTAATGGCCAGCCCTTCGCGATTGCAAGAGCGGTAATTGAGAATCCTAACGATCTTTGGACAACCGATTTAATGGTTCAGGGCCAAGTGGTAACCAGTGAAAGCCCTGTACCTCTCGTGGTGGAAAATCGGGCTCTGCAGCCATTTCGCAATTGGACAGTGGTATTTGTCAAGGTGGGCGAAGCCTACGAAATTCGCCCGCTCAAGCTTGGGCGTACCGATGGCAAAGTAACGGAAGTGCTGAGTGGTCTCAAAGCGGGGGATCGCTATGTCACTGAGAACAGCTATCTGATCAAAGCGGATATCGAAAAATCCGGCGCTGCACATAACCACTAATTGAGGCCAGAAGATGATTGAAGGCATCCTGCGCTTCTCAATTGAGCGGCGTTTTTTCGTGCTGTCCCTGATCTTTGTATTGGTGGGGCTGGGGATTTGGAGTTACCAGAAACTACCGATTGATGCGGTCCCCGATATTACCAATGTCCAGGTACAGATTAATACTGAGGCCCCCGGATACTCGCCATTAGAAGCTGAGCAACGGATTACCTACCCGGTGGAGGCAGCTCTTGCCGGTCTCCCCAACTTGGAATACACCCGTTCGATTTCCCGCTATGGGCTATCTCAGGTCACTGTGGTTTTTAAGGAGGGGACTGATCTCTATTTTGCCCGTAATTTAATTAACAGTCGCCTCGGTGCCATAAAGAGCAATTTACCCCCGGAGCTGGAGCCCGAGATGGGGCCTATTGCCACCGGTCTTGGTGAGATCTTTATGTACACAGTGGAGGCAAACCCCGGCGCTACCCAGCCGAACGGGCAGCCCTACGATGCCACGGCACTGCGGGAAATTCAGGATTGGATTATCAAGCCGCAATTGTCTTTGGTGCCCGGTGTTACAGAAGTGAATACCATTGGTGGCTACAACAAACAGTATCACGTTACTCCCAATCCTCGGCAGATGCTCAACTTTGGTCTTTCCATGGAAGATATCGCCGAAGCCCTGCGTCGGAATAACGAGAGTCGAGGTGCCGGCTACCTGGAGAATAATGGTCGTCAATTATTAGTGCGCTCACCAGGCCAGTTACAAGGTATCGCCGAAATTGAAGATGTAGTGATTACCAGTCGCAGTGGGGCGCCGGTTAAAGTTTCGGACGTGGCGGAAGTGGCTATCGGAAAGGAACTGCGTACCGGCGCTGCCACGCGTGATGGTGTAGAAACGGTACTGGGTACCGCCATGATGCTGGTGGGGGAGAACTCCCGAGAGGTAGCCCGCAATGTTGCGGTTGCCTTGGAGGGAGTAAAGTCTACCGTGCCGGAGGGTATTAAGGTAGAAGCGGTTTACGACCGCACCACTCTGGTAGATAAAGCCATTGCTACGGTACAGAAAAACCTTATCGAGGGGGCGTTACTGGTTGTTGTAGTGTTGTTCCTGCTACTGGGGAATATTCGAGCAGCTTTTATCACCGCAGCAGTAATTCCGCTTTCTATGCTCGCCACAATTTTCGGCATGGTGCAAACCGGTGTTTCCGCAAACTTGATGAGTCTTGGTGCTCTAGACTTCGGATTGATTGTCGATGGGGCGGTGATTATTGTCGAGAATGCCATTCGCAGACTTGCCGAAGCCCAGGGCCGTAAAGGCGGCAAGTTGCCCTTGCAAGAGCGACTGGAACTGGTTTTTCAAGCCACTAACGAAGTTATTCGCCCAAGCTTGTTTGGTGTGTTGATTATCACGGTGGTGTATATACCATTGTTCACCTTAACCGGTGTGGAAGGCAAGATGTTCCACCCCATGGCTGCTACTGTAGTAATGGCTTTGCTGGCTGCGCTGGTACTTTCACTGACAGTTGTACCGGCAGCGGTTGCTGTTTTCCTCACAGGCAAAATCAGTGAGAAAGAAAACAAGCTGATCGTTGCTACCAAATCTCTTTATAAGCCACTGCTAATCGCTGCGATGAAAGTGCGCTGGCTGGTACTTTCCGGGGCTCTTGCACTGGTACTTTTTTGTAGCTGGCTTGCAACCACCCTGGGCTCGGAATTTATTCCTCAATTGAATGAGGGAGATATCGCACTACACGCCTTGCGGATTCCCGGCACCGGTTTGGAGCAATCGGTCGAGATGCAGCGCTTGTTGGAACAGCGAATTAAAGAATTTCCTCAGGTAGACAAAGTATTCGCAAAGATAGGCACACCAGAAGTGGCCACAGACCCAATGCCCCCCAATGTGGCCGATAATTTTGTGATCCTAAAACCCCGGAGCCAGTGGCCTAATCCGAAACTACCTCAAGAGCAACTGGTAGCAGAGCTTGAAGAAGCTGTGCGTCAGTTGCCAGGTAACAACTACGAATTTACTCAGCCAATTCAGATGCGCTTTAACGAACTGATTTCCGGGGTGCGTGCAGATCTGGGCATCAAAGTATTCGGCGATGATCTGGATCAGCTGGTGGCCTCCGCTAATGAAATCCTCGGTGTGCTCAATGGTATTGAAGGGGTTGCCGATGCGAGGGTAGAGCAGGTAGAGGGACTGCCGGTTCTCTCTGTTGTGCCCAAGCGAATCGCACTTGCCCGTTACGGTATTGATCTGAAAACACTGCAGGATTTAGTATCCACCGCGATTGGTGGGGAGGAGGCCGGATTGATTTACGAAGGAGACCGTCGTTTCCAATTGGTAGTCCGCCTGCCGGAGGAACTACGTCGTGATTACGAAAGTCTCGGTGATTTACCTGTGCCGTTACCCGCCGGTAGTCCACTGGGTAGCTATGTGCCATTGTCTGAAGTTGCCAGTTTGGAGATGACGCCAGCTCCAAATCAAATAAGCCGTGAAAATGGTAAGCGACGTGTGGTGGTAACAGCCAACGTGCGCGACCGTGATCTGGGTTCTTTTGTGGAAGAGGCGAGGGCGAGTATCAAGCAGCAGGTATCCCTGCCAGCAGGATATTGGCTTGCCTATGGGGGTACCTTCGAACAGCTGGAATCCGCAAGTACCCGCTTGTCAATCGTAGTGCCGTTAACGTTGCTTATCATTCTCGGCTTACTGGTAATGGCTTTTGGATCGTTTAAGGATGCCCTGATTATCTTTACCGGAGTCCCCTTGGCGTTGACTGGGGGTGTCCTGGCTCTATGGATGCGTGGTATGCCACTGTCGATCTCTGCAGGAGTTGGCTTCATCGCCCTATCAGGTGTGGCAGTCTTAAATGGCCTGGTAATGCTCTCTTTTATCCGTCAATTACGCCAGCAAGGAGGTGGGCTTTTCACTTCAATTATCGATGGCGCCATGACCCGTCTGCGTCCGGTGTTGATGACTGCATTGGTGGCCAGCCTCGGCTTTGTGCCTATGGCTTTGAATGTAGGTACAGGAGCTGAAGTGCAAAGACCCCTAGCAACGGTAGTGATTGGGGGAATTATTTCTTCGACATTGTTGACGTTATTTGTATTGCCACTGCTTTATCGGATTGTACATGGAAGAGAGGAGGCTAATAGGGACACAAGGATAGCCGAATAAACTGATCAGCTTACTCATACTACCTCAGGGAGTTAGAGTTAGTATGAGTAGGGCTCCTATTGCAAACCATACGATAGCTGACAAATATGCCATTATTCTGTCTGGCTTAAATATACTGGGGCTACGACTCTTTGAATCGTAAGTGATTTTTTAGTAGTCATAGTTTTCAACGTAATTTACTTTGTATCTGAAATTTTGAGTGTCCAAACAAAGTTGGGGAATTCAAAATGACTGAAAGTTACTGGAAATTTAAACCGTTTGTAGGGGTGTTTTTGGGCGCTGCTTGGTTCACATCCCTGGTCCTTGGTCTTAAATTTTGGGAGATGACACACACAGCAACATTATTTCCAAGCTTACCTAGAGCAATGCAATTTGCTCTAGTCTTGTCTTTAACTGGAGTAATAATATTTGTATTAGCAGAGCTCATCGTTTTAAGGTTTCAAATTAATCAGAATAAATGTTTTCAGCACCTCGAAAGGTGCTGGACTCTATACTTGCTCGCTATATTAATTTTTACTTACTTTGTGGCTCATTTGCCGAATTCTAATGAGCATGTAGAGGCTCCTCTAATAGCATTAGCTGCCGCACTCATGTTGTTATTCTTGGGTATTTGTATTGATATAGTGATGTTCAATCTATATAGGTGGGTGGCACTAATTAAGAATTAAAAAAATAAAGCGTCGCTAGCCATCAAGTCATTTATTTGGCGATACTCTCATGATGCCACTTGTTCCCATTATATCAATTTATCAAACGATGGCTTTGCCAAGGGGGGATCAAAAGCAAAGAGTAGGTAAAGAAGTGAGATAAAATTGAACGAGTGATTCAGGTTCAAGCTACTGGAGCGCCTTTGCTGGTTTGTTGGGTTTCTTCTACTACGTTGTGCTTTCTTATAGAAATCTACTTTATCCGTGAATCTAGAATGATATTTTTGGGAAGTTAACGAAATACCTGAACAGATTTTTGGAGGTTTCACTTTCTGGCCCACTGTGCTGGGCTTAGTTCTCTTGTTGGTGAAGGTCATTATGATTGTTGAGCCCAGGCAGTATCACTTTGCACTGTTTTTAGGTGGTCACTAGAAAACTGCTATGTCCAGTTTTAACTTGAGTATTTCTTACCTTTCATGGATGGATAAAACTCCTGTTGAGCTCAGTCTTAAGATCACATAACCATGTGATCTTCTGTCCGATCCTTAAAGTGCAGCATCAGGTGTCGTCGGACGTATACCTTGCCTACCAGGCGCAGCTGAAGTCTATTGATACGGTCGGGGGCTATCATTTTTGCCAATTAGATTAAACTTGAAGGCGTCTACAACAATAAGAAGCAGACTACCGACAAAGCTAAAGAAAGTCTTCGCCACTTAATCCATGTCTTTGGAGTAGAGACTGTTGATGCCTACTCGGATGGGACTTGGTTAAGCAATGAGAATAGTGCTATGGCATAGATTATGAGGTTCTAATATAGTTTCAAAAGGATTCTGCTGCGAGAAACCACCTATATCCCCGCGTTTTACTAAACATGTATTATCGTTTTAGTTATGTTTCTTTAATATTTTATATTGGTGGATTACAGTGTCATCAGACAATAGCAGCTATTCAAATGAAACACTCCATCTGGAACTTAAGTCAAAAAAAGAATGTGATTCTTGCGTCGAGCCTATGGTTCATAAGTATGGTGAGAATAAGATTTGTGTCACTGATAAAGTGGGATATCCTGCCTTAAAAAATAGATCCCCGCTGGATTTAGTGTTGCACAGTGGAGAGGGGTACATCCCCCTATGGGGTAAAGATGTAACGCTCAGGTGGAAATTTGATGAAGAGTCTTTGCGGTATTTTAAAAACCCAGACGAAGTAAAAAGCTATATTCGGGCTCTACTTGGGGAGGCCTTGTTAAAGTGGGGGGATGCTTCTCCGGTCAAATTTAATGAGAACCCAAATGTTTGGGACTTTAAAATTAGAGTAGAGCCTGTAGAAAGTTGTAGTGTGGTAGGTTGTACTTTAGCGCGTGCCTTTTTTCCTAATTCGGGGCGTAATGAACTGGTGCTCTTTCCCACAATGTTTGAGCAAAGTCGGAAAGAGCAGGTTGATACCATGATTCACGAGCTGGGCCATATATTTGGGTTGAGGCATTTCTTTGCTGACTTGAAAGAGAAAGCTTGGCCCAGCGTGATCTATGGTGTGCATAAGCCATTTTCCATTATGAATTATGGCGAAAAAAGTGAGCTCACTGAAGCTGATAAGAATGATTTGAAAACTCTTTATGATTTAGCTTGGTCTAAACAGTTGACCGAAATTGATGGGGCGAAAATTAGATTTGTTAAACCATATCATGAGACTATTGAACAGGCACCTGTTTTCGTTGAGGTTTCAATTGTGTAAACTCTAAAGTGCTCTAGAATTGGTGGGCTAGTGAAGTGTAGTGATCAACTGTAGTAGTTCAGACTTGATTTGATAGTTACCGGTTTTTTCAAAAGGTGCTCTGTCAGGTTAAATTCAGTTTACGAATTCTTCCTTCCAGGTCTTTTATTTAGGTCAATATGATCATTATCGTAATATACGAGTCCATAGAACTTTCGACGCAATGAGGGCTGCTGAAGCCCCTGCAAATGGTTTTATGGGAGCGTTTATAGATAGTGTTCGTTTGTGGGTGCTTGACTTTTGGCTTGGTAAGCTCTATCTCGTTTATGCTCAAGTTCAACTGATAATCATGCTGCTTCAACTTGCCACAATATTCAGTTCCGCAGTAAGGGTACACAGTACCGGTAGGTTATGCGTGGCATAAAATAGTAATACATGTCTTTCAGAAAGTCTACCGCGGTCATTGGTGTTTGGTGCTATACGGCTCGCAGTGGGTTACCCTTGCAAAGGTATCGACGGTTGGGCGATAGAGAGTGCTGGAAAAGCTCTGGCGCTTCACATATGGGGCAGTATGATACTAGTGTTAATATTTTTTGGTTTTACAATCCAGGCTTGAGTATCCACTTTCGGCAAGCTGGAAAAGCTAGCGGCCAGAATTCATAGTCCAAATCTTGTTGATTAAATCCGGGCGGTGTTCGCCATCTGCAATTGAAAAGGCATCACTTATTAGCGATGCCTTTTGCTTTTATAAGATAAAACTCACTTCTATAGGTTGTTTTATCTATTGTGCTTTATGCATAGTTTCAGTGACTTCGACTCGACTTTCAATTGTCAGGCCAGACTGTTTTATTGCATTGAAAGCTTCTAACAAATCATTGCCTTCTTTAATTTTCAAGATGGCAATATCAGTACCAGGAAATACCGACAATACTTTCATGCCGGTAGCTTCAGCTACTTCAGATGCAGTAACATTTTTACTTAATAAAATTGTTACGTTTCCAGTTAGAGTTGTTAATTCTTTCGTTATTGTGTTTCGTACTATTGTACCTTTACCGACAATATCTTTTACAGAATCGTCACCAATATTCACTATAGCTACTTCACCTTTTCTTGCAACAATATGTTCAGGTGCAGCAATCGATGATGGGACACTTTTCAGTGATCGCTCAACTTTAAAGATGCCAAGCTCAGCAGAGTCTGTTGTTGCTGCAGCTAAAGTTTTTAGCGGTTTGGTTCCGGCATTTTTTTTGTCCATGCTATCAATGGAGCTAGCTTGCGCCATGCCTGATACACATAATGCGGCAGTTAAGATCAGTAATTTATTTAACTTCATTGTATTATCCTTCTTATTGAGCAGCACGACCGAATGTTCTTAATGATACCCCCTCTAGAACACTTTCTACGGGATTGTTTATCATGCCTGTCGGCTTCTCTTCGGTCTCTTCATTTACAAGAATAACGAGATCTTCTGTGTCACTAAATTCAAAGTTGGTGTCACCGGTATCTAGTGCCTTGATAGTCCAAGTTCCCCTAGCATTTTCGCCATAAAACGCATTAGATAGGAATACGGCACCATCCAAGATATAACCTTCGCTATACCCATTTGCAGAGCTCCAAGAAGCCTCCAGTAATGCCTGCTTAGAGGAGAGCAAAACGCTTCTAGTACCTGAAGGAGAGACTACTTCAAGCGCCAGGTCGTTACCTGCAGAGGATAGTAGATTATCATTTACAAAAGACCCCATATCATCATTGCGGATATCAAACTCGAATTGCATAGCTTCAATAATGATATCTTCTGTTACTTCGATTTGCCGAGTTACACCAATTGCACTGTTGTCTGGAATAGTTGCCTGCAAGGCTTCCTCTCCAGCAGTTGAGCCTAAACCTTTCCATTCGGTGATAATTTGCTCGCCAAGATTTTCTGAGTAGTCTAAAGCCTTAGCAACAGCTGCGCCGGCATCAACACGGCCAAAGCCATAGAGGTTATTAAAATGATAGCCCGCGGCATTTTCAATCCAGCCGTCATGAGCAATAAAAGAACCTTCCCCAATTGTCAGCTCAACTTTTTCGTTTTCGGCGTCAATCAAAGTACTTGTTGAAGCCAGAATGTGTCGAACATCACGCCAAGTCAGTTCTGGGTTTGCGGATAAGATTAGAGACACAACACCTGATGCATTCGGTGCAGCGGAAGATGTCCCATTGAAAGTTGAAGTATAGTTGCAGCTTGCATTTTCTGGGTGACCAGGGTAGTTGAACGGGAACTGGCTAGCTGCAAAGTCTTCGCCATAGGCGCCGCCCCAAGCGCTGATTGTTCTACCATTGAAGCCGGAATAACCATTAATACAGGTCATTTGGTCTGTTGTTACCATCGCTGGCGCCCAGCGACCATACTCACCCGCAGGAGCTGATATCATTGTGCTTGCGCCGGCTGTTGAGTAACTGGTATGTTTGCCGTTGGCGTTCACTGCAGCAACACTCAAGTAGTATGGGTGGGCCTGACTGGGTTCGAACGCTGCGCTATAACATGTTAAACCTAATTCATTAGCGCCATTGTCTTTACAGAAAGCCCCTTCGCGGCCGCCATCTATAAAAGAATTACCATTAGACTTAATGTTCAAAGCGCCTTTGCCGCTTCGAAGCATAAGATTAGGGTAAGATTCAATAGCTTCATCTAAAGCAGAGTAAGCAATAAAAGCTGGCCAAGTGATACCGTAGCTGCGATTAAATGCTGAGATTTCCTCGCTTGTAGAAATACCACTTCCAGGAAACCCATGAATTAACAGTTCGGTTTGCTCTATTGTATCACCGCCCAAATAATTCATGCCGATTAACCCAGTATCTGGGGATGTGCCACGGCTACCTATATTGTTCCAGCCTTTAGCAGCAATTAAGCCCGCGACACTAGTACCATGATCGCCGCTATTGGAGAGACTGGTCGGGTCTGTTCTGTCGTTTGCCGATAAAGCTAAATTGAGAGAGCGATTAACTAGCACATTATCTATTAAGTCTTCATGACGAATCTCTAGACCAGAGTCTACGACAACCGCTGTTACACCTGCACCAGTTACACCCTGAGCATAAGCAGCTGCAACATTCATATCTTCGCCGGCAACAAGCTCCTCGGCTTCACCTTCTGCAAGTGCTTCGGCAGCTTCTACGGGTGTGTAAAATCCTGCATCTACCAAACCTTGAGCCATCTGCTCACTTAATGCATACGATTTTTGCCCTGTATTGCGAAGGTGCCACTGCTGATAAGCTAGTGGGTCATTTGCAACATTCAAGAAGTCAATTGTTGCAGATGTTGAGACGTCATTTGCTGTGACGGTATAAGTAATTGTGGCATCTTGTCCAGAGATTGATCTATATTCAAATCGACCGTCTTCTTCTGTAAGCTCCCCATGGCTAAAAGTATAAATGCCATCTACTTCATTAACAGCCACACCATTCTCAGAAAAACTATAGACTAACTCATCACCATCTTCATCGTTGCCCAGCAGCTCGATAGATATTGGTATCCACTGCTTTGCACCATCTATAGTAACAGTGTTCGCTGTTGGAGGAATATCAGCAATAATTTCGATTCTTGCAGAAGCCGAAGCACCGTTTGCGGTTACGGTATAGGTGATAGTGGCGTCTTGACCTGTGATTGAAGTGTATTCAAAGCCATCATTGTTTAATGATAATTCGCCGTGACTAAATTTATAAACGTCATCAACGGGGGTAATTGCTTTATCTTTTTCTGAAAAACTATAAGTTAAGGCATCACCATCAGGGTCGCTGCCTAATAGTTTTCCGGATACCGGAATTCCTTGCTTAACACCGCTGATAGTTACATCGCTAGCTGTTGGCGGTTTATCGGCGGGAGTAGGTGTAGGTGTAGGTGTAGGTGTAGGTGTAGGTGTAGGAGTAGCTGCAGCAGGAGTGACTGCAGGATCAGAAGATGAGCTACTATTACTATCACAGCCTGTTAATGTTAATAGAACAGCTGCTGAAATTACAGAAAGTCGAAACATCTTTTTATTCATTAAAATTCCCCATTGTCCCTATTTTAAGTAGTTATCGGGTTTTGGCATTATAAACCACCTAGTAGATATTTAGCCAACTAGATTAGGTTAACTTTATTCTGTATAAAACCTGACAAAAAGTATTATTGTGACATTCCATTACCTTTGGATTATTTAGTGTGCAATTAACATAGGCAGGAGATAAACGACTTAAGCTAATTCAGTACTCATTGAGTTACTCAGGCTACTGGGTATATTTTATGTGTGAAGCGATTGGGGGGGGAGTAAATAAATTGGTTGGTGAATTTGAAGGTTACACCAGTATCCACAGCGGAAAGGGATATGCTTTCATGAGCTAGTATGATATTTAAGGTGAGCTGAAAGATTAAAAGCCCCTTTAAATATTACTTTACATGACCAACTTTCAAATAGGTTCAAAAGTAATTCAAGGTTTGAAGTTGACATTTCAAATTATATTGCCAAGCAATTTTGAGAGGCTTTTAAGCTTAATATGGCAGCAATTAAGGCTAGGAAAAGAGCAAAATAAAAAATCTTTTATCGGTAGTTTTAAGGGCTTGGAAAAATAACATATAAAAATAGTAATTTTTTTGAGGTGGAGCCAGCCTTAGCTAATTTTCCTTGGGATGGGTTTTATCTAAATATTGTATAGTATGAAAGGCAAATGTTTTTGGGAGAAAACTTGATAGTTGATTTTCTATGCAAATTGAGTGACATTGTCGTTTCATGGCCTCTAAACGAAGAAGTTTATAAACATTAATTAAATGAAGGTGTTTTCGGCTGTTATATTTGGGTTGATTTGAAGTGCGTTCTATATGGATATTTCTTTCTCGTGCCTTTCTTATTCTGTTTTATACATAAAGCCTTGCTAATAAAGTTGCGGTATTGACTTAAGTTTTGCTGGCTTCTCGACTTTGCGCCAATGTGAGGGATTTGGAATGCAATGCTAAAGGAGGTTTCTAGAATGGCTGCGCCAACGATTTCACATGGTTGGGAGGGGGCTTGTTTTAATGGCTACTTTGCTCAAGTGAAAACCATGTACATAAGTAGTAAAGTGTGACGTCTATTTCTAGTGCATCAAACAATATAAAATACTTAATTTCCGAATTGCAGATGCCCTGTAAAAACAGCCTTTTTATAGGAGTGCTTCCTGTGGGGTGGAGATAGCCTAATAGGTTGCCTTTTTATCAGGGCCATGGTTCTATTAATTTGAGTTAGAGAAGTTGTGACTGTTAAATAAAATACTCATGTGAGGTCTCTGGCATATTTTTGTTGTCATTCCAGAATAAATTCAAATAAAAAGGAAGTGGTTTTGAATAAGATAGTATTTGTGGTGTTGCTGATTGTATTGAGTGTAAAGGTCTTTGCATCAGATCCCAACGTAGATCAAGCGAGAGCCTCTTTACAGGTTGTCAAAGAGCTAACACCCTGGCCTTGGGAGGAGCCTGTTACTCCAATACTTGATGATTATTTGGCCGCTGAGTTTGACCAGTATCAGGGGTGGGCTAAATCGCTTTATATGGTTGATGAATTGAAAATGCACAAGTGGGGTCAGTCTATCACTGAGTTTACCGTGCTCGCCGAACTTTTATATACCTTTCAGCCGGAAGATTACCAAGAAGAGAACAGGTTAACTTTTGAAGCCGCTATTGCGGATTTAGATATGTTCCGGATGGAGCTGAATGAATTCCTGTATCCCTATGTGCCTAGCTATAACCTCAAGCATCAGAATTTGGTACGGCATTTTGACGGTGAGGGCATTGTCATTGGGGTGTTTGATTTGTTTGATCCTGTTCGTTTACAGGAACAGCGTGAGCGACACCCTAATATCGAAGCCGAAGTTCAATTTGGTGATCCCATCACCTTCCTGCATGGCAATACCGTTATTGATATTATCCTCGATATTGCGCCCAAGGCTACTATTGTACCCATAAGTACTGAAAGCAAAACGTACAATGAAGCCATGGCTTACATGCGTAACCGAGATGATATTGATGTAATTAATATGAGTCGGGCTTTTCATATCACCAATGATCAGCTGGATCCGGATTTCTCGGAGCATCTATCCCATATTTTGCAATCCAAAATATTTACCAAGTCAATTGGGAATACAGGTACTGACCTGGAAGGTGAGAATACGGATGTTCGCAAGCGTCTAGGCCTTCCTCCGCTGGGAAGTTTCTTTACCTATGACCTGGATCTGATCAAGGCTTTTTTACAGCAAAATCAAGGTGCTCCAGGCAGTCAAAACTTGATGTTTGCGATCAATTTGCAGCCATTCTCCAACGAAGTCTCTTTAACTGCCACGGTTCCTGGTTATAACCCCTTGGCGATCAAGCGGAGCTTTGCTATTTCGGGAGATGCAGTTTACTCAGTTTCAAGCCATAACTTTGAATCCGGTAGCTCTTTTGCCGCACCACAGTTGGCGGCTATCAGCGCGTTGCTATTGGATGCAGCGGATCATTATGGGTACTCCAGCGGTGAGGCTGTGCCATTGGTAGCGCAGTCGCTTCAGGGTACGGCAAGGCGATCCCACTTAGGTGCCAATAATACCGGATTGGGCCTTGTTGATGCCCACAAGGCATTAGCAAAGCTAATTCAGTCGAGTCGAAGGGTAGAATAGGTCTTTGCGCAGTTTTCGATGCCGGTAACAGCTACCTGTGCAACCTCCGTGTCGGAGTACTCCTGAAATGAAGGCAGGTGAGAATGCGGCAGGATCGTTTATGATTGCTACCCTGATCAGATATTTTATTAACCAGTACCTCTGGGAAGTTCAAATTGAAAGCAATCGTATTATTATTCCTGCTCTTTAGTAGTCTCGCCTGGTCTTCCGAAGATATCGAATGTAGCAAATCATGCACATTTGTACTGAAAAATCACAAAGAGGCCACTTACTCAATCATCAATGAAAAGAGAGCCGATGTAAGGCTCACGCCGTTCTCAACCTTTAAGGTGCCTAACACTCTGATTGCATTAGATGCTGGTTTGGTCCGCAGCCTTGTACAGGAATTAACCTATGACCACTTGAAGTATCCGGCTCAGCGATGGTGGCCCAGTATTTGGTACGACAAGCCGCTGCCCATCCGGGCGGCTTTTCAAAATTCCGCAGTGCCTATTTATCGGCAATTAGCCTCTCAAATAGGCAGGAAGAGAATGAATCAATATTTGATTCAGTTCGACTATGGCAACAGGGATATCTCCTCTGGTTTGGATAAATTTTGGCTAAATGGGAGCCTGAAGATATCGGCCAAGGAGCAGGTGAATTTCTTACAAAAGCTATTTTCTGGAGCCCTGCCTATTTCTGATGACTCTCTTGCTTTATTCAAAGAAGTTATGTTGGTAGAGGAGACAGACTCGTACAAGCTCTATGCAAAAACGGGAGGCGGGCAGATTAATGATGAATTTGCTTTGGGTTGGTATGTTGGCGTAGTGGAAACTGGCAGCAATATGTATTTTTTTGCAGTCAATATAGATGGTAAGAGTTTTGCCGAAGTACAGCAGAGAAGGATTCAGTTTGCCCGACAACACTTGTCACGGCTCGGAGTGATTTAGATTCCCGCTTTATAAATAAGTTAATGATTTCCCATTACTGGTAAGCAGTGGTGCCACTTGGCACTACTGCTTTATCGTTTAAATTAAATTCGGATTTTTTCGCCCATTACTATCACACGGCTCATAGGAATACGGTAATACTCTACAGCGCTACTCACATTGCGGAACATAACCGCAAACAACCGCTCTCGCCATAAGAACATACGGCTATCCTCCTGCTTGGTTGGGGTGATGGTTTGTCTTGTTAAAAAATATGAAGCCTTATTGGGGTCGATATCCAGCTCTTTCTTAAGGCGTAGCCGCTTTAAAACCTTCCAAATATCCGGCTGCTCTATGTAGCCATAGCGTAAAAGTAAGTAGTGGCAGTTTTCACGGATTTCGCTGAGGATATACCGGTTGCCAGGCATTACCCGTGGAGCATTCACAAATGATACAGTAATGAACAGTAAGTTTTCGTGTAATACTTTATTGTGCTTCAGGTTATAGATCAGTGCGTGGGGGGTGGATAGCTGTCTGGAGGTTAGGAATACTGCAGTTCCAGGCACTCTTATAGGGTTTTTCTTCAGCAGGGCGGTTAGATAAGGCTCCAGTTTGAATTCTTGACGCTGAAGTTGCAGTGCTAAGGCTTCCCTGCCATCTCTCCAGGTGAACATTGAGATACAGGCTATAGCACCTAAACCGAGAGGAAACCAGCCACCATGACTAATTTTTAGCAAGCTGGAGGAGAAAAAGGCGAGATCGATGCAGATAAAGAAGGCCGCTACTGATAGACAAAGTAGTAAGTGACATTTTAATTGAATGCGGTATACAACCGCGGCCAGGCAAGTACTTATCAACATGGCGCCGCTTACGGAAACACCGTAGGCAGCGGCTAAATTGGTGGATGAGCCGAAACCCACTACCGCCCCTATCACTAAAAACATAAGCAGCCTGTTAACGCCTGGCATAAATATCTGCCCCTCAAGATGAGTTGAGGTATGACGAAGGGTAAGGCGGGGTAAAAGCCCTAGTTGCATTGCTTGTTTGGCCAAGGAGAAGCTGCCGGTAATACAGGCTTGAGAGGCAATAACTGTGGCGGCGGTAGCAAGTATGATTACCGGATAAAGCCCCCAACTGGGAAACATGCGGTAGAAGGGGTTATCGACTGCATGGGGATGGCTCATCAACAGTGCACCTTGTCCCATGTAGTTCAGAAAAAGAGCGGGAAAAACCAATCCCAACCATGCCATTCTGATTGGGCTGCGGCCGAAGTGACCCATATCGGTGTAAAGTGCCTCAGCTCCGGTAAAAACTAGAAGAACAGCGCCTAATACCAAGAATGAGCTAAAACCATGACTGGTGAGGAATCTCAGGGCATGTTCAGGGTTGATCGCATGGAGAATCTGAGGGTTGTTGATGATACTGGATACTCCAGCCACCAAAAGTGTGAGAAACCAGAGAGCAGTGATGGGTCCAAATAGTGTTCCTACGGTAGAGGTACCGTAGCGCTGAACTGAGAATAGGCAAATTAAGACTCCAATGGAGATAGGTACCACTAGAGATTGGTGTGTCTGATTTCCAACCTCAAGCCCCTCTATAGCCGAGAGTACAGAGATCGCTGGGGTAATAATGGCATCCCCAAAGAAAAGTGCAGCGCCAAGTATACCGGCGGTAACTACAAACCATTGGAGGTATTTTCGTCCTTCTGTGGCATCCATTGCCAGCGTCATCAGTGCCATGATGCCGCCTTCCCCACGATTATCCAGCCGCATTATCAATGTCACATATTTGATTGTCACGATCAGTATCAGGGCCCAGAAGATCGTTGAAACGCCACCGAGTATATTGGCCTCAGTTAAAGGAATATTGAGCCTCGAGTGGAAGATCAATTTAACCGCGTACAGGGGGCTGGTACCTATGTCTCCGAAAACCACGCCGAGCGCCGCCAGCGATAGAAACCATTTTCCCTTGTGAGTCTTCTCTTTGCTTTTCATAAGGGGCTGCTATCAAAAGGCGGCCGAGCTTTCTCGATCTGCTGGCATTAGAGTAGATTGTGAGGCTGTTGTGGCTGGCTGATTCGGGATTGGCAATATCATTTTACTGCTTTCACTCTTGTGGTCCATGGGGTCCGCCTATCCAGATCCAGTTCTCCGTTGAAAGATATTAGCAAGCAGCTGGCATGGGCAAATTTGCCTTGCAAAGTAGTCTTCCAAACTGGACTAATAGGAAAAGTGGAGTTTGCGGTCTCCGAAGGAGTCATCCTGTGCTAAAACTCAGAGGGGTTTTGCATCCGTACGTGCAAAATACTGACTCTGCCCAATGGGTGCGGGGAATGCTGGATCAGGTTTTAGGCTAGCAAGTAAAAAAGTAAAGAAAGAAGTGTCGAATACCCCATACCTGGCCAAATCATGAGTGATTACAACGACGAGAGACGCTCCTATGAAAGCATCCGATCTATTTGTGCGCGCCCTGGAAGCCGAGGGGGTTGAGTATGTTTTTGGTATTCCCGGCGAGGAAAACCTGGATATGCTGGAGTCTTTGCGGGGCTCCAAAATACAGTTAATCCTTACTCGTCACGAGCAGGCCGCTGGATTTATGGCGGCCACTTATGGGCGCCTTACCGGTAAGTCTGGTGTGTGTTTGGCAACCCTGGGGCCAGGTGCCACTAATCTGGTTACCGCGGCAGCTTATGCTCAGCTGGGAGGGATGCCTATGGTGATGATTACTGGGCAGAAACCTATTAAAAGTTCCAAGCAGGGACAATTTCAAATTATTAATATCGTCGACATGATGCGGCCCCTTACCAAGTACACAAAAACGATTGTGGGAGGGGATTATGTGCCGGCGTATGTGCGCGAAGCCTTTCGTCTCTCAGAGGAAGAGCGGCCAGGGGCTACGCACTTGGAGTTTCCTGAGGATATCGCCCGGGAGCATTCCGCCATGCCGGTGCTCGACATCAGCTATCAGCGCCGTCCCATTGCTGAAGAAAAAGCCATTCGTAAGGCGGCTGAGGCTATCGCAAGCTCTCGCAAGCCTCTACTACTGATCGGCGCCGGCGCGAACAGAAAGCTGACGTCGAAGATGCTGAGAAAATTTGTGGAAAAGCTGGGAATCCCCGCAATTACCACGCAGATGGGTAAGGGAGTGATCGATGAATCGGGGCCGCACTTTATTGGCAATACGGCCTTATCCGATGGTGACTTTATTCATCGCACTATTGAGCAGGCAGATTTGATCATTAACGTAGGTCACGATGTTGTAGAGAAGCCCCCGTTCTTTATGCGCCCTGGTGGGCCAGAAGTGGTACATATTAACTTCAATGCGGCCCAGGTGGACCCGGTGTATTTCCCGCAGATAGAAGTGATCGGTGATATCGCCAACAGCCTATGGCAGCTGCAGGAACACCTAGAGCCGCAAGAGCACTGGAGTTTTAGTGATGCTCACCGCATCCGTGCTGCCTTGCAGAAGCATATTGAGGAGGGTTCGAGCGCAGATACTTTCCCCATCAGACCCCAGCGACTAGTAAGGGATGTGCGTGAGGTGATGCCAGAGAAGGGCGTGATTGCCCTTGATAATGGCATGTTCAAGATCTGGTTTGCCCGCAATTATCCCGCTTACTTTCCGAATACCGTACTTTTGGATAATGCGCTGGCCACTATGGGGGCTGGTTTGCCATCGGCCATGGCGGCCAAGCTGGTTTGTCCCGATCGCCGGGTGGTGGCTATCTGTGGGGACGGGGGTTTTATGATGAACTCCCAGGAAATAGAAACCGCTGTTCGCCTGAAGCTGGACTTAATTGTGTTGATTTTGCGCGACGATGCCTATGGCATGATCAAATGGAAGCAGTCCATGATGGGGCTTAAGAATTTTGGTCTCGATTTCACCAATCCTGATTTTGTGGCTTATGCGAAATCTTATGGTGCCGAAGGGCATCGCATACAGGCAACAGATGAATTGAAACCGATGATTGAGAAGTGCTGCAGGGAGGGCGGGGTACATTTGATAGAAGTTCCCATGGATTACAGCCATAACGATCGAATACTGAATCACGAAATTAAGGACTTGGCAAGCAAGCTATAGCTTGAGGTAGCAACGCTAGTTCAGGTATTTCTGCGGCCACATTTCAAGCTCTGGGCCGCAGTGATACCGCGATAGTATTCAGGGGGCTTCACCGATCAACAATTTTTTTCATTGCACTGCTACGCCAACTGAACCAGCTCAGTATCAAAACGAAAACGGCCGCAATGGCTGTGATAAAAAATGGTAGTCGGATATTAATTTCCATAGCGCCGCCTCCCAAAAGTGAGATAAGGGTGGCCACAATGGTGAAGCCCGCTGTGGCGATACCCATTACCCATCCCTGCTCGCTCTCATCCACACTATTGGCAAATAAGTTCAATAGTGCCGGATAGGCTAGTCCAAAGCACAAGTAGGCGAGAAACACACTCAAGTAACAAAGCCAGACCTGGTCACTGAAAGCGAAAACCAGCGCACAGGCCCCCATAGTCAATGCCGATACCTTGATAACCAGTGGCTTACCCCATTTAGACAGCACGGGTTTAACCAAAAAGATACTGGAAGTACCCACGGCGATTCCCATGAATAGCATGGCCATACTGGTTCCCAGTAAGCCGAGGCCAAAGCGGCTGCTGAGATAGTTGGTGATAAAGATATAAAAACTGAGGTGAACCAGCATAAAGCTTAGGTAAGCTGGGCAAAGCCTGATGACTAAGGGCCTCTCTTTGAGGTGTGCAAATTGCCTGAATAAGTCAGATAAGCGCAATTGAATAGGCGAAGTCGGGGGGCGGCTATCGTGATAAAAGAGCAGAATTAGGCCGAGGGTGATAGCAACCAAAAGTAGCGCAAAATAAAAAGGCAGTTGAATGCTTGCAATATTACCGAGCAGGGCCTTGTCGGCTAAGACTCCAGCGATAATTGGTCCCGCAACTGCTCCCGCGCTCATTCCCGCCACCAGTAACCCCAAGTTTTTTGAAGCATCCAGTTCATCACGGCTTGCATCAATCATTGCCGCTTGGGCAATGGGCTGGTTGCCGGCAGTAAATCCACTGACCACGCGCCCAAGAATCAGCAACCACAGGCTGCTGGCAAATAAGGCTGCGAGTGTAATTGCATAGCCTGCCAGGGCGCCAACCAAACAAAGTACCATCGCGCTTTTTCGGCCGATACTGTCAGATAACTTAGCGATATACACCGCCCCAATAAACCAAGCTAAAAAAAAGCTACTGATAACAATGCCATAGTAGAGGTGGCGGGTGGATTGTGCGGTGTCTGTAGGCAGGAATTGAAACTTGGTGGACATGACCAGTTCATTAATGATGGGGAATAGCAGTCCTTGACCCATCAAGTCGATAAATACCACAGCCAGCAGGGCCAGACGGCTCATTGCAGACATCGAGTTTCCTTATGGGGTTTGTATTGATCGCTGTGCAGGGTTGGCAGCCCTGAAGAGAAGATAGCACTGAGGTAGTTGTTAGATACGGCTGCTGAGGTGATGGTGTGGAAAGTTTGAAAGCTACAAAGGTCGCCCCCAAAGGGGATGGAGGCGAGAAGCTCGGCGTGATCAGTTAGCGCACTTCCTGGCACAGGTTGTATTGCGCAACGCAGCGGCTGACATAGCCAATCTTGATAAACGTTGCACTGATAATCATAAAAATATGGCCCGCCACTTGGGCTGGGATAGAAAAATAATGGG
The DNA here is from genome assembly GCF_052467945.1 of Microbulbifer mixtoriginis (SeqCode). Lineage (NCBI taxonomy): Bacteria > Pseudomonadati > Pseudomonadota > Gammaproteobacteria > Cellvibrionales > Microbulbiferaceae > Microbulbifer > Microbulbifer mixtoriginis (SeqCode). The sequence goes on along the minus strand of NZ_CP174328.1, from coordinate 1,919,328 downwards.
AGAGCGGGTAGCAGATGACAACGGTGAGTAATAGCAGGGGGGTAGAGAGCAACAGGGTGAGATTTCCGGCCTTGAGCAAGAGTTCAAAACGCCTGCGAATTTTTAAAGTGTATGTGTCCAGCATTGTCTTCGCCTCTATTACTAAATAACCTCAATGGTTATTACGCAAATGTTATGCCAGCTTAATAATTTCTTATAAATCAATAGGTTAAACTAATTATGATATTCGTTTGTGTCAATTTGACCTATATAGCGACCATGTCATAATGACACAAAAGAAGCTTATTGACTTGGTGGGATATGGTGGATATCAATTCTACTCTACTGCTTGAAGTTGCTCTGGATCTCGCAAATAGCCTGAATAATAGTGACCGATTTGAACGACTGCTCTCCACCATCCGCAAGGCAATTAAGTGTGATGCGGTGGCCCTACTGGGGCTGAATGGAGAGGTGCTTACCCCCCTTGCTGTGCAGGGCTTGGCCAGGCGTACTATGGGGCGGCGTTTCCTAATTAACGAGCATCCCCGCCTAGCGCAAATCTGCAGTTCTGATGCTCCCGTTCGCTTCCCCTCTGACTGCAATCTGCCGGACCCTTTTGATGGCTTACTACTGGATAGGGAAGGGGACCTACCGGTGCACTCCTGTCTCGGTTTGCCACTGTATTCTGACAATCATCTAGTGGGGCTGCTTACTTTGGATAGTATGACCTCAGACGCCTATAGCCTGATTAGCGATCGAACGCTTGAGTTAATCGCCGCACTCTCAGCCGCTACTCTCAAAACGGCTTTGGAGCTAAAAGCGCTGTCCCTTTCTGCTGAACATGCCGAACAACTGGTGAAAGAGTTGACCCAGGAAGCCTTTCTGCGCGATGGCGGTGAGTTAATCGGCGAAAGCCAAGTGATGAGGGCCTTGCGAAGTGATATTGAATTAGTTGCAGGGTCTGACTACAGCGTGCTTATTCTTGGGGAAACTGGGGTGGGTAAGGAGCTGGTTGCCCGCACGGTACATCGGCTGTCATCTCGCCGGGAAAAACCCCTTGTCTATCTCAACTGCGCCTCCTTAACTGAAACACTGGCAGAAGCGGAGTTATTCGGGCATGCGAAGGGGGCTTTTACTGGCGCTGATCGGGATCGCCCGGGAAAGTTTCTATTGGCAAACGGCGGGACACTTTTTCTGGATGAAGTGGGTGAACTGCCTTTATCAGTCCAGGGTAAACTGCTGCGGGTACTGCAAAGTGGTGAAATCCAGCCTGTTGGTAAGGATGCGGTACAGCATGTAGATGTGCGTATTGTGGCCGCTACCAATCGGGATTTGCTCAAAGAAATCGACTCAGGTGGATTCAGGGCCGATTTGTATCACCGCCTCTCTGTTTACCCTCTGGAAGTACCCGCACTATCAAAGAGAGAAAATGATGTTCTCCTGCTGGCAGATTATTTTCTGGAGCGCTCCACGAGGAAACTAGGCTTCCGTCAGTTAAGGCTATCAGCAGATGCTTCCAGTAAATTAAAGCGCTATGGCTGGCCTGGAAATGTGAGAGAGCTGGAGCATATCATCAGTCGCGCAGCGCTCAAGGCAAGAAAAAACGCATCACTCTCTGAAATTGTATCGCTGACAGCGGCACATATAGAGATTCCGGATGACATAGCGGCGCAACCAGAGTTTGAGAAGCCCGTTCAGCCTCCGCTTGGGGCAATAAATCTTAGGGTAGCCACTGAAGAATATCAGCGGGATCTTATAAAGCATATATTGACTCAGAGCGATGGGAATTGGAGTAGGGCAGCGAAATCGCTCTCAATGGATAGGGGCAACTTGGTCCGCCTTGCAAAACGTCTGGGTATCTATATAAAAAAAGAGGTTGTGGGCGTAAATTGATGGCGTTTTGCGCAATATAGGTTGCTAGGGGAAATGGATGAATAGGGATACTTGTGATTGGGTTTGGAGTAGTTACTTTCACTAAGGATAATAAACAAACCTCTATAGCAGATTAGAAACCGGCGAGATATACCTGTGCTGACATTTTGGTTGTTATTGCCAGCACAGGTTAGATCAATTGATCGCCACCCTTATGTTACGCGCTAGCAGGTTCAGGCACGTCCGAGTCAATCTTTTGAGCAAAACTCTGCTGCTCAGAGCGGAACAGCTTTTGTGAGAGTAGTGCAGACATAAAGGCTAAAACAAACAGAGCGCTAAATATCATCCCGCCAGTAATCACCGTCGCCAGGCCTCGATAAATTGCAGCACTGCTCCCTGGATTTAACACCAAAGGCAGGTTGCCAAAGATACAGGTGATTGTTGTTAGCATAATGGGACGAGCGCGCAAGCTGGCTGCTGCATAAATAGCTTCTAGCTGACTGGCCCCGGCCTGTAATGACTTTTGAAATTGATTCACTAATAGTATTGCGTTGTTGACTACAAGCCCCATCAGAATTACGAATCCAATCATTGTAATTACATCAAGGCTTTGGGGGGTGAAAAAGTTTAATAGCTGTAAACTTAACATCCCGCCGGCAAATGAGAGGGGTATAGCGCAAAGCACGGCGGCGGCCAGCTTTGCAGATCTTAGGGCAAAATACATCAACAGGGCGAGTACTGCGAGAGCAGCCAAGAATATTTTAAGAAATTCAACTAGGAACAGGTTTAGTTCGTTTGCGCTGCCCCTGAACTGAGTGTGCAAATCGCTATAGGAGCTTTCAGCTAAAAAGGACTGTACCGATTGGTCTACATTTTCAACAAATGACTTCATTGGTACCCCTTCTGGTGGGGTTAGGTTTAACGATGCACTGACTTCTTGCCCAACTCGTAAAATGCTGGCCGGGGCTTGGGTTATTTTCGCGCTTGCTAATTCACGGACAGGAATCAGGCCGTGCCCATCAATCCATATTTCAGTGTTTAGAAGTGCTTCCAGGTTCTGAGGGTCTTTTGCTTTGAAATAGAATGGTAGCGTGTTAGTGCCAGTATAAAAATGGCCTATGTATATCCCATCGGTCAAAGCCATAAGTTGGCGGTTTAGCTCTGAAACTGTAATACCTAAATAAGTTAATTGATCCAGGCGAGGTTGGAACTCTATACGTACAGCCCGGTTTTGCAGTGCGCTCCCCTCCTGGATTTGTGCGTCTGGAAACTCTGCGCGCAGATGGTTCATTAACTCAGTGCCAGCCATTTGTAGCCTGGAAAGTTCAGCCCCTTTAATATCCAGTTGGCTTATTCGATTGTTTGGCATTGCAAATCGTAAAAGACCCCCATGCCTGAAATGGATACGGGTGCCTACCAGTCCATAGAGTACTTTTTCATTTATCCATTCCCGTAGTGATTCAAAATCCCAATCGCCTTGGGTATACATATAGAGGTTGCAATTGCTTGGGTTGCAGATAATGCCGTAAGTGGAAACATGATCTTCTATTTCCTTAAAGTTGTTGGTGATTCGATTCACCACGCGTTCCCCGTAATCCTTTCTAATAGCATCTGTGGCTAGTGCGCTCTCAAAGTTGATGAAAACAGAAACCATATTCTGTTTTGGATCTGGCAATACATCTATGGATGGTGTGGAAACATAAGTAGCTATGAGTGCGATGGGTAGCCCAAGAATTATGGCTGTTATAGACCGTCTGGGGGTAGCTGTAGCTTTGATGGAAAGGGCAACCCATCTTTTTAGGGCTAATAGAATTCTTGTGTTTGAAGATTCATTCTTTATTTTTTTTGAATGGACCAATATGTACCTTGCGAATGAAGGTAGTATTAATAAGGCAAAGAGCAATGAGGCGAGTAAAGCGCTTGAGATTGTAAAAGCGAGATCTCTAAATAACTGGCCTGTTGCAGATTGCATGGCAATAATAGGCAAGAATACAATGACGCTTGATATCGTTGATGATACCAATGAACCTGTAACTTCTCGTGTTCCCTGCACAATGCTTTCCTGGGTGCCAATGCCTTGCTGGCGAAGCCTTTGAATATTTTCCACCACAATAATTGCCGCATCTACCATCAATCCGATAGAAAGAGCAATGCCTGCCAATGAAATAACATTCATGCTTCTACCCCCAATGTACATACCCACAACGACGAGGGAGATGCATACGGGAATGCTGAGGAATATTAACGTTAACGTTTTCAGGTTGCGCAGAAACCAGTACAGAACCAAGCAGGCTAGCAGTGATCCAAGAAGGAGGCTACCATACACCAGATTCAGGGAGTCTCGGATTCCTTTGGAGTCATCACGGCTTATGGCCAATTCCATGTCTAACCGAGCTAACTCTCCACTATTCAGCTCCGCCATGGTTGATTTCAGCTGTGCAATAGTGTCAAGAGCATTGACGTTTTCGGTGGGGAGCAAGTAGAAATAAAAGGATCGATTACCCTCAAGGGCAAAATATGCCCAGTCAGATGCAGGCCGTGCATTGACAGAGGCAATGTCAGAGAGCCGTATAATCTGGTTTCCACGTGTGGCGATAGGTAATTGTGAGAGCTCATCTAGGGGGATTTGGCCCTTAAAGTGTAGTGCATAGTCTTTAGAGCCAATTTTCAGGTTGCCGCCCGATCGGTCCACCAGATCATTAAGATGTGCAGTCACCCCAGCAATACTTAAGGAATTTTGAGTCATCTTCTCTGGATCAAACTCAATATCCACACGCTGTGCGATAGGCGTAGCGGCAACTTCTATAGAGGATACTCCCGGGATTTTACTGATGGCTGGCTTTACGTGGTTTAAAAATGCATCAATTAATTCCAGCTCACTGGCTGACTTCTTCGAATAGAGGAAGAAGGTTGCCAGCGTAGCCCCCGCACCGTTGGCAAAATTGAAAACTTGGGGTGTTCGGACTTGTGTGGGCCAGTTGGGTACCTGATTAATTCTGGAGAGTACCTCAATATACATTTGCTCCATATCTGCTTCAGAATGAAAGTCAATCATGACCCAGGCAAAGCCACTGTTGATATTTGTCTGCACCTCTTTCAGGTAGCTTAGGCTCGATAGCTCCTGCTCAAGTGGTGCAACTAATATCTGTTCTATCTCTTCCGCTGTCTTTCCCGGCCATGGAATAGCCAGTGCAATTTGTGGGCGATTGATAGTGGGGAGTAGTGCATTAGGCAAGTTTAGGCCCGCAATAATACCGGCAACAATTAAGGCAAAAGTGCAACTTATAATAAATGAACTGTATTTCTCCAGGGATTTCATGTGTTTTCCCTCTTTGTCGGAGAGACAGTTTCATTGGGTTGTAGGCCTTCATAACCCAGAACGACTACAAGATCTCCAGGTTTAATGGTTGAACGTACAACAAAGTGCCCCTTCAAGGTATCTATTATTTGAACCTCGGTACTAACCGCCCTTTGATCACTGTCTAAAGTCCAGACTTTATATTGGTCGCCCTCTAGTATTACGGCATCACTGGGAACTTTTGTTACCCACTCCCGCGTGTTTTTAGTTGAGAGGGGTGTTTGCATCGTTATTTCGAATCTCTGTCCTACCAATAGAGACGGGAACTGCTCTGATTCGGTTTCAAAGTAGAGGTTGAGATTTTGCGTTTCGGGATTGACCGTATGACTAATATTTCTTAAGGGGATATTTTGGTCCCTAAAAGTAAAGGTGCTGCTGTTGAGTAAATTCTCATTGTTTAATTTTTCTTCGGGAAGGCTGCACTCAATTTGATTTTCTTTCAGAGGCAGCAACTGCATGATTCTTTGCCCCGAATTCAGTCTCTCACCGGGGTTGGCTTCTATACTTACAACTTGACTATCAGTTCTTGCATAGTGTTGCAGTCGTTCTAAACGGTATTCAGCTGTTGTTAACTGGTGCTCAAGTCTTTGCTTTGTGAGCCGGTAGGTATCAGCATTGAGCTTAAGACTGTTTAAGTGGGACGGAGACACCATGTCCGCTGAGCGAAGTCTCTCCAATCTGCTCAGCTCTTCTTCCGCATAAATAAGCTGGCTCTGTGTGATTGCAATATCTGTGCGAATAATCTCAATCTCCTGAGAGAGATAAAATCCATCCTGTGCCGCTACTAACTCGCCAGCTTTAATAATTGATCCTACGGGTTTTACTTGGGTGAGTTCGGCTTCAGTGTGGCTGGAGACTTGATGTAGCGGAGGAGATAACACCGAACAAAATAATCTGGTATTAATAGCTTGCTGCCACGGGTGTGCAGCCTCAACGAGTACTGCACGGCTATCATCAGCAAAAATACTAGAGCTAGAAAATAGAGTGGTAGAAATGATGCTGCTGGCAAGAAATGCTCTAAATTGACTGTTTCGCATTCGGGGGCTCTAGTCGATATTATTCTTAGATTAATGTTTGTGGTGAGACTATCTGGCGCTAAAGAGACTTAATGTCTTTAGTGTTGTAGTTGACAAAAGGGTATGGGGATGCTGATTTTCCTGCAATTGGCCTACGACAAGGTGAGGCCTAAAGGGGATAAGCGGTGTTTTGAACTAGTTTCTATTTGGTTGGTTTTTTGAGAGGGCTTTTTGCCAGCATAATTCTTTGCTTAGACACTTCCTAAGTGCCAGTGGGCATGTCTTGCTAAAGCGGAATCGAAATATTTTATTGTAGGCCTGCAGCGTGTTATCAGTGTTGCTGAGTTCTGCTTTCTTTATGTTTAAAGTTTTTTGTCATGCCAATTTTGCACTATCCAAAGAAACTCTCGAAGGTGCCTGCTTTTGCTGGTTAATAAGGTAACCAACAATTGCGTATTCAAGCACCTGTTTAACGAGAGCTTCTACGGGATAGACTGGTTGCGTATTAAATAATTGGTACTGTCTTTTCTATTTTCTAGACTTTTCTACCGTCTTGTTTTGTGGTCACTTCCGCATCAGTCTTAACCCATTGAAAACCACCAGCAGGCTGGTTCCCATATCGGCGAATACTGCCATCCACATAGTGGCTTCACCGGCAAAGGCAAGTGCCAGAAAGACCGCTTTGATACCCAGGGCAAGGATAATGTTTTGCCAGAGAATATGAGCTGTCGTACGGGAGAGACGGATAAAGCTGGCGATTTTACCCAGGTTGTCATCCATCAGGGCAACATCTGCCGTTTCTATGGCGGTATCGGTGCCGGTGGCGCCCATGGCGAAACCGATATCGGCTCGCGCCAGGGCTGGTGCATCATTGATTCCGTCGCCCACCATGCCGACCCGGCCGTGGCCGGCAAGGGAATCCACTTCACGGAGTTTATCCTCTGGCAGCAGGTTGCCCATGGCCCGATCTATGCCCACCTCCTTGGCAATGGCATCGGCGGTGTGCTGATTGTCACCGGTCAGCATCAGGGTTTTCACCCCCAATTGGTGGAGCTCATCAATGGCTTTGCGGCTGGATTCTTTTACCGTATCGGCTACGGCAAACAGAGCCAAAACACGGTTTGCATCCACCAACATAACGACTGTTTTCCCCTGATACTCCAGTTTTGAGAGGCGATCCTCTAGCTCCTCACTGCAAACGCGCAATTCTTCCACTAGGCGGTGATTGCCCAGGTAATAGCCTGTGCCTTCAATCTCTCCTAGAATCCCGCGCCCGGCCAGGGCTTCAAAGGCTTCTACTTCTAGTAAGGGTGCTCCACTGGCGTTGAGAAATTCTGCCACTGCCTTCGAAACCGGGTGATCGGAGCGGTGGGCGAGGCTGGCGGCGAGGCGCTTTACCCGCGCCTCATCCTTGCCCATTATCAGGGCAAAATCTGTTACCTGTGGTGCACCATGGGTGATGGTGCCGGTTTTATCCAGGGCCAGCCAGCGCAGCCGGCGCCCCTCTTCGAGGTATGCCCCCCCTTTAATCAGTGTGCCGTGTCTTGTTGCTGCTGCGAGGCCACTGACGATGGTGACCGGGGTGGCAATGACCAGGGCGCAGGGGCAGGCGATAACCAGTAGTACCAGGGCGCGGTAGATCCACTCCATCCAGGCACCGGAGAAAAACAGCGGAGGAATTAACGCTGTGGCTAGGGCAACCGCAAATACCAAGGGGGTATACCAGCGCGCGAACTGATCGACGAACCGTTGGGTGGGCGCGCGGCTGCCTTGCGCCTCTTCAACCGCGTGGATGATTCGGGCAAGTACGGCATCACTGGCTACGGCAGTCACCCTATATTCCAGGGCGCCGGACTCATTGATGCTACCGGCAAAGAGGCTGTCTCCAGCTTCTTTATCTACCGGAAGGCTCTCCCCGGTGATTGGGGCTTGGTTCACCGCAGAGTTGCCTTTTATTACTTCGCCATCCAGGGCGATGCGCTCACCGGGCCTCACCCTGACCTTGGCGCCGAGGGAAACAGTTTTTGCATTCACCTCGCGCCACTGGCCATCACCCTGAAGTACTGTGGCGGTTTCCGGGGCCAGGTCCATCAACTCGCGAATAGCGTTTCTGGCCCGGTCCAGAGACTTGGCCTCAATCAGTTCGGCGAGGGTGAACAGCACCATCACCATGGCGGCCTCGGGCCAGTGCCCAATCAAAAGTGCGCCCGTGACCGCGATGGACATCAGCGCATTCATATTCAGGTTGCGGTTCTTTAGGGCGATCCAACCTTTTTTGTAAGTAGAGAGCCCCCCGCCGGCAATGGCGGCTAATGCCAGCAACATGACCAGCCAACTGTTTCCCCCCTGTAACCAGAACACCACCTCAGAAGCGAGTGCCGCCAAGCCGGCCGCTCCCAGCAGCCACCAATTGGCCTTGGTTGCGGGTGGTGCATTTTCTGTATCCGATGGGGAGGCGACCCTGGCATCCAGATCCAGAGGAGTGAGTATGTCCAGGATCTGTTGCTGCATACCCGGAGCGTGTCCAACCCGCAAAATGCGTTGCACCAGGTTAAAGTCCAGGCTGTAAATACCTTCGAGTGGGGTGAGCTTGGCGCGGATCAAACCTTCTTCGGTGGGGCAATCCATTTTGGTGATTGAGAAGAGGGAGCTTTCGCTATCCTTTCCGGCGCCACTATCGAGCGGTTGTTGTAAAGGTTCAGTGCTACTGCCACAACCGCAAGTGGAATCCTGTTTTCCCATGGTTAACTCTCGAATAGCTCAATGAGTGAGCCAGCATTACAATCCCTCTAGTAACTATAGAGTCAAGGGGACACCGGCATGCGTTACCGAATAGGGGAGGCGGCCAAGCAGGCAGGCTGCAAGGTGGAAACGGTGCGTTACTACGAACAGGTGGGCTTGCTGCCGCAACCATTGAGGTCCGAAGGCAATTATCGTCTGTATTCAGAAGCGCACTTGGCGCAATTGCGTTTTATACGGCACTGTCGCTCCCTCGATATGCCCATTGAGGATATACGCAAACTGTTAACCTTGCGGGAGCAACCGAGAGAGCATTGTGCTGAAATCAATGCGTTGGTAGATGAGCATATTGATAGGGTGGACAGCCAAATGGCATTGCTCGAGCAATTGCGGAAGAGTTTGCTGTCTTTGCGCAGCCAGTGTGGCGGCCCTGGTTCTACTGATTCCTGTGAGATTGTACGAGAACTCTCCAGTTGTGACTGCCACCCGGCACAAAGCACGATATAAAAGTTATCTGTAAGTTGAGAGTACCTCATTGAAAAAGCTGTTGAGTAAGCTATCGGGAGAATTATTGAGCTGGCCACGGGGAAAGTACCGGGTTGTCTTTCTAGTGGCTCTGGTTGTTGCTCTTACCCTTGCCGTTTGGGCCTTTTTCGCTGAGCCAAGAAGCTTCAGGATCAATGAGCAAGCGCTTCGCCTGGAGTCTTGGCCAGCTTCCTGTAGCGGTTTAAGCGTGGCGGTATTGGCGGATTTACACGTGGGTTCCCCCTATAAGGGTATTGAAAGCCTGCGCTCATTGGTTAACCAAGTAAATGCCAGCAGTCCTGACTTAGTGCTACTCCCCGGTGACTTTGTTATTCAGGGGGTTGTCGGTGGTTCTTTTGTGACGCCGGAGAGTGCCGCTGAAGTGCTTGCTAGCCTCAGGGCACCCTTGGGCGTTTTTGCTGTAATGGGCAATCATGACTGGTGGCTGGACCCGAAGAGAGTAGAGCGGGCTTTTACTGAGAAAGGCATCCCGCTGTTGGAAGATGCATCCACCAAGATCAGTAGCGGCCACTGTGCCTTTCAGTTGGTTGGCATCAGTGATTTCTGGGAGGGGCCACACAATATAGATCGGGCAATGTCTGCCATTGAAGAGTCAGAGACAGTCTTAGCCTTCACTCATAACCCAGATATATTTCCCCAGATTCCACAACGGATTGCCTTGACGATTGCCGGCCACACCCATGGCGGCCAGGTATTTTTGCCCTTGATTGGCCGCCCGATTGTGCCCTCCCGCTACGGGGAGCGCTATGCCATTGGGCATATCGAAGAGGAGGGCAAACACCTGTTTGTGAGCCCAGGGGTAGGCACCAGTATCCTGCCGGTAAGATTTCTGGTGCCGCCAGAAGTCACTTTGCTGACGCTTTTTAGCCGTGATGAATAAATGATCTGTTTATGGTTGGATTGGTTATCTGCTTTGGCAGGATGTAAATAGAGCGCTGGATTAGAATGGCTGCCTGGCTTAATGGGAGAACCTCTTATGATAACTGTCAAGCGCAAGGTCTTATTTGGGGATTGTGATCCCGAGGGTATTGTTTATACCCCGAGGTTTTCCAATTTTGCCTTGGAGGCTACCCATGAAGCCATGTCTATTTTATTTGATGGGCCGGCTATAGCCACTATGAAGAAGCGAGGGTTCCTGACACCGGTGCGGGCCTTTAATCTGGAATTCTTAAGCCCAGTTACTTGGGATCAGGAGTTACAGCTCAAAGTCAGCGTACTCAAGGTTGGCAATCAGTCGTTCACCTTTCTTGTGCAGGCCCATCTCACCCCAGACCTATTGGCTTTTACGGCAACAATTACTTATGTCACCCTTTCGGTTGAAACCAAACAGAAGATAACCTTGCCGGAATGGTTGAGGGCGGCACTGACAGAATTTAATGCCTGACAAACCTTTAATCCATAAAGTTCTCTACAAAGAGATCCTTCCAGTTTAATTCCAGAGTAACTTGTACCTTTTCAGATAAGGGAAAATGCTCTGGATCAGAGAGTACTATTTTGGCGAGCTGATTGCGCTCCTGGGGTTTAAACGTATTCTGGAATTCTTCCGGCAGTTGGTCGGAAATGGGCAGTAACTCAGAGATCACGCCTTTATCTTTGTAGCGACCACTCTTGACCGTGACAACCATGCCCGGCCGAAGAGCAAGAATATATCGGCGCGGCATATAGGCGAGTACATAGGGTTCCCCCCAATAGACTTGCATTAGGGGTTCCCCCTCTCGGTAGACATCGCCTACAGAGGGTACAGTTGCGCCGACCAAGCCATTTACCGGGCTGCGTACACGGCCATCATCATAGTGGTCTTTCAGTCTCTGGTAGGCCGTTCCGGCTACCTTGATTGCTGCATCGACGGCTTTTCTCTTCTTGTCTAGCGTGGTGCTTTCCACCTGAATCTTGACCAGTTCCTGGCCCGCATTAAAGTTATCCCTGAGCACTTCCTGATAGGTGATCTTGCTGACAAAACCCTTGTCGGCCAGCTTATTAATTCGCGCCAGAATCTCTTCTATCTCTTGCTTGCGGTGTTCTGCGGGAACCAGCAGTTGTTTGGCAGTCTCGGAAAGCAGGGTAAACTCGGCGGAAATTTGAATCAGGTTGGCCTGGCGACTGGAGAGATCTGCCAAGCGCTCCAGTAATTCCATAGATTCTATTTTGAGAAGTAGCTGCCCTTCTTTAACCGATTCCCCCTCATCAACCTCTACCGCGGTTACTCTGGTAATATAACCCATCTCAACCGCAGCGTAATCCCTAAGGACCAGCCCGTCTCCTTTGAGGATAAACAAATCCCCAAATAGATAGCGCAGAATAGCCAGGGCAAATAATATCAATACCCCGATATAGATGCGCCGCCCAATGGCACTATGATGGGGGCGGACCTCACTGGCCATGGTATCTGGGCGAATATGTTTTCGTATAGTTCTCATACTACTTACTCCCTGACACGATGCACTTTGGACGGTGCGTAAGTGTCATAGTAGGAAGATTTAAATACCCACTCCTGAATATAAGAGTAGAGCCGTACGATACGCATTAGATTGACGTAAAAGATACTGTAACCTAATAAGTAGGGCCACAATGGGGCAGGCTTAAATTTTTTAACGGCCAGCGCACTGAGAGTAAAAGTAATTATATCGAGAATAATAAGAACAATTTGTGCCCCTATTAAAATAAACCAGCCATTCACACCGTAATGATAAAACAGCCAAGCCAGGTAAAAAGGTAGCACCAGAATGGCGATTACATTAAATAACAAGAATTCAAACTGGTGAAAAAATTCCCTAAATTTAAGGCGCTGCTCAAACGGGTTGATAAAGTGGCGATACTTTCTAAAACGCAGGCGAACCGCATCTCTCTCCCAGCGGAATCGCTGCCGAATCAGTGCGCCCAAATTGGTCGGTACATCGGTATAGCATATGGATTCGGCAGCATACTCTACCTTCCAGCCATAGTGCCGTATACGCAATGTGACATCCAGGTCTTCGCCACCACCAGAATCAAAACCGCCGGCCTGAATGAGTGCTTCTCTTCTGAATCCACTGAAAGCCCCCGAGGCGCAGGACATTTGCTCCAGCATCGTAAGCGCGTGCTTGCCGAGGGAAATAGCGATCATATATTCAATAGCTTGGAATGTCGTTAATAGATTGGTATCCCAGTTGCGTACAAAGATATTACTTGATGCCGCCCCTACCATAGGATTATCAAATTGCTCTAGCATTCTTTTAATGGCGTTATAGTCGAATGAACAGTCGCAATCCACATTTAAGATAATGTCTCCAGAGGTAAAGCGTAGTCCCAAATTTAGGGCCGACGATTTACCTCCGCGTAATTCTGTTGAATGTACACCGTGAATAAGGCCTTGCTTCAATAAGGCGCAGGCTTTTTGTCTCATACCATCGGTGGAACCGTCATTTACCACAATTATCTCATCGGGGGGGCGGCTCTGCTCCCATAAACTCAATACGCACTGTTCAATACTTTCTTCCTCGTTATGGCCGGCAATAATGACAGAAACTTTCCCTAGGCTTACAATGTCGGGTTCAAATTCAAGTTTTGAAGTAAAAAAAACCAGCGCAGTAAAGAACGAAAATAAGTAGCGGGGGATCTCGAAGATCACCACCACCCAGAGCATCAAGAAAAGCGTTGTATAGCTTTGAGAGATAAGGTAATAGTAGCCGTCCTGAATTTCTTCCCACATTAGCTCAGGTCCTCGGGGCCATAGACCTGGAGGATGGGTTCTACATCCAATCGCAAAGAACTCGCGGCTCTTTGCCCGGCTTCTTCACTAAATTTGTACAGATCTTTCTGGCTGATATGGCTTACCAGGATAAAATCTTCCATCCTGCCTTTGGCCGCGGTAACCGGGTATTCCCCTTTCATAACCTTTTTTAACGAGTGGCTTAAACTCTGGAAAAACTGATTGCGGCTATGAAAAAATTGGCGGTTACCGTGTTCTTGCTCGATCAAATATTCATTTTCATATTTGATGCACAGCAGAGCAAATTCGCTCTCATTGTTTTTCCAATCTTTCAGCTCTTTGTTTAATACTACGATAAGTTCGAATGGAAGCCCGGCAAAGATAGGGCTTTGCTGGGTGAGTTCCAAGAATGCATGGCCAGCATGCAGGTAATGAACGGCTTTTTCGGTGAGGCTATATTTAAAAATATCCCCGGTTTTTACCGAATCTCCATCTATATGGGTATCGCAATTAAGGCATAAAAAGCCAACTTCTGTTTCTGAACTGGATTTGCCGCAGGAATTGCATATCAAAATGGTGCCCGGTTTGTCGTAATCGCTGCCGAAATGGCTCATTTCCATTCGGCACTTGGGGCAGATCAAATATTCGCCCTGGCGAAAGTCGTCTTCAGGCCCAAGGTAGGCACACTTAAAGTGGTGTAGATAGAAGGATTCTCTCAAGTTGGGGGATCGACATTCCGGGCACTCTTCGCGCACATTAAATTGAGAGGCACTGCAACCGTTACAAATATGCCGTCGGTCAAAAAAGCTGCCGGCCAGTAATTCGGCCGTCATCATTTTTTCGCATTCGCGCAATACCGTTTCTGAATCTAACAGGGTGTTAAAGCAAACGGTGGTGCGCGAGTCTGGTTGGTAGCTAGGGGTCAGGCTTATCCCTGAGACAAAGATGCGGGCCAGGATTTTGTCGTCATCGTTCTGGGGGTTGTAGAAATCCGGGTGCAACTGAGAACGGCGAAAGTTAAAGGAGTCGATCAACTTGCCATACTCTGTAGGGTCTGCCTTGAGCGTGTTAGAGGCATCCAGATCTGCCCTGACTCCCAGTGTGCCGGTTAGGTCAATCACCGGTAGCAGGTGCAAGCCTATCTGGCTGTTCCAAAGTTTTTCGATGCACTGAGGAGTCATGGGTTCCTCAACCACTAGGGCATCACACTTCTCAATGCCTGGATGCACCGTATTAAAATCACTGGGCCAGCGATAATAGTTATATGCATCTGTGAGAAAGGAGATGGCAAACCCTCCTACAGAAGGGGCAAACTGACGCCGGTTGTACTTGGTTGATACGGTTGGCGGGTAAAATTCCGCCTTAAGTAAAACGATAGACCACGAGGGCTGAAGCGCCAGCTGGGAGGAGATAAGGAGGTTAGGCTTGGTCTTATGAGCCGGGTATCGCTATTGACTATAGAGGCGAGTTTCAGTCAAAAAAAGTAGGGTCCCTAACTGATAACTATCGGTTCTGACGTATTCCCAGCAGTTTACTCTCTTACCTTATGTACTTTTGAAGGAGCGAAGGAATCCGCATAGGAGGTTCTAAAGATCCATTCCTGTAAATAGGCATAGAGTCGTACCACACGCATCAAGTTGACATAGAGAATGCTGTAGCCGATCAGAAATGCCCAGAGCGGAAGGGTGCTGAATTTATAGGTAGCATAAGCTGCGAGAGCAAAAGTGAGACAATCCAGCATTATCAATACTATCTGTGCACCGATTAAAATAAACCAGGCATTACTGCCGTAACTCGCAAACAGCCAGACCAAGTATATGGGCAAAGCGATAGCAGCGATCACATTAAAGATCAAGAATTCAAATTGATGAAAGAACTCTTCGAATTTGATGCGGCGCTTAAAAGGATTGATAAAGTGGCTGTACTTGCGGTAACGCAAACGCACAGCATCCCGCTCCCAACGCAAGCGCTGGCGAATTAGAGTCAGGATATTCGTGGGTACATCCGTATAGCAGATCGCCTCTGGGGCGAAGGCGATATCCCAGCCGTAGTTGCGCAGGCGAAAAGTAATATCCAGATCTTCCCCCCCACCGGAATCAAAACCACCTACCTGGTCAATAGCGGTTTTTCGGAAACCGCTGTAGGCGCCAGATGCACAGCACATTTGCTTGATCATGGCCAATGCATGTCTACCGAGGGAGATGCTGATAATGTATTCGATGGATTGAAAGGCGGTAATAAGATTGTCTTGTGGGTTACGCACAAAAACATTACCGGAAACCACCCCCACTTTGGGATCTTCAAAGGGCAGTAACACTTCCTTCATGGTGTGGTGTTCAAAGGAGCAATCACAGTCTACGGTGATAACGATATCGCCAGTGCAAAAGCGAATCCCCAAGTTTAGTGCGGAGGCCTTACCACCTCTAAGTTCTGTTGCATGGGCTCCCTGAATGAGTCCTCGGGTCAGTAGGCTGGACATCACTTTTCTGGTTCCATCGGTGGAGCCATCGCTCACCACGATGATTTCATAGGGCTTAACACTTTGCGCCCAAAGACTGTGCACACACTTTTCGATTGACTCCTCCTCGTTATGGCCGGCAATAATCACCGAAATTTTGCCGATTTTCTCCAAATCTACTTCCTTCTCGATCCTTGAGCTAAAAAAGAAAACCGCGGTGAAGAAAGAGAAGATATAGCGAGGGAGTTCCAGGAAGATCACGATCCAGAACATGATAAACAGAGCGCCCCGGCTCTGTGCGAACAGAAAAGTAAAGCCGTCATGGATTGTCTCCATCATCAGTGCAATACACCTTTGATGGAGGCTTTAAGCTGCTTGTTTGGTGAGCAGCTACAGAGAGCGTCTTTACAGAGAGAGTCTTGGCTGTGGCTCTCTTTGAGCCGGGACATGGCTATTCCTCCAGCTTCGAGGCAAACCTGGTGGCAATTGCAAGCTTCTTTCCGGGCACTTTGAAGCCATAGATACGATATATTGAGAGGATCGAGACGCCAAATTGTCCAGCAGACCAGGCGCTCAGGCGCTATAGGTGGCCTCAACAGAAGGGATCAACTTCTAGGTGGTGATGATTGAACCAGTTTGTGTGCTCCAGTTTGCTTGTTACAAGTACAAAGTGGCCAGGGGTAGGGCGGCCAGAGGGGAAGACTTTGTAGCTGGCTTAGCGCTCAAGGAATACTGCTGTGGCCATCCCGCCAGCAGTACAGACCCCAATAACTGCCTTGTGTGCGTCTCTGCGCTTGAGCTCCATCAGTGAAGAACCCAGGTAACGAATGCCGGACATCCCATAGGGGTGCCCAAGGGCAATGGCGCCCCCATTAACATTAGTAATATCCCAAGGCGTGTCCAGTTCCGCTTGGTTATAGAGGGTGGTAACCGCAAAGGCTTCGTGTAATTCCCAAAGGTCTATCTCTCCCATAGAAAGCCCCTGATGCTTCATTAAGCGCTTGATGGCTGGCGCCACGGCGATACTCATTTCATCGGGGGCCACCGCTGCAAGCTGCATACCGCGAAATAGCCCCAGGATGGGCAGGTTTCTTTTGGCGGCCAGCTCGGCATCCATCATGACGACGGCCGCAGCGCCATCAGAGAGCTGCGAAGCGTTGCCCGCGGTTACCGTGCCGCCATCATTCACTGGTTCTAAAGCCGATAACCCTTCCAGGGTGGTACCGGGGCGTGGGCCTTCATCTTCTTTCAGCAACACTGTCTTTTCTGAGATCTGCCCAGTCTCTTTATCTTTTATCGACATGACTGTCTCAAAAGGAACGATTTCTTCGGCAAATTTGCCTGCTCTGTGCGCTTCCGCCACGCGTTTTTGCGACTCCACCACATAGGCATCCTGTGCCTGCCGGCTGATCGAAAAGGTGTCAGCGACGAAATCCGCTGTTTGGATCATGGTCCACCAAACAGCGGGGATTTGTTGTTGCAGGGGCTCATAGACAAAGTGATTTAGGTTCAGGTTGAACTGCACGAGACTAATACTTTCTACGCCACCGGCAACGCCGACCTGCATTTCCCCGCTGGCGATCCGATTCGCTACGATCGATGCGGCATTGAGACCCGAGCCGCAGTAGCGGTTAATCGTCATACCGGGCACTTTAACGCCACAACCTGCAAATAGGGCGGCGTTGCGAGAGATATTGTGGCCGGTTGCTCCCTCAGGTAATCCACAGCCCAGTACAACGTCTTCCACTTCCTCGGGATCCAAAGTAGCTCTGTGCAGCGCTTCCTTGATGACATGCGCGGCCATGGGGATACCGTGGGTTTGGTTTAAGGCGCCGCGCCTTGCTTTGGCGATTGCGGTTCTACAGTAGGCAACAACGGCAACGTCTCGCATGGGGTATGCCCTGAGTTTTGAGGCTTTTGTAAACAGTAGAACAGCTGATATTGCTTTGTACTGGAAGCATTATCTGGAGGGTTAGGGGGGTTAAAGATAGTTTATTGACCTGCCACTTCCCTGGTATCTACTGACCTACCAAGCTGTCAAATGTGACTAATGTGGCGTATATCGACTTTTTTCGGTTAAACCTTCATCAAAATTTAATACTTCGTAGAATAAACCGACTTCTTTGTTGGTACGCATTTCTATAAAATGCGCGCCAATTCACATTATTCGAATTCTAAATAACAAACAGGAAGTTGGGGTTTATGACTGTTTCTCGCCGTACATTTGTGCAAGCCATGGGGCTTGCGCTGCTCACACCATTTACCGTTCGCTCACTAGCGGCTAGCAATAGCGAAACCTATGCGCGCTTTAATCTGAGTGGCAGCCCCTCGGGCTACGATATCGATCAGGATGGGTTGATCTTCGATTTGTCTGTGGCCTCGGGTGATCCCAGCCAAACTGGTGTGGTGCTCTGGACCCATATTAACCCCGCTGCCTTTGTACCCGGCCAAATCCTTTATGTGGATGTGGCTTTGGACGATTCATTTACCCAGCCGGTGTTGAGTGCCGAGATCAATGCTGAGGATATTAGTGCGGATCGCGACTACACCGTAAACATCGACCTGGAAGGCTATCTGTCTCCCAATCAGCGCTACTACTACCGCTTTAAATACGGCGCACTGTGCAGCCGCACGGGGCGCTGCCATACCCTGCCAACTGGTGGGCTGGAAAGTATCAAAATGGCGGTGGTGACCTGTCAGGATTACACCACGGGCTATTACAACGCCTACAGCCATTTGGCCGATGAAGATGTGCATTGCGTATTGCACTTGGGAGACTTCATCTATGAGTACGCGCAGTACGAAGGTTTTGAGGATGCGATTGTTCACCCAATGAGCCTGCCTTCCGGCGGTAATGTGGCTATGGATCTCGAAGACTATCGCCATATTTACCGGGAATACCGCAAGGATAAAAACCTGCAGCGGGCGATGGAAATGCATTCCTTTATTATCACCTGGGATGACCACGAAACTGCGGATAACGCCTACTGGGATTACGATCGCGATACCCTGGGTGTGCCATCCCATCCCTACCAAACTGGCGCTAACAATCCCGATCAACTGCGCCAGCTGCGTCGCGATGCGCAACAAGCCTGGATTGAGTATGTGCCGGCTCGTGTAAAAGTGGATGAGGCGGCTAGCCACGCTTTCAACTACCTGCAAATTTACCGCTCTTTCCAATTCGGCGATTTGGTCGACTTATATATGACCGATAGCCGAACCTATCGCACCAAAGAGCCCTGCAAAGACGGTAGTGCCTGGGAAAACTACTGGTGCACCGATTACGAAGAGAAATCCCAAACCATGCTGGGTAAAACCCAACGGGATTGGTTGATTAGTGGCTTGGTCAACTCCAATGCCCGCTGGAAAGTTTGGGGTAACCAGACTCTGCTTGCCCAGTTAGCAGGCACCGCACTGGGGCGCCCTCTGGTATTCGCTAACTACGATGCCTGGGATGGCTATCAATGGGAGCGTGAGAAAATTCTCTCCAGTGTGAAAGACAACAGTGTCGATAATTTTGTTGTGCTGACCGGGGATCTGCACACCAGTATTGCCTCTTACCTGAAAGTGAACTTCAACAAGATCAGCAACTGGGACTATGACAACTTGGTAGGCATTGAGCTGATGACCCCTTCGATCTCGTCACCGAACCTGAATGATACGGTAGAGAGAGGGGTCGATGTGGGTAGCGTATTCACTTCATTGCTTAATGGAGGCGTGCAGGTTAACAATCCGCATATCAAGGATTTTGTCAGCAATATCTATGGTTATGCGGTGATTGAGTTCAACCACAGCGAGCTGAATTGGACTGTCTATGACATCGACAAAAAGTCAGACAATCCATCCACCAATAAAAAGACCTACAAAACGTTTAACTACGAACCCGAAGGTATGTGGCTGACGGAGAAATAGCCAAACCAATAACCATCTTTAATAGCGCCACCCAGTGACTCACCTCAGTGACTGTGGTGGTGCTTTCCCGTGCCTGTTGTATCAAAGCCTACCTTTCTAGATTTGGGTCAGCCCCTAAGGCCTATAGAGGCTATCCGTGTTGCTATCTGTCTCTGAGTAACCTATACCCTCGTGACAGATCGAGCGGGTTCCGATGTCGATGCTCACCGTGAATACCACCAGGAGCCATTGATGTTACAGAAAGCGTACCCCTACTACCTGGCCAATGAAGCCATCTATGCCAATACCGAGCTGGATGTAACCGATAAGTACTCCGGCGAGGTGGCAACACAGGTTGCCATGGCAGATGCCAAGGTGATCGATAGCGCGATAGATTGGGCCTTGCTGGCAGAAAAACCCATGGCTGCGTTTCCGCCCTACAAACGCCAGCAAGTTTTGGATCACTGTGTACAGCGCTTTCAGACTCGCTTTGAAGAGTTGGCCGTGGCCCTGTGTATTGAGGCAGGTAAACCGATCCACGATTCCCGTGGGGAAGTCTCCCGTTTGATTGATACCTTCCGTGTGGCCGCAGAAGAGGCGGTGCGTATCGATGGGGAGATTATCAATCTGGAAATCTCCAAGCGCAGCGCGGGCTACCGGGGATTTGTTAAACGGGTTCCCGTAGGGGCCTGCTCTTTTATTTCACCGTTTAATTTCCCATTGAATCTTGCGGCCCATAAAGTGGCTCCAGCCATTGCTGCCGGCTGCCCCTTTGTGCTCAAACCCGCGAGTAGAACCCCGATCGGTGCTCTGATTATCGCAGAGGTACTGGCGGAAACCGATCTGCCCAAGGGGGCCTTCTCGGTGCTGCCCTGTCACCGCGAAGGCGCGGACCTGTTTACGGTGGATGATCGCTTTAAGCTACTCAGTTTTACCGGCTCCCCTGCGGTAGGCTGGGACTTGAAGGCCAGGGCAGGGCGCAAGAAGGTTATTCTGGAATTGGGTGGCAATGCTGCCTGTGTGGTTGATCGGGATACCGATCTGGAAGATGCGGTAGAGCGCTTGATCTTTGGCGCTTTTTATCAGTCGGGCCAGAGCTGTATCGGTGTGCAGAGGATCTATGGGCATTCCAGTCTATATGAGGACCTGAAAGCGCGTTTGCTGGAGCGCACCAAGAAGCTTAAGAAGGGTGATCCTAAAAATGAACATACGTTTATTGGTCCGATGATTTCAGAGGGGGAAGCGACAAGGTTACATAACTGGATTAATGAAGGGGTTGAACAGGGAGGCACGCTTCTCTGCGGTGGTAACCGCGATGGCGCCATGCTCGAACCCACGTTATTAGAGAATGTCCCCAGTGATTGCAATGTAGTGCAGCAAGAAGCTTTCGGGCCTGTGGCAATATTGGAACCTTTTGATGATTTCGATGAGGTGCTGAAAAAGGTCAATGAAAGCGCATTTGGTTTGCAGGCCGGGATTTTCACCCGTGATTTGTACAGAGCCCAAAAAGCCTGGGACACCCTGGAGGTGGGTGGCGTGGTAATAGGGGATGTGCCCAGTTGGCGGGTAGACAATATGCCCTACGGCGGTGTGAAGGATTCCGGCCTGGGCCGAGAGGGGGTGCGCTGGGCGATCAAGGATATGACCGAAGAGCGGTTGATGGTGGTGCGCTCATTGCCTGCCTAGCTCGAGATTTGTAAGGGCTCCTATTACAAAACCGTTTGGATATATACAAAGCTTTGTTGAGAGCCAGCCAGTAACTTTTACTTTGCCCCTCAATTGTTTATATTTCGATAAGTCTAGAAGTTAGGGCGTTGTGGAAATGGGAATTGATGAGGTAGCCAAGGCCTTAAAAGAGCTGGGCCATCCAACTCGGTTATTAATCTATAAAAAGATTGTTAAAGCGGGTCTGCCTGGAATTCCTGTGGGTAGCATTCAGGAACAACTCGAAATTCCCGGTTCCACCCTGTCTCACCATATATCAAGCCTTGTTTCTGCCGGTTTGATCACTCAGCGGCGCGAGAGTCGCACTTTGTATTGTGTGGCTGAATATCAATGCTTAGTGGGTGTTATTCATTTCTTACAAGATGAATGTTGTAACGATGACTTTGCTGGCCAGGCCGATAGCTGCAGTAAGCCGGAGTGAGAGAGGCGTATCCCTCTTGTCGAGCCTTCCTTCAGCCCCCCTCAATCTTTTTGCTTTCCTCCGCTAGCTAGGCACTGGCTTCTTATTCCATTTTTATTCTTCTGAAAACAGCCAAGTTTAGTGGCTCAAACATGTTGACCATTTGGTCAACCCACGAGACTGAATAGTCCCAAACTGATTGTGCCGATTTGGCTCTAGTCAATGTTTCTATATTTCTAGAAATAACTTGACTGCACTCTACAATTCGATAATTCTAGAAATATAGTTATCGTTTTGGAGGAATTTACATGATGTCTGCTGAGTTAGTCACCATGCTGGAGGAGGCACTCAATATGTTTGCCTTCCTCGCAGTTGAGCTGACGGTGTTGTTTTTAGTGATCAGCTACCTTGTGGGGGTGTTGCAGGAGTACATTCCCCCTGACAAGGTACAAGCAACCCTGAGTTCGCGCCGAGGTAAGGGATATTTTATCGCTGCGCTCCTCGGTGCGATTACTCCATTTTGTTCCTGCTCTACCATCCCGTTTATTAAAGGGCTGTTAAGGGCTAGAGCAGGGTTTGGCCCAGTTGTTGTATTTCTACTCTCCAGCCCATTATTAAATCCAGTGGTTATTGGCCTGTTGGTTGTTACCTTTGGGCTAAATGCAGCCATTCTCTATTTCACGCTTGCCATGGCAGTCTCAGTGTTGGCTGGGTTTCTTTTGGAGAAGTTTGGCTTTGAACGCTTTGTTCGTGATGAAGCTTATCTGGAGTCCAGAGGTTGTAATTCGGGTTCTAAGAAGACTGAGGCCCAGCCTGCGGTGGGTGGGGGTGTTTCTGGAGGCACTGCCACAAGTTTTGCAGCCCAGGGCGTTCCTGTACTTGCAGCAGCAACAGGGTCTGGGATTGAAAAGGCGGCGACGGCTGGTGATTGTTCGGCAAAAAAACCAGAGAAAAACACTTGCGCAAACAAAGCTCAGTCAGAGGCTTCGAAACCCAGCTGTTGGTTCACTATCTGGCTGTCTACCTGGAAGGACTTTAAGAAAACGCTACCTTACCTGCTGATTGGTATCACGCTCGGCTCCTTTATTTATGGGTTTGTGCCTACCGATCTGATCGTAGCCTATGCCGGCGAGAACAAATGGTATGCGATACCTATTGCCGCTGTTATTGGTATTCCTCTCTATATTCGCGCCTCGGCCGTCATTCCATTGAGTGCTGGACTGGTACAAAAGGGTATGGCACTGGGCTCAGTGATGGCGCTGATTATTGGTAGTGCCGGCGCCAGCCTGACCGAAGTGATACTGCTGAAGTCGATTTTCAAAACCCAAATGATTGCTGCTTTTTTGACTGTTGTTTTAGGTATGGCGGTAACAGCCGGCTATTTATACAGCTTCCTCTTTTAAGTAATGGTAACTAGAGATTCTTTTAGGAGTAATGACCAATGAAAAACGTCCATGATGTGATTGTTATCGGTGCCGGTCCTATCGGTATTGCCGCCGCGGCTCAACTCTTATCCCGAGGTCTACAACCACTGGTACTTGAAAAAGGTACATCTGCAGGTAGTGCTATGTTGGAGTGGGGGCATGTACGGGTATTTACCCCCTGGTCATATATGATCGATGAAACGGTTGCTTCCATTCTTCAGAAAAACGGCTGGCACTACCCAGATAAAGAATACCTCCCTACTGGCAGAGAAATTGTAGAGGGCTATTTGCATCCAGCATCACAAACCCCAGAATTGGCTTCGGTAATTATCTACAGCGCTGAAGTGACTGCGGTTTCACGAGAAAATCACAGTAAACACACTTCGTCAGATCGTGATAGTGCGCTATACACGGTGCATTACAAAGATGGTGTAGGCAATACACATATTGAATATGCCAAGTCTATTATCGATGCCTCCGGAACTTGGTCGACACCAAACCCGATTGGTCTTGATGGGTTAGCTGTGCCAGGTGAGGTGGAAAATAGAGATCTAATTACCTACGGAATTCCCGATGTGCTCGATAATGAGAGAAATGGTTACGAAGGTAAAAAGACCCTTGTACTGGGTGCTGGCCATTCCGCGATGAATATTGTCATGGCCTTGCTGAAACTGCAGAAAGATGCACCGCGAACCCGTATAGCTTGGGGGTTGCGTAAGAGCAATATAGACAAACTTCTGGGCAATGGTATCAATGACAAGGTCCCCGCCCGAAGAGAGCTGGGCCTCGCCGCTAAACATGCGATAGACAGCAACGCCTTGCAGCTGATCACACAAATTCAAATACGGCGAATTGATCGTGTCGCTGATGGTTTGCGTGTGGCCCTTTTGAGTGAAGGTGAGGAAAAAGTAGTTGAGACGGACAGGATTGTTGTCACCACGGGCTTCCGACCGGACTTGCAGATGCTGCGTGAACTAAGGTTGGATATCGATCCCATCGTAGAGGCCCCTAGTACACTGGCGCCGATGATAGACCCTAACCTTCATTCCTGTGGTTCTGTAAAGGCCCATGGTGTAGAAGAGTTATCTCATTTCGATAAAGGATTCTATATGGTAGGCATGAAATCTTATGGTCGAGCGCCAACCTTTCTAGCGTTGACTGGCTATGAACAGGTGCGTTCGATTGCTGATGAGTTAGCCGGTAATCACGAGGCTGCTCGGCAAGTTGCTGTGCAATTTCCCAGTAGCTTGAGCAGTTCCGGAGCCACAGCCGAGAGTATTGTGTCTTGCTGTCACTAAATAAAATAAAAATTCAGGATCATGATCAAAGATTAAAAAAATAAGGGTTCTGGCAAGTGCTAACAAAGAGTGCATCATTGGCTTGCCAGAACATCCACAACGTGATTTGTATAGGGCGGTAGGTGGGTTCTCTTATGAAAGGGCTAGCGTTTATAGAAAACAAGACATAATAAAATCACTTGAAAGATCGTACTCTCCCTGTTTATATCGAGTGCGATGTCTTTTTGTAATGTTTGTGTTTCTATATTAAAAAAGTGGCCAGACCTGATTGGCTGGAGATATCATTTTGAAGTAGTTTAGACTTGATACAACAGTTGTCGGTTATCTAGACAATGCCCTGTCAGACCAAGCCTGAACTACTATACCTAAGCGACTATTTCTTAGTTTTTACAATAAACCCTTACTTTCCATTTGGCAGTGGAGCGGAGTCATCGACAAGATGTTCTTGACGCAATTCTTGCCATAGTGCATCAGGGATATTAGTTTCCAAAGCCTCAATATCTTCTTTGATCCTACTAGGTTTGCTCGCACCTGGTATCACCGCAGCAATGGCTGGATTGGCCAGTACAAATTGCAAACCAATAGCCTTAGTGCTAACTCCGTACTTATCGCCAATCGCTTTGATTTTGGAAACTTTTTGCAGTATCGAGTCTGATGCTGGCGCGTACTCAAAATTTGGTCCTCCGACTAGCGCTCCGGAGCTATAGGGGCCTCCAGCTACGATACCGAGGTCGCGTTCTATTATCTGTGGTATTACTCTCTGGAGAGCTCGAGAGTGATCCAGCAAGCTGTAGCGGCCAGCGAGTAAAAAGCCATCGGGGCGGGGTTCTTCAAGATCAAGAAGTATTTCAATCGGCTCCACTCTGTTTACCCCCAGGCCCCAAGCTTGAATTACGCCTTCATCACGCAGTTTATCGAGAGCCCTGAAAGCACCTTTCCGCGCGCTTTCAAAAATGCCAAGCCATTCGTCACCATAAAAATCCTGGGCAACATCGTGAACCCATGCAATTTCAATACGATCGGTCTTTAACCGCTTGAGGCTGCCTTCTATCGAGCGCATTGTTGCATCGTATGAGTAGTCATTAACAACCTTATTGGGGCGACCATACTTGAAAATCTCACGCTTATCTTGAATATCTCGGTTCGCTACATCTTCAACTTCATCCAAAATTAAGCGGCCAACTTTGGTGCTGATAACATAGTCTTCGCGTGGGAAGCTAGACAACGCCTCACCCATACGAATTTCTGCAAGACCGGCTCCATAGAATGGCGCATTGTCAAAATACCTGATACCGCTATTCCAGGCCGCCTGTACCGTTGCTAAGGCTTCAGCATCCGGAATCTCGCGGAACATATTGCCAAGAGGTGCTGTGCCAAATCCGAGCTTACTGGGCAATAGATTTTTCAGCTTCACTTGCTTCTCCCATCAATGAAATTCTTAACTTAAGAGGTTTTGACTATGTGGTCGGGCGGTTAAAAATGCCTGACTAGCCAGTTACGTCCCGTTACCAATGTACTTAGCATAAAAACTGCAGCTGATTACTATGGCGATATGGCCTGTTTGTAGTAGCCGACAGTAGTGGGTCGATGGAGTCAGTGTGGGGTAATAGCTTTTGATGAAAAAGCCGCATGTAGGCAATATACTATTGATTTAAGGTCAACAATGCAGGTTACCCTTCAAGAGCTCCAGGTATTTACCACTGTGGTAGATACCGCTTCGATCACTTCGGCTGCCGAACGGTTAGAGCAGACTGTCTCCGGGGTTAGCCGTGCATTAGCCCGTTTGGAGAATAAACTTCAAACTACATTGCTACAGCGCACTACCAGGCGTCTGGAATTAACAGAGGAGGGGCAAGCTTTCCTCAAATATGCACGGGATATTCTCATCTCAGTGAAAGAGGCCGAGGAGCAGATGGCGGCCCGTAAAAAGCACCCCTCAGGTCTTCTGCGTATAGACGCCGCCACACCATTTATGCTGCATGTAATAGCACCTATGGTAAATAGCTTCCGAACTAAATACCCTCAGATAGAGCTTGAGCTAAACAGTAATGAGGGGATAACCGATTTGATAGAGAAGCGCACTGATGTGGCATTTCGTATCGGTAAGCTCCAAGACTCAACCTTATATGCCCGGCCAATAGGTTCTAGCAGAGTTCGAATTCTAGCCAGTCCTGGCTACTTGCAACAACATGGTACCCCGGAGGATGTGGAGCAACTCGCCCAACACACCTTGCTTGGCTTTACAAAGCCCGAATCACTCAACAAATGGCCGCTGTATGAGCAGAGTGGGGACATACTGAACATTCAGCCAACGATTACTTCATCTAGTGGCGAGACTTTACGGCACCTGGCACTGTCAGATGCAGGAATCGTCTGTTTATCAGACTTTTTGACCCAGAGCGATCGCCAAGTTGGGCGATTAGTGCAGCTCTTCCCAGCTGAAACCTTAGACGTGAAACAATCTATTAATGCGGTTTACTACCGTAACACCACGCTTTCTTCACGTATTACCAGCTTTATCAATCACATTCTTGAGGAGCTGGGTGATCGACCATTTGATGAAGTTTAGCCGTATGCACATCTTTATACGATAACGCACCCCAGAGAGTAGCTAAATAAGATAATTTTCTATTTGAGTGGTAAATAAGGCTAATTAAAAACCAAAGTTCAGGATCCCACTATAGTCCGCTTGATAATTTTGGTGGTCATGTATTGCGAGATGGGTTTGTCCACGCCGATCTATTTGATATATACCCGCACCACATTGATTACAAAATCCATATTCTTTTACTGGTCCTGACTTAAAAGAGTAGGTATTGAGGTGTTTTGAAGTATCTTCAATGAACGCTGGATTGGAAGTCTCAACAAAACTTATTGCCCCAGCTACCTTAGGGGAAACTGAGCTGTTGAAAAGTTTGTAATGAATAGCCCCACAGTGACAAGTTAAGTGATTCATGGGTTAATTTCCAGAGTGGATTAGTATGGGTTTAAAGTTTACTATTTGGCCGATCTTAATAAAGATCATCAGCGGAAAGTCATAATTAGCTTTAAGGAAATAGTCGGTGCGGCGGGAATATGATAAGTACCACTTGATCAGTGTCTTTTGTGCGGTAGTGGATCATGGCTCTCTAAGCAAAGCCGGTAGCCATTTGGGCTTGTCAGCGCCAACTGTGAGCAAGACACTGGCTCAATTGGAGCAGGTGCTGGGCCAGGTACTATTGATCCGAACAACCAGATCGGTCTCGGTAACCGATGCAGGCAGGCTTGTTTACCAGCAAGGGCAGCAGATAATCAATGCCTTTACTGACCTGGAAGATCGGGTTGCTGAAATTGGGGCCTTGGACCGGGGCAAATTGCGCTTAACCTTCCCTGAAACATTGGGTGAAAATGTCTTTAGCCAAATATGTATTGACTTTCAAGAAGCCTTTCCAGACTTTAATCTCGAGCTGATCTTTACGCCACACCATTTGGATATGGTTGAGGATGATATTGATATTGCCATCCGTGTTTGGTCGGCAATACCAGATAGCCAGTTTTATGCGTTGCCACTTTTTCATATTCATCCCATTTTTGTGGCATCGCCTGAATATTTAAAAAAGAAAGGGCATCCAGACTCAATCGAAGAACTCGGAAAACATAATATTTTGTTGGCCAGGCTCAATGGTTTGAAAGATGGGTGGCTATTCAATGGCAAGTTCTATCAGTTTAAGGGTAATCTTGTTTCTAACAAGACCACTCATATTCGCGCTGCGGCAATAAATGGTAATGGTATTGCTATATTGCCTTCTTATTTCTGTCAGCCAGCCATTAAATGCGGTCAATTAGTAGAGATATTTCCTGATTTAAAGCAAGAGGTTCAAGTAGTTGGCGCCCTGTATAAAGTTAGGCGTAATAGCTCCAAAAAAATAGATTTGTTTTTGAGTTTTCTAGAGAGGCGTTTGCGAAAGTCAGATTTTGATTTGTTAGTTTCAGTGGAGTCCGAGTAGCTCGGCAGAGTGGAATTCGATTGAAAAACTGAATCTCAGGAGAATGTTAGATTACTTACCTGGTAATAAGACATTCATCGTGTGAGCAATAGAGTGTGTTCGCTCTTCCCCAAACAAGCAGGTTACGAGTGCAAGTGCGAACTCTATCGCGGTTCCTGGTGATTGGCTGGTCACTAAGTTCCGGTCAACAACCACTCGCTGATCGCTGACTTCCCTTACATATTGACTAAGCTCACTACGAAAAGCCTTGTAGCAAGTTGCTTTAAAACTGGTAATTAACTGATGTCGGCCAAGTACGATTACTGGGGCGGTACAAATTGCCCCTAACCAACGGCTGGATTCGATTTGTGCGCGGATAAGCTCCATTAGAGGTTCCGAGTTATGCATACACTCGGCACCTTCCTTACCTCCTGGCAGAGCTATTAAATTCCAAGTGGTATTTAAACACTCCTCTATACGATAAGGCGCTTCGATAACAAGATTTCGTAGGGTAGTGATGCGATTACTCGGCATAATAGAAGCTAGTGTTAGCTCCGCATCCGTCCGACTTAAAATGTCGTAGATAGCAATGGCCTCGATATCTTCAACGCCATCTGCAAGGGGAATCAGTATTTTGGACATGGATACAGCTCCAAAAAGGCTAGGACTTAAGTATTTATAGGCTTTCTAACCTAACGCCACACCTTAAAGCTAATCCCCAGTTCAGGGAGTTAGGCCCATACGGACCCAACTCATTGGCTCTTAAAGCTTAGCCTCGTATACGTCGTACCCGGAATTTACGCCCTTTCAGTTTCCCATTTTCGATCTTTTTCAGTGCTTGGGATGCCACATTGCGTTTAATAGCAATATAGGCAGTTTGATCCAGTACGTTGATCTTGCCTACATCTTTACCGTTGATGGGGCGATCGCCGCCGGTTAATGCGCCCAGAATATCGCCGGGGCGGACTTTTTGTTTTTTGCCGCCATCAATTTGCAAGGTGACCATGGGTGCCTGAAATGGAGGCTCGCTTAGGATATCAGCAGGCGGTGGTGTATCGGGATCGGATAGCGGGTCTTGGGCCAGATCCATTCGCAGTAGTTTGTGGCCTTCCTTCTCGGAAAACAGGGAGTAGGCACAACCGCGTTCACCGGCGCGGCCAGTCCGTCCGATGCGATGGGTGTGTACTTCCGGATCTTTGGCAATATGAAAGTTGATTACTGCATCCAGTTTGTCGATATCCAGGCCGCGCGCCGCCACATCGGTGGCCACTAGAATCGAGGCGCTGCCATTGGCGAAGCGGATCAGGGTTTCGTTACGCTGGCGTTGCTCCATATCCCCATGCAGGGCCAGCACGTTGAATCCCGCCTGTTTTAGGTCACTGGCGACGTCATCGGTCTCGCGTTTAGTGTTACAGAAAATCAGGGTATTGACTGGCCTGTCATTGAGTAAAATGCGGCGGGTCATCTCCAGGCGATCATCGAAACTCTCAGTTTTGTAAAAACGTTGTTCGATCACCTCCTCACTGTGCGCGGACGCAATGCGTACCATCACCGGCTTTTGCATAACTCGTGCACTGAGCCGTTCAATTTGATCCGGGTAAGTCGCGCTGAACAGTAACGACTGTCGCCGAGCTGGCACTTGCGCCAGAATGGTATCAATAACGTCCTGAAAGCCCATATCGAGCATCCTGTCGGCTTCGTCAAAGACGAGTGTGTCGACATGCTCTAAAGATAGGGTTCCCTTGCGCAGGTGTTCTTCGATGCGCCCTGGTGTACCAACAATAATGTGTGCTCCATGGGCGAGGGAGCCAATCTGTGGGCCAAACGGCATGCCGCCACACAGGGTCAGAATCTTAATGTTGTGTATTGCCCTGGCCATTCGGCGCAGTTCCTGTGCAACCTGGTCGGCAAGTTCCCGTGTGGGGCACAGAATCAGCGATTGAATCCGAAATCGCTCAACACTGAGCCGCTGCAGCACCCCCAAACCGAAGGCTGCCGTTTTACCGGAGCCGGTTTTTGCCTGTGCAATGACATCTTTGCCGTCGAGTATGAGAGGAAGTGTCTTGGCCTGAACCTCGGTCATTGATGTGTAGTTGAGAGACGCCAGGTTTTTCAGCAGGGCTGGCTTCAAGGGGAGTTCGGAAAAGGGGGCAGTCAAGGTAAATCCTGGAGTCGTTGAATGTCAAATACGCGTATTACTCAACCAGCCAGGAAAGTGATTTTCACATTCTAGCTTTTGTCATTACTGCAATGTTGCAATCTGGGCAATACAAATCTTGCCTGGCATTTTAACAGTTAACTCTGAGGAAACCTATTTGCCCGCTGCCGTTACAGCAGTGCACAGCTGACAAATAGGTAATTTACGCTGATGAAAAATGATCAGTAGAAAATCGGTGGGGCAATGGGCCAAGTTGAGCCAATGCCCCCGCTTTTCTAGCTTTCCTTATCTGTACGAGCCTTCCACTGATAAAACACTCCGGGCATAACCAACAGTACAAACAAGAGTGTCGTGAGGGTGCCGCCGACCATGGGTGCAGCAATGCGTTTCATGACATCTGCGCCGGTGCCATCGGAAACCATGACTGGAATTAATGAAATCAACAAGGTGAGGCTGGTCATTAACATTGGCCGTATACGGCCCGCTGCCGCTTGTGCGACAGCGGCGGTATTGCCTTGCGGCGGCTTATTGGTTCCAGCAGCCGATAAATAGTGCAGCATCAATAGCCCCATCTCTGCGGCAAGGCCGGCCATAGCGATCATGCCCACCCATACGGCGACGCTGAGTTTGTAGTCAAGTAGATACAGCAACCAGAAGGCCCCGACCAGTGCCATCGGCATAGCGGTAAGTACAAACAGGGTGTCAGACAGCCTGCCGCGGTGCAGGTAAAGCAGGAAACAAACTGCTAGTAAGGTCAAGGGCACCAGCCATTGCAGGCGGGACTTGGCCCGCTCCAGATATTGATACTGGCCAGCCCAGGCGATGCGCTGACCGGGCACCAAGTTGACTTGGTCAGCGACCACCTGTTTTGCACGGCTCACATAGTCGGCAACACCCACATCGCCTTTCAGGTCGACAAATACTAATCCCACTAACTGCCCGTCTTCATTGCGAATCATGGGCGGGCCAGTGCGGAAGTCCATATCAGCCAGTTGGTTGAGAGGCACCTGGGAACCGTCGGAAGCGGGAACCAGGATTTGCTCCAGCTGTTCCGGGGTATCCCGGTAGTCGCGGGCATAGCGCACCAGCACGTCGTAACGTTCGCGCCCTTCGACTGTCTGGGTTGCAGCCAAGCCACCGGCAGCCGCGGCAATCACATCTTCGATATCCTGCACATTTAAACCGTGGCGGGAGGCCCGTGCGCGATCGATATCAAAGTCCAAAAAGTAGCCACCGGTGAGGCGCTCGGCAAAGACACTGCGGGTTTCATCGGCGGTGCGCTGATCGCTGCGCAGGGCTTCCTCAATAGCCAATGCGGTTTGTTCGATTTCTTCCAGGTTATCGCCAAACACCTTGATACCCAGCTGGCTGCGAATACCGGTGGCGAGCATTTCGGTACGGGTTTGGATGGGCATCCACCAGATATTCGGCATACCGGGATACTGAAGTTTCTCATCCATCTCCGCTAGCAGGTCATCCCAAGTCATGCCAGGCCGCCATGCATCCTTGGGCTTCAGGGTAATCACGGTCTCTACCATGGAGAGTGGTGCCGAGTCAGTCGCACTGTTTGAGCGGCCAATTTTACCGAACACGTGCTCAACCTCGGGAAAGGTTTTTAGCTCTTCATCCATTTGCTGCAGTACTTTGCCCGCTTCGGTCACAGACATACCGGGTAGGGCAGTGGGCATATAGAGGATGCTGCCCTCATTGAGTGGCGGCATAAATTCACCGCTCAACTTACTAATGGGATAGGCCACGGAAACCAGAGCGATTACCGCGAGGGCCGCCACCATTTTGCGCTGGCGCACACAGAAGTGGATCACCGGTTGCAGTGTAAAAACCAGGGCGCGGGTGACCGGGTTTTCCTTGGTGCGGATCTTGCCACGCATCAACAGTACGGCGAGTGCTGGGATCAGGGTGATCGCCAGCAGTGCGGCAAAGGCCATGCTGTAGGTTTTGGTATAGGCGAGGGGTTTGAACAAACGGCCCTCGGTGGCTTCCAGCGCAAACACCGGCAGGAAGGAAACCGTAATAATAATCAGGGAGAAGAAGATACTCGGCCCCACTTCCTGCATTGCCCGAACAACCAACCTTCTTCGCTCAGCAGTAGACAATGCCTTATCGCCAGAGGCTGCCAGCTTTTTATGGATGTTATCCACCATCACCACGGCGGCATCCACCATGGCCCCAATGGCTACAGCAATCCCCCCCAATGACATAATATTGGCGGTCAATCCTTGTAGAGAAAGTGGAATAAAAGCCAACAATACAGCAATGGGTAGGGTGATCACCGCGACCAAAGCAGAGCGTGCGTGCAGCAGGAAAATGGCGATCACAGCGGCGACCACTAACATCTCTTCAATCAGGGTGTTTTTAAGGTTGTCGATCGCACTGTTAATCAGCTTTGAGCGATCATAAGTCACCACCAGCTCAACGCCCTCTGGCAAGCCAGCGCGAATCTGTTCGATGCGCTCTTTAACCCTTTCAATCACCTTTAGGGCGTTTTCACCGTAGCGCATTACCACAATACCGCCGACGGTTTGTCCCTCACCATCCAGCTCGGCAATGCCGCGCTGCATGGCCGGCCCCAAGGTAATATCGGCAACCTGATCCAGGGTTACGGGAATTTTTGCCGCGTTTACCCCAATGACTACTTCTTCCAGATCAGAAACATTGCGGATATAACCGCGGCCACGGACCATATGCTCGTGGCCGGCGATCTCCAGTACCCGCCCGCCGGTGTCGTTGTTACTGCGGCGAATGGCTTCGACCACTTTGCCCAGTGGAACATTAAACATCTGCAATCGATGGGGGTCGATCTGGACTTGATATTCCTTCTCATAACCACCGATAGACGCGACTTCGGCCACACCCTCCACAGAAGTGAGCCAATAGCGCAATTTAAAATCCTGTAGTGCGCGCAGTTCTTGCAGATCTTGCTTGCCGCTGCGATCCACCAACGCATACTGAAATACCCAGCCGACTCCGGTGGCGTCTGGCCCCAGAGTGGGCTGAACATCCTCGGGGAGTTGGTCTGACACCTGGTTGAGATATTCGAGCACCCGCGAACGGGCCCAATAAATATCGGTGCCGTCTTCAAAAATGGCGTAGACAAAACTGAGCCCAAAAAAGCTCTGGCCGCGGACATATTTGACTTTGGGCAACCCCAGCATGGCGGTGGAAAGCGGATAGGTGATTTGGTCTTCCACCAGGTCTGGACTGCGGCCGGGCCAGTCTGTCATGACGATCACCTGGGCATCGGAGAGGTCCGGGATAGCATCCAGGGGAACACTGATTAGGGCCCGGTATCCCGCCAGGGCGGCAATCGCCACAAGGATCAGCGTGATCCCCGGCTTGCCAGCGCAGGCCCCAATAATACGGGCGATCAGCCCTTTGGGTTCGGTATTTACCACTGCTGTACCCCCGATTTCAGGCGGCTCTCTGCCGCGATCAGGAACACGCCAGAGGTAACGATTTTGTCGCCTTCCTGCAGTCCGGAGCGAATCACAATGCGCTCGCTATCCCCGTAACCGGTGCGTACCTGCACCGGCTCCAGGCGTCCCTGGCCCAGATCACGGAAAACGATGCGCTTCTTGCCGGAGATCAGCACAGAATCCCTGGGAACCACTAGCAGATTACCCAGTTTGGCGCTCAGCATAATGTCCGCGAACAACCCCGGGCGAAGCTCGCCATCGGTATTGGGCAGGGTTACGCGCAGTCGCGCACTGCGGTTACTGTGATTGAGAAACGGGTCGATCTGCGTGAGGGTTGCCGGAATTTCCTCGTGGTAGACGTTGGTTAACCGCACCTTGGCCGGCATACCTTTTTCCAGCAGTGGCAGCTGGTCCTCATAGGCGTGGGCTTCTATCCAGACTTGGCTCAGATCGGCAATACGCAGTAGGTTGTCGCCCTTCTGAAAGGCCGAACCCGCGACAATATTCTTCTCAATAATCACGCCACTGGCCGGAGCGAATATCGGCACATAGTCTTGCGCTTTCTGTTGCTCTACCAGCCAATCGATTTGCTCTTCCGAAAGTCCCCAAAGCAGTAAGCGCCGGCGTGCGGCTTTTTCCAGGGAATCGCCGCGGCGGCGCGCTTTCAGGTATTCATCCTGAACGGCCAGAAGCTCCGGGCTGTAGACAGAAAACAGCACTTCACCGCGTTTAACTTCCTTGCCCTCAAAGTCGGCATCCAGGTCGCCAATCCAGCCATCGAAGCGCAGGCTGATATCCCGCAAGCGGGTCTCGTCGTAAGTCACCTGACCGTGCAGGTGAATGGGTAGGGCGAATGGCTGTCTTTCAACCGTGCCGGTTTTGATGCCGATAGCCTGACGGCGACCACTTTCAACCACAATACTGCCACTTTGCAGCTCATCATGACTGACCGGCTGCAAGTCCATACCGCAGATAGGGCAGGTGCCGGGCTGTGCAGCTCGTACAGACGGGTGCATGGCACAGGTGTAGTAAGCGGTATCGGAGGCCTCAGGTGCAGATTTCAAGCGCAAACCTTTACGGTTGGTGCTCATATCAAAGGCCAGGTCCACGTGGCGATCGTGGCCGGTAGCCACATCTACCACCATGGGCCATGAGCCCACCATCGCGAGCTCTATCTCCCCCTGAAAAATACCTGGGCTGGTCTCGTTGATATCCGCCTGAGCGCGCATAGCTGGCATAGCACCCATCGCGGGCATTTCCGCTACTGCGCGAACTTCGGCACCGCTGACTGGACGGTTTTCTTTGTCCCTAACTTCGATGCGAATCTGGTTCTTACCAGCGCGGGGCTGCAGTGGATCTACGGTTACAGCGATCTGGAAGGGGCCGGCAGGAATAAACTCAATATGGTCGGTTACCGCTAATCCAGCTGTTTTCTTCCAATAGAAGGCAGCGCCCGCCGCCGCCAGTAAAAAAATGAAAGAAACCAGGCTCAGCGTTTTTGCGCGGCTCATAGCACACCTCCAAAGACAGAGGGGATCAGAATTTGGGTAACGAGCTCGGTGCTGTGTGGGGTGCCAAGTTGGAAATCAAAGGCACTGCCCATTTCTTTGCTGCTACGGGCAGCAACGGCTTGTAGGGAAATCAAAGGGTTCACTCCTAGAACAATCTTTCTGAAGCCCAACAGCAGCAATGACAAAAGTTGAATGATGCTGCGGGAAATTTCGCAAATCAGAGAGAGGGAGTGATCAAATACGCAGGCGTAGAGTGGCTAACCAAGTTCGATTGCCGGGGAAGGTGGAGGCTAGTTGGAAGGGTGTAACCGCCTTGAGCAGCGGTGGGGCTAATATTTGCGGCCACTGGTAAGTGGGCGGTGGTGCTAGTTGAGGAAGTTCCAGGCCAAGGAAGGCAGCGGTTAAGGCGACTTCGTGATCATCCAGGGAGGTCTTGAGGGAAACCTGGGCATCGTATTCACAGCAGTCGACCTCATCGGGGTCTGAGCTAGTAACCATGTGGTCACAACAGCACTCCGCGGCTGGCTCAGGGCTCTCCATCATTTCGCAGGCAAGCACAGTTTGCACCTGGAACATCAGCAGGAGCAAGGCCGCCATAGCAATCAGTTTGGCGCGAAATGTGGAAGAGTAGTGCTTCATTACTAATAAATCATACACCAGAGATCGGCCACCCGACAAAGATTACCTTCACCGCGTGACTGGCTGGTGTTCTCAAGTTTCTCCAGGCAATGAAAATATAAACGAGGCTCAGCAATTTCCCATGAACCCTATGGTGGGAATTCCGACATCCATTTTCTCTTCGAGGCAGGCTTCCAAGCGATAATTAAGCTGTGCCCCTCTGAATAATGGGCCAAGTCACATATAGCTATCGAAAGCGACCTAAGGTTCCCCAATGCCATTCCTTCCAAATGCCGCCTTATTGTTGATTTCTTTAATGAGCATCATCTTTACTACTTCGGCTGTCGCTAGCTCTAATCAAGATGCCTTACAGATATTGCATGCTACGGCGAATGATCTCAATAAGAAAATTGATAGCGACTGGATACTGAGTAGGGAACGGAATTTGACAGCTTGGCTGCGAATGAAAGCAGTTCGCCAAGCGAGTTATGACGGTGAAGACTTGTCTTTCCTCCAAAAGCACGGCCTTGAAAAAAAGAGCCCGACTTGGTATGAGGTGAATTTAAAAGAACATCCTGAGTGGATGACCGCATACCGGTTGCTAATGCCGCTATCCTCTTGGCGAGGCCTGCCTGAACACCAGGCTAAACTTTATGAACTTGGCATGACGGTGGTTGAAGTCAATAGACTCACTGGCTATATCCTTGCCAATGATATTCAGGAAATAACAATCCAGGCAGCGTTGGATTTTTTACGGGAGGAGGAGTCCACTTACGTAAGTAGATTTCTTCAAGGAGGTGAAGACTTTTCCTTAATCTATTTAGAATTTGTGGATAAGTTTTACACGCTCTCACATGTATTGGAAACCGATTGGGCGATAGGCCTGTTTAACCTGTTCGATCGTGATGGTCAAGATATTTTATTGACTTACAGTTTGTCGAAAGTTAACTCCCGGATAGGTCTGGGGAAGGGTAGTTTTAGCCTGGATGAGAAGGTTGACATATTCATGGGGTATTTTCTCTCTGGAGGATTTCATGCATCAACGAAAGAGTCATTGCAGAGACACAAAGAGAGAAGGCGAGCCGATAGAACTCAAATTAATGTGGAATTTAACCCCCCGACCGATAAAGCCATCAATGAGTGTCGTTGCGCCCCAAAGCAATGTTCGTATACCAATCATTGAATATACTCATTAATAGCGATAACGCCTTGTGTCGCTTATGTGGTCAATTCTTGATTTTGAGTGGTAGTAGCAATGGCTGTAACAAGGATCTGTATTTGTCTTGTCGTACTTCTCATTTCATTGCCTCTTGCGGCAGAAGAAAACACCCCCGCCGCTGAATCCTACGGCCCCCTTACAAAAATGACCAACTTATGGCTCCGGGGTGAAATTAGTAAAAGGCAGATTCGGGAACTGGCGTTAAGAGGGCGCTATGTGAATAGTTCTGATAAAGATAACGCCCATGTATCTTTTTTTCTAGACGAGATGCAGATAGTTGCTCGTGGATCATCAGTGTCTGGGCGATCAGCGCAAATTAATATCCAGGTCAATGAATCTAAGTTTGATCTGGATTATGACCTTGTCTCCATGCACCTCTTAATTAATGGGCATGGCAGTGGGCTATCGAATGAGCAGAAGTTTCTTCTGATTGTAATGAGCTATCGATTGGCAGCTGAGGGGTGGAGTAAATCTTTGGGAATAGACCAAATGGAGAAGAGCCTGATCTATAACACTCTAAATTACCTCTCTGAAATGCCGGCAGACTATAAGATGTGGGGGATGGCTAAGGAGATTAAATATCCTTTACATTAATAATAGAAGCGGACAATTTTTAAGTCTGTGGTGATAGTCTAATCGTTATATAAATTGCCATTGATGAGATTGTGTTATCCAAGGTCTTATATGGACAGCAGAAGTGGCAATTTTTGTATTATGGTGACGCGCGCTCGACAGATTTAAATATATTTTCTAACCGATCTAAAAAAACTATTGGTCCAATCGTCCTAAAAAGGAGTGTTAACCGGCTAATTTTTTAAGTTGGTACGTCTGGTCAATAAAAGAATAATACTTTTAAGTGGTTCAATCTTGTGTCAAACCTACACTGGCATTAATCTGCTCTATTTTTGCTTAAAAGGATTTGCATGTCAGCCCGGATTTCACAGTTAGATTTGTTGAGAGGGATTGCCATATTGGGTATTCCTTTTATGAATATGGTTAGTTTTTCCATGCCCATGGCTGCCTATTTGAACCCTAAAGCGTATCTGGCAGATGGACCACTTAATGATCTGATTTTTATTTTCTTACATATATTTGCCGATCAAAAGTTTATGGGACTTTTTGCCATGCTTTTTGGAGCGGGTATTGTCCTTCTTGCTGAGAAGCGTTTAAACCAGCAAAAATCTGCCGCTAAGATTCATTACAGCCGCAACTTTTGGCTACTGGTTATAGGCTTGCTCCATGCGATCTATATCTGGGAGGGCGACATACTGACAGTATATGCGCTAGTTGCTATGGTGCTTTATATATTCCGTGGGCTGCGTGGAAGTTGGCTCATTACGCTAGGAACTTTGAGTTTAATGGGCGCTGTACTGGTCTCAAACTATACCGGTGTTGTGTTATCCGGGCTCAGTGGGGAAGCTAAATATATAGTCTCAGATATCTTCGCACCTGATACAGCACAAATTCAAAGGGACGTTGCAGCCTATACAGGTGGTTTCTGGGAGTTGGTCAATCACCGATTCGCAGCTGAAGATAGCGATGCAGATATGGAGGCGAATATTGTGATGCTATTTTTCAGCTTGTCGTTTATTTTGAAAATCGCCGCGATGATACTAATAGGTATGGGGCTCTATAAAGTTGGTATCTTACGTGGTGAGGCTAGTTTTAAGACTTATAAAAAGATGGCTGTTGTCGCAACACCCATTGGTTTGATCCTTACCGCATTGGGTTTGGTTTGGAACTACAGCAATGATTGGAATATTAATCACTACTTCTTATATGGCGATGCATTTAATCTGGTAGGGGCTACCTTCACCAGTATTGGCTATGTTGGCCTGGCCTGTCTCTGGTATCAGAGTAATACACATCTGTGGATTAAGAATAAAATACAACAGGTTGGCCGAATGGCATTTACCAATTACCTCGCTCAGTCTTTGATTGGTGTGTTTATATTTTATGGCTTTGGAATGGGGCTATATGGTGCGCTGACAAGAGTAGAAGTTGTTGGTGTTTGTATTGGTCTTGTCCTATTTCAGCTCGCTTATTCTGATTTGTGGCTGAAAGTTTTCCGTATGGGGCCTTTAGAGTGGTTTTGGCGGGCACTAACCTATCTGAAGCTTCCACCGATCCTTAGGGCGAAGTCGCTCCAGACTGTCGGTAGGGGAGCTTAGTTAGTCTCATTTGAATATTGAAAGGACACGTCAGCTAGGGCAGTGACAAGTGTTAAGGCTCAGAGAAGAAAAAGCAGCTCAAACTAATCAGATATCCAAATCGCAGAAGCAGAGAGCCGGCTACAATCAAAGATGTGCAACATCACGCAAATAGCGCCGGTTTTAACTACGGGTGCAAGCTGCTGGTGAGGCAAATCGGCCGGTGACTTAGCCTGCAAGACAATCAAGCGTGTCCTTACAGCATCTCCTGGGCGAATAGCAGATCGCTGGCGGCCAGTATTTGATAGATGCAGTCGTGTTCATGTGGGCATTTTGGTATCTCTGTCTTTCAATCTCTTTTCTCACCAGCTATTACGCAAATGGTGTGTGGGCGCATTGGAACGGGAGGTGTAGATGCAGGCAAGTTGGGGCTCCAGTTTCAAAGGCACTGGCACTATAAGAAATGCAACGATCCCTGCCTGTGTCTTGCGTGACCCTGGCAATTCTGAGCCATCGGATCTTGTTTCCTGCGATTTGGTCTTTCGTAACGGGACGCTGATAGAAGTTGCTCCGGCGGCCAATCTGCCAGAGGCGTCAGGTGGGCTCGACCTGGATAACGGATTGGTCTTACCGGCACTTGTCGATCTGCATACCCATCTGGATAAAGGGCATATCTGGCCGCGTGCACCCAATCCCGACGGCTCTTTCACGGGGGCGATGCAGGCGGTTGACAGGGATCGGAGTAAAAATTGGTCAGCAGAGGATGTTCGGGTGCGTATGGAATTTGGGCTGCGTTGTGCCTATACCCATGGCACGGCCGTCATCC
This sequence comes from Microbulbifer mixtoriginis (SeqCode), assembly GCF_052467945.1. Classification (NCBI taxonomy): domain Bacteria; kingdom Pseudomonadati; phylum Pseudomonadota; class Gammaproteobacteria; order Cellvibrionales; family Microbulbiferaceae; genus Microbulbifer; species Microbulbifer mixtoriginis (SeqCode). The sequence goes on along the minus strand of NZ_CP174328.1, from coordinate 1,879,053 downwards.
GGACGCACCTGGATAGTTCGCCGCTGCAAGATGAAATCACCTGGCCGCTCTTTTGCGAGATTCGCACCGAATGGGCGGGCCGAGTCGAACTTCAGGGTGTGTGTTTGTTCGGCATCCATCGCCTTGCCGCTGACGATCAATATTTGGGGCGCATTGCGTCTAGGGTGCAGGCTGCCGGGGGCATCTTGGGAGCAGCGACTTACATGGTGCCCGATCTAGATCGGTATCTTGAAGCGATGTTCCGCGCGGCTATGGAGCATGCGTTGGACCTCGACTTTCATGTCGATGAGACGCTCGACCCATCCGGAATGACCTTGCGCCACATCGCGGAAACAGCTCTGCGCCTGGGCTTTCAGGGGAAAATTGTGTGCGGGCACTGCTGTACTTTATCGGTACAGCCTGATGACGAGGTAGACCGTACGCTGGACCTGGTGGCTAAGGCGGGGATTGCGGTCGTGACTCTGCCGGTGAGCAATCTTTATCTTCAGGACCGGGTAATGGGCCGGACTCCGCGCCGCCGGGGTGTCACGTTGTTGCATGAAATGCGTTCCCGTGGAATAGATGTTGTTGTTGCTTCGGATAATACACGGGACCCCTTTTGCGCCTACGGTGACCTCGATCTGATTGAAGTCTACGCTCAGGCGACTCGCACTCTGCATCTGGACCATCCGGTTGGAGACTGGGTTCGGTCAATAACGACCACGCCGGCGGATATAATGGGGGTTTCTGCCGGCTGGATTGGGGCCGGTGAGTCGGCAGATCTGCTTCTCTTTCGTGCGCGCAATTGGAATGAACTCCTTTCACGCCCAAATGGTCCACGGCATGTGCTGCGCGCAGGGTACAGCATTGACAAGGACTTGCCGGATTTCCGCGAACTGGATCATCACATGCACATGGGAGGGCAACGCCCATGACTGACATCTCCGCTTTGAAAGCGAATCTCGACGGTATCAAGGTCGAGGATGATCCACGGATAGTGAGAAAAAAGAGCCGGGATTTCTTTTGGTATTCCCCGATCCTCAAGGAGCAACTTGATGGTGTGACCGGTGATCTGCTTGTCAGCCCGAAAAATGTTGACGAGGTTATTCGCGTTCTAAAAGTGTGCTACGCCGAGGACATTCCGGTGACAGCTCGGGGGGCGGGTACCGGCAATTATGGTCAGGCCATGCCACTTTCCGGTGGCGTTGTCCTGGATTTGTCGGAAATGGATGCTGTCAAGGATATTAAACCAAGCGTTGTTGTTACCGAGCCTGGAGCCGTTATGGCGGATATCGATGCGCAGACGATATCCCGGACCGGTCATGCGCTCCGCATACATCCCTCCACCTACCGTATCGCGACCATCGGAGGATTCCTTGCAGGGGGGGCTGCGGGGGTCGGCTCGGTGAATTGGGGGGGGCTCAGGGATCTAGGTAACGTCATCCGTCTGCGGATGGTAACCATGGAGGCGGAGCCGCAGGTTCTGGAGCTGACAGGAAGCGATGTACAAAAGGCTATACACGCTTACGGTACAACAGGCATCATCACCGAGATCGAAGTACCGCTGACAGAAGCTTATGACTGGATCGATGTGCTCGTCGGGTTTGATGATTTTATAAATGCGATCCGTTTTTCTGAAGAGCTTGCCAACATGGATGGCCTTTTGACAAAAGATATCGCTACGATTGAAGCGCCGTTGCCCCATGACTATTTCTTACGGCACAAAAAATTTATCCGCAAGGAACAGTCCGTTGTTGTTCTCATGGTGGCAGCGTTTGCCATGGGGGCATTGGATGGGCTCCTGAGCCGATCGCCGGGTGCTGAGATGTTGTACCGCTCCGATAGGGCAACCGCTGAAGATATCACGCATTTACCGCCGGCTTATGAACTCACCTGGAACCACACAACCTTGCGTGGCCTAAGCGTTGACCCATCGATTACCTATCTTCAGGTCCGTTATCCTGATGTGAACCCACTTGAGACCGTCGGCAAGTTGCAGAGCATATACGCTGAAGAGTTGCCCGGCCATCTGGAGTTTATTCGCTACAATGGACGCCTAGTTCCCATTGGTCTACCCTTTGTTCGCTTCACGGATAAAACCCGGCTTGATGAAATTATCAAACGGCATGAAGCGCTCGGGTGTACGATTTTCAATCCGCACCGATTCACTCTGGAAGAAGGGGGGATGAAGCAAATTGACCCGGTGCTGCTTGCATTTAAAAGGCAGACAGACCCCAAGGGGCTACTCAATCCGGGTAAGATGATCGCCTGGGAGCATCCAGACTATAAGTTCGATAGTGATCAAGGGTTTTTGTTTCCAGGCTTACAGCGTTCATGAACTTGTATCATTCACCGGGGCCTTAATAGGCTGAATCGCCAGCACCAGTCTATGCCTGTATTGCCATTTTTATATAGCGGTATAATTTTTGAAATCTATCGTGCACTAAGAGCTAATATCCCTAAGGTCCCAGGGACGTGACTGTTATATTGGTTGGTGAGATGATTTATTAATTCGGGTATAAATAGGGTGTGTAAATTTAGTATTATTCCTTTTCAGTTTTATTGAGCCATCTAATAATCGAGATATGTTCGTCATCTCCAATTGTAGTCATACTTTGATGGTTCCTATTGTGAATCTTGACTAAGTCAATATTATCTTGGCTTAAGCTTTTGTAATCTGAGTAAGGAGCGATTCGATCGGTATCTGAGGATATTAAAAGTATTGGAGTTTTAGATGATTGGATAAGGGGGATTATATTTGTATCCTCCAGGTTAATATTATTTTTTTCCAAGACTAAACTGGCGCCTTTGCGAATATCTTGTTCCGGAATGATTTTGCTAAGTATTGGATGTGTGACTTTAGAGTGATTATATAAGGCTTGATCAAATTGCGGCATTGGGGCTAATAAAATAACTCCACTGATATCCGTTCTCAAATTTGAGATATAGGTAGCGGTTAAGGCACCCATTGAGTTCCCAACAATATAAAAATTATCCTTCTTAATAATATCTGCTTCAATGAGGTTGTTAATAAAAGGGTTGATGAGTTTGCTATCATAAACTCCATATTTTTTAATCCCACCTGATTCACCATGGCCGAGGAGATCTGGAACAACAACATGATAACCTAAGAAACGAAAATATATTGCCGAGTTCAACATGAATTCTTTGGATACCCGAAATCCGTGTAATAATATCACCGTTCCGGAATATATCCTTGTTAAAGAACTCTTATTCAAATTCATGCTGGCAGTACTTTCACTGCCATTTGCTTCAAATGTAACAGAGTATTGTAAATTTTGATCTATTAAAGGGGGGGCATGATAATAGCTTATACAGATGTCATCCTTTACAAAGCAATATTTATCTTTCTTAAATCCATGTTTTATAATTCTTTCAATGGTTATTATGTCATCAAATGGGAAGCATTTAGAGCTTTCTATAAAGTTAGCAATCATTTGAGAACATACAGCACGTATAGGGTGTAACAGTAGGGTTGAGAATAGCACTGACAAATTAGCTATGGACTTCATTTCTATGTTTCCTATGCTGTATCTTTAGTGCTTGACTGAAATCTACAAATTGATATCGTCTGCCTGAATGATAGGCGGCACCTTGTTAGTTCTTTTGACCCTCATCAGCCTTTCAACCCGTTTTGTGCTAAAGGCTCCAGGGTATTGCTGGACTACAGATGCCAAGTTATGAATCTCAGCTAGAATTCGTTTTCGAACTATGTCGGATTCTGTAATACCGGTATAAGCTAAAGTAAGTTCGCTTGCAGATTTACGTGTTTCCCCGCTTTTTGTGAGAATCAGCTGCGCCTCCTCAACACCATCCTCTTCTCTAGCGATAGCAAGTATGTTCCTAACGCTAAAAATCGCACTACAAAGACTCACATCATCGTCCGCGCGCCCCTCAATCAGCAATGCATTTGGCTGACCACATGGGCAAGTGGCTTGCCGAATCAAATCCCCTAACCGATAGCGTATAACTGGTACTGTCCAGCCATCGCCAATACGTGTGAGTAGGGCCCCGTGATCGTCGGGTTCAATCAATTGATCCGCTAAAAGGTGGTAAGTATCCCGATCACACTCGGGCCCGTTAACAGCGATGCTGTTGGTCTCCACCGAACCGTAGTCACACCAGAAGCCGGCATTTGGAAAGGCCATACGCACTGTATTAAACTTTTTCTCGGTCCAGGGTTCCGCCATCCAAATAATTGTTTTGATGTTCAGTTTGCAATTGCCATCCAGGATGCCCAGGGCGAAGTCCGCTAATCCTGTGGGAGCTCCAGCAAGGGCATTAATCTCTATCTTGCGAAATGTCTCCAGCCAAGCGCGTACTTCACTGGGAGTAAAGGGACCTACAGGTGCGGTGATAGCTCTGCTTTTTTCGGCGAGAGTTTGAATAAAGTAGTGGGCACCCCATAGGCGGCCGGGGTTGAAAAGGTTGAGGAGTACATCGCCAGACTCAAGTGGTTTCCACTGTTGTAGAAGTCTCTGTGTTGCCTGATGGAAGGGCGTATAGGCCAGCTTGGGGTTTCCTGTGGTACCACCGCTGGACATTAATATAGCGCCCTCTGTTTTTGCCAAGGCTTTGGTGATTTTTAAAATTTCTTTCGGCCCACTGATAGGTAGGTCTTCAATCCGGTTGGCGTTTGGGGGCACACTGAGCCCCCCCTGTTCAGATATTGATCTGGCATGGTGTAACAGCTGGCTCCAATCTAAGTGTCCGATGGTCATGGGGAGCTCCGTGTTTCCATTTCTTTATTGACTTGCCGGATGGATGTCCATAGTTATGAATACATCAGCTAGGGCTTTTGTGCTGAAATGACTGAGAAATAGCCGAGTGCTTTGTGGCTTTGCGGATTTTTAAAGCCGGCTTTAGTGAGCATTTGGTATAGCTCCTTTTCAGAATATAACCGTGAACCATGATTCATAAAAAGATGGAAGCTAAATAAGCTCGGTGTAAGCTGGCTCTCATCTAGGAGCATGTCATGAATAAAGATAAAACCCTCTTTGGGCAGTAGAGAGAAGGCCTTACTCAGTAAGGATCCACAGATAGCTTCTTGCCAGTCGTGTAGTACATTGCTAAAGCAGAGGCCGTCAAAGCCCGTGGGCCACTCAGGGCTGAATAGGTTCCCCTTTGCAATGGTTATTTGCCGAGTTTTGTTAAATTTTTGTACATACTCCTTGGCAATTTCACAGACTGGGGCAAGATCAAAGAGTACAGCACTGCGATTTGGATATGTTTCACAGAAGGCCAGGGCGATAGTCCCTGAGCCGGCACCAGCATCAAGTAAGGTATCAACCTGTTTGAAAATACCGTCTGAAGCGGCTTTAACTGCAGAGGCGAAACCCTGAGAGTGCATTAGATGAGTAAACGCCGCTGCCGATTCATTATCCATTTCATCGTTTTGCCACATATCGGTTACTGAACGCCCCTTACACTCCAATTCATATTCCCGCTTAAGGCTGGTTATAATTTTCTTGTCCAAATGATTGATATCGTAAATAGCAAAGGGGTCCAGCAGGACTTCCCCCCAATAATATAAACTGTTCTTATCTAAATAATTTTTTGCCAGCTCAGTGTTCTCATACTGGGTCAGTTCCATTTTGATATAACCCAGGTGATTAAGAATCAAAAGATATTGCTCAACACCCTTGCTACTAAGTTGCAGTGCCTGAGAGATCTTGTCGCTAGTGTTGTAGCCCTTGTCTATCAGACCGTAAATATCAAGTTGAGCGGCAACCTTCAGACAAGCAAAGGTGTAGTTGCCCATCAGGCGATCCCACAAGGGGGTGTCTGAGGAGGTGGGCGCCTTTATATACATACTCTATCTCACTATTGTCTTTATAAATATCTTCAACACGAAGGGTTACACTCTAATATGTGTAGAAGTGACTTATATATTGATTTGTCGCTTAACTTCTATTTTTGTCACCTAAATGAACTCTAAGGTTTGTTTGTCTTTTCGCTATTTGGTTTAGGTCTATTTGTTTGCTCTTTTGCTTTTAGAGTAATAGTAGATCTCCAGTAAAGCACTAGGATGTCGCGATTTTGTACCAGTATAGGGCTGTGTGGAGTGGTTATGATTAGAGATTTTTTGCTGGAGATAAAAAAAACTTTTAGGGCTGATCAAGTTGTATCTGAGCAGGATGAAATAGCACAGCATATTGAAAATGTTACATCATATAACGTAGATGTTCCTTTAATCTTATATCCTGAGTCTGCTGAGGAAGTTCGACAGATAGTCTTAAATGCAAATAAATTTAAAGTTTGTATACAGCCTTTTAGTACCGGAAAGTCCTGGGGTTTTGGTTCAAAATTATCAACGCAGGGTGATCTAATACTTGTTGATCTTCATCGAATGAATAAGATTATCGAAGTAAATGAAGAGTTTGGCTATGCAGTTATTGAGCCGGGAGTGACACAGTTTCAACTTTTTAATTACCTCAACGAGACTGGCTCAAAGTATTTTTCAGACACAACAGGCTCTGCAAAGGATACAAGTATAGTAGGCAACGCTCTAGACAAAGGGGTGGGATACAATATGGAGCGATATAAGCAACTTCTTAATCTGGAGGTTGTTCTAGGGGATGGGAGAATATTTAAGACGGGATTTGGGCATTATGCAAATTGTAAAGCAACTAATACCTTCCCGGAAGGAATAGGGCCATCATATCTTCGGATTTTTTTGCAATCAAATTTTGGAGTTGTAACTCGTGCAACAATTGAATTGAGGAGAAGGCCTGAAAAAAAGTGCATGTTTTTGACGGTTTTAAAGGATGAAAGTTACCTGGGTGATGCAATCAATGCCCTCAAAGGAATTAAACAACTTGGGTTGGTTAATTCTATTACTCATTACTATGAAAATGTCCGGGTTAAAAATGGTCTGGCTCCTGTAATGTATCAAGATCTTAAAGGGCAGGGTGTTGATATAGATCGCGAGAGCTTGATGGGATTTCTTAATCGATACTCATTTGGTGCAGGTGTAATATTTTCAAATATCAGTGGTACCAAATACCAGATAAAAGCAGCAAAAAAAGAATTGAAGAGATTGAGTCCTTGGGGTATTACTTTTTATGTAACGGATAGGTTGATTAACTTAGGGTTGTATGCTTCCAAGCTTGTCGGCTGGAAAAAAATGAACTCTTTTATTCATTGTAATGCAGGCTTTTATCGTATGGCATTGGGTGAGCCAAGTGATCGACCTATTATGAGCATTTATTGGCCGGCTCAAACGGAACTTCCTGAAGGATGGGAGAATCCGGATCACACTGACATTGGTATGCATTTCATTCTTCCAACAGTGCCCATGAATGTTGAATATGTTCAGCAGGCAAACTCAATTGTTCGCAAAGTAAATACACATTACAGTAAGGCTCAAGCAAGTTATGCATTTGGCCTTGTTGATGACAAGACAACTCATTTCAGTATATCAACGCACTTTATACGTACCGATAAAGTAGCACGAGAGGAATCTCGATCCTTGGCAAAGGAGCTTAATGAAGAATTCATCAAGGCCGGCTTCCATCCTAACCGTCTGTTTGTTGATTTTATGGATCTTGTAGTTGATCCTGATGATGTTTTTTGGCAGGTCACAAGGGATATTAAGAAGGTTTTCGATCCAAATGGCGTCATTGCACCTGGCCACTACAATTTAACTTGACACAATTTTGGTAAATGTTAGTGAAAGCTTTTTAGTTCTTATTATGGCTGTTGAAATTTTTATTTTAAGAAATTTTAACTTCCCCCTTTGGTTTGAGAGTGTAAGGGTTATTTAAATGTTTACTGAAAAAAGATATCGGCAGTATATTAGTGATTTTAACTCTACTTTCACTGGAGGAATCAGCTTGGATGATTTCTTTAGTAAGTATTACGAAAAGAGTGCAACTTTTGAGTATGTTCCCCAAGCCCGTAAAAATATTGGACGCGACCAGATTCTGGCCTTCTGGGAGGGCGTCTCTGAAAAAATGCAGGAGGTGATTCTAAGTCATACTCATTTCTTGGCGGATGAAAAAACTGTAGCTTCTGAAGCGCCGATAGATTTCCTCTGTAAAGAGGATCTTGAGTGGAATGGCATAACTTATAATGCCGGCTCAAAATTCAGGCTTATGATGTGTGCTTTTTATGATGTAAGTCCAAGCAACAAGTTTTCGTATGTTAGGGTATATTCGATATATAACCCGGGTTATAAGCCCGATGAGTAAAATTTGTTTGCTCGCAATTGCTCAGCTAGGATCCTAGTTCGATGTTAAATGGTTTGTTTAGGCCCAACAAGTGGGCCATAGCTTTTGGATTCTTCAAGAGTCAGTCAATAGTAACTACAATTTTGCCCATAGCCACCTTTCAAGAAGCCCACTTATCAGCTTACTGATGGTGAGAAAAAGGAAATCAGGGATGAAGGCCAGAACCAAGAACGCACTACACATAAAGACCATCAAAAATCACCTGGCCGAACCTAGAGTGCTTCTGAATGATCCCGCAATACCGCTGTGAGCTCTTGGGTGTTTGCAGAGTGACTTACACTCTGCGTTACGATTTCTCGAAAGGTCTAAACATTACTTAGAAACCACGCCGTTCTTGAATTCTGTCTTGAAAAGCTGGCGTGTAACTTTTATTGTCATACTTCAGATCGCTGTGTAGTTTTACCATCTTAGCGAAGTGTTAGGAAGGATTGGACCACTACAGCCACGTTATTTCATAATAGTCCTTTTAATTTGTACTTCTTATATACATGAAAAGTTAGTTTCATTTGGGGTGGGAGAATCATGAGAATACTGGCTTGACGAGTATAATAAGCTAGGTTTGCTTCATTTAGTTATTTCTGAGGAGGGCTGGTTTACAAATTCGCAGTAAATCTAGCTGATCTAATTGGTTACTATTCCGTAGGTAAGTTTTTCTGGGACTCAGCATGTGAGTTTCAGCCCTCAGTTAATACAACTGGTTTTTTACTTGGGCTTGAAGTAAAACTCGTAATCGCTGATTTGGGCTATGCTGGATGCGCCGAAGAAGGTGGTAAGATAATAGTGTATAGTGCTGAGTGGGAAGGGGAAGTAGTAGCAGGTAGACCTCTTGGTAGGCTTGGAAAGATGTTTAAAATTTCAACAGCCTCTCCTGTCGGAGTTATTGAATATAGTCCTATTCTGAATCAAAAAGGTGGAAGTGTTGGTGAAGGTCATATTTTCACTTTTGGAGGTACGACAGGTTGGAGCATAGAACTGGATAAAAATAATCAATCAAAGCCTAAGTGGGATTTGTTGAGAAAACTCTCCCCAGGAATTGACGTGACAAGACAGCGCGCTTGGAGGTCTGCTAGAGGCGAGAGTACAATATTCGAAAAAGCGCTTTATGCGTTGACGGTTCAGGCACCCAAGAATCTTTGCAGCGAATGGTTTGATGAGGCTCTAATTAAGAAAACTGAAAATTATGAGGATTTTGCTTTAGAGAATGTTAAGTAAATCTTTATTTGAGCCGATGACTTTCGTTGTCGGCTATAGTTATACAGGGTGGGTTATAACTCTAATCTTACTTTGTGTTTTAGGTTTTTTTTCATATAAAATATTTATTCTTGAAAGAGAGTGTGAATTGTGGAAATTTGAGTCGGTTAAGTGGTTGCTTATAGGGTGGGTTTTTTTAACACTATTTGCCCTGACTCTTACGTTGTCAGAATGTTTTACCATATATAAACATCGTAAAGCTTTGAAAGAAGGGGATGTTAATTATGCCGAAGGGAGGGTCGTGTATGGAAAAATCCCGTTTTCCTGGAAAGAAAAAAATGGTCCTCAAAGGCCTGTAGCTAAGATTGATGATATTCTATTTACCCTGCGTAGGTCACCTAGTGAATGTATCAATAAACTTCTTTCAGAAGGGGTCGTTGGTGATTATCAAAAGCGTTTAACTTATCGGGTTTGGTACGTTGAGAAATCTGGTGTAAATACATTTAAAGGATTGCAAGATTTTACTCCATGTGTAGTTAAGCTAGAAATACTCCCAGAATAATCGGGGCAACAATTCCGGTAGATGCAATTCTGAACACCCATAGATTAGAGAAAGGCGCCAGCAGCGTTGCTGGCGCTAATTCCGGTGGCTATTTCTTTATGCTTTATAGTTAAGGTGAGGTGAAGTTCAGAATATCTATGCTTGTGCTTAGAAAAACTGTGAGTTTGGAGAAAAAGTGGAAAGTAGTATCGAGAGAATGGGTGAGAACTAGCAGGGTGTGGCAGAAAGGTGACGTCGACAGTCGCCTATGCCGCATACCCAGCAGTTATCGAGCTGCCTGCAAGCTTGTCGTACAGCCGCCATTTACTCCTCCTAGCCTTTAAAGCGACTTTTAAATTTAGGCCTGAGATAAAACCAGTATTTGGGTGAGTCGCTCAGCCTTATTGAATAGGGGAGGCGATTTCGGCAATAAAACCTCACCTTCCGAGCCCCAAATACCGGCCACCCCCACCCTCTACCCCCAAAATGATAAACCCCCAAAGATCGCACTCAGGTCCTATTGGTCATCTCTTTCCTGTTACTGATAGTAAATAGAAAAGTAAATGGGAATGGTGGCTAGTAACCAAGACTGCACTGCCTGTGTGAAAAGTCTAGATATCCCTGCGAAGCCGCGCCTTGGTTGTGAGCCACACTGAAGGCCAGAAGAATCACGGAATAATTCAGAGGATCCCATACATGAAAAATTAGTTTTACGAGGGTTGGAGGACCCTCGCAGTACGAGAAATAAGCACTCAAATCAATCGACAGTGACGACAACTTTGCCCATAGCTTTACCGCTACTCAGCCTTGCGTGAGCTTTGCCAATCTCCTTATAGCCAAAGGATGATTCGTCGAGTACGGGTTTGACATCACCCTTTTCTACAATAGATTTAAGGGCTTTTAAAATGGTCCCATGGTCTTTGCGCCCTTGATTATGAATCATAGGGATCAACATAAAAACGACATGCAAAGAAAGGCCTTTAAGGTGGGCCGTTGTTAAGTCAAGCTCAACCATAGCAACAGTTGATATCACTTGCCCATTGAGTGTGGCTGCTTCGAATGATTTTGCCATGTTAACGCCACCCACAGAATCGAATACGATATCAAAGCCTTTGCCATCTGTATGTTTTTTGACGTATTCCTCGACCGATTCTTTTTTGTAGTTGATTGGTGTTCCACCGAGCTTTTTGATTAGAGCCATTTGAGGCTCACCGGCGCCTGTTGAAAAGACCTCGGTGCCAAAGTGACGGGCTAATTGCAAGGCAATATGCCCAACGCCCCCCGAACCACCATGAACAAGGACTTTCTGACCCGCTTTAATACCGGCACGTTTTAGCCCTTCATACGCGGTAATACCAACCAGTGGTAAAGCAGCTGCTTCTCGCATGGTTATATTTGTGGGCTTTAATGCGATCAGGTTGGCATCCGCTATCATATATTCGGCCAGGGTGCCCGGCAAATCTGCTAAACCACCGGCACAACCATAGACTTCATCGCCAACCTTATAGTCACTGACACCTTCACCAACCTCTTCAATCGTACCAGCGAAATCCATGCCTAAGATGGCGGGAAGAGGTGGAGAGAAGGGCAGTTCCGTGCCCATTTCTCGGATCATCGTATCGACGGTGTTAACGCTGGTTGCTGCAACCTTTACCAGTACATGCCCAGCCTTAATTGTTGGCTTTACTACATCGGCTTCTTCAAATACATCTGGACCGCCAAAGGCATTTACTATCATTGCTTTCATTTTTAACTCTCAAATATCACGGGTAATAATGGTAGCTAATTAGGATTTTGAACTGATCACCGAGGTGAATTATTAATAGTCAGTCCTTAGAATAGAGAGACTCTATTTTTCTATTGGAAAGAGAAAACTTTCAAAGGGTTAATTGATGTTCTGTACTTGCATGACCAGTTCACTCCAATTGCGTTGATTTTCAATATCGTGCTCTAATCCCTGCTCATCAGCGATCGAAAACCGCTTTAGTGCAGGTGTTTTACTGGTCGCTTGATATAACCAGTAGGCTTCAGCCTTCAATGCTTCATCTATCGGCTTGTCGATGGACTCATATACGGCCTGCTTACAGGCATTGATAGATTCAGCAGGAAATTGAGAGATTCTCTTTGCTAGTGAATCTACATATTCACCGATTTCATCAGGGTCCAGTGCTTTGTTAATTGTGCCTAGCCTCTCCGCCTCATCCGCATCGAAGTCTTGAGCACTTAGAATGATCTCTAATGCTCTCCCTAACCCGGTCTGGCGAGCCATCCGAGATGCGCCACCACCGCAGGGCAGTATTCCCATACCAACTTCCATTTGCATAAACTTAAATTTGCCACGTGCGGCAAAGCGCATATCCATTGCCAGCGCCAACTCGTGGCCGCCGCCTCGAGCAAAGCCTTCCAGTTTGGCAATGGTTGCCTGTGGAACTTTACTAATTCGCTCACAAACCGCTTGTAAATCAAGTAACTTAACTTCATCTCGGGATATTGCCTTATCAGACATATCCTTTAAGAGCTCGGTGTCATAGTGGCAGACCCAAATTTCAGGGTTTGCCGATTGAAAAACTACCACTTTGGTATTGCGATCCCGTTCCAGGCGCATGGCTAAACTGTTAAGGTCCGCCAGCATTTCTTGCCCCTGGACATTCACTGGCCCAAAATCAAATGTGACCGTTAAAATGCCTTCCTTTTGAGCGGTTGAGAATGTAGTAAAGCCTTCATACTTCATCATTATGTCCTTTTAGGGGGGGAAGGTATTGATTGTTTAAGTTACTGGTTATGCTTTAGGGGATTTGAGCCCCTAACTCATTAGCAACGCTTTCAATTTCTAAAATAAGCAATTCATTCTTTGCCTCATCAAGAGCATCGGGGTGTGGCTGAGACCAATTGCCCAGGTCGTTATCAAAGTACTTGCCGGTAGCACTGGAGAATTCATCACTAAGAGCTGCTCGAACCAATACATCAGCACCAATACCTATATCTCTCCCAAGCGAGCCATAAGCCTCTTTCACCATTTTGCTACCCAAGAATGATGCGGGGTTAATGGCAATGAATGCTGGGGCTTCATTGCCAAGGGATTTGGATAATTGGAATGTCCACATCGTAATAGCCAATTTACTCTGGGCATAAGCATCACTATCAGAGAGGAGTTGCTCACCTTTAAGCGCTTCCAGATTCACAGGCGCCTGGGCGGCAGAGGATAGATTGATGACACGGCCACTACTATTGAACAGAGTTAAAAGGTGCTTGGTTAATATATATGGTGCAATAGTATTTACGATAAAACGAATATCGTACCCTGAGTCTGTAACTGGATTGGGTATTTTAAGTACACCAGCATTGTTTATTAGCACGTCAATATTTGAATAGTGACTTTTAACTTTTACTGCCAGTGCCACAACTTCAGACAGGTTAGTGAGATCTGCCAGAAAAGTGTCTATTGTGGTTTCAGGGTAATCTTGTGAGATGCTTTTTTTTACCTGTGCCAATTTAGACTTGCTTCTGCCATGCAACAGTAAAGTATGGCCTTTTGACGCTAATAGCTTTGCCGTTTCTAGTCCAATACCATCTGTTGCGCCTGTTAGTAAAATCGTCTTCGTCATTAATTATTCCTATCCTTTCAACTCTGGAAGAATATTTGTAGCAATCTGTTGAAGTGTTTCTTGTACGTCTCGTTTATTAAAGCGTAGATTAAGCGCAATATGATTAATGCCAATTGCCGCTCTTGACTTCAAATACACAGCTAATTGATTGATGCCGATGCGAAATCCCAAATGTATTGGTTGTGGCGGACAATCAGGGCCGTCAATAACATCAATATACAGTGGCTCCATAACTGGCTTGGCAGGGACCCCTTCTTCGCAGATGTTTTTTCTTAGTTGTTTAATAAAATGCTTCTGCTCTGTAAGGGGCCTGGGATATGTAATCCATCCGTCGCCATTGCTCGCTAGCCAATCTGGGGCCTGCTGGGAGGATCCTGTTATTAGTAACGGCAATTGTTGGCCATAAGGCTTTGGCAAAAGGTCCACTTCGCCAGATACTGCCCCAAGGCGATTCTCAAAATGAGGGTAGGGGGCTGTTATTTTTCGAATGTATTCGTAACTCTCACGAAAAATCGCCCCCCTCTCCATATAAGGAATATTCATCGCTGGATACTCTTCAGGGCGATCGCCGCTGGCAATGCCAAGGATAAGTCGCCCTCCGGAGAGTTGATCAACCGAGGCAGCTGCTTTTGCAACGTGTGCCGGGTGACGTAATGGCAAAATAAGACTCGCTATGCCGAGGCTAATCTTTGAAGTAGCACCTGCAAGTAATCCAAGATAGACGAAAGGATCAAACACTTGCCCGGCATCACCAAATGAAGGCACATTGAACGGCACGTCTCTTAGCCAAACGGCGCTAAAACCTAGCTCCTCAGCGAGTTGAACTCTCTCAATATGATCTGCCATAGTTGGCACAGAGGTTGTCGAGTAGTTTTCAATAGGGACGACTAGGCCTATAGAAAGTCGTCCAGGTTTAAATACGCTATTGAAGCCAGTATTGATTTCGGGAAACCAAGCTTTTCTATCTCTTTGGTCAGAAGTCACTAAACATCCCCTTCAACATAGTTGACACAGCGGGTTATGGTTGTTGGCATTGCCATGTCCTTTGCACAATTGGGATCAGTTGGCTCATATCCCATAAATGTTCTGAAGAGAGAAAATACCTTCTATTGATCTCTTCTAATCGCGAACGAACTTCCTGTTATTGCTTAGCTACAAGACCTTTTGAGGGCAACTACTCAACAGCTGGGCAAAGCCTAATTCATTGGTTATTGCGAATAAATAAGGTATAAATGGATTCAGAATTCTGATTTTGGATATAATTGGTGGATACGAACGGAATAAGGCTTTTTGTGCTGGCTGCTGACCTGCTCAATATCAGTTCCGCGGGACGTCAGCTTGGGTTGGCTCCATCAGTAGCCAGTGCGCGCCTGTCAAAGCTTGAGGTTCAATTAGGGGCGGATCTATTCCATAGATCCACTCGGAAGGTCACCTTATCGACAGAAGGAGCCGAATTCCTTCCCTATGCTAGAGAGATCCTTGCCCAAGAAGATGCTGCCTTGGCAGCTTTGGGTAAAGGCAGTTCAAATGTGAGCGGAACGCTAAGATTTGCGGCTTCAAGCACATTTGTACAGCGCTTTGTAGCACCAATACTGCCTGAATTTCTTGAGCGATATCCCGGTGTGGATGTGGAGCTTAAGCTATCTGATACACAAGTTAACCTAATCGAGGGAGGCTTTGACTTAGCCCTACGCAACTATGCCGTAGAAGATAGTAGTCTTATTGGACGTAAACTTGCAGAAGACAAGAGAATCCTGTGCGCTTCCCCCAGCTACTTAAAGAAATACGGTGCTCCAAATACGCCTGAAGATCTCATTCGGCACCAGCTTTTGGTGTTTATGAATTCAAAGCCCAGAAAGCTGATATCTGAAAGTGATAAACAAGCTGGATCATTTCCTCCACCGAAAGGCAAGTCTCGAGTAATTTGTGATGATGGCGCCAGCATGCGTATAGCCGCCAAAGCCGGGGTTGGGGTTTGTATGAGTTCGTTATGGAATATTTATTCTGAATTAGAAGAGGGTACACTGGTTCGGGTACTTCCGGATTACAGAATTGATGACCAGGCAGCGATTTGGCTTGTCTACCCTAAATCTAATGTACTCACTTCAAAAGTCAGGGTGTTTATTGATTTCCTTGTTGAAAAGATTGGTATTTCAGCCTCCTGGGCAAACCTGAAATCCCAATAAAGTAGCCTTCACGTTATTCAGTCGTTCCGTAACTGGAGAGATAAATTGTATAGAAAATTGAGGCTTGAACTGTAAATTTTACACTGTAAATAAGTGGAAAGTTCTAGTAGAGATGTAAGAAAGGAATTGTTGTCCGCTAAAAATACAACAACTCCCTTCTTCAACTAGAGCACAAAATTATTGCGTCTTTTGGGTGACGCTCAGTGGTGCGTTAATCCTGAACTCCGGCTAGCCTCAAATAAGAACCAAGATCGCCTTTCAGCCTGATCAATATAATCCTCCAGTATGCTCGCAGTTGCAATGTCACGATGCTCATCACAGAGCTCATGGACTTTGCGCATATTCGCAATCATTTGCTGATTGTCTTCGGCAAGTTCCGTGAGCATATCTTGTGGGTCTACATAATCCGCATCATTATCTGAAGATCGTTGTAGTTTGGCGATCTGGCCAATGGAGCGAAGTGTGGTTCCCCCCAGTTTACGCACACGCTCTGCCAAAATATCGGTCATCTCAAAAATTTGACTGGCCTGATCATCAAACAGTAGATGGTAGTCCCGGAAGTGCGGACCGCTCACATGCCAGTGAAAATTCTTCGTTTTCATGTATAAGCCAAAGGTGTCTGCCAGTAGCGTATTGACAGCGGTAGTAATGCTACTCCTAGCGTTCTCGCCCAAATCAGTTGGAGCCTTAAGTCTGGCTTGATCCTTTGCGCTTACTTGTTCACTGGTTGCTTTTCTCATAGGAAGCCTCATAAGGTTATGGCAAGGGGGGGAGCTAGAAGTGTAAATATTATCTTGGCATTAGATTAGACGCCTGCAGGGCGACTCGCCAGTCAAGTCTGGGTCACTCTGAGACTTTCGTCTTCGTTCCCGCACAATATTTAGCAGGTGTCTGGTCTAAACCAAAAGCCTTCATCAGCTGCCTGCTTGCCCCAATATAGGACCCTACTGTTGCGCCTGACCAGTAGCCGGTATCACAAGTCAACGTAACGCAGTCTCCTCCAAAAGTTACAAAAGGCTGATCACGAACTATTTTGCATGTGCAAATGGCCTTGAGTGGATTCATTGGGTCGACAATACAGGGTTGATCCAGGCAATCTGTCCAAGGTTTACCTTCTGGACAGGAAAGTACTGGTTTAGTAGGTGCTTGAGCGAAAGAAAAAGTCGATAAGACTTTTTTTACACCGGTCGAGTTAGTTACAGGAATCCGGGCTTTACATGCTGACATCCCGAAGTTTAAACCCTTGTTAACATCACATTGGCAAATTGCATTTGAATCCGGATTTCTAGGGTCCGGGATACAAGGGGCGGAAGTGCATAAGACATATTCATTACTACAAATATTGCCCTCACTACTTTGAGGAGGCTTAGGCTTACCTTCTTCAGCCGCTGTGTTAAACCCTATTAAGGCAAGAGCAATCAAAATCATTATGAATAAGAATGAATGCTTCTTCATGCACATCTCCTTTATGAATCAAGGGGCGGGTAGGATATGAGCAGATATTTACTCAAACTCAAATAATAGCAGTTGTTAATTAATAGTTGTTCCTATGTCACTATCGACCAGGCAGTGTGAAGGAACACCCCAAGAACATTATCTTTAATTGCTCATTAAGTAGCCGTGGTTGTGGCTTATCCAGGCTTATTATGAAAAAAACTAATAGGGTCGACAAAGATAACTGCTCTATCTCGCTCTACCTCTGGTAGGTTTATCCAGCGACATTTAAATTTTGAATATATCCGAAAACTTTATAGGCAGTATTACTGAGTAGTATTGAGCCATTTAACAATGGCTTTATGCTCGATCTCACCTATTGTATTCATGCTTGGATGATACCTATCATGAACTTTAAATATTTTGATATTATCTTTCTTCAATTGCTCGTAACTTGCATATGGTGAAATTTGGTCTGAATCTGAGAGTATTAGTAGAGTCGGAGTCTGTGAGGATTTTAAGAGAGGTTGTATGTTTGTATCCTTCAAATCTATATTAGATTTTCTAAGAGCCAAAATCGCCCCCTTGCGTATATCTCTCTCAGGGATAATTCTGCTAAGTATGGGGTGGTCACGTTTTGCATAATTGTATACAGCTTCATCAAGTTGCAACATCGGAGCTAAAAGAATAACTCCGCTAATGTCTGATCTTAAAGAAGAAATATGAGAGGCTGTTACGGCGCCCATAGAGTTTCCTACAATATATATATTTTCATTTTTGATGATCCCTTCTTCAATTAGGTTGTCAATAAGGGAGTTGATATATTTAGTATCATTTACCCCATATTTCTTCTTGCCTCCAGTTTCACCATGACCTAGAAGGTCTGGAACAATAACCTGAAACCCAAGAAAACGAAAATAAAGAGCAGAATCCAGCATAAATTCTTTGGAAGTACGGAATCCATGCAGTAAGATTACGGTGCCAAAGTAGCTTCGATCTAAAGAATCTCTACTTAAATTAATCTTAACAATATTTTCTCTTTCGTCCTCACCAAATGTTACAGAGTAGTTTAGGTTGGCGTCGGCTAAAGGTGATCCGTAATAATAACTAATGCATGTCTTTTTTCCAGGTGGGCAATATTCAGCTTTCCTGAAGTTTAACTGTTCTATTCGCTCGACAGTTATCCTTTCTCCAAAGGAAAAGTTTTCAGCTTTTTCTATTGAGCTAGCTATTCTTTGAGAGCAGGCTGGGATAACTATGCATATGGAGATAACAGTTAGCACCCTGGCTAAAATTGACTTGGCTTTCATATTGCTTGAGTTCAATTAGTAACTGCAGTTTGTTCATATGGCGCGTAGATAGATTCGCTGTTCCATGAATTACTCACTTGGTGATATCCCGCGCCTGTCTACTTTTGATCTATTACATAGTTAATCTTTTAAAAATATGAATCGTAAACCCATTAGAAAATTTATCCTGACGGACTAGCTTGTTAGTGTTTAAATAATATATCTTTTAAAGTGGTATATGTAATATTGGTTAAAATAAATATCTAGACGTAATCCTACTGCTGTCATTAGCGTGCCATAATCGTTTTATTTTTGAATATAGAAAGGAAATGAAGTTGTTGTTGGTATACGGTGGACAGCCAAGTAAAGTACTTAATCAGTATTCATACAAAGTCGTTATTAATCAATATCTTATCATAATTAAGGCCAGCTAAAGTACTTAATTGCACAAATATTTATTATTAACAAATTGAGGCAGAAAAAACCCTGTATATGTAGGGCAGGTTCGTTCCGGAAATCGTGATGCGCCGTACCACACTTGTTGGTGATGCATTGCAGGCGGTGTGATATCAGAGAGAGCCTAAGTACACACTCTTCCATGAGAGATGCGTGTCGCTAGGCATTGTTCGACATACCGAGCTATAAGCCTGTAGATTGCGCTTTAGTTAATGGAGACTAAGTTCACGTATATCTGAAAAACGCTTCTGCTATCTTTCTACAGATCTATGGTTCAAAGGTGTGACTCTTAAGACTTCATCAAGCGATTGTGATCAAACAATATTTGGCGGGTGATTCCTAGTAAAAATCATTTCCTTTATCCCGCTGCCACCTAATCTCTACATAGTCTTGGATTTTGTTAGTGCGCCAAACTAGCAATAACTAAGGACAACAATCGTTGAACCTTCCGCAGTAGCGGTCGTGGGTAGGGTAGGGTAGGGTAGGGGATGCTGATGAAAACCACATCATATATTGCACTTTCGTTACTTTTAACTTCCACAGTTCCAATTTTCGCCACAGCCCAATTGGCTATTCCAGAAATAGGGACTTCGGCTTATCCAGATGAAATGTGCAAACGGGTTAATCCGCATTTTGACAAGCTATTTAAAGCGCCAGTCGATGAATGCTTCAATGGCGTTGGTCAACCTTATCCAGAGTTAGTGGACGGCATCTGTTCAGCAGGAGAACCTAAACGCAACGGTACGCGGATTTGGGGAATGGCTGAATCTCCCCAATTTTTATACTGGGGAACCGGCAGTAATTTTCTCTGTACCGCACAAGCGTCACCAACCGCAGTTTTGACACCGCTATTAGCCCCAACCCAGGGTTGGGTGTGCGAGTTTGCCGATGGGATACTTGCTCAGGAAAATCCAAACCTTAAGAACCTTGGGGACTGGCGGGCTCCCTCTGCCTACCGTATGGATACTTGTACACTTGAAGTCACAGAAGTTACTCCCACTTACGATCCGCTTCTACAGGACATCCTTGGATTACGCTCGGGTGGCTACGCGGACGATGTGATTTTTCTTGCCGGGCCGGGTGGTATACAGGAGGGAATTGCCGGCGTTGGCAGTGGTAACAGCATTATCATGTTGGCTTGGCAGGCAAGTACCGGACGGTATTTGGGCTCAAAGAAATTTTCTGAATATTCGAATATCCGTGAGTTCCTTAACTACGAAGGCGTTTTATATACCGGTGTGCGATTGCATGAGGATCTTGGTGGGGCGGGCCGGGTTCTGCGTTGGATGGGCAATCTCGATGATCCATTCCATTTTGAAATCATCGGTACTATGGAAAGTACTCCGGCAGACATGACGATACACAACGGGCGTATATTTTCTTCTACCTGGCCGAATGGTGATATTGAAACAGGAGAGGTGCAAGCCTACGCCGGGATAGTGATGAGTCCCCAAATACCTTCGGGTGGCTTCATGCCTAATGATGTCGAAGAGTGGGAGGAAGTTTGGAATATTAGCGAGTACGAGCCAGACCCTGTCAGCGCTCGAGCCTATGCCGGTGGAGATATTACTTCATGGCGTGGGAATCTCTACTGGGGTACGATCAACTTTCCGTTCGGTGGATTCAGGAGCCATGTTCTCGCCTATGGTGAGACATGGGGTACTCCTATTGGAGAGCTGGACACCATTATGGCAACCCATAGAGCAACAACCGTATTCCGCGGGGACAACTTTGAAGGAGAAGGGCAGCCAAATGTTGAAGTTCTCTATGGGTATGAAACGGTTCAGGCTTGGGACCCCGATCTCAACAAGTTTGTGGAAACACAAACCTTGTCAGGGCCTCCAAAGCTAGGGGGAGCCGGACTGGGCTGGCTGTTTAATGTATACACTTGGCGCCTGGGAGTGACTGGAGACAATCTGTATCTGGCTACACTTGACGTCAGCTCACTTATACCGAGTGTAATTGATCTTGCGGGTGAGCTTCCCTCGGAATTGCTGATGCTCCTTGAGGATGCGTTATCCAGCCCATCAATCTCTGGTGCAAAACTCTATCGTTTTTTCTCTCCAGATCTACAAGCAATCCCTGCCACTATAAATGGTGTAGGCAATTCGGGTAATTTCGGTTTCCGTACGATGATCAACCACCCAACTTTTATGTGGCTGGGCACCGTAAACCCCTTCCATCTAAATCCCGAAGGGGGTTGGGAGTTGTATCGGTATGCACCGACCACACCGGTTCAGCAGAAATCCGTGGATGGGGCGAGGTCTGATTAGTTCAGTGTCTTCACTGTAGCCGAATTTGCAACCCATCAAGGAGTTAAGGGTTTGGATTGTGTTATGACTGTGCTGGATGATGGATGAAAGCTCAGCCGGAATTGGCGAAAATTAAACACTTAACCTGGACAGTCCAACTGTGTGGACGGCCAAGTAAAGTACTTAATCAGTATTCGTATAAAACCGTTCTTTTAAGTCTGAGCCCTTAAAAGTTTCTATTCTTGATAAATAGAATCAGACAGCACATTTCTGAAGGCCAATTTCAAACGACTCAAAGAGTATTGTCATGAAAAAGGTTTTAGTGACCGGCTTTGAACCATTCGGGCATACGCCAATAAATCCTGCAGAATCGGTAATGCGTGTTTTGGATGGTACCCGTATTGGGAATTCAGATGTTTTTGGAATCCTGGTTCCTAGTAACTTCTTTGAGTGTATTGACGTAGTAACTAGCGCTATAGATGAGCTCCGTCCACAAATAGTGATCATGATGGGTGAATATGGTGGGCGATCGATGGTTACGGTAGAGCGAATTGCTCAAAATTTTAACGATTCTACTCGATACAACCTAAAGGATAATCGTGGCGTAGAGATGCAGGGCGCACCTACGGTTGCCAATGGACCGGTAGCCTATCGTAGTAATCTTCCTCTCAGAGCTATGGTTAGGGCAATGCGTGAAGCCGGAGTGCCTACAGATATTTCGGATAATGCCGCCACTTTTTGCTGTAATCACTTGATGTATGGCGTTTTGCACTTTATTGCCAGCAATCAACTGGATATACGCGCAGGGTGGATTCACCTTCCGCAATTACCTCAAGTAGCGGCTTTGCCCGAAAACCTTGGTACACCCAGCATGTCTAGAGAGACCTCAGCACTTGGTGTCCATGCTGGAATAGAGGCCGCATTGCTACATACTGAGGATATTGATGTTCCTATTCCATCCAAGTTTCAAGTCTAAGACCTACTGAAACTATTAAGAAGGGTTTTGACAATGGAGATTGAATGTCTTTGGGAGTGTAACGATGGATTGGGAGAAACACCCATCTGGCATGCAGAAGACACCTCTATCTACTGGGCGGATCATGTCGGCCCTTCGGTTGATCTGGCAGGGCCCCGGCGGCCATCGATTCGGCGGCTAAACATCTCTACTGGTGAAAGAAAGACTTGGGAAATGCCGGAGCAGGTAGGGTCCTTTGGTTTCCGTAAGGGGAGAGGGTTAGTTGGCGCTGCCAATTCAGGATTCTGCACCATTGACCTCGAAACAGGGGAGTTTGAGACAGTTGTTGATCCGGAACCGAATCTACCCCAAAACCGGCTAAACGATGGAAAGATCGATCGAAGAGGGCGTTTTTGGTGCGGTAGTATGGATACGCAATTGAAAGGTAAAGTCTCTCATTTATATTGCCTTGAGCCTGATTTTAGCGTGCGCCAGGTTGCTAAAGACTTTTCCTTTGTATGTTCCAATGGGATTGCTTTCGACCCAGAGGACACTCGTATGTACTTTGGCGATACCATTGGTGGCATGGTCTATGTATTTGACTTGGATATGGATGAGGGCCGTATCAGTAACCGAAGGCCGTTCTTTTCAGTTCAAGAGCGTAAGCCCGCGATTGTAGATGGCGCAACAGTCGATGCTGAAGGGTATTATTGGTTTGCTTTGAATCTTGGCGGTAAGATTTTAAGGATTGATCCTAAGGGCCGCCTTGATCGTGAGATTGACCTACCGATCCGAAGTCCCACCTGCGTCACATTCGGCGGCGACAATTATGAAACTCTCTATGTTACTTCACAGCAATCATTTGTAACTCCTGAGGAACTGGCTCGTCACCCGCAGCCAGGTAGTATTTTTGCTATTCATGGCCTTGGTGTTCGGGGGCTCCCGGAGCCAAGGTTTGGAGCTTGAAAAGCTCCGAGTAAGGATCACTGATGAGTATCTGTCTAGCTTATTGACACAGGATAATTTTGCAGATACGTAATCTCCAAAGATTAGGGCACCCAAACCCAGTAAGAATGGATGTGGGTGCCCGCCTGGTACTTGTTAGTTATCGTTTAGATCGTAAATAATAAATTTCTCCCAGGAACCTATTGCTTTGCGATTCGCATTAGCCCGGCCATCTGATTCTGCAACGATGTAATTACCATGTTCTGGGTTGTATAAGGAGATCACGTCACCATTTTGTAAACAGCCCGAATTGTTGTCTGAGTGATTGATCAACTTAAATGTTTCCCAGCTGTACCGAGCCGTTCTATCGACATCTAAAGCACCACTTTGTTGGGCACTGTAGTAATAACCATCGGTGCTTTGCAGCCACACGTCATCCCCGTCTATTAGGCAACCTTGTTGCAGGCTATTTCCTGTAAGGACAATAGTCTCATGGCTACCAATTACTGAGGCATTGGCGTTGGCAGTTTTGCCATTTCCTCCATTACCTGCTGCGCCCAGATACTTCCCGTGGGCACCTTTAAGTGCCACTTTTAAGGATTTAATGGGGGGCTTTCCGACGGCCATGTAACCTACAACTGCTTTTATAGTTTCCTCTTTATTGCTGTTTGCCTCCTGTACCATCAGGCTCATTTCAAATGTGCCAGTTTTCTTATTTCTGACACGCGTGCTTAGTGTTTCATCCCTGTCACTACCTTGTACTTGGCTGATCAGTAAGTAATCCTGTAAGTCGACCCCGACAGTTTCAAAGTCCGGGGAGCCACTCAAATTATCTTCCAGTGCAACGGCGCCAATATGAAGCTGCAATCCATTGGCAATTGAGTAACTACCAGCCTCCATCACTACATAATGCACCACTTCCGATGTATGGATGCCATCGTTCCAGGCAAACTCCGCAACACGCACATCGAAGCTGGTTGAAGTGATATTGCGAATCTCAGTTGTTATCGGGTCAGTGCCGGCAATACCAATTACTGAAGCAAACACCACAGGGTTTTCATAACTGAAGTCCAACTCTATAGTAGTCCATTCGTGATTTATCCCGTAAGCCTTATCAGCCTCGCCACCTACAAAGCGCCGGTTAGTAAAACGCACTACATCGACCTTTTCACCTTCATGGATTAATTCCATATCTTGTGACTGGTCTTCTACGTTAATCAGATAGCATTCACCATTATCGGCCTCTGCCATACGTAATATTGTTGGATCAAAACCGTTAAAGCTTACGTTTTGATGTAAAAGCACATCGTTTGAACTCTCGCAGTTACCATGACCGGTATTAGTTTCTGTGTTTGTTACATTATTGACCTGGAATCCACTCACCGAAGCCATTTCGATAGTAGATGCGTTATTAGCACTGGCCAATTCCCACATTTCTCTATCCGTTAAATCATCTACGTTTGCTTCCCAGCCAAAACTTAAGGTCTTTCCATCGACTTCTAAAGTTGTCTCCCATACATGGCGGGTCTCTGCCCAGCTCCAGTACCATTTGCTTTTGATCTTGGCTTGTGAAACAGAAAAAATGAAATTACTAAAGCTTTCGTGAGTCTGCGTATTACCAACAACTGTTGCCCAGACTTGTTCATCAGCACTACAGCTATAAATTTCTACAACCTCCTCATTGCGAATAAAGGTTTTGGTATCCAGGCAGTGACGATAAACAGCCACATAACCATCACCCTCACGTGCAAACAACCAGTTCTGGAAACTGGTTGCTTCATCGAATTGCTCTGTTGGCCAATGCAAATTTACTGGTGCAGTTAGAAAGTCATCTACAGGTAAGAAGTCAGTTGCTCTGTTAACACCATCCATAAAGCGCAGCTCCATCGCAGGTTTGTACAAAACCATGGCTACATTCTCATTTTGCTTTATATAGGGTAAGTGCGTGTTCATTTGCTCCTGGCCACCAGCCTTCCAGCCACCGTATTCCGCACCTGAACGAGTATAAACCGGTATAGTACCGGTTGTTGCTATCCAGGGCAGCTGCTGCCAACCTGCATTCCCCGCATGGAAATCCTGGTATGACGATAATTGCACATTGCCATGGCGATACAGATCCATGGTTTTTTCTGAAATAATTGAGCTTGTGGTGAAAGGTGCACTGGTTTCAGTAAGAAGAACACCTGACATATCGACTACGTCATCTGCCAGGTTAGACTCCACAATCAAATCTTCCAAAAAGAAGTTCAGACCGGCAAGTGGATTCAGGTAATATTCCAGCATCTCATCAATCAGTTCTGGGTGGGCATAGGCGCCGGCAGATTGAGAGAAAATTAACTTATCTTGGAGGTCCAACCCAGCCCATACGGTATCAACTTCAGTGATAGGGTGGCCGGAAGAATAGCTTATGTTAATCTCACCATTAAGTTTTTCAAGGCGATTATAGGCAACACTGCTTACATCAAGTGTAGTCATGGCAAAAATATCCATATGGGTACTACCCGTAAAATCTTGTGGACCTTTGCCAGTAATCAACGCGGTATATCGTGCGAACTTATTATTCAAGAAGTTAAGATCTTGGTGAACACCTTCATAGGTCCTTGAATCGACAGCTATAGCAGCACCAAGGTCGTTGGTGACCATAGCGATATCATTAAGAAAAATAAGGGCAACCTGTCCAGCTAGGGTTTTAATCTCTGTATCCTGGGCATAGTCGTATAAATTTAACAATGCTGTCAGGGAAAATGGACTATAAACATTTGAAGTGGACTCATATACTCCAAACTGCTTTTTAACCTCCAGATAACGTACAAGACGCTCCCTTAGTTTTTCGGGCCCACCACCTATATCCCAACCTTCCATTTCAGATAGTAACCAGCTAGAAGATAGCCACATAAGTACGTGATTTTCAGAAGTGTAAACTCGCTTTCCTTCAGTATCTTCATCCTGCCAATAAGGTAGTTTGATAATTTCACTCAGGATAATATCATCGTACTCATCACTCTCTGCCAATAGCCTAATATATTCTATCAGGCGCATATCAGGGTTTTTGTAAGCGTGCTTTCCTGGTGTAAAAAGATCGGTCAGCCCCCGAGCCAGAGCCTCTTTATCCAGTGGTAAATCATAATATGCCCTGAGTACATAATGATCGTTATTAGGTTCGGCTTTGGATGAATCAAGAACGCGTTCGATATAAGCTACCTGCCGATCACGGAAGGCATTTAAATATGCAGGATGCGAGGACGTATCATAGTCTGTAAGGCTCCACAGCCGCGCACCGTCCTCGGAATTCTGCCCCCCCGTGGTGAACCAGTCCGATATATCGAGATCCATGCCGAAGTAATTTAATGCCGTGACTGTACCATCGGCAACGCCGTAGAAGAAATTAAGTGAACCTTCAACCACGGTCGTTAGTCCATCGTATATCCACTCACCGGTATCTACAAAGAAACCAATTGCTGACGTTACACCATCCTCTACAGTTGTAACGACATCCTCAATAATCTCTTCAACTCTCTCTTCAACAGTATCCCAAGTATCAACAACCCAGGTTGTAAATTTATCCCACAATCCTGCATGGGCATATGCTGGTAAAATTAGAATAAACATAAGTACGATACACGCACCTATTTTTTTGAGCTTCATGATCAAGTCCTATATTGTTTTTTTTGACCAAATAGAAGTAACTCTTTGGAGGGGAAATATTTTTTGTTAAAAATTAATCATATAATTTAGAAAGTTCCACGAATTTCATGCAATACCGCATATTAAATTATTATTGGATAAAGTAAGTGATGTATGCTGGCTGTTCGAACTTCAAAATTCGTTCAGCAATGTAAGACCTTGTTGTTGATCGGGTCAAACAGAGATGGCGTATAGTGAGAAACTGATCTCACGAAGCTTTTAAAAGTTGATTCTGCAATCTCATTAAATATTGCGTAAATAATTTCGTAATATTCATAGGCTTCTGTGTTGAGAAAGTGACTTTGGTTCGCCTTGTACAAATGGTTTGTCTAAATAAATCTAATTGGCAGAGGCATGACTGTCGCAACTAAGATGTGAAATGTAAGGGGGCTAATTACCTGAATTGGCCTTACCCAAGTACAGTAGGTGTACTCAGTAGTATAAGCATACGAAGTGACCACTACCCATAAGTTTTTCTCATATTCCGGTTTTGGTGCTTTAGTGAAGGGGCGAAATTTATAGTGGCCTAAATAAAAGCTGGCAGCAGCTTGTATTAGTAGCTAATAGCTGAAAAGATATGAATTCGATACTATCGCCTAAAGCTAAACTAATCACTACTGATTAACTTGATACCTTCCGCCGAATAAATCAGATTACTTGACCTTGAACGGACAGAACAACTTCTGATAAAGACAACTGATGACTAAATGCTCAGGTAGTGAACGGTAATTTAATGGAGCTGCCGCAAATCGGTATCTGAAAGCTGTACATCTCCCTATGGATTTCAGTTTTCCGACTTGATATAGATATTGTTAGAGCGCTATACATTACCAACTGGTTAGCAATCAGGAAACTGTTTAGTCTGCGAGCTGCTATCTCTGGATGTGGCTGATATACAAAGGCAGGGCTGAATGATTATAAGTTATCAATGAGCTAATGATTTGAAATCCGCGAGCCTAACCAAAATTAAATAGAGCGAAAGGGACCCACCCCGGAGGGTGGGAAATACCTTAATGGGTTTGATGTTCTAGAGCGTTTAGGAAAGTTGCAATATCATCTACTTGTTGTGTGCTTAATTTCTGTCCCAATTGGTACCAAGCCATATCGTAAATTGCTTGCTCAATGGTTTCTACACGCCCGTCGTGGAAGTAAGGAGCGCTTCTGCTTATATCGCGTAACATTGGAACTTTAAACATCATTTTATCTTTTTCAAGGCCTGTAACTTTATAACGACCTAAATCTTCTTGGTGTGGGTATTGGTTGACTAGCCCCATCTTCTGGTACATGTTTCCACCCAAGGTTGCACCATTGTGGCATGCCGAACAACCAGTGTTGATAAAGGTTTGCAAGCCCTTTAACTCACTTTTTGTCATAGCCTGATCATCGCCGCTCATAAAATCATCAAAACGATCATTCGTAATCAGGGTGCGCTCAAATGCAGCTATGGCCTGAGCAATATTGTCGTAAGAGATAGCATTTTCTTTACCAAAGGCGTGTTTGAAACTTTGTTGATATTCGGCAATTTTTGAAATCTTTGTCTCAACAGCCTCTTCTGAAGGCATTCCCATCTCTACAGGGTTTAGAATTGGACCTTTGGCCTGTTCCTTCAGGTCCTCTGCGCGACCATCCCAAAATTGAGCCATTTGGAATCCTGAATTCCAGACCGTTGGAGAGTTTCGATCACCCTTGGTACCAGGTAAAGCTCCCGGTGATGTCGCTTCATTGTCAACGCCCGAACCGTTGTAGTTCCCTACTTGATGGCAGCTGTTACAGGATTGGCTATCATTGACTGAAAGCCGTTTGTCCATAAACAGTGTTTTTCCAAGCTCAACCATAGCTGGGGTGTCATTTTCACTGCCTGGCATAGTTTCTGAGAGAGTGCCGAACATAATTTTTGATTGTTGGCGTAATTGATTTATATCAACTTCGGCTGTTGCCGTTGTTGATAGCAAACTTGCTGCCGCTATCAAGCCGCCAATGATTGGAAGCTTTAGATCTCTTTTCGAAAAAATTTTCTTAATCACTTTGGTATCTCTCCCAAATCTCAAAAAAGAATGAAACTAACCTATTTTTAATCAAAGTTAGGCGGTACCACTAACTATATAGGGGAGCTCGTTCAGCTGATACCATAACTTAACAAATAATTTGTTGATTTTTAGAATATCCAGAATTGTTCACAAAATATTTTTTCAAATATTACTCAGAACTTGACCTACACATTGCGGGCACTGTATTTGACGAGATTGAAGTCTTGCTATTTACCTTTGAAAATTGCAGGGCAATTTCTGAGATGGCGAGGAAGTGTAGAGTTGAGGGGATACTTATCCGCATCTCCAAAGAGAAATGATTCGTATTTCTGCTAGCCGGTTGGTGGTGTAATATTTACTCGAACGATAAATGACGCCTTAACTATCTGAATGTGGTCAACTTTTTAGTTAGAGCTTTTAGGTTTTAGGAAGCTTTTAATCTTATTGTTATATCTGTTTAACTTTTATATTGATCTACGTATCCTAAATAGAGGCGTTCCGCTGCCTATCAAGCTACTGGGCTTAACAAGAATCTCTTCGATCAATCTCTTTAGTGAAATTGGGTGCTTTACCAATTAGTCCGCCTTTTCGGGGAATTACATTTTAGAGCCACCTGAGAATCTCTGTCGATATTCCCGAGGAGAAAGACCGGTCTGTTTGTGAAACATTTTCCGGAATGCGCTGACATCCTCATACCCCACTTGCCAAGCGATCTGTTCGACTTGCAATGTGCCCGTTTCCAATAGTTCGCGAGCCTTTTGCAGACGTTGCTGCTGAAGATATTCGGCGGGTCTATAACCGGTAACCTTGTGAAACCTTCGTAGAAAAGTACGTTCGCCCAGGTTGGCGAGTTGAGCCATTTTTGCAACAGAGATTGATTGTTGATAATCCCGGTGAATTTGCTGCTGTACTTTTAAAATTGCTTTATCACCATGATCTACAGGAGGTAGAAAACTGCGGTAATAACTTTGGTAACGGGTGCCTGTATCCACCAACAGGAAACGTCCCAACTCCATAACTATATGGGGAGGCATGTATCGTCCGACCAGATGTAACCCAAGGTCGATCCAAGACATTACACCTCCTGCGGTGACAACATCCGGGTCTGCAATCAGGATGGAATCGATATTCAGCTCTATATCCGGGAACTTCTGCTTAAAGGCATCGGCCAGTCGCCAGTGAGTGGTCGCCTGGCGTCCATCTAATAGTCCAGCGTCGGCCAACATAAAAGCTCCAGCACAAGCGGAACAGGTTACGGCCCCCTCTTTGTGCCGCTTTAACAACCAGGTACTGACATCTGTCGGTGGCTCCATATACTCCTGACCTTCCAGTACCGGCGGTAAAATAACGATATTTGGTTCTTTAGCAGCCCCTTTTTTCTCGGGTATGACTTTTCCGTCATTAATTAGCCAGCGTGATACCTCAAATAGCGCCTTGGGTTCTGGGATTGACTCCTGACAGATGTGGTTTGCGGTTTGGAACAGGTCGATTAGGCCATAAGTCGCCGACTGAGCCGCTCCGGGGATCATCAGTATTGCAATGTGGATTGTTTGGGACACTAGCCCCTCTGTCAGTTCTTGCCTGTTTTATGTCGGTCTTGCCACGCCTGTATCTTAGCCCATCGTCCTAACATGCGCTTGTACATTTCAAAGACACAACCAAAGGACAATCTTATGAGCAAGACAGCGCTAATCGTCGTCGATATGCAAAACGACTACTTTGAAGGTGGAAAGTGGACTCTTGAAGGCATTGGCCAAGCATCAGACCAAGCCGCAAAAGTGCTGGCTGAGTTTCGCAAAAAGCAGTGGCCAGTTATTCATGTTCGCCATGAATTTCTCAGTGAGGATGCTCCATTCTTTATTGCCGGTAGTGAGGGTGCGAAAATTCACAAGAGCCTTCTGCCTGTTGAAGGTGAGCCGGTAGTACTCAAGAATGAAGTTAACAGCTTCAAAGGTACGGATCTCAAAAAGCACTTGGATGAGCTAGGTGTTAATAAATTGGTCATTGTCGGTGCGATGAGCCATATGTGTATCGATGCCATTACCCGAGCGGCAAGTGACTTTGGCTATGAAAATACCGTTATTCATGATGCTTGTGCCAGTCGGGACATGTACTTCAATGGCGTCGATGTTCCAGCTGCACATATACATGCAGCTTATATGGCAGCACTGCAATTTGCTTATGCAGAGGTTATCAGTGCTGAGGAATATTTAACGCAGTAATTAATTCACCTGCACCTTAGAGTTAAGCCACACGCGATATTCTACACCTTTAGCGAGAAGGACTTTAGGCTTTAAAAGCCTAAAGTCCTTCTCTGAGCTGCATATACAGCTCGACTTCTTGATAAATTTCTTTATACCTAAAGATTGTCAACTTGAATTTGACTGTTTAGTCAAAATTATTAGCCTGATCAGGTTTTGGATCTGAAATGAGCATTTATCCCAACTTGCTATGCCCTCTTGAATTCAGCAGGTGCTATCGAAGGAAGAATAGTTGCTTATTTTTTAGAGTCGGAGGTGGGCATCCTATCAATGCCCCCTCATTAATCAGTGGCGTTTTATGAACCTCAATTTATATTGTCTAGCCTATATGAATGATATAGTATATCATTTCTCTGGTTGATGCGTATTGATCTGTGTTCGGACTAAATAGATTAGAAGGATTATTGTGAGAGATACTCTAGGAATTTTCGCATCCGGTGTTTGTCTGCTTCACTGTTTTTTGCCTCCTTTATTACCCGCTTTGGGAGGTTTAGGGTTATTAGGTGTTTTACAGGGCGACCAGTTTGTCCATTTACTTCTGCTGGTTCCGGTCTTATTTTTGGCTTTTGGCAGCTTCCCGGCCTCCTGCCGACGCCATCAGCGTTACACGGTAATGGTTGTGGGGTTCTCGGGGACGCTGCTATTGGTTGGTGCGCTTTACCTTGAAGGGCCTTGGGAGCTGGTTGCCAGTGTTGTTGGTGCTGGCCTATTGATCATTGCCCACTGGGTGAACCAGCGCTTAGTGTATCGGATCGCTTTGGTTGATTAGGTGAGGATGATGAAGTCTGCTGGAGTTCTGCTGATCGCTTTGTCCCTGGCTGGCCCAGTTGTGGGAGGTATGGGAAGTCATGTCCATGGTAAGGCCATGATGTATCTAGTAGAGTAGGTTACTCTCGAACTATCCAAGCCTGGTCATTTTTTGGAGTTTGGCAGTGCTCAGTCCCAGCCATTAAGTGTGGAAGTTGGGGCGCCATCATATAGTGCAGAAGTTAGCAGTGACAGCTCAGCGCATTGTGGTTTCCATGCTAGTTATGAATTCAAGTGTGATAATCTCGCACTCCGGTCGTCAGGGAGCTGAACTGCTCACTGGTAAAGACAACAAATTGCTAATGAAATAGGCTATGAAAGCATCCCAAATCAAACAGACCCTTAGTGTGGCGGAGCAAACCTGTCGCAGTTCGGGTGCCCGCTTGACTGAAAAGCGCAAGAACGTTCTTACTGTTTTGCTGCGGTCAAAAACTCCGCTTTCTGCCTATGAGATAGCGGAGCATTACAACGGTGACTTTCGCGACTCAATTCCAGCCATGTCAGTCTACCGAATGTTGGATTTTCTGGCCGCAGAGAACCTGGTTCACAAGCTCAATTCAGAAAACAAATACCTGGCCTGTGCTCATATTGCCTGTGACCACAGCCACCAGACTCCACAGTTTTTAATCTGCAATCGTTGCCGCAAGGTGCGGGAAATTGGTATTAGGCCTGAAGTCATTGATGCACTGCGCGATACGGTTGAAAGTGCCGGATATCATCTCGAGACTTCCCAGTTGGAGCTGGACTGTGTTTGTGATGAGTGCAGTCGGGATGCAGCTTAGTGGCAGCTGGTCAGTTAATACGTGGGGTGCCTGCCAACGTTATCACTGGTTTTCTGGGCGTCGGCAAGACAACAGCTATCCGGCATCTTCTGGAAATTAAGCCCGCCGATGAACGCTGGGCTATTCTGGTCAATGAGTTTGGAGAAGTGGGGGTTGACGGCGCACTTTTTGAACCAGAACAGGAAGGCAATATTTATATTCGAGAGGTACCTGGCGGCTGCATGTGCTGTGCTGCCGGTTTGCCAATGCAGGTTGCTTTAAACCAGTTACTGGCTAAGGCCAGGCCCCATAGATTAATAATTGAGCCGACGGGCCTGGGACATCCTAGAGAGGTGCTGGCGACTTTGTCTGATGCCGTGCGCGGTGGTGTGTTGGGCCTTCACGGTACACTAACTTTGGTCGATGCGCGTTGTATTGAGGATGAGCGCTACTTGCGCAGTGAGACTTTTAGGCAGCAACTAGAAGTTGCTGACTTGGTGGTGGCTAATAAGTCTGACCTATATGGCCCTGAGGACTTGCAAAATCTACAGCGTTTTCTGTCATTTCTAGGTGAAGGGACGGAAAAACCTCTACAAGTAGTAGAGCAGGGGCGTATCGAACTAGAGTGGCTCCAGCTGCCCTGCAGTTTTCAGGTCTCGCCAGGGAGTGATCACCATCATCCAGTAATCCAGGTGGCGGATGAGGTTGAGCTATTGCCGGAGTGTGGCTATCTCCGCTCAGAAAATTGTGGAGAGGGATATTACAGTTGTGGTTGGCGTTTTAGCCCTGAATTTATATTTGATTATGATGCGCTCTTTTCTCTATTCAGTGGCACTGACGCTGAGAGAATCAAGGGGGTATTTATTACCGAGCAAGGTGTATTTGGATTTAATAAGGCTGACATAGTGCTTACAGTATTGGAGCTGGATGACACATTGGAAAGCCGGGTGGAGGTGATTAACCAAGCGCGTTTGGATTGGGGCTCGATGGAGAGCTGCTGGATTGCTGCCCTGGCGGATAATCAGGGTACCCAAACATAAGTGTTTTACGAATCCAAATAGCTACTCGACTAGAAGCTATTTCATAACTTCTTTAACGTAATTAACATGCATACAGTATAGAAAAAACACGATAAGAAGAAAAATATCGCTCCCATCTAACAACCAAGCGGCGGTAATTTAAAAGTCCGCTCAACTTTCCATCGGCGAGCATACTTCTGAGCTTTCTACCATCCTGCCTTGGGGCTTTATTTCTATTTCTCCTGTGTAGACAGATAAGGAAGATCTTTACATCGCGCTCCAGAAAGCAAAACCCACAGGATGTCCTCAAAACAGGCTTGATTATCAATGGGTTTTGGGCCTCCCTTTCCTCGTTTTAACTCTGGAGGACAAAATTCGATCAATTCCTATTGTTCATCGATTAACTTTGACTTGAATTGGCTCACTATTGCAGTACCTTATTCAAAGTGATTGCACGAAAATAGTTCATTTCAAGTTATGAAAAAGCCTATATGGTTAATATTTCCAGTAAAAAATTGAGTGTTAAGCAATCAATGCTGATGGGGATAGAGCAGGAGCAAGTGAACACTTTGGATGTCAACAATGGCAGGGAAACTCAAAGCTATAGATTAAAGCCAGGCGAGAGTAGGGTAGCTCAATAGGCTATACACCACTTTTGCGAAAAGTTAAATAAATTAGCCTTTTACCGGCATATATATCCCGATTGAATGGGAATTGCCGTTATGATTTCTCTCTTTGCCAAAAAATGAGCCATATATAGTGGCTCCCAACTGACTGTATTTCCATCAGTTAATTATTGCCTTCTCCATGACCATGAGAAGAAGGTTCGCGGTAAATTTCATGGGTTATTCCTAAGAAGAGTTTTACGTCCCAGTAAGCGCTCGTCACTCGTCGGCGGATCCGAAATCAAAAGTGAGTAGCAGTCGCAGTTGGCCGGGCTCGACACTCGGTGAGCGGTGGATTAGACCGGCCCCTTCATTGCCCTCCCAGAGTTCGCCCTTGAGAAGGGCAACCGAGCCGCATGCCAGGTGATTGATGGAAGTTGGAGGGAATTCCTGGTTAGCCTTTAAGTCGAGTGTATTTGGGGTAATAGAATCTGGTGTCAGCCACTCTGTACCCGTACCTAAATAAGTCGTAATCAATCGACAGGGCACCCGGTCTATATGAAACTTTGGGCACATTGCACCGTTCAGGGTTGTTAAACGAATACCGACTCCACTTAGCTCAAATAGATAACTGAACATATCTGCCAATAACTGGATATCAGCACACAAGTGCGGGTAGGGACCAAGCTCTGGTAATGCTTCACCGAGACGCTCGATCTTGGCGGTGGGTAATAGAATCCTACGGTTGGGGTGTACACCACTATTTAAGAGCGAGCGGCAATCACTGGCTATGCTACTGGGCAGTTCCCGTTGCCAGATGGCCATATTGATATCAGCTTGGAAAATATCTGCTAAAACTTCTCCATTATCTGCAGATACGGCCCGACGGGTATTTGGCAGGTCTGCCACTGACAGTCCTTCCTCTTTCGGAGCCAGTTCAGTATTTGGAGTTTGTGTAATAATTGTCTTATGGCTTCTTTCTGTAAAGTCGGTCAGGCTCAAGCTAATCTCCAATTAAGTAACTTCGGCTAATAAACACTATTTTCAGAGGCTTTAATTGCTTTGCTCTCTGCTATGGCGGGCGGTGCAATACCTAAATACCTAAATACCTAAATACCTAAATACCTAAATACCTCACTCGCGCACTACCCGCTCCTTAATGCAGGCTACGATATAACATAACATATTGAGTGTGGTCGGCCTAGGCAGCCTCCAACATTGGGGTGAATCAAGCTTGAAGACCGAATTTATCGGGAGTTCTGATAGCTGGAGGGAGCCTTGGTGAGGCGTATTGACCAGTGCCTGGCGCAAGTAGATTATTCGGCGATGTTCTTTTTAGCAGCAAAACTGTTTATCTCAGATTTCTTTCTTGCCGTCGTCGTAATTCACATTTTGTTCAGATTTAACTGAGTTAAAATGATACGTTGTATCAATTGTGTATTTATGGTTTATCCCATTTGAGTGGAAGAGCCAGGGAAATAATGGCAATGATTGGCAGGATTTAGCTAGAGGTGCAGCTTCGTGCCGGCCTACAGCCGGGGAGGGTGTGTTACTCTGTCAGCCTGCTGTGTTTATAAGTGAATTTTCGGTGTACCGGAAAATACAGGGTTAGCGTTGAGAAGTACCCAAAATTAACCTGTTTTTTTTAAATATTGCTGAGTAAATATGAAAATAAATAATTCTATTGTTTACGGGGTTGCAACTGCTGCATTATTTGCTGGAGCGAGTTGCGCCAGCCTCGCCGCAGAGAAAGAGAATGTTTCGACTGAAGGCATGTGGCAACCTCACCAGTTGCCTGAGCTGTCCAAAGAGCTTCGCACTCATGGCCTGGAGCTAGACCCAGCCAGCATGACCAAGCTTACCGAATTTCCAATGAACGCGGTGATCAGCCTGGGGGGATGTTCCGCTTCCTTTGTCTCTCCCAAGGGATTGGTGATTACCAACCACCACTGTGCCTACGGTTCAATTTCATACAATTCAACCGAATCCAAGGATTTACTCGCTGAAGGTTTCCTGGCCGGAGATTTGTCTGAAGAGCTGCCTGCTGCACCGGGCTCCCGAGTTTACGTCACCGTTGCAATGAACGAAGTAACGGATAAGGTCAACGAACGCCTGACTGATGAGATGGATGGCGCTGCACGTTTTGCCGCAATCGAAGAAGCGGGGAAGGCGCTGGTTTCTGAGTGTGAAAAAGATCCGGGGCATCGCTGTGAGGTCTACAGCTACTACGGCGGTTTGAATTACTACCTGGTTAAGCAGTTGGAAATCCGCGATGTGCGTTTGGTGCATGCACCCGCAGTTTCAATCGGCAAATTTGGTGGCGATATCGATAACTGGATGTGGCCTCGCCATACCGGCGATTACGCTTTCTACCGCGCCTATGTTGGCAAAGATGGTAAACCGGCTGATTATTCCAAAGATAATGTCCCTTACGAGCCTAAGCACTATTTGCCTGTAGCGGCAAAAGGGCCTAAAGAAGGTGATTTCGTGATGGTTGCCGGTTATCCGGGGCGTACCAACCGTTATCGCACTGCCCAAGAAGTGGAAAGCAACTTCAACTGGTATTACCCAAACATGCAGCGGGTGCTGGGTGAATGGTCGGAAGTGATTGGTGCGGCAACTGCCGACAATAAAGATGCAAAGTTAAAGTATGCAAGCCTCGTGGCAGGTTTGAATAATTACTCTAAAAACTTTACTGGCATGATGGAGGGTTACCAGCGCAGCGATCTATTGCAGCGTAAAGAAAAGCAGGAAAAAGCTTTGCAAGCTTGGGTGGATTCAGACAAGGCCCACGAGAAAAAATACCAGTCGACGATCGATGATCTCGAGGCGCTGGTTGTAGAAAAAGAATCAACCCGTGAACAGGACCTGGCCATCGATTATATGGATCGTTCAGCCATGCTGGGTGCCGCAAGCAAACTGTATCGATTGGCTAAAGAGAACGAAAAACCCGATGCTGATCGCAAGCCGGGCTATCAGGTACGGGATCTAACCCGATTCAAAGAGGGCATGCGTCGTATAGAGCGCAGCTATCATCCATCAGTCGACAAACAGATCTGGCTCTACTTCCTAGACCGCTATCAGGCGCTCCCGAAGGAGCAGCGTATAGCCAGCTTTGATCGTTACTTGAATATCGGAAAAGGCAATACTGACCTAGAGGCAATTCTCGACAAAATGTATAAGGAAACAGAGCTTTCCGATATTGAGGTACGTGAAGCGTGGATTGGTAAAAAGCCTGAAGACTTCAAAGAGAGCAAGGATCCGTTTATCCAGCTGGCAGTGGCCATGTACGATGATATGCTTGCCCGTGAAGAGTATGAGGAGTCCATTAAAGGGCGCTTCGCCCAATTGCGCCCACAATATATGGAGATGCTGATAGATTATTACCACTCCCTAGGTAAGCCGGTCTACCCGGATGCAAATAGCTCTCTTCGCGTGACCTATGGCCTGGTTAATGGCTATGAGCCACCAGCTGGAACAATTAAAGAGGCAGCAGATGGTAATGACGGTAAACAAGGCTTTGTACCTTTTACTACATTGCGTGGTATTAAGGCAAAGTATACCGGCGAGGACCCCTTTGATGCTCCTAAGGCTCTGATGGAAGCGATCGATAAGCAGAGCTATGGCCGTTACTATGAAAAGCAGCTGGATTCAGTGCCGGTTAATTTCCTAAGTACCGTAGATATTACGGGCGGTAACTCAGGATCTCCGACAATGAATGGTCGCGGTGAGTTGGTGGGAGTCGTATTCGATGGAACCTACGATAGTATCAATGCTGATTGGGACTTCACCGATAGTACCCGAGCGATTCATGTCGATATCGCTTATATTCTCTGGGTAATGGAGAATATTGACGGAGCCGGATACTTGGTTCGGGAGATGGGCCAGTAGCCGACCATAGTTGAACTAACGTCCTCAAGTGAGCAATGCTCCCTGAGGACGTTTTTCTTTGTAGGGTTGAATACTATCCACCGCCATATTGTAAGCCGCAGTACCGAACTCGCTCTCTTTTTTTAGTGTTCTTAGTTTCCCTTCTATAGAGAAAGGCGCGTACAGAGCGTCGACTGGAACTCCCTTAGGAAGTGCTGTGGATAACCTAATTCGGAGATGGGGGGGAAGTGGATACAGGCTCCAAAGTAGGGCACAAAAAGGAAGCTGGAAATTGTTAGTTCATCATTAAATTCAATCGGGACGATAAATCCAGCAATGGGTATCTGTTGATTGTCGAGCTCTGGTTTTATTCTAGTGGAAGTCAAAGCGGCCTGGGAACGGCTTTCATTTTCACTCGTGGTGATAAAAGCCGATGTGTTAGGTATTGAGTCGGCAGCGGAGCCTTCAAAAATATCATCTATGTATTCTGATGGGCTGAGTTACTGCCCTCAGATTAGTGCGGGGTTTATCTGGATGGAGTTGTCATGGGCGAACATACAATCATACTTTTACGTTCAGTATTTGCCGGAACTTTAATTGCAGCTGTAATTCCTGGATGGTTGAGTAGATAATAGAGCATAGTTTAGAGTATTTGTTCCCCCGATTGTTGAGAGAGGTTGTGTTCTATCGGCCAGTAGCATCACTAAGCTAATCGCTAATTATTTAGTGATGCATTGAGGCTAATCTATCCCCTTACTGGTTTTCATATTCCAAAAGCTTTTTCTTATCAATTTTACCTACGGCAGTAACCGGAAGGCGAGATAACACACTAAGTTGCTCTGGTAGCTTAAAGGCAGCCAGTCCTCTTTTTGTCAAGAAATCACGTAACATGTGTAAAGAAGGTGCTTTATCTGCACATACGATAGCCGCTCCAACTTGTTCCCCGAGTTCTTTATCCGGTAAGGGAATGATAGCTGCTTGCTGAATATGGGGATGGGCGAGCAGGTGCTCTTCAATTTCGTCGCATGCAAATGTTTCCCCGCCCCGATTCACAACATCTTTGAGGCGTCCAGTAACTACAATATTGCCGTTATCTAGAATGCGTACACGATCCCCGCTGCGATAGCAACCATCTGGGGTAAAAGCGCGTCGGTTATGTTCTTCTGCTCGGTAATAGCCTCTCAGTGTATAGGGGCCGCGAGTAAGCAGTTCTCCTTCTTCTCCGGCTTTCACTTCCTGCCCGTACTCATCAACCACTTTTAGAGTATCGAGGGAACTCATAGGTCTTCCTTGAGTATTGGTGATGGTTTCATTGTTATCTTCGCGATGGGTGTAACAAATCAATCCTTCGGCCATACCGAATACCTGCTGTAGTGCACCGGGAAAAGCATCTATCGCAGCATTGGCGTCAGTTGGACTCAGCTTTGAGCCACCAACTTGAAGTAAGCGGAGAGAGCTTAAATCAGCATCTTCCCATTCTGTCGCTGCAGTCCAGACTTGAGCCAGTGCTGGGACCAGGGCTGTGGCGGTTACGCCGTAACGCTCTATCAGCTCAAAGCAGTAGTCCGGGCTTGCATCTTTGGTGAATATTACCTGCCCACCCATGGATAGCGTGCCCAGAATGCCGGGGCAACCCAAAGGAAAATTATGGGCGGCGGGGAGTACTGCCAGATAGATTTCATCTTTTCCTAAATTACAAGCAGCCGTAGCGCAGGTAATGTTGTAGCGATAGTCATTGTGGGTGCGTGGAATAAGTTTCGGAAGTCCTGTAGTGCCACCGGAAACGAGGAATAGAGCTGGGGCGTTGGGGTCTACGGGAACAGGGGTGAAGCCTTGGCATTCTCTTCTGGGCAGGGAGGGGAATGTGTCATTTTCATCAGAACTGTATATGCCTCGCAAAGTCGGAGATTGCGAAGCAATTTGTTCTATCATGCTGTGACGGCTTGCGCCACTTTCCGCTCCTGAAGTGATATAGATACTGGCACCCGAGACCTGTGCAAAATGGCATATTTCATTTTGGCGATGCGCAGGCAAAGCTAGTACAGGAACCAGTCCCGCTCGAAATAAGCCGAGCAGGGTTGTAATAAAACTGACCTGATTGCTCCACTGGAGTATTGCCCGCTCCCCAACTTTGTAGCCTTGTTCCACCAGGCCTGCAGCAATGCTATCGGCCTCATTAACCAATTCAGCGTAAGTTAATTGATCCGATAGGTCCCGAACTGCGCATTGATTGGGAAAGTTTTTCGCATTACGTGTGATCAGCTCCCAAATAGGTTGGTTATCCCAAATTCCTTGTTGCTGATAGAAATCCTCTAGTTCCTTTGGGTGAGGCGTGTAACCATTAATTAAATTATTTTCCATGCTGGTCTCCTGAAATGTTTGGGTGGAGCAGGGGAGTGTTTTTTTGAATCTTCTTCAGATTTCTAAATTAAGAATTAACAGTTAGTATTCACGGCTTCAAATTTCTTATTGAGATAAATCTATGTCCGGCGCTTGGCTACAAATCCCTCGCCCTCAACCTAAAGCGGCTATCCGACTTTTGTGTTTGCCTCATGCTGGTGGTACAGCATCACTTTATCGACCTTGGGCGAAATTATTGCCAGATTCCATAGAATTGGTTCTCGTATGTTTACCGGGTAGGGAGCAACGCTGTAATGAAACTATGCCCACAAATATGCAAACTTTAATTGCTTTGTTAAGTAGGGCTATCAAACCTGTCATCGATAAACCCTGGGCAGTATTTGGGCACAGTATGGGAGCTACAGTTGCTCATGAATTGGCTCTCTCCTTGTATCGCGAAAAATTGTGCGGTCCTGAACACATATTTGTCTCTGCGCGCGAAGCTCCACAATTTCAAAAGATTGGAAACGTACACCAGTTGAGTGATGAATCTCTGTGCCAACAACTCATTGAGCTTGGCGGCACCTCTCCTGAATTATTGGAAATTCCTGAGTTAAGGGCTCTACTACTTCCTACTATACGCCAGGATTATCGATTGATCGAAACCAGCAAGATGTCCTCGGACCAACTTTTAGATTGTCCCATCACCGCGATGCTAGGACGGGATGATCCTGAGTTGAGCACCGATGAAGCTCGGGGTTGGCAGCAGTGGACCAATGGTGAGTTCCAATTGAAAGAATACGCAGGTAACCATTTTTATCTGTCAGATTGTCCTGATCTGGTGGTTGGCCATATTGTTCAGAAGCTCCGCTTGGCCTAACTGCATGTAAAGTTAAGTTGGCCGTATAAAATCTTTCTGTTTCTTGTAACGCTATCGAAATTAATTGTCGGGAGAATAGGGCTGTTGAGCGGCCCTATATTCTCCATCGTTCAATAGATAGTGGATCTCTGCCTCGATTAATCCGGGATCATTATTTTTGATGATGTTCGAATTATTTCTCTTTAGTAACAAGTAGCACACACTCTCTCCACCCTGACGCCCAAATCCAAAACAAACATCCCGTTGATTTCGAAAATGATATGTTATAACGTTTCATTATCGATGGGAAGATGAACAGCTTAGGTGATGGAGTTTCTATGCAAGCAACGAAGCTACCAATGGAGTGTGAAAATCTGAATGAGATCCGCCAAGGTATCGATTCCATTGATCGCGAGATCATCAGGCTGTTGCAGCGGCGTATGGGGTATGTTTTGTCAGCAGCCCAGTTCAAGCCGGATGAAACGAGTATTCCTGCTCCAGACCGGGTTGCGGAGATGTTGATTGACCGCCGTCGTTGGGCTGAGAAAGAACAACTTTCCGCAGATTATATAGAGCAGCTTTTTACCGGGATTATTCACTGGTTTATCACTCAGCAAAAGCTGCATTGGCGCGCTGAGCGCGGCTTGCCAGTTGAGGAAGGTGTATGAAGGGCCGCTCTAAATATGCTGGCCTGGAAGCCTGTTTGCAGGAAGCCAAGTCCAGGGTAAGCCAGGGACAGCCAGAGGTTCTGGCATCGTTTTCATCTCCATGTCATAGACGCAACCCAATAGGGTTGTTTGCCTCCGGCTATCAGCATGAAAGGTTCGCGTCTCTGTGGGGTGTGCCCTCTAGAGATGAATATGCTGTGACCTTTGGCTCTGCCTGTGAATTTAGTTGTGCCCCAGGGGAATCTTGGTCTGAAATCCAAGCCAATTGGCAAAAATTGATGTCCTCCGCTGTGGTAAGCGGGGGGCATCGGCCGGTTTTGTGTGGTGGGTTTGCTTTTGATAGCCAAAAAGATTCCTCATCCTTGTGGCAAGACTTTCCCGCAGGGACGCTTACGTTGCCCGAGTTGGCCCTTTACTGTGAAGGGGATCGCAGTTATCTGGTAATGAATTTTATCGTTACCGATCAAACAGAATGCAATCAGACTGCGGAGCGGGTGAAGGCGCGGTGGCAGCATATTTTATCCCGTAGCTCCAACCTCTCTGCGAATGACAATTTGTTTTCGGTGGAGTCTGATTTTAGCCAAAATTATGCAGGCCAAATAGCTTGGCAGCAGCGTGTAGTAGGCGCGGTCGAATCAATCAAGCGCAACGAATTTCAAAAAGTAGTTCTCGCTCGTTCTGAATCACTGAGCGCGGATTGCTGCCCGGGAAGTATTCTCGGATATTTACAAGAATCTTACCCCGATGCCTATTTATTTGCCTTTTCCCGGGGGGAAAGTTGCTTTCTTGGGGCTTCGCCTGAGCGCTTAGCGGCTGGTAAAGACGGGCGTATCAGTACCGTTGCTTTGGCCGGTAGCGCACCTCGGGGAAAAGATCCTGCAACTGATTACAAATTGGGATTATCTCTGCTCGATAGTGACAAAGACCGCTTCGAACACGACCTGGTTGTTCAACATCTCCTCTCTATTTTACGTAAACACTGCCATCGTGTAGTGGAACCTGAACCGCCTCAGCTCCGTAAATTAAAGCAAATTCAGCATTTGCTTACGCCTCTAGAGGGCTTGATGAAAGATGACGTAAATCTAATGGATATTTTATCGGATTTACACCCAAGTGCTGCGGTGGGTGGCCTGCCGAGGAGAAAAGCACTGAAGTATATCCGTG
This sequence comes from Microbulbifer mixtoriginis (SeqCode), assembly GCF_052467945.1. Classification (NCBI taxonomy): domain Bacteria; kingdom Pseudomonadati; phylum Pseudomonadota; class Gammaproteobacteria; order Cellvibrionales; family Microbulbiferaceae; genus Microbulbifer; species Microbulbifer mixtoriginis (SeqCode). Next base: position 1,835,903 of record NZ_CP174328.1, on the reverse strand, counting down.
AAAATGAAGGCCTGGATCGTGGTTGGTATGCAGGACCTGTTGGTTGGCTCAATGCTGAGGGGGAAGGGGAGTTTGCTGTTGCTCTGCGTTCTGCGCTTTTTACCTCGGGCAAGGTGACACTATTTGCCGGTTGCGGCCTGGTTGAAGCCTCCCTTCCTACCCACGAGTATCGTGAAAGTTGCATCAAAATGCGTGTTATCCGAGACGCAATAAGGAGCGTATCTCTTGTCGCCGAAGCCGCAGAATAAATCAGAGCCAATCAGTCCGGCCAGTTTGTTAAAGGATTTAGTTTGTCAGGCTATTGATGCCGATATTAATGACATTAATCCGCAGGGTGACTTAATTGCACTGGGGCTCAACTCAGTGCAAATCATGAGGATTGTTGGCCAATTAAGGCAGAAAAAGATCAAGGTAAAATTTGCTGATCTTATCGCGGTGCCTCGATTGGAAGCCTGGCTTTCCCTACCTCAATTGGCTATTGGAACTGAAGAAAGTACCAGTGAACATTTATCTGTGCCGGGCGCTTTTGATGAAGGTGCTCCCTTTGATTTGGCACCGATGCAACATGCCTATTGGATTGGGCGAGACCCGAATCAATATCTAGGGGGCGTTGCCGCACACTTTTATCATGAGTTTGATGGCCAGGATGTAGTACCTGATCGATTGGAACAGGCTGTGCGCTCCCTCTTCGAGCGACATGGGATGCTGCGTGTTCAAATCCTCGATGATGGCCGACAGCAGATTCCCGCTGAAGTGAGCTGGCCCGGTTTAAAGGTTCACGATTTCAAGCACCAAACTGCTGCAGAAGCGGAGCAGAGTCTTATCGCTGTTAGGGAGCAACTCTCCCATCGGCAGCTTGATATATTGCAGGGTGAGGTTTTTGATGTTCAGCTCTCATTGTTACCTGCGGAATTAAAAGCTGGCGGCACACGCCTGCATATTAATCTGGATATGGTAGCCGCAGATGCCTTTAGCCTGCGCGTGTTACTGAATGACCTAGCCAAGCTCTACCTCGAACCAGAGCAGTCTCTGGTTCCGTTGAATTACAGTTATCCGCGCTACCAGGCTGACCGCAGCGCTCTTCACTCAAAGGAAGAGCGCCGAGCTGAGAAGCAGCAGGCCAAAGAACACTGGCAGGATCGCCTGGCAGATTTGCCCGGCGCTCCTCAATTACCCACTGCGATAGGTACTGAGTCTAAAGACACTCGTCGCGTTGTTCGTCGCCACTATAGTCTGTCTGCTGACCAGAAAAACCAGCTGGCGGAACTTGCGAGCCGTCACGGAATTACTTTGTCCATGACCCTGGCAGCGGCGCTTGCCGAAGTGCTTACTGTCTATAGCGAAGAGTCAGACTTCCTGCTGAATCTCCCCCTGTTCGACCGGGAATCCCTGCACCGGGATGTCAACTCCCTGGTGGGAGACTTTACTTCTTCGATCTTGCTTGCCTGGCAGGGCAGCCAGAGTGGAACCTTCGTTGAGCGTGCACAGCGTTTACAACACAACTTCCGTCAGGATGTAGCGCACGGGAGTTATTCCGGCGTAGAGGTGCTGCGTGACCTCAGCAGGCAACAGGGGCAAACGGTGTTTGCGCCGGTCGTCTTTACCAGTGCGCTTGGGCTGGGTGAATTATTTGGAGAGTCAGTTCGCAGTGCCTTTGGAGATGTCAATTGGATTATCTCCCAAGGGCCACAAGTGTGGTTGGACGTACAGGTTATGGAGCTCAAAGGCGGCCTGTCCGTAAACTGGGATGCGCGGGAAGCTGCTTTTGCTCCCGGCGTCCTGGATGGCATGTTTGCGGCCTTTACGCAGTTACTGGAATGTCTGATCGGCAGCCCGGAATTCTGGGCCCAGCCCATACCATCGCTGCTGCCAGCGGAGCAAAAGCACCAGCGCCAGCAGGTAAATTCCACAGCCAAGCCATACCAGTCTCACCAATTACACGAACATTTTTTTAGCAACGCTAAAAACTGCCCGGAAGCAGTGGCTCTCTATTGGAACGGTGAACAAATCCGTTACGGGGAGTTGGCCCACAGTGCTTTGGCGATGGCCGCGTATTTACAGCTTCAAAGTGTTGAGCCCGGTGATTTGGTCGGTATTTTATTACCCAAGGGGCCGGAGCAGATTATTGCAGCCTTGGGCGTATTAGCGGCAGGAGCGGCTTATCTGCCGCTGGGTATAGACCAGCCACCGTTGCGTAGGGAGCGCGTACTCAAACTTGCCGGAGCCAAGCTGGTTATAGATAACTTGTCTGTGCTCTCCGGGGTCGCGCCTTTATCCCAGCCTGTTGTGGGAGAGGCAAAAGATCTCGCCTATACCATTTTTACCTCTGGCTCTACCGGTGAACCTAAGGGCGTCGAAATTAGTCACGGTAGTGCCTGGAACACCATAGCGGACATTAACGCGCGCTTTTCGGTTAATGAAAATGATCGCGTGCTGGCCGTATCGGCATTAGATTTTGACCTTTCCGTTTACGATATTTTTGGGCTCTTGTCCGCCGGCGGTGCATTGGTATTGGTTGAAGAGGAATCCCGGCGGGATGCTGAGCGCTGGCATCAGCTGGTGTGCCAGCATGGCGTTACTGTTTGGAATACAGTGCCGGCGCTTTTGGATATGCTGCTGACCACGGGTGGTAATACCCCAGCTGGAGAGCTGCGCCTGGTATTAAATTCTGGCGACTGGATCAGCCTCGACCTGCCGGAACGGTTAAAACGCGTAAACCCCGGTTGCCGCTTTATCGCTTTGGGTGGCGCCACCGAAGCTTCTATTTGGTCGAATAATTTTGAAGTCAAAGAAGTTGATTCCTCTTGGCGATCTATTCCCTATGGTTACCCTTTGGCCAACCAGCAATTCAGAGTGGTGGATGCCCTGGGGCGTGATTGCCCTGACTGGGTAACAGGGGAGTTGTGGATCGGTGGTGCTGGCGTTGCTTTGGGGTATCGCGGTGCTCCCGGTATCACTGCAACCCGTTTTGTGACAGAAGAAGGCGAGCGCTGGTACCGCACCGGAGACTTGGGCCGCTACTGGCCGAACGGGTGCCTGGAGTTTTTGGGCCGCGTCGATAATCAGGTCAAGGTGCGTGGACACCGCATTGAACTCGGCGAGATTGAAGCGGCACTGACTGCGCACAAAGGGATTGCGCAAGCGGTCGCACTGCTGACTCAGCGAGGTATGGTTGCGGTTGTCGTTCTGGAATCCAAATTATCGCAAGGGAATATAAATCCAGAAAAGTGCTTTGTTGATTTGCAGCAGTTGCAGGAACCCTTGAACGATCTGCGGGAGTTCCTGACTCAACGATTGACCAGCGCCATGCTGCCCAGTGAGCTTTGCTGTCTCGCTGAAATACCTCTTACCGCCAATGGCAAAATTGATCGCGGCGGTTTACAGCAGTTTGCCGATGAATCCATAGCGCAACATCAGGCAAAACAGAACCCACCGCAAGGTAAATTAGAGCAGCAGGTGGCTGCCGTCTGGTGCAAATTTCTCGATGTTACCGATATAGCGCGGGACGATAACTTCTTCGCACTTGGGGGTGACTCCCTGTTAGCAACCCGTGTTGTGCGAGATCTGCGCGAGTCTGGCTTTGAAGGTGTCACACTGCCGGAATTATTTAGCCAGCCCAGCTTGGCCGACTTTGCTGCGACATTAGTTCAAGATCCAACTGAGAACCCACAGCGAAATAAAGGCACTACCGAAATTACTGTTACACCCTGGCAATCGGATAAGGCCAATCGGTACGCCGCTTTTGAACCTACCGATGTCCAGCGGGCCTATTGGCTGGGAAGGGACCCAGAATTTGTTTTGGGTGGTATCGGTTGTCACTTTTACCGCGAATACGACGTTGTTGATCTCGATCTGGAGCGTTTGGAGTCTGTACTAAACGCGATGATTGCCCGCCATGAAATGCTGCGGGCTGTATTCGACAGCGAAGGTCGACAGCGCATCCTTGCCGATGTGCCGAGATTTTCCATCGATGTTACAGAGGTAGACCGCGATCCAGCTTCTGCTTTTGCGCAACTGCGACAGGAGTGCGCGGAGCAGGTGTTTGAGCCCAGCCGGTGGCCACTGTTTGATGTCCGTGCTGTGCGCTGTGGGCGCAATACCCGATTGGCTATCGGTTTGGATAATTTGATTCTCGATGCCTTCAGTATTCTGCTGTTTTATCGTGAGTTAAATATTCTTTATCAGAGCCCTGAAACTCATCTACCTTCTATCGAACTCTCTTTCCGCGATTATGTGCGCAATGTATTGCCGCAAACTACCGCAGTATTTGATAGTGATCTTCCCCAAGGTCCCCTGGCTGCCGCAAAAACTTTTTGGCAGCACAAATTATCGGAGCTGCCTCCCGCGCCCCAGCTACCCATTGTACGGGAGCCGACATCCATTGAGCGCCCGCACTTTGTGCGTCATCAACAGCATATTGATAAAGGGACCTGGCAAAACCTGGTTGCGCGCGCGGCTGAGCAGGGAATCACGCCTTCGAGCCTCCTTTTAACGGCTTTTGCCGAAGTGCTTAGTCGTTGGAGCAGTCGCCCCGACCTGAGCTTGAACCTTACCCTGTTCGACCGTCGTGAAGTTCACCCGGATATCTATCGGGTGATGGGGGATTTCACCTCCCTGACCCTGGTGGGTTACCGGCCAGAGGCCGGTGACAGCTGGTTGGTGCGAGCGAAAAAAATACAAGGGGAAGTTGGCGCGGCCCTGGAACATCGCGATATTTCCAGTGTTAGCCTGATGCGGGAATTAGCCCGCCGGCAGAGCGACGCGGAAGCCACAATGCCCGTGGTCTTCACCAGTGCACTGGGTATTCCCGGTGGTACAGCGGCACCGGAAAATGGACCTCTGCGGGAACCCGTCTGGGCCCTGACACAAACGCCACAAGTCTGGTTGGATCACCAGGTGGTCGAAGTCGAGGGTGGCGTTTTTTTAAATTGGGATGTTGTCGAAGCGCTTTTCCCAGAGGGGATGTGTGCGGAAATGTTCCAGGCCTATATCGGCTTGCTCCAATGGGCGGGTGACGCTGAATGGGATTCCACACCGCCTGATTTATTACCCAAGTCTCAACGGGAATTGAGAACCCGGCTTGAAAAGCGTACCGCGATTGATCCAACGGATAACTTGTCGCAGCAATTTTTCCAGCAGGCTAAAGCGAATCCCGACAATATCGCCTTATATTGGGGGGACGAAAATTCCCTGAGCTATGGCGTCCTGGCAGAGCGTGCTTTGCGCATTGCTGCCTGGTTATTGGAAAGCCAGGTTTCATCTGCTGAAGTAGTGGCCGTTAACCTGCCCAAAGGGCCCGACCAGATTGCCGCTGTTTTGGGGGTGCTCGCAACGGGAGCTGCTTATTTACCTGTCGGTATCGATCAACCGCAGGCCAGGCGCGAGTCAATGTTGCGCCGTGCCGAGGTAAAAGTGGTACTCGACAAAAGCGCAATTCAACAGGCCGAACAGTTCGCTTCTATTGGTGAACCGATTGCAACAGAAGCTGAGCAACTGGCTTATATCATTTTCACTTCCGGCTCCACAGGTGAACCCAAGGGCGTCGAAATCAGTCATGGTGCCGCCTGGAATACCATTGCGGATATCAACGAACGTTTCTCTGTTGATGAAAATGATCGTGTACTAGCTATTTCAGCCCTGGATTTTGACCTCTCTGTTTACGATATTTTTGGACTGCTATCGGTCGGTGGTGCGCTGGTATTAATTGATGAGGAGGACCGGCGGGATGCCGAGCGCTGGCATCAATGGGTATGTCACTACGGCATCACCATCTGGAATACGGTACCGGCGCTACTGGATATGTTACTCACTGTCGGTGCTGGTACACCGCCTGGCAATTTGCGTTTGGTATTAAATTCCGGCGATTGGATTGGCCTGGATTTACCCCAGCGATTAAAACAAGTACAGCCCGAATGCCGTTTTATCGCACTGGGTGGCGCCACTGAAGCTTCTATTTGGTCTAACAGTTTTGAAGTTGTAGATGTCGATCCAAGCTGGCACTCGATCCCGTACGGATACCCCCTGGCTAACCAGAAATTCAGGGTAATGGATACCCAGGGGCGCGATTGCCCTGACTGGACAACGGGCGAGCTGTGGATCGGTGGTGATGGTGTCGCCATGGGCTATCGCGGGGCGCCCGAATTGACCGAAGCGCGCTTTGTTACGGTCGATGGTGAGCGCTGGTATCGCACCGGGGATCTTGGACGCTACTGGCCGAATGGATGCTTGGAATTTTTGGGACGTGCCGATAGCCAGGTGAAGGTCCGTGGCCATCGCATAGAGCTGGGTGAAATCGAAACCGTATTTAATCGTCAGATGTTTGTGCAGCGCGCGCTGGTGCTAACCACAGAAGAACAACAGCTGGTCGCTGCCGTTGTGCTCGCACCCGAATGCCCACCAACTTTTAGTACTGATGACTTGCGCGAGTACCTTCGCCACCATCTTCCGTCTTATATGGTCCCGGATTTCATTGTGACTTTGCCGGAAATGCCCTTGAGTGCAAACGGCAAATTGGATCGGGCTTCAGTATTAAAGCTCGTGCATGCAGTGGAAAAACCGCAACAGGAAATAGCGGCTGAACTGGTGACGGATAACGAACGTCTGATAGCCCAGATTTGGCAGGAGCTTCTTAGCCTGCCCGTAATAAACCGCGATCAAAATTTCTTTGAATTGGGTGGCGATAGTTTATTGGCAACCCGCTTTATAGACCGCCTAAAACAGCAACACCGTTTGCTGCTTCCCCTCAGACGTTTATTTGCCTCTCCAAGACTGGCAGATGTTGCCGGTGCCCTAAGTGCAATGGAACCGCTAGTGGATGTTGATCCTGATACGGTGGAAGAGGGCGTGATATGAGCTTGTTGGCAATTTTATTTTTCAGCGATTGGACGGAGTTTTAACCCCATGACGGCTATGGAACTGATCGACGAATTACAAGGGCTTGGAGTGGAACTCTGGACCGAGTCTGAACAACTGCGCTTTCGTGCAGCCAAAGGATTGTTGACGGAGCAGCACAAGCAAAGGTTGCGGGAACACAAGTCACAAATTATCGAAATACTGAGCGCTGCTCAAACAGCCGCTGGCAACCACCAGGACCTGGGAGTGGTGGTTGAGGCTGATAAAGATAATCGGCATGAACCTTTCCCTTTAAGCGATGTGCAGACTGCCTACCTGTTGGGTCGACAAAATGCATTTGGCTACGGCGGCGTTGCTTGTCACGGTTACCTGGAGCTGGAGTACCCGGGATTAAATCCAAAAGGTTTACAGGAAGCCTGGAACCAACTCATTGAACGTCACCCGATGTTGCGGGCGGTTATCGAGCAGGAGGGATACCAGCGGGTTCTCCCCCAAGTGCCGCACTACGAAATGAAAAGCCAGGACCTCACCGGTTTGGACGAGGACGCCCTGGAGCTTGCCTTGGAATCGGTGAGAGATGAACTGGGCCACCGCAACTACCCCATGGGTGAGTGGCCCATGTTCGAGCTGCGCCATACCCGCACAGATAAGGGCCATATAGTGCATTTCTCTATGGATGCACTGATCGCGGACTGGGCCAGTGCAGGCATTTTATTTAATGAGCTCGACCTTCTGCTGTCTCACCCCGGTGCAGCCCTGCGGCCACTGGAAATTGATTTTCGCGATTATCTCCTGGCCGAACGAAGTTTATTGGACAGCCAGGGCTACCAAAATGATCGCCGCTATTGGTTGGATCGCCTTGAGCAATTTCCCCCCGCACCTGAGTTACCGGTTTTGCCGCCTGCTTCCGAGGCTGAATCTGTACGTTTTAATCGCCATCACTACCGCCTGGACACGGCGCACTGGCAGACACTGAAGCAGCGAGCCGGAACTGCCGGCTTAACCGCGTCGGTTGCCGTGCTGGCTGCCTACGGAGCGGTATTGCAGCGGTGGAGCCGCCAGCCATGCTTTAGCTTAAGTCTTACCTTATTGAATCGGCTGCCCTTACACCCTCAGGTTAACCAGCTGATCGGTGATTTTACTTCGGTCAGTGTGTTGGCGATTAGTGATTCCAATGGAAAAACCTTTCGCGATTGGGCGGCAGGCATTGGCGAACAGTTGTTCAGTGATATTGATCACCACTTGTTCTCCGGTGTGGAAGTGCTGCGGGAAATGTCCCGTGCGCGAGGACCCGAGGCCGCATTGATGCCGGTGGTATTTACCAGTGCTATTGGCCTGGGAGATACCGAAAAACCTGCCAGCGGTAGAAAGTCCGGCAGGGGAATTACCCAGACACCGCAAGTCACGCTGGATTGCCAGGTGAGAGATGATGCCGATGGTCTGGAAATTAATTGGGACGTGCGCCAGGGTGTTTTTCCATCGGGCCTGGTGGAGGATATGTTCACGGCCTTTACCGGCTTGTTGAATGAGCTTGCCGCTGGCGGCGACGGGCAATGGCTTGGCAAGTCTCCGGTTTCTTTACCCGAGTGGCAGCAACAGGAGAGGCATCAGGTTAATCAAACCGATGGGCCTGTTCCTTCAGAGCTATTGCATCAGGGCGTATTTGCCAGGGCTGCGGCAACGCCGGATGCTACCGCCATTATTGATAGCAATGGCAGTGTGAGCTATGGCGACCTGGCGAAAAAAGCGGCGGGTATCGCCAAATCGCTGAGCAAAGAAGGTTTCCAGCTGGGTAGCCTCGTAGCCATTGCAATGCCGAAAGGGCGAGAGCAGATAGCGGCGACCCTCGGTGTGCTCCTGGCTGGTGGTATCTATTTGCCACTGGACGCGGCACAACCGGAAATACGGCTCAATAAATTGTTGCTCAGTGCAGAGGCGGAATACGTCCTGACACTCAGCGACTTCGCCAGCCAAATTAAGTGGCCATCAGAAGTGCAGGTGATCAGTGTTGATACCCTGACACCTGAAACCGAGATCCCGGTAGCCAGTAACGGCGATCCCGAGCAACTGGCTTATGTTATCTACACCTCCGGTTCTACCGGCGAGCCCAAAGGTGTAATGATTAATCATCGGGCCGCTTTAAATACGGTGATGGATATTAATCGCCGCTTCGAAGTGAGCCCGGGCGATCGTATTTTGGGCTTGGCCCAACTCAGTTTTGATTTGTCGGTCTACGATATTTTTGGCCCCTTGGCAGCCGGTGCGATTTTGGTGCTGCCCGATCCGGCCCGAGGTGCAGACCCTTCACATTGGGCGGAGGTCATGGATGAGCACCGGGTGACATTGTGGAACTCTGTCCCCGCGCAGTTGCAAATGCTGGCCACCTATTTGGATACAGAGCCTCGGCCGTTGTCTGAATGGCGATTGGCAATGCTATCGGGAGACTGGATTCCGGTTACTTTACCGGAACATATCAGGCGCCATGTGCCAGCACTCGAGCTGATCGGCATGGGTGGGGCTACAGAAGCTGCAATCTGGTCCAACTACCACCGTATTGAGCGAGTCGATCCTGCCTGGAGCAGTATTCCCTATGGCGTGCCGCTGATGAACCAGGGTTTCCGGGTGCTGGATAGCCAGTTGCGCGATGCCCCTGTATGGGTGGCGGGTGAACTGATGATTACTGGCCTGGGGTTGGCCGATGGTTATCTCGGTGATACGGCACTCTCTGAACAGAAGTTTTTCTCTCACCCGGTGGATGGCCAGCGCCTTTACCGCACCGGTGATTTGGGCCGTTACTTGCCCGGTGGCGAACTCGAATTCCTGGGCCGTGAAGACGGGCAGGTAAAAATTCGCGGACACCGTATCGAACTGGGAGAAGTGGAGTCTGCATTATTGGCCCACCCCGCAGTATCAACAGCAACGGCGGTAATTGAGAAGAAAGTGGGCGGCTCGCGAGCGGATTTAAATCTGTTGGGCTTTGTGGAAAGTCGCCGCATGGATGATGCCGAGCCGGCGGTTATCGATCCAGAACTGGTAAATTCAGTGCGACAGTTTGCGCACTACCAGGCCGGTGAGCCGGAATCTGTCAGTGTCGGCGACTATGTGCAGGCGCTTGAGGAAGCGGCCCTGTTGTCGATGCTTCACGGTTTTATGGGCCTGGGGGCATTTATAGATTGTGAGCAGGGATACAGTGCAGAAGAAATTCTTTCACTTGCGGAAGTCCACGAAAAGCATCACTGGCTGGTGCATCGTTGGTTGGACCTTCTCGTTAATGCAAAGCTGCTCAGCTTATCCACTATCAGCGCTGGCGCTGAGGAACAATATACGCGTACCCAGGCTGTCGACATATCTGCTGTTGATGAAGCGTGGAATCGCGTTGAACAGGGAATTGAATACGGTTTTTGTAATCGGGAATTTCTGCAATATCACCGGGATCATGTCGAATTATTACCCCAGTTATTAGCGAATCAACAAAACCCGTTTGAATTGTTGTTCCCCCAGGGCGACCAGCAGGTGGCTTTGTCCCTTTATCGGGACGATCTTATTGCCCGCTATAACAATGCCGCCGTTGCCGCATTAATTAACCGCATTGCCGCCCAGAGCGATAGAGGGTTAACGGTTCTTGAGTTGGGCGCTGGCACAGGGGCTACCAGTGCGTCGGTTATTCCCATGTTGGATGGATATGACGTTGATTATCTATTTACCGACATGACCGCATTTTTCCTGACTGAGGCTCGCCGCCAATTTAAAGAGTGGCCTTGGGTACGGTTTGGAATAATGGATCTCAATACAGACTATCGCGCCCAGGGTTTGGCACCCAATAGTGCAGATGTCATTTTATGTGCCGGGATGCTCAATAGTACCCGAGATCCAGAGACGGCTATTGCCAGTGCTGTTGAATTGCTGGCGCCTGGAGGCTGGTTAATCCTGACTGAGCCAACGGTGGATCACGCCCATATCTTACTCACTCAGGGTTTTATGATGGACCCCGATGGTGATGATCGCGCTTGTGGTGCGACCAAGTTCCTGTCTATCGAAAAATGGCAATCGCTGTTAAAAGCCCATGGTGCCGGCCAAGTGCTCTGCCTGCCGGAAGATGAGCATCCTTTGTCGGCTTTTGGTATGAACTTATTGGCCGCGCAGATGAAAACTGATCGGCAATATTTGAGTGCCGGGAAACTGCGGGACTTTTTAGCGAATAGATTGCCCGCGCATATGGTGCCCGCTCATTTACAAGTTCTTGACCAGCTCCCGCTCACCGCTAATGGCAAAGTTGATCGCAAAATGCTTGCCGGTTGGCGACCTGCGACTGGCGATGCACAAGAGGCTGCGCACTCAGAGCAGATGGACCCTCTGGAAACGGCTCTGTGCAAACTCTGGGCTAATGCACTGGGCCTCGATAATGTGGGCCGACAGGACAGTTTTTTTGATCTCGGTGGTGACTCGCTGATTATGGCGCGGGTTGCAGGGCGCTTGTTGGAAGAGATTACCGAGGCAAAATCGTTTACTTACGACGCCTTGTTGCGCCACATGCTCAATGGACCAACGGTTGCTGCATTGGCCCGAGCACTGAGAGTTGAGCCGGATGTCGCTGTCGAGGAACAGGCAAACACGGATAGCGACAACCTGGTGGCAACTACTCGCGAGGGCAGCAACTCCTTGATGGTGCCTTTCAGTCATAAGGGCGAGGGTAAAGGGGCATCTAAAGAAGAGACTCCGGTACGGATTATGTTCCATGCCGCCCTGGGTACCCTGGATTATTTCCAGCACCTGGGCAAAGCGCTTGCGGCCCAGGATTTGGGCCAGGTATTCGGGATTGCTGTCGCCGATACAGAAGCGTATCTGTCCATTGATGCCAAAGAGTTAATCGAGCGCACCGCCGATGATTACGCCCAGAGAATCATCGACGAGGGCTATCAGCGTTGCCAGTTAATTGGTTACTGCCTGGGCGGCCTGCTGGCAACGGAAGTTTCGCGGAGACTGCTGGAGCGCGGTGTCGATGTGATTGACCTGAGCCTGATTGACAGTATCCCAATGTTTGTCGATACCGATGAAGAGCTGGCTTTCGAAGCAATTTTTGCCCCCAACCTGAATCTCGATCCGGTAAAAGCGGTATTTGGTGAGCATATCGAGAGCGAAGATATTTCCCGCGCGATCGAGACTTTAATGCAGAAACACAACGGTCGTGTTCCTGCCGGTGCAATGGCAGAACTCAACGGTGATGCCGGGCTTAAAACGGTCGCCGAAGCCGTGCGACAACGCTCACAACTCACCCAAGAACAGCGCCTGACCGGTTACACCGAGTTAGCCTCTGCCCAAGCGGGTGTGCCGGTTGAAGCCGCGATGATACCGGGGCTTTTCCGGGTGTGCCGACACAGTATGCGCGCTGCCTGTTTTGATCTGCCTCCCTATATTGGCGATATGACCTACTTGCGCTGCCAGGAAGAGCAATCCTTCGGTGTCACCGCCGGCGTAGGCCATATGGCTGCGCCTTATTGGCAGGATGTTTGTCTGGGTGAGTTTGAATTAATTGATGTGCCGGGCAATCACTTCAGCGTGATGGAGCCGCCGCAGGTTGCCACTGTCGTTGAGCACTTGGCAAAACCATTACAGCGCGGTAAAGCGGGCAAATAGATGTCTGAGCAAATTTTGCCAAAGTCTAATTTGCGAAAGCCCAACCTGCGGGAACTGATGCGTCCATTTCGTAGCCTCGTGTGGCTGGGGGTGGCGCTCGGTGCCTGTGGTGCGCTCACTTCACTGATTCCTTTTATCGGTATCGTTGAGCTGGCTCGCCTGTTCCTGACGCCCGATATCAGTGATATCGCCGATGCGATTATTCCCGTTGTATTCGCGATAGTTGCCGGGCTGGCGATGGGTTGGATCTGCACCGTGATCGGTTTGTGGTTAACCCATATTGCCGACCAGCGTATGCAGGCGGAACTGCGACGGGCCCTGGTGCGGAAATTGGGACAGGTGCCCCTTGGTTGGTACAGCGAGCACACCTCCGGCGCGGTGCGCAAAGCGGTGCAAGACGACCTTGATGATCTTCACCATATGGTTGCGCACCACCAGGTGGAGTTGGCTGCAGCGTTTGTACTGCCACTGGCGGGCCTGGGTTATTTAACCTGGCTCGACTGGTGCTTGACCCTGTTGGCAGTACTTACCCTGCCAGTTTATCTGCTGTCCTACGCCTGGATGATGCGCGGTTTTGGGGAAAAAATGCAGCAGCTGGATAAGGACTTTGCTCGGGTCAGTGCTGCGATTGTCGAATTTGTTCACGGTATTGCGGTGGTCAAGGTTTTCTCACAAACCGGCCGCGCCCACAGAAATTACCAACAGGCCGTCGAGGATTTCAGTCGCCGTTACACGGGCTGGGTGACACCGCTTGTCCGTTTGGAGGCTGTGACCTCTTTGGCCTTATCTGTGCCAGTCATTATGTTGGTGAGTTTGTCTGGGGGCGCCTGGCTGGTGGTGAATACAGGCATTCAGCCGATTGATGTTCTCGCAACAACGCTGATCGCCGTGATGATTCCCCAGACCATCCTGACCTTGAGCCAGGGACTGACCGCTCAGCAAAAAGCCAAAGCGGCCGCAGGCAGGATCGATCAATTATTGGAGGTTGCGCCCCTGGCTGTTACCTCTGAACCCAAAGAGCCCAAAGATGCAGGGCTGCTCTTTAAGCAGGTTAGCTTTGCCTATACCCAGGATCGGCCGGTATTAAGCGATATTACTTTGCGCTGTCGCCCCGGTTCGATCACAGCTTTGGTTGGGAGTTCCGGTGCCGGGAAATCCACCCTGGCCAAGCTGGTGCCCCGTTTTTATGACGTGACCCAAGGTGCTGTGCTCCTGGGGGACGTCGATATCCGTGATATTGCTCCAGACAATTTATATCGACATGTGGGTTTTGTACTTCAGGAGACCCAGCTGTTGGCAGGTACCGTAGCAGATAACCTGCGTCTTGGACGACCGGATGCCAGTGACCAGGAGCTGATTGAAGCTGCGCGCAGTGCATGCATTCATGAGCGAATTTTGCAGTTCACCCAGGGATACCAGGCGGTATTTGGCAAGGATGCCTTTTTTTCTGGTGGTGAAGCTCAGCGTTTAAGTATTGCACGCACGCTTTTAGCAGATGCCCCTGTGCTGATTCTGGATGAAGCCACGGCTCATGCTGATCCCGAATCTGAAGCCCTAGTTCAGCAGGCATTATCGCGTTTGGTGAGGAATCGTACGGTACTGGTGATAGCCCATAAGCTGCACACCATCACCGGTGTCGACCAGATTGCGGTCCTGGACGGCGGCCGCTTGGTTGAATGCGGAAGTCACCGGCAATTGTTGGCCGAAGGCAAGCACTACGCGGAATTATGGCGTTTGTACAACAGTGCCGAACAGAGTGAAAAAGCAATGAGTGGTGAGGCTCAGGTTACTAGCGGGGTCTCATCATGATTCGCAGTTTGCTCGCCATTCTCGGACCTGCGCATCGCCGTGAAGTTGGCATTTATGCGGTATGGCTTCTGGCCTATGGGGTTTTGCAGGGAATCGCGGTGACACTTCTGGTGCCCCTGCTCAGCTCACTGTTGGCCTCTGAGATGCAGGCGGTTGGCTTTTGGTTGATCGCTCTGTTCTCGGTTGTTGTGATCGCCTGCGTTGCCCGTTACCAGCAAACCATTAAAGGGGCGACACTAGCCATTCTGGTATTGAAAACCCTGCACAATCGCCTGGGTGAACACCTCTCTCAACTCCCTCTGGGGTGGTTCAATTCCGAAAAAGTGGGTCGTGCATCCCGCAGTGCAACTGGGGGCACCTTGATGGTGACAAATATCTTTGCACATCTGCTACCCCCTGTTGTCAGCGGCGTTGTCACTCCTCTGATAGTGGGGGTGGCGATGTTGTGGTTTGACTGGCGCTTGGGGCTGACCGCTTTGTTGTTTGTGCCCCTGATTTATATCGGCCATCGCTGGTCCGCCCAGTGGATAGGTGCCATGGAAACGGAAGTGGATGCTGCCGGTGCTCGCGCCAGTAGCCGAGTAGTGGAGTTTGCCCGCAATCAAGCGGTACTCAGGTCATTTGGCAAAAATGTCAGCGGTTACCCCCCACTGGAAGAGGCGATTGCCGGACAAAGCAGAGCCGCTGGGTCCATGTTACGGCAGACCTTCCCCCGTTTGTTTGCCGGGGGATTTATGGTGCAACTCGCCTTTGCCGCAGTTATTGCCGTGGGCATTTGGCTCACGCTCAATCAACAACTTCCCCCTATCGAATTGGTGGCTTTGCTAGCTTTGGCGGCCCGATTTACCGGTCCTCTGGCGGAACTCGCCGGGCGCAGTGGTCTGCTGCGCATGGCCGGTAATGATTTAAGCAGACTGGCCGCTATTCTTTTTGAGCAGCCGCTACCTCAGCCACCAATATCTCAGCCTTTTACCGCCCAGGGCGGACTGGTTGAGTTTTCACAGGTGAATTTCAGTTATGAGCCGGGACAACCGGTATTGCAGGATCTTTCCTTTAAGGTTTCTCCGGGCACAACTACAGCGATAGTCGGTGCATCAGGCTCAGGTAAAACCACCATCACCCGTTTGTTGCTGCGTTTTTTTGATACCGATCAGGGCCAGGTAAAAGTGGGTGGGGTGGATGTACGACAACTGCGTACAGAAGATCTGATGCAGCAGATTTCTATTGTTATGCAGGATGTGTATCTGTTCAGCGACACCCTGGAAGCGAATATTCGACTGAGTTGCCCTGAAGCCAATCAGAAAGAACTGGAGCGTGTGGCGAAACTGGCTGGCGTGGATGAGATTATCGCGCGCTTGCCACAGGGGTGGCAGACACAGGTAGGAGAGGGGGGGGCTGCACTTTCTGGCGGCGAACGCCAGCGGGTCTCTATCGCCCGCGCCCTATTAAAAGCTGCACCAATCGTTGTGCTGGATGAAGCGACAGCGGCGCTGGACCCACGCAATGAAAAATACCTGAACAGCTCCCTGAGGCAGTTACAACAGGGTTCCACTCTTATTGTAATCGCCCATCAATTGTCCACCGTGATGAATGCGGACCAAATCGTCGTGCTTGATGCAGGCGCTGCGGCTGAGACTGGAAATCACCGTGAACTGTTATCCCAGCAGGGCCTTTACGCACATTTTTGGCGCCAGCGCAGCCGCGCAACTGGCTGGAGACTGGTTGAGACCGATACGGAGGTGAGTCTATGACAATTGCGATTTTAGGTGGTTACGGTGATGTGGGTACAGCCGTTACCAGTTATTTACAGTCCCTTGAATTAGGGCCTTTGCGTATTGGTGGCCGCAACGCACATAAACAGCCGTTATCCAATAATTCAGTAATTTCTTTTCACACAGTGAACTACCTGGATGCCGCCTCACTGGATCAATTTGTATCCGGCTGTAAGGTTCTGATCAATTGTGCAGGACCTTCATATTTGATCGGCGACAGGGCTGCCAAGGCTGCGGCACAAGTGGGGGCTGTCTATATCGATGTTGCTGGTGATGAGGCTCTCTATGAACAACTTGATTCATCCTATTACCAGAACCGTGGATTAATCGCAGTTCTATCAGCTGGTTTACAGCCGGGGCTTAGTAGCTTGCTACCGCGCTGGCTGGCGGAGCAGGAATTTTCAGAGGTAGAGAGTCTGACCAGTTATTTCGGTTTGCGCGATCGGTTTACCGATGTCGCTGCCGATGATTATTTGCATGGCGCTTACGAAGAGCACAGTAAGCCATTGGCGGCCTGGCGTAATGGTCGCCGGCTAAATAGTGTTTTGAAGCGCCGCTCCGATGTGGAGCTGCCGTTTTTCCCTGACACTGCCACTTTACTCTCTTATTTAAATTGTGAAAGCGAGCGCTTGGCTCGGGACTTATCCCTCTCTGAAGGCGATTGGTATAACGCGATTACCGGTTCTTATATTTTATCGGCATTTAATAGCGCCCATGGTTTGGGTCGCGATGAAGCCCGAGCAGCATTGTGTCGGGCCAGTGCGCTGGATCTGGCGGGGCGCCATTCTTATGTAGTCATGCTTTTGCAACTTACCGGTAATTACTACGGGCAAGAGCGCACTCGCACGGCCGCGTTGCGGGGCACCGGCAATGCAGATTTAACAGCCGCGGTAGCTGCAGTTACCACTTTGGCTGTACTTCGCAATGAAATCCCTGCGGGTTGTCATTACTGCGCCGAAGTGTTGTCCCCGGCATCAGCGATGGAGCGTATGTCGGAGATTGGTGCATTAACATTTTTAACCACCCTAGAAACGGGAATTGAAGATATGGTCTGCCTTGAGGAGGGAGCCATTTGAAAAACCTGACACTTCCACCTTCCAATACTGCCCATGAGGCTGGGCTGGCAGCTCTACCCGCTGAGATGACGGTAGACAGTGGTTTGGCGCAACTACCTGCTGCAATGCAAAGGCTGGAATTCATCAGCCTACGGGCGATTATGGAATTGCTTTCTTCCAGCGGCGCGTTGACCGCCGAAAATGTCGGGCGCAGCAGTGACGAAATTATTAATACACTGGGTGCCGCTTCCCGACACCACTGGCTGGTTCGCCGCTGGCTGGTGGCCTTGGTTGAACGGGAGTTTTTGAAGCTCAGTAATGGCTACTACTCCTGGGAGCAAATTCCCGAGTGTGCAGCGGGGGCAGATAAATTACCGGAGGCCTACGATGCGTTGGGATTTCCCCCGGAAATGGCTCAGTCCCACCAAAAGCTTTTGGAACATTTGGCTGAACTGGTACGTGATGAAGCCTCAATTAATCAACTGCTGTTCGAGAATGGAGAAATACTAACGGCATTGGCCGCCTACCAGAACAACTGGTTTACGACATATCTCAATTATGCAGCCGCGAACATTGTAAAACAGGCTGTTAAACCTGGCCCTATGTTAAGAGTGATCGAATTAGGCGGCGGCGCGGGTCTAACCACTGCTGCAATTTTAGATACTCTGGCTGGCAGGCCGATTAATTATCGCTTTACGGATATATCGCCTCTATTCACCACTGCGGCCCAGAAGAAATTCCGCAATCACATCGGCTTACGCTGCAGCCTGCTCGATATCAATGCGGATTTTACCGCGCAGTCAATCCCAGCAGCCAGCACCGATATTGTTGTGGCTGGCAATGTTTTGCACAACGCCGCTCATATTGGCCAGACCCTGCAAGGTATTCGTCGTTCTCTGGTCACTGGTGGCTGGCTGTTGTTTAGCGAATCCACTCGGGAAAACCATGCCATGTTAACGGCAATGCAGTTTCTTCTTTCCCCCGCAGAATCGGAGCCTCTGCTGGGGAGTGAAGACCGGAGAGGAGGAACCGACCAGGTGTTTATCGACAGCACAGCATGGAAGGAAGAGCTGGTTAAGGCCGGCTTTGAGGTTAAGTGCTTCTTACCTTCATCGACATCGTCATTATCGGTCGCGGGTCAAACTCTATTTATTGCGATAGCTGTTTAAGAGGCTGTGATGAAAATCGAAGTAACAACAGCAGAAATCTTAAGCGGATTAGAGCAGTTGGGAGAAGTGCCTGCATTATCCCTTGATGGCCATGAGTTGAGTGGCAACCAGGTACTGGCCTGGACAAAATCCGTGGCAGAAAACCTGGGTGAGCAGCTGGATATCTTGCAAGGTAAAGTACTGCTGTTGCCTTCCAATAGCTGCGAAGAAGCAGTTCGACTGCTTTTGCACTTGGTGGCGCTAAGGTTGGGGATCGGGTTTGAAACTGAAGCCCAGACTAATGCAGAGAGTGAGCCCCTGGCAATTAAAGTACAAACCCCAGATTTATTGAAAATTGATCTAGAAGAACTTTCCCTGTTGTTAACAGACAAGGGGCTGATAGAGGCTGACACCACTGAAGCAAATTTCACACTTTATAAATCCCAACAAGAGTCGCTAAGGGCTCTTCAGGGCTTGGTAGGGGTATTTTCCCCTCTGAATAAGTTTGCTCGATTTGCCATTTTTGCGGCATGGAGTAGTAGGCTTTCTGTCGATTTACAGTCGCCGGAAATCAATCCCGCAAAAGCACTGGTCGTTTTGGAGCGCTCGGGGTTTAGCGGAGTAATGCTGCCGGCAACTTTATTAAAGGGATTGGTCGCACATCCCGCAATTGCCCTGACAAACCTGAAAAACCTGCAATGTCTGCTCTATGAAACTGAAGTATTACTGGCACAACCCCTATTGCAGAATGCTCGGCGCCTTTTAGCCAGTGAGATAGCTGGTTGGGTCTGTAGCGAGACAGATATAAAACCTGTTGCAAAGGCGGAGCAGGCGTTAACCCAAAAGCTTGAGGCCATCACTGAGAGCGTTGCGAAACACCCCGCCGTCACCAACTCTTTCACTGTGCCCCTAACCGGGGGCGACCGCTGGGCTGTGTTTGCACAAGCTAAGGTACAGGAGAAGATACAGGGCAAGCCTGGCATGCCCGATATGGCTGGGTTATTTGAAGGGATCAATACCGAGCTGGATACAGAATTTGCCCATATTGACTTGGAACATGCGGTAAAGGTTACCGAACAGCTTAACGCTACCGCTTTGCTCTCCATGTTGAATGCTTTTAGTCACCTGGGACTGTTTTGTGATCAGTACTCAGTACACAGTTTGGTAGAGCTACTCGAAACCCCACCGGTTGCTCAACAGCACCGAGCCTTGATTAAACGTTGGGTTAGGGTTTTGCAGGAGCAACAGTTACTTAGTGCTGACGGTGACAGCTGGCGTGTCGAGGTTGATCCAGATAGCTACAGTGATACCGCTCTTGCCCAGGCCTGGGGTCAATTGGAACAGGATTGGCGAGCACTTTCTGGAGCGAGCAAAACGATCGATTACGCCCGCGCTAATGCGGAGCAATTATCAGATCTGATTCGAGGCAAAGTCCAGGCTGTGCACTTGTTGTTCCCCCGTGGTAGCACTGAGTTGGCGAGTGCGCTCTACCGGGAGGGTATCGCTGCCAGGTACCAACAGCGTGCAGTCAGCGCTTTATTGAAGTCCATTTTAAATAACTGGGAAGGGCAACCACAGCCCCTGAAAATTTTAGAGGTTGGTGCAGGCACTGGCGCGACAACCCAGGCTCTCTTGCCCGTGTTGGACGATGCCAGTGGCCATATTCAGTTTGATTACCAGTTCACGGATATCTCTGTGGCTTTTCTCGACAGCTTTTTCGCACAGCATGGTGATCAGGAGCAACGCCCCTGGTTGCGCCGTGGTTTGTTTGATATTGATCGTTCGTTGCGCAGCCAGGGATTTTCTCCCAATAGCTTCGACGTAATTATTGCCGGTGGTGTTTTTAATGCCGCCCATAACACAGATGCCTCCCTGCGAAGAGTGGCTGAGTTATTGCGCCCGGGAGGTTGGTTCATTATGACCGAGCCAACCAGTGAGGAGTTCTGGGTAATGGCTTCACAGGCATTTATGTTGGTTGATGCCGTCGACGAACGTACGGATTCCGGTGCAACATTTCTGTCACTTTCCCAGTGGCACAATGCCCTGGAGGCTGCCGGATTAGAGTTGGCTATGGATTTGCCTGTCTCTGAACACCCCCTATCCAGACAGGGGCATCGCTTCTTTGCCTGTAGAGCCAAACAAAATCAAATGCGCCTAACGGCAGATTGCCTGGCCGAATATATCGATCATTTTGATTCAGAAATCTTTATCCAGGTTTTGGACCAACTGCCTTTGACGCTTGAGGGGCAGGTAGACAACGCCCAGTTGCAGGAATGGGCCCAGTTCATGGACAGTCATCAGGGAGATTCGTCCTATGGGAATTGACAAGCGCAAGCGGGTTGTCGTTGCAGGGACAGGCTTTGGCCGTATTTATCTCGAAGCCCTGACTTCCTCCAGATTACCCGATCGGGATTATTTTGAATTGGCCGGTTTATTGGCTCGGGGTAGTGATTATTCCAGAAGTTGTGCCGAACAATATGGGGTGCCGCTTTATACCGAGGCTGAGCAAATTCCCGATGACATCGACATAGTGTGTGTTGTTGTTCGTTCTGGGGCAACGGGGGGCGAGGGTTCTGAATTGGCCCAATCGCTACTCAAGCGGGGTATTCATGTATTGCAGGAGCACCCGGTCCACGCCAAGGAAATTACTGCAAACCTGCTGGCTGCAAAGCAGGGAAATGCGGCTTACGCGGTTAATACGCTATATCCGAATTTGCGTCCCACCAGGCAATTTTTGGCGGCGGCCAAATATTTGCGCCGGCACCAGAGCCTGGAGATGGTCGATGCTATCTGCAACAGCCAGATGGCCTATCCGCTGCTGGATGTAATTGGCCGCGCGGTAGGCGGCCTTCGCCCCTGGTCTTTTAGCGAGCCGGTGCAAGCGGAAGGGCACCCTTTTCAGAGTTTATCGGCCACTCTTGGTGGAGTGCCCTTGACGTTGCGCATACAAAATCAGGTGCACCCACAAGACCCGGACAATCACTCCCTGTTACTGCATCGACTTGCCATAGGTAGTGAGGGGGGTGTCCTAACCCTGGCCGATACCCACGGCCCCGTGCTGTGGAATCCAAGGCTGCATTCACCACGGGATCAAACAGGCAGGCTGATACTTAGCGGTGAGGGTACCGAGCGATTGGCGGTTCCCAGCATGGTAACCCTGGGTGATTCGGACATGCGCAGTTACCACGATATTTTTGCCCTCACTTGGCCTGAGGCCGTTATCCAGGCTCTGCATTCCCTTTGCGCTGATATCGCGCAACCTGAAAAACGCAGGCAAAGCGGCCAGTGGGCTTTGAGTGTGTCGATGGCATGGAGTGATTTAACTGCGCGTATCGGTATGCCGGCATTAATCCAGCCCGGGGAACCGGAACCAGTATCAGTGCAGGCACTTACCGATATTGTTCGCCAGGCTTGCGACTAGAAGAAAACGCGTTCAGTACAAAAAGCGATTACGGAATTTTTACTTATAAACGGGGTTAGGAGGAGAGATGCAAAAGCAATCAGGGTTGATCGTTGAAGGGCTCTTTAAGACTTATAAAAACGGGGTGAAAGCGCTAAACGGTGTTGATTTAGAAGTTGGCCCCGGAATGTATGGGTTGCTCGGGCCGAATGGCGCCGGGAAAAGTAGTTTGATGCGCACTTTGGCAACCCTACAAACGCCAGATAGTGGCCGGATTATTCTCGATGGTGTGGATGTTCTGGCAGACCCGGATTTTATGCGCAGTAAATTGGGTTATTTGCCGCAACATATTGGCGCATACCCCGGAATTGCCGCGCGGGCATTATTGGATCGGTTTGCCTGGCTTAAAGGTTTCACCCAAACGAGTGCACGGCGTCACGAAGTGGACAGGCTTTTGGAGCAGGTCAATTTGGCCGATGTGGCCGATCGAGCTGTATCAACTTATTCCGGCGGCATGCTGCGCCGCTTTGGTATTGCCATTGCACTTATCGGTGAGCCGCGCCTAATTATTGTCGACGAACCCACAGCAGGCCTGGACCCCGCTGAGCGCAATCGCTTTCACTGTGTTTTGGCGGATGTCGCGGCGGATGCCATTGTATTGCTCTCCACCCATATCGTTGAAGATATCGAAAACCTGTGTCAGCGCCTGGCGATACTGGCCTCAGGGCGCATCGTCGTTGAGGGGACAGCCCCGGAAGTGACTGCTCCCCATAGAGACAAGATGTGGCAAGCACTGATTCCTCGCGGTGAGCAGTTACCGGAATCCCTGCACAATATCGCCAAGCCCGATGGCACCCAGGTAATCGTACACGGTGATAAACCCGAAGACCCTCGCTTTACGGCCCATTCCCCGCGCCTGGAAGATATCTATCACCTGGCGATTGAGCAGGTAAAAGACCAGCGGGAGGCAGTATGAATAAGCTGGCGCTTATTGCCCACGAGGCAAAGCTGGAGATAAGGGCCGGTTTTAGTAGCGGTATTGTGGCATTGGCCTTTTGGGGGCTGGTGATCTACCTGCTTTTGAATTTGGTAAACGCAGACTATATGCAAAAAATGGGGGCTACGGATATCCCCCGGAACTCGCCATCGCTCATTTACCTGATGGGTGCTGGGTGTATGTTCTTCCAGTTTTTTGCCTGGGCCTGGGTATTCTCACAACCGATTCTGCGCGATCGCAAAGCCAGTTTGCACGAAGTCATTTATACAACCCCGAATTCCCTGAGCGTAATGCTTTGGGGACGGTTTATCGGTGCAGCGGTGATTGGGGCCGTATTAAGTGCATCGGCATTGGTGGGCTTTTTATTCTCGCCGGTATTGGTTTGGATGGGCTTATTGCCTGAAGCGGCGATTGGCCCAGCCCCCTGGAAAGCCCTCGGCTTTGCATGGATCTGGCTACAGATTCCTGCCAGTGTCGGTATCGGTGCTCTGTATTTTATTATGACGCTGCGCACTCGAAGCCTGGCGGGTCCCTTTGGGCTCGCTGCGGCTTTGATGATGCTATGGATGTTTGCTGTAATCGTGCTTCAGGGTGCAAGCATTAATCCGCAGCTGGCTGCGGTCATGGACCCTTCGCTGTTTACTTTTGTTTATACGGAAGTCACCTCCTGGACACCTTTGCAAAAATCCTCTTCTTTATTGCCCTTTACCCTGGGCTCGGTATTAAACCGGATTTTTTGGTGTCTTTTACCGCTGCTTGCTTTAGCTGTCTACTTGAAATACCTGAGAAGGGAGTCCCTGATTCTGGAAGGCGCGGCCAAATCTTCTCGTGCTAAAACCAGGAAAATGACAGCTGCCAGTGAAGTAGTAGATCTCTCTCCCTCTAAGCCCGATAGCGCATCGCTTGGGCGCAGCCTGCGTCAATTAATGCTGGAAGCCCGTTGGAGGCTGCTCCATGTATGGGGTAGTCGGGCCTGGTGGGTTGGTGTGGCAATACTCGTTGTGATGGGGGTCGTCAGCTCTTTTACCCAAATTATCTGGCATGCGGAAGGGCCTATGGCACCGCGTTTGGAAATGCTGTTGCCGCTCCTCAAGGATGTTATTTTCCTTGTGATTGCATTTGTGATCGCGGCGCTGACTGGCTTGGTATGCCGCAGGGATCAGGTGCCAGGGTTTGAGGATATGCTGGCTGCTACTCCAGCGCCGGATTATATGCGCCTGTTTGGTGTCGCTCTTACCGTATTTGCTATGACGGTGCTGTTGGCACTGCTACCGGGGTTATCGGGCAGCTTTGCCGTGCTTCTTTCTGCTCCGGCCTCTGTCGATATAGGCCAGGCATTTACTTACCAGTTGTTGATAGTGACAGCACCATTATTGGAGTTGTCGATGATGGTGCTCCTGGTGCATGCGCTATTCCGCCATGCGGGCTTTGCTTATTCCATGTCAATGTTCGTGACCTTTATTTTGGTACTGAATCATGAATTGGAGCTGGTGCATTATCCTCCTTATGAAGTAGGTATCACTGCACATATTCAACTGTCGGCCCTCAGTGGTTGGGAACCATGGATCGGCTATTTGTTAGCCCTGGATGGATTCAAAGTTGCACTCGCCGTATTGATGGTCGGCCTGGCTGCTCTATGGATTCCAAGGGGATTAGATAGCCGCATGTCCCGGGGTTTTGCCCTTATACGCTCTCGCCTAATAGCTCCTCAGGGTGCCTTGGTGGCTTGTTCCGCTCTATTTCTTCTCGGTCTGGGTACTGTACTGGAAGACAAGTTGGTAGTGCAGGGAGGTTATCAATCACCGGAGCAACTGAAGCGGGAAGATGCAGCCTGGGAAGCATACTGGTTGCCGAAAGCTAGTGAGTTTGAAGTATCTGGCGGTGATCTGAAAATCAGTATCAACCCGGATAATCAGACAGTGGAAGCTGAGTGGCAATTGCTCCAAGTCCAGGTTGATGGACAGGGCCTGCATTTTGAATTGCCTCAGGGATTTGTCCTGGTGAACGCTTTAGTGGATGGGCGTGAAGTAACGGCTGAACAACGCTACGACCATATGTCCTTGCCAATTTCAGGCTGCCCTGAGCTAGGTTGTAATATCAAACTATCGTGGCAACTGACTGCTCCCGGCTGGTCAGCTGAGGGGGAGCCCTCGGGGCTGACACCCAGCGGAGTCTGGTTACAAGCCAGTGATATTATTCCGCGTCTAGGCATTGATCCCGAGCGTATTTTGCGGGTGCCAGCAGAGCGCGAAGCTCTGGATTTAAGCCGTGAGTTCATCCTGCCAACCGCACAGTTTGCCACACCCCTTGAAGGCGCAGCCCCTTCGGGAGATTGGCGCTGGCAAGTTCGTATTAAAAGCGCTGACAAGCCTGTGTTCAGCGAGCAGGGGAGTACTAATGGTCCCTTGGATTTCGCCATTCAATGGGCACCTGATAAGGAACTTGCAGTATTCGATGGTTTTGAAATTCCCCATGATTCCAACCGCTCTAATATGGTCTCCGCCATTGCAAAAGATGTGGGCCAGATGCAGGCCTGCGTTAATGATCGGCTGGGTACGGATATCGAAATTAAGCGGATTGCCCAGTGGCCGAGAGGACTCGGCGAGACTCGGGCCAGCGGTACCTTACTGCAATTATCCGAAGGTCCTCACTGGGATATTGCCGATGAGGGCACAGGACGTTGGCTGAGGCGTGTTGATATTGCCCGTGCCTTGGCCCGTCAGCATCTAGTTGCCAAGTCGGATTTACGACGTATTGCTGGTTCTGCATGGTTAAGCGATGGAGTTTCGGGAGCGATAGGCCTGTTGTGTGTTGCAGAAATTGACGGTATCGAAGTGCTCGATGACGTTCTGGTTCGCTATTCCGACAAAACGACTAGAGATTTGGCAGGCAGCGAAATACCTGTTGAACGTTTAAGCACAGCGCCGATTTCTGGTTGGGCTCGCTACTACGCACCGGTGGCCGCACTGGATTGGACACTTCATCAAACTCCGGAATCCCTGTCCGCATTACTTGATGATATACAGCAGCAGAAAAATATCGAGAGTGTGTTAAACGCCTATGTGGGCGTGACACGCACACAAAATATGCTCGGGGCTCCTCTTTCATCAGCTTTAACGGTCGAATATTTGGAAACAGGCCAGATACGCCTGGATGGGCAGCGTTGGCGCTGGGAGAAAGGCGGGTGGCAGCAGGTTACCGAAACTGCCAGTTACCGTTTGTTAGCCGATATCAACGAGCTGGATGCAAAGGTCATCAACGGAAATGCACTGATCGATCGTTTGCCTTCCGAAAAAGTATTGGCGCTAGATATCTGGCCATCATATCAGCGGGACCCTGCACAGAATTTACTGGCTGAGAGTTTTGAAGTATCGAATAACGATTAATAACCTATCTAACTTAATTAAGAGAAGGAAAATTAATAAATGCTCAGCTTAATTCGAGATAAAAAAGAAATCAGCAAACAAATTTCATTGCTGTCCGCAACCTTAATGTACATTTCCGGGGCTTGCTCTGCTGCGGAGAATACAGATAAGGAAAGCGCCTCAAACAATGTAATGGAAGTTGTTGAAGTCACCGCACGACATACGAAAGAGAAAGCCAAGGATGTTCCTTTCAGCTTAAGTGTGGTCGGTGAAGAGGAACTGAAAAACAGGTTGCTGCTCAATGTCGAGGATGCCTTGCGCGGTGCTCCTGGGGTGGATGTCTACTCCTCCAGTGGCGCAGTGGATGCAAATATCCGCATCCGTGGTGTTGGTTCACTCAACCAGGTAAACAAAGACGATGGCTCCGTCGTGGTTAATATTGATGGGGTATCTATGCCAGCAGGGAATGTATCCGTCGGGACCCTGGATATTGAACGCCTGGAAATTTTAAAAGGCCCGCAAGGGACTTTGTTTGGGCGTAACAGTGAAGCTGGAGCGATCAATATTACCACTCAGAAACCGACTGAAGAGTTTGAAGCTTATGGGCGTATTGAGCTGGGTGCAGACAACCAGAGCCTCTATGAAACTGTAATCAGCGGCCCATTTTCTGAATCACTCCGTGGTCGCTTGGCAGTGCGCCATACCAGTGAGGATCACTGGGTTGAAAATACCACTAACGGTGAGCCAATGACCGAGCCTGAAGACCTGGCTTTTCGGGGGAGCTTGTTATGGGATTTGGGCCCGGAGACCTCTGCTTTATTTATCGCAGAGAGGCAGCACCAGGACGGCTTCCTGAACTTGCAGTTGTTGCAACCTTTTGGCGATGATCCGAGCAGTGAACATACCTTGGGGGCATTTGACGATAACGAGAAAACAGTTGAGCGTTTTTCCACGGAAATCAATCATCAACTGGGTAATAGTCAATTGACTTCAATCACCGCATTGGTCAATACAGATTTTAGTTACCTAACCGGATTTGATCAGGAGACAGCCGCCGCTGTTTTTAATTTCCCTGTGGAGTATCTTCGTGGCGACAGCCAGGATGAACAAACTATCAGCCAGGATCTGCGCCTGTCCTCACTGCCTGATGCATCTACTTTCTGGGTAGTTGGGCTTAACTTGCAAGATGGTGAAAGAAGCTTCGATTCGATTGATTTGGTGTCCTACGCCAACCAATACCGGGATTATGAAACTGATAGCCAGGCTATTTATGGTGAGACTACGGTTCCTTTAACTGAAAACATAAAATTTACTGCTGGACTGCGCTACACCCAAGAGAGTAAGGACTACGCCGGTGAGTACGCCAGCTATGGCACGGATGGGAATTTTTATGTCACCCAAGATCAAAGAAGTTTGGATGATAATTATACAACTGGGCGCTTGGCTCTCAGCTACTCCCTGACTGAGTACACTAACCTATACACAATGGCCGCACGAGGCCATAAATCCGGTGGCTTCAATGACTTTGCGTTACAGTCCGCTGATAGCGTGGCGTACAAGCCGGCAACCGTTGATAGTATCGAAGTTGGTTTCAAGAGAGAGTCAGACAGCTTGAATATCAGCGGTGCGATATTCTTTAACTCTGTGGAAGACGATCATTTGCTCGGCTTTGATTTCGCTTCCTACTCATCGGCTGCGGTGAATGCGGATACGGAAACCTTTGGCGCTGAGTTTGAAGCCGATTGGTTTATTACTGAGAGATTCAGTATTGCCGGAGGCTTGAGCTTCCTCGATACGGAAATTACCAAAGATGTGTACGGTGTTTCCGGTGGTGATGTTATGGCGGGTAATGAAGTACCTGATGTACCCAGCTGGAGTGCAAGTTTGGCATTGAACTACTATCAGCCGTTACCAGACTTTATGGGTTTAAGTGCACCAGCTCTTAATACCAACTTGACTGTTCGCCACGTGGATGAGCGTCCGGCAGATGCGCAAAATCATTTTAACCTGGATGCTTATAGTAAAGTAGATCTGCGTGTAGCCTTGCAAACTGACTCGATGGAACTCTACCTGTTTGCCGATAATCTGCTGGATGAGCAGTATCAGTTATATGGCTACACTAATGCGATATTTGCCCCTGATGCCAGAATAGGCGCACCGTCAAAAGGGCGTCGTGCGGGAATTGGAGCACTTTATCGTCTGTAATGAGGTTACGACAGCTTAGTTAATAGCTGTTTTGTATAGCTCGATGGTTAATGGATCAATCTCTTTACAAGATTGATCCATTAATTTGTTCAATTTACAGGGGTTATTTTACTTCCATGCAATAGAGTTGGGTCTAAATATTCGTTCAGGCCACTAACTTCTATGCCTGTAACTTTGGTTGTGGGACCGGGTTTTATATTAAATATGGAATCTTGATGGGTTAAACGTTGCACAGGTTTCCAGTCCTGCTCACTGACTTCCATATGCACTTTACTCAGACCAGTAGCACCATTTTTATGGTTTGTTTTTTGGGGGTATTGAGGTGGGTTGTACGGGCTCACTAAGAATGGCAGCCGCTCAGAGCGAGGATAGACAAAGCGGAAACTGGTTTTTTCTCCGTTTGGCTTGGTGCGTTGCCAGGGAATTACTCGCCCGGTTTGAACCCCTTCACGGTTCATTGCCGAAAGATCATTATCGAAATCGTCACTGACTAAGGCAACATCACAAAAACCTTCCCCTTCTTGTGACCAACGTATCATC
Organism: Microbulbifer mixtoriginis (SeqCode); assembly: GCF_052467945.1. NCBI lineage: Bacteria > Pseudomonadati > Pseudomonadota > Gammaproteobacteria > Cellvibrionales > Microbulbiferaceae > Microbulbifer > Microbulbifer mixtoriginis (SeqCode). Next base: position 1,807,126 of record NZ_CP174328.1, on the reverse strand, counting down.
CTACGTCCCGCGCCTCGGCCGGCAAAGATATCAATAAGCCATTTGAAATAGTGGGCATTGGATGGAGATGTCAATAATTCAATAATAGCCCCTTCACTAAACCAAATATGGGCGTGCTGGGCGTTCTTTTCTTTTGTGGCGTAATCCACGGAAAAACCGAGCTGACGGAAATCTTGTACAGCTTGATGAATATCCTTCACCCAGAGTAAAACGTGGCTACAGCGTGTTCTCATAAGAGTGCCTTTTGTCTAAAAATAGTGTTGTTTGTTTGGTTTTTATTTTTGAGGCGGCAGTTGTTGGTTAAAAGTTTTTTTTGTGGTTGATTTAACCATACCAGAAATTACGATAAGGGTAATTTAACTTTTGCCGTAATTTTAATAGTTATGAAAGTAATAAAATCTACTTGGTGATTCTTTTAGGGACTGAATAGGCCGCTAAACAGTGTAGGGGGCAACGGTTTGTACTGCGAATCGGGTATCTATTTCTAAAAAATACAAAAGCTTGATGCGACTTGAATCGAACAGAAATTACTCTGAAACCTCAGGCTTCATCCCCACACAATATTTGGCAGGAACTTCATCTAAGCTAAATGCCTTCATAAGCTGTCTGCTTGCTCCCACATAGGACTCCGCCGTTGCACCTGACCAGTAACCCGTATCACAACTCAGGGAAACACAATCGCCTCCAAAAGTTACAAAAGACTTATCCCGTACAATCTTGCATGTGCATATGGCTTTAAGTGGATTCATCGGGTCGACAATGCAGGGTTGATCCAGGCAATCAGTCCACGGTTTACCTTCAGGGCAGGAAAGTACAGGCTTGGTGGGAGCCTGCGCGAAAGAAAATGTCGATAAGGCTTTTTTGACGTCGTTTGAGTCAGTCACAGGAGCCCGGGTTTTACATTCAGAAAACCCGAAGTTCAACCCCTTATTAACGTCACATCGGCAAATTGCATTTGAATCTGGATTGCTGGGGTCTGGAATGCATGGGGCAGATGTGCATAGAACATACTCATTATTACAAATGATACCCTTACTATTCTTGACTGATTTATGGCCATCCTCTTCTGCTGCCGTTTTAACTCCCATAAAAGCAAGGACAATCAAAATTATTGTGAATAGATGTGACTGTTTCATCATGAGCAGCTCTTTTATACTTTAATCGCCAAAATAGAATGAAAGCTGATATTTCCCAGATGAAGACGATTGAAGTGTCGTTTTTTTAGATTGGACCTGACTTCATCCCGCTCGATACCTCATAGACTGTTAGCTCGTGTACGGTGCCTCCTTTCTATTCGACAGTGTATCTTTGCAGTTAAAAGATACACTGGGGCCGCCGTGGGAGTATGGTTGGGAGGCTGAAGGTTTTAGCGGTAAAATTTAGGATCGAGCCCTGGCTCCATCCTTGGGGCCACAAAAGAAGTGGGTAGCGGCTAGGTCAATGACACATAGATAAAATTCAAGTTAGCTTGCGGTGGTTTTGGCCAATTTCAATAGTCCACCTTTCAGAGACACCGGAGGCTTCAGCGAACTGCTCCCAATTTGCTACCGCACTTGCGACCTGATCAATTATCTCCATTGGGCGCTTAATACTGATGGATTCACCAATAGTTATTAAGTCATCTAAAGTGAAGTGATCACGCTTTCCATTAATACTCATCTGGTGTTGACTTGTCCAAGCTCCGCCCGGATTGTGGGCATAAGTCAGGTCAAAGGCCGGTGAAAGAGACCATTCTCCGGCTGGGTCCATAAGAAATGCAATATTCTTTGTATGATCATCTTGATTCCTGGCCAATACGTTGAAGACCATACGGCGATATTGCTGAACGGCTTCATTTTTAGGCAGATATAGTTCACGCATTATGCTGAATACTTGCTCATAGGAGTGGGCGCCTGCCATGTTGAAATCCAAGTGCGCAATACCACATAGAGACTGCATATGAAGCTTTTGCCCGTTTACCCGATCAAAGCGCCGCGTCATAAAATGCGCTCGGCCATTTTCCTCCAGTAGCCTGCACTCCGCCATATTGATACCCGCTTCGCGAGCCATATGATAATAGGCGTATTCAACCCGCCCATAGCCATCACTTGCCCTGAGTTCAAGATCTCCCGCGCCGTCAAATTTTAGAAGCCAGTAGTCATAGCCTTTAGGGGCGGGGACCTGACCAGAGCGAATATCCCCCATAGCATTCATGGCAATAATTGCTTTTGCACGGGCGCCTCCCGCACTGGTTCCTACGCGCAATATGTCCAGCAAGGAGCCTGATTTTTCAGTATCACTATGTCCAAATTGCGTGTTGAGATCTGTCTGCCTATTGGTAATTGCGGCAGCTAGTTTGACTAATTCCTCAACGTTCAGGTCGACAGAATCTTTGAAGGTGCCGTCCACCGCCGGTTGAAATTCAAGCGCTCCCATGCCACGAGTACCGGTGTAACAGAGTCGCTCGATAGGGTTGAAGCTCTCTGGAGTTCGCCCTTGGCGTGCGAGCCAGGCATCAATCACCGCATTGCCGAATTTATCAGGTAGGCAATCGGCGAGGAGTCCCGGTAATCCTTTAAATGTTTCCCGACTGAGGCCGCGAAATGTATATGGCTCATGTGAAGCTTCAATGGGCATGGTTATCGGAGCTATATCCAGCCCCCGACGCAAGAACTCTGGCGCATACTCGAATGAACCATAGCCACTGTCATCCCAGTGGACAGCGCCTACCAATTCGCCCCACAAGTGAACTGTTGCGGCATTTGTCTGGTTTACCATTCCGGCTTGCTCCTTTTTTTATTGTTGTTCAAGGGCAGGGTATCGCGCTGATTTTGTGAGCTTCGGCTGGCTCTCTGCCGCTGTTTGCCTTGAGTAGCAATTTGCATCGGACTTACTGCTAGTTCAGGTAAGAAGTTATCCAATGAATCAAGTTGGCGAAGTACTCTCAGCGCAGCAACAAGGCTATCAAGCCTGCCACGACCAGCCTCCAGCCCTTTAATGGTGGAGGTGGATAGGCCTGCACGCTCAGCCATGTCATCCTGGGTAAGGTTCATTCGTAAGCGGTACTTTTTTAGACGGTTGCCCAGCGTCTCAAGTATTTGCTTATCTGACTGACCGTGAAATCCCATAATAGTTGCCTTTCCACCCTTTGAGTAAGTTTTAGCATATTAGCGGGTGCTTTTTAAACTATTATAGTATGTATAGGTTAAAAGTGTTAATGGTTGGAAATGTAGCTATCAAGGCTTAATTTTATCGTTAACAGGTGTTATTCAGGCTGTAATCTGTATTAATTCTATTATCGATGGAGGCTCGCCTATACCGGAAACCCAACTTCTGCTGGCGATAAGAGAAACACCTGTTCTACATAAGATTTGATGCCATAAGCGGGCGACTACTTTCCCCGGGGATGAATAGGCTCCACTGCTGTTATTAGGTTTCTTGCCATTGCCAAATGGAAACAACTTAGGGGTTTCTATGGAGATTTACATTAGATACTGCCATGAACATTGGCTCGCAAATTAACTAGAAACAATTTGTTTCCTTGTATTGCTCTATGGGTAAATCAACAGTAGTTGACCGTTACAAAATTTATCCCTGTTAACTTTAAGTTAGGAGGAAGGTTTTTGTATACGCTCACCTATAGTTTGTCGAGTAATTGAAAGTTGATCTATAGGTATGGTTGGGAGTTCTTTAGATTCGGGAGGCGATGAAGCTTACATATTGATAATTAGCTAGCAGAGCGACGGCAAGAGAAAGTACATAGATTAACGACGGGGCAATGCCTTAAATCAACTGCTGTTGACGCTCTCTAGGCCTTAAAACCTCTTGTACTTTTTATTTCTTCAGGTTTCATACCTAGAGACTCAAGAAACCTTTGGTGTTGTTCAGGTTCCATTTCCTCAAACTTATGGTGCCAAGCGAGCATAGAGGCTTCATCAAACCCTGCCGCTCTCATTATTTCTACCCATCGGTTCTTAGTGACCATTTGATCTTTAAGCAAATTTGGCTCTTTTAATAGGGCGACGATCGCTCTCTGTTGTTCTTTAAGCTTGTGAATTTCGCTCTCCAATTGGTAGAAATGATCTTCCAGAATCCGAGACTGAGATGAACTGTTTTGGCCATCAAGTAATCGTTTTATATCGTTCAAGGATAGGCCGTAGGAACGATAGGCAACAATAGCTTCCAGCCTTCTAGTTTCATTTTTTCCATACCAGCGATAGCCGTTATCTGAGCGCCGTGTGGGCGCAAGTATTCCTTCTCGTTCATAGTAAAGGATCGTTGCTCTGGATATACCACAGTGCCTGGCCAGTTCCGTAACAGTTAGCATAAATGCTCCAGATAGGTAGGGTAGGTGATGATCAACCCTGAACCTGTAGACAGGTCAAGTCGGAAGGCGATACCTTGAATTGCTCTTATGGAAGTGTAAAGGAGATTTGAACGGCTCCGTAGTATCCCTTCTTTTGTGCTAATGAAAATGACACTTACCGTAGGTTTGTGTATATGGCGAATACATGGTCATTTATTTGCTGTTGACCCGTCTATAGATGCAGGGTTCAAAGTTCTGGGCTTTAGCAATCAGCGAGAGATGTTTTTGGTTATGGGTCACTCAATTAGCAATATTAAGAAGTCACTATTCTGGCTTTTGGACTATCATCCGGAGGTCGAAAAATATCCCAGTTTGTTGATGAAGCACTGCATAGAACATACGGTGCTGTCTGAAAGAGCTGGCTTCAATAGTGTTTGGTGTGCAGAGCATCACTTCCAGCATCTGGGACATATTCCCAACCCTGCTGTTTTCCTTTCAGCGCTTTCCCAACTGACTGAAAGGATACGCCTAGGTTCGGGAGTTTCTATCTTACCGCTAAGGAGTCCGATTCAGGTGGCAGAGGACTATGCCATGTTAGATATTTTGTCTGCAGGGCGCCTCAACATGGGAGTGGGTACAGGTGGGCAACTTCTGGAGTCGGACGGAATGGGGTATGACTTTTCAAGCCGAGGGGAGAGATTTAAGAATAACCTAGCTGAGATTCAAAAGCGCTGGAAGCTGGCTTTGGAGGGCCATAGAAGAGTTGAGTCCTTAAATATATCTCCTGTGCAAAAGCCTTCTCCCCCAATTTACATCGCGAGCAATAACCCCGAAAGTGCATATGAAATTGGAAGGTCGGGATATGGCCTGATAACAATTGTTGCGCCTTCAACCGAGAATATTGATGAAATCGCTGTGCGAATTGAGCGGCATCGTCAGGGATTGGCTGATGGCGGCTTTGGTAAGGACCATGCGGAAACTGTGGTTACCATCTTCTCCCAGGTGGGGGAATCGGAAAAGGACGTGAGGTATTCAGTAGAGCCTGCATTGGCCCGAGTGATTTCTTATCTTTCCGGTAACAAGGTCTCAGATGCTTCGGGGATATACAACTGTATGCGTGATAAGGGAACAGGGCTTTTTGGTACTCCAGCGGAAGTTCAACAAATGATTGCTCGTTATCAAGGTATTGGTGTTGAACATATGGCATTTATCAATCGATTTGGTGGTTTGGATTGGTCTGTTGCTTTACGTAGTCTCGAATATTTAGGAGACATGTAAGAGGCGATCTATAAGCACTGGGATCAAGGTCTCAATAAACCGGCCCCTGATTAAGGGGCTCACCCCTTCACTTAAGCGCTATTCAATAGAGAGATGTACGCTTTCCTTCCTACGCACTCAGCTTGCTGCCAGCCAATATTGCTGATAGATTCAAAATGTGATCACATTTTGGTTGGGCAAAAATGTAAATAAGTTAAAGGGAAGGGATAGTTTATGGTGAGTACGATTGTAAAGGCCGAGGCGAAGCAGAGTAGTGAGGTCGCAGGACTGGTAACAAAATTGCTACAAGCCCTTGTCGGTCATAAGCGCAACATCGATCCAGAGGTCATGGCAGTAACGGCTAAGAAGTTACTTTCACAAGATAATGGATTTCATGCTTTCCTATATTATGCCGATGGAGCTCCAGTGGGCGTTATTACCCTATCAAGGTCTGCCGCTATTTATGCCGGTGGCAACTACGGGGTAATCGAGGAGCTTTATGTTGAACCAGAGTTCCGTTCACAGTTTATTGGCAAGGCACTTTTGGATGAGGTGATCAGCTTTGCGAAGGAGGAGGGCTGGCCACGGTTGGAAGTTAGTACTCCGGAAAGAGAAAACTGGCAGCGAACAATTGATTTTTACCTCCGAGAAGGTTTCCTCGAAAACTCGGTCGGGGAGAGGTTGAAGCTGGAGCTGTAGGAAGCCAAATAGGGAAAATATGGGCCTACACCTTAAGGCTTAAATGGGAACGACCTTACTCTCGCTCCTTCATCAAGTAAAAAGAACATATAGGCGAGACTCCGCCTTCAAAGCTCTAAAGGTTATAACCAACTCCTTGGTTATAACTTTCTGTCTCTCAAGGGGATCTTTCTTATTTCTATCTGTTGACTCTCAAGTGGCTTGAGAGTCCATACTTCAACTCACGCGAAGAAGGGTGAACAGATAGGTGGAACTATGTTTAGGATCGGTGAGTTTTCAAAAATAGCCCAGACCGCTGTTTCACAATTACGGTATTACGATCAAATTGGTCTATTTCAGCCTGATCACACAGACGAGTCCACAGGGTATAGATACTACAGCACTAATCAGTTGCCTGAATTAAACCGTATTATCGCCTTGAAAGAGCTGGGAATTTCTCTTGAACAAATTAAGGTCATGGTTCTTCAGGACGTATCGGTGCAAGAAATCCAAGGTATGTTACTGCTGAGAAAAGCACAAATAGAGCAAACTGTTCAGGAACAAATTAATCACCTAAAGATCATTGAGGCACGCTTAAAAGAGGCTGAAAGGCCTGAGAGTTTGAATTTCGATGGAATTATTCTAAAAAGCATTGATGAGCAGCCTTTCTATTCTGTTAGAAAGATAATGCCAAACCTATTTGACACAATCCACTTGGTGACTGAGCTTAGGGAGCATGTGCCTGACGTGGTTGGGAAAGACGAACTTGGCCCTCTCACGATCATACTTCACGGTAATGCCTTTAGCATTGAAAACGTAGATATCGAAGTAGGGTTTCCGGTTAATAGGAGTATCGAAAGAACTCTACTGCTACCTGGAGGAAATGAAGTTAAAGGGCGGGTTCTCCAATCAGAGCAGAGTGTTATTTCTACAGTCAGGGTAGGAGCATTTGAAAACGGGTATGAGAAATATGCTCAGCTAGGTAGGTGGATAGAGAATAGTGATTTTCAAATATCAGGGCCTGCAAAAGAAATATTTATAAAGCCACCATCCCAAGGGGACCCTGAAAATTGCGTTTGTGAGATTCAATTTCCGGTAACAAGGCCAACCACTCCTGTTTGAATATGTAGGTAAAGTCCTATAAATATCGAACAGTAAAAAATATCAAAAACCAGAATTTTAAGGAATAGGCAATTAAGGCTTAGGGGTTCGTATATCTTAAAAACAGCATGCTGTATTTTCACGTCATAGTTTTTAATTCGGAGAGTACAAATGAAGATTGTCAATCAAATTAACATCAACACGTCTATTGATAAAATGTGGGAAATATTATCAGGTAATTTTAGCGAGATTAGTAGTTGGACCAGTGCCGTTGTTGTATCCACTGAAAATCCAGATTTACCGCAAGGTGGTGGTCGAAAGTGCGTACTGCCTGATGGGGCCATTTCCAGTGAAACATTAGTGAATGTGGATAGTGGTCAGCACACTTTTTCCTATGAGGTAAAGCTATCTAGTATGCCATTCTTTGTTAGATCCATGATTAATACTTGGAAAGTTGAACCGATTGCTGATGGGCAGTCACGAGTTAGCTTTGAAATTGGCGTAACTTTACTTCCTATATTTGCTCAGATTATGGGAGCACTAATGAAGAGGCAGTTTAACAAACTTGCCAAGGTTGTACTTGAAGAGTTGAAAGTCTTTTCAGAAACCGGAAAAGTCCATCCGCGAAAAGAAGAACAAATAAAGCTTAATATAGCTAAGGCCGCTTAGCAGTAATATTAACAAGCAACAATGATATCTCTTTGGGGGCTGAGTACCTATAGCCCCCAAATATTTCATGTTGTCTACCCTTAAGGTTTTTTAATGTCGTATTCAGTAGACTTAAGACGTGGAGAGGTGGCAATAGAGGGGGCACCTGAAATTCACTTAAACAATAAGAAGCTCAGTTACATACCTCAGCAATTTTTGCGATATTCCCATACAAGAGAAACTGTAGAGGAGTTGGTGTTAGATATTCACTATGATGAAAAATTCCCCGTGTTTGTCTGTGAAGACAGCTCTGGAATATATATTCAAGTCGGTGTGATTAGTTACGATAATTATATTCCACTACAACAGCAACCTTGCCAGAAGATTGTTTATGGTAGGAAGTGGCGGGTAGAACCTGAATTGCCAACTTCCGAAATCATCCAAACTGTGTTTTTGGCATTACAAAAGGCTCGTGAGCACGAAGTTCGAGAATTATTTAAGATCTCCATAGGGTCTTTGATTAGTGCGCCGTTCAGCTCTCATCAGGACTTGCCATTAATTTCAGAGCTTTCAGAAACCCTATTATCATCGAAAATCAATATAGATGCAGATAGTGTTGAGTGTGTCAAACATTGGTTTGATGGTGTTTCTTACGATAATGCAGTTTTTACGGGTGTGAAGTTAAATTCACTTAACAACGGTGGATATTTTATAGAGGCGTCTGTTAGTGAAGCTTCTATAGCAAGGTTGCCAGAACTACACGATCAGGCTATTGCATTTGTAGTGCCTAGCTTGGCGCAAAGTACGATTTATCATTGCTTAATGCAGGCTTTGATAAACTTAAGCAACCGTCACGTTGCTGAAAACTTCACCTATAAAGACTTTGCTTGCTTCAGTATGGAAGTCGATCTCATAGAAGTGGGGAAAACCTCTTTAGCTAGCCGAAATCCACCGGGAATAAAAAATAACAAACAATTTTTAAGGCGGCTGGATGTGGTCAATTCCAGGATAGACGCTAACAGAGTTCCTGTAATTTCACGGGGAGAGTTAGGTTTAAACCTTATTCGACAGTTACTATCATTCACTCCTTTGAATGGTTTTTTACCGAAAAGTTCTTGATAGGCCGTAAGACTCAGCCTCTACAAAGCATGAAGGGCTTTGTAGAGGCCTCTAAACCTAGAAGATATAAGCATGATCCGAGTCACTTCTCGATAAGAGCGATTGAATACTGCTCCATGCCAAAACAGGTGGATATGCTTAAAGACGATTACGGTTAGATGATGTACTTCAGGGAATTTGCAACAAATATTCAGTCTATCAATCTACTCGTAAGCTAAATCTAGTGATGAGTTAGTCCTTGCCCCCGACTAGCCTCAAACAAAAACCATGACCGCTTTTCCGCCTGATCAATATACTCTTCCAGCAAGCTTGCTGTAGCAATATCTCTGTGCTCATCACAAAGTTCGTGGACTTTACGCATACTTGCGATCATTTCCCGGTTGTCTTCGCCTAGCTCTAACAGCATATCTTGCGGATCTACATACTCGGCATCATTATCTGAAGATCGCTGTAGCTTAGCGATATGGCCAATGGAGCGAAGGGTAGTGCCTCCTAGTTTGCGCACGCGCTCCGCCGAAGTGGGGGCCGCTAAAAGGATTCCCGAGCCTCATTATGGGGCAGGGCGGTAGTATTACCGCTCCTCCTTTACCCGCTTACTTCGCCCACTTTCATGTCGCTCCCGCATGTCGGAATCAATATAGCGATCGGTCGTAGCCATACTTGCATGTCCCGCATCATCGCGCACATGCTCGCGGGGGCGGTACTTCACATCTTCAGAAATACCCGTATGGCGGAGCCAGTGCACAGTAGCAGCCTTAAGATCTTCAGCATCTTCCCCTAAGCCTTCTTCAGCCATCCGTTGGTGGGCAGCATCAAAGCAGCTTTGAACAATCAGGCGCACCTGTCGGGTACTGGTAACTGGTCCCTTGCCACGGGACTTGTGCACCAGAGGTGTCTGCTCATTGATGCTGGGCAGAGCAGGGAGCTGCAAATAATTTCTGTAGCGCTTCAAGGCCTTCAGCATTTGGTCGCAAACAGTGATTGCCCGGCCCTTGTTTCCTTTACCCGTAACGTGAAACCACCAGTTTCCGTCGCGATCTTTCTTAAAATCACCCATAACTGGCGCCGATCTTTCATCCGCAACTAACTCAGAGATTCGCAAATACATAGCGAATAGGGCGTTCATAATAAATAAAGTTCGCTCGTGATCAGTAGGTGATGTCTCGGCCATGATCTCAGCAGTTTCCAGAACATAGTCCCACTGCAAGTTGCTGATTCGACGTACAACCTGGCTTTGTTGCTCACGTCGAACAAACTTACTTTTCTGGCGAATCAGTGCCACAGGATTGGCTGGAACCAAGCCTTCTTGATAGAGAAAATCGAAGAAGGACGACAATGCAGTAAAGATGCACTTGATCGCTGCCTGGGATGGCCGAAACTCCTTGGGGGAAGCCGTCTTGCCAGCACGAAACTCAACTTTGGACACACTGACTACGAATGGCCGCCAATCGGCATTCACAACGCGCTCGCCATTTTGTGTTTTGAATCTGGCAACATTCTTAGTCCCGATCCAGGCAATTGGCGGCTCAATGCAAAACTGCACAAACTCCTCAATGTGTTCGCGCTTCAGAGTCATTATTGAAACTTCTTCAATGCGCCAAGCCCATTGCAGCAAGCGCTCAAGTTCACGGCGGTAGCTGTTAAACGTTGCCTGGCTGCCGTTGTAGCTGTAAAGAAACTTAAGCGTGAACTCCAGATCGGTATCAGCACCAGGAATCTGCTTGCTGAGATAACGGCTAGCTGAAAAGCTGGTGCAGCGGAATGGATTTTCAAGATTGCTCAGGTTGTCGATGATTGGTGCTGGTGGCCGGTTGGAAGCAGACATAGAAATATAGATTTGTTGTTAGAATGCGGCAAATTATACAGAAAAACAGGCATTTATAAAATATCCGATATTCACAAATATCGGAAATAACAGGGCCCTAGTTTGACCTACGTATCGGTTTTTGGACGTCCAACTAAAGTACTTAATTTTTGCCAACTAAAACACTTAATTTCCAACTAAAACACTTAATCGTGCATCCATCTACTCTAGTTCCGGCCGAGTAATCTTCATTTTGTGTACCTGTGTTCTAAGGTTCCACCGCTCCAAGGTTGCAGCGTTCCAAGGTTACAGCGTTCCAAGGTTACAGCGTTCCAGGTTTCCAGGTTTCCAGGTTTCCAGGTTTCCAGGTTTCCAGGTTTCCAGGTTTCCAGGTGTTTTCGCATACAATCATCGGAGCGCATCAAAGCCTTTTCCTAAGACCAAATTACTCACGCAACTCTGAAAAACATTTGGACAAGTGAGCCGAAAAGAACCGTGCTAATAGGTTTATAAGTGAATCTACCTATGAAATACACTGGCAACTTCATGTGGATGAAGCTGATCAAAAAAGCGCCTATAAGCTAAGTGCACTTATGGCTTTCGTTCGAATAGCCACTTATAGATCTAGCATTTAAGCTAGATACCCTGCCATAATCCGTTAAAATAACATTATTACGGATTATATTTCACCCCTATTTTGAGGTTTGTGATGGCTAAATCTGGTCAGGCCCGTGTACCGACGGCCGCCCAACAACGACACCTTTTCCTGGTTATCCAGGGTCATCGTCACCCTGAAAAGAACACGGCCATCATGCAAGTCAGCTTTAAGCTGGGACTGCGTGCCCAAGAGATTGCACTCCTACAAGTGAAGGAAGTTGCCAAACTTAATCCTATGGGCACCGAGTTCAAGCTGTTAGAAGTAATGAGCCTACCTGCTGCCTATACCAAGGGTGCCAATGCCATGAAGCGCTCCAAAAGCCATTACCAACGCAAAACGATCAGCTTCGATATTGATAGTTTTGATAAAGTTGTTAGACAAATTGAAGCGTTAGCTAAATCTGGTGCTGACGTCAATCCAGAGAATTTCTACCCTCCTGTTAAACAACATAGAGGAAAATCGCGAGATCTCCCCATGGTTGATCAGGGGCTCCGCGAAGCTCTGGGTCAGTACTTAAACTTACGGCTCGGCAAAGGGGAGAAGCTAACCCCCTCTTCCCCTCTATTTATTACTCAGAAGGGTGGTCCCTACTCTCCTAACACGTTACAGGAGCATATGGCATTGATGTTGCGTGATTGGGCCGGTGTAGAAAAGGCGAGCTCGCATAGCGGTCGTCGCTCATTGATCACGAACGTCATCCATAAGCAGAAAAAATCTGTAAAAATCGCCCAAAAGATTGCAGGCCATGTTAATCCATCGACTACTTTGATCTATGAGGAGCCGCCTGAAGAGATCATAGAAGATGCCTTAAAAGGTTTGGATTAACCACCTTTCGGCCAAAGCGATCTTGATGAAACCGATATCAATTAGTGAGAAAGTCCGGAAAGTTCTGCTGTAACTCTTTGGTTAGGTCATGATCAGGAAAACGTGTAACAGCCTTTCTCCAAATCTCCATAGCTTCCTCTTCAGCACCAAAATTCCAGTAATATCCTCCTAGATTAAACCATGCTAGATCATAATCAGGGTCAAGATCTATGGCCTTCTGGTATGCAAAAAGGCACCCATGAAAATCATCAAGCCCTTCACATGCTACAGCCACCTGAAACCAGCTTTTCGCATCCGGAAGATGATTCTCAGCTTGCTCCAAAAGGATTGGAAATGCTTCTTCGAATTCTCCCAAAAAGTTTAAAGCCGTCCCAAGGCAATATCCATATAGTTCCGGCTCTAAATCGAAAGCTTTTCTGTAATTCGCTTCAGCTTCGATCCAGTCATTATCACATTGTGCCCAATGACCTACCCTGTCCCACCAAAAAGCAATATCAACATCACCGCCTTCTATAACCTCTAGCGCCTGGTTTTTAAATGTATCAAAGTCAAAATCAGTATCTTCACCATGAAACCGAATGTTCAACAGGCAAAGCAAACGCTCCTGCTTGGCCTGCAGGCTCATTGAATTTTCTTGAAGATAAAGATTCCAGAAACTTATGGCTTTCTTGGAAGACTCTATAGAGTCACGCCCAAAAACCATAACTTGCCTTGCACACCAAGGCCAAACCCAGTGAGATTTGCCTGCGTTAGATATCAAGGAATTTATTTCACGAAATGCAGCGCCGGCATCTCCATTATTGAAAAGAGCTTCAACTCTCCATCCCTGTAAAGACAAACTATGATCACTATAGCCTCTTATAAAGACTACCTGATCAAGATGCTCTAAAACCTTGGAGAAATTTTGTTTCTTTCTATAACAAAGAGCTAATGCAAAATGGGCCTCAGCCAATTGTGGAGAAAGCTCTAAAGCCTTTTTGTAGTAGCCAAGAGCCACACTCTCGTCATCACTCAAGTGCTCCATAACTGAGCCCATGTTTTTGTAGCACTGCGCAGATAAATCAGAAGACCCTAGGCGGCTAAGCTCAACGAGAGCATTATTGTAGACATCTCTTGCCTTCTCATATTCCTTCAAGGCCAGCCACCCATTTCCCATTGAGTAGAGTAAAGATCCTAGATCAAAGCATTCCAGCTCAATAACCTTTCCTATTTCTTCTATACCTACTCTAATTCGATCTTCATCAACTTTTACTCCATTTATGCCAAGATTAATCTCTGCCATGTAAGCGAAAAGCATATCTTTAGGATGGAAGGAAAGCTCTACTTGGAATTGATCAAAAGAATTGCTTATAGCCTCGTCTTTTCCAGCATGATAAAACTCTTTAAGCATCATCTTAGCTTGATTATAATCCGCTGGAACAATAACTCTCTCTTTTGTTTTTTCTATTAACGTAGAAAACTGATTTGGCGGAGTATTTGAATACAAAATCCGTTCATTTCTTGATTGTTTTGCAAGAGTTAAAGATCTATCTTTTAGCTTTTCTTGAAAATCAATATCAAACTTATGAATAAAATTAACAGTTACCGATTTTTGATTACGCCAGCCTGAGCCTTGATGCTCATATTCTCTATAGACATCCTCCACATAACGAACCAACAAACGTTTTGTAGGGACGTGATAGCAAACATATATAGAACACGGTTGCTGTAATAGGTAATTTAAGTTACTTTTGGCAACGGAGCGACTAACAGAGTCGTCGCTTAACTCTTGGCATTCAGTACCTTTGACCTGAACATGAATGCGCACATTCGTCATACTATCGTTGTTAATAACTTCAAGCTGAAAGTCAGTTCCATAATCACGTCGGTCTTCTTGTTGTATATGAAAACATGCACACTGACTAATAGAAGTACGAAATGCTGTTTCTGCTACTTCTTGTATCTTATGGTTGCCATCCCGTTTAGGGAAATCGTCTAAATGTTCCAAACTTGTCCTTAAAATAAATTTATCAACAACTTCAATAACAAGGAAATGCTAAAAGACTGCATATGATCAACTACAGCTTTCCCAAATCTATTGGGTTCTCAAATCCTACCGATCCACCAAGATAATCCTTGAGCAAAACTTCAAGAGTATTGACCTGTGCCTTGTCATTTGTATAAAACGCCAGCGGGACCGAGACAGTAGAAACGGAAGGTATTGATAGGTGGTAGCACACAACAGCAAAGCTATCCTGTAGCAGTAAAACTTCAGTTGTACCTTTTAAAAATCCTTCAATGAACTTGTAGCAATACTCCTTATTCCTCAGTAGGTTATGCCATTCTTTAATCCCACGTTTATCACTCTCTCTCGCAATAGGAAAATAGAACTTTGGTTTAAATAACCGCTTTGGGTTATTGCCAGTTGTCGTAGCACTCTCTTCTAACCATGACTTAACAGCCGTATATCTGTCCGACTTCCCCCAAAAACTATCGCTAGGCGCCAGCCAGGTTAGCTCTTTAACACCATCCTGGTGGTGCTCTTTTAGTTGTTTAAGTTCACTACTCAAGCGAGATTTGATGTATTGCCAGTTTCCCTCTTGGTAAATAGGACCCAACATTAGCTGTAACTTTGATTCATGCTCGCGAGAGCGAGCGATTTCTCGAATCAAGCTAGATACATCAATACCACTAGAGGAAATGAACTCCCCTGTTACATCGTCACCTACTGCCTGCATTGCATCTGCTACATCAGGCAAGTTATTTATCTGATGAAAATTATTGATAGTCCGGGTAATAGCATCAAAAACAGGCTCATCATATTTAAATGTATCAAGATCCTCCCTTTCAACAAGATTGCCAAAGTCATCAAAGAAGAATGTATGAGGTAGTCGTTTGTTGCCCTGCCCCACCCGCGTAACAGCGTCCATCTTGTAAATTGAAGGTAACGTCTCTGCATCTCTAGGAGAAATATCCGGCATATAGCCTTGCTCTAATAAATAATAGAATTGTGCTTGAAACCCTTTACTTGCGTATTTATCACTCAGGCCCCGCTTTTCACTAGAAACAGGGACGGAGATGCCAGCATGCCAGCCATCTCGACCGAAATTTGTCCGAATACAATTAAATCCAGCCAACTCAAACGACAGAGTGATATTCTTGGTCTCAATACTTGTGACCTGCGGTGAATCGCCTTCAGCAACAAAGTAGCCTCTCGCTCGTGGCGTTAGGTCAATCAAGCCGTCATCGCAATACGTTAGCTCGTCCTTGCCAACAAGATCTCTCAGCACTTCTTTTAGCTCTCGAGATGATAAATCTAAGTACCTCGCCAGTGATTCAGGTGCCATGGGTGCTAAATGAATAAGCCTCAAAGCAAACTCTCGAATGAATGGTAGTCTTCGTTTTGTTACGTACGAAAACTCAATAGCGAAGCGATGAAAAGGCAGTAAAAAATCGATTTCATGAAACGGTATTTTGTTACTTTCCATTTCGCTTACCTCGCTTCATATTGCTTCGCTGAACAGGCACCACTTGGTACTGTTCGTCATCTTGTTTTTCTATGTAAGACAGCACTTTCCCTAAGGGCAGGTTTTGATTTTTCCCCTTCCACATTCGGGCATCACCTACAATAACCAATCGATCCATGGCGCGAGACAACGCTACGTTAATACGATTAGGGGACCGTAGGAAACCAGGTGATTGGTCTGCGATAGACCGTGTAACGGAAAGAATTATGATTCGGTTCTCTTTGCCCTGGTAGCTATCAACCGTGTCAATTTTTATCAGGCTTTTAAAAGCTTCACCCCAGGGGGCTTCTTTGAGTTTCTGGCGAAGAATTCTTTTTTGTTCGCCATACATACAAATAACACCGATTGCTACCTCTCCACCTTTCACATGACCTGATAGACTAGCAATAAATTCTGAATTTCCACTTATTTCAGACAGCAACTTGACGATAGCATTGGCTTCAGAACGGTTGTAAATACTGACACCTTTATCACTGAGATGATGTGCTCCTTTACCATTAGCTTGTGTATCCACCCAAGTGACGTAAGCATTAAACAGCCTATGTCCGGAAGGATAGATATCAGGTATTGCCCTATCACCATTGGCTAGATCATTGTCATAAAAGCAATGAGATACCATGGTTCCTATAGGTGGTGCCATACGATACTGTGTAAGTAACTGTGCTCCTGTTTGCTTACCGTACTTAGACTCAAACGCTCTAGAAAAATCACTTGCAATTAACTCATCAATATCGGCAGACTTGCTAGCAATCCCCAACTTCCTGGCCAGTGCCTTTTTATGAGGCTCCGTGTACAATGGCGGTAATTGCTGATGGTCTCCAACTAACAGAACACGCTTCCCTGACTGCATAGCGATTGCGAGTTCACTGGCAATTGACCGAGCTGCCTCATCTATAATTACCCAGTCGTATTGGTTTTCAGAAATGCCCATATGACGTTGACCAATACCGACGCAAGTACCAGCAACTAGCTGACGGGAACGAGCTAAAAATTCGTCATAATTAACACGCTCAGTATTTAGAACGTCAATCATATCTCGAGATATCTTAATCAACGCCCTCGCCTTTTTCGCTTCATCCGGTCGAACGGCATATCGCTCATCAAGTAACGTTGCAATCACCGATTCAAGGCCCAGCAAATCACTTGGCAATGCTGGAATACTGATACCTAAATCAGCAATTCGCTCGCTGAGAACTTGCGATAACTGCTTCCCTTCCTTACGCAAGGTAGCTACTTCTGATGGCTCTCTATTCGTGCTATTTATCTGCTTACTGATACGAATCGCTTTTCGAATGAGACCGACAATAGAGACTTCTACCTCAGTGAGCCGCTCCAGGTAGTTTTCGTCTAATCCAAGCGGTTGAGCTAAAGCCTTAATGCGATACTTCGCATCAACTTTGAACAGGTCTCGTTTCCCGCTAACAATTGACTGAGAGTAAACGTCTTTCAAACCATCTGATACTGCGCTCTCGCGGTTGCTAAACCTAACAGCTTCCAACGTGGTTCCGAGTGATTGGCAGTGTCGCCTAATACGCTCTGCCGCCGTATTGACAGCCTCATGAGACTGGCTTACCAATAAGATGTTATGGACATTCTGCTTTTCTACTAGATAGTGTACGAATGCCGCAATAAACTCTGTCTTCCCTGTACCGGGAGGACCTTGCAACATAGATAACGGGCCATAGCTAATCAGTTTTTGAAAAGCTTCTCGTTGTTTTTCATTTAAACTGATTGTGTTGCCATGCTCATCAACACGGTCATACCTGGCAAAGTCCTCCTCAGTGATCTCAATATCAAAACTCTGAGGGTCTTCCTGACAATCCGGCTCAAAGTAATCTGCCAGCTTTTCGATAACCGCATCTTTTCCGAGTATGCGGGCCAATGCATCCTTACGCTTCTCATAAGACTTGCGATCAGCAGAACTCCTAAAGAACACTATATCGCCATCTGATAACCTTTTTGCTCTCGGACGCACCTTAGTTAATCTTACCTCTTTCATTTCAGATGCTTTTAAGACCACCTCTCCAATCTTAACCTCGTCATCTCCATTGACGATGATAGCTTCAATTTCATCTTTTTTACCGAAGCTATCTAATGCATCTTTCTCACCCTCATAAGGAATGACCAGGTCGTCTTCGCTCCCCTTAGGAGCAAAGACATCACCATTAACGCAAACATATGGGTGCGATTCCGTTTCCGTATCGATGATTGCCTGCCATAGTTTCCTGGTCGATATTTCTAGCTGCTCTAGCTTTACATGGTCCTGGTCCGCCTTTTTAGGCTCTGTAAATGCCTCCTCGATTAATGGTGATATATCACGTTCATCATTTACAGACTCAGCAATTTCAAGTTGCTCGAAATGCTGAGTAATGGTGCGTTGAAATGCATCATGCTCTTTGAGTGCTTCATCCAGTTCCACCAGATTTGCATACCCAGGTTCTATTTTTACAGCAAATGGCAAGTCCAATAATGCTTGGTCTCGAACAAACCTACCAATCCCGTTGTGACTAACATTGGGGGCATATCCATTGATCACGCAGCCTTGTGTTTTGGAATAAAAGAGCTCTACGTTACCACCTACGCCTATTATCTTAATGATCGCCTCATTTTGTTTATCTTTAGGGTGATCCCTCAAGTGAACAAATAACTGCCCATTGTCAGGATACAGTGTTATCGGTTCAAATGTCCCGCGTAGTGTGATGGTTTTGATATCGAGGCCGTGTGCCTCCTCCAACATAGGGTTTTCGAGCGCAACCTTAAAACGTCCCAGGCTTTTAAAGCCAAATTCAACATCTTGCAGTTCAACGCCAATGGCTGATGAGATAGCGGGGTACACTAAAGACTCTTCTCCCCAGGAAATATCCAGCAACTCACAACTCAGTCGCATTGTTGCAAAGATGTCGCGTTCAAACGCCGAACAGAAATCTATGTTTTCTGGACTGTACTTATGATTTTTCGACTCTTCTGCATCTAAGCTAAAGTCAGGTGTATCCACCAAGAACAGTTTTAGTTTCTGTTCGGATGAAGAGATCATCACATTCTCAGGATGTAAATCGCCATGTGCAAAACCAAGTCCGTGATAATGCTCTACGGCATTGACAAGTTGATTAATCAGGTCAAACTTTTGTTCATCCTTGATAGTCAAGGCACCCCAAGTAGTGCCTTCTATTTTGTCACTGACTAAAAACAACGCTGAAGTTTTGTTGGCAATGCCGAAATCAGAAATGCAAGGAATAAAACTTGGCGCCATAGCTTGGAGCTTTTCCACTTTCTCGAGGAAATAATACAATTTTTGGCCAAGCCCAACCGTCATGCTCAACGGATTTACATTCAGCCAAGCTTTTACGATACGTCCATTTGATTCGTACACTTCTTTAGAGCTATCATCAACCAAGAACTCACCCTCTTCACGAAACTTTCGGCCGTGACTGAATTCGTACTGATAGGGTTCCAAGAGAGAGAAATCAAACTGTTGTGATTTGGAGCTTTGGGGTTCGGCCTCTGTAAATTCTGTTTGGAATTCTGATGCGTAACCGTAGCTTTCACCATCAAGTGCCTTTTCCAGTACCCGGGCGTACCATGAGTCAGCCTCTGCTATCTTTTGAGGTAAATCTGCAATAGAAGCCGGTGAGAGTCGGGTCCCGGTTAAGATGTGCCAAGACAGTATTGCTAGAGAATAAACATCCATATGAAATGGTGTGGTTCTCTCACTAACTAGCATCCCTTTCGGTGCTTTGCCCGCGTTGACAGACAGCTCAGCACGAGCTGGACCGATAGTACCAATCGGTTGGTGATAGGCAGAGATAAAATTAGATAAAGCTACTTGCTTACTCGGTGAAATCCAGATGCTGTGATCACCTAAATCTCGATGGGCCACCTTTATTTTGTGTAAGTGGGAAAACTTATCCAATAACAGCTTCACCAATGCAACACGGTCAGCCTCAGAAAAATTAGCTCCGTATTTGGCAACGAATTCGTTGAACCGCTTGTGCGCCGGCGGCAATTCATATACCTCATTGTATCTAGCCGTTATTTTTTCTTTTTCCGGTATCGTCAATGAGGTCAGACAATGATTATACAACTCTAGCTTTTGCAGCTTGATGTACTGCAATACTTCCCGTTCACGGGAAACAATTTTGAAACGACCACCAGGTGTTTTTGAGTCAACGCTAGATAGCTTGGAAAAATCCCAGCGACGGATTAGCGCCACTTCATTCTTATTGGACACGGCTGTTGCCGTATACTCCTTGTAGAGATTAAGATGATGTCCATCAAAAATGAGCTTCTGCGATTGCCACCCAGCAATAGAGAATGGTTTGGCCTCGACCGCGTCATCATTACCAAAGAGCAGATCATTAAACAACGTGACATCATCTAATAACGATTTGGAATTTGGATGCGGCTTAAAGCGCTTGTCATACTTTTTTGCATCAACCAGCGTTAAAAACGCTTTCAGCGTGAGCGTGTGTTCCTTGTCCGGCGATTGGATACCATTAATATCTTCCGTACCCGTCATGACCACCAGATGATGTACGTGAGGCAGGTACCCCCGATTGGTCAGCTTGTTCTTTAATGGTTTAATTTTTTTTTCAATAAGATATTTCTTATTGAGTGTAATTTCTACTGGTGACTTTCCACGATCCTCTCTTCCTCGATACCAGTTTGCTCCACGGCTAGTTACTTTACCTTTCCAATCCTTGAGCTCAACAACTAGGATGTTGCAATGAGTTATAATCAATAAATCGAATTCGCCTTCCTTGCCCTTACCGTCAGTAAATCGAAATCCCGCATAACCTTGCCAGTTATACATGGGGTTACTCTTTAGTGCTTGAAGCGCGTTAAAACCTATAGAGCGTTGGGGCTTACTTTCTTGTGCTTGTGAACTGTTGGAAAAGGTTTTTTCTATCTTTTTGATGGCAACAACTTCATGTTCTTCAAGTCCACCTTCCCAGTATCTGATATCCATATTGTAATTATTACTCTTTCAAAAATTATCTATAGGTATATGCTTTCCAAATAAATTTAAAGTTCACATACTATATTTACTGATCTTATCTTTATTGATATCTGAACCTAAAGACTTAATGAAAATCCACACCATCCAAAAAATGTGCTCCATCGACGGTAAGTACATTCGTGTAAATCTCGGTACTGTCCACCGACTTGTGCCCCAGCAGCTGACTCACATACTTTAGCGGTCGCCCATGCAGTAACAGGTGAATCGCAAACGAATGCCGAAACGTGTGAGCTGAAATGGCGAAGGGGGCACCCCCTACTCTGTCCACCAACGCATGAATATGCCGGTTCACTGTCTGCCGACACATCGGGAAAATTCGCTGTTTTTTTTGAAAGCGATGGGAGTGTAAATAACTCAGAATGCGGTCCCGGGGAGTGCAGTCCACGATGGGCACATACCGTTTAGGGGATCGTTGCAGACTGGCTTTACTGGGTCGACCAGGCTGCTGTTTGAGCGTTTTCAGGATCACCCCAAAATCGTAGCCATCCTCCACAAAACTACTGGGTGTCAGGGCCAGGATCTCGGAGATTCGTGCACCAGTAGTCCATATTAGATCGAAAATCAGCCGGTAAGTCGGGTGCTTTTCTGCATCAAGTAATTGCAAGATCTCAGGCTTGAGAAGGTAGACCGGCATAGTATCGATCGTCTCAAGCACAGCGGGCCGCTTGGCGATAAGGCGATCCCAATCGATTTGTACGGACTGGATCGGAAAAGCCACACCCGAAGCTTCAGGTGGATGAAAGAGGCGTCGTGAGCGCGGTTTCGGAAATCCGTTGTCTGGAGGGAGATTTTGTACCATTTCATCCTGAATCCTGGTGCAAACTAGGCCACATTATATGGGAGCTGGTCCAGGTAACTCAACATGCCTGACAATTCAAATACAGGGTAAATAGGCATGCACCAGAATACTCTCAAATGGTGCACTTATAATCGAATTTTTAATGCCTATCCTGATATATATGTGAATTTGCTACTCCTTCCCGGGAGAGTGATGATGTCCAGCCCGCTTTTTGACCCACGCTTCGAGCAAGCGCGATTTGTCCTGCAGCCGGACTCGTTGGTCCCACAACAACGTCATACTCCAGTAAAAAAGCAAGGGTTTTCATCGTTTATTTTGAAAAATGAGCTTAATTAAGCTTCTGGATGTTTAATGTAATAAGGGAGCAATCCAAAGGCCATCTGGTGCTGGCTGTGCTGTTTGATCCAAAGGTTCCTGGAAGTAAGTAACAACTTAATCCTTAACAGACGAGTCCATATTTTTATTGGATTCTAAGCTCCAACATTATTCTCTATTATATGTCGTATTAACTAATATATCTTTGAGCCCAGGCTCCAATAACATTGCCGACATATTCAGCATCTGATTTCTTCATAAGCAAGTGATCGGCTTTATCTAAGGAAATAAAACTTTTTGGATGGTGCGCAGCGCTAAATATTTTTGCAGCATGATCAATAGAAACAGTGCTATCTAGTGGTGAATGCATAACTAGTAAAGCTTTCCTTAATTCCTTAAGGTTAACCAAGATGTCTGCTTCATTTATATCGTCAATAAACTGCTTTTTAAGAGTAAACTCTCGGCCAGCAAGCACCACTTTTGCCTGCCCTGTTTTATTGATGTTATCGAGCTTATCTTTAAACATATGTTGGATATGTTTTACATCACTTGGAGCGGCTATAGTAACAACAGCTTTAGCTGTCTTTAGCATACCAGCGGCTTTTAATACGGCAGCACCACCAAAACTATGCCCAATTAGCAATTTTGGTGCTTCAAAGCGGTTTTCAATTTCATTGCAAGCACTAAGCAAGTCTTCAACATTAGATGAAAAGTTAGTATTGGAAAAATCTCCATCACTGTTACCTAACCCAGTAAAATCAAATCTTAATACTGATATTCCTTTGCTAGTCAATGATTTGCTAATAGCGCTCGCAGCAATGATATCTTTTGAGCATGTGAAACAATGTGCAAAAATTGCATAGGCCTTTGGGTTTCCGGTGGAATTCTCTAATTTACCCTTTAATTCTACACCGTCACGATTTGGGAAATTAAATTCCATAATATTATCCAATATATATTGATGAATCACTTCAACTTTTCAGAACACTTCTTCACTTCTTTTAACTGGTTCATATTGAGGTAAAGACGCCCCATTGTCCGCTCCAGTTACTTCAACCATTGCATGGACCTACAAAGCCGCATTCGACTTTGCCAAAGTAATTAATGCTTGTATCGCCTTCTATCCGAATCAAGTGGTAACCGAAAAGGTTGAGGCCTTTTCATGACATTATAAAAATTGGTGATTACACCGGTATAAGATAGATGGCTATTTGAACTGTATCAATCAATCCATATGACTGCTTGAATATAGGAATTCCACGGATTTCCGTGAAGGCCTAATGCCCTTAAAGAAAATAGAAACTTTGCGATTTGTTATACTTCTCCACCTTTCTGCAAGCACTTGTAGCGAAGGATCACCCCGCCCGATTTAAGGGCGTCCGCCCGCATGAGTTCGAAATTCTTCTGGATGGCGTCAGCTTTGAAGAGAGGTGAGCCTGCTCCAAGCACGATGGGTGCAAGGCATATCCTGTATTCGTCTACCAAGCCCCTTGCGAGCAGAGTATCTACAAGGTCTGCGCTTCCGAAAACGAAGATATCTCTCTTCCCTGTCTCCCTCTTCAGCGCACGAACGTGTTCGCCGGCCTCGCCTTTTAAAAGGCGAGTGTTTGACCAATCGGCGGTTTCAAGTGTGCGCGTGATGACAGCTTTCTCAAGTGAGTTCATCATGTCCGCAACCGCCCCGGTTTCATTCCTCCAATGACTGGCCATCCCCTCATAGGTGCAGCGTCCAAACAACAAGGTGCCGATTTCATCGCCCTGCTGAAGAGAGAAAGCTTCTAACTCGTCGCCCCACACTGTTCCGTGATGGTCCAACGCCCAGGGCGCAGTGCCTTCAAAGTACCCGTCCAACGTCATCACATTCCAAACAACTAAACGCCTCATATCCTGTTTCTCCTAAACAAGCGATTGAGTAGATGAATTCTTCCCTTTGTAGCTGGATGATGTGTGGCAGGCACCTGTATTAGCCATATTCGTTGTGTCTACGCCACCAATGATACGGCTGTGTCTGCTGAGTGCCGTCGGGAGCCGCTTCCCAGTTTTCCTGGCGGCCGAGCGGTGTGAGATCCAAAAGAGTCCACACCGTGCCAAGTGTTTCGACACCTCGGCCGTTAGTGAAATAGGTTCGATAGAGGCCCTTTCCATCGCGATAGAAAACGTTGATACCAAATCCGGTAGCCACATCGAAATCAGCGTTGAAGCTGTTCTTGGTTTCATACCAGGGTATGGCCCAACTCATACGTTTCTTGAATGCCTCTATCTCAACGATCGGCGCTTTTGACACAAAGACGAGAGAGGTGTCTCGGGCATGCAGATGGGCAAGATGAGGAATCTGATCGGCGACCATGCAGCAGCCTTCGCACGGGCTGGGATCAGCGGGCTTCAACATATGGTGGTAAACGATGAGTTGTGAATGGTCATCGAACAAGTCAGCCAGAGTCGCAGTGCCTCCTGGACCCTCAAAGGCATAATTTTGTTCGATCTTCACCCAACCCGAATACCGTCGTTTTTCTGCCAGCCGGTCGTGCGCTCGGGTCAGCTCCTTTTCTGCTTTGCGGAGTTCAGCGAGTTCATCCTTCCAGGCCTCCGGTGACAGGATCTGCCGGACTACTCCGGAGATCTCCTTAGTTTTCCTGCTCTGAATTAAAGCCATAATCAGCTCCAGATCTTGAGTGAAGTTGTGAAGAGTACTTCTCCATGAACTCATACTTCCTCGGCGGCTGCCTCTATCGTGGCGATATCGATCTTACTCATGGACATCATCGCCTTAAAGGCACGCTTCGCTTTGTCACGATCAGAGTTCGTTGTCAGATCCAGAAGCTGTCTTGGTGTAATTTGCCACGAGTGGCCCCAGTGATCCTTGCACCAACCACAGGCGCTTTCTTGTCCACCATTACTGATGATCGCCTCCCAGTAGCGGTCGGTTTCTTCCTGATTCTCGGTGACAACCATGAAACTAACGGATTCATTTGGCCTGAAATTCGGACCGCCATTCAGACCAATAAACTTGCGCCCGAGTACGGTAAATTCGACAGTCAGTTCACTGCCTTCCTGACCGCCAGGGTAGTCGGTCACCGCTTGATTAACTCGATCTACATGACTATCTGGAAAAGTTGCGGCGTAGAATTCCGCCGCCTTCTTTGCTTCGCCATAGTTAAACCACAGGCAGTTTACGAGTTCGGTCATATGTATTCTCCTATGCTTTGGACAGTATGCGGTCTCTTCACCGTCAGCTTTGAGGGTTGATGCAATGCGCTCCATATCGTAACTGCGCTCTGGTTCAGGTTCGATAAAGCCCCCTGCCCCTTTGGTGTTTGTGATGAATGGCGGTCTCCGTACCCTCCCGAGGAGGATGTTCTGTTACCTCACTCGGCATGATAAATATCGTCTAGAACTGCTTAACCAAATCTGCGCTATTCCAAAGGTCGCTGGAGGTCGATGCGAGTTGTTCATCGATGCATCGTTTTTTATCGCTCCATAGCGCCTTTGCCTGAAATTATTTTGCTGCGGAACTTGGCTATTCTCGAAACCCGTGTAGCTGGTTTCTTGACTGAATTTAAGTTGAAGGCATAGCTTCTCTGGCGCCCTGGTGTTAATGCATGAAACGCTTCTGCAAGCTCGGGGTCGGCATCCATGGCTTCAACCAGTTCATCTGGGAGCTTGATATCGCGTTCTGCTTTTGGGGGCTTAATGCCGGCTTTGGCATATCCCTTCGCTTCCTCGATGTAAGCTCGTATAACTGATTCGAGCTTTGTCACTTGGTCGTTGGATTTCAGGGGGATCATATGTGGGTGTTGGGTATTCTCACCACGCTTTTGAAGTAAGCCTTTGGGGTCTTTCAATAACGCCGCATCCATAAAGCTAATGAGGAATTTCTCTCGAAACGCTCCAAGGATGACAATATTTCGACCGGCGAATGTGTAGCAAGGCTGCCCCCATTTTACGTGCTCTTCCAGATCCATGCTCTGGCATATCCGGCGCAACTCATTAAGGCCGGATTTCCATTTCTGGGTCGAGCAATCAGGCGTTGCAAAGCGTTCACAACGTCCACAACCTTTCGAGAAATAATCTGCGATATCTGAAATCATTGCCATAACCGGTTGTCCCGTATGAGCAAAGTCCCTGCCACTATCAAACTATCATTTTTCCGGAGTTAGATTATGATGTCCCCTCCCCTACGGCTTCTACCTTTGAACTCTCGTAATTTAGCAACTATGGCGTTCCATATTTATCTGTGAGTTTTGATCAGCGTCATAACCAGCATTCAACATCTCCTATCATTTACGCCAGCTTGAGATTGGGCTGACGGCGTTAATCTTGTTGAAGCGAGAAGTCTCCAGTGGTGATACTTCCATCCCGCATGTAAGTTACGCAAATAGCGCCACTATCTGTCGTCGTAGATTGCTGTACATGGAACCCCAAAGGGATCACACCAGCACCGAAGAGGCGCTTTCCTTTGCCCAGAACCAAGGGAAAAATCAGCAGTTTAAACTGATCTACCAGGTCTGCTTTATTCGACTTCCACCCTTGTTGCTTCCAGGTAAGCGGCGAGATTAGAAAGAGCGCACTGCCATCCATTGCGTGTTCCGTCGATCATTCCCAAACCGACCAGAGAGGTGATCTGTATCGTCACCTGGAGTTCAGTCGCGCGCTTATTTTGACTAATCGCCACGGTGATCAAAGAGGCACTCAATAAAGAGTCGTCGGTATATACACGCTCGGTAAAAAGCAGGCGATGCGGCTTACTGATGTCGTAGTAGTGTGTTTCGACTCGGAATTGCAGATCATTCTTTTGGCCGCACCGATGTACGTCAAGGCCTCCGACGCGAAAGTCGTTTTCAATAAACTCGACTGCCTCATCCTTAGAAGGTGCCCCCCATATTGAGCGGGCTTTTGGGTTTTCCCATGCTGAAAAAACCTGTTCTGCTGGTGCTTTGATTGTTTTACTGATGGATATGGTGTCGTGCGATAACTGTTGGCTCATGCTAGTCCCTTTTCTTAATGGCAGTTCCCAGGCTACCGACTAATAGTTAGCTGATTGGATAACTATAAAAAGCAATAATAGTTAGGTCAATGGATAACTTACTAGTGGCGTAAAAGAGTAAGAGAATTGACCTCTATCTGCACAAAGTGAGGTGCAATGACATAACAACTATGATCGGTAATGTCATAAGAGGGTGCGGTATGTGAGCCGATCACACCCTCCAGTTTTTTAACAGAAGATCAAGTAGTCGGCTATTGGAATGGAGGGGTGACCTACAGGGTTTGTAATATGGCACCCTGTATCTCTATCGTACTCAGTCATCCTGTCCTTCAGCGCCAAGTGCTTCGACAAAGCTCGCCATTCTTGCCATCCGGCCTTCCCACTGGGCCGTCTGTGTATTAATCCAAGTTTCTGCAGCTGTCAGTTGCTTCGGCTTGATCTCGCAGGTTCGTACGCGCCCAATTTTCTTGGATCGGATCAAACCCGCATCCTCCAGCACACCAATGTGCTTCATGAATGAAGGTAGTGCCATTTCAAACGGTTTAGCGAGCTCGGTGATTGATGCCGGTCCGCTGGTCAGGTGCTGAATGACAGCGCGGCGCGTTGGATCTGCTAAGGCTTGGAAGACTGTATTCAGATTTTCGTGATTGTTACCCATTTGACTAAGTATATAGGTGTAAAATCGTTAGGCAATGGCCGCGGTTTGCTAATGCCCGTAAAAAACACCCTAACAAAAGTGCTTCATCTCCTCCCTAAAAGATATGTTTTAGTGTTAACAGAAAGCAGGAAACCTCCTGATAAAAAGAACAAGGTGCAATAGTGATCGATTTTTCCTATCAAGCGGACGTTCAAACCAAGCCTATCTCCTACACCGTCAGGGCAACTCCGGAAGAAGTCTTTACAGCCTGGGTTACGCCGAGCATGGTTGAAAAATGGTGGGGGCCTGACGGTTTCACTACGCGTGTGCTCAATCTCACGGCAGAGGTTGGCGGGAGTTTTGCTTTTGAGATGACAGCTCCAGACGGTAGCTCTTGCGTAATGTCTGGAGTATATCGTCGTGTCGATAGACCGAAGTTTCTAAGTTTTGAGGTCCATAAACATTGCAATCTCAGCTTGCCACATGGCACCGAACCGCAAAAGAATTCGTCATTGGTCGAAGTTGTGTTCAAAAGCAGTGAACTTGGCACTGTCGTTTCGCTTACGCATACACTTCTAAACCCTGACTACGCAGAGCTGGCGGCGATTAGTTGGGCCCAATCACTTCGATGTATGGATGATCTATTTTCTGGATCGGCAAATCTGATCTGAGGGTGATTGATTAAAGTCGTGACTTTAATCTCACTGGTTAAGAATGTTTATTTCAGGAGCCTCAGGTCTTGGATCCTTGGCACAACAGTTTGGGGGGCATGATCCCTGGTCAACTGAGCGCAAGCTCAGCTGTGTCGGCCTCGCTTTCCGAATCGATGCCGGCTGGGTCGTTCTCGGTTGGATCAAAACTGTCGGCACGTGCCATACGCCAGGCCCGGGCATAGAAGCCCCCCTCGTTATGCGCCCTGAGCAATTCGCCAGGCTTGAGGTAGACGTGGATTTGCGAAAATAGCTGAACTTCTGTGCCACCGGTACGGCGTACTAGGTGTTTTCCTTCTAGCTGTGCTGGATGCTCTAATCCGGCGGCGGCTAACATTTCGGCCAGGGTACGAAGGGTGTTGTGGTGGAAATTATGTACCCTGTCGGCTTTCTCCGGCACCACCAGGGCTCGCTGCCGCAGCTTGTCTTGGGTGGCCACGCCCGTGGGGCACTGGTTAGTGTGGCAGGATTGAGATTGGATACAGCCGATTGCAAACATAAAGCCGCGTGCCGAGTTGGCCCAGTCGGCCCCTATAGCCAGCACACTGGCAATATCGAACGCCGAGATTATCTTGCCGCTGGCACCTATCTTGATCTTGTCTCGCAGGTTCAGGCCGACCAGGGTATTGTGGATAAACAGTAGGCCTTCGCGCAGGGGCACGCCGATATGATTGGTGAATTCCAACGGTGCTGCTCCAGTACCCCCTTCCTTGCCATCTACCACGATAAAATCTGGCAATATGTCACTTTGGAGCATGGCCTTTGCGATGCCCATAAACTCCCAGGGGTGTCCGAGGGCCAGCTTAAAACCCACTGGTTTACCGCCGCTAAGCTCCCTCAGTTGTTTGATAAAAGTCAGCAACTCAAGGGGGGTAGAAAAGCTGCTATGGCTCGAAGGTGAGATGCAGTCCTCGCCCTCAGGCACGCCGCGGGTGGATGCTATCTCCGCAGTCACCTTGTGCCCGGGTAGGATACCGCCATGGCCGGGCTTGGCGCCCTGGCTGAGTTTTAGCTCAATCATCTTAATTTGCGGGTTACGAGCCTGTGCCTTGAAGCGGTCTGGATCGAAGCTGCCGTCCTGGGCTCGACAACCAAAGTAACCCGAGCCTATTTCCCAAATCAGATCGCCGCCGAACTCACGATGATAGGGGCTGATGCTGCCCTCTCCTGTATCGTGGGCAAAGTCCCCCAGCTTGGCGCCCTTGTTCAGGGCCCTGATGGCGTTGGCACTGAGGGACCCAAAGCTCATAGCGGAGATATTGAAGATCGAGGCCGAATAAGGCTGGCTACACTGAGGTCCCCCTATGAGCACCCTGAAGCTCTTGTGCTCTCTGACCTCCTTGGGGCGTATGGAGTGATTGATAAACTCAAAACCAGGTTCGTAGACGTCAATTAAGGTACCAAAGGGTTTGGATGCATTCTCATTCTTGGCCCGGGCATAGACTAGGGAGCGTTGGGCCCGGGAAAAAGGCAGCTCGTCTTCTTCTCCTTCTAACAGATACTGGCGTAGCTCTGGGCGAACACGTTCCATGAGATAGCGAATATTGCCCAATATGGGGTAGTTACGGCGCACCGCATGGGATCTTTGAATCAGATCGTAAATTCCGAGGAGACTCAGAAGGCTGCTGATTGCGGCAATAGGCCAGAGCCAGGAGTAAGAGTCCAATTGAGTCAGGCTGACGATAGTCGTGAGAACACAACAGCCAAAAAATGTATAGCGATTGAGCAGGAATAATTTCATCATTGTATTTCGTACAGGCTATTGCTGTTTTCTCTCCTTGAAGAATGTATTTTCTATCAGCTCGGAGTCAATCGCATTTACGTGGATATTCTATGTAGTTACTTCACTAACTCACGTCTTGATCAATCTCGCCAAGAAAAAGCTAGTGTATCAATTAATACATAACCATCAATAAACTGCATATCATCGATATAAAAAGTCTCACAATAAGTTTCAGTTTTGAGGGTTATATATAATCCACTACGTCAAAAGACTGCCCAGTTTCATTGGTTAAAACTGCATGACGATACGCTTTTGCAGTGTCCGACGCTGAGATGCCACTAGAACTATCCATACCCATCATATCCATGGTTTCTTTCACAAAATGTGGACTAACAGCATTCAAACGAAGCTTATGGCCGAGCTCTAACGCTGTGGCTTTCACAAAGGATTCAATGGCCCCATTCACCAGGCTGAGTGCAGAACCGCCCCGCATAGGATGTTGAGCCAAAACACCTGAAGTTAAAGTGATACTGCCACCCTCTCGAATATAGTCACGGCCAATCTGGAAAATACTAATTTGCCCTAACAACTTACTGTTGATAGCTGCTTTAATTTGATCAAATGTCAGTTCCTCAACTGGCGCAAAAACTGCATTTCCTGTGGCTGAAACTACGGCGTCAACTTGGCCGACTTCCTCAAACATGGCCTTGATAGATGCCCTGTCCTCAATATCAACTCTGTAGTCGCCTTTGCTGTGACCTACTTTTACAACTTCATGGTCATTAAGTTCAGCCACAACTGATTTACCAATGGTTCCGTTAGCGCCAATCACTACAATTTTCATACTTCTATTCCCAAAACGATTCCTCAATAGCTAAGTATGGTAGCTGTGAATAGTTGAGCTAAATATCATTTCATTTGTGAGAGGTTCTTTATGAGTAAGAGAATGCTTGTGGGAGATTAAGTTTAGCTAAACTACGAACTATCAAATTTATAATGGGCAGAGCCCGCTCGCTTATTCTTCGTCTAGATGAGGTTACTAATGGCTACTGTACGAGCCACAATTAAGGGCCAATTAATACCCTGCTAAGGCTTGTGCAATTTTGCGTCCTTCAAGATAATCCTACGAAGCATTTATACCTTCAAATAGACTGGTAACGGCAAACTCGGCTGCTTGCTTTGTGCTGATTTTCCTCTGGCTGATCAGCCACCAAGCCGAGTAAATCTGGGCATCAATCATTGAGGTTATCCACTCCACTGGCAGATCTTTACGAATATCTCCATCTCCCTGTGCTTGTCGTATTAGAGCCGATAGATCTTCCATCTGCTGACCATAATATGCCAGCACCTCCGGATCATTTTCGGCAATATTCCACAGGGATAGGAGAAAGTGATAACTGTCAGCCAAGGGCATCAAGGCCACAACCCCTTGATGGATCTTTTCTCGCGCTGAGAGCTGTGGATCTGTATGAATTGGTTCCAGAGCCTGGCTGGTCAGCATAAAGCACTCTCTGGCTATTACTAGGATCAACTCCTCCCGGGTTTCAAAATGACGATATAGCGTTGCCCTTCCCACACCGGCTATCGCCGCAACTTCTTTAAGGCTGGCTTTTGGGTTGTTCACCAGTAGTTCCTTTCCAGCTTCAATGAGGCTGGTTCTGGAGCGAGTAGCTCTAGAGTCAGTGGTATTCATAGTTCTCCGCTTAAATGAGACACTCTTGTCTCACTGTCAAAATGCCTATATGATACATATATGTCTCACAAAAATGCCAGTAATGAGAATAGTCGTATGAATACTCATGAGAGAGATCTGTTATCTGACTATCAACGAACGGCTGAATCCCAGCTCCCCGATGCTCGTTGCCTGCCCTTCGGGGCTTATACAAGCGAGGCCATCTTTCAGCGAGAAATGGAGCAAATCTTTGAGGACGGTTGGGTTTTTATTACAGCTGAATCCAGTCTGGCCAAACAAGGTGATTACTTTGCCTTAAATATCGGTCGTACCCCCGTAGCTCTAGTCCGTGGTGCTGATGGACAATTACGCGCTCTATCTAATACTTGTCGACACAGAGGCACGCCATTATTAGATGCTGGTTTTGGCAATGCTAGCAAACGGCTAGTCTGCCCATATCATGCCTGGAGCTACAGCTTGGAGGGTTCTTTGCAGGGGGCACCGTTCACCGGCAAGGAGGAGGTAGATAAAGCTAAGCACTGTCTACCGGTTTATCGGCTAGAAATCTGGTGTGGCCTGGTGTTTGTTGATATCAGTGGTCAAGCGCCTCCTCTTTCAATGCAACTTGCGGGCTTACCGGATTATTTACCAGCCAATCAGATTAATGTCTTTGATGAATTCGAGCCTGGGAAAACTGAGCGCTGGGCCGCCAACTGGAAGGTTGTGATGGAAAACGCAATGGAGAGTTATCACCTGTTTAAAGTTCACCGGAAAACCCTGGAAACGGTTACGCCAACTAAAGATGCTTATTACTCTGCCGGCTGCCTTAGGTGGACACTGACCGGAGGTGCAATTAAATCCTACCTTGGCTTCGGTAAGTCAGAACACTATCAATTATTGATGCTACCCCCTAATTTTACCGCCATTATCGACTCAGGCTCTTTAAGCTGGCTGGCTGTTATACCCTGCCATGCCGGTGAAACAGAAGTGTTATCCGGTTCGCTAGTTTACAGAGGTTATGGCAGCAACCGTTCTGCACGGAAATTCGCTGATAAATTTTTTGCAGAGGACCAATGGATTTGTGAGCGGGTTCAACGAGGTATGAACTCACCCTCTGGAAAAGGCGGTACACTGGTTGAAGCGGAGCGTATCATTGTTAATTTTCATCATTTCCTGGCTTCACGTTTATTTGATCGCAATGACAGAGCTAAAACTCAAAATGCTGTAAAGCAAGGAGAATGAAAATTGAAACTTAGATATGCCTTATTACTGTCGGGTGTTATTACGGGTACAGTAACTTTCCTGGCTTGGGCCCAACCATTGGCTCCACAGGCGAGAGCTCCCATAGCAAATGAGGCCACTGCACCTTCAATTACGTCAAAACCTATAGTTAAGTCTGTAACGCAAACACAAACACAAACACAAACGGAGGTGTTGCCAGAGAAAATCTACGGTATGACCCGTACAGCGGCCTTGGAGGAGTCTGGTAATCTAGTAGAGGTATTGTTGCAGAACAAGGATATTCTCAATCGGCTGAAACCGGGTTCACATAAGGTATTTATTATTTATCGGGGGTTCTCAGAGAATTATCAAGAGGCTCAAATAACGGTAGGACTGCCAAAGGAAAGTTTCTTTCTGTACGATGGTGCTAGTGAGGCGATGCCAGCAGGTGAAGTTATCCGTATTGGAGGTGGCACGGACATTACCTCGACTGGGTTAGAAGAACATTGGAAGAAGGTTTCTTTTGGTTCAACCCTGCAAGCTGTCGTAGAGAGATATACCCTGTCGGAAGTTGGGGCAGTTCAATTTGTCGATGTTTATCAGATAAACCGAGAAATAATAAAGTGAGCTTTCTAACAACAGTTTTTACACAAGAAGAAATTAATTATTTTGAAAGCTGGGTGAATGAGGGGTTCTTTCTGCTGGCCATGGGTTTGTTTGTGTTGGAAATGGTGCGCTATGCGTTTAAGCGTAAATTAACTCTAAGTATGCTGGGTGATTCAGTTAGCAACTTTATCACCCTATTCGCTTTTATAGTAATCACTTCATTAATTGCTGCAGTGTTTTATGTGGCAACATTTGTCTATGTTTTTGAAAATTTTAGTATTGTCCAAATACCTATTACAGGTTGGAGCATATTGGCCTGCCTTATCTTGGCGGATTTGGCATATTACTGGGAGCATCGCTTTGCTCATAGTGTCAATATAGCTTGGGCTTCCCATACTGTACACCATAGCTCGCCCTACTTTAACATTTCTGTGGCCTATCGATTTGGGCCTTTAGATGGACTATTCCCGTTATTTTTCTACTTACCATTAGCTATGCTTGGTTTTGATCCGTTCCTTATCTTCTTCTGTGAAGTAGTCGTACAGGTTTACCAAACACTACTTCATACAGAATCTGTGAAAAAACTGCCGAGGCCAATCGAATGGATTATGAATACCCCATCTCACCATAGAGTACATCACGCTACCAATCGTGAATACTTGGATAAAAATTATGCAGGCATTCTAATTATCTGGGACCGTATGTTTGGTACCTTTGCAGAGGAGAAAGCAACTGTGCGCTATGGAGTTTTTCCCCGTATTAAGAGTTTTAACCCTATCATTATCTTCTGTCATGGTTATGTCAAATTGACCCAGCAAATCTGGCGGGCTGATGGGTGGAAGGAGCGTTGGCAGCTACTGATAAAGCCATCCTGGATGGCTGTGGGAGCGTAATCAGAAGCATGGAAGATGACAAGTTAGCCTTTGCTAAATTTTCAGTGAAATTATGTTAGGTTTTAGGATGGGGAGACTTTAATAATTCAGGGAGGAATTTCTTGTTAAGAGTAAAATAGTCCAGCTAGAAATAACAAACGGAGCGGTTAAAATAATAAGGTCAATACCCATGAGAGCTATTGCGATAGGAACAGTTAATACACTTCCTGAAAGTGGAACAAACCATAGCTTACTTCTACTTGTTAAGGCAATAGCACAAAGTGATGCATTGTAGCCAAAGATTCCGGCAAGAATGAGTGTTGTCGATAAAGATAGAAGCTCAGCCAATAATGTAGCAAATAGCCCACTAATGATGCCCCAAAGGGCATGTAACTTATTGGAAATGAAAATCCCAAGCAAAAAACAAGCCCCCGTAATGGCATTATTTTGGAAGATAATCTGGCCTATGCCTTCGAATATCCCCCAAGTTGAGATTTTGTCACTCATCGATGTTGTAGCTGGCTCAAGATTGAGTGCCGGAGCCATGGCCCAGATAACCCATATCACCAAAATGTATGGTGCGGTATAAGCCGGAAGAGGAAAGTGAATCATCATTAAGTGCATCATTAAAACGGTTAGAGCGCTTCCCGCAATAATTAAGAAAACGGTGAGTGATGATGGTGCATATAAAGAGAAAATGACTACACCAATCAATGCGCCATTATACCCAAATAGCCCCTCTTCAATATCATTCACCGGGTAATGTTTAATATGTGCAAAAATTGTTGAGGAGATAACACCAACTAGGACTCCAATAGCCATAGTGATGGAGTTAACTGCCACACCAAACAAAAACAAAGCTCCACTCAATGCGTTCTTCTGTAGGATGACTTGGCTAATTCCCCTGAGTAGGCTGACAAGGAAACAACAGACCTTTGTGGATATCGATTTCTTCATAAGTCGCTCAATCTAATTCACTCCTTTGTACTCATTGACAATATGACGAATGAAATACTGAAACTTCTGTAGATATTGGTAGTCGATACTCTTTCAGCTATTTGATTGTTTTAAATTAACTATTGGTTAGGTATTGTAAACGTATATTGATTTTCCTGACTGACTTCTTCAATAGGTACTGATCGCCATGGATCGACGTGATTTTTCTAAAGTTTTTTTGGGGGCTGCCATCGCATATACCCTGCCCCAGCCACTCTTTGCGTTAGACGCTTTATCAAATAATACAGCGAAAGGTGTAGACGAGCTTCAACGTCTTGTACGTCATCGTATTCTTAAGCAGCATGGGGCACATGCCGCGGTTACAGGCACCCTGAAGCCCTCTGGTCGTCGCATCATTACCGTTCGGGACCCTGAAGCCAAGGATGACTACCAGCTAGGCGGTGATACCATTTTTGAAGTTGCCTCGCTAACTAAGATTTTTACCGCCCTGCTATTAGCTGTTGAAGTCGTACATAAGCGCGTAAGGCTCGACGACCCACTTCAGGATTACGTACCAGACGGAGTAAAGGCTCCAACTTTTAAAGGGCGACAAATCACCCTCACCGACCTGGCTACACATGGTGCTGCATTGCCGCTTAGGCCTAACAACCTTGCTACATCGGTACCCGATGCGCCGAATAAATATGCAGGTTATTCCTTTGAACAGCTCTATGGCAGCTTACCAAGTTACCATCTGCAAACTAGTCCAGGCTCTCAATTTAACTATTCAAACCTGGCTTTTGGACTTTTAGGCCAGGGCATTGCTTTGAAGTCAGGCCGCTCTTTTGCAGAGATACTGCGAGAGCGTGTAACAGAGCCACTGGGGTTGAGTGACACTACTTTAGAGGATGACCCGAGAAAGGCAGCTCGACGCGCTCAAGGCCATGACTTTTACCTCAGCCCGATTGGCCCCACTAGTGATGGTGTGCTCGCACCGGCTGGTGGTTTGCGCTCTACTGCCAACGATCTCCTCACTCTTCTCGACTTGTTCACCAACGGCCAGGGCCCTAAGGATTTGGTGGCTGCCTCACGTTTGATGTTGTCGGTCGATAGGCCTGGAGGCAATGATATCACTCGTATGGCCCTGGGTTGGCGCAGAACGACGACTCATGGAGAAACCTATTATTGGTCTAACGGCAGCAGCGATGGATCACGCACATTTATGGGCTTTAACCCAGCACGGAGAGCCGGTGTTGTTGCCTTGGCAGATGCTGCGAGTGGCGAAGGATTAGACGATATCGGCCACCATTTTTTGAACCCCCAGCATACGGTATCTACTAAGATCGTCCCTACCCCAGATTTCATTACTTTACCTGAGAAAATTCTTTTAAGGGGGATCGGACGCTATGAGCAGGCTAAGGACGATGTCATCGAGATTAGTCGTGGCTATACGGGCCTTATTGTTTCAGCGGGATACGGAGAGTTCGTCATTCGACCGCAATCATCCACACTATATGCATCTAAGATGGTACCAGGGCTAACTATCGAATTTGAGGGAGCCGATGTGGGCCCTGTTGTTTCGCTGACCCTCCGCCAAGATGACAAAACCTATATCTACAAGCGTGTACCTTAACTTGGAAGTCCAGAGAAGAGCTTAAACTCTTCTCTCTTCTCTTTATTATTAAGAAGGCCCCTACACACTCAACGTACAGTAAGAACACATAGTTTTATACTTCGTGATTGGGGTGGAATTGACAAGAACGAATTACATAGCGGCCGGCGATCACCAATTGTTAACATAATCCAACATTAGCAAAAGACAGTTCAAGTTTTTGTGGTTTAAGTGGGCCACGTTGGAAATAGTTGAAAACCCCAGCACAAAATCATTTGGGCTCAATTTAGGGGGTAAGTTTATCTCTTAAAATGGGTGACCTGGTGTTTCCATTTTTGATCTTATAAATTTAATTAGATCAATACCTCCTGGTGAGCTGTGTACTGAATCGATTGAATTTATTTATGTATACGCTTGGGATTTCTCAATAAGTTTTGAGAGGCATTTCTGAGAGGTTTTTCCGCCTTTGTGTTGAGATTACTTGCAGAAATTCATTTCTCTACTAATTACATACCTTATCCCTACGTCGTTAAGGATGCTCAGAATTTACTCATTATTGGGGATTTTGATAATAATTTCGATACTAATTTTGGAGAGTTCATATGAAGATGTCCTACCGGTGGCTTAAATGTTTCCTCGCCGTACTTTTCAGTTTCACAGCGGCTTCACAGATGGTAATTGCGGGCAATAAAGATAATCTAATTACTAATCCGGCGGCACTTGAAGCCATGGGTTTTGATAGGGCAGCGTCTAATGTATATGTAGCTGAAGGGCTTGACCCAGAAAGTCCATTTGATTTTTCCTTATATGCATCGGGTAATCCTGATTCCCAAGAGGGGCTATTCCCCACAGGGAGCACAGACTATTCACCAATTATGCCGAAGTCATTTATTGGGCGGCAGGATACTACTGGGTCGGAATGGTTATATTCCGTAGGAGGTGGCACTGAGCTGAGCCGGCTTGGCACTGAGCGGTTTGCCGATGCCCAATTTTGGGATCTACCTAATGGTGGAACCTTGGAGTTTTTTCGGTGGTGGTGGTCTGATAATGACCCCAATTCTGCGATGGCAGCTATGCTATTTGAGGTTTGTCAACCGGCCTTCGGCGCTGGTGCAATAACATTCACACTTGTAGTCAATAGTACGAGCACTGATGCAGCTAATGGATCAACCGCAATTAACATCCCTAGCCGCCCGATTAATACACAAAGCTGTTATTACCTTGCAAGGGTAAGGTTTGATGCTGCTACCAACCTTCTAAGACTGCAAAAAGTTCGGCTCCAATTTATTCACCCATGAAACTGCTCAAACGCTAGTTGGTATTCTTATGTGAGGTCTCCTCTGTATGGACGAGGCCTTGCTCATACTATTCATCACAATTGATTGTGGGTCTAAGGTATACCATATTTTTCAGCGAGGCGATCAATATCCGCTTGGGATCTAGAGTTCTTGGGGCATTTGGCTCTAAACCAGGGGTTCAGATCGCTATCACTGCCAGCCGGTAAATCTTTCAGGTTAAAGCATTTACCGCTGAGTTGAACAAAGGTTCCTGTCGCTGTTGTGTAGAGGGCATCTTTTGTTTGAAGCTGGCGAACTTTGTTGTTCTCTCGATCCAAAGCTCTCTTTAACCTCGGATCAAAAACCACCGCTTTGCTTTTTGCTCCAGATTCAGCGGGAACCGTTAAAGTAACGGCTTTTTGAGACGATAAGTTTTCGGGCTGAGTAATATTTGCTAGGTCTCTATGTTCACTGGTTGTTTCTCTACTCGGGGCTTCATGTTTTTGCTGAATTCCGGATGAGGGCGGTTTTGCAGTAGCTGAAGCTGCAGGCAATACTTCATTCTGCCCTACTTTCGGTTTTGTAGTGGTTACAGACCTTTTGGGCCTACCTGCACTGTCTGGGCTGTTTATTGGCGAGCTTACAGTCGGTTTTTTATGTTTTAAGATAAACATAATTGTAGATTGTTTGTTCAACTGATTATCTGGTGGCACGGAAACTGGAATTGTCAATAAAACCATATGCAAACTCAGTGCTATCGCCAGGGAAACCCAAAGGCGCCATGAAATTGATGTTTCGTTATCTTTATATACTAAGGGGGGAGGCTGGAGTTCCATCTGACTTAAATATCACTTCCGTAGAATGCCTCGGCAAGCATCCAAAAAGAAAAGATCTGACCTGTTGGCTTGCGAAGTTCCAGATCTGACTAGATTTCAGCCAAAAAGTTCTTTGTAAGTAATCCCCCGGTTTATATGGCGAAGTCCAACCCATGCTTTAAATATGAAGAGCTACCTAGATTGCTAACATAAGTGACACACGTCTGCCCGCCAAAAAACCCAGCGGACTCAAGTAATTTAACACCTTCCTTGGGCGAGTATTGATTCGGAACACTGGATCATCAATGCGTCTTTTGGGTATCTTGCCAATTTCTAAACTCGCAAGGAAAGAAAAATCACTACTGAGGAGGTTGGCGCTTCATCATGACACTAAGAGCATGAGTGGTATTCAGACAGCGAAGTTCACTAAATTTTCAAAGAAAGGCTTGGTGCTACCAATGAAAAAGCGAAAACCGCTAGACCCGGTCAGAACTGGGATAAGTTCAATAATGCTTTCTTTTCAATGGGGGCAATCATAATAATCCCATGATGGTTGCGAAAAGCCACCCTTTCCCAAAATATCTGGCCTCCCCTTGTACATGGAGTAGACTTTCAGGATTTGCTGAAAAGCTACATACACATAGTCGGGAGATTTAATAAACCTATTTTCCTTGAGGCTCCAATAATACATGGCATCACTATTATAAATAGCAAAGTGGTAATTTCGTTTTCTTGCGCTGGCTAATCCACTTCCAACTTCCTGTGAAGGCAAGTATAACTTGAAGTATACAGCCTGCTTTATAACTTCCTTCAAATTTACATGTTTAAAGTTGGTGATAAAATATGCAGCCTCCGATCTTTTATGTGGGGCAATAATACAGTAGTTAGCTATTCCCAGAAGTCGGTCCGCATCAGATTTTGCCCTGTTTGAGAAATCACTACCAATAAACCAGTAAATCACTGTCGTTATTATGGTGGGGGTAACCAAAATAAGTAGAACGCTAAAAGCTATCGTGAGAAAAAATTTTGTATTGATCGTATTTGAAGCCATATAAGGCAACCTGCTGACCACACTGAAAAATTTAATAGTGAAGTATTTAGTTGTTATCTGGGGGGATTAAAAACAGGCTTGAATACTAAAGCTACCTGATGCTCCTGGCCGCTGTCTTTTAACGGAATGACTCCTGAAGTGAGTCTTTCTCCATCCAGCGTCAGTGATTCGATCTCTCGCGGACAGCCACCGCAATTACTGATGTCGATCTCATAGCGACTGCTGCCAAAGCGTAGCGATAAGTGATAGTTATGCCAGGTTTGCGGTAGGCAGGGTTCGATCACCAAGTGATCGCCATCGAGAATTTTTGCCCCAAGTAATGCCTCTAGTGCACTGCGATACAGCCAGCCGGACGCTCCGGAATACCACGTCCAGCCACCGCGCCCCACATGGGGGGCCACGCCGTAGACATCGCCGGCTAATACATAGGGCTCTGTGCGATAGCGCTTTACGCCTTCAAGGGTATCGGTGTGGGTGATTGGGTTTAACAGATTAAAGTAATGCCAAGCCCGCTCGCTCTGTCCGAGTCCGGCCGCGGCCCAGACGGCCCATGTGGCGGCGTGGGTGTATTGGCCACCGTTTTCACGAATTCCCGGTGGATAACCTTTGATATAGCCGGGGTCCTTCTTGGTTTTGTTAAACGGTGGCTTAAGCAACAGTATTTGCCGGGCGCACTCGTTTACCAGGTGCTGGTCGGCCGATTCCATCGCTTTGCGGGATCGCTCAGTGGGTTCCTGCTGGGATAGCACCGACCAGGTTTGTGCAATCAGGTCGATTTTGCATTCATCGCTGTCCTTAGAACCAATCGGCGTGCCGTCATCGTAATAAGCGCGCCGATACCAGGCGCCGTCCCAGCCGCTGTCTTCTACCTGTTGACGGAAATTTTCTCCCAGCTGACGGTAATATTCTGCCAGTGCAGAATCGCCGATGTAGTCGCACAGAGGCGCCATATCCCGACAAACTCGCAGTAAAAACCAGCCCATCCACACACTCTCACCGCGGCCGGTGGTACTGATACGGCTGAAACCGTCGTTCCAGTCGCCGTTGCCGATTACCGGTAGCCCGTGCGGCCCTACGGCGCCGGCGCGCTCAATTGCGCGGCAGCAGTGCTCGTAAAGAGACCCGGATTCATCGCTGCTTTCAAACTCGGCGTAGCGCTCATGCTCATCTTTGCCCAGTGGTGCCCCGGCAAGATAGCTGACCGGTTCATCCAGGATTTGGTAATCACCCGTGGTGCGAATGTATTGGGCTGTAACAAATGGCAGCCACAGTAAGTCGTCGGAGCAGCGGGTGCGCACACCGCGTAAGGGATTTTCATGCCACCAGTGCAGTACATCTCCATCCTGGAACTGGCGTGAGGCAGTGCGCAAAATATGTTGGCGTGTCCAGTCGGGATGGGTCCACAGCAGTGCCTGTACATCCTGAAGCTGATCACGGAAACCAAAGGCACCACTGGATTGATAGAAGCCACTGCGGCCCCAGAGGCGGCAGGCCAGGGTTTGATAAGGTAGCCAGCGGTTTACCATCAGCTCGGTGGCCTTATCGGGCACTCGCACCTGAACAGAGCCCAGATAATTCTCCCAAAACTGTTCGAACTCGGCCTGGGAGTTTGCGGCTCTTTGTGGATCCCGGAATTCACCGGCCAAATCCAATGCCTGGGCACGATCAATCCCCTCCCCCATCACAAAATAAATGTGTTGGGTTTCGCCGATAGCCAGATCAATGTGGACTTGATAAGCGGCGCAAGGGTCGCCGCCAGACTGCACCTTCCCGGAGAGGCCAATCCGAAACAGTGCCTCCGGTGCCTGTGGGCTCCCGGTACTGCCAATAAACTCATGCCGATCTGTGGTCAGACCGTGAGGTGGCAGGCTGGCAGTCAGGAAGGCGACACCGGGTTTGGCATCCGGGACAAAGGCGTTGCGGGCCAATAACGTATTGCTTTCTGGTATGAACTCACTGACTTGATGAGCCCAACTGTTGCCGCGGGTCAGTCCCATTACCCACTCCACGTAGTAGGTGGCCGTTAAGCGGCGAGGCCTGTTCCAGCCATTTTTCAATGTCAGCCGGCCAATTTTCACCGGAGCAGTGCGATCGACCGTAATACGCCAGGACTGCTCAAGGCCGTGGCTGTTATGGCGATACTCGGTGTAACCTGCCCCATGTCTTACCTGATAGTCGGTCTCGGCGGGCCGCGGGGCCGGGGTTGGCGACCAAACCTGAGCGCTCTCTTCATCGCGTAGGTAGAGGGTTTCACCAGTGGGGTCGCGGACCGGATCGTTATTCCAGGCGGTCAGCCGGTGTTCACCACTGTTGCCGCTCCAGGTACAGCAGGAGCCCCCTTCGGATACCAGACAACCGAAGTTGGGATTAGCGATGATATTTACCCAGGGTGCTGGAGGGCGCTGGCCCGGTTCTTCCGTCTTGCCTGCTTGTAGATGCAGGATGTACTCGCGCCCATCCGCTGAAAAACCACCCAGGCCATTATCAAATATAAGATCATTTGGGCGTTGCAGGGCTGGTGTTGGTAACTGGACATAACCTGCAGATTGCACCGGTACAAAAGGAGGCAGAGGCTGCATCTGAGCCTGTAGTGCGGTGGCACTATTCTCCAGCTGTGTGGCCACTGGCCCTGCTGAGGAATCGAGCAATACCCGTGCGGCAGCCAAAAGGCCCATACGATCAGACTCTGGCAGCTCCTGGCCTGGCACCATCACCACTGAGCCGTTTAGTTTGCGCATAGTACGACCGCGAATATCGGCGATCATCTCCTGTAACCTGTCGCGGGTCTGCTGGGAATAACCGGCGGAATCCTCATCGACAATAACCAGGTCTATAGCCAGGCCGCGGCCGCTCCAGAGAGTGTGGGCTTGAAGAATGGGCTCGGCAAAATCAATGCCCTGCTCACTGCGCACCTGCAGTAACAGGATTGGGTTATCTCCGGAGATGCCACGGCTCCACAGGCAGCGCTGAATATGATGACTACGGGCCAATACTCGGGAAGAGGCGCGCAGCCCGCCGGAGGGTGCCAGCACAGCGGAGAGCAACTCCATCATCCAGTAGACGTCTGCCGCGGGGATACGCAGGTTGTGTAACTCCTGTTCAGACTGCATTCGCGCCAGGTCGTATACCCAGCGTGCCTTGGGCCGCGAGCGATAAGAGCGCAACACAGCCAACAACTCCCGGCGTGACTTACTGGCGCCAGTCAGGTAGATCACTTCGACTTCAGAATGAGGCGAAATAGAAATTTCCTGGGCTGAGGCAATTACCGGGTCTAATACAGGGCCAGTGGTTCCCGTGAAGCCTTCCAGGCCTCGTTGCAGAGCAAGAGGCCTTGCCGGGGACCCGCCGCGGCCGAGGAAACGTACCCGATCGGTTTCCCAGCCCAGCTGGTGACTTACATCGGCAGAAACCAATGCGCAGTGGGCTAGATATATCGGTTTTTCCTCGCCGCTGCGAGGCCGCCTTCGATAGAGCATCACCTGCTCATCGGGCAGGTACTGGCTCTCCACAAACAGTTTGGCAAAGGCGGGATGACGCTGGTAATCGTGTTCTGGCGCTAGCACCACCTCGGCATAATCCGCCAGCAGCAGGTGGCGGCTGCGATTGCTCTCATTTTTGATTACCAGTCGGCGAGCTTCTAAGTCATGCTGGGAACTGAGGGCAATGTGTAAGCGGCAGAATAACTCCGCTTCACGGCGCTGGAACTCTACTTCCTGTGGTGAGAAGTTGGCCATA
Source organism: Microbulbifer mixtoriginis (SeqCode) (assembly GCF_052467945.1). Taxonomy (NCBI): domain Bacteria; kingdom Pseudomonadati; phylum Pseudomonadota; class Gammaproteobacteria; order Cellvibrionales; family Microbulbiferaceae; genus Microbulbifer; species Microbulbifer mixtoriginis (SeqCode). The sequence continues at coordinate 1,763,263 of NZ_CP174328.1, read as the reverse complement.
CAGTGGCCGGAGTCTCCGCCACAGGGGGCCAGCCCCACAGAAAATAGTTCGCCGCTATCCAGATCGCGGACATAATTCCAGTGCCCGCCCTGGTGTTGGGTCGGATCTGGCTGCCAGCGTGTCAGGGCAAGATTGTGCCAATAGCTGCCACCTGAACCATCTGCTCCCAGCAGCAGTGTGTGGTGGCCGTTAGAGAGCAGGTTGTATTGTGGATAGGGTCTCCCCGGAAGAGCAGACCAGCTCTGCAGGGCTCCTTCGGCGTGGAAACTGCGCTGTAGCCCCGGCTGTTGCCAGGGTCTTAGGGCCGGCCGCGCGGTGGGCAGGCGCTCGTGCAGTAGTGGCGTCAGGCCGGCAATGCGCACATCGCTGTGGAAGCGTTGTTGCATTATGTCATCGTGGAGGTAGTTATTAATGGCCAGCAGGATCATGCCCTGGTGGTGGCTCATATAGGAGCGCACAGTGCGTGCGCGTCGAGGTATAGCTTTGGCCGTACGGCCATAGTCAATCGCTTCATACAGGCCGAACTGGCCGTAACCACCTTCGGCGCGAAGCTGGCGCAGGTTCTCCATAACCCCTGCGGCATCGAATGGTAGTGCCATCATGGAAGCATAAGGCGCTATAACCAGGCGTTCACCGAGGTCGCGACGAAAACCGATACCTGGCACTCCAAAGGCACGGTATTGGTAGTGCAATTGGCTGTCCAGTTCGTAGTAACCGGATTCGGCGATACCCCAGGGCAGTTCGAAACGGCCGGTAAACTTGCGATGCACTTCAATGGCATTGCGACAGGCCCGCCCTATCAAACTGTGCTCTGGCGTTTCCATAAACAGCCGCGGCATTAAATATTCAAACAGGGTCGCACTCCAAGACATCAACACCACCCGGCGATGAAGGTGCCGAAATGGTCGCTCAAGGTGGCGCCAGTGGCGCGCCGGTACATCGCCTTTGGCAATAGCGAGGAAGCCGGTCAGGCGCGATTCTGAGGCGAGTAAATCGTAGTGGTTGGCGTCTAGTGCAGCATCGGTAATGTTGTAACCGATATGAAATAGGTGCTGATCGCGATCGTAGAGGAAGGCGAAATCCATCTCTTCCACCCAGTTGAGTGCCCTGGTGGAAAGGCTGGTGATGTCTCGGCAATAACTGGCGGCATTTTCCCGTGCGCTTTCCAGTGCGCTATGCATTTTTTTACACCAAGAGGCGGCTTCATCGTGCTCTTGTGGTTCTGCAGCGAGGTGTTTTTGCAGTTGTAGCAGTTGTTGTTCCGCAGCATCGCAGAAGTCTGGCATGGTCGATAGGGAAACTGGGATTTTCAAAGTGTCTGCGAGAGAGAGGTAAGCTTTTCTGACATGCTCCACACCCTCCCGGCAGACTTTGGGTGGTACCTGCATAAGTCGCAGCCAGGGTTCGAGCGCCTCCTGATAGCGCCTCGCGGCCACCGCATGGCGGTGCAGTTCATCGAGCCATTGGCGTAGTCGACCGAGATCCTCTGCGCTGAAATTTTTTTCGTCACCCTCGATCAGCGCCAGCATCTGCTTCTGTAGCCAGGGCACATCTCTCTCATAGATATCGTCGATGGTTTGCCACCAGCGATTGTGCTCCGCGCCGGCTTGTAAACGTTGACGAAACTGCGCTAGCTGCGCGTTGATCTCACGGATTTCATTGGGGGCAGAGTCCTTATCGACCGGCTGCAGGGTTTCTGCCATGGCATCGAGGGTATCGGTGATCCCCAGTACCAGCTGGCGTCCACTCAGTGGTTCAGTTTTCAGGGATTCCAGGCCGGAGGCCAGGGTTAGTAAGCTGCCGGCCAGGTTGCCGCTATCCACGGTGGAGACATAGCGGGGGTTAAGCGGGTGTAGTTCGCGGGTTTCGTACCAGTTGAGGAAGTGTCCGCGATAGCGCTCCAGTCCGCGCATACGGTCGAAGCTGTTGTTGAGTCGAGCTAATAGCAGGCTGAGATCAACGTAACCAAAATCGTAGGCGCTGAGAATAGAGAGCAAGCCTAGCCCGATATTGGTGGGGGATGTACGCCGGGCCAGGACCGCCAGGGGTTCTTCCTGATAATTATCTGGCGGCAGCCAGTGATCGTCAGGCCCCATAAAGTGTTCGAAGAAAAACCAGGTTCGCCGGCTTAGCAAACGCAACTCGCGCTTGTCCTCTTCTGTTAGAACTGATGGCTCCAGCTCTCGCGGTAAATTGATGTGGTGAAGAAGTTGGGGCGCAAAGAGCCAGGCCAACAAAAACGGTGCTGCAGGCAAGAGACTGGCGGGAACCCAATAAGCCAAGCCTGCAGTTACCAATAGAGCGATCAGTGGGGAAACCCACATCGCACGCCAACTGCCAAACGCAGTCAGTGCACTGCTGACAGAGCGATTCACATGTGCCGCTGATGTCCACTGCAACAAATGGCGGTGGGAAACGCGCAGCCGATAGAGTGTGCGTACGATCGCATCCAACGCGTTAATCGCTTGCACCGGGAGCAGAACCAGCGATAGCAGCCAGTGTAAAAAGCGCTGCTGTAGAACCGCCGGCCCTCCCCGGAAATGAAGATGGGCGCGGCTGGGATCAGCGATGCTGCGCCAGACCATCGATAGTAATTCCTGCCATACCGATGCGGAAGACAACAAAAGTAGCGCCGAAGTCCAAGCCCAGGCATGGCCTGGTAGCCAACCGCTCCAGGCCAGCAGAAAAAGTGCCAACAGGCAGGGGGCCTCCAGGCTGCGTCGCAGATTATCGACGATTTGCCAGCGCTGAATTGTCGGTAAAGGGTTGTCGACTTGTTCACCGCTATCGACCGGTACACGTTTGCCCAGCCAGGAAAGTATCTGCCAATCACCGCGAATCCAGCGGTGCGAGCGGCGCAGCATGGCGAAAACATTAGGTGGGTATTGTTCGTAGAAGACTGCATCCGACAGCAGCCCTACACCACCGATGGCACCTTCGATTAAATCGTGGCTGAGGATGGCATTTTCTGGAAGATGCCCGGCCAGGGTCTGGGAGAAAACCTCCGGGTCGTAAATTCCTTTACCGGTAAATATCGCCTCGCCGAACAGGTCCTGGTAGGCATCCGAGACGGCGTGGGTGTAGAGGTCTACGGTGCGATCACCGGCAAAAATCTGGCTGAATAGGGTTCCATCAGAGCTAGCCGGGTCGGTTTCCACCCGGGGCTGTAAAAATCCATAACCTGCTACCACTCTTTGTGTGCTGCTGTTGACCACTGCGCGATTGAGTGGGTGCGCTATGGCACCAACGAGGCGTCGTGCGGTGTCTGGTGGCATCTGGCTGTCGGCATCGAGAGTGATGACATAGCGAATGCCTTGCAGTTGTTTGCGATCGCCAAAACAAGTGGTAAAACTTTGTTCCTCATTGCCCGACAATAGTCGGTTGAATTCGATCAATTTGCCGCGCTTGCGCTCCCAGCCCATCCAGCAGTTTTCCAACGCATTCCAGCGACGCTCACGATGTAATAGTAAAAACGGTGATCTGCCCTCATCGACCCTGTGGCGTTCGTTCAGAATTTCAATAGATGCTTTGGCGATTTCTAATAGTGCTGTGTCCTCACTGGTACTTTGCGTATCCGCGTCTGCAAAATCACTTAAAACTGCGTAAACAAGATTCCTATCTCCGTTATTGAGGAAATTGATTTCCAGGCACTCGAGAATCCTTTGCATATCCTCCGCATCGGCAAACAGTACCGGCATAACCACAACCGTGCGGTATTCACTGGATATGCCCTTATCAAAATCCAGTTTTGCCAGCAGGCGCGGGGGCAAGCAGTGGGTAATCAAGCCGTTGACCAGAGCCAGGGCCATACCGACCACTGGCACTGCGGTAACCAGCAGTACCAATAACGTCAAAATGATAGAAGCACCGCTCCAGAGTAGATAAACAGCCAGGGCAAGTAGCGGTGGAATCGAGAAAAGAGCCAATCCGGAAAAGAATACCCTGGATGCCTTGTGCAATAGCTGCCAATGAAGGCGCTGCAGAAAGCCTGAGCGATATTCCAGCAGGGTTTCCAGCTGTGGACGCCCTTCATCTATCAGGTAGTATCCCACATGCCGGGTGCGCTTATCGGTTTCCTGCACGTCGCTCAGTTCCACCACACGCTGGGCAACCTGCTGTTCGGTTTTGCCACTGCCGCGCGCCAGCTTTTCTATCACATCCCGGTATCTATCGCGGGTTTCAAAATCCATTCGGCGGTAGGCGCCTGCAGGGTCTTTGCGCAATATATGTTCTACACGGCTGAGGGACTCAACAAAATCCCGCCAGTTACAACTACGCAGTTCTCGCAGGCTAATGATACCGCTGGCAATGCCAACGCTGAGTTCCTCTTCTGTAGCGGTATGTCCTCCCAGGGCATCCTCGGCCAGCTGCGCCAAGTGCTCCAATAGGCAAAGGCGCAAAAGTGCGGGCAGTGCCCAGAGTTCGCCGGTGGTTAAAACAGCATCTTCCTGATAGTGCTCAACCAACAGGTGAATGGATTGAATATCTACGGGTTGGGAGAAATCGGTGATCAATGCATCGGCAAGGACATGCAAACGCAGGTCGACACTGCCGTCTTCGGCAGAAACTTGTGGCAACTGCTTTAAGTAGTTCACCGGCAGGGACTCACATACCAACTGCAGGGCTTCCTGGACCACATGGCGGTTATCTAGTAGCCACTCTTCACTGCGAGTACTTTTTTCGCCCGCCTCTACCCGAGTGGCGAGATACCGATAGATTTTCTCGAAATGTTTTTCTAACTGACGCAAGTGCAGTCGCAAGCGGTAGCCACCACCGGTACCGACAGGGCTTGCGTGCTGCTTGGCCAGCGCGGCTATGTCTTCCAGGCGCTGCTGTTCATTATCCCGGCTCGAATTGTTACCAATCCCGTGGGCGGTACTCCCAGATTGAGTACCGCTTTGCTCGGACTTTGCATGTACAAAGAACTTGTACCCCTGGCGAGCGCCCTGCTTTTTCCAAAACCGCAATTTCATCGATGCGCTTCATTTCTTACCGGAAGAGTTGAGTGGCGAATTTGGCAGGCTATGTTGTCAGCGCGCAGAGCCTGTAATTGGGATTCCTGCAAATCCTGGAATACCAGAACCGGCAGGTTACTGTGGGATATAACGGAGTGGCAGACGGTACCCGTTACGTGTTGCTCACCGGTTTGCCAGTCGTGCGCGCTCATGGCAATCAGATCGACATCCTCTTCCGCAGCAGTGGCATAAATGCACTCGGCGACATTCTGTGCAACCAGCAGCAAGGGCCGCACTTTGATGCCGTTTTCCAGTTGGCGAGCCATCTCCTCCAAGTAGACTTCACCCGCGCGCCGATTGCATTCGACAAACTTTTCCCGTGTGGCATGTTCTTCGCGGGTGATCGGCATTTTGCGGGGCATATCTGGCACAGCAATCACTTGCAGCAGAATCATTTCCATCTCTTGCCCACGCATCATTGATGCCGCCTGGCAAGCAACCCACTCGGAATGAGAGGAACCATCCATGGAAACCAGAATACGGCGGTAAGCCATATTTTCCTGGACCGGAGGTTTTAAACCCGGGTGCACTATGATGAAGGACCGCCCAGAGCCGCTAAAAATCTTTTGGGCGGTGCTGCCGAAGTCGAAACGGCTGACGCCACCCTTGCCGTATGCAGTGAGTACAATCAGATCGATATCGACCTCATCGCAGTACTCTACAATCTGCTCTGCTGGGCGCCCCTCCACCACAGACTGGCTTACAGTAATACCCTGCTCCGAAATGGGCTCAGCCAAACGGTTGAGGTAGCTACGCAGCTCTACTCTGCGCAGCCGCCAGTCCACCGGATCTATGCTCTGCTCTTCAGAATTTTGTACATGAAGAAGGTGTATTTTTGCACCGCTGTTCTGGGCCAGCATAACTCCATGGGCGATGGCCTCTTCAGCGATAGCTGAGCCATCAAGAGGAAGTAGGATTTGTTTAAACGGCATCTCATCACTCCCTACCGGGGCCCGGCCTGGATCTTCACTAAATGTCATAAGGTTTTTGGCGGAAAGTTTTACTTGCTCGCTACACTGCTGTTCCGGGTTTTAACCTTGTGTTAAACGCGATCCCTGAAAAGCTCTCTAGCACGGTTAAGCTCAAGAGTATTGCAAAGTGTCTATGACGGTGTTGCCCCTGCTGCCAACCTGCAAAAATGTGCTCTATGTCACTGAAAGTTTCAGTTTTGGTAGAGCTGCGCTGGCTTTCAACACACATTGAGAGCATCTGATCACTAGTAATAAGAATAAACCCATAAAGAGGCAGCAAATTGTGAGCCAATTAAAGCGGGGCTTAGGCTGTAGGGTTGGTCAGGCTGAGAACAGGTCAAGGTACGGAATTAAGAATTTTCCCTGGCAGTGAAGCTTTGTGTCTGGCGGGAAAGGCGTATACGCATCTGTTTTTCGATCTCGATAATGGCAAACAGCGCTACGCCAATCGCAACGATCAGAATGCCATCAAAAAGTGGCACTGCCTCAGTAGCAAAGACTTCCTGCAGGAGTGGGACATAGGTAATGGCAAATTGCCCCAAAGTGACCATGATGACTGCCATCCACACCACTTTGGTGCCGCGCACTGCCTTCCAGGTGAGAGAGGTGCCATACATATTGCGAATAAAAAACAGGTGGAAAATTTCCATTACCACCAATGTATTCATGGCCATGGTTCGCGCCAATTCCAATGAGTAGTGCTGCTGAATGGCGTAGGTATATATTCCGAATACGCCACACAGGAATAAGGTACTAACTAATGTGATATGCCATACCAGTACACTGGTAAGGAGCGGTTGGTCGCGCAACCGTGGTGGGCGGTGCATGGTATTTTCTTCTGTGGGCTCAAAGGCGAGCGCAATACCAAGCGTAACCGCGGTAATCAGGTTCACCCAAAGTATTTGGATCGGTGTTATCGGCAGTACCATGCCAAAGAGCAGCGCCACAATAATGGTTGAGGCTTCCCCTGCGTTGGTGGGCAGCGTCCAGCTAATCACTTTTTTTATATTGTCATAAACTGTGCGCCCCTCACGGACCGCAGCGCCGATGGAAGCGAAATTATCATCGGCTAGAACCAGCTCGGAGGCCTCTTTGGCAGCCTCTGTTCCCCCCCGGCCCATGGCAATACCCACATCGGCGCGTTTTAATGCGGGGGCATCGTTTACGCCATCGCCAGTCATTGCCACAGTCATATCGTGGGCCTGCAATGCGGTTACCAGCCGCAATTTATGCTCAGGCCTGTTGCGGGCGAAGATATCCACCTTCAGGACTTCTGCCGCCAATGCCGCGTCATTCAGGTTGTCGATATCCACTCCCGTTAGGGCTTTGTTAGGCCGCTGCAAGCCTATCTGCTGACCGATGGCTTTTGCGGTCGCGACATGATCGCCGGTAATCATCTTCACTCGAATACCCGCGCCCCTACACTCCGCAACTGAGGTTATAGCCTCTTGACGGGGTGGATCGATCAATCCCACCAAGCCGAGAAGAGTCATAGTTCCCTTCACGTCTGAGTGCTCCAGCACCGTGTGCTCTGGCTTTACCTCTTTTGTGGCGAGCGCCAAGACACGCTGTCCCAATGCCGCCACCTCCTCGGTCTTTTGTCGCCAGTAAGTCTCCATCAGCGGTTCGCAGCCTCCATCCTCGCTGCGATAGGTTTTGCACATTGCCAAAACCTGTTCCGGCGCCCCTTTAACGGCGATCAGTGCATGATTCTCATGGTTGTGGTTTAGGCTGGCCATAAACTTATGCTGGGCATCAAAGGGGATAATATCGGTACGGGTCCACTGCTTGCGCACCTCCTCGCTATTCATTCCCGCCTTTGCTGCGAAGGCCAGTAAGGCCCCCTCCATGGGATCACCCTCGACGAGCCAGTTGTCATCCTCTTTTCTGAGCTCGGCGTCATTACAAAGAACCGCGACACGGGCTAACTCCTGCAGTGGGTTTGGGGCTGACATCGCTACCGGCGCGCCGCCGAGCATGACTTCACCCCGCGGTTCATAGCCTTCGCCCTCTACTTCATAGCGTTGTGCGCCTGTAACTACTGTGGCGACGCACATCTCGTTGCGGGTGAGCGTCCCGGTTTTATCGGTACAGATTACCGATACTGATCCCAGGGTTTCGATAGCCGGCAGGCGCCTGACAATGGCGTTGCGCCGCGCCATCGCCTGGGCTCCGACCGCTAATGTGATGGTTAGAACTGCCGGTAAGCCCGCGGGAATGGCCGCTACCGAAAGTCCAACAATGGCCATAAACAGTTCATTAAAATTGTGCTGCAATACAAACAGCCCAAAGGCGAAGATCAACGCAGCAACGGCCAGAATAAAAAGGGCCAGCCATTTGGCGAAGAAACCCATCTGTTCAACCAACGGAGTGGTTAAAGTTTCAACACTGGCGAGCATGCCACTGATATGACCGATCTCAGTCTCTGCGGCGGTGGCCACTACTACCCCCACTCCCTGCCCATTGGTGACAGTGGTTCCGCTATAGGCTAAGCAACTACGGTCCCCCAAGGGGGTATCGGTGTTAACCGGATCGGTATGTTTTTCTACCGGGATGGATTCCCCGGTCAGGATGGCCTCTTGTACCTGCAGACCGTGCGTTTTTAACAGCCGCAAATCGGCAGGCACTTTGTCGCCGGCCTCAATGAGCACAATATCGCCGGGTACCAGCTTCTCTCCTTCCACAGTGAGCCGCTGATTGTTGCGGAGGACTGCGGCACGTGGAGCCAGCATATGGCGGATAGCATCCATGGCCCTTTCCGCTTTACCCTCCTGAGCAAAGCCGATAATCGCATTGACGATAACCACCGCCAGGATGACCCCGGTATCTACCCAGTGTTGTAGTAGGCCTGTGATAAGCGCCGCCCCGAGCAGGACGTAGATCAGGAGGTTGTTGAAATGGGAGAAGAAGCGCCGCAGAAACCCTTTGCGAGCTGGTGCTGGCAGGCAGTTAGGCCCGTAGGTTCGCAGTCTTAGCGCAGCTTCGTCCTCACTGATTCCGGCCATACTGGTCTTCAGCTCGGAGAACACAGTATCTGCGGACATTGAGTGCCAGTTTTTCTCAGGCCTTGTCTGAAGCACGGTTCACCTTTATCGGATTACCTTTCACAGTTTTCGACTGAGCTTAGCAATGAATAGTCATGCATTTAGACTGGGAAGCTTAGTAAAAATGAAGCCAGCCGCTTGCTGTGACAAAACGCCACTGCCAACTTATAGCGCTCTAGCACTTAGTTTAATTGGAACCTTACCCGATACTGCGGAGCGGGAATCAGGGCGATGCATGACATTAAAATGAACAAGGCCAGGGAGGTTGAGGCTGCTATCAATGTTTCTGCACGATGTTTATAAATTCTATTGGCTAACAAATTCTTGGCAATTGTTCTCCTGGCAAGCGCTGTAACAGGCGATCACACCCCAGACTGTTTTTCAGAATAACCTGGGCACTGGGCTTGCCAGTGACTTTCCCAATAATTGCACAGGATGCCCCTACCCGTTCCTCTCTTAGGATAGCGCTGGCCTGATCTGCGCACTCTGCGGGAATAACAGCAACGAAACGCCCCTCGTTGGCCACGTAAAGGGGATCTAGGCCCAGCATTTCGCAGGCTCCGTAGACTGATTCGCAGACTGGGATCTGCGCTTCATCCAGTTCGAAGGCCTGCCCACTGGTTTCGGCCAGTTCCACCAGGGCCGTCGCGAGACCACCGCGAGTGAGATCCCGCAAACAGTGAAGCGGAATACCGCCCTGGAGCAGTGCTGAAATTGCGGCATTGAGCGGGGCGCAGTCACTGGTGAGTGCAGTTTCGAATTCCAATCCCTCACGGCTTGCCATAACAGTGATACCGTGTCGGCCAATATCCCCGGACAATAGAATTCTGTCACCTGGGCGGATATAACTGGGGTCTATTGGGTGATTACTCAGCAAGCTACCCACTCCGCTGGTATTGATATAGATACCATCGCCCTTGCCTCTCTCCACGACCTTGGTGTCCCCGGTAACCAGCTTTACACCGGTTTCCTCGGCTGCGCCAGCCATGGATTGCAGCACTCTTTTTAATGTGTTGAACGGCAATCCTTCTTCCAGTATCAAGCTGCAACTCAAGAATTTTGCCTCGGCACCGCCCATGGCCAAGTCATTGACGGTTCCGTAAACGGCCAATTTGCCGATATCCCCACCGGGGAAAAACAATGGGGTAATTACGAATGAGTCGGTGGTGAACACCAGAGAATCAGAATCCCAAGGCAAGGTAGCGCTGTCATGGGCTTGATCGATCCAGGTATTGTTAAACAACGGTTGGATAAACTCCTTCAGAAGCTGTTGTGTCATCTCGCCACCACTGCCATGCCCCAGGCGGATGCTGCCCTTATTGGTTGTTGGGAGAGGACATTGAAGATTCACGGGTTTTTACCTGTTGGCTATAGCGATGGTAGGCGGAGCAGGCACCCTCGGAGGAAACCATGGGGGCGCCAAGGGGGTGGTCTGGGCGGCAGGTTGTGCCGAAATGGGGGCAGTCACCGGGCTTTTTGAGGCCGAGCATAATGGCACCACTAATACACTGGTGTTGCTCCCGGGGTTTGATCTCTGGCAATGCAAATTTCTTTGTTGCATCGAGATCTGAAAACTCTTCAGCAAGTGCCAAGCCACTCGCTGGAATTTCACCCAGGCCCCGCCAACACTGAGCTGAAACGCTAAATACATTGTTCAGTAACACTTGTGCCGGGCGGTTGCCGGTTCGTTCTACCGCTCTTAGATACTGGTTTTCCACCTGATAACTGCCCTGCTCTAATTGGCGCAGGCACATCAACAAACCTTCAAGAATATCCAGGGGTTCAAAGCCGGTAACGACAATCGGCACCTGATACTTTTCGGCAAGGGGCAGATAGCTTTCGTAACCGGTTATTGAGCACACATGACCAGCGGCAAGAAATCCCTGCACACGTGTATCCTTGGCGGCGCATATAGAAGCGATGGCCGGTGTCACCAAAAACTGGGAAACCAACAGGGAAAAATTCTTAAGCGACTTTTGTTTGGCTTGGGTGGCAGCCATGGCATTCGCGGCTGCGGTTGTTTCAAATCCTACGGCAAAAAAGACCACCTGCTTTGTTGGGTGGTCCTCGGCAATCTTCACCGCCTGTAGGGGGGAATAGATAATGCGAATGTCGCCACCATTGGCTTTCACATCGAGCAGGCTGTGTTCTGACCCGGGTACTCGCAACATATCGCCAAAGGAACAGAAAATCACTCCCGGCAATCCAGCGATGGCAATGGCCCGATCAATGGTATCCAGGGGGGTCACACAAACCGGGCAGCCCGGTCCATGAACCAACTCTATTGCTTGCGGTAGTAACTGGTCGAGGCGATTCTTAACGATGGCGTGAGTCTGTCCACCGCATACTTCCATAATCGTCCAGGGGCGCGTGGTTTCTTTGCGAATTTCTGTGGCTATCTTTTGGATAGTTTCGCTCTGGCGGTATTCATCGACAAATTTCACGGCATCACTCCTGGCCGCTCGGCCCGCTCAGGGATTCCAGGTCGCGAAAAACACGTTCGGCTTCTTCTTCCTGTATCTGACTGATGGCGATACCCACATGGACTACCACATAATCGCCAACGCCGGCATCTGGCACCAGGGATAAGTTGACTTGCCGGGCTATGCCGCCAAAACGTACCTTGCCCAGGCGTTCGAGGGGGGAATTATCTGTGATCTCTTCAATAAGGCCGGGAATACCTAAGCACATGCCCACTTAATCCCCCGCAAGTTGTCCGGCTGCAGCCATGCAGTGGGCATAGTGAAGTTGCCCAAGAGCAATACCGCCATCGTTGGGGGGGACCTGGCTGTGGCAATGCACGGTAAATCCCCGCTCACGCAGCAGTGTCGCGGTGCGTTCCGTTAGTCTTCGGTTTTGGAAAACACCGCCGGAGAGAAAGACCTGACGCTCCCCGATCTCACTGACCACTGCCAGAATCATATTTGCCAAGGTATTGTGGAAAGCCGCAGCCCGCTGCGGCAGCGACTTCCCTTCATCGTGTATCAAGGCGCTAATACAGGGGGCCCAGTCCAGCTCCCACTTGCTTTGACGCTGATACAGGTCGAATGGATAGCTGTCACTACTCTGAATTCCTCGGGCACTATGTTCCAGCACCATGGCGGCCTGCCCCTCATAGCTCGACTGGCTACATAGCCCCAACAGTGCGGCCACTGCATCAAACAGGCGCCCGGCACTGCTGCATAGAGGGCTGTTGACCTCACCTTCCAGCATGGTGACCAGGTTACGGCGTTCACTGCGGGTAAAGCAGCGCTTGAGCAGCTGGTGTTGCAGCGCCATGTATCCGGAAATTTCATATAGCAGGCCCGCCGCAGCCCGCCGTGGTTCGCGCACGGCTTTTTCTCCACCTGGCAGGGGAAATGTGCGCAGGCTGGCGACGTGTTCTACTTGCAATTTACCGTCCCAGAGGAGGAACTCCCCGCCCCTCACTATGCCGCTGCTGTCATAGCCAGTGCCGTCCCAGCAGACGCCAAGTGCGGCACCACTGTGACCGTGTTCGGCCATACAGGAAAACAGATGGGCAACATGGTGTTGTACCCCCAGGCGTGGAGCCTGCTGTTGCAGTGCCCAGCGATGAGAGCTATAGCCTGGGTGCTGGTCGTGGATCAGCGTTTGCGGTCGACGCTGTTGTAAGCCAGTGAGGTCCGCAATCGTGCGGTCAAAGTGCTCAATTGCGGTGGCGCTACTCAGGTCGCCAATATGTTGGCTCTGATAAATCCAACCATTGTGGGACAGCGCCACGGAATTTTTTAAATCTGCTCCCAGGGCTAAATAGGATTGAGTGAGTGCCTGTTGTGACAGTTTTGCCTGGGTAATGGGTAGTGGGGCATAGCCACGTGCACGGCGTAACATCAAGGGGCGGTCTTCTACTACCCGCAGTACCGAGTCATCCAATGGCCTCACTATGCGGCGGTTATGCAGTAAAAAACGGTCGGCAATTTTGCCAAGGCGCCGCAAAGCCTCCGTATTTTCAATGCAAATTGGCTCTTCAGCCAAATTGCCGCTGGTGGCGACAAGGGGGGCCGCATACTCTTCGGCAAGGAGTAGGTGCAGTGGTGAGGCTGGCAACATCACCCCCAGATCTGGTGAACCCAGCGCTACCAGCTCGTGTACCCTGGCATTCGCTTCCGGTTTTGCTTCCAGTAGTACGATGGGGCGTGCCGGTGAAGTAAGCAGTTTTGCCTCCAACTCCGAAATCCGGCAATCACGTCGCGCTGCCGATAAAGAGCTATACAACAGGGCAAAAGGTTTGTGTGGGCGCTGCTTGCGTTTGCGTAATGTCTGTAATGCCTGGCTATTGCCGGCATCTACCAATAGTTGGAACCCCCCTACACCTTTCAACGCAACAACTTTTCCACTGGCCAGGCTGGCGAACGTCTCATTCAAGGCTGCCAGGCCGGTGAGAAGCACCTTGCCTTTGCTATCACAGAGCTGCAGCTGTGGGCCACATTCTGGACAGCCATTGGGTTCGGCGTGAAAACGGCGGTCTTCGGGATTGGTGTATTCAGCTTGGCATTTGGCGCATTGAGGAAACTGATCCATTGCAGTGTTGGCGCGATCATAGGGCATCTTATCAATGATGCTAAAGCGCGGGCCGCAGTGCGTGCAGTTGATGAATGGGTATTTGTGCCTGCGGTTACGGGAATCCTGCAATTCGGCCTGGCAAGAGTTACAGGGAGCTATATCTGGCAGAACCAGGGTAGATTGTGCGGCGGCAACGGTGCTTTCTCGAATCTCAAAATCGCTGTCACCCTCGGCAGGAATTACCTCACTATCAATACTGAGTATCAGGCTGTGCGGCGGCTTTTCCAGAGGAAGACGCTGTAGGAATTTCTCGATGCCTGTGCTTTTTCCCTCAACCTCCAACTGTAATCCACCACTATGGTTGGCAACCCAGCCGGTCAGTTGGCAATCCCGCGCCAAGCGATAAATATAAGGTCGAAACCCTACGCCCTGTACCAGGCCTTTAATCGCTAGCCGGCGACGCTCATTGTCCATCACTGGCCTCAAATTGCAGATTTTCCAGGATAATGTCCTGGGCTTCGGCGTGATGAATATCGGTGAGCTCTTCAATTTCCAGTTGCAATCCTTCCAGGCTGGTCCCGAAAGTTGCCTGTTCGAAATGTTCCCGTAGATGTGGGGCGGAGATATGTGCAAGAGCACCTAGGCGCAGCTTGGCACCCACTACCCTGGCGCCTTCGTTCTCGGCAAGCTGCTGTATTTTTTCGATCAGATTGCTGATCAAGGACTGTTCATGCATCACTGGTCTCCGTTGTCAGCTTTGTCCGTTATCGCCTTGTAGAAACGCAAGTAGCTCCTGCTCGGCACGCTCCGCGCCTAACTTCACTGCGGCAGTGAGACGATCACAGGAGCTGATGTTCTCGGCACAGATGGAAAAAATTTCCAGCCTGTGGGGCAATGCTCCCAGCACTCTGCCCAAGTCGATCGCTTCTCTGAGGTTAAAGCCGTGGCTGGAAGTCGTGCAGTTACTGGGCGCGATAATATCGGCCAGACCATTAGCACGGATTAGTTCGCCCGATTTTTGCTCATCGGACAAAATCGCATCTACCAAGCAGACCTGACGATCTTTCCAATGCCCCACAAGGGTTACCATGTCGTTGCCGCTCTCCAGAAAATCTGCGCTTCCTTTTAATTGGCTGCGCAGCTTGTCGAGCAGATAGGGCCCCACACCATCGTCTCCCCGGAAGCGATTGCCAAGGCTGACCAACAGCCAGCGCTCAGGAGATTCTTTTTGGCTCATGTTGCAAATGTAGCTGCAGGAAATGGGTTGAGCAGGAAATACAGGGGTCATAATTGCGAATGGCGCGCTCACATAAACCCTGTAATTGTTGCTCGGGCAGGTGCATGAATTTTGGCAGCATCAGGCGTAGATCATCTTCGATAGTTTTTTGATTTTGAGAGGTGGGAGCGACGATCTTGGCAAAAGTAATTTTGCCTTGCTCATTCATGGCGTAGCGGTGATAGAGCAGTCCGCGAGGGGCCTCGGTAGCGGCACAGCCACTAGCCTCTCTGGGTTCTACAGCCAGGTAGGGCTCATCGGGGGGTTGAAACGCATCGATGAGGCGCAGTGCCTCTTCCAGGGCGTAGAGTACTTCCAGGCAGCGCACCACAATACTTTTGAAGGGATTATTGCAGGGGGCTCGGAAACCCAACGCCTCGGCAAGGCTTCTCACTTCTCCTGAGAGTTGGGAGTAGTTGAGGTTGTAGCGCGCCATGGGCCCGACAAGGTAGGCGCCCCGCTCGATCAATATACTGTGCAATGCCGTACTGTGCGGTACCTGCTGTTCGCGAAAATGTTTTTCGTAGTCCTTTACCGAAATATCCAGCCCGCGATTGGAAACAATACGCCCCACATTCATGGGGTATTCACTGGGGTTGGACAGGGCGACGCATTCATAGGATTGCTCACAATGGGGAAATGGCAGACCCGCCGCCCAACGCGTCATGAGTTCTGCCAGATTGTGGGCTTCTAACAATTGGGGGCGCAGTGCTTGAAAGGACTCCAGGCTGGGCACTCGATAAAAGCCCCCTACGCGCACGTTGATTGGGTGGACCTCCCTACCCCCAAGCAGACGCACCAACGCATTTCCAGTTTTCTTGATTTCCAACGCCCGCTGTACAACCTCTGGGTGGTCTTTGGCCATGGCCACGGCATTGGGATAGCCGAGAAAGTCCGGTGCATGCAACATGCTGATATGCAGCATATGGCTTTCGATCCACTCTCCACAGTAGAGCAAACGGCGCAAATTTCTCAGGGGCTCAGTAGGAACCAGACCCAGTGCGTTCTCCATGGCGTGCAGCGCGCTCATTTGATAGGCCACTGGGCAAATGCCGCAAATACGGGCGGTGATATCCGGTGCTTCTGTGTAATCGCGCCCCCGCAAAAAGGCTTCAAAGAAGCGTGGGGGCTCAAAGATCTTTAATTGCACTTCGTGCACACCATGATCGTCGTAGCGTATATAGAGTGCACCCTCGCCTTCAACTCGTGCCAAATAATCGACTTTGATGGTTTTACTTTTACCGGCCATTAGTTGCTCTACCCGTTAGGATTTTCCCTTTTGGCGATGCTCTCTATCTTGACTAATTTCTTTAAAATGAGGTGATACCCCGTTGAAATTACGTAGATTTTCAATGACGGTTGATCTGTCTGCTCCTAAATTTTGTTCCCACCAGTGACACAGGGATTCACCATTAGGGTTCTCCTTCGGGCCATAGCAGGCATAGCAACCGCGGTTGTAACTAGGGCAAAGCGCGCCACAACCAGCATGGGTTACCGGCCCCATGCAGGGGGTGCCATGGGCTACCCATACACAGACATTGTTCTTAAGTTTGCATTCGATACACACTGAATGACTGGAAACCTGAGGTGCACGAGAATTCAGAAAAGCACTGATGACCTCTAACAGTTGCAGTTTGTTGATCGGGCAGCCCTGCAACTCGAAGTCCACCGGCACATGGGCGGCAATGGGGGTGGACTCTTTTAGGGTGTGAATGTAAGAGGGCTCAGCGTAAACCACAGAAGTAAACTCGACGACATCGGCAAAATTGCGCAGTGCCTGGATACCGCCGGCAGTGGCACAGGCGCCAATACTTACCAGGAACTTTGACTGACGCCGCACCTCCTGAATTCTCAACAGGTCGGCGGGCGTCGTAATGGAGCCCTCCACCAGGGAGATATCGTAGGGCCCCTCCTCCACCTTACTGGAGGCCTCCATAAAATAGGCGATCTCCACTTCCTGCCCCAACAGCAACAGCTCATCCTCACAGTCCAACAAGCTGAGTTGGCAGCCATCACAGGAGGTGAATTTCCAGACCGCCAGTTTGGGTTTGTAGGGCTGCCGGCTTATAAGCTGCGAATCTGCAGCCATGGGCGAATATCCTCATAGCAAAAAACAGGGCCATCCTTACAAATAAAGTTTGGACCCCACTGGCAGTGTCCGCAGAGACCGATGGCGCATTTCATATTGCGCTCCATCGAAAGATAGATAGAGGACTCTGGCACACCTTTGCGTATCAGAACCTGGATACAAAAGCGCATCATAATTTCAGGGCCGCACAGAAACGCCACCGAGTTGGCGCCATCTATTTGTGCGGCCTGCAGAGGATCGGTAATCACACCAATATGCCCAGGCCAGGAGCCATCACCGTGATCTACCGAAGTCTCAAGCTCGAGCTGGGTGCTCCACTGAGCGAGCTCCTCTCTATACAGCAATTCACTTGGGCGCCTGGCACCATAAAAGAGACGCACCTCGCGTGCGGTAAGTCGCTCCCGCCGCGCCGCATAGATTACTGGGCGCAACGGCGCCAGTCCGAGACCGCCGGCAATAATCAAAAGATCTTTGCCAGCGGCAGTATCTAGAGGCCAACCGATGCCGAAAGGCCCCCTTACACCTAAAGTGTCTCCCTCCTGTAGGCGCTCTAGGGCCCGGGTGACATTCCCCTGGGCGCGAATGGTATGGATGAGCTTGCCGTCCCCGCTCCCCAGTCCACTAAAGGAAATGGCGGATTCTCCGGTACCAAAGGCGTACAACATATTGAACTGACCGGGAGCAAAATTCATCGGTGGCTTATGCCGCCTACCGTTCTTAGCTTCCAGCTGCAATGTGAAAGTCCCCGGATATTCCACGCGCCGCTGGCACACCCGGTAAACGGAGGGGATCATGTTGGGTGGCCCTGGTGATCTGGGCCGTAAATATCCAGCAATTGAATACGTGCGGACTGCAGCCGTTCAGTAGCAATTCGCGCAAAGCGCTTCATCAGCTCAAAACCCAGTTTAGGTTCCTGTTCGCATTTATTGCGCAAGCATTCCCCGCCCAAGCGCAGGCTGCGAACATCTTCCATGGCGCGGGCATCAAAAGCAGAGATGTAGGGAGGAAACAGCCAGGACCACCCGAAAATATCACCGCCATGGAGTGTGAGCAGACACAGGGGGCCGCGATTGGGAACAAAAGTCTCTACTGCTACCCGGCCACTGCGAATCAGGAAAAAGTGGTTTGCCTGACTATTTTCCCGCGCCAGGTAGTCGCCCTTGTGATAAATACAGTTCTCACCGCAGGAAGCCAGAAACTGCAGATCACTCTCTGCCAAACCTTGAAAGAAAGGATGCTCGTGAAGAAGATCGGCAATGGTCTTCATGGTGACTCCTGGCTGGGCGCCTGTTTTTGATCCAGGGCTCGGATATTTCGGACCTCTTCGGTGAGGTCGATACCCACAGGGCACCAGGTGATGCAGCGACCACAGCCCACACAACCAGAGCTGTCAAATTGGTCGTGCCAGCTGGCCAGTTTGTGAGTCATCCATTGCCGGTAGCGTGACCGGGTATCGGCGCGTACTGAGCCGCCGGTAATATGACTGAGATCTGCAGTAAAGCAGGAATCCCAGCGCTCCCAGCGCTCAGCATGTTCGCCACTGAGATCGGTGGTGTCCTCAACGGTGGAGCAAAAACAGGTTGGACAGGCCATGGTGCAGTTGGCACAAGATAGACAGCGATCAGCGACTTTATCCCAGTTCGGGCTATCGAGGTTTCTATAGAGTAGCTCTTTCAAATCTGAGCTATCGAAGTGGCGTGGTCCACGCCGCATTTCCTCCTCAAGGCGCTTCACCTTACCTTTAGCCAGTTTACTTTCCCCCTCACTTGCTGGAAGCAAGGGGAGTTGCTCCAGAATCTCCTTACCGGCATCCGAGCCACTGGTGATCAGAAAAAAGTGCTCCCCGGCTTCAATCACCTCTGTCAAGGTGAGATCGCTGGGCAAAGTGACTTTTGGACCGGTATTCATCGAAGTACAAAAGCAGGTATCCGCTGCCGAGGTGCAATTCACCGCAACGGTAAACAACTGTGTCCGCCTTTGGTGGTAACTCTCATTGGAATATTCCCCCTGGCACAGGATACGATCCTGGATAGCAATGGCGTGCAGCTCACAGCCTCGAACTCCCAGGAATGCCTGCTTTGGGGCTGACTCCTGAGTCTCAACGATTTTTATGGTTTGATGTTGCTTGGAGACCTTCCATATGGGCCGGCGGGGTAATTGCAGGTATTTCTTCCAGGAGTGAGGCCCTACGGCATAGCCAAAGTAAGCTTCATCTTCCCGGCGCTTAACTCGGTACTGCCCAGCCTGCTGCTCATCAGTCCAGCCCTGAGGCAGATTTGAGAGTGAGTGAACTTCACCGAATGTGATGGCTCCATCGGTCAATCTGGGCCCGTACAGCAGGAATCCTCTATCGCGGATTGCTTGTATAAGGCACTCCAGATCGGGCGCTTGTAGCCGATAATCCATAGTGCTTAATGCTCAATAATAAAACATGCAGCTTGGTAGCCGAGAGCGGCTTTGTTAATCAGTGTAGTGTTAAAGCAGAAGTGTTTTTCAACACTGGGTTACAGGCATAAGGGAAGAAAGTCGTATTGTTATTTTCTTCTGTTTAAGAGCATTGATGGCGACAGTTTTTAGGCAGTACTTTTTATCATGCTAGACATTACAGATTATTAATAAAAGTATGAAGACGCGCCCCTGTAGCACATTAGAAAACAACAATGGTTGCCTTTGTAACAGTCTTGCCGGTCCCACAACTGTATATTGAGAGCCAAGCTCCGCAGTAAGAATGCAAGTTGTAGGTGTCACTCATTAGTGCCTCTTTGATATAGTGAGCAGATAGCTGCTAATAGCCATTGTTTTATCTGTTTAACGGATTTTAAAACTGGAGATTCAGGTTGAGTCAACATAATGAAGAAGTGCCTGACATGGAAACCCCTCCGTTAGCCAAAGGGTGGATGCGTTGGCTATGGGGGGCCGTGGCTTGTTTCTTTATGCTTGTCGGAATTATTGGTGCCATCCTGCCTGGGTTACCCTCTGCCGTATTTATTGTTGTTGGTGCCTGGGCGGCCTCTAAAAGCTCTGAACGGCTGCATCAATGGATTGAGGAACATCACTTATTTGGTCACCTATTAAGAACCTGGCGTAGTGGTTACATCAGTAGGAGAACCAAACTACTGGCTACGCTGACCATGGCACTTTCTATGGCTCTTGCCGTTCATCACATTTCCAATCTGTATTTACTTTTCTTCGCAGTTGGCGGCATCGGTTGTGGGCTAATCTGGATTTGGAGTCGGCCTGAGCCAACGGGGTGATGGTCAAGGTGGCCTTTAGTATTTAATAAACGGGCGATAAAAAAGAATGATTCCGTGAAGTGGAAATGTATAAAACCTGTAACTTATGTCACCAAAGGTTAAAACCTGACTTTGCGTTTATCGTTACAGTAATTTACCACCTAATAGGTATTGCCCCGATTTTTCCTCGGTTTTTCTGTATTCAAACAGTATGAATTTGACTAAAAACAAGAGTTTTCAGGTTGATTTCGCATTGTTATAAAAATGGGGATTGAATTAGTTGACTTTGCCTGGGATCAGAATATCCTCTGCGCCCTCTCGTTGATTGAGGCGCCCACTAATAGGCTCCTTCTTCGGGAAGCTTCAAGGATCTTGTGTTAGTAACATAAGCTTTATTGAACTGCAAAGTAATAACAATAGGGATGTTTCATGCAGGAACTCTACCGGGCCCCAGAGAGTGCTCTTGGTAATGAATCTTTAATCTACAAGCCAAGTGTACTCTGGAAGGTATTGTTTTTTCTTCTGGTTCCGATAGAAGTGATCTCTCAGTATGAAGCCTTTGCTTACAATGAATACAATCAGTCGATCTGGTGGTTGATAGCAAGCCTGATCATCTATACCACTTATTTTGTGGGTTTCTTTGGGTTGGCTTTTGCCAAAAAAATTGGCAGCGCGAGGTTTTGGGCGTTTTTCCTTCCTGTGATCATTGCCACCGATATCTATGAATTGGGGACTGTGATCATCACAATGAATATGGCGGTATTAAAAAACCAAATGGCTGTATTAATGATTACACCATTAGCCCTATTTCTTTGGTTTATTATTTTTAGGTATCGTAAAGTTTTTCGGTATATTAAATAGGAGTTACAAGATTTCTTCTATTTGCCTGCCTGCAAAATCATATCCCTGGATGCCTTGGTGGAATTTACTTTAGTTTTGCAGCCTTTAAGACGGCCAATTGTTGCCGGCGCAATGCCAGGCTGTTGATCAAAGAAAGCTTTATATGGCATGCCATACTGCCCCCAGTAAAAATTTTGGCGTTATTATTCTCGCAACTATTGCCCATCTAATATTTAAGGGTTGATCTCAACTTTTATGGCCCCAATACTCCGCTTGTGCACCAAGAGGTGCACAGTGAGCAGGGATCTTAGGGTAAAGCCCAGAACATATATCTCGTGTTTTTTGATTTGCTATTGTTTTGCTTCCCCTCTTCTCATGCTTTCGTTTTTAAAAATAGGCGGTACCCACTTGCAGTCATTAATTTTTTAATGATATTTCTGAAGAAAAGGATTAATCATGTCAAATATTGGTCATGTTGAAGGTTGGGATACAGATAAGCCATTTATTTCTGATAGTCTTGAGGCCACCAGTTTTCACTGGGCTGCATGGACTGGTATCGAGGACTCTACAGAAGGAAGTTATATTCAGGGGCTTATAGAACTCAAAAATACTGGAAAATTTCCTATCCTCGACGCCAAAGTATTCTTGGATCTCGATGACAATGGTATGACCTGGGATGCATACCTGTGTAATTCAGTAGGTACTCCCATAGAAGATGGTTTTGTAAGCTACGGTCACCCCATCGCCCCAGGCGAAACCGTTAAAATAAAATACTGGTGGGGCCTGAAGCATGTTGCTGGTCCTACTAAGTGTGATTTTACTGTTACCGTAAATATGTTCCCAGAATATAGAGTACAGGTTCCCAGATCGAGTGCGCATCAAAGTAAAACCTCAATTCAAGCTTCTTGAGTTTTACATAGTTTTTTAGCTGAATAGGAGGGGCAATTTTCCCCTCCTATTAACAAATATATTTACAAGGCTATTTCCATACCAATGGGTAAAATAGTTGAGTGTCTCAACTCACCTATTTAAGTTTATTCCTTATTGGCTCTCACTCCTTCTCAAAAACACTCCTTCTGTTATAGCTTGATCGATAGTCTCTTGAAGTATTGATACTTTAACCAACGAAGAAGCTACTCAGAATCATTCAAAGCTTACTGCTGCTGTGTTTCTTATATGTCCGTAAAGTCAGCCTATGGTTTTGTCTCCAGAAATGATATGCTGTATAACCATACAGCTCTTATATCAATATTACCCACCACGATTTATTGTTGACACATTATTGCCCGTATCATGGCCGCCACTATCGAGCTAGCACCTGACTACTATTTGACCAACTTCCGAGCCTTGGTTGATTTTGTAGTGTCCCGCTACAAGCAGCTGCTTTCCCCTGCTGAGATTAACTTTTATTGTGAGTTCTGCGAGCTCGATGCTGACAGTCAGCGCCTTTATGTTCGGCTGCTGTCCCGTAAGGGTGCTCCATCATCTTTGGGGGCACTGTTTAGAGAGGGGAAACTGTCTTACAGCGAAATTGACGATCTTGGTGAGGCCATTGACTCTCTTTGCTCTGCTGGTTTTTTGAAAAGGAATCCACCCCTGGCAGACCGCGAACTTATAGCGCTGTTTACCAAGGCGGAACTGTTCTCAGCGGGGCCTGCTGGCCTACGCAAGTCCCTTAAACGGGGAGAGTTAGAGGAAGCTTTATTGGCGGCCTCCTTTGAATGGCGAGAACGGTTAATGGCCGATGAGGCATTGCTTGCAGTTCAAAGGGCCGAGTGCTTTCAAACCTTTCAGCTTTGTTTTTTTGGCAATCTGAACCAGAGCCTTACGGAATATGTACTGAAGGACCTGGGGTTATACCGATATGAGCCCTACCCATTAGATAGTCACCAGCTGCCCTTCCAGAGTCGAGAGCAGATTGAACAGTACTTACTCTATTACAGCTGCCTTGAACAAGCTGAGGAGGTACTCTCTGGTGATGCTGGTGGAATCCACAAACTGACTGGTCAACTACCCACTGGCATTCCTGGAGATTTGACTCTGGCTAGGCGAGTGGATCGTCTACGCCTGAAGATGGCGCGACAACTGGAAAGACTGGATCAGTTTGAAGCTGCAGAGAGACTCTATCAGGATTGTGCGCAGCCGCCTGCCCGTGAACGCCGGACGAGAATTGCCGCAAAGCGTGGTAATTTCGATCAGGCGCTCTCCCTATGCCGTGAAATTCTTGAATCTCCCCTCAATGAAGCCGAACGATGTTTTGCCGAGAGTTTTGGGTATCGCACGGCCAAGCGCATGGACTGTGCTCAAACCTGGAAGAACCCCCAGCCTTATCAGCCACCGCAAGAAATGTTTACCCTACCCCAGGCCCCAGAAAGAGTAGAAATTCTGGCAGCTGCGGAAGTGGCAAGGCAGGAAGAAGGTGTTTGTCACTATGTAGAGAACAGTCTATTCAATGGAGTACTGGGCCTCTATATCTGGGACATTCTCTTTGCTTCAGTGCCAGGTGCCTTTTATAACCCCTTCCAAATAGCCCCCAGTGATTTCCTTAGCCCAAATTTTTACTCATCACGCCAGAGCTTACTTGAATCGCGACTGTCAGAGCTTTGTCAAAGCTCGCTAAAGCTGCGGGTTATGCAAACCTACCGTGGAAAACAGGGTATTGCCAATCCACTGGTAGCCTGGGAAGCACTACCCCAGGAACTGCTGGAGCTGGCCCTGGATCGTATTCCTGCAGAACATTGGCACGTACTATTTCAACGTTTACTCAGTGATATCAATCATCACCGCAATGGTCTGCCAGATCTGATTCTGTTTCCCAAAAAAGGAAGTTATGAGTTGTTGGAGGTCAAGGGCCCCGGTGATCGTCTCCAGCAAAACCAGCAACGCTGGCTGACTTTCTTTGCCGCTCACAATATTCCCCACCGGGTGATACATGTGGAATGGTTACAGCCTTGAGGGGTAAGCCTACAGTTGCAGGGCTACTGGCGGAGCCTACTGAAGAGCATAACACCTCCGCAAGCGCCTCTCCCCTAAAGTTATCTGTGGGTGAATTAGTGGCTTTCTCTTGCCGCAGAGGGGATTTGATCCATACCGGCGGGCCAGGCCCAACCGCCCAGGAGGGCATTCGCGCTCACCAAAAACTGCAAAAACGTCGCCCCAAAGGCGCAGAAGCGGAATACCGTTTACAGGTTCAGCTGGAGTGCTCAGGCCAGGATATCCTCTTGGAGGGACGGGTCGATATCCTTCATCCGCAAGCTGACTTGCACCAGCCGGCACAACTGGATGAAATCAAAACCACCTATTGCCATCCAGATAAGCTTCCCGAGACCACCCGCCTATACCATTGGGCTCAGCTTAAAATTTACGGTTTCTGCTATTTGCTACAGCAGCGCCAAAAAGGGAGTTCGGTTGAAGAGGTCTCCCTGCAGATGGTCTGGTACAACCTCAAAGAGAAAAAGTCCTACCCGGAGCAAAGCCTGTTCAACTGGGAGGCTTTGGAAAGTTTTGCTGACGATGCCCTCAGTCTGTATATCCATTGGCATAGGTCCTGGCAGGCGCATCGGCAACAAGTGATTCAAACAGCAAAAAGCCTCTCATTCCCCTTCCCTGAGTACAGACCCGGTCAGCGTCAGCTGGCGGTATCTGTTTATCGCTGTCTCAGGGATGCAGGACAGCTGGTTGTGGAGGCGCCCACCGGTATTGGCAAAACTATTAGTACACTGTTCCCCGCTATCAAAGCCCTTGGTGAGGAAAAGCTGGATCAGCTGCTATACCTCACGGCGAAAAACTCTGGCAGGCAGGTGGTGCGAGAGACTATCGCTAAGCTACATGGAGTTGGGCTAAAGCTTTCACTATTGGAGCTGCGTGCGCGTGATAAGACCTGCGCTTGCAAACTGGGATTGTGTAGCCGCGATGATGAAGGCACCTGTCCTCGCACACAGGGCTTTTACGACCGCCTGCCGCAAGCGCGCAAACAACTGCTGGGGCAACCTTGGATCACACCGGAAGCGCTCGCGAAGGTTGCAGATCAGTGGCATCTCTGCCCTTTTGAGTTGTCCTTGCAAATACTGCCCTGGGCGGATTTGGTGGTCTGTGACTTTAATTACGTCTTTGATCCTTTGGTGCGTATTTCCACACTACAAGATCCGCGTTACAGGCGCGCACTATTGGTAGATGAAGCGCACAACTTAAGCGAGCGCGCACGGGAAATGTACAGCGCTAGTTTGAGCCGCAGGGATAGTCGCCGCGCGGCCCTGGCCTGTAAAAGCAGCCACCCACAGTTGTACCGGCGTATCCAATCCCTGGTACGCGCACTTGCTCAATGGAGCAAACGGTTTCAAGAGCAAAACCTCTATAAGGAAATACGCTCAAGCCAAAATGTACAAGCCTGGTGTAGCCCGCTGGATTCCGAAGAGGATCGCCCTGCAACTGTATCTCGCGCTATCCAGAAGGTGCTAGATACACTGAGTGAATTATCTGAACAGGGAAAATTCCCCCCTGAAGAGATCGGGGAATGGTTGAAAAGTCTTTATCGATACGCCTGCATAGAACAAATTCTTTCTGATCAACACCAGGCCCTGACCCGTGTGATCGATCGGGACGCCCCCTGGCAGGAACACCAACTAAAGCTGATGTGTATGAATGCCGCGGGTTTCCTACAGGAATCTTGCGCCCAGTTTCATGGAGCTATTTTCTTCTCAGCCACCCTACGCCCCACACAGTTTGTCACTGAACAGCTTGGGATTGAGCCAGAAATGCCTTACTTGATGCTGCCATCACCTTTTGAGCCTTCCCACCAGGGGATTTTTCTTTGTCCTTTTGTGGATACCCGCTATCAGGCTCGGAAAAGTGCACTCCCAGCACTAGTGGACTTGATTGCCCGAGTTTACTTCAGCCGTCCTGGCAATTACCTGGTGTTTTTCCCCTCTTACCGCTTTCTGCAAATGGTCGTAGAGCATTTCCAGAAGGATTATCCGGAAATACAGCCGCTACAACAGACGCCAGGCGCCAGTGATCGCGAAAGAGAAGCCTTCCTGGCCTCATTTAGTGAGGGTGCACAGAGCCTGGGTTTTGCCATTATGGGCGGCATTTTTGCTGAGGGCGTTGATTTTGTCGGGGAGAAATTGATTGGCACAATTATCGTAGGTACCGGTCTTCCCCAAGTAAATGAAGAGCAAGAGCTGCTACGACAGTCGGCGGAGCACCCACAGCCCCCCTCAGCGGTCAATGGGTTTGATATTGCCTACCGCTATCCCGGCATGACTCGGGTATTGCAGACAGCGGGAAGAGTGATTCGCACTGAGTCAGATCGGGGCGTGATTATTTTAGCTGACTACCGTTTTGCGGATATGTTTTATCAAAACCTTTATCCCAAACATTGGCAAATCCAAACAAGTAAGAGTGGAGAACAACTTTCACAGCAATTAAGCTGTTTTTGGAAGCAGCAACGCTTGAACGTGTGTAACGTAGAATAAATATATCGTTTGAATTTAAAAATTGGGTGGTTATATCTAATTGACGCCAGCAATAACATAAGCCGCTACCTGCTTTCCTATATTGCAAATGAAAAGCACCAAAGTATTGAACCAATAGTCTCTCAAATCCCCCTCTAGTCCACATAATTACTTGCTTTCATGGGGTATGCCTAACATAATGGCGCGCTTTCTTTTTTGAGGTCTGCATAAATCCATGGGTTAGCGCGAACCCTGGAAATGTTCTCTTGCACAATGTAACGCCGCCGAAAGACAACAAAAGATGATCTGGGGCTGTTTCATTTTTGACAAAAAAGTCCAGCATATTTCGGAAAAGTATTTGATTTGTCCTGAGAAACTCATAGAGTTAAGGATAAATCCCTAATAACCATTAACTTATTAGATTGGTTAGCAGTAAATATTGGGCATAACGACCATTTTCCATTTTTCGCCATAGCAGTAGCCTATTTAAAAGTAGGAAACAGTTGTCATGGTGGCCACTATATAAATGTTGCGTTTCTTAGAGTGAAAAAATGATGTTTGGGGTTATTAAGTACGTAGGATTGATAGTAATCGTAGGCCTCGGATTTTGCCAAACCTTTGTCTATCTAAGGGTAAAGAAAAAGTGGGCTTCTTTGCCCTTAATTGACGCAACAGTTACTAAATCTAAATTGAAAAATTTTGCGAACACGGAAGGTCAAAGAATCTACGAAGCACAAATTGAGTTTGAATATGAATACAAGGAAGAAAAATTCTACTCTGACACGCCATTACTTCGTTCCCCTCAATTGTTTAAAGACAACAATATAGAGCATGATCTTTTGAATAGGTATAAGGAAGGCGATAGTGTTAGTGTACGCCTACTACCACATTCACCTAAAAATGCATACATTGAAGTTGAGCGCTTTAGTACTTTATCTGCTGTTGCAATCCCGATTTTGTTGATTCTCTATGGCGCCGCGGTATTTGGCTATGGTTGGCTAGTATCTGTCGCAGTGGCACGCTAACTCCAGCTGCAGGCAACCCGAAAGTGGAAGCTATCTTTTGGATAAGACTGGAAAAGAAGTATCAGCGTATATTATACAGATTCGCAAAAGAGCCGAAATCCCAGAAATGATTGGTTATTTGGTCAAGGAAAGCTCATATAGCATGGCTGTTTTCATCGATTATTTCTGTCCCGCCGAAAGGATTTATGAGAGCAAAAGGTACACAGTCACCTCCATTGAAGCATGGCATTCATAACATCACAGGCAGTGTGCACCGGTCTACGTTAAACTCCTGCCGCCCCTATTGCGGGCGTTAGAAATCATCAAGGTCTTAATATGACACTGAGAATTGGAATATTATCAATACTACTTTCATTGGCAGTTGGCTGTGCCGGACCTATAGCAAAAGGCCCCAAGTATACCCCGCATAAGACTCTGTCAAAATCAGAGGCAATAATTTACGTTTATCGGCCAGAGGCCAATGATGGAACAACTGTTTGCCTAAAATTGTTGATTCATGATCAGGAGAAAGGTTGCCTAAACAACCTTGGTTTCCTCAAGGTCAGATTGAAGCCTGGCACCTATACAATAACTCTTCAAGCAAATGCTTTCATGGAGCCAAAGATATTAGAATTCACTGAAGCATTTAAAGGGGGTAAAGCCTACTATTTTGAATACTATTTTTCTAATCAAGGTGGCAGGCCGCCGACTGAAGCGGTGGCTACAAAATATATACCAATACTCTCTGGCTATCATATCTTATTGCCAAAATCTGAGAATGCTGCGCAAAGTGATCTTTCCATTTTATCGGAGTCAATCTAGTAGTAGACTCCTAACGAAGAAAGGTAGACGTCATATAACTTATAAATAAGCGACTCATTTGAACATTGATAGCGAAGAGAAATATGAAGAACTTAATCTGGATAATTATACTTACATCGCCATTTGTAAAAGCAGAAACTGACAAGATATCAGTGTATTTAAAGTTTGAAGAGGTTTACATGAGTAATGATGTTTCATTATTATCTCCCTGGCTCAGTAAAAATTACAAAATCAGCCAAACTTTACATATTCCTGGAGTGGGTGCTGATACAAGGCATATAACAAAAAAGCATCTCTTAGCGAGTATGAGGCAAATTGGTAAGCCAAGTTCTATGCCGCGTTCAAAAGCAAGTGTTACGAAAATTGAGACAAAAAATGAGAATTCTTTTTGTGCTACCTCGAGTACGGCGAATCAAAGAGTCGTTGGCGAAAGAAAATATGAAGAAAAAGAGGTTCGCAAGGTATGCTTCGAGAGGCAAGGTGAGACTTACAAAGCAACAACACATAACATAAATGTCCACTACCGTGCGCTCTAAACACTTTACAGATCAAAGGTGCATCTGCCCAGAAAAGTGGGCAGTGAGGCTTCAAACCTCTGAGGATTGTTAAGTATTAATGATAGGAATAGTGTTAGTAATCATCTGGGTGGGCATATGCGCTTACTGGGCATATCTACACCTTCTCTTTTATCGAGAGTTTAAAAGCAGAGAACCAGCAAATTTCAAAGCAAACTCAGGTTGGTCACCGCTAAAATATACTACTGGGTTTGCTTGTTTCGACTTTGTATTATCTGGCGGTCACAAAAGCTGTAAACATGAATCAGTTGTTGCTGCTGGTAATAAGTTGGTTAAAGCTTACGAGTCAAAGTTTAAATATGTGGGTTTCGGGTTACTATTGTCATGTATTTGGTGGGCACTGTCAGTATTCATTTGGGGATATAGTGCAATTACTTAACAAGTTGCTCAATTCCCCTCCGGACCCCCATTGCGTTTCAGTTGTCCCTTAATAAGGCGAATAGTTCTCCAAGGAGTATCGATGAGATTTATTACCCTAGTTATAATGGCCGTGCTTTCGATTGCCTCATACGCAGAACCAGCTGGAGATTGCAAAGGGACGCCAAAATCTGCCGTAACCTCTTTGCCAGATCCAATCAATAAGTGGGGGCAAATAGTATGTACCCCGTACGGCCACATTATCACAAATAAAGAAGGTTGGGCTTGGTCAAAGCCCGGCAGTTATAGTCCTGTAATGATTCCATCGCAAATGGTTCAAAGTAATCCAGTGCGGCTAGCTAATGAATCGTATTTTACAAGAATAAACATGAGTGAGCTCTCAAACAATGAGGCGGAAGCTTCAGTAAAGCAGTTTGAGGAAGGCTTTGATGTATCAGAGGCAAAGCCCACGGTATATAAGCTTAATGTAGAGTCTGTTTCCGGCAAGTCCCTGAGTTTCCACTTCTTTGATTATGGTAATTCTCAATGGGGCATGTGGTGTAATAAAGAATGCAATCCAAATTCAAAATTCATGATTTTAAATATGACCAAATGGCCTGACAAGTAATCGCGCAGAACATAGCAATTCCCCCTGGAGAAGTAAGTTTGGTTCTACGCGTATTTTTAGTGTTATTTTAATCAGTTTTATTTCCAGTTGTGCAGGAAGAGATGTAGTGGGATATTTAGATGATCACCCAGAGTTCTCTCCCCTGATTTCAAGAGCTGGAAAAACTGAGTACCAGATTATTTGGTCAAGATCTTGGAAACCGATTATCTATTTGAAGGCTCACCTAGTACAGAATGCTTTTGGAGAATACTCAAAAGCTTTTGTCTCGTATGCCATATCTGAAGGCTCAGTATCTTCACTTAAACAGATTGAGATTTCTATGGAAGAATGGGCTTTTATTGAGACAACAGTAGAGAACTCCCCTATTTGGAATTATGACAGCAAGTGTGACCAACTTTCATACAGTGAGAGGGCGACTTATTTACCTGAAGGTGATGGTTGTACCGAAATTGTAATGACTGATGGAGCAATAATCACTATTTCAATTTCAGAGCCTGGCAGGCAAATTGGCCTGAGTACCATTTGCCATGATTTAGGGCCTTGTAAGCCGTTTGGAGATATTCCCGCTGCTATTTTGAAGACTATCGGTAAAGCAGATTTGGCAAATTAAATATAGTTAGTATTAACAAAGCGGCTATGAAACGGTTATCAATTCCTGCGGCAAGTGTTAAAAGGAAAAGTGAATTCAATCATAGCAATGGATAAATTACGCCCCGATCCTTCAAGCTATCCGATGTGTAGGCTATGATATGCATTATCTACTAGTTATTTGAATATTAGCGCGAAAGGGATAATAGTGCAGTGCGAGAAAGTTTGTTTACCACTAATCGTTTAACATTTAGGAAATGGAGAGATTCAGATCTCTCTATGATTCAAAAGGTATATGGCGATAGTGAGGCAATGCAATGGGTTGGGGATGGAAATACATTAAGTTATGAGGAATCCAAGGCATGGCTGAAAGTCACCCATAAAAACTATATGAGCCGTGGCTATGGTATGTTCGCTGTAGAATTAAAAAATACTTTAGAGGTTATTGGTTTCTGCGGTATTGTCCACCCTAATGACCAAGTTGATCCCGAAATTAAATATGCATTTTCACGAGATTACTGGGGGCAAGGCATGGCGACCGAAGCAGTGGTTGGGCTGATTGACTACGCTACAATAGCTTTTGGCATTGGCAAATTCATTGCGACTATTGCGCCTGAAAATATTGCTTCAGAACGTGTTTTACTAAAAGCGGGAATGCTGCCGGGGGGTATATGTAATGACGATGAGGGTATTCCGGCAAAGTGTTTTTATTTTAATACTCAGCCCTCTGTGTAAAAAGGCTTACCAAGTGAGCAATATCTATAAAGTTGTCACTAAAAACCCGTTTAAAACCCCTGTGATTTCACAGGGGCAATAGGAGTGGCTAACTGCTCAGTTAAAATGTCGTATCAACTTCTGGTTCACAAACTCTTTGATGCCCAGCTCGCCCAGTTCACGGCCGTAACCAGATTTTTTTACACCACCCATTGGCATGCTCGCATAACTCGAAGCCACATGATTGACGAAGGCAGTACCACATTCGAGTTTTTCAGCTACACGCTGCCCCCTCTCGTGATCCTTGGTATAGACCGAGCCTCCCAGGCCAAAGCGGCTATCGTTGGCCATCTCAATAGCTGCCTTCTCATCTTTTACCACCCAGACGCAAGCGATGGGTCCAAAGAGTTCCTCCTCGGCCGCAGGTGAGCCTGCCGGTATATCGGTTAGAATGCCTGGCTCAATAAACGCTCCGTTGCGCTTCCCACCTACCAGCAAGTGAGCCCCGGCTTTAACTGACTCACTGACCTGCTCTTCCAGTTGCTCCGCGGCTTTTTCGGTGCACAAGGGCCCGTAATCTGTGGTGTCCTCAAGGGGGTCACCCGGCTTCAATTGTTCAAACAGTTTGGTGACTCGCCCAAGGAATTCATCGGCAATAGGTTCCGTCAGGATGATTCTCTTTGCCGCTAAGCAGATTTGGCCGCAATTTCCAAGCTTACCTTCCACAAATCGCTCAACGGTCAAATCCATATCTGCATCTTCGAGTACGATAAATGGGTCCACACCACCGAGTTCCATCACGGTTTTCTTCACATTGCGCCCTGCCTGCTCAGCAACCTTCGCGCCCGCTGCATTGCTGCCTGTAAAAGATATCCCTTTTACCCGATCATCATCGATAATTGGTGCGGCACCTGCGGAAGTAATTGGCAAGTTGGTGTAGACCCCCTTGGGCACACCGGCATCGAATAACAGTTGCTCAAATGCCTCAGCACACTGGGGAACATTTGAGGCGTGTTTCGTTAGAACTACATTGCCGGCGATTAAGTTGGCTGCGGTAAAGCGGGAAGGCTGGTAGAAAGGAAAGTTCCACGGTTGGATACCATAGACAACACCGAGGGGTTGAAATACCAGCGTGCCCTCCCCCTCCCGGGTAGAAAGGTGTTGCGGAGCCAAAATCTTCTCACCTTCCTCGGCATAATAAGCAAAAATCTCTGCGCAGAGCGCTAATTCGCCCAGCCCATCGTTAACCTTCTTGCCCATCTCCTGTGCCATTAATTTGGCGAGTTCATCGGCGCGCTCTTCGAATAGCTGTCCAGCGCGCTTGAGTATTGTTGCTCGCTCACCAAAGCTTCGTTTACTCCACTCCACGAAAGCGTTATCCGCTCGACCGATGGCTTTATCGAGTTCATCTGGAGTCATCTCATGAAAAGTCTTTAAGGTTTCACCGTTTAATGGATTGATAGAGATCAGAGGGCGCTTGGACTTGACCATAGTTAGACTCCCGGTGAATTACTGGTTTTGACAGGCAAGATAAAACTGCTACAGGCAGAAGTAGGTGTAAAAGCTCTAAGGGCTCTTGATTCGATTTTCCACAATAAGCAACTTCAGGGCATTTAGAGTCACCAAAGGCTTAGCAAAAGGAGCTTTTAGGTGCCTGGCCAAAGTGTAGCCGTTTATTCGGGGCCCGATCAGGTAACCCTCTTGTGGAGCAGGTCGAGCTTGTAATAGTATCCCGGGCAAATTCCAGTCATCCGTTCTCACCTAAGCTAGCTATGGTAGCAACCCGAAAATTTTATCGCCGTGGACCGGATGTGCGCGGTAGTGAGCAGGTATCCTTTGTCGATGTTCGCAGGCGTTTTGGCTTTAGATCTATAGCCATTGGCCGCTGGGTGACTGTTGAAGAGCGCGATCGTGCAGCTGGGTTGTTTTATGATGCACTTTCCGACTTGATGGTCATATTGCAGGGGCCCGAAACATTGATCTCCCTGCGCGGGAACCTCTCTTTTCAATACGGTATTGGTGGCCGCCCTGGAGTCTCCGCATTTTATGACCCTTCAGCCAAGTCGTTTTCCCTGGCTAAAAATGCCGGTCCAGGAGCTATTGCCCATGAGTGGTTTCATGCACTGGATCACTATCTTGCGCAAAAAGCATTTAGCGACACTTCGAGTAGCATGTATGCCTCTGAGGCCTGGCTACGCGATGCAACCCCGGTACCCCACCCTCTGAATGACCTGCTTTTTGCATGCTTTAAAACGGTGATGCTGGATGAAGGTGGCAATAACCCAAGTGAACTGGTGAAAGTTTCTGTTAACGTCGATAAAGTAAATGGCTCTATTTATTACAGCCAGCCAGTAGAACTTTGTGCCAGGGCTTTTGAGGCCTTTATTCAGGATTCCAGTATCAATAATAATTTTTTGGTTGCAGGCTCTAAAGCCAGCCAGGAGGCAAAACTAGGCTTATATCCGCAGGGTCAGCAGCGTCTAAGAATTAATCAGGCTTTTACGGCTTATTTTTCCTGCTTGGGAAATAGCCTCTGGTCATTAATGCGAGCCAATCAGTAATATTGACTTGCTTGTATTAACTAGAAGATTCGTCGTCCTTACTTTAAGAGTTTGATTTTATCTTCCAGATGCGTTTTGAATTGATACAGATGAATGGCGTCAAGAAAGCAATGATTTACCTCAGTATGTAATGAGGTCATAAGTCGGTTGGCTTGTTGTTGGTACTTACCCCAGGCAATAAAAGGTATCCCTGGATCACAGTTTTCTTGTTGGACCGGTTTCACTTGCATGCTTGAAAAGTCACCCCAGGGGTAGCAGGTGATATTCAAAATATCGTAGCGATCCATAAATGTATTTGCCGGGAGGTATTCTGATTGATCTTTTGAGAGTTGCTTTGTTTTCTTGACGAAGTCAATGAGGTGCGTTTCCATTTCAGCCATGACAAGCTTAAATAGATCATCATTTTTATTCAAATCGGTGAACAGCGGATGCAATAAATCGAACTCGAAGGGTTGGCCATCAACTAACCTATGCCTAAATCCGGCTATCTCATTTGCGGTTTGAGTAACAAGAAAAATAAGGCTGTAATAAAAAGATATTGTATTTTTCTTACAAAAAAAGGCTAACTCCGTAACATCTAGAGGCTGGGTTAAACTTAAACGGGTCGACCTAGCACTATTCATAAAGAATTTAAAGTGATCCACTCTATTCCAGCTTTCAATATCTATAGGTGTGGCGGGCATCTTCATTCCTGGTAATCATTGTGTCCCAATATTCAAGAGAATGTTAATACTCTATCTTGACTTCTCATTCGCTCAGGGAGAGTGAAATCAGCGATAGGTTGTTCACAATTAGAGTTTGCGATTGATTAAATCGCAGTCCATTGCTTCATAAAGGCCCGATGGACGGCAGGGATTGAGGAGATTGCTTTAAACGATAACCATAAAAGGGATTTTGCCATGGGATTTACGGAAGAAATTAAATGCCTTGCCAACTCAGTTTTCTTCACCACAGCTTTACCTGCTGCATGACGTAACCGTGAGTATTTATCAACGCTCCCGTTAGTGATTGCCGTTGCTGCAGCAATCGCATCCGCCATACCAAGATTCATACCCTTCCCACCAACAGGAGAATGACAATGTGCAGCATCCCCTGCCAGTAAAATCCGGCCCTTACGGTAAGATTCGGCCTGCCGTATTGAGATTTTGAAGGCTGCTGTTCGCCGAACGTTGGTGATATCCAAGGGCAGTTTTATCGTTGACAGAGCATCTTCTGTCGATGATGCGATGCGTGCGCGGTGCTTCTCGATTGGTAATATCAGGGAAAACTGGTTATCAGGCCCATAGAGATCCAAAGTGATCTCTTCAGGATCGAAGTCACCCGCCAAATCCACATCTGCTATGGACCATTTGCTGGGTAAGTCTATTCCCGGATAGGGGATTTTCAAATGTTCGCGGGTTGCTGATTGGATGCCATCGGCAGCTATCACCCAGTCGAATGAGTCGCTGGTATTATTGGAAAAACTAACCAATGCGCTGTCTTGCGTGGTACTTATGCCGGTAACTGAGAGCCCATACTCAACCTCAACACCTTTGCCGGATAGCACATCACGCAGGATTCCCTCGGTGCGGTTTTGCGGCAAACCGAGCGGCACCCTCTTCCTGAATTCATTGCCACTGTTATCCAGATAAACGAGGGTCCTCTCATCGCGTAAAATATGCATTTTCTTGAGGGGCATGGCTTCTGCAAGGAGTGGATCTGCAGCACCCAGCTCGCCCAAAGCATCTATCGTTGCAGGCATAATGCCAACCGCTCGGGAGAGTTCCGAGGGCGCATTTTTACGCTCAACAATACGACAATTCATCCCCTTGTAGGCTAAAGCGTTTGCAGCAGTTAACCCGGTGGGGCCAGCACCAATAACCAGAATGTCCATATTCACCACTTACAATCTATGAAGAGGTGCTCGAGGCAGCAGTACATACAAGTGCCTCCACTCAACTACAAAGAGCAATTGCTGCAAGCTTAGACAACTTTGACATGGGGATCAGCAACCTTGGGTAGAACCGGTTGCTGATCCCCACAAAGGGGGCGGGGGTACTAGGGTGTTTCTCTTCCAGGTTTTTCCGCTGAATCAGCTACTTCGCCATACCCCAAGGAAGAACTTGACTTATCCATAGCTGCTCCCTGCCTGTCTAAAACACCGATATCCAGAACAGGGGAGGCATCAATATGCTGGGCATCCATCATCTGGGCTACACGCTGGAGCGAAGCAATGATCATACTCTGCTCCCAATCCTTCAGGTCACCAAATTGGCGGGCGAATTGATCTTGAAGCGGGATAGGTGCATCTCTCAGTGTTTCCGCAGCTTGATCTGTGAGGTAAGCATGCACTTTACGCTTGTCTGATTGAGAGCGCTGGCGATAGACAAGCCCCCTTTTCTCAAGGCGATCCAAGATGTTGGTCACTGTAGCTTGACTGAGGCTCACTTCGTTGGCCAGTTCACCGATGGTGACTTCGCCCTTATTTCTAATGGCCTGTAACAATAACACCTGGGGAGCGGTCAGGCCTGTTGTTTTGGCCAGGTGCTTGGAGTGTAAATCTGTGGCTCTTATTACACGCCGAAGGGCCACTAGCACTTGTTCAATACTGTTCAAAGCTACCTCTCAATCTAAGAATCAGGGCGATTGGGCGGATTATATAACCCTATATCCCAATTACTAAACGCTTATGGTTCTTCCAGGAAAATATCTACAGCACTAAACAATTGCCAAGAACATCCCCCTTCGTTTGGAACCCTGAATTACGAAAATCCACCATTCATAGGCGCTTCTGCCCATTTCCAGGGCTTTTACCCAATAAATTTGCCCATTTTTAGGGCGGATATTGTGATCAGATTCTCTTCACCCACTAGATTTTATATTTAGTTTGTGTACGATATTTAGCGTTCTAAGTATTTGGTTGTGGTTTTTTACGAAAAAAAACCAAAATAAGCATGAATAATGATCCATCTGCATATTTATCGCTCACCGAAATACTTAGAGGTGAAACTATGGGTTGTCGTATAGGAAGTTATTTTGTCTAGTCCAGAAAATATTTTTTTGAGGCCACCATCCCTGGAGGATGGCATGGCTGTTCACAAATTGATCGACAGCTGCCCACCTTTGGATGCCAACTCAAGCTATTGCAACCTCCTCCAGTGCAGTCACTTTGCCGATACTTCAGTGATCGCAGAAGAAGGTGATGAGAAGTTGGGGTTTATCTCCGGATACTTGATTCCAGGTCGTACAGACACTCTGTTTATTTGGCAGGTTGCCGTGGCGGAAAAGGCAAGAGGGCTGGGGCTAGCCTCTATCATGCTCAGAAATATCATCGAACGCCCCCAATGCAGGTCGGTGAGATTTATCGAGACAACGATCACTGAACACAACCTTCCCTCCTGGGCCCTCTTCCAGAGCGCTGCAGAGAAGCTCTCCGCAAGCCTCCAATCCTCCCCTTGGATGGATTCCCAGACTCACTTTGATGGTCTGCATGACTCCGAAACCTGTGTGCGTATCGGGCCTATTGCTCAAGCAACAATTTAAAAAAAGAGAGAAGAATGAAAATCTTTGATGAGATTGAATCTGAAGTACAAAGTTATGCCCGCTCCTTTCCGCGAGTGTTCAATCGTGCAAAAGGCGAACTCATGTGGGATGAGGAGGGAAATCAATATCTGGATTTTCTGGCAGGCGCTGGCACTCTCAATTATGGACACAACAACCCGCTGTTTAAGCAAGTTCTGCAGGATTACATTCAGAGTGATGGCATTACCCATGGTTTGGATATGCACACCAAAGCCAAGGGCGAGTTCCTGCAAGCGCTAAACGATAAAATTCTCAAGCCACGCAATATGGAATACGTGGTTCAGTTTACTGGTCCAACCGGGACAAATGCGGTTGAAGCTGCAATGAAAATTGCCCGCAATGTTACCGGGCAGCAAAACATTGTGACCTTTACCAATGGTTTTCACGGTGTGAGTTTGGGCTCCCTGGCAGCTACGGGTAACTCTCATCATAGGGATGCTGCTGGGGTTAGCTTGAATGGCACTCATCGCATGCCCTATGACAACTATCTTGGCAAAAATATTGATACTACAGAGTATCTCGACAAGGTGCTTGCAGACTCCAGCAGCGGGATCAATTCTCCCGCGGCGATTATCGTCGAAACCGTTCAGGGTGAAGGAGGTATCAATGCGGCCAGTATCGAGTGGTTGAGAAACCTACAGGCTGTCTGTAAAAAACACGGGCTGCTCTTTATCGTCGATGATATTCAGGCTGGCTGTGGCCGCACTGGAAATTTTTTCAGTTTCGAAGAAGCCGGTATTGAGCCTGACATTATTACTCTCTCCAAGTCACTTAGTGGCTACGGGCTGCCCTTTGCCCTGGTTTTAATGAAGCCCGAATTAGACCAATGGAAACCTGGTGAGCATAACGGCACATTTCGTGGAAACAATCTGGCTTTTGTTACGGCCAAAGCGGCAATTGATCACTATTGGTCAGATGATAACTTTTCGCGGGAAGTCAAGCGTAAAGGGAAGTACATCTCCGAGCGGTTGGGAAGTATTGTCAGTCAATATGGTGAGGGTAACTTCACCACTAAAGGCCGTGGCATGTTCCAAGGTATTGATTGTGTGAGTGGCGAACTTGCAGGAAAGATTACCAAACTCGCCTTCAAGCAGGGGTTAATCATTGAAACTAGTGGCGCAGATGATCAAATCGTTAAGCTACTCTGCCCTCTGGTCATCACTGACCAGAATCTTAAGAAAGGTATTGACATTATTGAATCAGCAATTCGAGAAGTCTGTGCTGGAGAGCAGGATATCCCTGAAGAAAGAGTCTATTTCGAGGCCTGCTAGACCCAATTGTATCCAAAACTCATTGGTCCAGCTGGAAAGCTAAGCCTGCTGATAACCAGGCTATATAGTTACACATACAACATAATGGAATATTCATGATTGTTAGAAGTTTACAAGAAGCCAAAAAATCAAACCGAAGAATCGTCTCGCCGGATGGCAATTGGGAGAGTACACGCCTACTTTTAAAGGATGATGGCGTTGGTTTTTCCTTCCACATCACCACCATATACACCGGTGCTGACTTCCAAATGCACTATCAAAACCACCTGGAAGCAGTTTACTGCGTTTCCGGCAGAGGAGAGGTGGAGACGATGGATGATGGGAAAAAGCACCCTATCGAGCCTGGAACCATCTATGTCCTCGACAAACATGATCGGCACACTTTGAGGGCATTTGAAGAAATGACCATGGCCTGTGTGTTTAACCCTCCTTTGAACGGAAAGGAGGTACACAATTCTGAGGGCGCATATGAACTAGAAGCCGACCCCATTGAATAGGTAGTCAATTACAGGGCAGCAGCTGAAATGAAGTACCTGCTAGAACGCACCCATTCGCTCAGAAATGATATGTACCCCTCTAGAAAACGAGGAGTCGCAGGTCGAGTAATACGGCGTAGAGATCCAGTAGTTTACGGTGGGCCAAATCCCCCTCCCCCGCTGGATCTTGAGCAGGTGGATGCCTACAGGCAGCAGGGATATATCGTTCTTGAAAATGTATTTTCTGAGAGGGAGGTTCAGGTCTTTCAAAAAGAGCTGAATACCCTCAAGGAAGACAATGACATACGCAGCTCTGATGAACTCATTACGGAGTTAGAAAGTGAAGAGGTGCGCTCGATATTTCGAATTCATGAACGCAGCAGCCTATTCAGGAAGCTTTCAAGGGATAACCGGATATCAAATATCGCGAGATATATTTTGGATGATGAGGTTTATATCCATCAATCTCGGGCGAACTATAAACCTGGATTTCGTGGTAAGGATTTCTATTGGCATTCTGACTTTGAAACTTGGCATGTCGAGGATGGAATGCCGCGAATGCGCGCACTCAGTGTATCGGTAATCTTAACCGAGAGCCGGAATTACAACGGCCCATTAATGCTAATTCCGAAGTCCCATCACCGCTACATCGGCTGTGATGGTGAAACCCCTGAGGGGCATTATTTAAGTTCTTTAAAAAAACAAGAGCTCGGAATTCCGTCAGATGATCACCTACGCAGGCTGACATCTGAAGGGGGCATAAAATCTGTTACAGGTAAACCTGGCAGTTTAGTCGTATTTGATTGCAACCTGATGCACGGCTCCAGCAGCAATATTAGCCCATATCCGAGATCCAATTTGTTTTTTGTCTTTAATGCATTGAGCAATAAGGTAGAAGACCCATTTTGTAGCCTCCCACCACGGCCAGAATATATCTGCACGAGGAAATCGATTTCTGTTATCTGATATGAAACTCAATCCAGTGGCATTCATCCATTGGATACGCCGTTATCAAGAGAAAGAAAGGACCAGTAAGAGACAATGCATACGATAGAAAAGATTGGTGGCACCTCAATGTCGGACTATGAATCTGTCCGGGACAACATTATTAAAGGTGACTCCAAAAGGCTCTACAATCGTGTTTTTGTAGTTTCAGCTTATGGTGGTATTACCGATCTACTTCTAGAGCATAAAAAGAGTGGCCAGCCTGGTATTTATGGCCTCTTTTCCAGCAGTATTGAGGATGATAGCTGGCTGGTGAAGTTTGGTGAGCTTCGCACACAACTGCGACAGATCAACGACCGTCTATTTGGTGACACTGACTTACTCAAGGAGGCCAACCTCTTCTTGGATGAGCGCCTGGAAGGGGCTAAAAAGTGCCTTCGAGATTTACAAAGCCTCTGCCAGCATGGCCACTTCTCTCTAGATGCCCACCTGGGAACAGTAAGAGAAATGCTTGCCAGCCTTGGCGAGGCTCACAGCGCTTGGAATACATCAAAACTGCTGCAGCGGGATGGAGTCAATGCGTGCTTTGTAGATCTAACGGGCTGGCGTACCAGCAAGCATATACCACTGGATGAGCGCATTCGTGATGCCTTTGCCAACATCGACTTGAATCAACAGTTACCGATTGTTACCGGTTACGCCCACAGCGATAAGGGTCTGCTTATTTCCTTTGACCGGGGTTACAGTGAAATGACCTTTAGCCGCCTTGCTGTACTCACAGGAGCCAAAGAGGCGGTAATTCACAAAGAGTTCCACTTGAGCAGTGCCGACCCTCGCCTAGTTGGGCCAGATAACGCTGTGCCTATTGGTCGTACAAATTACGATGTGGCCGATCAACTGGCCAATCTCGGTATGGAGGCAATTCACCCCAAGGCGGCAAAGGGTTTACGCCAGAAGAATATCCCACTTCGGGTAAAGAATACCTTTGAGCCAGAGCATACCGGTACATTAATCACCCGTGACTATGTGAGTGATTCGCCCTGTGTGGAGATTATTGCCGGCTGTAAAGGTGTCTATGCGCTGGAACTTTTTGATCAGGATATGGCGGGCACGATCCACGATTATGATCGGGAAGTGCTTACGGTAATAAAGAGGTACAAGGCCCATATTGTGTCTAAAAACACCAACGCCAATACCCTAACCCACTTTTTGGCGACTAATCTGAAAACCATCAAGCGTATACAGGCATCTCTGGAAGAGCGCTTCCCGGAAGCAGAATTGAACCAAAGGAAAGTGGCTATTGTTTCCGCCATCGGGAGCGATATGCAAATCCCCGGCGTGCTGGCAAAAGCGGTTCAATCACTGGCTTCAAACGATATTTCAGTACTCGCCATGCACCATTCTATGCGGCATGTGGACATGCAGTTTGTTGTTAGTGAACCAGATTATGACACTGCCATTAGAACACTTCATGAGGCACTGGTTGAGGTTTATGACCATGGGACCGCAATATGCCTCGCCTCCTAAACACCTGTTTTTTGACTTTTCTTTTGCTTTCCCCGGCTTCCGTTTCCCAGGAAACGGAAGCGAATAAAGAAGACAGTGCGCAGAAAGAGGTGGAATCTTTACAGAAGCCGCTCTATACACCATTTATAGAGCGGTATGTGCTGGATGAAATCAAACAGTTGCGTATCGACCAAGCCAAAGCTAAACAAGAGTTGATCCAGCAGATTGTCGACCGAGAGCATAATTCCGTGGACCGAGCGGTTGCTTACGCAACCGATACGGTCACCTACTTCTTCTATCTCATAGCCGCCGCCACTTCCATATTGGTTTTAGTGGGTTGGCGATCGCTACAAGATATTAAAGAGCGTGTGCACTCCCTAGCGGATGAGGAGATATCAAAGCTGGTTCAAGAGTATGAGAAACGTCTGGAAGTCATAGAGAGTCAATTGCAACAAAAGACCCAGCACATTGAAGAGAATCGCGAAGAAATTGAGCTGACTCAAGAAGTGCAATCTCTCTGGCTGCGCGCTCAACAGGAATCCTCAATCGCCAACAAGATCGCGATCTATGATGAGATTCTGCGTCTTCGTCATGAAGATGTTGAAGCATTGACATACAAAGCTGATGCAGTGCTGGAGTTGAACGAGCCCCAATGGGCTGCAAATCTTTGTCAGCAAGCCCTAGGTATTGATCCAGATAACAGCCATGCCTTCTACCAGCTAGCTTGTGCCTATACGGCTATGGAGCAGTTTGATGAAGCGCTACGGTATCTGGCTGAGGCTATTAAGAGGCGAGAAAGTTATCGGGAGGAAATTCTCAGTGACAATGCCTTACAGCCACTGGCGGTAAGTGACGTTTTCAAGGATCTAGACAAGGTTATTGCTCAAACCCCGCCGCCACATAGCCGCGAAAAAGATACTTAGCAAGCTGTCACCTTGGCATTTTAAAGCTATAAGACTATGTGAACTCAAGTATCAATACGCGGATCAATAAAGCCATGAGTGAATCAAGCCTTGATGAAAGCCGCCGTGGCTTTCTAAGAGCCATGACCGCAGCTACAGGCGCCTTACTAGCACCCTCTGCAAGTGTTGCCCTTACTCCATCATCAACACCCAAACTGCCACGTGGAGTTAACCCCAAAAATTTCATTATTCATGGGGTTAACCCACTGACAATAGAAACCCGTCGGTCTTTGATGGGCATGAGCACTATCACCCCTGAGGCCCGGTTTTTTGTGCGCAACAATTTGCCATTGCCCTCCCCCCAGATTGTTGAACGACCGGACACCTGGATGCTTGAAGTCAAAGGCGTAAAGCAGCCCACTGCTATCTCTGTTGCAGAGCTGAAAGGGCTGGGTTTAGATGCCGTCGGTGCAGTTATTCAATGTACAGGCAACGGCCGCGCTTTTTTCGAGCATGAACCGGCAGGCTCTAAATGGGGAGTTGGCGCAGCCGGCTGCGCTATCTGGACAGGTGTTCGGCTGAAAACTCTGTTTGAGCATTTTGGCGGTGTGGATGCGGGCATGAACTTTTTGACCGCCACTGGAGGCGAGATCATTCCTGAGGAGATGGAGCGCAATGATCTGGTCGTAGAGCGATCAATCCCTATCAAGAAGGCGTTGGACGATACTATATTGGCTTGGGAAATGAATGGTGCTCCAATACCGCTACTGCATGGTGGCCCTTTACGGCTCATCGTTCCAGGTTATTTCGGCTGTAACAATATTAAGTACGTTAAGACTCTCACCTGTGCCCCGCAAGAATCCGAGGCCAAAATCCAAAAAACGGGTTACCGCCTTAGACCCATTGGCGCTCCCCCTGGCCCAGACTACCCAAGCATGTGGCGAATGCCTGTAAAGTCTTGGGTAAATGGGCCGGGTGCGGACAATACCCCAGCTTTAGCTGGGGAAGTGACTTTCTACGGTGTTGCGCTTTCTGGTGAACGCGGGGTGAAGAAAGTAGAAGTCTCGCTCGATATGGGCAAAACCTGGCAGGATGCAGCGCTAGAGGATTTGGACCTCGGCCCCAACGCTTGGCGAGTTTTTTCTTATACCGTGAATTTACCAAAGGGTCCGCACACCATCGTCTCGCGCGCCACAGATACCCAAGGGGATATCCAACCTAAAGAACGTGTAGAGAACGAACGCGGTTATGCACACAACGGCTGGCTGGATGCAGCACTTACGGTAAACCTGTTGGGTGAGTTACCCAGGGGGAAAGTTACCGCAACTGATCAACATATGGTGAAAGAAGAAAGCAGCCCTCCAGAGCAGGACGCGGTCTCTTTATCTGCAGAGGGTCAAGCCGGAAAGCAAGTCTATCTCGAGTCTCAACCTTCTTGTGGAGCTTGTCATACCCTGAAGGATGCTGGCTCAGAAGGCCTTATTGGTCCCAACCTTAATGAATTGAAACCCAATGCAGAAAGCGTGAAAAACGCTGTTACCAATGGCGTTGGCGCTATGCCAGCATACAATGACTTGATGACGAAAGAGCAGATTAATTCTTTGGCAACTTATATTGAGGAGGCTACAAAATAGTGAGGTGGTCAAATTTATCCCGAGCACATTGTTTATATGATGTAACTAATTGATGTGTTAAATAAAACAACAAAAGCTAGAACGTAAATACGCACGAAATTTGTGTTTCAAAAATAAAAACAAAAATTGCTGAAATAAGGAATATCATTGGTTTATTCATTTGTTGGGTTTTTATTATTATTCGTACTGGTAGGTGTATTCTCAGCGCTTTTTAGTCGCAACACTAAGGCCGATTATTACCTGGCTAGCAGTGGAGTTCCCCCCTGGTTAGTGGGCCTGTCGGCAGTGGCGACTAACAATAGCGGTTATATGTTCATCGGGGTTATTGGTTATACCTACATGACCGGGTTCGCCTCTGTCTGGTTAATGGTGGGCTGGATCGCTGGTGACTTTATTGCTTCACTTTATGTACACAAAAGAATAAGAACTGCCACTGACTCAAGTGGTGAAGTCAGCTATGCCGGCGTGCTTAGCAATTGGTATGGGCAAAATCACTCTGCCCTACAGCGGATTATAGGTATCATATCTTTACTATTCTTGCTCACCTATGCATCAGCACAGATGGTTGCCGGCAGTAAGGCGCTGCATGTACTACTGGACTGGCCTCTCTGGTCTGGCGCTGTGGTTGGGGCGTTGCTGGTATGTCTTTATTGCCTGGCCGGTGGCATACGCGCTTCCATTTGGACTGATGCTGCACAGTCGATTGTTATGATCGTCGCTATGGGCACACTTCTGGCCGTAGCCCTTACCAGCCTGGGAGGTGTCTCAAGTGCAATGGGGCAAATGCAAGCCGTCGAGGGATTTACGAACTGGTTTCCCCAAGATCTGGCCTTTTCTGGTTGGGGCGGGCTCGTTATTTTTGTCATCAGTTGGGGGATTGCGGGGCTATCTGTGATTGGCCAGCCCCACATAATGGTCCGCTTCATGACTCTGAGTG
Organism: Microbulbifer mixtoriginis (SeqCode); assembly: GCF_052467945.1. NCBI lineage: Bacteria > Pseudomonadati > Pseudomonadota > Gammaproteobacteria > Cellvibrionales > Microbulbiferaceae > Microbulbifer > Microbulbifer mixtoriginis (SeqCode). The sequence goes on along the minus strand of NZ_CP174328.1, from coordinate 1,718,337 downwards.
ATCCCGGCAAAATGCGCACGGCGCGGGGCTGGTACTACCTGTGGTTTGTTCTCTTTTACTCTATGGCCACAGGGGTCGGCTTGCTATCCAGAGTTTTCATCGCCGATTCCGGCAGCTTTGATGCTGAGCTAGCATTGCCGACCATGGCCATAGAATTGCTGCCACCGATCGTAGTTGGGTTGATCCTGGCAGGTATCTTTGCTGCAACCATGTCCACTGCAGATTCACTGCTTCTTAGCTGCTCCGCAGCCATTACTCACGATATTCTTCCCCGTAAGATTGATAAGACTTGGTTTCTTAAGCTCATAACTGTTGTTATTACCGGCGGCGCACTACTTCTGGCGCTTGCCAACAACCAAAGCGTCTTCAATATGGTGATCTTTGCCTGGTCTGGCCTCGCCAGCGCATTTGGCCCCCTATTGCTGGTGCTTTGTTTTGGAGGAAGACCCTCACAAGCGACCTCTATTGTCGCTGTAACCGTTGGGTTTACGACAGCAATCGCCTGGAGATTATTGGACCTTCATAGCCTGATTTATGAGGGCTTACCTGGTATAGCCTTGGGTCTGATTGTGTTTTATTTGGCTAATTTTCTCCCCCAGCCATCGCCTTTGCGCGAAGTAAATAGTTAAGTTCCAAGGGGAGGCCATCCCTCCCCTAGTCACGCAGCATTACGGTTTTCAACTTACTCCACCCAGGCATCTAATGCTGAGCTATCGAATTCACTTTTGAGTTTGCGCCCTAAGGGCGGGTCAAAATTTGTACAGCTCTTTTTGTAGAGTTCAAATGAGATTTTTGGCCCAATTCAGCTCGGTTTTTATCCTTGTATCAAGGGTTTTTCTCTCATATTGCAGAAATATAAACCCCCTGTGAACCTGTCGGTTTTGTTGTATTGAGTGCTAACAATTAGAGTTCAAATTAAAAATATGTTATATTTTGTGCCATATCGCCCGACATTTGACCGTCGGGCCGGGGCTGGAGCCTGACGATTTGGCACAAAAGTCTACGTCAGACCAGCCCATTTTTTTGCGATGGCCAATGGGTCACTGGACGGCTATTCACCGCCCTGCCCCATCGCTAACAAATAACCGACTGACCTTCTGTTAAAGCAGTATGGAGAGACAGATGTCACTGGACAAACAACGGAATTTTGTAGACGGCCGCTACCTGTCGAATGAGAGCGGTGAGTGCTTTGATGTATATAACCCGGCTACCAACGAGGTCAGCTACCAGGTTGAGGTTGCCGACGAGAAGGTACTTGCAGAAACCATAGAGAGTGCCAAGCGCGGTTTTGCCCAGTGGTCAGCGATGATGCCGGTCGAACGCAGTCGCATCCTGCTGAAAGCAGTAGCACTGTTGCGCGAGCGCAACGATGAACTGGCAGCTATCGAAGTGACTGATACCGGTAAGCCCTGGCAGGAAGCCAGTGTTGTCGACGTGGTGACTGGGGCCGACTCCATCGAATTCTTTGCCGGCCTGGCCGCAGGCATTGAAGGCAATCAGCAGCAAGTCGGTGAGGACTTCTACTACACTCGCCGCGAACCCCTGGGCATCTGCGCCGGAATCGGTGCCTGGAACTACCCCTTACAAATCGCCTGCTGGAAAGCCGCCCCGGCCCTGGCCTGCGGTAACGCCATGATCTTCAAACCTTCCGAGGAGACCCCCAAAGGCGCTCTGAAGTTGGCTGAAATCTTTATTGAAGCGGGCATGCCCCCGGGTGTTTTCAACGTAATCCAGGGCGATGGCGCCGTGGGTGCCTGGCTGACTAACCACCCGGATATCGCCAAGGTTTCCTTTACCGGCGAAGTGGGTACCGGCAAGAAAGTAATGGCCGCAGCGGCTTCCAACCTGAAAGAAGTCACCATGGAGCTGGGAGGAAAGTCCCCGCTGGTGATCTTTGATGATGCCGACCTGGAGCAAGCCGTTTCTGCTGCCATGCTGGGCAACTTCTACACCCAGGGTGAAATCTGCACTAACGGTACCCGGGTATTTGTACACCGCAGCATCCACGATCAGTTCCTCGCTCGCCTGAAAGAGCGCGTTGAGCAAAATATTATTGCCGGTGATCCGATGAATCCGGACACCAACTTCGGCGCCCTGATTTCTGCCAAGCATCAGCAATTGGTGATGGACTACATCAGCAAGGGTAAAGAGGAAGGCGCGACCCTGTTCTGCGGCGGCCACACCCTTTCACCAGAGAATTCACCTAACGGTTACTTCGTTGCTCCCACCGTATTCACCGACTGTCATGACGCTATGACCATCTGCCGCGAAGAGATCTTCGGCCCGGTAATGTCGGTACTGCTCTTTGATGACGAGGACGAAGTGATCCGCCGCGCTAACGATACCCGTTTGGGCCTCGCCGCCGGCGTATTTACCCGTGATATCACTCGCGCCCACCGTGTTATCCACCAGATGCAAGCGGGTATCTGCTGGATTAATGCCTACGGCGCTTCCCCGGCAGAAATGCCGGTGGGCGGATACAAGTTATCCGGAATCGGACGCGAAAATGGACTTGCGACCCTGAACCACTACACCCAGCTAAAAGCGGTGTATGTGGGCCTGGCACCACTGGAAAGTCCATTTTAAGCGGTACCCTGTATGAGTGAGTTTGACTACATCATTGTCGGCGCCGGCTCTGCCGGTTGCGTTCTAGCCAACCGCCTGTCTGCCCAGGAAGATAAAAAAGTCCTCCTGGTAGAGACCGGGGGTAGCGATCGCAGCATCTTTATCCAGATGCCCACCGCACTATCTATTCCCATGAATACCGACAAGTACGCCTGGCAGTTTATGACTGAGCCAGAGCCGTACCTGGACAACCGCAGCATGCATTGCCCCAGAGGCAAGGTGCTCGGGGGTTCATCCTCGATTAACGGGATGGTTTACGTGCGCGGGCACGCCAAAGACTTTGATGAGTGGGCACAGCACGGCGCCGAAGGCTGGGACTACGCCCACTGTCTGCCCTACTTCAAACGCTCTGAGACCTGGGCTTTTGGCGGTGATGATTACCGCGGCGACGAAGGTCCATTGGGGGTCAACAACGGCAATGAAATGGCCAACCCCCTTTATGGAGCTTTTATCGAAGCCGGTAAAGAAGCTGGTTACGACTACACCGCAGATTACAACGGCGAGCAGCAAGAGGGCTTTGGCCCCATGCATATGACGGTAAAAGATGGAAAGCGCTGGTCTACCGCCAACGCCTACCTAAAGCCGGCCATGCAGCGCCCCAATTTGACGGTATTGACCCACGCCACTGTGCATAAGGTGATTCTGGAAGGTAAACGCGCAGTCGGAATCAAACTTGAACGCAAGGGAAAGATCCTGGAATTCAAGGCGCAACAGGAAGTCATCCTCAGCGCAGGTCCCATCGGCTCCCCTCACCTTCTTCAGCTCTCCGGAATCGGAGATCCCGACACACTGGCAGAAGCCGGTATCGAACTCCAACACGAACTTCCCGGCGTTGGCCAAAACTTGCAGGACCACCTGGAGTTCTATTTCCAGTTCCGCTGCAATCAGCCGATTTCCCTGAATGGCAAGCTCGACCCCTGGAATAAATTCCTGATCGGTGCTCGTTGGATACTGAAGAAGGACGGCCTCGGAGCCACCAACCATTTCGAGTCCTGCGGTTTTATTCGCTCCAAAGAAAACGTGGAGTGGCCGGACCTGCAATACCACTTCCTGCCGGCAGCCATGCGCTATGACGGCCGCGAAGCTTTCGATGGCCACGGCTTCCAGGTGCATATCGGGCACAACAAGCCCAAGAGTCGCGGCAGGGTCAAAGTAGTGAGCAGTGATCCCAAGCAATCCCCTTCTATCCTGTTTAATTATTTGCAGGAGAAAGAGGATATTGAGGGTTTCCGCGCTTGTGTGCGACTGACTCGCGAGATTATCAATCAGCCGGCTTTCGACGAATACCGAGGCGATGAAATCCAGCCCGGTACCGATATCCAGACTGATGAACAAATTGACGCCTTCGTACGGGAATCCGTCGAGAGTGCTTACCATCCATCCTGCTCCTGCAAGATGGGTACCGATCCAATGGCAGTGGTAGACCCGGAAACCCGTGTACACGGTTTGCAGGGTTTGAGAGTTGTAGATTCCTCCATCTTTCCGACCATTCCCAACGGCAACCTGAATGCGCCCACCATTATGGTGGCGGAGCGGGCTGCTGACCTGATTTTAGGGCGCCCCGTATTGGCGCCCTCCGAGGCACCGGTAGCGACCAAGGCTACCAGCACTCAGCGACCTGGCCGCCCTGCGCGCGCTCAGTGAGCTGAATTTACGCCGGCGCTCTGGCAGAGATTTGACTGCCCCCTTCAAACGCGACGGGGATATTCAAATCTCGCACAGCAATGCCCTCTGGGGGCGCCGGCATACCAATAACTAGCTGGAGACTCAGCATGACAGCTTGGCTTTCCGCGGGATTATTGTTTACCTTCACGGCAATAATTTTCTCGCTGATTAAATGGGGAAATGTGAAGATGGTCGGGGTAACCCCGGTCAAAACCTTCACTTTTATAGCGATCCTTTTCACTTCCGGCCTCGATGTAGGCCTGATCATGTTCCCCCTCACCGAGTTCGGTGGCTACGCAGACTTAGCCAATAGCCCGGAATATGGTTTCACCAACCCACTCGCGATTGAGTTTGGTTTTTGGGCCTTCCTGATCTGGGGCTTCTACTTCCTCACCTGTTTTTACTTCTGCATTATCGAACCCAAAGTTAAATTCTTTGAGTTGAGACCAGTAAAACTAATCAACAATGTGGTGATTATCGGAACCTGCGCCTTTACCGCTTACTTGCTGCTCAGCAACTTGCCCTGGTATCTGCCGCAAGTTGGCGATGGTGAAACCATTGTGGGTACCTTCTACCTGATCGTATTTGCAGTGATCGCCGCAGCGGTCTACTCATCTACCAGCTTGCGCTATGTGCGCTTCCTCAGCCTGGCAACCACCTGGATGTTTATTGGTCTGATTGCGGTCATGTGGGTAGGCGCCTTTACCGGTGAAAACGGTAGCGTTGGCGACTTCGCCTCCACTTTTGCGATGCTCAGCGGTTACTTTGGCAACATCCACCAGTTCGTGCTGCCGTTAAATGACTATCACGAGTTTTACCTGTTCTGGTGGTTTGCCTGGAGCATTATGATCGGCCAGTTTACCTCCCGCTTTGTGGGCGGCCTGCGCACTTACCAAGTGCTGGCGGCGATGCTGATTTTCCCATCCATCCCCATCGCACTCTGGTTCACCGTGCTCTACTACTACTCCAGCCAAGGCCTGGATACCAGTGGCTTCTACAACCTGGCTATGGTGATTGTGGGTATTACCTTCGTGATCAACTCGCTGGACTCCCTGATTCGCCTGTACACCGACAATCTGGGCATGACCGTTGCGCGCCTGGGCAAGTGGAAGTACTTCGTGCTGAACCTAGCTGCAATGAGCCTGCTCACCCTGTTGTTCAAGCTGGACTTCCTGCAAATCCAGTGGATCGGCGCTCTGGTGATTGGCATCTTCTTCTGCTGCCTGGGTTACATCCTGGTGAAGCGCTTCAGAGCGGTAGCAGCTATCGACTCCTCGCCTAAAGAAAACAAAATCGACTTTAACAAGATCGAACTGGCGAGCTAACTGTTGAAATCCCCCACCCTCTTAGGTGGGGGCTACAAAATATAAATAAGCGGTAATTTAACAATGAAATCGACGTTGAAACTTTCTGCACTCACTTGTGCTTCCCTGCTAGTACTTGCTCAGCAGTCCCAAGCAGAGCTGTCTTCTACTGTAAATCTGACCACCGACTACACCTTTAACGGTGTTAGCCAGACTCAGAATGACCCAGCACTGCAGGCTAGCCTGGACTACGGCTTTGATAACGGTTGGTATGTTGGTACCTGGGCTTCCAATGTGGACTTTGGCAAAGGTGATGACACTAACCTGGAGTGGGACTTCTACGCAGGTAAGTTCATGCAACTTACCGACAAAGTGAGCCTGGATACAGGTATTGCTTACTACACCTACCACGGTGATAAGGCTTCTGATGACGGAAATTATCCAGAGGCTTACGCTAAGTTAGGTTACAGCTCCGATCTGGGTGAGTCCGAAGTGAATGGCTGGTACAGCTGGGACTACTTTGGCGGAGGCGGCAGCCACTACATTATGATGCTGGCTCACACTTTTGAGTTTGCAGAGGGGCATAACGTTCGCTTCAGTGTGGACCGCTCTACTTCTACGAACTTGGACAACTGGAGCTGGGATAACAAAAAATCCTACAACCACTACCGTGTAGAATACATGACTTCTCTGAACGGTTTTGATTTCAATATTGCCGCCGAGAATACCAATCTGGATTGGGACACGGCTGACGAGCGTATCGTCTTCTCTGTCGCTCGCACTTTCAGCCTGTAAGGCTAGAAGTTTATACCGGGGCCTGTGCCCCGGTATTCTCACTCTTAAAATCCTAAGACCTCTCCCCCGCGCTTCCCTGTTTAGCGTTTTCAGAACCCCCTAAAGTGGCTCCATCTTGCTTGCCCGCCTCTTCTTGGCTCCATGGCCCCTTTGCGGATAACTTTTCAAGAACTATTTCCTTTTCAATTAGAGTTGGGTGAGAGACCAAGTCATGCCGTGCAACTTTAACGATTGAGAGACAAAGTAATAGAGCAACTAATAATAGAGGGATGCCCGCAATAATGCTCGCCGCCAATAACGCTTCGAATCCACCCAGTATCATTAAGGCAATCGGTAGTAATGCCAAGGCAAATGCCCAAAAAATCCGGTTCCAGCGAAGAGGCTCTGTATTTACCTCCTTTTGTACAACTGATGCGAGGATATGGGAAATGGAATCAAAGGTAATAGCAGTAAAAATCAGCGCAATCATTGTATACACTAGTATCACCCACTGACCTGCAGGCAAAGTCTTCAGTATGGCGAAAATAGTGGCATTAGCTCCCTGGTTGTTTAGGAGCTGCACCAGATCCAGCTTTCCAGAAAACTGCAGGTATACCCCATAGTTGCCGAGCACCATATAGAAAAGAAAACAACCGAGGGTCCCAAAAAATATAGAACCAATGATCATCTCTTTTATTGTCCGCCCCCGAGAGATATGGGCGATAAAAAGGCCAACGCTTGGTGCGAAGACTAACCACCAAGCCCAATAGAAAACGGTCCACTGTTGAGGGAAGCGAAAGTAGGAAAGTTGCTCAAAATAAGAGAAGGATTCAGTCCAGGTAGCCATTCGCAGGAAGCTGTGTAACATCCGCCCTAATGTCTCCAGCCCATTATTGAGTATAAATAGAGTTGGCCCTGCAATAAGAACAAAGAGCAATAATAATAGGGCAAGCCACATCGTAAAGTTGGAAAAGATTTTGATCCCACGCTTTAAACCAACAAAAGCGCTGTAACCAAACAATAGGGCGCAGAGTATAAGTACAGCTATTTGCGTCTCAAGTCTAATAGGTAACCCTAGCAATTCATGAAACCCCTGGGTGATTAAGGGTGCAGCTATACCCAACCGGGTAGCGACGCCACCCAACATACCGAATACCAAAGAGATATCGATAAGCTTTCCAGTAGCACCCTTGGCCCTGCGTTCACCCAGCACCGGGACAAGAGCCTGGCTAAATTTTAATACCCTACTTCTGCGCACATAGTAAAAGTAAGCGATTGGCAGCGCCGGGATTAGGTAGATGGACCAAGCCAGGGGACCCCAGTGGAATATGCCATAGGCGACTGCCCAGCGGGCCGCTTCCGGTGTATTTGCTTCAACCTGAAATGGCGGTTGTTGATAATAGTAAACCCATTCAACCATTGACCAATACAGAATGGAGGCGCCGATGCCACAGCTTAGCAACATGGCAACCCAAGAAACTGTCGAGAACTCAGGGGATTCCTTCTTGCTTCCAAGCTTGATGCGGCCTATATCACTAAAAGCGATATAAGCCATAAACAGAATCGACCCTATTCCCAGTAAAAGGTAGAGAATACCAAAACGTTCTGTTACAAACTCCTTTGCCGCCAAAATCCACAGTGAGCCCAAATCTGGGAACAAGATCAACGGCACTGTCGTTATCAGTAACAATAAGATTGCCCCAAAAAAAGTGGGCTTATCAATCAGCTCTCTTGACCCCTTACTCAACGACTATCTCCATTCCGAAGAGCAACAACTTAGGTTTTGGGTGTGGTTAAATTACGCCAATAATGAGAACGACACTTCTAATAACCAATTGGGCGTCAATCATCCACTAGAACGGCACATATCTCCCTGCACGGATATATTTTTAAAAATCAGCCACAATCCAGTATATCTGAACTTATACGTGTAATGATCGTGAAGAACGGGCGTCGGAAACGACATGCTATTGATGTTGAGGTTAGTTAAACATGTCCCACTACATAATTTTTGTTTTGATTGTCTTTGGCCTAATTGCCTGTGGCAAAGACTCTTTGAGAGATATCACGGAGCAAGATTTTCAACCAGGGACTGAAATAGGCATATTTAATGTATCTCAGAGCGAGTGCGAATTAATGATGTATCGAAAAATAATAACAAAGGAATCCCCGGTTGGTTGCGAAAGATTAAAAAAAGTAGTTTTTGATTTTTATCCTCTACCCGAGGATTCAGATATTGCTGGCGCACTGAACAGTGAGCATGATTTAAAAAATAAAAACGATACAAATAGACAAAAAGGAGCGATTATAGTTCTTGATGTTGTTGCCGATAATGTTCTCGCTCTATTTGGAGAGCTCTATCAACGGCAGTTCCCTATTAAGTCTGCTATCCCAATAGAATACTTCAGTAAAAAGGAGCGAAAAACGGAGAATATGAACAATTCTCTGGCATTTGATTCTCGACCCATTACCGATGGCAGCAAATGGTCTGAACATGCTTATGGGGTTGCGATTGATATTAACCCAATGCAGAACCCTTATCTTTATATTGATAAATCCTCTAAACCAATCTTGATACCAAAAAACACGAAGGAAGGTTACTTAAATCGAGCAAAGTATCGAGCAGGAAAACCGGTTCGTGCCGGGATGTCTGAAGATGTAACCTCTCTATTTGCCATGTATGGTTTTGCCGTTTGGGGCGGAGATTGGGATGTGCCTATTGATTACATGCACTTCCAGGTGGGATCTCGCCACTTTATCGAACATCTAGTAGCTCTACCTATTGAGCAGGCAAGGCTACTGTTTGAAAATTACACGAGTCAACTGAGGCAGTGCTTTGAGCATGGGAAAAGTATTAGCGACGCTAACTTCCTTAGAAAGTACTGTGTAGACAAGGTAAGTGCAGCTTTTGAGCCGCGCCAAGATAAAGTAAAGGGCACCAGTAATATATAGTACCCTTCTGCTCCCGCTGTCTATACTCCTAGCCTAAACCTCCCATAGGTTTCAGCCGTTTGTTATCGTTTATAAACGAGACGGATGGCTACCTGGATCCCCTTCGATATGTGGTTTGTCGTCATGAGATACCCCATGGGGGGAAGAAGCTGGTAACTCCCAATCCCCATCTTTACTCCAGGGGTCATCCTTAGGGAAGTCTTCAATGTAAATTTCTTTTTCTTCGTAACTGGGCTGGTAGCGTAAATCATAGTGAGCCGCTTTAACGATTGAGATGCATAACAGAAGCGCAACAATCAGAAGTGGGACACCTCCAATAACACTGGCTGTTTGTAAGGTATCCAGCCCACCAAGAAACATCAGTGTTACGGGCATAATGGATAGGGCAAATGCCCAAAAGACCCGATTCCAGCGCACTGGTTCCTCATCTACTTCTTTCTGCACTACTGCAGCAAGAATATAGGAAATAGAATCAAAGGTAGTGGCCGTGAAGATCAGTGCAAGAATGGTATAAACCAATATTACGAACTTACTCGCTGGCAGAGTCTGTAAAACGGCAAATATTGCTGCAGTTGCTCCCTGCTGGTTCAATACCTGCACCACATCCAATTCACCTGAAAACTGTAAGTAGACTCCATAGTTCCCCAGAACCATAAAGAACAAGAAACAGCCGAGAGTTCCAAAGAAAATCGAGCCGACTACCATTGCCTTTATGGTGCGGCCTCGGGATATTCTGGCAATGAACAAGCCTACGCTTGGTGCGAAAACCAGCCACCATGCCCAGTAGAATATAGTCCAATCTTGAGGAAAATGAGTATCAGGAAACTGTTCAAATTGTGCGAAAGGTTCAGTCCAGGAAGCCATATGGAAGATGTTGTCAAGCACCCTGCCCAAAGCATCCAGGCCAGTATTCAACATAAACAGGGTGGGACCAACAAGAAACACGAATACCAACAATAATACTGAAAGCCACATATTAATGTTGGAGAGGGCTCGGATACCGTTCTTTAAACCCACAAAAGCACTGTAACCAAAAATAAGTGTACAGATCATAAGCACAATAACCTGTGTACCTAAGTCTCTTGGTACTCCCAGTAGCTCATGTGCTCCCTCGGTAATCAGTGGAGCGGCAATCCCCAATGTAGTAGCCCCTCCTCCCAGCATGCCAAAGATAAATAGCACATCAATTAACTTGCCAATACCACCCTTCGCGCGTTCTTCACCTAGCACGGGCATTAGCGCTTCACTAATCTTCAGCACACTGTGGTTTCTGACATAGTAAAAATAAGCAATCGGCAGAGCGGGAATCAGGTAAATCGCCCAAGCTAATGGCCCCCAGTGAAAAATGCCATAGGCAACGGCCCAGCGCGCAGCCTCAGGTGTTCCCCCCTCTATTTGGAAGGGTGGAGTTTGATAGTAGTAAATCCATTCCACCATCGACCAGTAGAGGATTGAAGCTCCAATACCAGAGCAAAACAACATGGATGCCCAGGACACTGTAGAAAACTCTGGATCTTCTTCCGAATTACCGAGCTTTATCTGGCCTATATCGCTAAATACGATATAAACCATAAAGAGGATGGCCCCTACCCCCAGTAATAGATAAAAGACTCCGAGCTGGTCGGTAACAAAATCCTTTGCGACTTTAACCCATACTGATCCGACTTCAGGGAAAACAATCAGTGGAACTGTAACTAGCAAAAGTAGTGCAAGTGATCCGAAGAATGTTGGCTTGTCGATAATTTCTCTAAAACTCTTAGTCAATGCACTTCTCCGAGCAGTGTACAAAGCCGACAAAATAAAAGTGGGTTCGATCTCCGAAAGGAAATGAAGACAGATGGTAGAGTGGAATAACTTTTATAGAGACGGAATACGATTGGTTAGATATGATTATTATTTGGTCCGCAATTTTAACAGGAAGGCTATTAATTTCAATAACAGGCTGCTTTTAGTGTTCAAAAGCAAAACAATCTGACCATCAAACAAGGGCTTAGAAGATAAGATATAAGACACTAAGCTCTGTAGCCTACAGCTTTTATAACCTCTTTATGAGTACATCCTGACTACGTATCATTCCCAAATAGATCAGAATACATGCAGACTCTGGAATTTAAGCGTAAAGCCTATATGCGCACTCATAGGTATTTTATAGTGGGCTCATATACTCTTCTCACTGAATTGCCCCCTAAGACTGAGGGTATATAAGCCTTTAAAGATCCTTTTTTCTGGAAGCTTCTTTACTACCATCTTTCTTTACAGAGCTACAAGCCGCCCCCCAATCGCCCTCTTCACTCCAGGGGGTATCTTCTGGCGGGTGTTTGATATAGATTTCCTTTTCCTCGTAGCTCGGCTGGTGACGTAAATCGTAATGAGCTGCCTTTACAATCGATACGCAAAGCATTATTGCAACAAGTAGCAACGGAACACCACCAACAATACTTGCTGTTTGTAGGGCTTCCAGCCCACCCAAAAAGAGAAGCGTAATAGGCATTACCGATAATGCAAACGCCCAAAACAAACGATTCCAACGAGCTGGCTCATCATTCACTTCCTTTTGAACAACGGCAGCGAGTATATAGGATATAGAATCAAATGTAGTGGCTGTGAAAATTATCGCGAGTAAAGTGAAAACAATAATGACCAAATTACTCATAGGAAGTGTTTGCAAGATGGCGAATATAGTTGCAGTACCCCCCTGTTGGTTGAGGAGCTGTACCACATTCAGCTCACCTGAGAACTGCAGGTAAACCCCATAGTTTCCCAGGGTTAGGAAAAATAAGAAGCAGCCCAGGGTGCCATAAAATATTGCACCAACAACCATAGCTTTTATGGTTCTCCCGCGTGATATGCGAGCAATAAACAATCCAACACTTGGGGCGAACACCAACCACCAAGCCCAATAGAAGATGGTCCAGTCTTGAGAGACGTAGGTTTGAGGGAATTCTCTGAATCGACCAAAGGGCTCTGTCCATGTGGCCATATGAAGAATACTGTTAAGCATTTTCCCCAAAGAATCCAATCCCGCATTAAGCATAAATAAGGTAGGGCCAGCAATAAGGACGAAAGCCAATAAAAACATTGCAAGCCACATATTCAGGTTTGATAAAGTCTTAATTCCCCTTTTAAGCCCGGCATACACACTGCAGCCAAATATTGCAGTGCAGAGCATCAGAATAAAAATTTGTGTAGTCAGTCCTGTAGGCGCACCCAATAGTTCATGTGCACCCTCAGAAATCAAGGGCGCAGCAATTCCTAATGTCGTTGCCCCACCACCTAACATACCAAAAACAAAACAAACATCTATCAACTTGCCAATAGACCCTTTTGCCCGCTGCTCACCTAAAACAGGCATAAGCGCCTCACTTACTTTTAAGACATTGCGGTGCCTTACATAGTAAAAGTAAGCAATTGGTAGAGCCGGAATCAGGTAAATCGACCAGGCAATAGGACCCCAATGGAATATACCAAAAGCGATTGCCCAGCGGGCAGCCTCCGGAGTAAGCCCTTTTAACTCAAATGGCGGCGTTTGGTAATAATAGATCCACTCCACCATTGACCAGTACAAAATAGATGCCCCAATGCCTGTACAAAAAAGCATGGAGGCCCAGGACAAGGTGCTAAATTCTGGCTCTTCTTCAGGTTTTCCAAGTTTGATTTGACCGATATCACTAAAAATGATGTAGGTCATAAACAGTAATGCACCAACTCCCAGCAACAGATAAAAAACACCCAAGTCATCCGTTACAAAGTTTTTCGCATTCAGAATCCACTTCGCACCCAGTTTTGGATAAATAATGAGCGGAAGGGTAACCATGAGAAGCAAGCCAAGCGCCCCAAAGAAAGTTGGCTTATCGATGATCCGCTGAAAGTTTCCTGCCAATACTTCTCTCCAGGATACTCAAAGAACTGATCAGGCCAATTAAAAGAAACGTGCTTGTCAGCCTGGAGTTAAAATGTGGGGCTGAATCCGTTTGTTTGGGGTAGAGGCAAACTGAGTGGCTTGCTAGCAAGTTTAGCTGCCTGCGAATTAGTCAGCCAAGGCGATAAGTTCATTTTTAGAGACAACTTGGGGCGAGACTGCCTGGACATACTGCCGCAAACTGCCATTTGCGGTCTAACCAATTCAAAGTAAGGGCTGGAGTTCAGAGAAAAGGTGACTACTTGCCCTGAATCGCTCAATTAGAGCTTCATCTAGAAGTATAGCTAGCCCAAGACTTGTCTAGGGTTTTAGAGAGTTCTCCAGCTGAGAAAACTGCCCCTGAATCACCGCTTTCTCTTGAATAAGGGTGCGGTTCTCATCGGCGAGTTGTTCGAGGCGATCTTTTGTAGTGGTAAGCTCCAACTCTAATCTGCTTAGGGCGCTCTGTTGTAGTTGCACTTCCTTCTGAGCTGAAGAGCCTTCACGTTGCAGCTTAGAGATTTGCTCGCGCAAGCTAGCCACCTCTGCCTGCCTGTCTTTCAGCTCACTCGCCTGCTCTTCAGCCTGCTCCCTTAGGTTTGCAGCCTCTGTACTAGCCACCCCAACCTGTTCGCTAAGCTGCTGCTTCTCCCGATTGATTTCAGCAATCAGCGCCTGTCCCTGCTTGTATAGCAACTCCTGCTCGTTGAATCTACGTTCTGAGAGAGTCAGCTGTTCAGTAAGTACTGCGATCTGCCCCTTCAGTTGCTCCGCAGCTGATCGATACTGGTCTCTCTCATATTGCCGGTCATTGGCAGTACGCTGTTGAAAGTGCTCAAAGTGTTCGCGGACATCCCTATTTTCCTGCTTTACTTCCTCAATCATCACTTTTTGCTCCGCAATACGCTGCAAAGCTTCCTGCTTCTGGTACTCACTTTTTTCCAGGGCAGTCTGGGCCTCTTGTAAGGACTGCTTGAATCTACGCTTTTCCGCCTCGGCCGACGAAAGCCTGTGCTCAAGATCACGAATACTGGCGGCCTGCTGGTTACTAGTGGCTCTCAACTCCTCTAACTGTGAAGTGATCTCTTTTTCCTGCACGAGGAACTCCTGCTGAAGCTCCTCTACCTGCTTGCTTGCCGCTTCCTGGATCCTTTGGTGTAGGCCTTTCAGTGCATCCACCAGGTCCCGCGGAAGCCCACTACTATCCGTATTGCTCGCAGATTCACTGCGCCATCTTTTAAGCAGAGGGGCAATAGTGCTTTTGCTGCCGGTTCCCAACTGGGCCCTCACTCGATCAACGGTGGGCTCTTCTCCACGGGCCTTGATGGCCTTGGTGGCCTGAACAATATCCAGATACGTGACCCCAGTGCGTGCCATAAGCTTCACCTTAGATTATTGCGTTACAAATTACATAATACGTAATATTACATTATTTTATAATTTTTCATACCTGAAAAATTCCGCTGTATAACCTTCGATAATGACTATTATCGAAGGTTATATTTCTGTAAGATTCCCGCAATAACGTACCTCCAGTACAAACAGGAGGTTTCCCAGCAGTTCGAGCATCATGAAAAATCACAAATCTCTTACCGCCAAAAAGCACCTCGAAAAGAACACTCCCAGTACACTTGGGGGCACTGGTGAATTGTTGACCGATGAGGGCATTCAGAAATACCTGAGTGCCGCCACATCCGATAACACCCGCAGGGCTTATCGCTCGGCAATTCGTCAGTTTGAAAAATGGGGAGGTCGGCTACCCACAGATGGCGGCACTCTGGTGCGCTATGTCCTCGGCCGTGCTGAGGAGCTTAATCCTCGTACTCTAGACCTTCACCTCACCGCAATCGGGCAATGGCATCAATACCAGGGAATGCTAAACCCCGTCACAGATCCATTGGTTCAGAAAACCATGCGTGGTGTCCGTCGCACTCACGGCAAACCTAAAGAGAAATCAAAAGCGCTCAGCCTGCAGCACATTGCTAGCATGACCCGATATTTACGCACTCAATCCCAGACGAGGAAGAACGCACGTGATCTGGCTCTTATCCTGGTAGGGTTCTTTGGTGCCTTTCGTCGCAGTGAGCTAGTGGCTATTCAGGTGGAAAACCTGGTATGGGAGGAGGAAGGCGTGATCGTAAGGCTTCCCAAGTCAAAAACAGACCAAAGTGGCGAAGGAATGATGCGCGCCCTGCCCTTTGGTGCTCCTGAGGCTTGCCCTGCAAGAGCTCTGAAAACCTGGCTCAAGGTCAGCGGCATTGAAAGTGGGCCCGTATTTCGAGCGGTGAACCGGTGGGATACGGTGCAAAGCAGGCAGCTAAACCCAGCAGCAATTAATGACTTACTAAAAAACTTGGGTGCCTCCTGCGGATTTGATTTTGTTGACGAGTTAAGCAGCCACAGCTTTCGCCGTGGCTTATCGACCTCTGCGGCTCGTGAAAAGATAGGCTTTGAGCTTATCAAGAAGCAAGGTGGCTGGAAGAGCGACGCCACCGTGTGGGAGTATATTGAAGAGGGGCAGCAGTTTAGTGAGAACGCCTCGGCCACCCTGATAAAGAAAATGGCAGAGCTTCTCTAAGCCGCAAACCTCCCTTTGCTAAATTGTTTCTTGGTGATTCTTTGTGTCTTTCGCTCCTTTTTGGAAGACGCGGACATTTCCTTTTGCCGGGAGGGCCAGCACCTATTGCTTCTTATGTGTCGCCTGGAAGACGGTCTCCCACTCCTGATCAAATTTTGCTGCTGCTGGTATAGGGCCGGGAGCCCTCTTGAAAGTCAAAATTCCCACATGCGCTTCGTGAACTTGAGCATCAGAAGTCACCTCCTCGGTAAACCCCTGCATTATTCCGCTACTGTTGAGAGTAAAGTTGCCCACGCTTTCATCTGATACGTCGACAGTCACTATACGGGTGGTATCACCGGAGTTCGAAAAGACAAAGATACCGACATCCTTACTGGTCGTCGCTCCATTTTTTGTCTCTTCGTGACCTCCCAATTTATGCTTAAAGTCAGCAGGCTTCTTGAAACTGTCAATGAAGCGGCCACCCCCGCCGGTTTTAGTTTTCTTAAGGACTTTGAAAGTTCGACAATAAATATCCTTACCTACATCCAAAGCGTCTTTTTGGCTTTCATATAAAATAAACGACTCCCCATCGACAGCACACCAAGTGCCATCTAAAGTATTTTTCATGTCAGGATTTGCACTCAATGGAGCAGAGTAAAGAGCTGTCAGAATGAAAACGGCCGGTAGGAACCTATAAGTCAGAGGTAGATTCGCCTTCATGGTGCACCTCGGTAAGTCGCTTGTGAACTTTAAGTAAATAAAGTAGCGGATTAACCCAGGTACCTCCTAAAATTTTCAGATTTTTAGTGGAAGAGAAGCGCCAATTCAAATTTCAGCTGGCAGGCCTGTAGCTCCCTACCCATTTCGCTCTCATTATCAATCGTTGAATTTCACCACTGGGATCTATGGCAGCGAGAACATCAGTCGCGCTAATCTCATGCCTTTAGCCATTGGTTATTGGAACCAGCCGACAGCTTTAATAGCTCCCTGGCTGCTATACCTGTATGCAAATCTCGACACTTGCTCAATAGTTGCTGCAAAAGGAGCTCTGAGATGCCTCTCAACAATCAACAAATCAAAGAGTGCGAATCCAGCCACTGGGATTTCTCAGATCTGAAAGCACTGTTTCTAAACTGCACCCTCAAGCCAACGCCAGAACTCTCCCATACCGACGGACTAATTCGTATTTCTCGAGAGATTATGGAAAGAAATGGCATATCGGTAAGCCTGCTCAGGCCCGTTGACCATGATATCGCCTTCGGTGTCTATCCAGATATGACCGAGCACTGTTGGGAAAACGATGACTGGCCAAAAATTTATCACCAGGTTAACGAGGTAGATATTCTCGTCATCACAACCCCTATCTGGCTCGGTGAGAAATCCTCTATCTGCACACAAGCCATAGAGCGCCTCTACGCCAACTCGTCAAACCTTAATGATCAGGGGCAGTATGCCTATTATGGAAAAGTCGGCGGCTGCCTGATAACAGGTAACGAAGATGGCGCTAAACACTGTGCAATGAATATCCTTTATTCCCTGCAACACCTGGGTTATGTCATTCCACCACAAGCAGATGCCGCCTGGGTTGGCGAAGCCGGTCCAGGCCCCTCTTACCTCGACCCCGGTTCTGGCGGGCCACAAAATGATTTTACCAACCGGAATACCTCCTTCATGACCTGGAACCTAATGCATATGGCCCGAATGATAAAAGATGCGGGGGGTATACCCGCCCACGGGAACCGGCGCTCTGCTTGGGATGCAGGTTGCAAGCCTGACTTCTCCAATCCCGATTACCGATAACAACGTTCGGAGCAGGCAGTAATGGGGTGAAATAGCCAATCAAGGCTGTAATTTACTCTGCCCATTTACAAAATGGGCCACCTAAAGATACATTGCGCACCTTCCTTCTTATTACAGCCCACTGATGTTGCCTTCAACTGGATCAGTGCTCTCAATGCACCTACCTAAACAGATGGGCTTATAAGGCTACAACCTAAGAAACAACCAAAAAAACTGAGGTCTACCACCCCGAATGAATCCCGAGTTACTGGAACAGATTTTCCACAGCAAACTCTTTATTACTCTCTGTGTGGTTGCCGTCATTCTTTTAGTCCGCGGCTTACTAACCCTTGCCATTGCTCGCAGTAACTGGGCAAAAGCCGATAAGCGTCGTAGGATCAACACCGTACATAACATCGGCAACCTGCTATTGGTCATCGGTGTAATTGCTGTTTGGGTGACAGAATTACGAGATTTCGCTCTCTCTATTGCCGCCTTTTCTGTAGCGATTGTCCTCGCTCTGCGTGAGGCTGTGCAGTGCTTGGTGGGCGGCCTATACCAAGCCAATATGCGCTCCTTTACTGTTGGCGATTGGATTAAAGTGGGCGACCAATTTGGCGAAGTTACTGATAGTGACTGGTTAAGCACCACGCTTTTGGAGATTGACCCCCATGGCCTCGGCAATGGTTATACCGGAACCACTCTCTATATTCCCAATAATGCTTTTTTTACTCAGCCGGTAAAGAACCTGAATTTTATGCGCCGTTATATCGAGCACACTTTCTCGATAACCCGTGAGCGCAGTGAGATAAACCCCTTTGAAGCTAAGAAGTTTATTGCCGAACGGCTGAAAGAGCACTGCGAATCTTTTCGGGAAGTTGCCGAGCGCTACTGCAAGCTGATTGAGAATCGGATGGGTGTGGAGCTCTCTGGCCCTGACGCAAAAGTAAGTGTGACCACTAATGATCTTGGCCATGATGTCATCACCGCGACCGTATTTTGTCCCCGTGAAGAGGCAACCAATATCGAGCAGCTGGTAACTGAAGATTTTTATGCTTTCTGGTTTGAAAAAACCAAGCAACTAAAAGACAGCGCCTAACGCCTTATCACGCATCAATATGCAAGCTTTCAAGTCGTTGGCGGATTATCTCCGCCAAACGACGCGCTGCGGGCGATATGTCATCGCGATTAGGAAAAATAAGATACAGAGGCTGCCACCTTTCTTGCCCTCCTTTTAAGGGGAGAGGTTTGAGTGTTCCATCGGCCAGCTCCCCAAGAATCTTATCCTGCGGCAACCAAGAAAACCCATAGCCCCTACAAGTTGCCCCGATTACCGTTGCCATATTGCTCAGCGTCCATCGCTTGGCAACTTCAACTGTTAGGGTTTCACTATCGCTTTGGGGGTTTGAATCTCTAACGATCAGGTGCCGATGACTGCGCAGATCCTTCAGGGTTAGTTCGCGTTCCAGTTGATGTAATGGGTGACTGGGGTGGGCCACTGGGATAATGCGTGCCGGTGCTGGCAGTAACTCGCCATTGAAACCGGGAGGAATTCTCGGATCAATCGCAAAGTCCACCTTTCCCTCGGTAAGGGCATCGAGGGCACCGCTAATCACCACTTCGTAAACCTCTACTCGGGTATGTGGGCTCTCTTGGCCAAATACCTCCAGGCAATCTAGCAATAGCCAAGTTGGAAACAGCACTTCCACAGAAATTGACACCAGCGACCCCCAACCCACAGAAGCACGCCGGGCAGCCATTTCCATTGCCGAAGCATCTTCCAGTAATTGTTTGGCATGGCGATATAACATTTGCCCAGCAGCCGTAAGTGCCGCTTTGCGACCAGTGATTGTAAATGCCTTTACACCGAGGATGGATTCCAGCTTTTGTACCGCATAGCTCACGGAAGACTGACTCTTGTGTAGGAGTTCCGACGCCTGTACATACCCTCCCCCTTCAACGACCGCAACTAAACAACGCCATTGCTCCAGGGTGATCTTTGGGCTTAAAGCCGGGTTCGCTAACTGATCAGTCATATATCGTATTTTTAGATGGATTTGAGCAAAATTTTCTAATTTTTTATCTAATTAATCAATGATTCAATAGTGCTCAAGTTAAATGATTCATAAGGAACCCGTCATGACAAAGTTGCTCAATATCCAATCCAGCATGTTTCAAGCCGGTGGCCAAACCTCCCAATTGGCGGCAAAGTATATTGAGCGCTGGAAGGCGAATAATCCGGAGGGCGAAGTTGTGCAGCGTGATCTGGCAGCAGATCCGGTACCTCATTTATCCTTGGACCGCTTCCAGGCCTTCACTACCCCGGCTGAGCAACGCACTCCAGATCAGCAGGCGGTTGTCGATTTTTCAGACAAACTGATCGAAGAGATCTCTTCAGCAGATATCTTGGTCCTCGGCGTACCTATGTACAACTTTACAATCCCCTCTACCCTGCACACCTATTTTGATCATATCGCCCGAGCCGGCATCACCTTCCGCTACACAGAAAATGGGCCAGAAGGGTTACTGAAAAATAAAAAAGCGATCATCTTTGTTGCTCGGGGGGGCTACTACGGTGACAACCATGCACAGAGCACATTTTTGCGGCAGTTCCTCGGTTTCGTGGGCATCACTGATGTTGAGTTTGTTTACTCCGAAGGGCTTGCTACTGGTGAAGAGGCAAAAGAGAAAGCCACCACCGCGGCAAATAAACGTATTGCTGAACTTGCTTAAACGAAGAATATTGCTGAATTAAAAAAGCCAGGCTCAATTCTCAAGCCTGGCTTTTACAGCGTAATTTCTGCGAAGTGGCCTTACTATGTGTCAATGTCAGCAATTCTCGGCATGGAGCTTACAGGCAGGCCAGCTATCCATAAGAAACCTGTAATGGAAACTCAAGCGGGCGGTATCTACTTCACAAATACAAACTTGTCTTCACTCAAGACCTGCTCACCATCAAAACGATAAGCAACCAGTTTGCCGTTACTCGCTACGGAATAATCGAGACATGCCACATTATCCGTCAGGGGAGCGGGTACACCTTTCAGCCAATAGTGACCGATAAAACAAGGCTTTTCCGTTTTGAGATAATGGGGAATATCGAAGGGCACTGGCAAGCTAGCTGCGGAACCGATATCAACACCACGCGGTAACGCTATCTCCCCCAGTGCTTTTGCAGAAGCGTTCCACCATTGAACGCGGACAGCAGAGCGGCGATTACCATCCTTATCCAGAAAACTCACTCCTTGAGGCAGTTCAATTTCACACCCTTTGAGCAAAGTTTCCACCGCTTTGAAGGCATCACTGCCCGGGGAGCTAGCTTGCAGCAAAAGCTCAGACGTTAACCTGCCGCTATTGGTTCTCGATGCTAAAAAATTGACTTTCTCTTCGTCCCAGCAAGCGTGTACCGCACGCAGAGGCCCAAGATCAAGCCACAGAGGCAATGATCTGAAGAAATCCAATACCTGAGATTTTTCTGGATCGTTATCCGGGTACTCATTCAAAAAAGCCTGGTGCTGTTTAGTATTTTTATCGGTATGTGGGCGCAGGGGCTTGCCATTGACTTCCGTGTGATAAGCCAGGGCGTTAAACTCGTGATTACCCATAATCGCTGCGGCATGACCATTATTTACCATGCTCATAACTATCTTTAGGAGTTTGCGGTGCTGCACCAGGTGCTCACCGCGGTCGATAAAATCTCCAAGAAAGATTACTTTGCGTTCTGGGTGCGCATAACCGCTGCTTGTTTCCCTATAACCCAGAACATCGAGCAGCTCAATCAATGCGCCGGCGTGACCATGGATATCGCCAATAATGTCGTACTTGCAGTGTTCCATCCTGCTCCTGCCTCTAAAATACAAGAAAGCTTCAGTATCAAAATCCCGCTTTTTTTGTATCAAGGATTACTCTGTTCATTTTATGAAATGAACACATTTCTCAGAAGCAGGGCATGGGGCGAAGAAAATAGCCGAAGCTACTGCCAGCCTGGGAAATACTGAGTTCACTTACATTTATGGTGTGCCCTATCAAAGAGCGAATACAAAAAAGCCAGGCCGGAAAATGCGGCCTGGCTTTTCTCTGGCTTGAGACTTACAAAGCTTCCGCAGCTTCTGTCTTTTTACTGGCAAGAACTTGATCCTGCCCAGTATCAGTACTGCTAGCTTTGCGCCCAAACAGTCTCTGCACCACTACAAAGAACAGCGGTATAAAGAAGATTCCCAGCAGTGTGCCCACAACCATTCCCCCCAGTACCCCGGTTCCAATTGCCCGTTGTGCGCCGGAACCTGCACCAGTGGCTATCGCCAGAGGAAGAACCCCCAAGCCAAAAGCCAAAGAGGTCATCAAAATTGGGCGCAGCCGATCACGGACTGCACGCATGGTCGCCTGCACCAGCTCCATTCCGTTTTCCAGATTTTGCTTGGCAAACTCCACAATCAGAATGGCGTTCTTACTGGTCAAGCCGACAGTGGTCAGCATAGCCACCTGGAAGTAGATATCCCTCTCCATGCCGCGCAAACTGTTGGCAAGCACGGCACCGAGAATACCGAGCGGTGCCATCAACAATACGGCGGTCGGTACTGTCCAGCTCTCATAAAGAGCCGCGAGGCACAAGAATACAATCAGTAATGACAGGGTATAGAGCAGTGGTGTTTGTGCACCAGCGGCGCGCTCCTGATAAGAAAGGCCGCTCCATTCAATGCCAACCCCCGCCGGCAATTGCGCTACCAAGCTCTCCACTTCTGCCATGGCCTCGCCAGAACTGACCCCCGCTGCAGCTTGACCATTGATCTGCATGGAGGGCACACCGTTATAGCGTTCCAAGCGGGGAGATCCATACTCCCAGGAAAAACTGGCGAAGGAAGATAGAGGCACCATATCGCCTTTATCATTGCGCACAGACCAAAGTTGGAAGTCTTCCGGCGCCATGCGATATGGCGCATCCGCCTGCATATAAACCCGCTTAACCCGACCGCGATCGATAAAATCATCGATATAGGAGCCACCCCAAGCGGTACTCAGCGCGCTGTTAATATCGGCAATAGACAAGCCGAGGGCCGCAGCCTTGGCGTTGTCGATTTTCACTCGAAACTGCGGCGTATCCTCCTGGCCGTTGGGGCGTACGTTAGAGAGTAATTTACTCTGCCCGGCCATACCCAAGAATTGGTTGCGGGCAGCGGTCAGCGCTTCGTGTCCCAGGTTCCCGTTATCTTTTAAGTAAAAGTTAAAGCCACCGGAAGAACCCAACTCTGGCAGAGGCGGCGGCGCAAAGGCAAAAGCCATGGCATCTTTAATTTGCATCAGCGCGCCCATAGCACGCATGGCTACTGCTCCAGCACTTTGCGACTCTTCTTCCCGCTCAGACCAATCTTCCATATTCACAAAGGCGATACCGGTATTCTGGCCGCTACCGGCAAAGCTGAAGCCCTGCACCGAAAATACTGACTTCACGGTACCCTGCTCGTTATCCAGGAATTGGTCTTCTACTTTGCGGATAGATTCCATGGTGCGTTCCTGGGTCGCGCCCACGGGTGCCTGCACCATAGAGAAGAGCACGCCCTGGTCTTCATCGGGCAGGAAGGAGCTGGGTAAACGCAGGAATAAGAAGGCCATCACAGCGGAAAGGGCCACAAACAAGAGCATAAAGCGGCCGCTACGTTTTAGGATGCCCTGCACTCCGCCCTGGTAGCGCCGACTGCCGCGCTCAAAATTGCGATTGAACCAACCGAAGAAGCCTTTCTCACCGTGGCTTTCCCCTTTTGAAAGTGGTTTCAGCAAGGTGGCACATAGTGCGGGGGTCAGGATAATCGCCACTAATACGGACAAGGCCATGGCAGCAACAATAGTTGCTGAGAACTGCCGGTAGATTACGCCAGTGGCGCCATCCATAAATGCCATTGGCACAAACACCGCCGACAGCACGACACCAATTCCGATCAATGCCGGGGTAATCTGGTGCATGGATTTTTTAGTGGCTTCCTTCGGCGATAAGCCCTCTTCGCGCATCACCCTTTCTACGTTTTCCACCACCACAATAGCATCGTCCACTAGCAAGCCAATGGCCAATACCATAGCGAACATGGTAAGCATATTGACCGAGAAGCCCAGTGCCGCGAGTACCGCAAAAGTGCCCAGCAACACGACAGGTACAGCGATAGTAGGGATCAGGGTTGCACGGAAGTTCTGCAAGAACAGATACATCACCAGGAAGACCAGCACGATCGCTTCAATCAATGTGCTGATCACACCTTTAATGGAGACCTCGACAAAGGGCGTGGTATCAAATGGTACGACCGAAGTAAGCCCCCGAGGGAAGAAAGGCTCCAGCTCTTTAAGCTTCGCTTTCACGCCTTCGGCGGTTTCCAGTGCGTTGGCACCGGTGGCCAGGTTAATGGCGATACCGGTAGCCGGCTGGCGATTGTAGCGGGAGATAAATTCATAATTCTCTGCCCCCAACTCAACGCGGGCGACATCGCCAAGCCGCAGTATGGAGCCATCATCATTGGCTCGTACCACGATTTCCCGGAACTGTTGCGGGGTTTGCAGGCGCTCCTGGGAGGTAATAGAGGCATTGAGTTGCTGCCCTGGTACCGCCGGTGCGCCACCAAGGCTGCCCACTGTGACCTGGGCATTTTGGGCCCGGACCGCCGCGGCTACATCATTCGGTGTCAAATCGTAAGTAGTCAGTTTGTTGGGATCGAGCCAGATACGCATTGCATATTTGGAGCCGAACACCTGCACATTACCGACACCTGGCACCCGGCTAACCGGGTCCACTATCGCTGAGTTGATGTAATCAGCAATGTCGTTGCGGTTCATACTGCCGTCTTCGGAGACAAAACCTGCAACCATCAAGAAGCCACCACGGGACTTACTGACATTGACCCCTTGTAACTGCACCTCTTGGGGCAACAGCGGCATTGCCAGCTGTACCTTATTTTGGACTTGCACCTGTGCGGTATCCGGGTCGGTACCATTCTCAAACGTAAGGGAGACAGACACACCACCGTTGGATTGACTGACAGCAGACATATAGAGAAGGCCATCGAGACCTTTCATATTCCGCTCCAGAATCTGCGTCACCGAATCTTCCACCACTTTGGCGGAGGCGCCAGGGTAACTGGCCTCAATATTAATAGAGGGCGGTGCGATATTCGGATAGCGCTCCACCGCCAACTTGCTGATAGACAATGCACCTGCCAGCATGGTGATAATTGCCAGAACCCAGGCAAAGATGGGCCGGTTGATAAAAAAGCTCGCCATAACCCCTACCCTCAGGAACCCTGCTCAGCAGCAGCGTTGTCGTCACCAGCTGCTGCAGGTACCTGTTTATCCTCACGTTCACTAGGCTGCACCGGCGCACCGGGGCGAATTTTCTGCAATCCAGCCACTACGACACGGTCACCGGGCTCCAGCCCCTCTTCTACCAACCAGCGGTTACCGACTGTGCGACTGACCCGAACAGAGCGTTGGGCAACAATATTCTCTTCATTGACCACCATTGCCGAAGTGTTGCCTTTCGGGTCCCTTGCAATACCTTGTTGAGGCACCAGAATGGCATGTTCCCGTACACCGCTACCGACTATCGCGCGCACGTACATGCCTGGCAGTAGCATATTGTCTGGATTGGGGACAACGACTCGCAGTAACACACTGCCAGTAGAAGGGTCGACACTGGCTTCGGCAAACTCGAGCTTGCCTTGGTGTTCAAACTCACTGCCATCTTCCAGCAAAATCTTGACTGGCAGGTTTGTGGCATCTGCCAATGTACCCGCCTGGAGAGCCCGACGCAGGCTGACCAGCTCTGCTGCGGACTGGGTAACATCCACATAGATGGGGTCCAGCTGTTGCACAGTGGCCAAAGTTGCGGCCTGATTGGCCGCTACCAAAGCGCCCTGGGTAACACTGGATTTACCAATACGGCCAGTAATCGGCGAGGTAATCTGGGCGTAGTCCAGCTGGATCTCGGCTCGGTGTAACTCCGCCCTGGCAGCTGCAACAGAGGCGCGGGCTTCCTGCAAGTCTGCCTCCGCGACATCATTCTCCTGCTTGCTGACAGCGCCACTCCTAACAAGGCCTGCGGTGCGCTCGGCCTTAAGACGGGCGATATTCATTGCCGCATTTGCACCCTGTAATTTAGCGCGCGCACTATCCACATCCGCTTGGTAAATGGCGTCATCCAGCTGATAAAGTGGCTGATTTGCCTCGACACGCCCACCTTCACGGAACAATTGCTGTTTTATGATGCCATTTACCTGTGGACGAACTTCCGCCACCTTGAAAGGTGAAGTGCGACCAGGTAGCTCTCTGGTAAGAGTAACCGGCTCGGATTCCAGCGTAACCACAGTCACCTGTGGCGCGGGCATCGGTGGCGCAGCGGTTCTTTCATCACAAGCGGCAAGCAATGCACTAGTGATCAAAAGACTGATAAACGCTTTTTTATTGAGCATGGTTACCTCGATCAGGGCTGACGGCCTGGATACTGCGGTCAGTTCGGGAGAAAAAGAGATGGTGACAGGAAGGTCTAACTCCAGTGGCCACGCATTTTATGTGTAGTGATGAAATCCGATCAACTATTCATCAGCGCATGAATATCGACTAACATGCACTTTTACCCAGTGTTTTCAAGGGTTTGCACTAAAGTCTCATTTGCTTTCATGCGGCGAACAGCCGTGAATATGCGGTCAAATGAGGCGATTACGATAATGAAGAAGCTGCATTGCCCATGGCTAAATATAGAGAAGAGCAAATACTTAACACCCGAGAGCGTATCTTAGACGCCGCGATTCGTGTTTTTCACGAATCTGGCGTTACCCACGCCTCCCTAACGGCAGTCGCAGAGCTTGCCGGAGTCACTCGTGATTCCCTGCATAGCCATTTCCGCGACAGGGTTGGCCTACTCAACGCTCTAACCGAGCGCATGCGCCTGCCCGGTGAAGACCTCTGCGCGGCGGCCGGTGATGAGTTGAAGAGAGACCCTCTAGGCACCCTGCGTACCCGCTGGATATGGCTATTCGATGAGATTGCCTGCAATGATGAATGGCAGCGCTTACTGGAGATTATCTTCCTGCCATGTGACCCAATCAGTGAAGTATGCGAGTCCACTCACCGTATTAAGCAAGGCCGCACAGAGCGGCTGGAGCGAATGGGAGAATTGTTGGAGATTGCACTATCAGTCGGTCAATTACCTGCTGACTTGGATTTGAAACTGGCCCAACAAATGCTTCACGGAGGCCTTTTTGGTGTACTGGAAGACTGGCTTCTTTCTCCTCGCTTTGTAGACCTTGGCGACTTAGGCGAACATTATTTTGATGCTCTCCTAGATATGATTCGCTTCTCCCCAGAACTGCGTCTAAACAGGCAGCAAGCACGAACTTTGCACTGAGCAGTGTATTGAGCAAATTCGAATTTTCTTCCTATTGGGGCAAGTCAGCTAACTGCTGCTTGCCCCTAGAAGACAATCAGCCGAGTTTACTTTTCGAGTCGACTAATTGTGCACCGCTCGCATCTCTTACGGCATAATTAAAACCCGGGTGAATACAGTGAGCACCGTAATTACCGACTTTGTCTAAAGCCAGGAAACCCACCTGAAACTTCTTATAGTCCCCCAGCTTGCGCGCAATACGCTCCACCGCCTCACGACAGGCTTCCTCCGGTGTGTAGCCATGACGCATTAGCTCCACTACTTGATGGCAACCGACAGTCTTGATCATTAGCTCGCCCATACCCGTGGCAGTAGCCGCACCCACTTCATTATCGACATAGAGTCCGGCGCCGATAATCGGTGAGTCCCCTACCCGCCCGTGCATCTTGAAAGCCGCGCCACTGGTGGTGCAGGCACCTGAGAGGTTGCCGTCCTGGTCCAAGGCTAAGATGCCGATAGTATCGTGGTTTTCTATATTGATTACCGGCTGGTAACGGGACTCGCGCTTCCACTCACGCCAGGCGGCTTCAGCTTTTGGAGTTAACAGGTTCTCAATGTCAAACCCCTGCTCAACTGCAAAACGCTGTGCGCCCTCGCCGACCAACATTACATGTGGAGTTTCCTCCATCACCTTTCGCGCAACCGAGATGGGATGCTTGATACCCTGTAAAAAAGCCACTGAACCACAATTTTGTTTGTCATCCATAATGCAGGCATCAAGGGTCACTACACCATCGCGATCGGGAAAACCGCCATAGCCAACACTGGTTACCTGCGGATCAGCTTCCGGCACCCTAGCGCCTGCCTCTACGGCATCCAAAGCCCTGCCACCTTCGCTGAGAACCTGCCAAGCTGCCTCATTGGCTGGGCCCCCATGGTTCCAGGTTGATATGACTATGGGCTTTTTTCCCTTCTTCGTATAACGCCTTGCCATAGCTGCCACTGAAGGTGTTGCCAGGGCGCCAGCAGTGCCCAGGAAGGAATATTTCAGGAATTTTCTTTTGCTGATCACAATGATTTGTCTCAAATGGAAAGCGCACAGAGACATTACTGTATCTGTGCGCCGAAGTTATGGCGGGATCAGAAGCTGTAAGTCAGCCCCATATAGGCGCGGCGACCTGAGTAGGAGGAACCCAAGACTCTGTTTTCTTCACCCCAATATCTATCCACCTTCTCTTCGGTGAGATTAATAATGGAGGCAGTGAGAGTAAGGTTTTCCATCAAACTATAAGAAGCATTTACATCAAGCTGATCATACTCATCAGTAAACGTATTCACACCGTTGCTATAGCCATCCGCATAGGCGCTGCGATAGTTGTAAGAGGCTCTCACACTGAAAAGGTCATTCTCGTAGTACACCGATAGGTTGTATTGATCTTTAGAGGTACCCGCAATTTCTGTTTTGATTGTTTCACCGCTTTCGAGGTCAAGATTGGCCAGTTCTGTGTCCGTATAGGTGTAGTTGGCAAAAACTCCAAAACCGTTATCAAAGGCATATTGCACAAACAGCTCGGCACCCTGAGCGGTGGCATCGGTGCCATTAACAGGCATCGACATGTTTACATTCCAAATGTCACCATCTATTTCCCTGGTTACCAGGGAACTGCCGTTAATGACGAATGATGCAATATCCTTCCTGAACAGGGTTACTCCCATTGCGGAAGCATCGTCGAAGTACCATTCCAGACCCAAATCAAACTGATCCGCTTTATAGGGTTCCAATTCGGAGTTCCCCGCAAACCCATCTCTTACAGTTGCTCCTGGCAGTGGGGCGTGTATTGATTCAGAACCACCGAGGTCATCATAATTAACTCGGGCAACAACCCTTGCGAGGGCTGCACGCATTACTAAATCATCGTTAATATCCCAAGCGATATTGGCGCTTGGCAGAAAATCGGTGTTACTGCTATCGCGGACATTGGGCTCATCTTGCAAAACCCCGTCAATATTGTCATATGTTCGGGCATATTGCTTGGTCTGCACCGCTCGAACACCAAAATTACCGCGCAAAGTGGCAGAAGCAAAATTTTGCTGTACATAGGCCGCAGTCACTTCCTCACCGATGCGATAGTCCTGGTCCCGTTCTACGGTTACTGTAGGATCACCATAAGTCTCATAGAGAAACTCTTTTAGCTTCTCAAACTCCAGGTGGGCAAAGTTGGGCACTTTTACACCACCAATAATATTATCGAGTGGGCCACTGGAAAGGATATCAATCGTATCCGGAACGCCATTAGGGTCGGTGTGGAAAGAATCGTCCGGCCACCAGGGATAACAAAGACCATCTTTACCGTCTTCATTCGGCCAGTTAATTGTCGGACACGGCAGGTTATCATCATCCCAAGCTTGTTTAGTAATGCGTCGGTTAATTTCGTGGTCGCGGTATTTAAGCCCTACATCAAGGGAAGTCAGCCAACCGTAATCCATATCGATAGATACATCTAGCTGGTAGTAGTTTTCATCATCCTCACTACTGGTCCAGTGCGAAGAAAACCAATCGTATAAGGGGTAAGTATTGGGGTCTCCCAGATCGGCACTGGTATCAATCTCTGCAGTACCACTGCTTAGGTCCCAGCTCCAGTCAGTCACAGTGCCATAGCGAGAGTTTACTGAGGCAAACAATTTCTCGGAAGGTCCGCCTTCCGCACTGGTGCTGCCCACAACCAATCGCACGCTATATCCATCTCCTTGGTAAATAGCATTAAAATCCAAGGTATCTGACACATATTCAGCTCGCGTGTAGTCACCAGCGACTTGAGGAGACTGCAATTCGGCCTGGCCTCTGTCCAACATGCCAATACCGAGTAAGGTATCGCCATCCTCGTCAAATTTAAGGC
Source organism: Microbulbifer mixtoriginis (SeqCode) (assembly GCF_052467945.1). Taxonomy (NCBI): domain Bacteria; kingdom Pseudomonadati; phylum Pseudomonadota; class Gammaproteobacteria; order Cellvibrionales; family Microbulbiferaceae; genus Microbulbifer; species Microbulbifer mixtoriginis (SeqCode). Next base: position 1,688,522 of record NZ_CP174328.1, on the reverse strand, counting down.
TACCGGGTGCAACTGCATCACCATAGTTCCACTCTGGAAATACAATACGGTAATTCTCTGAGTTGCCACCCTGCTCAAAGCGAAAATAATTGACACCTAGCTCAAGTTGTTCAACCGGACGCCACTGAGCACTGAGCTGAATTCCCTCGCGGGTACGCTCCTCTTCAAAAACGCTACCCACTACGGCTCTGGGGGCATAGAAATCCCGGTACTCATTACCATCGATATCTACCATAGCCCCCCTGGCCTCTACACCATCATGGGGCTTTTCATCACCTTGCCATCCCCAGTTTTCTGTGGTGGTGCTAATCACCCGGTTCTGACGGTCTTGCTTGGAATAACCAACTAATACACCAAAGGTTTCCTGATCATTTTTCCATGAGTAAAAACCCGTGTATTGTGGCTCATACTTCTCAGTGACATCCGCGTAGGTTGTTTCAACCGATAGCATGCCCTCTCCCGCGTCCAGGTCCAGAGGTTTGCGGGTATGCAAAATGACAGTACCACCGATTCCGCCTTCATCCAGCTTTGCCTCAGGGCTCTTATAAACATCTGTACGGGCAATCATTGTTGCGGGCAACAAGGAATAATCTAGCGAGCGTGACGGCTCATCGCCCGGAGTGGCAATATAGTTACCGTTAAGTTGAGTAAAAGTAAGTTCTGGGGCTGTACCACGAATACTTACCCTGGCGCCCTCACCACCACTACGGACAATAGAGACTCCTGGCACCCTCTGTAAGGCATCGGCTACGTTTTTATCTGGGAACTTGCCAATATCTTCAGCGGTAATTGAGTCCACCACCGCATTGGAAAAACGCTTTACATCAAGGTTTTTCTCCATGCTCTGTCGAATGCCCAATACCTCTACTTCTTCAAGAGCCAAGTTTTCTTTTTGGGCTTCCTCTGTATTTTGCGCCTGTGCCATACCGACGACACTGCATAACACCAGTGCACTGGTGGATGTGCGAAGTAACTCCGCCCTGCGGTTTTCTTTTTGGGTTTTCTCTTTCATAGCTAAGCATCACTTTTATTATAATTTTTGAGCCTTCCGTGCACCCTCTAAACTCGGCATACCCTCATACCAAGTTTTCGGAATAAGCCCGGTTTCAGATCTATCCATCCCTGGCTTACTTTTATAGGCAACCCCTTTCCCAGGGGGTTGCCTTACACGGTTATCAGCTTTCTAAGCCGAGTCGTTTTAATACTTCAGGCGGTGCGCCAGGGAAGCTGGCCAGAGGCCTATTACCTACGTAGCCAATATCCGCCATGCCTTCCTCGGTGGTGTAGAATGCGGTAGATACAAGAACTCTTACCTTGGCAAAGAAACGTGCACCGGCTTGGAATTCTGGCTTCGCGTTACGAGTCCATTTGATGTCCTCGCAAATGGCAACTTTTTGAGATTCATTCAGCTCAACAAATGGGTCTTGGAACCTGCGCCTCGACTCTCCATCTAGCCAGACTACCCCTCCGCGAATAGTGACAAGGTCCGCCTTATTGTTGGAATAAGGTGCGCTGACATATTCATTGATGTAATGGTGTGCACCTACTGAAGAAGCGCTCGGTGAAATTTCATCTGCAGGTATAATCACATCGCAAAGCGCTGCGAGTACCGCCAACTCACGCGCATCTAATTGCATTTCCCATGGTACGACGGGGTTAAGCAGATCAGGATCTGTTGGTGTACCCCTGGCTAAAGTTTGTTTAGGTGCGTCAAGATTCTTAACCGCTGGTTTTGTAGCTGCTTTATCTTCCTTCAACTCAACTTTTGGTGCTGCTTTCTCAGAACAACCGATTACTGGGACCGCAGCCGCAGTAGTAGCAATCAAACGCAGGGCATTACGGCGGCTCAGGTTTGTTTTTTCCTTGCTCATATCAAATGTTCCTCTTTTTAAACTGTTCCACGATGTAGTCACAGGTACGCCAAGCCAGCGCCATAATGGTCAGGGTTGGGTTTTTATCGGCATTGGAAACAAAGGGAGCGCCGTCGGTTAAAAAGAGGTTCGGGACCTCCCAAGACTGGCAGTAAGGGTTGAGCACAGAGTCTTTCGGGTTGGAACCCATTCGCGCGGTGCCAACTTCATGAATAATCGCACCACCGTTGATAATGGCCTTGGCACCATCGGTCTGTACCGTTGTGGTCACATTGCCGCCCATACCCTCGATAATTTCGGCGAAGGTTTTGTGCATGTGGGCAGCCTGATTGAGCTCCTGGTCGCTCCACTTCCAGTGGAATTTCAGAACCGGGATACCCCACTGGTCAACTTGGTCCTTGTCAATTTCACAGTAACTATCTTCATTAGGGATCATTTCCCCACGACCATCGAACCAAACAAAGGAGCCGTAATAGCGCCGGCAGGCCTTTTTCAAATCTTTACCATAGGCACCTTCGGTAAAGTCACCCATGCCACCGAAGGCACCGGCTCCAGGCATACTGCGACCACCACCGAATTCAATGTGATAACCGCGTGCAAAATTCAGGTCTCCGCGCAACTGCTCTTTATACAGCCACCAGGGCATATACATATGCATTGCCGACGCGCCGTCTTCGTTATGGGCGGGCATATTTTCCAGGGCTGGAATTTGGCCACCGACTCCGGCACCCACAGTATCCATCAGGTATTTACCTACAACACCACTGCCGTTGGCGAGACCGTCTGGAAATAAGGTACTTTTTGAATTGAGAAGAATACGCGATGTCTCGGCGGCACTGGCCGCGACGACAACGGCGCGGGCACTGGCAAACTTTTCCTGACGGGTATCTTTATCAATGTAAACAACCCCGTTGGCTTTGCCTTTCTTATCAACGGTAACTTCGCGCACCATCGCGTCAGTGATGATGTCTAGGTTGCCTGTAGCCAACGCAGGAGGCAGTAGTACTGTGGTGGACTGGAAATTTGCCTTGATGGAACAACCGCGACCACAGGGTGTGGCCCAAAAACAGGCAGCGCGGGATTTCATCGATTCCCGGGTTACATCCTGGGCAAGCTTGTTATCGGGGAACAGCTTCTGCGGAATATTTTCATGGTCGAGGCGCTCACTGAGAATCGCCAAGTGTGAGGGGATCACGGGGATACCCAGCTTATCACAAGCTTTTTTCGCTAGCAGTTCATAAGCACGGGGGTTAGGGGGCGGCAATAATACGCCGTCGGAAGAGTCCGGAGTATTTTCCAACCCCTCATTGGTGCCGTAGACACCAATAAGCATCTCGGTTTTATCGTAGTAGGGTGCCAGGTCTTGGTAGCTGATGGGCCAGTCAAAGCCGAGCCCATCCCTTGAGTAGGGCTTAAAGTCGTATTCACCCATACGCAGGGAAATACGCCCCCAATGGTTCGTGCGGCCACCCAGCATACGCGCTCGCCACCAGTCAAAACGTCGACCTTTCTCTTGAGATCCCTGGGTATAGGGCTCGCCGGGTACCTGCCAGCCACCATCCACTGTCGCATCGTAAAAACCGAACGGTTTTTCTGGCGTACTACCACCGCGCAGGGGTGCGTCTTTGGGCAAGTTAAACATAGGGGTTTCTTTGACCGGGTCGTAGGATCGCCCCGCTTCAAGCAGCAGTACCTTTAAACCGGCTGTGGCCAGCACATAGGCAGCCATGCCGCCCCCAGCACCAGAGCCGACTATTAAGGCGTCGTACTCTTTATTCTCGATATCTTCACTCGCCATAACATCTCTCCTACATGATCATTTATTTTTCTTCTGACCGGCTAAATTCTATCAGCTGGAAATATTTTTCTGTAACCGGTTACATTTTTGGAAAATTTTTTTACTTTTTTCAGCGCCAATAAAGTCTAAATTTAAAATTTTTAGCGTTGGAGTCTGACTTCTTAAAGAAAACAAATATTAAAGTACATATTTTTACGTCTGGAGAAATTAAAAATATGTAACCGGTTACATGCGAAACTAAATTTTATCAATTTTTTTCATTTAGTTGCGCAGGCAGCTCCAACTTCCTGCCAAGCTGCTCAAGCAGCTGCTTAGTTGCCAGGATTCCATGGTCCTCATCTCCCGGCCCTTCAAACTCAATGCCGATATAGCCTCGATAACCCGCATCGCGAATGATCCGTAACATCCGAGCAAAATCCGTATTGATTTCAATTCCCGCTGAATCGAACTCAAAGCTTTTGGCACTAATACCCTGGGCGAACGGCATCAGTTGCTGAACCCCCAAATAGCGATCGTAATCTCCGAAGTTTCCAAAATCCGGCAAGCTGCCACAGTTGGACATATCTACACGCTGAAGGACCTGTGACAACCACTCCCCGTTCGATGAATAGCCACCATGGTTCTCAACAATCACGTTAATATTGAAATCCTGGGCGAATTCCGAAAGCGCGCGCAGCCCCTCAACCGCAGCCTTACCCACTTCTTCGCGACTCCCCTGCCCTGCGGCATTGACACGCACAGAGTGACAATTGAGGTACTTAGCCGCTTCGACCCATTTGTAATGGTTCTCTATGGCCTGCTTTCTCTTGCCTTTATCGGAGTCGCCTAGGTCACCTTCGCCATCAATCATAATCAACAGACTGCGAACATTATGGTCTTCTGCTCTAGCCTTCATTGCAGCGAGAAACTTCAAGTCCTTTGCCTGATCCTTAAAGAACTGATTGACATACTCAACCGCTTCAATGCCAAAGACTTTGCGTGTCTTTACTGGAAAGTCCAGAACCTTGAGAGCTCCACTTCGCAGTTGCCGATGCAGGGACCACTGGGCTAAAGAGATTTTAAAAAAGCGTTCACTTGCCGCGCTGTGGCTAAGACGACTAAACCCAATAAGGGGGGCAGCAAGCCCCAAAGCTGCCAGCCTTGCACTATTTGCCAAAAACCGCCTTCTATTGATAGTCATTGCCGCCCTCCTATTTGGGAAACCTCAGCAGCAGATTTTGAGGGAGATTCAGCAGAGAAGCCTTCTTCTCCGTTATCCTTTAAAGAGCGGCGAAAGCCACTGATTGCTCCCCCCAGGTCTTCTCCCATACGACGAATCTTGCCGCTGCCAAACAGTAAAACTGCAAGCACCAGTACTATCAGGATTTGCCAGAGACTGATTCCTGAAATACCCATGAGCTTATAGCTCCCGGATTTTTATATTGCGATACCAGACTTTGTCACCATGATCCTGCAAAGCGATATAGCCGCTTTCAGAGCGTGCGAAATCTGGATAATTCGAAAACTTGCTGCCCGCCAAACGCTTGCCCCAATCCTCTGACCAAAGCTCGTAGCTAACAATCTTGTTGCCGTTCAACCAATGTTCGACCTTTCCGTTTTCTACGCGTATACGAGTTTGGTTAAACTGCCCCGCAGGTTTGACACTCTCTTCACTGGGCGCATACATATCAAACACTGAGCCGGCGCTGTGGCTTGGCTTTTCCAGATTGGGAAACGCAGCATTGTCCAACACCTGGTATTCCATGCCACTCATCCAAACTGGCGCATCTCCATCAGCGACACGATAAATAATGCCACTGTTGCCACCCTCAGAAATTTTCCACTCCAGCTGCAATTCAAAATCCTCGAATTGTTCAGCTGTTACCAGGTCCCCAGCACCTCCAGCAGTTAAGACCAGATTGCCATTAACAACCTGCCAGGCCTCTCCAATTTGCGAGCCATTTGTGCCAGTCCAGCCCTGTAACGTTTCTCCATCAAACAGGTAACGCCACTCTCCGTCCACTTGTTGGGTACTCGACACGGGCACCCGCTCGCAACCTGCAGCACCCAGCATCACTGCTGCTGCAATCGCTACGGATAGTTTGGATCTGGCTTTAGTAAGGTTTTTCATCATTATTATCTCCACGCCTAACGCTGTTATCTAATCAATGCCGCTCTTTTTCGGGCAACAGTCCATGGGAATCTGCGGCTCTTACTTGTCCGAACAGGGGCCTGTGCTCTCCCGTTCCACCAGCTCAAATGGCAAAATAGTCCGGCTGGATTTCAATGGCTTGCCATCGATGATCAATCGCAGCGTTTCCATTGCGTAACGGCCTAACTCCTCTGCGGGCTGGTTGATCGTAGTCAAAGGCGGATCTGTGAATTGTGAGAATTCAATATTATCGAACCCTGTAACAGACACATCTTCCGGCACCCTGAGGCCCATTCTCTTTACTTGGTGCACAGCACCAATTGCCATCTCATCGTTCATACAAAAAATGGCAGTCGGCCGATGATGGGTCGATAGCAAAGTCTCTGCGCCTTTCTGCCCAGAGGTCATCGTGAATTCCCCATGAACGACCATTTCAGGGTCAAGTTCTAACCCACGTTTTTTTAGCGCCTCGGAAAATCCGGACAGCCTGTCTCGCACTATAGGGCTCTGCGAGGGCCCGGTAATAACCCCGATGCGACGGTGTCCCATCTTCATCAAGTGCCGCGCAACTTCCTGGGCCGCGCCATGGTTATCCAACTCCACCACTGGATAACGATCATCTTCTACTATGCGCTCACAGGCATTCACCAAAGGAACAGATGCAGCCAGGTTTGCGTCCTTCTCTGCAAACGGATAGCGACTACCAAGCTGGATAACACCATCCGCTTGATTGGTTAGCGCCATACCTGCATAAAATTGCTCATTGCTGGAATCCCCTTTTGTGTCCCCCAGCAGCACCGAATAGCCTTGATCCTGTGCAGCTTTCTCAATCCCGCGGATGACCCGGGAAAAAAATGGATTAGCTATATTGGGAACCAAAACCATCACTGCGTATGACTTGCCCGAACTGAAGTTCCGCGCAAGGAGGTTCGGCCGGTAGCCCGCCTCCTCTACAGCCTTTAGCACCCGCTCTCTGGTTCGCGGAGAGACCATCTGCGGATCTTTCAATGCTCTGGATACGGTCGCGACCGATACGCCGGAGCGGCGTGCAACTTCGCGAATGTTTGACATAATTTCCTGCTAATTACCTGTTAGAAGCGGGTTATTTTCGCACAGATGGATACCATCTATGGATTCCCCACTGAAACGGCTGCTTCTGATTTGCTGGCTGCTTGCCTTCGATCCCACAGCCAAATAAAGGCAAAAATGGGGAGGAGGATAAGTGGAACTACTGCCAATGACTGGAATGACTCAACAGAAGCGGTGGCTAATACCGCGTCCAACTCATCTCCACTCAGCTTTTCAAAGGCTTCCAAGCCCCCCGCTGCCTCAATCTTGGCATTGTCAAAAATAGCGCCAAGCTTTGGCAGAACAAATTGGATAGACATACCACCGGCAAAACCCAGCAATCCCAGAAACAATGCCCCACCGCGCACAAAACGCTCGGAGACTGTGGCCAGCATAGTGGGCCACATATAACAAACACCAATGCCCCAGACAGTCGCTGCCAAAAATGCAGTTACTGGCGTCCTAGCCATACCCAGGCAATAGAGCCCAATTGCGGCAAGGAGACTGCTTAACCATAGAAGTCCAATAGGAGACAGTTTCTTTGCCAGCCGTCCGGCAAAGTGGCGCATCACAAACATCAACATGCTGACATAAACAAGAATAAGAATACCCTTCATGCCAACAACGCGTGACAGGGTCAGGTCTACCCACTGCCCAGGGGCCAGCTCGGTTGCGGCGGTCAGCCACATACACACCCACAGCAGGATAAACATCGGCTGCTTGAATACCTCTTTAAACATTTCGCCATAACTGATACCTGAAGAAACCCGTTCAGTAACTGGGAAATCTGTTTTAGCCACAAGCCAAGCCATAACAACAGCCGGCAGTGCCAACACGACAAGGTTCAACTGCCAGGGAAGCTCGAGGGCAGAGATTGACAACCCCAGTAATCCTCCAACCACAATGCCCGCAGGCCACCAGGCATGTAGTACGTTTAAACGTTGCGTTTTATTTTCTGGGTCGACTGCAGCAACCATAGGATTACTGGCTGCCTCCACGGCACCCCAGCCCAAGCCTGTCAGTAACAGGCCGGCTAGTACCAGGTTCTCCACCCCCTCCCCTGGAGCCACAAAAGACGCAGCAATAATAAGCAAACTGCCCAATACATAGCCTATAGATGAGAGCATCAGCATTCGCTTGATACCGACCAAGTCCACAAGTGCGCTTCCAAATAACAAGGTGAGAGCAAAACCTGTGAAAGTGAAACCCAGGGCTTCACCAAGCATGGCGGTAGAGTTGGCAAGATCAATATGATCGTAAATGTCGCTTTGGAGATCACCGGCGATTGAAGCCCTCACAGCAAATCCGAGGCCAATCATAAAAATCGAGAGGTTCCCCACAAGAAAGACATTCTTATGCAGGGATTTTGTCTGTGTACTCATCTATCCAGTCTCCGCATGATTTATTGTTATTGGTTATTCACTTGGTTTGGAAAAATTTAATCCAATCCTAAAATCCGACGATTTCGCGCGCGATCTGTTTCTGCACCAGCAAAATCATCAAAAGCCTTGCCTGCCACGGTAATCAGGTGATCGCGAATAAATGGTGCCCCCTCACTGGCCCCCTGTTGTTGATCCTTAATACAACACTCCCATTCGAGTACCGCCCAGCGGTCGTAACCGTATTGGGTTAAGCGGCTGAAAATCCCGCGGAAGTCCACTTGACCATCGCCTAAGGAACGGAAGCGGCCAGGTCTATCAATCCAAGAGGCATAACCGCCATAAACTCCGGCCCTACCACTCGGATGGAATTCAGCATCTTTCACGTGAAACGCCTTGATTCGCTCGTGATAGATATCAATAAAAGCCAGGTAGTCCATCTGCTGCAAAAGCAGGTGGCTGGGGTCATAGAGGATATTCGCTCTTGGGTGGTCCTCCACTTCGTAGAGAAAACGTTCAAAGGTCAACCCGTCGTGCAGATCTTCACCGGGGTGAAGCTCATAACAGACATCAACTCCAGCACTGTCAAACGCATCCAATATAGGGCGCCACAGCCGGCCCAGTTCGCGAAAGCCCTCTTCCACCAACATTGCGGGGCGTTGGGGCCAAGGATAAAAAGTATGCCAAAGTAGTGCGCCAGAAAATGTTGCGTGCGACTTAAGCTTTAGATTGGCACTGGCACGAGCAGCCAATATCAGTTGATTGCTCGCCCACTCAGCGCGGGCTGGCAAGTTGCCTCGCACTTCCTCTGGGGAAAAAATATCCAGCATTTCTTTATATGCTGGATGCGCTGCAACCAGCTGGCCCTGCAAATGCGTGGACAGTTCTGAGATTTCTACTCCCGCCTTCTCACAGATTCCCAAAACATCATCACAGTAAGCCTGGCTACTGCTGGCTAATTTCAGATCAAAGATACGCTTGTCCCAAGTGGGAACCTGAATGCCTTTATAACCTAGATCCGATGCCCAGCGGGCCATGGACTCCAGCGAAGCTGGTTGATCGCTCGGAGGGAGGAACTGGGCGAGAAATATTCCGGGCCCCTGAATTCTGGGTGCCTTCATTTATTCTTATCCTTTTACTGCTGTACTTATTTACCTCTGCAAGCAATCAATCCTTCCTGGGTGATCCGTTTGCTCCTTTTGAAAAAACACAGTGCTGCCTTTTCAAAAGTGGACTGGCACTGGGCCGACATCGACACCTCCCTGTGCCGTACTAACTGCCGGACTTCCACCCTGCCAGAGGTTCCTAACTTGTTTGAAAATGAATCAATACGATTTAGCTGCTTATTCCCAATATGGCGACAGCGCCACCCAAGAAGAACTCGCACGACTGCTTTCCAATGCACCGTGCACAAATGCCATAGCACGGACACCCGCATCAATATCCCCCACGACAGAACTTTCTTTAATGGGTTGTTCTTGCCCGCGGCATCGAACCTGGGCAGCAAAGTCGCGGTAAATATTCGCAAAGGCTTCTATATAACCTTCAGGATGCCCCTGCGGGGTTCGACAAAGAGCTCGGACCTCGTCATCCAGGTATTCACAGTCTGCACCAGCCTTCAAAAGGGCCACTGGCTGCCCCCTACGTTTTAACTGCAATTGATTGGGAGATTCCTGCTCCCAGAACAGCGAGCCATGTTCGCAATAAACGCTGATATTCAGGTTATTCCCTTCCCCACCACAGACTTGGCTGGCTGTCAGGGTGCCGCGCGCACCCTGATCTAATTTAAATAGCGCCGCACCATCATCATCCAGAGCCCTTTGGTCGACTACTGATTGCAAGTCCGCACAGACCTCAGAGATACGCTGACCGGTAAAGAATTCGACCAAGTGGTGAGCATGGGTACCAATGTCGGCAAAACAGCCGCTCTCTCCCGAGCGTGTGGGATCTGTCCGCCAACTGGCTTGTTTACTTCCGCTGGAGTCACCAGCCAATGCCAGCCAGCCTTGTGGATAGGCAACAGTCACTCGGCGGACTTTCCCTAACTCTCCCCTGGCTAAGATTGCCCTGGCCTGTGTCGCAAGTGGATAAGCCGCATAGGTATGAGTCAAACCATAGAGATGGCCGCTCCGTACGACTTCGTTTTTGAGCGTAAGGGTTTCCTCAAGTGTGGAAGCGGCTGGCTTATCAGAAAGAACATGAAACCCCGCTCGCAGTGCGGCAATAGAAACTGGGAGATGTAAATCATTGGGAGTTACTACAGAGACAAACTCTATGCGCTCATCAACAGGACGCTGGGATTCCTCCAGGAACATCTGCTCATAACTCTGGTAAACGCGCTCTGGGTTGAGGCCCAACTTCTCTCCACTGCTACGGCCACGCTCGGGATTACTGCTAAAACATCCCGCCACCAGCGCTATCTCACCGTCGAGGGAAGCTGCCATACGATGGATAGCACCAATAAAGGCACCCTCTCCACCACCGACCATGCCCATTCTTATTTTTTTTCCCATACCACTTCCCGTATAGCTGCCTCTGGCAACCAGGTTCTTATTATTTTGAATCTCTATCCGGCCAAGTATCTTGCCTCGCTATTGGTCCATTTCTTCTTTCACGGAACCTTGCAGCAAAATGTAACCGGTTACATTTTGTTTTAAGATACAGAAAAAACTCACCGTTGCAAGCAACGGTTTCATTGCATGACGTTTATTTTGCCTCTCAGAGCGATGTATTTATATCCACAGCGAACAGAAACCAATCAAATTGATTAACCCGAAGAGGTTAAAGTTAACGGTGATAACCTACTTCTCGAGCGAAATCTTCCCAGCACAGCCAATTGAGTTTGTCGCTCTGCCACTTATTTTCTATGGGATGGCCAACCCCCGAACCTGGAGATAATCCACTATTAGCGTCCGGCTGGGGGTGACAGCTTTTGAACTTGGTACGCACCCAGTTTCCAGCATCATCGGCGACATTAGCAGCCAATCCCCAATGGTTTGGCCATACCGCGAGAAAATTTTTCACGCCATAATCATCCAGTTGGTATGGAGTTGGATAATCCAAGTGCACTAATAGATCACCATCTGGTCCCGGTGCATCTGTTTTCCAGCCTGCATATACCGACCACTGACAGCCCTGCGCCCAAGCCTCAAAAGCCACCATCGCGTTGGAAAGGCGCTCAAAAGATGCACAAAGTAGATCATTCTCTATTTCTGGCGGGATACACATATCGACAACACCCGCCTTGAACTTGGGAACTTCTGGGTTAAGCGTAAGAATCCAGAGCCCTTCCCCACCCTCCAGCGGGTGGTACATCACTACCAAGTCGATCAACAAAGCTGAAACTGGCGGGATATTGGGGCCACGGGCCAAGAGCATATGCAGAGGTCTTACTAACTGGGCATTTTGTATCTGCTCCTCTGCCACACCCAAGTGCCGAATTACTTCAGCATTCCCCGCGCCACAGGCAGAAATCACCAGCTCTGGTTTTAACTCACACGAGCGACCATCCATATCCAGAGTTACTTGCTCAATCCCTGCCCCCCCAAGCTGAAACGAGGCCAACCTCCCACGATAGATTTGCTTCCTCAAAGGTTCGCTGACACTGCGATAGGCTGCAGCTCCATCAAAAATAAGATCATCAGGAAATCTGAACCTGCGATTTGATGGCAAATTATCCGGATCAAAGATCTCGGGCAACTCAACTTCCTCAAAGGGAATAGCCGCTGTGGCCCAGTTATCTTCAACAGTGTTTAGAAAGTCCGGAGTCAGTGCTGCATGGAAATCTGTTATGCGACTATTCACGCCGCTAGTTGCAAGTTCTTTGTGCCAGCGCTGCGCGGCACATCGGTAAATTTCAGCAGCTTGGGGGTTAGCCGCATTCCAGCCGGAAGAGAAATAACCGTGGAAATGTAGAGACTCGGCGTCACCGAACTCATCGTCGACCAGTACCACCGAGTACTCTGGTATCAGCTCTCTCATCAGGGTTACCCCCTGAATACCACCTCCTAGGATCAGTACATCAACGGGAATTTCCTGTGACATAGGATGGCCTTCTTACTTGGTTTAGCATGATTGGAGTAGTTATCAGCCCTAGTTGCCACAATGAATTTGCGACGATGCCGGAAGAGCGACCTCAATCTATACCGTTTGATACTTGCTTGTTGCTGTTTTTTTATTCAACTATTTTCAATTTCCGGAGATTTGGGGCGCCGTAACCTCGCGAGAAGAGCCACCAAAATGCAAGAACATAAGACAAAAACCCACCCACGATACAAAGAAGGTACCAAAACCAGATTGGAAACTCATAGCCCAGTTTATGTAGAACGGAAAACGGCATGTAAATTGGAAGGTTAAGAAGGATTGCTCTCCAGCTAACCGCCCATGTCAATGTAACTACGGCCGATAGTGATGGCGTTTTACTCACTGTTGCTCCCTTGCTACTGCGCTAGTGAATAGGCAGTTAGTCAAGATTGCCTTTTTTGTCAATCGATTGGCCTAAATTCAGCGGGCAGTGCTGGCCATTCTTGAAGTTATTGTGAAGCTTTGCCCCAAACGAACAATTGATTAATCCGTTCCAGCTTGCCTTCCGTAAAGAGTTTGCCATCGCACAATTGGTACGGTGGAAAGTGATTCAATCCAATGACAAGGAAATGTGAATATGAAGGGTTTGGCAAAAGGTTTGGGGGTTCTTCTATTGGCTTTTGGAGCGCATCTCTCCTGGGCTGATAATGAGTCTGAGCTTGAGACGGTTCCCTACGTGGACGTCTATCAGTACGTTGGCAAGTGGTATGAAATAGCCCGATTGCCACAGATCTTCCAGCCTGCTTGTACAGCAGTCACGGCAGACTATGGTCTCAACGATGATGGCACACTCAGTGTTTTCAACTTTTGCCGAATCCTACACCCGAAGTACGGTTTTCCCATCAGCGTGCAAGGTACCGCTACCCCTCTAGATGATACGAATAGCAAACTTGCGGTTTCATTCTTCGATGGGAAAACCAATGGTAACTACTGGGTTCTAGAGCTAGACACAGCATATCAATGGTCCCTCGTGGGCGACCCCGATCGCAGCAGCCTTTATCTTCTAAGTCGAACTCCACAACTGGATGAGGCCATTGTAGATGAGCTGCTTGAATTAGCTGTCACTAAGCACGGTTACAATATCGACCACATCATAATGACCAAGCAGCTACCAAATTAACCCAATGAACCAAAGGCGAGCGGAGCTTTTGCTTCACTCGCCCTCTGAAAGTTAGAATTTACATTAAGTTTTAAAAAATACATATATATCAATTAGTTAAATCTATTTATTAATGTATTTTCTAGCTTAACTGTGTCCTTTCACACCACATTCGCAGGCCATAGCGTCTACTATTACTCACCGTCATTTCTCACAATCACATAACCATTTCTCTCTCCCGCAGCCTCTTGGCCACTCTCGTGAAAAAGGTCATCTAAATATCTGGGACAGCTGTGATAGCAGAAACATGAGGAATCTGTACCCACGATATCTGCAGAATGCAAAATCACCGGCAACTCCGCCAAAAGATATCTCACTGCTATTGAAACCATCTCGACAGTAACTTCTTCTTCTGCAAGATGGTGCTCCAGCACCCATCTACTAGCCTCCAAGCAACCCTCGCGGAAACCATCATTCAAGTGAAACTCCTGCTCAAACTGATAGAGCCAGCGAGAATAGAGCTCAGATTGTTTCAACCACTCGGAGTCAACCAATTCACTGTCTACAGCACACGAGCCCGAAGCGCGATAGACCTTGTTATGCAGATAGTGGCACTGTCGTCGAGCTCTTTTTCTCGCCTTCTCTTCCTCATAGCCAAGTGCGATCTGTGTATATTCAGCAGCATTATCGGGAATGAAAAACATGACTCGCTTAAAGTGACTTTGCGCCCACTTTGCAAGCCGAGCAATCTGCCCCTCGGAAAAGTAGCTGTTGAAAGGACTTACACCTATTACCGCTAGGTCAGCCATCTCATAGATTTCTTGTGAACGCGACGTTGCAAATTCAACCTTCATCCTACAACTCCATGGAACAGCACTAGGGAGCCAGTAGATCGATTCAGTGCAACATTTTTACCGGGAATAATGAGCAGTATTAAGCAGAAAAGGTTGACCTGAACCGCAATTAACTCTCGCCTGGATGCTTACCTTCAATATCAATACATATGTCTTAGATATAAATAATCGGTAACCAATCCCATTAATTGAGCCCTCGGGCGTGACCGTTAAGCCACGTTGAAGCAGTACGCATTTAAAAGGCCTCTGAACTAATTCAGAATGACTCTGCGGGACTTGAGGATTGCCGCTGCTTGGCACAGCTCGCCGTAAAAGAAAATTCGGCCTTAGGGGCCCTTCCTGTAAGTCTTTTAGAGCAGTTCACTCTGTGTTGCGATTTCATTCTGAGGGCTAGATATCCTTGCGAAGCCGTACTTTCACCCGAACCACTCAGAACGCTAAAGACATCCCGGAACTGTTAGGGGGCTCTTAAAACAGCGGGTGTATCAACTCAATTCCTTTTCTTTTTAGCGGTATCCATTTTCCCGGCACTCAATCACTCCATGCTCGACTAGCTGGTCAAAAATGCTCTTCAGACGTAAAAATCATCAAAACCGAGCCGTGCCAACCGCCTCCATTTGAGACCAAATGCCCTAAATAATGGATAGTAGGAAACTCTATTTTGCTAAATGTGCCTAATGTGGAAAAGATCCATCTCTGATTGGAGGTATTTCATGCCCTTCGGAGCTTTCAGCCTTTATACTTGTCCTAAGCTATAGGTCGCTAAGCCATAAAGGCTGGTCGCCTATGAAGTAGGACGTATAAAGAGACTCCCTATGCTTACCAATCGGATCGCCGCTCTATTTTCCGGCTTCTTGGTCATTGGCCTGCTTTCCACAACCGCTCTGGCAGAGACCGAGCCTCTGGCACCTGAAAAGGACCAGGGCAGTACTGCCAGGGAGATTGTCGGCAAGCTAGAAATGCTGCACTACAACAAAATCAAGGTCGGAGACGAAATGTCGGAAGACCTTTGGGACGAGTACATCGATGCTCTAGACCCCACCAAAAGCTACTTCCTCGCCTCAGACATCAATGAGTTCCGCGAATGGCAAACCAAGCTGGATGACCAGCTGCGCGCTGGCAATGTCAAAGCGGGCTTTGAGATTTATAACCGTTTCCGCCTGCGTATGGGCGATCGGTTGGACAGTATCCTATCCCAGCTCGAAAAAGGCTTACCCCCTTTCGATTTTGATCGCGATGAATCCCTCGAACTCGACCGTGAGGAGAGCCAGTGGCCTACCTCCATCAGTGATGCCGATGACCTTTGGCGTAAGCGCCTAAAGAGCAGCGTCTTAAACCTGAGGCTCACAGGTAAAGAGGATGAGGATATTCGCGACTTGCTGGAGCGCCGCTATAAAGGTCAAAAGAAACGCCTTGAGCAGCAAAACAGCAATGACGTATTCGAGCTCTATATGAACTCGTTAACTCGCCTTTATGATCCCCACAGTAACTATCTGTCCCCACGCTCCCTGGAAAATTTCAACATGAGCATGTCACTGTCCCTCGAGGGCATCGGTGCCGTGCTGCAGGGGGATGAGGAATACACCAAAGTTGCCCGCCTGGTAGCCGGTGGCCCTGCTGACCGCACTGGTAAGATCAAGCCCAACGATAAGATCGTAGGTGTTGGCCAAGATAAAGATGGTGAAATGGTCGATGTCGTCGGCTGGCGGCTGGATGACGTGGTGGATCTAATCCGCGGTAAGGCCGGCACCTTCGTGCGCCTGGAAACTATTCCCACCGGCGGCGACGGCACCCACAAGACCATCCTGATCAAGCGCAGTAAAGTGAAGCTTGAAGATCAGGCTGCCAAGAAGGCCGTATTCGAATTTTCAGATGGTAAGAAAAGCTACAAGATCGGTGTAATCAACTTGCCGACCTTCTATATAGACTTTGACGCCTACCGTCGCCGCGACCCCAATTACAAGAGTACTACCCGCGATGTGGCTAGATTGCTCAGCGAACTGAAAGAGGAAAAGGTAGACGGTATCATTCTGGATCTACGCAACAATGGCGGCGGCTCCCTACAGGAAGCCACCATGTTGACCGACCTGTTTATCGATCAGGGTCCAGTAGTCCAAATCCGCCACGCTAATGAGCAGATTTCACGGCACAACCGCTCCCGCTCTCGCGCAATGTATCGCGGCCCGCTGATGGTATTGATTAACCGCCTCTCGGCATCAGCTTCCGAGATCTTCGCCGGCGCCATCCAGGACTACAACCGCGGCTTGGTTGTTGGCAATCAATCTTTTGGTAAAGGCACCGTGCAAACCATGGCGCCCCTGAAAGAAGGCCAGTTAAAAATTACCCAGTCCAAGTTCTACCGCGTATCCGGTGATAGCACCCAGCACGCGGGCGTGAAACCCGATATCCCCATGCCGCAACTTATTGATGCGGAGAGTGTTGGTGAAAGCGCTTACGATACCGCCCTGCCCTGGGACCGTATCCACGCCGTACCACACGCCAAGTACTTTAATCTGAAGACTCTGATTCCTAATCTGCTCACTAAGCACAATAAGCGCACAGCATCAGATCCGGACTTCATATTCCTGCGCGATCAATTCAAGTTTGAAAGCGAACGCGCCGACAGAAAGCATCTCTCCCTTAATGAGGTAATGCGAGAGCAAGAACGTGAAAACGTAAACCAGCGCCTGCTCTCCATGGAGAACCGACGTCGCGAAGCAAAAGGGCTTGAACCCTACAAGAGTTTCGAGGCTTATGAAGAGAGTGAGTCTGAAGAAGTGGCAACCATTGGTGGCCCTGTGGAAATCAAATTGGAAAAAGATCCAATCTTGAACGAAGCGGGCTATATAATGGCGGACTTTATTGGACTGGCTGACAAAGCCAGCAAGGCACCGCCGCAAGTCGCCAATTTCTAAAGATGTGATGCCCTTTGGGTGTGCCAAGCGCACCCATGCGCACAGTAAACAATTAGGTCGGGCTTGCCCGACCTTTTTCATTTGGGGGAAGAAATGAAAGTCGTTTCCTTTAACGTCAACAGTATTCGCACTCGCCTGCACCAAATGCAGGCTCTGGTAGATAGCCATCAACCCGATATCATTGGTCTTCAGGAAACCAAGGTTACCGATGAAGACTTTCCTGTAGATGCCATTCGCGACCTGGGTTACGAGCTAATCTATTTTGGCCAAAAAACACACTACGGTGTTGCCCTGCTCTCACGCCTACCATTTATCGATCGCGAATATGGCTTTCCTACCGACGACGATAACGCCCAGCGCCGTATGGTCATGGGAAAGTTCGATATTGGCGGCAGTAAACCTCTCACCGTCATCAACGGCTACTTTCCCCAGGGCGAGAATCGTGAACACCCAGTAAAATTCCCGGCAAAGCAAAAGTACTACGCTGACCTCGATACCTATCTACAAACCACCTGCGACCCCGAAGCCCCGGTGCTGGTTATTGGCGACATGAACATCTCTCCGAGTGATCAAGATATCGGTATCGGCGAGCCCAATCGCAAGCGCTGGCTGCGCGACGGCAAGTGCAGCTTCCTTCCAGAAGAGCGCGAATGGCTGCAGAAAATTGAGGCCTGGGGCTTGGCGGATACTTTCCGTGCGATGAATCCTGATACAGATGATGTATTTAGCTGGTTTGACTATCGCAGTAAGGGTTTTGACCGCGAGCCCAAGCGTGGGCTGCGGATCGACTTGATTATGGCTACAAGCCCTCTGATGGAACATTGTGTGGCCACAGGGGTAGATTATGATATCCGCGCTATGGAGCGCCCCTCAGACCATGCGCCGGTCTGGGCAGAGTTCAAGCTCTAAGCATTTAGTGAATAACCGGGATCTGCTCCCGGTTTTTTTGGTCCTTTGAATATTCGTTTTTCCATATATAATGCGGACTAAGTCGGACGGTTTACCGTTCGGGAGCAATTTATGAAGAGGCAGATTTTGTTTGTCTGCTCGGGGAATTCGGCTCGTTCATTAATAGCTGAGGCTTTACTGCGTAACTATGGGGGAGAGTTCTTCGAGGTTTCAAGTGCAGGGACAGACCCCTCCCCGGTGGACGTTCGTGCCATCAAGGCTCTCCAACGTTTTGGTATCCCGATCAAAGGGCTCTATTCCAAGAGTTTACAAGAGGTAGCTGACCGGGATTTTGATTTAGTCATTACCTTATGTGATAAAAGCCACAATGAATATGTGCCTGCCGCTGGGCACGGAAAATTGATCTCATGGAATTTTGAAGACCCTGCCAGTCGGCATTGCTTCAAACCTTTTTACACAACGGTGTTGGAACTGAGTACCCGCATCAAACTTTTTGTACTGGTGTATAACAAGGCCGTGAAAGCGGCATAAACAAGATTTGGGGTAAGCCTTGAACCCAGTTCAGTTCTACAAGTGCCTGGCAGACGATACCCGCCTGCGTACGCTTCTACTGATCGCCCACGAGGGAGAACTTTGCGTGTGCGAGCTCACTGCTGCTATGGGTTTGAGCCAACCCAAAATATCTCGGCACTTAGCCCTACTCCGCGGCGCTGATTTATTGCGGGACCGCCGCCAGGGACAGTGGATCTTTTACCGTATCAACCCTGAACTGGGCAGCTGGGCCAAATCGATCCTTCAAGACACTTTGCAGGCAAATCAGCACTTTATTGCCGAAGATCTTCGCAACTTGATCCTAATGGGAGATAGGCCCCAAAGAGCTAGCCTATGCTGCTAAGTCACGGCAGTAGGTATTTTGCTGGCAAGTAATATCACTAAGTCGCTGAAAAAATTTACCTGGATATATGCGATTTTTCATATATTCAGATTACTCAGGAGTTACAACATGGCTATCAAAGTCGGAATCAATGGATTTGGTCGTATCGGTCGGCTTGTGCTGCGCGCAGCCTGGGACTGGCCAGAATTGGAGTTTGTGCAAATCAATGACCCCGCTGGAGATGCTTCCACCCTTGCTCATTTACTGAATTTTGATTCGGTACACGGGCGTTGGCAGCATTATGCAGAAGGTAAGGACAACACAATTACGGTTGCTGGCCAGGAAATAAGTTGTAGCCATAATCTCGCCATTGCCGACACAGACTGGAGTGCTTGCGACCTGGTTATTGAAGCCTCTGGGAAAATGAAGACTAGCGCGCAATTGGAGGGCTATTTAAAGCAGGGGGTAAAGCGTGTGCTGGTTTCGGCTCCCGTAAAAGAAGACGGGGTACCAAATATTGTTTTGGGGGTGAATCAGCATATTTATGATCCAGCCAAGCATCAAATTGTTACTGCAGCCTCCTGCACCACTAACTGTTTGGCCCCGGTGGTAAAAGTGATACATGAAAAACTGGGCATCAAGCATGGCTCTATCACTACTATCCACGATATCACTAATACCCAGACAATCCTTGATGCGCCCCATGCAGATCTGCGCCGCGCAAGGGCCTGTGGAGCCAGTCTGATACCCACTACTACCGGCTCAGCCACAGCAATCACCGCCATCTTCCCAGAGTTGACTGGCAAGCTGAACGGCCATGCCGTACGAGTCCCGCTAGCCAATGCCTCCCTGACGGATTGTGTTTTCGAAGTAGAACGGGAAACAACTGTGGATGAAGTTAATAGCCTACTGAAAGCCGCAGCAGAGGGCGAGCTGAAAAATATTCTCGGTTATGAGGAACGTCCTCTGGTATCTGTGGATTACAAAACCGACCCACGTTCCAGCATTGTTGATGCACTGTCCACCATGGTGGTCAATGGCACTCAAGTGAAAATTTATACCTGGTATGACAACGAGTGGGGCTATGCCAACCGTACTGCAGAGCTGGCTCGCCTGATTGGATAAGCCAATGTCCTAGATCCCACCAATAAAAAACTGATAAATACGGGGCTGGCCTGATCTTCAGGCCAGGAGCCCCTAGTAGTTAGAGCCCAAACCCATGCAGTTTTTCTCCACCCTTTCGCCCTCGGTACGCCAATATTTATTGGTGACTGGTAACTATTGGTCTTTTACTCTAACCGATGGTGCACTACGCATGCTGGTGCTTCTGCATTTCCATACCCTGGGGTACACCCCTCTCGAAATAGCCCTACTGTTTCTTTTCTATGAGTTTTTTGGAGTGGTCACCAATTTGGTGGGCGGATGGCTTGGTGCCCGGCTAGGCCTTAATCGCACCATGAATATTGGTCTGGCATTTCAGATTTGCGCTTTAGCTATGTTATTAGTCCCTTCCAGCTATCTCAGTGTGCCTTTGGTTATGGCCGCTCAGGGAATATCTGGCATAGCCAAAGACCTAAACAAGATGAGCGCGAAAAGCTCAATCAAGCTTTTGCTACCTGACAACAATACCCTAGGAACTCTTTATCGCTGGATCGCCCTACTGACTGGCTCCAAGAATGCCCTGAAAGGCATTGGGTTCTTTATGGGGGGAGGCCTATTGGCACTACTGGAATTTCGTGGGGCTATATTCGCAATGGCAGTCGCTCTCGCCACAGTATTGCTATTGAGTAAGAAATTTTTACGAAAAGACTTGGGTAAAGCAAAGGTGAAAGCCCGCTTTCAAGATGTATTTTCTAAGAGTCGCCCGGTGAATATCCTTGCGGCAGCAAGACTGTTCCTATTTGCATCTCGTGATGTTTGGTTTGTAATCGCCCTGCCCGTTTTCCTGGCGAGCCAATTCGACTGGGGCCACTGGCAAGTCGGTGCATTCCTAGCCTGCTGGATCATCGGTTATGGCGCAGCACAAGCCTTTGCCCCAAGGATCACTGGAAGTTTTTCTTCGGCACTGCCTGATGGGCGAACCGCCCTATTGTGGGGCTGCGCATTAACTTTGATACCTGCGCTGATTGCCTTCTCACTCTATATCGGCTTCCACCCTCAACTCAGCATTTTGTTGGGCCTCATGGTATTCGCTGTGTTATTTGCAGTGAACTCTTCTGTGCACAGCTACTTGATCGTCGCTTATGCCAGAGAAGATGGCGTTTCTATGGATGTGGGGTTTTACTACATGGCTAATGCTCTGGGCCGCCTTACCGGAACTCTGTTGTCGGGCTGGATTTTCCAGATTGCCGGTTTGCAAGCTTGCCTGTTGGTATCCACGTGCTTGCTGTTTTTGGCAACCTTCATTTCGCTTGCATTGCCAAAACACAACGAAGAAGACAACCCGATGATCAATGCAGTAACTTAATCAGATAGCTGATTAGAGGCTTTCAATTGGAAGTATGACCAATGGTTCCACCCTCGCTATGGGGTGGAATTCCCCGGGGGGATCACAGCCAACCAACAACAAGAGAGTTCCGGACCACAATATCCAAGATAAACGACTACACATAAGCTACCACTTAGGACCCGCAGTAAACGACCATACCGGTTATTACCCAGACTCCAAACTATCAGGCCATCTCTATGGATGGGTACATTGTTATGGGCAGAAGATTAGAAAACCGAGCGCCAAACTTCTATGCCAAATTGGCATCAAATTCTGCCAATCCACCTGGGTAAAATCTTGGCGGGGTTATATATGCAAATTACTCAGTACAATAAACATTCAGGTTTCCTTAGAAGGATCTCCAAAATTTATATAAACATCAATTGCGGGAACGGCACGGAAATCTGGCGCCAATACTAGTCTCAAAACTCTGTCAGGTGCGGAGAACTTTTTAGCTCAATAGCGCTTACATAGGTATGAAAGACCAAGGTTATCAGCCCCCTGCAACTTTTCAGATACTGGACTTAATCGCCAATAAAGCCTTTTAGATCTTTGAGGATGCGATTAGGTAAAGTAATTTCCTCACTAGAGTCATAAATAAAACCCTAATGCAGGCACAACTGATTTTCAAAAATACATTCCTGGTCTCGGCAACATTATCAAGGGTCAAACAGAGCACTCTGGCTTTATGGTTATCGACCAACGAACACATAGTAGAGCCATTTAAATCACGGGCAAGGTAAATGACTTTATAAGAGTACTTGTTTCACTGATTACCCGTAGTCATCCTAATCAGTGTACGGTCTTTCTTTATAAAGTGATGATAAAGGGCTGCCAAGAAGTGTCCCAAAATAAGTAACCAGATAAGCCATTCACCCAGCACTTCCTTATGAATGAAATCGATAGGTTCCTCAAACTGTTTGAAGGTCAAGCCCATTTTATTCTGAACAAGGTGGGCAAAAAGGGAAGTGTCAGCAAACTGAGGGATTTCAAACAGGAAAAAGTACTCAGTATTCACCCCAGTTCCTAGGTATCCGGTTAATGGTGCAAGTATCATGACTAAATATAATAGAAAATGGCCTGTATGCGCGGCAAAGTGCTCTAGCCTGGAGCCAGGTTCCAATTTCGGAGTGGGATTAGTCAAACGCCAAAATATCCGTAACAGTACAAAAGCACCAATCGTTATGCCAATAGACAAGTGCAGCTGTAAGGCAATCCAGTTTGCTGGGGTATCCTCTTCAGTAAACCATTGGAGGTAATAGACACTGACGTAAGATCCTAGAATTAAGAATGCTATTATCCAATGAAGCCACTTAGCTACTGCCCCATATTCATAGATAGTATTTCGGGCGCCCATAGAATGCCTTCTTTATAAATTTTGCAGCCTAAAACACTATAAACCTAAAGCTGACCAGGGGCCTTATTATAAAGCTTCAATCATGAATACTTAGGGGGGTGTGGGCGCCTTTTCTCAGCCCCCTATAGATCACAGCACTTTGAGTAGAGGGTTTCGATTCAGAAAAACCTAAAGAATTAAATTACGTAAAAAATCATATTGATGCCTGCAATGACTTTCTTATTCCTGCAAAAAAGAACAACACGCCTATTGTTTGAACCATATGATAAAGACTATTGTGATTAAACGTCCAAACAAACGTAAACTCCAGAGCCGTTCTGACTTGTAATACCACAGCCAGGAGAGAAATAAGCCCGCCGACAACCATATACCAAGCCCCGGGTAAACGCCCCCTAACCCCCACCCATGTATAACCAATAACAACAGGAATCATCACTAACGCTTGATAACCCACAAAGACTATGAAACCATCAATTCTAGATACTGCAATGAAATAAAATATCAGGCCAATTAAAAATATGTAGGGCAATAACTTTCTTGATATTCGCTCACCGGCAAGATCACCAATAATAGCAAGTGTAAACGACACCAGAAAAAGACCGAGAAAAAAAAATAAAACATGCCACATGAATATTCTTTCAGGTCCGGCAATCTGAAAACCATGAATTACCGAACCCAATAGGCCAACGACAAACATCACCCCAAAGAAACAAATCCAGCAATTTCTCTTCCAGCTAGACTTGAATTCCGACCTAATAAAATAAAGAAATATAAACAACGCCAATACAGCCAATACCAAGTCTGTTATTGCCGAAACTTGTTCAGTAGGTACATCTGTTAACTTAAGCACCTATTTCACATCCCTTCAACGCAGTATATTTATATGGAAAATACCACTCAATATCGCATCACCTATTAAACCGTAAAAGCCACCCATAACAGCAATGGCAACACTAGCCGACACCGAACGACCAGCCTCATTACAACCAATACCAAAGCGCCAGGGTTAAATTAATCATCATCATGATAAAATCCATAATAAATATAAACTTCATCACACCTTTCACTTTCCAAGGCCCACCCCCTTTTCGGTTCTTTAGCGCGACTGGCAAGTTATAAATAAACTGAGAACCATGTGTAACAGAAAAAACAAAAAGCAATATAGATCTTTGAATATCCCCGGAAAAGGAGGCGTGATTAACCAATAAAAGAATACTCATTAGCGCCAATGAAAAATTAAACCCGCCTAGAAATTTACCTGACTCAGCCAGTATTCCAAAGACAGGGGTATCCCTATGCTCTCTAGGAACAACCAGCTTGGCAAAAATCTTTCCCCGCAAGGAGAAAACATTGAAACCCATTAAAAACCAAATAGTATTTAGCACTAAAACCAGCTCAAAGATCACGTTACTCTCCAAATTTATTATAATAATTACTTGTGATTACATACGGCTATATACAGTACAGCGTCATCTATTTAGAACCATGTAAAGATGTTTTTTCAGGAGTTACTTAATACAGGCCAGCGCTCCACGATCTCCCCTTTGTCATACACAGCTATATCCCCAAACTGAAGAAATACAGACTCACTTTGTGTTGGTCGCAGGAAAACCCAGTCATCCTCTTGTAGGACAACCTGATTGGAAGCATTGAGCATTTCCTGATTTGTAGAGCGTCCATAAATAGGATTGATCGAAAGACCTTCTGGAGATTCGGGCAGCGCCTTCCAATACCCCCCAGAGATAAAGAATGTCTGCTCGCGATTTGGGTTTAACCAGCGCATCGTAGCCGTTAGTTTCTCCAAACCAGGAATTTGAGTCTGCGGTAACTTCTTCAATACTGGGCTGGCGATAAATGCAGCCGCCTTGTGATCACTGAGGGTGGGGATATCAAAATCTGTAGGTTTAACAAGACAGGAACCTGCCGCCAGCTCATTACAGGGTGCACTATCTGAGCGTGATTTATAAAGCTGGTAAGTCGGGCTGCCGGCGCCATTCAACGTCAACCTTTTAGGATACTGGTCACCCAACAATTGTTTAGCTTGCTCAAGCCTCTGAGTATAAATCTCCAAACCGCGATCAATGGCTTTCTCTGGGCCACCTAAAATACCTGGCATCTTAGCCGCATGGGCGTCATAGCCCATAAATCCCGACAGAGTAAGCAGTGGTTCTGTCTTAATAATATTGAGCATTTCAGTAAGGTCCCGAGCATCGCTGACTCCACCGCGGTGCAACCCCACATCCAACTCGATATTGATTTGTAACCTTTGCTCAAGGCTACCGGCTAGTGCCGCATACTGTTGTAGCCGCCGAGGGCTATCAATCAGCCACTGAAGTTGTGTTCTAGGGTCAAATCCATTGGTTGTTGGGCGGCTATAAAAGCTCTTGGCCGCAGCAATCGGAAGAGGCTTACCCAGCAAAATATCTGCCTGTGGTTGTGACTGGGCCAACTGTTGCAAAAAAGGTAGATGGAAAACCATATACCGCTGCGTACCAGTCTGTTTGGCAACCGCCTCCAGTAACCCCAGAGCTGGTAACGATTTGGCAACAATTCGATAGTCAAAGTGCCCATTTAGATGCCCAGAAAGTACAGTCGCATTGGCTCTCAGGCGGTTTAAATCCACTACCATTGTGGGACCAGAGAAACCTGCGGAATCCAGAGCCTTAGAGAGACTTTGAAAATAGTTAGTGTGCCCCCCCTGCCCCAAAGCTTTAGGCCTTAACAAAGGAAATGCGGCCGCAACCCCCAATGCCGCTCCGCCCAGTAAAAATTTTCTCCGCGTTTTCTGCACAGTTCGCTCCCCTAGTCTCTCTTCAGCCCTGAGATGAATAAGGGCCCTATCAACCAATTAGTTTTTTTAGGTACGGGTTTAAAAATTTTCCTTTAGGGTCAAGCTCACGTCTTACCTCAAGAAAATCCTGCCAGCGGGGGTATAAACCAGCCAGGTCCTGCCGGTGCAAGGTATTAAGTTTCCCCCAGTGCGGTCTGCCACCATGCTTGCGCATAATGGGTTCCAGTGCCTTAAAAAGGGGCTGGTAATCCTCCTCAAAGTAACGGTGTACCGCAATAGATACGGAATCCTGCTGGTAGAAGGGGCTCAACCAAATATCATCCCCCTTTACAAAGCGCACTTCGATAGGAAAGAACACATTAAGATTGTTCTCTTCGATTGTACGGCGTAGCTCCTCAAAAGCGGCCAGTCCGGCTTCCCTGGGAAGGTGGTATTCCATCTCATTGAAGCGAACATTTCGCTCACTGGCGTAGTTTCGCCAAGAGGACTCCACAACCACCTCCTTTTCAATATCCTCCATTGCAGACTGTAAGGCGTATTGCCGTAATCTGGGCGACCAGCCAAGCCAGTCTCGAACAGTTTTAAGGGTCATTACAGCTTCGTTAGTATCTTCACGCGCGGTAGTAAAGATCTCTTCATCCGTTAGCTGGTGCGTATCAGCCATACACATTCCGGAGAAAGGAATATAGTAAAACTCGAAATTGCGATTTGACTCCGCAAGTGTCTCCGCCTGCTCAAGCACCTCCCCCATGGGAGCCACCCAGGATTCTCGCCGGAGTTTGTAACTGGACTGGTTCTGCATACGCACCTTGGTCACTAACCCCAGGCTACCCAGGGAAACTTTGGCTGCTATGAAAGTCTCTGGGTTTTGCTCTGTATCGCACCACAGAGTGCTGCCATCTGCCGTAACCAGCTCCAATCCCGTTACATAGCTGGACATACAACCTAAACCGGCCCCAGTGCCATGAGTGGCAGTGGCCAGGCATCCGCCGAGAGTTTGCTCATCAATATCCGGCTGATTAATCAAGGCTTGACCAATATCTTCAAGCGGCTGGCCAAGATCGGCTATACGTGTACCCGCGTAAATCGTAGCCTGGGTGGTTTCGCTACTATGATCGGCCACACCGCTAATGCGCCCGAGCGAGAGAATGGTGTCATCGGTGGGCACCAAGGCCGTGAAGGAGTGCCCAGCCCCCACAGCTCTAACAGTACCTCTAGCATCAGCTACACGTTGCTGCAGTTCGGCGATTGTCTTTGGTGCCAGACGTTCACTGGGCAGGCAGTCTTGCGAACCAGACCAGTTGCGCCAGCGGATACCCTTACGCTTTACTGGGTCACTCGCCTGTACCAAGGTGCGTGCCATAGAGGAGATTGAAGTAGCAGCGATAGCTGTAGAACCAGCGGCAATAGTTGTAATAAAGCGGCGACGTGACTGCTGCATAATCCCTTACTCCGCAGAGGCCATAAAGACAATTAACTGTTCAAACTGCTCCGGTGAGCACTCGAAACAAAGACCCAGTGGCGGCATCCCCTGGAAACCATTAATTGCGTTTTCAACCAATACATCCATTCCCTTGTCGAGACGCGGTTCCCAGCCGGCAATGTCCCCAGTGAGTGGCGCAGCGCTGACCCCAGTGCTGTGACAGCTGCGACAGGTTCGCTGATAGATTTCAGCAATTTCTGGATCAGCGGGCGCCAAAGTCAGCGCTTGTTGGGCTAAGGCCAAGCGGTTTTTAGGGCTACTGTCGCTGGATTCCGAGCAACCACTCGTCAGTAAAGCCACAATAAGGGGGGCGCAGAAGAGCCTAAGGCTCCGGTGAGGTCCTACCAGTTCCATGTATGTACACCTACTACATTATTGTTAATATTTCCCAGGCTCTGGAGCCTGAGGTGGGCGTTGTGTACTTAAACTGCAACCATTGTTAATCAGGCTGGCAGCTAAGACAACAAGCGGAACTGCTCAGTCTATTATTGATTTTAAAATTTACTAATCCTGTATCCACTCATATCACCAATCCTTTATTATTCCGGCAATTGCTTTCTAGTACGCTTGCCCAACCTTTTATTTTGGCCATAGCCCGTTAAAGCTCTTTCTATCTTACTTATTGATGAAATGACAATTAGTATCTATTACTGAAGTCTTTTATCCGTCCGGTAGGCGCCAAATAAAATCGCTTAAATATTGCTAGTAATATTTGTCAATTAGGGAGGCCTCATAATTAATTAAAAATCGTTCCCCTTATCACGCACAACCAATAGACCGATATCCGAGATACACCATTGATAGAAAAATAAAATCGGACAATTTAAATAACGGATAACAATAAAATGAAAAACAAACTATTAAGATCAGCTCTTATCGTAGGAAGCCTGGGCCTAAGCGCTTCTGCTTCAGCAATAACTTTGTCAGAAATATGGGATATTCTGGTTAGTTCCAGCACTCAAGTAGGTTTTACCGGCACTGTGGGCAATCAAGCCTATAGCAGGCCGGGAAGCTTGGCTGGGCAAAGTGGCCAAATTAGAGTAATGGCAGCCAACATAAAGGGCTTTCCTGAAGGTTTACAGGGTATTTCTGATAGCCAGGCATCTCTATTTTCATCCACCTATATTGCCGGGCAGGCCTACGATATTGTCGGACTCCAGGAAAACTGGGTCAGAAATTACGCGGTGATGTCTCCCCTTAGCCAAACAGAATATCCTTATCGAAGTGATCATTTCCAGGGCGGGGTCTTCAGTTTTGGCGATGGTTTAAGCACTATCAGCAAACACCCTATTAATGGAAGGCAGCTGCATGTTGAGTATTCAAGCTGTAAGGGTACCTACTCAGACTTTATCGCAAACGGCTCAAGTCCCGATTGTGAGACGGAAAAAGGCTTCACCTTCACTGAAGTTCAGCTAGCCAAGGACCTAAAAGTACACTTTTACAATACTCACATGGACACCAGTAACGGCCAGGAGAAAACAGGCCAGTTCAACCAGCTCAAACATTTTATTCAACAAAATTCGGCCGGATATCCAGTGATTGTAATGGGTGACTTTAATGCATGGATTGACAACGGCGGCTGGCAGCCAGGACCTAATCAGTCGGAGTTGGGGCGCTGGGCTTCCGAGTTGGGCTTAACCTGGTCCTGTAGCCAGGTAAGTTATGCCGCAGGTAATACGAATATTAACGATGTAAAGGGCCCCTGTAAGGGTGTTGACCATATTGCTTTTCGCGGCAACTCGCAAATTAGCTTCTCTACCAACCGGTATGATGAAGTCCACCAGAGCATCAGTGATCACAACCCCATTACGGCAACATTAAGTTGGACCAATCACGCTGCCGCCTATTCATCCACTTATGCGAGGGCACATACAGCTTCCCTGCTTAATACCCACCACAACACACGCATTCAGGCTGTCTACGGTGGTAACGATGAGGCAAAAAATATGCCTGCTGCGGCTGCAGAATGGGAGACTTTTACTCTTGCGCTGGAGCAAAAAGGGAACACCCAGCAGTGGGTGGATCACCGCTGTATTCAGAGTGGTGACACAGTTTCACTGCGCGCCCATAACGGTCATTACTTACGTGCCACTCCACATAACAACCATAATGTCGATGTAAGAGCCAGTGTGCTTTTAGGCTGGGAGAAATTTGTCCTTTACAACCATTCCAACGGATGGGCCTGCTTGAATCAAAATGACAAAATCACTTTGAAAACAGCCCACGGAAAATATGTGATGGCGGACGCAAATCGTAACCTGTCCGCTTCAGATAATCAGTTAGCCTGGGAGTTCTTCCAGGTTGAGCTTGGGAGATAGCATGTCTTCAAATACTTCCGAACAGTTGCTTTTGCGCTCACATGCTCAAGGAGAAGTAGCTCTAAACTAATGTCCAGTTTTTAGAAGCAATTCGGGCTTGGACGGGCACTTTAATTGTCAAAAGAGCTCGAATTGCATTATTCAGAATCTACCATCCTTAAGCCGGTATTTAGGAAATACTCCTTCACGCAATGAGCGATGGATGCTAGTTTCCCTTATCTCATGGAGGCTAACACCACAATAAAACCACTAGATTAATTATCGATCGACCACCTTCAATGATCTTCCACCCAAAACTTTGTTAAGTACGGCGGCTAAGCGCACACCACCTTGCTGTAGACGCATTTCTAAGGAATCCCTGCAGCGCAAGAAGTACTTTTCCCCTAATTGAGTTTCATTGGTATATGCCAGTTTATGAGCCAACTGATGGGACTCCTTTGCCCAGTCTGTTGCATCTGTAGACTGCCAAAGCTGGCTCTGAACTGCCCCGATTTTTTCTGTCTGTTCTTTTGCATAACCCTGCCAATCGGTAACCACTCTTGAGACAAGATGGATATCCCAAAGAGCGTGTAAATTGGTCTCCTCTCCATAAAAGTGCACGAATACATCGTTGCCACCACGATCCGAATAAAGACCTGTGTGCAGCGGCTGATGAAGATCCCCTACAAAGTGCGCAATAAACATTAAGGCTTCGGCACGCTCTGTCCCTGACCGGGTGCGATCTGCAAGAACTTCTTCAAACTGCTGAATGGCTTTGACAATACACCCTGTTGGAGGGCAATCCCTCTCCGCGTCATAGCGGTTCCAGTCGCGGGATAGATTGATATAGTGCATGGGCGCTGCCCAATTATATTGCTCGTTGGAACGAATACGATCCGCCCAGGTGGCTGACTCTGCCAGATGTGGTTCCCCAACCTCATCAAGTAACAATTCAACTTCTGCGGCTACATTAGGTGCCAAATAATACCAAGCGATTTCTCCAACCACTCTATGGCCATCATCTCCCCAAGCATGGGCTTTTAAGGTGCTGAGCAGCCCAACCAATAGAATATTTATACAAATTATTTTTTTTAGGTTAATCATCTCAATCATCCACTGCAGAAATTTGCGGCAAGCTTAATAAACATTTGTGACAAATTGGTATGCATCAATGCCATCTCACGAACCTGTTACAAAATTGCAACAAATCGTTAACCAGCCCTTCAATTTCACCCGCTAAAAAGCACTCTGGCCGAGACCTGGGGATGAGTCTCGCGAGCCGATTACAACCAGTTCTCTCAAAGCCACGCTGTTGGCCCACTTAAAGACCAGGATTTAGTTATGAAACCTTCTATCTTTCGGCGCATGTACTTATCCGCCGCGATTATCTCCGCGATTGGTTCAACACAAGTCTCTTACGCTCAGGAAACTGCCGCAGCCATTCGCGGCTCTATTACTGGTAGCGCAGGCGAAGCCATCAGCGATGCAAAAATTACTGTAGTGCACACGCCATCCAATAGTCGGCGAGTGGCCGAGGTAGGAGAATCAGGACAGTTTAATCTCAGTGGTTTGCGTGTGGGTGGCCCTTATATCGTCACAATTGAAACCGAACAGGGGGATCGTACCTTTGAAGATATTTATCTCTCAGTAGGCGATACCCTGCCCCTGATGGTATCCCTCGACACAAGTAACCTTGAGGAAGTCAGCGTGCTTGGCCAAGCTATCACTACTTCCCGACTAGCGGTAGGCCCGGCATCTCACTTCAATAGCGATGACCTAGCCAGTGCACCCGCAGTAAACCGCGATATCAAGGACTTGCTACGTCTGGACCCACGAGTTTACATCGACGAAGCCAGCTATGACTCTATTCAATGTACTGGCGCCAACCCGCGCTTCAACAGCCTTACTGTTGACGGGGTGCGCATGAATGACAACTTTGGCTTGAATAGCAATGGCTATCCAACAGAGCGCATGCCCTTCTCATACGATGCAATCGAGCAAGTTGCTGTAGAGCTGGCTCCATTCGATGTGCAGTACGGCGGATTCAGCGCCTGTAACATCAATGCAGTGACCAAATCCGGCAGCAATGAGTGGCATGGTTCATTCTTTTATGACTATACCGATGATGGTTTCCGTGGAGACTCTCTTGAGGGTGAAGACTTCCCTGTAGCCAGTTTTGATGAAAAGCGCTACAACGCTACCTTAGGTGGAGCCATTATCCAGGACAAACTCTTTTTCTTCACCGCTTACGAAAAGCTAAAAGGTGTCGCTACTTTTGACCGGGGACCAACAGGCAGTAATTCTCCCTCTGAGGTTGAGGGCGTATCTCAGGAGCAGCTGCAGGAAATCATGCGCATCGCGAATGATGAGTACGATTATAACCCTGGCGGACTCCCCTCAAGCCTGCCGGAAGAAGATGAGAAATTGCTGATCAAGCTAGACTGGAATATCAGCGATAATCATCGAGCCTCTCTTACCTATAACTACAATGATGGCTACTCTATTGCCGAATCCGACGACGACTACAATGAGCTAGAGCTATCCAATCATTATTATGAGCGCGGTGCCGAACTAAATTCTTATATTGTTCAGCTGTTTTCCGATTGGAGCGATATCTTTTCTACTGAAATGAAGATCGGTTATTCAGAGTTGGATAACTGGCAACTCTCTCTCGGTGGTACTGAATTTGGTGAAGTCCAGGTCACCAGTAAGGACGAAGAAGGCCTAAAGAGCGCAACGGTTTACTTGGGATCTGATGACTCCCGCCATGCCAATAAGCTGAGTTACGATAATTTGAGCATTAAACTCGCCGGGCGCTTATTGCTGGGTGAGCACAATCTCACCGCCGGCTACGAACATGAAAGTTTCGATGTATTTAACCTGTTTATTCAGGAAGCACAGGGGGAGTACCGGTTTGCTAGCATCGAAGATTTTGAAAACGGCGTTGCCAGCAAAATTATCTATGAAAATGCTGCCTTCACCAATAATCCCTTGGATGCTGCAGCAGAGTTTGCTTATGACATCAATACTTTCTACCTGCAGGATGAATACACTTTTGCCGAAGTTGATCTCACGGTCGTAGCAGGCTTGCGCTATGACCGCTACAGCAGCGGCGATAGGCCGGTGAAGAATCTGGATATCACAGAAACGTACGGTTTCAGTAACCAGCATAATATGGATGGCATAGACCTTTTACAGCCACGTCTCGGTCTCAACTGGAATGTCAATGACAGCCTGGAGCTACACGGTGGCCTGGGCCTATATTCTGGTGGCAATCCCAACGTTTGGATTTCCAACAATTATTCCAACAACGGGGTATTGCAGATAGAAACCACTGATAGTAGCGGAACCCCGCTCTTCGATATGGACTGGACTGGCAGTGGCCGCCCCATCTATGACATACCGCAAAATCTATATGACCAGGTTGCCAATGGAGAAGGAAGATCCGGTGGCGTCAATCTAATGGACCCGGATTTCGAAATCCCTTCAGTTTGGAAGTATGCCATCGGCGCTAGTTACGAGTTTGAATCCGGCTATTTGCTTTCTGCTGACTACCTCTATAGCGACTATAAAGATGCAGCCATTGTCCGCGATATATCCCTGCAACAAGTGGATACTGCTGTGGATGGGCGCCCAATTTATGAAAGCGCCAATGGTCGAAGCGGAGACTTTATGCTCACTAACGTAAAAGGAGATTCCGGTTTTTCCAGCGTTCTATCCCTGGGGCTAAGCAAATCCTTCGACTTTGGTCTCAATGTAGCCTTGGGCTATGCCTACACAGAAGCCGAGGATGTGAATCCAATGACCAGTTCTGTGGCTTGGTCTAACTACACCAAAATTGCAACTATCGATGCTGAGAATCCGGGGGCCGCTACCTCCAACTATGTGGTACCCCACCGCTTCACTCTCAAAATGGACTACGCTCACGAGTTTTTTGCAGGCTATGAAACGCGCTTTACCTTGTTTGGCAGTGCAAATGAAGGGCTACCCTATAGCTATACCTTTGGCGGCGGCTTATTTGGCGATGTAGGCTCCGGCCGCAGCCTACTGTACATACCAACCGGTAGCGATGACGCAAATGTAGTATTTGCTGAAGACTTCGATACCGAAGCCTTTTTCGCTTTTGTTGATTCTGAAGATCTTGATCGCGGTCAGATTATGGAGCGAAATGAAATCCATAGTGATTGGTGGACCAAGTTCGACCTACGTATTGACCAGGAATTACCCGGTTGGCGCGCGGATGACAGGATCAACGCCTACTTTATCGTAGAAAATCTGGGGAACTTGATTAACGATGATTGGGGCGTGATGTATGAAGGAGACTTCCCGCGCTATCAGGCCGCTGTAGAGGCTGATATCGATGATCAAGGCCGCTACGTATTCAATAAATTCTTAGAGCCATCAGGCCAGACACGGGTTGCTGAACCATCTTATTGGAGCGCTCGTATAGGCGTTCGCTACGAATTCTAACCATAAGAAAGCCGCGGCAATTGCCGCGGCTTTCTATTATCCAATTATTAAATAATCCTAGTTCAGCAACTCTAGGCGCTACCTAACCAACGGGCCAAGGTTTCCCGTAACAGATCCTTGCTCAGGGGCTTGGTTAGATAATCGTCCATTCCTGCCGCTAAACAACGCCCTTCGAATTGTTCTTCCGTGGTACTGGTTAAAGCAACGATTGGTAATCGATCATCAGGCCTGTGCTCTGTTTCCCATCGGCGCAGTATCTCGATTATCTCGGCACTGTGATCGGTATTTTGCTGACAATCTACCAGGGCCAGGTCGTAATGCCCCTCTGATAAACGCAGCAAGGCCTCCTCTCCATTGCTGGCGATATCCACCTGGTAACCGAGTGCCTGCAACATCTCTTCCGTTACCCACTGATGTGGACGGGAGTCCTCCACCAACAGCAGGGAATATTGCCGCGGCTGGTCGGCACCACCTTTTACTACACGCCGAGTAGTTCGCTTGGCGCCGCCAAAGATTCTCTCCACCAGAGTATCGTGTAACTCCTTACGGGTTACCGGTCGTCCCAGGTAGAGAGCTGAAGGTACGAGTCTTTGCAATTCCGCAAAAGAGGACTTTTGACCAAAGCCGCCCAGGCATATCAATGGGCAATCACGGTCCTCAGCATGAGTCTTTTCAAAGAATGGTGTAACTGATTCGAAGAGTATCTCATCGCCCATGGCGGGCACCAACATGATCAGTTGCCCTCGCTCCAAAGCCTGCTGAAGGAGCTGCTGTACTTCACACTCGCAACCTTCACACCAGCGCTGGGACTTTACGTCCATACCAAAGGAGCGCAGCATCTGCATCAAGCCGGAAATAAACAGGCCTTTTTGGTGTATCAGTAAAACCTCACTATCTTGCAAACGGCGGTCCGGGGTTAAGTAGGTACGCTGATTAGGTTCAATAGTAAATTTGACTACGACCTGGTAGCGGTTACCGTCTTGATTGGAGTGCAGTTGTAGATACCCCCCCATAGCTTCCGCCAGACCCTTGGCGATAGACAGCCCTAAACCTGTAGTTACCTGATTGGTATCCATTCTGGAAAAAGCACCAAACAGCTCGCTCTCATCGGGCAGGATTTCACCGCGGCCATCATCTTTCAGAGTAATATTCAACTGTCCTTCTACAGAGGTGATCGGGGTAAAACTCACTTCGCCCCAAAGCTCTCCCCGTTGGGCAATACCCGTAGCCGAATCCACCAGATTACGAATCAACTGAGCTGTTTTGCGATTATCGCCAGTGACCATCACCGGCAGGCTGTCATCAATCTGAAAGTTAAATTCCAAAGACTGGCTATGGGCTGCTCGCGCAGCGAACTTGAAGGACTTTTCAATGGTTTTGACCAGGTTAAACGGCCCCTGGCGCATACGGATATCTTTGCGAGCAACGCGGGTAAAGAGCCCCACATTGTCCACTAGCTTAAGCTGTTGGCTGCTGGCATTTTTGGCCAGCCCCACCCACTCTTTTTGACGCTCGCTTAGCGGTTCTGCCTCCAAAAGAGACAAGGCCCCCAAGGCATCAGAAAGCTGGCTGCGGAATTCCTGACCAATATTAACGATAAATTCATTCGTCAATTCAACGGCCGCTTCAGAGTGCTTTCGTGCTGCGGCCAGGCTGCTCGCACGCTGCTGCAACTCCTGCATAGCCGACAGGCGTTCCCAATAATTCTCCGACTCTCGCCGCCCCTGGTGTGCAGTCAGCCAGATAAAGGCCAGTGTCAGGGTGCCGTAAATGGTGCCAAGGATCATGCCGGAAAAGAGTGCCATGAGCGCAGCTGGCAGCAGGGAAGTCACCGTAAACCAGGTGAGAAAGCGATGATAGGGTGAGAATACCGTAGTTACACTAGAGCAAAAGATAACGGTATAGATCCACAGGAAGTGGGTCTCTGGGGCAAACCCCATATAGTAAACAAAATAGAATAAAGTCAGGCCCCACCAGATAGAGCCAAGAATCGATACAAAAAAGTAATGATTACGCCAGCGATTGGGTCCCGAACTATACAAATGACCAAAACGAAAAACGTAGTAACCGCGGATCAGCGTGAGAACCACTAACCCGGCCCCTAGAATCAGCAATAAGCGCGGAGCTTCCAGACGCATATCACCGATGGTGGCCGCGATCAAAAATGCACAGAATGAGAGCACCATGCCTCGCCGGCTATATTTGGCGATACGCATATCGGTGGCACGGCAAATACGCCGATCCTTCTGCACCTTGAGTTCAGGGCGATCAAATAATGTCATAGCGACCTTCCCTGGAGCATTGGGTATCCGGTGACATAGAGGTCCCTAGCCTATCCCAAGTACTTCAACCAGTACTGTTTTTATAATAAAGCCGAGCAGTCCAAGACCGAGTGCCAGAAACAGGATAAAGGTGCCAAACCTACCCGCTTTAGAATCCTTGGCCAGGTTCCAGACGATAAACACCATGAATAAGATTAGTGCGCCAATTCCCAACCACAGGGAATACTCTTCAAACTGCTCAAAAGTCATGCAAATCTTCGCTTGTAAAAATTGGCGCGCATTGTACAGCGCTTAACAGCTACAGGTAAGACTTGGCCGAATACAGTCGGTCAGCTCACCCATTAACATGACTGGCAGTTCAAGCACCCTGATAATAGTCACCATCTTCCTGCGCGTGGGTTCCACAGCGCAAACGACGCACTTCCTTCTCACGATAGCGGCTATCGTGCCAACATCTTGGTAGTGGCTCACCAGACAGAAAACACAAGTCTGTTTTATCGAAAACTTCTGGGTCTTGTACCTCTTCCCCCCACAGATAGCGGCCAACTACCGTGAGCTCATAGGGATTCGAGAGTGTGACAACATCTGCCACCTCAACCAAATGCTTGGTGGTTACATCTTTAAAAAGCATAGTGGCACCTTTTTCCACTTCCCATCTTCAGTATAGGGCTTTTGGCGACAATTCTGGCTAAATTAGGGTTTATTGAAAAGATGTAAAAAAGAAATGCAGCTACAGGGCAAGGAGGAGCACATAATTGTAAAGAGCTTGTGATCTGCAGAACACATATGGATTGATAAGGAGAAGCCTAATCTTATCCGGACTTCTCCAAATTCTATAGAAAATGATAGGGCTCCTTTAGCCCTCAATAGTCAGGCGAGCGGAAACCATACCCTGCTCCGGCAAGGCATCAAGGTTGATGGTGCGAACACCCAATTGTTCTTTCATCAGCTGGTTTAGCCATGGCTGAAGATCCTGATAGCGCACCTCCTCAACCCATAGACGAATACGATTTTCCCCTTCGGGCTCAAATCGTTTAATCGTGACCCTGTTTTGCTTGGCCGCATTAGTTACCCGCTGCAACAAAGTGCCGGAAGCTTTGCCGCCCCCATTATTGGGTTTAACACGGGAGAGCACGGGTCGCTGGGACTCCATCCACTGAACCAGCTCCTGTGACTCCTCTGCTCGCGCGCGAGACTCATCGAAAAAACCTTTGGCCGGACTGTAAAGGCCATAGACAATAAAAAGCGCCCCGGCAAAAAGACTAAGGATGCTCAAGGCGCGTTGATCACTGGGTGACATCGCCTGCCACTTCTGTTTCCACTGCTCGATTTGTTCTTTCATTCTGCTTTAAATACCGAATTCTTTCGCCTTATACCTTGCGCCTCTAGCGCACACGCACCCGCCCGGATACGCCCTTCTTCAACTCATTGGCACCAAGTAAATCTGCACGCAAACCATTGCCAGACAGCTTGCTGACAAAAGTGTCCAAATCTGAGAGGTTCTGTGCTTTAAGCTGCAATACCATTTCACCGCGCTGGCCATCAAAGCGAAGTGATTGAAGTTGCAACTCTTTACCTCGCTGTTGAGTCCACACTTTACTGAGCTGCTGCATATGGGTGGTAAAGGCGCCGCCCTGATTCCCCGCATTTTTTAAGAAGCCATTTAGCTGCCTACGCATCTGGGCCGAGGGACGTACATTGGGGAACATCTCTGTGAACATGGCTCTAGCCTGCTCTTCTGCCTGCTCAGCCTGCCAGTGGTAGTAGGCCCCAGCACCGACAAAAAACAGAAGTTGTGCGGCAAAACAGAAAGCGGCTACTTTGGCCGGCTTTAGCCACCATACCGACTCAGTTTTACCGCTGGCTAGTTGATAATCGCCACTGAGCAAATTACTAAGTTTGCCGGGCTTATAACGCTCAAGAAAAACTTCTTCAGGTGGGCGCTGATTGACTTGTAGGCGATCGGCAAAAAGTGATTCCAGCTCGGCAACAACAAGACCGTCCTCTTCACCGCCACCCAGTAACAGGAGTTCTTTGCCCTCTTCCCCTTCCTCCTCATCAGCACCTTCTTCAGAAGTATTATCTGCGCCAAGAAGGGAGCCTAACAGAGGCTGGAGGTATTCACGGCGGATCGACAATCCCTGCCCTGTCGACTGCCAAAAATGAGCCTGCTCTCCATCCAACCAAAGGGAAAGGTCAATATCGAGTAGATCCAATAGTAAATATTCTGGTAATGCCGCAGCCAAAGGCCAGCCGAGTCGCTCCACCTGACTGTGCAAAATTTCCATCTTGTCTTTGGAAATCGCGTAAATACTACAGATATCACCATTGCGAGGCGCACAGACAAAATGCAGATCTTCTACATCCTCCGCAAGCTGCTCTTCGACCATATAGCCAATAGCGTTGGTCTGACGTCTAGCTGCCTTGGGGATAGATTCAACGCCACTCCAAACCCAGTTACCAGGCAGAAGTAGCAGCGCCTTGCTGCCCTCTGGCAAGTTCAACGCTGGGTGGATGTCGGGTACAGCCGATGCCTCAAACTCTGGATTGAAGGCTGAAAGGAATTCATCATCCAGAGCAGCTTCACACCAAGAGCCATTCTCCCACTGATGTAAGGTGAGCCCACCGGCGCCAGTTTCAGAGAGCCGCAGCAAGACCAAAGCTGGCTTGGGTGGCACTGCAGGCATGCCGATTTCATTTACGCTTTTCTTTTTAAACATACAATCTTATTGGCTATCTACTATCTAGACTCGCTACGGTGCCTTGTAGTCGAGTAATTCCTGCATCATTGCACCAGAAAAAGTGCGCCGCTGGCGCTGTACAACTTTGACTTCACCGTCCCCGGCCTCATCGAGCCATAGAGACGTCTCCCAATACTGGCGGTAGTCTTCACTATCTCCCAGTTGGACAGCAATACGCGCCAGAAAGTGCTGGCTATGAAACACAAACTGGTTGGTGTTGTTGAAGCCATGAGAGGACAGATCCCCCGACTGGCTAAGGATGCCGCCAGACTCTCGAAACAGCAGCAACTTACTCACACTCGCGGAGGGGTCCACCGCTTCCAAAAGCTCCTGAGAAGCCAGATTGATATTGATCTTGCTTCCAGTCTCCGGCAGCGCACACAGGAATGGAGCCAGCTTCTGCCAGTCTTCCGGCTCCATACCCTGTACAGAAGACAGTTCCGATATATCACTGATTAAGGTATCTGGGGTGCGATGGGCAAGATCCCTACCGAGATAGCCATCGTCCTCGGTTGCTGAAGAACGCGGTGTGTCGTTGTCATCCATCCAGTCGGCAATAGTCCCGGCTAAGTCTGATTTTCCTGTGACATTGCTCACCAGTCGGCGAAAAATATCAAACTGATCGGTGCCGTTACCGCTATCGACAAGATTATTTACATTAAAGCAAGAGTTTAAGTCTTTGATATTTATGCGTATTTTTCCGTTATCAGGATTGAACTGCAACGCCGGTGCTGCCCAGGCCTCAAGAGCGTGATCGGCAGGTTGGGCAGCGTCTTTATCCTCTTCATAATCCTTGAGAAGCGCCACCCTACTCCAGGCCTCAGCCCCAGCGACAAACTCGGCTAATTGCGAATTGGCCAAAAGAGCACCGCTTCGGGTGATGGAAATCTGATCGCGGGTAATGGCGTGCGAGACCAGGGCAATTGCAATCACCATTACAAGTAAAACGGTAATTAAAGCCACGCCCCGCTGGCGGCGAAAAGTCTTTATCGACTTAGAGCCGCTCATCGTTACCACCTCCGCCGGAATTATCCCCACCTGAATTGCCGTCGTTTGAGTTGTTCCCCCCTCCATTACCACCGTTGCCGGAATTAGCTCCAGGAGGACTGAACTCTACAGTTGAGAAGGAGAAGACGCGGCGTATTTCACCGTAATGACGAGTCATTAACACGAACTCGATAGCCTTTGGCAGGCGGCTATCTGCACTGGTAGTAGATGCTGTAGTACCGGCTGGCGGCCATTGGGCAACCCAGGCATCTGAGCTAGGGTCAAAATATTGTAAAGTCAGGCTCTCCACACCGGCGAGCAGAGGTTCAACAATTGGCTCGGAATCAGGGCCTCGGTCTAAAACTTGCCAGCGACTGCGCAATAACAAAGCCCCAGGATCTTCCTCTTCAGTAAAGGAGCTGCTTCTCTCATCGTCTTCTGGGTAGCCGATACTATACCCCAGGCGCTGAAGTTCACCCCGAGGCTCACCAATAAGGTTTGCCGCCCCAAGGCGGGTAAATTCGAATTCGTCCTGATCACCGCGCAAAGCGGGTTCATAGCCCGTATAGGCATTTTTAATCGGTCGCGCTGTTACCTGGCGCAGGTCCTCCTCCAGACGATAGAGAGCCATGGAAAAACGGCGCAACTCTTCTGCACGACGCTCAACAACACTGTCGGAATTATGGAAAACTTCTAGAAGGGAAAACGAACCAACACTGATAATCGCCACCAGCACCAGTACGACGAGCACTTCAACCAGAGTAAAGCCTGACTGGCCCTTTATTGGAGAAATCTGCATAGAAGCTACTCCTGCGCCGCCCAGGCATCCAGTGTCAAAGTTGGGTTTTCGGCATCGGGGTAACCCACTTGAATCACGATATGGCGAAGGCGCTCTTCGCTGGTTGCCTCTACCTTTGCGGTCACTTCCCAGTCTCTCTCCGCAAAGGACATTTCCTCTTTTTTCTCACCAATCGGAGGCCAGGGAGTTTGTACTCTAATTTGCGAGAGTACCTGTTGAGCGACCCAGTTAGCTGCGAGCCGCTCCTCCATAACTCTTTGGCGCTGCACGCTGCTCTGCATAGTACGCAATACGCTGGCGGCAAT
This sequence comes from Microbulbifer mixtoriginis (SeqCode), assembly GCF_052467945.1. Taxonomy (NCBI): domain Bacteria; kingdom Pseudomonadati; phylum Pseudomonadota; class Gammaproteobacteria; order Cellvibrionales; family Microbulbiferaceae; genus Microbulbifer; species Microbulbifer mixtoriginis (SeqCode). The sequence continues at coordinate 1,647,541 of NZ_CP174328.1, read as the reverse complement.
AACCCCAAAGATGACCAGGGCGATCAAAACCTCAACCAGGGTAAAACCGCCCTGTCGGGCCAGGGAATTGCGCTTAAAGGTCATCGGCTTGCCACTCTAGCTGCAAGCCATAGAGGCTACTATAAGAAATTGTCGCGCCACGAGAGAAGTCACCATCCTCGACCAGAAAAACGGCTAGTTTGATCGGGAGAACTTCACCACTCGATAAAGCGACAAACTGCGGCTTGATCTTTTCCTCATCGCTCTGCTCTTCAGCAAACTCTGTGGATTGGGTGGAAGGCAGTTCCGCCTCTTCAAGCACCTCCAAACGAACGATAGCGGGAAGCTCATGAGCCGCAAATCGCTGGCTGCGCCGACCGGCAGCAGCCACATCGGGAGCCTGCCAAGTCATTGAAGTGGGATCAAATCGCACTACCGTATAAGACTCGGGTTCAAACACTATGCCGTAATGGGCTTTATCAATCAGGGCACGGTCCGCGACAAGCTGCAACAAGGCGGAGAGACGTTGAGTCTCCCCTTCCCAGACACGAACCCCGGAACTGCCCAGGGACATCATGGCCATGCCAGCCAAGCTGGCGATGATAACAATCACCACCAGAATCTCGACCAGCGTGAAACCCTGATTACGCTTGAGCCTACTGCGGGCTGATCGCCTATACATCGATTGCTGATTGAACCGAGTTACAGGTCAGCGGCAAAAATATCGGCGGCTTCACCCTCTCCACCAGGCTTACCATCTGCACCCAGGGAGAACAAATCGAATGCGCCGGCACTGCCGGGGCTGATGTACTGGTAGTGATTACCCCAAGGGTCCTTGGGCGCTTTCTTTAAGTAAGGTTCAGTCCAGTTTTTAGCTTCGGGAAAACCGGAGGGACGGGAAACTAGAGCTTCCAGACCCTGGTCAGAACTTGGGTAAACAAAGTTGTCCATGCGGTACATGTCGAGGGCAGTCTCGATAGCACGAAGGTCAACGCGAGCGGCCTTCATACGGGCTTCACCAGTTTTGCCCAAAACACTGGGAACCACCATGGCGCCGAGAACACCGAGGATCACAATCACCACCATGACTTCAATCAAGGTGAAGCCACCACTTCTGCGTAGGTTTCGCATTTTTTTCTCCAAGTTCAGCTGAAAGCTGGGAACCCCCAGGGCCACGAAGGGAATCGTGGCCCCAATTTAAAAATATTCAGTTTTTGTAAAAAGAGATCTATCTACACTCTCAAAGCAGTAAGAAGCCGAGCACCCCTACTAAGCCGAGTCCAATAAGTACCCTTGAGGCCTCGCGTAGGGTAAAGCCACGGCTGTTTAGTAAGGATTTCATCTTCCCCTCCTAAATAACCTGCATCCTGAATCTGTGGACTTCACTACTTTGAACTCTACATAGCCAGTTCGTTCATGCTCATAATTGGCATCATGATGGCCATCACGATAAATAGTACGATAGCGGCCATAACAAGCAACATCAGCGGTTCGAACAAGCTCACAAAAGCAGTCACCGCCCCCTGAAGGTCTTGCTCCTGGGACTCCGCAGCCCTCTGCAGCATTTCGTCCAGGGTGCCAGAAGACTCACCACTGGCGATCATGTAGATCATCATTGGCGGGAAATACCCAATATCTTCCATGGCTCGGTGCAAACTACCGCCCTCACGTACCGTCTTCTGTGCAGTTTCCAGACGATCCTTTAAGAACTCATTGGTCATTACCCCGCGAGCAATACCCATTGCCTGCACCAGTGGGACACTACTACCGGTAAGGATCGCCAAGGTTCCCACATAACGGGCACTCTGCGCACCGCGAACCATCCAACCAATTACCGGCAGGTCCAATAGGCGATGGTGAAACTTATATTTGATCGCCGGGCGGCGCAGCATAATGACCACACCCGCAATAATGGCCCCTAGCGCTGGAGGCACCAGCCAGCCCCAGGCGGCAATAAAGTCACTCATTGAGACCAGTATCCGAGTGGGCAGCGGCAAAATTTGTCCAGTGCCGGTGAAGACCTCAATGACATCCGGCACCACATAAACCATCAGGCCAGTAACCACGAGGACACAGATAAAGACCAATACCATGGGGTAAATAAGTGCCAATTGCACTTTCTGACGAAACTGCTGCTGCCCCTCGGTGTAATCTCCCAAACGTTCCAGCACCGCATCCAAGTGTCCGGAGTGCTCACCGGCCTCCACGGTAGCCCGGTAGAGCTTGGGGAAAGCCTTGGGGAAACACCCAAGGGCCTGGGCAAAACTGTGGCCCTCCAAAATCTTTCCGCGCACCGCCAGCACTACCCGCCGGATTTTCTGGTTGCGAGTCTGGTTGGCAATTGCCCCTAGGGTCTCCTCCAACGGAATACCGGCGCGCAACAAAGTGGCAATTTGGCGGGTAAGCAGGGCCAGATTTTTAATGCTGAGCCCGGGACTTCCGGACATAAAACCGCCAGCACTCTTCTCAGATTGCTCGGCGGCAGGGGTAACATCCAGAGGCACCATGCCTTTAGCACGCAATTGCTGCCGCGCCGAACGGGCACTATCGGCCTCTAGGGTTCCCTTGCTTTTTCGACCGGATGCCGCGAGGGCTGTGTACTCAAACGCTGCCACGATTAAGACTCCTGGGTTACCCGCATGACTTCTTCAAGGGAAGTCCTGCCGGCCAGGACCTTGGCAATACCGTCATCGCGGATACTCGGCCCCAATTTACGTGCTTCTGCCACCAGCTTGCTCTCGGAAGCTCGATCGTGGATCAGCTGGCGCATGATTTCATTGAGCGGCACCAACTCATAAATACCGATTCGGCCCACATAGCCGCTATGGTTACATTCATCACAACCATTGGGGCGGTAGATGAGAGCATCCTCAGCGGGAGCGACGCCGAGCACTACCCTCTCCCCTTCATCGGGAACATGGGGCTGCTTACAGGTAGGGCAAAGCACCCTGACCAGGCGCTGTGCCAGAACTCCGATCAAGCTGGAGGACAGCAAGAAAGGTTCGATGCCCATATCCATCAGACGGGTAACAGCACCAAGTGCAGTATTGGTATGCAGGGTTGAGAGTACCAAGTGACCAGTCAAGCTCGCCTGGATGGCGATCTGCATAGTCTCAAGATCTCGAATCTCACCAATCATCACCACATCCGGGTCCTGACGTAAAATTGCGCGCAAGCCCCGTGCAAAAGTCATATCTGCCTTGGTGTTGACCTGGGTCTGTCCAACCCCTTCCAGGTTGTATTCGACCGGGTCTTCCACCGTCAGGATATTTTTTTCGCGGCTGTTAATGCTACCGAGGCCGGCATAGAGAGTGGTCGTTTTACCTGAGCCCGTCGGGCCCGTAACCAGAATAATGCCGTGTGGGTGAGCCAAAAGCTCAGTCATGACATTGTGGTCCCGCTCGGACATGCCAAGTTTGGACAAGTCCATTTTACCTGCTTGCTTATCAAGCAGGCGCATCACCACCCGTTCACCGGCCGAGGACGGCATGGTGGAAACACGTACATCGACTTCACGCCCGGCCATCAGCAGCGAAATACGGCCATCCTGGGGAATACGCTTTTCAGCGATATCCAGCTTGGCCATTACCTTGATACGGGAAACCAATAGCGGAGCCAGGGCGCGCCGAGGCTGCAACACCTCGCGCAGCACGCCGTCTACCCTAAAACGCACAATCAAGCGTTTTTCAAAGGTCTCAATGTGAATATCCGAAGCCCCCTGTTTCAGGGACTCCGCAAAAATCGCATTGATCAGCTTAACGATGGGCGCATCGTCTTCCTGCTCTAGTAGATCTTCTGTTTCCGGCAGCGAATCTACAACTGCGGCCAAATCCAAGTCATCACCCAGCCCCTCTACTTCGGAGAGGTTGCCCCCCTCACGGTTTTCGTAGAGGCGCTGCAAGGCTACCTGGAAAATTTCATCTTCCACCGACTCCAGGCTTACCGCACCACCATTGATACGTTGCACCTCGGCAATCGCAGAGGGGCTCAGCGGTGCAACGTATTGGCACAGCGGGCGCCCCTCCTGCTCCAGTAGCAGGACCTTATGGCGCTTAGCGAAAGCATATGGAAGGCGACGAATTGCTGGAGTCCCTGTTCCTGTATCAACCGTCATTTAAATTCTTCTACCTCCAGCACCTCAACCTCACCATCCAACACTTCAACCTCGCCAGGTACTCCCTCTAGGGCGTCTTCCAGGTTATCAACGGCATTGATAGAACCATCTACCGGTGCTGGGCTTTCGTTATAAGTTCCTGTTGGTGGCATCAGGTCAGGCAGCGCATCACCGCGGTGCCAATCCCACAGCAGGCTTGTTCTGTCTTTCAAGAAGATCTGCTTCTGCTGCATATCCATGTAGCGTTTGCGGGTTTCTTCATAGCCAGCCAACTGGGTGCTCAGGATCTTAGGCTTGAGGAACACCATCAAATTAGTTTTTACGACTTTCTTGGTATTGTTTCGGAACAGACGCCCTATTCCTGGAATATCCCCCAACAGAGGCACTTTCTGCACGGAGTCAGTAACATTATCTTCTATCAGCCCACCCAAAACCAAAATCGCACCATCATCAATCAATACCTTGGTGCGAATTTCACGTTTACTAGTAACGATGTCCGAGGCACCCACAGCGGCATCAGCTGCAGCGGAAAGCAGGTTTTCAACCTTCTGCTCAATTTCCAAAGTTACCGAGTTATTGTTATTTACACGTGGAGTGACTTTGAGGGTGGTACCAATATCTTCCCGCTGAATAGTGGTGAAAGGGTCGTCATTGCTACCGGACAACAATTGCTCACCAGTAATAAAGGGTACATTCTGCCCGACGAGGATTTCAGCCTCTTCGTTATCCAAAGCCATAATGGTCGGCGTAGACAGAATATTGGTATTGCCCGCTGTGGCAAGCGCATTCACTGCAACTCGGATATCACTTCCACTCAAATAGCCTAAATGTAATGCATTCGCGCCAGTGATACTCGTGAAAGGAAGGGAGAACGGATTGATATTCCCATCTCCGTCTTCAGCCGGTAGGTTGTTCCAGCCGGCAACAAGGTTTTCATCACCCGTGATCCAGCTGATACCAAGGTTATTATTGGTATCCTCTTTAACCTCGACAATAATTGCCTCGATCAGCACCTGAGCACGACGTACATCCAGCCGTGCGATCACGCCTTTCATTGTTTCCAGTAGTGCCGGAGGCGCGGTGAGAACCAGCGCATTGAGGGATTCGTTGACCTGAATGCTGACTTCAACGTTCGCAGCCTGCTGGTCTTTTTCTGTATTCTGAATACTACCGCTCATGCCTTCCAGAATTGGTTTCAGGTCGGCGGCATTGGCATACTGAACATAAACCACAGCCGTATTACCATCACCATCCAGCGGCTGGTCCAAGCGGGCAATAACGGTTCTGATCTGCTGGCGTGTTACTGGGTCACCAGTCAAAAGAACGCTATTGGAACGCTCGTCCACTGCGATTCGCAACGGTTGAACTTCCCGGCCAGCGCCCTTGCCACCAGACGCCTGCAACAAGTCATTGAGAATTTGCTTCACTTCTTTGGCGGAAGCAAACATCAGTGGAACCACTTCAATGTCAATGGCACCTGCACGATCGAGCTGTTTTACCAAGAGAACAATCTGGTCAATATTCGCCGCACGATCAGCAATAATCAGGGTATTGGTATCAGCATAAGCTGCCAGGTGGCCAGTCTGAGGAATCAGCGGGCGCAACATAGCGATCAACTGGGAAGCGGAGATATTCTCAACTCGAACAGTACGAACGACTAATGATTCGGCCGGCGCACGGGTATTTTCATCAGCAACCGGAATCGCCTGCTGCTTGGCAAGGGCATCGGGTACCACTTTCCAGGTACCACCCTGCTCTACCAGGCTGAAACCATTTACTTGAAGCACCGACATAAAAACATCGAAGGCTTCATCATGTGTCATAGGGTCACCGGCAACAACGGTGACTTTTCCCTTTACATTGGGGTGGACAATTATATTTTTTCCGGTGAAATCCGCTGCCCAGTTAATCAGGTCGCGAACATCGGCATTGTCGAGAGAAAGGGTAACTCTCTCCGGGCCCTGAGCCAGCGTTGCAGTAGACACAAAAAAACTAAACCCGACCGCAATCAGCCGTCGATAAAACATCTTCATCATTATTTATCTGGCTCTAGTAAATGTTCAAAAAACTCAAAACAATCTAGTTAGACAGTTTTTATTGGGGCTGGCGCTGAGCACGACGCTCACGAGCCAGTTCACGCAGCTTTTCCATCCGCTCTCGAATACTTTCCTGGCTCGCCTCACGTCTTGAGGAACTTCCCGCACTACTACTTTGCCTAGATTTGCGTGACAGGCTTGAGTAGTTTTTCAGCGGGACATTGGGGCGGCCATCCATCTCGGGATATGTCAGCTTTTCCATCCTGCCATTACGACGAAGAACTACATGGTCTACCTCAACAGAATAAAGTTCTGCGCCACCAGGAAGGGAATCCCCCACATACAAACGCTTTGCAGGCTTGCCTTTTTCGGCAACCAGGGCGCTGGCTTTACTCTTGTCCGAATTATCCAAAACGCCAGAGAGGACGATGTTCAGCTGGGTTATAGGGAGGTTGGAGAGATCAACTTCGGGAACAGCTTCTTGTTTCTTGGCTTCGGCATAACCAAAGAAGGGAGTGTTCGGTATTGAAGCTGCCTGGGGGGCACTCACACGACTATCATTGCGCTCGGCCAGCAGAGACTCTTCCGGCTCTGCTGGAATCAGTAAAGAGCCATAGGCGAGTAGATTGCCAGATACCCACAGCAACCCCACCGCAGATGCCGCCATGGTGCCACGAGAGAGCGATCTGCGTGAATCGCCCTGGCTAAAGCCTTTACCGACTGAGCCAATGGCTCGCTTTAATGGGGACATGAACATACCCACATACAAGTTCAACTTTCTTAGGTTATTGGTTTTTGACGCCTATTTTGTTGCCTTCGCCTTCGAAAGGCAACGCTCCTGCCCAGTTAAACGTTGCAAACCAACACTTCGTCCCCGAATTTGCACACTAGTTCCGTAGTCCAGAAGCCAAAAATGAGAAAAGGCGGCAATACGCCGCCTTTTCCAGTACTGATCAGTATACTAATCAGAAATCACAGCTTTGCTTCCAGCTCGGGGACTGCTTCAAACAAATCTGCCACCAAACCGTAGTCAGCAACGGAGAAGATTGGAGCCTCCTCATCTTTGTTGATAGCCACAATAACCTTGGAATCCTTCATGCCAGCCAAATGCTGGATGGCACCGGAAATACCAACGGCAATGTACAAGTCCGGAGCAACGATCTTACCGGTTTGGCCAACTTGCATATCATTGGGCACAAATCCAGCGTCTACTGCAGCGCGTGAGGCGCCAACCGCCGCACCCAGCTTGTCTGCCAACTTGTACAGCATCTCGAAGTTGTCGCCATTCTGCATACCGCGACCACCGGAAACTACCACGCTAGCGGCGGTAAGCTCAGGGCGGTCGGATTTAGCAAGCTCTTCTCCTACGAAAGAAGAAACACCGGCGTCATCGGCAACATCTACAGCCTCAACAGCTGCACTTCCACCTTCTGCAGCCACTGCGTCGAAAGCAGTAGTACGAACGGAAATCACCTTAATGGCGTCAGAGCTCTGCACGGTCGCGATAACGTTGCCAGCGTAGATTGGACGCTTGAAAGTATCGGCACTCTCAACAGAGATAATGTCGGAGATTGGTTGAACATCCAGCAGCGCAGCGGCGCGCGGCAGCATGTTTTTACCGGTAGTGGTGGCTGGCGCCAGGATATGGCCGTAATCTTTACCCAGATCGGCAACCAGCTTGGCAACGTTTTCAGCCAACTGGTGCTCGTAAGCAGCGTTGTCAGCCAGCAATACTTTGCTAACACCATCAACTTTAGCAGCGGCGTCTGCAACAGCAGAACAGCCTGCGCCAGCGACTAGGACGGCGATGTCGCCACCGATAGCCTTAGCTGCGGCGATAGTGTTGAGCGTAGCGCCCTTCAGTTCGGCGTTGTCGTGTTCAGCAATAACCAGGATGCTCATCAGATTACCTTCGCCTCGTTTTTCAGTTTCTCTACCAGTTCCGCCACGTCGGCAACTTTAACGCCAGCCTGACGCTCTGCTGGTGGCTCGACTTTCAGGGTTTTCGTGCGAGGAGCGATGTCTACACCCAGCTCATCGGGAGTAGTAGTATCGAGAGGCTTCTTCTTGGCCTTCATGATATTCGGCAAAGATGCATATCGTGGCTCATTCAAACGCAGGTCGGTAGTCACGATAGCTGGCAGCTTCAGCTCAACAGTCTGCAGGCCACCATCGATTTCACGGGTTACCTTCACAGCGTCGCCGTCTACAACCACTTCGGAAGCAAAGGTGCCCTGCCCCATACCAGTCAATGCGCCCAGCATCTGGCCAGTTTGGTTGTTGTCGCCATCGATAGACTGCTTACCGAGAATAACCATTTGCGGCTCTTCTTTATCGACAATCGCCTTCAGGCACTTAGCCACAGCCAGAGGCTGCAGTTCGGCATCGGTCTCAACCAGAATGCCTCGGTCGGCTCCCAGCGCCAGTGCTGTGCGAATTTGCTCCTGGCTCTGCTTGGGACCCATGGAAACGGCGACTATCTCACTAACAACGCCTTTTTCCTTCAAGCGAACCGCCTCTTCTACTGCAATTTCGCAGAAGGGGTTGATAGACATTTTGACGTTGGCAGTATCAACGTCAGTGCCGTCCGCCTTGGGGCGAACCTTGACGTTGTAGTCGACAACGCGTTTCACAGCTACAAGAACTTTCATGGAAATCCCGTCTCAAATATGCTTTTTAACAGCCGCGACTGACGATTCTCATCGCGAACGGATACGGTGTTCTGGTCAAACAGGTGTTTGAACGGCGTGTATGGTGGCGGTTCTATACCGCAAAATCAATAGCCAAATAGAAGTGACTTCTGCCATTCATGCAATCTATTTCAGGAAATAGAGACCATCTATTCAGCTTCCCTAACCTGTTGAAATACAGCACATTTGCCATAGCAAATGAATAGTCATGCAATTGGTAGGGTTGAATAAACGCCTATATAATCCGCCCTCTATATAAATGATAAGGCCGGAATGGCCGCAAAAAGTTGAATACAACTGCTGAGGAGAGTGCCGTGGAACGCGAATCAATGGAATACGATGTAGTGATCGTGGGTGCCGGTCCGGCCGGATTGGCAGCGGCCTGCCGTATTCGCCAGCTCAATGAAGATGTCTCAGTATGCGTTGTGGAGAAAGGTTCCGAGGTCGGCGCCCACATTCTCTCCGGCGCAGTTTTTGAGCCAACTGCTCTGAATGAGCTATTCCCAGACTGGAAAGAGCGCGGCGCCCCGCTGAACACAGAGGTCAAGGGCGACGATATCTACGTTCTGCGCAGCGATGAGAATTCCATCAAAGTGCCCAACATGTTTGTGCCAAGCACCATGCACAATGAGGGCAACTACATTATCAGCCTCGGTAATCTTTGCCGCTGGTTGGCCGAGCAGGCAGAGAACCTGGGGGTGGAGATTTTCCCCGGCTTCGCCGCTGCAGAAGTTCTGTACAACGAAGATGGCTCTGTAAAAGGTATTGCCACCGGCGATATGGGTATTGGCTTAAATGGTGAGCAGAAAGACTCCTATATGCCAGGCATGGAGCTGCACGCCAAGTACACTCTTTTTGCCGAAGGCTGTCGCGGCCATCTGGGCAAGCAACTGATCGAGCGCTTCAAGCTGGATGCAGATGCCGATCCGCAACATTACGGCATTGGCGTTAAGGAAATCTGGAAAGTTCCTGCGGACAAACACCAGCAAGGCCTGGTAGTTCACACAGCAGGCTGGCCTTTGGAGCAAAGCGGCACCCACGGTGGTGGTTTCCTTTATCACCTGGAAGACAACCAGGTTGTGGTTGGCCTAATTACCGATCTCGCTTACAGCAATCCACACGTAAGCCCCTTTGACGAATTTCAGCGTTACAAACATCATCCGGTAATCAAACAATACTTGGACGGTGGTCAGCGTGTCGCTTACGGTGCACGTGCCATTGTTAAAGGTGGACTGCAGTCTCAGCCGAAGATGACCTTCCCTGGCGGCCTGCTGATCGGCGACAACGCCGGCACCCTGAACTTCGCCAAGATCAAGGGTAATCATACCGCGATGAAGTCCGGCATGATCGCCGCTGAGTCCGTAGTGGAAGCCCTTGCCGCAGAGCGCAACAGTGAAGAGCTGACCGACTACACCACCAAGTATCGTGATAGTTGGGCCTGGAAAGAGCTGCATATGCAGCGCAACTTCGGCCCGGCACAACACAAGTGGGGCAACATCCTCGGTTCAGCTTACGCATTTGTCGATATCAATATCTTCAAAGGCAAGCTGCCCTGGACCCTGCGCGACACCAAAGCTGACCATGCCCAACTGAAACCAGCTGCGGACTGCGCAAAAATTGACTACCCCAAACCCGACGGCGTACTCAGCTTTGACAAGCTCTCCTCCGTGTTTATTTCTAATACCAACCACGAGGAAGACCAGCCCTGTCACCTGACCCTAAAGGATCCGGAGATTCCGCTGAACCACAATCTGCCAATCTATGATGAACCTGCTCAGCGCTACTGCCCCGCAGGCGTCTATGAAGTGGTTGAAGATGCTAACGGCAAGCGCTTCCAGATTAACGCGCAGAACTGCGTACACTGTAAGACCTGTGATATCAAAGACCCAACCCAGAATATTGTCTGGATTACTCCGGAAGGTGGCGGCGGCCCCAACTACCCAAATATGTAAGCAGTTTGCTTTCTGGCGCCTTCGGGCGCCATTTTTGTATCCGCGTTATTAGTCAGCGCTCTTCTAAGAACGCAAAACCAGATGAACTCCTGCTCCCAGAAGTCGGAAGCAGGATTTAGCAGGCAGAAAATCAGAATTTATACTGAGCACTTAAGGCAAAGAATTGGCCAAGCTTCTCTTCGAATACGATGACGCCATCACGCTCAATCTCGATAGACTCATCCAACAAATTTTGCATCTTGGCTTTTATTGTCACTTCTTCGATGGGATACCAGGAGTAAGTCAAATCCAAAGAATGAAAAGGTTGTTCATATGAGTCTGGATCGAGTTTACGACCGGCGAGATGCAACCTCTCACCAAATACGTTATACCCCAATGTTGCCGAATGGTTGCCATCAGGGCTATCAAAGCCCAAAAGCACATTCACGACAAACTCCGAAGCCCCCGTCATTTCCCGCTCAGGATTCGTAGGCGCATCAGCCTCACCCCCCGCAACCAATTCCGTCTCCTGCAAAGTAACGTTGCCCTGCACAAAGAAACTCTCCATAGAGTCACCCAGGAAGCCGAGCTGCTTCATGCCCTCGATTTCAATACCGGTAATTTCTCCAGACTCGGCATTAATAATTTCCCTGGCTACATTGGTATCACTGGAAGCCGCTTCAAAAAATTCTATGGGGTCAATAACATCCTTATAAAAAGCGGAAACCGTTAAGTTGTCCCCACTATCGAAGAACCATTCGGCACGCAGATCATAATTATGGATTTCAGAGGGACGAACACTGGGGTTACCTTTGACCTGCTCTCCAGTAATAGGATCGATATAATACGCATCGGTAATTTCACGAAGATCCGGCCGTACAGCTGTCTTTGAGACTCCAAAACGAAGCTGAAAAGTCTCCGCCCAAAACTCTCCCATATAAGTCAGTGAGAAAGATGGGTAAATCTCATCTTCAGAATATACGGCTTCCAGCAGTTCTTTCGGGTCAGTTATTACTTGAGGGTCATCTATGGTGTAGCCATAAGGATTCCACTCAAGTGCCACTTGACTGTAATCCTCCCAGCGCGCCCCAGCCGAAATTCGCCAGGTTTCAAATAATGTCCAATCGAATTTACCAAATACTGCATCTGTAGCCGTAGCTGCTAAATAGCTTTGCTTGTTACTTCCCGCCAAGTCGAAAACGTAGTCATTTCCATTGTTGGTGATATTTTCATCACCAAATACCTCGCCCAGCGGGCCAACGAGTACATCTTCAGTAGCCACACTGAAGATATCTAGGCGCAGCTCAGTTTGCTTGTATGAGCGCCCCTTCTCCATCCTCGCGAAGCCACCCGTCAACTCCAAACTTGAAAATGAAAATTCTAGAGGCAAGTTGACTGACCAACCGTAATTTTTGACTTCGTCTTCAAGTTCTGTAAATCGGAAACCTGCACTTCGAGAACCCGTACTGACCTTAGAGCTAAGCACTTCACCCGTCGTAGGATCAGTAACTGTATCGGAAATGACGTCGACCTGATTGGGGATATCTGTGGTCGCTGTTGCATCCGAATAAAACCAATCAACAATCACCTCTTCCGGAACCAGATTGAAGAACTCAAAAGGAAGAAGGGTTTTGGTCTCGGGCCCCAGAGAGTGATTGCCCTTGACCTGATTTAGGTTTAGCTCTCTTTCTTCATACTTCAACAAATACTCACGATAGCCTGAACCGTCTGATACCTGCCGGTTCTCATTAAAGTAATCCGTAATAGAGGTTTCATCATCAGTATTGCGCAGGAATATACTCGTAGTTTCAATCACATGCTCATCAGCAAAGCGTATACCTAAATTTAAATTCCCACTGATATCCACTGAATAAGTTGACTTGTTGCGATTATTCAATTGCTCTTTGGGGGCACCAAAGTTGCGCAGGGTTCTCTCAGACTCCCTCCACTTACTTTTATAAGAGGCTCCAGCCAGAAATCCCAACTCCCAAAGATCACTGAAGGAAAAACGGTTGCCTACACTCGCTTTCATATCCCTATCCAGATCACTGGAATCCACTTCGATAGAAATATCACGATTGAGATTTAAGGCCAGTTCACGATTTAGTGCTTGGGCTGCATCATCGGCTTCATGCTCACTGGCATACTGATTTCCCTCCTCAACCAGAACTTTTCTGATATCGGAGATACCCAAGCCCCCCCTGAAACGTTTTAGCGCTGCGGATATTTCTCCTGGGAGTGCCCTGGTACCATCATCAGTTCCGAAGATGTCATCATCTCCACCCTGATAACTCAGAACCTCGCCACTGGTTTCCGTATTGCTTCCTGTGCCAAACTCTACAGAATAAGTCAGATCATCGGGAATTCCCTTTGTGCGAATATCCACATTGCCACCGCCAAAGCTAGCAGCCTGATCAGCAGAGTAACTCTTCTGAACAGCCAGGGAATCCACTATGGAAGTAGGGAATAAATCGAGAGGAATCACATTTCGAGTCAGATCCGGTGAGGGTACTATCGCACCATTTAGCGTGGTACTTGAGTAACGCTCCCCCAATCCACGCACATAGACGAACTTATCACTCACGAGCGATAGTCCCGATACCCTACGCAGCGCAGCCGCCACTGTAGAATCCCCTACCCGGCCGATCATCTCGGCACCAAGGATATCGGTGACCACTTCTTCTTGCAGGCGCTCACTGACCAGGGCCTCCGCGGAGTCCCGCAAACGCCCCTGAACTACCACTTCTTCAATCCCTCGTGCTTTACCAGTGCTTTCTTCCACCAGATCGGCATCCTGGGCAAATACACCAGGAGCCATAGCAGAGGCCGCGGTAATAGCCATTACCAACGGCAGTCTCTGGAAATTTTCATATTTAGCCATTACACGGGCCTCTTATCATTCCTATTTTGGGGTATCAAAACCAAACAGGGCGCCGACCCCATCAGCGAAGGCGGCGCCCTGCAGGTTCAGGAGAAATAGTCCTAACAATCCCTAAAGCTAATTATTCAAACCAGAGAGGCTGTGCGCGGTTGCCCTGGTGAAGGCCGTAAGTCCAACCTTGAGTCCAGTCAGTGCCATTTATATCGAGGGCACCCAAGTATGCGCGTTCAAACGCAGTTACAGTAGGCACGGTATCATTGATGCGCTGTTGATCAGCAGCTACCGTATAGATTGCAGGGGTTCCGTCTAGCAAAATAAAATTGGTATCAATACCGATGGTTGGGCTCACCGCACCAGAAATCGGAGCAAACTGATTACCATTATCTTCAGCCCAGGCCACTAAATCGAATGAAGCTTCGTCGGTTTTAGTGCGATCTTCACAAGCGAAAATGTTTGAGGTCAAGGCTAGCTCTGTTCCGGAGGTCGCTTCGTTACGGGTTTGAGCACTCTCCATACGTAAACAGTAGTTGCTACCATCATCAGCCGTTTCGTCAGCTTTAAATGAGGCAACGATTATTGAGTTAGTAATCATTGGGTAAATACCCTCACGCAAGCGCCACCCAGCACCCGGATCATGCGTACCTTCTTTTTGAGCAGAAACGATACAAGTCAAACCATCAATCATAGGGCGGCTGTTAAGCCCTTGATTAATCAGTGCGGTGTAATCAATCGTGTCTTTATAAGAACCGATTCCATCTGCCTCAATACAGTGGTTGCCATCATTTTCACTCTGAATCACCAGGGCATTGGTGATACTTCCGCGGTAACCCTCGTCAATATCGATTGAGTCATCTCGCACATAAAGAGCAACATAATTATTAATATCTACCGCACCGCCAAAGAACTCAATCCCATCATCAAAAGTGGAATAAGCCTGTAAATTGTTTACCACAGTCCCATTTCCAACCGCATCAAATGAGATACCATTGAGTTCATCACCACTAGCGACCAAAGCTCCAGTATGTTTTACGACGACATAGGAAAGCTCACCAGAGTTATCCGCATTGTTGTCGCCGCCGTAGTATGAAGTGTTATCGTCAGTAGACCCCTCGGCAGCAACATGACACTCTCCATCCAAGACCAAATCTCCGCCGCCAATAGAGCCTTTATATTTACATTTATTGGTAACACCAAAACCATTGATAACCATTCCACCCCACTGGGATACTGCATCAGCAGTCACAGTGCCGCGAACATCAGTTTCAGAAGTGAAGGTAATTGGTGCGGATTCAGTACCACGGGCAAAAACTTGCGAGCCACGATTCACGACCATAAAAGCCGAGTTATCCTTGAACGCAACGGTTGTCCCAGCCTGTATCTCCAGCTTTACGCTATCTCCACCCTTGGTGATACCAGCGGCCTGCAAGTCGGCATCACTAGAGAAATTTTTACCAACAAAAAGACTACCATCAAAAATATGGGCTCCACCTTCTGAAAGCGCCGGGAGGTACAAATCTTCAGTTAAAGGATTGGATGCAGAAACAAAATCGGTTCCATATCGGCAGTTACCACTCTCATAGGTACCTTGCACACCAGAGCTTTCAACAATTGCACAGGGGTTTTCTGAAGAACCGCCTCCAGAATTATCAACAGAGTTATCTACTGAATTATCTACGGTCTTAGGCTCAACACTGACACCACCACCATCACAACCCGCCAATAAAGCCGCAATTACGGCAGCCAGGACAACTCGATTTTGTATACGCTTCATACTCCCCCCTAAAGGAATTAATATCCAAAATATGAGCAGCCTATGAATATTGACCTCAGATTTTCACTTATAGATAAAAACTTGAAATCAAATAATTGACTGCCTGAACACTATGTTTGTTTTTACGCCTAAGCGAATAGAACGGAGGGGAGTGTAGAAACGGCGTGTTGCGAATTTGTTAACTTTTTATATGTTTTCAGTAATTTTTGCACTAGATACTTGAACTTTACATTTAATTGTATTTTTTATTTCCCTTGGATTTACATACGCTTTCAGAAAAATGAAAGAAATATAAAAACCATTAAATCTTGCCAATTGCACAAGACTACAAAGGCTTCAAAAAAATATGGAAAGTTATGAATCTAGGGAGAACTTACGTTAAAGGTGATTTCAAGAGGGGCTTATCTAAATAGTTAGATAAACCTGGGGGAATAGAAAACAACCCCAGGTTTAGAAAAGGACGTTTGCTAATAAGAACCCAAAAGAAATTCGCCACCCGCACTGCGTATAAACAGCTGCCCAGAACCATTTTCCCCCAGCCTTCTCTCTTCTGCCCAATCTACCAGCTGGTAGAAGACATCACGGGACACCCTGGCCATTAGGCCATTTCGGGCTTCTACGTAGGGGACTGGCTGAGCAGGTGTGCCGAATTCTTGAAGCTGCCAATTGCTACCTTGATTCAGCTCGATGACATCGCCCACACTCGTAGTGAATAATACCCGCTGCTCCTCACCCTCTGAGGCACTGCGCGCAACCTGAGTAGCTACAAAGGGGACATCCTCAACCTGTATTCGCAGCTTTTCGATAGGAGTGACCAGAAAGTACTCATCCCCTTCTCTCTTCAGAATGCTAGCAAACAACTTCACCAGTGGCTGGCGGCGGATTTCGGTTCCTTCATGAATCCAGCGACCATCACTCTTGATCACCATATCCATATCGCCACAGAAATCCGGGTCCCACCGGTCAACCGGTGGGTGCCCGTGGAACTCCTTTTGCAACTTTTGCAGTTGCTGAAAAAGTGGCTCAGCCAAAGGAGGACCCCGCCGTGTCGCCAGAATGGCCGCTCTCCATGGGTTTACGCTGTGAGGTATCACCAATGTGTACACCCACATCCATAATAAACTCCATCAATCCCTCACGATCCTCGATCACATCGGCAAAGGATTTGGAGTGATAGAGCTCTACTGCGCCCTGCACTAGGGCCCAGTAAGTGGAGTAATAGAAATAGGCAGGCACTTTTTTCAGCATCCCCTGCTCTATCCTGCGCTCAAATACTCGGTTTAAAGCCGAGGTGTTGGAGTTACGGATAGCGTGTAATTCGGAGATCATCTCAGGCGCCAAATTGAGAGAGATAATCTTTTCTTCCAAGCGCTGAAAGAGGCGATCCTTACCAGGATCAGCCATACGGGACTCAAAGTAGGCACGGGCGGGCGCGGTAATGTCGCCTTTCTCTGCATTCTCTACTGCGATCTTCAGGCGCTCTGCCAGGGACTTTTCATAGTCCATCAGCAGCCGCATATAGATTTCTGTTTTAGAGATAAAGTGCTTGTAGATGGTGCCTTTGCCTATATCTACACGCTCAGCAATCTGCTCAACCGTGACTTTCTCTTCACCATGCTCCAGCAGAAGCTCCAGAGCCGCATCCAGGATGCGCTGCTCACGCGCGCGAAACCTCTGAACCTTCTCTTTTGCCTTATCCATACTTCCGACCTTCTCTGCCCGTATTGTTGGGGACTGAAATTGACTATTCATTCATGAATGATAGGCAATTCGAGTCGCTTGGAAAAGAGAATCGGGAAATTAGCCTAGAAAATACGCCCAAAGAGAGAGCAGCCCGCCTAAATTTTGTCCTAATACGACATTTAAGGTCCAAGTTAGCCATCATTTTCGCCATGAATGACATCACATTGCTAACGCAAAGCACCCAACTAAGTGAACCATCAGCCACCAATGAAACTTGATGCAAAATTAATGACTAATAATGGCCTTTACGTCATCTACTGTTATTATCGCTCTTCTGGGCAGACCTCCAATGCCAGCCCAGGCAAACCCGACTATCACTTATAGGTAACAGGTAGAGTCGTCCATGTTGGAAAAGCTGAGCAAACTTCTCGACGTCGAAGAGCTGGATCGCCACCTCTTTCGCAGTCGCCATCACGTCGAAAATTATCGAAAAGTACTCTTTGGGGGCCAGGTGCTTGGCCAAGCCCTGATGGCCGCCGCCCGTACCGTCGAGGATCGCCTGCCACACTCCCTACATGCCTATTTCTTACGCCCTGGATCAAGCGAGCTACCGGTAATCTATGAGGTGGACCCAATACGTGACGGGGGCAGTTTTACCACCCGCCGCGTTGTGGCCAAACAGCGCGGCCGCGCGATCTTTAACATGTCGGCCTCTTTCCAGATCCAGGAGCCTGGTTTCGACCATCAGGCCGACATGCCTGCTGTGGACATACCTGACCCAGAAAGCTTAAAAAACACTCAGGAGCTTGCTCTGGAGGCTGGCCTCGTTAGCCCGCAGTATGACCAGCGCCGCTATATGATCGACTTCCGCCCAGTAGATCCACAAAGCTACTTTGGTGCCGAAACTCGAGAAGCCAAGTGTATGTTCTGGTTGCGTGCAGAGGGCGAAATGTCTGATGACCCTATCGAGCACCGAGCAGCACTCTGCTATGCCTCTGATATGGGACTACTGGGCACCTCTCTGCAGCCACATGATATTTCCCTATTCGATCCACACCTGATGCCAGCCAGCGTTGACCACGCCATGTGGTTTCATCGCAACTTCCGTCTCGATCAATGGCTTTTGTACGTCACTGATAGCCCGTCTGCCGGTGGTGCACGTGGATTTACCCGCGGCCAGATCTATACCCGCGATGGCGTGTTGGTAGCCTCTACCGCACAAGAAGGCCTCATTCGACAAATTAAAAGCTAAGTCGAAAGGTTATAACGAAAGCCAGACAAGAAAGCGCCACTCATTGTATCGGTAGAGATAGCCCAGCCGGGAATGAGCGGCGTAACCTTTTTACCTGAAAATCTAATAAATAGCTTCAGGATCTCCACGGGTGAATAATCCCTTCTAATCCACAAAGACAATCGCTACCAATTTGGCGATCTCGCCGAAATAAGCTGGCAGTTTTCTTCTTAGGATACGTAACAGGCCACTCTGCATTTTTAAGAAGTGTGAGAAGTATGGAGCCATTTCGCTTTAGGGGCTCGCGAAAATACCTTCATCTACATGTGGGCACCCTCTTAACCCCTGCCCCATAAGAGCAAAAAATGGAAAAAGTACAGACCATTCTCAAGCACAATAACCGGAGTTTATTAATAAAGCTTTTGAACCATGTGGAAAGTTGGTGCTAGAAATACTCAGGAGAAAAGAAGCAAGCTGACAGACACAAAAAAGCCCGCAGCATGCGGGCTTTTTAAATAATGGTCGGTGAGAGAGGATTCGAACCTCCGACCCCTTCGTCCCGAACGAAGTGCGCTACCAGGCTGCGCTACTCACCGAGGTCGCGAATACTACGCGCCCACTTTTTATCGGTCAAGTATTTTCGACGCAAATTTCATCTTCGTACATTTTGCATCCAACCACCTTACTTTATGGCTTTTGAAGGCTTTATGTCTCCGCTATACGAACATCTTTGACTTTATGTTATCGCCCACTCTGGAATAACCGGCTTGCCTATTCGGGAATCTTATTTTGGATATATTTCAATCAATAGTGTACTCCTGCTGATTTCGCTCCTTCATTAAGGCAAATACCGCATGCGGTGCACTTGGTGAGCAATGGACTCCTTCAATTGCAGGGCATCATCTGCTTCGTAGATACCACTTACCTCAACACTGGCGACCAGAAATACATGATACTTGCTTGAAACTAACATCATGTTAACGGCTTTATAAGTGAATTCTTTTAACCGCTATTTAAGTGCCTTCCAAGTTAATGGGTGGCCATCACATTATTCGTAGCCTGATACCAGGTGACCTCTACCTTGATCCTGGATATTACGCCTTTTTAACTGCACCAAGATTTTTCACAGCACACATAGAGTTTCATTCAGCACTACCTATTGCTATTAAACCCGGCGAAGCCAATAGATTGATAAAGATCCATGTGAAACATGTAGAATAAAAAAGCCCTCCGCCCTACCCCGCATTGATTCCATAGAGAAGAATTTTTAGCTTACACATAAAACAACTCAGAAAAGAAGAAATGCTTTATGAATATTATTTAGGCGAAATTTAAATAAGATTGTCTATTTGAAGTCACACCCTGAAATTTTTGAGCGGGGATGAATACATCGCCTCCTCCGAACATTACAATATGTAAGTTTAGAATCTACACGGCCTGCCATCTTATAGAAAATTGAGTGAATTATCGGCTAAAAATCGTTACATTTTTAAAAAGGTACAAACATTTTTCACGCCTTTATATTCAACCGATTTTAGCCACAAAAAATTCTTAAACTTTTCCAGCACACTGCGAAAGCTTCTCTATACTCTGCTCAGCCAGCTGGATACCCGACACTTAAAGCATTCCCCCTATTATTGGCACCTGATTTACTTCTAGCTGGTCAAATTGTTAATGGGGCTTTATCAAGTCTCAATACTCTCAACCCAGAAACCATGAAATACCTGGACGATAGATTTTTATATCGATAAAGGCCTACTCAAGGAGTACGTTCATGTACCAGCCATATGCATACGCTCAAGGGACTTTTGGACAGCCACTTAACTACGCTATTCCTCCAATCAACACAGTCGCAGGATTCACCAATATATTCCCTCATCATGCTGTACCACAACTGAGCCCCCAAGGTTTCCTGGGTGATTTGGTGAGTCGGGCGGCGCCATTAATTGGCGGTATTGTTGGTGGACCTCAAGGCCAGCTGATCAATTCCCTCGGCGGTCTTGGTCAATTGCTTCCCTTCCAAGCATTACCACAAATTCAGCCTCAACTTACCCAGCCATTCATTCCTCAGGGGTATATTGGAGAATTAATCAACCGGGCAGCGCAACAATTTGGGGGCTATTTGGGGGCACCCCAAAACCAATTTGTGAATGCTGTGAATAACCTCAGTCAGTTGCTGCCTTTCCAGGCTGCGCCACAATATACGCCCCAGGGTTTCCTGGGAGAACTGATAAACCGCGCTGCTCCGGTAATTGGCAACTACATTGGTGGCCCACAGGGCCAACTTCTCAACAATGTTGCGCGACTAGGTCAGCTACTGCCATTCCAGGCCATGCCTCAGTTCGTTCCACAATTAACGACACAGCCCTATTTAAATCAGTTTACCCCTGTTCCCCAGATTCAAGAGCAGCTGGGGACCCTCCCTGCTCAAATGATGAACCCAATGACGGGTATCGGCCATACATTGCCATTTCAGGTAATACCACAGACTCCATATCAAGGATTGCAAAATTTAAGTGGTATCGGCCAGGCATACCCATTCCAGGCCATGCAGCAGCCTAACTCACCCCTACAGCAGCAATCCTATTTACACTAATAAAACACTGATTCTTGGTGGCGGATTTTCCGCCACCAGTTTTATATAACTTGCCCCGGCATTCTTTAAGTTGATCGTTATCAGAGAAAAATAATGAAAAAATTTGAGCAGTATGTGGCTGTCCCTAACCGCAAGGTATTAGCTACCGTCATAGAATTGGAGGAGCTGGCACGCGAGGCAAAAAATTGCCCAGATGTGAAAGAAGTCGTCTTGCGCAAAAGCAATGTCACACTACGAGCTACACCAGATGCAGTTGAAAACTTAAGAAGGAAATTAGGCGGGAAAGTGATCATAGATCCAGACAGACCTATTCAGCCAATCGGCTAATATTGAATACCCTCTCGATTCATTACTTTCGGACGTTAAGTACACGCTAAAAGTCAGCACCGCACTGAAAGCGAAGGAACACAAACATGACTGAATCCCGACAAGAAAAGGCCGCAGGAGAACCTTCGGTCGAGGTTGCAGAGAAGGTCGAGTTACTTATTTCTCCCCGCCGGAGCCAAGTGGCCAAGTCTATGGGAGTCCAGCTATTAAACGCTGGCGCAATGCACAATATAATTTCAACTATTGCCAGGCAGCCCGGTTGTGAAGTGCTTCGTGAAATTAGGCCAGGTAGAAAGCTAAAAACACTTTCAATTGCAGATGAAGCAACAAATATCTACAAAGTGCGTATGGATGTTGATGCTGCCGCTACTCTCTACCAAACGGCCCCTCCCAATATTGCCGTTGAACTGGATTCATTACTTTCTTATGGGCAAGCTAATTTTGCACCAAGCTTTACTGCAATTTTTGCCCAGCAACCCGGTCTCTTGCGTGAATATCATGCTAAGGCCCAACAAGTCCGGCTCCGAGTGGTCGGCTCAAAGGGTGAACCGATTCGGGATGCTCAAGTAATTGTAGAAAGTGCGGGCTTCCCACAAGAGGGCGTAACCAACAACAAAGGGGAAGTGGCAATCAATATTTTCGCCCAGAGTGGCGGGGCCCAGATCAAATCCCTTCTTATCCGCCCCTCTAAAGATTTCTGGAATAAATATATTCGTTGTCCCTCACTTTCTCTGACAGGAGTAAACCTGGTCAAATTGCACTCACTAAGCGAGGCAATCCCCAGCTTTCCAAATAACGCTCCCTATGGCTGGGGGCAAAAGTACATGGGCTTAGATCAACTTCCCGATGAATATACCGGTAAAGGTATTAAGATCGCCATCATTGACTCGGGGGCCGATAACCAACATCCAATACTCTCGCATCTAAAAAATGGCATTGATGTCACCAATAATTACGACAGTAAAAGCTGGGCAGAAGACATTGTCGGACATGGAACCCATTGCGCAGGTATCATTGCCGGTCAACCCTCTGGGACTGATGCTATACGTGGCTTTGCACCAGAAGCCGAAATTTATGTATTTAAAGTCTTCCCTGGCGGCCAATTTAGTAGCCTGATTGATGCAATCGCTCACTGCATTGAAATAGGTATTGATGTGATCAATATGAGCCTGGGGAGCACAGATTCATCAGAAGCCGTTGAGCAGCAAATTGAAGATGCCGTGCAACATGGTATCGCCTGCGTTGTTGCCGCTGGCAATTCTGGCGGCCCTGTTCAGTATCCTGCAAGATCCCCCAATGTTATGGCTGTAGGGGCAATAGGAATGCTCAATGAATTTCCAAGAGACTCCTGGGATGCTCAAACCGTTATTCCATCAACCGTTACTGCAGATGGTGTTTTCTTACCCACCTTTAGTTGCCATGGACCAGAGGTATCAGTAGCGGCTCCGGGAGTGGGTATTGTGTCATCGGTGCCAGATAAAGGATTTGATGTACAGTCAGGCACGTCCATGGCAGCACCTCATATCACTGGTCTGGCTGCCCTGCTACTTGCCCACCACCCATTATTTAAAACCACTTTCAGACAGCGTGATATTTCGCGTACAACCGGCCTCTTCCAACTGATCCGAACACTAACATCACCAATGAATCTTGGGGCAGATAGAGTAGGAGCCGGTGTTCCCAGGCTATTTGGTATTGATTCTCTATTCGAGTCAGCCAAAGAAATGGCAAAAACCGAAGGTGTTGGTGTATCTGCCGCCCAGCCCACAAGCCCACACGCTTCTCCTTATACCGGATATAGCGTGCCGCCAATGCAAGGGTATGCGGGGGCTGGAGCAAACTGGTCCGGCCATCAGTTTGTCCCGGCCTATTACGGGGCAGAGGTTAGCGGAATGCCCCCCCAACAACCAGTGATGGGTACTTTCCCAGACGGCTTCGCCTTTGCCTATGGAATGCCCTTTATGGATCCACGCTCCATTCGTTATTGGTAGAGACATCCACAGAGGCCACGGGAACCTGTGGCCTCTGTATCTACGTCATTCCTCAATGCTTGCACATGGGCCATTTTCCCTATACACAGCTTGAATAAAAATCAACCACCCTTTCCCCTATCAACATTTTTCGGCGGCGCTTTTCTACATAACACAACCTCTAGTGACATATTGGGTTGTGCTTAGATATACCATTTACATTGATAACGCCTTTATAAGTGTATTCTTTAATCTGACTTGATAGTCAAAGCTGCTTCTACATGCACTAACTAGACGCACCGGAACGAATGATTAAACCCAGGTGCCGTGACTCATTTGCTTGATGGCGACATGTCGGCACCTGTAGGCTTGCTCATTGTCCAAATTGGAACTTGTTGGATTTTCTGCCAGATAATGATGCGTAAACAACTTCTCTCTTTGTCTTTGATTGTTCTTATCCTTTCACCGGTTTCTAGGGCATATGAGCTCTTATACACGGCAAAAATCGACCCTGAGAGTAAGAGGGCCTTGGTTGAGGTAGCTCTGAGCGGTGAAGACGTACCCAGTAAGCTAACCCTGAACCTGGCTTCAGGCCGTTATAAGGACCTGAAGAGCGCGCAGCCTTTGGAAGAAAAGGAAGGAAAGGCTATATGGCACACCGCCGGCAACGAGGCAAAACTCCGTTATAGTTTTGTTATCAATAACCAAAGGAAAAACGGTGGTTATGATTCACGCATTACCAAAGACTGGGCAATTCTACGCAGCGATAAATTAATTCCACCAATTTCTGCTACTAGCCGAGGACGGGCCACGGATACCCGCCTGAAGTTAGAGATGCCTGAAGGTTGGTCTTCCGCTCTGCCCTACCCTCAAATCGAAGAAAATCTCTATCAAATATCCGACAAAAAGCGACGTTTTGTCAGACCAAAGGGATGGATGATTGTTGGTAAGATCGGCAGCCGCCAGGATTTGATTGCCAACACAGATACCAGAATTTCCGGCCCTAAGGGGCAAAATATCCGTCGACAGGACATTCTTGCATTTCTCAATTGGAACCTGCCAGAACTTAAAAAAATCTTCCCTCTATTTCCAGGCCATTTATTGATCGTTACCGCTGATGACCCTATGTGGCGAGGGGGATTATCCGGGACGCGCTCATTATTTATGCATGCCGATCGGCCTTTGATCAGTGGAAACCGCACCAGTAGCATGATCCACGAGCTAGTACATGTCGGAACAGGTATCCATGGAGATGACCAGAGTGACTGGATTGTGGAGGGCCTTGCAGAATTTTACTCCCTTGAAATTTTAAGAAGAACTGGTGGCATCAGTGATGACCGCTACCAAGAGGCAATGGATAAACTGATTAATTGGGGAAAAAAGGCCCCCACTCTATTGGTGAAACGCTCCTCAGGGCCGGTTACAGCGCGGGCAGCGGGAGTTATGCTGGAGCTCGATAAAGAGATTCGTGAAGCGAGCGACGGTAAGGCCAGTATCGATGAGGTTGCGAAAGCACTCGCGAGTACCCGTGGCGAAGTGACTTTGGAACGCTTTCGAAAGCTGTCAGAACAAGCAGCTGGTAGACCCGTAAAAGCACTGGCCTTAGAAAACCTCACCGAGAAAAATTCTAAGGACATCAAACAACAGATAAAAAAAAGCCCTGACGACGGGGGGGGAGAGCGTCAGGGCCAAGACCATTAGGAGTGAAACTTGGAGGATTTCATCCTTGCTACACTACGGGCAAATACCATCCTGGTGTGCCCTACCGGCATTGCATAACACGTTTGGGGGGAGACATGTTAGCCAGATAAAGACAGTATCGAACACCCTCAATGGATTGCCAGCAACCCTTCCAATAAATTAAGAACAAATGGAAATAGCTTCATTGGCAACCGTACTAAAAGTTATTAAGTCTATTGCCATAAGGTCATCCGTGAACTTTCCAGACTTTTTTCCTCAAGTTTTACAATTTGTTGAAAACAACGCTTGACTAATCTCTGATAGTCCATAGAATAGCGCCCACTTACGCAGCCAAGGGCACGTAAGTATAAGAAAACGCTAGGATTTTTCAGATTTATCAGATAGAATTCGCAGCGTTCTCATCCACACAAGATGTGGAACAAAGGCTAGGTGGCAGAGTGGTCATGCAGCGGACTGCAACTCCGTGTACGCCGGTTCGATTCCGACCCTAGCCTCCATTTTTCCTTTTCATTGCAGAATCCTGTGAACTGCATTGAACGTGAGGATCCAGGGAAGAGCAAAAGTGCTAAACTCCCGCCTCGCAAAGGAGCTGCCCGGGTGGTGGAATTGGTAGACACAGGAGACTTAAAATCTATAACAAGTCGTTCTAAATCAATGACATAGATTTTTGGTACAAGGATTCGGTACAGAATCACCCGGCAGATAAGGAAAGCTACTCAGCCCGAGTGGTGAAATTGGTATACACAAGGGATTTAAAATCCCTCGGCTGTCATGGCCATGCCGGTTCAAGTCCGGCCTCGGGCACCACTTCCCTCCCCTCTAAATTTCCATTTAAAACTTCACCATCACTAATTTTTGCATCTACTTCGTCAAACATTTCTGGTGAAAAATGTACGTAATTCATAGTCGTTTGAATCGTGCTGTGTCCCATCCAATTCATCACTGTGACAAGGTTTACTCCACGTTTAATCAAGCGCGTGCAGCATGTGTGACGAAGCGTGTAGGTGACACTCTCATCAGAAATTCCCATCATTTTTTTGATGGTGCTGAAAGCATCTGCCCTTGAGCGCTCATGCCTCAAGCCCGTTATAAAAGAATCATTTACGGTCGCACCGCTTTCTAAGCGCTCTTTAATGTACGACTCCCACACTGGTTTGAGTTGGCTGACAACAGGCAGCTGCGTCTCTACTTTTTTTCCTCTTTTCTTTTTCCTCAAAAATGTCACTCGCCACGATTTAGTATCAATACTGTTAATTTTTAAACTATTCATCTCAGCAGGCCGCATTCCAGTGTGTAGCAGCCCCAAGAAAAGTGCTTGCCAATCCAGTGAGACATGTTTCATTACTTTTTCAAAGCGAGAAACGGTTTCATCATCCCAGGCGAAACGTGTTTTGGAGGCATCCTCATTCACTGTGCCCTGCATCGTCACAGGGAAAACAACCTCAGTCTCGGAGAAGAAGCGAAGTAGCACACCAACTTTAAAAAGTCCGTTGAGGTAGGCTAGCTTGTGATTAATGGTGTTCTGAGAGTTGCCTTGTTTTTCACATCCCTCAATGAAGTCCAAGTAATCCTCAGCTGTTAGCTCAAAAGGTGACTTGTCCCACCAGCCCATCATTTCCAGTGAACGCTCTGTAGTGTTGCGGCTCACATTGGTGGAGTTATGTTTCCAAACTTTAGGATGCTGCTCAGCGCGCTTGAAAAGGTCACGCATAGTAAGCTTTTCACGCTGTTTTTCAGACTCCTTCACCTTCCCGATGTCTTTACCAGAATCAATATCGTTAACCCGCCTCAGGTAGACTTCGCGGCACTGCTGCTCACTATCACACGTCGCCTTGATGCGCTCTCCTTTGTAGGTTTTGTTGAGCTTGTAAACCACCTGCCCACTCTTCAGCTTCTCGCGTTTGATTCCTTTCCCTAACTCAATCATTTAGTAGCTCCTCATAACGTACTTAATAGCCCTATTAAATGCGACCTGAAAGTGAAGGAAGGCGCTAATCGCCTACCCTACAAGTCTCTTAACTTGCTTATAAATTTGCTTACCCTTTTCGGTGAGAATGAAATAGCCATAGGCACCTTCAATAGCTGTTCTATCATCCACCCAACGTATGAGGTCATAACCATAGCGGATGTTGCCATCGGCATCAGTGCCCTCAACCTTCTGTAAGCGCTTTGTAACTTTGCTTATAGAACCCTTCGGCATTTCATCACCGAAAAAATCCATAATTGTTTGTTGAGTCAGTCCTTCATTACCTGCTTCAGCTGTCATCAAAAAAATGATGACATGCCTTGCGGTCACTCTTGGGTTCGTTTCAGAAACGACTACCTCAATTGCCCTAGAAAGGTTGTGGAGACTCATTTGTTGGTTTTCCTTAAGTGATTTGAGCATCTGCTCAGTTACACCGCCCAGGTAGCAGTCAGTAAAAATTTGCGTGGATGATACGCACCCAACAATCGCTAAGCAAGGCTATTTTATGCGACCTGCGCACCAATTAGATTCCGAGGCAACTGCTTCTGCCTCCCCCTTGTCGTACTCATCCAGGCCAAGCAATACATCCAGCTCAGCACAGTCATTGAAGTACGTTACCCCCTGATGCCCATGAACATAAGCGAAGCCGCTTGACACTAAGTCCTCAGCTACCTCTTTTCCTTCGGGGGTTGCTTGATTTACAGGGAACCAACGCTCACTTGCGAATAGCGCTTCTGACTGCTCTGCTGTTCCCTCATAAGCACCAAATGATGTAATTCCTTTATTCATTGGTAGAAACATCTTGTTCTCACTCCAGACAGGTTGTTATTTACGCTGTTTCCGTCAGGTAGTCGTACTATAACTACTACTTAAGTGCTATTCCCTTACAAAAAATGGCTAGAATGTTAAAGGAATGTTGGCAAATTATGATTTTGTTGTATGAGTAGTAGTTTAAAAATTGATTATGAACGCCTCCCAGGCATTCTTCGGGAGATCCGTACAAAAATCTTTGGTCTAACCCAAGAGCAAATTTCAAAGAAGATTGGCATAAGCCGACAAACATATGGAAAGCTTGAAGGCGGAGAAAAAACAGAAATTTCCTTTGATTTGCTGGTTGCTTTTAGCACGGTCCACCCGGACTACTTCATTCCCTCCTATGTATTTTGTAAGCCATTTTCTGAACGCCGTATTAATACCGCTTCTATCCAGCTTCTCGCAGCCATGCAGAGAGTGGCCGCTGAAGGTAATCCTGAAATTGTTGAGCGGTCGGCGCTCGCCGGATTAATGTCCCTAGAGTATGTTTCTGCTCCTTGTCAGAAAAAGTACAAGAGTATTTTGAAAGCCAGCTCCACCGGGCTGATGTTCAATGTGCAGGCCATCATCGCAAACTCTCGCCACACACACTCTTAACAGTGTTGTTCGCTGTTGTATGCTTGGTATAGAACACCCTACCCGACTTTGTTTCTCGGCCTATTCTGCCTTCCTCTACAAGTGCTTCCAGTAACTCCTTAGCTTCTTCATATTGGCATTGGAAAAGCGCCATGGTTCCCCTTACTGTTGGACTCCAACCACCTTCAAGCCGCTCGGCTAGGATGCCTAGGCAACGCTCATCAGGGCCAAGTTGTGGGGTTGTTGTAAGCTCTACTGGTGTGTTGGTGGGCCTATCCTTGAGGAATTCACTATCACGTTTTGGTAGCCTGTCAGCAGCGTCCAGCACCAGCATCAACAGCGCCACAACATCCAACAACACACCCACTAAGATTGAAACCTGCACGAGGAAAGCGGGCCTATCCTTTACGCCATCAAGCTTCTGGAGGGTCTTTTCAATACTGTCATTAAGGTCTGGTAACTCCTCGCCTCGCTGCTTCTTAGCCTTACTCACCCTGTCCAACTCTATGAGCCGCGCACTACCTGCCAGGGCCTGCCGCTGCTGCTCTAGCTGTTGCTGGGCGTGTTGTTTCAAGAGCGAGCTAGTCTGGTCACTGTAAGCGCCTTGTATGTATTGGACAGTGGCGAAAACAGAGACAACAGCCAAGGCAGACACACAACAGAGAACAACACCGAAGCGCCAATATTCACGCTCTTGCCAATACCTCACGGAGCGCACAGCTAATAGGTTCTTAGCTGCTTCTAGTGCAATCGCAGTAACAACAGAAAACAACACCGCAACAACACCAAAAGGAACCGAGATAGAACCCAACCAATGAGCCGTGCAAACAGCGCTCACAACAGCCAGGACAAGCCCTAGAAAGCGCATTCTTAAATCCTCCCTGTGAGTATTGAAGACAGCCCAATAAAGCAGCCAAAAACGACAAGCCCAGCAACAACAATCCAGAATAGCGGCGCCACTTCCTGCCAATTGACAACCGCTTGCCAGACCATGAAAAGCAGGACTAGTGCGGGCACTAGATAACTAACTATCACGCAACACCTCCAACCAAATACAAGCGAGAGCGTCAGACAGCACAGGAGAGAGCGCCCAAAGCCCGCGATAAGTAACAGTGAACAAGGAACCACAACGGCGAATAACCATGGGTAAGCCCTCAAAAAGGGGATTCAAAGCCGCACTTAAGCGGCCCTTAAGTCGCACTTAGTAGACCTATAGAAGATCAAGATAGGGATAGGCAAAGACATACTCACAAGCCTCTCTAGTCTCATCCTGATAATCCTCTTCAAGGTCACGCACATCATCAACAAATGACTCAGCATCAGCACCCTGTAGAAAGACCACACCACCCGCACCATCAGTAATAGACACAGTGGGAAGCCTATAGTTAACCTCAACTTTTGCACTATCCCGCGCAGACTTTTCAAAGCCCCTTAAAACCGCATCAAAACTAGCCATTACAATCCCCTAAAAGATTCTCAATTAAACATGAAGCCGCACTTAGTAGACCTGTTAGACACTAAAAATATGTCCGTTCATTACATGCCAGCCACTGCAATTCAGGTCACGGCCTACGGAATCCCAATCAATGTAACTAGCCAAGTGGCTAGGGATTTCACCCAGGTGGTCATTCTGATAAGCCCATTCGCCCAGTGTTCCATCATCATCATTCTGCGGCTCAACGTGTCCCCTGTAATGGTCCCCTATGCTTTCAAGCGCATAGCCAATAGATAAAGCAGCGTTCACAACTTCCGCGCCGTGCTCTTCTGCTATCTCCTTGTATTCCCAATACTCAGAGTCTAAGGAATATTCACCTACATACTTATCAGGCACATCCTCGGAGTCAGCTACCCGGTACTCCTCAAAGGTGTAATAACCGGCCTTAACCTCAAGCGCAGCGATATTCGGATACTCCCCGGCAAGTGCTTTTTCCTTAAGCTCTTTTAGCTTCTCTTGCACGGCCTCCAACAACTCTTCCTCACTGCTGAGGTCATCCAAATCAATTTCAAAATCCAGTAATAGGCCGTTGTTGTATGTGCTCAACTCGTAAAAAGTGATGTTAGCCATGTTGTGAATCTCTGTTGTTGTCTGTTGATGTGGCAATCCTAGGTCGCACTTAGTAGGTCTGTCAAGCGATACTTGTGAATTATTTTTAAGTGTTTGTGATTGGTTGGAAAGCATTAGGAAGGGAGGGCGCGGACAAAGTGCGCTTGTGAGGAGCTGGTGAGGGACTAGGAAGGAGTGCAAAGGGTTTGGGGGTGTGTGGTGAGCCGCGTTACAGATGAATTAGAAATGAAAGGACATTCTGGCCACGAATAAGGATAAATCTAGTCATATTGGCCAAAATAACAGTTAAATCAGGGTGAAAGAAGATTCTATATCTCTTGAAAACCCTTATAAATCAACAAGTTAGAGTCATTGGTACAGACTTTCGGTACAGGTAGCGGCCAGGAAGGCCCCCATGGGGGGTAATGCACGGTCCTAATTATCAATCTACCCACTCAGATTTTTTCAATAAAATATCCGGGTGCTCAGAAGTGCCCTTCAACATACTTCTCAAGTTTCTTCTGAATGGCTTTATCAGCCTCATAGAAAGATACTGGCTGAACATTGATAGGAAACTTCAGCTCCTGGGCTGTCAATGTCTCAAGCATCTGATGGTAGTACCGCATATCCTTGGGAGAAGTCATCAGTAAGTAGACAACAGGCTTCTTGCGAGTCTGATTAGAGTAGTGCATCACCTGCCCTATTGAGTCTTTCCACTTCCGGGCAAACTCAACTTCAACCACGTAATCATCACCTACGCAATCAGCTCTTGTACCGTCCCCTAAGCGAACCTCAATCGCGCTTTCGGGGAGCTTTAGATACTCATGGCAGACGTAATGCTGAAGCTCCTTTTCAGAGAAGGTACTTGTAGAGGCAGATGAAGCAGTAGAAGAAATAAAAAATGCTATTGTGATGCACTTTTTCATAACTAAGAACTTGATGTACTTGCCTTGGTTTCTAAAATTCCCTTTAATTTCATTGTGAACGGGTCTTGTAATAGTTTCCCTGGAAAAAGATCTATTGATCTCTGAGTTATCTGTTGCAAAATCTCAGTTAATGCCATGGACATCATTAGAACATGGAAAGTTGACTGGCATGTTATATACTCTCCCTGCTTGATGCCCTTAAATTGGGCCAGCCCTATATCTAAATTATTTAGAGTTTTATTTGAGTAACCATTGTTATGGAGACAGTTTCTTAATGCTGCTGCGTACTCGTAAAGCTTTCCAAGAGGAACTGACTTATCCTCTAGTTTAGCCTTCATCTCTTTAATAAGGCTTGAATCATCCACCGGATAGCTAGCGACAAATTTATCAACTAGATATTTTGTACTGACAACCTCATCACCCATCTCAAAAAACTCCAACATCTTCTGAAAGTAATGTTGCTTACTTTTTGCTGAGGTATCAGTAACAAAAGAAAAATGTGTATTCATTTGTTGGATAAAGTACTCAACTGTATAGAAGAATCTATCGCAGAAGGATGACCTAAGATTTACTTCCCTCGCCCCACCCACCAACTCAACTGTTGGACCATGATTAAATCCAAGGGAAAGGCACTCATTCACTAAATTTACAAGGTCATTCTTTGTTGAAGTTACAGAAAGGTGATAAGCAACCACATGAGCTTCTATACGACCAAAGGTTTGATACCTAAAATCTGTCCGGTCTAAAGAACCTGAATCTTGCCACTCATTATGTATCTTTAACTTTGCTAGATAATTATTTACAGCTCTCAGTAATTCGGTATGGCAAACTTCATGGCTCTCAGTTTCGTATCTATAAACAAAATCAACGTACTTTCTAAGCTCATCAATAGAGCCTTCTTCTACCATCCCCGACTCATTCACACCAAACGCTATATTCATTCTAACCTCCTATAGTCTTACTTGAATCACTTTTACACTAAAGTTCAAGAGGTCTTTTTAGGCCGGTGATCCTTATCGCTAGGTTTATCGTCTTCATCAAAAACCTTAGATGGATCACCTGTATATTGAGGCTCATCAAAGTCAGGACCATTCTTAAAAATTTCTTCAGACCGTTTTTTAAGCTTGTCTTGGAGGTCTTTCATTTTCTCTGTGTGAGACTTCTCAGCTGAAACCATGATTAAAGCCTCTTGTAGAGATAGTGGGGATTGCGTTCATGAGCATCATCAAAATCCATGGTGCCCTTAACATACTTATAGCCATGGCGAGCGTAGTAATTTACAAGCTCTTGGTTAGATGGGTGCATTATCCGCATCTCATCAACACCAATTCGCAGCGCGTAAGACTCCGCAGCAAGTAAATTAATCTGCATCACCTGCCCTCTCAACGGGCAGTTATCAGGCGCCCGCTCGGTGAAATCCAAGCGGAGACGTGAGCCATTGTAAGAAGGTCTACCTATAGACAGACCACATAGAATGTCCTCTTTCCAGATGGCAAGCTCAAAGCGCTTAGGGTAACGGAGGCTGTAGACCTCGTAGCCTTTGGTCCAATTCCAGTCTACTTCACGTCTCTCACTTGCCTCCCAAGCCTTTGCTCTGGCAAGGGAGCGAGGATCAATGCCTTTCAGGCTAACAGCACCTTTATACTTTTGAGGAAGTGCGGCCTGGGCATATTGCCTAGATTCAGACCTGTAAAGTTCATAACGCCTCTCAGCATCTAAATGAGTTGCCTGCATTGCATTCCCTTATCGCAATTTCCTTGAGCGGTCCTCAATAGTGATTTACTGAGACCGTTGTATGTCCTGACTCTTATCCAACTAAAGTAGATTAAAATTTAGTCGGCAATCAGTTTACCACGCATAAATACAACGACCTACATCTCTAGGTAATAACGCTCAAGGAAATTGCTGTTGAGGCCGTCTACCAGCCTCTCTCAGCGTGATTAAGCATGCCTTAGCAGGATTGCCTTAGTAGACCTGAAAGGGTGTTTTAAATCGCTCCTGGCCGCTTTCAAACCTCCCACTCTGAATCAAGAGAAACCAGACTGTCCTTAGGCGCCTTATCGCGAAGGCCCTGCGGGAGCTTAGCCACAACAGCATCTTCATCGTCATCACAAAGGAAGTCCCAGTCACCATCCCAGCCATCTCCTTTGGAGCGGTAAGTCGGCTCAGTTTTGTACTTATGCCAATTGAGGTCGCTATCTTTTGCCAGGAACTGATAATCCTCAAAGTCATACGGCTTCAGAATCTCTCTTAAAGTTTTTAATTCAGGCTCGGTTGATGACTCAACCAGAAGGGGATTAGCATCCTGATTGACAGGTTCTTGATGTGT
Organism: Microbulbifer mixtoriginis (SeqCode); assembly: GCF_052467945.1. Taxonomy (NCBI): domain Bacteria; kingdom Pseudomonadati; phylum Pseudomonadota; class Gammaproteobacteria; order Cellvibrionales; family Microbulbiferaceae; genus Microbulbifer; species Microbulbifer mixtoriginis (SeqCode). The sequence continues at coordinate 1,613,977 of NZ_CP174328.1, read as the reverse complement.
TACGGTCTGTATATTCGGCATTGGTATCACCATTTGAAATTGTCAGCGTCCAGGTACACTTGCGAGTGCCTTCTAAGACATTTCTCGCCGTGCCTGATGTGCGGATGGATTGAGGCGGGAGTTAAGCGGATAAGCAGCCTCCATTGGTGCTCTTCACTTTTCACTCCGCGATGACTGTCAAACTGAGTAAATTCAGTCCATTCCCCTGCTCTTACTTCCCGTCCATCTGCAAACTCCGTAAAAGGCGGACCAGACAGCCAAAGAAACATCTTCTGTGTCGAATCGCGGTCTTCTAAGACCATTTGGCCAGCCTCATTGCGAGGTACATGGTCAAAGTGCCAGTTCGGTATGCAGGGATATTGGCCGGGCATTAACATGTGAACCTTAGCGTCCACAATGTAATCACTATGAGGGATTGGAGAGGTTTTAATGATGGAAATTATCTTCCTCATGTATAGCCATGAATCCGATATGGTGGCCCCCATCAAGCCGTTGTGCATCTTCTCCAACTCTTCCTGACTAGGGACCATCGTTAAAGCCCTCCAAGTCAGTAGCAGTGTCGTACTGGTTGCTGCTGGATTTACTTAAGCCTAACTTACTCGCTCCATACTCAAGTAGAATACCCAGCACCACACAACCAATATGAGACAGTATCAGCATTAGAATTACCTTTTTAGTTCATAAGAAAACTCTCCCTTCCAGGGATACCCCTTCAGAGCTTTTAATATTCTTTCTTTAGGTTGTTGGTAGTGGTGGTTACTTAAAGACCCTTATAAGCATTTAAAAGCCCTTTAAAGTGCCCCTATAACCTTAAAAAACAAAACCCCGGCGAACCGGCGAAAAGAAAAAAAATATTGCCTTAGGGCAACAAAACTCCAGGCCCAGTAACCATGCGGGTTTCAGAGCATTTGGAGAGGGAGTGGAAGGAATGGAATTGGCGTGAGAATAGACACCTAATACTTTAGGCGGATTTAGGTGCCTGTTTCAGTAGGTATGGGAAAACACTCTCAGGTCCTAAAGTTCTCTTAATGTGTATTCCGTACTCGGACCGGCGAAGTATCTCTTTTCAATCAAAAACTCTCCATAGATAGGGAGAGACATAGTATTAGTACCGCCGAAGCCTAACCTTAGCTGGCTAGGGTCTTTAACTTTTATTCTTATCTTATCAAAGCAAGATATACCACGATAAGTACCACCCCTAATATAATGCTGCCCTATACTTCCCTCGGGGGCGTTATTTTCTAGTGGAGCCTCAAAATCATCGTGAAACTTAACAATCCCTAAATCTATATTACTTACATCATTTGGGCTATTCATAACAGCATCTAAAAAATCGCTGTAATCACATACTTCATGGATAAGTTTGCTAATCTGTAGCGCTGAGTCAAAGACAATTTCGGAATTCAGCCTAACTTTCTTACCTGAGTTTTTATCAAGGAAAGCTCTAAATTCCACAACTTCTTGATAAGTTAGGGGTATACCTACAGAGTGCTCAGCAGGCTCATCTTTTGTTAAATAGTCTCTCAACTCAAATCCCCCGACAAACAAAGCAACGATCCCTCCCAGGTAAGTAAGAATGGTGAGGCATTTTTTTAAGAAACCCATAATCATATCTTCCACCCTCCTCAATTAATTTTTCAGTACACCCTAAATATACTAAATAGTTTTTCCAGTTATCCTAGAAAATACCCACTCAGAGAAAACCCGCTCAATCTGATTTCGGCTTGATACTGATCCTTGATATATACTGTCAGCGATAATTGAATGAAAATTAGAAGTAAATTCATCATAAGCCTCTGCAAGCTTCTTGCAAAGAAAATCTACCTCACCTTGATCATCAGCAATGAAAAATGGCAATGATATTATCGATCTTCTAATTTGACTTCTTATTGGAGGGGCAAGGCGTGGCGCATCAGACTCCATCTTTCGCAAGTGTGAATATAACGAATACTTTAAGGTGCCTTTTTCATAATAAAATAAGTCACAATAAAAACTTCTCTCCAAAGGAGGCTTGTGTTCTGGTTGAATAATAAACTTAATATCAGGAAAAGGGATGCATAATTGTTCATTCTGAAATCTTACTCCCGGAAATTCATGCAATGTAGTATCTTTAAATTTTAGCAAGTAAGTGAACATAACTGGCTTCTCGACCAGTTCAAACTGCCACCAGTAGTTGCCCTTAGTAGATTCTTTCTCACCTATCTCAATTCTATAATCTGGGTCAAGGATATAGTATGCACCATCAATACCATTATACTTCCAGTTCTCCGTGTCCTCTAAGATCACTGAAAAGCGCTCATCAGGCCTCAGACCTAGTCCAAACCTTTCATGCCACATTGCTTCAGCATCTTTAGGGTTAGCACAAGAGTCTTTAGGTGTATTGGTATCTCCTACTCTTGAATAGATTGCACCTGCCCTCAGAAAGTGCTTACCCTTCCGTATGTCCTTAGTGAAATAGTAGGGTTTTAATCGCATATTCTTTACAGTAAGAATAGCTATTGCCTTTCCCTCGTACTCGACATCAGTAAGGCTAATTTGAGGTTCGCAATTCTCGGCATAAGGTTGCTGACGAAGATAATTAATTACATCCGCTTGCGTGTGATGATTATCGCCTTCATTCAATCCTACCACCTCATAATCATCTGTTACGCCATAAACTAAATAGCGGTCGCCATCATGAATTACGTTTGCTAAACAAGTAATGTCATGCAGCATATCAATAAGCTCAGAGGGGAATTTTTGTTTAAAATCCCACCACACACCCTCGCATTGCTTAGAAATTAAGCTTTCAACTAATTCTTGCATATTACCCTACAACACTAACTAGAAATATCTAAAGTAATTAAATGTAACTTACGCCCTATGCTTGTAATCTAACAGAACTTACCATCTCGCGAAATGAGAAATCAAACACGAAAAAAATGCCTAAAAAGCCCATAACAGGTTCTACAGGCATCCTCAAACAATATTAATCAACTTCAAAACTCCAAGCCTAATAACTAAACGGGTTTTAGAGCATTTGAAGTCTGGGTGGGAGTAGTTGGATTAACCTGAGAATAATCTCCTTAGGAACTATTAGACCCACCTATTCATCAAGCTAGGTAATTTACGAATTAGCAAAAAATTCGCTTTAACTCTAAATCATAGCCAGCGGCAACCAATTCTTTAATCAAATCCTCTTTCCATGAAGTTTCATTAATATATACCAACCCGCTAATATCATTTGGAAGCTCTAGAAAACCGTTTACCACTACAGCAACATTCTCACGCCCAAGCTTACCCATCAAAATACCATGCTCAAGTATGACGTTCTGCCTAGCCCTAAAGTTAAGATTTCCCTGCTCAGCTTCATCTTTTTCGTTACCCTTATCATCTGGAGTGTATAGAACAATACCAAAACCGACCCCATCTAAGTTCTCTTCTATTTTCTCAATAATCGTCTTGCTTCGACTCGGCAGCTCATGCAGGATAATAGCTTTAAGTCCAAGTTTTTCTATAAACCTAGCCGTCTTCTCCTTGGTAAGCTCATCATGGCCATGTACTATAAAAACCTTATCTTTGGGCTTTCCTTTTTGTTTAGGGGTAGTATTCACCAAATTAGTGTCCTTAGCTCCTTGTTCAAAGTTATATTCATCGTTTTGAATATCAAGTATCAGAGAGTCGATATATGAATTCAGCTTATCCCCATCAGCATTCCAAAAACTTCGGGCTGGGCTTTCCCCAGTAAATACTGTCATACCAAATCTAGAGAGTTTTGCATTCAGTATATCAACCTCAGCCGGGAGGTTAGTAGCAAGGAATTCTTCGAACTTTTTAAACCAACTTCCGAATCTTTCATGGCCATAGGAAGCGCCCCTTTTACCATAAGCTTGTAGAACTTCTGCCAATAATCTTCCCTGAAAACGCTTCAATCCATCTATTAGTATTTTTTTATCCATAATAACCTCTAACTCAGTAAAGCAGCCTAACCAACGTAGATACCCCTATAAGGCTTGAAAGCGCTCCAACTAAGCAGCCTAGAAAATCGGGAATTACATCACGGTAATTTACACCAGAACTATATCAAGCTCCTCAACGCCACGAAATGAAGAATTAGAAAAAAATGCCTGCAAAGCCCTTCATAGGCTCTACAGGCATCTTCAACGAATCTTAAGCAGCTTACTGGACGTATCCAGTCGGACTGCTAACAGTGGTTCCTGATGCGTCCATAGCGGACACAACGGTACTGCCAGCACTCATAAACTTCTCTACATTATTCAGCAGGTCATCAATTGCCTGCTCTCTCTGTTCCCTACTCACCTTTGCGGTGTCAACTGCCATACGGTCTGTAAAGAACTTGACCCCCATTGCGAGAGGATCAATAAGGTCATCATGTACGAGGCTTCCCTTCTCATACGTTATTCTGGTCATCTGATAAAACAGGCTATAGCGAATCTCGTTCTTGTTGTTCTCGTAATCCCTCTCAATGACTGAGGGAGCTACTACCAGCCTATGCTGCATCATTACAGGCTCCAGGCAGTCAATGATTCGCCTTTCTTTCTGCCCTTGTGATTTTGTCTCTTCCACGCCACATGCGTAGCTGTCGTAAAGGACCGGCCTCAGAAGCTCGGTGAACATACCATCACCGAAGTTATCCTCCACAAGCACAGTATGTACTCCATGACGCTTCGCCATCTGAGCAATAGACCTGAGTGTTGGTTTTGCATAGCCCTCTTTAAACCCTCTAGCTTCGACTAGGAAGATGTACCCCCTGAGGAAATAAAGGACCACAACCCCTGTCAAGTCCTTACCACGGCCTGAAGGGTCGATTACAAGCAGTTTGTACTCATAATCAAGGCGCTCATTACTCGCCCAGTCTGGGTAGTAATAGTAATCACCTGTCAAAGCGACATTAGGCACATCAACAATCCTGTCACCATGCCGCATCAAGCTGAATTCAACAGGAGCCTTGACTGGCATAATGTCAGACACGATTAAGTCAGCCACTTTGAGCGGATACTTCTCAGCATCACTCAAAGTTGTGTCAAGCATGAACTGAAGAGCGAAACCTGCCTTACCATAGGATGCCAAACGCTCATCAAGGTCCATTTTGGTGAACCGCTGAGGGTCAGTTGGCTGGTCTACAAAGCTTGGATCACGTTTTAGGTCATCAACAATGAGCCTTGCCAGTGCCCCTTTATACCTCTCCATGTTCTTTGGGTACAAAGCAGGCCAAATCATAGTCTTATAGCCACGCTCAGGTAGCTTGCTATACAAGCTCATCTCATGCTGAGGCGTTCCCAGGAATAGAATCTTCGGCTCAAACTCCATCAAGGCCGGGTCATACGGCTTGAGAATCGCATCAAACTCTTTCACTAGCTCACTCAGCTTGTCTTGAGCGGTCTGGGTAGCGGAGTTATTCAGCACCTCAACGTCATCAGCAATGATTATGTCAGCGCGTGAACCAGTCAGCTGGCCGGTAATACCAACAGACTTAACGGATGGGGAGTGGTCAACCCTTGCGGGCCCCACATCAAAAGCTATTAGCGAGTCCCTTTGGTTATTTTTTGGCCGCAGATGCTGAAGCCAGGGAACCTCACCTATAAGGCGCTTTGTAAACTGTGAGAATGCGTCTGCCCTTTCCTTAGATGCAGACACAACCATGATTTTAAGTTGAGGGTCACGGTAGAGCATCCATACAACAAAAGCTGAAGTAATGAATGATTTACCACACCCTCGGAAAGCTTGAATGATAAGGCGCTTAGGAGAGTTCCCTAGCGCCTTCGCAATATCATTCTGTAATCTTGTTGGATTGGGTAGATTTAGATGTTTCCAAATCAGGTAGAGAAAGAATAGGAAGTCGTCACGAAGCCGCTTCTCTACTTCATGTGCCATCTAACTCCTAATTGATTGTGTTACCGGCTTGGTATTTCTCCAAGTCCTTTGCAATTTCATCCAGTAAACCTCCAGGTTTTGGATCGCACTGGATGCCATTATGTTTCAGCAGGTTAATCGCCTGCGCAATTTCAGCTGCCGTAGCTTTTCCGCCCTTAAGGCGCTCTAACAGAGTTTTGGCAGCCTCATCGTGAAGCTGTTCTAGCAGCTCCTGTAATGCACTCACTTATTACGCCCCCTATTCTCTTTCTTAGACTGTATTCGCAGGTTACTTGGAGAGCGGTTAGCAGGGTTCCTGTCCTTATGGTCTACATCTTTACCCTGCACGGCTTTTTTACCTTTTAGCTTTATCATCAGCCTGCGGGATTTATTTCTCTCAGACCTGCGACGGATTTGTTCGGGTTTTGAATGGTAGCGAGCGTATTCTTCTTTGTAATCACGACCCTTTGACATTCAAAGTCTCAGCCATATCCTCAACAACTTGGTCATCAATATCATTTTCAGAACGCCTAGCAAGCTCACGCAAAACGCGGATAATCAGCCGCTTCAGAATCTTCTCTGACATAAAGGCAAAGAAGGTATCACTAATTACTTTTATCAGTACACTCATAGTTATTACTTTTATTCCTCTTAAATATCCCTTTGATTTTCGGATGATATACTTTCAAAATCGTAGGAATAATAATTAATAGGTTTAACACACCTGTCAGTATTCCAAGCATAAGTGCCCAATCGGCTACTTTAATACCCAGAAAAATAGCACCTCCAACCCCCACTGTCGTAGCAGAGGTAGAGGCTTGAAGAAATTCTTTCATTAATTTTAAGGTTTTTGGATTCCGTTATGGTTTACATAACCACCGGCAATGTAGGTATCGTTTTCTTCAACGTCCAGCATTAATACTTCTAAGGGACTTTTAACAAGCTTGACATTTGTTAGGGAACCCCATGTTAGATCATCTTTCAGGAGCTTATCGCCCGCCTGTAAATACAGCGCACGGCAGAACCCAAACAAACCATTTCTCTGAATAAAAAATGGGTGGGATAGAGAGCATTTCGTATTATTAACTTCCATATACATACCCTCCTCCGTAATCTCCATGTTCCTTACTTCCGACCATGACGGCTCGCCAGATAGTTCAGAGGATTGCCATTCTTCCCAACGCCTTTGAGATGATTCATCTGGAAGGCCATTGATGATATATGACCTAACCACATCACCAATAACTAGGTCTTTTAATTTCTTGAAACCGTTTTTTGTTTCAACTTCATGACCTGTCCACAGGCAACCAGGATCGGCGTCTATCGCTTTAAAAGCTGTAGTATTTAAGGTAAAAGTTGCTGTATCCTTAATAGAGTTATTACCCCTCCACCTCAACTCAACTTTAAATTTACTTTCTCCTGAGCTACTACCATTTGTAACCCTACTAACATGATGCTCAAAATACCTGTCGGCATTCAATCTATACCATGTATTAGCAGACATCCCATTAGATAACTCACTACCAGCCCCATTCGTTGTTACACTAACCCTTACATCAAAATCATTTCCGGGGCTCCCTGTTTGAGATACCCAGCGGGTAGACCCAGACTCCACTGAGCCGTTAGTAGTGATACTGCCATTCTGATGAAAATATATCCGATGGTAATTATTCGCAGTCCCTGAAGTTGTAGATACTGAACGACGAGATTTATAGTTAGTCATCGTGGTTGTGTAGGCATACCAAGATTTGCCCCGGCAATCCCCTAGCCCAATCTGGCCTGAGGACTTCCCAGCTAGAGCACGTACAGAACTGTCATTAAGGGAGCGTTGTGAGGTGGAGGAGGTTCCCAGTTCAGTACTTATATCTGAGAAGCCTATCTGACCCGAGGGGGTTGTCATTACAGCACCCCCTTAACCCATTGCCATACCTTTACATACCAGGGCTTAGCCAGCTTCTGAACTTGCCTATCAAGCTCCTGCAAGGCTGACACAATCACAGCTGAAGCACGCTGATAATCCAGTGTCATATAGTCATTGCCACTGATTGATCGCTGTTTTTCGGAGTCCCAGTCAAATGGTGCGGGATAGATTAGCTCTGGAGTTGTTTTCAACACGCTTTGAGCACTAAGTCCTACCTCCAACTTAGTAGTCTTAATAGCTCCTTTTGAAAGTCGTTCTCCCTCCTTAGTGCCATAGTAAGAAATGGGCTTCCATTGCCTGATTGCAGATAGACCTTCGACACCCCCAATAACATCTTTTAGGCGCTCATCTGAATAGTAACCAATGACGTTACCGTCCGCCCTGAACTCTCCCCCATCCAGAAACTCAAAACGACGTGTTCCGCCATCATTCATAAAATAAAGGGAGGAATTGGCATTAGTTGACGATAGATATAATCTCCAATCATAGTCGTCAGTATCGGTATCACTTGCACTATGAAAGTCTAGGTATCGTCCAACTTCGGTAACACCATTTGATTGAGTCCACACTACAGCACTGTAATGATTTCCGCTGGAGGATAAGGGCATACCACTTAGCTTACTTGAATCGGCAGCTGTAGCCGTCTTACTTAAATAGTTAGCTGGAGTAAGGTTGCCTGCGTGCCATACAGCATTAGCCTTATAAGTAAAGCTACTTGAATCACAGTTAAGTGTTGAACCACCGTTACCAATCTGAACCGCTCCGTCTGTACGAAGCACACTTGAGCCACAATAAATTCCAGAGGTGAAATCTCCTGCTGGATTCAGCCGGAGCCAAGGGTCAGTCCCTTGAAGCGCATGTTTGTTATCGGAGCCAGTAAAAAGATTGCCACTATGAGTAAAGAAGTTATTACGCGCTGTAATATCATACCCACCTACATTATGTGTACCGTGCGTACTTAGGCTGCCGTCAACACTTACCGCACCAGTGAAAGCCGCCCCGGATAGAAGAGCATAGGCTGAGCTGGGTTTACCGCCCAACTTACCCGCATCTAGGTCACTACCAACTCCATCATTACCCGAATGCCATACGGTATGAGTTCCAGTCCCATCCTGAAAATCTATTGCGCTTCCCCGCAAGGCAAGCCTCAATCCCGTCGCCCCCAACGCTACTCCATTGGTAGGGGTAATTCCAAGAATAGAGTGGGCCGCTCCATTACTATCCTCAGCTTGTAAATATTTCGTATTTCCAAGCTTTATCACACCCCCAGAACCAACCGTCATAACAGCTTTGAGAATAGAGTTATTGCTCGCTGAAATCCCCCCAAGCCCCTCCAAGGAAATACTTACATCACCTTCCTGACCATTGATGCTGCGGACCCTAGCTCCTCTTGGAACCCTGTACCAAGATTGATTTCCAGTGCTCCAATAGATTTCATCACCAGCGTTATAGGTAACGCCGTTAATGTCACCGTCAATGGTCACATGATAGAACCAGGACTTACTGGTATCTGAGGGGGTTGCTGGTGCGCTTGTAGAGGACCATTCTCCCAATGGGATAGGATCATTAGCCAGCGAGAATTGCATCTGGCTAACATTTTGTTCCATCGTGGCTACGCGAGCCTCGGCAGCGGCTACGGCATTCTTAGCTGATTCAGCGGCCCCTTTGGCTGCATTCGCATCATCTTTATAGCCTTCAGTGGTTCTGACCTGTTGATCAACATGTTGTCGGTCAGAGGCTACAGCTTGTCGGTCAGATGCAGCTTGATTACTTAAGTCACTAACATCGCTTTTGATTTGTTCACAAGCTACCTTATATCCTGCGACCGTCTGCTTATCACTAGCTGCCTGAGCAGCAGCATTAACCGTATCTTGCTTCTTGCTTGTTACATCACTTTGGATGGATAGCAAACCAGTCTCAATGGTCTGCATATTTTGGTGGATTATATCAATCGCACTTTTCACACCTGCGACATAAGTAGTATCAGCTTCAACAGTGTCATACCACGTTTGAATTGTGCTGTACTTGTCTCGTATCTCTCCTAGGTATTGCTGGAAAAGCAAATCCTTCGCATCTAGCTGGGCTTTGTTTACTGCATCGCCGGGATTAACACCATCTGATAGGTTGTATACGTAACGCCCTTCCATATCAATGGAGCGGTCTGAAGTGAGGGAGACAATATCATGTGTGAGGTCAATTGCTTCCTGAGCAACATGGAATACCTGTAAAGCCGAGGTATCCAAGTCATTCTCAGTAAGAATTGTAGCGTTCTCAAAATCAACAATCCGGTTCTGCACCGGGGTTATGCGCCGCACCATGACAAACGCATTTTGAACTGTATTATCCAGCTCTACAGTATTACTACTGAGCCATGAGAATGGAACTATAGTCCCATTAACTTCACAGAAGATATGCTCAGGGTTCAGGTAATCAAATGAGATACTGAGAGGCCCTTTACCTGTAAAGTTAGGGTACTCATTCCGTGCATAAAATTCGTTCATTGATTCCTTTGTTATTCTTCAGGAAGAGGAGTGTTATCAACTAAATTCCTCAGCATTCCATCAATGAAAGGAGCATTCTGCATAATCATCAACCTCTTCAATGTCATTAAGTCTTTTTCCGAAAACTGCTTATCTTCGCTAACCGCCGCTTCACCAATTGAGCTTGCAAGCTTTACAGCATTGGTTGCCCAAGCACCTGCTGGGGATTGCATAGGGTTTAGCAAGGAATTTTCCAGCCCGGTATATCGCTGGTTGAATAGAGGATCGCCAAAGAAGTCTGCACCTGTATCAGCAAAGGCTGGAAGCAACGCTGCCCAACTGGCCCTGGCGAAGCCCGCCTTAATTACCTCTTCATTGGTGAGCTTTTCTTGTAGGTACTCTTCCCTATCAGGTCTACCAACAGCGGCTGTGTGTGTCCTCGCGATATAACCCAATGAAGCGAATAAGGAGCCGTACAGCATCTTTGTAACTCCAAACCCAATATCACCGTCTCTCAGCTGGTTAGCTGTGTTCAGTAGCTGCTTTGAATGGGCTGAGATGACGAATGTACGGAATTGAAGCAGGAGCTTGGAAAGGGGTGAGTCAAACGGGAGTAGATCGCCTATATCATTCACCTGAACAGAACGCTCCCCCCACTTCCTAAGCAGGGTTGCAAACGCTTCTGCGGTTTCAGGTTCCCAACTCTCCCAGTTCAGCTTATGGACATTCTTAGTTCCCTGGGCATATTTACCCATCTCACGCTTAATCGCAGAGAACTCTTCAGGAGTTATCCCGTATTCTCTTAGCTGCCTTTCAGAAAGCGCGGGGGTTCTACCGTGAATCTCTTTCCAAACTCTATCCACCTGCCCCTTTACAACTAGACGCTGGCTAAACGTAGTAATCAGGTTCATCCCCGAAATGGTAGCTACCCCACGATTCGCTTTATCCAAGCCCCTCTCAACTTTCCCTAACCAGCCATCGCCAATAGAGTTCATTATTTCCGGGTCGTAGTTAGTAGCCCTAGTAAGGAAGGCTTGCGAGCCATAGCCACCAGTGACTTCTTCCAATTCAGCGGCAAGGTCATTTTCAAGCTCGCCATTACGGGCTCTGAGCAGAATGCTCTTCCACTCTGGGATGGACTTCAAAAAGCCTTTAAAGCCCATGGTTGCTACTACGTTCCCAATCTCGGCTATCTGTGCGAAACCCACCATACCCATCACATTTCCGAAGGCCATCTTCCGCCCCAGTCGTGAGGTGGTTGCCAGGAGGCTCTGGCCATCGTGGTTAGGTATTCCCAGGATGTGGTTCAGTGACTTTTGAAAGGCATCCATTTCAGCCTTCATACGCCATTCAGCGCGCTTACCAGTGGTTCCTGCTGAGTGGTACTGCTCTTCCAACCTCTTACGTAGAGCAGCCACCTCAGAATCCCCTACAAGCCCGTGCCTAGCTAGAGCCACCTTACCCAGTTGGCGATTCATGTAGGAGCGCAGCAGTACATCAGCATTCCGCTGGAATAGATCTGTAATCCCCGTGCCATCATCTAGGCGTGTATTCATGTCTAGGGTAATACGCTGCTTCCAAGCCGAATCCTTACCGGCCTTACCCTCTTTCCTGTTAGCGCTTAACTGTAAGTCCTTCGCTAGTTCATCAATGGCCCTGCCATCAATACCTGCTTCTTCCAAGTGATACCGGAAGTCCTCAGCATCCATCTCAAACCACTTCCTCCAATCCTGACCAGCTGTTTGGTAGCGCCTGGAGGTAATAATTTTGACTACGTTCTTTGCGATACGCTGAGCAACATCTTCAGTAACACCGACAATCCCTTTTGCTAACAGCTCTTGAGCTTTTCCCCTACCCAAGCGCTCAATCCGCATATCGTCATAAACATGTGGGAGGTATTGTGCATTTACTTCAAAGTTCTCAGCACCGCGAACAGCAGCGCCCCTACCACCCTCCCGCTTCAAAGGGTTCTTCTGTAGCTCACCAAGCTCTCTATAAATCCGGGCATGAACATCGCCCACGGCTTTCACAGCAGGATGATAGTCAGCTCCCACACCCTCAATGTAATCAGAAACATCCCGATAGAACTGATTGCGGGCCTGGGTCTCCTTCATAGCGCCGAAACCATGCTCCTTCTTCCAGGCGTTGAAATGAATGTGCTCCGCCTTAGCTATTTGTAACTCAAAGCTGCTTTGCTGATGCCTTTTCCAACCACTGGCAGACCTAGCAGAGGTTGTTCCCCGCTTAGTCCATCCCGTTGATATGTCTACCAACTTGCTTGACCAATGACGCAACAGGGAGTTATCTGACCCGGCCAATAGTGAACCAATGCTGTAGTTCACCTTTGATCCAAATGCCTTATCGCTGTACTCATGCCCGTTAGAGGCAATATCCACTCTCTCAGAGGCACCAATCTCCATGGGCGTTGTAGCTGAGCCTGTTGAACTATGTCCTGGGTTGTCTACGTCCAGAGGCTGCTCAACATCTTCAAAGCTCTTCCTACCCACCTCAGTGAAGTCACCGGCTTCTCTCAGCTGCTTGGCCTCTACCTCCCTACCAATTTTTTTATAGGCTTTGGCCAGGTCCGGCGATACTTTCCCAAAGGAGCCAATCAGTCCCCCTAAACTCCCCGCCGTTGCGGTTGCTAAGAGAACATCCTCATCATCCATCACTGGATCTACAGCATTTGCCAAGCTCTCTATGGTTCCGACTTCCCCGGCGGTTATCGCACCGGCAGTAAATGCTCTCTTCACCCTACTAACTCGCGAGCCCCACATAACAGCGGCTCCCATTCCTCCAGTAAGGGTACCGGCAACAAGAGAGGTAGGATCTACAAGATTCGCGAGTACTCTTGCTGACAGTGCGTTATCGCTCTGCATGAGGGCTTCTTCTAGTTTTTGAGTCGCCAGTAACTCCTCACGCAAACTCTCTGCATGTTCTAGGCTAGTGGCCTCTACTAGACTGCTCTTATGCTCTTCAGCTAGGCCCTCACCAAGCCTATGAAAATCACTTTGGGAGAGTGTGAAATCACTACCCTCCTCATACCCTTCCAACTCACCCCAACGAGCAAGTCTACTGTGCGTCCAGTCCAGCTCAGCAGCCGTACCAAAGGCATCAAAAAAGCCTACTGAATCAACTTCGGTAGGCTCAGGGGCCTCTAATGACTGTTCTTGCTCAGGGGTAAGTAAGGTAGGGTTATGGTCAATGCTTACCGCATCTTTCTGTCTCTGCTTTTCAATCGCATCAGAGACTACTTCCTTTCCTACCAGATCCACTTTATGTCTCTTTTAATTGTTGCTTCAGCTGCTCCAGTTCATGTCGCTTGCGCTCAACAACCGCAGCATCCACATTCATTCTTATATCACTCTCAATCTCAGCCTGCTTAGCAGCGATACTGTGTGAGAGTCCTGACTTCTTGATGCCACCCTTAACCGTATCAACTACAGGCTTCACAACCCCGCCAATAGCGCCAGCAACGGCCTTAGTCGGCCTAACAAAGCTCTCATTAAATGCCTTGGCGGTCCGCCTTCCAGTATCCCCTGTATCATGCTCTACGAGTGCTTGGGTGTACTCATACTCATCCATCAAAGCAACTACCTCAGGTCTACCGAAGTCATACAGGTTTGCTATCGGTGCATTATTCGCAATGAGAGGACGGGCAATCATGGCGGTCTTTCGGTTTATCGCGAGAAGGTTGTTATCGGTTGGGTTATAGAAGAGAGCGATGTCCTCTGGCTCTATCTCCTCCCCATCACCACGCATCTGCTCTACATAGCTCTCGCGAAGGAACTGAAAAGCGGCTTCAGGTGTTCTTCCTGTTTCCTGTTGGAAGCGAATCATCTCATCTTTCCGAATTGCCACTCCACCGACTTGAGTGAATTCATCTTCAACCTTGTTGTAAGCCATTTCTAAAGCGCGGTCTTGTGACACCCCCATCTGCATCAGATAGGATGCTTCACGCTCAATCAGGCCAATCACAGGCTTACTGTTGAAGTCCGTATCCAGATCCCTAGTCCAACTGAACCAACCCTCACCAAATTTCTTGCTCAGGAACTCATCACGGTTGGCTATGGTTTCTTTACTCCACATAACCTTAGGAGGTGGCTGTGTGAGGTCCGTACTATTGATTCGCTGAAGAGCTTGGAGAGGTGTTTCATCAAGCAACTGGTGCTCATTGAAGGCCATTACCTTACGCCTAGTATCATCAGGCAACATTCCCACATAGCCTGTGTCCATGGCCATTGGTAATACCTGTAGCATCTGCTTAGTTATTGGAGCCAGCTCCTGGGGGTCACTTACCTTTTCATCAAATGCTGCAAATCCACCTGAAAAGACTTGATCCAAGGGCTTATAGCGCTCGCCATTCTTTTTCAGGGCATTGAAGAAAGTCTTCATACCTACATCGCCTTGCCGCAAGAAGTGGTTGTAAGCGAGTCTTAAGGTATCCCCTTTTAATGTGCCTTCGCCTCTCTCCCACTGTTGCGCCGCAACTGGAAGCTCCTTGTTCAGGGTGCCTTCAAGGAATGCGTTTAGCAGGTAGTGTTTAGCCGTATCACCGCCTGCTTTAAGGCGCTCACTACTTATCATGTCTAACAGCGAGTCCGCTTCAGAGCCCGTGATAACTCCCTTTTCAATGACGCCTCCAAAGTAATCATATCCGGGCTCTGCCATCTGACCTGAAAGCACTGCTGGTATTACCTGGGTTTCCCAGTCATGTATAAAAGCCAGCTTCGCTTCTTGCTTCTGCTTGGTATTGAGATCCAGGGTTCTCTGCCGAGCTGCCTTCATCCTCTGCTGAAATGCATCACCACCTATCAAGCGGCCTTGTGAATCCTTCCTGTCCAATACTAAGTCAGCCAGTACAGTTGCCTGGAAGTCATTGTCAGTAATCTCTGGCATTGCTTGCACATCAGCTACAAGCTCCAGAAACTCCTGCTCACTTAACCCATCGCTTAGGGCCAGTTGTTTAACAGCACCAAGGGAAAAGTCCGCATCTTCGGGGGATTGATTAAAGGTCTGTTGTAGCTCTGGGATAGAGCGGAGTACATAGTCCTTGTAGATACCCTTCTTATCCTCATGCCTCTTTGACTCACGCATTTGTAGAGCCTGTTGACGCGACTGCGCTCCCCAGGTCCGCTTAAGGCGAGTGGCATAGTCAGGATTGTGGATACGGGAAGTGTCCAAGAAATCCGCTGCTTGTTTTGAAAGTTCATCTGGCTCTAGGTCCAGCAGGGATGGATCGCGCTCAACAGCTTTTCTAAAGTTCTGCTCAGCATCCTTGTAAGCCATTTCAGAAGCTAGGTAGCTCTCGGCATCTAGCTCCTTGTTGTATTTATCAGCCCAGCTATTCATTGCAACACCGCCCATTGAAATCAGCTGGTCAACTGTATCCTGCCCGCTTTGCTGGGGGGCAACTGGTGTTGTCATAGTTGCGTAGTCTGCAACTCTTCTTTTAGTCCCTTGCTTACCTACAACAGCATCTAGTGTAACTCTGGCTATGTTGTACCTCCCCCGGAAGTGCCGGTAGAAGCTCCCCCTGATGTACTGCCCCACTGAGCAGAACGACCAGAGCCACCATTGTTCGTATAGGAACCAGCACCTGCTATAGCAATATCAAGTAAATTCTGTTTCCATCCTTTCGGCTGCTGTAGCTGGTTGATTAAATCCATCACGCTACGGTTCTCATTTCTTTTATTAATCATCAAGCGGGCTCGACTATCGTCCAGATTCCTATCAATGTTTCGGACATTCTGGTTTCCCTGTCCCTCTACAAATGACCTTAGGCGGAAAATGGACAAGCCTCCCACGCCGTTCTCAGCAGCACTGAGACTAACCTTGTCAGCCTGACGTAACATGTTGAGCTTTGCTTGCAACTTGTCATCAACGGATTTCTCCTGCTCAGTCTGAAATACCCGATGCATCTCGCGTATATTCAACGATGCACTTTCAACGGCAGCATCTCTCCGTTTCCTATTCTCTTTAGCTAACTTTTTATCTTTGCGGTTAGCAATCATCATGTCAGCTACAACTGCGGCAGCAATTGCATACGGATTACCCGTACTGGCAGCCGCAGAAGTTAATTCACCGGCCATTTAACCACCTGTATAAAAGTATGTTCCGTGTCGTTGAAGTGAGGAACCAACCTACATTCAGAGAAGCCCAAAACTCCCACATATCGGAGAGCTGTCTTGTTCCCTTCATGGATGTAGTTATAAAGGAGTTCAGAAGAGTAGCTAGTAAGTTTGTTACTAGACTCCTGCATGAAAGCTCTAATATTTGAGGGCTTCACGTTTGTTGGCACCATCCAAGGAAGCACGCCATATCTACCGAAACGAAATCCAGACAGCCCAATAAGCCTACCCTTATCCCAAATAGCAAAGGCTTCACTACTACTTTCAACGCATCGGGACAGCAGTTTTTCAAAACAACTACCGAATACTTCCAACTCGACTCTGTATTGGGGATGGATGTCAGCTACCACCTTCTCAATATCGTCAGTCATAACGGGCTGTAAATCATACATAACTACAACCGCCTTGCCCTATATGAGTAAAAAGCTTCCCACTGGGCAGACAGGAAGACCGCATCAAAGGGACTCCAATTTGATATATGGACTCGTAGCCTATCGGCCTCACCCATCACCGGGAATGTGAGTTCACCGACTGCGACAGGTATCTCCCCTATTATGTTGTCTGCTGAGCCAATCACACGGGCATTAAACTCTTGTGAGCGTATATCGCTCCTGCCTCTTACCTCAGCGGCCACTACAAAGTGACTCGTATCGGCATAGTTCAAGATGATACGTCGAGCTTGTGTACGTCCCCCTACAAGCGGCATACCTGAGCTATCCCGAATAGATAGCCGAGAAAATACATAACGCTGCTCATAGGGAAAGCCTACGAAGGCTCTGCCTTGGAACTGGAATACAATTCGCCCATCCCAATCCTCCAAATCTGAACTGCCAATCCCCAGTCCTGTGACCTCTTCACGTCTATCCATCAAAACTGGGTGGCCCAGCTCCTCTGCCAGGGGGTCGTAAGAAAGGTTCATTCCTTCGTAGTAATAAATGTAGGTAGGGGCTTCCACCTCACCACCTTCGTTATATCTAGTGAGAAGTCGTAGGTAGTTCGCCTCAAGAACTATATCAAGCACCTCAGCTGCAAACTCCCATTTCTGCCAAGCACTTTGTACTCTCTCATCCCTCTGCTCAGCCCAGTTGTAGACGTACATAAAACCAATCGTATCCTCATGTGAAAGGCGAGGAAGTACGAACAACATATCTTGCGTAGAGTTACCAGCAAGTCGGTGAACAAACCCTTCAATATAATTCGGGACATGCTTAGTAATATCAAAAGCACGCCACTTATCTCCTTCATAAACGTATTCCCAAATAGCGTTGAAGTTCCTCTTTCTGCTACAGAAGAAAATCTTATCCCCCACCCTTATAGGAGCCACATTCACATCAATTCTGTAACCTGTCGTGGGTACAACCTGAACCGTCTCTGCACTGAATATTTCCCCACCGCTACAGCTGTATTGCTGGTTTTCGGAAAATAAGATCAATTCCTTTTCATAAGGAATCATGTGCTGAATGGGAGTGACCCTATTATTTGATATGGCAATATCTATAGCGTCTGACTCTAGGGGCTGGATAACAGTTGTTGGAAAGAATCTGAAATGATTCCCTGCCTCGCTAAAGACTAAATTTTCGTCAGTCGCGAAAACAAGGCGATTCTTAAAGTAAGCCATGCTTGTAATAGTGCGTATAGCAGATAACTGCCCATCTGCATTAATGGAACTTGTAAAGCTTGGAAATGGTGCTGTTGCATAATCCCCTACTTCGCGTGCTGACCAAGGGGCATGTGAGAACTCAAAATAGATACCATAAGGATTCTCACTGTTTACATATTGAGCGTCCTGTTTTCGGGTAAGTAAGTGCGGCATCGTATTCCGGTCCAATTGGTTGATTAGACCTGGGGCTACCGTTTCCTCCCAAGTGCCCGTAGTAACCCCACCTTCCTTGTTATATAAAACATGATACGACTCACCCTCAGCATCTGGCTCAGGTAATATCTTTAACCGGAAACCATCGGGTGCATCAGGAGGGAGATCAGAAAAATTCTGAGCCTTATGCTTAAAAGCAAAGAAGGCTTTCCCACCCAGTGAGTCCACTGCTTGGATCGTATAAGAGTTCGCTGAGTGGACGGTAAAATATGAACCGAAGCTTGTTGCCGTACAACCATGAGAGCCAGTTTTGGAATTGATTGCGGACACGATGCTACTGGTAATTGACTCAGTGGCTAATCCCGCCCTAGCTCTATCTGAGGTCGCTTCAGGGGTTGTATACGAACAAGATGTGCCATTGAGTTTAAGTGTGTATTTAGTCGCGTAATCAGCTTGCTTGATGAAACAGAGGGATCGGTTATCTTCAAGATAGCCCTCTTCAATAGCGGAGTTGTTAGTAGTATCCCAAGCACCAAAGCCAAGCCCGGCATCAGCAATCTCTGTAGAAATTTCCCCAGGCTCATAATCGCGCGTGGTGACAACAACTGAATCAATACTCTTAGTCGGCACTTTTGAACAATCAATACTCATGGTATGTATGTCCTTATAAATCTATTCCTCGCACTGCTCCTGTGATACCTTCCATAGACACCACGGTCATGTAAATCCGGTCGTCTATTCCAAGTATTAGAATTCCTATTCCCAAGCCTCTTTTTCTTTTGAACGCTATTTTCAGTTATATCTAAGTCGCTACCACGAGGTCTGATAATAGAGATTGTCGCCCCTTTAACATGAACCAAATAGGATGGGTAATACGTTCGCAGTGCCTCACCTAAAGAACGGGCACACTTCTCAGCTGTCAGATTTTTATCTATAGACAAAGTAACCACTTCTGGCGAACTAAGCCCTACGATATATTCAATCTTGTTTTTAGTCGTCCCACCACACGCATGATGAGTCAAAGCTGTTGTGACAAATGTCGGAATTGATACCTCAACTGTTGTAAGTACATTCTGAGAGGCCATTAAATTGTCTCCCGAACATATGCCTGTTCAACAGGAACTCTCTTATTTAAAATAATGGAGGTATCAGCAGTAGTGAGTACCTGAAACTGATTCTGGACATTTTCTTTTGTCCTGTGCCGCAGATACTGTCTATTAGATTGAACATTATCTACGACTGGATACTCTGCTCCAGTATCTGTATTGAAGACACGTACAGAACCATCCGCAATCACCATGATGTACCTTTCGTTTGCATCACGCTCAATGAAATGGACGCTGGCATCTGAGGTATCAAGATTTGCTAGGGTGCTTATAAGCTCAGTACAAGGACGCTTACCCATCCCATCTACCAAAGAGTTCCTACAGTTTGTCTGGTCCTCACATTGAGTAGCACTACGGAGTTTTTCTTCTTGCTGACTAACCCCTCCAATCATATTTCTGATGGACTGACTTAATAGAGACATTAATACCTCCCCGAATACATAGAGGATAGGTATGCATCAGCACCCAAATTCCTTACGCCATCACGCATCAGGCTTTGCTGAAATTCTGTATTCTCTTTAAGATTGTGGTGTGCATTTTCTGATTCACTCTGCAAGAGCGAAATGTGAGCGGTACGTTCAGCTTCTTTTAGAAACTGATCTAAGTCTTTAGAACCTACGGTAGACTGTTGGAAACGCCTTGTGGCTGAAGTTAGAACAGCCATCATGGCCTCATGGGGGAGATCCTCAAAGTCTATTTCAAGTACCAAGTGAACATTCATATCCGACTGGAATTTCTTGGTCTTGTTCACGTTGTCATATAGATATAGTCCCCGCTGAACAACATCAGTGGAACCTGTATCCACACTGAGCGTACCTTTGGGGAGTTTTATTTCGGTATAGAAGTTACGCGACAGCTTATAGTTATTTTCTGTATTGAAATACCAACCCTTAGCCTGAACTGTGGTATTAGTCTGACTGAGGATTGTTTCGGCTATACGAGCATCAGCAAATGCCTCCCCAAGTTGGTTGACTGGGGCTTCCCCTATTCCCACCAACATGTAATTTACAGCATCTAATTTGGTCATTTAATCCTCTAAAAAAAAGGGAGCCTCCTAAGAGACTCCCAATAAGCTAACAATAATTATGCTTTCAGTAGCGGGATAGAGCATTCGGGGCGCAGCATGTCATGGCCCAATGCCTGAGTCGCCAGAATGGTATGACCGAGGCGGAGAGGTTCTGCAACAACCTTAGTGTTGATACCCCAAAGCTCGGTAGTAGCAACTGCTGAGCGGGAAAAGACTAGCCCAACCACATTGGAATAATCACCGCGATACTTAGCCTCATTACCAGAACCAACAGCTACATCAGCCAAGGGCTCAGGGTCACTTATACCTGAGCTTTCGTTAGTACTCGGTACATGGTTGGATTCATAAATGGGAGCGCCACCAACCTTTGGAACAATACCTTCTGTAACACTACCAGCCCCGCCTACATCACGGTTCAGCCACACTGCGTTTGCTACTGAAGGCACGGTTAGGAGGGCTGCATATTGGTCAGGGGGAAGCACTACAACTGGCTTCTCTTTAATATTCTTCTTACGGAATTCAGTAACTGCCTTCACAATTGCAGCGTAAATCTTAGTGCCATCTAGGTGGTCACTCGCCCCAGACAGCTGAATAGGTTGGGTATATTCCTGACCTGCAATCGGCGTCAGTCCGGCATTAGTCATTGAAGTCTGGTCAGTAATCAGACCAGCCTTAGTGACCATACGGAACACATTCCGGTCAACTAACTCGCCAAGCTGAGAGCCACACTCCATTGAATACTCAGAACGAGTCTCAAAGTGGAGAATCTTCTCATCAATATCAGAAATAAAAACTGGAGAGATAGCAACGTCATCAATAGTAACTGTACGCTCAACGGTTGGGATTTTAGATGCTTCTATCAGCTTGCCAGGAGTGTGGTAAGAAGCGTTGCCGCGGCCAAACAGAGGGAATTGAGCGGACTTACCGGACTTAATAGTTCTTTTCCGGGTAAGTTTTAGTGCGATATTATTCGCATGCCACGCAC
Organism: Microbulbifer mixtoriginis (SeqCode); assembly: GCF_052467945.1. Lineage (NCBI taxonomy): Bacteria > Pseudomonadati > Pseudomonadota > Gammaproteobacteria > Cellvibrionales > Microbulbiferaceae > Microbulbifer > Microbulbifer mixtoriginis (SeqCode). The sequence continues at coordinate 1,592,661 of NZ_CP174328.1, read as the reverse complement.
TTAAAACTTCACCTGAGAAAAGTTTTAGGCCCAGCGCGCGGGCATCCCCGGCGTTGTTTACCTGCAAGGGATTTGATACATTTTGATCAATAGGAAATGCCATTAAAAATTTATTACCTTCTTATAGACATAGGAATCCCCTACACAGTTAAGTGCATTAGATTTATGTAGAGGACTTACTAGATTTTGTTAATTAATTGGGGCGTTGTTTAGAATGTGGAGAGAGCTACCCGATGCTCCACTTCTTCCCGATAAGCTGGGTCACTGTAATAACGCGGATCTGCGATAGCCTGATTCAACTCTACTTGAGAGCGATAGCCACTCATACCTTTAGCGTTATTGCCGAAGTTTAGAACCGGCTCTTGATCCATTGTGTTTTGGTGGATAGCTTGCAGAGCACGTACAGCAAACAACATGCCCTCCTGATTACCTGAAGCCATCACATCATTAAATGCTTTAACTTCGCCTTCAGGTAGGTTCTCTGAGGCCCAATCAGCCAACTGGCTATACTTATCCTCACCACCAACAGCTTTGAAGATTTCACTTGTGGTCAGACGGTTCTGAAGGTCACTTACCTGTGACTGAAGGTCATCACCATCGTTATCACCACCTTTATCATCCCCCTTAGGGCTGCTTTCAGGATTCTGCTCTTGAGACCCTTTAAGCTGGGTATAAGCAGTTGCCAGCTCTTCAACAGAGTTGAAACCCTCTGGTAATTGAGGAGTAGTGCTGCTGTTATCACCTGCTTGTGTGGCTTGCTGAGCGGGGTTAGCACCGCCATTATTGTTATTGTTCTGGGGATCAGAACTCACCGTAACCCCAGTATTGCCTTCGGACATTTAAGTCATTTCTCCTTGAAACTGTTTCATTAAGTCTGGCGACATTTGTTGTAGCATCTGACTTAGTGCTTCCTGCTGCTCTGCTTTCTTTATCTGCTCAGTTGTTTTAACCAAGTCATTGGTATCCAGATGCAAAGCAGCTCCAATGCGCTTCACAAACTCATCAACATGGGTATATTTCTGTACTAGCTCAGGAGATAGAGCCTGCATAAAGCTCTGTAGGACACGCAGCTTCTCTAGTTCCTGTGACCGTCCAAGCGCCTCAATACCAGTTAAGACTTGCGGCTCAATGTCACCTTTCTTTATCTGTGGCAGTCGTCCCTTTCGCCTTAGTCTCTCCATAATGATTGAGACAAGGGGCAGCTGTAGCTCCAGTGCTAGTAACGTATAAACCCCACCAATAGCTTGCTCTAACTCAGCAGCCATAAAGCGGATTTCCTCAGCGGTCACACGCTCAGCGTTACGTTGAACAGAAGTGTTTAATAAGAATGCGTTGGAAAGCTCCCTATTGATTTGGCTAATCGTTTCGGAAGCGATTCTAAAATCATGGAATTTGTCTAGCTGAATGGTAGTCACATCCTCTTTTTTACCCCTGAGAATGTCCATATTGCGTGCTTTCTTAAACGCATCAGGTGATAGTATTGATCCCTGCTCAATCAGGAATATCACCCGTGCAGCTGCTTGTGAGCCATCCACGATTGCTTGTGAGAGCTTTTCAAGGGAAACTAAATCCCCTAAATGCTCTTCTACATAGGAGCGCCCGTAGTCTTCGCCATCTACCCTTATCATCCGAAGCGGCAGCCAGGGCAAAGTATCTTCTGAATACTTACCACGGGATTCAGGTACAATGACACCTTTAATTTCTTGATAGACTCTGAAGCGCTTTCCAGCGCGCCTAATAACTGTGTATTGATTAAGCTCTTTTTCTGGGTCGGGGTTAATCTGAGTTGGGCCTAACACAGCTTCTCTGACAGAGGCAGGTATGTCATCAGGGGTGATAACTTCTTTGATAATGCACTCACTAATGCGCCCTAAACCGTCACGCTTCAGTACATACTTGTCTAGCCTATAGCCCTTCACCCCCTCTGGACCGAAGTACAAAAGATAGTTTCCAGCCACCATTAGTTGTCTTATGGCCTCATATAACCTGCTTCTAAGCTGGCTGGATTCAATCTCTTTCTTAATGATTGATTCCATCATTGAAAGAGCTTTATCAACCTCCCCTTTCGTACCTTCAGCATCTACTTCTTCGGATAAGAGCAGCTGAAAGAAAGGGGTATTCGGTGGCAATAACGCCATTACTAACTTGTTAGTTAGATGCTTTACACCACGACTACCAAGGCCCTGATAAGGGGTCTGTAAAGTTTCCGCATCACCATTCACAGGAAACAGTGAGGGTATGGTTAACCCCGCACACTGCTCAGCACGGCGACTATAAGCACTTCGGGTGGGTTCTAATTTTCGGTATCGTGATTCCGCATCAAGACTTCTACTTGGTGTATTTTCCATTAACTCTTTGTCGGGATATTCAGACCCGCACCACCACCCTGCGCTCCATTGATATTCAAAGCACTCAAATCTTTGCGTAGCCCAGCCTTATTAGACTTACGACGCTGACGCGCAGTCTTACGCTTTTCAGCTACTGCTTTAATCTTTAAGTCAGGTGCGTTTTGAGGCGGGGGCGCGGGAGGTGGTGGCGGCGGCGGTTGCTTAGGAGGGTCATCATTCATGCACACCGGGTATATGATCCTCTTTTTTTGGTTTTAATATGTCTTCAATACGCTCAAGGAGTTCAATCTTCCCTACCCTCCGACCATGCTCAAAGGCATCTAGTGGCTTTCTAGGTAGTTTGTGATCAATTTCCGCTCGCAGTATCGCCAATAAGTCATTCATACTTATGCCTTGGGGCAACAAAACTAAGAGATTGGAGTGACTTCCATTAGGCGAAAAGTCTTCCAACTGAATCCCTTAGGAAGCTTACGACTTGCAGGAACTTGTACACAAATACCGTCCAGAAGCTTTTCACCTGATTCATTGCATGGGATGTGAACGATTGTTGTTTTAACTGGAGATTCTTTAGAAGATCCCTTAGTTTGTTTTGAGCTGTCTTTTGCTTCGCTGCTCTTCTTGCGTGGGCGGCCTTTCTTCTTATCCGCTGCTTCATCCGAAACATCGCCCTGCGTTTGTGCAGAGGTTTCTGCTTGTTCTTTTTCATCGGCAATTTCTCCATGCTCTACCGCATCTTTGTCATCGGGCATACCTGTTAATCCTTAGGTTGTTTTAAGGCTGGCTTATAAGCTATTCGCCAATAGCAGCTTTAAAGGTTGATATGTATTTGCTCACCGTACTGGTGGAAACTTTTACTTCCTTCGCGATCTTGCCTTGAGAAACACCTTCTTTATGGAGGCGTTCAATATGCTTAATCTTGTAAAGAGGCAGTCTGGTTTTCTTCACGGTCGTCACCTTTATGTGAAGTGTTGGTTATCTAACGGTTGCTAAATTTGAGAGGCTTACATCAGCAGGTAAGGAACAATTACCAGGGAGAAAAGGAGTATTACCAAGGTCGTTGCAAGGACTCCAACACCCACTACCAGTAATCTCCAGCCACCCGTTTCAATTGAAATGCCCATCCAGCCTTTTTCTTTTGACAGTATTAGGAAATAGATAATGGCTAAGAGGCATGCTGCAAAACCGGATACCGATGCTAAAAAATCCATAGTTACTCCATGGCATTTACTACCCACTCAGCATCCTCCTTCATCTAAATTCAAGACGAGCGAAGGCGGCCTGAAAGACCTAACTTTCAAGTGAATAAGAAGGTTTGGGAGGATTTTCTGAGTAGGTAGAGGAGGCTTTAAAGAGGACTGAAAAGAAGGTTATGAATCCGCTGCTTCCAGCTCTACTTCAACTTCCGGGGTGTCATCGGAAGGTTGTTCAGTAGCCATTTTCTGCATGTCACCTATAAGCTGCTCAGCAGAGATTTCTTGAGCTTTACTACGTAGATCGCTCTCGCTTTCTTCTGAATGGCTATGCATTTTAATTAGATAATTCACAACCTTACCCAGAGCTAGTGGAGAGATTCCCACCTTTAGGCCACAAGTAGCAACTTGTGCAATCATTGTTGCTGTAGTTATAAAGTCAGCTGATTTTACTTCTGGGTCAGAGGAAGCTTCCATTACCCCTAGCTCACTCACATCGGTCGCAAGTGCTCGCGCTTTACCTGCCTCAAATAATGCTTTTGAATCAGGCTCAGTATCCGTTGACTCATGACATACATAGGAAATTAATACACCACTATCCTCTCGCGACACACCCGCCCTAACTAGCCCTATAAACATATGGGCAACTACAGAGATCATGGCTTCGCACATAACAGCTTCAGTTTTATCTTGAGACATTTTGAAAGTCCTCTTTAAGGGTTTTGAAATAAAGCTCCCCAGGAATAAGGGAACAAGGACTGGCAAATCTCATCCAGCTTGATTGAAATTTGCCGGGATTCTTCAGAGCAGCTACTACATAAATGGTGGTTTGCAAACCCTGCAAACTGATTGACGGAACCTGTCCATAACCATCTCTCCCAACCGACACTCAGGGTTTGATCCCGTAGACGGGTTACGGTGCCTAGTCCAGTCTCCAAACAGCGTACATAGGCTTTTTTAGGTGCGGTTACAATCACACTCAGCATCGTGTGCCTAAACACTGAAGGATCACCGTCTTCAGCGGCATCAGCTATGCGACCTCTTCCGGGGTAATCAAAAACAGGAGTTAAAATCGGCTTATCTGGGGCGTATACCCAGTCTTCCAAGCAGTTCCAGAACTCAGGTTCAAGTTGCGTAGGACCAGCGGCATTAGCAACCGTTAAGTCTGTTCCCATGTGATGTACATATTTCACTTCAATGTTCATTGATAGGCTCCCATAGGATTACTTTTTTGTTGTCAAAGTCGTAGTCAGATGCGCGTAAAATCCTCGCAACTTGTGCTTGTGATAGTGCATACTCCTCGGTTAAACCCTGCTTCGCATAACAACTAACAACGCCTTCCCAAAGATCTTCACAAGGTATCTTTCGCCAGCGCTCTTCGGTCTTTCCCTTCCTCGGTCCAGACTTGAAGGTATGATCGTATTGCTCCCACTGATAAGGCTCAGTAATCAGCTCTTCTGCGCCTGACAAGCCCATTCCAGGACAGCCGGTATAGCCGTCTGTAACGTCGCCAGCAATAGACTGTGCCATGTGCCAGCGGTCGGCATCTTCCTCAGTAATCTTGCGAGGCTTAGTATCCTTATCAGGGTTGAAGACAAGTGCAGGGATGGTCCGAAGGTCTTTATCCTCGCTTACGATAATCTTCTTGAACTCGGGCTTATAACCGGCATGAGTAGCGAGAATTCCCATCACGTCATCAGCCTCCAGGCCGGGACGTAGGAAGGACTCATATTGCTCACAAAGAGCCGCCTTAACCTCAGGCAGCTTCATGGGTTTGCGGGTCCCTATACGGTTTCGCTTATAGGTAGGTAAAACGTCTTTTCGCCAGTTGTGGTCATCAGTCAAACAGAGTACTACTTCATCAGCCTTTAAGCGCTCGCGGATGGATTCAATACGCTCAACAGCGTTATTAAGAGCCACCTCAAAGTTTGTTGCTAGGAATGTCCAATCACCAAAGTCACATTCAAACTCAGCCTTTGCACATGCCTTGTAAGCAACAATATCGGTATCAATAAGGAGAAGTTTCTTCATGCTGGGAATCGCCCTGTTCTTAAGAGGTGAACATCGCGTTCACTGCGATCCCTAACCTGATGATACCAGCGGGAATCTTTAGCTTGTTCAGCAGCCTCTTCCCAATCATGTGCTTTAGCGGCAGCAATCATCTTCTTAAAGCCTTTAAAGCGACCAAATCCCAGGTTGTACGCCATGTCTAAAAGCGCACAGTAACGACCATACTGATTCTCTTTTAAGTCAGAAATGAAGATCCAACCAAAGATGTGAAAGAGGTCTTTCTCAGCACGTTCAATTCCAACATCTAGCAACTGCTCAGCAGTCTCTTCAGGAATTCCGTTATCTTCTATGTTCCATCCAAAGCCAATCGTCCACTTATCACCAGTACACTTGTAAAGTTTGAGTGACTTCCCCTCACCTAATTTGATTAGTTCTCTGTGATTCATCATTAATGCGTATCCGCCCAGCTCTTGCCGATATTGAAGTCGGTATCTAGCTGGCAGTTAAATTTGAAAAATTCTTGGGTGATTCTCATGGCCTTCTGAGAGAACTCACCTGCCTTCTCGGCGATTTCTTTTGTTCTGCAAGCGACCTGAATCTCATCATGTACCCAGGCAGACAATACAAAGTCCCCTTCCCAACCCAGTTTGTATCCAGCTGACTCCATCAGCTCCATGAATACACATAGCCATTTCTTACACACCAAGGCTCCATCAGATTGGAGTAATAGATTCACCGCACTGTGCTCACTACGCGAGTGGAGCCAGCGGCCATCAAGCCCTTTAATCTTCTGTTTAAATTTGGTGCGCTGCCCTGCAACGGATTTACGGAGGGCTGTAATGGCTGGGATTGCTTTTAAGAAGCGTGCTTTAGTTGCTGCTCCAATTTTCTTCTGTTGGTTCGGGCTTGCAGCGGGAGCTAGTAGTGCCCCAATTCCTTGGTCGCCGGACCCATATAGAAAGGCGTATATAAACGTCTTTGCTTCATCCCGCGTCTTGAGCCCAGCAGCTTGCTGGTTAGCGGTATGTATATCGCCTTTTAAAATCTCTTGAACGTATGCCCCACCATCCCAGTGGAAAATACGATTGGCTAGACAACGCAGTTCCAATCCTGATGCGTCGCTGCCCATCAAATACCAGCCTTCAGGGACAGTGAAGAGGGTCCTTGATTCCTTCCCCTTATATGCCCGTAAGCTCGGCACTTGAGCTAAATTCGGTTTACTATGACTTGCCCTGTGACTAACAGTCCCCAAGGCGTTTACGTGGCAGTGAAGCCGTCCTTCTCTCTCCAGCTTTAACCACGCATTGTCGCCCTCTGCAAGCTGACCCAGGAGCTTATTGTTGCGGAGATACTGAGCTGCTAGATGCGCCTCCTCATAAGGAAGAGCTTCCAGCACAGTCTCATCAACAGTTATGTTTCCTTTGTCAGTAAATACCTGCGGTTCCCATCCATACCGCTCAATAAGCCCTTTAGCGATGTGGTCACGGCTCCCAGGGTTGAACTTGATTATCTCTATCTTGGTGTAAGGCGCCCCCGCAGTACGGTCTGCTTGCAAAGGGTTCTTACGATAGTTAATCGTCTTCTTGGGAGTTACTTCTTTACCGCGTTTAACAAAGCTTCCGAAGGTGCTTATCAGCTGCTGCTCAAGCTCGTACTTCTCCTGAACAAGCTCAGCGTAAAGCTCAGATGCACCGGCCACATTGAATGTGAAACCGTACTGCTCTATCTCAGCCATACGCCAAGCTACTTCATGCTCCAGATCTAATGCCTTCTGAGTAGTGCGTTTAAACTGGATACTCTTAAGCAGCTTTATCGTTACCTTCACATCCTGAATACAGTAATCCAGCATCTCCTGTGAGAAAGGAATTGTGAGCCACGTATGAGGTTCACCAGTTTCTGGATTGGTATAGTTTTCAGGTTTGAAGTCACCCTTATAGTTGCCAAGACGATAGCCCCACGCCTCTAGTGAATGCCTGCCAAGTAGCTTCTTAGGCAGTAACCCACGCTGAGCGAGCTTTATGTCTTCTTCTAAGGGGTCGTTATAGATAAGCTGAGTACAGACAAGAGTATCCAGTACCGCCTTACGGTCTGGTTTGAAGTCTGGGAATAGCTTTTGGATTGCGGGAACATCAAAGTTAATACCGTTGTGAGCGACTAAAAGCTCCGCTCTTGCAAGCATCTCTACGCCCTGCTTAATAGCTGAGCCTGTGTAGATATACTCCTTTCCGGTATCTATGCAGATTGCGACAATGCAGTGGATTTTGGTGAGCTGGTGAAGAAGGCCATTTGTTTCAATATCAAAGGCCAGTCTCAACTACAATGCTTCTCCATATTTCTCTTGAGCCAAGATTTCAAGGGTGTGGCGAGCCTTGCGAAGGTCTGCAATACCGGCCTTGTCTTCATGGCGAGTTACATACTTAACGATGGTGTGCTGACAGGCATCCAGGCCATTAGCCATGGAATATTGCATGGGCTGAATAGCTAGCTTCTTGTAATGCGAGCCGCCCTCCTGAACAACATAAGCACCGCTTGAGGTATCACTTGGAGCGTCACTTTCAGGGGTAGGCGTAGGCTCAATACCACGTACAATACGCGAGGCTTCATCCCACTCCTCAGGAGAACAGTCATCAAGAGTTTTGCGGGGCGATGGAGAAGGTTCAAGGGAGGCTTCATCTTCATCAGTGACCAGCTCCAAACAGCTTTCAGGGAACCACCAACGACCATCCGTATCGGTATCCTTAATAGCTACGGTTGAATCGTATTCATCAACCTTTTCCACAATATACTGAACGCCGTTACCAACGTATGGGTCTAAGTCATCCACCCATATCGCATGCTCCGGTTCAGAACGTACAACCTTAACTTCATCACCTTTTTTAAAACGCATAACGCGGTTCCTCTTCCTCAGCGCTAATAGATGGCTCTGTAAAAGTTTCCTGCTCATACAGAAGGCCGGTTTCAAAATCGTATCCAAGCTTTATCGTTACCCCGGCAGCGCGCCCGGTATAACGGTCCTTCAAAATTCTGAACGTCGTTGTCTGACGCTCATCTTCATCAGCGGCTTGCTGATTCCTTTCCAGGCCGAACATAAAGTGAGCCCAAAAACCGATTGCCCGTGACCCTTTGAATTGCCTGATAGTCACGCGCGCGCCTTCCTCATGAGAACCATGCTCTGGTGTTGTGAGGTGGCTAATAACATGAAGGATTAGGCCGTAGCGTTTCGCCAACATGGCCATATCAGCAGTGACTCGCTCTAGCTCTTCTTTTTCACTTTTCTCAGAGCCGGTCGCCAAGGCAGTTAGGTGGTCTATGTAGAATAGTTTTACGCCCTGACTAGCGAGATAAATGATGTGCTGTTTAATACTGTCCCACTCGGTCACTCCGAATGAGTCAAAAAGAGTTACCCTGTTTTTAAGTGAGGGCCGCTGAATCGTTTCAACCAGCTGCTCTTGAGTCCACCCTGTATCAGGGATATGGAAGGTCTTCTTAGCAACTTTCCCAGCAATTCTTCTGGCTGCTTCAACTGTGCCCATTTCCAGATAGAATACGCCGACTGGTTTATTCAGCGTCTCAACATCAAAAGCCATTTGCTGGGTGAACAGGTCGGTCTTACCCATGCCTGTCCCGGCGCCAAAGAAGTACACCTCACCAGGGCGGCGCCCGTAGGTGTGTTTAGTGAGTGTTGGGAGGAACCAATCAAGACCGACTTCAACGGGCTTAATAACATCCTCAACCAGTGAATCTAATGTGACCAAACCATCTGGCCTGTAAGGCTCAGCATTCCATACCGCCCTTACCAGCTCTTGCACCAGCCCCTTCTTAAGCATTTCGTTGGGGTCTTTCTCAGGGAGATTCATTACCCTGACGTTGTGGTCCATGAGCATCAAAGCTGCTTCAGCTATCGCCTCTCGCCCAGGTTCATCCATGTCAAAACAGAGAACCACTTCTTCAAAGTTGGAAAGGTATTGAAGGCTGTTGCCAATGGCCTTCTTAACTGACTTAACACCGTTTGGAAGGGATACTACAGGGTATTTATTCCCCTGCACCTGACTCAATGTCAGCATGTCTATCTCGCCTTCAGTGATGATGATTTTCTTACCACCATTGAATAGGTGAGCGCCTATTAGAGCCTCAACAACTCCCTTACCAAGGGTTTTGAACTCCTTGTCCTTGAGCCTTATCTTTTGGCCTATAAGCTTTCCATTCAGGTCTTTTACATCACAAATCTGTGCAGGCAGGCCATCGTAGTAACCCACTCTGTACCCATACTTCCGGCATGTATCTGCTTGAATTCCACGGGCTTCAAGGAATATGTAATCACCTTGAATAGGCGTGATAGTGGAGACAATAGAAGCCCCCTTTGACTTGGCTGGGGATGCCTGTCCTGTAAGCTCTTCTTCACTGAAGTAGTTATCGCACTTGAAACAAAACCCTGATTCATCTTCATAGATTTGCAGTGCATCACTGGAGTCACCACAAGGGCAAGCCTCTTTCCTTACGCACTCACCCATCACCGACCTCCCTAGCCCAAGTCAAAGCATTTCTTAGAGCCTCAGTCAGGGCTGCTACTACATCTTTCGGGCGTGATGCTTCTTGTACTCCTCTACTACAGGATTCACTGAGCTGTTTTTTAACAGCTTCAAATCTCTCTTCAGGGTCAGCTACATACCGTGCAAAACCAGTTTTAACGGTGCTGTCATAGACAGCTTTCATTGCGTGTTCAGTTCCTTTCAGTTCATGGATGACAGCGGCCAGTCGTGTAATACCAAACAACTGAAAAGCTTTATGTGAGTCAATTGATCCCCACTTCTCTACGAAATCAATAACTTGTGCTTTCTGGCTCATCCACATCCACCATGAATGCAGGCCCAGCTTCTGGAAACTTATCCTGAAGGTATTCCACCAGTCCGTTAACAGCGCCTACTTGAGCCTTTGTGAATTTATCTGTACCTACCAACAGGATTAAAATTGATTCTTTGTCTACTTGGTGCTGACCTGTACAGCACACTTCATCAATACCCCTGCCCTTCTCAACATCACCGTTACGTCTAATGATGTAATGAGATTTAATTCCTAAAGCACCTTTACTTCGGTCAATGCCCTCAATATCCCACGCAGATTTATCTTCTGTATTAGGTGTAAACGTGGCATCAACTAATATCGCTTTAGTTACTTTTCTTTTTCCGAACATATTTCTGCGATATGTACTACTACATATCCTCCCAATTCCTTTTCAATCCCCGCCTTAACTAAGCGGAGGTCCGTTACCAAATCGTCATCAATCCAAATCCCAGCCGCTGTTAAAGCATCCAGAAGAGCTTTATTAATGTTGTCTATATCCCGCTTTCGGCGGTCTGGAAGGAAAACCTCAATCCAAACCCTAAGCTTTCCTTTAAGAGGCTGGAGGTTATAAGGAGCAAGAGCAGCTTGAACGGTAGCCCTAAACTCCCTACCCGGCTTTTTGATGAAGACCGAACCAGTTCGGGTGCGGCCATAGTAGTTATTTACTGAAGGGGGATATGGCAACTTAAAGGAAACTATATGCGTAGCGTCTTGCTTGTATCCTTTAAAAGTTGAAATTGGGGGCGTCCTCTCCAGTATTTACGGAGGCACCCTCAGAACCTTCTTCATCGGAATCAGGCGTTGACTCATCAGAAGTTGCAGCACCTTTAAAGCCATCTTCAAACACACCAAAAGCATCAAGCGCAGAGTGCCCGGTTGCTAGCTCATGTATCTGCACAGCTTCTATATAACAGGTGAGGTAAAGCTTGCCCTGTACCATGGAAACATTTGGCCGGAAGGCAACAACCAATTTGGAGCCAGAGTAGAAATCTCCTGTCTTCACTGGGTTCTTGGCAGTATCAATCAGCGGTACTGTGCGCATCTTCATCTCTCCCGTTTTCTTATCCTTATAAAGGGAGTATTGCTTCATCTTCAAAACAAAGTTGCCGTTGGCCGTAAAGGTTTGATCTTCGCCCTCACCTTCAACATCGTAATCTTCTTCAATTGGAAGGATTACTTCTGCTTTCTTTGCCTGTGCAGCAGGCTTGCCCCCCTTCTTAACAATCTCTGCTCGGAAGTCTTCAACAAGTTTTTTACCGTACTCTCGGAACCTTTCAAGCCAAGCGACATGTTCTTCATTTTCCATGTCAAAGACTTGCTTAGTTTCGTAAGTCGGATTTTCCTTATTGAAATGATCGTTTGGGGTTACAAGGTGAGGAAACTTTGCAGGAGTAACCGGGGTTAGAATTGTCTTAGCCAATCTTATTAATACCTTTCATAGTGAATTGAGAAACATTAATACCAGCCTGTTCTGCCCGCTTTAAAACCTCAGTCGGGATAGACAGACCTTTATCAATGTAATGTGTGTAAATAGCTGTAAGTGGGTTCATATAATCACCTTTTCGGTTCAGCTAATTTTTCTGTGCCTAGGGGCAACAAAAAGCCGATTGGAAATATCTGTGCCTAAGGGCAACAAATTGCGGGGCACTAAATTTCTGTGCCTGAGGGCAACAAAACACCCCGCATGTATCGCTAAGTAGACCTGCTAGGCAAATGCATAGGCGGACTTCAGGATTGCCTCCAAGTCTAGTTGTCCTTCTTCTGGTAGCTCCGGTACATCCTCTCTATATTCAGGATTAACTTGAGCAGTGAGCTGCCCCTTAAGTCGCACTAAGTAGTTCTCCTGGTAAAGCTCAACGAAGGCACGACGAATCAGCCAGAAAAGCTTATCGGTATCCGCTGCATGTGTTCCGAATGAATCATGGATGAGTGCAAAGCTATTGATACCCCCCTTAGCAGACAACCCGACCACCATCATTAGATGACTGGCATCTAGGCTATGCACCACATTGGGAGAGATTGCATTAGCAGAGGCGCGCGTATCAGGCTTATCAGTTGCTTCAGCTAAGCGTGGCCAATATGTCTCACCGCATAGGGTTGTGCGGACTCTCCTCTCCTTAGTTTCAAAGTACCGTTGCTGAACAGGGAAACCTAAAGGCGTTGTCCAGCTGATAGTGCGGCCGGACCTAGTAACAAGGCGAGCCGTCTGTTGCATCCAGTCCATAGCTTCAGAAGCTTTAACAACTGTCGCTTTTACAGCTGAGTAGATTTCATCAGCCAGTACATTAGCGGCTAGGTGCCCTCTTCCGCTGAAAGGCCACTGCTCTTCATACTCCTTCTGTGTGATTTCCCCCTGCTGTAACTTTGTGGAAAGCTCCCTGTAGGTTGGGATGAGAATATCCTCCATCAGCTGCTCCTTGAAGCCGAACTTCTTGGAGCCATACGGAAAGGTCATCACAGCTCGCTTAGTAGTCTTGCGGGAGATACCGAATTTCAACCAAGCCCATCCTTCTACTACACGATGGTAAGTGCTACGCATTTCCTTAGCCGCATCACTCAGCTTATCTCTGGGGCAGTCACTCAACGCTTTCTCTATGGTGTTGGCCAACCTCTTAGGAGTAGTGATGCCATGCTCAGCCGCAACCAGTTTCATTTGCTCCTTAGCAGCATCTATCGCTGCCTCCTTGTCGCACTTAGTAGGGCTGACGAGCGCAAGAGACGCAATTACCCTGTCAGCAACCTTTTGGTAGATGTCAGCAGGCTTATCAGCGGGCAGCAAGTTGACCTCCCTTCCTGTGTCCTCACACCTTAAGCAGGCCCCGAGATTCTGGAGCCCAGAGCACGACCCATCTAAGGCGATAGGAATCCGGCTGGCAAAATCTTCGCCTTCCATATCCACCCCAACCAGCTCAAGGCACACTGCCAATGCTTGCCAGGGCTTATCAGCCTCAGTCCAAAGTAGATTCGCCAGTGGGTCTTTACCACACTTAATGAACTCTCCCCAGTTCTCATCCACGTAAGCCACTCGCTCATCAAAGCTCACTTTATCTACCCCCATGAGGTTTGCCATGTGGACTTTAAGCCAGTACAGCCCACGCTCCCCTAGAGGCTTAGCTTCAGCAAAGTGCAGCAGGCCCTTACTAAAGTCAGCTCCTTGAGGTGATAGCGATCCATTAGTAACTGAGTAAAGACGCCCTCGGAAATCCAGTTGATACGGAAAGTAGATATTCTCAAACTCTTTGTAGCGTTGGGCACATGTGAGCGTCCCCACAAACTGGATGCGACGACCTTTGTTAGCCCGGATGCGCTGAAACTGATTTCGACGGTCTTGCCGGTACTCATCAACTTCCTCTTCAGTAGCATTCTCGTGCGGTGCCGGGATTGGGTCTTCATCTATGCGCAAAGGCAGCTCTGCCATGCCGTTGTTCAGTTCGTAAGCCTTCTCCATAACTTCCAGCACACTGAGGTTTATCTTCCAAGCCGTTTCCTGAGCTGCATTCAAAGCTGACCTGACCTCCTTCAACTCCATGTGAGCAAGGTCTGAAAGGTAGGTTTCATTACGTGTTTTGACCATGTGCAATGGCTTAACCCAAGGAGATATGTAGCCGCCTCCCTTTGCACTGCCCTCCTCCCATTTATTAGGTGGGATGACCATTGGCTGATAGCTCACACAAATCTCACTCATCATTTCCACATGGTTCTCAATGGCATCCAAACAGGCTTTGGTCGGTAAGAGATACTTGCAGGACTTGTGCTTCTCCCTTGTACTCTGGATATAGAAGAGTCCAGTCTTTTCAATAATGATGCTAATCATCTTCGCACCCACCACCACCTGGGTATCCGTATCCCAGCGGTCAGTTGTGAAGTCCTCACTATTGTTCTGGAAAGCCCTGAACAGTTCGCGCCTATAGGTATATCCAACACGCTTCGCAGCTTGCTGCTGTAGCTTCTTGCCACTCTCCTTGAACTGCTCTCTGTAAGCCTGCCCATTAACCTCATCCATAATGGCTTGGCCAATTTGCCTGCATAGTGTCTGAAGCTGCCGTCCTGCGCTGATGCCATTAAAAAGGAAGCGCATTGCAATGAATATCAAGGGCTTTAGCTCGCCTTGCCTGAGATACTTCAAAGCCTTGTTGTGCCTACCAACAGCATTACTATCACGCTCCATATCCTCTCGTAGGGCCTCTTCACAAATGAGAAGCGAGCGCTTGATTAGAGTTTTACCGTAACTTGTATCGGCTTCTTCACCATGCTGCTTGCGACGTTCTATCGCCTTGAGGTAGCGGCTTACACCGTATTCTCTCATGCCCTTTTCAAGCTGCTCTTGCACAAGTATCAAGTCTTCCATAGTAGTTCTCCAGGCAAAGGGATGGCCGGGTCGCTATTGACCAAGCTTTAAAATCTGTTGGGGGGTATTAGTTAGCTAGGCAGAAGAGCCCGCTTAGAACTGTCGTCTTGTCATGGTCTGCATCCTTTCTTGAAAGTCCGTGCCTAAGGGCAACATAACTACCCATGTCTCTATTGGCAGGTCTACTTTATGCGACATGAGAGAGAAAATAAAGCCCACTCGTGGTGTTTGTGGGCGTCATTCCTTTGGTACACGGAACATATTTCGGTACAGTACCGAATCAGGCTTGGCCAAAATAGCAGGATAAAATGACCTTGAAGTGGCCAAAACACCCAGCAAAAACAAAAATGTCTTACTAATCAATGAGTTATATAAGACTTAAAATCTCCCGGCTTCACGGCCGTGCCGGTTCAAGTCCGGCCCCGGGCACCACGCACTCTATCAGAATCAACAAGTTAGATATTTTTTGGTGCAAATTTGGTGCACCCATTTTCAAAGTTGATTCTTAAATAATTGCCTTCTCCTCATGTATCTCTTCATAGTCTCTTACTGAGCTTCTTCTCCTGATCAATTAGTTCAAAACGCACTCGCCTCCATATTCGCAGGCGTAAAATGATATGGCCACTAGACATCAATACTGCCAAATTTAATAATTCGCCGATGTCAAAAAATGGAAAGACATATGGCTGAAATAGGCTTTAAGGTAGCATGGGCAAGACTTGTAAACTGGCGGTCGCCAAAGGGGCCCATTGAGGAGCGCACTCTTTGGCAGATAGGCTGGTTTAAGGCGGCTTTCTACATTCCTCTGTTCCTTGCGATAATCTCCGCTGTCTGGATAGCCGCTCGGCTAGACCTTCCCTGGGATCCAACTTATGTTGGCTTAAATCGGCTCTTCGACATCTATAAATTTCCTATCGCTGTTTTTTCTCTTGCACTGCCATTTACAGCATTCATAGCGACAAATCATAGATCAGCTCAGTCTGCCGAGAGCCTAAAAAGAGTGGAACTCCAAAACTCTTTCTCAAACTATTTTACCCACAGAAAAGAATTCTTCGATTTGCTTTCAGAACTTGAAACAAAACTCAAGATTACATTTTCTGATACGGGCGCACTCTATCAGAATTGCTTTCCAAGAAATAAAAAAATCGAATTCAATATTGATCCTACCGGCCTTAAAGAAGATGCCGCCCAGCCTTACCTGCTCTATTTAGATGAAAAATTCGAAAATGCCGAAATGAAAATTACCTATCCTGAGGTACCTTTTACTCAAGAAAAAATAATAGAAATTTATGGCACCTACTCAGAATTATCAAACCAGCTATTTTTTCAAGTGAAAGATGGGGTACAGATAAATGGTGCAAAGATAGGATTTTCTATCGAAAACCCTTTAATCCATAGGGAGTTAATTAGTGACGTATTGATTCAACTTGGGAGATTTTCTGACATTGACTGTTTTAATGCCCGTCAAATCCATCACTGTGAAGATTTTGATGCTGCTGCCAGAGTATACTTCAAACCAGAAAATAATTGTCACACCCCAGAAAACAAACTCATAGACACCCCTATTGAGAGTTGATTACTTAACACTTGAAATTGCCAGACTAAGGTGTATTTCTTAAACAACTCAAGTTACCACCCTCGGCAACCCCCCGATCGGGTGGTATAGGCAGGCGATGTAAATGCCTGCCTCATCTTCCATTTTTTCTGAATCCCCTCAGCACCTAGAAACAGCGTCCCGCGACCGAACTTTTTATTGATCCTGTCCATCGCTTGCATGGTCTGCCCTGCCCTAACGCATTGCCCCGGGGTGAACAAATCACCCTGCCCCAGGGCGCGGGGGATTATCTCGATTAGCCCGACGCCTGCTTTCATAAAGCGGCAGCCGGGGCGGTATAAATCGGCAATGGCCTCTCTTACCAGCCGCACGATTACCCGTGTGTCGTCGGTGGGGTATGGGGTCTGCACTACGGCGCTGCGGCTGTAGTAGTTGGGTTCATGGGGTGAGGTGTGCAGGAATAGATGGATCGACTTAACCAGCGATTTCTGTGTGCGTAGTTTCTCTGCGGCCCTGCTTGCGTAGAGGGTGGCGGCCTGAAGTATCAGCGCTAGCTCGGTGAGCTTTTCACCGAAGGAGCGGGTGCAATAGATCTGCTTCTTCGCTGGGGGCTCTTCCTCCAAGCCCAGGCAGGGAATCCCGTTCAATTCTTCAATAGTGCGCTCAATATTCACGTTGATACGACGGCGCAAAATTTTCGGGTTAGCCTGCGCCAGGTCATAGGCGGTCTCTATACCGAAATCCGCCAGGCGCTTGGTGAGGCGTCGGCCTATACCCCACACATCATTGACGGCGGTGCGGCGCTGCATCCATTGCCACTTCTGTGGCGTATCCAATGCACAGACGCCATCGCACTTGGGGATTTTCTTGGCCGCGCGGTTAGCGAGCTTGGCCAGGGTTTTACTGGGGGCGATTCCCACACCGACAGGCATACGAATATTGCGCCACAGGATGTTGCGGATCTTGCGGCCGTAATCGCTCCAATCTTCCTGCAGCCCGTGCAGGTCCAAAAACATCTCATCAATGCTATAGACCTCCACATTGGGGCCGAACCCCCGCAGAGTGGTCATTACCCGGTGGGAGATATCGCCATACAGGGGATAATTACTGGAGAAGATGGCCACCCGATGCGCGCGCAGCAGGTGCTGAACCTTAAAGAAGGGCTCCAGGTCGCCAATGCCCAATAGCTTTGCCTCTTTGGAGCGCGCCACCACAAAGCCATCGTTATTGGAGAGCACCACCACCGGGCGCCCGCGCAGGTCCCGTCGGAATATCTGCTCGCAGCTGGCGTAGCAGCTATTGCAGTCCACCAATACCAGCATTTAGCGCGGCCGATGGTAACGCACCGAAGCCTTTACCACCCCCTCCACAATCAATTCCTGCCCCTCCCAAATAGGGATTGGGGCGTAGTCATCATTGGCAGAGAGCAGCCGCCCCTGCTGCTGATCCAGCACCTTGCAGGTGAGCTGCCCATCCAGGGCCACCACCACCACATCACCATGGGCAGGGGTTAGCGAGCGATAATCAATAGATCCTTGTCAAAGATGCCAAGCCCCATCATGGAATCCCCATTCGCCCGCGCCATAAAGGTCGCCGCCGGCTTGCTGATCAGATGCTCATCCAGGCTGAGAGCCGCCTCCTTGTGGTCATCGGCGGGAGAGGGAAAGCCACAGGCAATGCCGTGGCCATAGAGTGGGGAAAGATTTATTCTGGAAACCCTAAATACTGTATATTTATACAGTTTATTGCTAGAGGGTAGCAACCGGCAAAGGCAATGGATGACTATGAGGCCGGTACCACTCACGGCACCGACTCTACAAAGCAGTCAGGCAGCCTCCTCAATTGCAGATCTTCCCCCTGGGGTCTTTTGCTCATAAGCGCAGATAACACCTTCAAGCACGAGCCCTACCTCCTCGCCAATAAGCTGCAGCAAGGCTTTACGGGCCAGCTGATTCGGACAATCCGCAACCCGTTCCAGGCCGGTACATAGATTGTTGACGTAGTGAAGTTGTTGAACATGAGCGGTCAAAGGCATGGTCTACCTCCTTGTAGGAACGACAAATCCTAACCACCAAAGGCAAGTGCCTCGGCGACTTCTAGCCACCAGGTTCCCTATAGTGATTTATTCGGGCTTTTGGCGACAAACACCGGAACATTACTAACAATTTCACAGTTTATGAACGGAGATTCTGGATTATTTCTAATTTAGCAATGCAAAATGCGGTTTATTTCAAAAATCGAAAATTTGTTATTACGGAAGTACCTAATACGGCTAGATGTTGGAGGCCGGGACACTGGGCGAACACCTGCGCAACGCACGGAAATTGAAGGGGAAGACGATCGCACAATTGGCCAACCAGCTGGGGCTAACACCATCTCAAGTTTCGAAAATGGAAACAGGCAAGCAGAAGATAGCGGCGGAGCTGCTGCCGGTCTGGTGTGAGACGGTGGGGATTACTTTGGCCGAGGTGTACGGGGCCGAGAACCGGCACCACTTTGCGCAGGCTCCCTTTCCGCCACTTATAGCTCGTCTATATGCGCAGCTGCCGCAGGAGTTTCGTCGGCATATTCACCGAGTGATTGAGAGTAGTTACCAGCTTTGGAAAGGGAGGCGATAACGGTGGCGTTCACCAGGTAAGGGCGTTCGTTTGGTTGGGTAGCTGGAGGAAGGACGACGCCCTTATTCCGGTGCAACGCGTTGTTATCTGGCTGTTGCCATTTTCCATTGATTGAACGCGTCCGTTAGCTGCGCAGACATCTTTATTCAAGATACTCCATTCTCCAGCGTGCCGGGCCGATGACTTGGGTGACGGCTTTGGCCCCAGCCGAAGCGCCGCTAAAGCTGCCGATAAATGGGGTGGCGCAATCAAAAGTTAAAAGCCAGCCAGCATCGGGTGTGGGGCAGGCAAGATATACTTTGAACGTCTCGCCCGAAGGAATACGGAAGTGCACAACAAAACCGCTGCCGCAGAGAAGTTGTACCACGTCATCGACAGGCGTCCCGCCGGCGCTAATGTTCACATGCATTCGGTCAAAACGCGAAAAGTCCTCACCTTCCTGTGCGACATACAGTTGCGGATAGGAAACGCCATGGGTCTCGTCCAGTGTGGTCAGCTCTCCGCCTCCGGGAATATGGGGCTCGCGTCCTGCCTGGGCGATGATTTCCAGTAGACGTTCACGGGATAGCAGAAAGTGTGGCATCACTTCCGCGACACGCTCCGTCGAAGGTTTGGGATCGGCCAAAAAGGCCTTAAGGTCGTTGGAGAGGCCCGACCAATCCTGCGCCCAAATCCGGGCGCCGATCGGCGCCAGCGCTGTGTTGATTTCGTCAAGTGCATACAAGTCAGCTTGCTCGCCGTCGCTTTCTAACCGGATCCCGCTGTCGAGTTTCATTTGAGTCTCGGTCGATTAATGCCCCACTGGTTCAACTTCACGCCAGATAACGCCCGCGTCATTTGCCGCAGCGCAGCGGAGGTCAAATGCACGCGTTTGTTATATTTTTGCCGCATTCTTTAGGTTGCTACCCTTTAGCGACACAATTTGATCTGCCAAAGTGAAAAGCTCTTCATCAATGGCACTGCCGTAGTATGGTTTAACTTCGATCACATTATTGTATTCAGACTTCACCAGATGTGGCTTATCATCAATGACTATAAAATTTTCGTAGCTCCAACCTAGCTCAACGATTTTTCTTGTATCTTTGACAAACACATCATAACCGTCATTTTCAGTTATTTGAACGCAATCTTCCCTGGTCAAAAGAAACTCTAGGTTATCTACACCACCAAAAAGTCTTTTAACGATATCCTGAGTATACAGGCCATAAGACGCTGTCCAAACCGCTAAAGCGAAATGCTCGGACAATTCTGCAAGGAGTCTCTCGGCTCCGGGCCTCATATGCACCATCGCATTTGATATAGAAAAACTTGGTTTCTTACCAATCCATTCATGGCATGAGTGAATTAGTGTTTCATCCAAGTCAAGAACAACTAGTTGTCTACTCATAGTGGCCTAATAAATATAACGCCCCGCACAGGGGCAGACAAATAAGCGCAGCGTTTTGGCTGTCCCAGCGACCAACGGGAGCGATTGCTGCGACTTGTTACATGCTGGTGATCTGTGGATCATGCCATACGTCCTCGTACTCGCCAGCGACCAAGAATCTATAACCTGGAGGCAATGATAAATACTGCTCTACTTCAGGTAGATACTCTGATATATGGCTAACATGCAATGGCTTGAAAAAATCTGCGTCTTCGGACATTTCTTCGCCGCACCAGATATACCAGCCACATGTTCCATTCTCGGGATTATGTCGCAAGCCATTAATTGGCGCCTTACCAATAGTTTCGATAGCTATACCTAGCTTTTCGCCTTCATTGGAGGGAAGTGGCATTGCATCGAATTTTTTACATATTTCCTTTTGGCTTGGCGCAATATTTCCTAAGGCATGTAACGCCGCACTCAGGTGTGCCGTAGGCGCCACCTGGAATGCTTTGTTAGCTGCGTGTTGGTTGATGGAACTCTATAACATTGTCATCTGGATCTCTTATAAAGAAAAACTGAGCCCCGTTGTATTCGACTTCACCTGTTATAGGAAAACCCAGAGCTTCGACGTTACTTTTGGCTGAATCATAATCTGTTATTTCTAAAGCGATGTGCGTATAGCCTGGATATTTCATATCACCTTCCATTAGCACATTTTTCCTTGGTGCATCCTTTGAAGCATTAAGGATCAAGTTGATGTTAACTCCTGATGGATGCTCAACTATAGCTACTGGCTCAGGGCCAACTGGGCCAACTATAAACTCAAAACCTAGCTTGCCATAGAATTCACGAGAGACATCCAAATCTCTAACTCTCAATCCTACATGATTAATTCTGGTTATATCTTTCATCATCGTCCCTTGATATTGAGTGTAAATGATTAGGAGCAGCTAAAGCCGCAATCAGCGGCAGACTAGTTGTTGATTGTTTTATGCAGCAATGGCGTAGCCATGCACAAAACAAGCGACGACTAGTCTGTCCAAGCCACGAAATGGCTGTGCTGCATTGCTTTGTTATGTTTTTTCTTTCCAGCGCTTAAGCTTAACTTTGCATTCTGGTAGGTGCGCTAAAGTCAATATCCTTTGACGTTCAGGCTCTGTTTTGACGTATACAAATGCCACGTCAGAATAGCTAAAACGCAATGGATATTTTTCTAGTCGTTTATTGTACTTATCACGATTCTTGTCATATGTAGAAAAATTTTCGGATATTCTATTTCCACCAATTTGTTTGCGACTTGGCACAAACCGCCATTCATTTTCAGCCTTGAAGTCGAAGTTTGATTCATTAAAGTAGCTATTGAACCCATACACATGCTTAGTGAAACACTTAAGTTGAATAATTGGCAAGCGAAGTGTACTAGGAATTATTTTTCTCTGGCGTGCTTTTAATAGTGAAACTAACCCTTGGGCTGCAGGAGAATTTTTCTCGACGTAATTGACTGGACTTAGACCTTGATTCAATGCCCAATTCTTAGTAAGTGCCACACCATATCCACCATACGTTACGACTTTTGTAAGCAACTCGACATCGCTATAGTCACTGAAAGAAACCATAGGATGTGCGGCTCTCGATATAACCTTGCCAGTCTTGTCTCCAAAGTACTCACCACAGTAGCTTAACCTGAATGAGCGAGACGACAGGATTGAGCAAAGATGTTCGAACTCTCTCGTGAAATGAACTATCAAGCTAGATCCTCTAAAACATAACGCCTAGCACACGGGCGGCCGAAGCAAAGCGTAGGCCGTCCAGCCCACATATTTTGTGGGCAATCGTGCTGCTTTTGTATGGTTGTTCTTGTCCGATTCTGATGTTGAAAATCCTTTTCGCTAACGGGTAAATTGAGACCCACCTTCGGCGGCCACCGAAGGCCTTGTTTGTCACAGTTCGTTGCTGCGCCGGTTCATAAAGACCGTTAACAAGTATGAACGTGACAGACACTCACTAGGCATAACTCGAATAGTCATGTGGGCCTCGAGCCCGAATAGCAAGGCGGAGATAGCTTATCTTATGGAACCTCAAGAGATCAATGTCGGTATCGATACCAGCAGTAAACAACTCGATATTTATGTGAGACCTAATGGCCAATTCTTTAGTGTTACCAATGATAAAAATGGTATTAAGGATGCCATTAAACAACTACAACCTCTTAAACCTGAAAGAGTATTGATCGAGTCCACAGGAAGGCTAGAATTAGAATTTGTCTGTGCTGCTCATAAAGCGGGACTGCCGATAGTTGTTTGCAATCCTTCACAAGTAAGAAACTTTGCAAAGTCAGCGGGGCGGCTCGCAAAAACAGATAAGCTGGATGCAATTGATATCGCACATCTTGGTGAAGCAATGAAGCCAAGATTGTCATCGATCAAACCAGAAAAACTAAGAAATATCAGTGATTTGCTGACGGTCAGGAACCAGTGCTTAGAAATGAGCACAATGCAAAAGAATCGCCTCAAGAGAATGCCTAAGTCTGTTCACAAGCCCATTCAGGCTATCTTAAAGGCCATCAAAAAAGAGCTAGAAGGAGTCGGCAATGTACTGGCTTACACGCTAATGAGCGAACTTCCTGAGCTGGGCAAGTTGAACCGCAAAGAGATTGCAGCCCTTGTGGGTATCGCCCCGATGAATCGTGATAGCGGCAGCTTCCAGGGTAAGCGCTATATTCGAGGTGGGCGACATCGTGTACGCACGGTTTTGTTTGTTTCTATGATGTCGGCAATACAATGCCACCCTAAATTAAAGCCAATGTATGAGCGCCTGGTCGCTGCTGGTAAACCAAAGAAAGTAGCCCTTATCGCATGTATGAGGAAACAACTTACCATCCTAAATACAATGGTAAAAAACAACACTTACTGGGATGAGAAAATGGCTTAAATATTTGACAAAGGGCCATAGTCACTTAGCATTGTATACAGCAGAAATAAATGCGGACTCTGTCTCTCCACCCATGATTTACAAAGAGTGAAAAGAGGTAATTGCCTAAATTTTCAATAGAGTGATGGGCTCAGCCTAAGAGATTCATTAATCTGAGTTGACTCTTACTAAACAAACCTCAGCCGACATTTTCCTCCCATCGCCAGGAGAAGTCATTCACGGGCGACCCAGATTAACTCTTACAATAGCATTTTCTCACCACGCGCTTATCGCCCCAGCTTGCTTACGGTCATCATTGCTCAACATTACCCCGTTGAGATACTCACATACTGCACCTGTAGTTAATAGAGAAGCCCTCAAACCCCTTAGTTGCTAGCTTTCTGGGGAATCGCAGCCTAAGAAAAAAGCCTATTTTATTCTGTGTATATCGATGAGTTAGTCATTAGTCTTGAACATTTTTTATCCTCTTAAATTACCACCAGAAATCAACCTGGACTGACCTGATACCGGGCCATTTATAATCATACTCAATTGAATTTTCGATCATCGCGCTGTTATTTCTGGGAGACTCTTAAAAATCAAATGTCCCCCCTTCTAACCAATGAGCCACGTGATCACTAGAAAAGTTGATAGCGGTCATGATGGCCACTTTCCATTTGTCTCTACAGTACCAAGTAGCTGCAGCCTATTAATTTAGCTGCAGGAAGAAGCTAGTTGGCGTATATTTGCAAATGAAATAATAGTCGTTGTGATAAGGTCACAATGTAACTGTCAGACCAACAACATATGGATTCTTAATGTCCCAAAGCAAAGCCCTTTTAGTTATCGATGTTCAAAACGCTCTTTGTCACGGTAAAGGAGCTACATATAATGCACTTGGGGCAATCGATAACATCAACCTAGTTGCGTCGCGAGCAAGACAGGCTGGTGCCCCGGTCATTTATATTCAGCATGATACTGAGTCAGATGCTTTAAGGTATCAGGCAGAGAGCTGGCAACTTCCAAAAGAGCTAGAGAACTCAGACTCAGATATTTACGTAAGAAAGCAGGCCTCAGACTCTTTCAAGGACACCGATCTCAAAGACCACCTGGATAGATTAGATATTCAGGAGCTAATTATATGCGGCATGCAAAGTGAGTTTTGCGTAGATAGTACATTAAGGTGTGCCCTATCGCTTGGCTACACTGTCACCGTCATAGCGGATGGCCACACAACTGTAGATAACGATATTATTCCTGCAAATACGATATCCAAGCATCATAACTGCACTTGGGAGAATATTACCAGCTATAGCGCAAGAGCAACTGCAATCAATGCTAATGAGATCGTACTATGAGAGACCTAATAGATTTAGACAAACGGACAAATTACTCTGCCTTTGGCTCCGTAATTTGCCATTGCTAAAAGAGCTATTTATCGCTCAAGTGCCAGAATTCTGGGCACCACAAGGAGGTTAGATGTTAGGAAATCAAGCCGCAAAAGAAATAACGTATTGGCATATCGCACTTAATATCAGTTTTACACTTTGGTTTTTAGCTAAAATTGCAAAGCGCAAAGAGCTATTGTCATCTGATATATCTATTACGCTAAGCGCTGCTTGTGCATTGCTATTGTTGGTTACAGTCGGTGGACTATCACTAAAATTATTCAGGAAGCTGCCTGCACTGACTATTTCTATTTTAAGCATACTTCCGCTGATTAATTTTTTCGTCTTTTTCTACTTAAATTACAAGATAAGGAAAGCAAAGAGACAGCTGTACGACTAAGCCTATGTAACAACTCCATTAAGCTTCTGCAGCCTTCTGCGTAGCTCACAGGGCGCGGGCTAAAGCCGACTTTCGTTTGAGCGAAGAGCGAAATCAGTTAGCTTTTGAAAAAGAAATGAGCCGTATAAGGGAGAGGAGATAATCGAATATTGAGGGCAATCAGACTCTGAAGATACGCTCAATGAGCGTAGATTTTTAATTTTAAAGTGGAACCTATTGAGAAGGCGGAGATGCATTAGTTGCACTCCAAAAGACTTTCTATTCAATTCGAATGAATGTAACCGAGTAAAAGAAATTTACTGTATTTTGAAAGGGGGATAAACCCACCAGTGGAAGGAATTCTTGCTTAAGAGCAGAGACAATTACCATTATGCAAGAGGTTTCCCCTGTACAGTACAGAGAAGTTCGTTTACTCGATCGTATATTTGTAATTGATTTTTCATAGTATTCCTGCAACTTTGACAGACCAGTTAGTAAAAGGCTTTGTAAGTGCTACCAGATCGGTATAACAAGTGAAGAGGGTTTTTCATCTTCTCTACTTAAAGCCAAAGATTGGGCGAGGCATTTATTCACAAGGTTGAAAATTAACCAAATCCTCAAATCACCACTCTCGGCAAATCCCCCCTACCGAGTGGTATAAGCAGGCGATGTAAACACCTGACGACGTATCTTCCACTTTTTCTGGATACCCTCGGCTACTAGAAACAGCGTCCCGTGACCAAGCTTTTTATTGATCCGGTCCATCGTCTACATGGTTTCCCCTTCCCTGTCCCATTTCCCTGACTGAGGGCACGGGGGATTATTACGCCTAGCCCGGCTGCCGCTTTCATAAAGCGGCAGCCGGGAGGCTATCAATCCGCAATGGTTTCTCTTACCAGCCGCACGATCACCCCCGTGGCACCGGTGGAGTATGGGGTCTGCACTACGGCGCTGCGACTGTAGTAATTGGGCTCACGGGGTAAGGCATGTAGGAATACATGTAAGGCTGTAAACCTCCACTTTGGCACCTAATACCCGCAGGATAGCCATTACTCTGTGGGAGATATCGCCATTCAGAGTAATTTCTAGAGAAGGTCGCACCAGATGAATGTGCAACCAGCACGGAACTCAGGAAGTACATCAAGTTATTAAATATTGAGATTTTTTTGCTTAGCATCAAAGTTGCGTTATGGGATAGTTGCTATAGATCTATAGAAATATGACGCAAAATATATCAATTTTTGTAACTCATTAATTTTATTTCCTTTTATTTTGATAGAGCCAAAATCATTGGGAAAAGTGAATTACAAAAGGTTGAACCTCTTTACGAATATCTTATTATGCGATGACATTCATTTGATGCGACACCTATCATGCATATCTCTCAGTTCTCAACAGGCTGTGGTGCGCTCGTGGAAGGCATACAGCTAGCTAATTTATCTAGTACCGAGCTAAGCGACCTACGCCAAGCTTTCGCTGATCATGGCGTGCTATTTTTTCGCAACCAGTCTCTATCCCCTGAGGAGCACCTGACCTTCGCCCGCCGCTGGGGCGAAATTGTCATCAATAAGTTTTTTACCCACACTCAGGAATATCCAGGCATCGCTGAAGTACGCAAGGAGAAAGATCAGGAAACCAATGTAGGCGGTGGCTGGCATACTGATCATTCTTATGATCCGGAACCAGCCCTCGGCTCGATTCTGGTTGCCAGAGAATTACCTAAATCCGGAGGCGATACCCACTTCGCCAACCTACAAAAGGCGTACGAAAGTCTTTCCAATGGGCTAAAGCAAACACTGGAAACACTTAGGGCCGTACATTCCAATGTCCACATATATGGTGAGGATGGTTACTACCAATCAACAGATTTGTCATCACAACTTGGGGGCGTCAACGAAGTTGGAGAAGCGATTCATCCGGTGGTAATCCAGCACCCCGATAACGGGCGCAAGATTCTCTATGTAAATCCAGGGTTCACACTGCGCTTTGAGGGATGGACACCTGAGGAAAGTAGACCTCTATTGAACTTCCTATTTGCCCACGTGCTCACTAATGGCTATACATGCCGCTTCAATTGGGAGCCGGGCTCAGTCGCATTTTGGGATAACCGCTCTACCTGGCATTCTGCCGAAAATGATTATCAGGGACAGTTCCGCCTAATGCACCGTATCACCCTTGCTGGAAGAGCATTAGAAGCTGTCTGACCAGAGTTTGGGGCGTCGCAGTTTACCGTCAGTGAAAAGATTCGGCTGCGCCCCAGATAGACTCCTCACACTGGCCGGGGCTTTAATCATCAGTGGTTATGTATGTGTCATTAGCGACTATTAAAACAAGGCAACTTCTAGACAAAGCTCGTCCCCCGAGAAGTATCCAGTTACTCCACCTTCCTCTAGTGTTTTCTCAACAAACTTGTCTCTACCCCTCTGAACGATTCTTATCTACTGGATTTGATTAGTGTCTTACGCCGCCGCTAAACTTAGATGAAAGCGAAAGGGTTCTTCTCATCTAATTTCGAACAAGTGGCTGAAACCAGCTGGTCAAAAAAATGCATAACGCAAGAGCGGTAAAAAATATGACTATTGATTCTGTTTGGAAAGAATATCGTTCAGCCCTGCGAGCTTTTCTCAGCTCAAAGGTTTCATCTGCCGATGCAGTTGATGATCTGCTCCAAGAGATCCTGATAAAGATTCACAGGAATATCCATACAGTAAGGGATCAAAAAAGTATCAAATCTTGGCTATTTCAGATAGCCAACAGGACGGTTATTGATTTCTACCGTGAAAATGGAAGGCTCAAGGAAGTAGAACTCGAAGACAACCTGTTGTTACCTGAAGAGGATTCAGAAACGCAGCGTAGGTTATCAGCCTGTATAGAGCCTTTTGTTAACGCGCTCCCACAGGACTCAGCTGCTCTACTAAAGGCTATTGAACTGGAAGGTCAGTCACAAAAATCTTATGCGACAGAGCATAAAATCCCCTACTCCACCTTAAAATCCAGAGTACAAAAAGGTAGAAGCCAACTGCGCAAACTATTTGAGGACTGCTGCCATTTCACTCACGACATCCATGGAACAGTGATCGATTATGTGCCGAAATCAAAACACCATAAAAATTGTTAAATAGTTTCGTCTTTTTCAAAAAGCTTCCGTCATATAAATACAAACCAATGACGAGGACGAATTATGATCAAGGTTGTCAGCTTTAAAATATGCCCTTTTGTTCAGCGAGTAACCGCCCTTCTTGAAGCAAAAGAGATTCCCTATGAAATTGAGTACATTAGCTTGAATGATAAACCTCAGTGGTTCCTGGATATCTCACCCACTGGCCAGGTACCAGTTCTGATCACCGATTCTGGGGAGGCCCTCTTTGAGTCCGATGCGATTGTTGAGTACTTAAATGAAATAGCCCCACCTCTAGAGTCAGGGCTCACTCCAGAACAACGTGCGCGCGACCGAGCCTGGAGTTACCAGGCAGCAAAGAACTATTTGCTACAGTGCTCTGCTCAACGTAGTAAAGATGAGCAAACACTGGCTGAGCGCAGCGAAAAACTGAGCAAAGTTTTTGAGCGAGCTGAAAAGGCTTTAGGACAGGGGCCATATTTTAAAGGCGCGACGCTAAGTAATGTCGATATTGCCTGGTTACCACTTCTTCACCGAGCTGCCATTATCAAAGCACGTTCCGGGTACGACTTCATTGTCGACTACCCAAAAGTAAAGGCATGGCAAACTGCCATTCTGAATACTGGATTGCCAGAAAAATCAGTACCTGAAGATTTCGAAAAGCTCTTTACAGATTTCTACCTATCAGAAAATACTTTTCTTGGAGGTAACAAGGCAAGCACCCACAATCTAGATAACTCTTGCGCCAATGGGAGTTGCTGCTAATTTTCTCTACCGCACGCCCCTTGAAAGAGGGGCGTACAAAGAGAAAGCGTGTCAATTTACCCAGCACAAACTTACTACATAACTCGAATAAATCACTAGTCCTTGTCATTTTATTCACTGCAACTACTTCGGAGCTCATAGTAGTCAACAAGTCAAAGCAACCCTATTTACCCTTGATGTTACAATGTTATGCGAGATCAGATATTTCTAGATGTCTGGATTAATATCTAGATGAAGTTAAATTGTTAGGGGATTGTCAGGCTCCGAACAAATGGATAGAGATTCACATGCCCTTCAAGAATCACCATCTCCCGAATACATCCCAATAACTCTGATCCAGTTCTTACAGGTTGGAATGACAGCTCTCTCTCGAATAACCTCAGAAAGTAAATTTCAATCCCCTTGGGGTAAGTTCTTCAGGAAAAAGTCTCGTATATTTTCACCCATGACCTTTCGAATTTCCTCTTCAGTAAACCCTTGACTTAGCATTTCTGCGGTCAAAATCCCCAAATCACCAGCATCAAAAGAAACTTCAACGGTGCCATCATAATCTGAACCAAGGGCAACATGATCAACCCCTAATAGATCTATGGCGTAGCGGATTGTTTTAACAATATTGTGGGGGCTATTATCACATACCGCTTCCTCCCAAAATCCAATGCCGATCAAGCCCCCTTGATCGGCAATCTCCTTCATTAGGTCATCGCTAATATTCCGCGGCGAATCACACATACCTTTCAGGCCAGTATGAGAAATAATTACAGGCCTTTTGGTCAGAGCCAACACATCCCTCACAACAGGCTCTGAGGAGTGGGCTACGTCGATAACAATTGAACGTTTATCCATCTCCTGCACAGCTGACCGACCAAACTCTGTTAAACCAGCCCCACTTTGCCCATGCAAAGATCCACCCAGTTCATTGTCAAAAAAGTGCTGTAATCCCATCACTCGAAAACCGGCCTCATAAAGGCGGTCAATATTGGATAACTCACCCTCTAATGGGTGGGCCCCTTCAATACCAAGAATTGCTGCGAGGGTGCTAGCACCTTGTTGCCGGGCCAGGAGGACTTGCCTCAGATCTTCCGCATTACGTACAATGCGAAATTTCTCGGGAGAAGAATCCTGTAGCTTAGCAGCCCTTTCAGAGTGAAAAAGTGCCCGCTCCAACAAGCTATTCCATGTTCGCGGCGGCCAACCTTGAGCAATTGCCAGTAAGGTTATATTGTCACCAGCACTAGCAGAGTTTTCATTTAAGTTCATGCCCCGGGGAGACTTAGTAACAGAGGTAAAAACCTGCATTCCCAAATTACCACGCCGTGCCCTGGGTAGATCCAGATGGCCATAGTTTACCTCCTTTGACAAATCACGAGACCAGAGGAAGCTATCTGCATGCAAATCACCAACAATGAGTGATCTATGCAAAGCTTCAGCTTGTTCGGGAATTTTAGGGGGCTCACCAACACTAATCTTGTTTAAACTTCGCTCAATTCCTGGCAGCAAAAGCCATTTCCAGCTCGCGAACAATATTAATGCCACTGCTGTCAAACTTATAAGCCAAGTCTTCATTATGATTTCCTGATGCCAGTAGTCTTGTTCACGATTGGGGTTATAACCTGAGACGTTGCGGCATGTCAGGAGCCAGCTAGGTTTGGAAACACTCAACGATCAATTAAAAGTCAATACGCTCAAAATACACACACAACATCACCTTAATCTGGTGTCCAGGTCAATATTTAGGAAAACCAAGGAATCATAGTGACAAATTATTATCGATTTATTCTAATATTGTTGATTACAGTACTATTTAGTGGCTGTGCGGCACTTTCACCGAGCTTCCAAAAGCCTGAAGTAGAAGTGGTCGCCGTGGAGCCTCTTCCTGCAAGAGATGGTAATAATCTCAGATTTCGAATTCACCTTCGTGTTTTCAACCCAAATAATAGTGAATTGGCACTCTCCGGTCTTTTCTACACTCTGCGGCTAGGTGGGCATAAGGTTTTGACGGGAACCTCAAATAACCTGATGCCCATCGCCCCCTATGGCCAGGATGATATCGCTGTGGATGCAACAGCCAGCATAGTTGGCTCAATCTTTGCCGCTGTAAACCTCATTAACTTAAATCAGCACTCAATACCCTATGAACTAGAAGCAAAAATAGGCTTGCGTAAATCACTACTTCCCTCAATTAAGGTGAATAGAAGTGGGGTCATTCACTTGAACCAATATCGGTAACTCTTTCGCTTGATTTACTACTTGTCGGTCTGTGGATTGCGAGCCTGCTTGCCCTCCTCATTACTCACCCGCTAAATTTGCTTGGTAAGGATCAGGGACATTACAAAGTTACCCATTGGTGCACTGTTATGACTGAGGAACCCCTCGTCAGGATGGGACTGGGACTCATAAATTTTTGTGTTATACCTGATATTCAAGCCGAATTCGTAAGAGTTTCGACCAAAGAAAGCGCCGATATTCGCAAACGTCACCTCCTTCTCAGGGGTGACACCGTAGCTGAAGATTTTTACTCCTCCCTTAGTCTTTGAATTGCCCTCCATCAATACATTCCTTTGAACAGTTCTATGCTCTAACCCAGCCTGTAAATACCAGTAACGCCCACCCTCAAGGGGGGAGGACGCGGCACTAAAGGCGGGTAAAGAGCTTCCCAATAAAACTCGCACCCCTGCACCAAAGTCCCTGACGATATTACCTGTTTTCCAACGAAGGTAAGGCACTAGTCGGTAGCTTGTGCCCCATATGACATTCTGGAGTAAGTGATAATCTAACTTAAGCTCAGGCATCAGTCCCCATTCATTGAAGACCTGGGAATCCCATCCTTTGGGGGGAGAAGACGAGACAATCCAGTGCATAAATTTCTGTGTTTGGCGAGCGCCCGCTCTAGAGCCGACTGTTCCGGCATCAAATGTTAAATCAATCATCCACTGATTTAAAATTTGATATTTGTATCTTATGCCTAAATAGCTCCAACCTGCATAGGGATGCTCTTCATTAATGGGTTCAGATCTACCAAGATGATCTGGAGTATAAATCTCCTGACCAAACCTCAAGGTGTAGGGCTTTCCTATAGGGCTCCAACGAACAAAGAAACCGCCTGTATAGTCTCTGTCTGTCTGGAAAAGTGCATCATTTACCAGTTCAAGCTGTAACTTCCCTTTTGGTGAGTCATCCGCACAAAGCATTGAGGCGTGGCAGACAGACAGCAAACCGACAATAGAAGCTGAAAGTTTTTTTCTATTAATAAGCACCCTTAACCTGCCCTCTCGAATGATTGAACCAGTTTGTCCAGATCAAAATCCGGTGATTAATGCCCCCAATCCCCAACCTTATCGGCCCCAGGGATTTGAAACTCCAGGTATTCCTCAATGCTAAATGGCATTTCTTCCACGACTGCTCGAACTCGTTGGCCAATGGCTTTGGTCTCAGGGCGCGCATTGGCAAGCCCGGTGTAGGGGATACCCTTTCCGCTTGGCACATCAGGATACTTTTTCTTAAAGAGCCGATGCCGTGCAACCATATGATTGAACTGCCCTTGGGTGTATATCAAAGGCACTAATTGCGGATATTCCTCACGCGGGTCCATGTAAAGATCGTAGTAGGCCTCTGGCATCCCTGAAGACGCAACCTCACCAGCGCCTATCCAGTGACGCTTATAGCGCCCTTTTACCGTAGCTCCTAGTTGGTTGCCGGTATAGATAAAGACATAATCCCGACGACTATGGGTATCGCCATTTAGCAGCAGTGCAGTCTGATCCAAACCATCCACCACTCTGTCGGTTGGAATATACTCAGAGGCGCCAGCAAGCCTGGCAAATGTGGTGTACAGGTCGGCGATATGAATAATATCTCCCACTACCTGGCCGGGTTGAACCATACCTGGCCACCAGGCAAAGGCTGGGACTCTTACCCCTCCTTCGGTGAAATCCCCTTTGCCTCCCCGATATAACATGGGGAGCATACCCCAACCCGCAGGGGGACTGTGCACCATGGGTCCATTGTCTGCCATGGCTATAAAGAGAGTGTTTTCTGCGATACCCAGCGCTTGTAGCTCCGCCATTAACTGGCCGGCGAAGTCATCCACTGCGGGAAATGAATCCGCCACCATCAAACCAGAAACGGATGGCTTGGGCATAAAGGCGGCCATAAAATTCAAAAAATTAGGCCAGTAGGCCACAAAGAAAGGCTTGTTGGCTTCAGCGTTCTTACGAATGAACGCTATGGTACGGCGCTCCGCCTCGGGGTCGAACTTGCTGAAACACTCATTCGAAGTCCCGCACCACTCCCTACCAGGCTGTCCTTTTTCACCTTCAATATTCATGACCCAACCGGTGGGAACCAAACCGGGGTTATCCAGGCGATAAGGGTCTGGAGGGTATATCTCAGGAAACATACCCAGCACCGCATTTACGGCATTAGCTTGAGGGTTAAAAAGAGAGGTTATCTGGTTCATTGGGGTAAATAACGCCTCATCAAACCCCTGGTTGTGCAAGTAGCTCTCCTCAATATCTCCTAAGTGGCCTTTCCCAAAGAACCCAGTGGCATACCCGGCTCTGGACAGCACCTCCGCAATGGTTACTTCCTCAGCACGAAGCCCAGAAAATTCATGGGGCATCCCCACAGCCCCCATGCCATAACGCACCGGATGGCGACCGGTAAGCACAGCAGCACGGGTTGGAGTACAGGAAGGTTCAGAGTACATGCGAGTAAAGTTGATACCCTCTGCGGCCATCTTATTTAAGTTGGGTGTTGAGTAACCGAAATTTTTTTGTAATGCAGGAAATCCAACAGCGCCAAAGGCGGTGTCATCCCAGAGAAGGAAAACAATATTGGGGGGCTGCCCATATTTATCCCGTAGAGCCTGTAACCGCCTGGTTATTTCTGAGTCTTCTTGCTGCCAGCGCTCACCATTTTGCATTTTCAACACATAGTATTCAGCGTCATGCACTATCTGTGCCTGCACAGGCATCCAGCTCAGAAACACCAGTAACCCGATCAAGATTTGCCTCACTTTCACAGTCCATCCTCCCTCAGTAAGTGTGGCTGGAAGTGCAATACTTTTATTAACAGTGTTACAACCCCAATGCATCACTCTAGAAGAAAGGTGTCATAGGAGCGCTATAAGTGGCGACAACTAGAAAGTTTTTATGAGTGGCCAGGACTTACAGAGGCCCTGCGGTTCTGCCAGAGTGGAAAGAATTTAAGTCGTGGAGGGATAGGTGCCCCACAGGATGCAGAAGGGCACCTAAAATAACAAGATTGGCAATAACAGGGATCTAGATCACAGAGACTTATGATTATCAGCCATCAATACAGGCCAGGCTGCGCGTAAGTACATCACCATGGTCCAAAGGGTCAGAGCCGCGGCAATATACAGCAGTAGATAGCCCAGAGTTTCCATTACAGGAAAGTCGCGGACATCAAAAGCGAGAAGAACTATGATTGCCGCCATTTGTGCAGTTGTTTTTATCTTCCCGACATAGGACACAGCAACACTACTGCGCTGCCCCAGTTCTGCCATCCACTCGCGCAAACCTGAGACCGCGATCTCACGGCAGATAATAATGGCTGCAGCCACAGTGAACCAGGCACTTTTGTGCAGACCCACAAGCAATACAAGCGCAGTAGCTACCATTAACTTATCTGCAACAGGGTCAAGAAAGGCGCCAAAGGCAGTGCTCTGATTAAGTTTCCTTGCCAGGTAGCCATCAAGCCAGTCGGTAACTGCGGCAGCTGAAAAAATAACTGCAGAAGCAATGTAACTCCATTTATAAGGTAAATAGAAAACCAAAACCAGGACAGGTATCAGTGCGACGCGAAGCAGTGTAAGTTGGTTGGCGAGTGTCATACTTTTCTCTGTTCTTGCGGAGGGCGTACGTTATCAAGCTGTGGGACAAATTGAAACGCTCAATGAGAAACCCGGAGAAAAAATCCGCCGCCTGTGCCCTGCATTTTTACTCGTGATGTAGTGCCGAGTATATATCCTGCGCAAGCTTGCGACTGATGCCATCTACACTAGCAATTTCTGTCACTGTAGCCTTCTTAATTTCCTGAAGACCGCCAAAATGGCGAAGCAATGCGCGTCTACGTGCGGGGCCCACGCCAGCAATACCCTCCAGAGGGGACTCCCTTCGTTTTTTGTCACGCCGCGCGCGGTGCCCGGTAATTGCAAATCGATGGGCCTCATCTCTAACCTGTTGAATCAGGTGCAATGCCGGGGAGTCCGCCGAAAGTACCAGCTCCTGATTACTGGAAACGATATGTAAGGTCTCGAAACCTGCTTTACGGGTAGTGCCCTTGGCCACTCCGATTATCTGAACACCTACAACGCCCAGGCCATTGAGGGTATCCACCGCCTGACTGACCTGCCCCTTGCCACCGTCAATTAACAGGATATTAGGGAACTTACCCTCACCTCCCGATAGGCGCGTGTAGCGACGCTTAAGTGCCTGCCCCATTGCAGCGTAATCATCACCAGCCTGAATGCCATCAATATTAAAGAGACGATAATCTGACTTAACTGGACCGCCTGAATCAAAAACCACACAAGAAGCAACCGTGGCCTCACCCGAGGAGTGGCTGATGTCGAAACATTCCAGCCGCTCAGGCAACTGTTCCAGTCCAAGCACTTCTTGAAGGGCCTCAAAACGACTAAACAACTTCTGCTGCGCTGCAGTGCGGCTACTTAAATTCTGCTGAGCCGCCTGCTGGGCCATTTCCACCCAGGTAGCGCGCTTGCCTCGCAGTTTATGGGTAACTGAAATGTCTCGCCCTGCCTGAGCACCGAGTGCCTGCTGCAGCGGAACCACATCTTCTATAGATTCCGAGGCTAGAATTTCACGGGGAATTTCTCTTGGACTACCGAGATAAAATTGAGCTACAAAGGCCGAAAGCAATTCAGGGTGGCTTAAGCCCAATCGCTCACTGGGAAAAAAGCTGCGACTACCAAGAATTCTCCCCTGTCGGATAAAAAGTACATGAACACAGCAGCTACCACCCTCGGTGGCAACACCATGGACATCAACATCCCCTGTATCACCCTCTGCCACTTGATCTGCTTGAAGACGCCGTAGTGCGGATATTTGATCCCTGAAGCGCGCGGCCTTTTCAAACTCCAACGCTCTTGAGGCTTCATCCATTTCATCGGCCAGTTCACGAATAATATTATCGCTCTTGCCAGTGAGAAACATTTCTGCGTGGCGTACATCCTGGCGATACTCCTCGGGACTGATGAAGTCTACACAGGGTGCCGTACAGCGCTCAATCTGATATTGCAGGCAGGGCCTGGATCGATTGCGAAACACGCTGTCTTCACAGGAGCGAATACGAAAAGTCTTTTGCAAAAAATTCAGGCTATCACGTACAGAAGAGGCGTTGGGAAAAGGACCAAAATAGCGGCCTTTCTTTCGCTTAGCTCCACGATGGAGTGCTATACGGGGAAAAGTGTCAACACTGGAAAGAAAGATGTAAGGATAGCCCTTATCATCTTTCAGCATCACATTGTAAGGCGGACGCTGGGATTTAATCAGGCTCTGTTCGAGTACTAATGCCTCGGTTTCACTACGAGTAACAGTTACTTCGATGTTGCCGATCTTCTGCACCAGCGCCATGGTCTTGGCTGTGAGCCCAGAGCTGCGAAAATAACTGGCAAGCCGATTGCGTAAATTTTTCGCCTTACCCACATAAAGTATATGGTTACTGGCATCGAACATTTGATAGACGCCAGGCTTACGGGTAACTGTAGAGAGAAAACGCTTGCTATCGAACATCTGACAACCGGTCTTGCCGCTTCAGTAAATACACGGATATTAGAGCGCTGCTTCCGGGTCGAGTATCTGGTACTTGACGGCAAGCAAGGTCAATTCCACATCGCTGTTAATATTCAGCTTTTCAAATATCCGATAACGGTAGCTATTTACGGTTTTAGGGCTGACCGAAAGGGACTTGGCAATCTCAGCAACCTTGGCTCCATTCACAATCATGTCCGCAGTTTGCAACTCACGTTTAGAAAGTTTTTCAAAGGGAGAAAGGTTATCCGATTGGCCTGAGACATTGCGCAGAGCCATTTTGGTAGCCATGGAGTTACTTATAAAAACTCCACCATTCATTACTGTATGAATTGCACGCACCATCTCTTCAAGATCTGCCCCCTTGGTCACATAACCCATAGCACCGGCTTGCATAAGGCGGCCAGGAAACAGGTCGTCATCCAGGGCGCTAACAGCCACTACTTTGACTTCAGGACAGCGGTTTAACAGCTTGCGGGTCGCCTCCAAGCCACCCATTCCTGGCATTTTTACATCCATCAAGATGACATCAACCGCAGTCTCACGCACGAATTCCAGCGCTTCTTCGCCACAATTCGCATCGCCAACAACTTCAATATCCTCGACGTCACTCAGCATGCGCGAAATCCCCATTCGCACAAGGTCGTGATCATCCACCACTAAGACTTTGATCAAGCTATCCCCAACTACGGATAAGTGCAGTGGCTACGCAGCGTACAATCCCCTCGCGCGTGCTCTTGAACTGCGTTCTTCTTTTTACTCACGGAGAAACTACTCCGCGCAGATCCTCCCCAAGAATCCAGTCGCAACATACCAGACAAAAACGCTACTGCAAAGCGCCACCACCGTTTCAAATGCTGTTTAACCGATGTTTAGCCGCAGGATCTTGGCTTGTATATAGCGATTAATTATAACCTAGAAACGTAACAGCTAATCATTCTGCACTCAAGCCGGCCTTTGCCGCATGACTTGAGGAAACGAAAATTCAAGAAATAAAAAAAATTTTTTGTACTTTGCAATAGTCAATAGATTTTATATTTCTAACAGCTATAGCAGAATTCTTTATAGAAACCAGTATAAAGTCCTGCCATCAAAACCAGACAGGACTTGGGGGTCGCACTTTGCGAATACTCGAAAGGCAGTTTATTTACTGAGCTTTAAGGGTAAAAGCGTGGCTCCGGCTCGAGGGAAACACCAAATTTTGAATGTATATCGGCAGCAATATCCTGAGCAAGCTGTACTAATTCACGGCCTGCTCCCCTACCAGGATTAATCAGCACCAGTGCCTGGCGCTCATGGACTCCAACCGCACTGCGTCGTAAACCACGCCAGCCAGCGCGATCTATTAACCAACCAGCGGCAAGCTTCCAATCCTCGCCGGCAGCGAAAGCAACTAGATCGGGATGCTCTGCTTTTAGACTCTGATAGAGATCCGTATCTACCACCGGGTTTTTGAAAAAACTCCCGGCATTGGGGATCTCAGTAGGCAAAGGCAGTTTGTTACTCCGGATATCAATAACTGCTTGAGCAATCTGAGTAGGTGTCGGGTGGTCTGCATCCCAATTGTGCTGCGAAATATATTGGCGCAGTGCCGGGTAGTCTACGCGCGGCTGCCAGTCTTGTGGCAACTGCAAATTCACCTGGGTAATAACATACTGGTCGCGCAGACGCCCTTTAAAAACACTATCCCGATAGGCAAAACCACAATCGTCTTTAGTAAAATCGTGCAGCTCACCTGTGGCAACTTCCATAGCCTGCAAGCTTGTAAAGCGATCACACAACTCGATACCGTAGGCACCTATATTTTGGATCGGTGCCGCACCAATCTTACCGGGAATCAGAGCAAGATTTTCAAGTCCACCTATGCCACTGCTGACAGTAGCCATAACCAGCTGGTGCCAATTTTCCCCAGCCGCAGCTTCAATAGTATGCCCCTGACTATTGGGCTCTATTAAAAGTCCTCGCAAGTCGACCTGGATAACAAGACCTGGGAAATCATCGGTCAACACAACATTGCTACCACCCCCCAAGGGTAAGATTGGTAATTTCTGTGTTCTGGCGAAGGCCAATGCCTCTCGCAGCTGATCCAGGTTTTGCACCCTGGCAAAGTGGGCGCTACGAGCCGAAATTGCCAAGGTATTGTGGGGCTGCAGGTCAATATCAGTTTCTATCATGCAGGTAACTTTAACCGAGAAGCTCACGCATTCGCTGGAGATCCTGCTCGGTATCTACACCACCGGGCACCTCCGCACAGGCAACAGCCACATGAATATTCTCATCGTGATACAAAAAACGCAGCTGCTCTAGGGCTTCAAACTGCTCCAGTGGCGCCACTGGCCAAGTAACAAAACTTTGCAGCAGCGCTACACGATAAGCATAGATACCGATATGACGGCGCGGTTCCAACCCCTGCGGCAACTCATTTGCGTGCACAGCAAAGGCATCGCGCGGCCAAGGTATTGGCGCACGGGAAAAATAGCGGGCTAACCCGGATTGTGCAGCAACCACCTTAACAATATTAGGGTTGCGGAAATCTTCCACCGCAAGAATAGGTTCGCACAGGGTAGCCACACCGGCGCGGGTATTTTCCGCAAGGTTAGCGGCTACTTGATTAATTACCTGAGCGGGAATTAAGGGCTCATCCCCCTGTACATTCACCAGAATACGGTCATCGGCTAAACCCAGGTTAACAGCGACTTCCTGTAGGCGGTCAGTGCCCGATGCGTGATCAGCAGAGGTCATACACACCTCACCGCCAAAGCCACGAACTGCCTCCGCTACTCGCATATCGTCGGTGGCAACGATGACCCTCTCTGCATCACTCTCGCAAGCCCTCTCAAAGACATGCTGAACCATGGGTTTGCCGGCAATATCTGCCAAGGGCTTGCCCGGTAAACGACTGGAGCCAAAGCGGGCGGGAATAATGACATCAAATGAGTGTTTATTTTTCATCTTTGGAGAACTGTTGCAGGTGCTGGTGCACCTTCTGATAAAAAAGATCTGGCAACTTGGCACGCACTTCCAGCGCCCACCAGTGACTCTCCCAGAAATCGCGACACTTCACCGCGTCTTTCATCGTCATAATCACTGGTGTCTCGCCATCGAAATGCAGCTCCTGGGGGCTGAACTGGTGATGATCCGCAAAGGGCTGCTCCATCACCTTGTAGCCCATACGTTGCAGTGCGCGGAAAAAACGTTTGGGGTTTCCTATCGCTGCCACCCCATGGCAGGGGCCTGGCTCAGGGCCTGAGGTCAGGCGCAGCGTAGAGGTCTGATCAAGGTTAAACTGGTGCCAGCAGGCAGGCTCCAGAGTCATCTGGTATTCCAGTAGCGCACCGCACTGCTGTTTCACACTGGCTTCAGGCTCGCCATTACTCACCACCAAATCGACACTCTGTAAACGACTAATGGGTTCCCGCAAAGGGCCACGAGGGAGCATATGCCCATTGCCGAGACCGCGACTGCCATCCACCACGCAGATTTCAAAGCTTCGCCAGAGGCTGTAATGCTGTAAACCATCATCAGAGAGGATCACATCACACTGGTGGTAATCAACTAACGCCCTCGCCGCTTCGCTGCGATTGGGGGAAACCATCACCGGTACCCCGGTGATCAAATGCAACATCAGCGGCTCATCACCGGATTCCAGAGGGTGAGACTGAGCAGTTACCTGGTAGGGATATTGCTCTGCACGACCGCCATAGCCACGGCTAACAATCCCGGGATTTTTACCCCTCTCTTTTAGCCAGCGAGCCAACTCTGCCACCAATGGCGTCTTACCGGCACCACCGACGGTGATATTGCCTACAACAATAACAGGTACCGATAGTGGTTCCGGTGGGGTGCGGGAACTGATCACTCTGCGCCGATTACTCACTCCGCTATAGAGCAACTCCAAAGGCGTAAGCAGAGATAAGGCAGGGCTTGTACCGTCTTTCTTGTACCAGCGCTTGTTGAACCAGTCTTCCAGTGACATCCAGTGCCCTAACCCATTGTCTGCTGTTGTAATAATGTGGCATAGCGCCCACCGCGGGCGAGCAGTTCGCTGTGCTTGCCGCTCTCTACGATACGCCCTTTCTCCATAACCAGGATTCGATCGGCACTTTCAATCGTACTGAGACGGTGGGCTATCACAAAGGTGGTGCGATTTTTCATAACTTCTGTCAGAGCCGACTGGATATGGCGCTCTGATTCATTGTCCAGTGCTGAAGTTGCCTCATCGAGAATCAATACCGGTGCATCTTTTAATAGCGCCCGCGCAATAGACAATCGCTGTCTTTGGCCACCGGAAAGCATCTGGGCATTGTCTCCCAATACAGTTTCCAAACCTTGAGGTAGCTCCTCAATAAAGTTAGCCGCATGCGCCAACTCGATAGCCCGCAAGACATTCTCTTTCGGTGCGCCTTCCAAATCGCCATAGGCGATGTTGCGATAGACGCTGTCGTTAAATAGGACGATATTTTGGGACACCATGCTGATATGTCGGCGTAAATCTTGTAGGGGAACCGTTGAAATATCGACTCCATCAAGAAGGATGCGCCCGCCAGTAGGCTCGTAAAAACGCGCCAGCAGACTGGCAAGCGTTGTTTTACCGGAACCCGACGCCCCTACCAGCGCAACTGTTTCGCCCGGCTCCACCGAGAAGCTAATATTCGACAGCACCGGGGGAGCGGCCTCATCGTAACTAAAATCGAGAGACTCAAAGGTAACCGCACCACGCACCGGCTTGGGCAACACCTCGCGGCCGCCCTCTGGCTCACTGGGGGTATCCATTACTTCGAAAATACTTTCCGCGGCGGCAATTCCCTTCTGAATATCTGCAAAAACTTCTGAAAGACTGCGAACCGGCTTGGCCAGAGAAGCTGCGGCACCAATATAAGCGGCAAAGACCCCCGCGGTCATGGATTCCACCATACCCGGAGCCAGGGCAAACCACACAATAGTGGCAGTAGATAGGCCAACCAGAATCTGAATCACCGACACGCTGGCATTGTTGGCCACCACCAGCTTCATAAATTGTCGGCGGTTATTGTCACTGGCAGATTCAAAACGTGAATTCTCATATTCTTGGCCACCATACATCCGTACTACTTGATAGCCATTAATCGCCTCCTGGGTAACATGAGTGACATCACCCATGGAGTTTTGGATGCGATGGCTCAGTTTACGGAATCGTTTGCCCACCGTACGCACGATTAGAGCAATCAAGGGGGCAAAAAGGAAAAAGGTCAATGTCAGCTTCCAGTTCACCAACAACAAGTAAGCCAGCAGCGCAACGGTAGTAAAAGTCTCGCGAAATAAAACCTTAACCGCCTTGGTAATGGAATTGGTAACCTGCTCAACATTGTATGAGACTTTGGAAATCAGGTAGGCACCCGTGTAACGATCAAAATAAGCACTAGGCAGCTGGCCAATCTTCTCAAACAACTGCGAGCGCAACTGGTGAATAATTGCGCGCCCCACATAGGCGAGACCATAACTGCCAACAAAGTTACCAATCGCACGCAGGAGAATAATGATGAGCATGGCCAGAGGTACCAGCCAACGCGCAGTCTCCTGTGGCATTACCCCATCAGGATAATAGGAGGCTACGTATTTCGAGAGAAAACCTCTGCTTTCTTGGATGCCAGCGCCCACCGCATCTAACAGCAGCTCCGTAACGGCAATTAAGCTGACGCCCATGGTGGAAAACAGGAAAAATCCCAGCACTGCAACAGCAAAAATCGCTAGGTGCGGCCGAGCGTACGCGAGTAAACGACGATAGGTGTGCGCCCCGTGCTGTGGTTTACGGGGGGGCATGGTTACTTTCTTCATACAGACCAATGACTGGACTCGCCCCAACCCCTTAGGCAGTGGGGCGAGTACGCTCGCAAGGCTAATCGTCCATCCCTGGCATTAAAGCAAAGCCTAGCGCGCTAGTTCTCTTCTGGTTGCCGTGTAGTAATGCTTAGGTTGACAAAGCCTAGCTGTCCAGCGGCATCCATTGCCCGCACCACAGCCTG
The DNA here is from genome assembly GCF_052467945.1 of Microbulbifer mixtoriginis (SeqCode). NCBI lineage: Bacteria > Pseudomonadati > Pseudomonadota > Gammaproteobacteria > Cellvibrionales > Microbulbiferaceae > Microbulbifer > Microbulbifer mixtoriginis (SeqCode). Next base: position 1,550,026 of record NZ_CP174328.1, on the reverse strand, counting down.
ATGGTGAGCTGTAGCGTCGGCGGTTATCACAAGCGGGCGATTGTACTCGCCTGCAGAAACTTCCGACAGCGCAGATTTCAAAGTGGTCAACTTTTTGTTGATCAACCCCTGGCCATTTACCGAATAAGAACCATCGGCACTGATCAGAATTTCAACAGAACGAGGCTGCTCTTCTGCCTGAGGCCCAGCGGCCTCGGGCAAATTTAACTTCAAATGGCTCTCTTTGGTGAATGTGGTCGACACCATAAAGAAAATCAGCAGAAGAAAGACCACATCGATTAATGGCGTAAGGTTTACCCCATCCTGCTCTTTGGTTTGGCGGCGAAATTGCATCTATTGCTACCTCACTCAGGCCGCTTTTTCAATTTTGCGGTCACTGTGTAAGGCATCCACCAGCTTCACGGCTTCCTGTTCCATGGTTACCACAATAGTATCCACTCGGCGCTGGAAGTATCTGTGCGCCATTAGCGCTGGAATCGCCACAGTCAAACCCGCCGCCGTAGTAATCAGAGCCTGGCTGATACCACCGGCCAAAATACCCGCATTGCCGGTGCCCTCCAGCATAATTGCCGTGAAAACCTGGATCATACCGATGACAGTCCCAAGCAAACCGATCAATGGCGCAATCGCGGCGATGGTGCCGAGGGCATTGAGGAAACGCTCCAGCTCGTGTACTACCTGGCTTGCAGTTTCCTCAATACTGTCTCTCATTACTTCACGGCCGTGGCGGGAATTGGAAAGTCCTGCGGCAAAAATTCGTCCGAGTGGGCTGGAATCACGCAGCTCCTTAAGTTTCTCACTATTGACCTGGTTGCTTTTTAGCCACCCCCACACTTCTCCAAGTAAAGTGCGCGGTGCAATACGCTGGGGATTCAGCGTCCAAAAACGCTCAATGCTGATAGCAATAACAGCAACGGAACACAACAGGATCGGCAACATCAACCAGCCGCCAGATTTTATTATTTCAAACACTTTTCTTGGCCCTAAACAGCGAGAGGGATTTCAGGAATTTCTTCTGCATCTTAGACGCAGGAGTCGCACTTTATCACAGCTGCTCTCGGCGGCTAAGTCTTCCACTAGGCTCAGCCTCACCATTGTGATCCGCATACCAAAACCGTGGCGCTGAACGACCCCAGCTGATCACAGGCTCCGAGGTGCCTCTTTGCCAAGAAAGCTCGACAGCTCCACTTTGTGCTGTATTAAAAATTTGTGTATCCATCGCACGATAACGTGCGACTACATTCGCATGGGGATGGCCAAAATGATGACGATAGCCTGCGCTGAATATCACTCGCTCAGGCCTTGCCCAGCTCAGTAAAGCCTGGGATGAAGAAGTCTTAGAACCATGATGAGGCGCCACCAATAAATCTACTGGCTTCTCCATTGGATAAAGCTCCACAAGACGGCGTTCTACGGAGCTTGTGATATCCCCAGTAAGTAAAATACGCACCTGTTGCCATTCAATTAGAACCACACAACTTTGATCATTTTCCTCTCCATCAATTTTTTTTTGCAGTGGCCATAACCAACGTACAGAGAGCTCACCGAAATAAAGCCTTTCACCCGCGACACAGGAGTCTGCTCGAATATCAAAATCCCCCACCAGTTTTTTTCCCAGTTGCCCTGGAGCATAGAAATTATTGACGGGCAGTGACTGCAATAGCGCCGCCACCCCACCCGCATGATCCCTGTCACCATGGCTGACGACCAACACATCGAGCTCTCTCACCCCGACTCCACTCAAATAAGGAGCAACGATGGCCCCTCCAGCACTCCAACCCGATGGCGAGAGAGGTCCGGTGTCAAAGACAAGGCGCGCTTCTTGGGAGCGGACCGAGAGAGCCAGACCCTGGCCAACATCCAAAGCGGTGAAAGTAAGCCCCTGACGACCTGGTGTCGAAACAGGCAGCATAGATTGGAGCAAAGGAAGCAGAAACAAGCAGCCGAGATATCGTCCCGGCACCCCCCTGGGTAAGATTAATAACAGGGCGCCCAGTGCGGATAAGACAAGCAGGGTTGTGCTTTGAGGCGTTATCAAAGGCTGCCAGGTAGGAACAAAATCCCGGGCATACTTCAGCATTTCCATGAGAAGAGTCAGTTGCCAGTCGGCAAATTTAAAGCACCAGATTCCAAGGCCAGTCCCTAACAGTAAGGTGCCAAGCATCAAGGCCGGCAGTATTATCAAGCCAAGCCAGGGAATTGCCATCAGGTTCAGCAGCATTCCGCCAGAGCTGTACCCAGAAAAATACACTACCGAGGGTAAAATCAAACCCAGCGCCACCAGCCATTGGCTACGCAATAATTGTACAAAGGTGGAGAACCAGCGTAAAAACCAAGCTTCCACGTGCCTTTTCATCCCCACATGAGCACTCGCCTCACTTCCCTCCACACCGTTCTCCGTTGTCCTCTCTTGCCTAACAGAGCTACGCCCAGAAAACCCCAAGAGAAGCGCACCCACAGCGGCGAATGACAGCCAAAACCCGACTCCGAAGAAAGCCAATGGCTGGATAAATAGCACTAATGCCAAAGCGAGAGAAAAAGCCAAGCCAGCACCTACCCGTCGCCGCCAATGCCAAGCCAGCAGCAATACCCAGGTCATCACCAGGGCCCTTTGGGCGGAGAGAGGAGCGCCAGCCAACAAGGTATAGGTTAGAGTGCCAATAAGCGCCAACAACATCGGAATCCACCTGGGACAGGTCCCCATCAATACCCCGAGAGCCCTCGCCAATACCTGCCCCAACAGCAGTAAAAACCCAGCCACCATGCCCACATGCAGGCCCGATATTGCCAAAAGGTGTGCCGTCCCTGTCTGCTTTAACAGGTCACTGTCGGCACGGGAAAGGCCGCTGCGATCCCCTAGTAACAGTGCTGTAACCAGAGCGCTTTGGTTTATCGGTAGCCTTTGAAGCTTCTGCCTAAAAGCATCTCGCAGGGCGGATAGCCCCATGCCCTGGCTCAACCACTGTGGGTCGCCATTTTGCGGGCGCACATACCCCGTTGCATAAACACCCCGCCGTAAGAGCCAGCCCTCATAGTCAAAGGTATGGGGATTTACACTACCGCGTGGACGCTTTAACCGCACCGGCAAATCCCAGTGGCTATTACCTCGCAGCAGCCTTTGCACCTCAACATCTGCGCGGTACCAGGTGAGATAAAGAAGGCTGCCTGAATGAACTTCCCCCGGCCCCGCCTCCAGTATTCTCGCCTGGAAGCGTATATCCCGGGTAGCGCCCCTCTGTAACGCTGGATTACTCCTCACCTCGGGGAGGGATACAACCTCAACCCTTAGGCGTTGATCAATGCCATGAGCCGATTCAGGTAAACGCTGCTCAAGCGCGGCTTTATTGCTCGATAAAGCCCAGAGAGCACCGAGTAACGAGATGACAAGTAATAGGCAAAGAGCGCGTGTTTGAGGGAGGGAAACCAACAATAGGAAGGCAATAATATATACCCACAGTACTCCCCCTATTTCTGGTAGAAACGGCAACAAACCAATAGCAGCAACTGATAGAGAGAAGACCCAAAGGGCCAGCGTAGGGCTCCATAGCCACAGAGTAGTCTTAGGGTCCCAATCCACATCCAGCCTGCACTTTTTTTGTACAGGATTTATGGTTCTCATCCTTGTCCGAAGCCCCGTGATAGCAATAGATCAGAAAATTTGACACCGCACACAAAACAGGCACCATAGAACCAAAACATGTCTATAACCGGCGCGCCATGCCGCATAGTGACTGCCTTAACTGCTATACATGGCACCCGCTGGTCATATTTTTTTAAGAAAAATGCCATGTTTAACATGTTTGTAATATTCAGGTCGCAGAATCCGCACCAAATCGAGGGGCAACCAACAGACTGAACGGAAGGCTTCCCCTCAACCCACAACCATAAACTGTGCGAGACGACTATGAATAAGACCGCTCTCTCTCTGGCCATTGTTGCCATGATCCCGACTCTGGCCAACGCCCAAGAAGAAGGCGATGTCCTCGACTTTTACGGCAAAGCCAATGTTACCTTCCAGTCTGCTGACGAAGGTGACGGCTCTGTAACCGATGTTCAAAGCAACGCTTCCCGCCTGGGCGTTAAGGGTGAGATCGCCCTGACCGACGGCATCAAGGGTATCTACCGTATGGAATACGAAGTAGATATGGACGGCGACGCTGATGACACTTTCTCTCAACGCAATATCTACGCTGGACTGGAAGGCGGCTTCGGTCAGGTAATCGCGGGTAAGTTCGACACCCCTTTGAAAGTTGCCCAGAAGAAAGTTGACCTGTTCAACGACCTGGAAGGCGATATTAAAAGCCTGATCACCAGCAGCGACAACCGCGAAGAAGACGCTCTGCAGTACACTACCCCGTCTTTCGCGGGCTTCAAAGCTTCTGCTGCTTATATCAGCAATAAAGATGAGGTAATTGGTTACGAGATCATTGGCCAAAATGATGATGGCAGTGACATCTTAGGCAAAGAAATCAAGCGCAATAACGGCATCTCCACTTCTATTGCTTACGATAACAACGGCGTTTACATGGCCTACGCTTTCGACCAAGACGTTGAAGGCCAGGACGTTGACGTTCAGCGCTTTGTAGCCCAGTACAACATCGGCCCTGTACAGGTTGGTGCCCTGTTTGAAGACCAGGAAAACGCTGACGGTGAAAACGCTGACGGCTGGATGAGCTCTGTAGCGTACAAAATCGAGCAGTGGACTCTGAAAGCACAGTACGGTCAGTCTGACATTAAGAAAGAAGACGGCGAAACTTACAGCCTGGGTGTTGACTACAAGTTCAACAGCGCCGCTAAAGTATTCGGCTTCTACACCGATGAAACAGCTGATGGCGATTACGACCGCAGCTATGCCGGTATCGGTGCTGAATACAAGTTCTAAGAGCGCTTTTAACGACGATCATCCGAATTGGGAAGCGCTGTTTGACCGTCGTATGATTTAAGAGCTTGAATTAGGCGGCCTATGGTCGCCTTTTTTATTGGAAATTCCAAAGCTGCAATGCGGCAGTTTATCAAATTACCAACTTATCCATAAAAAGATGTACCGGCATTGCCTGCAGCCGCTGCTGATCGGCAAATATAGCTAAAAGCTTCTTCACGTGACCTGAGGGGAAACGGCTAGCCAGATTGAAGCGACATTTTTCCTGCAAAAGCGGTATCCCTTCCTTACGACGGCGACGATGACCGAGCGGGTATTCCACCACTACATTCTCTGTTGCCTTACCCCCCCTAAAAAATACCTGCACACCATTCGCAATTGAACGCTTATCCGGATCAAGGTAATCCTTCGAATAGCAGCCATCCTCAACAACGGTAATTTTCCCGCGCAGCTCATCAATTTCCGGATGGGACTGATGGAATTCATCCTCATAAAAACTAGCCTGCAAATCCCCAAATAAAAGAGCCACAGCCACGATATATTGCAGGCAGTGATCGCGGTCCGCCGGATTGGAGAGGGGGCCGGTTTTACTAATAATTCGTATTGCGGATTCGTGAGTAGTCACGACAATTCTCTCTATGTCTTGCACCCTGCCCCTTACCAATGGATGTAAAACTATCGCGGCTTCACAGGCCGTCTGGCCATGGAATTCTGCCGGGAAGGAAATCTTGAAAAGGATATTCTCCATTACATAGGTGCCGAATCGACGCGGAAACCGGAACTGCCGCTCCTCCAACGGTTTTATTACCTGATCAGCATTGGTTTTACTGAAAGCCACGTCATAAAAGCCCCACTGCTTCGCAGTAAGTACGGTTGGTATACCCATCTCACCACGCATGGCCATATCCGCCAGGAGAACTCCCCTTGCCGAGGCATCTCCTGCCGCCCAAGATTTACGCGAACCCGTATTGGGGAAGTGCCTGTAGGTACGCAGGGCACTACCATCTACCCAGGCCTGGGAAATCGCCGCCAGTAATTCTTCCCTGCCTCCCCCCATCAACCAAGTAGCAATCGCTGTAGAAGCCACGCGAACCAACAATACATGGTCCAAGCCGACGCGGTTAAAGCTGTTTTGTAATGCCAGAACACCTTGGATCTCATAAGCCTTGATCATCGCCTCCATCACCTTTCCCATTGTCAGGGGCTCTTCCCCTGCACTCAGCCGCTTCTGAGAAAGGAAATCGCACACCGCCAAGATAGCGCCCAGATTGTCAGATGGATGCCCCCACTCTTCGGCCAGCCAAGTATCATTGAAATCCAGCCAGCGGATAGTACAGCCTATATCCCAGGCAGCTTTAACCGGATCCATGCAAAATTGGGTACCCGGCACACGAGCCCCATTGGGCACCACCATCCCCTCAACTAGAGGGCCTAATAGTTTCGTACACTCGGGAAAACCCAGTGAAAGAAAAGCACAACCCAAGGAATCCATCAGGCAGTAGCGCGCTGTTTGCCAGGCCTCATTGGAATAAACTTCAAAATTGAGAACGTAATCGGCTATATCCTGGATTACCTGATCATAAATTAGATGGCCAGTTTGGTCTGAGTCGGTGCGCATAGCAGAAGGCCTGATAGTACTGTGAAGAAATTAAATAAGCCTAGTAATTTTTTAGTTGTATCTTTCATTTTGTAAATGGATAACAAGATTTGAGCGCTACGACATTGATGGCTTGCTTTTTTGTGTATATTGTCATCCTGTGAATTTCACTAATATTCGACCGAGATTGAAAAGGTAAGAGGGTTTGTGATTAGTCTATACACTCCAACCTCCAATAAGAAAACACTAAATTGCAAACAATAGCGACTAAAACAAAAAGAGTATGCTGTACCACAGAAACAGTTTTATTTCGTCAGGGAGTGGCCTCCCGAAATATTTATTTTATACATGCCGGTTATGTTCTTATCCATAAAGTGGACTTTAATGGCAACCGGGGACTTGTAGACCTGTATGGGCCAGGCTCCTGGTTTGGCCCAGGTCTTGGCGGAAATTCACAAGAAATAGAAGCAATTGCCAAAATAGGTTGTGAGCTAGAAGTCGCTTTTCCAGAAAATCTCAATGACCTGTTACATTCACTGTCACAAACCCAGCAAGACCTTATAGAGCATCTAGCCAACAGAGAGTCTTTATTACAACAGCGTATATTTCAGCATATAACCGCGCCCCTAGCTGTCAGATTGGCAAGTTTATTATCCCAACTCTTTCATTTTCAGGGGCAACCTTGCGCTCACGGGCATGAATTAGATGTAAAGCTTTCCCAATCTGAGCTAGCGGCTATGGCCGGCGGCAGTAGACAAACCGTTAGCCAACTACTTAGCACCTGGAAACACAAAGGCATTATTGATTACACACGCCAACATATTTGCCTACTAAACAAAGGCGCCCTCGAAGGCTTAGCGCAAGGCTAAATTTGGTTTTAGTGTCAGCTAGCTGACAGTTGATCGTCCCTCTCCTCCCTATACTTCCAAAAAATGAGGGCTAGACCTAGTCCCCACCTCCATGGAATCAACATAGGAAGAGGCATTATGCGCACAATCTGCTTTGTAACACTGGGAATACTGTTTAGCCTACAGGCCATAGCCCAAGAGAATCTAAAGTCCACTTTCAGTCATTTCGTTGACGCACAGGGAAACATCACATTACCCAAGGATTACCGCCAAGAATGGACATTTCTCGGCTCTTACCAAGTAAAGTCATCCAGCGGCAAGGGCTGGGATACTCACATTGTTTACACTCAACCTGAAGCAGTTAAAGCCTTTCGCAAAAATGGAAAATTCCCGGATGGCGCAGTCCTGGTAAAAGATGTCAACAGCACCAAATCAGAACCATTAACCACAGGCTTGGCTTACTACTCTACTGATCTCCAGTTCACCTTTATGATGGTAAAGGACACTGAAGGGAGATTTCCCAAGAATGAGGCCTGGGCAGAAGGTTGGGGATGGGCTTTATTCAAGCCAGGGGTAGCAAAAAGTGAAACCAAAACCTGGAAGGGCAGCGGGCTTAACAACTGTTTTGGATGCCACTTACCAGCCAAGAATAATGACTGGGTGTATACACAAGGCTATCAACAGGTCCTAAAGGATTAACAAGTAAGCAGCATATATAGAGGTTATTTGTCAATTATTCGGCTATAGAAACAAGCATAGCCCTCTCCAAATCAGCTTATCACTTCCACCCCAGCACTAATTGATTTATATCAATTAGTGCAATCTTGATTACCGTTAACATGCGGCCGCGTCCGACTATTCCACTATGAGTTTTTCTGTGTTCAAACCTGAGTTACTGTCCCCCGCAGGGACTTTAAAAAATATGCGATATGCGTTTGCCTATGGTGCCGATGCCGTTTATGCAGGCCAGCCCCGCTACAGCTTGCGTGTGCGCAATAATGAATTTAAAAATATTGAAACCCTGCGCCTAGGTATAGAAGAAGCACACCAGCAAGGAAAACAGTTCTATATCGCTTCCAATATCGCCGCCCACAACGATAAAGTTCGCAGTTACCTGCGGGACCTGGAAGAAATTGTTGAAATGGGACCTGACGCCCTGATTATGTCCGACCCAGGCCTGATAATGATGGTAAGGGAGCGTTGGCCTGATCTGCCAGTCCACCTATCCGTACAGGCCAATGCGGTAAACTACGCGACCGTAAAGTTCTGGCATCGCCAGGGGTTATCTCGGGTGATACTTTCCCGAGAACTGTCCCTGGATGAGATTGAGGAAATTCGCCAGAAAGTGCCTGAGATGGAGCTGGAAGTCTTTGTCCACGGTGCACTCTGTATCGCCTATTCCGGGCGCTGCTTGCTATCCGGTTATATGACCCATAGAGATGCCAACCAGGGCGCCTGCACCAACTCCTGCCGCTGGCAATACCAAGCTCATGAAGCCAAAGAGAATGAAGTTGGCGAATTGATTCATGTGCAAAACCAGGAATCTATCCAAAAACCCATCCAGCAACCCACCTCCGCCAGTGACAATACTTCCCAGGCCTTTTTACTACAGGAAGAAGGTCGCCCTGGCGAATATATGCCGGCCTACGAAGATGAGCACGGTACCTACATCATGAACTCCAAAGATTTACGGGCCGTACAGCATGTCAAGCGCCTCACGGAAATGGGGGTTCACTCTTTAAAAATCGAAGGTCGCACCAAATCCCACTACTATGTGGCTCGTACTGCTCAGATCTATCGTCGCGCGATAGACGATGCTGCAGCAGGAAAAGACTTTGACATGAAGATGATGGACGAATTGGAAACCCTCTCAAACCGGGGCTACACGGAAGGTTTCTACCGTCGCCATCCACCAGCAGAATACCAGCAATATGAAAAGGGGTTGATATCAACTCCGGGCCAACAGTTCGTAGGCGAGCTTATTGACGGAAGTCCTGAGTATTTGACGATTGATGTTAAAAATCGCTTTGAACGCGGTGATCAATTGGAGTTAATGACTCCCAGCGGTAGCTTGTTCTTCCCCTTGGAACAAATGGAGAATACGGAAGGCAAAGCGATCGATGTAGCGCCGGGATCCGGGCATATCGTGCAGATACCTCGACCAGAAGGAGTCGATGACGATCAGCTTCAACAGGCGCTATTAGTCAAAGCTCTGGGATAACCCTGGGTTTGTAATTTGCACTAAGGCTTATCTAGCCTCTCGTTTTGCAAACATATTTTGTTAAAGGTGTAGTGGTTTAGAAAATCTACCGGATTCACTAAGCCACGACACCTTTATTCCCACTACATCTCCACAATTTTACTTGTGAATCGATCCTCAAAATTCATTGGGTCATCGTTAAACTTCTCAAGTGACTGCCCTCCTCACAATATTCAAACCGTCCTGTATTTCCCCACCATTCACCGCAAGCAACTGGTTCTTGTGCCAATTTTCCTGCATTTTCTGCCTCACCTAAAACCCTTATACAGCCCTGAGTTTTGATCACAAAAATATGCTCGACAGTACTAATTACAAGATAAGAACCCGCCCTCCCTCGGAGTTCCAACAGGAATACACCCGTTTTAAATAGTTATGATTTTCCACCTCTAACTCGCCTCCGCATCAAGGTTTCACAGCAGAAAAGCGTGTAACGATTGCTTAACCAAGGAAATGCCGCAATATGGATATTATTAAACCTAAGAAACGCCCCCTGATTAAGCACCCTTTAATGCTGGGTGGCGCTGCTCTAGCTTTTGTGGCATTTACCAGCACCCTCCTGTTACTTCCTGACAGCGCCTACAAAGTTGAGCGGGAACAGCTGATGTTGGGTACCGTCCAACGGGGAGACCTGCAAGTTGTGGTAGATGGCTACGGTAGGCTGCGTTCAGACAAGCAGACTTTAATTACCGCCCTAACCGCAGCGAATGTTGAAAAAATCATGTTGCGTCCCGGTGCAGAAGTACAAAGTGATAGCATCATTATGCAGCTGAGTAATCCAGAGTTAATGCGCGACCTGGATGCAGCCGAAACCTCCCTGGAACAAGAGGAAGCTAATCTGCGTCGGCTTGTTCTGAACAACCAGCGCGATGTTCTCGCGGAGGAAGCCATACTCGCGGAACTGAACTCCAATTACCAAGTGATCAAGTTGCGTCGCGAAGCTGAGGACGAGCTGGTAAAAAGTGGAGTGGTTTCCCAGCTCACCTACCAAACCACCGTCTTACGCCAGGAACAGATGAAAAAACGTGTGGACCTGCAAAAACAGCGTATCAACCACCTGCGCAAAGTCGCTGTCGAATCAGAGTTAATCCAGCGCGAGCAAATCAACCAAGCCCAGACCCAACTGCAGAGTATCCAGCAACGTGCAGACCGACTGACCGTACGCGCCGGCCTGGACGGCATACTACAACGACTGCCAGTAGAGCTGGGGCAAGGTGTCGCCCCCGGCCAGGAGCTGGCGCTGATCGGCAGCGAGACAGATCTACTCGCCCTGGTTCAAGTCCCACAATCCAAATCAGAGCAACTGGAGGTTGGCCAGCCCGCTGAAATTGATACCCGCAGGGAAAAAGTTGAAGGTATGGTAACCCGTATTACTCCTGAAGTTCGGGACGGCAATATTGAAGTGGAAATTGCTTTTAGCGCGGGCACGCCAGAGTCTGCCAGGCCACAGCTCAACGTCGATGCCCGGATCTTCACTGCCACGATGGAAGATACGCTGTTCGTCGAGAGGCCTATCAATGTGCAGAGGCACAGTGAGGCCAATCTCTTCCTGATTAATGAAAACGGGGAGGAAGCGGCACTCCAGCCCATCAGCTTCGGCGAGGAGTCAGGTCGATATATCCAGATCACCCAAGGCCTCAATGAAGCGGACCGTATCATCCTCTCGGATATGGCCAATTTTAATGAAGCTGAGCATATCCAGATTATTGACTAAAGCCTGAAACCCAAAGCGAGAACAGGGAGTTCGCAATGTCCAAGCCAATCCTTCATATGGCCGGGATCACTAAGGTGTTCAGCACCGAAGAAATGGAAACTCACGCCCTGCGGGGCGTTGACCTGAGTATTTACTCGGGGGAATTTGTTTCTATCTGCGGCCCCTCGGGTTGCGGTAAATCCACACTTCTCTCGATTCTCGGCCTGCTGGACCTCCCCACCAGCGGCAGCTATGAGATTGAAGGCACTGAAGTCGCTCAATTGACGCTAAGTGAGGCGGCGACAATTCGTAACGAGAAAGTAGGCTTTATCTTCCAGTCCTTTAACCTGATTGACGAACTCTCTGTGTACGACAATATCGCCCTGCCCCTGCGATACCGACGCAATCCCATTCCCAAGTCTGAAGCCGACAAAAAAGTGAAACACTGCCTGGAGAAGGTGGGGATGAGTCACCGGGCCTCTCACAAACCTAATCAGTTATCCGGTGGCCAACAGCAGCGAATCGCCATAGCCCGGGCGCTAGTTGGCAATCCATCCCTACTGCTGGTGGACGAGCCCACCGGCAACCTGGATTCCCACAATGGCGATGCAGTAATGGAAATGCTGCAGCAGCTCAACAATGAAGGGACCACCCTGTGCATGGTGACCCATGACCCTCGTTATGCAGACATGGCCAGCCGCCAATTGCATCTGCTGGATGGAAAAATCTCAACGCCGCAGCCAATAAAAGAGCCCCATGAGATGGCCCTATGATCACCACAAAGGACCTGTCCATTGCCTTCCAGTCCCTCAATCGGGCGCGGGGCTACGCCACCACTATTATTTTAACCCTGGGTATCACCCTCGGCGCCCTGGTAACGCTATTTAATCTCAACTACCAACTGTTAGCCGCACCCCTACCCTACCCGGACGAAGATCGGCTGTATGTCGTGAATGGTAATCTCTACCAAAACAAGCAGCTGCGGCTGGAAAACAACAGCCAATACCCCGCCCTGGTTAAAATCTATAAAAACGACAGTTTCTTCGAGTCCAGCGCCCTGGTGTACTTCTGGGAAGATGTGGTTCGCAATTTATCCGGATCACCACGGGTTAACGTTTCCTATGTCTCTCCAGAATATCTCCAGCTGGCTGGAGCACCCTTGGCCCTGGGCAGACAATTCAATGCCGATGAAGGGCTCGACAGCCGAGTCCCTGTGGCGGTTATCAGCTATCAAACCTGGGAGCAGATGTTCCGGCGCAACCCAAATGTCTTGGAGCAAAGCCTGCAATTTGGGGAGGTGGACTTTCGCATTGTCGGCGTCACTGCCAAAGACTTCATTGAACCCCAAATCTATAAGCAGGGCCGGCAAACGGCGGTCTGGCTGCCCTGGGATTTTAACGATACACAAGTAGAGCGCAGAAATAATTGGAGAGGCTTCCTGCCTTTCCGCATGCTCACAGGAAAGCTGAAGCCGGGCATTGACCCCGCCAGTGCGGGGCATGAATTGAGCACATTAATGGATGCCCAGTATCAAGCGGCCCTAGCGGGAAGATCCTCTTCGGTAGAAAGGTCCGTTGAATACCGACTCACTCCCTTCGCCAATAAAGTACTTGGCGACAGCGCCACGCGAACCCTAATGGTTATGGGCGGTACACTGGTACTTCTGTTAATTGCCTGTGCCAATGTTACCAACCTGATTCTTTCTCGTGCAGCCAAACAACAACGCAATATGGCGATACAGGTCGCATTGGGCGCACACAAAAAACATATCTTTTTGGCCCTGCTATGTGAAATCGGCCTACTAATGTTAGGGGCTGCATTACTTTCTCTACTTTTAGCCCTGGGATCGACGGAAGTACTAAGGGTGATGGCTACGGAACAAATTCCTCGCATTCAAGAGCTCACCTTAAACTGGCAGACACTGGTTTTTGCACTGTTGTGTGCCTTACTTCTCGCCCTATTCTTCTCAGCCATAGTCAGTCGCCAGGTTAATTACCGCGCACTGAATCAAATGCTGCAGAGCAGCGGCAAAGGCTCCGGTGTACAAATTTCACCACTGATCCGCAAAGTCCTCATCAGCAGCCAAGTGGCGATGACCAGTTTGCTTATCGTCGCCAGCTTGCAGATTTTCCTGCAAGCTAACCGACTGATTAACCAGCCCTTTGGCTTCCCCTTGGACAACGTTCAAGTGATGACTCTGAATATCGGCAATCTTAGGAGCGCCCCCACTACCGAACGGGAGAGTTACCTAAAGGCCATCAGGCAGAGATTGCTGGAGCACCCTAAAGTACAAAATGCCAGCCTGAGCTTAAACACTCCTATCTCTATCAGCCGGCCACTCTGGACCACCTCCCTGAGTCATGATGCCAGCCGACAAAACCCGATGATGGCCAAGACCACAGTAGTCGACGAAAACTACCTTTCCATTTTGCGTATGCCACTGGTAGCTGGCCGCCATATCAATGCGGCTGAGTTTTCCGATAACAATCGCATGATGCTCGTCAACGAAACCCTGGCCCAGCAACTGGAACCGGATGGAGAAGTGTTAGGCAATCGCTACTACTGGCGAGGTGACTTGCCCTACCAAGTGGTAGGTGTAGTGCGCAACGCAAGCCTGCCTGGCAAAATGGAACCCGCCCGCTTATTTGTGCGCGGTATCAACGTGAGCTATCCCCTACTGGTACTCAGACATAAGCCTCACCAACCACTCAGCACCACAGAAATCAATTGGGAATTTGCCCAAGTAAACAGGCAGTACAAAGTTTCCGAGCTATTCTCCCTGGAGCAGGCGCGAGACCTACTCCTAAGCAATGACCGAGTCTCAGTTTGGGTAACCACCGCCCTAACATTACTGGCACTCAGCCTCGCTGCCATCGGTATCTTTGGAGTGCTCAGTTACAGTGTACAACTGCGGCGCACTGAGCTTGGCGTGCGCATGGCAATCGGCGCCCGCCCAGCGACGATTTTCTATCACACCCTGATCGATAGCCTGATTCCCGTAGTTATCGGTATCGCTGTAGCGACTTTGGTAGTGGTCCCACTGGCACTTTGGCTTGAGCAAAGCGAGTTCAGCATTGAAACCAGCCTCTGGGGCTGGCTGCTGCCACCACTGCTTATTATCGGCCTGACCGCTTCGGTTACCCTGCTTTCTGTATGGAAAATAATCAACAAGCCCGCGATTTACGCATTGCAAGGAACAAGATAAATACTTTCCATCTGATAGCCGCTGCTTGAGGTTGCGCGCTCATCGTGCAATCTTTACAGCAAGTACAACAATAAGAAATGGAGCAGCCAATGCAACCTCAGCAATGGTTATCAAATGGAAAGATATTTGATTATCAAAACCACCAACTCTTCTATGTCGATAGCAACCCAAGCTGTCGACATAAACCAGTACTGCTTTTGATTCACGGTTTTCCAACCAGTAGTTATGACTGGCAAAAGGTATGGACCCAACTGACAGAGCACTATCGCTGTATTGCTATGGATATGCTGGGCTTTGGCTATTCAGACAAACCCAAACAACATAACTACAGTATCCACCAGCAAGCTGATTTACATGAAGCTCTTCTGCAACATTTAAACATCAACAAGGTCCACCTGTTGGCGCATGACTATGGGGATTCCGTAGCACAGGAGTTACTCGCCAGAGCCAACAACGGCGGCACTACAGGGTATATCTCGGTATGCCTGCTGAATGGCGGTCTATTCCCAGAAACTCATCAAGCTCGCCTCGTGCAGAAACTCCTGCTTTCTCCTATTGGCTCTCTAATCAATAAACTCATGCGCTACCAGCAGTTTTGCCGCAGCTTCAGTGCCATTTTCGGACCAGAGACAAAACCCTCCGACAGAGAATTGCGAGACTTGTGGCAAATTCTCCAATATAAGAATGGCAACCGGCTCCTCTATAAACTGATCACCTACATGTACGACAGGCGCAAACATCGTCAGCGTTGGATCGACGCGCTAAACCTATACCCTGGCCCCCTACTGCTAATCAATGGCTCATTGGACCCAGTTTCAGGGAAGCATATGGTGGATCGATTTCGTCAATTGATAGATCGGGCAGCAGACATTATTGAGCTGGGAAAGATTGGGCACTATCCGCATTGGGAGGCGCCTGATCATGTGGTAAGTGCGTACTTAAATTTCGTAGAGGCGGAGAAAAAAGAGCATTTAATGCTTTCTTGAATATCCTAGATAGTTCTCTATTGCGATCATGATGGCAAGAAGCTGGGTGTCAAAATCCCAGTCTAATTCCAAGCATCCCCAATAATAAGGCGTATTTTTAGTTTCATCAAAATGTAATACTTTCTTCTTTTCAAGGCATGTCCCATGCAATCATAGTAAGAACCATACCAAGCAACATTAAGAAATGTATCATGATCTACTCAACCACTGAAACCGTACCAGGATATGAAATTAAAGAGATACTCGGAGTGGTTACCGGTAACGTTGTTCAATCCAAGCATATTGGTCGTGATGTTATGGCGGGCTTAAAGAGTATCGTTGGCGGTGAGATAAGAGGCTATACAGAAATGCTATCCGAAGCCAGAAATAAGGCCCTTCAACGGTTGATTGATAGTGCCCAGCAGAAAGGAGCCGATGCCGTAGTAGGTATCCGATTTTCAACAAGTGCCATTATGGAAGGGTCTTGTGAAATGATGGTCTTTGGGACTGCCGTCAAACTAAGGAAGTGATATCCCCTAACCAACAATTAGTGCCTATTTTGAAAGATTCCGTAAAATATAGCTTTTACTGCTAGTTAGCTTCAATTCAGGGATACGAGGTTCCGAAATTAAATTCAATGGAGCCTCTAATTTACAGCCCAATATCTGGCGATAGGATTCACTAGTGGCAACTAGGCCAAGGCCTCTACGTCAGATCTATTTTTTTCAGACATCAATGATCTATATAACCAATAACTTACAGAAAGATCGCTCATGATACGCACAATTAAATATCTTTTTCTTTCCTTCCAATTAGTATTAACACCTGTGGTAATAGCAATAACCATTCGCGATGATGTGAGTGACTCAAGATACCGTATCGATGCCTCTGAACTCCCCGCACTTGTAGATTTACCGGAAGAAGGACACGGTGTACTTATCTCCCCAGAGTGGATTGCGACAGCTGCGCATGCCGTTACTTGGCAACACTGTATTGAAGAGGTCACCATTAAAGGCACTTCCAGAAGGATCGATAAGCTGGTGATACACCCCGGCTACAAGAAGATACCTCAAAGGATGATTGATGAGGCACTAGAAACGGGAGATGCCAGTGAAATTGAAGCATTATTGGCCACATCCGATGATATTGCCTTAATTAAACTCTCTCAGCCTATGATTGGTGTTAATCCGGTAGGAATTTACCGTGAAAGTGATGAGCAAGGAAAAATAGTAAAACTGATCGGAAAAGGAGCAACGGGTACAGCTGACCTCGGCCATGACCCCAAAGGCCCCAATCGAACAGAACTCCGCAGAGCATTTAACATAATCTCATCAACTCAAAATCGTTGGCTTGGCTATGACTTTGATCAAGCCCCGAATGCGTTGCCACTTGAAGGTATGTCTACAAATGGCGACAGTGGCGGCCCAGTACTAATTGAAATTGATGGCCAGTGGTTACTCGCAGGACTCACATCCTGGAAGCACGCGGAAAACGTTGATATACGAACCTTCCGCCCTGGCACCTATGGCCAGACTTCCTATTCCATTCGCTTAAGTCATTATGCAAGCTGGATTGACGCAATGATTTCTAATGATTCATCTACTCAGCAATCTGTCAAAGCAGAATCTGATAGCTCATCAACTAACCAATAAACCGTTATTCTACAACTCCCACAACAAGAGTTATCCAAGGAAATATGATGTACAAATTAATACCTTTAATCCTGTTAACTTTTTTAAATTCATATGTATATGCCAATTCCGCTGAGGACAACATCAAAATACGCAGAGCCGTACTCGATTACATTGAATCACAACAAAAAGTTGAACCAAGCCTAATGGAAAGAGGTTTAGATACGAAACTAGCCAAGCGAACCTACTGGAAATCCAAAGATGGCTCAGAATTCATCATGGAAACAGACTATGAAACCATGGTTTGGTTGGCCGAAAACTACAATAAGGAAGGCGATAAATTTACAGAGTCCCCCAGGGTTGACATCAACATACTTGATATTGATAACCGGGTAGCCTCGGTAAAGCTTACAGTCGATGATTGGATTGATTATATGCACTTATATAAGAATGATAAAAATAACTGGAAAATCATTAACGTTCTCTGGCAGTACCATGATACGAAAAGACATATTAACAAAAAATGAACTAGACATTAAAAATACCCTGTGGGCTTCCCACACAAATAGATACTACTTCTTAAGAAGTTCTTATTTATAAAAAAATATCCCCATAAGCTTAACAGGCTAAGTGCTAGAAAAAGTAGCAGCGAATACCATAAAAAATGATGACTGTTTCAAAAATCTGTCTTTGCCTTATAGCAAGCTCAATATCAATTCTTATTGCCACTATGGAATACTGGCTAGGCCTAGATGGTAACGAGTTGTTTCTAGCCAGAAGTGTTTCAGCTATGGTATCTGTCGGGCAGAGTAACCTAATTTATCCAGAACCGACTTTAGTTGCTGGCAATGGCGGTATTACAGAAGTTCGAGTCATCTTCATGGCGCTGTGTCTATCGACTCTCCTGGCCTTAGGCTCATTCGTATTGGTCACAGTTAATAGAATCAAACATGGTTCCCACAAACTCTATCTACCTTTAGCATTCTGCTCTGCAGTTCTCTGCCTAAGCATTATTTATGTTGGGTTTCGGTCTGGCATTCAGTATAGTCTTTGAAGTGTGCCAAGCTCGAGCCTGTGCCCACACACAACACAAAAAGGAGCACCAAATTGAAGAGGATCACCGTCGCCCTACTATTCTTACTAGCAGCCATTGCCTGCTATGTATTTGGTGTGCCTGTTGGCGGGGCCTTTTTTCTCGCTTTGGGTGTTGTTTTTGAGGGGATCTTTTGGATAAAACTATTCAAACGCAGAAGAAAGTCAGCCTAATAACTTGATATTTCTACCTAGGCAAAGACATGTTGGCAGTTTAATCGAGCCTAAGCAACCCTACTTGCGCGACTTCATTTAGCAATAACAAACCATATTCTCCTATTGCCGATATTTCCTTTGCTCCTTATCCCACCTTCGCTAATACTCATTACCAAGCTCAATACCCTTACTAACTCACATTGAGCAATACGAAAGCTTGAGACAACGTTCAAGACCAACTAAATTATCCGCCACTTTCTTCTACCAACTAGGAAATATCCATGTTCACTCACCGCTTACCGCGTTGGATTGCGGTCTTTCTTCTCTGTCTTGTTGCTATAGCCTGCACGCCAGAGAAGCCAGAAAAGCTGAGCGAGCCCTCTACTAAAAAGGCATCTACCCATGGGGCACTCAAAAGCGGTGATGAAAATTCAAAGGAAGAAACACCCCCATTAGTCTCTACCCCAAGGGCTAGTGTTAATGAGGCTAGTAGTGAGACCGGATCAACAACTTCCGATACCAAATCCCTAAGCAAGTCCAGTGAAGAAGCTCCTTCGCAGGCTGCTACTTCCAACAACGACACGATGCCGCTGGTTGCGGATTCAACGGAAAGTGCTCTTAAGGTGCTCCATATAGGTGAGCGGGTCTACAAAGATGCGCGAGCTATTGCGGTGATTTTTTCTGACCCACTGCTGGGGAATGCCCATTTTGGTTCCTACCTAACCCTCACCCAGGAAAATGGTGAAGATGTCGATGGGGGCTGGGTTTTATCTGACAACCAAAAGATCCTTTACTTCACCAACATCGAGCCGAATACACGCTACAGTGTAGCGATACACCCCGGCCTGCCCAGTAAGGATGGATTCGAGTTACGAAAGTTAAAGAAGGAAACTGTTCACACTCGGCGTATCGAACCCAGTATCAGCTTCTCCAGTAACGGCAGTATATTTCCAGTTACGGTAACACCTGGGTTGCCAGTGACTGCCGTCAGCATTGAAGCGGTGCAAATCCATTTTCACAGAGTGAAGCCTGAACACTATTCCGCCTTTCTTAGTCTGGTTAACAATCAGTCTCTGAAGTACTACTACCAGTTAAGGGCACTGAACAATGTTGCTGAGTTAGTCTACAGTGCACATTTTGATCTAACCCAAGAAAAATATGTTCAGCGAGATTTCGACCTCTCCATAGGCCATATTGAACCATTAAATCAGCCAGGCATTTATGTTGCTGTCATGCAGCCGGCCGGTGTGTACAACACCAATCTTTTCGATGTCACCCACTTTTCTATTTCCAACTTGGGTTTACATGCCCGTTACTACCCGGAAAGCATTGACCTCTATGTTTCCTCGCTGGATAAAGGAGAGTCTCTGGAAGGCATCCAGGTGGAGTTATTGGACAATAAAGGTGGGTTGATCCAGCAAGACAGCACCTCTGAAGAGGGACATGTTCGTTTTCTGCTCAGCCAGGAGCAGGAAAACTCTCAGCGCTTTTTTGTTGCGAAAGACCCGGATACAGGCCATTTCTCTCTGTTGGACTTGCGCGAACCGGCGCTGGACCTGTCAGACTTTCAATTAGGCCAACGCCCTTCCCGGCCGATGGAATTCTTTATCTATGGTCCCAGGGACTTGTACCGTCCCACAGAATCTATCCAGGTTAGCGGCCTGCTACGCAATTACGACGGGCGCTATTTAAAAGACCTGCCAATCAAGGCGGAATTGATTAAACCCGATAATACCAGTGCCCGCTCATTCACCTGGCACGCCAGCGCGCCGGGATACTACGAGAAGCTGCTTCCCCTACCTCAAAATGCTCCGACGGGTGACTGGCGCCTGGAAGTCGAATTGGCCGATGGACGCAAAGTGCGCTACCCATTCAAGGTGGAGGAGTTTCTACCGGAACGTATGAAGCTGGTATTACAGGATGGTGAAGAGCGCAGCCTGGTTCAGGGGCACGATAAAGCCTTGGAACTGGAAGTTGAAGGTAGCTATCTGTACGGTGCTCCGGCCGCCAACAACCGCTTGGAAACTCTGGTACAAGTCAGCCACTACCGGGAACCCTTCCCTCAATGGGAAGGGTTTTTGTTTGGGGACGCCACTGAGCGATTGCCCGCGCGCCAGTTTAATGCGTCCACCATTGAGCTGGATGCTGAAGGGCTTGGCAAATTACCGCTGCGATCCCGTTGGAATCACGCGAAGAGCCCGCTGAAAATTAATCTGGTTTCGAGCCTGTTCGAGTCCGGCGGCCGCCCCGTAACTCGGCAACATCCCGTTCTGGTTTGGCCCGAGCATCCAGTAGTCGGCATTCGCCCTAACTTTGGCAAGGAGAATCCCTCGGCCAATAGCCGACCGGAATTCGAAATTGTTGTAGCCGATGCACTAGGTGAACCGGTCACAGGCCGCAATCTCAGTGCGGTATTAATCTCAGAGGATCGCCAATATTTTTGGGAGTACTCCGCTAGCCAGGGTTGGCACTATGAATACTCCACTGCCGAGTTCGAATCTTTCAGCCGCCAACTGCAATTTAATGAAGAGACTCCCCTGAAACTCACGGTGCCTGTGGAATATGGCCACTACCGTTTAGAAATTACCGATACTAATAGCGGAGCCACCAGCAGCCTGCGCTTCCATGCTGGGCGCGACTGGTATTACTGGTGGCGTAAGGACCAAGTAGCGAAAGGCCAGGCGGCCCGCCCGGATACCGTGGCTTTATCTTTAGATAAACCCAAATACTCACCTGGAGATTTAGCACAACTCACTATAGTGCCGCCGGCAGACGGTGAAGCGCTGGTGTTGGTAGAGAGCGATCGATTGCTGTGGTCCGAGCGTGTATCGGTAGAGAAATCGGGCACCAAAGTTGAAATTCCCATTTCAGCAGACTGGGACAGTCACGATACTTATATTTCCGTAACCGCACTGCGCCCGGCCGATAAGAATGAGCGTATCGCCCCTAATCGCGCTTTCGGACTGGCTCATTTGCCACTGGACCGGGAAGCTCGACGCTTGCCTGTGCGCCTGGAAGCCCCGGCACGCGCCCTGCCCGGCTCAGAGATAGAAGTCACCGTAATCACGGACCTGGATTCCATCGGCAAAAGTGGCGGCACAGCCTGGACCACCTTGGCAGCAGTAGATGTGGGCGTACTCAATATCACCCGCTTCGAAACACCAGATCCCTTTGAAGCCTTTTTCGGCCAGCGCCGCTATGGTGTCGATGTCCGCGATATCTATCACCGAATTATTGAGTCTGGTAATGGCAAGCTGTTGGAGCAACGCTTCGGTGGAGATGCTGAACTGGCGCGTGGTGGAGAAGAGCCTAACTCCGATGTGCAGATCGTTTCGCTATTTTCCGGGCCAGTGAAATTCGATCAGCAAGGCAAAGCGAAAGTTTCCCTTCAGCTGCCGGAATTCAATGGCAGCCTGCGCCTAATGGCGGTGACATTTAGTAAAGAGGGGTTCGGCAGTACTGAAGGAGATCTAACAGTAGCCTCTCCATTGGTGACCCAAGCAGCACTCCCCCGCTTTATGGCTCCCGGGGATAGCAGCAAGCTGGCGCTGGACCTCAATAATCTGAGTGGCCGTAGGCAAAAACTAACGGTGGAAATGCAATCTGTCGGTGCAGTAGACATGAAAATGGGGGAGCGCTTGTTAGAACTGGCCGATGGCGAGCGCAAGACTTTGCGATTTCCAATTACTGCCAAAAACGCCACTGGTGAAGCGGAGTTCCAACTGATAGTAAATGGTGCAATAGATGAACATGGCCAGAATATCACCATCGAACGCCAGTGGCGCCTGGGTGTTCGCCCAGCCTGGCCCGCCACCACGCACACCCAGCGCCGTCTTCTAAAGCAGGATGAGAGTTTCAGCCCGGATAAGGCTTTCCTGGATTCTCTGATGCCGGACACGGTACAAACATTAGTATCCCTGGATAGCCGCCCGCAATTGCAACTTCAGGGCCACCTAGCAAATTTGCTTCGCTATCCCTATGGCTGCTTGGAGCAAACTTCCAGCCGTGTTTATCCACTGGTGATGGCAACGCCGCTACAGCAACAAAAATTGGGCATCGAACCCCTGGACGAAATCGAGCGTGCAAGACGTATTGATACAGGTATCGAACGTATCTTCAGTATGCAAAAAAGCAACGGCGGTTTTGGCCTGTGGAGTGCGGAATCAGCAGAGAACCAATGGCTCACCGCTTATGTGGCCGACTTACTTCTGCGCGCTCGTGATCAAGGTATTGTGTTCGATAACACACGCCTGGAGTCCACCCTCAAGCGTCTGCAGGAATATGCCCGCGAGCGCGGTAGCTTTTATCAACAGCGCTACAGTAGTGACCCTGACTTTTACGCTTATGCTGCCCGTTCCTATGCCGCCTATGTGCTATCCCGTGTGCAAAAAATCTCGCTCGGCCAATTGCGCAGCCTTTACGAAAGCGGTGCTGACTTAACCCGATCCCCTCTACCACAGTTACATATGGCAATTGCCCTCCAGGCCATGGGCGATAACACCCTGTCTCAAGAGGCCTTACAAAAAGCCCTTTCCATTGAGCGCAAGCGCCTTAGTTACTACGGCGATTATGGCTCTAACCTGCGCGATACTGCACAGATGATCTCCCTATTGCTGGAGCATAATTTGGCTACCGACAAAGCCGAAGAGATGCTGTTTGAAATGGTGAATCTGCTCCGTGAACGGGAGTACCTAAGCACGCAGGAACGAGGCAGTATATTTATGGCCGGCGTTCAGTTACAGCTTAATGGCGGTGAAAATTGGTCTGCTTTTTTAAAAACCATTGATGGTTTACGGGAAGTGAATGATGATAATCCGCACAATACTCTCTTCCGTGGTCGTGAAGCTGCAGAGGTATTTGAGGTAACCAGCCAAATAGAAAAACTCTTCGCTGCTATTACCATTAATGGCTACAGCATACAGGCACCTACAGAGGTGATGGATAAAGGCGTTAAAATCACGCGCAGCTACCATAATCTGAATGGTTCAAGTGTAATACCAACTCAGGTGCGGGAAGGTGAACTCTATCTGGTGCGCCTGCAAATCGACGCGGACCGACGCCTGCCCGATCTTCTCGCAGTAGACCTGCTACCCGCAGGGTTTGAGCTGGAAAACCAGAACCTCGCCGATAGTGTCAAAGTGGATGAGCTTAAATTCGACGGTAAGAGTATCGCCCAATGGCAGGACGACCAGGACAATATACAACACATGGAATTCCGCGATGATCGATTTGTGGCAGCCTTGGATCAATCTGAGTGGAAACCCACCAACCTCTTTTATATCGCCCGAGCAGTAACTCCCGGTCACTACCAGGTACCACCTCCCTTTGTGGAGGATATGTATAACCCTGAACGCTTTTCCATTGGCAAGAACCCAATGGCGCAAGTACAGGTAATCGGCAAGCATTGAAACTGTTAGCCACACTAATAGCTCGATGGAAAAACAGCAGCCGCATGTTTCGCGTGCTGCTGATCTCACCTTTCTTTCTTTTAGTCACATTGTTGGCCCTGGATACTATTTTCCCCCCACCTTTGCCTGAAACACATGGTTTTGCGCGGGTAGTGGCTGATCGCCATGGTAAGCCACTGCGTTTCTTCGCTGATAATCGCAGCGTGTGGCGTTACCCCATCACGCAAGATGAAGTAGCGCCACGATTTATCGAGGCACTACTCACCTATGAGGATCGCCATTTTTATCAGCACCCAGGTATCAATCCCTTTGCGCTCGTTCGGGCGGCCAGCCAATACCTTCGCAATGGACATGTGGTCTCCGGTGGCTCCACCCTGACCATGCAGGTAGCGCGCCTGCTAGATCCACATCACAGGACTTTAATCGGTAAGACCAAACAAATGTTGCGCGCCCTGCAATTGGAATGGCATTTCAGCAAGCAGGAAATTCTCGATCTCTACCTCAATCTGGCACCTTACGGCGGCAATATTGAAGGCGTGGAAGCCGCCAGCCGTTTATACCTGCGTAAATCGTCCGCCGATCTCACCCACGCCGAAGCGGCACTTCTGGCAGTATTACCCCAAGCGCCCAGTCGCTTGCGACCGGACAGGTACCCAAATCGAGCACAAAAAGCTCGGGATAAAGTTCTGACCCGGTTACAGGTCTACGGCGTTTGGAGCGCAAACGAGGTCGAGCGCGCGCAGCTAGAAAACGTTTATGCGGAGCGTCTGGAATTTCCACAGAATGCCCCTCATTTATCCCGCTGGCTGGTAGAAAGCATCGGTGATCAAGAGGTGATTAACACCACCATAGACGGCAATATTCAGCGTGGACTGGAGGACTATCTGCGCGATTATATGGAGAGCTATCCGCAGAAAACTTCTGCCGCCGTTATAGTACTGGAGAATTCCGACTTATCTGTACGCGCCTATGTGGGAGCCTCCCATTTCGGTGACAAACGTCGATATGGCTATGTAGATATGGCGAGAGCCACGCGCTCGCCCGGCTCTACTCTCAAACCATTTCTGTATGGACTGGCAATCGATGGAGACCTGATCCACAGCGCCTCCTTGCTCAGTGATGCACCGCGAATTTATGGAGATTACCGCCCAGAGAATTTCCATCGTGGTTTTTCCGGCCCGGTCAGTGCTACTGCCGCTTTGCAGCGTTCTCTCAATGTCCCAGCCGTGCAATTGCTGGAGTACTACGGCCCCGGCCGATTCGCAGCGACACTGGAAAATGCCGGCCTCTCACTACAATTTCCCAGCGGCGGCAAACCTAATCTAGCCATGATTTTAGGTGGCGTTGGCACCCGCCTGGACCAACTCACCGGACTTTATGCAGCCCTAGCGCGCGACGGGCTATCCGCAGCACCCCGCTATTTACCCGAAACTCCACTGCGAGAGCGGTACCTGATGTCTGCAGAGGCCGCCTGGATCACATTTGAGATGCTGGCTTCCAACAGTGGTGGCTCACGCCGCTGGCGCAATCTAGTAAGGCAAAGCAAAGCAGATATTGCCTGGAAAACAGGCACTAGTTACGGCTACCGCGATGCTTGGGCGATCGGTGTAACCCCCAGCTATACCGTAGGAATTTGGGTAGGTCGCCCAGACGGCACCCCCCTCCCGGGCTACTACGGCTCCATCAGTGCAACGCCATTGTTAAACGCAGTGATTTCATCTCTACCAGGTAACAAGCAGCAACGCCTGGCAAGACCCGAATCAATAATCCAAACAGAAATCTGCTGGCCGTTAGGAGGCCAGAAGTCGTTAACCGAAGATGAACTCTGCCACCAACAGCGCAATGCCTGGCTTATCAAGGACCGGGCGCCCCGAACCCTCCCCCCAAAAGGAGAACCTTTACGTGCTGCACAAACTTACCACTTCTTTGCCAACCAACAGGGCTTGCGAGTAAAACCCAGCTGTATGGACTCCTCTGCTACAAAGAGAAGCCTTGCCCTGTGGCCAAAGGAGCTGGAGTCCTGGTTGCCCACCAACCAAACTCGGAACCAACAAATCCCACCGACAGCGCCCGAATGTAACGCCCCAACCGCAACTACGGGTACCCCACTGAAAATTGTCGGTGCCATCAATGGTAACCAATACCTTCCTACCGGTAACAGCGCTCCTTTACCACGTATAAATCTCAGCGCGATAGGAGGACAAGGGAAACGCTACTGGTTTATCAACGGCGAACCCAAGGATGAAACATTGGGCACTCAAAATTTTGCACTCTCACCACAGAGTGGGCAACATCAAATTGCAGTGTTGGATGAGAGCGGGAATGTGGATCGGATTGAAATATATGTAGGAATTAACGATTAAATTTAGCACTATCAATATGGACAGAGATAAAAGCTATCGCAGGGCTTGTGAGCTCCAAACTTCTGGGAAGCTTTCTCAAGCTCTCCAGCTTTATGCACAGTTAACGGCCTCATCTAATGACCCAAGATATTACATCGCTTATGGTATGTGCCTCCAAGAATTAAATCATTGGAAACAATCTATAGCGGTTTTAAAAAGAGCCATTGATCTAAAGCCCCACTACTGCCTACCAGATGCACAACTTTCTCTAGCGATAGCTTACCTTAAAGTCAATCAGAAAAAGGAAGCGATAAAGCTACTGAGTCTTTGTGCATCAAGGGCTCCTGAATACCCAAGTTATGAGTCAGTTCCAAACAAAGCCAAAGAGTTATTAAAAAATCATAAATAACAAACCAAAGTGATGGACGATTGAATAAGGTCCAACCCTATTTTTTCAGCCGGGATAAAATTTTATGACACAGTGAGGTCAAGTCCTGTTGCTCTTCAGCCGTTAATCTGACCTTGCAGGCCATATCTTCAAGTATATGAGAGGTTTTCTGCTTTAGATCGCGCCCTTTTCGAGCGAGGACAATCACTTTTGCCCGCTCGTCCACGCTGGACTTTTGCCTCTCGATAAACCCTTTAGCCTCTAGGCGTTTCAGCACTTGAGTCAAGGTGCCTGCATCCAGGTAAGTCTGATGGCTTAGCTCTTTGATAAAAACAGAGTCTTCATTCCAAAGGCTCATCATCACCAGAAACTGCGGGTAGGTAAGATCAAACTGATCAAGCTCCGGCCTGTATTCACGCACCATAGAGTTCGCTGTCGAATATAAGGCAAAACACACCAACTCTTGGAGATTGAACTCTTTTGGAGTCATTTTGATTACTCACTGAACAGATCTATATATTATGCGCGCAAAGTACTTGACGGTAAACCCGAACTTAAACAACAATACTTTGCGCGCAAAATATTGTTGTTTAAGATGGAAGAGTACTGCTATGAATCAAGTGAATTTTTCTGGCATCACGTCTAGTCACTGGAAGAATATTGAAGCCAGGGAGGTTGCTCCCGGCATATTCGAGAGAAGTCTTTGGAGAGAGGAAGCAGGAAGCTGGGTGTCTGTCTTCGAGTTTCTACCTGGAGCCAGATACCCAGGTGTGGAAACACATATTGACGGTGCAGAACAAATTTTTGTGATTTCAGGGATCTTTAATGATGGCAGAGACGATCATCCCGAGGGATCATTTATTCACAACCCCATTGGCTCAGCACATATTCCCCAGTCAGAAACAGGATGTACTGTCTTGTTGAAATTTCAGGCAGCTTAAAATTTTTTTTTACCGTCTTGGGGTCCTATTCCTGGCATAGGGCGCCCGGGATGCAGTCATTTACAGCCGTCCCTTTTCCCCTTCTGCCAACTCAAATGTTTTAACAATTCTTTAAAGATTACACAGCTAATTTTTATAGGCTAAATTTTGCTTTCACCCTATTCATTACTCGAATTCCCAGGCATTACTTTGAAATTAGTACCCCCTTCAGCAATCTATGAGGCTAGTTATCGGCAATATATAGAAGAGCTGAATGATGAAGAGCGCTATCCCTTTCCTATGGATTTTGATCATGCAAACTTCGAAGCTCTCATCCAAAAGCTCATTAACTTTGCACAGGGTAAAAACCTACCGGAAAGCTTTGTCCCAAGTTCTACACTATGGCTTATTGATAAAACTGAAATCGTAGGCGTCACCAATATTCGCCACTACCTGAACGATAGAGTTACCCACTGCGATGGGCACATTGGTTTGGGGATCAGACCCAAGTATAGAGGTAAAGGGTACGGTAAACGCCTGATGGAGCTCTCGATCCAGTGGCTTCAGGAAATGAAAGCCGGGACAATTCACATTCACTGTCACAAAGACAACCCCGCCTCTGCCAATACAATTACGGCATGTGGTGGATTATTGGATTCTGAGATCGAAGCAGATGGGAAAATTGTACAAAGATACCTTGTAAAGCCTGGCGATTAATTGTTACAGAAAATTCACGAACCTTAGGTTTAACCAATTAATACGCTAATCTCCCCCTAGAGGTAGCATCTAAAGTAGACTAAGTACTTGGTCAAGAATATCGAAGTATGAATGGAAAAATGAACCGATTTACTTATCAAAGCTTATTCTGTATCAGTCTCACACTCTCCAGTAATCTTGCAAGCGCGGAAATTTATCAGTGGGTCGATCAAAGCGGAAACGCCAGCTTCTCTGATAAAAAACCACCAGCCATAGCAGATGCCACCCTTAAAAAAACCGTTAAGAAAAAGCGAGAGCGTAGCAGAGTAGAAATTCAGCAGGTATTTGATAAACACAAAGGCCAGCTTTATCGTTTATACTTGAGTGCGCGCAAACAAGACCCTGACCTTGAAGGCGGCGCGGAATTTATTATCGATATTGAACCTAGTGGTGAAGTCGCCAATATCGCATTGGCCAGCTCCAGCCTCGATTCCAAGCCGTTTACTGATCAGTTAATGGCAAAGATTCAGGAATTTAACTTCGGTGCCAGCGACACACGAAGAATAACAATTCACTACCCGATTCATTTTTTACCCACCCAATAACCGCCAATTGACTTTGTGCTCTAATCCACTTGTGATCAATTATCCCACTAGCGGAGATATGGATAATTGATCACAAGAACAGCCTACAGATTGCAAGCATAAATACTAAACTACGGTATGTAAGTTATGCTCAAAATTGGTTTTCAAATAACACTTCACCCAATGCTAACTGGCCACCACGTCCATTCGCTGCTTTGCTAGCCTTACCCACGACTATCATCATTCCGATCAGATAACCTTCTGGCAGGTTTATAAGCTCGGCCACTTTATCTGAGTCAAACCCAACCAGTGCGCCGGTGTCATAGCCCAGTGCTTTTGCCGCAAGCATCATGGTTTGCGCCGCTAAGCCACAGCTCCTTATTGCTTCATCTCGCTGCAATTGAGGTTTATCTCTATAGAAATCAGTTAGCATCGGGACTAAAAGTTCCCTCGCCTCTCTGGGTGCATCAGCCCAATAGCGTTCTGGTCGATCTTTCCAAGCGTTTATATCTGCACAAAGAATAATCAGCTCAGACGCATCTTCCACTTGCTGTTGACCCCAGGCAGCATCCTTAAGTCTGCTTCGAAGCCTGGAATCTGTTACTCGCAGGAATCTCCAATGCTGAATGTTATAGGATGTTGGCGATAACATTGTGGCTTGGATAAGCTGGTTAAACTCACTTGATGTCATCTTTTCAGATACATCGTAATGCTTGACCGAACGGCGAGTTTCAACAGCAGTGAACAGGTCCATAATTTCCCTCTGACAATTAATCATCTTGTGAATGTCGATGAGAGAAAGCTTATTGGGTTTCTCCTGGCTTGATAATGGGCTCTTTTGTTAAAAGATTGTTGAGAAAAAGTTTACAAACTAACAATCCCAATAGGGAATGTCGCCACCAAAGTACTCAATGGCAAAGTCTATAAAGGCCCGTACTTTGGCAGGCATATACTGCCGCTCCGGAAATACGGCATAAATAGTCTTGGCCGGCATTTGATATTCTTCAAACAAAGGCACCAGGAGACCACTCTTGATATCCGCTCCTGCGACAAAAGTCGGCAGGCGGCCGATGCCAAGCCCCTGGAGAATGGCTTCCCGCAGCGCTTCACTGTTATTGACCTGGTAGTTACCCCTGACTTCTATGGTGTGTAGATGGTTATCCTGAATAAAATTCCACTCTTTTACATCCCTGGAATAAGTAAACATCAAACAATTGTGCTCTGTTAACTGTTCAAGCTCGATCGGTTTGCCGAACTCTTCCAAGTACGCGGGAGAGGCACAGAGCACGCTTTGCAGAGGCGCCAGCTTGCGGGCAATCAAACTGGTATCAGGCAGGTCACCACCACGGATAGCGATATCAAACCCCTCTCCAATCAGGTCTACCACCTTATCGTCCATCACCAGATCAATCGTGATTTTTGGATAGCGCTTGAGAAACACTGGGATAAGCGGTGCCAAATGCAACCTGCCAAAGGACATTGGGGCATTGATTCGCAAGCGCCCCTGAGGCTCACCTTGAAGCTGAGTCACGGCATCCTGAGCGTCCTGTGCGGCCTGATAAGCGATTCGGGCATGCTGAAAAAAATGCTCGCCCGCCTCTGTCAAGCTCAGCTTGCGGGTGGTGCGATGCAATAGTTTTACCCCAAGTTGCTCTTCCAGCTGACTGACCCGTTTACTAACTGCAGACTTGGATATCCCCAGCAACTTGGCGGCCGGGGAAAAGCCACCGGTTTCGGCCACTGTGACAAATACCGGTATGGCTGCAAAACTTTCCATAAACTACTGTTTCCTTTTTCTCAACAGTATGTATCTTAATTGATGGATTATCAGTTTATCAGAAACAAGTTACTCTGATCTCGCTTTTATTGAGGGAAGAGTCATGCGCGAACTTTCAAGGGGTATCAACCCTACAGCAACGGCAAGCAGCGGCACATCATTGTGGTGGGTTCACGGCTTGATGATAGCCTGCACATTACTGGTCGCTGGCTCATTTCCTGTTGGTGCGTTAATCGCCGATTCGTTACCGGCAGATTGCTTGATGATGATTCGGTTCTTAATTGCAACAGGGCTATTTGCGCCCTTCATATTCTTAAAGCATGGATTTCAGCTTCCACACCCCAAAAAGCTACTGGGTTATGCGCTACTCAGCATCCCATTGGTTATCTTTTTCTGGTGTATGTTTGAAGCGCTCAAATACACCACAGCAGTAAATACCGGCGCCCTTTTTACAACCGTTCCTGCAATGACTGCCGTCTTTGCCTTGATCATCAATGGTGAGCGTAGCAGCGCCCGCAAAGTCATCGGTCTTACCCTTGGAACATTGGGTGCGGCCTGGATTGTATTTGAAGGGAGTATTACAACAGCGATAACGCTGGATCTAAATAGAGGGGATTGGATATTCACCTTAGGTGCTATATCGCTCAGCTTGTATAATCCACTGATCAAGAGAGTCCACTCAGGGGAGCCTACAGAGGTTATGACATTCTGGGTTATTCTATTTGGCGCCCTCTGGTTATTACTGCTTTCATTCCCAAGTTTAAGCCAAATAGAATGGCGGAATATACCTATCGAAACTTACGGAGGGCTATTCTATTTAGCCTTATTCACAACATTAATCAGTTTTTTCCTACTGCAATTTAGCACAATAAGAATCGGGGCGACCAAAGTTGCAGCATACAGCTTCTTGAATCCGGTATTTGTACTGGCATTGGCTACAGCATTGGAAATGACGAAATTTTCTATCAACTTTATACCTGGAATAATCTTAGTATTTGCAGCCATGTTATTTATCCAGGCAGAAAAACCCAAGAAAAAATACCCCTGAACAACTCAAGAACAATAGAATCAAATTGCCATCAATAGGGGCAACATTTCTAGTCGACAGTCTTTTCTATTTCATAAATTGCATCAGAAATATCTTCCAATTTAGAGGACACTATTACCTGAGCATCATGTAAACCTTGATTATAAAACCCTGCCCCCATCTCCTTTGCAAGAAAATCAATAAAGAACTCCGCTTCAAAACTGCCAATCTCCAACTCAAATTCTTTAGATAAATAACCCCTAATCTTTTCGATTAGCTCTAACTTTCGCCTTTCTTCCAGTTCTATTGTCGACATCACCTATCTTCCATCAATACACAAATTTAGAACAAACACTCAGCCCCATATGAGAATAACATAAATGTTGAGACCCTTAATGAATCCCAAATGCATGACTCCAAGTAAACAACATGTACAGCGGCGCATATCTTTATAAGCAAACCGGACAATGTTAGATTCGAATCTATTCGGATTAACTAAAAAACGGGATCAAAATGAGACTCTTTAACTACGTCTTTGCCCTGCTTATATTGGGCAGTAGCTCTGGCTGCTCAGAATCAAGCAGTGATAGATCAACAACTTCATACAGTCCCAATGCCCATACCACCAGCAACAGGGTTGCAGATATCCGGTTCCCGGAACCTATCACAGCGGGCAATCGAGGTGGACAAGATCAGTATATTGCTTACGAACATTTCCTGACAGCTGAACTACCTGCTGAAGAAGTTGAACCTGTATACCACAAACTCCAATTACTTTGCCAACAGGAGATGGAGAAAAAATGCACTATATTGCATTCTAGTCTCCGCAATGATGAAAAGCCCTACGGAAGGATTCACCTTAGAATACACCCCACCGGAGTCGATAAAATCATTGATCTGGCATCAAAGCAAGGAGGAGTGATACAGCGGGAAACCAAAGCAGAAGATTTACAGGATGTCATTATCGACGGCCAAAAACGACTTGAAATGTTACTCCAGTATCAATCGAGACTTATAGAACTGGAACAAAAATCTGCGAGTGACATTGATACTCTAATAAAGGTTGCTGAAAAGTTAGCATCGGTACAATCTGATATTGAGTATTCACAAGGTAAAAAAGCTAAACTGCTCAAGCGAACTCAGATGGATGTGGTTGAAATTGAGTTACACTCAAAATCTTATACTTCTTTCTGGAGTCCCATATTAGACTCCCTATCTCATTTTGGTGAAAATTTGTCTGATGGGCTATCTGAAGCAATCACTGCAATCGCCTACCTTTTACCCTGGATGCTTATCGCCCTATTTGTATTTTATCTGATTCGCATAATTTGGCGTAAAACCAGAACCTAGCAGTTTACATAGCCCCAAGATACACGCATGTCTTGATATGGGCTAAAGTACTCGTGAGAAGTTTTGACTTCACTCACAAGCCATAAAAAAAGCCGGACCATCTAAATTGACCCGGCTTTTTACTATGGAGTAACAGTAGCTACTTAGAAGTTGTAGTTAAAGCGTACACCGTAGCTCATTGGAGTGGAGAATGGCCCAGATACGAGGCCATCACTTCCATCAGCGTAGTAGGGAACAATCTCATCAGTCAGGTTATTACCAAAGGCTTCAACGTTCCACTGATCGTCCGGACTTACATACTTCACGGAAGCATTTACCATCCAGAAGGAATCACGACTGTCATCAAAAGCAGAAGTATCACCAGTGGGGAAGTCGTGCTTGTCAACATTCCAGTAGGTCAGATAAGACTCATCTTCCCAGTGGATGCCTATAAACGGAATAATTGCACCGCCGTGGACCAACTCAAAGGTGTGATCATAATTGATTGTGAAGCTGAATTCAGGTGATACAGGCAGCTCATTACCCTTCAAATTTCGGAAGAGCTCTTCATTAGTATTGTCATGAGCTAAACCGTAATCCGAAATTTCGAATAACGCTTGGTTATTGAAATTCCAGCGGTTCTGAAAATCAGAGGTGATTTCTGTTTGCATCCAGGTAGCAAAACCACTGATTCGGCCATTCGGATAGGGGGCCCAGTCAAACTCTAACTCTAGCCCCATAATCTCTGCGCTAGCAGCATTCTTAGTAAGGTAAATGACGACGGGCTCGGTCGTAATTTCACCTGCGTTCTCACCTTCTCGCTCTACCGCATAGTACGAGTATGCAGTATCAGGTGCAGCTAGCTGCATATCCTTATAGTCGGAGAAAAAGAAGGTACTAGCCAGATTTAGTCGACCATCCAAGAAGGTACCTTTTGCTCCTAGCTCCCAAGTAATGACCTTCTCCTCATCATAGCTAGTGTCAATTACCTGTTGAACAACCCGGTTTCCCTCATCATCGTAGATGTACTCAGCCGTGTCCGGGTCTTGCTCATATTGGATGACAACATCACCCAAACCCCCGGACTTAAATCCACTTGCAACATATGCATACAGCATGACTTCATCTGTCAGGTCATAATCGAGACCAATTCGAAAGTCGGATGAATCCCAGCTCTTGCTGGCATCATTGTAAGTATCAATTGTATAAATTGAGCTGTCAGCAAAGTGGTTGGTAGAGAAGCTATTAAAGGTGCCCTGTAAATAGGCAGGGAAGCAGCCATACTCTTCATCTGATTCAGTGGACCAGTCTCGAGTGCAACTCAGGTTATTACCACCTACATCACTCTTCTCATCTTCCGTATATCGACCACCAACAGTTAGGTGAAGGCTATCAGTAAGGTCATAGGTAGCCTGAGCAAATACTGCGCTGGCTTCTATAGTTCTATCTGGCTGCTTCCAGAATACGGCATTATCTAATGAGGCCAGGAAGTAACCATTCAGATCAGTGGTCTCGTGGAAATAAAACAAACCTGTAATCCACTGTAAGGGACCATCACCTGTAGATTGCAACTGTAACTCATGGGAGTAAGAGACATTTTCTGAGTCTCTAATGCTCATACTCATATCCCAGGTATTGCGACCAGCATCAATATCAATCAGGTTGCTTCGTTCCTGAACTGCATACCCGGTGTTATACACAAACGCCATGGTATCGCTGAAATCCCAGCGGAAGTTAGAACGGAATGAAGTCATGGTGAGATCAAGTTCACCTGGTACATTCACCGCTACGGTGTACTCATCAGCACCGGAGCCGTAGTAGGTTTCACAAGTTGTTCCATCTTCGCGCTGCTCAGCCTTTTCACAGTCAATAGTGTTGATGCCGCCTGCACTACTATCCTGATAGTGTTCCGCTACGGCATACCAAGAAATATCGTCAGTCGGTTCCCATAACGCACCTATACGCACCGCTTGCTGATCAACATTCCCATAAAAATCTTCAGCATCCGCCCTAACCAGCTGATAGTCTGTGGCTCCTTCAGCGTTATTCGCCTGAATAAAAGTTGTGATTGCGTTATCAGCTAATACGCCCGCACCTACAGAGTCAGCATCAATATAGCGATTATCCCACTGGTTAACGTCATAAAACCCGGTAAGGTAGGAATCCCGTGTCTCATCCATAAAGGACGCACGAAGAGCAAAGGTATCTGAAACCGGAATATTGATAACGCCTTTGACCAGCTCTTGATTCCAGCGACCAAGCTCAACGCCCACGGAACCTTCGAACTCATTAATTACCGGTCTTTTTGAAATAACATTAATGGCACCAACAGTAGAATTACGCCCGTAAAGAGTACCTTGAGGCCCACGCATGGCTTCTACCCTTTCAGAGTCAAACATCATTGCCATTGCAGACTGGGGGCGCGAAGAATAAATACCGTCGAAGTGTAAGCCAACAGCTGGATCACCAAACTCAGTAGTATTGGTAGAGCGAACACCACGCATAGAAATCACTGGTGAAGACTGAGAAGCATCATAGCCGATATCCACATTGGGAATTGTACTGCCCAGATCTTTTACATTCTTAATACCCTGACGATCTAACTCTTCCTGGGTGAAAGCGGAAATGGCTACTGGAGTTTCCATCAGGTTGGTTTCGCGCTTCGTCGCAGTTACAGTGACTTCTTCCAACGCCCAGTCATCTTCTTGATTACTAGCTTCCTGTGCCCAGGCTGAGGCCACCGCTATATTGGCCATTGCAATCGCAAGGGTAAGTGGTTTTTTAATTGTCATTGATGTCTCTCCAATCTGCTGCAACAGGAAAGCCGGTTTGATTGTTATGCGTGGCTTACCTACGGGCCGTCGGCTGTACGTCGGCTAGGTTAAAGTCTCAAAAAGGAGAGTTCTGTGAAACTGAGATACGATGGGGCGGATCGCGATTAGGATCAATCGGATCTCTAAATCAATCGAAAGGTGATTTAGTACCCTATAAACCCTGCGGTTACCGCAGGGTACTAGAAGCTGTTTCATAACTTGAAATCAGTTATTCTTGCGACCTCATGGAATGATAAGACCAGTAAGTGTGAGTAGATTTAAGTCAGAATTAACCGACGCTCAGTGGAAATTGATTGAGCCTTGCCTTCCCCAGCTAAAACGTGGAAAAGGAGGTCCCAAACCCATTGATAACCGTGCATGTTTTGAAGGTATCTTGTGGATTTTGCGCTCAGGAGCACGATGGAAGGATCTCCCCCCATCTTACCCTTCGCCGAGTACTTGCTGGAGAAGGCTCCAGTTTTGGGAAGAGCAAGGCGCTTGGTTGGAGGCTTGGAGAAAATTTCTCGGACAGCTTGATCAAAGATCCCTGCTTAATTGGGAAGAAGTCTTTTCGGATGGTAGCTTTGCTTCAGCAAAAAAAGGGAAGCAGAAGTCGGAAAAACTAAGCGAGGAAAGGGTACAAAGTGGATGGTGGTGGTCGATGGCGAAGGTATTCCATTGGGAGGCACCGTTACTTCGGCCTCACCAGCAGAAGTAAATTTATTACATCCACTACTCGATGTTACCTATGAAAATACAAAAATTCGACGACTAGTGTACGACAAGGCTGCAGATTCTGATCCACTACGCCATAGTTTGGCCCGCCGTGAAATTGACCTGATTTGCCCTCACCGTAGGAATAGAAGAAAACCTTCGAAACAAGATGGCAGAAAGCTTAGGAGATATGTGCGACGTTGGAAAGTTGAGCGAACTTTTGCATGGCTAGGGAACTACCGTCGTTTAGTTGTCAGGTGGGATCGCTACTTATCTTCATACAGAGCTTTTTTCTATATTGCCTGCATGTTAATTACGCTAAAGAAATTATGAAACAGCTTCTAGTAGGTTTACCTAGGTAGGTGGCTCACTAGAGGTTAATTTTAAGCGGGTAACTCATTAATTTAACGGGGCGGATCAACCCGATCGGTTACTGAAGTATTTACCCGAAACCAGCCTGCAATGGAGTAGCGATCCCGATTAGCTGGTAGAACTTCGTGGGGAAACTCCTCACTTAAGAAAGTCACTACCGTTCCCATTAACGGCGTTACTTTGGTGCCGACCCTATCCTGCTCATCTTTGTAGAGCACAAGCTCACCAGCATCCGCAGTGCTCCAGCCTGGATTAAGATAGACGACCAATGAGAGCACCCGGTTCGCCTCTCCGCGAAATGCATCGTAGTGCCTTTTGTAGTAGTCCCCAGGCCGGTAATGGGCAAAATGGCTTTCAAATGAGAAGAGCCCCAGAAAAAGATGCCTATTGAGATAAACCTGAAGCTGGCCCGCCCAGCTGAACCAATCTCTTCCTGTAGCAGATTCCCCGGTAATCCAACAAATTTCATCCGTTCGCACGAATTCATTCCGTAGGTAATCGTCACCTCGCCCGACCCCTGCATCAATAAATTTCTCTCCGTTCATTTCCTGCTGATAGGTAAAAAGCGCACTGGAGAGTGATTCGGGTAGTGCGGCATGGCGAATACTATAGCCCTGCTCGGTAAGATCCCTAGCGATGTGTGCAAATAGAGTTTCATCTATAGTGTTATCGCCACCGAGCGACATTAACGATTTGGCTGCTACCAAGTTTATTTCCTGCTAACAATAAGAGGCACGGCGATGTGTAATTTCGCCAAGAGCACTACCTAATAATCAAACTGTATTCTTATAGAAACAGCGTAAGACCCGAGTGAGACTGCGGCCAGGATAAGCCAGGGGCTGGAATGGGTGGCTCGGGGTGCAGGGAAAGGTAGCCCAAAGCTGTATGAGAGTCTACGAAAGTATTGTGTGAGCCGGCTAATAAAATAGAAACCCTTCAAGAGTACAAGCCGACCACTAAAAAGGGGCGTATCACGCCCCTAAAGATGTGATTATACCAAGACTAGAAACTATCGCCTGGCACTCGCACCCAGCCTTCCATCAGGATGCGCGCACTACGGCTCATAATGGCTTTGGTGGCAACCCACTGGCCATCCACGACTTTAGCATGGGCTCCAACCCGCAATGTGCCGGAAGGGTGACCAAAGCAGATGGAGTTACGATCACCCCCACCGGCAGCGAGGTTTACCAGGGTGCCGGGAATCGCAGCTGCAGTACCGATAGCTACAGCAGCGGTACCCATCATGGCGTGGTGCAGCTTACCCATGGAGAGGGCTCGCACGAGCAAATCAATATCTTGCGCCGCTACCTTTTTTCCACTGGAGGCGATGTAGTCCTGTGGCTTGGCGACAAAGGCAATCTTCGGCGTGTGCTGCCGGGCCGCGGCCTCCTCCACAGAGGAAATCAGGCCCATATTCACTGCACCGTAGGCACGGATGGTCTCGAACATGGCGAGTGCCTTGCTATCGCCATTAATGGCATCCTGAAGCTCAGTGCCGGTATAGCCAATATCTTCCGCATTGACGAAGATGGTGGGGATGCCGGCATTGATCATGGTCGCCTTGAGTACACCAATCCCGGGCACTTCGAGATCATCGACGGGGTTACCGGTGGGAAGCATGGCACCCTCGCCGTCCGAGGGGTCCATAAACTCAATTTCCACTTCGGCTGCCGGGAAAGTTACACCATCCAGCTCGAAATCCCCGGTTTCCTGCACTTCACCATTGGTAATAGGCACATGGGCGATAATGGTTTGGCCAATATTGGCCTGCCAAATGCGCACTGTACAAATACCATTTTCTGGAATTCGCGCAGTATCCACAAAACCGCTATTAATCGCAAAAGCTCCAACAGCCGCAGTGAGATTACCGCAGTTACCACTCCAATCGACCATGGGCTTATCGATGGAAACCTGGCCAAACAGGTAGTTCACATCGTGATCGGGCTTATCACAGGCAGACAGGATCACTGTTTTGCTGGTGCTCGAAGTGGCTCCACCCATCCCATCGGTATGCTTTCCGTAAGGGTCCGGGCTGCCAATTACCCGCAACAGCAAATTATCACGGGCCTCTCCTGGAACCTGTGCAACTTCGGGTAGATCCTGTAAACGGAAGAAAACGCCCTTACTGGTGCCCCCGCGCATATAAGTCGCGGGGATTTTGACTTGAGGAGCAAATTTCAACATTTAAGCCGTCGCCTCTGCTTCGAGGAAGTCTTTCGCAAAGCGCTGCAAAACACCCCCAGCCTCATAAATGGAAACCTCTTCTGCAGTATCCAAGCGGCAGGTTACCGGAGCTTCAACTGTCTCACCGTTGGCGCGGTGGATCAGTAGAGTCAGCGTGGCATGGGGGGTACGCTCACCGATTACGTCGAAACTTTCAGTACCGTCGATACCCAGGGTTTCGCGAGTAATTCCCGGCTTAAACTCTAGCGGCAACACACCCATACCGATCAGGTTAGTGCGGTGAATACGTTCAAAGCCTTCGGCGGCAATCGCCTCCACGCCGGCCAGGCGTACACCTTTCGCAGCCCAATCACGGGAAGAGCCCTGCCCATAGTCGGCACCGGCAATGATAATCAGCGGCTGCTTCCGATCCATATAAGTCTCGATCGCCTCCCACATACGGGTAACCTGCCCTTCCGGCTCGACACGAGCCAGAGAGCCCTGGCGAATCTCGCCCTTATCATCGCGTACCATTTCGTTGAGCAGCTTCGGGTTGGCGAAAGTTGCACGCTGGGCAGTGAGGTGGTCACCACGGTGGGTTGCGTAGGAGTTAAAGTCCTCTTCCGGCAATCCCATCTTCGCCAGGTATTCACCGGCAGCACTGCTGGCCAGAATGGCATTGGACGGAGACAAGTGGTCGGTAGTGATATTGTCACCCAGCACCGCCAGCGGGCGCATGCCCTTCAAGCTGCGCTCGCCTGCCAAGGCACCTTCCCAATAAGGTGGGCGGCGGATATAGGTACTCATCGGGCGCCAGTCGTAGAGTGCGTGGCCCTGCTCTTCTGCGGCATCCCGCTCTTCGAACATGGGAATATACACATCGCGGAACTGCTGTGGCTTCACGCTCTGACGTACGATCGCATCAATCTCTTCGTCGCTGGGCCAGATATCTTTCAGGGTAATCGGGTTACCATCGGCATCGTATCCCAGCGCATCTTTTTCGATATCAAAACGGATGGTGCCGGCAATAGCGTAGGCAACGACCAGCGGCGGTGAAGCCAGGAAAGCCTGCTTGGCATAGGGGTGGATACGACCATCGAAGTTGCGGTTTCCGGACAGGACTGCAGTAGCATACAGATCGCGGTCGATCACTTCCTGCTGGATTTTCGGGTCCAGGGCACCGCTCATGCCATTACAGGTGGTACAGGCGAAAGCCACTACGCCGAAGCCCATCTGCTCCAGATCCGGTAGCAGGTCGGCCTCTTCCAGATACATTTTTACCGTTTTGGAACCCGGTGCCAGGGAGGACTTGACCCAGGGCTTGCGGGTCAGGCCGAGCTTGTTCGCATTGCGGGCAATCAGGCCTGCGGCAATCATATTGCGCGGGTTGCTGGTATTGGTGCAGCTGGTAATCGCGGCAATAATCACAGCACCATCAGGCATCTCACCAGCTTTCTCTTCCCAGGCCTTGGCGATACCGCGATTGGCCAGTTCCGAGGCCGGCAGCAGCGCGTGAGGGTTGGAGGGGCCAGCAAGGTTACGACCTACTGTGTCCAGATCGAACTTCAGTACGCGCTCGTATTCGGCATCCTTCAAGGTATCGGACCAGAGGCCCGTTTCCTTGGCAAACTTCTCTACCAAAGCTACCTGCTCATCATCGCGGCCGGTGAGTTTGAGGTAGTCGATGGTTTGCTCATCGATGGAGAACATGGCCGCAGTAGCGCCATACTCTGGAGTCATATTGGAAATAGTGGCGCGATCCCCCAGGGTCAGGTTGGAAGCCCCTTCACCGTAGAATTCCAGGTAGGCTCCGACCACACGCTCGCGGCGTAGGAATTCAGTGAGGGCCAGTACCAAATCGGTACCGGTAATCCCGGGCTGCAATTTTCCGGTAAGTTCGACCCCAACGATATTCGGCAGACGCATATAAGAGGCGCGGCCGAGCATCACGCTCTCAGCTTCCAGGCCGCCAACGCCCACAGAAATCACACCCAGAGCATCGACCATCGGCGTGTGGCTGTCGGTACCAACACAAGTATCAGGGAAGGCCACGCCTTCGCGCACCTGCACCACCGGAGACATTTTCTCCAAGTTGATCTGGTGCATGATGCCGTTGCCGGGGGGAATCACATCCACGTTTTCAAACGCGGTTTTGGTCCAGTTGATAAAGTGGAAACGATCTTCGTTACGGCGCTCTTCTACCGCACGATTTTTTTCAAAAGCATCCTTCTCAAATCCGGGGTGCTCAACCGCGAGGGAGTGGTCCACAATCAACTGGGTGGGAACAACTGGATTTACCTTGGCGGGATCACCGCCTTTATCGGCAATGGCATCGCGCAGACCGGCCAGGTCTACCAATGCGGTTTGACCGAGGATATCGTGGCACACCACTCGCGCCGGGAACCAGGGGAAGTCCAGCTCGCGTTTGCGCTCGATAATCTGCTTCAGGGAGTCGGTCAGTTTTTCCGGCTCGCATCGACGCACCAGGTTTTCCGCCAGAATACGTGAGGTATACGGCAGTTTGGCATAGGCTCCGGGCTGGATCGCGTCAACCGCGGCGCGGGTATCGAAATAATCGAGGTCGGTACCGGGCAGTGATTTGCGGTAATCAGTATTCATAGCTAGGTAAATCAGTTCAGTCGAATCTTTTTAAAATCGTATCTCTTCTGAGAGAGGCTCCAGATCACCCAAAAAGGCAACCTGAAGCCGGCACACTGGGTGTGCCTCATTTCAATAGTGAAATGAAAATTAACCGCGCTCGGCGATAGGCGGTACTTCGCGCGGTTCGACACCTACATATTCAGCGCTCGGGCGAATAATGCGGTTGTCTGCACGCTGTTCAAATACGTGGGCAGCCCAGCCAGTAACACGCGACATTACAAAAATCGGCGTGAACAATTTGGTGGGAATTCCCATAAAGTGATAAGCGGATGCATGGAAAAAGTCGGCATTACAGAACAACTTTTTCTCGCGCCACATGACTTCTTCGCAGCGTACGGAAACCGGGTACAAGACCTTATCGCCCACATCTTCAGACAGCTTTTCAGACCAGGCTTTGATGATCTCGTTGCGCGGATCGGATTCGCGATAAATCGCATGGCCGAAGCCCATGATTTTCTCTTTGCGCTCCAGCATACCCAGCAGCTCTTTCTCTGCTTCATCCGGGTTGGCAAAACGCTCGATCATTTCCATTGCCGCCTCGTTGGCGCCGCCATGCAGCGGGCCACGCAGAGTGCCGATCGCTCCAGTAATACAGCTAAACAGATCAGACAGAGTAGAGGCACAAACACGCGCAGTGAAAGTGGACGCATTAAACTCGTGCTCTGCGTAGAGGATCAGGGAAACATTCATCACCTGCTCATGCAGGGCATTGGGTTTCTCACCGCGCAGCATATGCAGGAAGTGGCCGCCGATGCTGTCATCGTCGGTATCCGTTTCAATGCGCACGTTGTCGTGGGTGAAACGATACCAGTAGCAAATGATGGAGGGAAAAGCAGCCAGTAAGCGGTTGGCTTTTTCCAGCTGCTGCGCGAAGGACTCTTCCCCTTCCAGGTTGCCCAGCATGGAGCATCCAGTACGCATTACATCCATCGGATGGGCATCGGCGGGAATACGCTCCAGCACTTCTTTCAGTGCTTGCGGCAAACCGCGCATACCTTTTAACAAGGCCTTGTATTCCGCCAACTGGTCGCTGGTGGGCAGCTCCCCGTAGAAAATCAGGTAGGCAACTTCTTCAAACTCGCAGTGTTGGGCCAGGTCTTTGATATCGTAACCGCGGTAAGTGAGGCCGGAGCCGGATTTACCTACCGTGGACAACGCAGTTTTACCCGCAACCTGGCCACGCAAGCCGGCGCCACTCAATGCTTTTTCTGCCATCTTCCTTATCTCCCCTTTGTAGGCACAGTTTCTGTGTTCGTCCGAAAACCGCCATGCAAGCAACCTAACCCGGCATCTCACACGGTTTATAAAGTGAATTACTTCTTGAACAGCTCATCGAGCTTCTGCTCGAATACGTGATAATTGAGGTAGTCGTAAAGCTCCTCGCGGGTCTGCATGGTATCCACTACCGCTTTCTGGTCACCATTTTGCAGAATGCTGGTATACACATTCTCCGCCGCACGGTTCATAGCTCGGAACGCCGACAGCGGATACAGTACGATATCTGCACCGGCTTCGCCCAACTCTTTGGCGTTATAGAGCTCGGTTTTACCAAATTCGGTGATATTCGCCAGAATCGGCACGTTCAGCGCGTCTTTAAATGCGCGATAGTGCTCCAACTTGGTGACAGCTTCCGCAAAAATACCGTCTGCACCAGCTTCGATACAGGCCTGAGCGCGTTCAACAGCGGCATCCAAACCTTCTTGGGCGAAGGCATCAGTGCGGGCCATGATAAAGAAGTCATCATCGGTGCGTGCATCCACGGCAGCTTTGATGCGATCCACCATCTCCTGCTTGGAAACAATCTCTTTATTCGGGCGGTGGCCACAGCGCTTCTGTGCCACCTGATCTTCGATATGCACCGCTGCGGCACCGGCGCGAATCATTTCTTTGACAGTACGGGCGATGTTGAAAGCGCCACCCCAGCCGGTATCAATATCCACCAGCAACGGCAGCTCACTGGCTGCAGTAATACGGCGCACATCCTCTAGCACATTGTCTAGGCTGGTCATACCCAGATCCGGCAGGCCGTAGGAAGCATTGGCAACACCAGCACCGGAAAGGTAAATCGCCTTGTGGCCAATACGCTCGGCCATAATGGCGGAATAGGCGTTTATGGTGCCAACCACTTGAAGCGGTTGGTTCTCGGCAAGGGCGCTGCGGAAACGCGCGCCGGCGGAAGGCTTTTGGCTCATGCTCTACCTCAGTTTATTTTCAATATTCTGCCTGGAAGCACGGATATGTCGGCGCATCAACAGCTCCGCCAATTCACCATCCCCCGCTTCTATGGCTTCGATAATGTGGCTGTGTTCGCGAAAAGCGCGCTGTGCCCTGGGGCTGGCCATGCCCAGCTGGTAGCGATACATACGAACACGGTAATAAAGACGGTTGCACAGGGTGTCGATCAGCAGATCATTCTTCGAGGCCTGCACAATACGGAAATGGAAGTCGAAGTCTCCCTCCGGCTGAAAATACGCCTTACCGGCTTGCAGCTCTTCCTGCTGTTCGTGGCGCGACAACATCTGGCGCAGTTCCAACAGGTCTTCCTCGCTGCGCTGCTCGGCGGCAAGGCGGCAGGCCATGCCCTCCAAAGCTTCGCGCACTTCGTAGAGTTCCAGCAGACCACGCTCACTCAGCTCCACCACACGGGCACCTATGTTTACCCGGCGCTCCAGCAAACCCAGAGACTCCAAACGCATCAAGGCTTCACGCAAACTGCCGCGACTGGCATTGAAGCGGCGGGCCAATTCCGGCTCACTAATCTTGCTGCCTGCAGGTATGCG
The DNA here is from genome assembly GCF_052467945.1 of Microbulbifer mixtoriginis (SeqCode). Taxonomy (NCBI): domain Bacteria; kingdom Pseudomonadati; phylum Pseudomonadota; class Gammaproteobacteria; order Cellvibrionales; family Microbulbiferaceae; genus Microbulbifer; species Microbulbifer mixtoriginis (SeqCode). The sequence goes on along the minus strand of NZ_CP174328.1, from coordinate 1,505,729 downwards.
ACCTTCCACAATTTCACCGCGCAAGGTCAAAAACAGGCGCTCAGCCAGGCTCTGATGTGGCTCCCGCAAGGGGCTGTTGGCTCCAGTGACACCCATATGACTTTAACATTGTCGACAATTCTTTGGGATTGCAGACCATAAATGAGTGCGACCTGGGCGTCAACTCGAATCCACATGACTAATTGTTGACAATTAATGGCGTAAAATGACTTCTTTCACGGTAGTAGTTTTGCCATCACTAAGTGGGCATAATAGCGCCCGCGCCAGATACGGCATGCCCTACCACCCTGGGCGCTCTATGCTTATCTGGGGTAGGGAAAAAATCCCGACGAACGAATTTTCCAAACCCCGGTACAGCACTCATTAACAAGGCTGCCAGCACCCAGGTTTCAGATAGAGTTATGCCGAAGAGTATTATCAGGCGATGGCTGCCAAGCCCCGAAGAAATCCGAGCCAAGAATGGGCTCAAGTTTCTGGGGACTCTTCTCCACGATCCCAACCTATTTCACCTGAACCGACACTCAGTTTCAGTCGCCTTTGCCGTTGGCGTGTTCACCAGCTTCCTGCCATTGCCAGGGCAGATGATTATTGCCGCACTGCTCGCTCTATGGCTGCGCTGCAATCTTCCGCTATCGATTATTCTGGTATGGATCAGCAATCCGGTGACTATGCCGGCAATCTTCTACAGCACCTATAAACTGGGCGCATGGATTCTGGGCACGCCCCCGGTGGACTTTGATATCGAGCTCTCTTGGGAGTGGTTGACGGAAGAAGTAGGGAAAATCTGGATGCCGCTGTTTTTTGGCTCAGTGCTGGCGGGGGTTTTCTTTGCCACTATCGCCTATTTTTCTATGCGCGCCCTGTGGCGCTGGCATGTAGTAAAACGCTGGAAGCTACGTATTGAGCGCCGCTCAGCGGTCAGCAGCTAGCCTCACTTCCAAAGCACTTGTCGACCCAACCCAAAGCCGCAGCGCCTGCTGCTATGGCCAGCAATGCTGGCAGGGCATGATCGGTGACAGCCCCCAATGCCAGGGCTACAAAAGTCCCTAGCAAAAAAGATATGGATGCAGCCTTAACCCGACTTCCTGCGGCGGTTAAGGCCACCACCCAAACCACCACCAAGGCAGAGATCATAGCGCCCAGGCAGATCAACCATAGAGGTAAGACCTGCCAACCTGCGGCATAGCACACAGATCCTTCGCGCATACCATCCGGGCAGAAGGTCATTACCCGCCAGCTTTCAAATTTAAGGCTCGCCACAAGAACGAGGACCCAGGCAGTAAGTGCCGCCGGTAGCGGCAGCAGTTTGCGCAAAACATGGAAAGCCTTGCTCGGCACCAATCAAAACCGCCTATTCGTTACGCAGCGCCGCGGCAGGCTGCACACGACTGGCCTGGAACGCAGGATAGAGCGTGGCCAGCAGACTGAGCAGGAAGCCCGCACCAACTACCAAAGCCACATCTGCCCAAGATAGTTCTGATGGCAGATAATCCACCGGATACACATCGGACTTAAGGAACTGAATGCCTAATGTGGATTCAAGGCCCGCCACCAGGTCGGTGACCGCCAGTGAAGCCAGGACCCCCAATACACCGCCAACGAGCGCGCCAACTAATCCCACTAACGCCCCCTGACTGACAAAGGTGAGGAGAATCTGCCGTGTGCTAGCGCCCATTGTGCGCAGAATGGCGATATCCGAGTGCTTGTCGATTACCACCATCACCAAAGTCGAGACCACATTAAAAGCGGCAATGGCAATGATCAGCAGCACCAGCAACCCCACCAGATTGCGGGACATCTGGATCGCTTGGTAGAGATTACCGTGGGTGCGACTCCAATCAGTACCGTAATAGCCATCGCGAGGCAGGTCTTTCAAAAGTCGCCGCATAATCCAGTTGGCTTCCAGCATTTCGTTCACACGTAACTGGATGCCGGCGCCACCCTTTTGGCCAGCCAGGCCCTGGGCCTGCTCCCAGGAAACCAGGGCCAACGATTGATCCAGAACTGTCCCAGAATGAAAGACCTCCGCCACCTTGAAACCGGCCACACGAGCGGCGCGGCGGCTACCCGAGGCAGCATCGTTATTGGGCACTATCAAAGACAGGTAATCGCCCTGCTCCACTCCCAGTTTTTCTGCGATTCCGCGCCCGAGAATTACTCCCGGCTCGGAATCATCAAGCATGGCTGAGAAAGCATTGGGGCTGAGGAAATCATTAATATTCGATACATTGACGATGGTGTCCGGATTTACGCCCTGCACCAACAGTGGTGTAACCTCACTGCCACGACGAGCCAGTGCGTTCACCTGCCAAACTTCCGCCGCGGACTCCACCTCAGCATCCGCCGCCAGCTGATCGCGCAGAGCAGGCCAATCCACCGCCACAGTGGCGTTATAGATAGTCGCGTGGGGCATGATGCCAAGAATACGCTCACGCAGCTCGCGATCGAAGCCATTCATTACCGACATCACCACGATCATCAAGGCAACGCCGAGAATCAGACCAATCATCGACAGGCCGGAAATAAATGACACAAGGCCTACGGAGTCATCGCTGCGGCGCTGGGCCCCGGCATAGCGCAGGCCGATAAAGGCTGGGAGTGGCTTAAACATGATCACCTTGGTGCCAATCACTGAGAAGCTCGCCATCCACTAGGTGCAAGCAGCGATCCAGGGCTGCGGCAAGGTCCGGGTCATGGGTGACAATCACAAAGCTGATACCCATCTCCTGATTGAGTCGGTCCATCAATTTGTGAATCTCCCCTGCCGTGGTTCTATCCAGGTTGCCGGTGGGCTCATCCATCAGCACACAGGCAGGGCGAGTCACCAGCGCCCTCGCAATCGCTACACGCTGGCGTTCTCCCCCGGAGAGCTGCGAAGGCTTATGATCAACCCTCTCACCCAGGCCTACCGCTTCCAGCATGGATTTGGCCTCGGTCCGTGCATTGGTCACGCTGTGCTTACCGATCAGCAGTGGCATTGCCACATTTTCCAAGGCACTGAATTCATTGAGCAGGTGGTGAAACTGGTAGACAAAACCGAGACTGCTATTACGCAACCAGCCGCGCTCATTGGCATTGAGTGTCGCCAGGTTCTGACCGGCCACCCAAACCTCTCCACTACTCGGCGTATCCAACCCGCCGAGTAAGTTGAGCAAGGTGGATTTGCCGGAGCCCGAGGCCCCCACGATGGCAAGCTTCTCACCCCGCTCTACTTGCAACTCCACACCACGCAGAACCTCAAGATCTCTGCCGCCCTGGCGATAGCTCTTGCGCAGCTGGCGGCAGGCCAGGACAGCATCACCGGGAGCCGTTGCCGGCCTCGCCTTCTCAGTGTCTATTTCCACTCGACTATTCATCAATATTTGCCGCTTCCAAATTCTGAGAAATCACTTTAGATGTTGATCGTATCTATATGATTTATATGACAATTATTCGTAACGCAAAGCTTCCGCTGGCTCGATTTGGGCCGCCCGCCATGCGGGCAGCAGTGTCGCTAATAAACTCATACAGATAGCGGCGGATAAGACTACCACTGCATCGCCAACACGAAACTCCGATGGCAAATAGCTCACGAAAAATACCCGCGGATCAAAAATCTTGGCGCCCAAAAGGTTTTCCATCCAGCTCACCATCTCGGTGAGATTGAGCGCGATTAGGATACCCAGTAAGGCGCCAGCAAATGCGCCTATCAGCCCGATCGCACTGCCCTGGACAACGAACACTGCCATTATTTGGCGTGAAGTGAGCCCAAGGGTTCTGAGCACGGCGATATCGGAGCGCTTGTCCGCCACCATCAGCACCAGGGCCGAGACAATATTAAAAGCCGCTACGGCTACGATGATCATCAACATTAAAGTGACCACCGTCTTCTCCATCTTCACCGCCTGAAACAGGCTTCCCTGGGAATGGCTCCAATCCTCACCACTAAAACCCTCTCCGAGGGCCGCGGCGTAGGGCTCAACCCTACCCAGAGCATTATCCATATCGTCAAAACGCAGCTGTAATCCCTGCACCCTGCCGGACATGCGCATTAATCGGGCTGCATCCTCTACATTCATCAATGCCACATTTTGGTCCACCTGAGCGCCTACCGAGAAAACTCCGGCGACGGTAAAGCGTTTGGTGCGTGGGAAGATACCAGCGGGAGTTACTGCCACCTCGGGCAGGGTCAGAGTGACAGACTCGCCGGGCAGCACATTGAGCTGCTGGGCGAGAATACGGCCGAGCACTATTTGGTAACTGCGGGGCTGTAACTCATCCAGGCTGCCCATCACCATGTGTTCGCCCACTTCAGAGACATCGCGTAGGGCCTTGGGATCTACACCTTGGAACTCGACCCCGTGGCTATCGCCGTAGGCGCTCAACAGGGCAAACCCTTTTACAAAGGGACTCACCGCCTCCACATGGGGCTGCTGTTCAAGCTTCTGAGCCACGCCCTGCCACTCTTGCAAGCCGCCTTCGCGCTCGATAAAACCGTGGGGAACCACGCTCAATATTCGCGTTTTCAACTCACGATCGAAGCCGTTCATCACAGAAGTCACGACGATCAAGGCAAGAACGCCCAACGCCATGCCAATCAGGGAGAAGCCATTAATAAAGGAAATGAACTGCTGCCTGCGGCGGGCAGCCACATATCTCAGGCCAATAAAAAGGGGGACAGGTTTTAACATAGAGCCGATTTAAACGGAAAATAGTCAAGAAATCCAAGGATTTAGACAACTTCAGCGCTTGGGAAAAATTTTTAGCTTAGCCCGCAGGCGCTGCAGCTCTGCCTCGCTCCAATCCGGAGGCTCGGTCAGGGCAATCCAGGCGAGCGTGTATCCTGCTGCCGAATAGCGGTGTCCGAAATCCCGTGGTGTGACCCCTACATTAAAGTCCGCTAACAGCTGCAACATAGTGACAACAGGGAACCAGCGAAGGTCCGGAGACACATCGGGCCCTCTGGGGCGCTCCAGCCAGTCAGGTCTGCGAAACGCCCAGCGAAAGTCAAAAAAGACAATCGGATCACTCGCATGCTGCAGGAAGGCGATACGGAATCTACCCCAGGGCTTCTGCCCCAAATAACCACCGTACTGATTTCCAAAGCGCACCACCTCTCCCCCTTTAAACTGGGGGAGCCAAGCGGGAGTGCCGGGATCACGATTATCGGTAATCATTCTCCAGGACCGCATACTAAACGGAGGGCCAGCCCAAAGAGCACCATTAATGGGGCTATCAATCACATCGTAGAACTGAAAGGAGTCTTCAGAGAGCTTGGCTCCTAAACTTAGCCCGTATAGATAAAGTCTGGGGCGAGTGTTTACCGGTAGCTCCTCCCAGTAATCGTAAATCACCTTGAACAGTATGCGAGCGGATGTTCTGATCGACTGAGCATCTGTAAACAATACGATGGGGCCCGGTAAATACGAGTACTGTACGGCCACTGTAGCTACATCTCCTCGGTACAGAAATTCAAGAGAATTCACTGCCCCTGGGTCGATCCAGCCATCCCCAACCGGGGTTGCAATCAGCAAAATTTCTCGCTCAAACGCCTTTACGCGCTTCAACTCTTCAAGTGCCAATAGTGCACGCTGCTGTGGCGTGTCTGCTGAGTGCACTCCCACATAAACTCGAATGGGGTCCATGCCCTCCCCTGCAACCTCCCGAATATCCTCCGCAGATGGCCCAAGAGACAAAAATCGGCGCCCCTCATGTCCCAACCTATCCCAGGCAAGTAGCGAGTTCGCTCCACCTGACTTGCTGGGATCTTGCGGAGGCGGCAAGTTCGCAACAACAATCAGATCCAGCTTTTCATAGATAAGTGAGACTGCATAGAGGCCCGACTGCAACAACACTCCATTCAACACACTCCAATAAAGTAGCAACGCGACAAGCAGCCCAGTAAGGGCTGCCACCCTTGGAGGGATGGTCTTTTCTAAACGGGCAGATACGCGCAAAACCACCCTGAGAAAGCCTTTGCCTGCCCATCTAAAGAGCAGGAATACGCAGAGCGCAACAACACCAATCGTAATTGGGGCGACGCCAGAAATTGCCGGCATGCCCATCAATGAGCGCACTGAATTCTGCCACTCCGTCCCCTGCCTAAGAAAAACTAAAATAAGGCTGACACCCAAAATAATTATCAGCCCCCTCAGTATTTGTCGCTGCCGATGGTCTAGCGGGATATCGGGAACCACCAAATACTTCCAAACATAGCGGACCAGCACAGACAGTGAATATCCAACGGTGAATGAAAAACCGGAAAGAATACCCTGCACATAGGCATTGCGAGGAATCAAAGAAGGAGTGAGGCTCAGAGCGAAGAATATCGCGCCCAACAGTAAACCTGAAATTGAGAAAGCGGTTAATTTTTGCATTCATGCCGCCGATAAGCTTGAGCCCCAGATCAAAATGGCTTGTGCCAACTTCTCACCGAACAGCCCCATGTAACCCAATAAACAGCCAGAAATGTTTTTGATCTTGAAAGAGTACCTTCTTACGGCAGACCGCACTCAACGCACTGGATAAGTTCTGAGCTTTTCCCGTAGACGCTTTAACTCCTCGTCACTCCAGTCGGGCGGCTCGGTTAACGCCATCCAGGCGAGGACATACCCTTCAGGTGCATAGCGGTGTCCGAACCCCAGTGGCGCAATCCCCAAGTTTAGGTCTGCCAGTAGTTGCAGCATGGTCACTATGGGAAACCAGTAGAGGTCTGGAGAGACATCCGGCCCTCGTGGGCGCTCCAACCAATCCGGCATTTGAAACATCCAACGCAGATCAAAAAAGACTATTGGATCACTGGCGTGCTGCAAAAAGGCGATTCGAAAGCTTCCCCAGGGTTCCTGCCCTAAATAACCGCCATATTGATTACCAAAACGAACAACCTCTCCCCCCTTAAACTGCGGTAGCCAGGCTGGGGTTCCGGGGTCGCGACTATCCGTGATGATGCGCCAGATGCCTGTGCCAAATGGCGGCCCTGCCCAGAGTACGCCATCGATAGGATCATCAATAATGTCATAAAAATCAAAGGAGGCTTCTGATAACTGAGCACCGAGACTCAAGCCAAAGAGGTACAGCCTTGGGCGAGTTTCAACTGGCAGTTCCTCCCAGTATTCGTAGATCACCTTAAACAAAGCCCTGGCGGAATCCAGCCCATATTGATTATCTGTTAATAATGCAATCGGGCTTGGCAAAAAGGAGTATTGGGTAGCGACGGTAGCCACATCCCCTCGATAAAGAAATTCCAGGGAGTTTATAGCCCCAGGATCTAACCAGCCTTCGCCAGTGGGTGTCGCAATTAGCAATATCTCTCTATCGAATGCATTGAGGCGCTTTAGTTCAGCAAGTGCCAGGAAGGCTCTTTGCAATGGCGTTTCTGCAGCCCGCAAGCCTACAAAGACCCTTATCGGCTCTTTACCTAACCCGGCAACCTCACGGATATCCTCCACAGAGGGGCCAAGGGTTAAAAAGCGACGCCCCTGATGCCCGACACTTTTCCAAGTTAATAGAGAGTCCGCACCGCCAACCTTGTCGGGGTCCTCAGGTGCCTTCAGCCCTTCTGCAATTGCCTGATCATGTTTTTCCCAAATGACCGAGACAATATGCACTCCTACCTTCAGGAGCACCCCATTTAGAATGCCCCAGTAAAGTGCCACTGCCACCAGCAGCCCAATGAGCAAAGCCACCCTTTCAGGAATATGCACGGATAGATACTTGGTAACAGCATGAATGACTCGGCGAAACCCTTTACCCATCACCCAGAATGTGAGAAAGACCAGCAGGGCCACGGACCCCACGGTAAAGGGCCCGATCCCGGTAACCGGCTGCATACCCATCAAGGCCCGCACCGAGTTCTGCCAGTGCGCCCCCTGCCAAAGAAAAATAATGATCAGGCATATGCAGGCAACCAGCGCTAAGCGTTTAAGCACTCTGCGCACCCCAGGACTGAGAGGAATGTCGGGAAGCTCAAAGTAATTCCACAGCCAGTGCATAAACAAGCCGATCACATAGCCAAAAGTGAAGGAGGTTCCGGCGAGAACACCTTGCATGAGGGCAGTGCGTGGAATCAGAGAGGGCGTAAGAGAGAGAGCAAAGAGAATAGCGCCAAGCAATAGCCCCAGAACTGAGAAGGTTTTTGAGAGTCGCATCCATGCCCGCCCACAGGACTAAGCCCAATGGTCAGCCTAGCACACACATACCCTCCTTCCCCGGACCTTTTTCCCCTGCAAGGCGCCTTCTTCGGTATAAAAACGTGAAGAAGTCCAAGTGTTTTGGCATTTTTTCTGTTTTAATGGCCCGGCGTATTCGAACACCTAAATCGGAGAACAATAAATGTTCAGCAGAAATCGCAACGGAGTGGCCCAGATCGCTGGTACCGTGGCACTTCTTTTGGCATTTGGCGCCCAGGCAAAAACCCTGGAGATTCCTGTAGGCTCCCAGGGCGCAGAGCTGTCCTTTGGTGAAGCTCGCGGCATGAAGAAAAACGATATCAGCACGCGCCTTGGTGAGCCCCTCAGTATTATGGGCCCCGTCGGCGAGCCCGCTATCACCCGCTGGGAATACAACGACTTCTATGTCTTCTTTGAGCGAGACACAGTACTGCACACGGTGAAGAAGCCGCGCGGCTAGGCCCGTGCGATTTTGGGGCAGGTATCGAATCCAAGCCCCACTCCCTCTTTCCGCAAGCCGCCAAGCGCTTTCTTTACCCACGCAATCCTGATGCTTTTCAATGGCGCCACCCAAATAGGCCCCTATCCCGGCAAGCTTTCAAATTGCCAAGGGACTGGATTTCCCCTCAGCAACAGGTCAATATGCCCGCCGTAACTTCACCTTGGTGGCGTGGTCAGCTTTTAGGCAAGCCGGCAGAACACCACCTTCAGGACTAGCGAGAAACCGATAGAAAATGACAGTAAAAGTCGAATCCGTAGATAGCCTATTAAAATCCACCGGCCGTGAGGGCGAAGAAGTTCGCGTACAGGGCTGGATCAGAACCCGTCGCGACTCCAAAGCCGGTCTTTCTTTCCTGGCAGTACACGACGGCAGTTGCTTTGACCCTATTCAGGTCATTGCCGAGAATCATCTGCACAATTACCAGTCTGAAGTGCAGCGCCTGACCACCGGCTGTGCAGTGGATATTGTTGGAACCGTCAAGCCTTCAGAAGGCAAGGGCCAATCGATCGAGTTGTTAGCTTCTGAAGTTCAAGTGGTCGGCTGGGTAGAAGACCCGGACACCTACCCAATGTCCCCCAAACGCCACACCATGGAGCACCTACGCGAACACGCGCATCTACGCGTCCGTACTAATGTCAGCGGCGCGGTGGCTCGAGTTCGCAACTGTATCGCTCAGGCGATTCATCGCTTCTACCACGAGAACGGCTTTAACTACGTACACACGCCCATTCTCACCGCCTCTGACTGTGAGGGCGCCGGAGAAATGTTCCGGGTTAGCACTCTGGATATGGAAAACCTGCCACGCAACGAGCAGGGCGCTATCGATTACAGTAAGGACTTTTTTGGCGAGGAGAGCTTCCTTACCGTATCTGGCCAGCTGAATGTTGAGAGCTACTGTCTGGCCCTATCCAAGGTTTACACCTTTGGCCCCACCTTCCGTGCGGAGAACTCCAACACCACTCGCCACCTAGCCGAGTTCTGGATGGTAGAGCCGGAAGTGGCTTTTGCCGATCTGGCCGATATCGCTGATCTATCTGAGCAAATGCTGAAGTACATCTTCAAAGCCGTACTGGAAGAACGTGCCGACGATATGGCCTTCTTCGCCCAGCGCATCGATAAAGAGGCCATCAGCCGCCTGGAGAACATCATCGAGAATGATTTCGCTCGCATCAACTACTCCGATGCCATCGAAATCCTGGAAAACTGTAAAGAGAAGTTCGAATTCCCCGTCTCTTGGGGCATAGACTTGGCCTCTGAGCACGAACGCTACCTGGCTGAGAAACACTTCAAGAAGCCAGTGATTGTTCTGAACTATCCGAAGGATATCAAAGCCTTCTATATGCGTATGAACGATGACGGTAAAACTGTAGCCGCCATGGATGTACTGGCACCGGGTATCGGTGAAATTATCGGCGGTGCCCAGCGTGAAGAACGCCTTGAGAAGCTCGACGAACGCATGGATGAAATGAACATCCCCAAAGATCACCTCGACTGGTATCGCGACCTGCGCCGCTACGGCACAGTGCCTCACGCAGGCTTTGGTCTGGGCTTCGATCGCATCGTGTCTTACGTAACTGGCATGGGTAACATCCGCGATGTTATCCCCTTCCCGCGCACACCAAAGAACATCTCGTTCTAATTAAAAAGCCCCGCTCTGCGGGGCTTTTTCTTTTTCAACCTGGGTTTAGCAGGCCCTATCAGGCAATCTGGCCCGTTGCCGCCGCAATAATATCATCGCTAGCTTTTTCACTAATCATATACACCGGCACCACGATAAAGAAGCCCGGAATACGTGGAAATACCGAAGCATCCACCACTCGTAAATTATTGGTGCCATGTACCCGAAATTTACTATCCACTACTGCCATTGGATCACTGGCTGGCCCCATTTTATTGGAACAGGAAGCGTGGTGACCCCATGCCTGATTTTTAACAAACTGACCGATTTGCTCATCGGTCTGCACATCTCCACCGGGCAATAACTCCCTGGCTACCTGCTGGCCAACGATAGGGGCCGACATAATATCCCGGGATATTTTTACACCCTCGACTACCGCCTGTAAGTCTTTTTCATAATCACCACTACCCTCATCAAAATAGTGAAAATTAATCTCTGGGGTGTCCTGCGGATTGGCAGAGCGCAAAGTTACCCGCCCAGCCGTATTATTAGTATGACCTTTAAGTACGATCCAGGAGAAGCGATCTTTGTAGTCCCTTAGCGCCTGAGAATAACCGGGGTAATAACCGTGGAAATCAGAGGGCGCTCCAAAAATAAACAAATCAGGATCTGGTAGGTCGGGGTGGGAGCGCTTCACCAAAGACAGTACTGGACCATTGCCACTGTAGGGGCCTTTATTCAGCCAACCGTAGCGATATCGATTCAGACAGGGATCACCCTGCTCGCCCCAGGTACAATCCTTGAGAAGGGCCAAATCCTCGGTCATCTCACTAACAATGCCGACTTCGTAGCGATCCTGCAAGTTTTCACCTACACCCGGCAAGTCAACTATCTGATCAATTCCGTGCTGAAAAAGCTCTTGGCTAGGACCCACTCCGGATAATTTCAGCAGCTGAGGACTATTGAATGCCCCTCCCGAAAGAATCACCTCCCTACTCGCCCTCACCTGCCGCATAGTACCAATGGAGCCGGCATCATCGTGATAAGGGTCAGCCTTATAGAGGTTCGCCCCCTCCATAAACTCCACCCCAATAGCCGTTTTACCTTCAAACATCACCCTTGTTGCCAGCGCATTGGTGCGAATATGTAACAGGTTTGGATAGCGACTCTGGGTATCCAAAAGGTGCTCCCGTACGCTCTTGCGACGACTCCTGCTATCTGCAGCCATCGGGGCAATAAAAGGCCCCTCCTCTCCCGAGGCCACATCCCAGTGATTGATATCTAAGCGTAGGTTTCCAGAAATAATCTGTTCAAGGGCTCCCTCCAGTCCGTATTTCGCCAATGCTGCCTTGACGATTTTTAATATTGCCGGGTCTTCCAACAGCAAAGCCGGATTACCTCTGTTAGTAGGAAGCCATCCATCAAAACCATGGCGAGAGGGATTCGAAAAAATTGGACGGGAAACATATTGGCATCGCTCAAGCCGCTCAAAATATCGCCGCATATTGCTGCTGCCCCAAGAACTATCTCCTGTCGCTTGAGCAATACGGTCAAAGTCATTGTTGTGGGGATAGACAGTAATCAGCGCATGGTGTGTCGTACAGCCCCCTATAGTACTAGCCCGCGGATATAAAACACCTTTACCTGGAATATACTTATCATCCAGCTGTTGTTGATTAAAATCCGCGTAATGCTTAATAAAGAAATCCCAGCTCAGCTTGCGGTCTTCTGACGCAAAAGGGTGCCAAGCGGGAATATTATGTGTGTCATCACTAGGGTCATTGGCCCCCGCCTCAAGCACCAATACCGAAAAGCCCGCCTTTGCCAGGTTTGCCGCTAATGGACCCCCTCCCGCACCAGAACCAACAATTACGTAATCATAAACATCATAAAACTGATTTGAACTACCCGAAAATGCAGAGCCAAACCCAGAAGCAACAGCACCTGCTGCCAAGCCCATTTGAAGGGCGCGCTTGGTAAAAGTTCTTCGGTCAATGCCTGCTAGATGATTTTTTTTCTCCGGCGTTTTCTTCTTATCCATATTAGTTATTCGCTCTAATGTTTTAAAGGCTGCACGACGCACGCTAAGGGATGAAACAGATACAATCTAAAAAACCAATACTAATTATTTAACTCTAAAGCTTTTCAAGCCTATCTAGAACGTATTTTTAAGCAACCAGTAAAATCTCGTTTTAAAACGAGCATCGCAAAATGTCAGCACAATGAGTTATAACAAACTAAGCCTTTTCGCCACCCAGAACTCCAATCTCAACCCCAAGAGAACCTTCTCCAACAACGCCTCTATCAAAGCCATTACCCTCATAAACTGGAATTTTTGATTAACTTGCGAGTTGAACTCCCCCGGAGTTACAAAAGGCGACAAAATGTGAACTAGTGTGAACTTTACACTCGCCAATTATCGAATTTTATAAAATATAACAGTTAAACAATCGTACTTGTTGCGCCAAACACCAAGCCACAGTTATGATTCAAGTCATGAAGCAAAAAAATTAAAAAAAACACTTCTGCTTTCAAAAAAGCAGAGAAGATAAAAAGCTTCTGAATTAGCAACTATCAACAGCTATTGACCAATGGCCAAATTGGTTTTAAAAGGGAGAAAGAGATGTCCCTCAGAGAAATCTATATTGACTCCAATTCCTTACCAAAATTTGGTTATTCCAGAGAGGAGGATGTCAATATGCTGATATCTAATCTGGATACTACCTTTCTAAATAATATCAGCATCGTTATTGCAAACGGAAAAGGAATAAGAATCTTCGACCAAGAGAGCATTAATCAATCAACGCTCATCGGATGGGTCTGTCGCTTCCCTGCCGGAACAACCCCTCCAAACGGCCTAAGAATTACTGAGCAAGGCCCTGGGCAATATTACATTTCCCCTGAAAGAAATATGACAGCAACACGTTTTATCGAACTGCTAAAAGAAATGTCTCTGAAAGCAATAACTCTTTTCAAAAGAGCCGATAAAGCCATTTAGTGCTATTAAACACAAGCAAGCAAACCAATAACAATCGAAGGTCTTTACTGCCTACAGACTTACTAAATAATACTGTAGGCAAAAATTAAAAAAGGCTTTTCCCTGAAGATTTTATTTAATCCACTCTCTTTTAATTTACCTTAACTGTAAGTAATACTAAAGAAGTGGCCACTTAAACATTCCTTTTGAAAATAACTACGGATTTAAATCAACATCAATTCGTTTTGCCTTAAAAAACCACCTTAAAAAGAACCCAATAGAAACAACCCCCTATATTGAAGGAGAATACGCTATGCCCAATCAAGTCCGGAGTCGCACTACTGCTACCAGTTGCAATGACATGCTCGCCGATCTGAGCACCGCTCTGGGAGTACCTCAAGCCAATATGCGTTGTATAGGTGTTATGATACAAGCAGGTAAAACCCTAACGTCATTTAGTAATTTTAAGAAGACCATAGGCGGTGGACATGTATCACCATTTGTTGTGGACGCCAACGGATTACAGAGCTGGGACGAAGTCTGCGACAGCAGCTGGCAAACCTGGGCACAAAACTCTGCCACTGGTGAAACCCATGGGACTGTAAATGATGTTATGTTCTACCCAAGCTCAGCAAATGACATCACTATCTATGTACACCCTGCTACAAATACCGAAGTAGCAACTGTTGTAAATAGAGCCCAACAGCTCTTGAACGCCACCAATCTTGTTTATAACCACAACCCAACTCTTACCTCCAGCTTTCCCACAAGTGGAGACTGCGTTACCAAGAGTGCCTGGGTAATGGGGGCCTTCTCCTATTCAAAACCTATGCAAGGTGCAGTAACTCCCTGGGGACAAGCGGTAATCTATGAAGCCTACACATCACCAGTTAACTTTATGAGTAAATGGGTTAAGATTAAAAACAAGGGCTGTAAGCTTGGTGTGATGAACTAATATCTGGCTATAAGATAAATTCTTTATCAAGGCACCTGCACCTATAACCCGGCGAAGAGTTAGGCAAGTTCTGTTCTCTTTTGCCGGGCCTCTAACTGACCACATCGAAGAGAAGTGTTCGATGCTATAGTTAGTCCAGACGCCCCCTAATAACCACTGCTTGAGGAATATCTAATGGTTTACCTCTTTATGCAGGCCTCAGTGAAAGATTTTGATAAATGGCAGAGAGTCCTTATAGACTTCATGCCAATTTTAAAGCGAATGGGCAGTACAAATACATCAGTGTATCAAGAAATAGGCAGCCCCAATAATGTGACCGTGATTCATGAATTCACCTCCAAGGTGAAAGCTGAAGCATTCGTGAACAGTAACGAGTTACATGACTCCCGAAAAGAGGCTGAAGTCATAGGTACACCTAAGATTTGGTATACCGAAATGCTATAAAAAGACTAGCTTCATATACACACCAAGGTGCCCTCCACTACTTAGGTTTCACCTATTTACTTTGAGCAGATGATCAAAGAGCTTACCTGAATTCAATGTCGTGATGCATTAGTGCATCTTCCACTGATCCTGATAAAGCCACCTTAAACCTTTTGCCAAGCCAATTGGAAAGGTTGAATAGTGATCAGCCCCGCTTACCACCTCATCATTGAGAGACATACCCTGATAATTTCGTGAACGCAAACGCCCAACAAAGGCCTTGTGACCGCCCACCATGTCATGATTCATCCTCCCGTTTTCTTGAGTCTCCAGAGCACCAGTTGCAAGGTAAATATTTGCACTTAATGACTTATTCCTTTTTGAATACGCCTCCTCAACATCAAAAATCATTTCATTTTTATACCAAAGCGATGGGCTAGTGAGAATATAACTGGAAAACAGATCCGGCTTATTCAACAATACCCAGGCTCCAAATGACCCGCCTAAAGACTGACCAGCCAAGATTCTTTTTATAGGATTTGTACGATAATTTTTCTCTACAAACGGGATAACCTCTCCCTCAATAAACCTAAGATATTCTGGAGCACCGCCGGTCTTGTAGCGCCTCCAACTTTTATCAACCACCGGGGTAAGATCCCGCACTCGACTAAACTGTCCCAGCTCCCCTTGCGCAAAAGAGATACCGATTACAATCGCCTTATTCATACTTTTCAGATGTGTCACACCTGCAGCAACTTTGAAAGTATAAGGGCCATCATTTAGATAAAGGGTGGGATAAGTTTGATCACTCTGAGAATCATCATAATAGCCAGCAGGCGTTTTAATGTATAAATCATATTTTCGCCCTAATATTTTTGAATGAATTGTAAAAACCTCAGAATTATCTAGCTCAAAAGCTCCAGGCTTGGGAACAACAAGTTCTTCAGCCAGCGCAGGAACGGAACATAGGAATAACACGACTACAATATATTTTAACTTATACACACCCTACTCCTCAGAGTTTACTTTTATACTCTAAAAACTTTTTCCTACCCAAATAGCAATCAGATCATAAAAGCATCAATTACCACAGGTATATGAGAGACACGCGGCATAGAAGCGAAAATAAAAAATTACTTGGCAACAAGTAAGGAGTTTAGATTTTTATATCCAACCGAGACAATTATCTCACTCAAAGGTAAATCTCAGGTCTCTGCTTTCCTACTCTCATTATTAATAAACGATCACTATCGGAACCAAACATGCAGTACAGCTAAGCTCAAGCTCTGCCACCCACGTAAGATAGAAAAATGCTCTATCATTTATACTGGGCCCCTAGCTCAAACAAACAAATAAATAATCTTTCAGCTTTTAAGTGCCTTGTAGACCCTTAAGGTTTCATCTACCGCCTCAACAAATTCATAAAAGCGCTCCAAACTTTTTCCTGTTAAACGATCAGAAGTAGGAAGATCCAATCTAAGTGGATCTATTGCTTTACCATTTTTATGAATTTCATAATGTAAATGCCGCCCCTTAACCCTACCTGTAGCCCCGAGATAACCTATCACCTGCCCTTGCTTCACTTTCATACCGGCCTTGACACCCTTGGCATAACCTTTAAGGTGCGCATAAATAGTTTGAATACCCGATTTGTGGACAATGCGAATATAATTTCCAAAGCTACCAAAGTAAGAGGCCCTTTCTATAGTGCCATCTCCAGCGGCAAGTATTGGTGTACCTGATGGAGCACCAAAGTCAAGGCCATTATGCATTCTTGTATACCCCAATACTGGATGTTTGCGTCTGCCGTAATATGATGATAGACGTGCATTCTTTAATGGGGTCTTCATAAGGAAGCTTCTTGAGCTTTTTCCACTAGGGTCCAAGTAATCAACAACGCCTGACTCACGATCTTCATAGCGATAAAGGGAAACGAAATCACTTTCTAGAGAAATCTTAGCAACATGTATTGCATTGAAAACTTCATCACCCTCTATATCATCCCTCAAAGTACTATAAAAGATGGAAAAGCGATCACCTGAACGAATCTCACGCTGAAAATCTATCTCGTAACTTAAAATTTCATTCAGCTTAGTCAGTATCGCATTATTCAAACCAAGCTGTAGACCAGACTTATATAAGCTACCTGTAATCTCACCTTCCACATAATGTTTTTGCAAAGTAGTTGGGTTTTTCTTCTTGATAACGATGAGTTTTTGACTAGATTTCTTAATCTCTAGACTCTCAGCAAATGCCAATTTCACCCCAACACTTTGAAACCGTAATTGCTCATCAAAAGTTAATTGAAAAACCTTCCCCACTGGTATTGCATTGACATCAAAGTGCTCAGATAAAAGCTGTATGACTCTATATGCATCCTTATAACCAACGGAGTTTTCAATAAGCAAGGATAACAAACCCTGATTTTTAGCAAGCGATACGGACTTTATTCGGTCATATTTATTGGTAACAAGGGATACACCACCCATTTCAGACTCATCAATTTGAGTATTTTCCACCCTCAAATAGAACCTATCCGTTTTTGCCGAATAAAATATAGACAGAACATCTTCATTAAGCTTAAAGACACTCTCTTTCTGATCAAAAGACTTTGCCTGCAGTACCTTTGGGTATAGCAGCACCATCATTAGAATATAAATCAATTTAAGAGTAATACTGCCAAAAGAAAACGGTATTCTTTCAGAATCAGCATTTCCAACTAGATACTTTTTCATATTTCAACCAAACCACAATGCAAGCAAATGTTCCGGATCAACTCTTTCACCTTGCTCAATCAACTCAAAATGAAGATGAGGACCTGTTACTTTCCCTGTAACACCAACTGTTCCAATCTTTTGCCCGGCTTTCACATTTTCACCTACCCTCACCTCCCGAGAATCTAAATGCGAGTAAAGTGTCTGTGTATTATCTCCATGATCAATAATAATTATCTTTCCGTAATTTCTATGTTTGTAGTGATCAGTTGAAACAACAACAATTCCACTAGCAACAGAAACTATTGGCGAACCCAGCGGAGCTGCAAAATCCGTACCAAGGTGAGATTTCCTTCTGAACTCCTCTAAACCTCCAAATTGACTGCTTATACGTGCACCTTCAACCGGGGCTGTCCATGTTTCTTTTTTAGAGCTAGCGATTGAAAAGCTAGAACTTACAAAAACTCCAAAAAATATTAGAAATATGGTAAAAAATACAAGTGTTCCCCTAAAGATCCCTGAAGCCAACCTATTAAGCTCAGAACTTTCACAAGCAGCCTCCCTGATATTCACCACTCTCTTTTTAAAAAAAGATAACTGATTAGCCTCTTCAAATACTGAAAAGGCAGCAACACCCTTACAACTGTCTTGCCCAGAGCACTGCTGTAATGTTCGTAACATTGCCTGGGCATATACTCTTCCACTTCCTATTTCGGAGGATTTTAATACTTCTCGGTCGCAGGATAGCTCAATAGCCCATAACATTTGCTCTTTAGCCCACCTAACAAATGGAATGAACCATAAAAAACTCACCAAAACATGGGCAACCATGATAAGCAAAGGGTCTCGCCTTCTTATATGGGTTAATTCGTGCTCCATAATTAATTGTCTTTCCTTGGTATCCATCGATATTAGATAACCAGGCAAAACGAGCCTCAAGTTAAGCAAACCAAAAACGAAAGGTGAGCACTGGGCCTTTGTAACAATTAGCTTTACATTCTTTTTAGACAGGTAATCAGACTGTTTACTGGTTAGCAGATTATTGACAACTTGTCGCTTGAGGTCCACCTCATTAGCAATATCCAGCATTTTAACCAATCGACTATGCCTTCTAAACATCATTATCAGGCTTAGTAATACCCCACCAAGATACAAAATCATCCAGGAGCCCGTTAGAATGTCGATATAATTCAAAGTTAGTGTTTTATCCTCCAGCTGGGCACTTTCAATTACTGTATAACTAAAAGCCGCCTCTGGAGGCGTAAGATCATATCTAAATTCAGGCACCAAGCCTGTTGAAAAGAAACCCAATAATTGCGCAAGAAAAAATGGCAGACTAATCACACATAAAACACACCCCCAAAAGCTACGCCAGCTAGTAACACGCCTAGACTTAAAACTGGCCAGAGAGGTTATTGCTCTTACAGTGATATAAATGAAGCATGCCCAAATTACGGAAAATATGGATGTAACAAAAAGATTGGGCGTAAAGAATAACAACGAGGATAGTAATTCCTGCATATAATCTCACAGCCTCCCCGATTCAGTCTGCTTCAGGCCAGGCATTCAACATTTCCTGTAGCTCTTCCAGGTCTTGGTCATTCATTAATTTACTGTTAGCAAACATAGCTATAGGAAGCGGACCATCCAGCTCAAGAACCCGTAAGGCGAAGTCTGTGGCATATTGTGCAAGTGTTTCGACCTTTTCAAGAGCTGCCTTATAGACTTGAATGCCGTGTACTTCAGACTGAATCACAAAAGACTTATCCCGCATTCTATCCAACGTTTTCCTGGTGGATGAATAGGACCAGCAGAGTTCTGATTTCACCTCTTCATGCAATTCTCTTGCACTTAGTGGACTCTGCTTCCAGAGTGCCTTTAGCAAAGTAAGCTCTGAGGGGGAGGGTTTGGCTTCTCTCATTTATTTTCTTCTCGTGACTTTAATCGCATTTCCGCTACATCTGGCGCAAGTGTGCGACATGAGTCGCATGGGGTCAATTCTAAAGTTGTCACAAGAAGTACCTATCAGACCTTGGTTGATTTTTAATCAAGACTGGTAATAGAGGGGGCCCTTAATAAAAATTACAACACATGAAATATTTAGGGGCACAAGCTCAGCGACTAAATAGAGTAGTGCTAAAGAGTGATGACAGACTTAAAAGAGCACTTATGTAGTGGTCTACTATTTCCGGACAGTAAGTAAAAGTTTTTCTTCCACTTCGCAGGCGGTATTCCATCATTGTGTTGGTACGGACCCTACCAATTGTAGTAAGTCATCAGGTAGTGATTTTGTTTCGCCTTGATACAACTGGAACATAACTCCATCGGGCCTTCCTCGCTGCTTCCAGGCCATTTCCAGTGCCATTATAGTTAATGCTGTATCTGTTTCCCCTGAGAGGGCCCACCCAACGATACGGCGAGCATGCAAATCTATAACGGCAGCTAGATAACACCGGCTTTGACCAGCCCAGATATAGCTAATGTCACCACACTAAACTTTCCTCACCCCTTGATTTTTTGTTGCTCGGTGATAAGCCCTTTACTTGTAGGTGTCTCTCGACCACACTCTACCTCTAGTTGCTCCACCCAACCTCGGATAGCTGTTGTACCAACATTTAGCGACCGGGTCGCTTCAGGGATTGAAGAGCTTTGATCTACTACTAGGCGGGCAGCATCTAGTTTATATTCGGGGCACCATACTCCAAATTTTATTCGACTAGCTTGTTCATGAACCTACTCTTTACATTCTTAGTTGTAGCTTCAGATCGCTCACTCGCAGTCCCACCCTACCAATAGCACCCACAAAAAAACAATGCTATTTTCTACAGCACTCTAAATAAATGACAATAGTCTGAAACGCCCCCTCAACATTTAAATTTGATCCATTTATTATTGTTGCACCAAGCTGTAGGAAGGTATGTCGATTGGATGCCAGGTAATATATTTTTTTTAAAATCATCAAGTTAGCCCCCAGAGATAGCAAGCACATCAACCCCCAATAAACTATATTTACTAGCCCTTAACCAAGATGCATCCTTACACTCAAATGCAAATTAAAACGCCAGGAGTTAATGAATTGAAGATATTAATTGTTGGTGCTGGCCCCACCGGCTTAACTGCCGCGATAGAATTAGCAAGACGTGGAATAACTCCAACTATTATTGACAAGCGAGAAGGCACCTCCACATAAGCCGAGCAGTGGGCATAACACCAAAAAGTCTCCAACTACTCTCACCATCCGGAGTTTCAGAACGACTAATAAAGGAAGGAGTAGAAATGGATGGATTACGAATTTATAGAAATAGCTCATTGGTATTAGAAATGCCTCTCCATTCTGAGCATACATTTTTTCCAACAATTCTAGGATTACCCCAAGATAGAACCGAATCGATAATGGTTGATGTATTTAAAAACCTGGGAGGCTCAATTAAATATAATTTAAAGTTAAACGATCTCAAGGACAATGGAGAAAGCGTTCTTTCTATATTTTCAGATGGATCAGAAGAAAATTTCGATACAGTTATAGGGGCCGATGGCATTAAAAGCGCTGTTAGAGAATTATCTAACATCAGATACCCAGGTACTGACCTCAATCAACTTTGGTCAATCGCCGATGTCGATGTTAGAAATTGGCGACACCCGGGAAAAATAACATTAGTTCAAGTCTCACCTGGAATAGTGGTTGTTGTTGCGCCAATGGGAGCTATTCGCTATCGACTCGTAGCAAGCCACGAAGACGCCTTGGCAGCCTTGCCCTTACCAATAGATGTCATTAAGCTCCATCGAAAAGGCACCTTTCGCATCTCGATTCGCCAGACGGATACCTACTCCAAAGCTAATATTCACTTAGCTGGAGACGCGGCACACTGCCATGCCCCGGCAGGAGGGAGAGGCATGAACTTAGGTATCGCTGACGCAGCAGAATTAGCTAGAAGAATTGTCGAGGGAACTGTTGAGGGTTATTCTTCCCTCCGTCATAAAGAAGGCGCCGAAGCGATACGAGTCACCGAAGAAGGCCGTGCGATGACGGCCGGAGTAAATTGGCAGCAAAGAGTAAAATTCAAAATGCTCTTATCCTTTGCAAACACTTTCGGATTTGTCAAACAGAGAATTGGACGCTTTCTTGTTGAATTTTAGCCTAACAACCTAAACAGAATCTTTATCACTTGAAAAATGTAACAAGCTAAAGAGCACAAAACTAGCCTTATAACTTCGAAGAAGATAAAAGAGTTTAAAGTCTGAAATGCATCGATAACAAGAAAGCACTCTCTAACACTAATTAAAAAGTGCACCAATACCAAATGACTACCTCAATGTTAGAATTTAGAAAGCGTCGACTCACTTTTTTCTTACCCGGTAGCAAGTACTCCGTCCCCAGATAGCTCCCTCCCCTCAACTTCCTCTTGAGGTTCCGTAAACCCAAAGTCCTCCAAAATTCCATAAAGCGCCGGCAGCAACAAAAGGATCAACACCGTTGAGCTACTGATTCCAAATACAATACTGGTTACCAGGGGTACCAAAACCTGGGCTTGCAAGCTTGTTTCAAACAGTAGGGGCAAAAGACCAGCGATCGTTGTAAGGGAGGTCAAGAAGATTGCGCGGAAGCGGTCGCGACTGGCTTGGCTTGCAGCGCTATGAACATCCATACCCTCGCGTACACGCCGCTTTACAAATTCCACCAATAGGATGGAGTCATTCACCACAATACCGGCGAGAGAGACAAAGCCCATCATACTTGGCATAGACATATTCTGCCCCATAATTAGGTGGCCCCAGATAACGCCGATCAACGCTAGTGGAATGGCGACCAATACAATTAAGGGCTCTACATAGCTGCGAAATTGTAAAGATAATATCAGGTAGATACCAATAGCACCGACCAACAAGGCGCTGCCGATGGACTTACCTGTGACTTCACTGTTCTTAATCTCTCCCTGCATATCGACACGAAGACCGGGAAATTCTTTTTTAAGTTCAGCGAGGAATTTCTCTTGGGTATCCCCAAGCACCTGGCCCGCATTAGCTTTCTCAGTAAAGACGTCGGCAAATACACTTACTACTCGTTCACCATCTATTCGCTGAACCCGTGCGTAATCACGATTCATCTCAACATCGGCAATGGCAATCAAGGGGACGCGCTGCTTGGTAACAGGATGGATAATGACCAGTTCATCAAAACGGCTCAGGGCTCCACGGGAATCCGCATCCATACGCACTTGGATCTCATAGGTTTCTCCCCGGTACTGAATCTCATCAATCTCCATTCCTTGATAAGCCGCACGTAACTGGTTGGCAACATTACTGGCATCCAGGCCAGATGCGTAGGCACCCTCACGCATTTTTATGTTTAATTGCGGCTTGCCTGGACGTAGGTCATCCACCACATTCACTACACCGTCGTATCCTCGCAGCCAATTCTGCAAGCGAATAGAAACCTCTTTCAGCTGATCCAGCTCCAGTCCGCTGATGCGTATGTGAATAGCACGGCCCGCGGGACCTAAGGCTGGTTCTTTATAAAGAATCGCGATCGCACCAGGGGTTTCACCTGCAGCCTCACGCCAAGCATGGCGCAATTCATCCAAACTGGTTTTACGCCCTTCCGCAGCCAGTAAGTCGACATTAATCGTTGCCACATGGGGTCCAGTTTCAAAGGCATCGCCATTGACACCAAAGGTTACACTTGCGTGATTGACGAGAGGAGCGCTTTCCCTTTCAGAAAATTCAGCGGCTACTAAATCAAGAGCATCTAACTGTTTATCGACCAGTTTTTCCATATTCTGCAAGGAGGTACCCTGAGGCATTAGGATGCGAGCTTGCAGCAGATCGCCCTCCAAAGTTGGAAACCCCTGAAACTTCACAATCCCAGCCGGCAACAAACTTACAGTCAAGAAGAATAGACCGAGCACCCCACCAACAAAGGCGTAACGGTATTTAACAGCCCAATCTGCCGCACGCCCCACACTCTCACGCCAGCCTTCAAAGCGTTTGGCAAAAGCCTTCTTCCAAGCGGGTGTTCGGCTTTTGTGTTCAAGCGCATGGCGCAAGTGTGCAGGCAAAATTAAGAAGGCTTCTAACAAGCTAACAATTAATACTGAAATCAGGACAATCGGCAGCACTTTAAGCACCTGCCCCATATCCCCTTTAATACAGATCAGCCCACCAAATACCATCACTGTGGTTGCAAAAGAAGACAGGACTCCACGGGCAACGCGCTTGGTCCCAATCACTACAGCCTCTAACGGGGAGCGACCATCGCGATGTTCGCTGGCAATACTTTCTGAAAGTACTATGGCATCGTCCATCAAAATACCGATAGCAATTAGTAAACCTACCAAGCTGATCATATTGATGGATACGCCCATGGCGGTGATCAGGGCAAAGGAGCCTAGAAAGGATACCGGCAGTCCCATCACTACCCAGAATACATAGCGACCACTAAAGAAAAGATATAGCGCTAGGGCGACCAGAATCAGGCCCTGCCAGGCATTGGAGATAATCATTTGCAATCGATCGGCAACGATGGAGGCGCTGTCTTGGGTAAGGGTTAGCTTGATCCCCTCGGGCAACTTCGCACTTTCACGATCGACAAAAGCACGCACAGCTTCCAGTACACGCAGGCTATCATCCACACTGTTTTTTTCTACATTGAGCAAGGCTGCGCGATGACCATCGAAAATAATCTTGTCCTCCGCCAGCTCAAAGCCATCATAAATTTTCGCGATATCGCCAAGGCGCACTTCGGCACCATCTTCGCCTTTAAGGACTACAAGATTTTCCAACTCTTCTACGTTACGGCGCTCTTCAGTAAAACGCAGCTGATATTCACGATCAGGTGTGGATACCTTGCCGGCAGGCATATCAATGGCTTGCTGATCAATAATATTGGCCAACTCCATCACACTGAGCCCGTACTGGCGCAGGTTGTAATCGGATATTTCGATCTGCAGCTGATGATCTGAGAAGCCCGAGATACGCACTATAGGGATGGCTGGGTCACGCAGTAATTCGCGGCGATAGTGTTCCGCCAATTGATTCAATTGTGGCAATGGCAGATCGGCACTGATAGCAATACTGACAACGCCTTGAGTGCGCCCCATTTCCTTGACTACCGGGCGCTCGCTCTCTGCTGGCAGCGAACCAATGCTATCAACCGCAGACTCCACATCCGCAACAAACTGGTTCATATCTCCAGCTTCCTGCATTTTCAGGGTCATCAGCCCGAGATTATCCTTAGCTTCACACAAGCGTTCATCAATAAAGCTGATACCGTCAGTGGCCTCCTCCAAAGGAAGGCAAATACTGTCTTCGACCTCAGCAGCGGCGGCACCGGCATAGGGGACGGAAACCTGCACTTCGAATTTATCGATTTCCGGCATGGTTTCGCGCTTCATACTGGGTAGGACAAACAGTCCGCTCAACATGAGTGCAACCATTAACAGGTTCGCTGCGGTGGGGTGTGCGGCAAAAAAACGAATCACTGCAGTGTACCTCCAGTATTCACCACCACGGCCTGCTGGCCGCTGCTCACAGACACGTCCATACCATCAATCGCCGGTATCACATCGGTGACAATAACCTGCTCACCGGGCAACAAGCCTGCACGAATTACCGTAGTATCGCCCTGATGGTAATCCACCTGCACCTGCCGCAGGCGTAACTTGCCATCCTCCACCAGATACACCCTACCCTCATGCAAGGCCCGGCGGGGAATGGCTAGGGCTGGAGCGGAGGGTGCTATTAATTCAACACGAGCATACATGCCTCGAAACAGCGGCGGCTTTTTTCCGGCGAGGGCTTCGCCATAGGGGTCGTCTACGGCAACCATTACTGAAAGCGTACGACTGGTACTATCGAGGGCCCCTCCCAGACGTACGACCTGGCCCTTCCACTCATTGTCTCCAGGCCCACCAACCAGAGTGATGCGCGCCTCCAAGCCCAATAGTATTTTGGGAAGCTCTTCTGGCGCTGGCACAAGGTCACTGCCTGGCCTGAGATTACGCAACAGTGGCGCCACATGAAGCATGGGAAGCTCAGCTGCAATTTCCACTTGATCCAGACCACTGGCATCGAATAAGCGCGCATTGCCTGCCACATATTGATTTTCCTCTACATGGACCTCACCAATACGCGCATCGAAGGGTAAGGTTACCTGGGTACGCTCCAGACTGTATTTACTATCGCGCACTTGAGCCTCAGAGCGCGCAATCTGGGCCTCGATTACCTTGCGGCGCGTTGGAAATAAGGAGAGCTGACTGGTTTGGTTTTGCACTTCCTGACGCAGGCGCAGTACATTTTGCTCTTCGACATCCACACTTGAGCGAGAAACCGTGCCCTTGGCCACTAACATTTGCTTGCGCTCTAACTCTTTCTCACCCAGCTTCAACGTACGTTCGGCAATCTCCAAAGAGCGTTGGCTATTGACCTCCTCCACCTTGAGTTCCTGCAAATTAGCACGGTTAGCTGCCAAATCACTTTCAGCCCGCGCCAAGGCTAATTGGTAGCTAGTGTCATCAATTTTCAATACCAGGGTGCCGGCAGGAATAATATTTCCACTCTCTAACTCCGGCGCCGTGTAGACTATCCGACCACTCACCTCAGCATTGGCTTCAAGAAAGGTGCTGGGTTTCACTTCACCGTAAGCTACTGCTTGGGCACGTAGCGGCAGCTCTTGCACCAACACAACATTTACCGGGGTGATCAATGCATCCCGCACATCGTGGTTGGGCGGGCTCTTACTCATGACCAATGCCATTGAAAGAGAAATACCAACGGCAACAAGAATAGGAAGCGTCAGGCGGCGATTCATCAGTTTCTGTAGCTGGACCTTTTTCATCACCACCAATCTCCCAATATTCGACTGTTACTCGGCTATAGCGTTGTTGGCCACTCCATGGAGCAGCAACTTAACGGTGTGGTCAATCCACTTATCGCTGGTTTCTTCATCCAACCTAAAAGAGAAAATCTCCTTGAAGGGATCCCCCGCGATAAAGGGGAATGCAACCAAACTGACAAAAGAAATCGGCATAAGATTAATATCTAAATCTGGACGTAGGTGGCCGGCGCATTGAAGTGCCTGTAAGAGCTCCCGCAACATAGGGCCCAGTACAGATGCCAGTCTATCGGTGAATAAATCGCGCATTCGACCAGGCTTGGAGGCCACCTCCCCCACAATAAAACGGGGTATCCAGGGCTCACGGATATAAAGGCGGATAATACGAGCCATTGCATCCCTCAGGGTTTCTAGACTGGGCTCCTTATCCCCCAGACTCATAGTGAGAAATGCCGGGCCACTCTGCATAAACTGACCGCGTATAACCTCGATAATCAGCCCTTCTTTACCGTCAAAGTGATAGCTGATCATGGCGGAATTTACCCCAGCACCCTGAGCGATCTCGCGAATTGAGATATCTCGAAACGCTTTCTCACGAAGAAGTCTATGGGCAGATTGCATCAGGGACTCACGTACCTGCCTTTCACGCTCTGGGTCCCTGGGCCGTCCACGGCCACGACTGGGTGTGGTGTTAGTCAACTTGATATCCAATTTAATTAATCGATTGATTAATTAAATTGGATATTTGCCGAGAATACAAGATAAAAACCAGACTAATAAGTCACAAACTAAAGGGTCTCTCCGCGGCACTCACACAAAAAGTACTGCCAGACTGCCCCGTCATTCCAGGAGCCCTTGGCTCATTAGAAAACTGGGGAGCAGCCTTTAGCACCTGGGTACATTTATCGCCAACGGACAGGGAAAGAAAAAGCCAGCGCGTAGTAGCAGATCAGAACTTCAGACAAAAACAAAAAAAGGCCCACGAAGGGCCCTTTTAGGGAGGTAAATGACCCAGCAGAAAAAACTAAAAGAAATTTCCTGAGCCATCCATTACTTACAGAGACTTAAATCTAGCCGTAAAGTGTCGCAACACTGGCGGCTCATATTCAAAGGTCAGCCCCTTCAATTCATGTGCTCGATTCTGCAGCTCTATAATCGCATCAGCGATATAGTCCATATGATCATTGGTATATACACGACGCGGAATCGTCAGGCGCATCAATTCCAAATCCGCCTTCTTCTGTTCACCGGTTTCCGGGTCACGCCCCAACAATAAGGAGCCAATTTCCACCGCACGGATACCCGCTTCCAGATACAGCGCGTTAGTTAAAACTTGTGCGGGGAATTGCTCTGGTGGGATATGCGGCAGAATCTTAGCCGCATCGACAAACACCGCATGGCCACCAGTTGGAGACTGAATGGGCACCCCACCCTCGCGCAAACGCTCACCTAAGTAGGCTACTTGGCTGATGCGGTATTGCAGGAAATTTTCATCGGCGGCCTCATAAAGACCCCGCGCCAATGCTTCCATATCACGCCCCGCCATGCCCCCGTAGGTTACAAAGCCCTCCATAGGTACGCAGCGGGTACGCACCGCCTGGAAAAGCTCCTCATGATCACGGATACAACATAGGCCACCAATATTCACCATCGGATCTTTTTTGGCAGACATGGTCAGCATATCGCCGTATTGATACATCTCGCGAATAATCTCCAGGATCGACTTGTCCTGATAACCTTCTTCGCGCTGCTTGATAAAGTAGGCGTTCTCACAGTAACGTGCCGAATCGATCACTACTGGAATATCGTATTTCGCGGCTATCTCATATACTGCGCGCATATTCGCCATGGAAACTGGCTGGCCACCCGAGCTATTGCAAGTTACCGTGGTGATAATTGCACAAATATTATTCGCCCCATGCTCCTTAATGGTCTCGACCAAAAGATCCAGGTCAAAATTACCTTTCCAGTCATAAGCCGTTAAGGTATCAAAGGCCCGCTTGTCCAACACATTAACCGCTTTGCCACCATTCAACTCAATATGGCCCGCGGTGGTATCGAAGTGATAGTTGGAGATAAAGACTGGTGTAGTACCACCACGTACCTGGCGCATACGCTCAATCAGAGCGGGAAACAGGATCTGTTCAGCACCACGGCCCTGGTGGGCGGGAACGGTTAATTTATAACCAAAAAAGTGCTCCACTGCTTGGCACAAGTTGTAATAGTTGCGGCTACCTGCGTAAGACTCATCCCCCAACATCAAACCGGCCCACTGGTTATCGCTCATGGCCCCAGTGCCAGAATCTGTTAGCAGATCAATATAGACATCATCACTGCGCAGTAAGAAAGGGTTCAAACCAGCTTCCGCCAGAGCCTTCTCTCTATCGGCCAAAGTGGTCATTTTGATCGGCTCAACCATCTTAATCCGGAATGGCTCAGGAATACGCTTCATCATTATTTTCCTTATCAATCCTGACAGCGTGAACTGAATTATTGACTCAGTCACACTGCATGCTGTTTTTAACGCGGATATAGTACAGATGAAGTGGTAAATGTGCGAATGAGAAGTGATTGGAAGTAGGATTGCCTTACCTGTGAAAGGTATAGAGGGTATCAAGATACTAGTAGCGTGGACTAACCCTACATATATGGTTTTGACGATTTTTTATAGGCATATATACCAAACATGAAAAAGATTGCTGGTGATAGAACAGTTGCAAAGAAAAATCTTAGCTACTTACCATGCCAAAGTAATAACGCCGCCAGTGATTTAAAAATCAACTTCTGGGTAGCCAGGTGCGTCAACTTTTAACATTCTAACTGGATCCATCTCGGCCATTTCTTCAAAATCTCTCTGAGTAATGGAAGGCCCATCGAAACAGCTTAAACCCACAAGTGAGCCAACACGGACAGGCCTCATAGTAGCCACATTGCTAGACCCTACCTAAACCCACTCACCGTAAAAATAAACTCACTTGCATGAATATTCATACACGTTTCTACTCTGCCAATATAACGAAGCATATTCACACAAGCTCACCTAATCATTATTAAACCTTAAAAGAGCAAAAGACTAACAAATATGGAATTACAGTACCAAATACAGTGCACACCTTGAAGCCAGCTTTATTTACTTATTTAAAACCGTACTGTAAGCTCTCCACAAATTATCGGATAATTTTAATCACGGAGGGATAAATTAATTCAGATATTTTGCCTCAAGCGATCAATCGTTTGAAAAAACTGAAAGTTTTCACAACTTATTTCACACTTAAAGACTTAAGGTCCATCTTTCAAGAGACACTATTTCAAAGTGTGACATTTAACACATCAAGTGGGCAGGCCAACAACCTTACTATTTAGACCTTCAGCATCACTTGATGAAAAAATACAATTATTAAGCAGTAGATTGATATGTTTCCTAAATATACCTTAGTAGCAGCTATTTCTGCAGCGTTCCTTGCCTTTGAAGCACAAGCAAAAACCTTCAAATACGAAATTCAAGATATTACTTCATCTAATGCCTCATTACAGTATCCAGGCCTCGACTTAAATGGAGCCGACTCTGCAACACTGATCATTGATCAAGCAGATCCTTCATCTCCCGCTGTGATAACCTCGCTAGATGTAAACTTCCCCAATGCGTCCAAATTATCCGTAAGGAATTTCAACTCCACTAATGGATTACACCGGGCCACAGTTGGCAACACCTGGGTATACCGCCAACTCAACATTGAAGTGCATGGTGTAGATTTTCAAAATTCTAGCGATCAGAATATTTACATTGACGGCTTTGTATCTGAAGCAGAGAGTTTTATCGGTGCAAATCAACCAGGAAACCAAGGACAGCCATTATTTCATGTCGGAGGTCGCTTGGTTGATGTAACCCCAGGAAAAGTCACTGATATTAAAATTCTTACTCTCGACGGGAACAGGCTCAGATTATCACTAAACGACAAGATAGCGGCGAACCCAAACAACAACCATGAGAGTGTCATCGTTATTGATTCACTATGGTTTGGAAACGGGGAAGCAAAGCTATATATCCCGATCCCTATGGCTAACAATGAAGCTAAATTTGCTGCGCCATACAAACTCAACATATCTACAACTTCTGGTCCTGAAGGGGATGAACACTTCATTCATGTACTCGCAAAAGACGAGCGCGGCAACGAATTCCCCACCGCGGAATTCCCCCTCCAGCATCTGCTCGAGGAAGCTTACCGTAACCACCAATAGTTTTAGTTAAACCCTAATACTCTAAAAGTGGAAATGAGTGGCTTTGCTGGATTTATTTTACAATACTCCTTCAAAGTCACTTCCATATCTATACTCTTTATCCAGAAATGGAAAAGTCTAAAACCAACAGCTCTATAAATTTCCAATTGATCATGCTGAGCGACAACAACGTTGACAAACCTGTTGCTCCCAGCCGACTGATGATAACTACTGATAAGCTCTTCCAATGTCAGATTGAACATCTCAGATCAGTAACATAAAGCCTTTTAGCGGGTCTTTAACCACCTAAACCAACGCATTCACTTCCACCTTGATCCCCACCGGATCAAAAAATACCAACTGCCTTAGATTACGGCCCGGTACATCCCTTTGCTCGCTGGCAACACCCAACGAATCCAACTGTTGTTTTATCGGTTGAAGATCCTCGGTAAGGAAAGCCATATGGTCCAAATAGGGCTTTGTCGCTTGTTGTTCAGAGACTTCTCCCTCCATGAGATGGACAATCGGTTTGCCATTACCGTAGAGCCAGAATCCGTTGTTTTTAAGGCTTGGTCGCTCTCCCTCTGTGAGGCCAAGGACTTTTGTATAGAAGTCCCGCAACTGCAGCAGCTGACTCCAAGGTGCAGTGATATTGAAATGGTCCAATTGCATAACGCTTCCCTGTGCTATTTCCTTCATAAGATATAGGCAAAAAATAAACCGTTTACGAGCCTATCACGATCTATTCACAGCATGCCTTAAGAGCCGGGCTTCCTTGCCTCCCCCCAGTTAAATCTGACTCAATATTGTGATTTAAGCCCGGTAAAATATGTTTGCCGGGCCCAGGTATTAACTACACGACGCCGTTGCGGCGCAGTTGGTTAATTTGCTGCTCATCTTTTCCCAGTAACTCGCGCAGCACTTCTTCGGTGTGCTCACCCAATACCGGTGGAGCCTGCTGGTAATCGAGGGCAGATTCGGAAAAGAGTACCGGGTTGCGAACAGTTTTTACTTTGCCGGCTTGTGGGTGATCCTGCTCCACCACCATACCTCGCGCTTGCACCTGTGGATCGGCAAAGACCTCTTCGAGAGTATTGATCGGTCCACAAGGCACATGGGCTTCGCTGAGTTTTTCCAACCACCAGGCAGAGTTCTGCTTGCGGGTGGCATTCTCAATTTGAGGGATCAGCTCATCGCGGGCTATTACCCGTGAGGAATTACTGACATAAGCGGGATTTTCTGCAAGCTGTTCTATACCCGCGATCTTACAAAAACGCTTGAACTGGTCGTCGTTGCCAACCGCCAACATAAAATAGCCGTCTTGCGAGGGCACAGCCTGGTAAGGCACGATATTGGGGTGGCCTGTGCCCTGGCGCTCGGGACTTTTACCCGAGGTGAGGTAGTTCTGGGCCTGATTAGCAAGCCAGGACACCTGGGTATCCAGCAGGGCCAGATCAATATGCTGCCCCACTCCCGTCTGCTGGCGGTGCACTACGGCGGCAAGCACCGAGGAAACCGCATACATGCCCGTCATCAGGTCGGCAACGGCCACCCCCACTTTTTGCGGCCCGGCACCTGGCTGCCCTTCGGGCACACCAGTGATACTCATCAATCCGCCCATCCCCTGAATCATGGCATCGTAGCCGGCGCGGTTTTTATAGGGGCCGGTTTGACCGAAGCCGGTAATGGAACAATAAATCACTCCAGGATTAATGGCCTTGATAGCTTCATAATCCAGGCCGTATTTTTTTAGGCCACCTACCTTGTAGTTCTCCAGAAGAATATCGCAGCGGGCAGCCAGTTGTTTAATCAAGTCCTGGCCGGCTTCCGTGGTGATATCTACAGTGACCGATTTCTTGCCGCGGTTGGCACTCAGGTAATACGCAGCATCGGCGGTGTCATTGTCCTCGGCGTCTTTGAGGTAGGGAGGGCCCCAGTGACGAGTGTCATCACCGCGCTCAGGGCGCTCCACCTTAATCACTTCGGCGCCAAAATCGGCGAAAACCTGTCCGGCCCAGGGGCCTGCAAGAATACGACTGAGATCGAGTACTTTGAGATGCGCGAGCGGTCCTGCCATAACTTCCTCGTTTCACTAATACGGGGTGCATCCCCGAAAATTTTTGCGGCAGACTAACAGATATTCCCGATATGCGCCCAGCTTGGAAGACTATTGAATTGGCCTTACACTGCGGGAGCAATAAAAATAAGGAGGCATAGCATGGCTGCTATAGAAGCCCAAAAATTCGAATCTTTCCGCGACTTTTACCCATTCTACCTGCAAGAGCACAGCAATCTAACCTGCCGACGATTGCACTTTATTGGTACCAGCCTCGTATTTGCCACCGTGATCGCAGCGATCAGCACAGGCAATATGCTGTGGTTTGCCGCTACACCGCTGGCTGGTTATGGTTTTGCCTGGATTGGGCATTTCTTTTTTGAACACAATCGTCCTGCCACTTTTAAGTACCCCTTTTATAGTTTTATGGGGGACTTTGTGATGTTTAAGGATATGCTGTTGGGGCGTATTGAACGCTGAACTCGCCTATTTTTTGTGGGCCGACAGGCCGTATTTACGCAGCTTGTTGGCCACAGCGGTATGGGAAATGCCCAACTCCTTGGCTAGCTCTCTAGTAGAGGAGCGCCCCACCAACAATTCACTGAGTAATGATCGCTCCAGCTGCTCCATCATCTCTTTGTAGCTGAGCCCCCTGCCCCATTCCCGCCAGGGTAAACTCGCCGGCACGGTTAAGTCCGGAAGGTCCTCAATATCTATTGTGCTGGCGCCACGACGTTTACAGCTGCCCAGGGCAGCTGCCAGGTAGTCACGTAAACCATTGAAGTTTTGCGGCCAGTCATGGCGGCGAATCAGTTCGAGCACCTCCACTGGCAAAACAGGCGCCTCCTGATCGGGGAACTCCTGTCGTAAGAGTGTTTCAGCAAATCGTGGTAGCGCCGGTCGCATATTACGCAAAGGAGGCAAGACCAAGGAGAGCGCACTAAAGTGCTGAGCTAGAGCCGGCACCAATGACCGAGGCTCGGAACAAGTGGCCACTAAGCGTATTGAAGGTGGCAGGCCGCGCAACCGGCGGGCGATTGTCAGCTGGGCCTCGCCATCCAGCTGATGAAGATCCTCCAAAATTAAGGTTCCAGTTGAGCGCAGATGCCTGGGGATTTCCATTTTCCCATTCTGGGGCACAATACGGTGGCAATCTGCACGGGCAGCAGCGGATGATAAATAATGCACCGCACAGGCAAAAGTAGTTTTACCGGTCCCCGCCTCGCCACAAACCAGCAAAGGAGAATTCAATTCAGAGAGGTCCTGCAGTTGCAGGCAAGTCTCCCGGCGTAAATCAAAATCCCACAGCGCCACAGGGGGTGGAAGTCCTGCAGCAAACTCACTTTTCTCCGCAGGTTGCATACGCAACACGGCACCGGCCAAAGAGTCCACATCACCAGTGTTATCTAAGGCTATCGGTGACCAGTCCACTCGGAAATTTTGACCCCGCACCACAACTGGGAGCCCAAAACGGGGCACCGCAAAATCTCTCAGCAGCTCGGCCACTTGCATCAACGGTAGAAAACGCTGTAACTGTAAACCCGGTACCCGATCGAGACTGACCCCGAAGGCGCGCGCAGCAGCAACGTTAGCGGCAATAACCCGGCCGGCATGGTCCACGCTGAGCACTGGATCGGTCACGTGCTGTAAGAGGGTATCCAGTTCAAAATATCGCCGTTCCAAGGGTAGCAACGAGATGCGCCTGACCCTTTGGACACCGGGAACACGGTAGAGAGACTTCTCAATAGCCTGGTACTGGGTTGTGAGCATACCTGGCGCCAACAGGTAGACCTTATCTCCACTGTCCCCCCCCAGCTCCCCAGAGGTTACATTAATCCGATATTCGCCAAATATTTGCATAATTTCATGCAAAATACCGACACGATTAGCGCAGGTTATTTCGACTCTCACCAGCCCACCTGTAAAGTTTTCTTTACAAAAAGTGTAAGAGGTTTGTATTGGAGGGCGCAATACCTCCACGCTAAGCCTCCCCTAAATGCAGGCCTCTGACTAAAAATAGAGGAGACACATAACAACAAGGATTCAGCGGCGGGGCCACTAGCCTTCAACACTTGGAGAGACTGGCAGGCCGCAGGAGACAAAATCATGAAAAAAGAAGCAGCCAAGAAGAGCACCCAGTACGTGGCCCGAGAGCCCAACGCCGAGGGCTTTATTGAGTACACCGAGCTGGAACATCAAACCTGGCAGCGCCTGATAGAGCGCCAGCTGGAGGTATTGCCCGGTCGCGCTTGTGATGAGTATATGCACGGCCTTGAGCTGCTCGACCTGCCCCGCGATCGCATCCCCCAGCTTGAGGAAATCTCCTCTGTACTGCGCCGGGAGACTGGTTGGGAAGTGGCACGTGTACCCGCTCTGATCGGCTTTGAAACCTTTTTTGGCCTGCTCGCCGATCGCAAATTCCCTGTTGCCACTTTTATTCGTACCCCTGAGGAATTCGACTACCTACAGGAACCGGATATCTTCCACGAAATTTTTGGCCACTGCGCCATGCTCACCAACCCGGCCTTCGCCAACTTTACCGAGAAATATGGCCAGTTAGGTCTAAAAGCCTCCCCTAAAGAGCGTGCTTATCTGGCGAGACTCTACTGGTTCACCGTGGAGTTCGGTCTGCTCAGCACCGAAGACGGCCTGCGTATTTACGGAGGCGGTATCCTTTCCTCTCCCAAGGAAACTCTCTATGCACTGAGTAATGAACCAGAGCGCTTCGACTTCAGCGCCATCGACGCACTGCGCACGCCTTATCGTATCGACATTGTGCAGCCGGTTTATTATGTACTGAACAATTTGCAGCAGCTGCAGGAGCTTACCGAAATTGACCTGATGGCCATGGTGCGCGAAGCCATTGAGCTTGGTTTGTTCGAGCCCCGCTTCCCGCCGAAGAATGCCGCCTAAAAGTTATCTGCCGGGCGCTACCGCAGCGCCCGGCACTCTCTCTCCCATATCCTTTCAATACCCGCATCCACTTCCTATTTGCACAAAGTGCTCTCATTGAAGTTGCACTTGGGGAAAATTCCACTACCGGCGCAATTCCCATGAGCCTATCGTTACGTCAGGTGGAAAAGGAAGAGGCAAACTACCTGCCAGCCTTCTAACCACCCAGAACATCAAACCACCGCCAGGGCAATGCCAGTGAGGGCTTCTACTTCGATACAGGGACACAAGACCCTAGGCCAAGGGAGCGCTGTAGCACTATGTCCTCACTTGACGCGATTGATAGACACCTGCTCGCTATTCTGCAATCGGACGTCAGCCTTTCTATTGAGGAGCTGGCGGAGCGTGTGGGACTCACAAAGACCCCTTGCTGGCGCCGGGTGCAGAAGCTGGAAAAAAGCGGCATCATCCGCCGCAAGGTCGCCCTGCTCAATGCGGAAATTCTGGGCCTGCCAGTTTCGGTGTTCGCCCAGGTAAAAACCGACCAGCATACCCCGGAGTGGGCAGAAGCCTTCTCAAAGCATGTAGGACAACTACCGGAGGTGGTGGATTGTTACCGAATGGCCGGGGACTACGACTACCTGCTGCGGGTGGTAGTGAGCGATATTTCTGCCTATGACCGCTTTTACAAGGAGTTGATCAGGCACGTAGGCATCAGCGATATCATTTCGAATTTCGCTCTGGAGCAGATCAAAAGCACCACTGAGCTGCCCATTCCCTCAGAAAACCAGGAGTGATAAGGGTTTAGCTGTTCGCCCATCTGTGGATAATGATGAGACCTCGCTCACTTTCAAGGATGACTTGTGGCGGACAGCTCCCTCTTCCAATCCTTCTTTCTCATTTTTAGTGGCGCCGCGATAGTTGCCACCCTGGCACTCTTCGGCCGCCAACCCTTATTAGTCGCCTATATCGCCCTGGGTGTACTGCTGGGACCATCTGGGCTTGCGGTCATCGATAATCTGCGCCTGCTCTCAGATATGTCCAACGTGGGCATCATTTTCCTGCTGTTCCTGCTGGGGCTGGATATGCAGCCCCAGGCATTGGTCTCGGTGCTGCGCAAGGCCACTTTTGTTGGCATTATCAGTTGCGCCATCTTCCTGGGTATTGGTTTTTCTATCGGTCAGCTGTTTGGCTTTACCACCATGGAGAGCTGGGTGATCGGTATGGCCTTGATGTTTTCCAGCACCATTATCGGTATCAAGTTATTGCCTACCACGGTACTACACCACAAGAAGCTGGGGGAGTTGATGGTGGGCCTGTTACTGTTTCAGGATTTTGTCGCCATCGTCTGCTTGATGATTCTGCTCAGTGACAGCAGTGGGGATATGCATCTGGGACAAGTAGCCCTATCTTTCGGAGCCCTGCCCTTATTAGTAGCGTTTGCTTGGGTAGTGGTGAAATACCTGTTGCTGCCACTGTTTAGCCGTTTCGACCGCTTTCACGAGTATGTATTTTTGATGGCGCTGGGCTGGTGCATGGGCATGGCGGAACTGGCAGAAACGCTGGGGCTGTCACGGGAGATTGGCGCATTTATCGCCGGCATCACCCTCGCCGCCAGCCGGATTTCCCAGTACATAGCCCTCAATTTGAAACCACTGCGGGATTTCTTTTTGATCCTGTTTTTCTTCAGCCTTGGCGCCCAGTTCAAACTGTCAATGCTGCCGGAAATTCTGGTTCCTGCACTGGTAACTGCCGTGGTGGTGCTGCTAGCCAAGCCGGTGGTATTCCGCTATCTACTCGGTGGCCACAGCGAACTCAAAATATTGGCCTGGGATATCGGCTTCCGCCTGGGGCAAATCAGTGAATTCTCCCTACTGATCGCCCTACTCGCCTTTAGCCAGAACCTAATCGGCAGCGAAGCTTCGCACCTGATACAGGCCACCGCCATCCTGACCTTCCTGGTGTCCTCTTATATCGTGGTGATGAATTTCCCCAACCCTATCGCCACCAAAGACGAACTGCGCAGGGATTAAACCTGCGCAGGCCTGACTAGGGATTTAATCGCTACTTTCGCCTTCTCCAACAACAAGGGAATATCCTTTCCGAACATCAGGTAAAGGCAGGGAACCAACAAAAGAGAAATAGCTGTAGCTGCGAGAATTCCGTAGCCGAGGGAAATCGCCATCGGAATCATAAAGCGCGCCTGCACCGAGGTTTCAAAAATCATCGGCATCAGGCCGCAGAAAGTGGTAACCGTAGTCAGCACAATTGGGCGAAAACGGCGCGCCGCTGCGCGCTTAATTGCAGTTTCCAGATCAGCACCCTCATTGCGCAAGCGGTTGCTGTATTCGATCATCACCAGGGTATCGTTAATAACCACCCCGGCGAGCGCCACCATACCCAGCAGGCTCACCATACTGAGGCCATAGCCCATCCCCAAATGGCCGAGCAACGCGCCGATCACACCGAAGGGAATGGCAATCATCACAATTAATGGCTGTATGTAGCTCTTCAGCGGAATCGCCAGCAACAGGTAGAGCACCGCCATCGCCAGCATAAATGTCATCCCCAGTGAGGCGAGCCCCTCACGCTCATCCGCCTGACGTCCCTCATAGGAGATACCGAGGCCGGGAAATTCCGCTTTCAGTTGCGGCATCACACTGATATTCAGCTCGTTAATCACCAGTGCCGCCTGATCGCTGGGCTCCACATTAGCAGTAACCGTAGTCACCCTACGCCCTTCGCGACGGTTGATTTTGGCGTAGGCCCGCCCCTGCTCAATTTCGACCAGGTCGAGAAGTGGCAGCCACTGGCCATTGCCGGCGCGGATCATCATATTGTGTATATCGTCCATCGTAACCCGCTCAGTTTCCGGCAGGCGCACCATCACCTTCACCTGGTCCCGTCCGCGTTGTTGACGCAAGGCTTCGGCCCCATAGAGGGAGGCACGCAGCTGGCGGCCAATTTCCTCCGCAGAAACGCCCAAGCTCTTGGCCGTTTCCGTCAGGGTCAAGTCGAGCTGGGTTTTACCAAGAGAAATACCTGCATCGATGTCGCTGACATTAGGGAATTTCTCCAGCTCACCAGCCAAGCGTAATGCGGCCTGTTCCAGTATGTCCGTATCCGTGTGGCGGAGCTCTACAGTGAGAGAGGAACCGGCACCGGGCCCACCGCGATCGGATGCAGTAATTGCGCTGAGAGAACCGGCTATCGGCCCCACCTCCCTTCTCCACTGACGTACAAACTCCCCGGTAGAAAAACTGCGCTGATCCGCCGCAACAAAATAGGCATCCACCTGAATCGCATCATCCCCGATCAGGCCACGACTACCGAGGAAAACCCGATCCCGATCATATTGTTCGAGCACTCTATCGGCCGCATCAATAATCTGCGTCCTGGCTTTTTCCAACTGCTGTTGAGGGGTACCGGTAGGGAAAGTTACCGCGAAACGTCCGGAATCCCGCTCCACTCGCGGCATTAAGGTAAAGCCCATACGCCCGCTGGCCGCATAGCCCGCCATCACCAACAAGATGGCAATAGCGATGGCAATGGTGCTGTAGCGGTGCGCTACACAAAGGTTCAAAAAGGGACGGAAACGCCTCTGCACAAAACGGTCCAGACCACGAGCCAACAATTTTTGTCGAGCGGCGAAGCGGCGGGCCCGCCGGCTCTTATAACCCCGACGTGAATGGGCCAGGTGCGCCGGCAAAATAAACAGCGCCTCCACCCAGGAGATGATAAATACCGAGCCCACCACGAAAGGAATTACGCCAAAAATCTTGCCCATAAAGCCGGGCAATTCCATTAAAGGAATGAAGGCGACGATATTGGTGAGGATGGCAAAGGTCAGTGGTACCGCTACCTGGCGAGCACCGGCAATAGCCGCCTCTATATTGCTATAACCTTTCTGCCGCCATTCGTGAATATTTTCCCCCGCGATAATGGCATCATCCACCACAATACCCAGGGCGATAATAAAGGCGAACATACTCACCATGCTGATTGAGATATCCAGCCCAGGCAGAAACAGCAGTGAACCGAGGAAACTGGTGGGAATACCGAGGGTCACCCAAAATGCCAGACGCAATTCCAGGAAGGCACCGAGTACCACAAATACCAGCAGCAGGCCGATAAATCCGTTCTTCAACAGCAGAGAGAGGCGCTCTTTAAAGATCTCCGAGTCGTCATCGCGAATGGTCAGCGTCACTCCTGGCGGCAGGCTGGCTCTGACCTCATCGATCACTTCCCGCGCCGCCTCGCTGACACTCATCGGTGTCTGCTCACCTACGCGGTAAATTTTGATACTGACGGCGGGCTCCCCGTTAAACACCATATTGCGCGCCTCGTCCTCGAGGGCATCGCTGATATTGGCGATATCACGCAGATACACCGGGCCGCCGCCACTGCCACGGGTCACCACCACATTGCCGAACTCGCGCGCCCAATCACGCCGCTCGGTAACCCGAACCAGGATTTCGCCGGCATTGGATTTAACACTGCCGGAGGGAATATCCACCGCCGCGTTTTTTACCACCTGGGCAACTTCTGTCAGAGTCAGGCCATAGCGCCGCAAATCGTCGCGGCGTATCTCAACGGCCACTTCCAGATCTCGAACGCCCTGGGCCTCCAACTGGGTGATACCGCTGTGCGCCTCCAGTTTGTCGTACACCTGCATGGCCAGGGCGCGCAAACTGCGATCATCCAGATTGCCATGCAGGACCAGGT
This sequence comes from Microbulbifer mixtoriginis (SeqCode), assembly GCF_052467945.1. Taxonomy (NCBI): domain Bacteria; kingdom Pseudomonadati; phylum Pseudomonadota; class Gammaproteobacteria; order Cellvibrionales; family Microbulbiferaceae; genus Microbulbifer; species Microbulbifer mixtoriginis (SeqCode). Next base: position 1,465,672 of record NZ_CP174328.1, on the reverse strand, counting down.
CCAATACGTCGCGCTTGCGCTCGGCCAGACTCACCTGTGGGCGCTCAATGTCACCGGGGAAGGTGGTCACCGAATCAATGGCCTGCTGAATATTCTGAAAAACCAAATTGGCATCCGCATCGCCCTCAAGTTCCAGAATCAGTGAAGCGCTACCCTCGTTGGCCGCACCGCGCATCTCTTTAATGCCAACAATACCCTGTACCGCCTGTTCGGCGGCCACCAATACACCACGCTCCACCTCTTCCGGACTGGCGCCGGGATAAGAAATGGAAACCGTCACCCTATCCAGACTGAACTCAGGAAAAACCTCTTTCTTCACCACCAGGGAGAAAACCAGCCCGCCCACAATCAGGACCAACATTAACAGGTTGGCGGTTACATGGTTGCGCGCCATCCAGGCGATAGCGCCCTGGCGGGTATCAATAGTCGCATCACTTCTTTTGCGCTCAGTCATTGTCACCCCCAGTTTCACGGCGCCGCGCTCCGGCACCTGGGGCCTCACTGGCTGAAGCGGCAGCATCGGCGGGCAGCTCTTTGACCGAACGGGGGCCTGCGGCAATCCGCACCGGCATACCTTCAGTAACAGTGATCAGGCGAGTCGTAACCAGTGTTTCGCCACCGTTTAGCCCCTTATCGAGCACAGCAAAATCGCCGCTGGTATAGGCAACCTCAACCGGCTGGATACTGGTGCGATTGTCGCGCACTACCCAAACCAGGTTGTCATCTTGCAGGGCCGTAAGGGGGATTCGCACCAGCGCCTCCTCAGCTCGTGAGACAATTTCCACCCTGGCCAAATCATTCAGCAAAAGCTGCGGCTGAGAGGGGTCCAATACAGAGAGAGGATCTTTCAATTCCACCAGTACGCGTGCCAGCCGCCCCTGCTCCTCAAGCACCGGTATCACCCGAACAAACTCTCCATGGCGGAAACTGCCGGCGGACCACTGACTGCCATAAATGCGGACTTCCACATCGCCGCTATCCAGACGGTGTAATTGGCTAGCAGGTACCTCAACAGCAATCTGGAAGCGGCTAGCGCTGGCCAAACTGTAGAGATTAATCCCGGGGGATACTCGATCCCCCACATCCACATTACGCGCCACCACCAATGCGTCAAAAGGAGCACGCACTTCGGTCAGGCGCAGATTGCGCTGCGCCAGAGCCACCTCGACCTCCGCCGACTGCACGGCTGCTTCGGCTGCAGCTTTCTGGGGTTCACGCAATACCAGTGCGCGGTCGGCTTCTCCCAGAGCAGTGCCGAGCAGCTCGTACTCTTCCTGTGCCACCTGCTGCTGCCCCAACTCCTGCTGTAACTCCGCACGCCGGCCAGCGAGGGTGCTCTGAGCGGATTTCAGGGCCAATTGGTAGGGCTCAGAATCAATACGCAGCAGCACTTTACCTTTGGGTAGAACCGCGCCCGGCCCCAGATCGTAGTCGAGCCATTCCACCTGTCCGTCTACCAAAGGCTGCAACTCCGCCAATTCGCGCGCGGTCACTTTTCCCAGGGCGCTTAAAGTCATGGGGAAACTCCCTTGCTCCGCCACCGCCACATCCACAGCCGGCGGTGGCATCTTGCGCTCACCACGAGAGACTGTGGGTTTCTCCCGCAGCATCCAGGCGGCAATCACAGCCGCCAACACCAGTAAAGCCACAGGTATGAGCGAGCGCGGATTGAACTTCTTTAACATCAACTATTTCCCTCCAAGTACAACTCCAGGTCTACGGGCTCCGGTTCGGGCAGGTCTTGTTGCGGCAGCCCCCCGGACAGTGCGCGATATAAGGTGACTCGGTTTTGCAGCAGCTGGCGTTCGGCAGACAACACTTCACGAGCCAGGCTCTGCTGTTCGGTGGTAGCCGTCAGCAGATTGAGAAAATCGACAGCACCGCGTGTATAGGCACGGTTGCGCCGCTGCACGATCAGGTCGGATAAACGCTTTCGTTCTCGCAGGTGTTCGAGTTCCCGATTCAAGGCACCTTCGCGAATCAGGGCCTGCTCGACTTCTGACAGTGCCTGATTCACGGTTTCTCGATATAGCGCCCAACGTTCCTGCAAAGCCGCATCCTGTTGCTGCCTTGCGGAACTGAGCGCACCGCCATCGAAAATCACCCCTTCCAGGGAGGCGGCGATAGCCAACAGCCAGTTCTCGGTAATATCACTGATGAGGCTGGTACCGTTACTGGCCACAGCAGATAGACTCAGTACGGGCAGCCTGTCCGCCCAGGCCTGATCAGCCAGGTGGTAATCCTGCACCAGCTTGCGCTGGGCTTCCCGTACATCTGGGCGCCGTAGCAACAGTTGCGATGGGATGCCTGTATCAGGCAGGGCCGGCAAAAACGGCAGACTCGCCTCTTTGTGGATATATCCAGTCAACTGATCCGGATTGATGCCCAGTAAAGTGGCCAGTTGCACCTTCAGCACTTCAATATCGGCGCCTGTCTGTTCCAGCTCCTGCTCAGAGCGCTGCACCAACTGGCGCTGCTGCAGCACATCGGCGGCATCGCTGACCCCGCGTGCAAAACGCGACTCCAGCACCCTGAGAGACTTCCGATTAATTTCCAGCTGCTGCAGCAGTAAGTTGTGCTGCCCCCACTGTTCGCACAGCTGCAACCAGGTTGAGGAGACTTCCGCCGCGAGGCTCAGAGCGGCGGTCTGTAGATTTTGCTGCTGGGCCTGAAGCCCTGCCTCAGCCGCGCTGGCTCCGGCGCGCACGCGTCCCCAGAGATCCAGCTCATAACTGGCAGCGATACGGGTACTCCAGCTGTTACCCTCGTTGGAAGGGTCGGTAAATTCCCCAGAGGAGTAGCGCTGCTCGGTATTTTCTATCTGGGCCGTCACTCGGGGGAACAGCCCTGAACGGGCTCCACGGGCCGCCGCCGCAGCTTGGTGCAGGCGCCAATAGCTGGCCTGCAAGCTGGGATTATCCCGCAGAGACAGTTCTACCAGCTGGTCGAGCTGAGGATCTTCAAACCCTCGCCACCACCGGACATCGGCCGCCTCAGTACCCGAGGCGCTGAATGTCTGCGGCAGAGACAAAATATCCTGCGGCTCGACAGTCTCAAGGGGCTGAGAGGAACAGCTGGCCAGCAGTGGAACACAAATTGCCAAAACACGGTAAAAGCCCAAGAAAAATCACCGGAAAAGTTTTTAAAAACAGGAAAAACAGAGAATTATTGCGCCCATTATCTTCCGACAAAAATAGCTCGCAAGGCGTTTTACCCTTGTTTACACAGCCATGCTCAAACCAGTCTAAATTTTGCTGCCGTTAGGAGTGCCCCATCGCAGCTACTTAGGTATGATGCGCCACAATAAACTGAATGGTCACTGGGTTTTGCCGCGGGATGCTTGCCAATGTCCCTTTCAAGATTCGGCAACTTTTTTGCCGGATTGGCGACAAACCCCAGTGCCGATTAATAACGGAAGAAGTAGAAGAGACTAGCCATGAGTAAACATCAGCCACTCGCCCACTGGGACGACATCCTGCTGCTGGACCAGCAGTTGACCGACGAAGAACGCATGGTGCGCGATGCCGCACGCGAATACTGTCAGAACAAGCTGATGCCGAGGGTCTTGGAGGCCAACCGCCACGAGATTTTCGACCGTGAAATCATGAGCGAAATGGGCGAGCTGGGCCTGCTGGGCTCCACCATCGAAGGCTACGGCTGTGCCGGTCTCAACTACGTTTCCTACGGCCTGGTAGCCCGCGAAGTCGAGCGGGTGGACTCTGGCTACCGCTCCGCAATGAGCGTGCAATCCAGCCTGGTAATGCACCCGATCTACGCCTACGGCAGCGAAGAGCAGAAACAGAAGTACCTGCCCAAACTGGCCAGCGGAGAGTGGGTTGGCTGTTTTGGCCTGACCGAGCCGGATGCAGGTTCCGATCCCGGCGGTATGAAAACCCGCGCCAAAAAAGTAGACGGCGGCTACCGTATCAGCGGCGCCAAGATGTGGATCACCAACAGCCCCATTGCCGATGTATTCGTGGTTTGGGCCAAAGATGACGAAGACATCATTCGCGGTTTCGTACTAGAGAAGGGTATGGAAGGCCTGAGCGCGCCGAAGATTGAGGGCAAGTTCTCCCTGCGCGCCTCCATCACCGGCGAGATCGTGATGGACAATGTCTTCGTACCCGAAGAAAACAAGTTCCCCGAAATTGGCGGACTGCGCGGCCCCTTCGGCTGTCTGAATCGCGCCCGCTACGGTATTTCCTGGGGCGCCATGGGTGCCGGTGAGTTCTGCTGGCACGCAGCGCGCCAGTACGGCCTGGACCGCAAGCAGTTCAACCGCCCACTGGCTCAAACCCAGCTGTTCCAGAAGAAGCTGGCCGACATGCAAACCGAAATCACCCTGGGTCTGCAGGCTTCCCTGCGCGTTGGCCGCATCATGGATGAGAACAAGCAGTTCGACCCCACCATGATCTCCCTAGTGAAACGCAATAACTGCGGCAAGGCCCTGGATATCGCCCGCGTTTCCCGCGATATGCACGGCGGCAATGGTATCTCCGACGAGTTCCACGTGATTCGCCATGTGATGAACCTGGAAGCGGTAAATACCTACGAGGGCACCCACGATGTTCACGCCCTGATTCTGGGCCGTGCCCAAACCGGCCTACAAGCGTTCGTCTAACGCCTCACCGGGCGCCACCCGCGGCATACGCGGGTGGCGCGCTCGCAGTAAACTTTTCTCCCTTTTAGCGCACTGCTATTGCCTGGCCTGTGCCTCTATCGCCTGCACATTAATCACACAAAAAGCAATTCCGATAAAAACCAATAGAGATGCACCCCACTCCATCGCATCCATCGATTCGCCTAAAATCACCCAGGATCCCATCAAACCAAATACCGGGACCAGCAGCCCAAAGGGGGCAACAAAAGCAGCTGAATAACGCCTAATCAAGTCCCCCCACCAAACATAAGCGAGCAACGTAAGGAATAGGCTTTGATAGAGGATCGCACCCCAGGCTATTGGCGAGGCCTCCAGTAAATGCTGAACGGGCTTTCGAGTTTCCAGGAAATAGGACAATACGAATAGAGGAATTGGCGGCACCAGCGATGCCCAGACCATCAGATGGAATAAATTTACTCCCCGCATTCTTTTCAAAGCCAGATTAGCAATGGCCCAAGCCATACCCGAGCCCATCAAGAGCAAAAACCCTTTCTGCGTTGTGGCCCCTCCCTTATCAGCATCAATGAAAAACAATGTAAAGCCAGCGGCCGCTATCAACAGACCCACAAGCTGCTGCCAACTTATTTTTTCCGCAAAAAAGCAGATACTGAAAATTAAGGTAAAAATCACTTGTGACTGCACCAGCAGCGAGGCAATTCCTGCCTGCGCATCAGTGCGCATCGCCAAGTAAACCAGTCCCGTAGTGAGAAGCTGTAAAAATACGCCGATCAGGACAACATTCCATACTGAGGTTTTTGGAAAAGGGAAAAACCAAACAAATGGAATAGACGCCAAGGCATATCTCATCGCCGTGAGCATCAAAGGGGGAACATCACTGAGAGCCAACTTAACAATCGGATAGGCCATACCAATGATGAATACACAAGCCAGTGCTTTTAAAATGCTATGAATTGGCATGTTAAGAGTTATCCATCCTGTGCTTCTGCCCGTTTCGCTGCCACTTCAGCAGGCTCTCTTTTTAGCGTTTATAGGGGGGTAAAAATTTTTGGAGCGGAAGAAAACAACTCCCCGCTCTGCCAAACATAGCAACCGCTAACGGAATTGCTCTAATGCCCCACTCTGCACGACCTCACACTTCTCTCCAGCGGCAAAGTAGACGATTCCCTTTGCTTAAATAGAAGTGCTATTCTCCCCTGCCCGCCAATTCCAGGATGTAATGATGATATGGATGAGCTGCTGCATTGGTTCGATATGATCGGTATCGCAGTCTTTGCCTTTAGTGGCGTACTCGCTGCAGGTCACAAGCAGATGGATTTATTTGGCGCAGTAGTACTCGCCTGTGTTACCTCTACGGGAGGGGGCACCATCCGGGACATCATCCTCAATATCCCCGTATTTTGGCTGCAGGACACCTACTATTTGTGGATTGCTGTCGCGACCGGTGTAATTAGTTTTTACCTGATACGCTATCTACAGGTACCCATGCGCCTGCTGATGGTGGCAGACGCTATCGGCCTCTCGGTGTTTGTAGTAATCGGCACGCAGAAAGGTTTAGAACTTGGCTATTCCGCCACTATTGCGATCGTAATGGGCATGATGACCGCCACCTTCGGAGGAGTAATTCGCGATGTACTTTCCGGCGATATCCCATTGCTCTTGCGCCGGGAGATCTATGCCACAGCAGCTCTTACCGGCGCCGCTGTATTAGTTGCCTTGGATGCCAGTGGCAAGTTGCCGGGGGATCTGGTGATTGCCATCGCTGTAGTGGTGACCTTGTCAATTCGCTTAGCGGCCTTGCGATGGAATCTATCCGCTCCCATTGCCCGATTTGGCAATCATTGAGCGACTCAATTTACAAAACCCAGAACTTTTTCGGCCCACAGGAATACTCTTAGTGCGAAACTTCCGCCCACTGACCGCCTCCATCATTTTGATCGGCCTGCTGATGAGTGCCTGTGATCGGTCTGAACAGGGGGCAACTTCCCCCGCAGCGAAAAAGCCCAGAAGTTATACCCACCTATACCCCAGATCCTGCTGGTTCAAAACAGACGACAGCTGGCCCGCCACTCAGTGCTTCATGATGGAGGTACCGGAGGATTACGCCCATCCAGAAAGGCGCAAAATCCGCTTCCCGGTTATACGCTTTCGCGCCAAGAATCCAGCGCCAAACAAGGCCCCGCTGCTGCATCTCGGGGCGGGTGGCCCCGGTGCCAGCATGGGCCTGGAACCAGAAAACGCCAGCGATTGGCTATGGCTGAATTACGCCGCCATGACTGTAGAGGATGGGCGCGATCTGATTGTGATAGACCCGCGCGGCACCGGCATGGCAAGGCCGCGCCTTACCTGCAGCGAATTTATCGAAGATGCGCAGACAGCTTTCCAGCGCAATCTCTCCCCGGAAGAAGAAGCACGAGTCTTCGCCTTCAGTATGGAGCGCTGCTATAGCCGCCTGAGCAAGGGCGCAGATATGGCGCAATACAACAGCTCGGTGATTGCGCGGGATGTAGATGAACTACGCAAGCGGTTAAAAATCGATAAACTCGACCTCTACGGCGTTTCCTACTCCTCTCGCTATGCCCTCACCTATGCGCGGGATTTTCCCGATTCAACCCGCGCCTTGGTACTCAACAGCGCCGTCTTTCCTAATATTGTCTACACCCAACAGTTGGCACAAGATTCACTGGCAGCTTACGAGCGCGGCCTCAAGCACTGTATTGAAGATGCGAAATGCAACAGCCGCTACCCAGACTTGCGCCGCCGCCTGGAAAATCTGGTGCAAACCCTGGATGAAGAACCGCGCACGATCTCCATCAAACACCGCTATTCCAACCAGCCCTATCCCTTTGTACTCACTGGCCAACGTTTGCTGCGGGTACTGTTCCAGGCCCTATACAACGAGAACTTTTACAGTGAATTACCAAAACTCATTGAGGGCCTGGAAAACAGTAGCGATGAAGGTCTGAAGCCCGCGCAAAAGGCCATAGGGCACTTTATGGAGATCGTATTGGACCCCTACTTCGGCGATGCCGCCGGAGTTAGCCATTTCTGCTATGAGGAAGCCCCCTTTGTCGATTTCGACGAGGCCCGCGAGAGCGCCGAGGACACTGGCATTCTCGGCGGTGCCGTACGCTCAGACCTGAAGCTGCTACAGTTACAATGCCGTATCTGGGCGATTCCCGCCGCACCACTGCTGGAATCACAACCCATCGCCACTCCCGCGCCGGTTATGGTGTTACACGGCGGCCTAGATCCTGTTTTATCAGCCGAAGATGTAGATGTAGCGCGCAAGGCACTACCCAATCATCAGTGGCTGCTCTTCCCTCAATTGGCACACGATATTATTTCCGCCAGCAGCTGTGCCGAAAAAGCGGCAGCACGCTTTCTCGATAACCCCACAAGCGACCAGACCGAGCCCACCCAAACCTGCCGCAAGCAGGAACTGGCCGATCAGATCCAGGATGAACAGCAGGGGCAGAACCAAGATGAACAGACAGAGGCTCCTTCCAGCGGAGTACAGGCCCCAGAAAGCAGCCCTTAATCAATTGGTGTCTTTGAACGACAGCAGGAAACAGCATGGACAGAGTTCGCAGCGCTTCGCTTATTGAGGTGGAAGACTTACAGGAATTAATCGCTAACAAAACCGTAGGGATTCTGGATTGTCGCTATGACCTCGCCGATAAGGAGAGTGGCGCCCTGGCGTATGCAGCGGGGCATATTCCCGGAGCCCACTATGCCAGCCTGCATAGGGACTTGTCGGCCCCTACCCATCAATTAGGTGGGCGCCATCCTATGCCCAACAGCGCTCAGTTCCAACAGTTCGCTCGCAAACTGGGGATCAACGCCGAGACGCCAGTCGTTGTCTACGATGATAATCGCCTGGGCTTTGCCGCACGGGCTTGGTTCCTGTTTTTCTTCTTTGACCACACCAATATTAAGGTTCTCAATGGGGGCCTGCGGGCTTGGCTCGATGCCGGCCTATCGCTAGAGACCCGTGAACCCACCATCACACCAGAGGGTAATTTCAAAGCAAACCCCAAAGATAACCTGCTGGTGCACTACGAAACCCTCAAGGCCTCCCTGGGCAATGCACCCTGGCAGCTGATCGATGCCCGCGATAAGGATCGCTTCGCCGGAAAACACGAACCCATAGACCCTATTGCCGGCCATATTCCCAGTGCGATTAACCAACCCTGGCGCGAAATGACCGATGATGAGGGTAAAGTGAAGTCAACGGTGGCACTCCAAGCACTATGGGACGCTCGCTCCGATGGACGTCCTATTCTGAATTACTGCGGCTCCGGGGTGACAGCTTGTGTGAACTATTTTGCCCAACAACTTGCCGGACGCCGGGACTCCCTGCTCTATCCCGGCAGCTGGAGTGACTGGTGCGCGCATCAACGGCAAGGGAAATAAAGCGGAAAGCAGTGCTCCCAATAAACGCACCATGAGCTGACATGACAGACCATGAAAAAGCTGAGCAAGAAATAAAATAAGATTATTGGGCAGGCAGGATTAAGGGGCGGTGGTTACCGCCCCTCTGGCCGAACGGATCTGACTCAATCGTACATAGGGTTGCGTAATATTGGGCAGATGGCCTCTTTATTTTTCGCCATATACTGCTGGTGGTATTCCTCGGCGTAATAAAATGGCTGGGCCATGCTGATTTCGGTAGTAATCTCACCGCGCTGCTTTTCGTTCAAGGCTGCTTGCACCGCTTCTTTACTCGCTTCCGCTTCTTTCTTTTGCCCCTCGTGAGTGCAGAAAATACAGGAGCGGTATTGGGAACCGATATCATTGCCCTGGCGCATTCCCTGGGTGGGATCATGCATATCCCAAAAAGTTTTTAGTAATTCCGAGTAGCTGACCTTGTTGGGGTCAAACACTACCTTAACGACTTCGGCATGCCCGGTACGCCCACTACATACCTCATCGTAATTTGGATTCTCGGTGGCACCATCCGAGTAACCCACCGCAGTAGCATAGACACCGTCAATGTCCCAAAACTGTTTCTCCGCACCCCAGAAACATCCCATGCCAAAAATTGCGACTTCCATGCCTTCGGGGAATGGCTCCTGGATTGAATTGCCGTTGACATGATGGATACCGGTGATTTCCATCGGCTGTGGTCGGCCGGGCAAAATCTGATCCGCATCCGGGATCTGGAATTTGTCGTATTGCATACTGTTATCTCAAGTGCTGAAATTTTCTTCAAACAGGATAGCCTCAAGCCCTCATTCCGCCCAGAGATTGGAAAGGCTTGAGGCGAGCCATGTTAACCTGACAATCCATGGGATCGAAAAGATATTTAAGCCCTGGGCACAAACTTGGCAAGTGCAGAACCTAAGGAGCCGCCATTGGCACGTTTAATTCTTCTAATACTGATCTTACTCGGCATCTGGTATGCCTGGCAGAAAATCAAGTCCAGCTCTAAAGGCGATAGGCGCAAACAGATTTTCTTTATCACCCTACTGGGTGCAGCAGTCATCGTAGTGTTACTAGCCGTCAGCGGAAGGCTGCACTGGGTCGGTGCCATGGTTCTGCTGATCCTACCGGTGCTGGGCCGCCTGCTCAATCAACTCACTCGTTTAATGCCCTGGCTGGCCCCCTTGTTTGAGCGTTATGCACGCAATCGACAAAATCAAAGCCAACAACAAGAACAAGAACAGGAACCCCATCAGGAACAAAAAGCCGCCCAGGCCGACCAAGGGCCGCCTCTGAGTGAACACGAAGCGCGACGAATTCTAGGCGTTGGCGCCAATGCCGGACGCGATGAAATTATCGGCGCTCACCGCAAGCTTATTCAAAAACTACACCCGGATCGCGGCGGCAACGACTATCTAGCCTCACGAGTAAATGCCGCCAAAGAACTGCTGCTGAATACGCTCTGATCGCAACTCTTTATCAGGGCAAGGTTATTCTGGTACACGACACAAGAGGTGAACATAGCGCGCCAACTGGCGATAAGGATCGGTCTGAGAATACTCCAATTCTTTTTGTACGATTGCCGCAGCGGGTAACTTGTCACGAATAGCAGGCGTCATAAAATCGTGAAAGCAACGAATACCGCTGTGGCAGATCACCTCAAAACCGGCCTCCTGCAGCCAATTACTCACCCACTCCAATAGCAGTGGGTTTTGTGGTGTCAGGCTCCCGGGGTGCCCACCCCAATAGTCTTCATTGATATTGCGCTCCAGCTGGCGAAAACTGCCACGCTGCAACAAGCGAAATTCCAGCGCGCGCCGATTGTAAAAAGTGAGGGACAAATGGCCACCCGGCTTGAGCAAACGGTGTAGCTGCTGTAAGGCCAAGCGTGGCTCCTCCAGCCATTCAAGCACTGCATGGCAAATCACAAGGTCCGCGCCCTGCAACGCTTTCATCTGCGCCAACGCCTGTAGGGGCTTATGCAAAAGGGTTACCCGCTTTTGTAAATGTCTCGCCTCAACTTCAGCGGCAGCGTGCTCCAGCATTTGCGCCGAAATATCTGCCAAGTACACCTGATGCCCCGCAGCCGCCAGGTCCATGGCAAAGTGCCCCTGGCCACCACCTGCATCCACGATTTTTAAGGTGCGCGACTCCCGGCTGACGATCGCAGCTAAATCCCGATTCAACACCGCCAGACGGATATCCCCCTTGAGGCCGCCATAAATACGATCGCGAAATCGATGCGCCAGGTCGTCAAAGTTCCTGTCACTGAAACCTGCCTCACTCATGGAGCCCCACCATTTACAACTTCTCTCGCGCGGCGCTCGTTTTCCGCAATCTTATCGCGCAGCGCTAAATCCATATTCACCCCCAGCACCTCTGCCAACTTACACAGGTACATCTGGATATCCGCCAGCTCTGTAGCAACTTCTTTAGCATTCTCACTTTGCATCAGCGAATGAATATCCGCGTCTTCGCGCCATTGAAAATGCCGATTCAACTCAGCCACCTCTACCGAAAGTGCCACCCCCAGGTTCTTTGCCGTATGTAGTTGCTCCCAGCCCCGCAGCTTGGCTACCTTGTCAAAAGCTGCCACAATTTCACTATTTTCCACTGAACTTCTTCCTCTGCTGGCGCTCCAGGCCGCCCTCCCGCGCCGCCAAAATCGAGTTGAGTGCGCGGGACATAAATTCCCGCCGATACAAGACACAAACCACAAAAAGGTAACCGGCAATAAACAGCAGCGGATGGATAAACCAGCCCAGCACCGACATGGAAAAGTAATAGGAGCGCAGGCCGTAGTTATAACTGTGCCCGGCGTGGTCGATCACCTTAGCGGTGCTGATAGCAAAACGAAGGCGCTCATCCTCCGACAGTTCACCCGCTTCCGGCGGAGGTGCGGCTCCAATCAACACATTGGCAAACGAGTATTGGCGCAGGGACCAGGTGAAATTGAAAAAGGCGAAAATAAAAATCAGGATAAGCAGCATCACTTTCAGTTCGAACTGCTCAACCGTGGTGGGCTCGGCAAAAGGCAAGCTGGTGAGCACTTCGATGGCAGCTTTGTTCGCCGTTAAGGCCGTCACCAGGCCCGCCAAAATTAGAATACTTGTGGAGGCAAAAAAACCAATCACCCGCTCCAGGTTACTGAGGATTGCGGTATCTGCCATGCGCATATCCCGATCGAGCATGCGCAGCATCCACTCCACCCGGTACCACTGCAATGATGATGTGAGACACCAAGTCTCTTTGGCTTTCTTGCGTGCAAAGACGGTGTAACCGACCCATGTGATTAAAAAGCCAGTGACGCTGGCGATATCCAACCAGGACAACCTCTATCTCCCTGTTCGTCTACATTTATGCCGGGGCTTCGGTAGGTGAAGTCTTCGCCTTGCTGACATCCTTGTCAACACTGTCTTTCCGGTGTGTGCAAGCGGTAGAATAGCGCCCTTTCACCGGCAGCAGAGGCCGGCCAGAAAATTTTCTATAACTCCAGGGAGCTGTCTTTTGAACAACTCACATCCTGCATTTGAACTGGTTACCAGCGCAGATATCGATTCCCTCGGCGTACGTGTCGAGGAATACCGCCACACCACCACCGGTGCCCAACACCTGCACATTGCCGCAGACAACGCGGAAAATGTTTTCCTGGTGGCACTGCGCACTGTGCCTCACGATTCCACCGGTGTGGCCCATATTCTTGAGCACACCGCACTGTGCGGCAGTGACAAATACCCGGTGCGCGACCCTTTCTTTATGATGATTCGGCGTTCACTCAACACCTTTATGAATGCCTTCACCAGCTCGGACTGGACCGCCTACCCCTTTGCCAGCCAGAATCGCAAGGATTTCAATAACCTTCTCGATGTCTACCTGGATGCGGTATTTTTCGCCACACTGGACCCGCTGGATTTTGCCCAGGAGGGGCACCGCCTGGAATTCGCCGAAACCGAAAACACCAGCAGTGAGCTGGTTTACAAAGGCGTGGTGTTCAATGAGATGAAGGGCGCCATGAGCTCGGTCAGCTCGCAGCTTTGGCACACCCTGAGTAAATATCTGTTCCCCACCACGACTTACCACTTCAACTCCGGTGGTGAGCCTACAGATATCCCCAAACTCAGTTATAAGGAATTGGTAGATTTCTACCGCAGTCACTACCACCCCAGCAACGCCATTTTTATGACTTTCGGCGATATTTCCGCCGCCGAACACCAGGCAGCTTTCGAAGAAAAAGCGCTGCACAAATTTGAGAAGCTGGACAAGACGATCGAAGTGGGCCGCGAAGACCGCTATCACGCCCCGCTCAAGGTGGAAGAGCACTACCCGCTTAGTGGTGAAGCACTGGAAGAAAAAACCCATATCGTTCTGAGCTGGCTACTCGGCGACGTTACCGATCTGGAAGAGGCCCTCACTGCACACCTGCTCGCCGGCGTGCTGCTGGATAACAGCGCCTCCCCACTGATGAAACTGCTCGAGACCACTGACCTCGGCACCTCCCCCTCCCCCCTTATCGGGCTGGACGATTCCCAGCGGGAGCTGGTATTTGTCTGTGGCATTGAAGGCAGCGAGCGCGAGCGCGCCGACGAGCTGGAAAAACAAGTGCTCGCCGTATTGGAAGAAGTCGCCGAGAAAGGCATCCCCTACGAGCAAGTAGCTGCCAGTCTGCATCAGTTGGAACTGCAACAGCGCGAAATCGGTGGTGACGGCTACCCCTATGGCCTGCAGCTAATCCTTACCGCACTCACCGGCGCCACTCACCGCGGTGATGCGGTTGGCCTGCTGAATATCGACGCTACCCTGGAAAAATTGCGCGATCAGATCAAAGACCCGATGTTTATCGCCAATAAAGCGCGCGAACTCCTACTGGAAAACCAGCACCGCGTGCGCCTGGTGATGAGCCCGGACGATAAACTGGCCGGGCGTAAAGAGCAGGCGGAAAAGGCGCAGCTGGCACAGATCAAAGCGCGCCTTAGCGAGCAGGAAAAAGCGCAAATAGTCGAAACCGCCAAGGCCCTCACGGACCGCCAGAATCGCGAAGACGATGCCTCCATCCTGCCCAAAGTGGGGGTAGAAGATATTCCCGCAGAAATGCCGGATGTCGAGGGTGAAATCACTGAGATCGGCGAACAAAAACTCACCCGCTACAGTGCTGGCACCAATGGTCTGGTTTACCAACAAATGGTATGCGCCCTGCCCGAATTTAGCGAAGAAGAAAAGGCGCTACTGCCCTACTACTGCCAGGTATTGAGTGAGGTTGGCCTCGCCGATAAAGACTACCTGGAAGTCCAGCAGTGGCAGACCCGTGTCGCCGGTGCCCTGCACGGTTTCACCAGCAGCCGCACCGCCATCGACAACCTGGATCACCTGTCCGGCCACTTTATTCTCTCCGGCAAGGCACTCTCTCGAAACCAGGGTGAACTCACCGAGTTGATGCAGGCCACCATGGCGCAGGTGCGCTTCGATGAGCACGCCCGTATCAAAGAGTTATTGCAACAGACCCTTGCGCGCCGCGAACAGGGTGTTGTCGGCAACGGCCATGCCCTCGCCATGGCAGCCGCCAGTGCTGGCTACAATCGCGCAGCCTGGGAGAGCCACGCCAGCGGTGGACTGCTTGGCCTGCGCAACCTGAGAGCCATGGTCAAAGGGCTCGATGAGAAAGATGGCCTGCAGCAACTTTCTGCGCACTTCCAGGCAATCCACAACAAAATCCTCGCCGCCCCGCGCCAGTTCTTGCTTATTGGCGAAGAGGAAAAACTCAGTGACTTCAGCCAAGCACTGGCACCACTTATCTCTTCATCCAGCACGGCTGCGGCCAATCCGGACGCACCTTTCGAGCGCAGACGGGTACAGGAGCTCTGGGTGGCCAACAGCCAGGTGAATTTCTGCTCCAAAGCTTACGCCACCGTACCCATGTCGCACCCGGATGCCGCACCGCTGTCCGTATTGAGCGGTTTCCTGCGCAATGGCTTCCTGCACCGCACGATTCGCGAACAGGGCGGCGCCTACGGCGGTGGTGCCGGACACGACAGTAATATCGGGGTGTTCCGCTTTTACTCATATCGCGATCCGCGTATGGGAGAAACTCTAGAAGACTTCGATGCCTCTCTGCAGTGGTTGGCCGAAGGCAAGCACAAAGAAGAGCA
Source organism: Microbulbifer mixtoriginis (SeqCode) (assembly GCF_052467945.1). NCBI lineage: Bacteria > Pseudomonadati > Pseudomonadota > Gammaproteobacteria > Cellvibrionales > Microbulbiferaceae > Microbulbifer > Microbulbifer mixtoriginis (SeqCode). Next base: position 1,450,486 of record NZ_CP174328.1, on the reverse strand, counting down.
AGTGGAGGAATCGATCCTCGGTGTGATCGGCGGCCTGGATAAACCCGGCTCCCCCGCCGGTGAGGCCAAAAAGAACTTCCACTCAGGCCTCTATGGACGCAGCCACGAAGTACGCCAACAGTTCCGCAAGCGGGTAACCGAAGTTACTTTGCAAGACCTGCAGCGCGTTGGTGCCACTTACCTGGAACCGTCCAAAGCCAGCACCGCGATTGTCACCGGCCCCCAGGGCAGTGAAGCGGCTGCGACGCTCAACCTGCAAGAAGAAAAACTGTAATTGAGGCAGGCCCCCGGCAGCTTTAGCTACCGGGGGCCTGTTTTACCCGCTTGCAAATAAATAGTACTCGGCAGTAATCATTTCTCCTGGATCCATGCCGTGATCCCTAAGCGAAGTCCCGATGAGCAAACAAGATAATATCTACGCAAACCCACTGGGCCAGGTGGCCGGCTTTGAATTTGATCGGCAGGTGGTGCAAGTCTTCCCGGACATGATCAAGCGCTCCGTGCCCGGCTACACCACCATCGTGGCCATGATCGGCACCCTCGCGGAACGCTATGCCCAAGCGGGCAGCCGTTGTTATGACCTGGGCAGCTCACTGTGTGCCGCCACCCTGGCCATGCGCCACCGTATTCCCGCAGCAGACTGCGAAATCATTGCCGTAGATAATTCCGAAGCGATGGTATCCCAGGCGCGCACTGTACTCGAAGCGGATAGCGGTGAAGTACCCGTGCAACTCATTTGCGACAACCTGCAAAACGTAGCGATTGAAAACGCCTCCGTTGTGGTACTGAATTTCACCCTGCAATTTATTCCGGTTGAGGAGCGCGAGGAAATCCTGCGCAAAATCCAGCAGGGGCTGCGCCCCGGTGGCATCCTGATTATTTCCGAGAAAGTGGACTTCGCCGATAAAGACCACAATGAACTGATGATTGAGTTACACCACTCTTTCAAGGCCGCCAATGGCTACAGCGCACTGGAAATTGCACAGAAACGTTCCGCTTTAGAAAATGTGCTGATTCCAGAGACCTTAGACACCCACCGCTCTCGCCTTAAGAGCGTCGGCTTCACTAGCGTCGATGTCTGGTTCCAATGTTTTAACTTTGCCTCCCTGATCGCCATCAAAGGCACCCCCGATAAGTAAGTACCCGTGATTGACTACACCCAACTCTACCAAGGCCTGCAACATATCCCAGAGCTGCGCAGCTGGCTGGCTCAGCTTCCTCAGCAGGTAGCCGAAAACCTAAGTCCGCATCGCTGGGGCGACCTGCCCGACTGGCGCGCAGCTGTCGAAGCCCTACCGAATATCGCTCCCTCCAGCATCGAGCTCAGTAATAGCGTGCGTATCGGCAAGGCCAGCGACGCCTCGCCTCAGCAATTGCAGCGACTGGAACAGGAACTGAGAAAACTACACCCCTGGCGCAAAGGCCCCTGGGAAATATTCGGCCTGCCTATCGATACCGAGTGGCGCTCCGATTGGAAGTGGGACCGGGTACTGCCGCACCTCGCGCCTATGGAAAACAGACTGGTACTGGATGTTGGCTGCGGCAACGGCTACCACTGCTGGCGCGCCTATGGCGCTGGGGCCCGGCGGGTGATCGGCATAGATCCCTCGGCAAAATTCGTCGCGCAGTTTTACGCCCTGAAAAAATATCTCGGCGACGAACAGCCGGTAGACCTGCTGCCACTCGGCATCGAAGCCCTGCCCGCAAATCTGCGCGCCTTCGATACCACCTTCTCCATGGGTGTGCTCTACCACCGCCGCTCTCCAATGGATCACCTGCGCGAGCTGCGTGAGACCCTGCGCCCCGGTGGCCAGCTGGTGCTGGAGACCTTGGTGATTGATGGCGGGCTCGGGGATTGCCTGGTGCCAGAGGGCCGCTACGCTAAAATGCGCAATGTATGGTTCTTTCCCAGCTGCGCCACACTGGAAAGTTGGCTGCGCAAGTGCGGTTTTCGCGATCCTAGGACAGTAGACATGAATATCACCAGCCTGGAGGAACAACGGCGCACCGACTGGATGCACTTTGAATCACTGGCCGACTTTCTCGATCCGCAATCACCGGACAAAACAGTAGAAGGTCACCCCGCGCCCAAACGGGCTGTTTTGGTCGCGGAAGCGCCATAGCTTGTTTCACAGCCACAATCTGGAAACTCATAAATTCCGCAAAAGCCGTAACAAATAGAATTTTGTACGGAATAGCGACTGCCATCTTGATTGTTGCGCCTTGTAGGGCAAAGTGCGCCCCCAAATGGTGCAACTATATCCTTAAGGGAAGGCCGCGACTGTGTGCGGCCCAGCGCAGAGAATTTATATGAGTATTAGCGTATTTGAACTGTTTAAAATTGGCGTAGGCCCCTCTAGCTCCCATACGGTGGGCCCAATGGTCGCCGCCCGCCAATTTGTTCAGGACCTGCGCGACCGCGACCAACTCGCAAAAACCGATCGTATTCAAGTACACCTTTACGGTTCCCTGGCCCTGACCGGTATCGGCCACGGCACCGATATGGCGGTACTGATGGGACTGCTTGGCCAAACCCCCGATACCATCAATGTCGATAGTATCGATGAGAAGATGGCCGCCATTCACAGCGAACAAGCGCTGACACTTAATGGTGACCACAAAATAGAATTTGTTCGCGATCGCGACCTGCTCTTCCATATGGAAGAGTTCCTACCGCAACACTCTAACGGCATGACCTGCCAAGCCTATTGCGGCGAAGAACTACTATTCGAGCGCAGTTATTTTTCCATCGGCGGCGGCTTTGTTCTCTCAGAAGAAGACTTCGCTCACAAAGAAGAAATTGCCACGCTGCTGCCCTACGATTTCAGTAGTGCCGAACAGCTGATGAAGATCTGCGATCAGCACGACTGGACCATTGCCCAGTTGGCCATGGAAAACGAAAAAGCATTTCGCAGCGAGCAGGAAGTCAAAGACCGCCTGTGGAATATCTGGAAAGTGATGAAAGCCTCCATAGAGCGGGGCTGCCAACAAAAAGGAATTCTGCCCGGCGGCCTGAAGGTACGCCGCCGAGCCGCCGAGCTCTATCAGGAGTTGAGCAAACAAACAGCGGAAGAACGCAATCGCGGCCTCGCCATCCTCGACTGGGTGAGTTTGTTCGCGCTTGCCGTCAATGAAGAAAATGCTGCTCGCGGACGTATCGTTACCGCCCCAACCAATGGGGCCGCCGGTGTTATTCCCGCAGTGATCGCCTATTACGTGGAATTTGTGCACGACCCGAAAGTGCACGGAGAACTCAAAGAGCAGGTGGTGAAATTTATGCTCACTGCCGGCGCCATCGGCATGCTATTTAAGAAAAATGCCTCTATCTCCGCCGCCGAAGTGGGCTGCCAGGGTGAGATCGGCGTAGCCTGCTCAATGGCCTCCGCAGGCCTGGCCGCCGTGGAAGGCGGCAGTAATCAGCAAATCGAAAACGCTGCCGAGATTGGCATGGAGCACAACCTGGGCCTCACCTGCGATCCCATCGGCGGCCTGGTGCAAGTGCCCTGTATCGAACGCAACACCATGGGCGCGGTAAAAGCCATCAACGGCGCACGCCTGGCCCTACGCGGCGACGGCTCCCATATCGTACCGCTAGATAGCGTGATCGAAACCATGCGCCAGACCGGTATCGATATGCAGAGCAAATACAAAGAGACTTCTCTGGGCGGGTTGGCCGTTAACGCCGTTAACTGCTGATGGGTTTCTTTATGCCGGGGCTGGGTTTGGCCTCGGCAAGCTTGCCCTTTCAAAAATGCACACCCTAAACATGCTCATCTCTTGTCATTAAGGCAGGATCACTATCGAGAACTATTCAATTGGAACCTTAGAACCACGGTATTGTTGGAATGTCTCATGTCCCCTATCAGTTGTTTACTCCGCACTCTCTTAGTAGCTTCATAAACCATGAACATTATTGAGCAAAGGTGTTATTACTCCATAATTCACCTTCCTCAAAGGCAAATTATTGTTTAATAGAATGCTCGCCATCTGAATGAAGTGCAACTTCAGTAAGTGCCCGTTTTATTTCCTCGAGCTTTTCGGGAAGGCTGAACCCCAGATGTTTATTGAGCCTATCCAGTGAACGCTCTAACTCCTGAAATGTTTCAAGTATTTTCTCTACCTGCAGCTTTCCTTTATCTGTCAGAAAGAAAAGCCTCCTTCGCTTATCACTTGAGTCATCTTCATGCTTAATGAGTGAGAGCTTAAGTAACTTCGGAAGTTTCTGCTTAATAAGCTGAGGGGAGGAGTCTGTCTCACGAGCAATTTCATTCAATGACAATCCATCCAATCGATGCAAAGTCACGATGATTGAGCAAGATTTAACCGGAACTTGCACACCATTTCTCGTGAGAATTATCTCGCACTGCTTGGTGATAAGAGTAGAGATAGTCTCCGCAGTCTTGCCAATAAAGTAATTCTCAGGGCTCATAAAAGACAACTCTCATCCATCTTTCAAATTAATTTGGGGCTCATCAGCAGAGTATTGATGCTTGATTCTACCATAACCTTCAAATATATTTATAAACATGTTTATAAATATATTTATGGAGGGTAGCAATGCGGACAAAATGGATCATCTTCACTCTTTTCTTACAGTCTTGGGGAGCGCTAGCTCAAACAAACTGCTCTGTTCAATTACAAGACCTTTCAAAGGATATTGAAGCTCTTAGAGTTGAGGCCGATATACCGGGGATAGCGATAGGAGCAGCGTTAGACGGAGAATTGGTGTATGAAGAAGGTTTTGGCTTTGCTGACAAGTTACACAAAACACCGGTTACTCCCTCCACTATTTTCCAGATTGCCTCAGTAACCAAGCCAATCACAGCTTTGGCGGTAATGGAGATTGCTGATAAGCACTTGGTCGAACTAGAAAGTTCTGTGACTCTTGAACCAGGCTCTCTCCTAGTAAACCCCCATCACCCCTCAAAGGAAATCACCCTACTCCAACTGCTTACACATACATCCAGCATACAGGATGGTATGTATTATGAGGTGGATTTCAGAACGCCCGGGCAAGATTCAGCAATGAAGCTTTCCGAGCTGCTGGAAGATATCCTTCTAGAGAATGGCAAATATTATTCAGCAGATAAGTCTTTCCTGAAATCCCCGCCCGGGGAGCAATGGAGCTACAGCAATATGGGCTATAACTTGTTGGGCAACTGGGCCGAGCAACAATCTGGATTGAATTTAAAAGATTGGACTCAGAAAAACTTCTTTGAGCCATTGGGAATGGATCATACCTTCTGGACTATAGCAGATACGTCTGGGTTAGAAGTCGCAACGCCTTATCAAGCCCTTTCTGATGGCCAGCTTGTCGCAGTTGCACAAAGTAGTACTCCCGGATATCCGGCAGGAATGTTGCGCTCAACAGTTTCAGATTTGACAAAATTCTTCGGTGCGGTTGCTAATTCAGGTGTATTTATGAGGGAGACTATTTCCTCCCAAAAGGTGCTTCAAGAGATGTTTGCTGAGCGCTCCATGAGTGGCATTCCAGACCATCTGGAAAGTCAACTTGTTGCATGGAATAGCTATAACTACAAAAAGCGCTCCTATTTAAGCCATTGGGGTGGCAATATTGGGGTATACACGGCCGCTTATGTTGCTCCTGAAACAGGGCTTGCACTTGTCATTCTCACCAACAGGAGTGCAGAAAGGCCTCAAATTAATATGCTTAAAGAGCTATCTAAAAAAATCTATGATGTAGTTGAAAGATGTAATACTAAGACTGCAGTGGCAAGTTAAAATCATATTAAATAGATACGAATTGAGCCTTTAATTATTTTAAACTCACAGAAGCGGTGCAAATATAAGCATCAGAAATTGCGAGGGTAGGCAAGCCTACCCCCGTAAAAAGATGATTAGTTCACACTTTTAGAGTGGTAAACAATCGCTTGCCAGACGTTCTGCTGCCCGCCGATGTAGTTCTCAAAGGTGGGGTTCTTGATATAGTTCCAGGCAACTTTGCCGTTACCTAGATACATTGGCTCATCCAATCCACCCCATCCATAATCGGTGAGTTTTACTGGCCCTTCAAGTACATTGAGGTCTGCGTCAATCTCCATCACATAGTAGGCTTTAGGTACCAACATACGCATAGCCTCGCCTTTCTTGTTGTAACTGCGATTGTAGGGAAGGTTATCGGAAATACACTGGAACTGTGCATAACCAAACAAGTAGCGGCCATTCTTCAAGTCGACGAGCTGGGGGTCACTAATTTGGCAGTCGGAATCTTCCGCCAACCAATTGATACCAACTCCCTCAATATTACCTTCCCAATCAACCTTAGCAATACCTACACGAGTTAAGGAGGATTCATCCAGGGCGCCGCCAGAATAGAGTCCTTGCCTTGGTATCAGTGAATAGTCACCCTCATCATATTCGATTTCCTCGAGATACGAGAAGAAGCAATTCTTATTGGCCTTATCAGCACATTGATCATCAAAGGGACCATCTCCACTGGTATCAATACCGAGTGTATCCTGTAAGAACCTATCCATATCCTCATCTTCGATGTACTTCGGTGAGACGATAACAGATAAATTAGTATTAGCATCAACTGGGACTACTGTGTGCCCTCCCCCGTTGGAAATCATTGCACTTGTTGTAGGAACCACGTGATTGTAGGTGCCTTCAAGGACAGAGGAGCCATCATCTTCCATTTTGATGGCAATTGCATTCAAGCCAGGAGAGGGATGGTATTTATTCCCATCACTGGTACAGAGCGCACCAAACATTTCGTTGCCAGGGTTATAGAAAGCCCGGATATTCAGTACATGACCATGTCCACATAGCCAATACCACCCCCTACGCTCATCCCCAGTCATGGTCATTGACCAGTCGTCCCGGTCGATCACTGTAAGTCCCGCAGAATAGTGAGAACCGCTAACCAGTACTCGAGCAGTCACGGAAAATGCATAACTGGTTCGTCCCTTACTGTCATCCTCAACATATAATAGTTCTTGGGTGCCAAGATGAGTGCCACCATGCATTTTATTAACAACGTAAGCATCAGGTACTTCGGACAAAGGCTTGTTATCCCACTCCATCAGCCAAATCTGATCGTTATACTTTTTCTCATTATCGGTACCTGCAACAGCGTCAAGATTGTCCTCAATCTTCATCCAGCCAATACCGTGCTCTTCAATTAGATCTTTCTTAACATCGTATCGCTCACTAGCCTTATATTCTGTGTTACACAAAACAGCAACCCTGGAGCAGTCTGCACTAGCTGTTATACCGTGAGACTCATAACACTGTTTCAGAATCGTGGTATTGCCAGTTTGATCAAAACTTGAAGTTTCAGGGTTGTATTGGAGTTCATAGACAGAGCCATAGGTTGGATTTGAGGCACTTTGTCCTTCAGATAAGGTCGTGGATACAAACATCCGAGGCTTATCTGTATCAGTCGCGCAGGTCGCAGTGTAGCTACGAATAGGGATATCGATATTTTCTTCATCTTGCTCACTATCTGTTCGGCCAATATAGTGTGCAAGCTGGTAAACTTCCTGGGCGTTTACCATTGCATCAGGTAGGGTGATATCTGTAGCAGTTATAGTGGCAAACCCCAGATCGGAAGTAGAAACATCTCCAACCGTTACCGTTGAGGGATCATTATCGGGAAGGGGCGTATCGCTCCCAGTATCGCCGGAACCACTATCACCTCCTTGGTTATCGCCACCCTGATCACCACCATTATTACTGCCACCATCACCCACAGCTGGTGTCTCAGGTTCAGAGTCTGAAGAACCGCCCCCTCCTCCGCTACACGCAGCCAAAGCTGCAGTTAATGCCAGCACCAGTAAATTTTTGCTAAATAACTTGTCCATAATCGCCTGAAATCTTATTTTTTGATTTGTGTGTTAGGTAAGGATTAAGAATTAAGTTCCAATGAGTTACGAAATGAAAATACGAAAAGAATTTTATTTTTTCGTGAATAATTTTCTGTGTCGCATTTAAAAAAATGAAGAAACTAAAGCCTGCCTATATCGGTGCCTTTCTGACGATATTTGTCACCTATATACAAATTGCGTTAGAGATGCTCTCTACACTCATAAAGCTCTATTCAAAATGGGGGATATTATTCAGCATGAGCACTCCCGAATTGCTTATTGATGACAGCCGAGCACCTGCTTCCGCAAAAAACTGGAGGCTTTAGCAGCAAATAAATGAACGTCTAGCCAGCGCTCGCTCCTAAACGTTAACTCATCAGCTTAACCTTACAGCTTATGTCACCTAAGCGAGACTTGCCCAGGATAAGAAGCACTATCGCTTTTCGAAGCAATTTTGCTCTGCCTAAAAGAAAGCAACAGAGGGATCAGGATTAGAGTAATCGGTGTAGCAAATAGCTCCCCGAACACTAGGGATATAGCCGCTGGCTTTAAATATTGGGCTTGCTCGCTGGTTTCGGCTAATAAGGGTAGCAACCCACAGATAGTAGTCACCGTAGTTAAGAAAATTGCCCTTACGCGACTTTTCCCAGCTTGAAGTAGCGCTGTTTTTACTGGCACACCCTGCGTGTAGAGTTGATTAAATCGGCTCATTAATACTAGGGAATCGTTAATCACTACCCCAGTCATTGCCATCATTCCAAATAAGGATAATAAGCTTACTGGGGAGCCCAGTAGGCCGTGTCCAATAATTGCCCCCGCAAAGCCCATTGGAATCACCGACATAATAATCACTGGTTGCCAATAGGATTTTAATGGTATCGCCAACAAAACGTAGATAAGTAAAAGCGTCAGCAACATGGACTTCTTAAATCCAGCCTGTACTTCTACTATTTCGGCAAATTCACCAACAGCTTTAATTTGGACACCTGGGTAAAGGCGCTCCAGTTCTAGCACCAGCTCTTCCTTTAGCCGCTCCCAGTTTTTTTCCGGTGAACTGACAGAACGATTCTGACGCCAGTAGATGCTGACCACTTCATCGCGATCTCGCCGATAAATTACCTCCGGTTCCCGCTCATACTTCAGCTTCGCTATTTCACCTAAGCTTACGTAGCTGTTGTTGCCCAGGTTAATGGGAGTGGCTTTTAACTGCTCGATTGTTTTAGTCTGCATTTGAGGTAAGCGAGCCAATACCAATGTCTCTTCCCCGTTATCCAACAGCCTGTGTATCTCAATCTGGCCGAATGCACCTCCAATCACAGAAGCCAGATGACTTTGATCAATTCCCAGGCTGGCTCCCCGCTCATTGACCATAATTTTCAGCTGTCTTTTGGCTAGCTGGCTATCATCGTAGACATCATTCACGCCGGGTAACTCTGCGAGTGAAGCCTTGAGACGGTTAGCCACTTGTTTCGCCTGATCCCGATTGCTGGCAGAAACCGCAATAGCAGTATCGCCCGCCGGTTCTTCCGTAAGGCTAAACTTCACTGCATAGCTCCCCTCTAAAACACCTGTTTGCAGCCGTAGCTCCTGCAAAAAGCGGTTGCTCTCTACTCTGGCCAGGGCGTCATGTGTTAATTCCGCTGTCAACTCTATGGTCTTGGTGCCTTCCTTTGACACGATATACTTGCTAACAGGTGACTCCGGAAGTTCATACTCCTGTTGCAATCTATTTGCGGTGCGCTTGATGGCCTGTTCAAGTTGATCGGTATTACGTTCCGCTAAAGTATTTGCAACTCCATGCTGCATAGTGACTTTAACCGTGGCATAGCGTCCTGGAATTTCGGGAAAGAATACTGAAGCGATATGTCCCTTGAACATAGCGCCATATGCCAGCAGCAAAAAGGTGACAAATAGACTGATACTTGTTTTCCGGTTTGCCAGGCTCAATGACAAAAGCGGAATATATATCTTATCTGAAAATTGATTTAATAAACGGTTACATTTCTCTCTGGCGATCTCAATCCATCGTTTTATTGTGCCACTAGTTTGAGTATGCGTTTTTGGATAGCTTAAATGCGCGGGCAATATAAATTTGCTTTCAATTAATGAAAATATCAGTGCAAATATCACTACAGCAGAGAATCCTGACAGCACCTTTGCCAACTCATTTTCAATCCATAGCATCGGTGAGAAGGCCGCGATTGTAGTCAATACGCCAAAAACTGTGGGCACGGCTACGGCTTCAACCCCCTTCCAGGCAGCTTCTTTGGTGTCAGTTGTATTTTGTCTCGCCTGGTGAATACTTTCACCGACCACAACGGCATCATCTACCAATATCCCCAGTACCAAAATCATACCGAATAAAGTGATATCGTTGATGCTGTAATCCAGGGAAGGAAAACCCATCAATGTAATCGCACCAGCCAGGGATATGGGAATACCTAAGGCAACCCAAAAGGCTAGCCGCGTATCTAAAAAAAGCACCAATAGCAATAAGACGATTAATAATCCCTGCAAGGCGTTGGAACTTAGCAAGTCTAATTGCTCGGAAATATAGGGAGACATATCCGCCATTACATCCAACTGCATGTTCCTGGGTAATGTCGATTCCAATGATTCTAATACTGATTTTGTGGCTTCATGGATATGAAACAGGTTGTCTTTTTGGCTGGTGGATACCATCAGTGCGACTGCAGGTTGCCCTTGATATCGAACAATACTGTCGGTTTGCTCATAATCTCGCTTAACAGTAGCGATATCACTGAGTCTCACTCGTGCCGTCGATGTAGTAATAATGGGGATATTCCTCAGTTCCGCCAAATTGTCAGCCAGGGAACTACCCTGCAGCACAATATTTCCATTAGCCGTTCTTAATTCACCACTGCGATATTCCACTGACCACTGGCGAATACGTTCCGTTAGGTTTTCAAGAGATAAACCGTAGCGTTGAAGTTTCCTGAGGTCTGGCTCTATAGCCAATAGTTGCTTTCTTTTACCCAGGTTTGTCACTTTGGAAATAGCAGGATGTTTCTTAAGCGCTCGCTCTACTCGTGAGGATACCTGCTGAAGCGAATCATTATTGTCACCGCCGTAGACCATGACAAACGCCGCAAGATTCGTATATTCACTGCGATAAATACGCGGCCGCTCCGCCAATACGGGAAAGCCTTCGATACTTTCAACTTGATTACGAATATCTTCAATCAAACGATCCAGCTTCACATTAGTATTTTTTTTCACTACTAATAAAGCGTAACCTTTGCTTGATTGGCTGGTTATGCGCTTTATTCCTGCAACACCACTAATAGCTTCCTCAATACGCTGTGTAATGCCTTCATCTACCTGGCGGGCAGTACCGCCGGGGTAGACAACGGAGATTTCGACTTCCGTAGGTGGAATTTGTGGAAAGCTTTCCACCCGCAGATTTTGAAAGGTCAGCGTGCCTGCAACCAGAATGAACGCCATGAGAAGGTTAGCGGCAACTGGGTTATCCAGGAACCAGTGTGAGAGTGTTTTCATATGCAGGCCTTAGTGGATAGTCATTGCAACCGCTTGACCTTCTAAAAAGTTGGTCAAAGGAAAGCGAACAAGCTGACGATTCTGATGGGGTCGATTCTTGTAACGAAATAGAACCGAATCCGGCCGCATATCCAGTAGCTCTATCTCTTCCAAAAGTAGGGATTGTTCAGAAACGCTCCATACTTTCCCATCTTCTGTAAGAACCGATGCTGGTGCACTGACAACATAGCTCTGTGTGTTGCCTGCAAACACTACATCGACCTGTTGATCAGCAAGCAAAGGGGTCTCGCGCTGAAAGGGGTTAGCCACTTGCAACATAAGGCTGCGCTGACGGGTGGCCGCATCCATAATTGGGCTTAGGTAACGGACCGAGGCCTTCCATTGTTGTCCATCAGGCGCCTCCATTGTGATTTTGTAGGGGCCTTGCTGAAGGCCGTTTAAGCGCTGCCAAGTCTGCTCGGAAAGCTCAACTTTGACATCCAGGTAGTCACTGGCTGCTACTCGAAAGAGTACATCCCCCTCATTTATCCATTGGCCAGGATGGATTAAATCGGCAATAACCACCGAGTCAAAAGGTGCTTTAATTTGTGTATCAGCCAGCCTCTGCTGGGAGGATGCGAGAGCTCCCCTCGCCGCTTCTCGATTTGCCTCTGCGGCTTTGACATGCGGCTCTAGTCGGCCAAATGATGACTTCGCTTTATCCCCGCGTTTTGCCACGTATTGACGCATGAGTATTTCGGCCAAGTTGAGTTCAGCCTCTGACACCCTGGCTTGAGCAGCACGGATTTCAGCCAGGTAAAAAGTATCCTGTAGCGACGCCAGTATTTCTCCCTTCCTAATGAGACTGCCCGGCATTGCGTGGTTAGTAATATGGGTGACACGCCCGCTCACTGATGCGATAACCTCAGTCGCCCAGCGGGGTTGTGTTATGCCTGTTGTTTTTACTTCAAGCTGAGCATCCGCCGGTACTGCCTCCACGACAGTAACAGTAAGGCCAGACTCTTTGGGCTTCTCCACCATGGCTGCAGGCTGCTGCTCAGCCATAAGCCATAGCCCCACCAAGACCAGCAAGCTGGTGGCAACAATACCTGCAGCTCGCCGCTTTAACCAGATTCCCGCCATTTTCATCATGCCTAGGCAACTTACATTTTATGGAACACACTTGAACCATAACCAATAGTACATTATGATACAAGCATGTTCCATAAAGTTCAGGTAATAACTCCATGGCTGATCACCTAGATGCACGTATTCAGAAGTCACAAACTGCGATCATGAAGGCGGGTATGGAACTCCTGAGTAAAAATAGGGAGGCATCCTTTAGCGATATTGCCCGGGCGGCCGGAGTTGGGCGCACTACCCTTTACCGCCTTTATGACACGAGAGAAAAGCTGATTAAGGCGGTTGCGATTCACTGCCTGGAGGCATTTGATAAAGCCACCGAACACTTGGAAAGCGAGGCTGAATCGGCTCTGCAAGCCTTCCACCTGATGTTCAAGGCGATTTTTCCGCTGTCGGCCGAAATGGAGTTTTTAATGAAATTGGGAGACTTTGATGAAGATGACCCAGAGCTCACCACAATCTATGAGAAACAAGAGAGTGAAATCGCGACATTGGTGGAATACGCAAAATCTGAAGGCAGCCTGTCCAAGAAACTTCCTACTTCCTGGGTGGTAAACCTGGTAGAGGGCCTGCTTTATACATCCTGGCTAACAAAAAATACAGAATCCATAGATCACGATACGCTGGCCGATTTAGCGTTTCACACATTTTGCAATGGCGTTGCTCGTTAAGCATTGAGAGTGTTGTTAAATGACTCAGCCAGTTACCACTGTTTCAAAGTCAACAGATGATGATTATACAAAAGGCAAGCACAAATATTCTTTACTTTCGATTTTTACCCGATTTAAGTGGCGAGTATCCTTGACCCTATCGCTAGTCGTTATTGAAACACTCCTCGAACTACTTTTTCCACTTGCCATCGGCTGGGCTATCAATAGTCTATTAGAACAGTCCTACAATGGCATCTATCTTTTGGCAACCTTAGGTAGCATTTCTATTCTTATAGGAAGCGCCCGAAGATTTTACGATACCAGAGTCTACGCACATATTTATCAAGTAGTTACTTCGGAAATGGTAGCCCGTGAAAAAGTAAAGAAGCAGTCTGTATCGACTATTACTGCGCGCTCCAGTTTGTTAACTGAAATTGTCGAATTTTTTGAAAACAGCCTACCGGAAATTATTACCGTTACTATTGGCACGGTGGGGTTACTCATTATTATTAGCGCCATCAATCTCAATATCTTTCTCGCTTGCCTGGCTCTCCTAGCTCTGATTACCCTGATCTATTGCGTAATCGGGAATACCAATTACCAGCTGAATGAATCTTATAATAATGAGCTGGAATATCAGGTTGATGCGATTAAACAGCCAAATGTTGAGCACGCAAAAGCCCACTTCCGGCGTCTTATGCGGTGGAATATTGAATTGAGCGACCTGGAAACAGGCACCTACTTTATATTATGGGCTGGCATAGTCGCTTTGTTTGTTTACGCTCCCATAGCGGCAATCGATGGGGGCCTGGTTAACTATGGATTGATCGTTGCCCTGTTAATGTACGTCTTCGACTTTATTGGGAAGGTATCTGCGTTACCACTCTATGTTCAGCAGGTTATTCGTTTGAAGGAAATTTCAAATCGGATTGGCTCATAAGGAAAGAGTATTTTTATTGTCAAAGGCACTTCCCCTTGTTCAAAACAGCTGGGGAATTCACCAAATACTGGCTCTATATCAAACTAAACTTTGAAAGTCGCTTTCAAAGCTTAGTACAGTCACAATTGACTGCCGGCACTTTCTTTCTGCTATTGAACCTACCCATAAACAACGGACACGTCACTAAGACGACAAGTAATCATAGATGTTTTCTATCCCCAATCGCCTTATATCAAAGGGCTTCTTCGCCGCTATTACCTAGCAACAAGTAGAGTGCTGGCCACTTATCATCCAAAGTAGCTGAAAATTCTATGCAGCACCTCTTCCCACCAGCTGGGAGATATTGACTATTGACATCATATTCCAATAGCCCTTGAATCCCCCAAGCTGGGAATTTGTTTAAACACAATGAGCACTCTGCTTGAAATTTTGCGCCTGACATACACTTATATTCTGGCGCAACAAATTCATTCTTACACTCTGGGCAGACTACTTTCCAGATGATTTCAGACCACGCCTCAGGAACTTCCTGTACTTTCTCTTTGTCTGACAACTTCCAGCTATTTAAAAACAATAACAAAATCTGTTTCTGCGGGACACGCGAAATCCCCGATGGCATCATCAAAAGCATAGCGATAAACATGTTTAGACGTGGGCGCTTTTAAGTTTTTGACATACGTAGAATTATTCGCCCCAATTTTACCTGGAGACTGGTCACAACTTGTCGGCGAACTGTAGTCCCCTGTACAGCAAAACAAATCGACTTCATTGTTAGATTTAATTCTCGCATATGTACAGGGGCTCATACAGCCTTTAAAGTTATTTTTTTTAGATACCAAAGTAAGATCCCAAGGCTTCCCGTCATTTTTTGTAGGTAATTGAGAGCTGGCTTTACAAACAGATTCGTCGATACGCAGCACACCCAAAGGATTACTAGAATCATAATAACCGGCACCTAGAATATTTGAGTTCTCTGGGGGTATTGTATAGGTACAATACGCTGGCGCTGCGGGATAAGCTATTACACTGATGTTATACCCGTCTACCGCAGACACATCAAAATTAGTAGCGCCCTTTGGGATTTGTTCATTATCTTTGTTTATTTTTACAGACAAACTTGTATATTCAATTTTTGTGGCATAGGGATTTTTACCATTTCCGTAACCTCCCGTATTCACCCATTCGCATTGACTGTTTGGGCATATTTGGTAAGCGGTCATAGTAAATGCGGATGACTTTAATCCAGCGAGAAATTTAGACCCCCCCCCTGATTTAACATCAACCGAAAAAACCTTGCTGGACCCTTTGTCAATCTCAAACAGATTTTGCGTATTTTTACAATTATTGTTCTTTGGGTTGACCTTTTTGGTGCAAATCATACCAACTTGAATCTTTGGGTATTTTGTTTGATTCTTAAAGGTAATTTTACGATTACCATAATTTGTTATTGCCGGCTTACTCGGGGCCGATTTCCCAGGCCAAACCTGTGCACCAAAGGCAACTGTATACACATTTGAATTACTCACAGGATTATTAATAACCGCTCCAGGACAGCTTGTAGACTTACTATTAACTTTTCCGTTTTTCATAGCAAATGTACAGCTTATCCATTCATTTTTTTTATTTTTGTAATAGAGCTTATAGGTACCTTTTAAACTAGCGTTATACTCTCCAAGAAATGCCTGCTGCGTAGAACTATATAGATAATCAATTTGTACGCCTCCACTATACACATAAACCGGGTAGCTAACATTAGTAGGTAATTGCCACATTAAGTAATTTTTTGCGCCTGCCAAACTCACATTTGGGACTACAATGCCCGCCGATAGTGAAATGCACCATGCTGAAACGTGTTTTATTACATTTTTCATATAGTGTCTCCTTCCAATTTTATAGCCTGTCGCAACGACATGTGAGATATTTGCTATTTCTGTGCACCGCCATCATCGGCTAAAACCGATGATAAAACGTTTTTCCCCACAGTTTACCAGGTTCATTATGAACTTAGTCAACCTATCACTATTTCACCAATCTGATTTACAAGACACCATTATTAATACCATACATCTCTACCTATTTGCTTCGTAAGCGGATTGTCATCGCCTGAGCTTCGGTAGTCGCCTTTCTATTAATGATGATTATCGGCTCCTGATTCATATTCCAATGCTCTCCAGCTTCTATTCCCCGTATAGCCCAGATCTATATAGTTTTGAAGTGTCAATTTCCCATTTTTCCTGATTTATTGTATGACCTTTGAGCCTAAAAACCTTTTTCTCTAGCGTTGGAGAAGCAAGCTTTGTCACGCGCTCAATGTACTTATCTACGAGATCAGGCAACTGCGCTAATCCATCACATTTGGGAAGTACATTCTTCAAAATATTGCAGTTAAGTGCTTGAATTCTGGCGGACTCCAAATTATTCCAACTTTTATATGATCCAAAGCTGGAATTTACCAGAACCCCTTTTTGATAGGTAAGAGCTTTGGTATCAATTATATGGGGAAAGCAATCTACTATATACTGAGTTCTTTCTATTTCGGAAAGGGTGTCAAATTTCTCATGTTGAGTAATCGCCTCATTTATACGTCTCTCCAGGTTCTTTACCATACGTGCGCCCTCTGGATAGAGTGTGGCTTTGGCCTGAACTAACAAGACAACGCTAGTCCGTTCGCAATATGCTAATAGATCGATTTCGGTGCTGCCAATATCCTTCCCAAGGAAAACATTATATCCGTTCGACTCAAAATGTTCCTTAGCTCTATTTAGCAATATCGGTTCAAATTCCCTGGAAATCTTCTTATCGAAGTTGTATTTTCTCCTCAGAGACTTGTTATTCATAATACTTATCACGAGATTTCTGCTTGATAGTAGTGTTGTTGTCGCCCCTGGAGAGAAGTAGATCTGCTCTTGTAAATTCCAAAATGGAGGTAAAAACCTTTTACTGATACTTTCCCGATTATCAGCATCGCTGAAGAAGAACTCGGTGAATTTTTCAAAGTCCTGACCATTTGATTTGGTCAATTCGTTCACCAGACTCCTCAATTCCGACTTCTTAGCAACAACCATTGCGAGGTCATGGTATAGATCTTTTTCGGCAGCACTTCCTATGAGCTGATTTACCTCGAGGTAGCTGTAGACTGATTGAGTAGCAAGCAAGTAGGCTTCGCAAATAGCCAGAAATGCCCGCCTAGTGTCTCTAAAACCTTTAGGGCTCGAGAATCCTATTTCACAGTAGAAGGAATCAGGCACAATGAAAGCTTCACTAAAGGAATTAGCGTTTAGCTCGTAAAGCCGTTTGATGAGTGTTTTTCCCTTCAGTACCTGTAGCGGTTCGCTCCGAGATAAGCGTCGCTTTGTAGCTTTATGAAATTCAAGCTTTGCTCCAGAATCGTTACCTTGAGAGTTCTTATAAAAAGGCAGACTCAAGTGTGTCAATACCTCGTCACGAATCTCAAACTTAGCTATCTCCTCGGAGGCATAGAAAATAGATGAACTTTCGTTATCTGTTCGCTCAAACTTATAAACACCAGCGTGAAGTAACGGAAATACTTGATTCAAAGTAGCGCACTGGAACAAAATATCGAAATCCCTATGTTCAATTTCTAATAATCGATTTCGGCATTCTATCGTGCTCATAGGTGTGAAATCGAAATTGTCTTTTTCGAAGATGAACATAAATGGGGTGAGAAAGGCTGAATCTGGTGTGCCGGTTTCGACTAGATGGAGAGCGGTTATTTCACACATTAAGTTGAATGCCATACAAAACGGAAGTTCTAGTATGGGGTTAGCATTAAAGTCCTCGTCAATTTTTGCTTCTAACGCTTCCAAGGCATGATCCTTTATAGTGGTGCAACTACCTACAAGTGGTTGCACACGAACAGCCCAAAAATCGAGAAGTTACCAATAGAGAATCGTTGCAATAAATTCATCTACAATACAAAGCTACTCATCTTCCTATATCCTCTGATTTGATCAAGATTCCGTAGATCCAGTTAATCGAGTCACCATTAACTTGCCACTATCAGGTTTTATTTTCTCAACATATTCAACTACTCGATCAGCACTTCGGAAAACTTTGGCTCCAGGGCGCCCAGTCAGCATTAGAAGATAGCGTGGCTTACATGGATCAGAGGCATCTGCTATCCATAGGTGAAAGCACCGTGATTTGGCAGCCTTCTTCGGTTTAACTACCTCAAGTTCAAACTCTATAATACGACCTGATGCAACTAACGCTTTTAGTCCATTCTCTTGGAGGCCGTATTGAATTGATTCAGGCATTTTGCTTCCTTTCAAAATGAGTTGCTGTTATCCAAAGTCAACGTGATACTTTGCCAGAAAATCGATCATCTCAGACTCATTACCGTTATCATAAAACCGGATCATTTTGGTATTGAATTCAAGCTTTGCTTTTGCAGGCACCAAAATAGGGGAAATACCTTCGGACAGCAGGGCACCATTCATCATCAGCCGGCCAGTGCGCTTATTCCCATCCCAGAAGAACTGATTGCGAGCCATCTGCAAAAATAGGGAGCAAGCCCGTACCTTAGTGTCCTGAATCGTCCCCAGTTTGCCGATCATTTCGTTCCACTTGGCATCCAGGGTTTCTGCCTTTGGAGGGGTGTATTCAGTACCAGAGATTCGTACATTGCCAGTTCTAAAGCAGCCCCAATCCAGAGCCTCTTCTTTGGCAACCAGGTCTTGAAGACTGCACGCTACCTCTTTTGTTACTGCGAAGCGTTCGGCCTCGATCAGTCCAAATAGCTTCTCCCAGCTGGCCTTCTGGTTTAGCACCAGGTTCTGCTCGCTCAGGGTATGCCCACCAACTGTAATCCCATCTAACAGCGTTTGGACCTCTGGCAATGTGAAAGGTGAATCTTCCAGTGCGGCAGTATCAAACACGAACTGCGTCATATAATGCTTGCACTGAAAAAGTAGTTTCTTATTCATATAAAAATCCATTAGTTTTGCTTCCTCAGTCCTTATGGTCACTGGACAATCAACCCTTGCGTCCTATTGAGAGTAAATATATTATGTACCACCCCATCAGTCAATATATTATTTACCTATTTTGAAGAAAATTCTCACCCCTGACGAAATTATTGATCAAATGAAAGATCGTTTAGATCTCACTACCGATGTTGAATTGGCCAACCTTATTGGCGTAAAAAAACAAAATATTAATCAGTTTCGTCAGGGAAAAGGAGGGAACTTACCTTGCCGTCTTTTCACCGCCCTGCTTAATGAAAATCAGGCAATTTCAACCCTAAACAAGAATTCTTAAATACTTCCTTGATACGTTTTTCCCAAGGGTCGATATAAATTAAGGTCATATCTGCTGTAGAATGACCCAAAATATCTTGAATCAATTGAAGGTCAAATCCCTTACGGTCCATCCAGCTCGCAAGACTACGCCGCCCACTATGGCTAGAACCACCATGAATTCCGGCTTGCTTTATAAGGTCACGCGCAAGGTTCTCGAATGAACCACACACCAGAGTTGTTTTTATATTTCCATCGGCATCAGGATATTTCTTGAAATTGAAAGATAGCTTGCGCCACTGTTTACCTTTCAGAGATAGAAATACCGGACTATCTGGTGCTAGCCCACCAAAAGTCCCATCTTCACTGAGCATTACACGATCCTCTATGCGCTGTGCCCGAAGATCCTCTAGTGAAGCTCTCTGCTGTGGAACTAAAAGGTATACCGTTCGAGGCTTCCCTGTCTTGGTATATGTTCCAGGCAGCCTAAAAGCCTGCTTTAGCTCACCTGTTGAGTGGTATATATCCCCAATTTTTAGCTGTGCGACTTCATTGATCCTTAGTCCGCTACCAAATAACATCCAAATCAGAGCTACATTCCGCTTCCCTGTATCGCCCCGCGAAGCTGCCCACAGGATATGAGCCAACTGCTTTGGCTGCTCCACGATCTCAGCCTGTCCTGAGCCAGGCACAGTGACTGACTCCAACCTATTCACAGGTCTAGTTCTAGCCATAGGTTTCCCCTGATTATCACAAATACATCATATCTCGTACCTGTGACAATGGTTGTTAATGCGCCATCTGATTAGCTCAAAGCTAGCAAAACCGGGCCTTGATGGGAATGTTTGCAGGCGGGCAACTCTAGCGAAAAAATCGGGGGACTGACACGTGTCAGTGCAGTTGTTTTTAAAATTATCAGCTGGGAGCCAGGTATAAATTTAGTAAGCATCCCACCCTTTGTCGGTACAAACTTGGCAGCCACTAAGCTCCGATGAGTCAAGCTTTAGTTATTAAGCTCACCTCGGCTTTTGGTGCTACAAAGGTTCCGGCCATTGCCGGGTTTGCAGAAGCGACAATTCCAGGTAGTAAACGAAACGTGCTAGTTACAACTCCGTTCGTGGTCTTCATATCTTTCCCCATTTTCAAATTGCCACTTCCTTAATATTTTTTAGCTAGACACCTCAGCTACCTAACACCACATAATGTGCCACAAGTTAGCAGTACGCACTATATATAGTGATCCAGATCAAGTGCTTCTACCTTGCTCTTTTATAAGCTTCCCGCACAATCTGTGAAGGAAGGCCCATGACAAGTACCACTACTCCAGAAATTGACAGTGCGATATCTCCTACTCAAAACCTAAGCAGTTTTCTGGTGCGAAAGCGGGATGGGCGCGCTGTGGCCTTTGACCCACAACGAATTACCGCGGCGTTGATACGCGCAGGACAAGTAACTGGTGAATTTGGTGAGGATGAAGTTGATTGGCTAACCCAGGGCATCTTGAAGGTGATTAATCATCGCTTTGATGCAGCGACACCAGTCGATATTGAGGAAATCCAAAATATCGCCGAGCAAATATTAATCAATTGCGATTACATAGATACAGCACGGGCCTATATCGCCTATCGGGAGCGGCATGCGCGCATACGCAATGACCAACAAACTCTGGTAGATGTTGGGGCTTCCATTGAAGAATATCTGGAGCAGGCGGACTGGCGTGTCGCTGCCAATGCCAACCAGGGCTACTCCCTCGGCGGCCTGATTTTAAATAGTGCCGGTAAAATGATTGCCAATTACTGGCTAAATCATGTCTATTCCCCGGAGATTGGTGCAGCCCACCGGGATGGCGATTTACACATCCATGACCTGGATATGTTAGCCGGCTATTGCGCAGGCTGGTCACTACGTACCCTGCTGCACGAGGGGTTGAATGGGGTTCCCGGCAAAGTGGAGTCTGCACCGCCCGCCCACTTGACCAGTGCAGTTGGGCAGATCGTTAACTTTCTTGGCACATTGCAAAACGAATGGGCTGGAGCCCAGGCATTTAGCTCCTTCGATACTTATCTCGCACCCTTTGTTCGCAGGGATCAGCTGGATTACGCCAGTGTGCGCCAGTGCATGCAAGAGCTGATTTTTAACCTGAACGTGCCATCCCGCTGGGGCACCCAGACTCCCTTTACCAACCTCACTTTCGATTGGGTTTGCCCTCAAGACTTGCAAGACCAGGTGCCGGTGATTGCCGGCAAAGAAATGCCATTCACTTATGGTGACCTGCAGATGGAAATGGACCTGATTAACCGCGCCTATATTGAGGTGATGAGTAAAGGGGACGCGCGCGGCAGGGTCTTCACTTTCCCAATTCCAACTTACAATATCAGTGAGGACTTTCCCTGGGAGAGCGAAAATGCGGAACGGCTATTTGCCATGACTGCCCGCTATGGACTGCCCTACTTCCAAAACTTTATTAACTCAGACCTCAGTCCAAACATGGTGCGCTCCATGTGCTGTCGCCTACAACTGGACCTGCGAGAGCTGCTTAAACGGGGCAATGGATTATTTGGCTCCGCGGAACAGACCGGCTCTCTCGGTGTAGTAACGATCAACTGTGCACGTCTGGGCTATTTGTATAAGGGGGACTGGGACCTCCTGCTCGCCCAGTTAGATAAACTACTGCTACTTGCACGGGATTCCCTGGAAGTGAAGCGCAAAGTGATTCAGCGGCATATGGACGCCGGCCTGTTTCCCTACACGCGTCGCTATCTTGGCACACTGCGTAACCACTTCTCCACCATTGGCGTTAACGGCATTAATGAAATGCTGCGAAACTTTAGTGAAGACCGTGAAAGTATCGTCACAGAGCCTGGTAAAAAACTTGCCGAGCAATTGCTCGATCATATTCGTTTGCGAATGACACAGTTCCAGGAACAAACCGGCCACCTCTATAATCTCGAAGCCACACCGGCTGAGGGAACTACTTACCGTTTTGCCCGCGAAGACCAAAAGCGCTATGAGGACATTATTCAGGCCGGCAGCACGGAAGCACCTTACTATACCAACTCATCCCAGCTGCCAGTCGGCTTTACCGATGATCCTTTCGAAGCTTTGGCCCGGCAGGAATCCCTACAATCCCGTTATACGGGTGGCACTGTGCTGCACCTATACCTGGGCGAACAACTGCCAGATGCCGATAGCTGCCGCCGCTTATTACAGCGCGCCCTGAAAAATTATCGGCTGCCCTATATCACAGTAACTCCCAGCTTTTCTATATGCCCAGTACACGGCTACCTGAGTGGCGAACACGAATTCTGTCCCCGCTGCGATGAGGCCCTGCTCGCTCGTGAGCAATCTTGCTGCAGCGATTAAAACCAACCACCAAGGAGAGACATCATGAATAAACCAACCTCACCACTCAAAAATGAAGAGCGCACGCGCTGTGAAGTCTGGAGCCGGGTGATGGGCTATCACCGCCCGGTCTCCTTCTGGAATCCAGGCAAACAATCGGAACACAGGGAGCGCCGCTTTTTTGTTGCTGGTAGTGACAAATAACCATGGCTGAAAAGCTGCGCATTGGCGGTTTTACACCATTTACCGCTATCGACTTCCCTGGTGAATTGGCCGCGGTAGTCTTTTGCCAGGGATGCCCCTGGCGTTGCCGCTACTGCCATAATGGTGATCTGTTGCCGGCCCGCGCGCCTAGTGCCTACGACTGGGACCAGATATTGGGGTTCCTCGCCAGCCGGCAAGGACTGCTGGATGCGGTGGTATTTTCTGGCGGGGAGCCAACTGCCCAGGGGGCACTGGAAGCCGCCATTGCCCAAGCCCGAAGCCTGGGGTTTAGGATAGGTTTACATACTGCCGGGATCTACCCTCGAAAACTGAGTCGCTTGATCCCCAGTTTGGACTGGGTTGGGCTGGATATAAAGGCGTTGCCGGAAAATTACCCAGCCATTACCGGGGTAGAAGGTAGCGGTACCGCACCCTGGCAAAGTGTAGAGCTACTCGTCAAGGCTGGAACACCTCTGCAAGTACGCCTTACCAGACATCCTCACCTCACCAGTGATGAGGAGCTAGCTCAAATTCAGGAGAAGCTTCACAACAGTGGCGTTCATCATTTAGAGGTGCAACGCTGTAATACTGAGCAAGCGCTTGACCAAACCCTGAAGTTTATTTCATAGAGCTAAAAAACTTGGGGGACGAAATAGAATCGATGGTCGGCCAAGGACATCTTCTTTTTATGACTCTTCTGATGGCGGGCTCAAAGGCCAGTAAAGAGGCCTAGCTTGGCCTCTTCCCGATAGGACACCAGTGCCAGCAGTTCAATCTTGCATTTGAGCAATACCTTGCTTTCTTAGGGCGAGCGCTTTGGGCTGTGTTGAATGAGAGTGAGTAAGTTGGCTTTTGAGTTTAGTCGCAAGCTCTTCGGCCAATGACTGACTTTGCAATAAAGCCTGGTTTACCGAATTTCGATGCCGTTGATCCGCAAACTCCTGGAATTCCGCATTGATTTCATATACTTGATCGACCCCCAGGTAATGGCTCAGTGTCCTGATATGAGGACCCAAGTGATTCATGTTCTCGCGTATTCCTCCCTCTGCAAAGCCAAATTCTCCAGCAGAAGTAATTAGCACCAGCATCTTTCCCGACATAATGGGCTCAAGCGGATAGTCTCCACGGGCCAAGTCAAAGGTGAAGGTCTTATTAATACGTATCACCTGATCGAACCAAGCTTTTAAAGCCGCCGGCATACCGTAGTTGTACATTGGGGAAGACATTACTATGACATCCGCCTGGTCAAGCTCATTAATCAAAGTATCCGATAATGCAACTAGGGATTTTTGCTCTTCACTACGCTGATCTTCTGGAGTGAATACAGAGGCAATCCAATCCTGGGTAATGAATCCTGGCGGGGTCTGGCCAACATCCCTATAGATGAGTTTATCTCTTGGTCTTAGCCCAAGCCAACGCTTCACAAAACTTGCGGCAACGGCCTTGGAGATAGAGGAGTGTTTTGGTATGTCCCTATACTCCTCCGGCACCTGAATAGCCCCAAAAATCTGGGCGCTGGCTTCAATATGAAGAAGGGTTTTCATCTACTAGACCTCGAAAAATTCATCATTTGGTCCAGCGATAGTGCAGCCTACAAGCATTCTTGACAAATGAGATATTTTTCCTTATAGATGAATTAATTTCATCTATAAGGAAGAGTAGTCCATGTATCCAAACCTACCCTCCCTCAATTCCTTAAAGGTTTTTGATGCGGCTGCGAGGCTCGGTAGCTTTAAGAAAGCTGCAGAGGAACTCTTTATTACCCCTACAGCAGTATCCCATCAGATAAAAAGCCTGGAAGAAACGCTAGACAGTCAGCTGTTTGAGCGTAAAACCCGCGCAATACAATTAACAGAAGAAGGAAGGCTACTCGCAGAAACAACTTCACGAGCCTTTCAGCAACTTGCCGCAGCAATAGGTGAAATCGCTAACTCAAATCGTGTGATTGCTGTCAGTACAACTTCATCTTTTGCGGCTCTGTGGCTGGTTCCCCACCTGGAGCGCTTTTATCAGAAGCATCCTGGTATCGAGATATCCATTTCGACCGGTGAACAGATAGATGATATTGAGCGCGACCGACACATTGATGTAGCTATTCGCTACGGTGAATTTGATCCAAAAGCCAAAAATAGTACAAGGCTTATTACTGAATCAGTGGGTATGTATGCTACGCGGAACTACTTAGCAAACATAACCGACCTCGAGCAGGCGCAGCTATTAGAAACCAAATGGATCAACCAATCTTTAACCCCATTCAGTTGGAAATCCTTACTTGGCGACTTCAATAAAAACCTTACCATTCGTCAATATGATCAGGAGTATCATGTCATACAAGCCGCATTGGCTAGCCAGGGGATTGCTTTAGTCAGTTCCCTACTAATTCAGAATGCCTTACAGAACAGATGGTTGTTGCCGTATAAAAGCACAGCTATAAAGCAAAAGGCTGAAGGGCTTTCATATTACGCAGTAATCCCAGGCCGTAATATAAATAACAAGCAGATTAGTGTGTTTCTTGATTGGCTACTCGAAGAAATAGAATAAACTATATATACAATTTATACGATATCGCCCTTACGAGCAAAACTCGAAAGGGCGATAAACAAGCCATCACTAAAAAGCAATAAGACTTAAAAATTAAAGGCAAATAATATTTTCTGCCTGAGGGCCCTTGGCACCCTGGGTCACTGTAAATTCTACAGCTTGCCCTTCCTGCAATGTTTTAAAGCCACTGCTGGCAATATTGCTGAAGTGTGCAAAAACATCGGGGCCGGATTTTTGTGCAATAAAACCAAAACCCTTGGCTTCATCAAACCACTTAACAGTACCAGTCGTTGTGTTAGACATAATAAATATCCTGAGAAAATAAATTGATCATAGTTGACCTGTTGGTCGAGCGGGCAAAAACTGAGAATTTAAAAGAGACAGAACGAAGGATTATGACTAAAACTACGAGTTGAACTAAAATAAAAACTGGGCGTTTATACCAGCTATCAGGATAGTAGCACCTAAAGCTAACTCTTGTCTATAAAAATAGAAATTAAGGGAAGGAATGAAGCAGATAACTCAATAGCTGTATTATAAATGGCCTACTTTAAAGATTTTCCTCCTAAGCTATAGTTCACTCAGCGTCCTAGAGTGCTCCCACTAGGGAGTTGTACCTTAGGGAGTGGTACCTAGCTCCATACGAAAGCGCCTTCTTAACTGTTTGAGAAAGGTCGTCGGGGCCAGCCTGTACAAGTAGGCTCCAATCAGGCTTATATCTTTTGGAAACCAACGCTCCCTGCCCTTTTCCAGTGACGTCAAAATCTGATTGGCCATCCACTCAGGGCTACGCACCGCTCCCACGGTGCTCCTTTGGTGCCTGGCCTGCCCACCATCTCCAGCTAGAGCGTTTTGCTCAATCGCTGTAGCCAGGAAACTTGGGTAAACCATTAATACACTAACTCCATCGTTCCGCACTTCCTCACGGAACACCTCAAAATACTGGTGCAATGCACTCTTGGCTGCACAATAGCCCGCGCGCCCCAATACCGGCATCCATCCAGCCATTGAACTGATATTTACCACACAGCCAGAGGCCGCTTTTAGCCCCGCAAACAAGCCTTGAGTAAGCTCTACCGGTGCATGGTAATTCACCACCATCACCTTGCGAATAACCGTGCTGGACGTTTGTGAAGAGAGACTTCGATGCGTAATGCCGGCATTGTTTACCAACAGATCAACTCTCGAGTACTCATTCTGTAAGGATTCAACCAGCTCCTCTACGGCCAAATAATTTGATAGATCAACGGTATATATTCTGACCCGAACATCGAGAGCCCTAAGCTGGGCCTCTCTTTGGCGAAGTTTTTCGGTTGAAATATCGACCAGAACAAATTCAGCTCTATATTTTTTTGCAAGGCACAGGGTAATTGCCCAACCCAAGCCTTCGGCAGCCCCTGTAATCACAAAAGTCTTCTGTAAATTTTCCGGCTGATTTTTGTCCATTTCAACTGTCCTCCACAAGCAAGGGCGATTTACTGGAGAGCGCTACAATGCCGAGAGATTTTTCTGCAAACAGGCGGAAGACTTCTCTGGAAGTCTTCTCCGGAATAAAGCCCAACTCTTCTTTCAAGCGGCGGTTATTCAATACCGGTCTGTATTGCAAAAAGGCTACATGGCCTGGGTGGGTATCTGTTAAGTAGAGGCTGTAACCCAGCCAGAGAACCGCTTTTATCAGCCAGACTGGTGGCCTTACCAGTGGCTTAGACAGAGTCTGAGCTATTTCCCTGGGGCTAAGACTGCCATCACCGGTTAGATTGAATATGCCACTAGCCCCAGTACTCACACCAAACGTAAGTGCGCGGATCACATCCTGGTCCCAGATAAAAACAAAGGGGGAATTGTGCCCACCGGGATCCAGAAGTACTTTTCGGCTAAAAAGTGCGCTGATTTTGTTATTGGTCTTTGCACCCAACACAGAAGACACGCGAAAAACCAGCTGTTTGAGATACGGATACCGCTCACGGTATTCAGCCAGCAACTCCTCTACTTTACGCTTGTTATTGGAGTAGCCAAATTCAGGGTTCCCCCTCAAAGGGTGATGCTCTTCGAGTTTGGGCGGATTATCCGGATAATAACCATAGGCGGCGCCGCTACTTGTCACAGTGATATGTTCAACCCCAGCGTAGAGACAAGCCTCTAATACATTCCTTGTGCCTTCCACATCTATACGGTATTCAGCAGCATGATCACGGCCCGCTGCCATCACCGACGCTAGATGAATCACATGGGTTATAGATTCCGCCTGAATAAACTGGCCAAGGTCTTTATCACAAATATCCCGCGCCAGAACGGGAAAACTTGCGGTTCTAGTTCGAATATCCACCCCGATCACAGGGAAAGTCTTCCTCAATTGCTCCCCGAGCTGATGACCGATATATCCCGCCGCCCCAGTAATCAAAACCCGTTTGTTCATTCTGAGGCTCCTGTCAGGAAGTCGCTTCTGATCTAATTGTATGAAAAACCTCCTCTCGTGGTAGCAGGTCTTTTTGCAAACCTGCCTTGTGCGTTCTGAGTGCCTTTAAATAGGCGTCTTTGTGTACGTAATACGCCATGCGCTCAAGGTCCAGATAATGCATACCGCCGTTTACACGATTTGCTGATCTCTGCTGGATGATTTTCCTAAATCTACTAGCAGACGGCGCACCAGAAATTAATTGGCGAATATAAAGGGCAACAAGCTCTGCTTGCTTGTTACGCCCTTCCCAGCCCAATCCAGCCGCCTCCACCATACCCATCATAAATAGGTTATCGGATTCAGGATGAAATACATTCAGATACAGGCTCGGTGCATAACCACTCCAGTTCAGTTCACTGCTATCGATAAACGGATAGTGCAACTTGTAACCGGTGGCCTGTACGATCAGGTCATATTCTCCACATCCACCCTCTGAGAACTTCACCTTATTCCCATGCACCGATTTGATATCAGACCTAGGGTTGATATCGCCATGGCCAATATGATGCAGCAGTAAGGAGTTGACTACCGGGTGGGATTCAAAGAGTCGGTAATTGGGCTCTGGCAAACCATATTGAGATGGGCTGCCTAAAGAGAATTTGACCAGCGCTTTTGTAAGGCGCCGCTTAACAAAGAGCGGTAACCGAAGCTTGCCGCCCAGCTGATCGATAGGCTTACCGGCTATGTACTTCGGCAGAAAGTAATAGCCTCGGCGCAGGCTGATATCAACGCTTTTCGCTTTATGGACTGCGTCTACAGCAATATCCGCTCCACTGTTGCCACAACCAATCAACAGGACTCTTTTTCCAGCAAAGATTTCAGAGGACTGGTATTGTGCAGAATGTAACAACTCCCCACTAAATTGGCCTGGAAGTGCGGGTTGATTGGGGTGGTGCAAAGTGCCGCTGGCAATGAGTAATCCGCTAAACTCCCGAGTTCTTTCCTGCCACTTTCTACGAGTGGTAATCAGCCAGTTTTCTCCACTGCGCTCGCATCTCAAAACTTCTGTGTCGAACTCGTAATGGCCGTAAAGGCCAAATTCTCTCGCATAGGAGCAAAAGTAATCCCGCATCTCCCGATGGCTTGGGTAGTCAGCAACACTCTCCCCCATCGGAAACTCAGCGAATTCAGTCATTTTCTTGGAGGAAATAAGATGGGCCGACTCATACATAGTGCTGGTGGGGTTATCAATATCCCATAAGCCACCCACATCACCGTGCAACTCAAAGCCGATACAGGGAATACCATGCTTGAGTAAATTTCGAACGGTGCAAAGCCCCATAGGGCCGGCACCAATTACGGCGTAAGGTTTCACGGTAGTTACCCCTCCCTGTTGACTTGTTTAAGAGCCGAGTCAGAAGGAATATATCGTGACAAACACCCTAAGGATCGTCATTATCGGGCAGGTACTGGTTATTTTGGGACATTCATAATGGATTTGACCGACACCAGAAGCGTTAATCTGAGCTATACCAAAGCTTTACTAGAGGCTCTAGCCAGCATGGATCTCCCTATACCTGGGGAAACCAACAGAATCCTGTCCCAAATACACCAGAAGGAACGCATCTCTATTCATCTGCAGGAGCGGCTGTGGGAGTCGGTAATCAATAGCTACCCCGACACTTTACTGGGTATTAAGCTCGGGCTTGCCATGCAGGCCAACCAAATCGGCCTAGTAGGTTACCTGCTGATGACGCAAAAAGATTTGGGAGAGGCGATAGAGCAACTGATTAGTTACCACCCACTGCTGGGCGAAGGTGGGCACTTTGAACTGCGACGCGATGCGTTCTCGGTAAACCTCTGCTACCACCCCAACTTCCTGAATTTCGCACAAATCCGGGTAGAAACGGTGCTCGCTGCCTGTATTGCGCAAACCCGAATTTTAACCGGTGGGAAGTTTCAGCCCCTTAAACTACTGCTCGCCTACCCTGCGCCTAGCCTTGCCCTGCAGCAACGCTATCAGGCACTGTTACAAATACCCGTTGAGTTTAATGCAGGGGTTTCGGCAATCCAATTCCCCACTAAAGATCTGTCGCTGCCATTAATCGCCGCAGATAAAGAAGTGGAGGCCTGTTTAAAGCCAAAGGCAGAAGCCCTCCTACAGGCACTTACACAGAAAACCCAGCATCGGAAAGTAACCCTATTGCTGCAGCAAACTCCAAACTTAACACGTGAACAGGTCGCACAGCGCCTTTGCCTTAGCCCAAGGCACCTAGCGCGAAAATTACAAGAAGAACAGCTTAACTTCCGTGTACTACAGGATGAGGTACGCAGCTATTATGCAAAACAGTGGTTAAGAGAGGGGGAAAAAACCAACCTGGAAATCGCTGTAGCGCTTGGGTACACGGATGAGAGTGCGTTTGGAAAAGCTTTTAAGCGTTGGGGTGGAGTAACACCCAGCGCTTATAGGGAAAGCCACATTATAAATTCTGAATAAACTTGATCAGGTCATTTAGAATTCATTGACTTACCTAGCTTATAGGCAGCCGGCAACAGAGCTAGTCTTTACCACTGCCTTTGCATCTATCATTACCACAAACCTTAAACGTCTTCAGAAACTCTAATAGAGACAGCATTCATATCGCTGCCATCACAGCCTTTCACCCTAAGGGTCACCTTCGAGTTGGTGTGATAAGCGGAGAGTGCTATGGAGAGAATATGATCAAACATTGGGTTAGTTAAACTGACCTTTAATCTTGCAGAAGCACAGTCTTCCACTATGACATTTTCATTAGACTCGATATAGAGCTCGGCCAAGCCCCAACCTATCCCAACACTTTTAATGGTAATTGGAGGCGTAGTTGTATCCGCCATAGCAACTTGAGAAATAAAGAACAACAAAAAAACGCAAATATATTTTTTCACAAAAACTTCCGATACTATCATTCGACTCAACAACAAATCCTAACCACGCAGGATTCTATTTGGCCCACACTCATAAGCCTAAGAGCTTAAGGGATTAGTCTGTAATCTTGATCGCCACTGCATTCATATCGGTTCCATCACAGCCTTTCACCCTAAGGGTTACTTTCGACTTGGTATGGTAAGCGGAGAGTGCTATGGAGAGGATATGGTTAAACATCGGATTGGTTGAACTTACCTTCAACCTTACATTTGAACAATCTTCCACAATGACATTTTCATTGGACTCAATAAAAAGGTCACTTGACCCCCAGCCGGTACCAATAGCTTTAATAGTAATTAACGGAGTGGAAGTATCCGCCAAAGAAGCCTGAGCAACAAAAGACAATAAAAAGACAAAAATAATTTTTTTCATAAAAAAATTCCGCAAACCATACTTACAGCACTTAACAGGCAAGACCTGACATACTGATTGCCACCCTACCAAAAGCTACCAGAGTAGCCTCAAAACCTTATTATCAAGCATTAAAACTTCAGCCGATAAAAAATCACAAAGCCCACTTGGAAATTTAAGAGGTTAGAAATCCTGATAAAGATAATCTATTGACTTTCTATTACCCTCACAAACCTCAACCCTCACTGCAACCTCAGCACCTGTAGCTGCCGCTGATAGCAATATAGAGAACCATGCTTTTTTAATTTCAGAATCAAGTGCAAATTCATAGTACTCATTAAGAGAGCCATTACACGAATCTTCTTTTAACCGGAATTTTACAGATTCGCCACTAGGGTAAATCCTATCAACCAGACCAATATTAGTCACAGCTAACGACTCTGCCGATAGAATAAAAAGAAACAATAAAATGGATGCTTTTTTCACACCAACCTCCAAAAAACCACAAACGAAACAATAAAAACAGCTCAAAGAAAATAAGACAGATCTTATCTTGCCTTTAACTTGGCCTTACCTGGCCAAAAAGATATTCTCGAAAGCCAAACCAGCATCGGCAATTCACCCCCAACCCTAGCATTCTCACAAAGAGCCATATAACGCCAATACTTTATTCTTACCCCAGTAAAAGTTAGCTATTGCCGATCACAACCCAGCCACTTAATCTCAAGCCTTTCAGCAATATCTTTATGACCACGGTACTTTAGAAACTCTAAGGACTCAGGGTACCGCTCACTCAACTTACAAACACCGTTTAATCTCTCAAAATAATTGAGAAACCTCTCATTTCCTGACGCCAACGATACCCAGTAAAGAGCTTCATCTTCTAATGTAAAGTATCGCCTATAAGCATCTATACCTCGCTCACAAGGAAACTCCTCTCCTGTCATCAAGAGCAAAGAATTTTTTATAAACAAATACTTTTCCCTCTCACTTGTATCAGGATCTATAGAACATAAAAACTTATCAGTATAGACAGGCTCACCATTCGAATAATTACGCATTTCCGGAATCAACTTTATCAAAGTTGATTCTGCCCCATCTATAAAACCAGATACCTTTCCACTCAAATCTGAATGCCCAGTATCTGATTGTGCCTGAGAACAGCCACAGAGAAGCACTATTAAAACTATCAAAGACCTAGCCATCAAAATACACTATAAAAAGTCATTCTCGAAAGCCAAATTAGCACCGACCACTTACCCAGAATCCTACTATTCTCACAAAGAGCCATATAACGCCAATACTTTACTTTGACTCCAATTATTTCTGCCTCCTTCGCCTCTTCCCATCCACCGTACGGAAAAGTAAAGGCAAAAGAAACACCCTGCAAATTCCTCCTAGAAGAATCGTCAACAGTATCGGCCAAGGTGAATGTAAGTAGATTGAGCATACCGACAAAATAAGCAAAGCCGCCCCCTCAACAGTCAAGTAAGAGAACTTAACAAGCTTATTCAGAGCAAAGACTTCTCCACATAAATTACATCTAACTTTACCACTTACTGAATAAGCAATAACATCAAGTGAAGAAACACCATTTCTTCCACAGTTTTTACATTTCATACCCATCAACTTCAATTACTTACCCAATAAAATCCTGCTAGTGATCCCATCAAGTCTATTCGAGACTCTTTCTCGTGTGGCTTCAGGTAGCTGCGGAAGAATCGGCTGAGTTACATCCACAGTATCAAAGAAAATCTGATTATCTTTGGCAATTTGTTCAATATTAAAATAAACATCCCCCATACCAGCTACGAAACTTAGAGATGGGCCGGCCCCTCCCCCCAGAAGATACCCTGATCCAATTGCCGTAAGCTGCCTGGATAAGAGCAACTCTCCATTATCTAAAATTGCATCCCAACCCTTGTTCAAAACCTGTTGATTCGCATGAAGTGATAATCCAATAGCCTCTCCTAGCAGCATATTCTCAACAGTTGTTGCTTGCACTTGCTCACCTTTTCCATACCCTCCCAACAATCTAGATTCATGCCTGGCATACCTATGTACCCCCCTAAAGAAAGACTTGATACCAGATCCAACTTCAGACGCTTTTTGTGCGAGGCTTGAACTTTCCTGGTTAAATAAATGGGCATATGCTGCAGTTTCGGCACCATTGGCAAACTTACCGCCAGTAATTTTACTTATAGTTCCTCCAACTGTTGCAGCGATGGTTGTGCGCCCAAGAATACTCCCCATACTTTTCCCGCCGACTGCTGATATCCAGCTGGAGCTTGCATATTTTGTAAATCCTGCACTAATAAAGCCATGCCCAAACTTTCCACCCTGAAGCTCACTCATTATCCCGCCAGTCATTCCATGAGCTAAAACAGTTGCAGTATCACCTATCATATAGGAGGCTCCCCCAATTGCGCCAAAAAGGCCGCCGGATAGCGCTCCAATTACTCCCGACTTTAGAACATCTCCACCTGATGCCCCACTTAATGCCGCAGCCGAAACGCCACTAACAAAGCCCGCAGCAGCACCGGCCAAACCACTAGCAATAATAGATCCATTGATAGAACAAACTAATCCTGTTGTTGCCAGGTAAGCAGTCGCTGCGCCATAAGTCACTACCGATAGTGCAACCACAGCAGCCACTTTGAGCACATCTTTAAAAGCGAAATATCCACTTGGGTCAGTTGTATTCAGCGGATTATTCCGTACATAGCTATAGCGGTTGTACATCTGTGTATCGGCAGCGGCTTGAACAAACGGGTCCGCCTGCATAAAGCGCCCCAAACGCGGATCATAGATACGGCCATTCATATGAATCAGCCCCACCTCATCCAGCATTTCATGGCCGGTGTAACCACGGGTGGTTCGGCTGTGATCGAAGTTCGATAGCGCCGTAAGGGATAACGTATTCCAATTGGCGCTATTGCGGCGCTGCCCCCAGGCATCGAAGGACATTTCCTGCACCACCTTACCGGCCTTATCGGTAATCAGGTCCATGGAACCCAGGTGGTCCTTGTAGAGGAACAGCTTATCGGTGGAGAGTACCTTGAATTCCTTGTCGGTTTTTACGGTATAGACCGCCGTACCCAGCAAGTGACGCTTCCACTCGATCTCATTGGGCTTACTGGACTTCTGGATACGCTCGATACCGCCGATATACCAGGTCTCTGTCACTTCCCCGTTACTACTATTGGTGTCCTTGCGGTAGTAGCGGCTATGGCTGGGGCCATAGAGGAACTCAGTGGTGTTATTTCCCTTTTTAATCAGGGAGGCTTTATCGAAGGTGGTGTAGTTAATAGTACGGCCACCATCAAAGCCATCGGAAGTCATATTGCCGTTGAGGTCATATTTATAGCTAACGCCTCCGGCGGTTGTTACCGCATGGGGGCCAGCACCATTTTCACCATAGACATACTCCCCTACGCCGGCTTTAAAAGTGATATTGCCGATAGCGTTATAACGGATATCCTGTTCGGAGACGCTGAGGCCACTACAGTTGACGTTGCTGCTACCTATGTGGGTTTTAATCAAACGGTTGAGCTTGTCATAGCAGAAGCTCTCTCGAAGATCCTTGCTTCCACTCTGGTTGTGACGGCTGGTGAGATTGCCGAGGGTATCCCACTGGTAGCTGATATCTTGGATACCAAAGGTTCCCAATACCGTAGAGGTCTGCTTTGTTAGGCGGCCGCTGGCAGCTTCGTAAGTAAAATTAGACGTTGCGCCGTTACCCAATAGCTGCTCTTTCAGTTGGCCGCGAGCAGTCTGGGCTTTCACTTCCTGAATCAGGTCTCCGGTGGCCAGATCTACTACCTTGTAGAGATATCCATAGGTATTGTAGAAATTATGAGTCCCTGATTTGCCACCATCGAGCATGCTATCGAGCGCATCGTAGCTGTATTCGACACGACCATGGCCATCAAATACCGTGGTGGTGACATAAGAGGGTTGTGTACCAGCCCCATCAAAGTCCACCGCCTGGATATGATTTCGGCCTACCTGGTCATATTCGTACACCACCTGATAGCCAGAGACGCTGTCCATGACCATCTCCACCTGGCCCAAACCATTGGCGGCACTGTCATAGAACCAGGAGACATCGCTAGAGGGGGCACTAGAGCCTTTAGACTTTTCAATACGCGTGGACTGTCTGCCCAATTGGTCGTAGGTTAACTCTACGGTGTGGCCATTCGCATTGGTTTGCTTTTTCAACTCACCAAAGCCGGTATATTCGTAGTGCCACTCTCCCTTATCGGGATCGTCCATACGGACTTTACGGCCCAGATCGTCATATTCGATTGTGACCACAATGGGATAACTGAGACCGTCGCCCTCATCGATATGTGCACCGGCAGTATTCGCCTTGCCCCAAGATTTGGCTTTATGCAGATTACCCTGGCTGTCATATTCGTAGGTGAGGCGGCCATCGATCGCATCGATGACTTCTACCAACTCACCAGCCACATTTTTGATCTCAGTTTTTTGCTGGCCTTTATCATTGGTGGTGATCGTCTTTAGGCCGCTATAAGTCATACTGGACACAGAGTCATCAGACGCAGTGACACGGCTTGGGCGGCCGAGCAGGTCATACTCCATTTTGGACCATAGGCGGGTATCACCAGAGAAATAAGGCTCACTGGCAAACTTCACGCGGCCCAGGTTATCGTATTCTTTATCGGTATAGATTTTCCTGTTGAAGCCCTTGGTTTCAGTTCTTATAGAGCGCCCCAGTGCGTCGAAGTATTCCCTACTCCAGCTACCGGTACTGCTATGAGTGGTCACCATATATTGTGCACCGGCCGGACAGGCGATAACACAGCGCTCATAGTCCGTCAGTTTATCCGCGCCGGTATTACTCTGACTGATGGTTTCACGGCCGAACTTATCGTAGGCAAACCCGGTTTCCAGCCCATTCATCCCCTTCACTTCCAGCGGTGCGCCAAAGTGATTTCGGGAAACCACCCTTTCGGTTAGGTGATCGAGGGCATTGTAGCTTTCAAACACATAGCGGCCGGAAAGGTCATACACCGTTCTTGCACTACGAGCGGCTTCGCCGGGAGCAGTTACCGTCTTCTTATTAACGTTGCCAAAATTGTCATACTCATAAGCGGTAGTCTGCTTGTATTCTGGCTTATTAGGCTCAATAACCTCGGTTTTTAAAAGACCGTTGAGCACACCCGATGCATAATAAGTAAAGGCTGACTCGCGGATATGGCTGGGCATACCCGGGCGAGTACTGGTCACCTTTGTTGCAGTTAGGCGGCCCTTTTCTTTTTCCCAGACACTGCTGCCATAGGTATTTTCCGTTTTCTTAACAAACTGGTCGCCGGAGATGCCGTCTTTTGTGACAACGTCGATACTGAGCGCATTGCCATAGGCATCGTAGCTGTTTGTGGTGGTAACGCTTTGCAGCAATTCTCCCTGGGTGCTACCGGCATCCTTCAGGTCATAAGTTTCTTCTACTGCTTGATAAATATAAGGTTGATAAGGCGGCAGTGGTTTCCCACTACCATTCCAGCCCTGTAGACGCCAATTGTTGCTCGCCCGGCTGAGCAGCTGCCCATCGGCAGTGCGGGTTTCGGTCTTTAGCGGCATGCCCACAAAGGGGAAGTCCTGACGGTAGGTAGTTTCCGTCACTACGCCGGTTTGGTTATCGGTTGTGCTAATTTTCTGGAAACCCAACATACCCCGGCCAGCGGCCTGGAGTTTCATCTGATGGTAGTGGTAGGAAACCGAGCTGAGGGCAGACTGGTTAACAGAACCCGGTGCGGCAGCGGCGGCAGGGGCAGAACTTTCCACCTTAGCAACCAGGTACATAGGGCTCAGAATATCCAATACCGGCTTATCTTTACCTAAGGTGTGACTATCCGCAGGTAAATCCCAATCGCCATTCAGTGCGGTATAGAAAGCATCAGTGCTGCCTTCCGTTGCTACATCCAAACGAGTGTAAAGCTCGTCGTAGCGCATGTTCTGATAAGTAATATTGGTAATATTACCAAGGCCATTATCTATCTTATTAATTACATTGCGCGGAATATTTTTATATTGAGAATCGCGGGTATTATCCAGGCGGGTGTAAACGATACCACTAGAAGCATCATAGCGGTGATAATCGGCTTCTCCATCGCCATTCGTGTCCGCAAACCATATCATGTCATTTGAAGCTATAGTGCCACAATAGGTAGCACTGCCCGAGCAATCAGAGAGATGATCAAAAAGTCTGCTATCGGAAGAGTCAATAAATTCGCCGGTATTTTGATCAAAGTAGCGAACTTTCACATCATTCCAAGGAGAAGAAACCGGCCAGACGAAATCCTGATAACCATCGTTATTCAGGTCTACAAAGGAGCCCCTGCTACTTCCAAGGTATCCCAAATCCTTAAAGCCTGTGCCAGTGCTGAGCATGCTATAAAAGCTACCGGAATTCCCAGGGTAGGCAATATCCGTGAGACCGTCGCCATTAATATCTATTGCAATAGGGCTTTTTGAAGTATTCGTCGTCGAGAGCACGCCGATAGAGCGGAATTCCTTCGCTTCTTGATCAAATACGGCGGCTTCGAATCCAGCGGAAGTGGCCACCAGAATATCCATAGCGCCATCACCATTAAAATCGCCCAAGGTATCGGGCAGACGTCCGCTGGACTTCATACTGGCAGCGCCAGAAATATTCAATGGGTAACTGGTGTATTCATCACTAAATTTATAGTAATTTTTAATTGACACCTCTCTCCCTGCCGACTCTAAAAGGCGTACAACAACTTTCGCTCCAGAACTGCTGCTGTAGCTAATAGAAATATAATCGGCCAGGCCATCACCGTTAAAGTCGGCAAAAATGACATCTTTATTGGTTCTACGGGTAGTAATTGGCCTGGAATCCAATTTCCAGCGCTTGCTCGCGGTATCGTAACGACTTAGATAAACAAGCCAAGTGTTCGCAGGGAGACCACCATAATTGGAGCGTGGGTCATATATGGCCAGATCATGGCGACCGTCACCATTAAAATCCAATACCCGGATAGCGAAGTCTTCACCAACATTAGCGCCGGTAAAGTACTCAGAAGTGAACACGCCGCCGGTAAAGTCCTGCTTTACAAAAACTGAACCATATGAAATCGCATATTTAACGCGAATATCCGTATCGTTCCCATCATCATCGTACCCTTCGATCCAGACGATATCCTGCTTACCATCACCGTTAAAATCGGCGTACTTGTAATCAGATAGGAAACGGTGCTTAGTGGGCGAGAAATCGATAGCTTCCCACTTCTCTCCAAATTGGTGCCATGGCGCCTGTAGCCATTCGAAACTGATCGCAGGGAGGCAACTAGAACCTACGCACTCCTGTATGGATGTCAGCAAGGAAGTTCGATCATTATAATTTTCCTTGGGAATGAAGGGCAGAACTGGGTTATACCCCAGATTGTACTCACGAATTACTTTACCATTAGAGCTGGAGGTGATTTTTTCCAGGCGCTGAGTGGTTTTAAGTTCATAGCCTGCGGTATAGCCCCGAAGGTGCTCTGGGCGGTCTTCATAGAAAAATCTTACTTCCGCTTCATAGGAGCCCGAACCATAGGCATAGCGGATAGACCGAACTCGGTGCCCTGACTCCGAATCACCCTCATACAAAAACTCGATTGGATTACCAACACTATCCTCAAAACGATTCTGTGCCCAAGTGAGTACATTGCTCCCTGCAAGTTGCTTGGAATCACTACTATTCCCGTAGTAACTGATCGATCCATCTTTACGTTCCACTTTAAAATAAGACGGCTTACCAAGGCTGCCACCTATTGATGTGACTGTGGCAAAAGAATCCATCTCAGTTTTATATACCGCACCAACTGCGCCATATTGAGAGCCACTAACTTGTATTAGGCGCTGACCATCGAGGCAGAATCTATCTGATTCGGTCCAGTTAATAGGCCGAACATTACCATCAATTGATAGTGTCTGGCGGCAGCGGGAAACCCCAGAAAGGCCACCAATAGCCCAGCCTTTACCAACCAGGCCATTGCCTCCACCACTGCTATAGTTCAGTGAAATTTCTGGTACAACTCCCGCTGTACCTGCAGCAGTTGCGATTGGGAAGGAGTAGGTTGCCGCGCCGGATTCATTGACCCGGAACTGCCCACCAGAAGCCCCAGCCATATTGGGCGATTGGATAGTGGCTGGAGTGGAATATTCACCAAAAGCGCCGGATTCGTCTGCATGAAAAACAAAGTCCCCCGCAGTGATATCCTCTCTGCCATCTTCATTCTTATCCTGTATCACAATAGAGTCGACACCTACACTGGCGAGGATTGCTGCCGCATAAGCTATTGTGTCATCACTGTTATCGGTGGAGAGAGTTTGAATAAGCGCTGGCAAGCCATTTCCCTGTGCATGAATAATCAGAGGCATAGAGGCAAGAAGGAGCAAATCTGTTGCACCGTCACCATTAAAATCGCCAAATAAGGAAAGGTTTTTTTCTAATTTTTGAAGATTGGCAACTTCCAAATCGGTAAGAGTCGTCTCTAACGGATCGTCATAACTTTCCTTGTCCTTGTTTAAGTACAAGACAAAATTAGGTAACTGAGGCATTACCAGAGGGGTAACAATGTCTCCATGTAAAAGAACTAATGGACGATTATACTCAAAGTATAAGTCTTCACGGCCATCATCGTCGATATCACCCTGATAAATGGTATATCCATTTTTTTGAATCCCCGTAGCTGCAACTACTTTAGAAGAGAAAGCGGCACAAAAAGCCAACAGAAAAAACAACGAAATACGCATAAATATCTCTACAAAGACATCAACGGGGATTCAATCTATCAAGGCAAAAAATGGAGACTTATACCTTATAACTACGCTTTAGAAGTATTATTTTCTAACTAAAACTTCTTAAAAATAAGCATCCTCGGATCACAGCAAACCCCTTTAAATACACTGATCCCGAGGGAGCGCGGAGTATAATAGGCGCATATTTTTTAAACAAACCAAAAACCTGACCTGAAATTTATTTTGACTTCTCGGTCAATAAAAGTCGGGATGCAATTTCATTAAAATGGCGTTAAAGATAAAAAAAACCAAATTAACGTAATAAAAAAGAAAACAGTTTTAAAAATTAGGTATCAAAATATGCAAGAAAAGTTCAAATTTTTATACAGCCTCACTCAAATAAATCACGACTCACAACCACCAAGCAGTCATATTTTTTAACCTGTAAATCCTGCATCACCCAAACAAGCAACAAGAAACTAAATAATGAAAACAATAGAAAACAGCACACCAATTTAAAATAAGGAATTAAAATTTTTTAAATGGTTATACAAAGTCCACTCAGGTAAATCGATAACCTTCGAGAAGAAATTAGAGAATCACAGGCTATTGACCCTGAGCAAGACTTAAACGCGAAAGGCAGTCACATTGACCAAGGAAATTTAGCAGCTAAGACCAATCAACCCCACTGTTTCATTATTAAAAATTATTGTCCCCTAGATAAATCTTGTATCTTAGGACGATAGAGGTATCTACCTCGGCAGGGCAGACCAAACCACTCCAGGCAACCAGCATCTAAAACTGTCACCACTGCCCCACCCTTTTGATCTTCACAAAAAGCGATATTGGTGGGGCGCTTCCCGCAAGTCGGAATGCGCTCAGCCACCCTGCCATCGTGATCTAAAACACTCACATCACCCTGACCAAATACGGCACAGTAAAGGCGGCCATCATCACCAAAAGCCATTCCATCAGGCCCAATAAATTCTTCTGGTGATCCCAGGTTAACATTTCCAAATAGCTCAGATTCACCGAGGGCTGAGGAGCTGAGATCGTAGCGGTAGATATTTCCTGTTAGGGTTTCTGCCACATACAGTAAGTCATCGGCATCAAATGCAATGCCATTTGGGAATAACAAACCCG
Source organism: Microbulbifer mixtoriginis (SeqCode) (assembly GCF_052467945.1). Classification (NCBI taxonomy): domain Bacteria; kingdom Pseudomonadati; phylum Pseudomonadota; class Gammaproteobacteria; order Cellvibrionales; family Microbulbiferaceae; genus Microbulbifer; species Microbulbifer mixtoriginis (SeqCode). Next base: position 1,409,452 of record NZ_CP174328.1, on the reverse strand, counting down.
TATCTACTAAGCGTAATACGCGGCCATTACGAGGGTCAATTTCAAATACCCGCCCATCATAATCACACTTTCGGAAGTCAGGGCGGATTGCCTGCCCCTCAACAAAGCTATCCGGATCAATGCCGGAGTCCGTCATATACAGCAAACCATTTTGACTAAATACCAGGTCATTGGGCCAAAGATAGGGGCGATCTGCAGGTCCCTGATAAGTATTGAGGACTGTTCCATCGGGCCTCATGCGTACCAGCTTTTTCCCCCCGCCTCCCGCTATCCAAAAATTGCTATCGCCATCGATCGCCATTCCATTGGGCCGCCAGCCGGGATGGCCGACCTGATGATATCCTCCTCGTATATCAATGCGACTAACACAATTCCGTGCGCTCGACATTTCAGCAACAAATACCTGACCATCAGGCAAACAGACCGGGCCTTCCGGTTCCTGCAAGTCACTGTTCAGCACACACCTTTCCATAGGATTTACCGTTGAATTCGATCTTCTCTGCAGAACAATTTAAGTCGCTCTACTTTTTTACTCATCGATTATTTAAATAATCATTACAGAGATATCTCAAATTCTTAACATTTACTCGCCGCTACCTTATGAGGATCATGCAATTTTGGTGGAGTGGCATTACCCCCATGCTGCTCTAGCCACTCACACGCATGGATAATATCGTCAGCAAGGCCTTCAATCGCATTCAGATTAAGGTGTGGGCGCACTACAATACGCAAGCAATTTACCGATTGAGCATTAGGCGGCATTGAATAGGCGGATAATACCCAGCCGCGTTCACGTACCTTGTCAGATATATCGTATTCATTGAAATTGGTATATTTAGAATTCAGGGTCATCGACACTACAGGAATACGCTGGGTTTTATTCATAATTTCGAAGTAGCCGCTTTCTACCAGACGATGGCGTAATTGCTGCGCATTCGCCAAAGTGTGCTGCATAATATCTCTATAACCTTCGAAACCGAGACGAATAAAGTTGTAGTATTGATAGGCAACCGGTGATGCATTCCGGCTGAAGTTCAAAGTTGCCGTGGGCATCTCTCCACCCAGGTAATTGACATAAAACATCAGATCTTCATCAAAAACGGAACGCTCTCGAAAAATCACCCAGCCTAGCCCCGGTGGCACCAAGCCAAACTTATGCCCCGACGCATTAATAGATTTCACCCGCGGCAGGCGAAAATCCCATTGATAGTTGGGGTATAAGAACGGGTTTACAAATCCCCCAGAGGCACCATCAATATGCATTGGGATATCATGACCTGTTTTCTGCTGGTAGCGGTCTAACCAATTATGGATAGCGCGAAAGGCGTCGTCTTCTCCAGTGAAAGTCTGCCCGGCAATCGCCACCACCGCGATGGTATTTTCATCTACCAGCTCATCCAGATGCTCGCTATTAAAGCGGTAATGCCCAGGCTTTAGGGCTGCTATGCGCGGCTCCACATCGAAATAGCGCATAAATTTTTCCCAGACAATTTGAACATTGGCCCCGGTAACCAGGTTTGGCTTGGAAGCATCCCTGCCGGCCTTCTCTCTCTTTTTGCGCCAGTTCCATTTATGGGCCAATCCCGCCAACATACAAGCCTCGGAGGAACCTATAGTTGCAGCGCCATAGGGCTCCACTCCTTTAGGGCCATTCCACAGTTGATGCAGCCAGCGCACCATACGCGCTTCCATAGCAAATAACTGCGGATACATATCGTGGTCGATATAATTTTTCAGGTAATGTTTTTTAGCGACATCGAAAGCTTCTGGCTCGGTAAATGTAGTGACAAAAGAAGAAAGATTCATGGCCGGCTTGGCATCAGACCAGGTCTCACTGGTAACAATCGCTTCCGCCGCATGCGCAGAGATACTCCCCCTGGGGAAATGATCCTCGGGGATATCCTCATTGTATTCATCGAAAAACATATCGAATGGCGACTTTTGCTTCACGACCGACCTCCTTGTCACTCGTTAATGTCGGAAAAAGATTGCTGCTTATGCCCACCCTCTTTACGCCAGGAAGGCTTACGCAAGTAGAAAATAAATAGCGGAATAGTCACCGTAATAACAATTCCGGAAAAGACCAAAGCTACATACAGCCTGGGGTCACTCACTGAAAGCTGCTGAGGAGGAAAAAAGGACACCAACAGCGCAAAAGAAACTGCGGCCATGCCAGTGCCTGCAGTAATCCAAACGCCGGGGATTCCACCGGGAATTTTAAAACCCCTGGGAAGGTCTGGCTGGGTGTAGCGCAAACGGATAACCGCAGCAAACATCATTAAGTACATAATGATATACAGGCTTATCGCCATGACCGAGATCAAAACAAAGGCGGTCGATACATTATCCACCAGGATATAAATCGATGAGATGAGCAAGACAATCAAGCATTGGGCGTAAAGGATATTTTTCTGTACGCCGCGAGCATTTTCCCGCTGAAACCAGGGGGGCAGCATGCCATCCTGGGCGGTGGCCAATAGCCCTCTGCTGGGACCGGCTAACCAAGCCAGGGCTCCCCCGAGGGCACCGTAAGCAATCAATCCCGCCAGAATCTGAACCGGCCAACCAATACCCAGCAACTGGGAAAACCCCTGACCAAACGCTGTGAATAACCCCGTCTCTATAGATATCTGTTGATAGGGAAGGATGGCAGAAATGGCGAGCGCCCCAAGCGTAAAGATCAGAAAAGAAACGGCAGCGGCAATGCCAATAACAACCGGATAACCACGGCGGGCGTTGGGCATTTCTGAGACATGGCTGGCCTGGGCCTCAATTCCTGCGAAAGAGAGCAGTATCCCTCCAAGAAAGGCTACTGCACCGAGACCAGTAATGTGGGGAAACCAGCGTGGATGTACTTGCCCATCTTCCCTTACAGCTACAGCCGGGTCGGTAGCGGTTTCCCAGCCCAAGGGGTTTCCCATCACCACCCAACCCACTGCCAGGGCAATAAGAATCAAACAAGGCATGAATGTTCCCACCAGGAATCCATACTTGGTGACTACCACCAGAAACCTGGTTCCCGAAAGGGCGACAGCAGTGGCAATAAGGTAGGCAACGATACAGAAGCCGCCGATATAGTAGGTATTACTGGCGAGATTCTGCTCTCCGAGCGCATAAGCAATAGCGGCTGCGGCAAACCCCAACTCGGTGGGATACCAGACCACACACTCCACCCATTGCAGCCAAATAGCGACAAAACCCATTTTGGGCGTAAAAGCCTCTCCCACCCAGGTATAAACACCGCCGGTGCGGTCGGAGAAAGCACTGCCCAGTTCGGCTGCCACCAGTCCTGCCGGAATCAAAAATAACAGGGCGGAAATGCCGATGTAGAAAAACATCGTCATCTCCTCCTGCGCCATCATGGGCAAATTGCGAAGGCTGGTTACGATCGTTGCCGCGGTGAGAAAGCCTAGAGCGCTGGCAGAGAATATTTTACGGTTGGATATATCTGGTTGCTGCGATTCGCCGATGTTACGCCTCACAGCTACCCCCCCACTCTATCGGATTAGGTACTTAGCGAATGACTATCTGCCAGTGTAGATAAGTTAGGCAATGACTTAAGGTGTAGAAAATCCAAAAATACTAGTAGGTGCCAACTCTATTTAAAATCCGCCTATTACCCCGGCACACCGTGCTTGGTATAAATATCGAAACGCCCTGACTTCCCTTCAAAAGAAAGCATTGGCTTTTTATCTGCAAGATATGGTGCCAGCTTGGGACGTTTGACCACGGTGCGGTAATAACAGGCCCTGAGCGCCGGCTCTAGCAGATCGTCCGCGTCCAGGTCTTCTCCAACCAAGTGATGAAAAGCCACCATCTCTTTTTTTACCTTGGCACTTTTGCCCCGGGGCGGAAACATGGGGTCCAGATAAACAACCGGCCAAGATTCCTCACTCTGCTGGGCCAGCCAGTCTGCGGCCGGTGCAATATCATCGGCCAAAGATAAAAGCCCAGCAATGGCGGCCAATTCCGGGTCGGCAGTGGCAGCCTCCTGCAATCGCCGCAAGCCATCCTGAAGGAGCAAGCGCACAACCGGATTGCGCTCAAGCATCTTCACTTCGCAGCCCAGAGTCGCCAGGACAAAAGCATCACGGCCCAACCCGGCAGTGGCATCCAATACGCGAGGGTAAAAACCAGGGCGCAAACCCACAGCCTTGGCAACTGGCTGGGCTTTACCCCCACCATATTTGCGTCGGTGCGCCAAAGCCCCACCAACGAAATCGACAGAAACTGGCCCCGGTGCTTTGCGCCCGGTCGCACAGAGTTGCAACTGCTCTCCACAAGCTAATACTTGGGGAACCTCATTAATTTCGCTGGGGGAAGCAACACCCAAACAGGGAAGGTTGAGTTGACTGGATAATTCCTGGGCGTTGGGCAGGTCTGCGGAAGTCGTCGCAATAATGGCCAAGACTGGACTCACCGGCACTCCATATAACAGTTAAACGGTGCGCGATGCTAACCCGGATTTTTTAACCATGCCAGGGCTTCAGGATAATCATTTAGGGGGAAAGGCCGAACCTCCGCACTGATAAAATGGCAAACCAGGTGCGGCATAAATTTCAGAACCGGGTTGTCTGACACCACCGCAATCCTCTGGATATGCTTCTCGTGATTATGTACAAAGCGAAAATGCGAGACCATCGCGACAAAATTTTCCCAGCCCGCAAAATCTTCAGCGTCAATCAGTAAACCCTCTATCCTGCCCTGCTCGCGAATAATCGGATCTATTTTTTCTGCCAGCTGATGAAAATCCTCTGCGGTAAATTTTCCACGCGGCCGAACCTGTAAAACGGTATGTCCCTGTAGCCATTTATGTTCGATCATTTTGCACAGGTTGCGGGCCGCCTCAACAGGTGGCCCGCAATATCTCCTTATTAACTGAGTATCTAATAATCCTTTTACTAGGGCTGGTCTTCGTTGTTGTCCACGCCCTGATCCATCTCACTATCGCCATCCGGTGTAGTGCTATCCATATTGTCTGCACCTTCCACAGCTTTCTGGGCCTCATTGGCGGCATCTTCCGCTACGCTGCCCGCTGGGGTATCTGAACCTGCATTGGGCGTATCTGCAGAGTCCCCTTCTGCGCCAGGCTCACCAGGACGCCCACGAAGAGCACCCGCGGCGCCAGCATCCCCTGTCGATCCAGCCCCCGATCCAGCCCCCATAGTATCCGGGCCTTCCCCACTGCTGGAGCCATTCCCCCCAGGCGGTGTTGGATCTGTCTGCCCAGAGCCTTGTGGCATCTGTGCATCGGGGTTACCCATACCGTCTGGTGGCGTGGTAGTACTATTGGGAGTAGTTGAATCACTTCCGCTGCCAGGTGGCTTGGAACTGTCATTCATCTGCTCACTATTGGGAGTGTTCATCGAATCGTAGGCTTCCTTGGCCTTATGTTCGCCGCTACGCGACATAAAGTATCCGATGATCAGCAGCAGGATGATCAGTGGAATCAATAGCTTCTTCATATATCGACCTCTCGACCCCAGGCAGTTACAAGAATTGCGCTCTTGCTTGGCCAGCCCCCAGGGTTCTGGGAACCTACTTCCGCGCGATAATCGCTGGCCTTGCAGCCTCTTGACGCCGAAGCAAAGGAAGTTCAACTTCAATCGGCCAAAGAAGGTGGCGCCAATAATGATAAGAATAACCCGGCATGAGGGTTCTTCAAGGCTCGGGGGTTACGCAGAAGAGTCTGGATTGCTGTAACTGGCCCGCGACTTACAACTGAATATTCTAATGAGTGCGGCTTTTTGGAGAAATCAGCCTTGGGAGCTGAATTCATTGAGCTCAGCCAACAGTGCCTCAGCCTCCGATTCAACAACCGCGGAATCACAGCTCTGCAACTGCAACCTGCCGTAGCTATCGAGCCTGGCAAAAATCAGATAGCGCTCGCCCTTTTCAAGCTTCTTGTCGCAATATTCCAACCCCAGGCGAAAGGTAATTTGGTCCGCCACAATACCTTTCCAGACTTGGCCTGGCACCGCGGAATAGACATAGCCTGAAATCGCCGTGACACCCGGCTCCGACAGCGCGCTGTCTACATCCCGGTGAATACCAATGACCTCCACCTGTGCCACTACGGCAGCCGCGCCAAATCGGACCTCCAGGTTAGTGCTGGATTCCGCCATTTCCTCCTGCCAGGCAAAAACCTGGATGGCCACTAGCACTAAGGCAAAGACCCATAAGGATTTCCATTTGAACAGGCGATGACTCACGGCTTTGCTCCACTATTTACTTATTAGTAGATGTAGAGATAGCACAGCCAACCAGCCAGTCGCCGGGTTTTTTAGCCTTCAGCTATGCACCGGAATCATTTGTCGGAGCAAAACTTATATGGGTGCAAAAAACGTCCAGGGTATCCGCTAGAACCTTGTGCAACTCAGTGCCTAATAGAAATCGAAAGGAGAAGATTTATACAGAGGGAAGGGCTTCAACTGGAATTTTATTAGCTGAAAAAGAAAAGTAACTTCACTGCGAACAAGACTTCCACCTGGGCTTGGGGTTATCGAGACGCAGTGATTGACAGTGCAGCCGTTTACCCGCTGCACAAAGTGTTTACAGAGGCAGTAACTCCAACTCAACACGACGGTTGGCCTGACGGCCAGACTCAGAACTATTGCTGGCCAGCGGGTAGCGCTCACCATAACCAACAGCCTGTACGCGGCCGGAAGAAACGCCGTTATGGCTGAAGAAGCTCGCCACAGAGTTAGCCCGCTGCTCACTCAGGGACTGGTTATACACGTCGGAACCAGTGCTGTCGGTATGGCCACTCACGCGGATGGCGGTCTTATTAAACTCCTGCAAAACTACCGTTACGGATTCGAGCGTGTCATAGAAATCCGTGCGAATATCTGAGCGATTGGAACCAAAAGTGATGTTGCCCGGCATGATCAGGCGAATGTTGTCCCCTTCACGTTGGACTCTCACACCACTGCCTTCCAGACGCTGGCGCAAAGCCATTTCCTGGCGATCCATGTAGTAACCGATACCACCACCAATCGCGGCACCGCCCAGAGCACCAGTCAGAGCTCCCTTCTTGCGGTCTTTCTTACTCGCTGTTGCCACGCCGACAATAGCACCTGCTACGGCACCTATTCCGGCCCCCTTGGCGGCATTACTGGTTTTGCTTTCACCGGTGTAGGGATCCAGGGTGGAACAGCCTACCAGTGAGCCCATAGCGAGAATTGCTACCCAATGTTTCATTATTGGTTCTCCTAACGCACTTTTAATAAATGGGTATCGGGACGCACTGAACCCAGTGCTCCATCACAGTGCCGGCATTATCCAGCTAAAAGCTGACCGGCGGCTGAATCAACCCAACCAAATTATGTGAAGATTACGGCGAAGCCATTACCAGTTCTATTGACCAGTCCCCATTGCAAGCATCGAATTTCCAGCTTGCGGCACTTTCGCACTAAGTTGCTGCACAAAAAGTAAACGCTGCAAACTTCTTCCACAGCTTCTGTGGATAACTTTGTGCATTAATAAACGAAGGTCCCCGCCAGGCGGCATTGACTCTCGCTTACAGCGATTTGTTTATTTTTTAAACTCTCTAGTTTTCTCTTTAAAAACAACGAGTTATAGGCGACGCAAGAAATTATGTACCAGCTGGGCCGATAAATACTAGAGCGCCAGTTAGCCCACTATTGAGTGTGGAAAAGTTTGTCAATAGCAAAGACGATACAATACAAACTTTTTTAGACGCTTTAATACTTAAGGCAGCGCCGAAGTGACATCGAGTTATTTTCAATAAATTTTGGCGATGCCTGTCGACATAAATTTCATCAAAGCCGGCAAATTTGTATTTCTGCGCCAGCATATTATTAAGGCAATCAAGTGGCGTGCCCGCCTACTTTATTGCCCTGCTTTTAATGTTCCTCAGTAATGAGGGGGTTTTTCGTCGACTGGCTTGCCGCCAGCCTGCATTTCAAAGGTCAGCGCGCTGTACTTCTCTCCAAGCTCACGCATTCTTGCTACTACAGAGCGAATATCCGCATCTTGGCGTGCAATGACATCATTCAATTGAGAAATCGTATCTTCCTGAAAAGCCAAGCGAGTCTCCAGCTCGTCGATTCGCTCCATCAGTTTTAAAACGTCTTCTGTCATTTCAATAATCCGTACAGAGTCTCGACCAAGCTAACTGCGCGGCGATCCATAAACAGGCTCTGCCCCAGTCGTGTAGTGATATAACCCACCCCCAGTCCCTGCTCCGGATCGGCAAAGCCGACGCTGCCCCCAGCACCAGGGTGACCAAAACCTTGCTTTCCACCAAAACGCAGATCGGCCGCCTGAGTACTACGGATAAAGCCACAGCCAAAACTCACCTCGGCCTGCAATACTTTATCCCGCCCACGGCTCTGCTCTCGTGAAGCCTCATCGACCCATTTTTGCCCCAGGGTAATTGGATTTCCCCCCGCCAGGTCCCCGTAAACTGCAGCAAGATCCCGCGCACTGAAATGGCCATTGGCTGCAGGAATCAGGGCACCGCGCCACTCGGGGCTATTGGTGCCCATCATCAAGCTAACGGGGTTGCTAAACGCCATGGCCACGGGGCCTTTGCGATCCTCTTTAATTGCCCGGCCAATGGCATTCTCACGCAACTCCGGCAATGGCTGTTTCAATGGGCTCACATCGGCAATTCGGCTTGAACTATGCCCCAGCGCACCAAAGCCGCCATCGAGATTGAGGGGTTTGGCTAGCATTTCCCGATAAAGTTCCAACAGAGGTTTTTCAGCAACCCGTTCGATCAGGCCGCCCAGGCTCCAGCCGTAGAGAAAAGGCGCATACCCCTGTTCACTACCCGGCTCCCACCAGGGGGCTGTTTCGGCAACCGCATCGCAGGCCGCTTGCCAATCGTAAATAAGGTTGTCTTTAACCCGCTCGCGAAAAGCGACCAAACCACTGCGATGGCTAAGTAATTGTCGCGCGGTGACAGATTCTTTGTGCTGTGCAAATTCCGGCCAATAGTCTGCAACCGGGCGATCCAGATCCAGTTTGCCAGCCTGTACTTGCTGCATAGCTAGCAGTGCCAGTACACCTTTGCTGGATGAAAACACATTGACCAGAGTCTCTTCGGTAAAGGGTTGCTCCCCATCCCGATCGGCGCTGCCCGCCCACAGGGAGCAGATCAACTCGCCATGCTGGCGCACCGCGAAGGCGGCACCGGTATCTCCACACTCGCGAAAATTCTTTGCGAAAGCCTCTAAAAGGGCTTCAAAACCGGGGGCGCAAAAGCCGTATATTTCCATGTATCTAGGTCCAAATAATTTGGGTAACTCTATTGCAGGTCCGCAAGGTTAGTTTCTTCCCCTCCCTGGCGCAAATCGTTACTATGCGCGTCCACAGCGAGGGATAGTTATGACTGAGCAAATCGCCATTCAGGATCAGATTCAAGGCAACCACTGTTTTGGCTGCGGGCCGGACAATGACCAAGGCCTGCGTATTAAAAGCTATTGGGTAGAGCCGGATAAGTCCCGCTGTCTATTCACTCCCAGCCCTTACCACAATGCAGGGCCCGCTCAATATTTGAACGGTGGCATTATCGCCACAGTCATCGATTGCCACACTGTGTGTACCGCTATCGCCGATGGCTATCTGCAGGCTGGTCGCAAGGTAGGTAGCGGAGACAAGATCTGGTTTGCCACCGGCAAGCTGGACATAAAATACCTGGCTCCCGCCGCTATTGATCAACCAGTACTCTTGGAAGCCACCATTGTCGAGCGCGGCCCCAAGAAAACTATCCTGCACTGTGAACTCAGCAGTGACGGGCGCCTCTGCGCTAAGGCCGACGTGGTCGCGGTACGTGTACCCGATGAATGGTAATCCGCAAAAATTTGGGTTAGCGGGAGCCTCTGTGAGGCACCCGCAATCAAATCAAACCTCTTCCACTTGTAAAGACGGCTCGAGCCGGTAACCACAAAACTTGCAAAATTCAGCATCTGGATCATGGACACTGCGCCCGCAGTTGTTGCAGCGGTGATGCTTGCGTTCGCGATGCATCTCACCGGCCAGCTCTGCAGTCAAAATTCCGGTGGGTACAGCGATAATTGAATAACCAATCAACATGGTCATGGCCGCTATCGCCTGACCCAGTGGCGTATGCGGAGAGATATCCCCGTAGCCAACCGTGGTAATCGTTACAATGGCCCAGTAAACACTGGTGGGGATGCTGGTAAATCCATTTTCCGGCCCCTCTACCACAAACATCAATGAGCCGAAGATGACGCACATCACTAGTACGCTGGAATAAAACACCAGGATCTTTCGCCGGGCCAAACCCAGGGCCCGCAGTAGCAGGTTGGCATCCTGTAAATAACGCACCAGCTTCAATATCCTGAAGATTCTCAACACCCGCAGCAAACGGATTACCAACAGGTAGGTTGCACCGGTATACAGAAGAGCCAGATAGCTAGGCAGAATTGCCAGCAGATCAACAACACCGTAGAAACTGAAAATATACTTGCGTCTGTTTACTGAACAATAGATACGGGCGGCATATTCCAGGGTAAACAGCCCGGTAAAAAGCCATTCCAATGTGATCAGGAGCGTGCCGTAACGGTCAGCTATTGGTCCAATTGAAGCCAGCAGTACCAGTGCCACACTAATTAAAATTGCCCAGATCAAAAACACATCAAAGTTGCGCCCTGCGGGCGTCTCGGTGCCAAAGATCACTTCATTGAGCAGTTTGCGACGTCCAGTCAACGCCATGGATCAACCTCTTCTACCAGCTACCAAGGATTTGCGCTCAAATTTTACCTGCTGGGGGCTGGTGGGTCGCCCCCTATTCCATTCTCATCCAGATATTCAGCCGCGACCTCTTTGACTTCCCCCACGCCTCGGGCACAATCGCGCCCCAGTTACCCTGTGCAACAATTTTTTGGAGAGCGCCCAACCATGGCCAAGGAGAACCGTCTCGTTTATTCCACCGACCGCGGTCGTATCAAAGAAGAGCCCGCAGCAGAGAAGCGTCACCAGGGTGATGGGATTGTGCGCATCCAAAGAGAGACTAAAGGACGCAAGGGCAAAGGGGTTACCTGTGTGCGTGGCGTGGACGGCACCGATGGTGAGCTGAAGTTACTACTGGCGGAATTGAAAAAACGCTGTGGCTGCGGTGGTGCCCTGAAAGACGGTGTGATCGAAATCCAGGGCGACAAGCGCGCGGAAATCAAAGCGCTATTGGAATCCAAAAACTACAAAGTGAAGCTTGCCGGCGGATAGAGCCTGGCGACAACTCATTGAATACCAACAGGCTCTAAACCGCTTGCAGGAGACGTAAAGGATTCACTTCCAGCTGCCCTTCTCTATGCAGACAACGTTGCAGCAGGGCCGCCAGCTGGATTTGATAGCGCTCCAGAATTACCGTACTTGCATAGTTACAGCGGGACTCCATAGTACGCACCACAGCCAATGCCTCCTGGTGGCGCTGCGGTAGCTGTTGCAATGGCTCGCGTTTTGCCTTGATACAAAGTGCGCTATCCAAACCCTGGGCTTTTAATAGCTCAGAAGACTCCACTGTGGCAAAGGTCGCATCCAACTCCCGAGCAGAGAGGGCCAGGTATTTCTGTACCAATTCCCGCTCGGCAAGACCTGGAGATAAGCGGCGTGAGAATACAGAGAGACTGGTGCTGTACCCCGCAAGGCGCTCAAGGTGTGTGGCCAGAGCGTCGTAGGCAGCCAACTGGCTAAGCATTCCCCTAGCCTGCTGGCGCTCCCGTGCCGGCATAGCGACTAAAGCCAAGCACAACCGTTGGTAAAACACCGAGTAGATCTTCTGCAGCTGACGCTCGATTTCCTCCAACTCAGACCGCTTTAACGCCGATGCTTCCTGCGCCGCTGCAAGGCTTGCGCTATTCAGAGAGTATTCCTGTGGTTCGATACGCACCTTGGCCCGAATCAGCGCCGCGCCAAGTTGCACCGACACCATAAGTTGACGTGTGCTCTCACGTTGTTCCCGGAGTTCACGCAGCTCAATGAGCTTGCTCCTTAGCCAATTGATACTGGCCTGTAAATCCATCGCCTGCATTTCCTGAGTCGCAGGCCTGCGTAGTGGCAGCAGGTTGAGCGGCGGCAGACGGTTAAAATAAACAACCAGGATCTGTAGCGCTTCCTCCGCTTCGCGACTGGCACAAAGTAATCGGCGATTCTCCACAACCTGACAGTCCGACGCGCCAGCCTCCCCGCTGACCTCACTGGCCAACTTGGGAAAATCGGCAAAAAGCTCCGTGCAGCCAAGCTCCCTTTGTAGACGCCCACTAATATTGCGCTTTTGAACCACCTCAATACGCTGTAGATCCGCCGCCTCAAAAACATCCCAGGGGTCACTGGCCTGAGCCATCGCAAGCTCAATGGTATTACTGGTTTCCTCATCCAGATTGTTCAGTGTCCAGGCTACAGCGGCAGGGATGTTCTCAAAACACTGCCCCACTGCCGAGGCCTCGCGGGCGGTCTCGGCAACCATTAGGTCGGCATGCACCAGGCGATGCCAGTTACCGGCAAATTCGGCAAAAGCCCCACTGCCAATCAAGTCAGCAGCCCAGAGATCAGCTCGGCATTCCAGATAGCGTGCGCTACCCCGAGTGACAATACGGTGCAGGTTTTCTAGCCGCTCAATCAATGGCAACAGAAAGTGGCCACAAGTTGCCAGTAATTGATGTAAGGATTTCAGCGGACCCGGCTCCCCGTTTCGGTACAACACACTTCGCTCATTTTCCAGTGCCCACTGCATCAGTTCCAAGCGCCTAACACCATCTAACACCAGCCAAGCCAGTAGCCCATTGAGTTTTCCCTGATAAAAGCCAAGGCTGCGTGCCACTAACGCCAGGGTATCGCGGCCACTAAGGGAAGCCACACTGGCCAGGCCCAGGTTTAACCGCAATTGCTGACGCATCACCTCAGAAAACCTGGGCTCGCAATAAATACGAGCGTCTGGGCTGACTATCAGCCCCTGCACCCTAGGCAGTTTCGTTGCACTAGACAATTGCTCAAGTAAGGGCAATAAATCTTGGTTGTCCGCTTGCTTCAGAGGGACTTCGCCAGGCCTTGGACGCATTTCTCGAGGGAAGCAAAAATAAGGTAAAGCGACCAGCAACAATAAAAAAATAAAGACCGCCGCCCCCCCTAGACTGATGAGTAAAGTGCCACCAGTTAACTCCCCCTGCCAAACTGCCAAGGGAGTTTGCCAGAGCAGTGCACCGGCACCATAGAGACACAGAGCTGCCAAGCCGATAAAAATTGTAGGTACCGTTAAAGCAGGGAGTAATCCGAAAAGCACTCGCCAACCCACTGTAGCCAGCTGCGTTTTTCTATTGCTGAAGAACGCCCTCTTTTCATTGGCTTCAGGCTCTGTTGCCTGTGGTTTGACCTTTTCGGAATCCATAGGGGGGGCAACGCTTCCTTTGGCATTGCTCACCGAAAGCGATTTCTCTACCTCTTGCTCTCGTGCAGTCCCAACCTTGGATGCACCTGCCGTGGCCGTACTTGTCGGCATCTTTTCTGCTGCATTGGCCTTGCGCCGTTGGGCCACTTTGATTTTTGCAATCAGCTGTTGGTTATCGAACTTTCCCGCAGGGCAAACCTCGGCACGAAGACCGATCTTGTGCAGCTTGGCCCTGTACTCCAGGGCCTGTGACGATGCCAGGCTGTCTTTAATCACCCAGCCTTTTAACAGTAATCTGCGAGCCTGGGCCTCAGGAACCGAAAATAGTTTGGCGATATCCCGAGTCACAGCCCCTGCTTCTTTGGCGTGGAGTGTCCTTCCCGTGGAAACCACCTGGTATAAATCCTGGCCCGCCATTCCCTTCTCCTGTCACCAAGTGACACTTATTGTCACATTCTTATCATCTTGCGCGCAGGGTAAAAGATTCGGAGAAAAACAGGTGCGCACCAGTTCTCAGGAAACTCTTCAAAAGAGAGAAATTGGCAGGAAAGGTGGCAAAGTGCACAGTTTTAACGGCACCTTGCCAGTAACTCGTATTGTTAACGCTTAGGATTTGGGCGCGAAGATTTGATAGGCCCGATCGGCGAGCTCGGGAATGGTCAATCCATTTTCCCTGGCTTTAAACCAGCTGTAGGTATGGCTCAATGCACCAACCATAAGTCGGCGCACCACTGTGGCATCCCCACCTGGGCAACGGGCGGAATTGATTGCATCCAGCCATATTTGCTCGTACTCATCGCGCAGCAACAACACCTCTTTCTGGCTTTTATCTGACAGACTACGCCACTCCATTACCAAGATGGAAAAGCCCGGCACCGCCCGCTCGTGAATCGCCTCAAGCTCTGACTGAATACAGGCCCGCAGTCTTTCCTGAGGTGACGCGGCCTGCTCCACCGCACTACGCATACGAGCACTGGCGAAAATAGTTACCTCCTTCATCACCTCGCAGAGAATCTGCTCTTTGCTGGAGAAGTGATGAAAAATACTGCCAGACAGAATGCCCACTTCCGCCGCCAGGTCTCGCACAGTAGTACGTGAAAAGCCCTTTTGCTCAAACAGGCGCGCGGCAGCATTGAGCAATCGCCCCCGCGGGGAGGCCGGGTCAGTAAGCTCTCCTGCCTTTACCAGGGTTCCAATCAGTTGCTGTGGCGACATAGCACCTTGCACCTCTACCACCACTTGTGCGCCCTCTTGCACGAAACACTCCCAATTCTTTGCTTTCTTTTTTGCTTTGTTTTGCAGACTAATCGGCAACCTAACAATCACACAATCAAAAAGGCGCCAACCCTTGAATACCAAGCGCTTGCTTGGTAGCGTTAAGCTATTCTGCGTTTTCCCACACGCAGGCGCAAGCGCCAACAAGAACAATAAAAACTGAATAGGCCTTAAAGGCCCAAGAAAAGGAAACTTTCATGCGCTATCAAAGCCAGCTGCGCTCAGGCAGCTTTAGCGAGCAAACCTATATCATCACTGGTGGCGGCAGTGGTATTGGCCGTTGTATCGCCCACGAACTGGCCAGCCTCGGCGCCCATGTTGTATTGATTGGGCGTAAATTGGACAAGCTGGAAAGGGTTGCCGGTGAAATCAATAACGATGGTGGCGAGTGCAGTTTGTTCAGTCTGGATATTCGCGATGAAGAGGGTGTTCAGGAAACGGTTGGGCAAATTGTCCAGGCCCGAGGCCAAATTCATGGATTGGTGAACAATGCCGGTGGCCAGTTCCCCTCCCCCCTTGAGCAGATCAACACAAAAGGCTTCGATGCTGTTGTACGCAGTAACCTGCTCGGTGGATTCTTAATGTCCCGAGAAGTCTTTGTGCAGTCGATGAAACAGTATGGCGGCAGTATCGTAAATATCACCGCAGATAACGCCGGCGGCATGCCAATGATGGGCCACTCCGGTGCCGCTCGCGCAGGCATGGAAAATATTACCGAAACCGCTGCATTGGAGTGGGCGCCTTTTGGCGTTCGAGTTAACGCCGTGGCGCCAGGCTATATTCTTTCCAGCGGCTTTGATACTTACGACCCCAAATTCCTGCGCGAGCTACTACCGGGCTTCCGTAACAGTATCCCCCTCTACCGATTGGGAGAGGAAGCGGAAGTTAGCGGGGCCGTGTGCTTCCTACTTTCCGATGCGGCCAGCTATATCACCGGACAAACGCTGCGTATCGATGGTGGCTCCAGCCTCAAGCACCACTCTCCTCTTTGGCAGCCACAAGCCGCGAACAACTCTAAACGCTTTAACGGATTCCATCGCAAACGCCGGCCTCAAGTTGTGGAAGAGTTGGAAGCGGAGGGCAAGCTCTAATGCAGCCGATTGATTCCCAGCTCGACAACCGCTCGGCAGAATTCAATGACAACCAAGCTGCCATGCTCGAGCAGATCAACCAGTTTCGTGAAGCTGAGCAACGTCCGGTTCAAGCTGAAAAAAGTAAGGCTGCCCGCTATCGTGAACGGGGCTGGCTGCTGCCACGGGAGCGCCTTAATTTGCTCCTCGACCCCGGCGCCCCTTTTGTCGAACTGTGCTCCCTCGCCGGCTATAAATTGTTTGACGACCAGGACGGTACCGGTGCAGGTGGCGGTGCCATTTGCGGCATCGGTCAAATCAGTGGTCGACGCTGTATGGTGCGGGTTGATAACTATGCCGTAAAAGGCGGCACCATCTCACCAGCCGGGATGGATAAAGCCCTGCGAATGCAGCGGATCGCTCTGGAAAATCATTTGCCGGTAGTCGCCCTGGCGCAAAGTGGTGGCGCCAACCTGATGTACGCCAGTGACACTTTTGCTCCCGGTGGGCGGGGTTTTGCCAACCAGGCGCGAATGTCCGCCGCCGGTATTCCGCAAGTTACTGTGGTACACGGCGGCGCTACTGCTGGCGGCGCCTACCAGCCAGGCCTGTCAGATTATGTCGTCATGGTGCGCGGGCAAACCGGTATGTACCTGGCTGGGCCGCCGCTACTAAAAGCTGCCACCGGTGAAATTGCCGATGCGGAAAGCCTCGGCGGAGCAGAAATGCACTGTACCGAATCCGGCAGTGGCGATTACTTAGCAGAGAACGACGCCGATGGTATTCGCATAGCAAGAGAGATTGTTGCTGCCCTACCCTCACCCATTAAAAGCTCAGTACAAAAAGATTACCGAGACCCACTGCACCCTATCGACGACCTGCTCGGCCTGATTCCAGCAGACAGTAAAAAGCCTTACGACGTGCGCGAAATACTGGCTCGTATCGCCGACGGCTCCGCCATGCTGGATTTTAAGCCGGAATTCGATCGGCAAACCGTGTGCGGCCATATTCGTATCGAAGGCTTCCCTGTGGGAATTATTGGGAATAACGGCCCGATCACCCCCAAGGGCGCCAACAAGGCCGCGCAGTTTATTCAGTTGTGCGAACAGAGTGGCACGCCACTGCTGTTTTTGCATAACACCACCGGGTTTATGGTGGGTACCGAGGTGGAGCGCAACGGCATCATCAAGCACGGCGCCAAAATGATTCAGGCCGTGGCCAATGCCAGCGTACCAAAACTCAGCATTGTCGTGGGCGGCTCCTATGGGGCCGGCAACTACGCCATGTGCGGTCGCGGATTCGATCCCCGCTTTATTTTTGCCTGGCCCAATTCCCGCACCGCAGTGATGGGCGCAGCCCAGGCCGGTAAGGTAATGCGCATCGTCACAGAGCAGAAAATGCAACGCAGCGGCAGTGTGGATGAGGCGGTATTAGACAAATTGGAAAACGATACCAGCGCATTTATGCAGGGCAATTCCGATGCTCTCGCCTGCAGTGCGCGTCTCTGGGATGACGGCATTATCGATCCCCGCGATACGCGCAAACTTTTAGGTATGTTGTTAGAAGTTTGCAATGAAGCAGAGCAGAGCAAACTTAACAAAAATACCTTTGGCGTAGCTAGGTTTTAATTCGAAAAACCTGGGCAACAAGGAAGTGCAGTTGCCCATTTACACAATCACCGGGTTCACACTTCAAGGCAGGGAAAATAATAATGATATTTAGCGATCAACACCGGGAACTGCAGCGCACCGTACAAAACTTTGTACAGCAGGAAATCAATCCCAACGTGGCCGAATGGGAAAAGGCCGGCCGCTTTCCCATCCGCGAAATTTTCCAACAACTGGCCGGTCTGGGCCTGCTAGGCATCAGCAAGTCCACAGACTTCGGTGGCCTGGGTCTCGACTTCAGTTATGAAACCGTTTTCCTGGAAGAGCTGGGCGGTGCCCACTGTGGCGGCGTGCCCCTGTCGATTTCGGTACAGACTTCCATGTGCACCCCTGCCCTGGCCAACTTCGGCACCCAGGATCTCAAAGAGCAGTTCCTGATTCCCGCCGTGAACGGAGAGATGATCGGCGCAATCGCCGTATCCGAACCCGGCGCCGGTTCCGATGTTGCCTCAATTAAAACCACTGCCAAAAGCGATGGCGACGACTATGTGATCAACGGCAGCAAGATGTGGATCACCAACGCCCCCTGCGCAGACTTTTTCTGCACCCTGGTGAATACCAGTGAGGGCAAAGCCCACAGCAACAAATCCCTGATCATTATTCCGGCAAAAACGCCAGGGGTACGCATCGGCGAAAAGCTCGACAAACTGGGCATGCGCTCATCAGAAACCGCCCCTATCTTTTTTGACAATGTGCGAGTGCCCAAACATTTCCGCATCGGCGATGAGGGTGCCGGATTTCTATTGCAGATGCTTCAGTTCCAGGAAGAACGCCTGGCCGGCGCCGCGCTGAATTTAAAAGGCCTCGAGCACTGTGTAACCAGCACCATTGACTATGTGCGCGAACGCCATGCCTTTAAAGCGCCATTGATCGACAATCAAACTATCCATTTTGCCCTCGCAGAAATGCAGACTGAAGTGGAATGCCTGCGCTCTCTAACCTGGCGTGCGGTGGAAGCTTATGTGGCAGGTGAAGATGTCACTACTCTTGCTTCAATGGCCAAGCTCAAGGCTGGCCGCCTGTCCCGCTCTATCCCCGATCAGTGCCTGCAGTTCTGGGGTGGCATGGGCTACATCGAGGAGACTGTCATCAACCGCGCATACCGGGATAGCCGTCTCACCGCTATCGGCGGCGGTGCAGATGAAGTAATGCTCGGCATTATCTGTAAGCTGATGGGCATACTGCCCAGCAAACGCAAACCCACCGCGTGAGGTCATGCCATGGAGACAATTATTGATGAAACCATCGGCATCGCCCGCCATCTCACACTAAATCGCCCGCAACAGCGCAACGCCATCAGTTTGCAAATGGTAGATGAGCTTCTGCAAAAACTCGCAGAAGCAGAAGAAGATCCTCAGGTGCGAGCGTTGGTACTGCGGGGTGCAGAACACAACTTCTGCGCCGGTGGCGATATTGCCGATATGCTCAATGCTCAGCAGGGCGCAAGCGATGGAAATAGTGATGCGTTCTTCCACCTCAACCGCCGATTCGGCGAATTGATGGAGCGATTTAATCGCACTCCCCTGGTAGTCATTGCGGTATTGGAAGGTGCCGTAATGGGCGGTGGTTTTGGGCTCGCTTGCAGTGCCGATATTGCCATTGCCGATCGCAGTTGCCGCTTTGCCCTTCCGGAAACCCGCCTGGGTTTACCGCCTGCACAAATTGCTCCCTTTGTCGTGGCACGGGTCGGCCTCTCCCAGGCCCGGCGCCTGGCCCTGAGCGGAGCAAAAGTCAATGCACAGCAGGCCTTGGAAATTGGGTTAATCCATCAGCTACTCGATAATTCCGAGGCCCTTGAAGGCGCGCTGCAGGAACACCTGGGCGCGATCAATGCCTGTGCTCCCGGCGCCCTGGCAACGACCAAGCAAATCTTGCTGGATGCGGCGCGGGTGAGTGATGAGACTGCCCTCGGCCAACTGCTCGACAGCGCTGCGCAACAGTTTTCCCGCGCAATTCAAGGCCATGAAGGGCGCGAAGGCGCCCGTGCATTTCTGGAAAAACGATCACCGGAGTGGCAGCACTGATGTCGACAACAGAGACCCTGTTAATCGCCAATCGAGGCGAGATCGCACTGCGAATTATG
This sequence comes from Microbulbifer mixtoriginis (SeqCode), assembly GCF_052467945.1. Lineage (NCBI taxonomy): Bacteria > Pseudomonadati > Pseudomonadota > Gammaproteobacteria > Cellvibrionales > Microbulbiferaceae > Microbulbifer > Microbulbifer mixtoriginis (SeqCode). Next base: position 1,389,985 of record NZ_CP174328.1, on the reverse strand, counting down.
CGTACTGCTCGGGCGGAAGGCTATCGCACAGTCGCCGTCTACAGCGATGCGGACTCCGATGCACTTCACCCACAAGCTGCCGATATCGCCGTAGCCATTGGCGGGCAGACTTCGGCAGAGTCCTATCTGGATATCCAAAAAATTCTCGACGCGGCTAAAAAATCCGGAGCCACCGCCATCCACCCCGGCTACGGCTTTCTCGCTGAGAATGCGGAATTTGCCAGCGCTTGCGAAGAGAGTGGACTGAGTTTTGTTGGCCCGAGTGCCGAAGTCATAGAACTGATGGGCAACAAACGCAAAGCCAAGGAGTTTGTTGCCGCAGCCGGCGTACCCTGTATTCCCGGCTTCCAGGGTGCCCAGGACGACGACACCCTGATCGCCGAGGCGCGGCGCATTGGCTTCCCGTTAATGATCAAAGCCGCCGCAGGCGGTGGTGGGCGCGGCATGCGCCTGGCTCACGGAGACAACGAGCTGGCCTCCCAGTTGCGCGCTGCCCGCAGTGAATCCATGAGTGCATTTGGCAGCGACGAGTTAATTCTGGAAAAGGCACTGGTCAACGCTCGCCATATCGAAATCCAGGTATTTGCGGATCGTCATGGCAACTGTATTCACCTGGGGGAGCGAGATTGCTCCGTACAACGACGCCATCAAAAAGTGGTCGAAGAGTGCCCTTCCCCGGCGGTCGACACCCAGCTGCGGGAAAGAATGGGGCAAGCCGCAGTCGACGCCGCGCGAGCCTGCGGTTATTTAGGCGCGGGCACCGTAGAGTTTCTACTCTGCCCCAACGACGAATTCTATTTCCTGGAAATGAACACCCGCTTGCAAGTAGAGCACCCGGTAACAGAAATGGTAACCGGTTTTGACCTGGTAGCTTGGCAACTGGCAGTAGCACGCGGCGAAGCCCTATGCGTTTCCCAGCAGCAAGTCACCCAGCATGGCCACGCCATTGAAGTCCGCCTGTATGCCGAAGATCCGGAACAACAATTCCTGCCCCAGGCCGGAAAAGTGCTCCACTGGAAGGCGCCAAAGGGGCAAGGAATCCGTATCGACCACGCTTTGAAAAGTGGTTGCGAAATTACGCCATTTTACGACCCCATGCTCGGCAAATTAATTGCCTGGGGGCAGGATCGAGAAGAAGCTCGGCGTAAGCTAACCCAAGCCCTGACCCAGCTGGAATTTATCGGCCCTAAAAACAATATCCATTTCCTGCAGAAGATCCTGGCCGAATCACAGTTTATCGCTGGCGATGCCGATACCAGTTTTCTCGACCAAAACAGCACGCTGACATCCGCAGAACCAGTTCCAGCAGTAATCGCAGCCCAAGCCACATTACTTAATCACTTGCACCAAGCCAACCCTCAGGATCGGCGTAGCGGCCGCAGTGACTGGCGCAGTGGTGACAACAGCGTGCCGATCAACTACCGACTGGAAATTGCAGGACAAACCCTAAACTGTGAGCTGCTGGCGTTAGTAGATAATTCTTATCAAATCTCAGTAGGCGACCAGCAGTTCCTGATTCAGTGGGTCCATTTTGAGAAATCACAAAAAGAAACTGGAGTTTATAGCGCTGAACTCCTGCTGGATGGCGTTAGCCAAAAGAGACTGTTTCTAGCCAACCCAAGCAATCTGCATCTCCTGTTAGACGGCAGGCAATTTCATTTTGTCGATATCACCCACGCCCCCGCCAAATCGAGCCTTAACGAAGGCAGTGGCCGTATCACGGCCCCTATGGACGGTTGCCTGGTGCAGGTATTGGTTGAGCCCAATCAAAGCGTTCAGCGGGGAGACACTATCGCCTTAATGGAAGCCATGAAAATGGAGCACGCCCTGCGCGCAGACCGCGACGGTACCGTAATTAAACTAGGCGCCTGTGAAGGAGACCAGGTACGCGGTGGCCAGCTGTTAGTTCAGATCGAAGCCGCTCCCACGGAAACCGCCAAAATCCCCAGCGACGCTACTTCCTAAAGGAGATCAGCATGTACGATATTGATGCCTCCCGTATGGCAAGCCCCTTCTATGACGAAGGCCATCAGGAATGGCGCACCCAGTTGCGCCGCTTTGTCGACCGCGAGATTACTCCCTACATTACTGAATGGGACGAAGACGGCCAGCTACCCGCCGAGCTTTGGAAAAAAGCCGCAGAAGTTGGCCTTCTGCAGATGAGTTATCCGGAAAACTACGGCGGCATCGAAACCGATGTCTTCCATATGATTGTTGCCGCAGAGGAGTTAGCCCGTCCCGGCGCTGGTGGCCTCTACGCCAGCCTAATGGTCCACGGCATTGCCCTGCCCCCGTTACTGCACTATGGCAGTGAAGCCCTTAAAGATCAGGTTATTCCCTCGGTATTACGTGGCGAAAAGCATATTTCCCTGGCAATTACTGAACCCGGCGCAGGCTCCGATGTAGCCAATCTCCAGTGCCGCGCAGAGCGTGATGGGGATGGCTATATCGTTACCGGCGAAAAGACCTATATCACTGGCGGCATGCGCGCTAACTGGTTTACTGCTGCCGTGCGCACTGGTGAAGAAGGCTTCGGCGGTATCTCCCTGCTCTTAATCCCTGCGGATACCAAAGGGGTTAGCCGGCAGCTCCTCGATAAAAAGCAGGGCTGGTGGTGCTCTGATACGGCCAGTATCTTTTTTGATCAGGTGCGCGTGCCCGCGAGCAATCTAATTGGCGGTGAGAACCAAGGTTTCTTACCCATAGTGCACAACTTCAATCGCGAACGCCTGGGCATTGCCGCTTCCTGTGTAGAATTCAGCCGGGTCTGTTTGCAAGATGCCATTGAGTGGGCCCAAGAGCGCCAAACTTTCGGAAAGCGCCTCGCCAATCACCAGGTGATTCGACACAAGTTTGCCCAGATGCTTCAACGCATCAATGCCACCCAAGCCTATCTGGACCTCTGCGCCTGGGCGGAGCAACAGCATCAGCTCAAGGTAGCCGATATCGCTCTACTCAAAGTCCAAGCCACAGAAACCCTTGAATTCTGCGCCCGGGAAGCGATGCAGGTGTTAGGTGGCGCAGGCTATATGCGTGGCAGTCGGATTGAGCGTATCTATCGTGAAGTGCGGGTGAATGCGATTGGTGGCGGATCTGAAGAAATAATGCGGGATCTGGCTTCCAGGCAGATGGGAATTTAGAGGAGCAGGATAAAAGCCTCTTGCTAAGCCTATTTATAACTCAGTCCCGCATGGGTGTGGGACTGAGTTAGTAAAGATCCTAAATTAACCTTTCTTCTTTTTTTCGATAAAGTCCCTTACCTGTTCACTCAGTACGGCCATAGGGACATTGCCATTTCTCAGAATAATCTCATGGAAGTCCTTAATATCGAAGTCCTCACCCAGTTCATTCTGCATCAGTTCTCGCAAGGCGAAAATCTCGAGGGCACCAGAATCATAAGAGGTAAGCTGGGCGGGCATTACTGCCATTCGGTCCATTAGAGTCCTCGGGCCTTTCGCAAATGAAGCGCCAGAATCCTGCAAAAACTCCGCAACTTTTTCATCACTCCAACCGAGTACATGCATTGCGCTATCCGCTACCATACCTCGGGCAGGCCAAGCACGCCTAAGGATTTTGGTGGACCCGTACTGATACATCCCAGCTTCTTCCGCTAGATGTTCAGAGTACCTGCCCCAACCTTCAGCAAAAGCAGAGTTAGACAAGGCATCTTCTATTTTATGAAACTTTTCCTGCTCTTGAACGAGAGCAATTTGCATATGATGGCCCGGGTATCCTTCATGGATAGTTACCTTCTCTGCAGAAGCGTATGACTCATCCTGATAGGTTGTCGGGTCATATCCAAATCTTGCCTTTCGCTCCTTAGTGCCCGGAATATAGTGTGCACTGCGACCAGAACCCTGCTCATGTTCAGGGATGGCCTTCACTTCCATTTCGATCAAAGGCATTTCATGGAAAAAGTCTACGGTTAAATCTCTAGACTTATCTACCAAGCGCTCAAAAAACTGATGCATTTCATCAGCGCTGTTAAATTTCTGAGTTTTATCCTCACTGGCACTTGCCACTGCCTCAGAATAGGAATCTACTTGATAGAACTCCTTGCCTAAGCGAACCACTTCGCTCTTGTTTGCGTTGACAGCACTTAAACCCAACTCAAAAACTTCTTCTGGTGTTCTCTGCAATGTCGTATAAGAACGATACTGAGCCATATAGCATTCACGGCCATTAGGAATCGCATGGATGCCAAGCTCGGCTCTGGCTTCAGGTAAATAGGTGGATTCTAGAAAATTCTTATAATTCACCATTGAGGGGATAACGTGATCTGAAAGCACCTGTTTAAATGCTGCCTTAAATTCCGGGTCCTTAGCTTTCTTCGCTAAACCCAGGAAAGGATGCTCATCAATGGGTACTTGGGTCAAACCATCAACTTGCTGAATGACTCGCTTCACCACGCTTTGGGGTGCGGAGTAACCTTGCTCCAACCCACGGCGGAGATTAGCTATTTCTTGCTGATAATAACGAGCCGCGTCAAGCCAACGCTCAATCGCATCTGCCCTTTCTTGGGCAGTTTCAACCGGCTGAACCTCCGTCAAAAAGCCAAGTATGATATGGGGACCGAACATATGATCAACAGACCAGAGTTCAGTCTTACAGACCCTTAAGCCAACATTCGACTCCAATCGCTCTTTCAGCTTGAAGTAGAACACTTTCTCTTGATCACTTTTTAGCCCATTCAGATCTATTTCAGCCAATTTACTGAGAATTTTGTCCTCAGAGGCCGCTAGAGAGGCAGAGTTCGCGGGGGAGTTACTTAAGAAAAGGTTGTGTTTCTCCAGCTCCATATCGGAGAAGTAAGCATATGGTTGGAAGTTTTCTAAATAAACCTCAGCATATTGATCCGCTAGGTCATGGAGTAGTGCTGAGTCATCTACAGCTTCACTGCCTGCCACATCAGTTTGGTTATCGGCAACAGTGCACCCCATAAGAACCGATGAAACTACCAATGCACCCAAACCCGCTCTCTTTACATTAATCATTCTTATAAGACCGCAACATAAAATTAACTAAAAAGGCTTCTAAAAAGAAAACTTCAATTTTCTATTTTATAGTAAGCACTGAAATAAAATGAGTTTCAACACCCCAAATGCGAAGTATCGGCGAAGCGAGGGTATTGATAGATAAACCCCAAAGATAAAGTGCATGACTCTTTTAGCTGATAGAGTCAACAGTGGGGAGGAATAGTCATTAGGCTTCGGTTAGACTATTGCTTGTGTCTGAAAATTTAAGATAGAAAATCATCGCAGTAAATGATAAGAAGCATAAGTTAATCTTTAAAAAAATCGAGCATTATCAGATTTCATTAAACCTAAAGAAAATACTTCTGCTCCTCACCGGCAATAGGTATGCCCACATAGCCATTGACGGCAGCTTTCCCAAAAGAGCACCCTTAGCACACATATAACCTCTATTCAATTTATAAAAACATATTCCTTCAAACGTTTTGCTTAGCACTCTCTATTACTTTCTCAAATCAGATTTTCGATTATTTTTCGTGCACGCAGCATCAGTGGCCTCCATGGCCAGCCCTTACGGGGCTTGCAGAGCCATTCATACTCAGCATTGCGACTGTTTGAAAGGTCTAGACACTCCAGCAAAGCCACGTCTTGATTTAAAGCCAGCGGCATCACGAAATTATTCAGAGACTCTCTTAGTCTTCAGAAACATACATCTACTCACTCCCTAACTACCAATTTCTAAACCACCGCACCTATACAAATAAAGTCCACTAGAGTTTACAGCCAGTATCAGCACAGCAGTTAAACTCATTTTCTTTTAACTAACATTTCGCAAGAGAAAAAGTAAATATTAACTATAATTAAGCAGTCATTCCCTTTGATCAGCTACCAAGCCTCAAAGTGGAATACAAAATAAAAAAGACTAGCTTTCTTGAGCAAGCACTATGGATATGCAGTTAAGGTTAGACCAAGCCATCGCAAAGGGAAATGAGAAACTAGTATTTCCTCACCCGGAGTCAGATGATCTCCTTATTAAAGTAATCAGTGATCAGTTTAGAAGAACAATGGATTACAAGTTTTCCATTTCCACTCGGCTACGCCGACTTACTTACTATTGGCCATACATAAAGGAGGTTTCTGAGCACATCTATTTACGTGAAGGTAAAGTGAAAGATACGCACTTTGTACAAGAATTTAAAGGATTCGTGGATACTAACTTAGGACTGGGTATTACTGTAAGAGCCGTTAAAAAACATACCGGAGAGCTGGCTGACACTCTTCATAAACTGATCAGCAGCAAGGAGTTCAACCAAAAGCATATCGACGGTCTTATTGACCTACTGAAATGGCTAGAGCAGACCTTTATTGTCGTTCGTGACTTACGGACAGTTAATATTGTATGGGATGAGATTAATGGTCATTTTGTGGTTATTGACGGCATTGGTAGCCGCAGACTCCCTTCTCTAAGAACGATATCCCGCTTATATAACCAGAGAGCTAACCGAAGGTGCACAGCCAAATTACGTAGACTCGTGAACAAAGAACTTAAAAAGTCTGGGTATGAGTTACTCTTTTAGAGATACATCCAACCCCATATACCCTCTTCTTTGAGATAGCAAAGTTATGTTGGCCACATCAGATATTAATGCAAAGCTTTTAGAAACTACTTCTATTTTGAGCAAAAGGATCATGCAAATTATGCGATGCTTTAGGTTCTTACTGTTGTATTTTTAGTGACAATTCTTAACAGCTTGGTTAGGCCTCGCGGGATAAACGCTCCCATGACTGATACAAGCCTAGCAAGTAGGTTACACCTAAAGTAAAACACAATGCTGAACTAACAAGCCAAAAGGTTAATGAGTTATCTGGAAAAGCCGGCATTATAAAGTAAAAACCGAGCGCCCTCACAAGCAACACTAGAGATATAAGTGTCAGCCCTGTGCGTAATAATGGGACTCTGAGTATATGGCCAGCCCCGGAAAAAGCATAGGCAGACCAAACTAGCAAAACACTCACAATAATCCCTGTAACTATTGTAGGATAAGAATCTCCAGCTTCAGCCATTTGAGCCATTGCCTCTCCGGCACCTAAAAATCGATACCATTCCGCACCAAACAGAATACAACCAGCATGCAACCCTGCAACGATCAGAGTAAGTATTCCCGCCAATCCCAAATAATTAAATCTACCAGTCATATTTGATTCCTTAGAAAGAGCTAGCCCATCGCCTAGGTAAAATTAGGACAACCTCTGGGAGCCCTGTAGGGTCAGAGTATTAAGCATCGAGATGCTAACACTTCTTATTTGAACAAACCATTTCGATAGCCTGCACCGGCGTACCATTATATTCAGCAATGAACTCTTTAGTTGTTTCAAATCCAACCTTTTGATAACACTTGATTGCAGGCCAATTAGATTTTGCAACGAACAACTTAGCTTGGCCACTGATCTTTGTTAGCAGAAACTCAAGTATCGACTTCCCTACCCCTTCCCCTCTGGCACTCGGGTATACAAACAGAGCTCGAATTTCTTGCTGGAACATTGCGCCATAGCCAAGAATTGTTTCATCTTCGTAGACGTAAATATCTGACTCCCTTAGCGCTGACAGCCTCTTCGCATCTTTTTCCAACGGCAGAAACTCAAATTCCACAGCTTCAAATCTAAGCTCATCTAACTTAGAGAGAGTATAGATCTCCAAGATTCTTGGAAAGTCTGTAGCAATGAACGTTCGAATCATACTGAATGCTAAATTTTCTAGTGCCTATCGCACATTGATTTTTGCTCAGTGTCATTTCAACTTAACTTTATACGTTGTAAATTTACTGCCATATATTTCAGATTCATAAATATCCTCAGAGATTTTTTCCAAGAACTTATAAATAGGACGAGTATGATGAAAGTTGACCAATACCTCATCATGATTAAGCTCCCGCGCCCACCTCATTAGATCTTGAAACACTATTCTACCTACCCCCCAAAACTGGTCATCAATGACAATCGCGATCTCATACTTTCCACATTCTTGTTGAATTCCACACCAACCAGCTAATTCATCATCAACAATAATGGCTCTAACTCTACAACCTGCCTCTTTATCTACCTCTATTTTTGAATGCATCCACTCTGTTACTGTTTTAAGTGTAAATATCTCATGCTCAATCAAATGCTTTCTTGTCTTATAGCCATTTAATATAGGCAGAAATTTGTGCGGATTAACCTCGCTAAATTTTAGATATTCGATAGCTTTCATAGTATTTTCAGCTTTATTGTTCGCAATGGTGTATCAATCCCCATTACCAGCACACCCCTTGTGTAGTTTGAAGCGTATGGAATTGCTAAGTTTAGCCCTTGAAAGTTTGTATTTTGATCATAATCACTCCCCACTAGTTTAATCACTCAATACAATTAGATGTCGAATTACTGACATATTTCAGAAAAAACTCCGCTGACAAGACTTGCCAAGTCATCAGGAGACAGCTCTATTTCAAGCCCCCTACGGCCCGCACTAATATAAATCGTAACGTTATTTCTAGCCGAAGAATCAATGATGGTTTTAAGTCGCCTTTTTTGACCTAATGGGCTAACACCTCCTAACACATAACCAGTTGATCTTTCTACATCTGATTTTGGAGCCATTGTGGCTTTCTTAGCGCCAACAGATTTTGCTAAGAGCTTCATACTGAGCATTGATGAAACCGGAATTATCCCAACGGCCAGCTCTTTGTTTTCCAGGCTAACAACTAGTGTTTTGAAGACCCTAGACTCAGGCACCCCTAATTTTTCAGCAGCCTCCAATCCGTATGATTCACTCGATGAATCATGCGTGTATTCATGTACTTTATGAGAGATTTTAGCCTTCTTGGCCATACTAATTGCTGGTGTCATTTTACTCCTGAGCCTCTAATATCCGTAACTGGGCGACAGGTAAGTAGCATTACTTTCTCATTGAAAACCAAAGGTCTCTACAACCTATTAGTGTTTATGCCTTGCCATACCTTATCAATTAGTCACCATAACAGATTGCAGCTCTCAAACGAATGAAGAAATCTAAAGAACCCTGATCAATTAGTTTTAGAGTAAAATTTTTACGGCGAGAAGGTTTTCATAGATACCAAAGAAACTCAAGCTAAGATTAATTCCTATTTTTTTAGATTCAGTCGTTACATTGTCTAAAACTTCATACAGCCCAATACTGAAAATTCGCACCAGGCATTCCCCATGCAGCACATAAGCGAAATAAAGCTGCGATTAATAATCATGTATTAAGAGGACTGATTGATGCGTGGTATCGCCCAACGTACAACCCCTGCAATCCATAGAAACCCTATAAGGCCTCCTAGATAAACATTCATAGTTCCCCCCGGGGCTATAAAGCCTTTGTGACCGAATACAGTAATGGTTTCAATTGCCTGCTCTATAAAGAAAATGACACTGAGCCATGTAAGCCAGCGCGGGATCTCAACATATTTATCAAATCCTACAACAAGGAAAGCTACCGCCATCGCAGTTGTTGACCCATTCACCAAAGGCCCCCAATAAGAAGATATGTCAAAGAGTGTACGCGCAACTGCAGGCTCTAATCCTTCAGGATGAAGTGCCAACCCTGCCCATAACCAAGCCTGTACCTGGGCAGTGATGGCAAACCCAAGTACACCTGCCAGAAAGATATACCTACTCGGCTTTGGTAACAAAGCTGAAACCTGCCCACCAAAGATAGCGAGGCCAAGAGAAAAGAAAGCGGCTGTCCAAGCATAAAATCGAGCACTCGATCCATTATTTAAAAACCAATGGACTATTTGCTCACCACTAGAATCGATAGTTGGATACGAGCTGCCTAATGCGACAAAACCAGCCACATAAAATGCGCCAGTAATCAATATATTTATCAGTAAAATCTTTGACGGTTTTATGCTCATATAGGGCAGACCTTTATGAAACGTGAAACATCACCATTTATAGACCTCTGCATCAGAAATGGTAACCATTCAGCCTAATAGAGATGTAATGACAGTCGCTTTAGCCGTCTATATTGTACTCCTGCGGCCTCTTAGCCAGATATAGGTTGCACCACTTCGCCTATTAGTAGAATTTAAATGGGGCTCAGCTTACAAGAGGCGGCTTAGTCTGGTTTTTTACTCTCCATACCACCCTTTCTAATCGAATTAGGTAAGCGCGTCTGTAGACAGCATAACTACCCCAAGCAGCACCAATTGAAGCGACACAGAAGATAATATAAAAGCTTGATAACGCTTGATACCTTACCAAAAAGCTAACGGCAGTAAGCATACATAAAGCTGCCACACCAGCCACTTTCATTTTTCCGGTAATTATCGCATAACCTCTATAAACAGAAGAGTGATATAGCCCGCAAACTACCGAAATAACAATACATAAAATCAACCCCTCAATATCGAAATTAGGATTAGCCAAAATAATGAAGGGGAAAAGACACCCTGAAGCGGATGAAATTTTTTCTCCCTTAAAGCCAGCCTCCTCCCAAAAAATACTGTAAAGATGATTGGGATCTCGCTCTGACTCAGTTGACGCCTTTAACCAAAGCGAAATCAAAAAAATGACCCCAAACAGACCTAGGACAAGAAGACCAAATAAAATCACCCCAAGTAAAATATCATTCATAATCTAATTTGTACTTAAGACCTCAGGCGCCCACAGCTAAGAACTAACAACATAGAGTGCGGCTATCGGGTGACGATATTTATTAACTTATCAGCAGGATTCAACATGAAGCCTCCACTCAGGTGAATAGCGCGAGTAACTATAGTCTTCTGAGTATTCACTGATATAACTGTACCCGGGACCTCGCCCAGATAGTTTGACCAGAAACTGCTGAAAGTTAGCAAGGATATCACCACTTCCGTATACTCTTAAAATGTTCCGGCTATTCCAATCATCCATTGAGAAGTAGTCGTTAGCCCTGTTCTGAAGAGCCGTAAAAAGCTCCTCTTTTGTTTCATCACAAATAATCTCGATTGATATTTCTGACTCAGACATCATGAGCATTGGCTTATTTGAACTAATAGCTATTCCAACAATATCAGCGAGCCGTAAGTAATCCTCTGAATTCGCATATAGGACAAGATCATCAATCAACCCATTTGACTGAAACATTTGTCTTGCTTCTATTTTCACTACATTTCCCCCCGCAATATCCGAAATGCTAACAACTCACATCTTTCACCATCCACTAACAAATGGTGATACTCATATTTAGACTGACATATCCAGAACCTCAAGTTTAGTGTAGGGGTTAATTTAGACAGTTATCCAAACAGATAAAAACGAATCCTATATAGCTAGTCAGTGGTTTTCACTATAAAAATTCGAGACAGAAACAACGTATCTTTCACTTCCAGCTTGGATTTCATTATTTACACTTAACGATTTATCGTTTCGCTCGCCCAATTTTCTCATGCACTTTCGAAAATCCGAAGGACTTTTTCACCCACCCAAATCATAAAACCCATCATTAAGCAGCTCATGCCACCACCGAGCATTGCGGCAGCCAGTGCATTAATACCGTATGCCTGCTCACCGTTTACAGTGATTGCTCCAAGATTAAAAAACCCAACAATGCCAAGAAGCAACCATAACAACCCAATACTGCAACAGCATGCTAAAAGGCAACGTTTGAAAGTAAATGTGTTTTGACTTTCATCCATCGCCCCCTGCAAAGGGGTGGATCCAGACAACTTCACAATCTGAGCATTTAGCTCTTGAATCTCCACCCTCTTCTTGGATAGCTCAGACTGAAGTTCACTATATTTTTCTCGGTACTTTTCCTGATCTATTCCATCAATAGCTTCTTGCAACTCTTGAATGGTGTAATCTTCAACTTTCTTCATAGTTAACACGTCATTTATCTCAGCTTTTACACATGGCAGAAGCGCATCACAATAAAATAATGGAAAATTAATTTACCCCCCAAGCACCCCTCAATTCTTAATCAAGCCCCTCCAGCTTTTCTTTAAACTCTTGATCTATCGCAGCTAATTGCGGAAGTACAGATTGAACCTGCCCCCTCTGATATCTTTGTTATGCCCGCTACAATTTCTGGAAAATTTTTCGAGAAAGCCTTTCCGTGATCACTTTTATAGAATGCCAGTATACTTTTCAGCTCTTCTTCCGAGAATACACTTGCGTACAAATCTGCATACTGCCTCTTTACCTCCTCGGACTGAAAAGTAGAGAAGAGTAGATTATTGATTTCGTCCATGTACTCCCTCATTAATGGCTTGGCTTTTTCAGGAATATCGAACTGCTCCAACTGACGAATTTGCATAGCACTTAGATTCTGAACTATAACATCCGTTTGAGAATCAAAATCCATAATCGCCATCAACTCCATAGCCAAATCAACCTTAGGCTGCTGAGCAGACACCCCCACAGAAATAAACGCAACCAAAAATAATATACTTTTCACTTTAACCTCTATACTTCACCTTGAAAATTAAACACATCAATCAGTCAAGCTATTAAGATACTGAATTCATACCTCATGCTTATCTGGCACAACCTTAACAAACCTCACCAGTTCAAACAGTGAGCCTTCGGGCCTTAAGAAGCCACCCATAAAATATTCACATATTTGACTAACATTATTTCTTTGGCCAAAGGGCACATCTTCAAACTCCTGAATATATCCAGCCACAATTTTAAATACCGAAAAAATATTTTTTCAGGAAACCCCTGCAATTCCTTCTAGAATATTATCTTTCCTTTTTTGTACTATTCATAACCAACCACCAATGACGTAGCACCCAGCGAATGCGATCTCCCAGTGAGGTCAAGGATGCAATAGAAAATCCAGCGCTCTACTTTGGCTTGTTAGTCATTAACCGTCCGAATGAATCTCTTTGGGTCCGAAGGATATAGTCTGAGCTCTTTTCTCTGACCATTTTTTTCATATAAGAGCAAAACTCCCACGGAACACTTCTCAACTTTTACAAGATCTATTTTCTTCAACTGGCACTCACACCCCCAAATTTCTGGCAAGAAAAATAGCGAAAATGGAAAGTGAGGGCCAATTTCTATTTCTCTCCCTGTGATTTTAATCCACAAGCAATTACTAGCCCCGCCAAGCACTCGAAAGATACTTAATGAGCAACCTGAAACCCACTTATCCACATAAGTTGCACCTTTCATATTAGGTCGAAATATATGCTTCCCGTTTGCTTTTCGAAAAATAATGGAGAAAAAGAGGACTATTAATACTTCCATACGCTTTATATCAGCTAGCAATTAACTCTATGCAGGCGCTTTTATAACACCCTTCTCTACATCTCTAATCTGCTTAAAAAGCAGAAATAAGAGCTTCAGTAAATGAAAGCTATCGACGATAGAGTCACCTGGCAGACAGATAACACCGGCTCTTTACATATTCGCTTTCTTTACTTTAGATAAAACTGCTAATTTCATTAAAAATCAATGAGTTAGCCCACTCCCAAGTGCGGCAAACAGACGAAGCTGGTTTTGGCTTTAGATACCTTGAGCGGATTAGGCTAAAAAGCAGGCTATATGTCAACTTATAAAAACAAGGAAACATATCTAAGCTGGCGTTTACACTTAATAGCAGGTGAGTTAATTGGGATATATTTTCACAAATATGAGATTTAATAAAAAAATAGTCCGAGAGGAAATTCAGAATAGCTTGAAGAGGAAGGCTTCGCCTAATCTCAACGAGCAGATTTCTGCTCGCTGAGTACTTTTAAATAATGAATCACTTGTCAGTTTTTGAGTTCAAAAAGTACGACCCAAAATACGCTTAGCTGCATCTAGGGCGAAATCTTTATAGTCCGCTTCCACCTGCGCCATCTCCAACTCATACTGGAATTGTTCTTTGCGCGGGAGTGCTTTCCATTCTTTTAGAATTGGAATATGGCTGGTTTTTTCTGCAATGGTGTAGAAAGCAACAAACTCTTCTCGCACACTATCTTCCACCTGAAGCGCATCCAGAAGTACGCGGATGCGAATGGAAGCTTCAGTAAGCCCTACTCCATCATCCAGTAGTGAACGCGCAATAATCTGAATGCTATCGTTCACTCTTTGGCGCTGCTCTTGTGCGGCCTGCTCCAATTCAGCTAGTTGTTCGGCCTGTTTTTTTTGCGCTGCGGAGAGCTTGCGCAGATAGTAGCCGGCAATAACGGCGAGGGTGAAGATAATTAAAGCCGCAATAACCAGCAACCAGATGGGAAATTCCGTCATTAGATATACACCTTAAGCAAAGCCAGCCCAATGCTGGCAGATACAACAGAAAGCAAAGTGCTGAGACCAACAATATTGGCCGCCAGCTGGCTGTTACCACCCATGGAGTGGGCCATAACAAATGCCGATATCGCACAGGGTGAGCCGGTAATCAGCAGCAGGTAGCCGAGATACTGTGGGCTCAGACCCATACCCCAACCAATAGCTACTGTGAGCGCCGGCACAGCCACTAGTTTCAGAAATGAAGACATTAAGGCCGTTGGGGAACTGCGCAACAGCTGGCCAAACTTCATGCTGGCGCCTATACAAATTAGCCCCATAGGCAGACTGGCAGAGGCCAGAATTTGAATCGTATCGAGCACCACTTCTGGCAACTGAATACTCACCACTCTAAAAAGAATGGCCAGAATTACAGCGATGATGAGCGGATTCTTACCCAGCTCAGCCAGTAACATACCCAGGCCAAACTTTTTGTCCTTATCGTAAAAAACGAACAGGATCACCGCGAATACATTGAATTGGATGGTAAGTGCTGCCACCAGCACGGCCGAGTGAGAAACCCCAACAGTGCCAAAGGCTTTTTCCACCCAGGCGAGGCCGACAATAGCTACGTTGCCGCGGAAGGCGCCTTGGATAAACGCGCTTCTATCTTTCACTGCTATTGGTCTGGCCAGTAACCAGGAGAACGGCAATATAGCGAAAGTCCCCAAAACTGCTGCGGTGATCAAGGGGATTTCTTTGGATGGCTGCACGGTGGAACTATAAATACTGTTAAAAAGCAGCGCCGGCAGCATTACATTGAAAACTAATGCAGTAGCATCATTAATAAATGGCTGATGCAGCATGCCCTGCCGTGTGAGCAGATAACCACCGACGATCATTAAAAAGATCGGGCCGGTAACCAGCAGAGCAAAAGCCAGATTTTCCATCGTTATTTATTCGTCCAGTGCCAGTTCAGCCTGGGGAAGTGCCTTGAGCGCTGACTCTTCGGCTTTATCGCGCAAGTCTGCAGAAATTTGTTTGCGGGTCTTGGCACCCAACTTACGCAGACTATCGATACGTTTCACCGCATTACCGCGGCCTGTCGCCAGTCGCTTGTAAGTCTGTTGATAAGCGTCATCGGCCTGGCGCAGGCGGTCACCCAAAGCATCCAGTGACTCCAGCACCATAGCAAACTGGTCATGCAGCTTGCCGGCTTCGTCGGCGATTTTTTCCGCGTTCTTGTTTTGTTTCTCGTAGCGCCAGATATTCTCGACGGTGCGCAGGGTCGCCATCAGACTAGTGGGGCTCACCAGGACAATTTGCTTCTCATAAGCGAAACGGAACAAGTCCGGGTCCGCCTGCATCGCCAACATATACGCAGCCTCAATAGGCACGAAAATAAAAACGAAATCCAGGGTGCGCACACCCTCCAGCTGCTCGTAGGCTTTCTTGTTAAGGCCGGTGATATGGGCGCGCAGGGAATTCACATGCTGTTTCAGGGCTTGGGTGCGCTCCTCATCGGTTTCCGCCGAGCTATAGCGCTCGTAGTCCACCAGGGAGACCTTGGAATCGATAATCAAATCTTTGTTTTCCGGCAGGCGCACAATCACATCCGGCTGGCGCCTTCGGCCATCACTCGTCAGCGTTACTTGCGTTTCGTATTCGCGCCCCTTCTGCAAGCCGGATTCCTCCAGCAAGCGCTCCAACACCACTTCACCCCAGTTACCCTGAATCTTGCGATCTCCCTTCAGGGCCGAAGTCAGGTTCAGGGCCTCATCACTGATGCGCTGGGTTTGCTCGCGCAGGGCTTTGATCTGCCCCAGCAGGCTGTTGCGCTCGGCATTTTCGCGATCGTAGACATGCTCTACTCGTTTGCGGAAATCCCCCAGCTGGCGCTCCAGCGGATCGAGACTTTTGCGCAGGCTGTCTTCACTGCGGCGCACGAAGCTCTGCTGCTTCTCCTCAAAAATCCGGTTGGCCAGATTCTCGAACTGTTCCCCCATAGCAACGCGCATCTGCTCCATCAGCTTGCGCTGCTCCGCCAGGGCCTGCTCTCCTTTTTCTACCAGTACCTGGCTGCGGGTGAGCTGTTGTAACTTAGCCGCCAGCTCACCGCGCAAAGTATCCACCTCTTCACCCAACTGGGTTTCCCGCTCACGGCTGGTATCCAAGTGTGCCTGTATGACTTGCTGCGCCGCTAAGGTTTCTCTCTGAGCTGCTACCGCCTCCTGCTGCGCTGCTTGCACTTGCAGGATTCTTCTGCGCCCAGCAGAACGGCCCACCCAGAAGGCGAGTCCCAGCAAAATCAACAAGGCGATAGCCGCTAATAGCACGTGATCGGCGTTTAATTGCAGCGGGAACGCTGGCATATAGAGGTACTCCCAGACCCGGAATAGAAGTGTGAAGCAGGCTTCTGCTCAGACCAAGCGCCCGCAATCGACATACCCACTACTAGCCGTGGGCGAGGCGGCCATTCTAACAGCTTGGCCAGGGAAAGTACTCTTAACCCCAATGAAGCCTGCCGAGGATGCGTGGCGCAGCAGTAACTTACAAAGGGTTTTGAGGTATTCTTTGAAGATTGGTTTCGATGTTGGTACTCCAGAACGCATGCACAAACACAGCGCCCACCCAGATAGCCTAGCCCCCAGCGCCCTGATCTTTGATTCCGGCGTGGGCGCCATCAGCATTGCGCGGGAAATCCGCCGCCTGATGCCGGGCCTGACCTTGCACCTGGGTGTGGACAACGGATTTTATCCCTACGGCAATAAAAGCGAAGAGGAGCTGCGCCCCCGCATCGTCCAGCAGGCCCAAGCCATGATGGAGCACTGCGGGGCCGATATTTTAGTGGTGGGCTGCAACACCGCCAGCACCCTGGCCCTACCCCAGTTGCGCGAATCTCTGAAAAAACCCGTAGTGGGTGTTGTGCCTGCAGTGAAACCCGCCGCTGCCGCCAGCCGTTCCCGCACTATTGCCCTGATTGCCACCGAAGGCACCGTCAATCGCCGCTACACCCGCGAGCTGATCGAGCAATTTGCCAACGGCAACCGGGTAATTAATGTGCCCGCACCGGAATTGGTGCATCTGGCGGAAAGCAAATTGCGCGGCGAAGCCATCAACGCAGAGGATTTAGAGCCTGTCTTGCACCGCGTATTCCACACCGCCGGCGGTGACCAAGTGGATATTGCCGTATTGGCCTGCACCCACTTTCCCCTGCTGCGGGAAGAACTGGACCAGTTCGCCCCTCGCTCAATCCAATGGCTGGATTCCGGCGAAGCCATCGCCCGGCGCGTACGCTGGTGGCTGGAAGAACTTGAGCTGATGCTGCCGGATACCCCAAACACTGGCCGCCTGATCACCAGCACGGTTGACCTAACCGGCAATATAGAACGGGCCTTCCGCGAGTTCGCTCCAGTTGCCGAACCCCTCGCACCTAACCCCTAACAACAAGCCATTAAATAACGAGAACCGCGTAACAGAGTTGACAGCTCCGTCACAAACCGCGACCGTTCCCCGAATAACAAGCCCTAACCGGTACCCGAATTCATGCTGAAGCCGGCATTTCCCGCTCTCGAAATATTTGCACAGCTGCCCCCTGGCGGACTGCTGCTCACCCCCAACAACCGTTTGCGCAACCGCTGCCAACAGGTGTTTGCCGCGCAGCAGTCGCCCGGTGCCTGCTGGATGCCGCCGCCGGTGGAATCCCTGCGCAGCTGGCTGGACAAGCTCTGGTTCCAGCTGCAACAGCGCAACTGGCAGCCCGCCTTGCAACAGGTATTGAATCGCGAGCAACGGCAATTACTCTGGCAGCGCGCCCTGGATGAATCCCTGGACCGGCAACTGCTCAACAGCCAGCAACTGTGCCGGGATGCCGATAGCGCCCTGGCGCAGCTGCTCCAATGGCAGCTGATCTCCGATCTCTCGCAAATAGATGA
The DNA here is from genome assembly GCF_052467945.1 of Microbulbifer mixtoriginis (SeqCode). Lineage (NCBI taxonomy): Bacteria > Pseudomonadati > Pseudomonadota > Gammaproteobacteria > Cellvibrionales > Microbulbiferaceae > Microbulbifer > Microbulbifer mixtoriginis (SeqCode). The sequence goes on along the minus strand of NZ_CP174328.1, from coordinate 1,371,876 downwards.
AGCGCTAACTCCCCTACTGGAACAGTTCGCACTCTCTATGCGCAGCGACGAGCTGCCGTTGTGCGCCATGATCAAGGCCTTTGCCACTGAGCTTCAGGCCCACAGCGCCATCACACCAGACCAGCGAGATCAATTGATCCTGCGCGCATTCCAGGAAGGCATTCTGGAACCCGTCGCGCAAATTGATACCGCCGGCTTTGCCCAGATTTCGCCCCTCGCCAATGCCCTGATTCACGCAGGTGCAGCAAGTGTTTTCGAAAGACCGGGACTCACCCAGCAGAGTGAATTATCCGTAGCCGCCTGCGCCGATTTGGATGAAGAACTCTATCAGGCGGCCCTTTGGGCCGGGCAAAAGCTCGCCGAAAACCCCGGCCACAGTGTTGGCATAGTGGTGAATAATCTGGGCCAGTGCCGCGCCCAGGTGGAAGCCGTATTTTCCCGCGTGCTCGAACCCCAATACCTGGACCCGCAGCAACCGCGCTACACACTGCCGTTTAACTTCTCCGCCGGTACGCCACTGGCGCAAACACCGGTCGGCAGCGCCGCCCTGCAATTGCTATCACTACTGCAAGACGAATGGGATTACCCTCAATTGCAAAATATCCTGTTCAGCCCTTTCTGGGGTGACGACAGTGAAACCTGGCTGCGCAGCGCCCTGTTCCGCCGTTTACAAAAACTGGAACTTCGCCGCATCGACGGCGCAACCCTGCGCTACTGGGCCGAGCGCAGCGCAGAAGTCCTCCACTTGGAATCACCGCAACTGCCCCGCCAGCTGGAACAAATGGCCGAACGCGCCCGGCGCTGGCAGCGAGCCCCCGCAGAAATTTGGGCCGCGCGTTTTTCCGAAACACTTAGCGCATTAAATTGGCCCGGCAGCCGCAACCCGGACAGCCAGGAATACCAACAGCTGATGCAGTGGGAATCCATCCTGGAAGAGTTCGCCGCACTCAGCGCCTGCGGTGGCAACCTTACCCTCACCCAGGCCCTGCAATTGCTGCGTCAGATTGCCAGCCGCACCCCCTTCCAGGCGGAAACCCGCGATGGCCCCTTACAAATTCTCGGAGTACTGGAAGCCGGCGGCCTCGCTTTCGATCACCTGCGCCTGGTCGGCTTCGGCCAACAGCAATGGCCACCGGCACCCGCACCCAATCCGCTGCTGCCGATTCAATGGCAAAAACATTGGAAGATGCCCCGTGCCAGCGCCGAGCGGGAATTGGAACTGGCCCGCGAACTCACCGCCGACTTGCTTAATGCCAGCGGCAATATCGTCGTGAGTTACACCTGTGAAGAGGACGGTGTGCAGCAAGGCCTGAGCAGCTTGTTTGAAAGCCCACAACAAGCCCAGCACTTTGCCGAAGGCGCCCTGCACAATCACTACAACCAACTGGCGCAAGCCTGCCAGCTGGAAAAAATCGAAGACAAAAAGCTACCGCCACTCACCCCCGCCGAATGCGAGCGGGTGCGCGGCGGTGCCTCGGTGCTCAAGGCCCAGGCCCTGTCCCCATTAAATGCGCAATTGCGCTTCCGCCTCGGCGCCAGCAATTTTACCCAACCGGATATCGGTCTCGGCCCCGCCGAGCGCGGTAATGTGGTGCACCAGGTGCTGGCGGAATTCTGGCAACAGTGCGGCACCCTCGCACAACTGCAAGCTATGGACGACGAGCAACGCCAAGCGCAAATCGAGCGCGCGGTGGAGCGCTCCCTCGGCAGTGTGCGCAAAAAATACAATCACCTGCCGATCGGATTTTGGGCCATGGAAAAGCAGCGCCTGGAGCGCCTGCTGCAACAATGGCTGTCCGTGGAACTGGACAGGCCCAATTTCTCCGTAGAAAAAGTCGAATGGGAACAAGCCGTGGAAATCGGCGGGCTGCACTTTAACCTGCGCCTGGACCGGCTGGATCAACTCGCCAGCGGCGAACAATTGGTGATCGATTACAAAACCGGCGTCCCCAGTATTCGCGACTGGCTAACCCAGCGCATCCGCGAACCCCAGCTGCCGCTCTACGCCCTATTCCAACCGGACGCCCACGCCATCGCCTTCGGCCAGGTGCGCAACGGCGACTGCAAATGGAATGGCTGCGGAGACCTGGAGCACCCCATTACCGGCATTAAAGCCGTGGGCGATACGGAAAAAGAATCCCCCTACGGCACCTGGAGCAATCTGGTTGAGCACTGGCGCTACAGCCTGGAATCCCTCGCCACTGAATATCGCAGCGGTGTAGCCACCCTCGCCTTTGATCGCCCCACCGATAACAACAGTGACCTCTGGCCCCTAAACCGCTGGCCGGAAAGGGAGCAAATAACCGAATGAACGAAGTCGTGACTACTCCCGCCCTGCGCCGCCCCATCGATGCCGACGCCCGTAGCCAAGCCCTGGATATCAGCCGCAGTTTTGCCGTGTCCGCCCCGGCGGGCTCCGGTAAAACCGGCTTGCTCACCCAGCGCGTATTAAAGTTGCTCGCCGCCTGCCAGCAGCCAGAAGAAGTGTTGGCCATTACTTTCACCCGCAAAGCCGCCGGTGAAATGCGCGAGCGCCTGATCGACGCCCTGCACAGCGCCCGCGACCAAGTCCGGCCAGATAATCCCCACGATGCCATCACCTGGGATTTAGCCTGCGCCCTACTGGAGCGGGATCGCGAACTGGAATGGGAACTGCTGCAAACACCCCAGCGCCTGCGTATTCAAACCATCGACGGCCTCTGCCGCAGCCTCGCCAGCCAACTGCCGATCGAAAGCGGCCTTGGCGCACCGGGTGAACCCCTGGAGCGCACCCAAATCGCCTTCGAACTGGCCGTGGTGAACCTGCTCAAACACCTCGATGGCGAAACCCCAGATGCAGACCTACAGCAACTACTGCTCCACCTGGACAACGACCTGGGCCAGCTCAATAAGCTACTGCGCATTTTGTTGGACAAGCGCGAGCAATGGCTCAGCCCACTTTTGAGCGTTAACTTCGACGGCGCCCAGGATTATTTCCATTTTGTCATCGATGAACTGGTAGCAGAAAAGCTGCAAGATCTCACCACAGCCCTCGGCAGTTACGCCGGGGAACTGCTGGAGCTGGCCAGTTATGCCGGCGGCAATTTGCAAAAGGAAAACCCCAGCCACGGCCTGTGCCTCTTCGCCGAACTGGACGATTTCCCCAGCACAGATAGCAGCGGTCTGCCCGCCTGGCTCGCCCTCGGCAGCCTGCTCCTCACCACCACTGGAGATCTGCGCAAAGGCGGCGGCATCAATAAAAAACTCGGCTTTGGCCTGCCGGATAAAAAAGATCCCGAACGCCCCATCGCCGAAGAATACAAACAGCGCATGAAAGACCTGCTGGCAGAACTGGCCGGCAACGAACTGCTGCTCTCCGCCCTGCGGGAAGTGGGCAAACTCCCCAGCGGACTGCAACAGAGCCAATGGCAACTGCTGCAAGGGCTCGCCCAGGTACTGCCCAAATTGGTCGCAGAATTAAAGTTGGTCTTCCAACAGCTGGGCGCCACCGACTATACCGAAGTGGCCCAAGCCGCACTGATTGCCCTGGGCGATAGCGATAACCCCACAGACCTGGCCCTAAAACTGGACCTGCAAACCCAGCATATTCTGGTGGACGAGTTCCAGGACACCTCCCACACCCAGCTACAACTGCTGGAAAAACTCACTGCCGGCTGGCAGCAGGGAGACGGCCGCACCTTATTTATTGTCGGCGATGGCATGCAGTCCTGTTATGGCTTCCGCAATGCCAACGTGGGTATTTTCCTGGATGCGCGCGCACGCGGTATCGGTGAAGTGCCCCTGGAAACCCTCGACCTCCAGGTAAATTTCCGCTCCGAAAGTGCAGTGGTAAACTGGGTCAACGAGACTTTCCAAAGGGCCTTTCCGCAAGCGGACAATATCGGGCGCGGCGCCGTGCGCTATCTGCAATCCGAAGCTTTTAAAGGCAGCAAATGGGCCGAACCCTCGGTAAATTTTTACGGCTGCATCGATGACGAAGACCGCAGCCGCGAAGCCACCCAAGCGGTTGAACTGGTGCAGCAATTACAAGCGCAAGATCCGGAGAGCCGCATCGCCATTCTAGTGCGCAAGAAAAAACACCTGCAGAAGATTCTGCCGGCCCTAAGCGCCGCCAATATCGCCTTCCAGGCCCCAGAACTGGCGCCACTCGCCAGTAAAATGGTGGTGCTGGATTTACTCAGCCTCACCCGCGCCCTGCTCGATCCCAGCGACCGAATCAGTTGGCTGGCCGTACTCCGCGCCCCCTGGTGCGGACTGCAACTGCCAGACCTTTACACCCTGGCCAACTGGGGCAATGGGGATATCACCGTAACCGATACCAGCGCGCGCCCATTATTAATGGCCTTGCAGGAAGTGGACGATATCGCCCTGCTCAGCGATGAAGGGCGCACACGCCTGGCCCAAGTGGCTCCCAAACTGCTGCACGCCTGGCAACAGCGCGGCCGCAAACCCCTGCGCACCTGGATTGAAGGCCTCTGGCTGGAACTGGGCGGCCCCGCCACCGTCGCGCAAAAATCTGACCTGAATAATGTGCAGGATTTTCTGCAATTATTAGAAGCCTTCGATACCGGCGGAGCCATTACTGACTGGCAACAGTTCACCCTGGCCCTGGAACAGCTCTACGCCCGCCCCGCCCAGGATGCCAAAGTGCAGGTGATGACCATTCACAAATCCAAAGGACTGGAGTTCGAACATGTACTGATCCCAGGCCTGGACCAAGGCGGCAAACCCGGCAGCGACCAACTACTGCGCTGGAGCGAATGGCTCAGCCGCGAAGGTGAAAGCCGCTTCCTGCTCGCCCCCAAAAATGCGCGCGGCGGCCGCGACCCGGTTTTTGAATACCTGAAGCACGACAACAGCGATCGCGAACGCCTGGAAGGCACCCGCCTGTTGTATGTAGGCTGCACCCGCGCCATCCGCTCGCTGCATCTTTTAGCCTGCATCAATCGGGATGAAAAAAAGGGCCACCTGAAAGCCCCCGGTAGCGCCGCCCTACTCGCCGGCATCTGGCCCAGTGTTTTGCACCATCAGGAAAGCGACTGGTGCCACTGGCTGGAAGCGGAAGAACCCCTGCTCAACCAGGAAGAAGCCAGCAGAGATCACGACTACCTACTGCGCCTGCCCAACCAATGGCAACCCCAAGCCATGCCCCGGCAGGAATGGCTGGCCCAATACCGCATGCCAGACTACCAACCCAAAACAGAGGAAGAAGACAATATTCCCGAACTGGGCCAGGTAGCCCTGCGCTGGTTAAAACACGCCGGCACCGTAGCCCACGAAACCCTCGCCACCATTGCCGAGACCAATATCAACGACTGGACACCCAGCAAACTGGAAGCCCAACGCCCCCTATGGCAGCTGCGCCTGAAACAATTGGGACTATCCGCCACCAGCCTGGACCGCGCCGCCGAGAAAGTGGAAATCGCCGTACGCAACAGCCTCAACTGCCCCACCGGCCGTTGGCTATTGGATGGTTCACTAAGGGAGTCCGCCTGCGAACTGGAACTCCACAGCGGCGGCCGACAGTTAAGGCGCTCCATTGTTGACCGCACCTTTATCGACAACGAAGGTACCCGCTGGATTGTCGATTACAAAACCGCAGAGCCCGGTGGTGAGGAAAGCCAGGAAGAGTTTATTGCGGCTCAGCTAGAGCAGTATCGGAATCAGTTGGAGAATTACCGCAAGCTCTTTTATGCGCGGGGGGAACGGAATATTCGGTGTGCTTTGTATTTTCCGTTGATGCAGAGGTTGGTGGAGTTGGATTAGATTTAGTATTGGAACTTGAACTTTTTGATTCCCTAAAAAAGTAGCAGAGAGCCACACTGGTAAATGAGCATCTATTGCTACTTTATCGAAATGTTGCTCTTCTTCTCTAGGGAACATGCGGAACGAGCTTTCAAAGAAGCCCAACTCAATTCTAATCAGTAGTGTGTTAGAGGTATGCCTCAGTACGTTTTTCGGGCCTTCCTGTTGCAACTGTAGCTATTTTAAATGAGAGGGCAAGGTGCAGCTGTATTATTTTCTCCCCCTGGAGCACTCAAAGATAAGCCATTTATAACCCTTTCGGCTTCTAGAGAAGATCTAATTGCGGAATACTATAAAGGCGAATTACCTAGCATAAAAAGCGCAGTGGGAAAACCAATAAACATCTGAGAAACATAAAGCCACTCTACATCTAAATACAGTTACCACCTATTTCTTCGCTGAATATTCTGTGTCACAGGATCATATGTACCACGGCCATAACTCCGCACAACAGCATTAGCTTTAACTGCAGCATTACCAGTGTTTTCTCGGATTTTGACTATTGCATCATCTGAGGCAACGACTAACCATCCATTAGAGCAGATGTCATCCATTTTGGGAGGTTGCCGGGAGATAGGACCATCTTTCCAATAGATGCTTTCAACCATTACATCACCTTTCTCATTTACCCATCGAAACGTTCCCTCATTCGAAACAGACCACCCCAAAGAAAAACCTATAGATGGATTTAACGCTAGCCACTCATTGCCTCCGTGATCAATGTGTGAACCTGTACCATAAATTACCAGCGATGGCTCATCAGTAGCAATGATTTCAGGGTAATCAATTGCAGACCAGTGCATCATGCTTGGAAATAAAGCAGTAGGTGACTTAGCATCTACATCACTATTCCAATCTGGATGACAGACTGTAGACATACGAATTTCCGTTGGCAAATCCCAATCTAACCAACTCCAAGTTGTTAGCTCACCAATAATTTGGCTCCCTGCTTCAATACTATCAACAAACTGCGTAAAACCCTGTTCAATGTCTCCCAACCATTCATCATAATTGTGGGGTATATCTCGATCTTTCGCGTTAGGTACAGCAATGCAATCAGGCCGAATCGTGGGTTCAAGCGCCAATAGCAATTCATCACTACGTTTGAAAATAGCTTGCAGAAGATCTATTCCCTGGTGAGGTATTCGTCCTGCATCCCACAATTCGCATACCACATAAGAGAGTGCAAGCTTTGCCACTTTAGGTCGCAACCTATGATAGGTCAGCTTGAGTCCAATCCCCTCCATCCAGTTTTTATAAGCTTCTTCCGCTTGCTTATTCCACTCACTCTCTGGAACCAGAGTTTTCATAAGTTCAGAAACCCTGTATGCCAAATTCTCAAATGGTACGTTTGACATATCAGCCACAAGCTTTACTTCAGCCATTAAAGGCCTAAGCAGCTCAACCGGATCATCAACATCAGGAAAAGTTTCCCCAGGACGGATGGCGGAAAAAGGAATAGCTTCCTTTCTATTATTTATTTCTGGCAACTCCAGTTCGTATACCAAGGGCAGATTTGATCGCTCTTTTGGAGGCAATCTACCTTTTATTTCTAGCCTATTAGACAAATCTAAGGCAGCCATTCTCACACTAAAGTCATCCGACGCACATAGTGAAGATATTTCATCTTCAAACTGAAGAAAAAACCCCTTGAAATCATCCGCCAAGCTACTTAACAAAGACAATATCTTTATCTGTGTCAGTCCAACTTTGTCTATTCTATTAGCCACTTGCCTCCGAACTTCTGGCCAATTATCTTCAAATTTAGACAAATCAACGATTGCCTGGTGAGCCATATCCCCTAACTCTGGAATTCCTACATCGAACATTTCGAATGCGAACTCAATTAGTAAGCTGGCATGAGCCTTCTCTTCAATGCCAGCTAACAGAGTCGGTGGCTTTTCGGCACTTTGTTTAAAATCGTCTAACTGGTATACGTGATCTTTGATTTCCTTCCAAATAGCCAGAACGTCTCTATCCTCGAAGAGGATGTCGGCTATCTCTTCCAAATTCCAAACTAAACTGCTCGGGTATCGAAATTCACCAATATAATCATCCACCAAGCATGAAATCGCTTTAGGTCGCCACTGTTTAGCATCTATTTCAACAAGTGCCTTAAATATCGACTGCCTAGAACCTCCATCCCAATGCAAATCCCAGCCTTTAGCGTCCGAGTTATCGAATAGACCTTCAAGCAAGCTGTTCGCCTTATCTACTTCACCGAGTGAAGACAGAGCGCCAGCAATAGAAGAAACAACATTATTATCAGGCTTAAATGGCTTTAATAACTTATGAAGCTCGTCCAATTGATGGAGGTTCATGCCCCCTAAAAATGGTTGAATCAAATTCACCCACCGAAAAAAATCGACAGACTCTATAGATCGAAGAAGCTGGAATAAGCTTTCAGCTGAGTTTACTTTCAACTGAACTTCTTCATCTGTAAGCTTTTCCCCTGTATTTAATGTCAGAGAGGGCTCATGAGTAACATGTTTTTCTTGAGGTGTAGAAATCGCCATAGATGCATAAGGACTATTGTCCAACCCAGCTTCCCTGACGCCAAGCGCTACCCCCTCTAACCACGAGTATCGATTTGAAGGTAATAGATGTGTTCTGATAGATGTGATTAGTTCTTCTATCTCCTCCGTCACGCCATCATTAGAAGATAGGCAACGGTGAGACACCAATTTTTTGGGCAGTTCAGAAGGGTTGTACTCTTCGAAAGGAATCAGTAGCTTTCTCACCGTCACCGATATTTCTTTAAAGGGGGGATCAGAGCTATCAAGTATTCCAGAGAGTAGCCCTGTTAGCCCCGGAGCATAGTGAAGTCCTTTATGGTCGAATAACCATCTCAATAGCTTTAAACCATATTGTGGATTCCAACTCGTGGCAATAGCGATTAGATCAAGCCCTGCCTCATGAGTGCCGCGACCATTTCCCGACTGTTCCAAATTTACTAAAGCCAAAGAGAATCGACATATTTCATCGTAAGCCAAATCAGGATATTGATTGACCAACCTACCCAGCCAAGATACCCAATGAGAGAACTGCCTATCTTTTCTATGATGTATTCCAAAAGACCCCATAAAGACCTTTGGCACCAGGTTGGTCGCTCGACCAGGCTCACCAATCTTTGACCAAATTATAGAAAGCTCATAGTACTCAGATATTTTGGAGTGAATTTCGTCGAAATCGGGTATCTCTTTTTCGATTTGATCGAGAACGTCAACTAAACCATCCCTGCCATCCCCTTCTTCATACAAAGTAAAAGCGATTTCTCTTCGCCAGCTAGTCGGCCAATATCGTCTATTCCAATCTTTTCTAAAAGCATCAGCCAAAGCCAAAATACAGTCATGCCCGTGCTGAGATGTAGCCCTTATTACGAAGTTAAAGTAATCTACAGCTGCTGATTCAAACTCATACCACCCAGTCCAATCTCTTGTTTGACTATACGGCTTACGTAACAAATCAAATGATGGCTTTATTTCTTGAACGATAAGACTTGGCAGTATCTTCTCTCCAGCCCAACCTCGCCCCCAAATGCTTGAAAACCTGACTAAAGCACGTTCAAATAAGACGTTTCCTGTGTATCTTTCGTCACTTTCTTTTGGAACCACCTTAACTGGGTCAACATCTTGACCTAACGCTGCCAGTAATCTATTAAGCCTAATTCTATCTGTGAACGGGCTTAAGTTCTTCCATTGGCCGTCAAGGCCATGCTTATACAGTTTTGGCTGTTCTAAGTTTTCAAACCACTTTTTAGTTTTCTCTAATCTTCCGTTGGTTCTGTAATCCAGCTCAGCAACCAAAAACCTTTCTGAAAACCCCAAATCATCGCCTTCATTTTCAGACCAATCAATAACTGTTTTGAATGCAGCGCCTATCAAAGCCGATGGATATTGGCTAATACATATCGAGAAGCATAAATCTAAGAGGCTATCAAAGTGCTCTTTTTTTTCTGACAAGAAAGAGAAAAGTTCATCTATTTTTCTTTCGGCTTTTGTTTCGTAAACACCATTGATCAGCCGCCTCATTAAGCGAGCGTGCAGGTCTTCATCATCGCTACTCCATAACCCCGCATCATCATCTTTATACTTCGTCTGATGTATAGTCGATACAATATCACCTAGCGGAATGAAATGATGAGCCACATCAGCCCATCGCTTCAAATCTTGAGATCCACCATGATGAGGATCAACTCTATCCCCACCCGACAAATAACTTAGCGGCTCGGCTGATTCAAACACTCTTTTAGCTTCACTAAAGAACCCGTTCTCAGCAAGAACTTTAGAAAACATGAGTGCTTCAGAATCGCTTACCCTGAGCAACTCCCCATCGAACATATAATTAAGCGCTGAACCTATCCCCTCAGATGAAAACAAGAGATTAAGTACATCGACCTCATTAAGGGCGTCCGCTCGCTCTCTGAGTTCACACTCAATTAAGATACACCTAACTACCGCAAGCGGATCATTTAGCTCCTTCGCTGATAATAGGACAGCATCAATGTCATCTGTCACACTCGAAATATTCCGAAGACTAAAGAACTGCTCTCTAAAATAATTTTGCGTCCCTGCATCAATGACAGCTTCCATCTGCTGAGAATTAAAAAGATGGTAAACAGCCTCCCATCGCATTGGATCGCTATCAGATGATTGAAGACAGCGCTCAGCCAATACCTTGTGATATTCTATATTTTTCGAATCATCAAAATTTCCAAATAGATTTCGGCTAGTTTTATCCAAAATAAACTGCCTAAAACTGTTATGGAAAAATCGCCAACTTACATCACTATCCTTCTTAAAGTAATGTGATGCACTCGATATAAACTCGCGAATGGTTGAGTGATCTGACCATTTATCAAGAACTTGAGTATTTAATGGCACTCTCAATCTTGATAACAACGCAAGCAAATCAACAAGGTTCTGGTTGCTCTCTATTTGCCTCCAATAAACCGAGTAACTTTGCTCAATATGCCCTTGGTAAAGAGGAAACTCATCAATAACTTCATCAAAACTCCTACCCGAACTGCCGGTGATAAATTGCAGCAAATAAACCAAAGACAGTGGGTGCCCCAACGATTTTTCGAAAATCTTCTTTTTATTATCATCTGTTAGTTCGGTACAACCTGGCCATTCGTTTATGGCCGCATAGACGTTTGACCGAGTTAGAGGGGATATGACAATGGTTCGGCCTTCATATCTGACATGCTCTTTTATCATGTCAGAGAGGTTGTCCAACTCTAACGTCTGACTCCCAAGAATAAATATCACGCCTTCAGGCACGGTGTTAGGAGGGGGTAAATCTGACAACAAGCTCTGTAGCGGATTTTGCTCTCGCTGGATGTGGTCTAAACCATCTACCATAACAATGGTGACTACGTCATCATTTTTCCATTTTTCGTGGGCTTGCTGAAGTTGCTCCCCTAACAACGACAGATATTCTTCTCTTGACCCAGCCTGCCCAGAACTTTCACCACGAAAACCGTGACTTCTTAGCGACAAGGTTATGTCATGAAGAAACGTAGTCGCTTCACCACGCCCTTGGTACGTGCTATCTGGAACATACGCATAATATCTAACTAACTTATATCCCGATTTATATTTTAAAGTATGGGTAAGCGTTGTTGACTTTCCCGAACCAGGACTTCCTAGCAATGCAACATAGCCTTGCTTGGTTTCTGACAAAACATCAGTTATTGAACTAACAGTTTCTTCAATTTCTTGATAAGTTCGATCGATAGGGAATTCGTGAACAAACTTATACTTAAATCTATGGGTCCATGCCAACCTATCCAACATATCATCTTTAGATAGCTCAATAATTCGACGCTCACCTCCAGCCATTTGCGTTAGGAGGATGTATATTTTTCCAATATCCTCTTGTTTTCTTGCTTGCCCCTGATTAGTTACAGGAATGTCGGCTGGCCGTTTATAGTTGAATTCAAGCTCACAACAACGAATAAATATTAAAAATTGATCATCGTTAAACCCAGATCTACGCTGTAGATCCAACAATGTCTCCTTCCAGCACGCGGCGGCATTATCAAGGCCTGTTGTGCACCATGATCTATCGAACCAGCACTCTTTTAAAAATGCTTGAAAGTGAGCATGTTGGGGTGGTGTTTCGCCCACAGGAATTTGGGCTTTAGGGTTTGAGCTAGGTACTAGTTTGTGAAGCAAATGGACCTTTACTATTCTTTCTTTGTAACGCTCATTTAGGTCTGTCCACCCTTCTGTAAGCTGTCTGAAAAGGCTAAGTTTTTCATCTCCCTTTTTTGTAGTACTATCTCTTACAAAATCGGCATAACTTATTGCTTCAGTATATTCCGCCCACTTCACCTGATACGCATCAAGCTTACCTGTAGTCGCTATAAGTATGTCATCCAAGCTTCCTGCATCTGGGTCAGCTACTCGAAACCACTCTAGACTTCCATCAAGCAAAGCTTCATATATTAGGCTTGCCGCTATTTCATACTGCGGCACATAACCTAACATTGCTGTACGCTCACCATCCCCGGAGTTAGTACCCATAACGGTTAATTAGCTCCTTTGGCTGTTTATCTTTGTTTTTCATGCTTATCAATTTGCAATTACCAATGCAGCTATTGCCGCAGCACTTAGTAGCAACAACCCAGTATTTGATTTCTTCTCGGTCTCTACAGCTATACCATTCTTTATCGCGTTATCGAACGTTTGCTCAATACTGGCCGTCACTTCTGCCATAGACACACCATAGCGCCTCGACAACTCAAAAAGCTGCTCCATGCTTAGCGAATAATCGCCTTTCTCTAACCTAGATAAGCTGGACGTCCCTAGGCTCAAGCCATCCACTGCTTCGCTCTGATTCAAACCAGCAGTTTTACGATAGTGAGCCAACACAGCCCCAACCACCTGATCAAACACAATTCCAGATTGCATGTTGAGAACACCGTAGAGTTAGTGATTCGCTAATTTAGCAATTTTAATATTTTATCAATTATGAGGAATTTTAATGTTACAGGTAGTTATTGTCTATATGGGGCTGTACAAGCACTGAGCTCTTATGTCCGATAGAGCGAGGGATGGCAAGCCAATGTTGATATCCAACACTTGGCGAAATGGCACAGTTAAGGAAGAGTCGTGGGATCAAATCGTCGGCAATTGGAAATTTGAAGTTCACGATATTGAGATAGTCACAGCACCGAGCTTAATACTTGCCAAAGCGAGAAGCTGTATCAACAGGGTTAAATACGACCTTTTTTAATACAACTAGGCATCCCCTCCTTTCCATCGAAAGGAGATCCATATAAGGATCGAAAACGAAAAAAAAGTGGGCAGTAGAGACGGTGAGAACGGATTCACAATGAAAGGAGCCCTGCCCAAACCTCCTCCCCTTTTTTATCGTCATAGTGGCATCTTTGAGAGCACACTATCTCCACACGTATCAGAATGCAGCTTCCCAGGCTCTATAAGTGAAAAATCAACACTAGCTGGAATGATCAGCTGAGTTCACTATATAGCTAGCGTTGCTGCAATCTTTTTACACTAACTTCTATCAGTTACCTTTTCCCATTCATCTTCATATCCGACTGAACGAAAATAGGTCATCAACGTAAAGAGCAATCCTGGGCACCCACCAATTACAAAATATAATCCCCAGCTATATCGACTAAAGCATTAACCAGCACCAAATACGGGAGCACAATAAGCAATTAAGGAAACCAGCCTTTCAGCACAGAAACTTAGAGAAATATAGGCGCGTAAATTTTCTTATTGGAATATATTAAGTTTTATTCAGTGTCACAGCTAAGTAGAATTGATAAATGTCTATCAGTATGGCGGGTTGCGATCAAGCAAATTTCTACGATCGCTGTCCTCTAGCAAAGATCCCGAAATTCCTGAAGAGTCCATACTTTCAACGAGAGAACCACAACGTGAATTAAGAATAGAGAAAAGGCGCTGACCCAAGGTGCTGCAACACCAGGGGCCAGCTAACCAAATTGATAGAACAAGTATCAAGATGGCTGTATGCATACTACGCTAGAAACCCGCTCGTCTTCAATAAAGTGGAGCACAATCAGCAGCTTGGAGCGATTCCCCAAGCTCTGGGGGCCTAGCGCCCACCTTTTCCTATTCTGCGCCCACCGTCCCCGCGCCCCACCCCATTCTTCCACCAAGAACCACTTACCAAGCTCCCCCACCAAGGAATGCCCATCCACAGCTAGAGTATCGGTAGGAAGAAAACATGTTGATCCTAAAGCGCCGTACAGGCGAAAACCTGAGAATTGGAACGAATGTCTCGATCACAGTGTTGGAAGTGAAGGGAAATCAAGTAAAGATAGGCATCCGCGCCCCCAAATCCCTCCCCGTCCATCGTGAAGAGATCTATGTGCGTATCGAGAGAGAACGAAAAATAAGCAACGGAAGGCGTTGAGGAAAGGTTCTCCAAGGAAGGAAGCTCCACCTCAATAAAGTCGCTATTAATAGCTAGTTATCTTCGAGGTATAGGGCAGTGAACTTACATAGCCCTCTTTACAACTACAAAAATTCACCTCTCCACAGAAAGGTAAAAGTCAACACAAATTCGATCGAACAAGCAGTATAACTAGTTCGCAGAAGACTGTGGTCGTTTTTTAACCTATTCTTCTTCATCACTACGATCTATTAAGTTTTCCGGTGAGCCCAAAGTGCTATCTTTTTCAAGCTCTTCCTTAATATCTTCAGGAAGTGGCTTGAACAACTCTTTTGCCCTCTCTTCGGCTTTCTTTTTTGCCTGTTCGTATCTTTCTTTATCGTTCATAAGTCTCTTACCAGATAATGTGGATTGCCTTTCTTTGAACCAACCAATTTAAACCCACCATGAGACATATAGTACTTTATGAGTTTGTCATTCATAGGCTCCATGATGCGAATTTTCTTTGCACCAATTAGATCCCCATAAATTTCATACGCCAATAGAGAAATACTGAACATTTCACCGGCGTATGGACAATTCTTAGGCGCTCTCTCTATAAAATCTAAACGCATTTCGGTGCCCTTGAATGTAGGGCGACCAAGGGACATTGAACATAGAGTATTTCCTAACCAAACTGACATATCGAATGACTTCGGGTAGAAAATCTTATAGCTCCGGGAAAATTCCCAATCCCATGAAACCTTTCGTTCAGCAGTATCCTTCCAAGCCTGGAAAGCATTTAAGGTTTTGTGGTCTATACCTTCAACATTCAGAACGCCCTTCAGGTTTCCGGGCAGGCTTTCTTTTGCTATATCTCTTGCTTGCGCTCGAAATACATCATACCGCTCTAACGTTTCCTTATGTGACGGCTGCATGTTTCCTCCTTAAATATGCTTACTGAGATTAATGATAATCATTCAGCTTTAGGTAACCAACTCTAGCTGGTCACCAGCACTTTCGTGTTTAAGATCTGAGTTATTAGCAATACCAAATGGAATATGCACCATAGGTATATCACCAGTATCTGACTTAAGGTGACTTCTTTGGTCATCAAAAAACATGTGAGGTTTAAGCCTGGTTAATATCCTCTCTTTTACCATCCCACCTAAAAAGAACATTTCATTAGCACTTACCCCCCAATCTTCAAGAGTTGTAATGACCCTTTCATGAGCAGGTGCATTTCGGGCAGTTACAATCGCAGTCCTAAGTATACGCTTATAGTTTCGGTCTCTTTCAACCTCTTTATCCTCTAATTCTTGTAGAGAGGATAACTTTTTAAATAGATCTGCCAGCGGCCCCGGTTGATGAGGAATTGCAGACTTTTTTACTTCATATTCATGAAACTCTGGTAAGTCCCCATCTTTGAATATGGCTTCCGCCTCATCATCAGCAATCACACCATCAAAATCGAATGCGATTCTTAACTCATCATCACCATCATCGTTTACAATCTTACTAGGTAATACAACACCAGCAGGGAATCCTGCATCTATTGCATTTTGGACATCCACTTCATTTGCTGAAAGAAAGAGTGATGCATTAAACGCTGGAACATACTCATAAGGAGACTTCCCTTCGACAAAAGCTGCCCTAGAAATATCAAGCTCATAGTGTTTAATAGAGCGGAATACTCTTTTGCCTGTGGTAGCAGAATTCCTCGATAATAAAACCACTTCAACCGGGACCTCATCCTTAAATCGCTGATTTACCTGAAGGAACCGTCGGATAAATGGAAAAGCAACACCTTTTTTAAGAACATTATTCAGATTCGCTTCTTGAAATTCTTTGTAGGCTTTTGGGCCTTGATTTTCGAAAACGGCATTTGATTCTGACAGGTCAAACAATGCACTCGATGATACTGCTATCACAAGCTTACTTTCGATTGGATATGGCATCAACTATCCTTCAGGTTGATTAGGCGTCCTGCGCAGCCACCGCAGAAGCGGTACCATGCAACCATGGACATCCACTAATAAAAGTATAAACCGGCAAGATTCATAATTGAACAGGGAAATAGCACAGAAAATAAAGATGCATTAAGAAATATAAACCAAACAAATTATTTAAAATAATTTAATTAGCCTGTATTTATCTTTCTATATTCTGTGTGTACTCAACAAATCTGGACACCCACCAAATAGAGTTGTGGTCCGACCAATCATGGACATTAATAAGTGAAAGCCTGATATAGATGGGTAATGATAACGCGAATGACCATTTGAGCCTAGCGCCCGCCTTTTCCTATTCTGCACCCACCGCCCCCGCGCCCCACCCCACTCTTCCACCAAGTATCACTTACCAAGCTTCCCCACCAAGGAATGCCCACCCACAGTTTGAGTATCGGTAGGAAGAAAACATGTTGATCCTAAAGCGCCGTACAGGCGAAAACCTAAGAATTGGAACGAATGTCTCGATCACAGTGTTGGAAGTGAAGGGAAATCAAGTAAAGATAGGCATCCGCGCCCCTAAATCCCTCCCCGTCCATCGGGAAGAGATCTATGTGCGCATTAAAAAAGAACACAAAGTAGGCAATTGAGAGTGTTGAGGGAAGGCTCACCAAGGAGGGAGGCTCCAGACGATCCTCCTTCCTTTAGTTAACAAATCTAGCTCTTTGCTGAGCCGTAACCAAATAGTTAGGCTTGAGTTTTGCCACTGCTTGCTCGGTCAAGCAACATTGAAGGCAATACATCAGCGCAATAACTTGTTAGAGCTAAAGTGGTTCCCTGCTGAAATTGGTAATTTGTTGACCAAAAACTTCTATTGCTTGATTTTCTAAACGTTCCTTGAGGCCAATAACTTCTAGATAATCATTCCCAGCATCTGCCACTTCATCCTCATCTTCAGATGTTTCACAAATAGACTTTAAACGCTCAGCTTCATGAGTTATTGCTTCAAGTATTATCCGAGTTTCCCAATCACATAGTGATGAGTTCATTTCTTTTATATGTGTCATAACGCAATCTGCTTTTTGAATACCTTCTGACATTTCAATGCCAGTTTTGAAAGTAGCCCCTTGAATTCATCGAGGGGCATATTTGCTGTTGGAGCGATACTATTATGCCTATCAAAAGAGAACAAAAAGTAGGCACTGAAAGGCAGTGGGAGCAGATTCACAATAGAGGGGCCCCACCCAAACCTCCTACCCTTTATCATCATAATGGTATCTCTGAGGGCACACTATCTCAAAGATAGCCAATGTCGCAGCTCTATAGTTACCTTCATATGTATCAGAAAGCAGCCCCCTCTATAAGTGAAAAACCAACACTAGCTGGGACGATCAACTGAGTTCAAGACATAGTTAGCGTTACTGCAGTCTGTATACTCTAATTTTATCAGTTACCTTTTCCCATTCATCTTCATAACCAGCTGAAAGAAAATAGGTCATCAGTGTAAAGAGTAATCCCGGACACCAACCAATTAAAAAGTATAATCCCCAACCCTATCGACTAAAAAGTTAACCAGCACCAAATGATGCAATTTGTAACGCCTTGAGTAATTGACCAGAAATTTTTGTCGGCTGTTCGGTATGGCGATTAACAAAGACATGCGTCATAGAGCCATGCGCACATGCATTTTCTTGATTTTCTTTAAAAATCGCGACACCATATTCCACCGAAGAATTGCCTATTCTATTAACCCTAAAAGCACCAAGGATTTTTTCAGGGTAAGAAATACCGGCCAAATAATTACAATCAGATTTGACTATGTAACCAATGTTCTCACTGGCTTTAATATCTAATTCAGCCTTATTAATCAAAAAGCTGTTCACAATGGTGTCAAAATAGGAATAGTAAACTACATTATTTACATGCCCATACACATCATTATCCATCCATCTGGTAGTTAACTCTTCAAAATAAAAATAATCTGTACGTAACACAGCCAGCTTACTCACAAAGCCTCCTCATAAGCAGCCTGATAAATCAGGAGTGCATCATCATGAGACAGCGGTTTCGGATTATTGATTAGTAAGCGAGTTTGTAGCATTGCATCAGTGGCGAGCATCTCTAAATGGTGCTCGCCAATATCTAATTGCTTTAAGGTCCGGGGTAATTTTAATCGTTCAATTAGCCGCTCAATAAAGGCAATGAGATCAGAACACACTTTTTGATCTGATTGAGACGTATTTATGTGTTCACAAATATATGGCGCCAATTCACTATAGAGCTTGGCTGTATCACTCTGATTAAAGCGCATTACATGTGGTAATACTAACGAGTTGCCCAATCCATGAGGTACATGAAAATGCCCCCCTAATGGGTAAGCTAGAGCATGTACAGCGGCAACTGGTGCATTGGCAAAAGCCTGACCTGCAAGGCAGGCACCCAATAACATATTTTGTCTTGCTTCTATGTCCTCGCCATGATGTGTGGCCTGTTCTATATTTCTTGATAGCAATAACAACGCCTGCTTAGCTAGCATATCTGAATAGGCATTTTTTTTATGCTTAGACGTATATGCCTCTATGGCATGCACCATAGCATCAATGCCAGTTGCAGCAGTCACATGAGCTGGTAAACCTAGAGTTAATTGTGCATCTAATAAGGCAACATCTGGTAATAATTGTTTAGCGACGATGCCATCTTTGGTGGTTTCCCCTGTTGTTAAAACCGCGATGGGTGTTACTTCTGAACCGGTGCCAGCAGTGGTAGGTATTAAAACCAAAGGTACGCGACCTCCTTGAACTCGTTCAAGCCCATATAGCTGTTCTAGAGGTTGGTGAGAATCCATCATTACAGCAACAACTTTAGCGGTATCCATTGAACTGCCACCACCAAATCCAATTACACCATCAACATTATGCTGCTTTGCTAAGGCTACTGCCGACAATACGATCTGCTCTTTAGGATCAGCACTAACTCCATCAAAGATAATGGTCGCGAATTTACTATGTAATTGCTCCTTCAGTTTCTCAACCAAACCACAATTTACAATACCTTGATCAGTGACCACTAACAACTTAGTTATATTTAGTTGGTCACATATCTCACTAATTTTATTTAACCCGCCAGGGCCGTTTATAATCGATTTTGTAGTATTAAACTCAAAACTTAACATAGGATTGCCACCGCCTTAATTATTATGTGTTACAGTTTCGTTTGGCTATAGTTCCATTTCAAATCCTAGGGAACTTCTGATTAGCTCAAAGTGAATTTGGTGCTAATCAGTTGTCAGTCAAGACTACGATAAATGAATCACCAAGTCACCAAGTCACCAATGTAGATACGCCGATTAAAGGGCTACTCAATAGTATTGCGAAATAAAGATGCACGTTGATACTGATCGTATTATTGGGCTTAGTGAATAGCCGGTTTGGCTGAATAGGTCCCATGCAAAGCCTTATAACGCAAACTCCCGACTGCAAGTCTACCTGGATGTATTCAAAATGTGCCGCAAGAGGCCTATGTTCTTTACTCTTGCTCCAATAGTACCCTTTATAGTAACGGTATTTCATTTATTCTAGAAATATTACCTCAAGCAGAGATATGAGATTTATAAGATTCTCTGACGTATCTAGATCATTTGGCAGCTAAACCTCTCTCCAGCCCCTCATCCAGTGTGAGCACGCTCAACGTATCTGGTAATGACGCACGAGATTGGGCACGGGCCAGCGATAAATCCAAGGCTTCAATGCCATATAGACTAGGCCGTTAACCGAAGTTTATACCTAACTTTCTTCTCCTTCGCGCTACTCCACCATTGGGGAACTCAGGCCAAAGGCGCTTTTCAAACGATATATTGAAGTTCACAGAGCCGAAAGACGATCCTGCAAATTTAGCAAATTGTGAGCGTAAAAAAGAACCAGAAGTAGACACTGAAAGGTGGTAAGAACAAACTCTTTAAGAAAGGAAACTCCAGCCGAGTCTTGTCTATAGAAGATAAAATTGTATTAGACGGCAAGATACAGATATCGCACAAACACCCAAGTCAGTAACTGCATTGTTTACCGGCTGATGCATTGACCGGTTATGCCCTTTTAACCTAAAGGGATGAAGTCGATTGGGATTTTAGACAGCTCATTGTGTAAATCTTGATCGATTTTACCAGTCTGATTTCTGCCATTCCACAATCTATTCAGATGGGGTATGGTATGTAATATTCTACCTAAAATCTTCATCGTCGATTAAACCATCATTTTGTATTTGGTTTGCAAATAGCTCAATGTGCTCTTTAATCTTGTCGAGTGCCATTTGCATCAATGGTCACTCTGTGGATTCTCTTTTGCGTTAACAGAGAAAATTACTCAACACTAAAAAAAATATTGCCTTGCATCAAAGACCATAAGAGTGAGTGTCTATCTAAGTATAATTTCATACTGCACTGCGATCTAGTGATTGATAGAAGTGCATAAAGGCTCCTGAAGGACACGTCGCAAATTTTATAAGTTTGTATTTCGACGAAATTTCACCGTTTTCAAATAAGCGTTTTCCTTCGCCAACAACTATTGGAAAGGTCCAAAGTCTAAGCTCATCTACCAAGTTATGCTTAAGAAGTAACTGCACTAATTGCCAACTACCGTGTACCTGTAACAGGGGCCCATCCATTTCTTTAATTTTGGCGATCTCTACAGCTGCATTAGAGCCCTTTAGTTTGAATGAATTATTCCATGCTAGGTCATCAGTACCTGATGTTACCACGTATTTTTTTGCCATATTTAGTTTGTCTGCTGCTGGATTATCAGGTTCGGCACTGGCAAAATTTGAGGCAAATAAATTATATGTATTACGCCCTAATAGCAGGTCATACGGTTCCTTCATTGCCTCCTTTGAAACCTGTTCCATAACGTCATCCCAACAATCTTTTGCCCAACCACCATGACGGAAGCCGCCTGAAAAATCTTCCTCGGGTATACTGGGTGCTTGCATTACACCGTCAAGAGTTTGAAATATCAATATGGCTAAATTTCTCATTGGCTGATTCTCTCGAGGGGTAAATCCTTTATGGCATCTTATGCAGGCTTACCCGTGGAAATAAAAATCTTCAAACGTTGTATAAAACGCCTCTTAATAACAATCTCAAACAAGCAGGAACGTAATAAGCTCCCACTAGACATAGCTCGAACTGTCTTGTAGGCCTCTGGCCCGAGTGGCTATAATCACATCTTTGGCACTTTTTCAATCTTTGTAAATCTGGGTCCATATAATCCCAAGGTTCGCCGCTACTTTCATATACGATCATCGTAGGGTTGAATTGCTCCAAATCATGAAGACTTCCGGCATGGACAAATTCTAACCACGGCATACCACTGTTTTCTGCATAATTATGCGAACCGCAACGAGGACAAAAACCCCTCCTTGCTGCATTTCTACTATCCGCCTGCTTCTCATGAAACGCAAGATCACCGTTTATGATTAAATTCCGCGAGGAACAGCAATATCGGCAATGTGCCCTGCGGCACTAACTTTCTGGCAATCTGTACATTGGCCATGCCCCGCCATTACAGGCTCTTCGGAGCAATTATAACTAATAAAACGGTACAAACACTCTCCGGATATTTTGGGCATGAATTTCTACCATTACTTACGAAATTAAAGTCACTAGTCTACCATTTCATTTTTTATGTATAAGTGTGTGTATGAGCCCTGACGATCAACTTATCCGTTCCGATTGCCCTATCTTGAATGGACTGGATGTATTTGGCGATAAATGGACGCTAGTTATTCTAAGAGACTTGCTATGTGGTAAAGAAACCTATAGCGAATGGAATACTTGCCATACATTAATAATAAATGGATTAGCAAAATAAACTGAATACCAATACCCGATGACACCCGCCACCCAAATTAGGTGATCATTTAATCAGAAGGCGAAATCACAAATTTCAAATCTGATGCAGACGATATTTTAGTATTTAGACTGGAGAGTAGTCAGTCATGGTCCACTTTAAGTTAATTACCCCCTAAAACCTGTCGGTCGCTTAGATACGTTGATGCAGCGAAAACTTTCGTAGTATCTGTTTGATAGATGGTACATAACTGTAAGATTTTTTAGACCTTAGGCAAAGTATGGGCTACTTCATTCATTACTTTAAAGGTTGAATCATGCAGAAAACTATTACGATTATTGGCGCCACAGGTCATTTAGGTCGTCAGGTAGCACGAAAACTGGATCAAAAAGGTGTAAAGGTAACTGCGATCGTGAGGGACGTAATTAGCGCTCGCACTAACCTCCCAGAGAGTATCCAGCTTGTCGAAGCAGATGTCTCGGACAAAGAGAGCTTGGTCTCGGCATTGGTTGGTACCAAAACGCTTTATATTACCCTGAATACTACGTCACTTGACCCTAGCTTACCCTTTCACACTGAACGTGAAGGAGTGATTAATATCGTTGAGGCTGCAAAGGTTACTGGTGTGCAGCACATTATGCAGATTGCGGGTATTGATTATCTACACCCGGAATTAGCAGACAAGGGCCTAGAGTATGAGACCAATATAATCCGTAAACCAGGTATAGAGGCCATTAAAAATTCTGGCATTGATTACACTTTCTTCTTCTGTTCGTTCTTCCTAGATACTTTTCCTACATTCATTGAGAACGATCAATTTGCTATCATCGGTAATCATGTTCACCCTATCTATTACACCAATACAACAGATCTGGCAGAGATGATCGGTAATGCTATCGGGAATGAGATGGCTTACAACCAGAGTTTTTCGGTTCAGGGTACTGAGGGGATGTCTTTGCCTGAAGCAGCCAAGATGTTTGTCGAGGGCTATTCTCCGGGAACAGAAATTGTCCTTCACCCTATCGCCGCCATTGCAGAAATGGGACTGCCCGAAGAACAGGCAGTATTCATGGAGCATATGCTGACTTACGTGGAACAGCTAAAGGAGCAACCATTAAGTCAAAAAACTTGGCAGGTGTTAGGTAAACCAGAAACAACTATCACAGATTTTGCCCGAGATCTGTCAAACGCTTCATAGCGACTGATCCTTGTTCAGTATTGCGTCCTCTGTGCTCAGCCACTTCATCAAATCAGTGGCTGCGGGACCCAGTGGACGCTTACTGGACCAGATAATATCTACACCATGTGACAGCTCTTTCTCCTGCTCAAATACTAGGGGAAGCTGTATCAGTTTTTTCGCCGCTATCCCCTTCGCAACCACGTGTAGTGGCAATACTGCCCAGCCCAAATTGGCCTCGACAAGGTCAAGTGCATCATCAACCCGTGACACACTCCACACGTCGGGAGACACCAGCCAGCGAGTTTGGCTGGATATCTCAAACTCCTGCAATAAGATTTGTCGGTATTGTTTCAGGTCTTCCCAGGTAACTTCAGTGAGTCTCGCAATCGGATGATCAACGCAGGCGATGCCTGTAAGCTTCAGTTGGCCCAGGGCTCTGAAATCGCATCCAGCGGGCACTTCATCCAGTTGTGTGATAATCCCGAGTTGGGCTATATCCCCTTCAACCCAGGTCTGTACATCCTGAACACTTCCCGCTCTGAGCGTAATTTGAACATTCGGATATTTGGTCTCAAACTCTTGAAAGAGTCCACCCAGGTTTTTAATACGAACATGCTGGGCAATAGCCAACGTCAACCGGGCCTCGACATCCAGAGACAACCCCTGTGCGATCGCCATCAATCGCTCACGCTGCTCGATAAGATTCCGTGCGCGTTCCAGCAGTGACTCACCAGCGTCCGTCAATCGCGGGTATCGTTGACTTCGATCAAATAGATTGACTCCCAAGTCAACCTCAAGGTTCGATACCAGTGAGCTGATTACCGACTGTGCCTTTCCACATTTACGTGCAGCCGCTGAGAACGAGCCAGCCTGCTCAGTAGCTACAAATGCTTCCAGTTGTTCAATAGAAACTGCCATTCATTCAATCTATCTATTTAACGTATGGTATCTAACTTTTTCCATCTAACTTAACTATATATCATTCAAGCACATTTTCTCAAGCAGAGTGAGTATGGTTGATGACTTATTCATTGAAGAATCGTTTAGTACAAGCAATTTCCTACGAGTTTTTTCTGCTGCTCACGGGTGGCCTACTAGTGGTTCCAATATTTGATTTGGAGGTACACCAGTCGCTCGCAATTGCTGTTGGACTATCACTATTTGCGTTGGTCTGGAATATGATTTTCAATCACGCCTTTGACTGGTACTTATTGAATATACGTAAAAACCCAGAAAAGACATTTATCGTTAGAGCCATACATGCGTTATTGTTTGAGGGGGGTATGTTGGTACTGACGTTGCCAGTAATCGCCTGGAGCTTTAATCTGACTATCCTAGAAGCATTTATGCTTGAGATAGTCATGGTGATTTACATCGTGATATATACCTATGTATTCAACTATTGGTTCGATAGACTGCATAGCTCGTTTCGAGTTACTGCACACAAACGTTAAAGGTCTGCTCCACAGTCTATTTTAGGTCAGATGTAGGCACCAATTAAAATACACTACGTCAAAAGCAAGTGCCTATTTATCTGTAATTTTTCCTTTTCTTGTTATATTTTATACCAGTTAATAAAAAAATAATGATAATCCTGGCTCCCCATTTCTGCCAGACTCAGAGTAATTGAGCCAAAGCAACATCCACCCAAGAGGGAGAGTTGCCACCACGAATCGAATTAAGAGAACAAATATATTGACTTGATACTTGGCATAACTTCCGTTTGATTTACAAAACATGGCAAACGTACAAAGGATTGCAAATAACTTGGTTTATATAAAAAATACCGAAAATTTGAAATTATTACCTCTATCACAACTCACCTAAAAATATAACCCAAGCATGGACCCGCCGAAGGTCGAGTACACCCGCCTTTTAAAAATCATACTCAGGAATTGAACCCTAAGCTCTTCTCATTTTTTATGGTTTGGATTTTGGAGAATGGGTATTTTCATTCCAAGATACACGCACTCAGCGCCACATGAGGGACACAAACCATTGAATTATCTGTTAGATCTCACTTGAGTGCTTGCAAACATTCATAACAAACGAATTTATGAGTACTCATAATTCTCTACTATTGATACATAACGTTCATATTTGCGGTGGCTGAACACTCCGACTTCGATAGCGACGCACAATATAGGCTTGTTAATTGATTTAACAACCACCATCACCACTCCCTCCATCTCCACCACTAAAGCCACCAGAATCACCACCTCCGGAGTCACCAGCAAAGCCAGAGCGCTGAGTCACTCCAAACTTCACAATAAACCATAGCAAACTGGATATTAAAAAAGCTGCAAATACAAACGGGGCAAAAGTAGAATTAAGCGGCTTCTTGGAAGCAAGATCAATCAAATACCACGATCCAACTAAGCCGATTAGATTAATGAGGAATGATTTCATCTACTCTCCATGGATCATTTGACGTGGTTATATAGACCTTTTGTTATGAAATGTAGTTTGAGGTACTATGGCGTGACCACCCAAAAATGAAGCTTAGTAACAAAAGACACTAAGATAAATTTGTTGTGTTCTGCTAGCATATTACCACCAATATTCCGTTACCCACGTTTTTTGCGGACCGAACAAAATCGGTAAACTGAACTAGGTAGTTACTAATATCTATTTAGGGGTAATCAGCTTCATATACACCTAAGTGCCGCAAAGTGTGTGAATCATAACGCTGCATAATCGCTGACGACTCACATTCGTCTAAATACATTGCAAGCTCACTGATAGCTTCAGGTGAGTGAGCTTCACAATGTTCACACACATCTTCACATTGCCTGCCGGTATTTAGAAATGATGCATTTTCATCTTGGGTTATCAGATAACTGATGCAGCCCCAAGACCTATCAAGTGATAGCGGCGTAACAGACTCATCTATTCCATCTACATAGCTCTTACCTTGACCGGTCTCTCGATATTGTTCCTTCGTGATCTGATAAAGAGTCGCTCTTAAACCCATACTTGTAATTTACCTAAGGCACATAACTGTTAACTCAAAATTAACATCTATTTATCATGCTTCCTTATAATTCGAAAGCCCGTCAGCTTAACGACACAAAAAGTCAGCAGCTTGGAGCAATTTTCCAGGCTCCGATTGCCTAGAATTCGACTCTTTTATTCTACACATCGCTACCCTCTATCCTTTTACCTGGCATCAATGACCAAGCTTCCACACCAAGGAATGTTCACTCACAGCTTGAATGCCTTTAGTAAAGAAATATGTTGACTATAATACGTCGAATCGGCGAAAACTTAAGAATCGGAGCGTATGTCTCAGTCAAATTGACAGAAGTGAAGGAAAATCAAATAAAGAGATTCATCCATGCCCCCCAAATCCCTCTCCATCCGCCGTGAAGAGATCTATGTGCATATCAAAAGAGATACAAAATAGACTTTGAGAGTAAACTCAATAAGGACGAAGACTCCGGCTAAGCCAGCTCTATAGAAGTCATAATTTCGTTTGGCAGTAAGATACAGTTATCGCACTAACGCTACCGTAATACCCCGAAAGACACTCATCGGTTTGAGGTCCTGCACAACTTTGCTGCCCTTTCGCTAATGAGCTTTTTACAATTCACTTTCGTTTCCAAATATCGAAATCGCAGTTGCTGGCAACTGCGAAGTAATCTCCACACCACGAAAACCCAAAAGCTTCAATAAAATCAGTTCTTAGCTTTATGCAGCCATCTTGGAACCTCTCAGATAAAGGGGCAGCAGTTGGGTCGCAAAAGTACAAATCATGTTGTGGCCAATTAGGAGAATAACATATCAAAGATTCTCCAATACATGTACTATTGGGAAGTCCTCCACCATTTTGACCGGCAATCAAGATACGTTCCTCAGATAACTCTCCTATCCCCTCACAAAATATTCCCGAATCATCAATTCCTACAAATTCTTCATAATCTCGAGCTACTTTTTCAGCCGAGTCACAGTTAACAAGCGATCTACCAGAGGTTGATACGATAAGTGCTAAATTACTTTTTTCCTTAGAGAAGCCGAAGCCAATAAAGCCCCTAATCGCGATACCACCTACACGCTCCCATCCCTCTGGACAATCCGAGTTTTGGATTTTTGCCAAGAGGTTTATAAGCCTCTTTCGGTTTTCTTCAAGGTATCCAGGCATACTCATAAATTATAATGACCCCGTAATAGACATGTACTTGTGAACAACCTAATTGTCACGTTTGTTAAATGCTTACTTAGTTGCACTGCTTAACACCCAAAATCCGATGGGCCAAACTGCTAACAAAGAGTAAGTGATCAGGTTGGCATTACGCACCTTAATCTTGACACTTACTGAGGGTAGCGTTTTGTTTAGCTTTTGCGAAATAAAATACTCTGACCACCATGACGCAAAGAAGAAAGGGATCAATAATATCAATCCTGCAGCTGGGATCATCCAGTTTAGGTCTTCCTCATATGGTATTAGCCATGGCGCCTGCCAAGTAACCGCTAGTATTTTACCCATGAGTGAATCAATTCCGTAGACTCCACCGCCACCAGTAACTAGTTGAATCAAAACAAGAAGAAGCCAAGCAAGAGGAATACCTATAATTGTTGAAGCTACATTAGAAATACTTACTGTTTTCAAAGATTGGACGAGAGGAAGCGTCATGCCCTTTGATATATAAAGTGTTTCTATGGCTATGATCGGTACAAGCGAAACCAGAAATGTTGGCATAGCCAAAAATAACATCGGTACACCAGCATTAGCGTAGGCTATACCGGGAGCAAGTAGGGCTAAAAAAGCTAATAAGATTTTGCTTGATTTATGCACACTTCCCTCTTGGCATTTAACTGGTAATTCAAAAGCAGCATCTATATATCATGCTTCTCCCTAATTCCAAAGCTCATCAACCTGATCACACAAAAAGATACAGTGGATCAAGAAGCCTTCTGTAACGGGTATACATATTTAAGGAAAGATTTTGATAGAAGCCTGAACAAGGATCTGCTGGTCTAAACATTAATCATCAAGCAGGTAAATATTGTTTCAGCAAAGCTTATGCAGGAAGCTATCGATCGAGCTTCGGAGAAAAAGCAATGCACTTACCGGGAAGATTCTTTTCGAGTCACTTCGTGATAATACTAGCGGACAGGTGTTTTACTTTGAAAGTTTTGGTGGTGATCAAAATCATTTAGACGGGTGAAGTTGTTTTCCAAAAACGACCCGGTTAGGGCTTCAAAAGTACAAAGAGAAATCGATTTGTCTGACTTCAGAAAGAAGCTAGCAAGTTAATAACAAGCTTGGGGTTTAAGGTGCCGGGTAGCTAGTGCAATCCCCGAGCGTATACATTACTGCATGCCCTTCTCAACCGGCGCTTCTGCTACCGTAGGCCAGACCAGTCCCGCCCTTGTTACTACGAGCAGCAGTACAAAAGACATCTCCAATGCGAGGAAAACGCCAATAGGGTGATTGGGTACGCCGCGTAACAACAGGTAGAGCAAATAGCTCATGGCAAGCAGATTACCCACAAGCGTAACGTTAAGGCCGTAACCACGTTCTTGCCAGAGTGGTTTGCAGAGCAGGAAGTTCAACACCGCGGTGCCGGCAAGCATCATGCCGGGCAACATCAACAGCAAGCGACGGGATAAACCCATTCCGTCGCTGGTTACTAGTGGCCAAACGGCTGTAAAGTGACCTTGAGCTCCGAGGGTGAGGAACAGCCCCAGAATTACTGCGCCGATGGCAGCAAGCCGATACAGTGCATTGCGTTGCAAAGCGCGTGTTGACCTAGAAACCGACATCGCGCTCCCCTACGGTGGCCAGGCCACATTCGTAAGCGAACACGACCGCCTGTGCACGATCGCGTAACCCCAGTTTGGAGAGCAAGCTGGAAACGTGGGTTTTCACAGTGGCGGGGCCAATAAACAGAGCCTCGGCAATCTCGGCATTGCTCTTGCCAGCGGCGATGGCCTCCAGTACCTCACGCTCGCGAGTAGTGAGGCGTTCCAGGCGTTCTGACAGGTTGCGCCCTGCCCCCAATTTCTGTGCGAACTGGCTGATCAGGCGTTGAGTGATGCCCGGTGCAAGCATGGCACCGCCCTCTGCTACGGTGCGTACTGCCTGCACCAGTGCCTCCGGGGGAATATCCTTGAGCACAAAGCCACTGGCCCCTGCCCTCAACGCACGAAACACGTATTCATCGGGATCGAACGTAGTCAAAATAATGACACGGCAAGTTGCATCACTAGCTTCCAGGATGCGTGCCGTGGCTTCCAGCCCGTCCATCTCCGGCATGCGGATATCCATCAGGATGATATCCGGCTGATGCGCTCGTGCGGCTTCAACTGCCTCAATGCCGGTACCCGCCTCGGCGACCACCTCAATATCGGGCTCATTGTTCAGGATCAGCGCAAAACCACACCGTACCAAAGCCTGGTCATCCACCACCATCACTCGCAACATTATGTTTTCACCATTCCTATGGGTAGTTGTGCATATACCTCAAAACCACCACCATCTACTGCGCTGGCATACAGATGGCCGCCGAGCAATTCCGCGCGCTCGCGCATGCCTGCAATGCCGTGCCCACCGCCAGGCTGCTCGTCAATAGTTGCTTCCACCATGGGCCGGTCGCCAGTGGTGTTGCCATCATCGGCTACACGAATCACTAGAGTCTCATGGTCTACGCGCAGGCTCACTTGAACCCGCGCAGCAGCTCCAACGTGCTTGATGACATTAGTGAGAGATTCCTGAACGATACGATAGGCGGTGAGAGCGACGCTGGTCGGTACATTTTCCAGCATGCCGTGGGTTTCGTAGTCGACCTCGGTTAACACCTGCCGGACCTTTTCAATCAGAGCCGGTAAATCATTGAGACCCGGTTGCGGCGTGAGCGCGGCGTCGCTACTGGCCGGGCGCAGTACGCCAAGTAAATGGCGCATTTCTGTCATGGCCTGACGGCCAGCAGCCTCCACCGAAGCCATGGCCTCACTGGCGGCTTGCGGGTTATTGCGGCTGATGGCCCTGGCGGCACCGGCTTGCACGGTCATAAGGCTCACCTGATGCGCCACCACATCATGCATCTCGCGGGCGATTCGTGTGCGCTCGGCCGCTACCGCACGCTCAGATTCGGCATTGCGTTCACGCTCCAAATACTCAGCTCTCTCTTCCAGTAAACGGAGATATTCGCCGCGAAAACGCAGCCGGCGACCGATATACCACAACGCCCATACCAGCATCACCGTTACTGTGCCTGCCGCAGTTGGTTGAACCGGAATACCCTGATCAATCGCCACAAAAACCAGCGTTGCGATAACTCCGATAAAACTAGCCCGGGTGTTGGCCTCGTAGCGGCCAAGGCTATACAGCGAAACCGCCATGGCAACGATGCCATCCGCCGGTAAACCCAGTTCCAGCAATATTGTTGCGCCGAGAATAACGGCCTGTACCTGCCAGGGGTGTGTGCGACGCCACAACAGAGCGAAGGAGCCAACGAACGCACACTGGAAAGCAATAACATCCCCCAGATTTTGCATGGCCAGCACTTCCCGCGCCTCGTCGCGCGACCACATCAGTAGCGTCAGCAAAAACATGAGCAAGGCGATGAGCAGATCAGTCAGGTGCGGCCAGCGTTCGAATGGCCCGCGGAAGGGCTGCCACACCGGAAGCTTGGGTAGTTCCGAGCTGGTGTTGAGCGGATTCGACGCAGGTGTATTTAGGGACGAGGATTTCATTTCCGCATGCTAAACCAGGCGCAACCAGCTGTCATGGGGCTTTCGGGGGAGGCGGGAGCAGTCGCATCTCCACCTTTTGGGGGAGGTCAGATTCCTGCCTGTGGCCGATGTGCGTGTGCCTGGAAAAACCGAACATGCTCGGCAGGCACATTCAGCCCAAGCACGCACCATAAACGCCTGGAGAAACCCCATGAACGACGCTGTACTCAGCCAAACACTGCCGCGACCATTCGACACCCGGCGGGCCGTTTACCTGTCGGTAAAAACCTGGTTCTGCATCGCAACCATCGGCCATGCGATCTTCTTTGCCTATATCCTGGCCGTCTTCTACCCACCCATTGCCGAATCGGGGGTGCACGGCTTGAAAGGACTGCACCTTCCGGCAGGCTTCCGCGAGGGAGATACACTGGGTAATCTCGCTTCGGTGAGTCACGTGCTATTGGCCGCAATTGTAATCGGCGGTGGGCCCCTGCAGCTGATCCCTTCGGTGCGACGGCATGCCCCCAACTTCCATCGCTGGTTGGGACGCAGCTATCTGCTGACTGCCGTCATCGCCAGTATTGCGGGGCTCTACATGACCTGGACGCGGCACACTATTGGTAATTTAGTGTCGCAAATCAGCATCACCATGGATGGCATACTAATTTTGGCGTTTGCCTTTCTGGCGGTGCGTACCGCGATGACCAGACGCTTTGCTGAGCACCGTCGCTGGGCCTTACGCCTATTTATGGCTGCCAGTGCGGTGTGGTTCTTCCGCGTGGCCTTGATGGGCTGGGCAATGCTCACCGGCGGCTGGGGGGTCAACTGGGAATCTTTTACCGGGCCATTCCTGTATGCACTGGGCTTCGGTCAATACCTGCTCCCGCTGGCCATGCTGGAATGGTATTTTCACTGTCAAAAGCGTGGAACCGCACAAGGTACTCAGATTGCTTTTGTCAGTACCCTGATACCTTTGACTGTGTTTATGGCCATTGGTATTTTTGCCGCTACGATGGGAATGTGGTTGCCACGGATCTAAGCTCATATAGCCAAATTATCGTGAATGAAGCTCTTCCTTTAGTTTGGCTGTAGAAGTCCAGGGTTCGTGAATCTAGCTGTTGCAGAGATACTCAAGCTACTGACTGCACTGCGAGAGCTAAACAAAACACTATGAGCCAGCTAACTAAATGGAAGTAGAGACTTACTACTAAAAACTCGCGGAGATCTCCTTATCATCCACAGTATAAGAAAGCAGCTTCAACCACCTTGTACCACAGCAAAAAAAACTGTAAGGATTGGTAGCTTAAAAGCTTGAAAAGGTAGCAACGTCAATTTTTATACTAGTTCAGATAGAGTTTTATGATGAATATTAATCAAACTATGCTATGAGACATAGTTAACTAGCAGCTATCAAATTATCCCAATAATCTGCGCTGTTATCTGTCCAAAAGAAGCGATCTGGATTCGATTGGCTTCGTGCATATGTATAATCTTTAACCACTCTTTTATTAAATAAGAGTTTTACTGACTTTAATTCATTATGTATCCTATAATCAGACGAATCTGGACTTGAGCATAATTTGTTATAAAATATAGACTCAAAGACTTCTAAGTCTCCATCAATAATTTTAATTTCGGAGCTATCTGACTCACCAATGATTGAGGTTTGATCAACCTCCACAACACTATTCTCATTCCACAATCTTATATAGTTACTCGCTTTAAAAGTGGAGGAGATATCACACAACAACGTATTCTCAGAGGTTAGTAAACTATCATTACACCTTTCACCAAGTAATTTCTTAATAAAACCATGTAACTTATATATATTTCCGTTGATTAATATTTGGTTTGCAGTATATACGGCAGGCCTGTAGCTATCTTGGACATTAAGGTGAGCAAAGCAATCATGAAAACCACCTTCGTCTGACGTCAATAGCCAAACATCATTATAGCTGAGTATCTTATCCAAATTAGGAGGGTCAAAAGGTCGCTGTGAACAAAATACAAAATCAGTAAAGTTTCTGCCGGTACAGACGGAGTATAAAACTTTCCCGTAGCTAAAATGGTTAATTTCAAATAAAAGCATCTCAATTAAAGATTTGCTTATCTCATTGTTTTTTGGGGAAACACGTATCCGATTTGTAATAACATTTGTCAACTTAAAGTCTCCTTGTCAAGCTGATATAAAACGACTAAAAAAACGGCAAGGCTTAACAAGGCTAAGTAGCCAATCAACGTGACCGATTCTTAACCTTGTACCGAGAATGCCTCGTGGTACGCAACCTCTCCCTGCGGAAAACTGCTACCAAATGACAGTGCCAGGAAGTACTCAGCTGGAACCCCTGGCAAAACCAATCCATCGATCACCTTGAAGCCAAAGCGCCCATAGTAATTAGGGTCCCCAAGTACTACACAACCCTCTGCCCCCTTTTCTTTAAGGTTTGCAAGAGCTTTCTCCATAAGCTTCGAGCCAACTCCCCTTTCTTGATACTCTGGCAATACTGAGATCGGCCCAAGTCCAAACCAGTTGGTCGAGCTATCAGAAATGTTTACTGGTGAAATGGCAACGTGACCTACAATTTCTCCATCTGACTCAGCCACCAGAGATAAAGATAATGCACCTGCCTTGCGAAGACCCTCCACAATAAGCTGCTCAGTGTGATTAGTATGTGGAGCATCCCGAAATGCTAGGGCTGTAACTCGGTGGATTGCCTCAACATCTCCACCACTTTCATTACGAATTTCAATATTCAATTTATGATCTCTTAAAGAGGTTAACAGTTAATTCAAAAATAGCTGTTCTATATTATGCATCTTTAAATTTACAAAATTTATCATACCTACTATACAAAGAACACAACCCAGGCCCCAACCTTACCTTCCGGCTTTAAGCCACTTTCCAAGCGAACTCATCAAGGAATGCCCACCGCAGTTTGAGCACCGGTAGAAAAGAAAGAGATTGATCAAAAATACCGAAACGGTAAAAAATAACAACTGGGGATAATATTTCGGTTACAGAAGAGGAGGCAAAATGGGCAAATCTTTAAAGAAGAAAGAGTATGCTTTTTTGCTCTTGTTTTTGTCCGAGCTTCTTATAAATTCTTGAATTAAGCCAGGCGGCATTTTCCATTTTTACATTTCTCCCCATTAAAATCTCTCTCCTTGATATAGCCACTCACTGCCTCCTGTTCCTTATCGATTATTTTGTTCACCACGATTGCAAAAGGGCTACAGGATATTCTGATCCATCTCCACACTTGACCATAAGTGAGTTCCGGCAAAAATCAGAAATAGGTGTAAAGCTTCCATTGGATAAGTAGCTCTGCGGGCCTCCCAACCACAAACACGTCATATGGCGCGAAAAAGGTCAATCATCGATTTGATTTGCCCTGACATTTGAATAGGCTAAGATGGTGGAAGCATTGCGGATTGTATTGCATTTGTCGTGTTTTTTAATATCTCTCTAGCTTTCGCCCCCGAAAGTGAGTGCGCAGTCAAGATAGGTCACTGGCATTTATGATATGCCCAATCATGCCGATTCGATGTATAACGAATAAGGCAATTTGCGTCTGCGCAAGCTATTTTAGCTGCGCTTAATACCCAAATAAAAATAATTTATTTACGACGCAATATTAATGACTGAGCTGGTTACTTGCTTGCAGACAGCTCCCAGAAAAAAGACGTTAAAATATACACACCCACAGGTGGAAATATAAATATCTCAACATTTGGTACCGACTGCAAGGAAGACTTTAAAAGCATACGAAGCATTTAAAATTAAACTGACAGTTAGAATACAGCCATATAAGAAGGCGCTTATGTTTACACAAAATTCTCCACTGACGAAGAAAATACTTGTTGGTGCTCATAATTGGGAATGGATACCTATCTTAGTAGCACGTGTGTCATTGGGGTTATTCTTCTCAGTATCTGGGTATAACAAGCTATTTGTACCTGAGAGACATGCAGACCTAATAAATTTAATGAAAGAAATAGGAGTGCCCTTTCATGAGCTTATGGCTATATTTTTAGCTTCTGTAGAATTTTTTGGTGGCTTACTATTAATAGCAGGGCTTTTTTCTACAATTGTTGCGATTATACTAATTATCGTAATGATTGTTGCTATCACCACTGTTGAAATTGAGCATGTCATCCCCAAAGGCATAGGGCCATTGGATTGGCTAAGCTGGTTTATTTACCTACCCCAAGTTTTATATATTATTTTATTTGTATGGTTAATAACTACAGGTCCTGGTCGATTTAGCTTAGATTACCTAATCGCTGATAAGCTAGGCATTAATAACCACAATTAAAGAAGTTGAACTGCTGTCATAGTTAGTACAGTTATTTCTTCAATCTTAATCCGAATCTGGCAACCCTATTGAAAACATATACCCCTAGACACCTACAAAACAGAAGTACAATTCATCTAGACTAACAGTTAAAAAGAATACTTAGAAAAATTAAAAATCAACCAGCCAACTTTACATCCTTTAATATGAAATTCGAGTACCCTGAATAAATTGAAAAGCCCCCAAGCTTTAAGAGCCTATTGCCCGCCTTCCCCATTAAAGCCCATCACTTACTCTGCCGCCAGGCACCAGGCATCGCTCACAATGCTTCCCCACCGGGAAACACCCCGAATTGATCTTCAATAAAGATAAACAGGTTGAACTTGATTAGACTGCAAGATGCATCAAGTCTGGATTGTCGAACTAACTTGCTAAGTAATACACAGCTATAGCTATTAGCTGTCTTTTTTATTTATTGTTACCAGCCACAGTGCCTGAAAAATTATTGTAGTATTTAAACTCAAGTAAATTGCCCGCCGGATCTTTAACCACAAATTTACCAGCCTCACTTTCAGAATCCTCACCTCTCACTAGTGGTTCCAGTACAAATGGGATCGAATTGTCTTTGAGTAAAGCTAATATTTCACTCCACTGTTTTTTCTCTAGTAATGGGCCAAAGTGATCTATAGGCTTGGCTACCATTCCATCCTTTTCTTGATGTATAGTAATTTGATGTCCATAGAATATTATATCAATCCATTCTCCTGTATCTCGGCCTACAGCACAGCCAAGTAGGTTTACGTAGAACTCCCTTGCCTTTTCTAGGTTTGGAACAACGAACGATAGATGAAACGGCTTGATATCTAGCACTCCTTTCACAAAGATACAGTCGAAGTAACCATTGGCTACCCACCAGCAAAGTATAAACTACCAAGACTATTGACTGAAGAAGAAAGTTAAACGAAGCATGAAGAACCAGCTAACCAAGTTAGTTCGAGATAAAAGAGTAAAATATATTCATTACTCTGGAAAAAATCCCTAGAAGCTGTTTCATAACTTCTTTAACGTAATTAACATGCAGGCAATATAGAAAAAAGCTCTGTATGAAGATAAGTAGCGATCCCACCTGACGACTAAACGACGGTAGTTCCCTAGCCATGCAAAAGTTCGCTCAACTTTCCAACGTCGCACATATCTCCTAAGCTTTCTGCCATCTTGTTTCGAAGGTTTTCTTCTATTCCTACGGTGAGGGCAAATCAGGTCAATTTCACGGCGGGCCAAACTATGGCGTAGTGGATCAGAATCTGCAGCCTTGTCGTACACTAGTCGTCGAATTTTTGTATTTTTATAGGTAACATCGAGTAGTGGATGTAATAAATTTACTTCTGCTGGTGAGGCCGAAGTAACGGTGCCTCCCAATGGAATACCTTCGCCATCGACCACCACCATCCACTTTGTACCCTTGCCCCGCTTAGTTTTTCCGACTTCTGCTCCCCTTTTTTTGCTGAAGCAAAGCTACCATCCGAAAAGACTTCTTCCCAATTAAGCAGGGATCTTTGATCAAGCTGTCCGAGAAATTTTCTCCAAGCCTCCAACCAAGCGCCTTGCTCTTCCCAAAACTGGAGCCTTCTCCAGCAAGTACTCGGCGAAGGGTAAGATGGGGGGAGATCCTTCCATCGTGCTCCTGAGCGCAAAATCCACAAGATACCTTCAAAACATGCACGGTTATCAATGGGTTTGGGACCTCCTTTTCCACGTTTTAGCTGGGGAAGGCAAGGCTCAATCAATTTCCACTGAGCGTCGGTTAATTCTGACTTAAATCTACTCACACTTACTGGTCTTATCATTCCATGAGGTCGCAAGAATAACTGATTTCAAGTTATGAAACAGCTTCTAATCACTAGGACCTAACACCCACCTTTAACAAGTCGAGACTCTCTACCTTATGTTCACCAAACTGAGACTACAGGCACCACTTATTACCAAGCTTCCCCAGCTCAGAATACTTACCTTGATCTTGAGTGTCAGCAGAAAACGAGCCGATTAACCATTAGCGCTCAACCGTCCAAAACTAAGAATTATTTACAGTGTCTCAGTCACCGTGCAGGAAGTGAAAAACGATCAAGTAGTTATGGACTTCCAAGCCCTAGACCTCACTCTATCCACCGAGAAGAGATCTACCACCTTAGGCAGTCGAACATCCATTAGCGTCACTAACTCATAAAAACTTTCAGCTCTTAAAAATATCCATCTCTTGACTGTTTGACGATGCAGCATAAGAGATGAAATTACGCCTATAAAATCCATCCGCTCAATCAGATTTCACAATCATGTTTTCCGAACTAAATTCGAATATTTTACTGAGCGCAGGTGGAAAGTGTGTAACATTGCCTCAAACATTGACCAGAAAAATCACTCTGACGTAGATATATAGATTAATTTTAACTGCTTTTAGGCAGCCGATTATGAGATTTAGTCTAAACTAATCCAGATTAGAATGACCCACTTTCACTATCAGATAAGTCGTAGTTGGTAAAGGGCGAGGTAAATCCGTTTAAGCTTGCCATAGCACTCAGGGGATTCAAAATGGAAAATCAGCACACCGTAAAAAGTACCCGATTTTGGCTATGGATTTCGATTCTTATCTTTGCCGCTTCCAACTCTGTTGTTGCGAAAATTGGGGAGCTCGGTGCCCATCATCTCATTAATGGAAACAATCCCATATCATTTTGCAACCTTTTGTTCGCAGGAAATCTCTTGGCGGGTATCACCCTTTTGATAATCTATAGGAAAGATTGGCGCCTCAGCATCTTAAAACAGTACCCTTTCAAGGACTGGTTTTACATGTTTGTGCTCATCTTGATGTCTGGTGTTCTTGCCCCAGCTTTCTTTTTTATTGCTCTAATGATCACAGAGGTGACCAATGTCGTTTTAATCGCAACTTTAGATGCTCCCTTAGGACTCTTATTTGCTTTTTTAATGTTCCGGGAGAAGCCAACAGGGTTCTCAATAGTGGGTGCCCTTGTGGTAACGGTTGGTGTTATTGCAATTTTTGTGCTACATCAACCTCCGATGGAAGATCCAATGAGCATGAAAATGCTGAATCTTGGAAATCCAGCAATGAACCAATTCCTAGAAACCCTCCCCAAAGCTGGAGAAATTTTAACCGCTGTAGCAACACTCTTAGGCGTCATTGCCGTTCAGGTCAGTCGGAAACTGCTTGATCGCGTCCCTATTGGCGTCTTTTCAGTTTTCCGCATGCTTGCAGGTGTGATCCTCTTCTCCGTCATTGTCCTCTCTGTATTTGGAGCCAACCACTTTAACGACCTCCTTTCCCCATTCCTCTGGGTGTGGATGCTTGTATATGGAGCGGTCATTATTGTTTTTGGGCAGATCACCTGGTTTAAAGGGCTCCAAGGAGGGGCCAGCTCTGCCGACATCTCTATCGCTACCGCCATCACCCCCGTAGCAGGCACTTTCTTCGCCTTCGT
This sequence comes from Microbulbifer mixtoriginis (SeqCode), assembly GCF_052467945.1. NCBI lineage: Bacteria > Pseudomonadati > Pseudomonadota > Gammaproteobacteria > Cellvibrionales > Microbulbiferaceae > Microbulbifer > Microbulbifer mixtoriginis (SeqCode). The sequence goes on along the minus strand of NZ_CP174328.1, from coordinate 1,333,269 downwards.
TATCCTTCAAGAGATTCCAAACTTTGCTCAAATTATTGGAGGAATTATTATCATGGCCGGAATAGGAATCTCACTACTCGGTCAATATCGTGAACAAAAAGCCGTCGAAATGAAGTATGAAAAGCCATGCTCATTTAAGGGTGTATAAATCAGTATTTTACTGATCACATTTTATATTTAATTTAGAGTTACAGGTTTAAGTTAAATCTATCATTAAAATAACACCTTAAGCTAGATCATTAGCTTACGTTTTCAAAAAACAGGGTTCAGAAGCATAGGGAATTTAATTGACGGATATGCTGATTAAAGGTTATTCAAGTATTTGACTTTCAATTCTTTTTAAATCTGCATGAAAAGCCGCCTCCATCTCTTCAAAAAAATCGTCAGAGGCTTCTTTATCTTTATTTTTGATTTTTTCCATCATTTTTTCCCGCCAAGCTTCAACACTTGCTTGAGATCTATATACCCTTTCAAAATATGGCTTAAGAGCATTTATTTTAACTCCAGCAACCAGCATATCTCTTTCAGACCTGGCGTTATGAAACTCCAGGACAGCTTTCCTTATACCTTTATATGCTTTTTTACGCTCTTCTAGCTCTTTCATAAGGAGCTCTTGCCTTACCAATAATTTTGCCTTTTTTATATCATTATCATATGAAGCATTTAAAAGTAAATATTGGGATACACCCGTTAAGAAAGCCCCAGCGAAAGCGGAGAGTAAAATAACTTTCCACTCTACTTTAACTTTCGACATAGATTTAACCTTAAAATATAATGTTTTAATGAAAAATACTCAGAACAATGAAAAGCCCAACGTAAAACGTAAAGCCCTTCAACTAGCGCATATTTAAACCTAAAATCTAAATCCATTATAACATATAAAAAAGAACCATTTGAAACCAAGGTCTTTTAGTCACCCCAAATTTGCCAGATTAAACTGTAGTTAAAGGCTTCCTTATTAAAATTTACATGCACCCAAAATGCGTATTTAACTGTATTACTTGTCTAAGCAGGGATATATGGCGATCTTGTAAAAATTATTCTACTCAGGCCAGGCTTCATAATTAGATTAAGTACCGAACCGTCGACCCAATGCTTTGATCACATGCTTAAATCTGAAGCCAGCTGAGCCAGAGATACTTTAATCATTCTCTAGCGGAATACTTGCATATAGATTATTGAGTTAAGATAAGAATTAAACTAATTGTTAGAGAGAGAATCCACGTCCCCTAAATTCCTTCTCATCTACCACAAAGATGATTTATATGGAGATCAAAAATTGATCGATTGTAGGGCTTGTAGAGAGTGAACCTAGCTTCAATCATCGTAATAAAATCAAGACAATTTTCGAGCTATTACTCGATGGCTAATAAAATTACCCTTGTCAAACTTGCCAAAATCCATGATCAACAGCGCCATTGATATAAATAGCGAATATCCCTTTACCAGGTATCTCTAATAGTGGAACCGCAATCTTTGCCCCTTGAGCTTTAATAAAGCTTATGGCTTTTTCTATGTCCTCAACAAGCCAATATGGGCGAACTACGAGCTCTTCTGACTCTCGTAAAGGTCGAAGCACATCGACGATACTGCCATCTTTTAAGCTACATGTTCGAGCTCCACCGAGAAGTTCATCAGCATCATCAAATCAGACATTATGAGCAGCTTCGTATGCTGCACATACTTTATCTACATTTAGAGTAACAATTTCTAAATGGTGTATTTTCATAATTCTCAATTAGTAGATTGAATTACAAATTCTTCAGATATGGTTACTGAATATGATGATATTACTCTTTGATTTTTTACAGGGTGATTCCGACATTTCTTTTAATTTATCCAAGCCATTTCAGTTGATTGCCCAAGCGACTTCTGTCGAGCCTTCTACTTTAATTCTACTGTGCGAAACAAAACTACAAGAATCTTCATGAGTTTCTGGGATTACCCCCCCTATTATTAGAATAGGCATTAAGAATATACCTATCGTAGCAGTGGGAGCATTATCCATAAGAAGCTTTCCCATATTTGATTACACATGAATACGATAAAGAAAGATTAAGTCAACTTTCATATTATCCTTATACCTGATGACGGCAATTTACCCCCTCTCTATCCTTCTTTTAAGAGGGGGTAAAATATTTCTACAACTTGACTGCCTGCTGGGGCTTTACGGCGAGATCATTATAGAAACTCATGACCTGCTTACCATTTTTATCCTGCTCAATAACCATATAGGTCAAAGTATTCTCGAAATAGAAACTATTCTCAGACATTGGAATAATTTCGTATTTTGGACCACCACTTCGTTGAGAATAAAAAATTCCATCTTCCAAAGATAATGTCCTAACGGAATTTTCATCAATCTTATAGCTACCCAGAAGCCCTTTAACTTTACTTTCATCTAATTCGACTGATTTAAACTTCGGCACAGGTATATCAAGAACTTCAGCTGCTAATAACTTACTAATTAAACTTGGGTTACGGCTACTTAGATTACTTAAGGCGGCAATGTACAAATCTTCAGATGGAATATAAAATGCATCAGTAGTAAAACCTGGTATACCACCACTGTGTGCTACCATGTCATATTCATTAAGTTTTCCGATGCCCAACCCATAGCCATAATTTGACATAGAATCATCATTCAACTTGAACGGTTCAATCATTTTCTGATAACTTTCTTTGGAAAGTACCTCGCCATCTCGTAAAGCTTTGAACCATATATCCAGATCTGTCACAGTAGATAAAAGTGCTCCAGCAGCATGAGGCCACATCATATCGATATACGTAGCATTAACTACGCCATCAGGTGATGTATCATAACCATTAGCCCTATTTGGGATAACTTTGGAACCACCATAGTAGCTAGATTTCATACCGACTTTCTTAAAAATATTTTCATCGATAAAATCAGCATATGATTGCCCACTAGCAACTTCAATAATTTTTCCCAAAAGAACATAACCCGTATTCGAATAACGCATCTGCTCGCCTGGCTTAAATTTCATCGGGTGCTTGGCAAATCGAATTAGCATATCGTCAATGGTTGTCGGCAACCGTATTTCTTTAGCAAAAATCTCCTCATCTTCAGTGTAATTAGCAATACCAGAAGTGTGAGTTAAAAGATGCTCAATGGTTACATCACTCCCTTCAGTTGGAAAATCAGGTGCATATTTATGAATATTATCCGTTAGTGAAAGCTTACCTTGTTCCTGCAACATCATTATTGCTGCTGCAGTAAACTGTTTAGTGATAGAACCCAAGCGAAATACACTATTAGCTGTCAAAGGTATATTGTGCTCTAGATTTGCGAGGCCATGAGCTCCCTGGAAAATCACCTTTCCTTTTTTACTGATAATAACGGCGACACCAGGCTCATCTATTTTAACGTTTTCCACCAAAATTTCTTTGTAACGCCTCTGCCTATCCTCTATCACATCAGCAAAAGACACATTTAAATTCAACATCAGTAGAAATATGCCAAGTATTAATCTTTTCATTTTACCCCTATCCTTTTGTAACGAATTTGCACAAAGAAGCTTCTCAAAAATCGAATATAACATTGATTTTATTTTTTATTAAAAAATTATTCCAATTTTCACTTTAAGTAACTGCTATCTTTACAGTTTACTTAATCAAAACTATCAATTTAAGAAGAGCAATTTTCCGAATCAGTATATGATAGGGTGAGACGTTGAGTAGTCCGGGTTTACTCTGAAGTAAAATTGATACTATAGTCTTACTTGCCATCTTCTAGGTTAGATTTTTGTACCAGATATATTGAGCTGTTCTGCTGTAGTGAGGATTACCATTCATGGCCAGGCAAACTCCGTAGTCCAATTAAACTTGCAAGAGTTTCTTTGCTACTCTTTTCCATTTAAGTACATCTACCGTCTAAGGGACCACCACGCTCCTCCAGTAAGCCCCCTCATCGCAGAGCCCACTTACAGCTTTATCATCAGTGGGAAGTTAAGATTTTAATACTAACTCTCAGAACCAGCTACATCCAAAACATTAAAACATACGTCTCACCTACAATACTAGGTGCTAAAAGTAGCTGATTAGAGACAGATGCCCTCAGCCAAAGTAGTCCTATAAATTATTATGTGACCACTCTCCTAATAAATTTAGAAAAACTCATCACGGTACTCCATCTACTCTTTATAACAATCATGCCTTATCAGTTAGAAACTGCAATTCTCAAACTTACACTGCGATTACCTGACAGTCCCGTGAATTGTTTTATTGCAAACAATATCATCACTTACGTTACTTCTTCTAGGCTTAAGCCCAAAGAGTCTACGAGTTACGTTGAATGGATATACAACTAACAAGCATATAGCTGTAGTTATCAAAAAAGAACCAACAGCTAGTACCATAGCTTTATACGTCAAAGACATTGACAAGCTAATTACAAAGTAACCAAGCACAACGATGACCGTTTGGTGAAAAATGTAAAATGGATATATCAGTTCATTACTAAATTTTAGCCATTTAGGGGTGCTTGCTAGGTGGCGCTGAGCATAACCTAACAGGGTCAATAACGCTGACCAGGCGACCAAACAACCTACAAACCACCAAATTGACCAACGAGCTTGCAACGACAAATACTCGCTTAAGTCCGGAGAATAGTAATAAGCATAAAAAATTAATGAGCTGACCAGCAACCACAGAAAGTTTACCTTCCGATACTTCTCTAATGATGCCCAAACCTTCCGAGACTGTATGAAAAACATACCGACAAAGAAGAAATAAAGATAAAACAAAGTGGAAGACAGGTTGCCTATACCATGACCATTATCAGGAAAATATAATTTCAGACCCACTCTGATTACAATCAATACCAAAACTAATCCAAATAGACCACTTGATGTATCCGACAAACACTCTACAAATCCTTTAAATGAATTTGACCATTGTGACCTTAGAAAAAAATAAAACGGTACTGCAAGCAAAGAAAAGAAGACCAAGTACTCAATAAACCATAGATGGTTTGAATCAAACTTAAGAGCAAGCTGAGGAAGGGCCTGCAAAAATGAGTCATATTGGCCAATATCCTCAATATAATTCTGAGGCGGCACAACAATTAACACCCCTACAAGTAAAGGAATAAACAATCTGAAAAATTTATCTCGTAAAAACTGAGATGGATAGACTTTGCGGAGCAACAATACACTTCCTACACCAGCAACAAAAAATAGTGTTGGCAGCCTGAATTGCTCAAAATATACCATAACATCATCAAGCAGCTTGCTAGACTCCGCATTCATGATATGCCATTCATCCCCATTAAATGGCATTAATGCATGGTGTAGGAATACCGCCAAAATCAATATGACTCTCAACCAATCCAGCTCGGAAACCCTGACGTTATTCATACAGCTCTTTCCATGACATTCTAAATTTCAATAGCATATAACTTGCCTACATTCCCTTTTGGCGGCAATAAAAAACAATTTTAGCAGACTTAAGCTTTAACAAAAGCTGCCATAAGGCCGCTATGCATTACTCTTCTTTTCAAGACGCTTCCTATCAAACTCTATCAATTGATAGTTATAACTCTATAAACTATTACACCAAAAGCAGACAACCTAAAGTTAAAAATCACCCACCTCATTGAAATAACATAAATCCTATTCAAAAAAACATATTTTGTTTCCATCTAAACCTCTTACATATGCGGCAAATTTCAAGCCCCGCTGAGCTGGTTTACCCGCACAGGTGCCACCCAATTCAACCGCTTTATCATATAGTCTTACCACCTCTTTCTTTGATTCAGCATTAAATCCAACCATTGTTCCATTTCCATTCGTAGCTTCTTCCCCATCAAAGGGCTCTGCCACCGAAAATGTAAACTCTTTGTACCACCAAAAAGTCATCCTTTCATTAGAGAATAGTTGTTCAAATCTCGTATCTTCAAAAAGTGAATTGTAAAACCTTATTGATGCCTCCAGATCATTACTACCGAGAACCACATAGTTCATCTTCATATCATGACTCCATAAATGTGGCCAACAATATTAAGCACTCAACATAAGAATACATAGATTCTTCACCACAGAGAGGCTGGCTACAAAATATCTACCCACCATGACTTAACCGTCCTTCTCATAATATATCCACAGACAGAAAAAGCCGACCACTGTGCCGACAGGGAAATTGAGTAAGCAGAATATTGAATAAGGGATAGCTATTTTGTATGCCCCTCTATCCTCTTGAATCAGCTTTATACCTGCTGCCAGACCAATAGAATTGATAGACATCAATAACACTAAAAGAACTATGAATGCCCACGATAACAACTCAGGAAATTCACTAAAAAAGAAAAAATAGAAAACAACAAAACCCAAAATATATATTATAAGTGATAGAAAAGCATATATTGATAACGCCCAACCAGCCAACTTTTCTTTGCTGCACATTACAATCTTCCCTTGGTGCCCAGCACCTTATTTATAATCTTTATCTAATACGAGTATCATTTCACCCTCAAACCTGATGCAAGTTATATTTCAACTCACTATCGAATCTAAAGATTACGGCGCCAATTAAAAATGAGTTCAAATCCCAACCAAAAATAAACCCAAAAACTTCTATGTTTTAAGTAAGGTTCACAGTAATTCGGCTATCAAGGCTTAAGACTACTCAAAACAATCAAGTCGACAATACCCCCTTGATCTGTTAGCATCGGTTTCCACATCCTACAAAAGCAGATCAAGCAGTAGATAATCACTGGCTTCTGCCAACACGTGCATCATTTTTCCCAGTAACCATATCAGGATTTAAGGAAAGAGATATATCAATTGGCTGTTAATTTATAATCTTGGAGTTTCTTAATAAAGTGACGTCAATTTTGAATGCTTCTTATTAGAAAAAACGTACCATTTTACTCAGAGGAATCTCGAATAATCTATCCTCTAGTGACACTCCGCTGTAACCGCTTAAGGCCTTCACTAGCAATACTCTCAAAGCATAAATCTAATTCGGAGAAGATATCCCAACGTTCCACATCTAAGATATGTGATATTCGGTCTATTATTTGGAGCTCAAGCTCCTCTACGCGCTTACCTTTCCACAACTTGTCTGAGAGCGCTATCGCTAGCTCTTCTATCGTACATTCCATATCACTCCAACGGGCATGAGAAAGACAGCATCGAGCGATTGCTGGTGTAAAACCTTTTGATAGTAATATCCTTTCACCTTCAGGTTCATGCTGTGATCCTGGGCCATACATTTCATTGGTATGTATAATTTTCCCAATATCATGTATCACTACACCAACACGGACAAAGTCCGGATCGAAATTCACTTTCATTTCGATAAACTTTTTAATCAGGAGATCGGCCGCCTCACCAACTAATGTAACGTGATTAATGAGATGCTGGGGCGCATCCAGATTGTCCAATAACTGAAATGCTTCTTCTCTAGTTCTCAGAATCTAGTCCTCTAGTTGTTACGAGCGTGCCTTTACTTAGTGGGGATGCCTCCCCTTCATTTACCTGCTGCCTGCTATCTATGGTCCGTGCTGAAGCCACCTTTTAGGTGAGGAACACAGTCACGGGCCCCTCCAGCTAATATTATTACTATAACAATCGTTTTCGATAATGACATCACACTGATCCGGTAGCTCCAGGGGATTCCGGATACACGAGACCATTGAGGCGTAGTTGTAATGGGGAGGGCGAGATAGGTCACTACATGACCACATTGGCGGAATCTGGTTAAACGGGAGTTATCAACTACTCCAAACCATTAACCCAAGAACTCCATGATTGTGTTTTTATGAAGTAACCCCGAATCCGACTCAGCAACGGCTTATTTTTGTACACTGATCAAGGAAATGGGAGCAAAACGTTTGAATCAAGCGCTATATACGGGGTGTTTACTCAACTTGTTATACCCCATTGCGCATAGGCTCGCCATTGGCCCAGGGCTTCAATGCCCCGTAGACAAAACTGTTAACCGGTGTTGCTACCTTCAGCTGCTTCCCTCTTTGCACAACAGCACCATTTAGAGACTCAAGCTCTAGGCGCCTTCCAGATGCTATATCGAAGTACATCGAACCAAGAGTCTTATTGAGTACTCCAGGGGGCAACTCCCTCTCCATATGCCTAATTGTACGCTCAACCGTATCCTCCGAAAGCTCTATTCCACTTCGCCGTGCTAAGGAATAAACCTCACACATAATGTCAACAAATAACTCACGAGAGGCATGGCAGGCTAGAAGCGTACCCACAGGCAATCGTGTGAGTGCTGTCATTCCATTCACCGCACAGATGAACAGGAACTTCTCCCAAATAGCCCGAGTGATATCATCACTGACATCAGCGACAACCCCAGCTTGTATAAATGTATCTTTAAGCACTTGGGTGCGCTTTGAGCCAGTTGCATTTGGATCACCAAAGACAAGTGGGCCGGGATATCTGTGCCGCACAACTCCAGGCTCTTCGATCGCCACATTAGTCCATGAGATACCGCCCAGAATAGCTTTTCGCCCAAAGGCTTCGTTCAGGGAATCCAAGGAGTCGACACCATTCTGCAGGGTAAGCACCTTTGTGTCTTCACCTACAGCACGGGCGATAAGCTTTATGGCTGCTTCGGTATCGTAAGTCTTAACGCAGAATAGGATTAGATCCACTCCCCCCACCGAAGTCGTAGTCTCCGCAGCATCAACCTGGATAGTAAAGGGCTCTTCTTCAAGTGGCAGCACCGTTAAACCACGCTCTTTAAGTGCCTTCAGCTGCCTCCCTCGAGCAATAAAGAGCACTTTGTGTCCTGCCCTCGCCAGGTGGCCACCAAAGTAGCTTCCGAGGGCTCCGGCGCCCATAACAATAATATTCATCTCGTTCTTTTCCCCGCGCTTCAAATGGTCTTTTAACCATATCGACTTGCTAAGAATAGCAATCAAAAGGGCTTTGAAAGCAACGCCTAACTATTACTTTAGCTTTTGCATTAAGACCTGGAGAAAAAAATCTACTCGACTATTGCTGTTAGGAAAAACGAACCATGTTATGAGCCCAACCAGGTGTGTTTCTCGTAAAAAGATAGATAGCCATCCCCCAGCCTTTGAATGCTGGTAGTAGTGTAGATCCTTTAAAGATAAGGGATACTTTATATAAAAAAGAATTTACTGATAGCCGGATACTAATAAATTGCCGGCTAGGTTGCTACCCCAGACAGCCAAGTCATTGCGTATGACGAATGGAGCTGGCCCGAAGCAGAGAAACACTTAGGGCCTATTCACCTAAAAGACCAAAAAAATTTCTGAAAATCAGATGAGTATAAGCTGTGCGCTCTCTATGGTTTCCCCTAAAATAAAATACTTTATAAGGATTGATAATATTTGATTTTTGTCACTAACAGCTTTTGGGCTTTATCGACTGAAGTTCTCTCCATACAGGATGAGAGGAATTCTGTGGAGAAACAATAAAGTACCACCGAAGCTCACTCGTTTTTTTACAGTTAACTTGATCCCCTTTAAAGTAGAGGGTCTGTTCTTTTTTAGTTACAAATGGCTCAATCCACTTTATCTGGCCAGTATACTTGCCATCAACCCACTCCATTGTAATAGCAGGGTCATACTCTTTGCCTTCAGTGACAGCTTTGTACAACCCCCTATAGTAGGCGGCTATAAAATTCTGGATTTCGAACTTTCCAAAAACTTGTTTCTTCTCTGGCTTGTGGGTCCAAGAAAAAGCATAACTAAAAAAATCTTCTTTTTCTTGTTTATACATGCCAGGCAGAAACACAAGCTCTTCAATACCATTCAAGGTGATATCTGAGGCAAATTCGATCGGAAAAGGAATTACTTCAGTCTTTGAATTTTTTGGAAATTCTGAGTAAGTGCTAAGCTCTTCAGCAAAAAGAAAAGGTGAAAAGAGAAGCGTAACACAAACAACCAGTCGAGATAGAACATCATCAAACTTTATATATTTAACCATTGAATCTCACCTTCCTTTAATTCCATACGGTAGCAAAAACACGCAACCAGTTTTTACCAATTATTTTTTCTACCACTCGATCAGGAATTCCTTTTTGGCTTAACTTATAGGCAATAAGCTCCATCCGTCTCTCGGAGTTTAATTCCGGAATAAAGGGTGGACGATTTGGTGTTTCGCCGGGCGCCGAAATTCCAGCCGCAATACGACGCTCAACTTCCTTACGAATACTTTCTCGATACTCAGGACCATCATTGACCGGCACTACGCCTTGGTCACTACCTATGGCAACATGATCTTCACCGCATACTTTATAGGCATGCAGTATATGTTCGATTACCACATCGGCCTTTATTTCATGCTCGCCACCTTCCAAAAATGGCATTAAGTAGATTCCAACCAAGCCACCGGTGTCTGCAGCAGCTTTTAATTCTGTATCGTCATTATTTCTAGGGTGGTCGTAAATTGCGTTGCAGCCAGTATGAGAGATCACAACCGGTCTTTTTGATTGACGGATAGCACTGGAAACTGTCTTCTTTCCTGAATGCGAGAGGTCGATCAGAACTTTCTCCGCCTCCATTATTTCTATGGCTTTCTTGCCAAGGGAAGTTATCCCTGAATCCTCCTTAACGAGACCACCGCTGCCAAGGATAGAAGGACCATTATAGGATACCTGCATTATCTTAACGCCCATTTTGGCGAATTCTGAAATACCTGAAAGTGACTCATCAAACATTTCAGTTGATTGGAATCCCATTATGATACCGAGTTTACTCTCCTGCTTCGCTTTCAGGATATCTGATGCGGATTGAATTAAGCGCAAGTAGTTTGAGTTCTGCTCGATGATGGACTTGGCTTTTTCAACCTTCTTTAAAGTCTCGGAATAGTCATCACCTGGATAGGGAACTGTCATATTCAAGGCACTAATCCCCGAGCTCTTGAATATTCCCAGGGCTTCTTCAGAGACTGGCTCCCTGAGCGAGAATGCTACGCTGAGACCATCAATTACAATCGATGAACCGTATGAATTCCACGTTGATTTTCCTGCATTACCCCCAGAAAAAGCATTTAATATACCCGAGTTAATAGCCAAATATGAACCAACGCCACCTGATACTAGAGATTTAATTAGTGCTCTTCTATTTATATCGCTCATAAGATCCCCACTCCAGAATTAATCAGTGCTTCGTGAAGCAATACATTCCACTTCAGCTTTGGCATCAAGTGCCAGGCCGCTCGCTGCAAAAGCACTCCTCGCTGGTTTTTTCCCACTGAAGTACTGGATGTAGACGTTGTTCGCCGCTGGCCAATCATCAATATCAGCGAGCATCAAAGTACACTTAACTACATCGTCAAAGCCCAGGTTTTTGCTCTCAAGAACTTGGCCAATATTCTTCATTGTTTGATGCATCTGAGCTTCCAGACTTTCACCTGCCAAGGTTAAAGTTGAAGGATGATTACCGATTTGCCCGGATAACCAAATGGTTCCATTCATTTCACGTGAAGAAGAGAAAGGCAACTGTGGATCGTCACCAATAAAAATAAAACGACCGTTCTTTACTACATGAGCTATCGCCTGGCTATTTTCAATATTTGTTTCGGGACTTTCTGAAAGCACAACCATGTTTGCTTTCTTTCCCTCTTCAATACTACCGACAGAACCTTCTATCCCTATCACTTTCGCAGCATTTAAAGTTGCAGCTTGAATTGCCTCGAGAGGTGTCATGCCGATTTCATCTACGAGCAGCTTTAGCTCATGATGAATCATCGGTGTAGTGTCATTTTCAAGGTCACTAAATGCATCCGTGCCAGCAGCAATGGTAATGCCGCTTTGATAGGCAAATTGTGTCATTTGTGTACTGAGCTGATCAAGCTGCCTGTATTTTTCGTTTAAGTCATTTCTTCTTTCAAATACTGTAAGCGTCGCATCTAATATTGTCCCTTTCTCTTTCATCGCGTCAAAAAGATCTAAATAGCTATCTTTTTGTAGCATTTTTTCCCAAGTTGAATCATCGAATTCAGCAGTTTTCCTGCGCCACGCCTTGAAGTTATCAACTAACTGAGCGGACATATCAGAGGCATGTGAAATAGTCTCAACACCAGCATTGACAATATCCAAAGGTTTGGAGGGGCCAATATAAGCATGCGACCAGACTTTTAAACCATGTCTTTTGGCTGCATTTGCAAGCAATGGCACTGTCTCGGCCTCAACATCTGCATATATCTTGATGCCTGTTGCACCAGCGCCTATGGCCTGGAGCATTACTGAGTCCATATCTGAATTATGATCTACCGCTCTCATCCATGTTGTGTGGCCTGGTGTACGCCCTTTAGCTGAGGCAATGGTTCTCGGATCCGAGAAGAAGGATTCCCCACCAATAATGACTGAAAAGTAGATATCTGGCGAAGCGATGGCGTCGACCTCTGCTTGACGTCTTAAGTAGGCCAAGGCTCGCGCATCACCGCCCATATCTCTCACAGAAGTGACGCCACCACGAAGCAGGTATCGAAGTCGCTCAGTAGTGATTGACAATTTATCCCAGCTATCCGGATCTGTTGCATGGTGGACATGCGCATCTATCAGGCCGGGGATTACAAACTTCCCTTTTAAATCGACAACACTGGCCCCCCTCACTTTGGAGAGCTTATTCGTTGAAGAGATTCTCTTGATCTTATCGCCTTCGATAAGAATCGACTGTCTTTCATCAATTTTGAGCGATTTAACGTCCACTATATTGGCGTTAATGAGCAAGACTTGCTCCAGCTTACTATCCTCTGCGAATACAACGCCGTTGGTAGCAATGCATAGAGCCACTAGAATAAAAATTTGTTTTATTTTCATGTACTTATCTAAAAGAAGACTGTGGGGATTTTTAACCTAATAGCAAAATTTTGCGTCATTTGGGATGCACTTTAAATGTCATTTAAGTTTATAGTGTATAAACTATTGGTTTATTATACTTATCGGTAAACTCCAGTTTACGCCCACCGTAAGAAGAGAAGAAGACTAGCCATCAGGGGAGTCAATGAACAAGTTACACGCCCTTGAGGCATACTGTTTGGTATGCGAAAAGCAAAACTTTGCAGCTGCTGCTCGCGAACTCGGCATTTCCGCAGCAATGGTTGGTAAGTACATTAAGCAGTTAGAAGAGGAACTTGGCTGCCTGCTGGTGATGCGCAATACACGCAAAGTATCAATAACCGAAGCGGGCGATGATTACTATAAGCAAATTTCACCAATACTAAAAAAACTCCACTCCGTCGACCAGGCGATGTCAGAATATAATCAAGAGCCCAGAGGCAGGCTATCGATATCGACCAGCATAGAGCTAGGCAGTCAATATTTTTCAGGATTGATTGCCAATTACCGCAGGCTATACCCTCAGGTATTTCTGGATTTTCACCTCAGCAATGACCCACTCGATTTACTCGACAATAAAATCGATCTCGTTTTTAGAATCGCACCAGAATTACCCGACTCTAGCTATATCGTCCAATCTATCGCGAAAACTAAGCTAGCACTCTGGGCAAGTGATTCTTACATTGAGAAGAATGGGCTCCCTGAAAACATGGAATCATTAAAGAAGCATCAATTACTTTTCTTTAACCACAGCATACGAGGGGATCACTGGCTATTTCAAGACAAAGAAGAGATAAAAAAAATCAAACTCCCCTGGGCTTGGCAATCTAACAATGGGAGGCTATTGAATGAAGCAGCTGCTGAAGGACAAGGAGTAATCCAAGCGCCTTTTTACTCTGTCAAATCTTATGTCGACTCTGGCCAACTCACTGAGATTTTACCTAAATTCACAATAAAGCCACTGACTATTTTTGCGCTCTACCCTCATCGCTGCGAGCTTTCCTTGAAGGTTAAAACCTTTATCGATGTGGCTAAGAGCTATTTTGAGCAACATCATTCCGAGCAGTTCTGATTTAATGGATGTATTTAAACGCACTTTCTCAAACCTAGGCCCTGGAATTATTTGGGCCGCAAGCAGTATTGGCGTGTCTCATATCGTGCAGTCTACTCGCGCAGGAGCAGATTACGCCTTCGCTTTGATTGGTTTTATTTTCCTAGCTCATTTAGTCAAATACCCTTTTTTCAAAATCGGTCCAGAGTATGCAGCTGTCACCGGCGAGAGTTTATTGGAAGGCTATAAAAAACACAGTCGAGTTGGTTTTTATAGTTATATGGCTCTCACATTTCTAACAATGTTCTTTGTTCAAGCTGCAGTTACGATTGTCACCGCTGCTTTAGCGCTCAATTTATTTGGCGATATCCTAAATGTTTCAGAGTGGTCTGCCATCATTCTGGTCATTACCTGTGCAATATTGATTGCTGGCCAATTTAAATGGCTGAATGAAAGCTTAAAGTGGATGGTCCTCATACTGGCTATTGCCAGCTTGATCACACTCATTTCTGCAATAAGTCAATATGGGCTTCTTCCCTCTAAATCCTATTTAACAGCCGATATAGCACCAGCTGTGAGCATCGCATTTGTTGTCGCCTTAGTCGGCTGGATGCCAACTTCGATTGAAGTTTCTGTTTGGCACTCTATTTGGTCGGAGCGAAGGATAAAGGAAAAACCAGATAGAGGGTATGCCAGGAAATCTCTCGTATTTGACTTTAAGGTTGGCTATTTCACCAGTTTGTTATTAGCGATTGTATTTGTATGGTTAGGTGCACTAGTAATGTTTGGGAAAGATATTGAATTATCCCAATCTGCAGGCATATTTGCTGGTCAGCTAATCAATATTTATACCGAATCTCTTGGTGACTGGAGCCATTTAACAATCAGCATTATCTGTTTTGTCGCGCTTTTCTCAACCACCTTTGCAGTCTCCGATGGCTTTCCTCAAGTTTGGCGAAGTGCCTTGAGATCATCGAATAGCATCAAGATTCCAGAAAATAGAGTCTACGTATCCACCCTTGTTATACTAAGCCTTATAAGCTGGTTTATTATCTCCCTATTTGCTGATCAGTTAAAAAACCTTATCGACTTTGTAACTACTTTATCTTTCGTTTGTGCTCCAATCTTTGCTTTACTCAACATTCTTGTTATGAACGGGAAATGGGTACCAAGAGAGTATCACTTAAAAGGGTGGTACTTAGTTTATACTTATGCCTGCCTGTGCCTAATGATAGGTTTTAGTTTTTACTTTATTTATTGGCGCTTCTTGAGTAACTAACGATTTCTTTGCAACATCAACAGACTTGAAAAGTCTATAAAAGTAAAGCTCAGGGATGAGCGCAACATCTAAGGTCATCTAAGCCTTAGAGATCAATCCCTCTTCATCTTAAGCTTTCCTAGTACTTTGTTGACACAAGTTGCAGTCCGGGGAAATCAGCTTTCGCCATGAATACTGCCCCTCATTTTCAGGGGTACTTCTGAACTCTCCTGCACAGGTTATATAAGTAGTTTTAGCTACAGACTAAATTTTTTACCCTGAGTTAAGCCACCTAAGCAGTTGGCATTAGATCTATCAAGGTGGTTACTTGGAATGCTATTCCTACCTCTGTAAAACTGAACTTCTCACATAATGAGTGGCTCACCATAAGCTAGCTCCTTTCAGCATGAACAACCCCGAAAGGAAGGCCCATTGATCACCTCTTAATCACTGGGTACTCATAGGTAGGCTTGTACTCAACTGATGAAGCTCCAAATCATCACTTCTTCCACGCCAAAACTCTCCTAAGCGACTTCCTCTAAACGCTCCTGAAGTGCCAAACTGTCATAGGAAAAATTCAAATGTACATCCCAAAATCAGGCCAAATATTTGGTTGCAAATGAAACCCTCGCCCTATTCTTTGCGGCACAGTAGGATAAGTCATCCGCCTGCAGGTGCAGAGCGGCACTAAGGAACAGAGTAATCAGAAGACGCTATGACTACACAGCAGTTCGACGACCTGAATGTCGTCTCCCAGGAAGTCCTGATCAGCCCGGAGATGCTGAAAGCAGAGCTACCCATTAGCGATGCAGCCGAAGCGACCGTCGCCAAAGGGCGCAGCGCCGTGCGTGATATCCTCGATCGTAAAGACCACCGCTTGATGGTGGTTATCGGACCTTGCTCCGTTCACGATGTGGACGCTGCAATGGATTATGCCAAGCGCCTGAAAGCGGTGGCAGATAAGGTTTCCGATACCCTGCTGATAGTAATGCGAGTCTATTTCGAAAAGCCCCGCACCACAGTTGGTTGGAAGGGCCTGATTAACGATCCCCACTTGAATGATTCCTTCAAGATTGAGGAAGGCCTTCATATCGGCCGCAAGCTACTTTTAGATGTCGCCGAACTGGGGCTGCCCACCGCGACAGAAGCACTGGATCCAATCTCTCCCCAATACCTGCAAGATCTGATTTCCTGGTCAGCCATTGGCGCACGTACTACCGAATCCCAAACCCACCGGGAAATGGCCAGCGGCCTCTCCTCTGCTGTGGGCTTTAAGAATGGTACCGATGGCGGATTAGAAGTAGCGATTAATGCCTTGCAATCTGTCGCTAATCCCCACAGATTCCTCGGTATCAACAAGCGCGGTCAGGTTGCCATTATTCATACCTCCGGCAACCCTTATGGCCATGTTGTGCTTCGCGGCGGTAATGAAAAACCGAATTACGATTCGGTCAGTGTTGCCATGTGTGAAAAGGAACTGCGTAGCGCCGGTATTACCCCCAATATCATGGTCGACTGCAGCCACGCCAACTCCAATAAAAATCACGAATTACAGCCCCTGGTGGTAGATAACGTGACTCACCAGATTCTTGATGGTAATCAATCAATTATTGGCATTATGGTGGAGAGTAATCTGAAAGCCGGTAATCAGAAGATTCCCGCCAATCTGAATGACCTGGAATACGGCGTCTCTGTTACCGACAAGTGTATCGATTGGGAAACTACCGAGTCCCTATTACTGGGTATGGCCGAACAATTGCGAGAGCCACTGAAGAGTAGAACTTTCTAAGTATGTGACTTTATAGGGGGCTGTGCCCCCCCTTTCTCTAACTGGCAGCTATTTATTTCTAATACTGGCTGCCAGCCCCTCCCAAGCGCCCTCATGGCGAGCTTAGATATCTCCTAACCACCAAAAGCCTCAGAAAGGCTGACAATGGGACGCCGTAGGAGTACCCTCCCCACAGTAAACAGGGCATAGGAAGCGGTTTTCCCCCAGTTTTCCAGATAGGCAGGGAACCAAACCTGTATAAATATTGATCAAGAATAAATTTTTTAGAATAGAAGCAGCTAAATGGAACTGCAGTCTAATAAAATACTTACCTATATACTGGGTGGTTTTGTTCTGATATGGCTCTTTGTGAGCCTTAGCTTTGCCCTAGATACTGGCTCTGTATTCTCCTGGATTGCCACCACCCTACTTTGCCTTCTCGCCGTAATCACTTTTTCGTTCAAGAAAGATCACTATATTGATTTTGAAACTAGGCAATACGTGTCTCAAAATCGAATTCTCTGGCACAACTGGACAGAAGAAAAGCCTCTCACGATTTTCAAAGGTATTAAAATAGTTTCCTACTCTTACCACTCTAAAGAGAGCAGAAGTGGCCATACCAGCTATCAGGTAGTGCTTATTTTCAAATACGCGACTTTTAATGAGGGCATTACTGCAAGGTCCTACCAGCAATTAAAAGAAGCTCAACGCTATGCTTATGAGTTAGAACAACGGACAGGCCTAGCACTGCTTGACTAAGATCATTAGACAGATACCATAATTCCTAAAGGCTCTGCGAAAAACATCACATTTAAACACCCTGATTTTCCCCCAGCAATTGGGGAGCCCTCAGCAGAAACTCTAAACTACCGACATTTATATACTCTTTTCAGCATCTGGCACTTTCAAAGCCAACCCACAACCATTAAGAGGTACCCACTATGGAGTCCGTAGAATGGGATATGTCCTCGACAACCATTGTTCGTAAGCTTAATGATGACGCTGAGCAAGATACATTTCCTCCACCTCACCTGGACAAAGTGAAACAGGGGGAGCTTTTAAGATTTCATGCCCATATCAATGTGGAACAAATGCCCCAAGGACATCACCTAAAGAAGGCAACTATTTTCTCGAATGTACCTAATGGAGGAACTTGGGAGCTGATATGTGATGAAGGAACTGCGGTTGGAGGCCGGGGTAGCGCTCCATCACCCATCATGTACTTTTCTGCAGGGTTGGCACTCTGCATGATGTCTCATGTAGAGATGCTGGCACAACTCTCTAATATTCAACTTAAGCAGGTTAGGCTTGAACAAAAGACCGAATTTTCAACCACTCTTAACTTTGGTGGAATTCAACCCGAAAAGGTATTTGGCCAGGGTGACCGGGTGGAGATTCACTTGATTATAGAAAGTGATGAGACGGAGGAAAAACTCGTGGAGTTTGCCCACTGCTGCCGGCAAGCCTGTATGTCGCTGCAAACGGTAGCCAAAGCCACACCTGTCACAACCTCTCTTTATCTCAACGACAAACCTATACCTTTTACATAAACCAAGCTGGCTTCGTGATACTCAGGGTGAAGCGCTAACAGACAGACCATGAAACCAAAAGCTTCTGAATTTAGACCTTTACCCCCTATGTAAAACCACCTATAGATTATTTTGCTCAATTTTTGTAGAAAAGTGAAAATGTCTTTATAAATCGCATTAAAATTATCTTTCTCACAGCAGATAGGAGCCCTAAAACACACATTGGGGCTTACATTTGACTAAAGTAAAATTCTGCTAGGTTGCGCGAGGGAGGTCGCAGAATGCATTTTTTATTTTTGGTACTATTGTTATTATACTTTGCCAATCTCAGCACTGCTCAAGAGCGACTCGCACAACTTCCAGCTGACGCCCAGCCACTACAAATTTTCGGAAAAACTTACTACCAAAGTGGCAATAACTTCTATGCATTTAGTGAAAAGGGACGTTACTACTATCCGGTAGATCCTCCTACCGCTATTCGCCAATATGAACGCCCAAGAAACCTATCTTTTCGTTCTACTCGTCCGGAACCAGGGCCGCGGCTGACTCGAGGACAAATTGCAGGCTGTATGAATATGGCAGCAGACAAGGCTAATGCCAATCCTGCTAAGGGCGGCAAAGTCTATATACGCGAATACAATATGTGTTTAGAAAACACCCGTAGGCTATTACCAAACCCGTAGTAAATGAGGAGCTTAATTCAGAAGACTTTTTAACCCCCCCATCTTTTGCGAGCGACTAATAGCTAGACTGGGTGACTTTTCATCTGCGCTCAACAATACGCTTTGATACACTATGATAAGAGATTAAGAACTATCAAAACCAGCCAAATACAAAGCAACAATCCCACCAAGTCAACCGATGTAGCAATAAAACATAGTAAATACCCTATCCAGCCACTAGCCAACCCTGCTCTGCATGGCAAACATCACTCCCTGGAAGACATCCGCACCTCCAGAAAAGCAGGCCCCACTAGTGTCCTTATATAGGTTAAACACAACAGGTATCATTAATACTCACAGAATCCCCCCCCCACAGCCACGCAACTGAAAATAAAAAAATACATTCATCTCATGGCAAAGCCCTTTTCAGGGCTAGACGACCAAAAGATAATCAACTTCATATCCCCCCAACTGAAAAACACTTTTACCTGCCCTGTTGTTACCTTTGCCATGTAGTAGAATTTAAATTCCCTAAAAACATCATCAATTAGAGCAATTTTTGCACCCCAAGAAAATATCAGAAAACTTTACTATTGGTTTATTTTCCTTTATTTCGTTGTAGTCTTTAAAACTAGTGGTGAAGCAACCGAAACTTCCAATAGAGCGCATTGGGACACAACACACATTTGAGTAGACTTGTTGCCAAGTTGGGAGAAGGAGAAAACGTTATGCGCTATTTATTTTCAATGATCTTACTGTTCTCTCTTGCGGGGTACGGTGTAGCCCAAGAGCGTCTCGCTCAGCTACCTGCCGGCTCTTCACCAGTACAAATACTCGGCAAGACTTACTATCAAAGCGGAAATACCTTTTATGCCTTTAATGAACAAGGCCGTTATTTTTACCCAGTAAATCCGCCCACTGCTATCCGTCAATATGAGCAGCCCAGAAATATGTATTGGCGCGGTTCTCAGCCCCGTTACTACTGGCGCGGTTCTCAGCCTCGTTATTACTGGCGCGGTTCTCGACCTAACTACTATTGGCGTGCGCCTACGCCTCGCTACTACGGTCTGACTCAAGACCAAGTAAGAGGCTGCATGAATTTCGCGGCAGACAAAGCGAACCGTAACCATGCGAATGGTGGTAAGGTCTACATCCGCGAATACAATCAGTGCATCAGTAACTACCGCTAACAGTATGAGTAACTGATGACCTATCAATAGAGTTTGCGAAGCAAACTAAAGGGGCCGCAAGGCCCCTTTCTTGTTGATTGAACCTTTCTGAAACCTTTGTCGAACAATATCAAAACAATACGCAATCGGAAGACTGGTCGAATAGCCGTGTAAAAGGAAAATTTCTAGCAGCCTCAATAGGGCATTTTTCCTTCTCTACACTATGCTTGCCCTGCCTAACAACACAAATGTCGCCATCCACAATCTTGGAGAGCACTATGTCCGCCAACCATAAAGCAACTTCTAAAAAGTTACTTGAGCTCTGGGGGGACAATACCCCACATGAAGCCTCAGATTATTTATCTGCCAATTACAAAAATCACCAAATGCCAGATGCCTCTGGAGGTACATCAACAGAAACACTGGAAGAGTGGCAAGACTTAGTGAAGGAGTTTCACAATAGCTTCTCCGACGTAAAAATGGAGATTTTACTGCAAGTTGCAGAGGGTGATTATGTATGTACCCGTTGGCGCGTAACGGCCACTCACACAGGTAAATTCATGCAGTATGAGGCCACCAATAAAACCAGCAGCTGGACAGGCACCCATACCGATCGCTACGAAGGTGGAAAGATGGTAGAAAGCTGGGTGGATTGGGATAAATACTCTTTCCTTGAGGAGTTGGGGCTGATCAAGTAAACCCTAGGAACTAAAACCCCGGATCTGGCAAATGTGAATTCGGGGATTTAGTTAGATACTGATCTCATCGAATTACTATCAACAATAAACTGCCATGACAAAAGTTCTTGTTACTGGATTTGAACCCTTTGGCCATACACCAATCAATCCGGCCGAATCCGTGATGCGTGTACTGGATGGCACCCGTATTGGCAGCGCTGAAGTCTGCGGCCTACTTGTGCCAAACAATTTTTTCGAATGTATCGAGGTCGTCACGAGAGCTATTAACGAACTTCGCCCACAAGTAGTGATGATGCTCGGTGAATATGCCGGCCGTGCAGTTATCACTGTAGAGAGAATTGCACAAAACTATAATGACTCAACACGCTACCGCCTTAAAGATAACCGTGGGGTGGAGATGCAGGATGAGCCCACCATACCCAATGGCCCGGTGGCCTATCGCAGTAATCTACCGCTTCGCGCAATGGTAAAAGCCATGCGCAATGCCGGTGCTCCCGCAGATATTTCCGACACTGCCGCCACCTTCTGCTGTAACCACCTGATGTATGGGGTACTTCACTATATTATTACCAATCAGCTGGATATTCGCGCAGGCTGGATACACCTTCCTCAATTACCTCAAGTAGCCGCGCTGGCAGAAAACATCGGCACCCCCAGCATGTCGAGAGAGACAGCGGCTCTCGGAGTACATGCCGGAATTGAAGCTGCACTGGGGCACACTGAGGATATTGATGAACCTATTCTCTCCAAGCCCCAAATTTAGCCCGGTTTCAGTGTTGAATATTTACACTGCCTGATGCCCAGAGAGATGTATTTCTAATGAAAAGCAAACCTGCTCCGATAGGCTCACAATCAATAATTCTTCACTTAACTCATGGGTGGCATATCCTTCTCCACTAGCTTTTAATAGTCCGTCGCTAACCGATAGCAGTATCGCCCTGGGCACTGATTAATACGAACGCAATTCTGCAGGGTTTATCTCCCCGATTGACCCAGTTATGAATGGTAGCTCGCTGAATTAAAGCATCACCTTCCGATAAGTGGATTACCGTATCCCCCCCCATCTCCATGTCGATCTCTCCGGAGAGTACAATTGCATAATCCAGGCTATCTGTGCGGTGTATACGAGGAGTTACCCCAGGACCAAACTCCACCACCTTGAAGATTGAGCCACCAGGTATCACAGTGCCAACCTCACGTGCGCCCTTATCACTATTCTCTGAGTCAATCTCTACGGGCAGCTCAACTGTCGTCCAGAATTGTTGCTGTTCCATATGCGAGCGCCAGCTAGATATATGTTCACCGCTGTCATCTAGAACCACAATAGGTCTACCAGAATTATCATGCCCTGTTACTACACGCCTTAAATTTAGCCCCATACCTTTCTCCACTCAGATTTCAGATCAACTTAATCAACAATAGATGCCCCCTAAAATTTGATAGGTTCAAGTAGACAACCAAATAATGAACATCACTGTCATATATTGTTACTGTCCAACCCAATAAGTAATAGCTCCCCTATAACAAAGCTATAACTTCTAATATCAAGCATTCAATTACCATACATAATGAGATTCTAGAGACACTCCAAAATTCTGATAGCAGATACATCTTCATTTATTGAGATATTTTACTTACAAGCTAAAAAGATCCCCTCACTTTCCCTAAAGTCATGATTAATTGGACGGCATGAGTAACCAAACGGAACTTCCTTATCAACATCGATGGTGGGTACTAGGCGGCCTTGGACTTGGCCTAATGATCATCAATATTGATGTCACCGTGATCAACCTTGCGATCCCTACTATAGGAGAAAATTTTTCCGCAAAAATCTATCAGCTGCAGTGGGTTAACAATATTTATCTTATTGCTATGGGCGGGCTAATCATTACTACGGGTAAGTTTGGAGATCGATTTGGTCATAAAAACACCCTCATGCTGGGCATAACCATTTTTCTTCTAGGATCAGTAATTGCCAGTGTAGCCCCCAACCTTGAGACCATAATCGCCGGCAGGTTTATACAAGGATCTGGCATGGCAGCCTCTTTCGGCATGATTTTTGTTCTAGCGGAAAGCCACTTTCAAAAGTCTGAACAAGGCCTAGCCGTTGGCCTACTGGTGATCTTTACCGCTACAGCTCAGTCAATAGGCCCGATTCTAGGCGGCTTTATTGTCACCCACCTTGGTTGGAGATGGGCCTTTTTAATCAATATTCCTGTATGCTTATTATGTCTCGCCATCTTGCAAATTTTCGCAAAAAGAGACGTTCAAAACAAAAAAATATATATCCATTACAAATCAGGATTTCTTATTCTTGCTGCCTACCTCCTAATATTACTTTCACTTAACCTTGAACCTCACAAAGGAATAGCCAGCTTTCAGTTTATTCTGCCTCTTGTATCTTCTTTAGTAATCTTAATTTTTGTTTTCCTATGGCAGAGAACCTTACCCCAACCATTGATAAACTTAAACCTACTCCAAAGCAAACTTTTCCAAGGATTACTTATAACTCGTGCATGCTTTCAAATGATATTTGGCTCTTTCTTATTTATTTTACCTTTATACCTAGAGAATATACTTGGTTATGAAGCTGCCAAGGTTGGCCTCATCATTCTCACAATGACAATATTCTTATGTTTTTCCTCAATTGCAACTGGAATATTCAATAATAAATTTAACCCCATCCCCTCCATCGTCTTTGCCCAATTTACCTGCCTAACAGCTGCTCTATCACTAATACTGATGCCAGATAAACTGTCCTGGCATTACCTCATATTCGGCATGGTTTTTATGGGCATTACTGCTGGAATAATGTACTCCTCAACCAATCTTGCAGCAGTTCAAAGTGCCCCAAAAAATGAAAAGGGAGCAGCTTATGGGCTGTTCATCTCTAACACCTACCTCTGGTATGCTGCAGGAATATCATTCACAGGAATAATAGTAAGCACTGTCAGTGTCCGAACTTTCACAAAGCTCTCAAAAGAAACTCTCCCCAATGAGTACCAAGTTAGTATGTTGGATGTTCTCCCCTTTATAACTGGAGCTCAACCTCTTAAAAACATAACAAAATTTTTCCCAGATTCTTCGCTACATTCTCAGGTTTTGGAGTGGGGGCAAGCATCATTTCACTCTGGATTTCATGCGTTAATGATCGCTTTTCTCTGCTTATCGCTGACTGGGTTACTGGCTAGTTTACTTTTCAGAAATACCACTCAGTTTCTTAGCAAAGATGGGGCATTATAAGTAGTCATCAGTTACAAATAGTACTCAGTGCCAAATAATTACTACTTTGTAGGAGTACAATAGCCCCATACACTCACATCCCTTAATCCTCTATAATTCTCTGCTATGCCAGAGTTACCAATTTATTCCGCCCTACCAGAGTTATTCAAAGCACTGGAAATACACAACAATGTGGTACTGCAAGCTCCTCCTGGCGCAGGCAAGACTACCGTTGTTCCCTTGGCCCTGCTCGAAACCGATTGGTTGGGGCAACGCAATATCATTATGTTGGAGCCCCGTCGCCTGGCTGCGCGCACGGCTGCGGCACGTATGGCTGCCCAGCTCGGAGAGAAGCTAGGCGAGACTGTGGGTTACCAGGTCCGCGGGGAACGGCGGCGAAGTGCGAAAACCCGTATCCTGGTTGTTACTGAAGGTATTCTTACCCGGCTGCTACAGTCTGATCCGGAACTGTCAGAAACCTCGCTGGTTATTTTTGATGAGTTTCACGAGCGCAGCCTGCAAGCCGACCTATCCCTGGCACTGTGCCTGCAATCCCAGGAATATCTGCGCGAAGACCTGAAACTATTGGTGATGTCTGCAACCCTGGAAACCGAGGCGGTAGCCAGGGTGCTCGGCGGTGCGCCAGTGGTCAGTAGTGAGGGGCGCAGCTTCCCCGTACATATCGATTACCTTGGCCAGCGGGAGGATCCTGAAGATCACCGCTCTATGCCCACGCTCATGAGCCGCAAGATTCTCGAAGCACTTCGCAAAGAGTCAGGCAGTGTACTCGCATTTCTTCCGGGAGTTTCCGAGATTCGCAAGGTGGAGGAGTTACTGCGCGAACAACTCGCCTCTGCGGATGGTCTCAAACCAGATAGCATTATTCTCACCCCACTTTATGGAGACTTGACCCGCGAACAGCAGGATCAGGCCATCGCCCCGGCCGCTCCCGATCAATGCAAAGTGGTGCTAGCAACCAATGTGGCAGAAACCAGCCTGACGATTGAGGGAATCAGCATAGTTGTGGATTCCGGCTTAATGCGAGAGTCTCGCTTCGATCCTAACAGCGGTATGAATCGGCTGGAGACCTGCCGAATCTCACAAGCCTCTGCCACCCAGCGCAGCGGCCGCGCCGGGCGCCTCAGCGAAGGGTTCTGCCTGCGACTGTGGAGCGAGGGCCGCCAACGCAGCCTCAGCAGTAAAAACACCCCCGAAATAATACGCAGCGATTTGGCCCCCCTGGCGCTGGAATTAGCCCAGTGGGGAGTCAGTGATCCCACCGACCTGAGCTGGCTGGACCTTCCCCCCACAGGTCCTCTAGCCCAAGCCCAGGCACTATTAAAGCAACTGGGCGCACTAGACCAAGACTTGCGCATCACTCCACACGGCAGCGCCATGCTATCCCTGGGTTGCCATCCACGCCTCGCCCATATGATGCTTCGCAGCCTCGACTGGCATCTATCACAACAGGCCTGCCTACTCGCGGCGCTACTGTCAGAGAGGGATATCTTCCGGGGGGAAGCACGCTGGGATAGAGACATCAGCAAACGTATCGAAGCACTACAGGCCCATCCTAAGGGGCAAAATATCGACCGCGGTGCGGTGCAACGTATTCGCCAGCAAGCCAACACTTGGCAAGGGCAATTAAAGGATTTCAAGCCGCAAGAACCTCGTATCAGCGATAGTATTGATCAGGCCGATAGAGTCGGGGTGCTATTGGGGCTCGCCTATCCGGATAGAATTGCCAAAAGCCGCCAAGATAGTGCACGCCGCTACCTGCTTTGCAGCGGCCGAGGCGCACATTTCTCGCACGAAGACGCCCTGGCTCTCAGCGACTTCCTTGTGGTTGCCGAACTGGATGGACTGGGGCGCGATGCGAGAATCCAGCAGGCCGCTCCAATTTCAAAAAACGCCTTACAGCGCTGTTTTTCCGACCAAATCGAGAAAAATACCACTATTCGCTGGGATGATACCGCCGGGCGTGCCGAAGCCCTGGAGCAGGTCACACTGGGCAAACTAGTGCTGCAGCAGCAAGTCGCCAAAGATGTTCCATCAGAGTTATTGAGCCGGGCACTACTTGATGCCATTCGCCAAAAAGGGCTTTCTCTACTGCCTTGGAGTAAAGAAGCCCTACAATTTCGCGCGCGGGTGGCGTTTTTGCGAAAGGAGGAAAGTGGCAAGTCACCACTGGAAGGCACTCCGCTGCCCGACTGGAGTGATGATACGCTGTTGCAGGACCTTGAGCGCTGGCTATTACCGCATCTACATGGCTTCCATAAATTTGAGCAGCTCAAGCAGCTGGACCTGCTCAATATTCTGCGCGCACAACTCGACTGGGCCCATATTCAGCAGGTTGATGAGCTGGCTCCCAGCCACTACACCGTACCCAGCGGCTCACGCATTGCTATCGATTACGAAGCATCCCCACCAATCCTGGCTGTGCGCTTACAGGAACTCTTCGGCCTGGCACAAACCCCCGCAGTTTTGCGTGGGGGATACCCGCTAATGATTCACCTGCTCTCCCCTGCTCGTCGCCCGGTACAGATCACTCGCGATCTGGCTAATTTTTGGGCAAACACCTACGAAGAGGTCAAAAAGGAGTTGCGTATCAAATATCAGAAGCACTACTGGCCAGATGACCCCCGTACCGCGGTCGCCACCAACAAGACTAAAAAGAGAATGGATAACCCCAGGGGCTCCTAAGAGCCCCAAATCAAGTTTTTCAGCCCTGTTAAGTCCACATTCAGCAATCCCCCACTAGATTGCAGCAATTTAAGTTGGCGTTTGCCAATGGGGAACAATATCTGTACTTTTCTGCCAATAGATTACTAACAGACAAAACATCTAAGCTTAACTATTACATCTAGTTGGAGAACGACCTTGCATAGGAAGCTAGCGCTATTTTTCAGCCCACTACTCTTTCTTGGCTGTAGTGATGATTTACCCGACATCATTATTCCCGTAAATATCGATTACGATGAAGAAATGCGCCTGTTTGTGGAGGATATCAGCAAGTATGCAAAGGGCCTTGAGCGAGACTTTATTATCGTTCCGCAAAACGGTATTGAGCTGATCACCACCAATACCAGGACCAATGGCCCGGTAGATGACGCCTATGTGAACTCTACCGATGGTATCGCCCAGGAGGCGGTCTTCTTTGGGCAGAACGGTAATGTAGACCAACCCACCAGTGAAACTGAAAGTAAGCGCCTGCAGGACTATCTCAACCTGGCCAAAGAGAAAGGCCGTGAAATCCTGGTGACCGATTTTGCCAATAGCGAACGCAATATTGACGAGTCTTACGAGAAGAACGAAAACGCCGGCTACGTCTCCTTCGCTGCCGACGATACGCTTCTGGACAATATTCCTTCCTACCCAGAAAAACCTTTCAATGTGAACAATGACGACATTGATAAACTGGAAGATGTCAAAAATTTCCTTAATATCACCAATACTACGAGCTTCTCCACACCCCAGGAATTCGTGGACAAGTTATCCGAAACCGACTACGACCTGCTGATCATCGACTTATTCTTTAGGGATAACCAGACCTATACCGAAGAGCAGATCAAGCAATTAAAGAAGAAGAACAATGGCAGGAATCGCCTGCTGATGGCCTATGTCAATATTGGCATGGCCCAGAGTAACCGCTACTACTGGCAAAGCTCCTGGCCCGCCGATCCACCGGCCTGGCTACTGGACGAAGTCCCCAATGAATCGGGCAACTATTACGTGGAGTACTGGAAAGCCGGCTGGCAGGACATTATCTATGGCAACAACAGCTCCTATATCTTCAGGATCGTAGATGCGGGCTTCGATGGTGCTTATATGGATGGCATCGACGTTTTTGAGTATTTCGATTCCCTCGAAACCGAGGAATAAGCGTAAACCTCACTTTCATGGAGCCTAAAACTCCACCCATCACCAACTGGATGGGTGGAAATTGGAAATCAGGCCGGCTGGGAGTCCTTGTACTGAGTCACATACTGGGACAGGCGGCCGGACATCTCTTCCGCCAGCTTCTGCAGGGCGTTGAGGGGACGTATCATCACCTCAAACTCCACGATCTTGCCATTCTCATCAAAGCGAATGATATCCAGCCCTTTAAGGCTCTTGTCACCGATGCTGGCCTTAAACTCCAAAGCCAAATCGCGGCCTGACTCGGTGGTGAAGCTGCGATCATATTCAAAGCTTTCAAATACCTGCATCACTGTATTGAGGATCAGGCAGACCGCCGCAGAGCTGTGGTAAGGCTTAAAGAACGCCGGTGAGCGGAATACCGCATCCTCCGCAACGATAGTGGGCAGGCGACTGAGGTCCCGCTCCGCAACCATCTCGTGCCACAGGGCGATTGATTCCGCTATTGGGTTATTGGTATTGCTCATCGAGCATCTCCTGTTCAAGCATATGTTTTTGTAAAAACTCCCGACCATCGGTACGGCCGAGCTCGTAAGTCTTTTGTGCCAACTCAGGGTTGGTGTAGTCCCAAACGCTGAGATAAGGCGGCCGCGAGGGCTGCACATAGGTCCAAAGCTGCTCTCCGCGGCGCCTGGTGAAGCGGCTTGGATAGCGGGGGTAACAGCGGCTGAGCAGAATCAACACCCGTCCCGCCTCACTATCCAGCCCAGCCACGGGGATATTGTCCACGACTCCACCATCGAGCACGGGATCTCCTGCACGACGCAAACGCGGTGTAAAAGGCGGCGTACAGGATGAGCAAAGAATGAGCTCCACCAACTCTTCCACACTCTGGCAATCCTGTGCGCGGTAAAAGTTCTGCTTGAAACCCAGGCCCAGAGCTATTTTTGGATGAAGACTGCGCAATAAGTGCTTATCGGTGTAATAGGCCAAAGCCCCCACCCCAAACGCCAACCCTGCGGGCAAAAGGCGCGGCGGGTGTACAACACCAATCTGCAAATCTGCAGCCGCACTCAGGGGCTCAAGGCCATCGCGAAATAAATCCAGCATGGCATTGCGGTAAATTCCGTACTGGGGAAACACCCGCTCTTTCTTTAGCACGTTGCCCCAATAAGCGTTCTTGCGGTTGGCGGCAAAAGCCGACCAGAAGTGCTCCCTACCCGCCTCAATACGCCCCATCAGGATCAGGCTTGCCATTAGCCCCCCAGCAGAAACTGCGGTTACCCGCCTCGGAGACAGCCCGATTTCTGCGGCAACAGACTCCCAAAAGCCAATCTGCCAGGTACAGCGACCGCCGCCACCTGCAAATACAACCTGATCAAACATGCATCCTTTCCTGTTCAATGGGCAAACTGCCCTTGTAAAGCCTAAAGCCGCTCTCCACTTAGGGCACCGCCGCACAAAGCTTATATGCAACTAATTGCATAAGCTAATGGATTCAGCAGGCTAGTGCAACCAGAGGCCTCAGCACTGCCATCCCAGGCATTTCCACCAAGAAAGCAGCCCCCTATACTCCCACGCGGAGTCACCCAACTTTTAAAATTAATCAGCAAAATTAACTTAAAGCGCGATTAGGTCATCACTAAGGGTTGAGCCCTCTCTAAGCCTTCTCAATACGGCCTTACCATCAGCTCGACCTATCTCCAAAGTCTTGTTAACCGCTTCCGGGTTAGTGAAATCCCACACTTTAATCGGCAACGTTTTAGAGGGCTGCACATAGGTCCATAGCTGTTCACCTTGACGCTGGGTGAAACAGTCAGGGAAATCACGGAAGCGACTGGTTAGCAGAATTAACACCCTGCCCTCTTTGCTATCCAAACCGCCAACCGGCACATTGTCCACGATTCCGCCATCCAGAATTTCCCTGCCATTCAGATGGAGCCTTGGAGTAAATGGGGGGGTGCAAGAGGAACTCAGAATTAGATGTTCCAGTTCATCCATATTCTTACAATCTTGAGCGCGGTAAAAATTCTGGCGGAAGCCAAGTTTAGTGGCTGCCGTGGAGTGCAGATTGCGGGTAAATCCCTTGTCGGCATAATAAATAACTGCACCAAAAGTTAGCGCCAAAGGGCCGTACATCCAGGCGGGCGGGTGGCTAACCGCCAGACGCAGCTCAGCCACACTCTGCAGGGCCTGAGGCCCGTTTTCAAACAGCTGTCGAATCCCATCGCGGCAGATAGCGTATTGGGGAAAAACCGCCTCCTGCCTAAATAAATTACCCCAATAGATATTTTTGCGATTGGTACTAAAAACTGAGCGAACATAGTCCACCGCCTCCGGGCCCCTGTCGATCAGCAGTAAGCCCGCCACAAGACCACCCGCCGACACAGCACTCACCACTCTGGGGGATAGATTGATTTCACCAGATACAGATTCCCAAAAACCAATCTGCCAGATACAACGGCCGCCACCGCCGGCAAAAACTACCTGATCAAACATTGAAAAGCTCCCTGTTACCACTGTACCGCTCTTCCTGAGCCGGCACTTACCGAACTTCCCCCGTTGAATAAATCTAATCTGTAGCAATCATCTCTTGGCAACTGTTTATGCCGGTTAAAATACCGGGTTACTTTTTCTGCGAGCCCGTATAAAAACCCCGCTCAGCCAACATGTTCTGCATAAATATACGTCCATCGCGGCGCCCTATTTCATAAGCATTGATCAAGCCTTCAGGATTAGTGAAGTCCCAAACACTAATGGGGGGCGACTGTGATGGCTGCACATAAGTCCACAATTGCCTGCCTTGAGACTGGGTAAACCAATCGGGAAAGCCCCGATAGCGACGGGTCAGTAAAATAAGCACTCGCCCTTCACCAGGGTCAATGCCCTCAACCGGTACATTGTCCACTACCCCACCATCCAAAACTTTTTTCCCCGCCAAACTCAACCTTGGCGTAAATGGTGGTGTGCACGATGAACTCAGGATCAGCTGCGTAAATTCTCCGATATCAGTACATTCCTGAGCGCAGAAAAAATCCTGTTTGTAACCCAACCGCCGCGCCACTTTTGGATGCATTTTGCGGTGCAAATATTTGTTGGAATAATAAATTGCCCCTCCAACAGCCAATGCCACTGATGCTGGCAGCCAATTGGGTGGCCGGGAAACAGCAACCCTGAGTTCCGCGGCGGATTTCAAGTCTTTAAAGCGGTCGCTAAACAGCTCTTGGATACCTTCCCTATAGATTTCATAATGGGGAAACACTGGCGCCTTACCCAAAAGGTTTCTCCAATACACATTGCGAGGATTCGCATTGAATACCGATGAGAAGTAATCCACCGAAGCAGTTGCTCTACCAATCAATATCAAACCTGCAATCATGGCCCCCGCAGAAACCCCTGTGAGCACTCTCGGTTTGAGCTTTATCTGGTCGGCAATCACTTCCCAAAACCCAATTTGCCAGGTACAGCGCCCACCCCCACCGGCAAATACCACCTGATCAAACACCCTTTAATTGCTCCGCCTAGCAATAACCCAATTCTTCACTTGGCGCTCCCCTCTGGAGAATATGCCGCCAGGAATGCCTCTCCATCGGCATAACCCGCATCAAAGGCCTGCCACACACTCTGTGGATTGGAAAAATCCCAGACGCTCACCGGCAAGGGCCGGCTCGGCTGCACATAGGTCCAGAGTTGCTCACCCTTTTGGCAACTGAAATGATTTGGGTACTGGGGGTAATTGCGGGTTAACAGAATCAGTACCTGACTAGGCCCCGGCTTGAGCCCGCCTACCGGCACGCTATCTACGATACCGCCATCCAGGACCTCTCTACCCCGATCCTGTTGCCGGGGAGTAAAAGGTGGCGTGCAAGAGGAGGAGAGGATCAGTTTTTGCAGATCGCCCACATTGTTACAGTCTCGTACCGAGTAAAAGGACTGTCGATAACCAAGGCGCTTGGCGGTGTTTGGGTGCAGAGAACGAGTGAGAAAGGTATCGGAGTAATCAATACCAACTCCGATAATTAGTGCTAAAGAGCCATTTAACCAGCCCGGCGAATGGCTAACTGCTATTCGCATTTCTGCAGCCTCTCGCAGGCGTTCAAAACCGCCCTCAAACAGTCGGTTCATACCATTACGGTAGATGTGGTGATGGGGAAATAGCGGGTCTTTACGAAAGAGATTGCCCCAGTGAACGTTGCTGGGATTTTCCTCGAAGGCCTCGGCAAAATACTCTACTGCATCCAAGGACTTGCCCATCAATATCAGGCTGGAAACCAGGGCGCCGGCTGAGACGGCACTCACCACCTTGGGTCTAAGTTGAATCCTGTCTGCAACAGACTGCCAAAACCCAATCTGCCAGGTACAGCGCACTCCTCCACCGGCGAATACCACCTGATCGAACATAGAACTCTATCCCGGCCTGCCCGCTATAGCCACTGAAGTCAGAGCGCCTACAAGGCGCCATACGCCCCTTTTGAGCGTGGATACCACCCCAGCTACAAATCCAAGAGGTCTTTAAAATATATACGGGGCAGGCAAAGTCCGGGGCGGCCCAGGCGCCTTCAGAAGTAAATAAGGAGTGCAGCGACAGGTAAGAAGGGAGGCAAAATCATAAGAAAGGAACTAACCAGTTCAGACAAGCAAGAAAAAAGGCGAAGTATTACTTCGCCTTTTAATTCTCTCCGGGAAGAGCATACGGTCCCAACTATTAGTAATAAGCCTGAGACTTATCAGTGTGATCGGTAATATCTTTAACACCGGCCAGTTCGGGGATTTTCTCTTTTAGAGTTTTCTCAACACCTTCTTTCAAGGTCATATCCACCATGCCACAACCCTGGCAGCCGCCGCCAAACTTCAACACGGCAAATTTATCCTCTGTGACCTCCACCAGGCTCACCTGGCCCCCGTGAGCCGCCAGCCCGGGGTTTACCTCATTGAAGAGTACATAGTTAATACGGTCTTCTATTGGGCTGTCATCGGTGATCTTCGGCATTCGCGAGTTGGGCGCGCGAATGGTGAGCTGGCCACCCATTTTATCGGAGGAGTAGTCAACCCTGGCATCGTCCAGGTAAGGCACACTGCGGCCTTCAAAGTAGGCCTTGAGGCCGTTCATCTCCATCACCACATCTTCTGCCTCCTCCTCGCCGGGGCGACAGTAGGCAATGCAAGTTTCGGCACTGGGAGTACCTGGATTGGAGACAAACATACGAATCGCGATTCCCTCGCAGTCCTGCTTGGCCAGCAGTTCCTTCAGGTACTCCTGCGCGGATTCAGTGATGGTGACATTCAGTTCTGACATAAGCCTTCTCAAATAACCGAGCTTCTTTGTCGGGTATTTTACTCTCAGAAACGCCCAAGTGAAACCGGTGTGTTTTTCGGGAGGGTGGCGGCCCCGGACACCCCCCCAAAAAATGGCTCATACGGGGATCATTCCCATCAGGGTTTGTGCCACATCCTCCGAAGAAGCGGGGTTCTGACCAGTGACCAGTTTGCCATCCACGACCACATAGGGTGCCCAATCGTCTTCGCTGGAGTAGTTGCCTCCGCGATCTTTAAGCATATCCTCCACCAGAAAGGGCACAACATCTACCAATCCCACCGCCTCCTCCTCGGAGTTACTAAAGCCGGTGACACTCTTGCCGGAAACCAAGGGATGGCCGCCTTTGCACCGGGTATGGCGAAAAATGGCCGGTGCATGACACACAGCACCTACCGGCTTATCAGCCCCATAGAACGCCTCAATCAGGGAAATGGAATCCTTATCCTCTGCCAGATCCCAAAGGGGGCCGTGACCACCGGGGTAAAAAACAGCATCGAAATCCGCCTCCTGCACATTGGCAAGCTTGCCCGTATTGGCAAGCGCTTGCTGGGCTGCCGGATCCTGGCGGAAACGCAGGGTGGCATCGGTCTGGAAATCTGGTTCATCACTTTTGGGGTCTAGCGGTGGTTGCCCGCCCTTGGGGGAAACCAGAGTAACTTGCGCCCCGGCATCTTTGAAGACGTAGTAAGGCGCGGCAAATTCCTCCAGCCAAAAACCAGTCTTCTTACCGGTATTGCCCAGCTTATCGTGTGAAGTCAAAACCATTAAAATTTTCATCGGCGACCTCCCTGGTGCCTGTTATTGATTCAATTCTGCAATTAATCATCGGTACCCAAGCGCACCACGACTTTGCCAAAATTCTCCCCCTGTAATAACCCCATCAGGGCGCGGGGCGCTTTTTCCAATCCCTCCACCAGATCCTCACGGTATTTGATGCGACCCTCGCCAACCCAGTGACTCAAACCAATAATAAAATCGCCGAAGCGCTCATATTGATCAAAAATAATAAATCCTTGGATTTTAAGGCGCTTGGTAAGGATTTCACGCATCAACAAGCTCAGGCGATCCGGACCCTCAGGCAATGACGTAGCGTTGTAGTGAGCAACCAGCCCACACACGGGAACCCGGGCAAAGTCATTGAGAAGCGGTAAAACTGCATCAAATACATCTCCGCCCACATTTTCGAAATACACATCCACACCGTCTGGACAGGCCTCCTCCAACTGCTCGGGAAACTCCTCCGCTCGGTGGTTGAGACAGATATCAAAGCCCAACTCCTCTACCGCGTAGCGGCATTTTTCTGCTCCACCGGCAATACCAACTACCCGGCACCCCTGAATTTTACCAATCTGCCCTACAGTGGAGCCCACAGGGCCAGTAGCTGCAGCGACAACCAGAGTATCCCCTGCTTTTGGCTGGCCAATTTCCAACAGCCCGTAATAGGCGCTAATACCCGGCATACCCAAAACACCGAGTGCGTAGGAGGGATGGCTGGGATTTTTACCAAGATTCACCAACCCTTCACCATCTGAGATTGCGTAATCCTGCCATCCGCAATATCCCAGCACCCAGTCTCCCTCTTCGAAATCATCCAGGTGTGACACAAGCACCCGACTTACTGTGCCACCCACCATAACGCCCCCCAGGGGTACCGGCTCTGCGTACGATTTGGCATCACTCATACGGCCGCGCATATAGGGGTCCAGGGAAAGAAAAACCGTTCGTAACAACACCTCACCCCGAGCAGGTTCGGGCACCCCCAACTCCTCAATACTAAAATTGTCTTCGCTCGGTGCCCCTTCGGGCCGGGAAGCCAATACAACCCGGCGGTTCTTATCCATTGATTGCACGATGTGTCTCCTTCACTGAGCCAGACTTTCACTTGGCACAACCTTTTGTACCATTGGCGAGCCAGGCCCTCTCCTGAGCTTTTATGTCTGCTGAAGGCCAAACTATAGATAGAAATTGCACGCCGTTAGCAAAAAATTACCGGTTATTGTGTCGTGGTATTTTTTGTCCATCAATTTAGCCCCTGTTGACAAGTATCCGTGTGCTAAGATTGATGCCTTTCCCGCCATAGACAATTAAGGATTGGTCAATGTCTGCGCTTTCCCGTAATCAACGCCTGGAGCAACTCAAAGCCGCGCTCGCTCAGCGCATCCTGATTCTCGACGGCGCTATGGGAACCATGATTCAGCGGGAAAAATTACAGGAAGAAGATTACCGCGGCGCCCGCTTTGCTGACTTCCATAAGGACCTGAAAGGTAATAACGACCTTTTAAGCATTACTCGTCCCTACCTGATCGAACAAATCCACCGGCAATACCTGGAAGCTGGCGCCGACATTATCGAGACCAATACTTTTAATGCGACTGAGCTGTCCCAGTCTGATTACGACATGGAACATCTTGTAGTAGAGCTGAATCGAACCTCAGCAGAAGTGGCCCGCCGCGCGGCGGATGCCCTCTCCACCCCAGAGCGCCCCCGCTGGGTGGCCGGGGTGATTGGCCCTACCTCACGTACCGCCAGTATTTCCCCGGATGTCAACGACCCGGGTGCGCGCAATGTGACTTTCAATGAGCTGGTACACAATTATGTGGAAGCCGGCCGCGCCCTGATTGAGGGCGGCAGTGACCTGATCCTGATTGAAACCATCTTCGACACGCTCAATGCCAAGGCGGCCATTTACGCCATGCAGCAGCTGTTTGAGGAGCTGGGCTTCGAGTTGCCGATTATGATCTCCGGCACCATCACTGACGCCTCCGGCCGTACCCTCTCCGGCCAGACTACCGAGGCGTTTTACTACTCCATCGCCCACGCCAAACCGATTTCTGTAGGCCTTAACTGTGCCCTCGGC
This sequence comes from Microbulbifer mixtoriginis (SeqCode), assembly GCF_052467945.1. Taxonomy (NCBI): domain Bacteria; kingdom Pseudomonadati; phylum Pseudomonadota; class Gammaproteobacteria; order Cellvibrionales; family Microbulbiferaceae; genus Microbulbifer; species Microbulbifer mixtoriginis (SeqCode). The sequence goes on along the minus strand of NZ_CP174328.1, from coordinate 1,297,082 downwards.
GCCACTGAGTTGCGCCCCTATGTGGAGGCCCTATCTGGTGCCTGTGTCACTTATGTTTCCGCGCACCCCAATGCCGGCCTGCCCAATGAGTTTGGCGAATACGACGAAACCCCGGAGCAAACCGCGGCGATTGTGGCGGAGTTTGCCCGCAGTGGCTTTATCAATATTCTCGGCGGTTGCTGCGGCACCACGCCGGAACACATCCGCGCCATTGCAGAGGCGGTATCCGATATCCCTCCGCGCCAGTTGCCCGAGATCAAACCGGCTTTACGCCTTTCCGGTTTGGAGCCTTTTGTGGCCGACGAAAGCGCCCTCTTCGTCAATGTGGGCGAGCGCTGTAATGTGACCGGCTCCGCCCGTTTCAAGCGACTGATTCTTGAAGAGGATTACGATACCGCCCTGCAGGTCGCCGCCGCTCAGGTGGAAGATGGCGCGCAGGTGATTGATTTCAATATGGATGAGGCGATGCTCGATGCACACGCCGCCATGCGCCGTTTTCTCAACCTGGCAGCCACCGAGCCCGACATCGCTAAGGTGCCCTTTATGGTGGACTCCTCCAAATGGGAGGTGATCGAGGCCGGGCTGCAGTGTATTCAGGGTAAACCCATCGTGAACTCCATCAGCCTCAAGGAAGGCAAAGAGGAGTTTATTGAGAAGGCGCAACTGTGCCTGCGCTATGGTGCCGCCGTAGTGGTGATGGCCTTTGATGAGCAGGGTCAGGCGGATACCTTTGAGCGCAAAATCGAAATCTGTAAGCGCAGTTATGAAGTATTGGTAGAGGAAGTCGGTTTCGACCCCACCGATATTATTTTCGATCCCAATATTTTCGCTATCGCCACTGGTATTGAGGAGCACAACAACTACGCGGTGGACTTTATTGAGGCCTGCCGTTGGATTCGTGAGAACCTACCGGGTGCTCAAATCAGCGGTGGTGTCTCTAACGTTTCCTTCTCTTTCCGCGGCAACAACCCAGTGCGTGAGGCCATCCACTCGGTATTCCTATTCCACGCCATCAAAGCCGGCCTGAATATGGGCATTGTCAACGCCGGTCAGCTGGCGGTCTATGACGAGCTGCCTGAAGAACTGCGGGAAAAGGTGGAAGACGTCATCCTCAATCGCAATGACGAAGCCACCGAAGCCCTACTGGATATCGCCCCCAAATATATGGGTGAAGGCGGCGGCACAACGCGCAAGGAAGACCTGAGCTGGCGTGAGCTGCCGGTCAAAGAACGTCTGGCGCACTCCTTAGTAAAAGGAATCAACAACTATATCGAGGCAGACACCGAAGAGGCCCGCGCCAATAGCAGCCGCCCCCTGGATGTGATCGAAGGTCCGCTGATGGACGGTATGAATATCGTTGGCGACCTATTTGGCGAGGGCAAGATGTTCCTGCCCCAGGTGGTGAAATCGGCACGGGTGATGAAGCAGGCCGTCGCCTATTTACAACCGTTTATCGAAGCGGAAAAAACCGAGGACAGCCGGCCCAACGGCCGTATCCTTATGGCCACGGTAAAAGGCGATGTGCACGATATCGGCAAGAATATCGTCGGGGTGGTGCTGGCCTGTAACAATTACGAGGTAATCGACCTCGGCGTGATGGTGGCCGCAGAAACTATTCTGCAAACCGCCCGGGAAAAGAATTGTGACATTATCGGTCTATCCGGTTTAATCACCCCCTCCCTTGATGAGATGGTGCATGTCGCCGCAGAAATGGAACGCCAGAAATTCGATATTCCTCTGCTGATTGGCGGTGCCACCACTTCCAAGGCACACACCGCAGTAAAGATTGATCCCCAATTCAATCGCAATCAGGTAGTGTATGTGGCCGATGCCTCGCGCGCTGTGGGGGTGGCCAGCAGCTTGATTTCCGAAGAACTGCGCCCCGCCTTTGTTGAAAAGGTCCGCGCGGAATATGAAAAGGTGCGCACCCGCACCGCCAATAGAAAGCGCAACGACACCCGGCTGACCTATGCGGAAGCCCGCGATAACGCCCCTGAATTCGACTGGCAAAATTACCAACCCGTAAAACCCAAAAAATTGGGAATTACCGTTATCGAAGATTTTCCCCTGGAAAACCTCCTCGAGACGCTAGACTGGACACCCTTCTTTTTATCCTGGGATCTGGCGGGCAAGTATCCGGCTATCCTCAAGGATGAAGTGGTCGGCGAAGCTGCCAGCGATCTCTACCACAATGCCCAGCGCCTGCTGAAAGAGATGATTGCCAAAAAGCAGCTGCGCGCCCGCGCTGTGTTCGGTTTGTGGCCCGCCAATAGCATCGGCGACGATATCATTGTGTACAAAGATGAAGCGCGCAATGATGAACTGGCGCGTTTACATCATATTCGCCAACAGGTACAAAAGATGGGCGGCGATGGTCTGTGCCGTTCACTGGCGGACTTTGTCGCGCCTCTGGATTCCGGCTATATCGATTATGTCGGCGGCTTCGCAGTTACCACTGGCATCGGCGCCGACGAACTGGCACAGAGCTACGAAGCCAAGCACGATGACTATAACGCAATTATGGTGAAGGCCCTGGCAGACCGGCTGGCAGAATCTTTTGCTGAAACCTTGCACCGCCAAGTACGCAAGGAATACTGGGGCTATGCGGCAGACGAAGAGTTGAGCAATGAGCAGCTAATCAAAGAAGCCTATCAGGGTATCCGCCCGGCGCCCGGCTATCCCGCCTGCCCGGACCACTCAGAAAAGGCGACTTTGTTCAGTTTATTGAACGCCGAAGAAAATGCCGGGGTCAGCCTGACCGAGCATTTCGCCATGATGCCAGCGGCCGCAGTCAGCGGCTGGTACTTCGCCCACCCGCAGGCCAAATACTTTAATGTCGGTAAAATCGGTCGGGACCAGCTGCAAAGCCTGGCCAAGCGCAAAGGAATTAGTGAACAGGAACTGGAGCGCTGGCTGCGCCCAAATCTCGAAGAGTGAGGATCCCCCCATGCAGGAAAATAATAAGAAACGAGCAAGGAAGCCCGGACTAGGCCAGATTGTACTAAGCACTCTGGCAGGGGCCATTGGAGTTCAGAGCAACAAGAACCGAGAGAAGGACTTTCAAAGCGGCAGCATGATGCACTTTGTTGTCGCCGGAATTGCCTTCACCATTTTGTTTGTCTTAACCCTAATACTGATCGTAAAGACCGTACTGGGCAATATGGGCTAAAGCTCTCCCCCAGCTAGAATTCTCTCAGCAAAAGCGGGCTCCTCGCCCGCTTGATCACTCAAATTTCTGCCTAAATAGATTTCAGCCCAAGCAGATAGCCCCAAGGAAGGTATTGCTGTGAGTCATAGAGGGGGATTTACGGAGAAGTACCCGGTACGGCTCGGCTCCGGGTCGGGACATCATATGGGTCAGCGGGTAGCAACCCAGAAAATACAGGTTGCAACAAAGATAGCGACCAGAGCTACAGCGGCGATGGCATCTGCGAAATTGTCTTCTTCCGGGGTAACAGCTACTTCTTCCTTCATCGAATTTCTCCGATTACACATTATTGTTATTCAAAGTAGGTGAGCCGCAGGCAGCGGCATATCAAGTAGAGCAAATTGAGCCTGCAGTTGCAAGGCAGGCCGGGGTTGGATTGTAGATCCGTCCATTTATAGGGACAGGGCCTGTCTTATCCAGCATTTAATGACCGATATTACTGCGATTGCAACTTGAGTGATTACAGGCTCTCACGCTTAGGGCGCTAACTATATTCGCCAACGCACCGGCAATTTCCATACTAAATCGGTAATGCTACGCATGCCCTAAATTGTACCGTGAGCCCATAATGGGCTTGAGCTGTTAGTAGGCGCATTTCTAGTACAATTCCCAAGACTCTGCGTGACCAATCACGATAGATTTACCAACTTACAGGACCGCTTCGTAGATAGATCAACCATTAGTAAAAGTGGAAATTATAAAGCTAAGCGCATCCATGGTGTTATGAAGTTTATAGCGCTTATACTTATTACTTGGCTCAAATATAAAAACCCGGAACCCTTATTAGGAGTTCCGGATTTTTCCTAACCAGATCAACAAACCAAAGAGTTCAATTGATCGTCTTTAAGAATTTCTATTAAGAATTTTAAAAAATTAACATTTAAAGAGAACACGGGGCATTTGTAGCCGGATAGGAACAAAGAGGTGCCTCATTTACAACCTTAAGACTACAACAGGCACTCGCACCCCCTGGCAAGGCTCCGCAACCAGTTCCCCCACATGAACCACAGGAATTCTTACAGCAGGCACCATTAGTTGTATATATTCCGCCTTCTTTATATTCACACCTCCAAGCATCCTTGCCGGCGATACGTTTACCGTTTTTTACAGTAAAGTTATCAAAGTATGCCTTAACAGTCTTTGTTGGCGCCCACTCCTTAGTTGAGCCTCCATGAAAAGTACTGAACAGAAAGGTATCTACCAGTGCATTCATGCTGCCTGTTAGACGTAGCCCATGCTTCTCGCTAATTTTATTACCATCCACATAAAGCTCGGCGAAGCCATCCGCATTATTGGCAGCAGTATTCATTTGTACAAAAAGCTCTACTCGATACCATCTGTGTAAATCAAATTTAAAGTCTGTTAAGTTGGCAAAGCTATCACCGCAGGCTCTCTGTCTATCCTGGTGATAAACATATAACTTCGGACTACCCTCACCATCAAACATGACACGAACACTCCAGCCTTTAGGATCTATAGGTTTGCACCCCGTAGTACCTGTTCCTCCACCTAAACCGTGAAGCTTGCCTCCCCTAACGAACTGGAAATCACTATGAAACTTCACGTCATAACTTAGGGTTGCAGAACTAACAGAATCGGTCAGTGGTAATCTGCCTGTAATGCGCTCAGAACCTTCGCTATAAGGCACATAGCTAGCCTCAAGTAATCTGTTGGGGCCTATAGTAGGAAAAGTAATCACTTTTAAGTGATTACTTTTTATTTTGAGCGGTGAGTTATACTCAAAATTCATTCTAAATAAAGCATGGTCTGTATATTCACTTGCAATTGAAATGTTTGAAACCATTAAAACAGTTACAATCGTTAAAAAGGTAAAAAGTTTCTTCATAATCCTTACCACTCAGAAAAGCCCCTAAGGCTAGCCAACTTCGGAAAGAAGCTAAAGCCTCACTCCATGATTGACAATCGAACAACCGACTATCACGCCCTGAATTTTAACAGCTTAAAGGCCTTCCTTCGACAACAACTTTCAAACAAGTAAATATCTTATCAACCAATTTCAATATGCTTCAAACCTATCCATATTTTCACTTCATATTCAACTAAAGAAGGAATCATATTTGGCAAGATAAATAGCATAATCTGATTTAGTGTTCTCAATGACCTTTCGAAAATACCAATCTGCAAGATGATCACAGTGCTTTTACCATTGTCGTCCACCCGCTTAAAGCAGCTGCGAACTGGGCCGTAGGTGAAGCGTGTATCGTGGCCGCCTTTAGTGACCAAGCTGGGTTTATCAAAGACGGTATAGTCCAGCGTACAGCTGCCCGAGTCGCTACTCATGCTGCCGTTGTTGTCGCACTGATAGCTGGTATTGCCGGTATCATAGTAGCGTATCTCTTGGGTAACAGTTTAAATACAAGTCTGATAGAGGCATACTTGGCACAGGCAATTGAAGCCATTCTATTCAAAGCTCTTTAGCAAGCCCTAGCTATAGCTGTGATCGCCACAAAGATCGGTTTTTGGCAAAATTATGAAACTCAAAACTTATTACTGAGTTCGAAAAGGGGGATATATCTTAAAAGCAGAGCCCCAACAAGTACTTTGCCGAGGCTATTAAGTAGTGGTTCCGTTAGATAGAAAGTGTTATTTAAGCGTAGGGAATTCAATCTCCTCTTTATCATTAGGGACAAAATAAATATCTAGCTTTCCTCTCTATCCTTTATATCTAGGATGCTCTTCACCTAACTCAAAAATTATTAGAAAGTAATAATCCTTAAGAATAGAGGCCTTACCTTTCTGCTTATAGGGTTCAAACTGGGAGCCCCTTAGATACCTTATTGCAGCTGAATTAAATGCAGCGCTCGGGCTGAAATCTACCACATTAAGATTATTCGCAATTCCTTGCTTACTTATATCTCCTCGAACAAGCACCCAACCTTCTTGGCCTTTATCAAACTCAGTTTTAGGGTAAAGCATTTTCGGTTAAATAGTTCTTCGAATCTTCCACTCAACCCCCCTATTCAGCATTTGTATATTTGACTTTTCGCTGATAGGTATCACATTTAGTGACATGCAAGAAGCTAGAAAGAGGTAGCACAAGAAAATTAATTTAGTTTTCGATAGTGACATAATCTTAGTTCTCCACTGGTATTACCGGCTTTGGTTACCGCACGGGGGCGTGGGCCACTGTACTCATAGCTACCAACGCCCGTTTTATAGGTGATATTACCGGTATCATCGTAGCGCACCTCCTGGATGGGAGTTTGGCTGCCGGCCTGATAGTGGCGCGCATAGCGCAGGCGGTTAAGGCCGTCGTACTCAAAACGTTCCCGCAGGTCCTTGCTGTAACTACCATCGCCACTGAGGTCGGTTTTGGACAGTGTTATAAAGTTCAAGTACAAGACCTGGTACTGGACTCGGTCAGGGTGATATACACTAAAAACAAAACCCCGGCAGATTACTCTGCCGAGACTTCTTAAATAACTGCTCAGCCAAATCGAATGATTTATTTTGGCGCCAACACTTTATTCAGACCCTCAATATTCAGAGAGTTCTACATGCTTAGCGGATAAAGTGAGAGTTTATTACCTCTTGTTTTGCGTTGATTTCTACTTTAAAGCTTGGCATTTTTGGAGAACTCCCTCTCTGCCCAGCAGGCATATTTGGATCTGAAAAAATCACGACATAATTATCTCGCCCAGCTTTATATAGAGATATTTTATACTCTTCAAAATTATTAATTTTTTTCCTTAATTCGGAAACAGCAATCTCAATAACTTTATAGTCTTTCATGGTTATTACACTTAACTCGTCAACCATACCCTTACTTCCCTTGTGATCTGCAAAAACTGCTGAAGACAACATCAACATAAAAAATAGTATAATTTTGATTCTTCTCATTTGATAATATACTCCATTCCATTTGATGGATTATAAGCCCTAAACACCCCACTAGGAGTCCCCAAATAGCCTCTGTAATATGATTTCCCTTGCCCATCAATAGTAATACCATAAATATCACCTGCCCCTAATTCATTTGAGAAATGATCAGAGTTAAAATCATCCCTAAGAGGGTTACTCGTTCTAATAATATCTCCGTTCGAGTTTATTATGGAGTAATCTGCATGCGTATGATAATCACCAACAATAACGGCCCCTTCAGGAACAAGGTGCGCAGCAGAAGAAAGATTGAATCCATCTTCTGTGCCTGCCATAGGTTTTGTATACCCGTAAGTACCATTTTCGCTCCGGTAAATATACCCACCGTATTCAAGGTTATCTTTGATTGACTGAGGATTTGCTACTGATAAAGCTTCAACGGCTTTCTGATCTTGAACACTTGCACACTCAAGTGGAACAGAACAAAAATTTGTTGTGTCTGCACTACCACTCTTATTTCTAGCGCTTAGATCTCCTGGATTCGCTATCGAACTAACAATACTCGCAAAAGCAGCAGTCGCCGCCCCATTAATAAACTTGCCACCTGTAGCCTCAGATACCAGCCCTGAAACCACCATCTTAACGGCTATATGCGTATTTTTCCCAAATCCACCACCGACTCCCGACGAGACAAAACCATGGGCAAACTTTCCACCACCCAGTTTTGCCAATATACCTCCGGTTACTCCACGGATTGCAATATTAGTCGGACTCCATCCTTGAGGCATGGCGGAAAAGGCTGCCGCTGAAACTGCTGCAAAGACACCATTGCGGAAAGCTAACCCTATATCTCCAGTTACCTGATACGTCTGATTCGCATTATAAGCGGCAAGAGCCGCCGGACAAGCAGCATTAGAAGCTACGCAAATAGCAACTTGTGCAACAGCATTCAAAAGTGGCTTCCCAGCCATATAACGATGAAGATCACGGTTATTTAAGAAGGCATTCCTGAATTTATTCCAGGAACTATACCCAGAAGGATCCGTATAACTCAGCGGATTATTGTGTACATAGGCATAGCGGTTGTAGCCTTGTACCGAAGTTACCCCATCAATTAGCGGATCAGCGGTTAAGAAACGTGACAGGTTGGGATCGTACACCCGGCCATTCATATGAATAAGGCCCACCTCATCCATCATTTCATGACCTGTGTAACCACGGTTACTACTTAAATGATTAAAAGCACCAACGTTTAAAGTCTTAACCGTATTCGAGGGGCCAGAACCGATACGCTCCCAGTTCAACGGGTTGCGGCGTTTGCCCCATGCATCAAAGCTGTATAGCAACTTGTTACCTGCAGCATCTTCTGCAACCTGCCCCTTACTATCAGTAATGACATCCAGGGAGCCCTGTAGGCCTTTGTGTAAATACTGAGTGCTTGTACCGGCAATTTCATCCGACGCATCTAGTTGTACTCGCTCAACAGCAACCCCCGCAATATTGCGGCGATAGAAGCTCTTTATATGGGCTCCGGAGGTACTGCGCTCAATCACTTTCTCGACGCTGCCGATCTGCAAGGTAGTCACAGTACCTTTGCCATTGTCGTCCACACGCTTGAAGCGACTACGGTCGGGACCATAATAAAGGTGGGTTTTATGACTATCTTTGGTGAGTAAACTTGGCTTATCAAATACCGTATATTCCCTTATGCGGTTATTTGAACCGCGCACCATGTTGCCATTTTCATCGTATTCATAACTAAGGCTTCCAGCTTTTGTCACAGCATGTGGTCGAGCACTATCGTAACTATAATTTCCAACCCCACTTTTAAATCTGATGTTTCCGGCATCGTTGTAACGCACTTCCTGTACGCTAGCTTCGCTACCACCACTATAGAGCCGTGCATAGCGCAGGCGGTTCAGGCCATCGTACTCAAAACTTTCCTGTAGATCCTTGCTGTAACTACCATCACCACTGAGATCGGTTTTAGACAAAAGGTTGCCGATAGCATTCCAGTCGTAATGCAGATTCTGCACTTGACCTACCCCAGGGTTAATATCTGTGAGGATACTGGTGAGGCGATAGTGCTGAGGGTGATACTCATAAGTGGTTGTGAGGCCATTACCCAATAATACTTCTTCTACCTGTCCGCGCAGGTTCATGCGCTTCACACGGTAGTAGTAACCCTGCCCGGCAGGAGCCTTCACATCCCGCACACCCACCTTATACCCATAGCTGTTATAAACAGTTTCCATGCCATATAGGTAATTTTGTTGGCGAGCTACCTGCTGATTACTGGCGTCAAAGCTACGCTTGACACGGCTGTACTTGTCATAGGTGACCTTCTCATAAAAATCTCCTTCGCCATCAAGTACACCCAACACCGTCGTAGTTTCACCCAGGCGACCGTAGATATCGTAGTGCATTAGCTTAAGGAAGCTAATGTCCTCCATATTTGTATTGCAGCTACCGTTAATAACTACGGAAGCTTGGGCTACGGCCACCAGTTTGCCATCGAATCGGTATTTGGAATTACAACCAGGATCCTGGTCGTAGTACCAACGGCTAAAGTTCTGTAGCTTGCCTGTTTGGCTACTGGAATTGAAACTAGTGTAATCGGCTCGAGTCACCATACGGCCAAGGGCATCATAGGTCATGGTGGTACCCTGCCCCTTGGCATCCTTCTGCCAAGCCAACTCGCCAAAACCGTTATAGCCGTAGGTCCATGTGCCCTTATCCGGATCTACCAAGCGTTTCTTACGACCCAGATTATCGTATTCAATACTGGTTACTGAAGTTTCGCCACCTCCGCTATTCAATACACGAACATGTCGGAGGTTGCCATCAGCAAAATATTCATACTTAAGTTTTCCTCCGATGTTATCAGTGACTTGGGCCAGCTCACCGAGCACATTTTTCTGGGTAACCTTAGTTTGCTGTGCACAATTTTTAGTAGTTTCTCTCAGACCATTGTAGGTAATGGTGCTATCACATTGGCCACTGGGTGCATCCACTTTGGTGGTGCGTCCTAGAATATCGTAGGAGTAAGAGGTCCAACGCGGAGAGCTGCCGCTTTTATAGGGATCGGAAATCTTTTTAACACGGGACTGCACATCGTACTGGGTATCTACAAATACAGATTTACCATGAAAGTCCTGAGTTTGTTTGCGGATCTCCCGGCCCAGACGATCGTGGTACATTACCGTTTTTGTTTTATCGATACCGGTAGAAGTCACCTTAAAATGCGCCGGTACACCAGCGACCGTAGGGCAGCCACCGCTGTCAGCGCAGAATGTACTCAGGGTCGTGCTATGACTACCTGTCTCATGATGCTCAAAGTAGCGAGTACCAAATTGAGAGTAGGCATAAGTGGTGGCCACCCCACTAATATCAAATACTTTACCTGGTTGGCCAAAGGCATCCATTCCCAAATACTGCTCTACCGTTTGACTAAGCGCATTAGTCTTACTGGTCGGAAAGCGCCCATAGCTGTCATAACCCGTATGGCTAGTACGGCTTTGACCAAGCGCATCGGTCACAGTAGCTGCAATACGATTACCAAAGCGATCGTGTTCGTAACGGGTGTGCAATTCTTCTACGCTACCTTTGGCTACCCATTCATCAGTTAAAAGGCCGGTCTGGCCGTCATAACCAAAATGTACAGTGCGCTTGATCTGTGGTGCAGCCAAGCTACCTTGCCTCTGAGTAGTGACGCTGCTCTCACTCAGCCGCGCCAAATGCCAGCGGCTGCTGCTAACCACATTATTATATTTGTTACTTGTGGTTTTGCTCTGAACAAGGTTATTTGAAGCATCATAATTTTTAACCACCACAGAGCTCACATTGCCATACTTGATATCAACATCAGCCGTGTAATTAGTGGTAGTCACCACCTTGCCCAGATAATGTCCATCCAAGCTATAAGACTTATCCTGCGCTTGGCTGATATAGGGCATTACTGTTTTACCGGATACCGGCTCAACCGATTTAAGCGTATTAATAGAACAGCTAATCAGCTTAAGGCTGGATTCACTACAGGAAGCCGGAGTTTTGATATTGCTGGCATTGGGCTCTATTACTTTAGCCGTTTGTGAAGGCATCCCTATGTAAGGGTAGTCTTGGCGATACCGGGTTGTTATCTTCACCTTGTTTTGAGGGTCATAAGTGGTAACCGACTCAAAACCGAGGAAGCCGCGCCCACCACTCTGCATACGCGCACCTGCATAGTGGTAATGAGCCTCTACAGTATTGTTATTGTCATTCGCCGCCGGCGCATCAGAAATCACTTTCTTCACCACGTACATCGGTGAATACAAGTCAAAAACGGGTGAACCGCGTCCATAATTTAGCTTGAAGGAGCCCTTCTTCCGATTATAAATATTAGCACTGTCGTCATTTAGGCGTGCATATTGAATTTCTGTTCTAACGCCGAAACCATTCTCAACAGATTCAAGAATATCAACTGGTTTATTACCATGCTTAGGTTTGAGGATACGCACATACTTATCTGTAAAACCAGAACCACTAAAGAACCCTGAGCGGGTGCGCATATCATCGCAGTGGTTTTCTTTTTCATCACGGTTAGCGCACTTTTCAACGATTTCAGGGCGACCATCCCCAGTCACATCCATAATATAGTGACTGTGGTCACTCTTATCTACGCCAAGTATTAACCCAGTCTTGACTCCTGTACCAAAGCCATTTGATTTATTGGGGAGCACATATAAATACTGGTATTCGTTATTTATTTTATCGTTAGCGTTCGGGTAAAGAATGTCGACCAGACCATCCATATCCCAGTCATATAACTGAATATTGTCATCTACGATGGCTGGTAGAGCTTTTGCGGTTATAAATTTAACCCCATTAAAGTGATAAACACTCCAGGCACTTTTATTGCTGACCCTAAAGAGTAAATCAGGTAAGCCATCACCATTGAGATCACTCACCATGTGCTCAGTGGACCCACCACTATTAAAAATTTGCCTTGAAAAGACAGTAGAATGCCCACCATTAACATTGGACATCAACACAACAAAATGATAATCGGTCTTTGAAGTAATATCATTATAACAATCGATAGATGGCTCGGTACAACGCCAGTTAGTTGACACAATCGCAGTTAAGTCTGCAATTCCGTCACCATTGAAATCAGCCACGATATCTTTATCACGAACATTCACATTAGTTCGATTTATATATAAGCCAGTTCTTCCCCCAGGCGGGGTAGAACTGGGAAGAGACAAACTTCTTACTACTTCACTATTTTTGAATGATAACTTACCCGAGCTGCTGCGCTGCAGCTCCCTGATTTTAAGGTTAGGTGATTGACTCCTGAAATGATCAGCGTTACCCCCAGTAAAATAGATATAGTCGGGCAAACCATCTGCATTAAAATCATGCATTTTACCCAACTGACCTTTTTGGAAAGTAATTGCTGTAGGAGTATCAGTTACATTAAACCCAGATCCATTAGAGTAATTGACTTCCCAATATGTAGAACTGTCGGAAATTGGCGCATGCAGTAAATCATCTTTACCATCATTGTTGTAATCTAATAGGTGCCATTCCTCACGCTCATTGGAACGAATTCGCATTTGCCCGGGCTGAATGGCAAGCGACCCTTGCTTAGTGCCTAAAGCAACTCGAATATAGCGTTTTCCATGACTACCGTCGTAGCGAATAAATACAAAGTCTGTAAGTCCATCACCATTTACATCGCCATATTTACCACCTTCAAAGCCAGAGTGAAAAATATTGGGATTAGCAAGCCCTTTAACAAGACCAGCACCATCAGACTTTGAATAGGTAAATACCGTTGGTTTACGACAATTACTCTTTACACATTCCTCTACTTCTTCGAGCAATAATCGACCTGTCCCACTCTTTTTATAGGAAAACTTATAGCGCCGTATTTCCTCGGACTCTGCCGTAGAGATGATTGAGGTCAATCGTCTCGTCGAAGCGGACTTTTGTCCAAAACGATAGCCATAGCGTTTATCTGAACGATTAGTATCGTAGTTAAACTCTATTCGGTTAACGAGAATATCATTACTTCCACCCGAATAATCTATGTACTCAATGAGGTGTTCACCAATATTATTATCTTTAAGATAGGAGTATTCAATTCGATTGCCGACACTGTCTGCTTGCTTGTTGATATACCAAGCATTGATACTCTGAGAATCATCTGTTAGGCCATAGTAAGAAATGGACCCATCCTTACGATAGACCTCAAAGCCTTTTTTACTACCGACGCCGGTCGATACCACCTTGACCCTGAGAAAAGAATCCAGGGATGTCCTATATTGAGTGCCAATACCACCGTATTGGCCAGATGAGACTAATTTTAGGCGCAGACCATCGAGACAGAATCGATCAAACTGGCTGCCATTCACTCCATCTTCTTCAAAAGATTTTCGACAAGCGGTTATTGCTGAGAGCCCACTAATGCCCCAACCAACACCCAGTGGACCATGCCCCCCAGAACTACTATAGCTAACACTAACGCTAGGCACACTACTGCCCGATGAGGGACCAACTGGAATCGGTAGGCTATAGGTGGCCGCACCAGACTCACTGACACGAAACTCTCCAGGCACAATACCTACACGATCTGAGGCCAATACTGCGGGATCAGTATTCGCTAGGGCAGTAGCCTTGTGTGGTGGTGTATCTACGGAAACAGGAGGAGATGAAAGCTCTACCTGCACAACTTCTGTTACTGCTGTAGCAGAGCAACTAGAAAAACTGGAAACCTGATTACAGGCACGGATTTTATAAGCAAAGAATCCACCATCAAGACTAAAAGACTTAGACAGATTATCCAGGTTTGTATGTTTGATTACTGTAGAGTTATTCCAAGAAACAGTTCCATCCACGGAAGTGGCTGTACCTGAAAAAATTTCATAACGAACCAAGTTGCCACTGCTACTTCCCCAATTCAGGTCAACACTTCCCGTTCGGGAGAAAAGCGGAGATAAATTTAAACTATTAGGCTTACCCGGTTTTTTAGCCACAATAACAGACTTATAGTTACCCGTTCCCGAACACCCCCTCAAGTTACAAGCTACAAGATGATATTTATAAACACCATCATCCCGCTTCAATTGTGTACCTGTAACCTTGGATGGAGAAGTGGAACTAGTAGAAACAGTTTTTAAAAATTTACCTCCTTCATAAATTTTGTACTGATATACAAACTCATTGGAGCGATCACTCCAATTCAAACTTATACTGCCGTTAGAGCTATTGGCTATAGAGTCCAAAACGGGGGCAGACGGAAGAGGCTGATTCCAAACAGTAATGCCTACTGTAGCGCTCCAACTAACGCTGCAACCTGAAGAGTTACAGTTTTTACTACGGAACTCCCAGCTTCCATCTGTTAAACCTGTAGCAGTAAAATCTACTGCTCCAGCTGTGCTGTAAGAGCTATCAGAGGGCCAAGCAGTGCCTTTTTTTCGCTTCTGCCAACGTACGGAGCTGATCGGCCCAGTACTATGGGATTTTAAACTGGCATTACCATTGTAAGATTTATTATTTTTTATCGAGAGAGTAGCCTTATTGGGAACAATGACTACCGTAGCTGAAACGGATGCATAGCCTGCATAATCAGGCTCCGGGCAGTTAGGAAAGCTACCTAATAAACACGTTTGGCATGAATATCGATAGCTGTAGGTCCCACTAGCACTCAAAGTCTCAGAGAATATTGCCCCAGAACTGAATTTAGCACTGCTAACTTTGACATTATCTCGCTTTAACTCACAACGCTCGGCCCTTGGCCAATCAGTATTAAAAACTAAAATCACCTTTCCAGACTTGGATACTGACTGCAATGCAATGTTGGGTAACTTTAGATTAATTGTCTTTTTGCTTGTCCATCCACTACAAGACTCAACCTTATTATATGTTTTACACGCCCTCACACGATAGGAATAACTACCGTTTTTTGTTTTAGTAAATGTTTTACTTAATCCTGTTTGGCTCCAGTTCCCTGTAGCATCACCCGTCTGTTCAACTTTATACCTAGAAGCGCCAGATACCGAGTCCCAGCTGATCTTGTAAACCCCGTTAGAATCATTACCGGGAACAACAAGATTCTTAGGAACACCTGGAGCCCGGGAAACAGTGACATTTGATGAAGTTTTATACGAGCTTGTCAAACTCCCTTGAATCACGGCAACCCTATAGCTATAGATACCGGTTCCCCTACCTGTCAGCGTCTTTTTAGTGAGATTTCCCTTATATACTTCGACCCATGAGCCACTGTTTTTCTTCTCTTGCAGTATATATTTTGACGCACCAGAACCCGCATTCCATGAGATTGCAACACTCCCATTTGTACTTTTAGAGGGGACAGTAACCGAGGTCGGTGTTCTAGCAACGGTTATTGCCTGAGAGTACACATAGCTGCTACACGCAGTAAAGCATGCTTGCACTCTATATTCATATTTACCCGTTGATCGACCAGCCAATGTCTTTGAAAGCCCCCCACCGGAGTAAATATCACTCCAGGCTCCTCCGTTCTTTCGCTCCCACAATATGTACTTACCTGGAGTTTTTGATGCTTTACCCCAACTAACCTTAAACCCGCCAGTTTTGCTAGTTTTAGGTAAAGTAACAGCGCCTGGTCCAGCAATACTTACCTTGACCGTATGGCTACCTCTTTTAAAGAAAAAACCCGGTTCATAGCAGTGCCCATTGCGACCCCATTGTAGACATTCATTCCCAGCCCACAAATCAAAACGATAAGTTCCAGTCCCTAAGTTATAAGTCTTTGTTCCTCCGCTAGGACTTACGCTATAGGTTCGATAGAGCGAACCACTCTTATAAATTCTAAACTCAGCCTTTGAGGCAGGAGAAATCTTAGAGTAAGTAAGCTTGACAGTTCCCGTGGAACTATTGGTTGTTCCGGATATGACTCCAGCCAAGGCAAGACCAGAGAAAGAAAAGTAAAAAAATACAAATGTAAAAATGCTAAAAATAGCCTTCCAATCCCTGGACACACTGAACTCCGATGTAATTAACTACGAGGCTTCCACCTCAAAAACAGGTCGCGGAGTCTATCGTATAAGCTTTCCAAAGGGAAATTATGCGCCTTACTAAAATGCACAAACTGTCTTTATACTCCAATTGAAACCATCGTTCAGATTTAGAAACTCTATTTAGCCACCAAAAATCCTCACAAAAACCAACCAAAAAACACCCTAGAATAAAATACCTTGATCCACATCAATTAAATTTCAGATCAAACAAATCAAGCTTACACAGAAAATAAATTTCCACTCTAAAAGTGCGTGATTAGCCCCTACACTAAAGCCTTTACCGGCATAAGTCCCATCCAACCAACATTTAGGCGGAATAGTTAAACCAAAAAAAACGACATCAATAAACACCTAAAAATGCAAAGGGCAAGGCTTACAAAAATACAACCCATATTAAAAGTGCAACTTCAAGATATCAGCTGAGCGACCCTTACACTCATGGCCACAAACTATTACAACTTCATCTGCAAAAACTCACAAAACGACCAATATCATCTATAAATTGCACACCTGTACAATACTTACATTACTCTTAGAAATATTCACAATACAGCCCCCAAGAGAACCTCTCTCTTGAAGGCCACATTGTCTATTTCATAATTTTCAACAGCAGAACTTCATTACTTAAGACTGTAATTCACTTAACTATAATTAGAGTGCGACCCTGATATCTTTCGGCGGATGACAATGAAATACTACATAGGTGGTATCCGGAGTGTAGTAACATGTAACATCATAGTGATAACCATCATCTTGCTCATTTTTTTGCACAGAGGGGAACATCTTCTTATTTTCTTGAAGTGTCTGTCCTTTTAACCACTGATTAACAAAGTAATCTTTTACTATCACTGCAGCAGTCTCTGCACGCGCCTTGTAAAAGGTACTCAGCACTTTATCTGCACTAGGGTTATCCTTATAATAAATCTGGCTTCCATCGGTATTTCTTTGTTGTATATCGTTTTTACTGCAATATCCATGCACTATTTTATCGTGCTTAGACTGATAACCGAGCTCAAGATATACCGATACATTCATCGTCAAAATAGAACGGCTACCATTTTCATGGGGCTTTGGATTTTGATAGTGCAAATCAAAATCACCAACAGGGTGAACAGCAGCTCCCATCTCCTTTATATCTTTTGGTAATGGCATAACATTTCCTTTTATGAAGTTAATTTAAGTTTTCGCTTCAATCCAAATTACACAACCTTTTTTCTCATGTGTAATCCTTACTCAAACAATCATGAGCGATCTCAATATGGGAGATAAGGGAGTTGTTATACAGAGTGAAGCTTTTCATCTTCATAAACACGGAAATTAAATTTTTTCAATTTCCTAATCAGGGTATTCTGGTACCTGTTTGGGCCAGCAAATCTTTAAACTAGTTTGTTACCAGCAGTATCTTTGTCTACCAGCCCATTACTATCGTTGATGAGATTCAAAGAGCCTTGGAGATCTTTGCGTTCATCCTGTTGGCTGGCGGATTCACCGTGTGTATTCAGATCGACACACTCGATAGCAATCCCTGTAATATAACGGCGATAAAAGCTCTTGATAGTGGCACCGGAGGTGCTGCACTCTGTCGCTTTCGCTACCCTGTCGATCTGCAGGGTGGTTACAGCACCTTTGCTATTGTCGTCGACACGCCTGGAGCGGCTGCGGTCTGGCCCGAAAGTAAGGTGTGTATCGTGGCCGCTCTTAGTCACCAAGCTAGAATTGTGTAGTCCAGCGTACGGCCGCCCGAGTCGCCACACATGTTGCCGTTGGTATCGTACTGAGAGATGATATTGCGGCTTTGGTTACCGCATGGATGGGGACGTGAGGCATTATATTCATGGCCACCAACGCCAGTTTTATAGGTGATATTGCCGTCATCATTGTAGCGAATCTTCTTGGTGGTAGCTTGACCGCCGACCTGATAGGGGTGCGCCTAACGCTGCGATTGAGGCCCCCGCACTTCAAAATGTTCTTTCAGGTCCTTACGATTGCTACCATCACCATTGAGGCCAGTTTTAGAGAGCAGGTTGCCGATGGCATTCTAGTCGTAATGCAGATTCTACACTTGACCCACACCGGGGTTGAACTCCGCGAGACATACTGCAGAGGCAGTAATCTTGTGGATTGTAGTAGTGAGATCATTGGCAAGCAGGACTTCTTCCACCCGGCCACACAGGTTCATGCACTTAACCCGATAATAGTAACCACTGCCTGCGGGGGCGGTTACACCGAGCACACCCACTTTATAACCGAGTACGTTGCAGGCTGTTACTACACCGCGCAAGTAGCCCTCACCATTGGCCACTTACTTGCCCTTAAACTCGATACATTTACAAGCGGGTACATATTGAAGAACCAACGGCTAAAATTCCGAAGAATGCTCAGTTGGCTATAGGAATTGAAGCCTATGTAATCGAAACGAATCATTATGTGACCGAAGGCATCTCTGGTTGTGTACGAGAGTATCGCAGGAGTAATTCGTCCAGCGAGGGGAGCCACTACTGATACCCGCCCCTCCCTGAGAGTCATTAATACCGAAACTACTGAGCACTCTGAGCGCCGAGGTACTACCACTGAATGAAGAGCTCACCTACAGAGGAATAATATAGGTCTCCAAGCCGGATTCGCTCACGCAAAACTCCCTGGGTAAGATGCCAATATAATTGGGAACTAACACATGGGTGACGATAGCCTTACAGTTCGACACCTTCACAATGACCGGTGGCGGAACTTCATCAACCATAACAATACCCATAGAAATCGTATTTAGCAGCTACTGCAACTCTATACATGGTTACTGGCACGGACCTGAAAGGTAAAGAAGCCTTTTTACCCAACGAAAGCGTTTTGCTCAAACGCTTGGAATCTGTGTACTTACTTAGAGCAGCTATACTCCAACTTACCCACCCTTCTGCCGAAGATACAGTACCGAAAACTATTTCAAAATGCACTGCTGTACCACTAGCACTTCGCAAGTGAGATCAACTTCACCGGTGCGCGAGCAATTTTTCTATAGATTGAGAGATTTTGGTGCATCTTTCAGTGATGCACAAATAAATCTGTTCGCGACAGAACGAATGTATTGCAAGTTTTACCCCCTACTAATAAGATTTACAAGAAGTAAAATATAAAACCTATTAAAAAGGAAATTACCTTTCCGAAACATAGACCTCAGTTATAAATTAAATGGTGCAACTCTATTCACTCTGGGGCAATTCTGCCCCCCATGTGGGATGCAATGCTAGGGCAAGGCATTGAGCGTGAAACAGCAATAGAAGGGATTTCTAAAGAAATACCTCTTGGGGTTATGGGAGAGCCAAAGGATGCTGCATACGCAGCCCTTTATCTAGCCTCAGAAGAATCTAAATATATAACTGGCACTGATTTGAATATCGATGATGGCATTTTAGCTGGCAGCACAGCAACTCCAAACAAGGAGTAAAAAAATATAAAACACAACTTCCTATTAGGGAGCATATAACGATGAAGCAACATTTGTTTATTTTCAAGGAGAGCCTGCGCAGACCCTGCCCTTCCCTGCCGTTCAGAAAAACTATAAACATTTATATCAAACTAGTATTTTGTCATACACCTTAACTATACCAACACTATCACACGTGGCCTTTAGTGAATTTTTTTGAAAGGGATGGTGTTCGCCATATTTATATGAAAGAGAGATAAAGAAAGGGCTTTCATTTGAAGCCATACATGTACAACAGATAGCGCCACACGAGCAGATAAAATTAAATCTTACTCGAGAATCGAACTCTAAGAGCCCAGCGACCATAAAGATATTAGAGAAATTTGGTTGGCTGTTAATATTTAAACCCAGCAAACAATTACAACTTAAGCCGGAAATACTTACGGTGCAAACTCACTCGCCAGGCTTATTATGGAAATTGAAATATCAATAGAACATATCAAAGAGCAAATTAATCTTCCCCCAGACAACTTTAGGATACTCACTAAAACTTAAAAAATTACAAGCACCAACCTTATTACCATGGAAATATAACGTAAATTTAGCCACTAGGATTTTCCTAAATATACCTTATTAGAATTAATAAACCATAAAGCATGATGGATCAATTTTAACTTGAACATACATACCACCAAGGTGCAATCAATTAAACTACCGCATCAATACGTCAAGAAAGACTCCTTACAGGGTCTAAGAGCATTCTTTTTGAACAAGTTACTGAGGCGCAATATGAAAACTCTCCTTAAATTATTTTTTATAATCTTTCTTGCCGGTGCCGCTAAGGCCAACAGCATTGATGAGCATAGAGTTAAAAGAGCTGATGACACCAATATATCCTATTATCAAATTCAGCAATCACCTAGCAAACCAAGTGAAACTTTACTACTGATACTTCAAGGCTCAGACTGTAATAGTGTTTTAAAAATAGAATCAATATTTACCGATTATAAAAACATATGGCCAGAAGCTGACCTCCTCCTAATTGAAAAGTACGGCATCGACAGCAAATTAAGCTACAGCCTAGAGGATGAGCGAACTGACTGCCCTGATCAGTACATCCAAAATGATAACCCTGAACAGCGTGTATCTGACATTCAAGATGTTTTAGATGCTGTCAGAAAAAATTATAAATATCAAAATTATATAATACTTGGAGGAAGCGAGGGCGCAGTAATAGCCAACTTAGCTACAGCAAGGATTGATTATATTGATGCAACCATCTCTTTTAACGGAGGAGGCCGCAAGTTTATTGACGACCTCATACACAGCATTACATTAAATCACCCAGTTAGTGAAGACCCAGAAATGAGTATTAAAGAAGTTAAAAATTTTGCAGCTCAGATTCTTAATAGTGAAGAATTTGACTTTGAAGCAAGCCAACATAGCTATAACTGGTGGCATCAATCACTCGCAATTGATCAACAAGAAGTTCTTATGAGCGTCGACATACCTTTGCTAATTATTCAAGGTGGGAGAGATTTATCTGTTTCTCCTCAAATGGTTGATAAAATGATGCTAACCCTTGAAGATCTTGGAAAAGATAATATTGAATACCGAAAATACAAAGAACTTGACCACGGACTAAAGGATATCAACGGGAGAAACATGCGCAAAGAGGTGGTTAAAGATATTAATCTGTGGCTAAAGTCCAAACTTAAAACTTCTAACAAATCTCAGATACCGGCCAATTAAAATACTAGAAACCACTTCATGGCTTCTTGATCTCAAACAATAAGTACAATTGGTAAGGGAGGCTCAGGTGATTGATTCACCCCCTCCCAACCTAGAGAAAAGAACTAATAAGCTACCACCAATTGAGCGAAAACGAACGGTACCAGCTTTACAGATTGCGAACACCCTTAGGAAGCAATTGCTAAGCTACTGGGGAAACATCTCTCGATGACTAATCGAGAACTATAACGCAATACTGATTTTCGGGGAAAAATCACCCATAGCAAGCTTACAAAGTAAAAAGAATAATTAATGGTGTATGGCAACAAATAAACAGCCTTACCCGGAAAGAGTGAAGCCCTCAAAACTTTACGTACCCCAGAAGAAAATCTTGAGCATACCGCCCTACGCATGCCATATTTATGTTTATATAAGGGCTGTGAAAAATAATTTTTCCGCAAAACTCCGCAACGCAAATAGCTCTTAGCTTTTTCAGGATTCATAAAGTGAAAAAAATCTGCAGAAAAAACTAGCATGAAAGATTTATCAGGCTGGACTTACAATAATAACAAGCCGATCACATCTCTTCCCTTTACGTGGTTAGCGGGAGTGGCTATTAAAATGAAGGTACGAATAACACGTACAAATATAATAGCATTAAAGGGAATAATTTGCGGCACGTTATAGAGGGGCAAGGATGAGAGGATTCGGGTGGAGCATCCATCTTTTCTTTCAGGCTAAATTCCAGAGGAAACCTCAATGCTGGCCGGGAAACCTTCT
The DNA here is from genome assembly GCF_052467945.1 of Microbulbifer mixtoriginis (SeqCode). NCBI lineage: Bacteria > Pseudomonadati > Pseudomonadota > Gammaproteobacteria > Cellvibrionales > Microbulbiferaceae > Microbulbifer > Microbulbifer mixtoriginis (SeqCode). The sequence continues at coordinate 1,275,061 of NZ_CP174328.1, read as the reverse complement.
GGAGCCTAGACGGGGCTTTTTCTAACGCCGGTGAGCCTGCGGAGAGCACGCCTAACCGGAATCAGTGCCAACCAAAACTGAATTCTTTCCCCCTTGTCTTCACCAAATGTTATTCAAATGTGATCTGAACCTGGCAAGTGAATTGAGAGCATTAACGGGGCGCCAATAATGAAGAACTAACCCCATTTCTTTGCCACCTTGCAAGAATTCCATTATCGGAGCCGAAGCTACACCCACAATCTACGCTCATTATAAGCGCAGTACAGCTGCATCAACCTCAAATCGAGACTCTTGGTGTGAGCGATGATGGATTCATTCTCGCAGAGAATACACGAGGGGACTCCTAGGAATGTAATCCTGCGAGAGCCGCTATAGCCACCCAGCCAATAAAATCAGACTTACAGCAATCCAGAACCGACATACTTGAGCATCTCCCCCAGAGATTCTTAAACCAGCAACCTCCATAACAAGCTCATGACCATTATCGAAGACCGTAAAGGTGAGCATCAATGTTGCCCTCTCCATTGGTGCTCCTTGGCTTCACACGAGTTACCCAAGCTACCCCTCAGAAAAGCGTTGTCGCTATACTCCACAGGTACAACCGCAATCAAATATGATCAACGGGGACAGAAGACGCTTACTTGCCGGTTCTCCTAAGCTAGCGGTACCCCTCTTATAACTGTTGGTTACAGACATAGCGGAAAATATTGTTATTTATTGCATAAGCGTACTGGTATGTTAGGCGCCAGCGGAGAACCATCCGGGGCTTGCCCCCCTCTCCACCATCCGCGCACAAAGGCAATGGAATCAAGCTGTTATGTATCGATACGACGACCGGGATCGCGCCATCATCAATGATCGCGTTGCCCAGTTCCGCGGCCAGACGGAACGTTACCTCGCCGGCGAGTTGAGTGAGGAACAATTCCTGCCACTGCGCCTGCAAAATGGCCTCTATATTCAGCGACTGGCCCCCATGTTGCGCATCGCCGTGCCCTACGGCCTGCTCAACAGTAGCCAGCTGCGCCGTCTCGCCCGCGTCAGCCGAGACTACGATAAAGGGTACGCGCACTTCACCACGCGCCAGAACCTGCAGTACAACTGGCCCCAGCTGGAAGATGTACCGGCCATTCTGGCCGAATTGGCCGAAGTGGAGATGCACGCTGTACAGACCAGCGGTAACTGCATCCGCAACACCACTTCTGACCCCTATGCGGGCATCGCTCTCGACGAGATTGCCGACCCCCGCCCCTACTGCGAGCTAATCCGCCAATGGTCCACCTTCCACCCGGAATTCGCCTTCCTGCCGCGCAAGTTCAAAATCGCGGTTAGCGGTTCCGAGCAGGACCGCGCTGCGATTCGTGTACACGATATCGGTGTGCAGATTGTGAAGCGCGGCGAAGAGATTGGCTTCCAGGTGCTTGTCGGCGGCGGTCAGGGCCGCACGCCGGTTATCGCCGAAACCATCCGCGATTTCCTGCCGGAGGAAGATCTGCTCTCCTATCTGGAGGCGATTGTACGGGTATACAACCAGCTGGGCCGTCGTGATAACAAATACAAGGCGCGTATCAAGATTCTGGTGAAAGCCCTAGGCCCCGAAGAATTTGGCCGCCGCGTGGAAGAAGAGTGGCAGCACATTAAAGACGGGGTAGAGAAATTGACCCCAGAAGCTCTGCAGTGGGCCAAGTCCTTCTTTACCGAGCCTGACTACAAGAGCTTTGATGGTACAGCCAGCGAGGCAGCCCTGCAGCAGCAGGCTGATAGCGACAAGGCTTTTGCGCGCTGGCTGGACCGCAATACTTACCCTCACCGAGTACCGGGTTACCGCGCTATCAAGCTCTCCACCAAGCCAACGGGTGTGCCCCCTGGTGATGTCACCGATCGCCAGCTTGAGGCCATCGCCGATCTGGCCGATGCTTACAGTTTCGGCGAAGCCCGTGCCACCCACGACCAAAACGTGGTATTGGCCGATGTGGAACAGGGCCAACTGTACGAGCTGTGGCAACAAGCGCGCAAACACGGCTTTGCCACACCCAATATTGGCACTCTCACCGATATGATTTGCTGTCCCGGCGGCGACTACTGCTCCCTGGCCAACGCCAAGTCGATTCCAGTCGCCGAAGCCATTCAGCGCCAATTCGACGATATGGATTACCTCTACGACCTGGGCGATCTGAATCTGAATATTTCCGGCTGCATGAATGCCTGTGGTCACCACCATGTGGGCCATATCGGCATCCTCGGTGTGGACAAGAAAGGCGAGGAGTTCTACCAGATACAACTAGGCGGCAGTGCTTCCAACGAAGCCAGTCTGGCCAAGGTACTGGGCCCCAGCTTCTCTCGCGCAGAAGTTACCGGGGTGATCGGCAAGATCCTCGATCTCTACATCGAACAGCGCCAGACAGAAGAGCCCTTTATCGACACCTATAACCGCATCGGCCTGCAGCCCTTCAAGGAGAGAGTCTATGCCAAAGCCAGTTAAGCTGGGCCCACAGCCGGGCAACCCCTCCGAGCTAATTCTCAATGGTGAGGTCAGCGCCAATGATTGGCAGCTACTACCTCAACTGGAGGAAGAGGGAACCATTGATCCAAATACCCTGCCCTCCGGCAAGCTGATCCTACCGCTGCGCCAGTGGTTAGCCCATCGGGAGGCCCTGGCAGAACGCAGTGCAGAAGTAGGGGTCTGGATAGACAGCGACGAAGGTGCTGAGCTTATCGGCAACGAGGCGAATAATTTTCCGTTGATCGCAGTTAACTTCCCGGCATTTGCCGATGGCCGCGGCTTTACCGCCGGCCGTATGCTGCGCGAGCGCTTTGGCTTTAAAGGGGAGCTGCGTGCGGTGGGTGGCTTTATGCGCGACCAGCTCACTTACCTGCAGCGCTGTGGCTTTAACGCCTACGCTTTTGAAGGCAACCAATCCCTCACCAGCCTGAGAGAATCCCTACAGGATTTTGGGGACAGCTATCAGTCCGGTGTAGATCAACCTCTGCCAATGTTCCGCAGACGCTTCTAAGGTCGATACTCGACTGAGTGTGCCCCTGTCCACATAGGCAAGGGCACACTGCTTCTACCCCGGCATTATCCTCTTCTATTTCCCCAATTAAATACCTTGCCTGAACCCCCTCACAAATCTCATATACAAAAAACCGAGGTCTACCCAAGCCCTTCCCAGCCCCCCTATTAAGCACTAACCAAACCAACTAGATCGCCGCGTCGAGAAGTGCTAACCCATTACCATAAACAACATCGGGCCCAGCCCCCGATACACGAAATGGTATCTGATTCAAATCCCCACCGAGCGTACTAATAGCAAGCGCCACCCGCTTCAATTCCCGGGCACCTGGCCTGTAGTGGCCACTGTGGTTATTGACCTCAAGTATTTGATAACCAGCGCCCAGCACAATGGTTCCTGCACCCAACACCGCCCCCCCAGCCAGAAATGAGGAATGATGGAAATGACCTAAATTTTTTCTTCCGACATAGAAATTACGCTGTGAATCCACAACATAAATTATGTTGCCCGCAGTGTTTTGCAGGATACCCAGCTCAAACCTTCTTTGCGTAGGAATAACCAGCATGTTTCCTGTAAATGTGGCCAGATGTTTCTGCCTATCCCGGTCGGAGAGATAGCGGACATTGCCATTACGGCCATGGGTCGCCTGGTGGTTGGGATGATGAACTTCCGGCCAATAAGGAGTGGCTACCATTTTTGCCCCCCTTGAGCGACCTAAAAGCCCCAGCGTTTTCAATGTAGAACGCAAATGTCTCCAGCGACTTCTTGCTCTCTGTCTTTTCTCTGCCTCAGTCATAAGATGCTTCCTTCCATCCGGTGAATAAAGTTGAAACAGGGGATCTCCCTAAAGTTCACTGAAAGAATATGGAAAGCAGCATGAACAGCTAATGAACACTATGATTTTAAAAATGCCTCAAGGTGAAAATCACCCTTCACCTGTAAGACCATGTAATGATACCCAGAAATTTTTAAACCATTTTTTAAAAGAGAGCCATGATAAAAGCTGGCCTCCCGTGAAATAGAAAGAAGAAAACTTGATGCTTGAGTTGCATTTACAATACAAGCAATATCTACTGAGAAAACTACAGGAGGTTTAACCAATCCATTTCCATCCATCCGGAATGGTAAAATTGTTCAACTGCTCCCTGAAAAAGTAGTGCCAGGACCACCGGTAAGCGCCCTAATCCCAAGCGGTAGAGCTATGCCAACCAAAACAAAAGTCTTTGTTGATTTTTTTGAAAAATGAACTAACTTAAGCTCGCAAACAATAAAACTGAGAAGCCGAGAATAAAATACCCACTATCCAAGCTGAATCAGCCAGGCCCCAAATTTTAAAGAAATATCACTTAAGATTTACACCAAGCACCCAATGAAAAACCTTATCAAAACTTTGTAAATCTAATTTAGGTCGTTCTTCAATTGAGTTAGCCACTCCGCGATCCAGCTTGGCATTAATCCAATCATCAAGTTGAGCATCCAGAATCACAAAACTGCCTTCATCCAACCCCTTTTTCTGCTCAATCAAATTGACTATCAGCTTGAATAGCCATTCCTCTTGATCATCCTCTAGTAATTCTTCGCACACTTGCATAAAGTTGACTGGAGGGATTGACAGAAATCTTTTTATATAAAGTACATTTAGAATTGAGCGTATTACATATAACAGCTTTTTAACCTTAATTTCCTTAACACCAGCGTCCTTTTCTTGCACAAATTTTGTATAACAGTTAAACCCCATGCTGATATAGTGATGCGCTAAGGCCCGCGGCTGCCAACACTTGAGTGCCAGGCTCCGAAGTTCATCCAAAACCTCTTGCCGTTTGAAATACACTTTTGGTGAAAACAGCCACTCGATTAATGTCGGATTGCTGCCCCTTAACAGTCCCAGGGTTTTATTGATATCCCAGCCAACAAGGTCAAGCTCATCCCCCAAGGTCTTATCGAAAGGCACTTCTACAACATCTCTTGGAGTCCCAAGTGTCAAATAGTGGTTAAGATCTCGCTTGTAAATAAAACGTACATCCCAATCACTATCCGGCGACTCAAAGCCCCACGCCCGACTACCAGACTCACAGGCATATAAAATTTCTATACCTTTCTCAGCTTCAAGTGCTTTTAACTTTTCTTGTACTACCAATTCCATCAATTTCTCTCTACCAATCTACCATGGGCAATGGACAAAAGTTACTATTCAAGAGAGTGACACTGCCTTTGAAAGGCCACTATTAGCCCCTTCAACGTAGGAAGTCACCACACGATGAATACTTGCATATACCCTACTCTACTTACCGCCCCTTTTCTGCACCTTGTAGCCACCAACCAAATACCCCAGCAACGATCCGATAAGCACTGGGATAGAGATCAAACCAATCAGCAACCAGCGGTCCTGCTTAAAATGCACATCGAAGTGAACTAATGCGGTATAAGCAACTGCACCCATCATTACAACAATGACAAACATTACAAGCCAAGTGACAAAATTTGCTGACAAATTCAAACCGCAGCTTTTACAGACACATTTTATCGAGTTGAGACCACTACACCAGCCAATCAGAGAGATAGGCTTCTCATTACAACCTGGACAATTTTTCACTGTTACTCCAACCCTAAATCTAGCCACAGCCTGGCAACCGAAAACTAAAATTATATTGGATATTCTTTAATACCAATACTTCTGCCCCCCCATAACCAGGCGGCCTAATCTCAATCAAAAACGCCTTCCTGCCCATAAAAGGCGAAACATCTGCTATCATCGCGCCCGCAAAAACCTAAGGGGTGGCCAAGGCCTGAGATGCAAAGGGATCAAGAAGATCACCTTAAGCAAACCCTTGAACCTGATCCGGTTAATACCGGCGTAGGAATAGGTAGGCGTGCCAAAGCCCTCCCCTCGTCGCTCTCCGGGTCTCTTTCATTAGTGTTGATTCGAGAGAGAACCATGAAAAAACTGTTCACAATCCGCCCGATTGCTCAATCTATCGGCCTTGTGGCTGGCCTGTCCGCTGGGCTAGCAATGGCCGCTAAGCCCATGGAGGGCGGGCTTGAGGAAGTGGTAGTGACAGCTCAATTACGTGATACCAACCTGCTAGATCTACCCGGCAGTGTCAGTGTAATCGGCACCAGCAGTATTGAGGCGCGCGGAGCTGGCAACCTGGACCAACTCCTGAACATGGCACCTAATGTCAATTTTTCTACGGGCGCCTCACGGGGGCGCTTTATCCAGGTTCGCGGTATCGGTGAACGCAGCCAATTTATCGACCCAGTAAACCCTTCAGTCGGCTTGGTTATTGATGGTATCGACTTCACAGGCCTTGGCCTGGCCGCCAACACCCTGGACATAGAACAAGTCGAGATTCTACGAGGCCCGCAAGGCACCTTGTATGGTGCCAATGCCCTAGCAGGCCTGGTCAATATGCGCAGTGCCGCGCCCACTTCAGAAACAACGGGCAAAGTCTCCGCCGAGTTGAGTGAATACGGTGGTCGCAGCCTTACCGCCATTGGCAGCGGCAGCCTGACTGAGCAGCTTGGCTACCGTATAGCCGCCAGCGAGCGAAAGTCCGACGGCTATATAGAAAATCAGTACCTAGGTCGTGATGACACGAACAATATTGATGAATCCGTACTGCGCGGTAAGCTGGCCTATTCTCCCAGTGACGATTTAAAACTCGGCCTCACCCTTTTCTACCTTGACGCCGATAACGGCTACGATGCCTTCTCTCTATACAATACCCGCAAGACCCTCTCCGACAAGCCCGGTCGGGACCAGCAGGAAAGCTGGGCTGGCGCTTTAACTGGGCAGTGGTCTGGTAACGAGAATTTCACTCTTGAAGCCACCCTAAGCCATGCCAATTCCGATACCGAATACGGATACGATGAGGACTGGAGCTATATCGGATTTCACCCTTTGGAATACAGCCAAACTGACAATTACCAGCGGGACAAAGACAACGCCAGCCTGGATTTACGCCTGCTCTCCACTGAAAGCTCCAAACTCTTTGCGGGGCGCACTAGCTGGGTACTGGGGGGTTATCATCGTAATGAGCAAGAAGACCTCCTGCAGACTTCAGGAAAAACTAAAGGCACAATCACGGAATACAGTTTTTTTAGCAGTGAGTTTGATACCAAAAACAGCGCTGTTTACGGACAGCTGAGCACCACACTAACCGACGCTCTCAACCTGATTACCGGGCTTCGCCTGGAAAAACGCAGCGCGGATTATTCTGATTCCTATTCCACTAAGGCAGATAGCAATGAGGATTTGTGGGGTGGAAATATAACCCTGGAATATCATTATTCTGAAGACACGCTACTGTACGCCACCGTTTCACGCGGCTATAAGGCAGGGGGTGTGAACGGTGCGATCATCGCAGAGTTCGCGGGTAATGAAGAAACTTACAGGGAGATGTTCGAGTTTGATACAGAGCATTTGCTTAACTACGAACTCGGCGCCAAAGGCAGCTGGCTGGATAACCGCCTACAGGCGCAGCTAGCAGCTTTCTACCAAGACCGCAGCGATGTTCAAGCCAAACAATCACTCTTTAATCCAGAAAGTAAAAAGTTTAGGGAATACCTGGGTAATGCAGCAGGTGGTGAAACTTACGGCTTTGAGGCGGAAATAAATTTCCAAGCCACGGATACTGTGCGCCTCTTCGCTTCTGCAGGCTGGCTAAACGCCGAGTTTGAAAACTTTATAAGCAGTACCCACGTAGATACAGAGAAGGATGAAGAAACCGGTACGGTACTATCTCCGGTAAATCTGGATGGGCGTGATGTAGCTCATGCGCCAAGCTATCAGTTCTTCACTGGCACCGAGATTGATCTCACTACCCACTGGGTACTGCGTCTGGAATTGGAAGGCAAGGATGAGTTTTACTTCTCTAATAGCCACAATGAAAAATCCACGGCCTACGAATTGGTTAACGCCCGCCTCACCTATCGGCTTGATAACTGGGAAGTCTCTCTATGGGGTAGAAACCTGACAGGTGAGGATTACTATACCAGAGGCTTTTATTTCGGAAATAACCCAGTTAATGGCTATACCTCAGAAGCTTATTATCAACAGGGTGAACCACGTATTGCCGGGATAACCGGTACTTATACTTTCTAATAGGACACCTTGTAATTTAGCAAATAGCCAATGGTTAACGCCCGTGAATTATCAGATACATAGCTATCTGATAATTCACGAACTTAATCGGGTTGGATAGATAGAAGCCAAGGATAGTTACCCCCTGGCTCTCGGCGAATAATGAGAAAAGCTATGCAGCTCTCCGCAGAAATCAGCATGTACCCTCTCAAAGATGAGTACATACCCAGTATTCGAGCCTTTATTGGACGCCTGAATAGCCATTCAGGCCTGAGAGTAATCACTAACACTATAAGCACTCAGGTATTTGGCGAATATGATTTGCTAATGGATGTTCTCAAAATAGAAATGCGCAAATCCTATGAGCAGTTTGGACGCGCTATTTTTGTTTGTAAATTTATTGATGGCGACCTAGCCCCGGCAAAACCCCATGCTTAACTCAGAGCTCCTAGAAATTCTGCGCACCTCAATTGCAGCCATGTCTCTTTGGGAAGTGGCAGCTGTTGTTCTCGCCCTTGCTTACCTGTTATTGGCGATGCGCGAGAAAATCAGCTGCTGGTATGCTGCCTTTATCAGCACGGCAATCTATTTAGTTTTATTTTGGGATGTCAGCCTGCTAATGGAATCAGCACTGCAAGTGTTCTACCTGGGCATGGCGATTTTTGGCTGGTGGCAATGGCGTCATCACGAGGATAAAAACAAAGATTTAAGAATTCATCGCTGGCCACTGCAAACCCACTTGATGGTGATTAGTGGTGTTTTCCTGCTAACCCTAGTATTCGGTTATCTGCTAGATAACTTTACCAGTGCCGCCCTACCCTATCTCGATTCTTTCACCACTTTGGGAGCTGTGGTCACCACCTATATGGTGACCCGCAAAGTTTTGGAGAACTGGATCTACTGGATTGTAGTGGATGGGGCCTCCATCTACCTTTACCTGGATAGAGGGTTGTACCTGACTGCGCTCCTCTTTTTACTCTACGTGGTATTGGTTGTTATTGGCTTTTTCCAGTGGAAATCCATCTACAATAAGCAAAATCAGCCCGGGCTAACCTCTTTAACGGGAAGACAAGCTTCCGCCGCTTTACAGTAGCAATTCGCCCTCTCTATATCTATGAGCCAAAGCCCAAGCGACATCATTCCCTGCGACTGGCATCAGTGGAGCCAGTCCAGACCTAGGTTTATACAGACCTTGGCAGGTGGGCAGACCAATCGAACCTATTTAGTTTCATCAGGGGAAGAGCTCCTGGTTATTCGCCATAACTCCCCACTTAGCCAAGCGCTGGATCTCGACCGGGCAACAGAGGCCCAAGTCCTCAACCAGGCCTCTCGCGCCGGGCTCTGTGCTCCCCTTATCTATTGTGACCCTCATTATCACTATTTGGTAACAAGGTTTATTCAAGGCCAGCCCTGGCACAAAGAGGGCCCCAGCGCTTTGAAGCGGCTTGCCAAACGACTTAATAGCATTCACTCTCTCTCGCCGGTTAAGAACCACCTGGATATTGATCAGAAAATAGACCGCTATTGGTCATCGATTAATACTCAAGCTGATTTCTATCCACGCCTTAAACAATTACACGGTCAACTATCCAGCAGTATTAGCGCTTTAAAGGCTGTAAGTGATACTCCCAGTCTCTGTCATAATGACCTTACCAAAGAAAACCTGATCGAAAGTACCAACGGAGAGCTAATCGCAATCGACTGGGAATATGCTTCCATGGGAGATCGATTTTATGACCTTGCCGCTTTGGTTGAGGAGCACCAATTTTCCCCTGCGGAGCAACAACAGCTACTGGTCAATTATCTCCATCGCCCACCAAATGGAGATGATAGGCAGCGCCTTTACCATTGGCGGCTTATCTATAAATATCTATGTGTGCTTTGGCATGCACTGCAATGGAGTGCAAAAAAGGCCTCTTGTGACTCAAGCGCCATCGAATCTCAATGCCAGGCGATATTAGAGTTAGCTGCATCCCGGCCGGATTAGTAGCTCCTTAGTAAGCCCACCTCATCAACCCGGCAAAAGCCCTGCCGAGCCCCCAAATAAACATAACAGGAATTAAAGGGGAGCCTTTATGGGTGAAGCCTTCCTAAATAATACAGCTCAAGATACCAACCACATAAGATCAGTATTGACCGGCCATTGCTTTGCAAAGATATAATCACTGCAGACCTGCAAAGGTTTACATCAAAATGCACGAGTATAGGGAGATACACATTATGACCAGAACTTTCTTCGGCTTGCTACTCCTCTTCGTCACCGCCAGCTGCTACGCCGACAAGAGGCCTGAAGCTTTTAACACCATCGACAAACTTTTTGCCGCCATGTCAAATTTTGATCATCAGGCAATGAGAAGTACGGTTACTGATTCATTCATCCTTTTAGAACATGGGGAGATCTGGACCATAGAGGATCTTGTTAATGTAGTTAAGCCCGCTGGTTACACCCGAACGAATTACTTCAGCATCATCAACTACGAGCAGCAAGGCGAATTACTGACTGTCAATTATTGGAACAAAGCCAACTTTACCCAGAAAAACAAAAGCGAGGATGTTATCTGGCTGGAGAGTGCCGTCCTAGCCAAGGTAGATGGGAACTGGTTACTCCGCCAAATGCATTCTACCCGGCTACCAGCTGGTAAAACGCCCGATAAAGTAACCTTTATCAAGCAAAAACTCTAAATTTAAAGTTAAGCTCAATGTGCTGGCCTTAGGGCCAGCCCTACATTCACTGTAGAGGCTACAGCCAATACCGTGTCTTTTCCTATCCACTGCAGCATCATGTAAAATAAGCCGAACTATACGATACATAGTGCTTATTATCCCAAGAGGCGGCCCCATGAAGCTAAAAGTGTACCTTTCCGGTGAAATTCATTCTAACTGGAGAACCCAAATTATAGAGGGTTGCAAAAATCTAGGGTTAGATATCACCTTTTCATCCGCAGTGACTGATCACGATGCCAGTGATGCAGCGGGTGATGGCCTTGGTGAAGAGTCCAACTCTTTTTGGCGTGATCATAAATCGGCCAAGGTCAATGCCGTCCGAATCAAACACTCTATTGAGAACTGCGACCTGGCCATCATTCGCTTTGGAGAAAAATATAAGCAGTGGAACGCCGCATTCGATGCCGGTTACTGCGCAGCTCTGGGAAAGCCTTATATCACCCTACACGATGAATCCCTGGTTCACGCCTTGAAAGAAGTCGATGGTTCAGCCCAAGCCTGGGCCCAGAGCCCTGCACAAGTTATCGATATTCTGAAATACCTCACTTCCCAGGCTTAACGCCATATGTCACCATCTCCGGCCAATGACCGGCGGTGGTTTGTCGTATAATCGCTCACCTTCATTTTCCCCACTCTTTTTAATCTGTAGCTACTTATGCCTGGAGTAACTGATCGGTTTTCCCCTTGATATGACCTATTAATCCATTAGTATTTCATACCAACATCTTCATGTTTTGCTATATCCCACTGTGTCCAACCAATCCAGTAATAGATGGCGCAGACATAAACCGAGGCAAGGATACTGACCTTAAAGGCCACAAATGTACGATTCATATAATTAAACTCAGGAGATCAATTAAAAGGTTCTGGCGGGTTTCCCACGATAAACGCTTACATCCTCAATCAGGAACAACCTTATCAGCTATCGGCCACCCCAGTAGCTTGGAGAGTATCATGAGAATAAGTAAAGAAGTCTGGAAGGGCCAAGCCGCATATTCCAAGACACTGTTATGGCTATATGATTTTTGGGTGTTATTTTTATCAAATCGCTTTATTTGGCGCTGCCCTACACCAATAATTCTTCGGCAATTTGATGAAAATGTAAGCGTCAATCACTTGGACGTGGGTGTCGGCACTGGCTATTTTATGGATAAATGTCATTTTCCCTCACCTCATATCAGATTGGCACTTATGGATTTAAACCAGAACTGCTTGGATATCTCAGCAAAGCGTGCTGCAAGATACAAACCTATTCTATTTCACACAAACGTACTGGGTGAAATGCCTAATGATATAGAGCCATTTGATTCCATTTCTGTTAATTATTTATTCCATTGCTTACCGGGGAGACTATCAGAAAAGCTTATTGCCATAGATTATCTTAATAAACTACTCTCAGATCATGGCACTATCTTTGGCTCTACAATTTTACATGAAGGTGTTTACAAAAGTGCAATCGCCAAACGATTAATGACCTTCTACAACAAGAAAGGAATATTTTCTAACACCCTAGACAGCCAGAAAGATCTGGAGAATTTCCTGCAAAGTAGATTCTCAGAATATTCAATAGAAATTCGGGGCTGTGTTGCACTTTTCTCAGCAAAGAACAAGCGATAAACCCAGCCCCCAACAATTGCGAGAATACTTGGTAAATATTACTTCATCATTAAGGCCACCTCTCTCCTTGATTTCCTCTTATTTGAAGCAGCAGTATTATTCTATTGTTTGTTCACACCCTTTTGCCAAAGGCCTTCCTGATTTAGGTCATGATACGCTAGCCAAACTGTGGAAACCCCAGCTCCGATCTTGGCACTCATAAGGCGTGCATTGTCATAGCCATTGAATGGAACATCAAAAACTGATCCTGGGTACTCATATTTACAAGCCACTTCTCCTTGAGACCAGTCCGCATCAGCAGCAGTAACCTTCCAGTCACCTTCATCACGGCAAGCAAAGCGATAGCTTTTGGAGCACGCTACATCATTAAAACGACCGTTCACCTTTGAAATAGCGCAATGCTCATTGCCATTCCAGTTGTTCGGCTCCGTACTTTCCCAAGACCAGAGTAGGTCTTCGGGCTCAAGATGCCCAGCACTACCATCACCATTGAACCAGAACATTTCAAATATATTGAGCCCACAGGAAAGATAGCTTTTTACATTAGACTCAGTGATTTCTTTGTCTTGCGGCCCTTTACCACCACTACCAATGCCATAAAGAGTGCTTGGATCGTGTAACCGCGTCATTTGCTTGCTTGCCGAGGTCGTCATTAACTCACAAGTATTGGGATCTGTAGGTTTACTAAATTTGTCTTTGTGGAACCCCTGATATTGCAGACCGAGATGTACCACAGACCTAAAGCTCCCTGATTGTGGACAGATTAAATCCGTATTTACAACGACTATATTTTTTCCAGAATCCAACACATTCTGCTTACTCAAGGAATCCACCGGTAAGCCGGCACAACGATTAGATCCCCCTCCAGAGAAACTCGCCTCATAAAGATAGCTTCCTAACTCAGCTCTCAACTGACTGGCTATCTGGCCATAATGATCAGAATTTATTTCAAGTTTCAATAATATGACTGACTGAACATTCCCCTCTTCCAACCAACGAACAATACTTTCCAGCCCACGGCGAAACTTTTTTTCACCACCAAAGCAGACACCATGACATAACCGCAGCTGATTCTCCCCAAAAAATGTTCCGTAATCGCCGACATCTAAAGTAAGCTCACGCACACCAGAGTTTAACTGATCATAGATTGAAATATCCTGATTGGGATCCGCCCAGTAGGCACTGTCCCACTCCCGCGCATTATAAGAGTTGTGAGTACCCACCCATTGCGAATGGTTGAAAGGCACATCTTTATCTAACTGTTCTTGCAGGGACAGTTGTATAACACCCTGAGTTGTTGTCGACTTGACGCCCGGAACTAGAAAAAGGCCCACCATAAGAATTACTAGCCGCCGATAAAGGGATAATTTGATCATTTGTTTTTTTATTGTCATGATATACCTGTGTCACTATAGTGACTTTATTGTTATTTCGCCTTGCGAAAGGCATATATTCCAAGTCGGAACCTCTAGATATTAATCAAACAAATAATCAAATCATAGAATAAAACCAAATCTGATTGACTGGATAGGTATATAAGGAACAACAGCTTCTATTTTTACCTGACAGTAAAGCCACCCAAAAGAAAATCAATTTGACTTTAAAGACGCCAGGTTCATGCTAATAGTACCAATCCTTAAAAAGCATACAGCTGACCCTCACATAAACCCATGCTTATAACCGCACCTGGAAAGCAGGCCAATCCCATCACTCAACACAGTTAAAATAATTTATATTTTTTATTGAAATCACCAACCAAAAAGCGAAATAAAACTATACAAAAAAGGGCTGTATTTCTTGCCCCAATAATGAACTCAAACAATTGGATTTGAGAGCCAACCATAAAATTCAGACCAACAACTTCACTGAAGAGCATCGCCTCAGTTACTCCCTCCCAACCGCTATAAAGCGAGAAAAGAATAGGACTTACAGAAAATTTTCTCTGAAAGAAAAACACTAGAAAATCATTTGTGGATCGCAATAATACGTATCGCAAAACACAAAAAAAATCGCTAAGACAGCAGAAAATCAAGTGATCCAACAACAGCCATAACCAAAAAGGACACACCCAACCTCCTCTCAGGCGACTATGTTAAGGTTATTCTCAGCACAAAAATTACAGCCAATTACACCTAAGCAAGACTCTCAACTCATCACCCACAACCCCAAAATATTACACACGTACCACATTCTCTCTATGTGAAATAAATCACATAAAAACCCTTATCGGCATTAGTTTAGATTGGCAGATATCAAGTCACTCCATGATATGATCGCGCAATGGATTTAGCGCCTTAGCGCTATGGTGAATGACTATCAGGGATGAGAGTATATGGCTAACCCTCACAATATTGACTACACAGGCTTTATCTTTTTCCACGAAACCACTAAAGGACAAAATGGAAAGCCTGTCTTTATTGATCCAAAACTGCTTCCTCGGTTTATTGATTTGATCGATATCAACTCGGAGGCGGGCAGAAAAACGGCAAACCAAATGAATCAGCTCAGCAGTACCGCTGCTGGAATCACCTCCGAAAGTAACCAAACTAATGGCTTTCAACACCGCGAAAATATAGGGGCTGTACAGGTTAGCTATACCGTGTATCAAGAGGGCAATAGTCATAATAGAGGCCCTGGTGTTTATATCACAGAGCTCAAGCGGGCCAATGGAGAATCAGGTAGAGAGTCTCTACCCGCAGGCTTCTATCTATCAAATTTTAAGAATAATGAGTGGAGGCTAAGCACGATTAAAGATGACACTATTCCTACAGTAATTGGGGCAATTGGCGCAGTATTTACTGGTACGGCTTACAGTGCCCGTACTAGCGCAAAAGCATATGGTGACTACTTAAAGACCACAGGAAATGCAAACCAAAAGCAACTAAATGATTGTTTTTCGCTCTACTATGCTCCAAGCTATCTCGTCGATGAGCTTGGAGTCTGGAAAACGGCGACTCAGAAACTCTCTGGACCAGACGCCGGACCTCGAGAACTTGCCCGTCTGTTATATAAATCGCTACCTTGGGATGAGAGAGATCAAACCTTAAAGCATCATTGGTATGTTTTCGGAGAAGGTGCCAAGATGCTCCATCGCACCTTGAAGGAGTTTAGCCAGATAGCCGGAGGAAAAAAGCTACAGCAGCACTGTTTTTATTTTGTCAACCCACGAGAGAATCTAGGGCTTTTGATGCGGGAAATTGAAGCCGTAGGTGCACAGACGAAAAAGACCAGTTACAGGCATAGCCTGGATGATATAGCCAGTAAGGTGCACCAAGTAAAGGATGGAGATAACACGGTGATTGGTCTGCAGAAAATGGATGCACCTTGGTCTGAGTTCGACAAAATGATACAGGGGGGCAGCAATTATTATCAAAACAAATATATAAATAGTATTGACAATAATCGTACTTTCTCAGACGCGGCTATAAGATTTGTAAGAAACTTCAAAGATGGATGGAGTTGAGTATGGCCCAGATAGATTCACTGGACTTAAGCCGCCCTACTATTGAGCAACTTGATGATCTTTACTGGTTACCCTTTGATGCGCTACCCGTACACCACTACGACTTAGGCGACTGGCACCTGTCATTTACTGGGAGACTGGAGCTACAAACTTATGGGGAGCACCGTTATGCCCCATATACTACACCTATCGACAAAGAGGATAGCTATCCAAGATTTTATGGTGGACAACCACTTTGGGACAATAAGAGCCCCTATATTTGGTTTGAATTGCATTCAATCAATGTCGGCTGCAGTGTAGATGTTGGGCCGGACGATGCCTGGATTGTTGGCACCGCTTGCTTCGAGATCCGAGTGATCCAGATACGGGACCCATCCAAATCTGGAATCTTCGACCTCGCTGATCAAGACCAGTTAATGCAATTTATATTCAACAAGCATAAAAATAACCTAGATCACTTTCAAGAATTCGGAAGCGAGGATTTCTTTAGCGCCTGGAGTCCCGGTGAGATCCAGGAGTATATGTTCAAGGGAAGGAACTGGTACGAAATAATTGATGGAAACAGAGGCCTAAATTGGTGTTTTAATTTGTATACTAATTTGTCAGACAAACACCTTTTGCATATCGCATATACACCAGACCAGTTCTGGCCTCCATATCATATTCCCAGCGAAAAAGCCTTGCGCATTAGCAAATCTCCTTTATGGGACTTTATGGATAACCTGGAGCTTACCAAAATGGAGAAAGGCAGCCAGGTCGTTACTGGTACCATAGAGCGAGAGACTACAAGCTCCTGGGGAGAAGATACAGAAGATCTGAGCGGCTGGTAAAGTATTTTAATTAGCGGGCTTACCTAGAGCAGCTTACATATTTAAACATTATTATTTGCGAAAACTATAAAATACAGATTCTTATTTTCTCCGGTAAAAAATTAACTAGCTGACTAGAGTGTAAAATAAGGATAGCCTGAAGTTAATAAGCTACTCCGCAACTCCTAATATAGAGTGCCCTAAAAGGGCACCTATAAGTCAGTGTGACGCTTTTCTTACCAGAAGATGTCTTGTGAGTTAAATGTTTAGCGACTCACCAACCAAAAGAACCTTACCGTTACGCTCACCTGCCGCAGCAACTTTAACGGCTTCCTTCACATCGCTAAGGGGATAAGTTGCATGAATTGGTGCAGAAAGCTTACCCTGGGCAACGAGGCTCGTAATGGTTCCAAACACTTCCTGCTGCCGCTCAGGTGAAGCATTAGCAAACCACTTGGCCAGCCAGAACCCACGTACAGTAATATCCTTAAAGATAATCACCCCTGGAGCAAGCAGACATGGTTCACCGCTCAGGGCACCATAGTTGACCAGTGTGGCACCCTCACTAAGGGCTTCACCCAGCCTAGCAGTAGCCATTCCCCCAACGGCATCTATACCCAAGCGAATCTCAGCACCTGCGGTTGCAGCTTTAACCCTCTTGGCTAGGCTCTCCCCTTCCTGATCACCATCTACCAGCACCACATCGGCACCGGCTTCTAGCATTGGCTCAATCAGCGAGGATCTGCGAACTACATTGACTACCTTCAGACCACGAATTTTTGCCAAACTTGTCAGATAAGTTCCTACCGCAGAGTTTGCTGCGTTTTGAATCACCCAGTCTCCCTCTTTCAGATCGACGAACTCACTGAGCAGGAGGTAGGCCGTTGGGGGATTAATGGTAATCATGGATAGTTGTATGGGATCTACCTCATTTGGCAGAGGAATAAGTCCCTTAGCATTTGCCACCATGTGCGTGGCCCAGGTGCCACTGCCAACGGGCAACAGAACAGTTTGGCCAATATCAAGGCCTGACACATTCGGACCCTGCTTAACTACCTTGGCAACACCTTCGTTCCCGCCAATGGCAGGCAGAGGCGGTAACATGCCATATTCACCGGTCAGCGTGAGTACATCTGAGGGGTTGATAGGTGTAGCCAGCATTTCCAGTAATACCTGCCCCTCTTCCAGTTCCGGCTCATTAAACGGAACCGCCTCAATCACATCCTGCGGCACAGGGCCGCGCTCACGATACTCTGCCTTTAGCATATCGACATATCCTTTAAGAAAAATAGCTTTCACTAAGCCGTAAACAATTTCTCTCACTGCCTCTCGAGTAACACTCGTATTTACCGGCCATTTCGAATTGTTCAGTCTACTCACCATGAGAGAGAGTTCAAGAATATCCACCAAACAGATGTAGGCTAACTGTAATCGTGCGATAGAAACAGGACTGAATCGTAAAGTCAAAGTATCTATTGAAAGCAAGTTGCTTTACAAAAGCTCACTGGTCACTCAAACAAATATCTTTGACACCCAGCATCTACTCGGTTGATTTTTTTCAAACTTAATAAAAGCCTGTTACCTCTTTACTCCTTATCTCCTCAGACTCTCACACTATCCTGCATCAGCAACGCAACAAACACTCCAAGATTAAAAAGAAATAGAGGTAAGCCTTAGAGAACATCACCGGAGTGCAAATCACCAGCAACTTATCCAAATGTCAACATGGAGCCGCTTGCCCCTTCACCACTAACTGATAAATATTGAATATGGATAGGGTTCAATTTCTTACGCAGAAAAGTACCCTTCTATCTTTTTGATGTACAGAATCGCGATGAGCCGCTATTATCAGCAGCGGCTCTAGTTGCACTCTTAGCAAACTTGGTGACTTTTACACCATGACTAAGAAATTTAATTTGAAACAACCCTTTAGCTTTATAGATGTTTACCTACACACTGATTAAGCATACCCATATCACAGCCGCAGTACTTAGCCTTTCTCTTTTTCTGTTGAGAATGGGGTTGGAGTTCTCAGGAAAGCCTCACTGGAGAAAAACCTTCCTTCGCTGGATGCCCCATGCCAATGATACTCTGCTGTTATCTGCGGCTGTAGCGCTGGTTGTTATCGGCAGCTGGAATCCGGCTGTCTTCCATTGGCTTGCAGTAAAGGTTGCGCTAGTATTCGGTTATGTGATTGCCGGATTCTTCGCACTGCGCCAGTCCATGCCTCAACCTACACGCATCATTGCGGCTCTTTTGGCCATGGTGCAGATTGGCTTTATTTTTTATCTGGCAATTCAAAAGCCTGCTCTCTAATACAACTTTTTATTTAATTTGCCCACAAAGCCAGTGCTCACAACTCAGTGGGCAGCGAGCTCAATTCCGATCCCATACTGTGTGATCAATCCCTTTAATATCGTATTTTCTCGCATCAAACACCGGCTCCTTAATTCCTTGATTAAGCTGTGCTTCATAGTCTCCCAGCACTTTGAAAGCGACACCGGAGAGCAAGGTAATAGCCAATATATTGGTAGAGGCCATAAATCCCATCGCCACATCTGCCATGCGCCAGAGCAAGGTAAAATTCTCAGTACTTCCACTGTAAGAAACCCAGGCACCAAACAGGATAAAAATTAAAAAAATTATCCGATAACAAAATATAGAAGTGGGAGTATGGTAAAGATAAAAAATATTGGTTTCACCGTAATAGTAATTACCAATAATCGAAGTAAAGGCAAAAAACAGCAGTGCAAACGCCACGAAACCACTTCCCCAGGAACCCACCACGCTAGACAGAGAGTCCTGAGCTAATTTAACTCCCTCCACATTGCCCACCATATACACATCGGCAACTAAAATAATTGCCGCGGTACAGGTACAGATAACAATGGTATCTAGAAAAACGGAAGCCATTTGCACATAGCCCTGCACTAGTGGATGCTTAACATCCGCTGCTGCACCCACATTCGGTGAAGAGCCAAGCCCCGCCTCATTGGCAAATAGCCCACGCTTTATTCCATTGGAAACTACCGCCCCCAGGGCTCCTGCGCCAGCCTGTTCCAGCCCAAAAGCATTCCTTAATATCATACCCAGAATCTTGGGCAACTCCCCCAAGTTCATCAGCAAAACCATAAACGCCACTGTTAAATAGGCGATAGCCATAAAAGGCACCACCACTCCGGCAAAGCGCGCGATAGAGCGGATACCACCAAACACAATAATGCCCGCAATCACAGCTACCACAATCCCGACCAGCATGGGGTTGATTTCCCAGGCGTCGTTTAGGGCCGTGGCCATTGCGTTCGACTGAATGGAGTTGAAGACAAAGCCGTAGCACATCAGTAAGAAGATGGAAAAACTTACTGAAAGCCACTTCCAGTTAGGGCCTAGGCCTTTTTTGATGTAGTAAGCCGGTCCTCCACGGAAGGTCCCAGGTTGCTCACCTTTCTCTTTATAAACTTGCGCGAGGGTATTTTCGACCATGCTGGTGGCCATACCGAGCCAAGCCACCATCCACATCCAAAAAACCGACCCAGGACCCCCAGCAGTAATTGCCACGGCAACACCCGCCAAACTACCGGTACCAATCCGTGCTGCGGCACTGGTGGCAAACGCCTGAAACGCGGAAATTGAGCCCGGATGATCCTTATGAATACCGCGCACCATTACCATCGCCATGTGACCAAAGTGGCGGAATTGAATAAAGCGACTGCGAATGGAAAAGTAAAGGCCAATAGGCAGCAAAGCGATAATGAGGACACCGAGCCACCACTGCCCTTCAATCCCCCCCCACAAAAGCCGGTTGGCCCAATCAATCGCCTTGATTATTCGGTCCAACAACTCTTGCATCCACCGCTCCCTGGCACAGCCTATATTTATGCATAGATCAACCGCTGGAAACGGCTATCCCCACTAAAGACTAGCAGCCGCTACAGTGCTAACGGGTAGGTAACCAAGCGGACCTTTTGCAGGAAAAGTAAGAATCACTTGGTTCTACGGCGCTTAAAAAATCCAGACCAGCTGGAAAGGGAGGCGAAAAGGATTCTCGGCGCTCAATCAAGATAGAGCAGGCATAAAATGGGGAAAAATCGACAGAAGGTGGGCTCTGAGAGATAGACCAGTGACACTGAGGGCCCACTGGTCTATGCACTGAAAAGAATTAGCAGAAGATTTCCCGCGCCCGCTCTGGAGACACCACCTTACGACCACTCTCTTCTGCGATCACGGCCAAAGCCTCAATCAACTGGCCATTGCCAGAGGTGCGCTCGCCACCGGGCAAATAGAAAGTGTCCTCTACTCCTGAGCGTAAATGGCCGCCCAGCTCCGCGGTCTTGCGGTGCACCGGCCAGATTTCCTCGCGCCCAATCACAGTACTCTGCCACAAGCTATCTGCACGCATATATTTAGGCAGCAACTCCAACAGCTCGGGATCCGCTGGCATACCAGAAGCCACCCCCATCACCAGGTTATAGTTGGGCTTATCTACCATACCCACATCGGCATACATACCAACGGAGCGGACAATACCTACATCAAAGCACTCAAACTCCGGCCTGGTACCCGTTTCACGACATACCGCCAGCAGTTCCTCCACTTTGTCTACCGGATTATCGAACACCATCGGCGGCCAGGCCCAGGTGCCGTTGGAACGGGCTTTTAAGTAATTCAAGCTGCCCGCATTGCAGGCGGCGATTTCCGGCTTACCTGCGCGCACACACTCGAGAGGTCCGCGCTGGTCCCGACCGATAGTGCCGGTGGAAAAATTTAAAATAACTCCGGGGCACTTAGCCCGAATTGCATCGGCAATTTCCAACGCCACTTGCGGTTCCCAGCTGGGAAGATGCCCCTTGCCCGGCTCTTGAGCCCGAAAATGTACATGCATTACCGAAGCCCCGGCATCAAAGGCTTCGCGGGCTGAGTTTGCCATTTGTTCCGGCGTTACCGGAACCGGGTGTTGTTGCGGATTGGTGAGCACCCCGGTTAGGGCGCAGGTGATTACCACTTCATCGGACATCGCAGGCTCTCCTGAATTATCTTTATTTGGGCCGCTTTAGGTTCGGCACACTAGGCTTTGCCGAATTCCGCTGATTGTCATGCTCTCAGTACCTGCGCCTCATCCGTGCGCGAAATACCCTGAGCCGCATCCATACTTTGGGGTTAATGAAGGAGGTATCAAACCCCGCCACCAAGCGCTTGCTTGGTCATCAAAGACTAACACAGGCTTTAACCCGTAAAAAGGCACCTTGTATCGCTAAAACAGGCCCGGCAGAATGCAAAAAAATCTAATTTAGGAAACCGGTATCCGATGAGTGATCACTCCATAACAAACTCCACCCCTTATGGCAGCTGGAAATCTGCAATCAACGCAGAATTATTGGTTGAAGGCAGTGTTCGCCTGGCGGAAGCCAGCTTGGTGGATGGGCGTTACTACTGGTTAGAGTCGCGTCCTTCAGAAAAGGGGCGTAATGTTCTGGTGCAGTATTGCCCGCAAAATGGCCGGCGCGATCTTACCCCCACCCCACTGAGTATTCGTTCCAAGGCGCACGAATATGGCGGTGGTAGCTACCTTGTCCACGGCGACACCCTGTACTTTGTACTTGCGGAAGATCAGCGTATTTACCGGATGGAGATCGGCAGTGACCTGCCTGAGGCTATTACTCCAGAGAGTGAATCCCGCTATGCGGACCTACACCTCGACACAAAAAGAAATCGTCTGATTTGTATTGAAGAAGACGACAGCGGCCACGCTAAGGGACAGGAAGCACGTGCACGAATTATCGCCATCGACCTACAGTCTCCGCTGACTACCCCCCCAAGGGTTTTGGTTGAAGGCGCAGACTTCTACTCAAACCCCACCTTGAACACCAGCGGAGACCAGTTGAGCTTCTTGCGCTGGCATCACCCCAACCTGCCTTGGGATGGCACCGAACTGTGCCTGGCCACTCTGAGTGAGCAAGGAGAGGCCATTGAGATCACTCAAGTGGCCGGCGGAGATAACGAATCCATATTCCAACCCCAGTGGTCGCCATTGGGGCAGCTTTACTATGTCTCCGACCGCAATAACTGGTGGAATTTATACAAGCTGGGACAAGATACCCCGCTTTGGAAAAAAGAGGCTGAATTCGCCACACCGCAGTGGGTGTTTGGAATGTCCACTTATGGCTTTATCAGTACTGAGGAAATTCTCTGTACTTACACCGAGAATGGCCTTTGGTATTTGGCCAGCGTAAATACCCTTACTGGTGAACACCAGCTGATCCAGCAGCCCTACTGTGATATCGAGAGCCTGCGCTGTGAAAATGGCAAAGCGATTATGATTGCCGCCGCAAGAGACAGCTTCCCTGCAATAATCACTTTTGATCTGGCAAGTGAGGCCCTTGAGACAATCGCCAGCAGTAACAAACGCTCACTGCCTGCCGAACTCTTCTCCAGCGCCCAGGCCATTACTTTCAATGTCGATGAGCGAGAGGTACACGGATTTTACTATCCCCCACACAACCCGGACTTCAAGGCACCAAAGGGCGAAAAACCTCCGCTTATTGTTTTTAGCCATGGCGGCCCCACTGGAGCCACCTCTGCCGGCCTCAATTTGAAAGTACAGTACTGGACCAGCCGCGGCTTCGCCATTCTGGATGTGAATTATTCCGGTAGCACCGGTTATGGCCGCGAGTACCGCGACCGCCTTACCGACAAATGGGGCATCTATGATGTGGAAGATGTCTGTGCAGGCGCCGAATACCTGGTCAATCAGGGTTTGGCCGATCCAGAGCGGCTGCTGATCAAGGGTGGCAGCGCAGGCGGTTATACCGTGTTAGCAGCACTGACTTTTCACAACACTTTCAAAGCCGGGGCCAGTCATTATGGAATCGGTGAATTGAGCAGTCTCGCTAAAGACACTCACAAGTTTGAATCCCGCTACCTGGACAAATTAGTCGGCCCCTGGCCATCCGCCGAAGCAATCTATCAGCAACGCTCTCCTATTCATCATGTGGAGCAACTGAGTTGTCCGGTGATTTTCTTCCAAGGTTTGGAAGACAAGGTAGTACCACCAAACCAGGCGGAAACTATGGTGAGAGCCCTGAAAGAGCGCGGTATTCCGGTTGCCCATATCACCTTTACCAATGAAGGGCACGGCTTCCGTAGTGGAGACAGCATCAAAATGGCCCTGGAGGGAGAGCTGGAATTTTACAGCCGTATTTTCAATTTTCCCCTGGCTGAAGCCGGCCCCGGAATTACCATTGAGAATCTGTAATCAATCATCCCAAACCTTTAGAGGAAGCCATTAATACCATGGGAAGATGGAGACCACCGCGCCCGCGCGGCTCCCGCTATATCACTGCGGAGGGCGCGCAACGTATGCGCGCCGAAGTTAAGCATCTATGGGAGGAGGAGCGCCCCAGAGTCACCCAGGCGGTAAGTGATGCCGCTAAGCTGGGCGATCGCTCGGAAAATGCCGACTATATCTACGGTAAAAAGCGCCTGCGTGAAATAGACAGCCGTGTGCGTTTTTTGACCAAACGCCTGGAGGAGATCACCGTAGTAGATCAAGTGCCTGAAGACCGTGAAAAAGTCTTCTTCGGTGCCTGGGTCACGTTGGAAGATGAAGAAGGTGTAGTCATAAGCTATAGAATCGTTGGGCCAGATGAGTTTGATGTAAAAGCCGGCCTGATCTCTATGGATTCTCCCGTAGCTCGTTCATTGCTAGGGCGCAGACTCGACGATGAGATAGATATTCGTCAGGGGGAAAAATGGCAGACTTATTTTATTACTGAAATCCGCTACGAAGAGTAGAAGCCAACTCCTCATAACTCTAAGCATAACAGCAGGAAAAATAGATAGATTTTTTATTGATAAATAAAAAAGGCTTATTTCCCTCGAAATAAGCCTTTGAATCAATAGTGAGTTATCTATTTCTAGAGGCTGTTGTAGTACTGAATTACTCCAACCGCTTTGCCACTGGCAAAAGCAGACTGAACCTGATCTGAGCTCATACCAATTGTCAGGTCTGCATCATTCACATTAAGCTCAAGATACAAGCTGCCCGCCTGGGAATAGGCATCATCCCATTCAGTAATCGCATCATTGAGGTCATTGATTACGGCCGAGAAATTAGCGCCCTCCTCGTCAGAAATGGCTGTCTGAATATCACTAATGGCGCCAGATACATCACTTTCAAGAGTTTGCCACTCTTGCAATACAGCCTGCAAATTATCTTCTACCTGCTGGGTCTCCTCAGCGAGCTGCCCAAAGCTTTGCGACAACATCTGAAGAGTTGATACATCTGCAGTTACCAGATTCATTTCTGCTTGCTTAGCCTTGATGCTCTTTTGGTCTGCAACAATTTTGGCAGCATCCAATGCAATAAAGGTGCTTGCCACTGCAGCCACTGGCCCCATAACGAACCAGGTTAACAGGCCTTCAGGGAAGGCTACTATAGAAGCGACAGTACCCAAAGAAATAGCCGTAGCATCCGCAATACCAAGAGCAACAATACTTGTTGTCAGTGATTTGATATCTGCCTGAAGATTTTTTATTTCTTTCTTTAAATCAGCAATTTGCTGTTCATCGGCCTGCGCATCCTGAACAGACTTATCGGCAATTGACTGCAATTGAGTCGCCATATCAGGCAATTTATCCTGAAAACCTTGAATTGCCTGAACTGCGCCGCTGATAAAGGTCGAAACAATACCCAGTTGAGAGGTGATTGAATCCAGGTCGTTCTTCAATATATTAAGAGCCGATGTATTACCTGGGTCACTATTGAGTGTATTCGCCTGGGTTAAAGCATCCTGCAACAACTGACTGATAATACCGTTGTAACTTTGCACCTCACTGGGCACATCCAGAAGCCTGGCCAGTACATTATTTACCCAATCGAGCGCGTCGGTATTGGCCTGTGTATAGGCCGCTACAAACTCACTCCAATCCGGCGGATTTTGATTTAAGGTAGGCAAGCTTGAGGACAAAACGCTAGTCACCAGAGTGTTTATTGCAACTACATTCTGCTTGTATGTATTCTGAGTTTCGCGAATAGATGGAGCACTATGCTTGAAAGCTTTTGCTAATGAAAGTTTCACCACCACTGGGCTGGAACTTTTCTCCGCCACCAAATCTACGTCATCACTTACCTGTGACATATTTATTTCTCTCTTAATGAATATTTAAGATGAAACCTGAAATCTCCAAGAAACACCTTGATTTAGGCGCAGCCCAATATAGCAAGCTTTAACTGTAACCAATATGCCACCCCTTATAATGAATCGGAAATAGAAATATATTTATATTCACATCTCAAATATAGAGTGCCAAACCCAACGCAATGAGCACCTCAATAGCCAGTAAAAATTGAAATAAGGGATAGATTTCTCAACAGTATGCCTGACGGAAAACTCATTTGCTCTGACCTATAGAACTATAAATACCGCACCCATTTTTCAATCCAATAAAATCGTTGAATTAAAGGGTGTTTAAAATACCCCCTGAAAACCTAAAATTTTAAACTTAATCAGACCGACCTATCTTTATATAAGCCCCAACCCCAAGTAAGCATCAAAGCAAATAAGCCGCCGAAAGTATATCCGCTCAACAATTTACTATGCTTAATAACATGCCAAATAGAAAAGGTTGCAATTCCGCCAATAGTAAATATTGAGCCACCCATCGCATCCAGGAGACACCGATGCCAATGGCCAATGAAAGCCCCTACCCACTCAAAGATGCTTTAAAGCGTGCCCGGTTTGATTTACTCCCTGCCTTTAACAAACAGCCTACTGAATTATTGAAACTCTTTCGCGAGGCCCTGACTCTTCAACAATCGATATTATCTCACTCATGGAAAGAACTAGATCAACAGGCACGGCTCTGTATAGGGTTGGGCTATGGTGAGTATCGCAATCTTCAAGGCCACTTAGAAAGCACCAACTATCTGCACTCTCTGCATCACCGTATGGGTTTAGAGTTTCTGTTTGTGCTGCGTGGCATTGCTATTGGTGAGAGTCGAAACCAATGGTCTGAAAACCTTGAGCAGCGAATTCGCAGCATGGACCCCGAAGATCGGTTAAATAAGATTCTCGTTAAAGCAGAAGAATTAGCCGGTAATAAGCTCTCAGAACAGACTCTCACGCGTTTACGCAAAAAAATTGCAGGCCTGGACGAGAGAATTAACCTGCAGGAATCCATGGCCAGATTAGCTAATGGGGAGATAAAAAATATAGACTTGTTAAAGGCTTATTTTCCAGAAAATACATCTTCAATGGCCCTGAGATTAAACAGTGCCGCAGATGCTGTCATCATGTGCCTAAGTCGAGGGCTACTCGCGCTAACACATGCTCAATTCAATATTGCTCTAGATACTGAAGCAGCTAGTACCGACTTTTCCAAGCGCAATATACATTCCATTAAAACGATTATAAAAGTATTTTCCAGCCTACTTAAAAGTGGTCACAAGCGTATTTACAGCGCCCTACTTCTTGGAAAATCAGTGGAGATCAAACAGGCGTGCTTGTTTCTGGCCGGAGATATTGAGAGCAAGCTCCCCCAGTTCGCAAGCGCTCAAGCTGTAATACACAACACAATTACCGAATTATTGCGACGTGGTAGTGGCGGCTTGGCGGAGAGGCTTGGCGATCTCGCGGTGGATGCGCACTTTCTCACCCGCATCGCCATCGCTAGCCAGGCTGCCTGTTATCGACTTGCGCTTGGTTGCGAGGGGCTTAATTCCGATAGAGAGATCAAAAACCTTCAAAAAAATATCTACACCATGCCTTTTTCAGCAACGCTTCCCAACGGTAAAAATAAAGAACTGGCGAAGCTAGAAGCCAGTCCAGAGGGAGAGTTTGTTGAAATCAGGGGCTTTGTCGAAGAGGTCACCTCCCCACCTCAGGAGGGCGGCATGCTATTAAGCCACCTGATGTTGAAAGATCCCTCCAGTAATGCCGAGGCAAATGCCGTGGTGCGCTTTGCTCACCTACCACATGCCGGTATTTGTCCAGGCGCTTTCTGCAGACTCAGTGGCACTTATAGACATCACTCAAGCCTGTTCGATGGTAAACCCGCCGTTGAGGTCGATTCCCTGGCCCTGGCCGAGATTGGTAAGTCCAGCTTCGAAGTGAGCTTTATAAGGCTCGCCAACCGTTGGTTCCAGCCCTGGCGTAGCAACGCCAATCTCTACTGGTCTCTTGGTGCCCACCAAGTTGATGAGCACTCTGAGGCCACCTTGGGGGCCGGAGAGCTACTATTTACGCCCCTAATTCGTCCTTAGGAGGGCTACTATGCCACCAGATGATGGATGCATGACAGAACTGGACAGAGTCCACGACCAGATTGCGGAATTAGATGTACTTCTGGCGATGGCACAGCTGGCAAAAGCGGAGTGGCACGCCGCCAAAGAGGCAGTGCGCAGCGAATGCCTGGAGACAGCGATACCCAGCCTGCCCAACTTACATCAAAAGGATGAAATGGATTTTCCCATAGAGCCAATGGATCACGCAGTATCCGAGTGCATTGAAACTCACCCAGACGTGCTCGCTGCCTGGGACCTGTTCGAACAGATAGCCCTGGAGCTCGAAATTGAGTTGGAAGTAGCCCACGCACTACTTGATGAATACAAAGCCTGCTCCCACGCACTGATTTGAGGAGACTTTTGCTGGCAAATGACCACCATGCGATTTATCGCCAATTTACGCCGGCAGACACTGGATGCCTTTGCCAACCATATGATTACCGCCGGAGGCTACCTGCTATCTGCCCACCGGATTACCAATCCCAATCTGCAAATGGCGGCAGAAGTGCGCCGCAGAGGGTTGCCCCTGTTTGCCGATAACGGCACCAAACAACTGATTGATGCGGTCATCTCGCAGTTCTCTGAAGAAGCCCGACAAGTAACCCTGCGGGTAAAAGCTCTGCGCCGTCAACTGGGTCAACTGCCCCGCGGTAATGAAGTCCCAAAAGATTTGCGCATATTGGCAGATACACTGGCGGAGAGAGTACTGGCCAACTGTAATGAGCGTTCAAATAGCATTGATACCAATCTCCCGCTGCAACGCCAGCTATTAATGCATCCCACCCACCTGATCGCTCAGGAGGACTTTGCCACTACCTGCCTGGTGGCTTTGGACCTGGAGCGGGAAATTACCGGCTGGCGACCAGAGCGTATCGCCGCGCGTAATCGTCAGAGCCTGAGACTATGGGAAAAAATCTCTGAACACCCACTAAGCCAAGGCTTGACTGTTTATGCAGTACTGAGCGCAATGGATTACAACACCGGCCGGGACGCCGGCCGGCTGGCCGCACAAAGCGGAGTGCATTCAGCTGCCATAGGACTGGCCAGTATTTGCGGGGATTTAAATGCGACAGACTTCTTTGTGCTCAACCGAGCCTCTTTCAAACTGGATAGGCCTGTACCACGCCGTTATGTGCGCTTGGCACAAGTGCTTAAAGGCATTACAGATGGCTACCAGGATCACAACATACCCTTGCAAAGATTCCACTGCCTCGGACTCGGTGCTCCATCACTGCTGCCAATTGCCGCAGCTGCCCTGCCGGCAAATACCCAGATTACCGCCGATGCCACCAGCCCAATACATGCCGCAGCTAAAGACCGTGTGCTCTACGATCCGGAGAATTTTGGCGACCGGGCAACCACCAGAGAAATCGTTGAGCGAATAGTAAAAGGGGGCAACTGGCCCTTCCTCAGCCCATTCACCCAATCTTTCAAACAACGTTTTGGACACGACCCCGAAGCCGCCCGAGACTGGTGGAAAGCCCAAGGGCAACCACCTATTAGCAGGGAGACCTTACAACAACCCAGCAATCTCAGCACGGCACTGCCCCTATTCTGCGAGGCAAACCCACAAATTCGGTCTATCGCTCGGGATACCTGGATAGCACACAATCACTGGGTTCTGGGGGAATTAACTGAGAGTAGAAGCGGCCCGCAAAGACACGAACTTGCTTATCGTATTATTGATCACTGGCTGGAGGGGCCTTCAACAACGACCAGCCGGGGCTTGAAAGCCGCCAAAAGAATCCTGTTAATGTAAACCGATCAAAAAAGGAACCAAGCGGAATTACTCAGCCCACTTTATGGTAAGCGCGGCAACAATCCCCCAGATCCAATTAAAAAATACTACAAAAATTGGGGTAAGCGCCCCCAGCTCAAGCCCTGCCATACCTTTACCGGCCATCACAGGAAAAACAACAAAAAGCTGGAACGCCGTGGGGAGTAGGCTCAAGATGCTTCCTTTTAACAACAGCTTTGATGGTAGGAAAGGAAGAATAAAAAACAGCCCCCAAATGCCACCCCATACCACTCTGGGATATAGCCATTCAGCAGATAATGAAGGGGTGATAGATACCCCAAGAGATGGGGTTATTCCAAAATCCCCAAACAGCCAGACCACAACGCTATTTGCCACAGCACCCAAACAGCCGGCCGCAAAGAAAATTAGTAGTTTTTTCATTTTTTGCCCCAGAACCTGTAGAAGCCTAAACCTTAAACGCTGACTTTAAAGTAGCAAACTTAAATCCGCGCCAAGATTTCACGCCTGAATAAATTAGAGACGTCCAAGCCAAGCTCCTTATCAACAGACTAACACCACCACTACAAATTTTTACGGCAGCAAAAAGTAGCAACCGTTCAACGCCTTTTATTCGCACCCTCCTGCACAGCCCTCAAAAGACTACAAAACCCACCAACCTGTAATAGACCATCTACCCCCTAAGCAAATAGCAAACTTATTTTTAATACCAAACCGTACCAATTAACAAGCACTAAAATTCATTGTTAAGACATAAAAAATAAACAATCAGCCCCAAAAGAAACCTAAGTAAAAATATATTTTAAAAGTGAGAACCAAGGGACCCAGCTGATCGAATCGGCAACCTTCAGCGAGAGAAAATACCTATCGTTTAATCCAATAAATTCCTGTAATACACAAGTGGTACATTTATGGTGTTTAGCACCAGAAATCAAAATCAAAATAGGAACAAGTACTGATGAAAGTGCCAGTAGTAGGAATGCTGTACCCGATTTTTTTAGGATTGGCGATACATTCAGCCAGTGTCAATGCGCAGTCTTTTGATCAGAGCGCCTATCAAGATAGGCAGCTGCAATATATTGAAGAGGGCGTTTCTTCCACTAATGATACCGCTGTCGTCTTACAGGCATACACCGGCGATGAGCTCAATTGGGAGGCGCTGAATAAGAATTTGGATGTCCTGCGTAATGGCGGCAAGAAGAATTCAGACTTCACCCTTACCAGACTCATCCGTATACTGTTTTTCCGCCCAGAAATCAAAGATGAACTCTTTGCTGCTTTGGACGGATACCACTTCTGGTTTAAGGAAGGCGGCACTGGGGATCACGTCTTCGCCTCTGAAAACCATATGATCATGTACACATCTGCCCAGTATCTTCTACAGGAAAAGTACGGTGCATTTGAAGACGACAGAACTTACAAGCGCTTAAAGCGCTACCTGGAAGTAAAAAACCAGTATGGTTTCTATGAGTTTTACTCCCCGGTCTATTACCCCTACACCTTATCTGCGCTACTTAACCTCGTCGATTTTTCTGAAGATGCAGAAATTCGCGAGCTGGCCACGGGCGCTGCGCAACGCTTGCTGCAGGACATACTGCTGGTCACCAACGACCAGGGCATCCTTTTCTCAGCCGCAGGCCGCAGTAATGATGGCTACCGCAGGAACGGTTCCGGCGGCAACATCAACCGCATCATTTACCTGCTAACGGGGCTCGGTAAGGAATCAGTGAGAACACCGA
This sequence comes from Microbulbifer mixtoriginis (SeqCode), assembly GCF_052467945.1. NCBI lineage: Bacteria > Pseudomonadati > Pseudomonadota > Gammaproteobacteria > Cellvibrionales > Microbulbiferaceae > Microbulbifer > Microbulbifer mixtoriginis (SeqCode). Next base: position 1,243,578 of record NZ_CP174328.1, on the reverse strand, counting down.
GTCCCGCAGGGGTAATGCTGGCCACCTCTGGCTTGGAAATTACCGATGATATCTTCAAGTATTTCGGTAAAGACCTGAATATGAATTACTCGGTAGGCCACTCTCTCGGCGATGCCAGAAACGATATTTATGCTGATTTCCCCCGCGAAGAGCGCGTGCCTTTCTATTGGAGTCAGGGAGCTTATTTCCACCCGGATGTAGCTGCCGATACCGCTTGGTTCGTCAGTAAATATCAACTTGAAGGCTATGAAGGACTGAAGGCCTTCGACCAGTTCCTGGGGCTTTCAGAAGCTGCCGCCCCTGCTGCCGCCAAGGCCGGAGCGGTATTCAGCCGCAGCTCCGTGCTCTCTGGCGCTAACTTTTCCATGTATAAGGATGGCGGTGTGATGATGCACTCCATTCAGAATTACTGGGGTGGTCGCCAGGGCTATCAGCAAACGCCTTGGATTGCCACTACCGGCACCCAATCGGTCTGGGCGAAGGTTGGCGATGGCAACAGCACCATGCAAAACGATCACCATCCCAAGATTAAGCAGGTGAATAATGTTGCCGTCATCCAATACAACCCCTATCCGGCAATTGAACTGTTCCATTCGGGCGGCTCCAACGTGGCATTGCAGTGGCCCGAAGGTTTCGAGGAGGAGAAGCGCAGCGGTAACTGGAAATTCGGCAAGGAAGACGACGGCTATATCGCCGTGCGCTATCCCTGCGGCAACGGCGACTCCAACACCGTTAGCTGCGACTGGAACGAGCAAACCTGGGTAGTGATTATGGGTAGCGAGGAGCGCTATGGCAGCTTTGAAGCCTTTAGTCAAAAGGTGCTCAATGAAGTCAGCTACGATGCCGACTGGGAGTGGCACGGCTCCTTCTGGAAGGGCACATTGAAATATGTGTATGACTCAGACGTAAAGTTTGATGGAACTGATATCAGTTTAACCTGGTAAGCGTGACTCCTTTCGCTCTTGGGGAGGGGCTCCCCTCCCCTTTAGTCGGCTTTTTAGCTTTCAATACTCCGCGCCCAAAGGCGAAAGCTTTCTGCAAAGCTCTCGCCCTAATCTCTCCGCCGCCGAAAAGCGTCTTTCGGCCCAAAACAATACTCTTCAATTTAGTTGACACAATCAACCACCTAAAATAAAGTTGACAATATCAATCAAGTTAATGCGGCAACCCTGTGAGCTACTCAGTCAACGAAACCCTGCACCAGCTGATCCACGCTTACAAAAAGCAGCTGCGGATCAGCATTCAGGAGCAAAGAATTGACCTTCCGGTAAATCATATTCGCGTGCTCAAGGGAATTTGCAAGTATCCGCAGAGTACCGCACGGTCAATTGCACTGCGAATGAATCAAGATAAGGCCCAGATTACACGGGTACTTAATGAGTTGGTTCAATCCAAACTTATCAAAAAAACAGACAACCCTAATGACCGCCGCAGTCAGTTCCTTGCTCCCACAGCATCAGGAAAAAAGATTCTTGAAAAAGTGCATAACCTGGAAACAGAGGTTATCGCTGTAATGACGCACAACCTGAGCGAGAAAGAACTCAAGGCATTTGCCCATATTGCCAGCGTTATGATCGAGAACCTGACCGAATACTCTACTTCAGATTAAGGAGCCTCAATACATGGCTGAAAAACGCACACGAGAGCTGGTCGTTTTGCGCTCCACAAAAGTCTCAGAACACATGCTACGTATCACTCTGGGTGGCGAAGGGTTGGAATCCTTTCCCTGCGACCAGGAAAGCGCCTATATAAAACTGGTTTTCCCCCAGGGTGAAGGTGAACGCCCACTGATGAGAAGCTATACCATCAGGCACCAACGGCAGGCAGAAATCGATATCGACTTCGCTTTGCATGAACATGAAGGGCCAGCCTCAAATTGGGCGGCCAATGCACAACCCGGCGACTCTATTCTGATAGGAGGGCCAGGCCCCAAGAAGCTAGTTAACCCAGAGGCCGACTGGTTTTTGCTCGCTGGCGATATGACCGCCCTACCCGCCATCAGTGTTAACCTGGCCCAACTACCCGAGGAGGCCAGCGGATACGCGGTGATAGAAGTTTCAAGCGAATCGGATATTCAGCCACTGAAACACCCAAAAAACCTCCAACTGTACTGGGTGGTAAATTCCTTCCCCACCGGCGAACTACTGCTTCCTAAGATTCAGGCACTGCCCTGGCTTCCAGGCCAAGCCGCCATTTGGGCCGCCTGCGAATTTAATAGCATGCGTCAGTTACGAAAATTTTTTAAGCAGGATAAAGAAATCCCCAAAACCCATATTTACATTTCCAGCTACTGGAAACTTGGGGACTCTGATGAAGGGCACAAGCTCGCGAAAAAACTGGATAACGAACAGGCCTAAAGGGAAAAACTAACAGGTTTTAGAGGCCAAAAAAGCAGCGGGGAGTAACCCCCTCTGCTGGGGGCTTATTCGGCACTGACACTATGTACGTCAACCCCAAGTGCGCTAACCCCAAAATAGTTTGCCCGCATTTCACAGCGGCGTTATGTTTTCACACCTCAGTAGCAGAAACTCTCCATTACTATAAGGAAAACCACTTTCGCGAAAATTACTCTTTATCCTGATCGATCCATCCGATACCAATAATTAGCAATATAACCCCGTTCATCTACCTGTAGCGCCTGGCGGGTAATTTCTGGAATGCCATTCTCACAGTGCCATGCATAGATAGTCACCCGCCCAGTTACAACGGCTGGTATAGATTCCGACGCAGGGTTGCTCTTACAGTAAGCGGCAATTGCCTCACTTGGCTCCTTCGAAGTGTCCGCCTTTTCTTCACAGGGAAGATTGGCGCCGACAAAGCACGCATAGACTCCGCCATGCATACAACGCCAAAAAGTACCCCCCGCAACCCAATCCCTCGGGGCACCGGCAGAAATACCAGCCGCCTGGTAAATACCCGATAACACTACCTGCGGTTTTGCCGGGCCGATATAGGGTTCTTCCGGGCTATCGGCATTGACCACAACTCGACAATAAGCCACGGGGTCATTAAAGGCCCCAAGATACCTTCCTTTATTTTGCTCCGTCTCGGCCAGGCTCAAACTCCCACTGAATCCCAGAACCAGGCTCGCCAAGATACATGCAATATGCCGAATCATATTTGACCTCCTCTCCCTGCTAACAAGCCCCAGCCACTGCTCTGGCGTCATTAGCGCCTCAACAGTCCTTCCGCGAACAAGGCTCTCTATAGATTAGCCAGCCCAGCCATACCGAAGGCCCACCACAGCAGCGCAAAAAATAATCAAGGAGAGTCTGTCGCCAACACGAATTATCCGGCAGTGACTTCCACGACCTAAGCCGCTGCATCACGCTCAGGATATAAGGGTATAAATGCCCTTGACGCCATCCGGCAGCTGAATCACCATCCCCGACATTTAGCGCAACGCGGGCTTGGCCCGGCCTTGTCTGGGAAGCTCCCACACCATCGGGCAACTGTTCCAGAGCAGGCCCGACCAGCGAGCCATCCAAACAGACAGCAGCGTAAAACCGGGTAACAACGCCCGCGACAACACCTGTAGCAATGCCAGCGCAAACCGAATTCAATTGGACCATAGCGCCCCAGCAGTACACAAAGGACAAGAAGCACCCCATGAGCAGCAATAGCGCCGCCGAACAAATCAGCCAGGACAGCATCAACAAGGCCCTGTGGAATGCCTGCGATACCTTTCGCGGCACCATCAGCGCCGATACCTATAAAGACTTTATCCTCACCATGCTGTTCCTCAAGTACATCTCCGATGTGTGGCAGGACCACTACGAGGAGTATGTGGAAACCTACGGCGACGAGCCGGAGCTTATCGAAGAGATGATGAAGAGCGAGCGCTTTGTACTGCCGCCCAGTGCCAGCTTCTACACCCTGTACGAGCACCGTCACGAGCCCGGCAATGGCGAGCGTATCGATCAGGCCCTGCACGCCATCGAAGAGGCCAACGGCACCAAGCTCAAGGACGCCGGCAAGAGCGTGTTCCAGGATATCTCCTTCAATACCGATAAGCTGGGCGAGGAGAAGCAGAAGAACACCATCCTGCGCCACCTGCTGGAAGACTTCGCCAAAACCGAACTGAACCTGCGCCCCAGCCGCGTGGGCAACCTGGATGTGATCGGCAACGGCTACGAATACCTGATCAAGAACTTCGCCGCCAGCGGCGGCCAGAAGGCCGGCGAGTTCTACACCCCGCCGGAAGTGTCTGAGTTGATCGCCGAACTGCTCGACCCCCGCCCCGGCGATCGTATCTGCGATCCTACGTGCGGCTCCGCCTCCCTGCTGATGAAGTGCGGGCGCAAGGTGCGGGAACACCACAACAGCAAGCAGTACGAACTCTACGGCCAGGAAGCCATCGGCTCCACCTGGTCTCTGGCCAAGATGAATATGTTCCTGCACGGCGAGGACAACCACAAAATCGAATGGGGCGATACCATTCGCAATCCCAAGTTGCTGGACAAAAACGGCAACCTGGACCTGTTCGATATCGTCACCGCCAACCCGCCCTTCTCCCTGGACAAATGGGGCCACGACGAAGCCGGCAACGACCCCTTCGGCCGCTTTCAGCGCGGTGTACCGCCGAAAACCAAGGGGGACTACGCCTTTATCCTGCATATGATCGAAACCCTCAATCCCAAGAGCGGGCGCATGGGCGTGGTGGTGCCCCACGGCGTGCTGTTCCGGGGCTCTGCTGAGGGCAAGATCCGCAAGCAGCTGATCGAGGAGAACCTGCTGGACGCGGTGATCGGCCTGCCGGAAAAACTCTTCTACGGCACCGGCATCCCCGCCGCCATCCTGATCTTCGCCCGCGACAAGCAGGACGACAGCGTGATGTTTATCGACGCCTCGCGGGAATTTAAAGCGGGCAAAAACCAGAACCTGCTTACCCAGGACAATATCGACAAAGTGGTGGCCACCTACCGCCAGGGCGCCGACCTGGACAAATACGCCTATGTGGCCAGCCTTAAGGAAATTCAGGATAACGACTACAACCTGAATATCCCCCGCTATGTGGATACCTTCGAGGAGGAGGAAGAGATCGACCTGCTGGCCGTGCGTGCCGAGCGGCAGCAGCTTAAGGCTCAGTTAAGCGAGCTGGAAGGGGAAATGGAGCAGTATTTGCAGGAGTTGGGTTATGACTCATAAAACAGTGGCTGGCAACCTACCAGATAAGTGGGTAGGAGCTTTAATAAAAAATGTTTGTAGGGTTGTAAGGGGTAGTTCTCCTCGCCCGGCTGGCAGCCCCCTATATTTTGATGGTGATTTTTTGCCATGGGCAACAGTTGCAGACATAACCAGTTCAGCTGAAATGTATCTGAAATCTACTAAATCCATGCTTACTAAAGCTGGGGCTGAGAGGACTCGTATAACAGATCCTGGAACTCTGATGCTCACAAATAGTGGAGCAACGTTGGGTGTTCCTAAAATTTCCTCAATAAAATGTGGTGCAAACGATGGAATTGCGATGCTGTTAGAGCTTGACGGTATCGCAACAGAATATGCCTACTATTATTTATTATCAAAAACTCAGTATTTTCGTGACGTTGTCGCCCCCGGTGTTGGACAGCCAAACTTGAATACCGACCTAATTGGCGATTTTCCGATACCTATCCCACCGCTCCCCGAACAAAAAAAGATCGCCCAAATCCTATCCACCTGGGATAAGGCCATCGACACCACCGAAAAACTGCTCGCCAGCAGCCGCCAGCAGAAAAAGGCCCTGATGCAGCAACTGCTGACCGGCAAAAAGCGCCTAAAAAGCAATACGATTTCTTTCAAGAAGACTCGATATGGCGAAATACCTGAAGACTGGAATTACCCAGCCATAAAGGACATCGCTATTCAACTCTCTGAAAAAAACAACAAAAATCACAACTATCCAGTTTTATCTTGCTCAAAGCATACGGGCTTTGTGGACTCTTTAAAGTACTTTAAGAAAAAAGTATATAGTGATGACACCTCTGGATACCGAATCATTCCTCGGAATTGCTTTGGGTTTCCGTCCAATCATATTGAAGAGGGCTCTATCGGCCTTCAAAAGTTGTACGATTTTGGAATTGTCAGCCCAATCTATGTTGTCTTTGATATTGATAGGGCCAAGGTGAATGGCGACTACCTTATCGCAATTCTAAAAACTGAACATTATCGTCAAATATTCTGTGCAGCAACAAATGCATCTGTAGATCGTAGAGGTAGCCTGCGTTGGAAGGAATTTAGTGCGATTCACGTTCCTTTACCGCCACTAGAGGAACAACATTCCATCGCATCTATTCTAGCAAACGCCGATCGAGAAATCGAAACCCTACAACAAAAACTCGACTGCCTAAAGCGGGAGAAAAAAGCCCTGATGCAGCAGCTGCTCACCGGCAAGCGCCGGGTTCAGATAGGGGAAGTCCAATGACTTTTAGCGAAACCCTCGATCTCGATACACCCATCAGTGAAGCCGATCTGGAATTTATTGAGGACGTGCTGCTCAAATACGGCAACGACGATTCGGTACTGGATATCTGCGAACTGGACGGTTTTCTCACCGCCCTGGTGTCGGGCCCGGAAATGATTCCCCCCAGCCGCTGGTTCCCCGAAATCTGGGGCGGCCCCGGCAATGAACCGGAGTGGCAGAGCGAGGAGGAGATGCAGCGCTTTACCGCGCTGCTGTTCCAGCTGATGAACAGCAATGCCATGATGCTGGTGGAAACCCCCGCAGAGTTCAGCGCCCTATTCCGCATCACCGAGCGAGAGGGCGAAGCTCCCTTCGCCATCGTCGAGGAGTGGTGCTTCGGCTATATGCGCGGCGTCGACCTGGGCCAATGGCCCAACCTGCCCGCAGAACTGGATACCCAGCTACAAGCCATCGCCCTACACGGCCGCGAGGAACACTTCGATCACCTCGGCACCCTCACCGATACGGAGCATCAGCAAAGCATCACCCAAATAGAACCCGCCGCCCGCGCCCTGCACCGCCACTGGCTGCAACAGCGCGCCCCGGAACTCTCAACCAACCCCAGCCCCCACCGCACCAAGCCTAAAACCGATTCCAAAACCGGCCGCAACGACCCCTGCCCCTGTGGAAGCGGTAAAAAGTTTAAACGCTGCTGTTTGCATTGATAGCGGCCATACACAAGGCCGCGTATAAAATACAGAACGCTTTCCCACTGAACAGAATACGCTGCACTTCAGATGTCCTGTGAAGACATCTAAGAAGCGCCCAATCGACATCTATACCCTACAGGGTCCGGGCACAGCGTGTTCTCTTTCTTCCTCTTTCCAGTAACTGCTCCTTTCCAGTCGACGAAAACACACACCGCCCAAATGCCAACTTTTAAAAACCCATTGCTGAGACGAATCTATTTTTGAAAATTCAGTGGCTGCCGCTCCAACCAAAAAATTCACGACACCCTATTTCACAAAGCCAAATTAATTGATAAACGCGTCACGGCAACAACCTATAAATACCGCCCCAACTAGCCCGCAATTATTTAATTTTTACAATTTACTTTGAGCTGGCTGACCACTTCCAAGATGGCACCAACCACCTGTAGGAATCCCCGCCCTTTTAACGGTGGAGCATATTAAATAACAGGCCTTTGCTTTAAGATCGCTTGAAACAACTGATTAGGAGGTTTTTATCAAGCCGAGTGGCCAGCTCTGTTCTTTAGCCCTGCTATTTAGTGGAAAGAAATATAACCAGCCACAAAGCCTCAATCTCACTTTTTGCAATAATAGCCGCCACTGGATAGGCCGTATCCAGCGTTTGAAAAATAAATAGGCTAGCACAATGTAAGTCTTTGCTGGAAAGTGCTAAGTGCATATAAAACACTTTTCCTTTCAAAAGACCGCGCATACTTTTTGCCTGGAAACTTTTGACAAAAATGACACCAAGGCTCCAGCTGGCTTATTTGTTAATTATCCAGTGAATTCACTTTTAGCCTTCATATTTTGGTACCCCGAAGCATCAGAAAAACTGATCCCAAAACCCAAAGGAGATTAACCATGGAAATGAACTTTAAAGACAGAGGATTCCTCTCAACGTGGTACTTAAATATGGTCACTTTTGATAGAGAAGATAACCTGTGGTGTGTGGGAACTTCTAATAATATCGGAAAGTGGAATTCAAGAACTTTTGGTCTCGTTGACAAAAAAGAGTACAACCAATCCTGGGATTCCAAGATGATTGCATTTGATAAATCAAATGCCATGTGGAGCGTTGGGACTAAAGGTAATCTTGCCAAGTGGAATACCACCACTGGAGCCTGGGAGGAACCGGACATTGCAAAGCCCTGGGACCTAAAGATGATTGCCTTCGATAACTTTGGAGTAATGTGGTGTGTAGGCGCCGACGGTAATGTAGGTCAATGGAACCCCATTGACGGCAAGTGGGATGATCAGGGTGATCTCGGCGGCTGGAAACTGGATTGGATTGCCTTTAGGCCCGGTGACCCAAGAAATGATATCTACTGCGTGGGAACCGAGCACAACCTGGGACTTCACGACCCCAAATTCCCGAATGACACTTTCCATATCGCCTCCAATTTTGAATGTAAAAGCCTCTTTTTCCATGAAATATTTGGATATTGTATCGGTACTGAAGGCAATATGGGTGTCTCAATTTAATAGGCACTAGCTTTAGCGACTGGATAATATCCACACGCTAGTTACAGCCCCGCCCAAGGAGTGCCTTTTCCCACTTCTTGGCGCGGTGCAATACTCACAAGGACAATAATCCAGCAGTGAGATAAGCACTCCGCTACTCAGTACAGATACCCATACCAGGGACCCCCCAAAACCACCGGCCAGTAAAAGCAACAACAACAGCTAGCCTACGGCTTCCAACCTCACAGCTCTCAAACCAACGCCGCTTGCGGCACCATCTCGCAAGCGGCGGGCTGGCAATCGCCCCTTTCCACTTGCTCCACAGCCCATAAACGGAGAAACTTTTATCCCAATAAAAATGGATTTCCCTTTGGAGACATGCATTACCGTGGAAATGGATTACACAGCAGTACCGAAATTCCAAGAAGAATACACCGCAAAGATCCCCGCCCTGGCCCTGTTGTGCAATCTGGGCTGGTCGTTTTTACCACCCGCCGAGGCCCACCAAGCCCGTAGTGGGCGCCAGGACCAGGTGGTGCTCACCAAAATACTGCGCCGTGAGCTGGGCAAACGGACCTTCCATTTCGCCGGTAAAGAGCAGCCTCTCTCGCAAAAATCCATCGACCACCTGATTGGTATCGTATGCAGCCCTGCGCTGAACAAAGGGCTGCCGGCAGCCAATGAGGAGCTGTACAACCACCTGCTCTACGGCATTTCGGTGACCGAATTTGTCGATGGCAAAAAAGCCACCCCCACTATTGCCCTGATCGACTGGCACACCATCGAAAACAATCACTTTGCCTTTACCGAGGAATTCAGCGTAACCCGCGCCAGCGGCGTAGAGACCCGCCGCCCGGATATGGTGTGTTTCGTTAACGGTATTCCCCTGGTAGTGATCGAAGCCAAGCGTCCGGATGGCAAGAAAGGCCCCTCTATCGACGAGGGTATCTCCCAGAGCCTGCGCAACCAGCGCCACGATGAAATCCCGAAACTGTTCGCCTACAGCCAACTATTATTGTCAGTCAACGGTGCCGAGGGTCGCTACGGCACTTGTAACACCCCTGCAAAATTCTGGGCGGCCTGGCGCGAGGAAGATATCGCCGATGAGGAAATGCTGGCGATCAAAAACCGCCCCCTTTCCAGCGAACAAATCCAAACTCTGTTTAAACAGCGCTCCCCATCAGATCTGGACTGGTACCAAACCCTGATCGCCGGCGGCGAGCTGGCCCTGGGCGGCCAGGATCGGTTGTTAATCAGCTTGCTATCGCCCCAGCGACTGCTGGAGATGGTCCGTTACTTCACTCTGTTCGATAAAAAGGCCGGCAAAATCGTCGCCCGCTATCAGCAGGTATTCGGTATCAAACGGCTCTTGGAGCGCATTGCCCAACGCAGCAATGACGGCGCGCGGGAGGGCGGCGTAATCTGGCATACCACCGGCTCCGGCAAATCCTTCACCATGGTGTTTTTAAGCAAGGCGCTGATCTTCCAGCCGAGTCTCAAACAGAGCCGCCTGGTTATTGTCACCGACCGGGTGGATCTGGAGCGCCAGCTCAGCAATACCTTTGCCAGCGGCGGCGAACTGGCGGGCAAGAAAGATAAGGAAGCGGCGATGGCTACTTCCGGCAAGCGTTTGGCCCAGCAGATTGGCAGCGGCAATGAGCGGATTATCTTCTCGCTGGTGCAAAAATTTACCGGCGCCACTGCGCTGCCGGAATGCCGCAATGACAGTGCCGACCTGATTGTGCTGATCGACGAGGGCCACCGCAGCCAGGGCGGCGAAAACCATATCCGTATGCGCCAGGCCCTGCCCAATGCCGCCTTTGTGGCCTTTACCGGCACGCCTCTGCTGAAAGACGACAAAACCACCAATAAATTCGGCCCCATAGTCCATGCCTATACCATGCAGCGGGCGGTGGAGGATCGCACCGTAACCCCACTGCTGTACGAAGAGCGTATCCCAGACCTGAATGTTAACGAGCGCGCAATTGACCGCTGGTTTGAGCGCATTACGGTGGGGTTAAGTGAGGAGCAGCAGGCAGATTTAAAGCGCAAGTTTGCCCGTAAGGGAGAGATTTACACTGCAGACGATCGCATTCGACTGATTGCTACCGATATCGCCACCCATTTTGTTAATAACATCGATGCGGGTTTAAAGGGCCAGCTGGCCTGCGATAGCAAAGCCACTGCCATCCAATATAAAAAGTACCTGGATGAGGCCCAACAACACTGGCCAGAAGCGCAGAGATTTAAATCGGCGGTAGTGATCAGTGCACCGGATACCCGCGAGGGCAACGAGGCGATAGATGAATCCTCGATGCCGGAGGTGGTGAAGTGGTGGAAAGACAATGTGGGCTCGCAAAATGAACAGCGCTACACCCAGGGAGTGATTGAGCGCTTCGATAAAGACGACTCCCTGAAACTGCTGATTGTGGTGGACAAACTACTGACAGGATTCGATGAGCCCAAGAATACGGTGCTGTATATCGATAAGCCCCTCAAGGAACACAATCTGATCCAGGCGATCGCGCGGGTCAACCGCCTGCACCCGGATAAAAAGTTCGGCCTGCTGATCGATTACCGGGGCATCCTGGCAGAGCTGGATACCACCATGCAGAAATACCAGGATCTGGCCGCGCGCACCCAGGGCGGTTACGATATCGACGATATCGCCGGGCTCTATAGCCCCATGAGCAGCGAGTACAAGCGCCTGCCCCTGTTGTATAAAAACCTTTGGGGCATTTTCGCCGGCGTAAAAAATAAGCAGGACACCGAGCAACTGCGCCAGGTGATAGTGCCCAAAATTGAACAGCGCAATGGTGAGCTAGTTGATGTGAACCTAAAAGTGCGCGAGGACTTCTACGAGGCACTGACCCACTTCACCACCTGCCTGAAAGTAGCCTTGCAATCGGCCACCTTCTTCGAAGACAAAACTTTTACGGATAGTGATCGCCAGCACTACAAACAGACGGTTAAACAATTTGCCAGTTTGCGCCAATGGGCGCTACAGCAAACCGGAATCTCTGTGGACTATGACCAATACGCGGCCCAGGTAAAAAACCTGTTGGATAAGCATGTGGTGGGCGTGGAAATCTTAGAGCCCGAGGGTAAATACGAAGTCAATAAAATGGGCAAGGCGGAGCGGCCTGAAGATTGGGGGGAGGACAAAACCCGCAACGAAACCGATATTATCAAAACCCGCGTCACCCGCATGATCGAACAGGAGTTGCGCGACGATCCCTATGCCCAGGAAGCCTTTTCCAAGTTACTGCTGCAAGCCATTGAGGAGGCGGAAAAACTGTTCGACCACCCACACAAGCAGTACTTACTGTTCGAAGCGCTGGAAGCCCAGGTAAAAGCCCGCACCCTGGATGAAATCCCCAATGCCTTTGCCGATAACCGCCACGCCCAGGCCTATTTTGGTGTATTCAAGAAAAACCTGCCGGAGGTTTTTGCGGTTGGTGATAGCCAGGTGCAGGATAAGTGGATCAAGCTAGCTTTCGAGGTGGATACGGCTGTTAACCAAGCCGTAATGGAACACTCCATCAACCCGGAAAATATCGAGTCAGAGATCAAAAAAAAGCTGACACCCAAATTATTTATGGAGTGTAAATCCATCGGCAGTGGTATGGAGCAAACCAGGAAAATGGTGGAGATGATCCTACAGATCACCCGCGTTGGTTTAAGCGGAGACTAACCTCGGCATGAATGTGCCCATTACTTCCCCCCCAACTAACCCCAACTCCCGGCAACTGAGCTTTGCCTATGGGGATGAACGCATCACGTTTGAATGCCAGCCCCGCTCCCAGGCCAGTGGGCGAGTGCTGATCAAAGTGCACCCCGACTGTCGTGTGGTGGTCAGCGCACCGGAGCCTATCGATAACGATGCGGTATTAAAGGCGGTAAAAAAACGGGGACGCTGGATTTACCAGCAGCTGCGGGATTTCCGCAAAGCGTTGGAATATATAACGCCACGGCAATATATCAGCGGCGAGAGCCACTACTACCTGGGCAAGCAATATCTGCTGAAAGTCATTGAGTCTGAAGACACCCAACAACAGGTGAAATTACTGCGCGGCAAGCTGGAAGTATCCGTGCGGAAAAAAGACCCCGAAAGGGTGCGCCTGCTTTTGGTCGAATGGTACAAGTCACGCGCCAAAGAAATTTTTCACCGCCGCCTGGATACTCTGCTTGAGCAGACCCTGTGGGTTTCCGGGCGCCCGCCCCTGCGTATCCTCAGTATGAAAACCCAGTGGGGCAGCTGCTCCCCCCTGGGGCGTATTACCCTCAATCCCCACCTGGTAAAAGCGCCGCGCCAGTGCATCGACTATGTCATTTTGCACGAGCTCTGCCATATCGCCGAACACAACCACAGCGAGCGATTTTACCGTTTAATGAATCAAGTGATGCCCAGGTGGGAAGGCACGAAAAACAAACTGGACGCTATGGCGAATTTGATTCTGGGTGATACCCTGCCCCATTCTTTTAGCCGATACTAATTTCAACTTTCGTATGGAACCTACTGCCACCTCAGGGAAAGATCATATGAGTAACACAGCGTGGGTGACCAGCGCCATCTCCGAAGCCGATACTCTTTGGCAAAATTCGCGTACATCGATCGAAGGCAAGTCATTTAGTGATGTGCAGGACTCTAACGGCCTCCAGTATGTCGACCTGGTGATGGAAGGCGGTGGCATGCTAGGGATTGCACTGGTGGGCTACACCTACATCCTTGAGAAGGCCGGTATTCGCTTTCGCAAGGTTGCAGGTACTTCTGCAGGTGCCATCAATGCACTATTTTTAGCCGCTGCCGGTACGCCGAGCTCACTTAAGAGTGCAAAGTTACTGGATATTATGGCTAAGGCGGACTTTGCCAGCTTTGAAGATGGTGAGCGCTTTGCGCGTAAAACCGTGCAGCGCCTGCTCAAAGGCAAAGGGCTTTTTAGTAGCCTGGCCCTACACCCATTCGACTCCCTGCGCACCTGCAAACAGCTATTGCGAGATAAGGGTCTCAATCCTGGCGACACTTTTAGCCAATGGTTGCAAGAAGAGTTACGCCAGCTGGGCATTACCAATACCGCACAACTTAAGCAGCGTATCAACCAGTTTCCCACTCTCCATTATCGGGGAGAACCAGATCATCAGGTGGGCGCTGCAGAAGTGGCGCTGGTAGCAGCGGATATTACCACTGAGACACGGGCTGTTTTTCCCGCAAAAGCCCCTCTCTACTTTAGCAACCCGGATGCGATAAATCCTGCCGAATTCGTACGGGCCTCTATGTCTGTGCCGGGCTTTTTCAAACCCTATACAGTGAAGAATATTCCCCAGCTGGATGAATGCAGCTCAGTGGCTGAGAACTGGCGCAGTATCAAGGGAATTGGTGATCCCAGGCTGTTCTTTAAAAATGGTTTCCCTAAAGAAATTCAGTTTGTGGATGGTGGCCTGGTATCCAACTTCCCCTTTGATATCTTCCACAAGCCAGTCGGTACCCCCAAACTACCCACTTTTGGCATTAAGTTGGAAGTGGACCACTATCAACCCAAGTCTGACAAGGTGGGGCGCTTTGCCATGGGGCTAATCAATACCTGCCGTAACATGCTCGACAACCATGTGCGGGCCAGCCTAAATGCGGAATACCACACGCTGGTGAAAGAGATCGCTATAGAACCTATGACCAACGGCGAGCATCCTCACTGGTTGGATTTCGCCATGCCAGGAGAACACTGCGAACACCTGTTCCTGTCCGGCGTAAGGGCGGCGATCGAGTTCCTAAGCAACGGATTTCAATGGGAGGATTATCTTGTTCTGCGCAGGCCGGAAGTTTTCTACTCTGGGGAGCAGTTGGCTTAAGGAAAGAAAGCCGGGTAAAAAGTACCCGGCATAGATTTTTTAAGGGTGATTAGAAGGAACGGCGTCGATAGCTGCGATAGTTTGCGTGCCAGAAGTTGCGCTTGAGAGACCTCTCTAACTGCTCGTGGCTCACTTTCGGGGCAACTCCATCAAGCTGTGCCTGGGCAGCTACAGCTCTGGCGATATCAATGCTCACCTCACGAATATCATCCAAGTGCGGTAGCAGTGCGCCCTCCCCCTGTTTCACCACTGGAGCCTGCTCCGCCAGGGCGTTAGAAGCTGCCATCAACATGCCATCGGTAACCCGCGTGGCGTTGGCTGCGATCACCCCAAGACCGATACCTGGGAAGATATACACATTGTTGCACTGAGCAACCGGATGGTGGCGCCCATCAATTTCCACGGCAGCAAAAGGACTACCGGTAGCCACCAGCGCCTCTCCCTTAGTCCAGGTATATATTTCCGTGGGAGTCGCCTCCGCGCGGGAGGTGGGGTTTGAAAGCGGCATCACCAGTGGGCGCTCATGGCCAGCTTGTAACGCCTCAATTACTTGTTGGTTAAACAACCCACCCTGCCCGGATACGCCAATAAGAATACTCGGCTTCACCCTACTGATCAGACTCTGCAGGTCTGACTCGGGCGCCCCATCGAAGATATCCGGTGACTGAGCCAGCGCCGCCTGGAAGTCATGCAGCCCCTTCATATCCGAGGTGACCAATCCATAGCGATCAAACATAAAAATACGCGAGCGCGCATCCGTATCACTAAGCCCCGCCTGTACCATGGCGGACACCACCTGCTCAGCAATTCCGCAACCGGCAGAACCAGCACCCACAATCAAAACCCGCTGGGCTGTTAAGGGCTCCTGCCAGGTTTTACAAGCAGCCAAAATAGTACCCAGGGTAACAGCGGCGGTACCCTGGATATCGTCATTGAAACAGCAGATTTGATCCCTATAGCGCTGCAGTAACGGCATGGCATTCGTTTGAGCAAAATCTTCAAACTGCACCAAAACCTTGGGCCAGCGACGCTTCACCGCCTCGATAAACTGCTCTAAAAACTCATCGTACTCCTTCTGAGAGATACGCTCATGGCGCCAACCCATATACATAGGATCGCTGAGCAGAGTGCGGTTATTGGTGCCAACATCCAAAGTGACCGGAAGTGTGTAAGCTGGGCTGATACCACCACAGGCGGTGTATAGAGACAATTTTCCAATGGGAATACCCATGCCACCAATACCCTGGTCGCCAAGACCGAGGATACGCTCACCATCGGTAACGACGATAACCTTGACGTTTTCCTTAGTGGCACTGCGCAAGATATCATCTATGTATTCTCGGTCTGGGTAGGAAACAAACAGACCTCGATGGTTGCGATAAATATTAGAGAATTCCTCACAGGCCGCCCCAACGGTAGGCGTATAGATGATCGGCAGCATTTCATCAATATGATGCTCAATCAGGTAAAAGAACAACGTTTCATTATCGTCCTGTATACCACGCAAAAAGATATGCTTATCCAGGCCAGTCTTACACTGTTGGTACTGGTAATAGGCCCGTCGAGCCTGTTCCTCAATAGTCTCTACATTGGTCGGCAAGAGACCCGCCAGATTAAACTCGAGCCTTTCCTCTAGGGTAAATGCACTGCCTTTGTTTAGCAGTGGCATTTCCAGTAGAGAGGGGCCAGCATGCGGGATATATAAGGGACGCTTTTCGTTGTTGCTCATAAACCTGCTTTTTCAATGCGGTGATAGACGAGACATATTGCGCAAAAAGCTTCCAACCTTACTGAATAATGCAAAGGGAGCCACTAATTTGCACAGACCCGCCAGTCCAAGGGGGCTTAAAGACTATCTAGTGTTATGGACTTTAACAAGGCCTACCCTCTGCACCTTGGGATCAGGATAAGTGCCTTTTAATCATGCTAGCTTGCTTTTTACCGATGCTCTCAGGGCTGAGACTAAACGACTCCAGGAACAACGAGAGTAAGAAATAAACAACTGCGAAGCCTGTAAGGAGAAGTGTGCTGCCCACCTGTATTTCCCTCCTAGCCCCATAGTTTCATGGGAATTTTCAAGAGGAAGTTAGGAAAATGTGGTTAGAAAACTTGAAGGAGGAAGAATTGGTACCTGCAAAGACAAAATATCGAAGAGGCGGAAAATAGGATGTCACCAACCAGCACCTAATGCACAAGCGAACCGAGACAGCAATAGTAGTACTGTCTATTTTGGCACTAGGACATGTCCATAGTGACCATGCTGTCTATCTGGGCGTTTTGAAGTTTTGGTAAAGCAGGCGATCATTTTTCAACCATCAGAAAGCCTTTCGGAAAAAGCTCTTTGTAGAAGCGAAGCAAGATAGAGGGGCCCTAAACCTGTAGGCACAGTCTTCTTAGGAACCCCCAAGGCCACTATTTGATTGAAATGGCAACTCTTATCTCATTTGGGCTCAGGTAATGTTCAAAGTCTGTGGTGTAGGCTCTTTGATGAGGACAATCTGGAGAGGAAAAGTAATTCCATATCTCACCCCATAAGTCGATAACCGTCTGCGGCATTTCTCCCTGGGCGGAAAACACCAGATACTTACCCGATTGCACATGTATCGGCTTGAAATCTTCGGACATATCTGTTGAAAGCAGATCTGAGCAAGCATAGATATCAAACAACCCGCTATGGTCTGACTCATAGTTGGTATAGACCCCATAAATCTGGGGAGCTCCCGTAAACTTGGGAGCTGCCTCGGTACTAAACTTCTCCCACAGGGGAGCTATTTGCGCAGTAGAGGCATCCGCCTCATTCTCATTCTTTGTTCTTGCGCAGAGCCCCACCAGATCAAAGCCGGGAATTTGTTCAACGACCATAACTACCTCATTTTTATCAATTATTGATGTTACTTGTAATCCAATACACAGCTAAGTGCATGGATGAACAACTAAAGGGGTTCACCTTAAAGCTAAGGGTAGCTACTTCCATGTAGTAATTTCCTTGCTTTGAGCCCCAAACCGAAGAAAAATTCCACAACTACCTCTTGTTGAGTTAATCGAGTTTTTCTGGCCTGTAACGGTTGAGAAATTGAACCGCCTCGTCACGCTGTTCCAAAGAGAAGCACTGGATATCTATATTCCTAAATATCTTATCTTCAGCCTTCACGATCTTTTGTAGCCATTGCTTATCCGTCAGAATGGCTGCCGCAGAGATATTAGAAATACCAACATTAACCAAGTATTTCAATTTTTCTAGCACTGCCGAGAACTCAAGCCCCTTAAATGACTCAATTTCCTCATAGATAGTGATCCTCTTATACTTCTCACCAAGCAACTTTGCTTGAGCCAAAGTCTCGGAAACATCACTTTCAGTAATTGAATCAGATACCCTGAAAGCGAGGCTATTAGGAATACCGATATCTATCGCTTTGATCATCTCGTTAATCCCATTTCCAATAATCTATAGTCAGGAATTAAAAATATGGTGTGGACAGTACCATCCCATTTTTCACATTAAGCTTATTTTAACCGCAGGGTAAAAGTATCAGGAGGAAATACTCTACAATGCTCTGCTAGAATCTGCTTTCTCTTTGATTTGCAAGGCCATCTCTTTCGTTAAGATTTGCCCACCTAACGACCAGTTTTCTGCCTCAACCAAGTCTAGAAGCTGTTTCATAACTTGAAATCAGTTATTCTTGCGACCTCATGGAATGATAAGACCAGTAAGTGTGAGTAGATTTAAGTCAGAATTAACCGACGCTCAGTGGAAATTGATTGAGCCTTGCCTTCCCCAGCTAAAACGTGGAAAAGGAGGTCCCAAACCCATTGATAACCGTGCATGTTTTGAAGGTATCTTGTGGATTTTGCGCTCAGGAGCACGATGGAAGGATCTCCCCCCATCTTACCCTTCGCCGAGTACTTGCTGGAGAAGGCTCCAGTTTTGGGAAGAGCAAGGCGCTTGGTTGGAGGCTTGGAGAAAATTTCTCGGACAGCTCGATCAAAGATCCCTGCTCAATTGGGAAGAAGTCTTTTCGGATGGTAGCTTTGCTTCAGCAAAAAAAGGGGAGCAGAAGTCGGAAAAACTAAGCGAGGCAAGGGTACAAAGTGGATGGTGGTGGTCGATGGCGAAGGTATTCCATTGGGAGGCACCGTTACTTCGGCCTCACCAGCAGAAGTAAATTTATTACATCCACTACTCGATGTTACCTATGAAAATACAAAAATTCGACGATTGGTGTACGACAAGGCTGCAGATTCTGATCCACTACGCCATAGTTTGGCCCGCCGTGAAATTGACCTAATTTGCCCTCACCGCAGGAATAGAAGAAAACCTTCGAAACAAGATGGCAGAAAGCTTAGGAGATATGTGCGACGTTGGAAAGTTGAGCGAACTTTTGCATGGCTAGGGAACTACCGCCGTTTAGTCGTCAGGTGGGATCGCTACTTATCTTCATACAGAGCTTTTTTCTATATTGCCTGCATGTTAATTACGCTAAAGAAGTTATGAAACAGCTTCTAAAGAAACCCACACATGCTGCCTAAAACTCTCATCTCCGCCGCCTTCGACCTCCACCATAATATCACTGATTTTTTTGCAGTAACTCCTTCTTCACACGCTCATCAACTAGCTCTTTAACTGTTGTAATTGTTACATGTGGCATAAAACCCTCCAATTGGTACTAAGTGAAATTTAGAAAATCAATCAAACTTAAAACAACTCTACAGAAGACAAAAAGGTATTAGATAGAACCATCTCTCGATGGGATGTAATAACTGCAGAGCTAAAAGATGCAGGGTAGCAATGACTAAAAATTCATTCTTAAACTCAAACTCTCCACAGGTCAGCACCCCTTCTACTACAAACCTACCAAATACTGTATATAAATACAATACTGGATCAACAGCAATTAATTTCAACTCAGGATCGGGGATACCTCGCAATCCAGAGACTACGAGGCCGACTTAAGGTACACGCAGAGAGTTGAGTCTTCTATTTTACTTGCTCATTACTATGAAAGAGATCTAGGGTCTTTAGAGAAAGGGCAACCAGATCCACACTGGATTCCAAGTCCACGTTCTTTATAACGGTCACTGCCCGCTGGTGTTCAGGACAAAGTATCAGCACACTTGTACTTCCTATACTTAGCCCCGTGTGGTATAGCAAATTAGGGTGTACTTGGAGAATACGCCTTATATCCGCATACTCTTCCGAGTTATATCCAGCTAAGAAATCTTGCCCCCCAAGAAACCAACCAATACCAATATTGGTTTCTGTTCCATCTGAAAGTTTAGAGTTAGTAAATAGCTCAGAAATGGATTCCTCCTGCAGAAAACCAGGCTTCAGATGAGAAAGCGCAAATTTCACCACATCTTTTGGCGTGGATAATATTCCACCTCCAGCATACTTATAGCTACTATTCACCTCTGGAGAATTTATAAGCACACCTGTAAAAAAAGAATAAGCGCCCTGTCTACTTGGGATAATTGGTGCCGCATCATCAAAGGTAGTTCTCTTCAATCCTAGAGGTTCAAAAACTTCAGTACTAACTATCTCCTTAAAGGTTTCCCCTTTTGCTGACTCCATTGCCGCACTCAGTAGAGTCCAATTATAAGTAGAATAACTCTGATCCGAACCGGGAATAAAAAGCAAAGGGTCATTTTTAAAAATATTCAAAGCTTCTAAAGTGTTGTTGTATTGCACATTCGAGAGAAACTCATGCGGAATAATGTAGTCACGAATTCCAGCGGTATGATTGGTTAACTGGCGCAAGCTTATCGCTGGGTGGGTTTCAGGCCAGTCTGGCACCAAAAGTCTTACCTCTGAGTCCAAATTTAAAACTCCCTGCTCTACCAGACGCATCAAAGCAGCCGCAGTAATCACCTTAGAAACGCTTCCAATACGGAGTTTTGTTTTTTTGGTCATAGGAACTTTAGACTCAAGATCTGAATACCCAAATCCTTTAGCCCACTGAGTGCCATTAGTATCGCCAACGGCCACGCTAATACCAGGAACAGTATCTGAGGAAACGGCCTGTTCAAACAAAAGTTTTGCTTGCTGTGGAGCACTAACAGCGCCCTTTGATTGTAGGGGCAACCATAGAGCCGCTGAAGCGATCAATATTATAAATTTATACATATCACCAAATTCCATTTGTAAATTTCATATACAGAAACGCCGATAAGGCGCCTGAGACACTATACAGGCATATAAAGGGAGTAAGCTAATTTAACTTTTGATCAGGCAGATAAGGTACGATAGAACCGAAAACAAGGGGGAAAGATAACTTAAAATAACTTTTTGACTTTAAGAATTGAACACTATTCAAACTTTGGGGAAACGCCTTGTTTTAGATTAAGGGCAAAATCATTAGGTTACCTTTAAAACCACAGCAACTATAATTGACACCCCTAAACCTGAATGACGATTTGTATCAAACCAGAGCGTTGTTAATTACAACAGCTTATTGCTACGCATCAAAGTGCATCCAGGAGAAATCACCTATGTGCTTTACTTGACTTAAAGCGATTACTATAGACCTGAGCTTCCTACCCTCCCTCTCTATTTAGAGAGTAATTCATCACCTTTTCATGCCCTGTGACCTAATTTAGCGCCCTATGAAAATTCAGTTACTACCCGAAGCCCCAGCCTCTAGCTGTTTTTGTACTTTTTCCAAATTGAAAGAGCCGGGAACTTGACTGGGGGGGTATTCCTTCATGGTGCTCAGGAACTTGGCAGCGAGCTGCTGCATAGGAACCAATACAAATGCACGATCAATAAACCAATCATTATAGGTATTGGAGCTATGTTGTGCTTTTTCGAAAGGATCCTGACGTAAATTAAACAGTAAGGGAATACGCAGTTCAGTAAAAGGTTCGCGCCAGACTTCAAAACCTTTACCACGATTCTCCAGGAAAATGGCTTTCCATGGCTCGTAACGCATAGCGACTATTTGACCATCATCATTAACATATATAAATTCCTTTCGTGGTGACAACTTGGCCTTACCAGAAAAGTAATCCAACATGTTATAACCGTCGACATAGTTGCGATAGCGGCGACCGTTCAATTCTACCCCCTGCTTTAGTTGCTCTTTGATATTAGGGTTTCCGCCGGCGGCAGCCAGTGTTGGCAGCCAGTCTTCATGGGAAACGATGCCTGTTAGGGTAGTGCCAGCTGGAAATTTTCCAGGCCAGCGAACAAAAGCCGGTACCCGATAAGCCCCCTCCCAGTTGGAGTTCTTTTCACTGCGAAAGGGAGTTGTGGCCGCGTCAGGCCAGGTATTGAAGTGTGGTCCATTATCGGTGGAATAAAATACAATCGTATTGTCAGCAATTTTCAGACGATCGAGTAAACTCAGTAATTTTCCCACCAGGATGTCATGCTCTACCATGCCATCCATATACTCGTTGCTGTTCGGCCCAGCCAGATTTTTATGCTCCTCTCGCACATGAGTACGAAAATGCATCCGAGTAGCATTCCACCAGACAAAGAAAGGCTTTCCGGCCTGATGAGCACGCTCTATAAAGTCAATAGCTGCAGCTAGAGTTTCATCATCAATTGTCTCCATGCGTTTTTTAGTGAGCGGGCCTGTATCCTCAATGGAGCCACCCGCATAAGACTTGATCACTCCGCGTGGGCCAAATTTTTTGCGGAATTCAGGATTTTTGGGGTAATCGCGATTCTCTGGCTCTTCTTCAGCATTGAGATGGTAGAGATTTCCGAAAAACTCATCAAACCCATGGTTAGTGGGCAGATGTTCATTCCGGTCACCCTGGTGATTCTTACCAAACTGACCAGTAACATAACCGAGGCTTTTCATAACCGTGGCAATTGTCGCATCACTCTTTTGCCAGCCTTCCTTGGCTCCTGGGAGCCCTACTTTGGTCATTCCAGTACGCACTGGCACATTACCTGCCAGGAAAGCGGCCCTTCCGGCCGTACAAGATTGCTGGCCGTAGTAATCGGTAAATGACAGCCCCTCAACAGCCAATCGATCAATGTTGGGCGTGGCATAACCCATCATGCCTCGGCTATTAAAACTGATATTCCAAATACCGATATCATCCCCCCAAATCACCAGGATATTGGGCTTTGTAAGCGGGGTGTCCTGAACTTGAACCTCCGGTGGGGCTTGAGTTTGCCCCTGCTCCTCCAACTGAGGCTGAGGCTGAGGCTGAGGCTGAGGCTGAGGCTGAGGCTGAGGCTGAGGCTGAGGCTGAGGCTGAGGCTGAGGCTGAGGCTGAGGCTGAGGCTGAGGCTGAGGCTGAGGCTGAGGCTGAGGCTGAGCAATAACGTGCCATTGCAAAAAACACAATACAATTGCACCCATGAACAATCGACGGAATACCAGAGGGGATGAAAACATATTGGGTCTCATAAATCATTTAACACCTATAGAGAATGCATATAGCGACAAATAAACCTCTATTGACAACAAAACCCTTTTAAAAATTACTGGTGTCAATAGATGTAAATTCACGCTTTTTTGGAAGGGTAATACAACAAGATTAGACAAACTTGTTTAAAGCGTTCATTAGAGAAGGTTTTGCGGCAATGAATTTAAGGGCATGAAAGATGGATGTTAACCACCATCCTCAACCGGTGTTTCAGATATTTCCTTTTCAGGTGTGGTGACTTTAGACTGAGGAAAAACCATTGCCCAGTCTTTTGCCATATCTACTACCGTCCACCCATAGAGTTTGGCAGCTTTTAAAGCCTTATCCAGGTGCCCTACCTTAGAGCCACTATCATAAGACCACTCCCTCTTACTGTCGGTATGGTGAACTAACATGCCAAAACGAGGCCCTTTACCGGAAGTAGACCACTCCAACATCTGCAAATCACCGTCTGAATTTCCAGCAACAAAAATTGGGCGGAACCCAATAACCTGGCTTATGCCAATAGGCTTACCTACACCATCATTCACGAAGTCAAGTTTATCCGTTGTAATGATTTGAGGATGACCATCATCATCTTCATACCGTAATTTAAAACGGCTACCAATAACCTGTTCTGGCGGGATACCGTAGAAGCTCATTGAGAGTGCCCTAATGAAATCAACTCCACCACCTGAAGAAATATAGGTTTTAAAGCCATTTGCACGCAAGTACTCCAGCAATTCATGCATCGGCTGATAAACCATATTTCGATAAGACTTTCCCGTAAGGGGGTTTTTGGCGGCAGTAAGCCAGGAATTTACAACCTTATTAAATTCCGTATCTGTCATACTTGTTTGAGTCGTACTGATTATTTTTAACCTATCCGCTTTGCCAAGGGTCAATAAGCTATGAAAATCTCCTTTTAGAATGGAGGCAAAAGGTTGCTCCTTCTGCCACTTCGGGTGCTCAGGTGCCAATCGCTTAATCTCATCTATCGCAAAAAGTAACTGAACGTAAGCAGGCTTCTCCGCCCACAAAGTGCCATCGTTATCGAATACAGCAATACGCAGCTCTGGAGGAACAAAGTCGGAACTGCCTTCTCGCGTCACTTTTTTTACAAAACTTATGATGTCAGATTTTGTTGACGTATTATTCCATGATGGAAGATCTGCACTCACACCTGTGCTGGAAAAGAAAATATTTATCAGAAGCAGCAAGCAAAAAACTGTCAATTTTCTTTGAGAGAAAGCCATTAGGTTAAGAGACTCAAGTAAACATGGATTGCTTGAAGTGGCACACAATGAACTAATCTTGGCTTGTCAAAGCCAGATCAATCCAACAGAAAAGTCAATAAAACTAAATATATGATAAATATAGCTGGAAAAATTTACATAATTTTCATTGTTCTCGTTCTATTACCACTAGCTGGATGTGGCGGGCATAAGAATGAAAAATCCGAAATGGGTAAAACTGATGAAAACGAACCTATCTTAACCACTACCCATCAGATAAATCATTCGAAGAAAGAGCACGCAACATATACCGGTTCAGCATCCTGCCAAAACTGCCACCAAAAAGAAAGCACTGCCTGGAAAGACTCCCATCACGCGCAAGCCATGATGCCAGCCAGTGAAGACACTGTCCTCGGCAACTTCGATGGAACCACCTTTGACCACGGCGGAGTAACTACAACCTTTTACAAGCGCAAAGGAAATTTTTTTGTCGAGACCGAAGGAACTGAAGGTGTTCTAGAAAAATTCCCCATTTCATACACTTTTGGGGTAACTCCTCTCCAGCAATACTTGATTCAATTTTCCGGCGGGAGGCTACAGGCGCTCAGTATCGCTTGGGATAACCGTCCAGCAGTAGATGGTGGTCAACGCTGGTTCCATTTATACCCTAATGAAAAGATCGAACATACAGACTACCTACACTGGAGTGGTATTAATCAAAACTGGAACTTTATGTGTGCGGATTGCCACTCTACTAATCTACAAAAAAATTACGATCTTCAAACCGATACATTTCAAACCAGTTGGTCTGAGATAAATATCGCTTGTGAATCCTGTCATGGGCCCGCCTCCAAGCATCTTCAATGGGCTCAGAATCAACAACAGAGCCTTCAAAATTTTGGCTTTACTCATGAATTACAGAGGATAAATACAAACCAGTGGAAAATGAACCTTGAAACTGGCATAGCCTCAAGCAAATCAGCCAAGGTCGCCAAAGAAATACAAACTTGTGCACAATGCCATTCCAGGCGCGCGACATTCTCACCTGGCGCAACTGCTGGGAGTAAATTTTTGGATCACTATAACCTCGCCCTGCTACAACCACCCCTCTATCATGCGGATGGCCAAATTAACGAAGAAGTCTATGTCTATGGCTCTTTTTTACAAAGTAAAATGTATAGCGCAGGCGTCACCTGTAGCAATTGTCATGAGCCCCATAGTTTACAGTTACGTAGCAGTGGCGACGGGGTTTGTGCCCAGTGCCATCTATCTGAGAAGTTCGCTCAAACCGATCATCATCTTCACCCAATAAACAGCCCCGGATCGCGATGTATCAATTGTCATATGCCAGCAAAGAACTTTATGCAGGTAGATAGCCGCCGCGATCACAGTTTTCGCATCCCCCGTCCAGACCTTTCAGATCAATTAAAAACACCAAATGCCTGTATCAATTGCCATAAGAATCAAAGCAATCAGTGGGCTGCTGAAGTTCTGCGCAAGCGATTTGGCCCGGCAGAGACAAACCACTTTGGCGAGGCTCTACACGCAGGCCTTACAGGAGCATGGGATGCAGAGAAGAAACTAAGTAAATTGATCCTAGACCGAGAACAGCCAGCAATCGCTAGAGCAACCGCTATAACCTTTCTGGCGGAATACCTCAGCCGCGATTCTGTACAATTATTGCAATCCATAGCACAAAGCAATGAACCACTACTCAGTCTGGCACTGGCACAGTCATTAGATAGAATACCGGAGCAATTACGACCTGCCTTGGGAATACCTCTACTCTACGAGCGAGAACGCGTCACCCGCTCTTTGGCCGCCAATGCTCTAGCAACCTTACCCCTGGGAAATTACCCTGCTCAGGTTCGCCAGCAATTTTCTCTGGCACTTCAGGAATATATAACCTCAGAATTGTTTAACAGTGATCGACCAGAATCCTTATCCAACTTGGCGGGTCTACATCAACAGAGAGACAACTCTCAGCAAGCAGAAGTATTCTATCTTCGAGCTATAAGTAAAGCACCCTATTACACACCTGCATACATCAATCTGGCAGACCTTTATCGAATAAAGGGAAAAGAGAAAAGTGCAGAAGAAGTGCTGCGAAACGCTCTGGATAAAGCAGAGAGGAAGGCAGCAATACAACACTCCTTAGGGCTATCATTAATACGACAGAAACATCACTCAGAGGCTATCGCTTATCTCAAACAGGCCTCTGAGTCTAAACAGACTGATAGCCGCTATATATATGTCTATGCGATCGCACTACACTCCGCCGGCAACTCTACACAAGCCCTGGCAACGCTTGAGAAGGGGCTTGAGCAATTCCCTTCCTCGATAGATATCCTTCGGGCTTTAATCTCCATTAATCGAGAATCCGGCAACCTGGAGAAGGCTAAAAAATATGAAAACTTCCTTGCTGGAAGCAATCAGTAGTCCCAAAAGCCTTCTATTGTTTTAGTTGAAGCTAAACAATTAGTAGATGACTAAAAATCGTAATAAAAACTCAAGCGGAGCAAGTGCTCATTCGGAATTAGACCAAACTCACAGCTCTCACAGCCACTAAACACTTGGGCCTGAAGTCTAGTGCTGAAATGCTCTGTCCAATTTTGGATTAATTCCAAGTTATGATACTGGCTCTGATCATCAATGTTATATTGAATACTCTGACGATACTGAAACTTGCGTTCAATCCGGGTGTTACCCCACATAAAAAACAAATACTCCCGGCGCAACTGTCCCACCGATAACAGCTCATAGCTATCAATCAGGAAATTAAAGGCAGCTGGCGCCTGAACGGACTGTAAACCTTGCTTGGCAAGATCCACTTGTTCGATAACCTGGTCCCACTCTTCTGACTCATACCCATGTTCGTTGTATAGATATTCTGCCGTAATATCCCAGCCGCCTTTAAGGCTCATCTGAGCACCTAGCACTGCTTTTAGGTAACCGTGATCCTGTAGACCTCCATAGGAGATATCACTAGCCACTGGCAGCTGGCGCTGCTGTTCCCAGGCCCCTTCAAATCGTAGAGTTATATTATCACGTGCCAATGCACTCAAACCCAGGGCCGCATTCAGTTCTCCACCGTCCAACTGGTGTACTACTAACCTGGTATCCAGATCTCCCTCCCTATTCAGAACCAATGCATATTGATACTCGTGGTCAGCAAACGGATGGTCCAGATTCCGATCCAGATTATCTTCCACTTCAGCAATGTAGATACCCGCGTTCCAGTCACCGTAGCGAAGATCCAGATGCGCCATATCCCAACCCTGTTGTTGGGTCAGATCATCTGTATCCAGATTTGGCCGGTCATAGACAGGCTTGAGTAAGTTGGCAGGGGACCAATTGTAACCATTACTCCACTGAGGTTTGATCCTGCCAATATTAATACCCAATCTCCGGCTAGATGTGTACGAAGATAAGTAGCCCTCCAATAGGTAGGCATTGAACTCTTCTGAAGAGGCGCCACCATCATCCACCTTATAGTCTTGAATAAAGGTTAGGCGAGTAAAAGTAGAAAAGTGTGACCCCGATAAAAACTGACTACTGAAATCCAGTGCTAGCAAAGATTCTCTTTCACTAAATTGTAGATTTCCTGGGTTAAAATACTGGTCTCCCCGCACGCTATTCTGCTGCTGATAGGCAATAGCGGAAATATCATAATTCCAATAATAACCACTTTCCCTATTACTGGATGAAAGATCTTGTAATTTAGAACTCTCAGAGAGCTCATTAGAGAAAGGGTCTTTATACTCTTGCGCACTAGCTAAAGCAGCTGAGGCAGAGACACTTAAGATTATGGCCAGTTTATGCTGGATTAAATTTGGCATCGCCATGGTCTTTCTATATTAATTCAGCTTACCCAATGAAGCCTTCTGGAAAATAGCCTGATCCAATTCCTTGAGATGGTAATCATCGAATTTCATCCAGGTATAGTTTTCCTGCAACAAGGCATCCACGAGAAGGAGCTTATGTAATTTCAATTCATCGCCAAAGGTTTTATATTCTTTGTAAAAAGCTGTTTTCAGCAGACGATCTGACCGGGAATAGAATTCACTCTTAAAGGGTTGGTTTCCTTCTGTCTTTTCCATCCACACTTTCACTTTTGCATAAGCCACACCTGAAGCCGTTGAAGTTAACTCCAACAACCAGTAATCCTGCCCTTCGAGGGTTTCTTCTCCAATAATTTCTGCACGATAGTCTCTGGAGAAATTAGTCCCAACAACATCTCCATTACTGGTTTCCCCGATCAGTCGCTGAGACGGTGCAATACGAATAACTCGGCGAGTTCCGGGAATATAGAGCCACATATTGTTACCTTCCTTTAACATGGCCCTCCCCTTTTCACGAGCGGGAGATTCAAAGTGAATCAAAGACTTATCGTTAAACACTTTAACACTAAGCGTATTAGTTCGAGGTTCTTTATCTTTCTTATAGCTTATATTAGTAATATTAAAAACAAACCCTTGATCCTTATACCCCCTAACTTCATCTAATCGATTCACCAGGGATTCAGCCGTTACCTCAGCCACTGCTGGTACAACTAGGGAGAATAAAAACCCAACAAAAAAAATAAAACGGCTTCTTTTCATCTCTTTACCCTACACCTATAAACCTATTGCATTACCGTCAAGTGAACCTCAACGCATTCACTACCGGTATCCTGGAAGCCTTTACTGCTGGATAAACACTAGAAATTAAGGAGACCAAAAAACCCAAGGCAAAGGTTTTGATAAGAATCTCATTAACCACAAATACCCTTATCGGGTAATCCTGAGTACTGCCCGGCGGCCGCGGCATCATCCATTCGGCATAAGTAATGCCCTTTGCCGCAAGAATTCCGATAAGCAATCCTAAGAGGCTACCGATAATACCTAAAAACACAGACTCTAAAAGAATTAAGCCAACTACCTGCGTAGGTGTCCCGCCCATGGCTCGAATAGTCCCGATCTCTCGGGTGCGCTCCATCACAGCCATCAACATGGTATTGGATATGCTTAGAGCTACAATCACCAGGACAATTACGGTGATAAAACCAAACACTCCATTAAATAGGCCAACAACCTGATGATAATAAGCCGCCAAGTCCCACCAGCTTCTTAATTCCAGCCCTAGATTCTGTTGCTTAAATGCCTTACGCAAGGCGTCTACAGCCAGATCGGTTTGTTCAGTTTCTTCAAGCAATACAACCAGCCGGGTTAGATCCGAGGTATAAAGTAATTCCTGCGCAAGGGGCAAATTGACTCTGAGTAAGCGATCATCCAATTCCTTCACACCAGTGGTCACCACACCGGCTATCTGAATGTCTACCGCATTTATTGCTCCATCCTGGGTGCTTGCAAGCAATGTTAGGTAGTCCCCTACCTGAGCGTCCAGGGAGTTGAACAACCCCTCTCCCAAATGCGCAGCAGCAACATCCTCAGGAAATAGATCTTCACCTTCTACAATATGGATTGCAGAGGAAAGTAGTACCTCTTTTTCAGCATCGATACCAATACCCGATATTGCAATTGACTGCTTCCCATCACTCAGAAGACCATTAAAATTCAGTCGCGGTGCAACAACTAAAGCCTGGCTCTTCTCTTCAATTAGCTGGGTAATCTGCTCTAAGCTGGCAGAGGGAATCAGGTACTTTTCTGGCTCGGCTTTACCATATTGGTTGTAGCCATCGGCATAAATCTGGATATGCCCTAGCTGCGATCGAATCATGCTTTCACGCATGCCATCGTACATGGACTGAACAAAACCACCGAACACAATCAAGCTGGTACAGCCAAAAATAACCGCCGCAAGGGTGATTATACTGCGTCGACCGTTTCTAAGAATATTTAACAGCGCTACCTTCCAACCCAGAGTCATAACTAAAGTTTCTCCAGGGCCAGGCGAGATTTTTTCGCCCACTCGGTTTCTGAAGCTGTCAACCTTGTCCAGAGTTCTCTGGCTTTATCTGCCTGATCATTACGTTCATAGGCCTGTGCAAGGTAGTAGTCGACAAATGCCTGGAACTCATCACCGTACTTACCACCAATTTTTTGTTGAACTAACTCCAGGTCTTCTACTGCATAGCGGGCCCGTTTCAAGAAGGCCGGCATATTTGCGCAGCTGATGCCCCTCTGCAATCTTGCCCCAAGATTGAAAGGGGCCTGCTTTACTGCCCTATCCATCATGCGATTTCCCCGCCTTGAAAATAAGGATAGCTTTGCTAATTGATCGAGATAGAAACTAGATCGAAAGGAAATTGCCGATCCTAGAGCGGCACTCAACTCTGGATCATTGTTCAGCGTGCTCTTCAATTTGGTCATTTTTTGTTCCAGGGATTCCACTTGTTCAACTCGTGTATCCCCTGAGGAAGTCAGCAATGCCAATTTGGCCAAGTAAGCAATTTTCTTTTGTTCTGGTGTGGATTCTTCATTTAAATCTTCAACCAGGCGAACTCTCTCGAGGTTAGAAGAGGGGATCTCTGAAGGGGGTGTGTACTCCTCAGCAATCACCTTTGGAAGGCTGACAAACAGAAAAAAGAAAGCTGTAAGTACCTTCAGAAACTCCTGTGTGCTAAGTATTTTCATACCTCAACCCCCGAACTTGTAATACTGGATCTATCATACCCATTGGCCAGAACGTCACCACTAAGGCGATCACTCACTAACTCTCCATCTAAAATAGTAATCACTCTGGATGCCAGGCTAGTTACATAATCGTCATGTGTTGAAATAACAAAGGTTATGCCCTGCTCTCTATTCAACTTCTGTATCAGCGCCATGATCGTTTCTGAGGTTTTCGAGTCCAGATTTGCCGTAGGCTCATCTGCTAATACAATATCAGGCCGTGTGACAATCGCCCTGGCTATAGCTACCCGCTGCATCTGCCCCCCCGATAACTGGGTTGGTCTTTGCCCAGCCTGTTTTTCAAGGCCTACATCTTTCAGTGCCTGCAGAGCCCTTGCTTTGGCATCCTTCACTCCCCTGAGAGTCAGTGGATACATCACATTTTCCAGGGCTGTAAGCACTGGTATCAAATTAAAGGACTGAAATACAATGCCAATGTGCCGGTTTCGGAATTTTGAACGCTTGTGCTCTCCCAATTTACCGATATTGACACCGCCAACCTGAACAGTGCCGGAATCGCACTGATCAAGAGCCGACAAAATATTAAGCAAAGTACTCTTACCACTACCGCTAGGCCCCTTCACAGCGAGAAATTCGCCTTTTCCCAAGGAAAGAGTGATATCTTTTAGGGCGTCTACCCAGATATCACCCATGGCATAGCGTTTAGATACATTGCGCAATTCAACCAACATTAGGCTTCGCCCAAAGTAATAACCATTTGACTCAACTGCTCACAGGCATCCAGCATGGTAGAAGGACATTCAGCCAAACTTTCTGCTTTCTGGTAATAATCCAGAGCTATATTAAGTTCATTACTATTATCCAACCCTTTAATCCTGTAGGCATTAGCGAGAGCCAGATACACAAGTTGTTTGACTTCCCCAGGTAAAGCATCATTATCTTTTTCTATCAGAGCTATGAACCAGTCTTCATCTTCAAACACTCTGTCAAAGTGACCGCTAACTTCACCAACAAAAGAAAAAGTGAGCAGCCGAACCAGTCGCACATTAAAGTCAGAGCTAGCTTGTAGCGCCGCTTCATCCACTTGATTCATCGCTTGACGCAGACGATAAAGTTTATACAACCCCATGGCCGGATCGAACATGGCACCAGCCAACTTACCTTCATTGGAAAAATAGGCTGCTTTAATCAGCATATTTTCAGGATCTTGTTGGTAGGCGGTAGCCAGTAAATTATCCGCTCTGTCTATTTCATTGTGGTAGCTGTACAGCTGCCCAAGTTGCAACATTAATTCAGGGTCAGATTGATTCTGATCCAGCTCAGCTATCAGAAACTCCAATTGTTCAAATTCAGTTTTGCTATAGTCTATCTTTTTGAAGTCAATGGGAGCAGCCCCTGAAAACCAGGCAATAATGTTACCAATCAGAAGACTACTTATTAATATTGTTAGCATTTTCTTAAACATGGGCTACCCCCTAAAAAAGATTTAAATCTCAGCTGAATTTTCGAGCAACTGTGTATCCATTTCCTTTAGGGTAGTGTGCTCATCAAAAACCAGATTTTCTGGGCTCATCACACCAGGATAAAGCTGTTCACAAATCAATATCACTTCAACAATATTGAGTGAATCCACACCCAACTCAGCAATAGGGGTATCCGCATCAACAGAATCAACATTCAGCATAAGAGCGATCTGCTCACAGAGTTCCTGTACTTTGCTCTCTACGACTGCTGTAGACATACCTAATCTCCAGTTACATTACCAACTTTCAAGGGATAGAATCGCAACAAATAATCTAGGGTCAAAGCATATATACATACATGCTGCTCACCTTCAGAGTATTTCTGTTGCCGCTTAATAATCTTGGCGCTAATCATAGGGGGTATAAAAAACCAGATACGTGAAAGCCATCGGTTTCCGTAAAAAAACACCCTCTGAAAAGACTCATAAACATTAACTACAGGGTTGTCACCCAAAGAGAAAATTTGATTCAGACCATCCTTTTCTTTCAAATTACTCTCGTCGACAAGCCTGACCTCCTTACCTAACTCTGCACCCAGAATATTCAGATGAAAAAGAATAAAAGGATGATACAAATACTCTGCCAGGTAGACATCCCTATCCTGTTCCTTACCAGAAGCTTCCCAGCTCGATTCAAGCTGATCATTAATCTCTCTAACATAGTTTTTCAGATCAATGCCTTCAACCTTTCTGGACTTGTGCGCCGCTTTAAAGATATCTGACCTTTGACGATTAAACCCAAATTTTCGGGGCAGGCTATTTTTACTAATTTCGCACAAAAGCTCTTCACAAGCTTCTACTTGCTCAAACACTTGAGCAAAGAACACATGATCGAAAGGTGTAAATAATTGTGAAGCCACCATGGGGAGAAGATTGTATAAGGCCTCCCCTCTGCTTTGAGGCTTTACCAAAGCAGCCTTCAAATTAGGTTCTGTAGCAAGAGTATCATCCAGCCAGATTAATGACTCAGCTGTGATCTTCACCTCATCACCCGGAAAAATCATTCTGACATTTTCCAGCAGGCTTTTTCTTTCAGTAGGAAACCCGAAATATTCAAGCTCAACCAAATAGTTCAGATCGACTTTATCTGCACCTACGGCCAAAAATGAGGACAATTTCGCACTGATGAACAGTTGCTCATTCAGGGTAAAGTAATACAGGGGCAAATTGAACAAATCTGCAACTTTAATGTGAAAGCAATTGCGATCACTTCTCTGGATAACACCCTTATGCTTAACCTCTGATGTGCTCAATAATTTTTTATATTTATCGGGGTATAAGTCCAACACAGAGAACTCCGCACCCACTGCTAGTGTTACAGGTTTTACCCCAGAAATATCATAAACCATTTGTTTCACAAAGCAGCCTCCAATCGCCTCTCTACCACCTTATCGAGCCAGCTGGAGATCGGTTTAGCCGAAGCTGAGATAGCTGACATATGGGTAGCATTGGGAATCTCAGTTAAATAGGATTCTACTTTAGGTGAGATATACCAATTCATTACCGTATATAAGGTATGTGCATCGACTACTTCATCGTACTGGCCCACGGTGATATGACACGGGATATCAATACTGGCGAATAGATCGGTATATCTCTTAATAGTGTAAGCACTAAGTAAGTTGAAGCTACAATCAAGTACCCTACCCTGATTACCAGCAGCTGAACCTACTGGAGGGAAGCTTAAAACAGGCATCCGCCTGAATGCAGGAATAAGCATCGCCAGCCAATATTTCCAAAGATTTATTTTGGGCAAATTTTTCTGCTCTGGGCCCGCCATTGGTCTGCTGTGTCGCCGTTTACGAAAATAGCGGATAAAGTACTCAAGTCCTGAAGTGGCAATATCATACTTTCGAGTTTCTTCTGCCTGGGTTAGCGGTGGTGCTATAGCAAAAAAACCCACGATGTCCTTGGTACCATATATTCCGAGGTATCTCAGAGAGGCAAGAGAGCCGGCGCTATGCCCACCGAGTACAAAACGGCGAACTCCTCTCTCCTTGAGGTGCGCTATCAGATCCTGCAGATCATCCTGTAATTGGTTCGGATAATCCAGATCTCCAGGACGCCCCTCACTTTTCCCATGCCCTCGCCAATCCGGTAAGCAAATGGACATTCCCTGTTTGTGTAGCATTCGCCCAAACATTAAATACCACTGACTGCTAAAAGTGCTGCCGTGCATACATATGAGCGCGGTCTCTGTATCTTCTGCTGGCAGCCAGCGAAATGCCAGATTCTTACTATCACGCGCTTTGAAAAACTCTTGAATCACACCGCCTCCACTACAGGACTTTCTGAGGCTTGTTGATCCATTCCCATAGCTTTTCTCTGGTCAATTACAGAATCCATAATGCTGTCGGGTTGGCTACGTGCAAATGCCAAGAAAACCGGTACCATACCTGGCATCGCAATGTATTCCTGATTTTGAGACCAGAGCGATTTGGCTTTTTTAGCGAGCTTGTCAAGTTCATCTATAGTTAGCTCTCCGGAAGAATCCTTAATTTCCAGTGCTTCCGTATGGAAAGAGTCTTCCGTCACTCTAACTTGAACAGGGCGCTCCGCCTCATCTGAGAGTATTCCTGAGAATTTTTCAGAAATTTTCTCCAGCAACCACCCCTTGTCGGCAGTGCTTAAATTGGGCCTCCCCAATAAATCCGGCAACAATATACTTTGCTGAACTACCATTTTGTTAGCTAGCCCAGGGAAATCCAATTTGGCCTCAATCACCTTGAGAAATATCTCAACCCACAACTTTACCCTTAAATCAATGCGCCAACCATCCCGACCAGCAGTACCCATCAGGTAGACAAAATACTTGTAATGATCCGCTCCAGACTCAAAAAATCCTTCATCATTCCTACGGTAATAACGACCTTCCGATTTAAGAACTTTCGCGGTATCTATCAACTGCCTCTGCAATATAAGCTCCAATGCCATATAACCCCGGCGCAGGTAACTTTTACGTTGCCAGTACTCCTGATCCAGGTAACTGTCTGACATATAGTCCCAGGCGATTTCCAGAAAATAAGCAGCAGTGTTATATGCCAACAGAGGTGAGCAAAGCTCAGCAGAATCAATAACCGGGTATACATTGGCCACATGAGCATAGAGGCCTTGATAAAACTCTTTTACGGTCTGATTCGCAATGGCTAGCTCCTGATTCAGTATATTCTGGGCTTTACCTCTATCAGGTTCAGCGAGATCCATAAGGATATATTTACAGATATGATCATTAAACAAAGCGATCATATCGCCACCACCACTGAACAGGGGATCAAGAAACATAGAGGCAAAACCAGAGGTAGCCCAACGATCGGGGAAAATAAATTCATCCGCACGATAGGCAAGCTGCCCCCAAGCTTCAAAATCCACCAGCTCAGCGCCATCTAACAATTCTGAAATTGCCTGATAATTCATCAGGAATTCCAGGAAGCTTTCACGCTTGGTGGGTGGTTTTTCAAACTTATCCTTTTCACCGACAATTCCGACACTGGTGTAGCCACCACTCAGTGGAATAAACCACACCCAATAGCCATCTCCGGAAAAATGATTGGTAGATAAGAAACGGCCAAAAGCCCGTTTTCTCCAAGATTCATCTCCCATGGAGTCAATATCCCGGATATTCTTGAAGCGTCCCCAGGAAGAGAAGTGCTCGGGTACATTCTCCTGGCGTGTTAACTTTTTATGTTTCTTTGCAAAGCGATTGCGCCCACTACAATCCACCAACCAGCGAGCTGCAATCTCAGTGTTGCAATCAGCCACAGACAGCTGAATGGAATGACGGTTATCGTCAGACTCAATACTGAGGCCCTTGGCTTTCACACCCATAAGAACTTGAATACCATCTTCCCGGTTCATTTCAACCAGGTCCGCCTCCAGGCGAGCTCTGTCCAGCTGGAAGGCTGGATGAGGCGGAATACTAGTAGTTCCGTGCTCACTCATTTCGGTTAGAGACAAGCTGTGATCAGGTTTATCAAAGAAAAAGCGCAAACCGTTTTTCGGAAGGTGGTTCCTATAGAGATAATTAACCAAGCCCAACTGCTTCATAAAGTAATGGCCGGTCATCTCAACAGTAGCCTCCCCCACTTTTGCACGGAAACTATCACTGGCTTCTACAACCAAAATTGAAACATCCTGGCCACCGCGTCTAATTTGCCGAGCCAGAGTCAACCCGGCCCAGCCACCGCCAATGATGACAACGTCATATTCTTTTTGTATTTGATCGAAAGCATTCATCACAGCGATTCCACCCCAGTGAGAAGAGAATCCCATACGGGAGAGTCAACCTGACAAAATGAATCATGATCCTGAATAATGTCCATCACCATCTTGGTTCTGGGTAATTCATTCCTGATAAAGAATTTAGCGCTAGTGACCTTCGACTCGTAGAAAGCTTTATCCCCCTCTCCTTTACTCAGGCGACTGGATGCACTACAGGCAGCTTCTAGCAACAACCAGGCAAGAGTAATGTCCCCCATCATGTGCAGAATACGAGTACTGTAAGCCGGAATTTTGAACATCTCTTTGGTCCTGACCCACACATGTACGGTTGTCAGGACAGTCTCCAAGTGCTCAAAGGATTCTTGAAGGCGGCTAAATTCGGTTTTGAAATTGGGGAAATCACCCGCTCTATTAATAAATGATTCAAACTCACTCTTATAAATTTGAAACAGCTTGCTGGAGTTGCCCAGCCCTAACTTATCTCGGATAAGATCCTGGCTTTGGATATAATTAGTTCCTTCCCAAATGGCGAGTACCTTGATATCCCGAGCATACTGCTCAATACCCAATTCTTTCAGGTAACCTTGGCCACCACAGGTCTGAATGGCCAGTTCACAAATGCGCCATGCCTGATCACTGATATAGGCTTTCACCACGGGAGTCAGCAGGTTTACCAGCCCCTGATGATAGGTAGCCTCAGTTTTCTTAGCCTCATCCCCCTCGAATGTCTTGAGTAAGCTTTCAGATAGGGTCAGCTTGGCGATCAAGGCCCTGCAGCCCTCAACCTTGGATTTCATTTCCAGTAACATGCGCTGCACATCTACATGCTCAACAATATTGACCCTGCTTGCCGTAGCGCTGAAGCTTTCATGAAAACGTTTACCCTGAATGCGTTTACTGGCATAGGCTAGAGCGTTGTAGTAAGCCGAGGAAGCCATTCCCAGGGCATAAACCCCTGTGCTAATTCTTGCCTGATTCATCAGGGTCAAGAACTGCAATAATCCAACATTTTCCCGATCACCTAGTAAATATGCACGGCATTGGCCATTCTTGCCGAAGGTAAGGTGAGTATTGGCACAACCTTTAAAACCCATTTTGTCAGCAAGGGAGATACATTCAACATGATTAAACTCTCCTAGGCTACCATCTTCTTCAACCCAGTATTTGGGTACGATAAAGCAAGACAAGCCATAGGTTCCCGAGCCACTCTTCTCCCCTCTACCCATCACAAAGTACAAGGTATTATCTGTTAGGTCGTGCATACCAGCACTGATTAGGTACTTTTCGCCGGTGAGTAAATAGGTACCGTCTGCTTGCCGCGCGGCCTTGGTATCGACCAGGGAAACATCACTGCCAGCCTGTGGCTCAGTCAAACAAAGGCAAGAAGTCCACTCAGAAGTAGCCAATTTGTCCTTAAATAGTGCTTTTTGAATTTCTGAACCATATTTTTCTACCAGGGTAGAAGATGGCAAACAAAAACCACCATAGGTCATAAAGCTGGGGTTGGCCCCCATAAACATTTCTAACAGCATTTGCATTATAAAGGGCGGAAGATCGGTTACCTGACCGCCACTGCTAGAAGATAAGTCTCCCCATTCCTCTTTAAAACGACTCCACATCTCCGGAAAAGAGGAAGGCAGCTGTACCTTGCCATCAACCAAGTGGCAACTTTGTTCATCAGCCTCTTGATAACCTGGTCCCAATACCTCAGTAGCAAATTTTTTCGCACGCTGCAGAACATCATCTACGATTTCAGCAGAGCAATCACTATAGCGTGGGTGCTCAAATAGTGTTTTGGCCTGATGAAACTGGTCTTCAATAAGAAATTTAAATTCCCGCAAATCAGACTTATAGATATTTCTACCCATGTTTGGCTCCTTGATTTTCCAAGAGTGACCGCCAGCTGCCGGAACCCAGCACCCAGTGAAATATTTGATTATGTCTTCCCCGGTATTTTTTCTGGGGATAAATCATGGCGCCGCGAACATGAGGAAGGTGATCCTGGCCGTGTGCATCTTCGAGACTTTGTGCTGCATTAAAACCCTGATAAGCCTCTTCAAGAGAAACGGTCTCTGTGTTCACCAGACGGGAAAGCAGCTGTCCATTTGCTTGTGGGGTTCTGTGTACCCGGAGGCAACCAGCCCTACCACCGCCACCAAGAGTGATTATCCAGAGACCTTCAATTTCGTCTCTCAAACAATATTTATCAATCTCCGCAAGAGGCTTAATACTAAGATAGTGAAGCCCATCAAGCTCAACACTAGGCAGCCAATGAGTTTTATCCTCATGAGAAAAGCCTTTCAGCAATCCTTTCGCCCAGCGAGATTGAATATCAAAGGACACTACACGGCAGGAATTGTCCAGATCAGTCGCCATTAATTTCTTGAGGTTTTGCACCAGCTCAGGCGCCCCATTGAGTGATGGCGCTTGCGATAAAATATCACAACTGGAAATTTGGCATAAACTCCGTTCGTGGTAATGCCTACATAACCAGGAAACTGCCACTCCTGTAATCACATCCAAACCGTCCTGCCCAGGCTTTATTCCTATACCCAGGGCATCCAGGCATTCCTGCTGCCGCTCTTTACCCAGCTCTAAATTTATAACTAGGGCGTCTTCTTCATGACGTTTGGAATAACTTAAAAGCGCAGCATGAAAACTGGTACATGCACTACCTACAAATTGAATGTTATGCCCAGCCTCTTCCAGCTGAACTAGAAACTCAACAACCGGTCGCTCCAGTAACACATTAGCCTCGCCGGCTGAAACGATATATACAAGCTCTGGGATATAATCCAATCCTGAAAGGTAATGGTTTAGGGAGTTCAACAGTTGCTCTGTTTCCCCTTTATGATCAACCCAGAGGCTTCTTATATACATTTTATGCGGTTCCTTCCCTGGCCATTTTTTCAATGGAACCAAAACCTAATTCCAATAATTTTTCAGAGTATAAAGAAACTAATTTTTCACAGTTCTCTGTAGCAGATATCCTGATGTGAATACTATTATTGCCTGCTTCCAGAGGGTGTCGTACCAAGTTATCCTCAATAACCAGATACGGTTTGCCCTCCCTTTGTAAGATATATTCCTCAGCCTGAATATCCTGCAACATTAAGACCCGCTCATGTAGAAATACTTTTGGCATTCTTCCACCAGCAGGCATCTGCATTCTCATCAAGATTGTTTCGATCAAAACCCCAGATTGATCCAAGCACTCCAATAGCTCAACCAAGAGTTGATAGTGCTCAGCAAAGCTTAAAAGTACTGGTGTTGTACCCACCGGTAACTGAGAAATTGCTAGAAAATCAGATTCACCTTTCAAGGGCAATGTCTGGGCTGCGCAAAGTTTAGGGGTTTGCGGATAGGGATTGCGCAGTAACCTACTGGAAAGCTCTATCACTTTACTCATACCGCCTCCGCCAAGTAAAAAGTGCTACCCTGGTCAACCCTAACTTCAGCCGTACAGTAATAGCCATTGAGAGCAATAGAACATACCAATAGCTTCTCTTCCTCTTGGAATCTACCCTCAACTCCGTGGCTAATAATGTTTAACCAGGGATCACTACCAAAACAGTGCCCCCACCTTTCATGAAGATCGGGAAGCTGCTGGAAACTACTGAGTAAACGGGTAAATATTTGTCGTATGTTTTCTGGAAAAAATGGCAAAGATAAAGTTAGATCCTTCCCAGCACTGGCCATCTTTCTGATAATTGTTGCAAACTCTGGTGTTGTGTTATAGGTAACCGCACAACCGGCTGTAATATCTTCCACTCTGAATGAGTCGACTTCCAAGAGCAATGTGCATAAACCAAAGCCGCTCCTGCCCCAATTTTCATTACTCTGCCAAAAGCTTAAATCCAGCACATTGGCATCCAGAATACTGACTAGTACATAACGTACAGCTGGATTTTGTCGCAAGTAATAGCGCAGGCTGTAACCCCAGGATGCACACTCATAAGTGTTCACAAAACTGGTCACAGGAATACTTGGTCGATTTTTCAGAGAGTTTAAATCGTCCGTATTAACGGCCCCAGTCGTAAAAGGTAGCTCAATCATGGTTGAACAAAGAAAGTGTCGGTTAATCTCAGCCCTTACCTCCTCTGGAATAACCTCTGTTACACGAGCACTCTGTTCAGATATAATTTCACCGATTTGTGCGAAGGCTTCTTGCAAGCCTCCACTCTCTGCAAAAGTAATATTTTCTATGGGGGTAAATGCCGCTGACTTCAGGTATAAGCTCATAGCCGATGCCCTTTCGCCTTACTATAAATCTCGAAAAAGCAGCGGTAGGAACTTCCTTCCATCTTGGTAAACGCCAGCAAATCCCGCTGGCGAGTTTTGCTTTGTACCTTACCCGAAGATACCAAGTGCAAAAGTAATTCGTTACTGGCAAATTTTGTTGCCAGCACTCTATTCACACTATGCATTGAGAAGATGGTGGCCGAGGTTTGCTCATTACAGAGATAAATCAGATACTCGACAATCTCCTGATCCGCAACAGACAACTCAACCTCCCCTTGATCTCGTAACCAAAGCACAAAGTGCATCAGAGACTTCACAAAACGGGGACGCACAAGTGTCAGGAAGCGATTAACACTCCCCAGACCACCTTTGCTAAGCAGCATCTCTTTAGTAACTGGGACACGACCACGGCAGTTCCCCAGTTGCAGCTTGCCATCCAGGAAGGGCTCACCAACAGATGACTGCTTCAATTCAGCACAGAGTTCAGGAGGCAGCATCAATGTAACTGGGAATGGCCTTGCTGCCTGTTTGGCAACAACCATGGCAAACCCTAGCTTTTGTGCCTCTATACCATGAATTTTATTGATATTAAGCTGCAAAACACCATCATCATCCTGTATCTCAGTCTTCCAGCTCTGCAGGCTTGGGCCACCGGGGTCTGTCATCAAGAAGTGACCAAAAATCCCCTGCTCCACCCAGTTATTCACTTGAGCCAGCTGATCTTCAGTCGCCGTCAGGCTCATCATGATGGAACCAAACAGTCCTATCATTTCATGGAAATGGTGGGCCAACCCCTCATCGCGCACCTTGTCAATAATTTGATCAATAACAAAAGTTTGTTCAAATTGTTCTAGTGGCTGCTTGACCGATGGCTCTCGAAGAGGGGCAGGCTCTGTCAGAGGGTCTTCAATGATCATTGAAGCGTCGAACAGACGCACACAGGCCTCCTCAAGAAGCCCTTGCAGTGAAGCTGGCACTGGAGAAACGGAAGAAAGCTGATTGATTACAAAGCTGCCGGCAATAGATTGCAGTTCCATAAGTTACTCCATGAGGTAGGATTTAGCAGAAGGTAAACTCAGGAATGTAGCAACGGTATAGCTCGCGTTATAGGCTCCGCAATTGCTGAAAACAGCCAGGTCACCAGGCTGTACAGGTCCGCCTTTTATTTCACCGATCACATCTTCCTTGTTACAGGAAGTACCTACCAGCAAACAGCTCTCTGTACTGCTCTCAAATTCCAATATTTCATCGCCACGCAATATCAGTGGCTGACTGAAGCGTTTAAAAGTACTTTCCGTTTTCGCTAAAAGAAAGTTCTGCGCCATGCCGCCATCACAGATTCCGTACTGCTGCCCTTCTATCGATTTCACGTAGCGAATCTGAGTTACAAAATATCCCGCACTGGCAACCAGAGCACGCCCACTTTCGTGGGCGATTTTTATGTGAGAGGGAAATTCACCAAGTAATTCCCTATATTGTTCAAAATTAAAATCAATACTTTCCCAATCCAGATCAAAGCCACCGCCAAGGTTAACTAAATCAATGGCATAGCCGAGCTCCCTCTCAAATTTCTCAACTATTTGCAAAGCTGCTTGCGCAGTATTAAAAGCGAGCTTTGCGAAATTATAGGATCCTCGGAACACATGGAATCCATCAACTTTCAACTCATGTTTTTTACAGAATGCCAATGCCATTTCAACATCACTCCAACCAAAGCCAAAGTGGTCTCTTCTCGTGGTTACCGGAGCCTTCTCAAATTGATCCAAGGTACTGGGGTTCAAACGAAGTATCAGCGGATTAATCGGACGCTTCCCCTGAAACTCCTTAACGATTTCTAACTGGGATAGATTATCGATCACCAGTGTGCACTTACTTGCAATTGCCGCTCTGAGGAAACTTTTATCTGCGGAAGGGTTATTGATATAGCGAGGGCTTTCACCTCGAGGGAGAAGATTCAACTCCCCCACAGAAGCAATTTCAACTCCATCTTCAAAAACATGACCACTACGTACGACAAGATCAAGGCAGCTATTCGCCTTTAGGGAATATATGAGAGATGTTCCCAGGCGGCCTTTCAGTTTTTGGTAGTTATCGGCAATATCTTTTAGGGAGTAGACATAGCACGGTGTTGAAAAGTGTTGCCTTTGCTGGCCCAGCTGGGCAACGAGCTTTTCCAATGAAGCTTTCATGATATCACCAGGATAAATTTAAATTCATTCTTATATAGGGCACAAATATTTCAGCCGTATTTACGACTTACCGGTCTAAAATATTATTTATTAATAAGCTAGTACGCTGCCCGCCGACCAAATAGTCTCAGTATTTCCAACTGAGAAAACTCATGCTTGAAGCTCTTGTTCAAGTTTTTTCTTATCAATTTTGCCGTTTGCTGTTAGGTCGATTGATTCAACAAATCGCACTTCCCTCGGAGTGTAATCAGCATCCAGATTCTCTTTCAACCACACTTTGAGCTGCTGTTGATTTTCGGGCGTGTTTTCCTGCAGTTCAACTACACAAACCGCAACCTCATTTTGAAACTTATCTAAAGAACCGAGCACTACACTGAGGTGTACCAACGGGCATGTATCAATTACGGCTTCCAAATCTTTGGGGAAAAGGCAAAAACCTGCTTGCTTGATCAGATCCTTGGAGCGCCCCCTGAAGTAATAGAAACCCTCCTGGTCCCGACTAAATAAATCGCCAGTAGCAAGCCAGTTATCATCCCGGTACAGACCATTAAAGATTTGTGCCCCCCCTTGAGCACAGGGATCGTAATATGCCTGCATAACTCCGGAGCCACGCACGAAAAGCTCACCAATTTCATTGGCCTCGGCCTCTCTATAGGCGTTGGTACCGGCATCCATCAGAAAAATTCGAGCATCTAGGCCGGGAATAGGCTTACCCACAGACCCCATCTTCTGCTCCCAAAGTTCCGGTTCCAGATAAAGGGCCCTTTTACACTCAGTGAGACCATACATTGAGAAAACATCGAGCGCCGGACAATATTCTTTCCAAGTGCGAATGACATACTCAGGTAGGTGCCCACCAGTATTGGTTAAAGCGCGAAGTACAGAAAGATCAGGTTTTACCAGTGTCAAAATTTTCGCCAAGGAAGCCCCCATCGCCGGAACAATGGGTAACACTGAAATTTTCTGATCAGATATTACTTTCAAAGCATGAAGAGGGTTGAACGTTTTATCGTAAAGAATTGTTGAGCACCCCGTTTTGAGGGCAAACAACACCTGGTATAAACCGTAATCAAATGACAATGGTGAAAGGCAGAGTATGCGATCCGTCTCAGCCAAGCGA
The DNA here is from genome assembly GCF_052467945.1 of Microbulbifer mixtoriginis (SeqCode). NCBI lineage: Bacteria > Pseudomonadati > Pseudomonadota > Gammaproteobacteria > Cellvibrionales > Microbulbiferaceae > Microbulbifer > Microbulbifer mixtoriginis (SeqCode). The sequence goes on along the minus strand of NZ_CP174328.1, from coordinate 1,199,677 downwards.
AGATACTGCGAGAGTGAATCCAGAGAAGTAAGCACATTCTGGTGGGTGAGCATTATGCCCTTTGGCTTACCGGTACTTCCCGAGGTGTAGATAATGAGGGCCAGGTCAACACCTGTCACCCTGACAGGTGTACTGAGTTCAAATAATCGCTGCTGCGATCGATAAGTAGCCAGCGAAATAACTTTTTCACCTTCCACAATGGCTTTGGCATTGCAGTCGCTTGCTATTGCACTCACTGCGGATTGTGAGGCATCACCCTTGACGGGAACCACCACCAAACCGAGGTGCCAGGCCGCCAACATTGTTGCCACTGTAGGAATATCGTTTTGCGCTCTGATTACCAGCCTGTCTCCATGGACCAACGGAGTATCGGCCAACTGCAAAAGAGACAGAGCCCTCTCACAGCATTGATTTGATAAGTTTTCCCCAGTCAGATTTTCAAGGCTTCCACTCCAGAAGCCACTAATAACCCTATCGAACAGGTCGGCAAGCGAGAACATCATTAGTCCAAATATTTTTTTTAAAAATTATTCTATAGCTCCCGACTTCCCCCCAAAAAAGAAACTGGAGCTACCTAGATGGCACGATCATTTTATAAAGTGAGCTCTCCATAATGACAAGCATTATCTTGAAATCCTGTGATGAAGTTTTCATTCCGGCTCATGCAGTTCAGGAAAGTCATAATTTCCTAAATTTTTTTTATGTTGACTTTTGATTATTATTGAACAGGACATTCAGCAGAAAAATAATTTTATTGGTGAGCAGCAAAGGGAAACTATTTTTTAGTGACACCTTGAATTCCGCAAATCGGTTATTAATGTGCAAATTATTTCCATTATTAATGAGGTTTATCTCTAAAGTATCTCACCACTCTCAATAGTCACATGGCCAACCTAAACTTTTGAAATTGACATTATATCTTTAAGTTGTTGACCTTTTGTTACATTAAACATCTAACAAAAAAATTATTTACTGTGCTTCTCGGCATTAAATCCATCAAGCACCACGAACTCAGAAGCAACACAGCCATTCCAGTGCGCTCTTTGAGGAGTTATTGGCGACACTTCCATCAGGCTAATGGCCAAACCCTTAACAAGAATTGGTGGAAAATTAAGCCAAAAAAGGCTTTTAGAAGTAGCGGCTAATATAATCAGACCAACGCTTGGTTTTGATCATGAAGAGTCTTGCGGGATTCACTTGGCTTTTAATTTCATGCGGCACAAATAGTTTCACTGGAAACAATATAGGCAAAGCAGAAGCCGATTTATTGGCTTCCAGCCGCCGCAAAAACCTGAACCATCAGTCACTAAATATTTCCCAGGATGTGCTTGCGTCGATAGTTTTTTGAATCGCATTCCGGTCAATGCATCTCGCTACAGAAGTTGTAAACGATAAAGATGATTTATGTGATTTGCAGCCCGAGTTTTTACTGCATCAGTCTTATGAGCTGTCATAGAAAATCAAAGAGGAATTGAGATTGAACAGTTGGCCATTGCCGCTCACCCACCAGCCGCAAAAATCCAACATAACCTCGCGGATGATTTTTCTCACTCCATTAATCCTCATTGCGCTATTGCATCCTAACCTAAGCGCTGATGTGAGTAGGGAGTCTGTAGAATCCATCAGTACACCAGATAAAGTAGAAAGCAGCATTGGGCTGCTCAAGTTTCGCGATGGCGCCCCTTATCCCGATACGGCAGAGAAACTCTACGACTACCTGGATCATATGCGTGCAGTAGATAGCTTCTTAAAAGGCATTCAAGGGGCCTCGGTGCACGGATTAATGAAAGGCGCTCGTGAGCTGGGAGCTAAAGCCGCCAATGAGGTTTTAATCTTTGATCGGCTGATGAATTCTGAATCTCTATTTCTAACCGGAAACACATCGACGATTTACACCCTCGCCTTTCTGGATCTCAAGCGCGATGGCCCCACTGTGCTGCATTCACCACCAGGGGTTTCGGGAGCATTTAATGATGCCTGGTTCCGCTATGTGGAGGACATTGGTCGCTCCGGGCCAGATAAAGGGCGCGGCGGTAAATATCTGGTTCTTCCGCCAGACTACAAAGGCAATCTGCCCTTTGGGTATTTTCCCGTCTACCCTCGCTCTTTTCGAGTATGGGTATTTATGCGCTCACCTGGGGAACAGCCATTGGAAGCCGCCGCCCAAAGTGTCAAAGACCACCTCAGGATTTACCCCCTCTCCAGAAAGGGAACCCCCCCGCCGATGGTGTTCATTAGCGCTTCGGGCAAGGCCTTCAATACCATTCATCCCAACAACTACAAATTTTATAAACACCTCAATGAAGTCATTCAGTACGAATGGATTGGCATGCTGAACCCGGAAACTCGCGGCCTGTTTGCCTCTATTGGTATCGAAAAAGGCAAAGCGTTTAGCCCCGATGAACGCATGACCAAGATCCTTACCGATGCCGTTGCCATCGGCAATGGCATCGCCCGCTCTATCGTCTGGTATCCCCGCACCGACAAATCCCTTGCCGATATCAAGATCTACCCCGGCACCGACAGCGCCTGGGTAATGGCATTTCCCGGCAAGAATATTTTCTTTAATGGCCCCGATGGCAAAACCATCAATAGCGATGCACGGGTCAGCTATTTCTACCCCTACACTGGGGTAAGTCCGGCAATGATTGCCCTTGAGCCCGGCAAGGGCTCTGATTACGCCATCGCCTTTGTCGATGAAAATAAGGAGCCCTTCGATGGCACCAAGAAGTACAAACTGCACTTACCGCCGGAGGTGCCTGTCAACGCTTTCTGGGCCGTTAATATCTACGACAGCCAGACCCGCTCACAGCTCAAGACAAGCCAGAAATTCCCCTCGGTAAGCAGCCAGAGCAAAGGGGTCAAACAAAATTCCGACGGCTCTTACGATATCTACTTTGGTCCCCAAGCCCCCAAGGGCTTCGAACACAACTGGCTGGAGACAGTACCGGGCAAGGGTTTTTTTGTGATATTGCGACTCTATGGCCCCCTGGGGCCCTGGCTAGAGAAGACCTGGCGCCCAGGAGAGGTTGAGCCCACAGACTATTGATCGGCAGGGGCCAGCCGGCGACGGTAGTTACGCGGCGTATCCGAAAACCACCGCCGACAAGCGCGCTGAAAAGTGCTCTGCTCCGCATATCCCAGCAGCCCGGTAATCTGTCCCAGAGCCAGCCCGGTATTTGCCAAGTACTCCGCAGCCATCTCCCTGCGCACCAGGTCCAACAAGGCATCAAAGCGCAAACCCTCACCTGCCAGACGTCTCTGCAGAGTACGTGGGTGCAGACTTAAGTGGGCCGCGACCACCCCCACCTGATACTGGCCAGTAGGCAGCAATTGCCGCATCAAGTCCCTAACCTGTGTACTCAGAGAGGCATCAGAAGAAACAGACTGCTGCTCTAAATAATTGATGGCCAACCGTTTGGTAACCGGATCGGCACAAGCGAGCGGAGTATCCAGCTGCTCTGCCGGGTACTCCATGGCGCAGTAACCGGAAAGGAATTCCACCGGGCAGGAAAAGTATTCAAAGTAATCGGCGGGATCGGTCAGAGCGGCATGTGGCAACAGGACTCGCTGCGGTGCCACATTCGCGCCCATCAGCATTTGCAACATCACCAGCGCATTCCCCAAGGTTTGCTCATGGATCTGATGAAAGCACGATAAAGCCGGATCGAGTTGATCGAATACCAGGCGCTCTAAAGTACCACCAGGGACCGATTCAATCCGCAAGTGAATAGCGGGGCTGTGCAATGACATAAATCTAGCCACCACCAGAATCGCCTCTCTGGCCGAAGTGGAGTTGCAGGCTATCACCGCAATCCCCCCCAATCGATCGACCCCCTGTCTTGCTGCCAGACGAAGGGCAAAGTCAGCGCACTGTAACCGCTCGGCGGTTAGCTCCAGCAAGCGCGCTACCTCCAAGTGTGACAGCAAGCGGCTATCCGATATGACAATATCCTCAGGAATACTGAATTTCGTAAGAAATGTGCGGGCATCTCCTCCAAGCTCCGATGCCAGTTCGCTATACCCCGTAAGCACACTGGCTCGTATCAAACTACCCATTGCTCCTCCAGGGCGCCAGCTGACGCCTCAAGATAATTTTTTGTCGCAATGTAGCAATAAAAAGGCTCCACATCTACGCAGTCTATTGCGTCTAAAGACACAAGAAGGATGATGATTTTGCAACCACTTCACTTTGATTTGCTAATTATTGGAGCCGGGCTTTCCGGTATCGGAACCGCCTGCCACCTGCGCCGCGAATGCCCCTCCAAGAAAATTGCCATCCTAGAGCGTCGCTCTCAAATCGGAGGCACCTGGGATTTATTCCGCTACCCAGGTATTCGTTCGGATTCAGATATGTTCACCTTTGGCTTTGACTTCCGCCCATGGCCGGGACTGAAAGTACTGGCTGATGGACCCTCTATCCGCCAATACCTCATTGATACTGCAGACGAGTATGCAGTTAGTAGAGATATTCACTTTAATGTCGACCTCTTCAGCGCCAACTGGGATAGCCAAAAAGAACTATGGATTCTGCAGGGAAGCAATACTCAGAGCGGCAAGCCCTGTTACTACAGCTGTAAGTTTTTAATCTCATGTACCGGGTATTACGATCATTCCCAGGGATATCTCCCAAAAATTCCTGGTGCCGAACAGTTTCAGGGTGACTACATCCACCCCCAGCACTGGCCGGAAGAACTGGATTACCAAAACAAAAAAATTGTTGTGATTGGCAGTGGTGCCACCGCTATTACCCTGGTACCCGCCCTGGCTGATCAAGCCAAGCATGTCACCATGTTACAGCGCTCTCCTAGTTATGTTATTTCCGTACCCGCGTTCGATAAACTCTCGGCGCTGTTACTAAAGTTTCTACCAAAATCCTGGGTTTTTAATTTTGCGCGCTGGCGAAATATAAAAATACAACGCTGGCTCTTTAAGGCTTCTAAACACTGGCCACATTTTATGCGTAAACTGTTCCTGCGGGGTGTTCGCAAAAGCCTACCCAACGACTTTGATATGCGTCACTTCACACCGAGCTACAGCCCCTGGGATCAACGTATTTGCGCAGTGCCCGATGATGATTTCTTTGCAGCAATAAAATCAGGCAAAGCCTCAGTAGAAACTGGGGAGATAAAAGCCATTGACAAACAGGGTATCGAGTTGGAATCAGGGCAACAGATCGATGCGGATATCATTATCACAGCTACCGGATTAAATATCCAAGTGCTCGGAGGCATGCAGCTGAGTGTTGATGGCAAGAAAGTACCCATCAGTGAGAAGCTCACTTACAAAGCTGTGCTCTTAGAAGGTGTCCCCAATATGTCTTGGGTGTTTGGATATACTAATGCCCCCTGGACCCTAAAAGCAGATATCTCTGCACGCTACATCTGCCGTTTAATCAATTATATGGACGAGCATCAACTTGATATATGTCTACCGGTTGATAGCGAGGGGTGCGCAGAAAGTGACTCTGTGATGAGCAGCCTGAGTTCCGGTTATGTCAGAAGAGGTAATCATGCACTTCCCCGCCAGGGGAATAAATATCCGTGGCGCCTACTGAACAATTACGAACAGGATTGCAAAATTTTACTACAGGGATCTATTGCGGATGGAATCCTTACCTTTCAGAAGGGAAAAAATGCTATAGAGCCAGAAACAACACGATTAACAAGCAATCAAACAGAGGAAATCGCTACTCATTGAACCTCACTTACAAATATTAAAAATCAACTTTTCATCATGGGCCACACATCTTTTTTAATACACCTTCGCTATAGAAATTAGATAATGTGGCCTTACAAGCCCACACATAAACAGTCAGAGTAAAAATCACCATGAATTAAATCTTTATATTTTATCTCCAAGAAACTCTAAAGTTCGCAATCTCTTCCAGAGCACCATTACCTTCAAGCATTTCTACCCAGGTGCTTCATCCATAAACACTCCGAATCAAGCCCGGAAGATTTAAAACACAAAGATTTACATAACACTAAACCATCTCCAACAAGAAGTATAAGAAATGGCATTACGGCTGCTCCTCTGGAGCATTTATATTCATAGGTTCTGGAGTAACCAGATTCCACCAAAAATCAAACTTATCCATAAGGGAAAGCAATACCTTTAATTGCCCCACATCCCCATCAATTTTCACCGCACCTTCATTCATTTTTTCCTCTATAGAGGATGCGCCCAGGATAATATCGTTGAGATCATTGCGATTAAGAGTAACGAAACTTTGGGGCTTTTCTATTGGGGGGCCGTAGTTGAGCACAGCATTCTCAAGAACAAGAGAGTAAGCTTCCTGTATGTCCGGCAAACTAATATTAATAGCAATCTGCTTCCCGGTGGCCTTGGGACCATTTAATCGAATCCCCAGGTAATCAAAAATAAGTACGGTAGGCATACTGCGGATTGTATCGGCGCTTGCTGTTAATGGTACTGGCAATCGCTCTATACCATCGCGCAACTCCCTGGCGCCACTTAAAAAAAAGTTTCTCCAGGTTCCATTTTCTTGTTGGTAACCCATCTGCTCCAGCGCATTCGCCAGCAGATCACGTGCGGCGCGGTTGTTAGGCTCAGCAGAAACGAGCTTATCCAACACCTCCGCCACCCAGCGGTATTCTCCAGCCTCATAGTCCTTTTTGGCTTGTTTTATGACATTAGCGGCCCCACCCATATATTGGACGTATTTTTTACCCGCAGCAGTGGGTGGCATCGGGTAGAGACGCGCTGGATTTCCATCGAAAAACCCAAGGTAATAGTTCCATACCGCGCGGGTATCGTGATTGACACTGCCATAATATCCACGATTGGCCCAGTATTGGGAAAGCTCTGGGGGCAGTTGCATTAACTCAGCAGTCTGGACCATGTTATAGCCATGATTAGCCAATCGCAGGGTCTGGTCATTGAGGTACTTATACAGGTCGCGCTGCTTTTTCAAGTGGTTGACGACCTTCTCCTGCCCCCAGGTGGGCCAGTGGTGTGGAGCAAAGAGCACCTCCGCCTGCCCCCCCCAACGCTGAAGTGTCTCATTGAGATAGCGGGACCAGGCCCGGGCATTGCGCACCTTGGCGCCGCGCAGGGTATAAAGGTTGTGCAGTGTGTGAGTGGCATTCTCCGCAGCAGTAAGCGCCTTTAATTCGGGAATATAAAAGTGCATTTCTGCTGGGGCCTCGGAGCCCGGTGCCATCAAAAACTCAAACGTGAGGCCATCAATTTTTCTTGTTTCACCAGTTTTACTGATCGTATCAGTAGGCTCAATCAGAGTGACGGTACCTGTGGACGTTTCCAGCCCCAAGCCCGATCCCAGAGTACCCATTGGGCCTTTGGGTATAAGGTTGCCATACATAAAACTGGCACGGCGTGCCATATGATTACCGGCAAACACATTTTCACTGACCGCCTCAATTAAAAAATCTTTGGGTGCGATCACTTTCACCTTGCCAGATTTTACCTCCTCCTCATTAACTACCCCACGTACACCGCCGTAATGATCGACATGGCTGTGGGTATAAATCACTGCCACTATCGGTTTATTTCCCCGGTGCTCACGATATAAATCCAAGCCGGCTTTTGCGGTTTCCGTAGAGATTAAGGGATCCATAACAATGACCCCGGTATCCCCTTCAATAAAAGTGATATTGGAAAGATCTGCGCTGCGTACCTGATAAATATGCGGAATCACTTCATAGAGACCGCCCTGGGAAATTAACTGGAGCTGGCGCCAGAGGCTTGGATTAGCGGTGGCTGGGGCTTGTTGATCATTCGCGAACTGAAAGGCCTGCAGATTCCATACTTGATTGCCTTTTTCATTGTTGATAATGCCGTCATTCAAAAGCGGGGCAATAAACCCCCTTTTTACATCGGCAAAATCCTCTCGATTGGCAAAGGGCAGCTCTTTCAGCACTGCCTGATTTGCTTTTTTTGTAATCACGCTGGCAGGCTTTGGTTCATGTGCCAGCAGTGAGTAAGGGATGGAAAACAACAAAAATAAGATGAGAGTAGTATTTTTAGTGAAACTATTTTGGTGTTTTTTCATTTTTCTCACCCGATCTTAAGCCGCGCCAAACCCTGCAGCGGACCTGTCGATAAACAAAAAATAATGATAGAGGCCAAAACTCTCCTATAGAGGACAGGAGGGATTATAGGCAGGTAGAAGGCAATCGTTTGGAACTGACCCCGCGAAGAAAGGCGGGGCCAGCTAGGGTGTCCTGGCTGGGACACTATAAGGTGCGGCTCCGGGGGCACTGGGCAAGTCGGAAATAGTCCACCTCCCCAGGGCCACAAGTCACTGGCTACATAAATCCATCAACGCACATCGAGTAGATGCCGGGCGATAATCAGGCGTTGTATTTCGCTAGTTCCCTCGTAAATAGTGGTAATGCGTACATCGCGGCTCATACGCTCCAGCGGATACTCGCGGGTATAACCCACCCCACCGTGAATTTGTAGGGCCAGGTAGCAGGCTTCATTGGCTTTTTCACTGGCAAACAGCTTGCCCATAGAGGCCGCAGGGCCGAATGCCTGACCGGCATCTTTTTGCCATGCGGCTTGTAACAACAGCAAACGAGCACCTTCCAACTCGGTATATTTATCAGCCAGTTGCCACTGCAAACCCTGGAATTGCGCCAACTTCTTGCCGAATTGCTCGCGCTCGTGCATGTAACTGCGAGCACAGTCCAATGCCTCAAGACCGATGCCCAGCGCTAGTGAGCCAATACCAATGCGCCCACCGGCCAACTCGCCGGCGGCAATGCGGAAACCGCGGTTCTTTGCACCCAACAGATTGGCGGCGGGGATTCTGCAATTGTCGAAGGATACTTCATTGGTAACAGACGCCTTCTGCCCCATCTTCTCCTCGGCCTTACCGATAATCAGACCCGGTGTGCCAGCCTCCACCAGGAAGCAACTAATGCCTTTGCCTTTGGCCGCCTCGGGATCGGTTACTGCCCAAACTACAAAAATGCCAGCGAACTCAGCACTGCTGATAAACAGTTTGCTGCCACTGAGCACATATTCGTCACCGTCTTTCACGGCGCGGGTGCGCATGGCTGCGGCATCGGAACCTGACCCCGGTTCTGTCAGGCAAAAAGAACCCGCGGCATATTCACCGCTGCAAATCTTGGGTAAATACTTTTGTCGCTGCTCTTCATTGCCGACGGCCTGGATGACCTCGGCCACCATATTGGTAACAGAAGTGGTCGTAGCCGTGGAACTGCAGCCGCGGGCGAGCTCGGTAATCGCCAGGCTGAAAGCTATGGTGCCGGCACCGGTGCCACCGTAGTTGGAATCGATATTGATCCCCATAAAACCCAGTTCAGCCAAGGCTTTCAGCTTGGCCAGCATCAACTCGCGGTTACCGGTTTTATCGAGCTCTGCGGCGATGGGCTTCAGTTCGCTCTCGGCAAACTGACGCGCCGCATCCTGAATCATCTGCTGCTCTTCGCTCAGTGAAAAATCCATACAGTACCTACTTTATCGTTATCGCGGTTGGATGGGCGGCACAGGGCACCGCTCACTCATAATGTTGAGGATAATAAAATCCTGGCAGACATTGGTTGCCAATTCGCCATTTTCCCCTGGGAAATCTGCAATCAATAGAAAGGTTTGCGGTGCTGGGAAGTGTTTAGGTGTGTAGCCCTGTTCGAGCTTATCCCAGAAAGATACCTAAGAGTGCTCTCTCCCCCACCGTCTCGGCAACCTTGTTTGTTTATTATCTGCCAAGTGGTGAGCGTTTCGGCCATCCTTGACCGTTCAAACGCAGGCCTAGCGCCTGGTAGTTTTACCTTTAGGCTCTGGATCAGGTACCGCCACGGCAGTATCTGTTTTTACTTCCTCCATCACCACATAGGTGTGGGTTTCCCGTACACCCGGTACCGAGGCCAGCTTCTCACCGAGAAAACGGCGGTAACCCAGCATATCCTTAATGCGAATCTTCACAAGATAATCAAAGCCGCCGGCCACCATATGACATTCCTGCACTTCCTCAAGGCCTGCCACATGCTGGTTAAAGGCCTCCAGGGCCTCGGTAGCGGTGTTATTCAACGTCACCTGGATGTATACCACCAAGCCGGCATGAACCTTGAGAGGGTCCAGCAACGCCACATAATCACGGATAAAGCCCTCTCGCTCGAGGCGCTTGACCCGCTCCAGGCAGGGGGTGGGACTGAGGTTCACACGGCGCGCCAACTCCACGTTTGGCAGGCGGCCATGCCGTTGAAGAATCCGCAGTATTTGGCGATCGATACGATCCAGATCTTCCAACTGTCGAGACATTACAAAATACCCTACTGGCAATCACGCATTTAGGCGTGATATTTAACCACAACCGTCGCCAAAATGGCGATTAATTCTAAGCACTTTCGCACATAATCCGGTCTTTTATTCTGACCCTAGATATAGAGCTTGGGAGACGATATGTCGACAAACTTCGCCGGAGATCTCCAGAATGCCCGAGAGCGGGCACACGAGTATTTGCACGCCGACGAAAACCAATGTGTTAGCGAGCTCCTGGCCGCCCCCCGCCCCAGTGACGCCCTACGCAAGAAAATTCTGAACACCTCGCGCGAGCTGGTGCGCCACTCGCGCCAGCAGCGCAGCAAGCGCGGCACACTCGATGCCTTCCTGCAGCAGTTCGGCCTTTCCAATAAAGAAGGCGTGGCACTGATGTGCTTAGCGGAATCCCTCCTCAGGGTTCCCGATGCTGATACTGCCGACAAACTGATTGCCGAGAAAGTGCATTCCGGCAACTGGTCCAGCCATCGTGGCCAGTCAGATTCTCTGTTCGTGAACGCCTCCACCTGGGGGCTGATGCTCACCGGCAGCGTGGTCGAGCTGGACCCGGATATCACCGAGCGCCCCTCTCATTGGATGAAGCGCCTGATCAGCCGCATCGGCGAACCCATGGTGCGCACTTCTATGATGCAGGCCATGAAAATTATGGGCGGCCAATATGTATTGGGCCGCACCATCGAGGAAGCCCTGAAGCGCGGCCCCAAGGAAAACCTGCCCGGCACCCGCTTCTCCTTCGATATGCTCGGCGAAGGTGCGCGCACCATGGCCGACGCCCAGCGCTATTACGACGCCTATATGATGGCCATCGAAGCCATCGGCAAAGACAACAGTAAACGCGATGTCGTCGAAGCCAACGGCATCTCTATCAAACTCTCCGCCCTACACCCCCGCTACAGCGTATTGCAGCGCGAGCGTGTAATGGGCGAACTACTGCCGCAGGTAAAACGCCTGTGTGTGGCCGCCGCCAAATACGATATGGGCCTGAATATCGATGCGGAAGAGGCCGAGCGCCTGGATATTTCCCTGGATATTTTTGAAGCCCTGGCCCGCGACCCGGAACTGAAAGATTGGCAGGGCCTCGGCTTTGTTTTGCAAGCCTACCAGAAGCGTGCCCCCCATGTGGCCGACTGGCTGATTGCCCTGGGCCGCGACACCGGCCGCAAGCTGATGGTGCGCCTGGTTAAAGGCGCTTACTGGGATAGCGAAATCAAGCACGCCCAACAAATGGGCTTGAGCGATTACCCGGTGTACACGCGCAAATGCCACACCGACTTGTCCTACCAAGTGTGTGCAAAAAAACTGCTGGACGCGGAAGAAGCGATTTACCCGCAGTTCGCCACCCACAACGCCTATACCGTGGGCCTGATTTTGGAAATGGCCGGCGAGCGCACCAATTTTGAATTCCAACGCCTGCACGGCATGGGTCACCTGCTCTACGCACAGATCGAAGCCGTACACGGCAAGCGTGTACCCGTGCGGGTTTACGCCCCTGTGGGTGCCCACCGCGACCTGCTGCCCTACCTGGTGCGTCGCCTGTTGGAGAACGGCGCCAACAGCTCCTTTGTGAACCGCTTTATGGATGAAGACACACCCATTGAAGCACTGGTGCAGGATACCCTCGATTTAAGCGAAGCCTGCAACCCACTCCGCCACCCGCAAATTCCTGTACCGGAGAATATTTATATGGGCGCAGAGGCCCTGCCACGGAAAAATTCACACGGCATAGAACTGACCGACCCACTCGCAGTAGAACCCCTGCTGGAAGAAGTACAAAAACAACAAGGCAAGCACTTCCTCGGTGGCCCTATTGTTGATGGCGTAATGGGCAAGTCTGAAGAGCCGGTTTACAACCCAGCCAGCGGCGAAGTAATCGGCCATACCGCCAATACCGACAAACATTTAATTGAGCGGGCCTACGCCTCCGCCACCGAAGCGCAGATCGACTGGGACCGACAGGGTGGCAACAGCCGCGCTGAGATTCTCGATCGTATCGCCGACTTCTATGAGAAGAAAACCAACGAACTGGCAGCCATTATCTGCCTGGAAGCGGGCCGAACTCTCAACGACGGCATTAGTGAAGTGCGCGAAGCGGTAGACTTCTGCCGCTATTACGCCAATGCCGCGCGCCAACACTTTGCTGAGCCCACCGAGCTGCCCGGCCCTACCGGTGAAAAGAACCAACTGTTCCTTGGCGGCCGCGGCGTATTTGTGGCCATTAGCCCCTGGAACTTCCCCCTGGCCATCTTTACCGGCCAAGTGGTTGCCGCCCTCGCCGCCGGTAATGCCGTACTGGCCAAGCCCGCCGAGCAAACCCCAATCATCGCCGCCCACGCCGTGCGTATCATGCTCGACGCCGGCGTTCCCCCCAAGGTGCTGCACCTGATTACCGGTACCGGCGCCGCCGTGGGTAAACTGCTGATCGAAGATCCGCGCCTGGGCGGCGTAGCCTTTACCGGCTCCACCGAAACTGCGCGCCTGATCAACCAACAGTTGGCCGCTAAAGAGGGCCCGATCGTACCGCTGATCGCCGAAACCGGCGGCCAGAATGTCATGGTCGTAGACTCCACTGCCCTGCCCGAGCAGGTAGTGGACGATGTAATTCAATCCGCCTTCCTGAGTGCCGGCCAACGCTGCTCCGCCCTACGTATTTTGTGTGTGCAGGACGTAATTGCAGATAACCTGCTCAATATGCTCAAAGGCGCTTGTGAAGAATTGACCCTTGGCGACCCCAGTAAACTGGAAACCGATATCGGCCCAGTGATCGACGAAAAAGCCCTGGTCTTGCTGGAAACCCACCGGGAACGTATGGCCAAAGAAGCAAAACCGCTATTTGCCTTCGACGAAAACAAAAAACCCGGCCAAGGCACCTTCTTCGGCCCGCAAGTGGTAGAAATTGAAGATTTCTCCCTGCTCAAGCGCGAAGTCTTCGGCCCCTTCCTGCACGTGGTGCGCTTTAAAGCCGAAGAACTGGAGGACGTGATCCGCCGTATCAACGCCACCGGCTACGGCCTCACTTTCGGCCTGCACTCCCGCATCGAAGGCCGCGCCGACGCGGTATTCAAGCGTGTGAACGTGGGTAACTGCTACGTAAACCGCGATATGGTAGGCGCAGTGGTAGGTGTAAACCCCTTCGGCGGCCAAGGCCTCTCCGGCACCGGCTTCAAAGCCGGCGGCCCCCACTACCTGTTCCGCTTTGCCACCGAAAAAACCAAAACCATCAATACCGTTGCCACTGGTGGTAATACGCAACTGTTTAGCTTGGGGCAGTAAGCCTTCAGCGCTGAGAGAGCGGGCCAAGCCCGCTCTTTTTACTTTAAAATCACAATCACCGATCACCCCCTCCCCACCTCACAGCCCCACCCTATTTAGCCAAACCCACAGATGTCACTGTTAAATGGCAATAATGCTTAAAACAATGTAGCTACGGCGCTGTTCGCTCGATTATGCCAAAATCAAAAGCCACGAAATAACAAGGTAACTATGCAGCTTCTTATATCCACATTTTTACGTTCGTACTAATTATGTCTTAAAGACTGAATTTTCTTGTTTTTTTCGCTAGGCCGGTAGCTTATGGTGTTGGGATATATGAATGGGGATATAATACAGCTGCTTTTGAATACACTGTTATGAATCAAAAAGGTGAATTTATGGATGAAGTTAACGGCGCAATGGAGAGTGTAAAGGTTGGTTTGTCATTACTCTCAGATGCCATTGGACTTGCCAAAAAAACTAAAGATGCTCTGCCTAATTCGAAAGATAAAGATCTAATTGATAAGGGGCTTAACGAAGCTGAAAAAGCATCGAAATTGGCGGAAGCTCAGATTGCTCAAGCTTTGGGATATAACCTCTGCAAGTGCACATTTCCTCCTCAAATAATGTTGTCAGCAGGTTACAAAGAAAATATAGAAGATTTTCGTTGCCCAAAATGCTCTAAAAGTTCTATTGCTCCAAAGAAAGTAGTTTCCAGACCTCAGACTATCAAGCCTATGGGCCCAAGGTAGAAACTCATAACAAGCACATCAACTTCGCTCCAGCCACTACGTGGCTTCCGCCGAACAGCCCACGCTTTGCACGGTCTGCCGGTTATGCGGGGCGTTATATGTATGGAAGCATCTCATGAAATTTAAAGGTTATTTTTTCATATTGATTCTGGTTGTCTCTGGCTGTACCACCTACCAGTTAGAACCCGTAGTGAAGCAAGCAACCCATGAATCTCCCATAAAAATACACTCTTATTCAATTAGTATTAGTGAAAATACAAAAGTATGGACTAGGAATGATATTCTTGAAAAAACCAAAGAATCCCTAAATACTAGCGTTAGGCTAGACTCCGTCCCAGTACACACAGCCCAAGCTAAGAGCAATTACCACCTTGATATAGATATCAAATATTGGCACGGAGGTGCAGGTGGCGATTCTTTTATTAGTGCGCTGAGCTTAGGCCTCATCCCAACTTGGGGAGAAAATAAAGACCTCTTCATATATAAATTTGACCTCTATAAAAACGGAGAGCTCCATCATTCTAATACCTATTCAGTTAATGAAAAACATTATAGTCATATACTCCTACTACCTTTTACAATCATAGATTTAGTGTCGCCCAATAAACCACTTGAATACTATGTAGAGACCCTACATGCTAATAAAAACATATAACAAGGCGTTCAAAATGGACACTGATCTTGCCCCGTTTTAACGGACACCAAAGTCAAACAGACGAGGTGTCTTATGCCGAAATACAACAAACCTAGAAAGACTTGGCAGTATTCAAACGAATTCAAAGTGAAAGCGGTAATGCTTAGCTTGATAGAGGGTGTTCAAGTTAAGGAAGTGGCCGAAACTCTCGATATTCACCCTTTTATGCTGTCACGATGGCGAAAAGAGTTTCAGGAGGGGAAGATTGTGGCAGATAAACGAAGAAAGCTTACTGGTGCAGTCTCTAAAGCAGAGAAAGAACTTTCTAGGGTAAAGCGTTTAGAGGCGGAGAATCGTAAATTAAAGCAGGAGCTTGATTTGTTAAAAAAGTGGCAACGGTTTCTTGCGGAGGAACATCAGCAAGATATCGATTCATCCAGAGGTTCGGATCAGAACTAGGTATCAAAAGAACTTGTCAGTGGCTGGGAGTATCGCGCAGTGGCTATTATGATTGGCTGAAGAGGCAGCGATCGCACCGAAAACACCAAGATGATGATCTAAAGGTTCAGATTCAAAAGATTTCGGATGACTCTGCAGGGCGCTATGGTAGTCCAAGAATTTGGAAAGCCCCGCTGACCAAGGGATATGAAGTTAGCCGTAAGCGCGTAGCCCGGCTGATGCAGGAATTAGGAGTCGTAGCCAGAGTTACGAGAGTGACACGTAGGGCACCAGGCATAAAGCGTTTCCTAGCCTCTGGGGAGAATCTTAGACCGGATGGAGCTGTGCCTAAAAGCAAGAATCGAGTTTGGGTTGCTGACATAACCTACCTTAAAATTAAGGGGCAATGGCAGTACTTGTCAGTGGTGATGGATTTGTATTCTCGCCGAGTAATCGGTTGGAGTTTAGATACGAAAAGAACAACAGAATTAACCCGAAGAACCCTGATGAATGCTGTAAGGAAAAGAGGATCACAACCGGGATTAATATTACACACGGACAGAGGTGTAGAGTACAGAGGGTCCGAGTATCAAAAAGAGTTGAAAAAATATGGAATCCAGCATAGCTTGAGTAGAGCGGGTAAATGTACGGATAATGCCCATATGGAGTCGTTCTTTCATAGCTTAATAGCTGAACTGATTAGAGAAACTAGATTCCAGACAATGAGCCATCTAAAGTATGCTTTGGCTCGATATATTAATGATTTTTACAACCGTAGGCGGCTGCATTCAGCTCTAGGCTATCAATCACCAATAGAATATGAGCGAATAGCAGTATGAAAAGTAGTGTGTCCGTTTTATCGGGGCAAGATCAAGCCTCAAGAATGTCAGGGTCACCGACACCAAACAAAAGAATATTTAGACTCAATTAGTCTCACATATAAAAAATTCAAATATAGCCGTTGTCTCTTTGGAAGATCATACTCGCACTCAGTCTATACCTATTTCAATCGAGACATTTTCACTACAATTATTCCGGAATTCGCGCGGTGATTGTCCAGTCCATTTTTTGAAGCTTCGAGAGAAACTACTAGTATCACAGAAACCTAGTTTATAGGCAATTAAAGTGATAGGAAGCTCATGTTGTTTAAGGTATTGAACCGCTTGATATTTACGTATTTTATCCAGAATGATCTGATAACTGGAATTTTTTTCTTTGAGTTTTCTATGTAGGCTACGACAACTAATAGCAAGCTCCCTGGCCACTGCCTCTTGTGAAAAATCTCCTGAGGGCATCAGGTCAATAAGCACTCTATTAGTCATGCTGACTATGTCACTCTTCCGCAATCGCTCTAAATAACTTATCAAGGCCTGTTCATTAATGCTAACTAACTCATTGTTTCCTGAAGCGAGCTTCCGGTCAACAAACTCTTGCTTAAATCTAATCTCACAAGAATCAGCCGAAAAATTGATCGGACATCTATACATCCGTTGATGGTATTTAAGAACGGAAGGTCTCGGTCTCTGTAGATTAATAGATATTAAGTGTTGATGGACATCTGGGCATATCTTCCCAATGGACTTTATTAGCAAAGCCATAAAGGCATCTATAGCATGAATACTTGGTTCATAAATAAAGTCATCGACTTTTTTCCAAGATACTATAACTTGCTTCTTTTCATCATGTATATTAATTCTCATTGCGGTGGTGACCACCTCTGAAAATCGTGCTGACCTCAATAAACTTTCTCTAATGGAGCTACTCGACAAGTGAGCATAACTTAGAGCGTGAAGATTTGTATGTTTGACGTACTTAGTAACTTGCAATCCAATACAATCATCACCTGAGATAGCTTCGGCGAATTCCCATAGTTTTTTCATATTATCTAGAGGTATTCTTTGATTTGCATCCTCAATACATTTTGGGTCAATTTCTGCACACCGTAGGATTTCTTGGGCAGAACAATATGGTTTCAAGGTCTCAATAATGGGTAATACCCAGGTTGCAATGGTCGTGTGTCCATACTCAGCCATTTACACATATGTCCTAATTAGTCAAGAGATTGGCCTTATCGGCAAAGAAACCTATAAGCCAATCGATTAGCATCCACTGACTCATTTCCTTGCCTGTCAAGATTATCCTAACAATCTTGGCATGTTAAGTGAGTCTATGCTTTAAAAAAGCTAACCGACTATAACAATTAAAAACATGAAAAGTCTTATAAAAAAAGTTGTGTATCTTACCGGGCTGGCAGTAATCACTGTGCATCATGTTGCTATTGCCAATGAGCCGACTCAGCTTTTTTGGGGAGATATGCACCTTCATACCTCATACTCATTTGATGCCTTCTTAAGCCAAAATTATTCGGCAACCCCGGATACCGCTTACCGCTGGGCAAAGGGGCAACCGGTCATTCACCCTTATACCCATGCAAAAGTACGTATCGATACACCTCTGGATTTTCTAGTAGTATCGGATCACGCTGAAGGATTGGGCGTTATGAGAGCAGTGGTTAATGAAACAGATGAGCTCGATAGCGAGATGTCCTTTTATCAGTCGATGATGCGCTGGTTTGCCAAGCAGCATATTCGCTATAAGGTATCGATCAATGAGGGTATGGATATTTTCAATCAGCTCCTGCCAGCTAAAGCACTAGACTCGGAAACCTACCTTGATCCTGTCCAGGATCCAGCTAACCAGCCCCCGGAACCAGTGCTTGGAGATTTGAATAAAACCCGGACAAACGCCTGGAACGATATAATCGACGCCGCAGAGCGTCACAATAACCCCGGTACCTTCACCAGCTTTATTGGCTGGGAATGGAGTTCAACACCAACCGGGGCTAATTTACACCGGGTCGTGGTGTCCCCAGATGGTGCAGAAAAGGCTAAGCAGTATCTTCCTTTTGGGTCTGACCAGAGCCAGTATCCAGAGGATTTATGGTACTGGTTAGATGAGACTTCTCAACGAACTGGCAGTGAATTTATTGCCATTCCTCATAACTCCAATGTTTCCAAAGGCTACATGTTCGCAGAAACCACACTGCGCGGTGAGCCAATTGATGCACAGTATGCGCGCACACGTATGCGCTGGGAGCCCTTAGTCGAAATAACACAAATTAAGGGGGATTCAGAAACCCATTCAAAACTTTCACCGCGAGATCCCTTCGCCGACTTCGAAAATTATCCATTTTACTTACAAGCTGATCCAGAGGCTTACCGTATTGCTAAAGGTGACTTCATTAGATCCGCCTTACGTACTGGCCTTGAGATACAGGATAAGATTGGTGTAAACCCTTATAAGTTGGGTTTTATAGGGTCCACGGATTCACATACTGGTATGTCTACTGCAGAGGAGAACAATTTCTGGGGTAAATTTGCCCATGATTCCATACCAACTAGCAAGCGTACCAACACTGTCATTGGCGGGACCAAGGCTACTGGCTGGAATATGTCTGCTTCGGGACTCGCTGCCGCTTGGGCAGAAGAAAATACAAGAGAGAGCCTTTTCGCTGCGTTTAAACGCCGTGAAGTCTATGCCACTACCGGACCTAGAATACAGGTACGTGTCTTTGCCGGCTGGAACTTCCCTAAGCACGCCATAGATGCTGAAAATATCGCCGAATTGGGATACATCCATGGCGTACCTATGGGAGGAGATTTGACCAAACCACAAGAAGCTAACAAACCAATTCAGCTGCTCATACGTGCGGTTAAAGATCCAAAAGGAGCAAATCTGGATAGAATCCAAGTTGTTAAATCCTGGTTGGATACGACAGGAAAAAGCCATGAAAAAATATTCAATGTTGCTTGGTCTGGGGAACGTACTCTTAACAACCAAGGGAAATTAGATTCTGTGGGTGATACAGTAAATCGAGAAACAGGACAATATACCAATAAGATTGGTTCTATTGAATTATCCACTTTATGGCAAGACCCAGATTTTGATGTAAATGCACGCGCTTTTTACTATGTTCGAGTATTGCAGATCCCTACTCCACGCCATTCACTCTACGATGCCGTAGCCTCAAAAGAAATTAATGATGGAAGTATTCAGATACCACCTGAAGGGCCCGCGGTTCTCCAGGAGCGTGCTTACACCTCTCCTATCTGGTATACCCCTTAACATCTTTAATAAACCCGATAACTAAAGAAGCCTGATGGTTAATTTCGTTAATCCATTCTGATGAAGAATAGAAACTCTCTATAAATATCAATGGAGGACATTAAATGCAGTGGAAGTTTGAAGAACTAAGAAAAGAACCCCTGCTACACTTTTTCATTATCGCATTAATACTATTCATCGCTGCAGAATTTCTAAACAAAGATAATAAATTCAATCAAGAATACACCCTACTTATAAACGAAGACAAGATCATTGAACACCTCCAATTTCAGAAAAAAACATTCAACCAGACATTTGCTAGACGCTATTGGCAAAGCCTAACTCAAACTGAAAAATTCAACTTGATTGATGATTACATTAGGGAAGAAATACTTTATCGAGAAGCGATTAATCTAGGTTTACAGGAACATGATCAAATTATACGAAGACGCCTTATTCAAAAGCTGGACTACGTAACTGGAGGATTTTCTAGTAAAATAAGTATCACTGATGAAGATTTGAAAAATTACTTTCAACTTAATCAAGAAAAATATCGCATCGAAGCATCAATTACTTTCACCCATGTTTTCTTTGATGCAAGGCATTACTCTAAAGAAAATTTAGAGGAGACCGCCAAGCAGACTTTGGATCAACTTTTAAAACAATCAATCCCTTTTGAAAAATCCTCCCTCTATGGGGATAGGTTTCTTTTCCATCGAAACTATGTAGAACGAACTTATCAACTAGTAGCTAGCCATCTCGGAAATACTTTGGCGCAGAATGTTTTCGACCTGCCCTTAAACACCTGGTCTGGCCCGCTTGAGTCCCCCTATGGTCTACACCTTATATTGGTTAGCGATCACAAAAAAAGTCGCCTACCCAGCCTTACCGAGGCCTACCCCTTAGTTCTAGAGGATTATCGACGAGAAAAACTGGAAGTGAATAAAAAAATGAAATTTAAAGAATTGCTGGCTGAGTATAGAGTTGAGTGGGATAACTCCTTACCTTATGTGCCTATGGACACAACCTATGCTAAATAGAAGTCTCTACAAGACCATTACAACCATTATAATTTCGTTACTAGGTACAATCTTTAATAATCTAAGCTTTGCGCATGATGGAAGACCGCTTTACATTGAATTAAAAGAGATCTCGGAAAGCAGATACAACCTTCGCTGGAAAACACCGCCAGTTATGCAACCAGGTACTGAGCCTGAAGTAAGTTTGACAGGAAATTTTTGCCAAAGGCACTCAACTACATTAGATTTTTCTGGACGTCATGTTAAGAGCTATCTATGTCAAGCCTCCCACCTTCATGATTTTAAAGGAGCAGAAAACACCCTTAAACTAAAAATCTCATACCCAATTGCTAACCCTGCCTTATCAAGCTTAATTCAATATAAAAAATTTAAGAGTGACACAATCAACATCTTTAATGGCCCAAAGATCTTAGTAATAGACTTGCCTTACAAATTAACCATTTGGGAGTGCGTTAAACAGTATATCGAAGCTGGATTTCTACATATACTAGAGGGCTATGATCACTTGCTTTTTGTATTTTGTTTAGTATTTATTGCCCAAGGTCTTAAGAGTATTTTAGTCGCTATTAGTGGATTTACATTAGGACACTCCCTCACATTGGGGCTCGCAAGTTTAAATCTATTCTCCATTAGAATTGATGTTGTAGAAGTTTTGATTCCATTAAGCATTATGTTTCTAGCCGCAGAAATTGTATACGCCATTGAGCGAGGTAATAAAAACACTTTGACCTGGCGTTATCCTGCTATTGTAGCTGGTGGATTTGGGTTGTTACATGGGTTTGGGTTTGCCAGCGCATTAACAGAATTAGGTCTTCCACAAAGTCAGAAAATCATCGCTTTATTTAGCTTTAATATAGGTGTAGAGCTTGGGCAAATACTCTTTGTTTTAGTCTTGATTGCTTCAATTTTCCTGATCAAGTGGATCTTTTCAAGATGGAGCGTTTCATTTTTTTATAAATATACCTTGGCGCCGTCAAGCTACATTATTTATCCAGTTGGAGTAGTTAGTGCATATTGGTCAATCGACAGAGCTCTGGGTTTGATTTACTAAGTTAAGTAAACTGTTAACTTTAGGTTAAATCGATATTAATCCAATAAAGCATTTCGAACCCTGAAAGATCCAAAAGGGTCAGCTATATCGTATTATTTGTACTATCGCTATGAAAAGAATGCTGCGCTTGCAGTGCTGCAACTCAATGAAACATCGTTCAAATCATACCCTGCAGGGGTATCAGACCGACATATGATAAGATTCATAAGGTGCCAAACTTTCCATATCTGGTACATTCCACTTCATCATTGCCTCATAAAGAGACTAACTAAAACGTCAGTACAGATATTGAAGTCCCACTGAAGTGTGCACATTGGTGCCAATTAGGTGTAAGTGTTCATAGCTGGCTCTTTTCAGATTCTTTCATCTCAAGCCAGTAATCCAACCCTTAAAGTCAGTGTGCCAAGAGGTAATTTGCTTGAGAAGTGAGTATGCTAGTATTCGCTCGGTTTGTAACGGGTAGCTATAGGTAAAGGCATTTGGTATACAGCCTCTTCAAAATATGGTTTATATCAAATTTTACTCACAACCTGTCTTGCTATACCTATACCTTTTGGTTAAGTAATTTTCTTACGCTTGAAGAACTAATAATAATGAGAAAATGCTGAACATTTAATTTCATCAAGGGATTTCATATGACTCCAGATATTTTCACCGACTTAAAAATCCAGCAAATGATTAAATTTTGCTCTACTGGCTATGATGTATGGGGTAAAATTATCAAGAGAGATGTCAGCAACAACTACGTTGCTGGCCGCGATCGTTCTATAGAAGGTCAGATATATTGGAATCACCTTAACAGTGAAGTTAGTTGTATTTTGGCTATTCACTCCTTTCTCAGGGAATACTTAACTTCTAAAGTGCCAGCTAGTGAAATCTCACAGCTTGACGCGATGAAAAACAGCTTTTTGTTGACGGTTGTAGATTATCAAAGACTTTGCTCCACAGCACACCTTGCAAAAAATATTGACAATAAAATTGAGAAAAACAATGCTCTCAAAAAAGACAGAAAAATTAACCTTGGCATTTCAACTTCTTCTTTAGCATCATCCATCCATGATATCCCCTCAAAGATCAATGGAATTGTGGCCACTATACTTGCACTTAAAAGTCTAAAACAAAATCTTGGGGCGGTGGATACCAGTTGGAGCGAACACTATAGAGCTGTCCGTCGTGATTTTCTGGCTATTGCTTCAAATATCATTGGTCTTTTTGCACCAACAGCGGTAGGAAATACAATTATTGTCGCGTGGATGTATAGCGATATACGAGACCTTAAAAATTTTAATAAAACCGGTCTAGAATTATCAGAAAACAAGCAGAAACTCTTAGATGCTGCTGGCAAATTCAGTGGCGATACATCCATAGGCGACTTCTATACTTACGTGCTTGTAACAGCGCTGGCAGAGCATTACGGTTTTTCTCCGAACAACGGAATTAAGTATAATCCACAGCATCCGCATCTGAATATGGCGAAAGTTATTATGGGGTAGAGTATAACTATCGGCTATTTTACATCACAAGAAAATATCTATTCAAAGCGCAGAAATAGTAATATTGGTCAACCTTAGTATCGAGACAAGCTAGGCACATACATCGTTCTTTGCTACTACTTCTGCTCTTAAAATCAACAGGAAGAGTTATTAACTAATTCTATTCAACTATTTTATAGGATACATCATTGAGCAAGGTGTTAATATTTGGTAACTCAGCCTCAGGGAAATCCACTCTAGCAAAGTATCTTTCCCAGAAGTTAGGACTTGCACATTTAGATTTAGACACTTTAGCATGGCTGCCAACCTCTCCCCCGCAAAGAATGCCTCTAGATGAATCTCAATTGAAGGTCATTGACTTTCTAGAGAAACATGAAAACTGGGTGGTAGAGGGGTGTTATACAGATTTATTAGAAATTCTGGCTGACCAAGCCACTGAAATCATATTTATGGATCTTAGCATTGAGCAATGTATACACAATGCCAAGTCTAGGCCATGGGAACCGCATAAGTATGACTCTAAAGAAGCTCAAGATTCAAATCTAAATATGCTGGTTAATTGGATAAAGGATTATAAAACAAGGCTAGATACCTTTTCTTACGACTCACATTTGAAATTTTATGAATCCTTCCAAGGAAAGAAATCTATTTACAATAAAAATCAAACTTATACTTAAGAGGGGTGATTCTACAATGCTACTGAGTATGTTTACTGGGCCTAAATAGTAAATAACTAATCAATGCTCCTACAGCTCCACCAACAAAGGGCATGAATAAATAATCCCAGCTCCAGGCCTTTGTTGCCAAAGCCACAGCCGGGTTTAAAATTCCGTATGAAGCGTTGTGGGATACAATCAACCCTAGCAGTAGTGAGCCACCCACAACAATCCCTGAGGTGGCCTTACTTATATCTTTATTATATGTCGTAGACATAACCCCAAAACTAAAGAAAGCAGTCCCCAATGCTTCACCAATGCCGCTAAAAACAGAGGCTTTATGAGAAACCAGCCAACCTTCCTGCCCCAATGGCACATACATAGTTACCATCAGCAACGCCAAAACTCCTCCACAAATTTGAACAATTACATAACCCAGAAAGTCTTTAAAGCTAATCTTCTTGGAAATTAACATGGAAAAAGAAATTGCTGGGTTGATATGACAGCCAGAAATGCCCCCAAGGAGATATACGCATAAGCCCAATGCAAGCCCCGCAGCAATAGGTGTCGCTATGGGAAAAGGGTTGGTTGGGGTTAGAGAGGTTAATACCGCTGCAGCGAGAATGAAGGTACCAATCAATTCTGCAGATAACTTTTGTATAAAAGTATAATTCATAGGCATCCTCTCAACATCAGCAAATTACTCTCAGCATTAATACAATCGGTTTGACTGAAAAATTGTTTTTCTATTGGGCACTTAAAAAGTGCCTAGATGATTGTAGACTATCAAACATCATAGAATAGCTTGATTTAGATCCGGTTTTACGTGCTTTTTATTTACCAAAGATGTTTCTATTGATTAAATAGCTTTCAATCATTGAAGAGTGATCACTGAGAATCTATGGCCTCCCTAATAACTTAAGTTAGAGCACCTAATAAATTCTCTAAAGAGCTTCACAAAATCCCCTCTTCTTCATAATCTACCTTCACATCTTTACCTGTTACAAACAAAACACACACTACAAAGCCTGCCAAGGCAAGGTAGGCATTGACTGTAAAAGCTCTATCAATACCAGTGGGAAGATCTGGAGCCATAGCAACGATGGTGGTATTCATTCCTAATCCTAATGCCCCACCGGCTATTTGATACATATAAAGTATTGCTCCAGCTAGACTTGATCGCGATGGATCGACTACCGTTATCGCCGCAGTCGTTATTGTGGAATAGAAGAGCCCAACCCCCGCACCCAGAATCATCAAGCCGGGAATAAGCACCGGATAGGTGGTATTGGCAGTCATATGCGAAAGCATAAACATTCCGATACACATACAAATGGTACCGGCAGAAACAATCACTTTAGCTCCAAGCTTTTCATACAAACTGCCAGATATATAGGAAACTATGCCAAATACCGCCATCATTGGTAACAACCCTATTCCAGAAAATGCTGCTGAGTAACCCCTAACCTTGGTCAGAAACTGAGGGATATAGAGCAATACTGCAAAAAAGACCACAGAGAGTAGTAATGTTGCCATGCCCGCCGCAAAGAACTTATTATTTGTAGCTACATCTTCAGGGATTAAGGCATTCTTGCCAGCATTGCGTTCTACGATGATAAAAAGCCCCAAAAATATCAAGAAAACTGCAAATAAAGAGACTATCCAGGGGCTTTTAAAGCCAAAGTCTACCGCCAAATCCAGCGCAACGAGCAAACCAAACAAAGAGATAGACAGGGTCGTTACTCCTGCATAATCTATTTTTTCATCAATTTTATCCGGACTGTCATCGGCGATCACCTTCCAACAAACTAGGCAAGCCAGAATCGCAATGGGGATGTTAATAAAAAAGATCCAGCGCCAACTAGCTAAATCAGTTAGTATTCCTCCCAACATTGGCCCAATGGCATTGGATGCTCCGCAGACTGTCATAATTAGGCCACCCGCCAAGCCTGAACGATCCTCCGGCATTAATCCATAGATCATCCCAAGAATGGCCGGCCACATCATTGCGCCTCCAATACCCATTAGTGCCCGAGATATTAGGAGCATCCACATGTCTACAGCCAGTCCACCAAGAAGAGAAAAAAAGACAAAGATTGCAGTGCCGATAAAGAAGATACGTCGGCGCCCAAACATATCGGCCAAGCGCCCTCCGGAGATGATTAGAACGCCAAAGACCAGGGTATATCCGTTTATTACCCACTGAGCCGTAGTGATATCAGAGTTAAACTCCTTCTCCATTGCAGGAATCGCTACAGAGAAAGCTGTGAAGTCATTTGCAATAAGAAATACCGCTAGACTGAGTGCTACCAAACCCCAAAATTGGGTTTTTGTCAGGGGAGTCCTAGTTTCTGTCATGGTATCCTTCCCGGCACTTATTTTTACAGCATGAACTAAAAAATCATTCTAGAAAGTTTGGCCTATCTGACCCTTTTAGTATTAATTTTTTGTGAGCGCATTACTTTTAGAAAGTCACTCAACCCAAAGTCTTTAGATGTTATTTATTATGCCTACAGATAGAACTGCTATTTTCGACAGTCATTTTCACATTATTACCCCTGGTTTTCCTCTTTTTTCAAATCAAGGATTTACGCCTGATTTCTTTACCACCAGCGACTATTTGGACCGGGTAAAAAATTACGACCTTCTCGGTGGTGCAGTTATTTCTGGGTCTTTTCAGCGTAATGATCACACCTACCTAATCGATGCTCTAAAAAACCTAGGGAAGAATTTTGTAGGAGTGATCCAGCTTCCGCCAGATACCAGAGATGAAAAGATATTGGCGCTCAATGAACATGGCGTCCGTGCTGTAAGATTCAATCTAAAGCGTGGGGATTCAATCTCTGCAGCAACTATCAAGGATTTCGCACAAAGAGTCTATGATCTGGCCAATTGGCATGTAGAACTCTATGTAGATTCAGCCAACTTGGCCCCTCTAGAAAGCACCTTACTAACCCTACCCAGCGTGTCTATTGATCACCTGGGATTGAGTCAATCTGGGCTCAAGTTGCTGCTATCTCTTGCCGAAAAAGGTGTACGAGTGAAAGCAACAGGATTTGGGCGCCTGGACTTCAATCCATCTAACGCCATTAAAGATCTTTATCAGGCTAACCCTAGCTGCCTTATGTTCGGTTCAGATTTACCGTCTACTAGAGCACCGCGTCCTTTTCGAGATGAGGATGTCACATTAATTAAAAATACTCTGGATGAAACGGGAGCTAACCAAGTACTTTGGCAAAATGCAAAAGCATTTTATTTTCACCAGAATGAACGGATAGGAAGTTAATGTGTATTAATCTATCAATCAATATTGCCAACTTCAATGTTTAAGGCTTTGAAATTAATTTTTCAATAAGCCAGAGCTCCCTCTTGCACAAAGCAGCTTCTCAAAGTAAATAATGGTTTGTTTAAGTCCATCGTTTAGCTTTACTTTGGGCTCCCAATTAAGTAAAGATTTTGCCTGATCAATAACTGGTTTACGCTGACGAGGATCATCTCTAGGTAACGGTAGGTAGATCAATTTTGAAGTTGACCCCGTTAATGAAAGTATTCGCTGAGCCAGCTGACTAATAGTAATCTCAGATGGATTTCCCAGATTAATGGGGCCCGTTATGTTTGCTGGTGCCCCCATCAAGCGAATCAATCCTTCAACTAAGTCATCAACGTAGCAAAAGCTTCGTGTTTGTTGGCCTGTACCATATATGGTTATATCATCACCCTTAAGCGCCTGAACGATGAAGTTACTTATTACACGCCCATCATTTGGGTGCATTCTTGGTCCGTATGTATTGAAGATCCTACCTACTTTTATTTGCAATCCATATTGACGGAAGTAACTGAAAAACAGGGTTTCAACACACCGCTTCCCTTCAATATAACATGAACGCATACAAACCGGATCTACCTTTCCCCAGTACTGCTCAGACTGAGGATGCACTTCAGGGTCTCCATAGACTTCGCTTGATGAAGCCTGGAGTATTTTGGCGTTAACTCGCTTTGAAAGGTCAAGCATATTAATTGCGCCATTAATATTAATCTTTAGCGTCTGTACTGGATCAACCTGGTAATGAATTGGCGAAGCTGGGCAAGCCAGATTATAAATTTCATCAACATCAACATATAATGCGTTTGTTACATCATGCTGAATAAAATTGAAACATGAATTCGATAACAGATGTTTTATATTGTGCTTTACCCCCGTGTGTAAATTATCAGCGCAGTAGACATCATGTCCCTCTCCCAATAATTTTTCACATAGATGAGCCCCTAAGAAGCCGGCGCCACCTGCAACCAATATTCGTGACATTATAATTCCACATTTAAAATACCAAACCTATAAATCATAGAATCGAATAATACACATAAGCCATAAACCTATCAAATACACCATCTTTAAGATAGAGTTAAATATAGCCACTTATTATTTATGCCCTAAAGATAGTTGTATCACAACATTTCACGCCACTGTTAAATGGTAAGCCCCACAAGGATTCATAATTCAACCCATTACAGTGACCTATTAAGACTCAGCCAAATTAGCTAAGGAAACACATTACTACTTGAGAGAACACCCATTAACACTTACAAACCAATATTGATTAGTATTAATAACAACACAATCTTCTAGAATATACCTTATAAATCATTTATTTATATCAACTACTTGGACTTTCTGAAAATGGCATTAGGCACCCTCTTCTGCTTTGCTCACCGAGGTTACCAAGGCTTGTTTAGTGAAAACACGCTACAGGCAATTGGCGAAGCACTGGATTTGAAGGTTGGAGGAGTAGAAATTGATATATGGAATATTGGCGGTCAACTTCTTGTTACTCATGATAGGCGCCTAGGTCGTTTGCAACCTGGGAATACAATTATTACAGACATGCAACCAGAAACTCTTAGAGCTATGCCTCTACCCTGCGGCAGTAAGATTCCAACGCTACAAGAAGTCTTAGACTTAATAGGTGACAAGGCTCAATTAAACATAGAACTCAAAGGCCCTAATTGTGCGACACTATTGGCACAAGAGATTCGTACATTTGTTACAGATAGCGGGGCTACTTTTGATCAATATATAGTATCTTCATTTGATCAATTACAATTATATGAATGCCTACGCCTACTACCAGAAGTTCGTCGCGGTGTAATAATAGTTGGGGTTCCCCTCGATCTAGCCGCATGTACAGCCCCTTTGAAAGCTTATTCACTACATACTGCCTTGGACTTCCTCCACAAAGATTTACTTAACGATGCCAAATATCGAGGGTTAAAAAACTATATTTTCACAGTAAATAACCCTGACGACTTAGCACTACTTGCCTCACAGGGTGCGGATGGAGTATTTACTGACAGACCACAAATGGTCTTGGATTTCAACAAAAAAATTATGGGCGCATAACCAACCAATCAAAAACTTAATCGGCAATTATTTTTGACTTAAAAATAAAAACATTTACGCGAACATTTAGAACCTATCTTAATTGATCCTCGCGCCCCCTTAACACTTCAAACTTGCAAAGCGGCTCTTTTTACAGACCAAGGTGACAAATCAAACAAAGGTGCCTCATCCAATACTAGGCGCTTTAAATTTTCCCCAATCACTGGGGCAAACTTAAAGGCTTGACCTGAACCATGGCTAAAAATAAAAATATTTTTGCTCAAACGGTCTAATACAAACCCTGCATCTGTACTCATTGTATAAGGACATAAGTGCGCCTCTGAGCGGGATCTAACACCTTCTATATAAGAAAATACAAAATCGTCTAGAATTTGCAGTAGCTCTGTAGGAATCGTCATATTCGCAGAGGGAGTGTAATCTGACCTTTTTAACTTGTCTGGTGCCCAATCAATACCTATTTTGATCAAATCTGTGCCGTTCTTCTTATCCCCCATACAAGGAAACCCATAGTAAAGCCCTTGATCAGGATCATTCTTTGCTTTTTCCTGAAAACAGAACCACTGTGGATAGGTATCCATACGATCTCTTTCAATCGTATAGTACGCCCATAACATTGGCCAAATCTGAAGCTGTACCTGATACCCAAATAGTTCAAGGAAATATCTAGACCAAGGGCCTGCTGCTATAATACAACGCTTGGATGAAGCTTTAGTACCATCCTCAAGTAGGACATTTACATCAGTACCATCAGAGACCGAAACCACTTTGGTTCCTAACCTAATTTTATGGCCACAACGAATCACTTCATTTTTCCAAAAACTTAAGGACTCGCAGGATAACACAGCGCCTGCTGCTGGCTCAAATAGCCCTTGCCAGCCGGGCTTGGTGCGCAGTGGCCAGCGCGCACTAATTTCCTTTGCAGTCAACTCTTCAAGAGGTATTGATTGCCTCTGCATGACTTGTTTAGCCGCACAGATACTCCCTTCAATGGTTTCCTCCCCCCAGTCTTCACCATAAAATAACAGGCCATGGGATACTCTAAGTTTTTTACCATAATGTTTTTCCTGAGATTCCCAAAGTACATTAGAATATTTTGCAGCTTGGCAGTAATATGGATTGGAGTACATCGCTCTGAACATTCTCGTACTACCGGAGCTACTACCAAAAGTATTTCCAATCTGGAATTGGTCACAAACTAGAATGGAATCCACAGATTTGCGTAGCGCATATGCTGAACTAAGACCTGCCATACCCGCACCAATGATTATCACATCGTAGTAGCTTGTCATCTTAACGCTCTAACCGTAGCCAACAAACTGTCTTCCTAAATAACTAAGATGGGGGTACCCAGATTCCAATTTTTTAAAGCAGGCTTCAGAAATTTTACTAAATATAAAATGATAGACTTGCCGTGGATTCACAGACCGCCAAACCTCTGGGTTGTAAAACTCAATAGAATCAGCCATCACTGCACCGGCACTAGAAAGTCCTTCATCAAATACTATCGTGCCTTTTTCTTCCAATATTTGTTGAGCTCCAGATACAAAAGGTAAGTTAGCCACACAAACCAATACTCTAGCCTTTAGATTCCTAGCCAAAGCAACATCAATTATCCGGGAGGCTGAGGCGAGAACAACAATATCCCAGTCCTGTGAAATCCAATTTTCTATATTTTCAGAATTGACGGCACCTGAAATACTACCTCGCTCCAAGATATGATCATAGACAGATACCAGCTCTCCCATTTTTACCAACCTTTTAACGATTCTGCTCCCAACAGCACCTGCACCATGCACTAAAACTCTTGCCCTGGGGATATTGAGTGCGGATTTTCCCGCTGCAATAGCACCTAAAGCACCTGATGCCGTAGCTTCTGCATAATGCATCTTTGAACCTAATGCGGCTAACACATATTGGGTTTTCGCAGCTAGACGCATCACTTGTGTATCTCCAAAGTTAAGGTCTGCACCAGTGAACATATCTCCTTTTCTTTTATTGAGCTCTGATGATGCTATGGTAATAATTTCACCAAAGGATGCTTGCGATATGCTATTGACATTTGCAACAATTTTCCCCCCCCTAAATCCTGTATGATAGGTTTGGTGCTTAACCTGCATTCGCTCTGCTAACTGACAGGCTTCATCAGCAGCATATTCATCCTTCTGATATTCTAATACTCTCAGACCGCCATTCGCTGGCAACGAACTTCTTTTAGCGCAAGCGAAATGGATTGTTCCACATGACATTTCAATCGAAAGTAAATCTACACTCATGATAGATCCACCATATCAGCGACGCTCCAAGCGAATATAGTGATGAACATAATCCATACTATATTGATTGGGACTATTGAAAATACGTTCCTGCAACTCATCATATAACTTTGCAATCGCAGTAGAACTCCCTCCATACTCAACAATTGATGTATGGAATGTTCGCTCACTCCAACTCCGTATAGTTTTCATCAGCCCCTCGGAAAAGGCTGAAGCATTTCCATCCAAATCAAACTGACTGCGATATGGGCATGGTGTCATTTGTATTGACACTTCATGCACGATCCAGTTTTTCTTATGATGAGGCATATTAAGAACCTGCCAAATATCTTCATCTGTACGATAATAATTTTGAAATACTGCACCTTCAAAGGCACTTTTCGATATTTCCCCAGCTTCATACAGCTGCAACCAAATATCATACAGCGTGTCAAACATATCTTTATCTTTTGCGTTATTACCCAGCAAATGGCCGCTTTCATCCTGAGCCAAATCCACAAGAACAAATTGACCACCCACCTCAAACTCCCAGGCTCTCGCCTCAAGCAGTGAATCAAAATCATTCACGGACTGCGCTCTGAAGGGTTCGCGCCGAAAGCCACTCACCTTGTTTGCGTGTATGTGTTCTAAAAAAGTGTCAGGCATTTTAGATAGCCAGTGCATTGTGGTAGCCGCCAGAGCAATATTGAGTGAAGCCTGGGGTGCCACATGATTATAAAAGCTACTGGGTTGTATAAAGACCACTAGATTTTCAAACTTAGCTCTTAATTCGTTTAGATTATCAGCGAGTGTTAACAGATCACTGGATGGTAAATCATTAGCGATATGGTATATCGGTTTATCACCGAGTTTTTTAAATAGTCGCCCCCATAATTCCATAGAAGTTCCACCATCTGCAGCGCCATAATCGATAGTGTTACAAAATTTTTTATTTGGTATAGAATCCAAGGCACACAGAAATAAAGGCCAACTTTTATCAATACAGATCTTAGCTCCCAAAGTTTCCTGGGAGTAATTCTGTAACATCCCTATACTCATAGACTAATCCGCCCTCTGTGTTTCTTGCCACTTCCTGTCTAAACAGGAAACATTTAGAGTAATTATAATGTTGACAGATTACCGCAAGGTGGGGCGAACTCTTAATAATTACTAAGCAAACAATACAGACTAGCATTTTAACCATTATTAGAAATAGCCTCTAAAATCTAGCTGTTTTTCTCCGTATCAACTCTTCGTACACTCTCACCCTATACAATTAACTCTATAAAGACTGTTTACCTAAGAATGAATCCTCCTAGAGGTATTTTTCCCAGAAAAATATTTACGCTGGTATAAATATCCAGACAACATTGATTGTTAGAAAAAAGGAGGCTTTAGGCTTTTTGAAAATAAAAGGAACTACTACCCTCTTAGATATTTTATTTTGTACTCCCTACCCTACGAGGCTCCCCCTCAACAAAAAAAACTGATACCACCAGCCCAATGAGTGCTAAGTAGGCATTAATTGTGAAAGCTCGGTCTATACCGGTTGAGAGATCTGGGGCTAAGGCAATTATGGTGGTATTCATTCCCAAGCCTAATGCGCCGCCGGCGATCTGGAACATATAGATAATCCCGCCTGCCAGACTCGATCGGTTGCGAGCAACAATGGTCACTGCAACTGTAGTCACTGTCGAAAAGAAAAAACCAACCCCGGCACCAAGCACCAATAGGCCTGGTATCAACTCCCGGAAACTGGTATTTACTTGTATATGGGAGAGCATGAACATTGCTACACTGATAAATACCGAGCCTATCGCTATGATCACCTTGGCTCCTATTTTTTCGTAAAGCCTACCGGATATATAGGAAACTAAGCCGTAAGCCATCATCATCGGCATCAGCCCAATGCCGGCCAATGTTGGGGAATAACCCCGCACTTTGGTGAGAAACTGTGGAATATATACAAGCGCAGAAAAGAAGACTACTGAAAGCAATAAGGTCACTACACATGCCGCAAAGAAACGCCTGTTACTCATAACATCTTTGGGAATTAGTGCATCACTTCCGGCATTACGCTCAACAGCAGTAAAGCCTCCCAGAAAAAACACGCTAATGATAAATAAGAGGACAACTATCGGACTTTTAAAGCCCAGTTCTACGACAAGATCCAAGGCCATTAACAAGCTAAACAAAGAAATAGAGAGTATCGTCACTCCCAGGTAGTCAATATGCTCGTCAATCTTCTCTGGCTTATCATCAGCGACCGTTTTCAAGCAGCCTAAACACACTAATGCTGCGACTATAACATCGAGAAGAAATATCCATCGCCAACTCGCAAACTCGGTTAAAAAACCTCCTAACATTGGGGCAAAGGAGTCAGAGATTCCACACACACCCATGATTAGACCGCCGGCCAGGCCCGAGCGCTCTTTTGGTATGAGTTCATAGACCATCCCCAATATTGCCGGCCACATCAGCGCCCCACCAATTCCCATCAAGGCTCTGGACACTAGCAGCATCCAAATATCCATGGAAAAAGCGGCAAGCAGCGAAAAGAAGGCAAAAAAACCTGCACCTATAAAAAAAATGCGTCGCCGCCCATAAATATCAGCCAAACGTCCACCCGTGATAATCAGAACACCAAATACGAGGATGTAGCCGTTGATAATCCACTGGGCTCTTGTAATGTCAGAATTAAACTCTTGCTCAATGGTGGGGATGGCGGCGGGGAATATGGTTAGATCATTTGCCACCAAAAATACAGCGAAGCTGAGGCCAATCAGCGCCAACAACCTCTCTTTACTTTTGAAAGTATTGGAATCTGCCATTGAGTTCTACCGAGCGCGCTCTTTTATCAGAGCAAAGATCGTTGCTTTGACAGTTTGGCTTATTAGGTTGTAGAGCAACGGACTCGGCGGAAGACTGGCGTGCCTGGAGAACCAGAAGAAATTCAAGAGCGCTTAAGACAGCTCCAGGGGGAGCTGCCAAGATTGATTACTGACTATATTCCTGGATCGGTTGGAAATCAGGGTTGGCGCCACAGGAAGAGCGTACCACCAGTTCGGTTGGCAGCACTGCTGGCTCTGCTGTCTTATCACCGATCAACTGCATCATCTTCTCCACCATCAGCTCACCGCCACGCTGGATATTCTGGCGCACAGTCGTTAGTGGGGGCGTATAGAAAGGCGCGATGGGGATATCATCAAATCCAACTACTGCAATGTCGTCGGGAACCTTGTAACCCTGGCTCTGCAAAGCCTTGATGGCTCCCATTGCAATGCTGTCACTTGCGGCGAAAATCGCATCGAAGCTCAACCTCTCGGTTTTTAGCAAGTCTGCAATGGATTGATAACCGCTTTCGCTGGAGAAAGAAACCTGAATTTGACGCTCGCTATTACCCAGCCCCTCTGCGGTAAGTGCGGCCCTATACCCCTCGTAGCGACCGTAAATTTCGGGGTGCGCAGTATCACCAAGAAAGAGGATGTTACGACGTCCCAGCTTGAGTAGGTGCTCGGTGGCCTGGCGCCCTCCCATCTGATTGTCACTACTTACAATGCAGTAATCGAGATCTGGTTTGGTAGTACCTCCCCATACTACCAACGGATCGCCCTGGCGTTGTAGTTCACGCAGGGGGCTGTCGTCCACCCCTTGTCCAATCACAATTACCCCATCGGCGCGGCGAGACCCCATTAAGTAGGCATGCCAATCGTCACTTGTAACGATACGATTTGAAAACAGTAGATCATATCTGTGCTCGGCCAAGCGATCGGCAATCGCGCCAATCATGTCCAACATAAAGGGGTCGGAAAAAGTCTGACCTCCGGCGCTTCCGGTATTGATGACGACAGAAATGGTATGGCTGCGTTTTAAACGCAGATTGCGTGCACTCTCGTTGATTTTGTAATTCATACTACGCGCGATTTGCTGAATACGCTCCCGAGTCTTTTCATTGATTAGCGGGTTGTTATTCAGCGCGCGGGAAACAGTGGATTCAGAAACTCCCGCCAGCCGTGCAATATCGGACATGGAGACGGGAGAGGAGGAATCCTTAGGCATGCGTACTTCACCTTGTTCGCGGGAAATACGCCATCTTAGGCGTGCTACAAGAGTTTGTAAAATGAACTCTGATAGCTCAAACCGTCAACTTAGCTGAGGCCCCAACTTCTCGCCCTTCCACAGCCCTACGGAAAAAGAACAAGCTGACTAGAATTACCGAGATCGGCACCAGTGATAAGTAAAAGGCCACCTGACCATCAAAGGCTTCAAAAACCGAACCCGTAATCAGTGAACCGGTAGTGCCCCCTAGCGCAGAAAAAATCACCAGAAGCCCGGTCATCGCCGAATGCTGATGGGTCGGTAGTGAACTCAGCATCACCGAGTTGATTGCCGGATAAATGGGGGCCATAAACAGGCCAATCAGAGGCAGAATAAAGGCCGCAATCGGCGCATTGAACCAGTTGATATCCGGGTTGGCCTGCACATCACTGGATAGCGGCAGAGTCAGTACCACCAGTAATGCCATTGCCAGCAGGCAGACATTCAGCACTGGGTACCAGTGTAAACGCCGCATAATAGCCCCAGCCCCCAAGCGGCCCAAGGCGAGCCCTGCGGCAAAAATACTGGCAGCCTGGACGCTCATCGCCGCTGGTAGCTTCAAAATTTCATTGTTAAACGTGGGCAACCAGCTGCCGATACCCTGTTCGATCAACACATAGATAAAAACGGAAATTACATAAATATAAACCAGGGGCTTGGCCATCAGTTTTATCATTGCCCAGAAATCCTGCCGTGGACTGGTGCCTTCAACCCGGGTACCCGACTCATCCATTTTTGTCAGCGACAATAAAATAAAGGCAAACAGACAAATCGCAGCCAGCACCCAATACACACTCAGCCAAGCTATGGAACCTGGATTGGCTGAGTCGATAAAGGCACTAAACAGCCAATACCCACCAAGAACCCCCACCATAAATACCCCCTCCAGGGTATTCACCATACTCGCATGTTCATTTGGACCACGGGTTAACAGGCCCACAGTTGAATAAACCGCGACCTTCACCAAGGCAAATGCGACTCCCACGGAAAGGAACAGTAGTTTTGCTGTCCAGAAACCTGGCAATAGGGGCATGGCAATACAAGCCCCGGTAACAATAGCGAGCCCCATCAGCATGGCCCGCTTAAATCCGAAACGCGGCAGTTGCGAAGCCACCAGAAAAGATACGATGCCGATGGGGATATCCTTAAAGCCCTCCAATACACTGGCTGCAGATTTACTCACGCCGTAAGTATTAATCACCTGCAGTATCACAGTACCGACACTGTTCAAGAGAATGGCGAATACAAAGTAGATGGCGAATAGGGAAAGCAGTATGCGCTGATTGTTCATAAGGAAATCTTTATCGGTCTATGGCTCAGGCGTGCAGCCGTACCAGCCTGTTATTGTACATTTTTTGATCTCTTGGTGTGGGTTGATGACTGTAAATTTTCACGCCCCCAGAACTCAACAGTATGACTTACCACAAAAGAATTGCAATCGTTTGCAATGTTTCAAACTGCCAAATAGAGACCATTCAGCGATCGCCGGTCAGACTAGCGGGTTACTAGATAACAACAATGCTAATAAATTCATTATTATCAATAAGTTAAAGAATTTTTACACTCACAAATAGCACATAGCTACCGTAGGAGGAGATTTTTTTACCTCCGAAATGCAATCGATTGCATTTTAATGTGTACAAGCGATAGACTGCAGGGAGTTGCTCGAAGCGCTAATCACTTCGGCAAAGCACCTAACCATCAGTTTCTGTGTAAGTGGTATGAAGAAAGAACAACAACATAAGCTTGAAATTCACCCCTGGGGCCTGCTGGAAAGAGAGTTTCAAGCGGATGACTACCCTCTTAACGCCACCCTATTCTCCCTGGGCAATGGTTTTATTGGCCTGAGAGGCACCTTTGAGGAAGGCTTTGATCCCGAGCCCTTTTCTGATGGCTGTTACCTCAATGGGGTCTATGCCAGTGAACCTATTCGCTACGGCGAGGCTGCTTACGGCTACGCCCGCAATAATCAGCGCATGCTAACAGTACCGGACGGCAAGGGTATTCAAATCTGGGTTGATGGAGAGCGTTTCAACCTCGCTGAGGGTGAAATACTCGAGTATGAGCGCCATCTGGATATGGCCAGCGCAACCCTTGCGCGCAGCCTTACCTGGCGTTCACCTCTTGGAAAAACCCTCAGGCTCAAAACCCAGCGCCAAATCTGCCTAACTGAAAAACACCTAGTGCTCATCCATGTTGAAATCACTCCACTGGATTTTGGTGGGGAGATACGCTTGTTAACGGGGCTGGATGGCAATCTCGACCAAGCCGAGCGCAGTGACGATCCACGCCTGGCTTCCCCCATTGACCAAGGGGATATCCAATGGCTGAATAACGTCGCCGATGGTGACTACTTGGCACTGGCGCTCTCAGTTAGAAGCAGTGGCTATGAGATTCGCTGTGCCGCCACACACCGCCTGCAGGCCAGTGCGGGCCACACAATGACTAATCTGCGCCATGAAAACCGAGTAGCCACCGAATACCGATGTGTTGCCCAACGGGGTAAACCCATAGGACTGACCAAATACCTAGCCTACTTCGCAGAGCAAAGGGCTGAGCCGATTGAAGCTGGATCACTTCGCCAATACCTTGAGCTCAACGCCAATAAAAGTTTTGCTGAATATGCCAAGGCCCAACGCATAGAGATGGATAAATTCTGGCAAGAATCCGATATCCAGGTACTTGGCAACGACAGCCTACAGCAAGGTATTCGATTTAATCTTTTCCACCTATTCCAATCCCTAGGCAGGGATGGACGTACGAATATCGCTGCTAAAGGGCTCTCGGGAGATGGTTACGACGGCCATTACTTCTGGGATACAGAAATCTATGTATTGCCGTTTTTTCTCTACACCCAGCCCAATATGGCCCGCCACCTGCTGGAGTATCGCCACTCGATCCTGGATGCGGCCCGTGCCCGTGCCCGAGAGCTGGCGATCAGCAAGGGCGCACTCTTTCCCTGGCGCACCATTGGCGGGGAGGAGTGCTCTGCATACTACCCTGCCGGCACCGCCCAGTTTCATATCAATGCGGATATCGCCTATGCGGTTCGCCACTACAGCCGAGTCACTGGCGATACAGAGTTTCTGCGGGCAAAAGGGGCGGAGCTGGTTATTGAGGGGGCCCGCCTATGGATGGAAATTGGCCACTTCAACCCTCGCCGAAACAACCAATTTTGTATTAATGAAGTCACTGGCCCGGATGAATATACTGCGTTGGTAGATAACAACTTCTATACCAACCTGATGGCCCGTGCGCATTTGGAGTATGCTGCAGAGGTATACCAATGGTTGCAATCCTTTGATCCAGAAGCGTGCCTGGCCTTGGCCCAGCGTATAGAGTTGGGCCCACAGGAGCCCATGCTTTGGGCAAAAGCCGCAAAGGCCATGTACCTTCCCTACGACCAATCCCAAGGTATCCACCCGCAGGATGATGGCTTCCTCGACAAGCCAGTGTGGGACTTTGAGCAAACACCGGCAAATCATTACCCCCTGCTACTGCACTACCATCCACTGGTAATTTATCGACATCAGGTTTGCAAGCAGGCAGATGTAGTCTTGGGACTATTGCTCGAAAGTTCCGAGTTTTCCATCGAACAAAAACGCCGCGACTTCGATTTTTACGAACCGCTCACTACACACGATTCCACCCTATCCGCCTGCATCCACAGCATTATTGCCAGTGAGGTGGGATACCCTGAAAAAGCGCTCGACTACTTCCAGCAAGTAGCACGAATGGACCTGGACAATCACCACAATAATACCCAGCACGGTATCCATACCGCCTGTATGGGCGGCACCTGGATGTGCATGGTGCAGGGCTTTGCCGGTATGCGCCTGCATGGTACCGAATTGAGCTTCGCCCCGTTTGTACCCGAGGGTATGGAAGGTTATCGCTTCCGTCTGCAATTCCGTGGTCGCACCCTGGAAGTGGACATCAATTACAGTAATGCCAGCTATACCCTGATAACTGGCGAGCCCATCAACCTTCATCACATTCATGAACCCGTATTTCTCGCAGTAGGCGAAACCCAAACATTTGAGATAGCACCGCCAGTGGAGGTAACACAGTGATCTATCGTGCTGCAATTTTTGATCTGGATGGTGTACTCGCAGATACCGCACGACTACACCTGAAAGCCTGGCACCAACTGGCCCAAGAACTCAAGCGCCCATGGGCTGAAGATACCGGTGAAAGGCTTAAGGGATTGGAGCGTATGGCCTCATTGGAAGTGATTCTTGGGGAAGAGAGCGATCGGTTTAGTGAAAAGGAAAAGATCGATCTAGCTAGCAGAAAAAATAGTTATTATCAGAAACTGATTCGCAGCTTATCTCCAAAAGATCTACTGCCCGGTGCTGGGGAGCTTCTCGCCTGGTTAAACGAGAAACAAATCCCCATCGCCCTGGCCTCAGCCAGTAAGAATGCGCAGGCCGTTTTGCAAGCATTGGAGATATCACATTACTTCTCAACAATTGCCGATCCAGAACAGTCCGCACCTAAACCCTGCCCGGATATTTTCCTCGCAGCAGCGCAAGGCCTACAAGTTGAACCTGAACTCTGTGTTGCCTTTGAGGATGCTGCTGCCGGGGTCGCTGCGATCAAAGCCGCCAAGGGAATGACTGCTGTTGGGGTGGGGAGTGAAAATTCCCTGAGAAAAGCTGATTTTATTGTCGGCAGCCTGTCGGAGTTCGTCCCTAAAGACTTTTTTCTTTCTGCTATCCACGCAGCTTCAATCAGTTAAATGTAAGAACTGTTTCAAAATCAATATTCAAGCTGAATAGAAAGATTGCTCTCCTTCTATTCAGCATTACTTGCTTTCTAATATTGTAAAGAGGTAGCCCACTAAATAGCGACTACTAACAGTCTCTCCCTAAAGCTAAACTTTACTGCTACAATATATTTAACACGCACTAAGGTTACTTCCAAAAACCAACCCCGACAGAAACGAGATATGAAAGAAAGGGCCACCAATCAAT
This sequence comes from Microbulbifer mixtoriginis (SeqCode), assembly GCF_052467945.1. NCBI lineage: Bacteria > Pseudomonadati > Pseudomonadota > Gammaproteobacteria > Cellvibrionales > Microbulbiferaceae > Microbulbifer > Microbulbifer mixtoriginis (SeqCode). The sequence goes on along the minus strand of NZ_CP174328.1, from coordinate 1,159,246 downwards.
AGATTGGGGAGAAATCACCCTACGCATATATGGAAAATACGTGTACTCGAAGAAATAAAAACCAGAATAAGTATCTGACCTTTCCTAAGAATTCACTGAGTGATTGAGCAAAATTACCAGCCCCATTTCCCCAGACTTATAAACCCCAAACCAACGATCAACCCCTAAATATAGTAAGGAATATATGATCTACAATGCTATTGACACCCTTTCCCCCTTCATTTGCATGAGAACAACCACCCATCTAAAACTAAATAAACTTCAACATGTCGGAATTTATGGAAATTAATTTTTTAGCCTCAATCGATTGTGGATCTATCAGACTAAAATCAGCAAATTCAAATCCTGGCCCAACGGAGCAGCCTACCAGTACTGTCTTTCCAATAGGTTCAGCTGCCTGCCAAGTTCCAGCTGGAACAACCTGACAAAACGTATTATTATTGGACGAAATTTCCATCCTCTGAACATTCTTATCCAAGTCATTCCAAGTATAAAGATAGAGTCCTGCGCCTTGATATAAATTCCACACCTCATCCGATTGCACTTTATGAAATCGGCTTACCTCGCCTTTATCTAATGAAAAATAAATGTGAGTGAGCGCTGATCTTCTCTGCCCTTTGTTATTGGTCACCACTGCATTGGACCTGAACACTTCAAGAAATCTCCCCCCTTCAGGGTGTTCAGATAATTTGATAGGCTGCATGACTATTCCTTTAAGACCTATAATGAAATTAACAATAACCTTAAAATTGATCCCAACCAAAGAGGCACTTAATTCTCACGTTTTTCTTTTGACAGATTTTTGGCAATATTAGCTATCGCCTCTTCCATTAAAACCAAACCATTCAAGTAAGGTATCCAATACTTATCAAGAAGGGATTTATAATTCCAGCGCCCAACATATAAACCGTTCAGTGTTGCGTAATCTGTGAAATTTGGCTCTTCCTTTGAAATAACTCTTCTAACAACTTCACCAACTGTATAAAAATGAATTGGATGCCATATATGTTTATGAGCCTTTAAGCCATATTTATCAAACTCACTGCTGATTATCCCTTGAAGTTTGCTTTTGCGATTTACACTGTTAGCATGTGTTAACTCATGAAAAAACATTTCTAATGCAAGCCAGCCTGAGTAATCTGAATAGGTACTATTGATAATAGTTTGAGAACTTCTTCCTGAAGTGGTAGCTCCCTGTCGCATACCAGGCTTATAGACAATATTTACTGTATGCGCATTTACTAGCAGTTTTTCACCAAAGAGGTCTTCGAGCCGGCTAGCAATTGGGTCACCATACACATCCAGTTTCTCCCGTAAGCTTAGATACCACCTAAAGTTACTTTCTCTATGCAGACCCCACATTTGCTCATTATAAAGAGTGGAAAGCTCCTGCAAATGAGCATATAAGTTATTATTAACTGATTCAGAATCGACAGGAGTGCCTGATAAAAGCAGGGCTGTTAGATCTGCCACTTCCCCGCTAGACCGAATAATATTAATATTTTGTTCAGCCCCATGTGTAATATAATCATTGATCGTCCTCTCGAAGAGGTACAACTGATCAGCAACAATGCCTTCCTCCTTCTTTAAAGCCGCATATAGATTTTTATCTCTTGCCAATTCATACAAATATAGATGTAAATTCAATAACGGCTCATTTTTAAAGCTCACCAATCGCCAACCATCTAACTGGTCAGATGCCTTTTCTTCTGCGAGAACGGGAAAAACTAAAGAGAGCAATATTAGAGCAAGTAGAAATGGACGAAGCATTAGAAAAGCACCAGCGGGTTATTCTTATAAGGCAAGGGAAGAGTGACACTGATCGATCATCCTCCCAATATGGTAAGAATATAACTTCCAGAAGGAGCCCCTGCAAATAAGTACTGCTGTTCAAGCTGGGGGCAATCCTCAGTCACGGGTATAAAATCAATTGCGTGCAGCGAAACAATGCCAACTTTTTACCCGTACTCTTACAAACTACAGAAGCATCCCATACCTGAGTGGTCCGCCCCATATGAACAGGTGTTGCAGCACAAAGAACAATCCCATCCCGAACTGTTCCCAGATGATTCGACTTCAGTTCAACAGTAGTAAAGCCAGAAGCCTTTTCTGGTAAGTTCGCCAAGCAACCAATACCACAGGCCGTATCGGCCAAAGAAACGACGCTACCAGCATGTAAGTAACCATTAGGTGCCAAATGAGGCTCCAAAATTTTCATCTCTGCATGGATCTCGCCCTCAGCAACTTTCACAAGTTCAATCCCCAGAAGCCCTGGAAGCTTACCTTTGCAAATCTTGTTGTAATAGTTATGGTCCTTCATATAAATCCTTATTAACAACTAACTGGTCATAATAACAACCCAATTAAGGCAAAAATTTCTCTTTAGCCCCACTAAACATCTTCTTATATCTAGGTTTCACAGCAAACTTACAAAGGGAGTGTAGTTATTCTGTACATAATAATTATTTTCCCAGGGGCCTTCTCAAATAGAGGACAGCACTGTAAAGAACCCTACCCCACCTAGCACCCCCTTGCACATTACTATTTCTGGTAGAAAATTCTGAAACTACTTGGAAATTACCTTATAGCAGGGAACATACTCTTTACCCGGCAACTTCATTCTCTGTTGTTTCACAAAAGACTCCAGCATAATATCAATGCTGCGCATAATGCTCGAATCACCACGCAGCTCATAAGGTCCATACTCCTCAACCATCCGAATCCCTTCATTTTTCACATTGCCAGATACAACGCCAGAGAATGCACGTCGCAGATTGGCAGCTAATAGATAGGGTTCTTGGCTTTTATGTAAAGCGAGGTTCAGCATACTTTCATGAGTTGGTATAAACGGCTGCTGAAATTCATTAGCGACTTTTAACTTCCAGTTAAAATAATAGGCGTCATCCGTTGCTTTGCGGAAGGACTTGACCTCTTGTATGCCTACCGACATTTGTCTAGCCACTTCCTGTGGGTTATCAATAATAATTTGGTATCTTGAACGAGCTTCCTTACCCAAAGTAGAAGCGATAAATTCGTCAATACGAACAAAATATTCCGTTGCACTAGGTGGGCCGGTGAAGATAACAGGGAATGGCTGATCCTTATTTTCTTCGTGTAGGAGTATCCCCAGGAGATAGATGATCTCCTCAGCAGTACCCGCCCCCCCTGGGAAAACCACAATTCCGTGGCCTGTGCGTACAAAAGCTTCTAAGCGTTTTTCAATATCTGGGAGAATAACCAGTTGATTGACGATTGCATTTGGTGCTTCTGCAGCAATAATACCGGGTTCGGTAACACCAAGGTACTGTCCATGGCGATCGCGCTGCTTGGCATGTCCAATAGTGGCACCCTTCATTGGCCCCTTCATTGCTCCCGGCCCACAACCGGTACAAATATCAAGGTGGCGCAAAGCCAACTCATAACCTACCTGCTTAGTATAATCGTACTCTTCAGATAAGATTGAGTGCCCTCCCCAGCATACTACCAGCCTAGGCGTGCGGACTCTATCGAAGGTACCGGCATTTCTCATAATATGAAAAACCGCATCGGTAATGCCCTGAGAGGAGGTTAAGTCATGTAACTTACTGCCGGTGATTTCACTATTTACATAAATAATATCTCTCAGTACCGCAAACAAATGCTCTGCAATACCACTGATAATTTTGCCATCAACAAAAGCACTGGCTGGAGCGTTTTTAAGCTGTAGTTTTATACTGCGCTCTGTGGGGACAACAGAGATATCAAAATTAGCAAAGGTTTCCAGAAGCTCCTTACCATCATCCATAAAACCGCCACTATTTAGCACCGCTAGTGAGCAGTTTCTAAAGGTTTGGTATTGTGAACCACGACTCTCGCTACTAAGCCGATTAATTTCATACTTGGATAGGATCTCAAACTGCCCTGTAGATGAAACCTGTGCATCGATAAGATCAATAGACATGCAACCCTCTTATTGAACTGAGATTGGGATCTTTACATAAAATAGTGTTCTGGTGCTATAGAAGTGTAATCTAAGTTGATGACTAGGCTTCTTTTTAATTAAACCGAGGCAATTGGATTTAATAGCCAAGAAAAGTTGACGTACAACTAAACCATTCACCTGAGACAGGAAGTGCCAACAGAGGAACACAGGCCTAACTCTTTGGGACTGAGTCGCGATTCACATTATTTTGACCCAGTTTACATCTTGATCACAGGTACTCTTTGGCTGGTCATTGCAAGTAGGCACTACTTATTAAGCCCGTACCATGAAAACCGTCCCACCTATTGGTTCAGGCTTAATTTGACCATTACCCTTTTTAGGGACAACACATTACCAGATCAACCCTGAACACATTTATAAAAATAAAAATTCTCACTAAAATTGAGCTCGGGACTCTTTAATATCATCAAACTTTAGTTTGATGTCCTACGTCCCAGGCCTTCTTCAGGGGAAGGCTTAACTTTAGATAAAAGTTGATTCAGTTCTTCAAGTACAATCCACGGATCGGTTTTATCGTACAGATGCGAGGAGTATTTCATAATTACATGCTTGGCGTTGTCACTAATCTTGGTGAGTTCAATTTGCGACTGATCCCAAGTCCTGTTGTAAACGTCTACATCTGCATAACTCATTTTAGTCTGACGAATTGCGGTATGTGGCAACCCTCTACTCATAACCGTGATTGGAATCTCTTTCTTTAACTCATAACGCTCTGGTTTTGATGCAGACTCTGCAAAATCTTCGAAGGAATGCTTTTCCTTTTCCCACTCCATAATCCACTGCATCGTTGCCCATCCCTCCTTGGATAAAGAAGACTTCAGGTTTCTGTACCAGGATTCATGGGCTGCATCCACAAATAGAAGGGCAGACACCCTGCTGGGGTTTTCACTTGCAAATGCCCTTGCTACTAAACCACCAAATGAGTGGGCCACAAGAACTACGGAGTCCCATTTTTTAAACTCCACAAAAGCCTCAAGCTCAGCAGAAAGCACATCCATCGATCTAACTTTTGGAACGGCATGAGCACTTTTTCCAACTCCAGGCCGATCGTAGATACAAAGCATAAAATCATTAGAAGAGAATTTATGAAAGGTATTTTTATAGGTACTATGCGCATCTAACCCCATACCTGAAACCATCAATACTACTTTTTTACCCTCACCCTCCTCTTTACAAAGATAGGATATTGTATTCCTTCCAATGGTAACAAACTCATATTTATGCTCATCTTGCGCCCAAACTGAGCTACAAAGAACACTGAGTAAAAATGCGGTATAAATTTTCATAATCTTCCTTGGAATTTATAGCTTACATAATATCTACGGTGAGTATCGGCACCCAAAACATTGTCAAACCAGTAACTCCTGTCCCTCATTCACCTAAATCAAATAACACTATTTACCCGACACAGACGTAGCTCTTAATGCTGCATATTTAACTGAAAAATATACCTGCCGAAAGAACAACTCGTACAACTTACCAATTTAGCCAGCAACATCTACAAGCACTATCCCAGAAAACCTTTGCCAGGGAAATCACTATAATATTTACTTTATAAGAGGCTCGTTAATTGATAGGGACAATAATCAATCTTAATAATGCTGAAAATTTGACCAAGTCGAGCATTTTAAGGACAAGTGGCAAGAAGGCATAAAAAAGCCGCACAATAGAAATTGTGCGGCAAAGCTCATAAAACCTGCGGGAGAGGTTTGAGTCAAACTAGAAGTCGTAAGCGATGCTTAACTTGATATTGCGCGGCAGGATATAACGAACATTGGTTGCCTGAGGATCCCTTGGGTCTCCCTCGGTGATACCCTCCTCATCGGTGAGGTTATCCAGTGCAAGCTGAACGGTAATATCGTTTAAGTAGGCCACTGCTCCAAAATCCACTTTGGTATAACCCGGCAGCGTCACAGAGTTTTTACTGTCATTGAAACGATCACCCACTCGGCTTACTCCACCAAACATCGCCATATCAATATTGCTGATCGTGAAATCATAGTTCTGGCTTAGGCGTACTTGGTACTCGGGCTGGCGCATCACTTGATTACCTTTAAAGTCACCGCGGGTGATTTCTGGCTTCTGCAAAGTTGCATTCAGGCCCAAAGTGAAGTCACCCCAGTGGGCCTTGCCATCAAGCTCAAGGCCCAACGCCTCTGTTTCCAGGCGAGCGCATGTGGTGCTACCAATAATGCAATCAGGCATTCCCTGGGTTTCATTGTAGAAAAGGGTGGCAAACAGCGAGTAGTCTTGATCCTGCAGCTTGTAGCCCAGCTCATATTGGTCAATATCGATAATCAGATCGGAACCCGCGCGGAAGCTCTCGCCAAACTCGCGATAATTATCAAAGTCCGCGAATTTGAAGCCTGAATTTATACGGAAGAAAGCCCCCATATTCTCAGCGAAGGCCCAATCTACTGCAGCTGTATAGGCAGTACCCTCTTCATCCGCCTTATAGGTGTTAAAAATACCATCACGAACACCTTCATCTACTGAGTAGTTAGTTTCACGATTTGCAGAGCGCACACCCAAATCAAAAGTGAAATCGCCCAGGTAAAACTCACCAGCAATGTAGAATGCGTTTTCTCGGGCATCACCTATCGCTTCAAGATCATGGCTCCAACAGAGAACTGGGTCGAGTTCTTTATCATCACAAGAAATATCGCCAGCAACTTGCTCACCATCATGACCAAGTACATAGTACGCTTGGTTTCCAAGACTCCACCACTCATCAACTTCCCAACTAGAAGTGTAATAGCCTGCGGTTACCTTAAAGTCATCCCACTCTTTGGCTAGGCTGATATCGTTGGTCGTTGCCTCAATATCTTTTCGTACTACCCAAGCACCGAATTGCTGCAACAAAGTTTCATTACTGACCTCAGCCCCAGACACGGTAGTAGCTGAAGTCACGCTTGTACCATCGTCGTATCGCAACTCACTAGGTAATACCGGGCGACCATTGGGTACAAAACCTAAAGTATCAGCATTACCACTGGTCAAACCAAAACGCTCAGTAAGGCTCCAGCCATTACCCAGGTCCAGCTCAAGGTAGGCGCCAGATACGCTGCCGTCCCAACCACGGCCTTCTCCCATATCAAAAGTTTCCCAGCGCGTTTCAGAGCCACCATTTCCGTCGGCCTGGGAAATGGGCACTGAAACTTTGCGATTGCTGGGACCCACTTGGGTGTAGTCAGTTGCCAGGAAGGAAGCATTTGGCAGATACCAGGTGCCAGTATCTTTAGTATCTCGTACGTAGAAACCGGCTTTGCCGTTGTCCATCTCTTTAGTCAGGTGCAAGGTGAACTGGTGACCTTCTTCCGCATCAAAACCGGCATCGCGAATACCGGGAGAAGAACTCACATACCCACCCATCATGTAGTACACATCTTCGCTGAGCTTCCCGGTCAGAAGGGCATCAGCCCTTTGAAGGTCATAGTCCGAAGTGGTGTATTTAAAGCGACCCTCGGTTTCTTCGGTCCCCTCTTTCAAAATGAAATTGGTCGTGAGACCCGGCTGGCCGTTAGAGTAGACCGGATTAGGGCCACCGCGCAGGCCTTCTACACGCTGGATCGTCTCATCCACACGGAATAGAGAGGAGTTTTCCATGAAAGAAAGAGTCGGTGCCGGGTAAAGTGGCAAGCCATTCATAGAGACCGTCACAAACGGAGCGTCACTGCCGCCCGGAAATCCCCGTACATCAATGTTTGCACCAGATACGCCGCCAGAGCTTTCAACCCAAAGACCTGGGATAGACTTCAGCAAATCTGCAGTGCTAGACGGGGAGGCTTTACCGATTTCATCGTCACTCAGGGTTGTGATTGAAAAGCTCGCATCCAGCTTTTTTATACCGGCACCACCTGGGGTTCCCGTGGTGATCACTTCCTCAATCACCCTATCTTCAGACGCCAATGGTGAAGTGGCTTCCTGAGCTGTGGCATAGCCCCAGAAGCCCAGCTGCATGGCCCCAAGTGGTATAGCCAGCGCTAGAGGATTCTTCTTCATTAAAACTTCCCTCTCATCGTCATTCTTATTGGATTTTGAGATGTGTCTGGCACACGCCAATGCAAACGATTGCAATTTATGTACCCGTCCTGTGAGACGACACTTTGGAACAACTATAAAGCAGGATTGCAATCGATTGCAATGCGGTTGGCAGGGTAATTTGTGGCTATTTCCTGTATTTGGTCATATTTGCTAAGGAAGTAAGATTCCGCCAGACATCCTCCCGGTGAAGTGAGCAGACGCTGCCACAGACTTTAAGACGTATTTATTGCTTTGAAAGGGGCCAATGCGTTTCTAAAGTAGAATTATGTGAATACACGGAAGGAATCCTTGATGTAGCTGACAAGGATGTATTTAGAAGTTCAGTGCCACCATTGAGGGCTCAAAATGACCAGTTCTTCATGTCATCAGGCGGACAACCACTCCCATAAGCACGGCCCCCACTGCGGGCATGCCGCTATACGGCATGGAGACCATGTTTGTTATTTGCACAATGGCCATCTACACCATCCCCACCATGGCCACTATGATGAGCACGTGCTGGAAGTCAGCAGCAAAAATCCCGCGAGCTGCAATCCTATCACTACCAGCACACACGCCACTCATGTCCATGGGGAAAACTGCGGACACGAACGTATTCCCCATGGAGATCACGTCGATTATCTGGTAGATGGACACCTGCATCATGTGCACGGTGATCACTGTGATGATCATGGCCCAGTGGAAATGATACAGGAGCAGTAGGGGCCTACTGAGAAGCAGAGGCGGGGTTGATTGTGCGAAGATCCAAATAAACTAAAGGTTACACTATCAACCCTAGCCTGCTTTCGAAAAAGGTGAATACCCCTTTACAACCAAGAGACTCACAAATAAATACTCTTAATAAAGACTCATTTTCTGACTTAAACCCAAGACTCTGATTATCTCACCAATAACCTTCCTCTCCAGATAATTACGCTGCATCATCTAAAGCAAAAGTACAATTTGCATTTCCTCATAACATGACATTACTTTTCAGGGGAAGTACTGATCCCAGGGTTATAATCCCCCAGCTACAAGTCCCCTAGGAGCTTTCTTTGTGCCCGAGATTCATATTTTGACCGCCTTCCTTGGTGCATCTGCCCTATTGGCCATCTCACCAGGTCCAGATTTAGTATTGATATCGACCTACTCCGCCACAAGAGGTTTTTTGGCTGGATTTTTAATCGGTTTGGGGATTTTCATTGCAGGACTTATTCAAACGCTACTCGTCGCATTTGGCCTCGGCCAAATAATGCAGGCCATGCCATTGGTCGCCATAGTAGTAAAAACTGTCGGAGCCCTCTATCTTGCCTGGCTTGGATTTAATCTATTGCGTAGCTGGCGCGCCAACCTCTCTGTTCAGAACACTAAACCTGTAACAGAAAGGCTAACTCCTTGGCAGCTCGTCAGTAGAGGCCTGATTAATAATTTAATGAACCCGAAGGCGCTTTTATTTTTTAGCTTGTTCTTACCGCAGTTCACCACAAGTACAGAGCCCCTTACGCCCCAAATATTACTTCTTGGCATTCTGCTCAGTACCACAGCCCTCATAGTCAATACAATATTTTCTCTTTCATTTAGCCGGTTGGGACACGTATTTAAACAGCCTGCAGCATTTACTCGACATTCGGAGGGCATCCTGGGGGCTATTGGCCTTGCCGCTCGCCTAGCAACAGAACGCTAGCCGGGTGAAATTCAGCCATATTAAAGTTTACATGAAACGTAAAATCGCAAGAGAAGGCATTTATGGATAGCTATAAACCATGGGGACTAGATAGAAATACGTTTCTAATGCTCCTACACCTGAGTCAACTGGCCTGGATTATTATTCCTGGTGCAGGCTTTGTATTACCAGTCATTATGTGGGCAACCACAAAAGATCAGGTTCCAGAGATTGACAGGCATGGAAAGATGATTTTCAACTGGATGATCAGCCTGTTTATTTACTCTATTGTGAGTACTATTCTTATCGTTCTCGGCGTAGGTCTTTTGGGGTTGATCGTGCTCGCTTTAATCAATGTAGCTTTTATTCTTATTGGGGCCATCCGAGCCAATGAGGGCGTTTTTTGGCGCTACCCACTCAGTATTCGCTTTTTTCAATAAGTTTAAAGATTGCCTGCTCCAGACGTGTATAGCTTAAGTGGTATCCGCGTAATTTTAGCGACTAACAGTCGTCAAACTAAAAAGCCGGAGAAAACCCCGGCTTTTTTCTAGTCAAAGACTAGAGGTGCAAGCAACTGCCACTAAATATAAAATGACGGCTTGCTTTGATCATATAGATACAGCGAGTTATTAGTAATAACCTGCAATATCATCTACGATCGGGCCAATTGCGCGGTACGCGTTTGAGATATCAACACCATTTCTTCTTTCACCACAAGGTAAACCATCACAGGCTACCCAATCCGGATCTGAGAAAATATCAAACTGGGTTGTAGTACCGAATACATGCGGATAAGCCATAATCGTGGTAAACCTATTTTGTACACCATGGCCATAGCCATAGGAGTACACGCCAGGAGTACCTTGCTGAGCAGTAGAGTGACTCAGGCCCATATTGTGGCCAAGCTCATGAACGAAAGTGTTGTAGCCACAGTCTACGGCAGTGATGCTATAAGCTTGATCACGGGTAGAAGCATACATTGTGCCATTGCTACCTTGACCAACCCAGGCGATACCACAAGTGGTATAACGACCATCAGTTTCGGCCATGCCCAACAAAATGATCATGTCCGCTTTTTTTGAAGCACGCCAGTTCTGGTAGCTGCTACTCGCGGTGATAGTATCGATGTCACTTTCTGTAGGGCGGCGATCTGTGGAGGTTCTCGCTGTACCTACCAAGTTTAGCTGAATATCAACAAGGTTATTTTTAAAAGAATTATTGGCATAAGCAATATACTGATCAATTTTTGCAGAAATATCGCCAGTATAAGCTGCCGCTTGATCTGTATATACAATGCCTACATCAACAGTTTCAGCCTGTGCAAAACCGGAAACTGCAGCAGCTGCAACGGCAGCAGCTAAACTTTTTTTGAGACTCATTGTAGTCTTCCTTTTTTTTATATAATTAATGCATGTACTTTTTTGGCAGCTGCAAAAATTGATCAACTGCCAACATGACATGCTTTTGCACCCTAACCCGCAAAGAAACCATCCTTTTTTTCCAACCTATCGAGAAAATAAACTCTTAATATTTACGGGTTACCTATAGACACATCCCTTGTCAACCTAAAGATTTGAAACTATGCATCCCTCATCTTTAGATTCTTTACAGCTCATCTTCAACTAAAAGATCGCCGCCTTCTAATTTCTTACCTTGGGACGATGGTTTTCTACGTAGATCACCGTTTTCTACATGACCCTGAATTAAAGCCCCATTAGGCGCAATCCATGCAAAACCATCTTGTGCCTCCATAGTGTAAGAGCCCGATGGCAGGTTCAGCTGAGCATAAACCACATCCTTTCCTAGCGTTATTGTGGCCCCAAAGAGGCGTGCATGCCCCGGAAAGTTTAATTCCAAGCTTTTGTTTCCACTCGTGTGCTGTTGAATACTTCCCACCTGAGCATCGTAGTCACCTTCCACTCCAGGAAGATCCATATCAACATATTCGCCTATCTCTAAATTCCTTAACATATCCACGTTAAGCTCAAGATAAGTTTCACCCTTGAGATCTTTTGGTAGGCGACCATTTTCATGAAGTACCTGCTTGGCTAACTCTGACTCTTCCCAAAGAATATTTTCAACTTCTTCCAGAGGCTCATCCATTGCAGATGCCTCACCTTCAACAACTTCATCCAAAGAGTCTTCTACAGGAAACCTATCAATAGCCAGTTTAGGCTCTGGAATTTTTGCGACCTGTCTTTCAGTATTAGACTGCCCTTTAGACCAAAAATAATATCCAGCCCCTAGCAAGATCACCAAAACAGGAATTATCAACTTCTTCACAGCTCACCACCCCAACATTCATTTATTAAAATAACACTCCCGAAACCCCCAAGCTTCAGAAGAAAATTTTTTCTCGCAACATCAACCAGAAAAGGTTACTTCCAGACATTCTCGCCATCGCCCAGACTCAGACGAAGAATGGTATCAGGACCTCAAAATATTTTTTTAAAACACTTCACAGATAAGAAAATAAAAAAATGATCGCAACTGAAGCCGACAACAAAATCATAAAAAACTGCAAACCTCATCGCAACCAACAAATATAAGTCCTTAAAAATATTGAGAAGTTCATCCACTTGAGGAACTTAAATGGTTATAAAGCTATAACCAAAAAAAAGGATGCGATAAATTACACCAAAAGATAAAAAAGACACCTGCAGAACAAGTCAACCCAAAAGTTAAAGAACAAAAAAAGGGAGGGCAAAGCCCTCCCCAAAACAATGGAGTTAACAGTCAATAACTTCTCAACAAATCAAGAGAGTAAAAGTAGATTAATAATAGCCAGCTACATCATCAATAATCGGCTCCAATGCTCTATGAGCATCAGCCCGATTTCTCTCGCCACACGGTAACCCGTTGCAGATTTTGCCTGGATCAGAAAATGTATCCAGTCTTTCAGCGCTTCCAAATGCAGATGGATACGCCATAATAGTGGAGAAACTGTTATTTACACCGTAACCAAGTCCCCAACGGTAAACATAACCACTGGTATCACCTTGTTGGCGAGAATGAGTCAGCCCCATGTTGTGGCCCAGCTCATGAATAAATGTAAGATCAGTACCCCCACAATCAACTGCAGTCAAACTATAGGCCAAGCGCTTGGCACTAGGATCCATTACACCGTTACTACCTATTCCGCCCCAGGCTACTCCACAGCGGGTACCAAGAAAGCGTCCATCTTCCCAAACTTCTTCGCCCTTGCCTAACAGAGCAACCATGTCGGCTTCAAAAAGTTGACGCTGCACCCCAACTGGGCCGGGAGCAACTTGCGTAATTTCAGCGTAGGTCGGCGTACTATCCTCGGCAAAGTACTCAGTTAAGCCAGAAAATTCATTGAGGTTGTCTCCATTAATGAGGAGGTCCTCCTTGGAATACTCTCTTGAGTCTACCAATTCCAGCTGAATATCCAGGCCATTATTCTCGTAAATACGGTTAGAAGTACTGATCAGATTATCAACCATTACGGAAATATCACCAGTATACTGAGCCGCAGGGTCGGTATACCAAACCGCAATTTTTATCGTCTCCGCACTTGCCGCCCCAGAGATGGTAAGAGCCGTTATAGCGGCAGCCAAACTGTTTCTTAGCTTCATAGCAGTTCCTTTTATTATTAAATTATTTACCCCAACCTTTGTGATCCAACCAATGAAACCGGTTACATCTTTGGTCAAACTGATCAAATCACAAAATGCACTCGCCTTAACTGGAAAATAGATTACTCCCTACTCTCTTTTCCACCTGTACAAGCAATCGCTTCTGGCAGTAACAGGCACTTCAAGCAGCACTCCCTTTGCTGCTAGCCAGGTAAGGTAACTCCTACCCCAACATTAGATAAATTCTTACTTTAATTTTACCTCTTCCTCCAAGTGACTCCTGGTTAAATCTTTTTTCGAAGCCACCCAAGCATAATTTCCCTGCGCCTCTAGGGAGTATGAGCCTGAAGGCAATGTTAAATTACCATATACCGAGTTTTTGCCAATTGTGAAATTTACAAAATACACGCTACCATAACCAGGCAGGTTCATTTGTACACTTTTATTCCCACTGGCATGCTCCTGGACTTTATCCACCTGAGCATCGTAATTTCCCTTCACCCCAGGCATTTCTATATCAACATAGTCTCCAATAGATAAATTCTTCAGAGCCTCTACATCAATCTCAAGATATGTCTCTCCATTTAAATCAAGCGGCAAGCGTCCTGACTCATGTAAAACCTGCCTTGCGACATCCGATTCTGCCCACATCAAGGCACTATCAGGGTTCGCCTCTTGCTCTTGGGCGGAAGGCATCACTACCACTTCTTCTGTAGATTTAGTTTCAGTTGGAACAATTTTCTTGGAGGGAGGTGAGACTGGTTTTTCAGTAATCGGTTGTGGGCTATCTGTTTGACTCTTTGCCCAGAAAAAATACCAGCCCGCACAAAGGAGAGCAATCAGTGGAATTATTTTTCTCATTAGCTTCTCACTGCAAAATATTTATGCTAGCTCAGAAAAAATCTCAATGGTGCTGATTACTTAATGAGCTACAGCAAAACCGAGACTTAACCTTTCCTAACATGGACCACTATGCTGAGACGCTTAATGCTAATTTCCACGCAATTAATTTTTCAGAATTATTTCACAAAAATGTCATCCCTGAATGGGTAGCCTGTGAGTGTTCTCTGACTTTACCTGCTGGATACGAAAAAATATCGACAGGTTCCTGAAAAATGACAACAACATTAGCTTAAAATTTTTTCTGCCAAAAAAGAAAAAGCCAGCAACGCTGGTAAGAATTGCTGGCCTTAACTGATCAAAAAGTGACTTTAGGATTGGCTTTTATCGCCACGGGTAACCCCCAATGCCTAGACATGGGTCACTCGCAGCCCTCCCCCCTCAAAAAAGCGCTCAAAAAATACGCTAATAAATCCAGTGATAACAATTGCCAACAGTAATAACCACAAGAAGTCCCGGGGCTTATCCTGAGCTGCGGGCTCTTTTACTTCTTCTAGTTTCTGCCCACTAACTTGCTGAGACGCGGGAGCGCTGGCAGCGACATTATCTACCGTCTGGCCACTCACAAGCGGGGCAAGACCAAATCCAAGGGCCTGCTGATTCACAAAGTCAGTAAATTTCTCATTGTCTGTTGCTACGTCGTGCTGGTTGGCGAGCTCGGTGTAAGTCTCCACCATTTTCCTTAGCGTTTCTGCATCGGCAGGCCAGTAGCCTTTGCGCACAGCCTCCAGCATACGCTCCAGCATTTGTGCCAGGGCTTCCGCATTGTGCTCCTCAAAGAACTCACGCATATCCATTTGGTATTTATCCTCCACGTAGACCTCAAACATCTCCTGCCATTGGTCGTCGCGGATGGTTTCCGGAGTCATCACCTCCCAGCCCCACATGTTGTTCACGCGATCCAGGATTGCCGTTGCGCCGGCATAGCCGGATTCCTGCATCGCCTCAATCCAACGGGGATGGAAATAACGGCTACGCATTTCCTGATTGACAAATTCTCCCAGGGTCTGGGTTTTAATGTTGTCCTTGCGACGCAAGTTGGAGACATACATTTCGGGTGTCTTACCGTCGAGATTGCGCACCGCAAGCCCCATACCACCAAAATACTGGAAAGGGTCATCATTAGTCATCATTGCGTAGAGATTGGTGGAGCGCGAGAATATCACTCCATCGGTACCGGAAAGCACCTTGCTATAAAGTGCAACATTGCGCTGGTCATCGCTCCAACGGGATTCATCCTTACCATAGGCAAAGCCCATGCGGCGCATATACAGATCGGCCAGCTTGTCGTCTGTCTCCCAGCTGTCGGAAGCCAGGCTGGCACCATTCAGGCCGGTACCATAATTGCCACTTTCATTGGAGAAAATGCGTACAGAGGAAAGATAGCGCGCATCTTCTTCGGAACTGCCTTCTTCCTTTAATTGCTTTAATAAGGCCTGGCTGTGGCGATAGACAAAGTTGTTCTCCTCCTTCATCTGCGCCACTTTATCGATGGCTTCCGCCAGCCACAGCATCACATTAGGGAAAGCATCGCGGTAAAGACCCGTAGCAGAGATCACCACATCGATACGAGGGCGCTTTAACTCTGAATAGGGAATCACCTCAGTTCCAGTAACATTGCCCTGCTGATTCCATTTGGGCTTGAGACCCAGCGCATGCAGTATTTGTGCTTCCAACGCACCTTGGTGGCGCATCGTCTCCAGGGACCAAAGGGAAAATGCCAGCTTATCCGGGAAACGGCCATGTTTTTCCCGATAATCGGCAATGGTCTGCTCCATCAGTCGAACACCGGCCTCATAAGCCTCCTTGGATGGCACCTTAGCCGGGTTGAATCCAATCAGGTTGCGACCGGTAGGCACTGCCTGCGGGTTACGAATAGGGTCACCCCCATAGCTCACCGGAATGTACTCACCGTCAAGCGCCAACATCAAGTTTTGTAGCTCGGCGACACCGGCAAAGTTATCGGCATACTCCCGACCCTGCTGGAGGTGATTTTGCAGCTCTTCAGAAAGTTCCGGCAATTGGTGGCCAGCCAGGTAGGCATTTAACAGCTGATAACCCGGCTGTGCTTCTAAGGCGACTACATTGCGTTCATCCAGCAGCTGCTCCGCCGGCAAAGCCAGGCCCTGCTCCTTCTCATATTGGCCAGCAGCTGAAATATAGTTTTCACCCAGCATTTGCAGCATGGTGCTGGTGAGATGCTCTGACTTGGGCAGCTGACCAAAACGATGGATACCCAGTGGTTGGCTCATTTCAGCCAGTTGGGCCAAGTGGTCCTGAAGACGACTGAGCTGGCCATCGAAATCAGCTTGCAGGGTTTCAGCGCTGATTTCCAGATCCTTGAGCATATTCAGCTTGTCCGCCAGGGTGATAATACGCTCCTGGGTATTCAGCCGGGTTTGCCCTTCTTCCAGAATCAAGTAATTACCAATCAACTCAGAGAGTTCTGCCACTTCGGCATAAAGACCCGCTTTAGCGAAGCCTGGTGTTAAATGGCTGATCATCGTCGCACGTCCGCGACGCTTGGCCTGCATAGCTTCACCTACATTATCAATAATGTAGGGATAAAATACCGGGATATTACCCAGAGCCAAATTTGGGGCGTCGAACACAGAGAGCCCGCGCTCCTTACCGGTTAACCATTCCTGGGAACCATGTGTTCCCAAGTGAATATAGGCATCTGCCCCGAAAGTTTTGCGCGCGTAGAGATAAACCGCCAGGTAGGCATGATTTACCGGCGTTTTCATATCGTGGTAGAGGGAGGCGTGATCTTTGGCATTATCCGCGCGCACCCCTTGTGGCAGGACAATCAGGTTACCCAATGTCATGCGTGGGATAACGAAAGCCCGCTCACCATCATAATTTGCCAACATGGCGTTATCTTCCGGCTTACCCCACCGCTCCACAATGGGATCACGCACAGAGGCCGGCAAACGATTAAACCAATCGACATAGGTGGAAAGTGGCATCCAGTCCGCCAAACCTTTATCAATCAGTGCCACGCTGTCTTCACGGCGATAATAAGGGCGCAGCAATTGGCCTGCCCAGGCGATCAGGGTCTTGGAGTCCTGCTGTTCTATTTGATAGCCACGCTCCTCCATGGCTTTGGCGATAGACTCAATAGAAGAAGGGACATCGAGGAAGGCCGCACCAATATTCTTCTCACCGGGAGGGTAGTTCCAGATAAAGGTAGCCACTTTTTTCTGGTTGTTTTTTTTGTAGCCAAGAGAGGCGTGACTCCAGGCGCGTTCCACCAATGCATCGAGCTGGTCTGTCATTACAACCTTATTGCCACCTTCACTTGCGGCAACAATTACCGGATCGATACTACCGGTGTCTTCAGGCATCACCAAGAAGAATGGAGTTAACGAAGGAGAAACCCCACTATTATCGGCAAGATAATCCGCTTCACTGCCCTCGGTATAGTTCAGAGCATGAATCACCGGGACACCCAACTTTTCGAA
This sequence comes from Microbulbifer mixtoriginis (SeqCode), assembly GCF_052467945.1. Taxonomy (NCBI): domain Bacteria; kingdom Pseudomonadati; phylum Pseudomonadota; class Gammaproteobacteria; order Cellvibrionales; family Microbulbiferaceae; genus Microbulbifer; species Microbulbifer mixtoriginis (SeqCode). The sequence goes on along the minus strand of NZ_CP174328.1, from coordinate 1,141,618 downwards.
CTCCGCACGACGTTTACTCACATAATGGAGAGAGCGGTAATTGATCATAAGATCAACACGCGTTTGCCCCGCTTCGTCTTGCAGTAACTCCGGATAGGAAAGCGGCAGATCCTCACCTTCAAAGAAAAAGGCGAAAGCCTTAGCACCTTTTTCTTCTAGGCCAGCCAAGATGGCATCTACAACCTGCTGCTGCTCGTAATCCACGACTGAGCGATGGATAGCCAAACCTATAACCGGCTGCTCTGCGGATACCTGCAGCCAATTAAAGAAATCCCCTTCACTGTCAGCCACCAGGTTTGGCAGACTTGGATGATAAAAACCCACTTTAGGCACAATAATAGGATCGGCTACAGGCAGCTCGGTAAGGCCAAAGACTCCCGCGGAGAGGAACTGCATCAAATGCCGGTAGTTCTGACGCCCAGCATTATTGAAATACGCAGCGATGGATTTGTGCTGTTCAGAGGTCAGCCCCTGGTTCATGGAGGCGTTATCGGCATCCCCCAGGGAAACCACCGGCACTTTGGAGTACTGGGTTAGCAGAGGTTGGTATTTTCCAAACATAAATTGGGAGAGTACCGGATTGATACCGTCAAGCATCACCAGGCTGGAGGAACCCCAGGCCTGCGCTATTTGCTCTTCACTTTTCCCTTTGCTGTTAAATATCTCCAGGGTAAACGGCTGGTCCGCAGCCAAATCAGATAACAGCTCCCCCTTGGCTTTCGCGGTATGGCTGGACATCATCAGCAAAACTTTGGGTTTATCGTTAGCCTGCACCATCATCGTAGTGAAGGCTATTACGACAAAGCATGCCAATTGCATACAAACCTTCTTCAACATGACTATTTACCCCCTACAGCCTTGTCTTTTGCAGACTCTTCTTTTCCTTCCGGCACATAGACCAGGCTGCCGTCTGCCATCTGGTAAGCAACACCAGCGCGCGTGCCCTCTCCGGAACCAATTTCACCGGTGGATTTGTACTGCTTAATTTCTTCCCCATCTTTTACGATGACTTCCATATTGGGCTCACCGGCATTTTTGATGACTGTGACCTTTTCATTGGAAAACACGTTTAGCGGGTTTTGTGCGATAGCGATAAGCAGTGCGGCAATAATCACCAGAAAAACATCAATCAAGTTAACCGCACTCAAAATCGGGTTGAGCTCTTCATCTTCATCCAGGAAGCGCATTAAACAGCCTCCTTCAATTTGCGAATGTTAATTAGCTCAGCAGCAAACCAACGCTTCTTTACCGAGGCCGGCCAGAAGGTCAGGGTAGAAATTGCGAGACCCCAGATCACAGCAGCAAAAGCGATAATCAGGTTTTCACTGATCCCCTGGATATTGCCATCGGCCAAGGCTCGCAACGCCGGCCCCATCGGGATCATGGTGGCGATCAAGCCCAACATGGGGGCAATGCGTGTTGCCATACGCAGCATCTCCAACTTTTTCAGTGCAAAAACTTCCAACTCGTCATCACATGCCAAAGGGTGTCGCACGTAATAGTTGTGCACCTGATAGCCGGGCAGCTCCTCTTTCCGACCTTGCTTTAAGGCCAAGCTGTAGGTGCCAGCATTGCGGCGTCGCAGCAGCCATAGGGAGATAAAGCGTCCCGTTGCGTAAAGTGCGTAGATAAAAAGAACCAGAATCGCCAGTAATACTGGGGCCATAAACAAATCAGCCACATCGGCCATCAGGTTCTCAATTATCGAAATATTCATTGCAAGTCTCCTCAGCCCAGCACTTTCGTTCTGTATTAATGGCCGCGGAAACTAACGGAACTCTCTATCAACGTCAAATTTAATCTAATTGATAGTGATTCGCATTTAGCTTTACATTAAGAAAATCATCCCTATAATCCCCCCTCAATCGGCGCCAGTGGTGAGCAACCAACCACTGCCGACCAACAAGAGCAGAAGTACAGAAATTACCTCAAGGACAACACCATGAAACTTCGCCCAATTGCAGCGGCCATACTGGGCCTGGCTTCCGTCGCTAACCTGCATGCCGAAACTTCAGGCTCAGCAGCCAACAGCGACCTGGAACTGATTGTGGTCAGCGGCCGCGCGGAAAAGCCGCTGAAAGATGTCGCAGGAAGTGTTTCTGTTGTCACCAATGAGGACATCGAACAGCTTCAGCTGAACGATATGAATCAGCTGTTCCAATACGAGCCCGGAGTTGAAGTAACCGGCGCCGCCGGCAGTGCACAAAATATCCTGGTACGCGGCATGGGTGGCGACCGGGTACTGATTATCAAAGACGGTATGCGGGTTAACGAAGGCTATGGAGCCAATGGTAAAAATGACATCGTGGGCCGCGGCTTTATTGAAATAGATACCCTGAAACAGGTAGAGGTGGCCAAGGGCGCTGCGTCTTCTTTATACGGCTCTGATGCGCTTGCCGGCATCGTGGTATTCACCACCAAAGATGCCAGCGACTATCTGGAGGATGGAGAGCAATTCGGTGGTGCGATCAAAACCGGATACACCGGTATTACCAATCAATCACACATCTCCCCTACCCTGGCTCTTCGCACCGGCAACTTTGAACAACTACTGCATACCACCTTCCGCGATGGCGAAGAGCAACAAAATTTCGACGAAAACCAGGACCCCTTCGATATTGAATCCAAGAGTCTGCTCTACAAGGCCAAGTACAACTTGGGCGGCGAGGATTTTGTCAGTTTTAGCATCGATCACTGGAATCAGGAAAGCACCGGCAACAGCGCCGATGGCCTGCTCCACTACTTCCGTGGGCTGGCCGATTACGGCTACAGCATCGTCAAGGAAGAATCGAACTCCGATAAAGAGGTCCGCGCTTACCAACTGCGTTACCACAGCGAGACCCCTAGTGCAGTCTATGACCAGCTAAATATCAGCCTGTATAAAAACGAATCCGAACAGCAAGACGAGCAGTATGGCCAGCTGGACATCAATGCCCCTATGTTCGGAGTTTTTGAAATTCGTGATATGTGGGAAACTGGCCTTTATAGCCAAGATACTATTGGCTTTCTCTCCAATGCCAGCAAGGCCCTGAACGAAACCCACACCCTGGGATATGGCCTCGACCTGGAAAAAACTGAAAGCCGCCGTACCATGCACCAGTATCGTGAAGTGGAAGGTAGTTCCACCCTGGATGTGACCACCGAAAAATTCCCGGAAAATACCGTCTCCCGCGCGGGCTTATTCCTGAACGATGAAATGACTTTTGCCAATGGCCAGCTGATTGTAACCCCCGGGGTACGCTACGACTGGTACGAAATGGACCCCGATGGAGCAGAGAAAGCTGACGGCACAGCCTTTGCTACGATTGAAGAGAGCAACTTCTCCTTCAACCTGGGTGCCTTATACAAAATCAACTCCCGCTTGTCTGCCTTCGCGCAGTATGGCCAGGGATTCAAAGTACCGGCCTATGATCTGGCCTATATCGAGCATTACCTGCAACCAACTTCTACCTATGCTTATGAAGTATTGCCAGCGGACGACCTGTCCCCTGAAACCAGCGATACTTTTGAGCTCGGCCTGCGTGGACACCTGGGCCCAATCGCCTTCAGCGCTGCCGCCTTCTATACCGAGTACGACGACTTCCTCGAAACAGTGCTTATTGAAAGCGAAACTTTCTTTAACAACGATGGCAGTTTCTCTCACGTATTTGAGCAATACCAATACCAAAACATCGACTCAGTGACGATCAAAGGAGTGGAGCTGAGCACAAATTGGTACTTGACTCCAGCATTCGAGCTATTTGCAAATGCCAGCTATCAACGCGGTGAAAACGATACCACCGGCGAATACCTCACCAGTATCAGCCCGCTTTCTGGTGTCGTTGGTGCCAGCTACACAGTCGCACAACTTTCCAGCCAAGTACTAGTGCGCTGGGCAGACCGCATGGAACATGTCAATGAAGGCGAAACAGGGACTCCAGGCTATGGCTCTGTAGATTGGACACTGGGCTACCAGCTGATGGAGCAGATGTCTCTCAACCTGGCCGTCAACAACCTGCTCGACAAGGAGTTTGTGCCCTACCTAAATGTTGCTGGCTGGGATGAAGGCAGTGATATCTACGTAAACTCTGCTCCGGGCCGTACTTTCTCTGCATCCATTAAGTACGATTTCTAAAATATTAATCCGGCTAATTTGTGGATAGCCGGATTGATACGACGCAAGGAAGCGTCGTCGCTGGTCACGGCCAGCAAAGCCCCTGAAATACAAATCACTCTGCGCTTTTGCGCAATTTCAGAGGCTGAATCAGGTAGGTCACGGACGACCTTTTTTGACTAGCGGAGAACGCACCCTCCTTTTCTCATACTCTCCTATAAGTCCCTTGCGGCCGCCCCAATGCGGCCTTTTTTTATTCTGCTGCATCAATAGAATATTTATCTGCGGAAAAAATTAACTAAGAGGCTTAATATCAGGCTGACAATAATCATCGAGACAATTGGAAAATAAAAACGAGTGCGGCTAGATTCAATACGAATATCCCCCGGCAACCGGCCAAACCAGTTAAATAGCCAGGGGGCAAAATGCAGCGCTATACCAACGACTATCAGGACCAATCCAGTAATAATCAACCAGCGTGACATAGCTCTCCTCTCATTTTGCTCTATTCAATTGACAAGAAGAATTTGTTTACCCCTCTAACCCCCTTGAGCACGCAGGATTAGGCAGCTACCATAAGTGACCAACTGACACTTAGTGAGGCAATGAACGAGAAAGAATTCCTTGCCGCCTACTACAAGGGCAACTTTGAAGCCCCTCTAGTTACCGTAGATGCCGTCTTGTTTACTTATCAAGATAGTCAACTCAAAGTTTTGCTGGTAGAGCGCTCCAATCATCCCGAACAGGGAAAATGGGCGCTGCCCGGAGGTTTCATTTCCGAGAGCGAAGATAAGACCCTAGAGGATACGGTCACCCGAAAGCTCAAGGAGAAAACCGGAGTTGTTCCCCCTTATGTTGAGCAGCTAGCTACCTTTGGTAGCGCCTCCAGAGATCAGCGAGGCTGGCCTGTAACCATTTGTTACACGGCTCTGATCGCTCATCAGGCCTGCGAAAGCGAATTAGAAACCATCTCCGATGTCGCCTGGCTGCCTATCGAAAAAGTTAAGAAAATGAACTTGGCCTTTGACCATCTCAAAATTATTAATAAGGCAAATAAGCGTCTTATTCAAAAGGCTCTTTACAGTATTATCCCAGCCTACGCACTGCCCAGAAAATTCATTCTACCCGAGCTTCAACAGGTGCACGAAGTCATTATCGGCAAACCTCTACAGAAAAAGTCCTTTCGCAGAAGGATTGAGCAGACAGATCTTCTGATAGATACCGGTGAAAAACGTACTGAGCGAGGTCGCCCGGCCGCGTTGTACAGTTTGCGCCAGGTTCAGGGAAACATACTTTCGTGTGGAATCTGGAGCAATAGCCCTGCCCCATTGTCCCTAATTTTATTTAGCAATCACTCTCAAGCAGGTATAAGAAGGATTTTATAGGTGAATATTGAAACGTTAGACAAGGTAAAAGGCTGTTTAGTCGGGCTCGCATGCGGTGATGCTGTGGGTACCACGTTGGAGTTTAAGTACAAAGGGGAATTCACTCCTTTATCAGACATGGAAGGTGGAGGCCCATTTGGATTAAAAAAGGGGCAATGGACCGATGATACCTCCATGGCGCTCTGCCTGGCCCACAGTTTACTCCAGAAGAAAGGCTTCAGTGCGACTGATCAGATGAATCGTTACTGTAACTGGTACCAATATGGGTATATGAGCTCTACGGGTGAGTGCTTCGATATTGGTTCAACAGTTTTATCCGCATTAAATCGATATCTGCAAACAGGTGATCCTTTTAGTGGTTCAACATCTACTCGCTCGTCAGGTAATGGTTCACTCATGCGCTTAGCGCCAATTCCCATATTTTTTTCTTCAACAGCTTCGGATGCCATTTATTTCGCAGGGGAAAGCTCCAGAACCACTCATGGCTCGGACGAATGCATCGAAAGCTGCCGACTCCTCTGTAATCTTATACTTTCCATGTTTATTGGCATCAATAAAAATGAGCTTCTCGCTTCTATCGAACAAACTCCAACTAATGAAAAAGTAAAAACCATTGCCAGTGGGCAATTTCTAGACCAGCACTATGAAGAGTTAACCGGAAGTGGTTACGTTATCGAGTCCCTAATATCGGCGCTTTGGTGTTTTTTCAATACCAATAGTTTTCGGGAAGCCATTCTTTTGGCAGCCAATATTGGCAACGATGCTGATACAACAGCAGCCATTTGCGGACAAATAGCCGGAGCTTACTACGGAGTTTCTGGAATACCTGAGGAATGGGCCCAGCAAATCTCTTTGTCGGAAGAAATTCACACCTTGGCAGAAGATCTCTATAAGGTTGGACTATCAGTCGCCAATGAATGGTAAAGCCGGTATAAGCCGGCTCTTGAACGCGATGTAATAAGAAGAGCTCAGATAGCTGTTGCCAGCATCCCCTCCTGTGTGGGCATTTCTGCCAGTAAGCGGACGGCCTCAAAATCCTGATCGACCAACAGCTTGCCATCGCGAAATACTGGGCGAAGCTGATTGATATACTCTCCTAACTACTGCTCGCGAATCGTTTGGTACTGGCCATCGTGAGTGCTTCCATAAACTATATTACAAGAGTTCTACCAACCATCGTTGCGACGAAAGATCTATGGATCAATAGAAGACCTACAAAAGGATCTGGACGAATGGCTCGTATATTACAATAATGATCGAACTCATCAGGGTAAAAAGTGTTGTGGTCGCACACCGATAGCAACCCTTGAAGAGGGTAAAAGTATCTGGAAGCAGGAGCTCGTAAACTGAATTTGACCTGACAGAGCACCTTCTAAAAAACCGGTGACTGTCAGATCAAGTCTGAACTACAACAGATTAATAATTTGATATATTTATTTATCCGTTAATTTTGAGCGTTACCGTTACCGTTACCGTTACCGCCACGAGGAGGTTCTGAAATTTCAAGTACCGTCCAATTTTTTGCTAGGAGTTGACCTTGTAAAGTTTCATTCTCATTTCTGACGTAGGCATCGGGCCCAAACCTTAGATGGTCGGGTCCAACTGGATAAGCTATGAGTGCCCCTGTGTTAGCATAGGTGCTTAGAGAAGTGGCCATTTGGTTGTTTATCAATGGCGCATTTCCATTTTGTCCATATCTAGGATCATAACGCCTTCCTTGTTCTGCAGAAAAACGATAGGGCTGAGCATCAGTATTTAGACGATAGCCTTGATCAGCAAGCTCGGCGCTAATTGCACCTCTCAAAGAGGGGTCGTATGTAAGTAGGTTTTGATCACCAATTAATGATAATTGTTTCTGGGCCCCACCATTGGAATAGAGTCTATCATTAACTTCAATAGGTTCTTCAACTGCTATCATCGTGTCGGGAATATTTAAAATTGCAGTTGCAGTATTTTTTGCAGCTGCTCTTATATCCTGAGATTGTGCGCCATGCCTTTCTCCCATTATGAGAAGTGCACACATGTCTCCTTCATGATACATAAGTATCGGAGGTGGCATTTGAAAGTCGGCTCCAGTGTCCGGTATTTGTGCGAAAGCATCGCTCATTGTGGCGACCACATAAATATTGTACTGATCTATTGCACTCCAAATTGCGCGAGCATTAGGTAATTGGCTAAGTTGTGTTACTGGCATCATTAATTCCTATCTTAAAAAATTACAGAGTGTTCAATAAGCTACATTGACATAGCTAGCAGAAGTCTAGGGCTAACTAGAAAGGTTTTTTGTCTTTATGTTTCTCCTTTTTGTATACTCTTGGCATTTACTTTGTATCTTAATCCTTAGTTTGATTACATATACATTTATTTCATGGTGAATAGATTAAGCATTGGAGAAGCCGCTAACGAGCGGTGTAGAAAAACAGATTAACCAAGCCCTCTATCCATTCAATCGTCGCCATCTAAATTTCTGAAAATTTTTTCTAGAGAACTATAATTATCTCAATATATAAAAATTTAGTTTCTTGTAAGCGACCTTAAATCACAGCCAAATGGCCGAAATGAAATGGCTGGAAGCGGCCGATAAAAACCGCAAAATCATAATCTGGCTGCATTGCAGCAAGCTCCTGCTGTATTTTCTCTCCCCGGTCTCTCCAGGAAACCCCAGGAGTTATTGCCCTCTAGTCACTAAAGGTCAAATGGAGCGCTATGTTAACTTTTATCACTCTTTTGATGGACCATTTCAAGAGCATACTGATAAGCTTCTCTGACATCGTCTTTTAGTGAGTTGACACCTATACCACTTAATACTTCCTTATAGCTGGTATTGGATGGATTCTGAAGCCACTTCATCATCACACTATTTTTTAACATGATATTGCTAAGTCTTTCATCCCTTAACGAGTCAGATTTTCCTTGTAAAATGTGAATTCCTTGTAGCTCTACCGCGTTTCTCACAATTTGCTTGGAAATATTACTCACATCCAGCTGAAAAGTATTTTTAGGCTGATTACTCATTATCTTCTCCTTGCCCCTTTATTTGGTCATCCATCTCAAAGCCTGTAGTTGATATATCCGAAAAGGATTTTGTCAATGCATCGTTAACTTCTCGGCAGATAGCCATGATTGACTGCTGTAGTTCTTCACCCAAGTCAACATCGGTGCCTTGACTGCTAATCAGTTTATCCAGCTGCTCTTCAAAATCCGGAGGGAGGTAACTTTCTCTTGTAGGTTTTGTATTAGGCATAAGTTGAAATCCTTAACGCATGAACATTGAAAGCAACAGCATCAAGAAACTCTGAATCACAGCCACGATCAACTGTATATGTGCAACGATAATTATCAGCAGGAAGATGAGGTTGAATGGTTGGGTCAACCATTTCTGAAATGCTTTCCCGGCAACTGTAGAGGTTTGTAAGGCTGTATCCCTTACATGATCGGCTGCACTTTGAACCAAAAAAGAGGAAGACATACGCTTCCCTTCTTTTGCCGCCCCCCCCTCGTCTTTCATAAAATTACAAATCAACTATTTTATTTAGCTGCTTAGTCATCAACAACATACGCTGGTTACGCGCATTGACTTGATCTTGCAGCGTAGTTTCCACAGCGCTATTGATGGAACGCTGCAAGTAAGCACTAGACATCACATCAATCAGCCTCCCCTTCCCTGCGGAGAGCTCCCTAAGCGTTGGTGTATCATCATCCTTTGCCATCTGTTAATCCTTTCAGACAGTAAATTAGAAGGTATCTCTAAATGTGCGCGCCCCAACTGCCGACATTTGCAGGATTGAATTTGCTGTTGCCTGCATTTGAGTTGCGCCGGTATGGGTAAATTCACGTACTTGTAGTTTAGATAGTGCAGACAAATCGCGCAGACCATCTAGATGAAGGCTAAGTGCTGAAGAAGTTGCCATCTGATCAACCACTTTAGTCGCCAGGCGATCTCGGAAAGTATTTCTCATAACTTGCTCCTTTTATTAAGGGGTAGCGATAAACCGCTACCCCTTGAAGGTCAAAAACCTTACTTACCGCCATCCATGATGTAATTTACGGCCTTTGCACCTGCCGCCGCCATTTGCGTCATAGCATTGGAGGTTGCTTGCATTTGTGTTGCACCTGTGTGAGTAAACTCACGAACCTGCAGCTTGGAGAGCGCAGACAGGTCACGTAGACCATCCAGATTCAGGCCTTGTGCTGAAGAACTGGTTGTCTGGTCAGACACTTTAGGGTCAACACGATCGCGATAAGGGGAAGGTTGAATACCGTCTACAGTATTGGTTTCATCAGACATAATTTTTTCCTTTCAATCAGTTAATTAATCAACCCAGTTATTGGGCTATATCACTGTACGGAAAATCCCAACCACTGATAATCGGGAAACTTTTCTCCATCAGCGATTAGATAGCTGTGCAGTATCTTTCTGCCCCTCCCCTTTACTACCATTACCCAAAATAGCATTTACCGCAGTGGCGCCAGCCGCAGCCATTTGTGTCATGGCATTGGATGTGGCCTGCATCTGGGTAGAACTGGTATGAGTAAATTCACGTACCTGTAATTTGGAAAGTGCAGAAAGATCGCGCAATCCATCTAGATTTAGGCTTTTCGCAGCACTTGAAGTGGTTTCATCAGATACTTTGGGGTCGAGCCGATCCCGGTAAGGCGAGGGATCAATTCCTTCCAAGTTGCTATCAGTTTCATCAGACATGTTTTTTCCTTCTCTTAGAGGGTTGCTAGGTATGTAGCCCGATCACTCTAAACCGCGATTTATAACCAGTTAATCGGGAATTGCTTCCTCCTTTTGGCTTAGCGAGACATCGATAGGCTCCAAGATTTAAACCAAGTCAAGGAGCTATCATGAAGTCATTCAATAAAAGTTGGATTTTCCTTCTCTCAGCAATGATCCTCTCAGGAGTCATTATCTATGCCTGCACGATCCCGAAGAATCGACTCAACAGTATCCTGGCAATAGACACGTTAACTGTAGCCACACGAATGGATGGGGTGGGCTGTTATTATCATCGTGGTCAACCTGCCGGGCTGGAATGCGATTTACTACAAGCTTATGCAGAGCACCTGGGCGTAAATATTGAATTCAAAAAAGTGTCATCGATTAACAAAATTTTAAATTTAGTGAAAGAAGGAAACGTAGATATAGCAGCTGCAGATCTTACTCACACCCGCAAACGGGAAAAACAAATAACGTTTAGTCACACATTATTTGAAACACGGGAGGTACTCGTACAGCGCAAAAAAAAAGCTCTAGCCGTATTCAAGGATCTAAAAGGAAAAACACTCACTATTCATCAAGATAGCGCCTATCTTGATGAGATAGAGGAGAAAGCCCTATCTCAAGAAATTCCCCTGACCTATCCCGGAAGCGCAAAAAACATGACAGCAATCAGAATTGGTTTTGCGGATAAAACAGTATCAATTCTTGAACTCATTGATGCCGTTAGCATGGGGGAAATAGATTTCACTATCGCCGATGAACACATCGTGAATGGAAGTAATGGTTACAGAAATAACTTAGATACCTCGCTGGTATTTGGGGAAAATCGAAGGGTTGCTTTTGCTTTAACCAAGGATAATGATACTTCTCTCCTAGACGATCTCAACAGTTGGCTGAAAAGTGCAGAGGCCCAGACAATACTCCAGAAATTTCTGAGCCAACCGAACAAGCTAAGAGTAGGCTACCAACAAGAATATATCCTACCCAATAACACGTTAAGCCCCTGGGACAAGCTCTTTAAACGCTATGCAATTGAACCTTTCGATTGGGTATGGCTTGCCGCACAAGCATCTACAGAATCCAACTTTAGGCCCAATGCCATATCCCGCGCCGGGGCACAGGGGCTAATGCAGTTAATGCCTGAAACTGCCAATGAAATGGGAGTAAAGGATAACTTTAACCCGGCACAAAATATCCAAGGTGGCTCCAAGTACAATCTGAATCAATATCAACGTTGGATGAATTTACCGAAACGGGATGCCATGGCCTTTACTTTTGCTTCCTATAACGCAGGTGCAGGACACGTCTTAGATGCCCGCCGACTAGCACTGCAGGATGGGGTGAATCCTAACCAATGGTTCTCAACCAGCAACAGCAAAGGAGTTGAAGATTACATCGTACTCTTGCAAAAAGCAGAGTTCTACAATAATCCAGAGGTAAAATATGGCTATTGCCGCGGCACAGAAACCCGCCATTATGTGCGCAAAATATTTCAGAGAGAAGCCGATTACCGATCCCGGCTTGAGAGCCTTAAGAAAAATGGTGAAGCAATTCCCGATGATAATACATTACCTCGTAACCACACCATATAAGCTCTGACAATCAGATGAGGAAATGCTCATGAGGGATCAAGACTATCTGGATTTTTATTTCAACTTTGATGGTAACGTAACGCGGCGACAGTTCTGGCTGCTTTTTATAATACCGGTGCTCTGCATTCAGTTTATTACTGGGCTAATATTGGAATATGGCAATTTTAATTTCAGCGATGGAATTTGGAAAACCGCAGAAATATTTATGGCGGTAGTCAGTGTCCCGGTTCAGCTAAGCATAATCTGGGTTTCGCTAACAGTATGCAGCAAACGCCTTCGCAGTTCTGGGCTACCCCGTCGTATGTTGATCGTTGCCATACCAGGCATTGGAGCAATATGGGTTTGCGCAGAGTTATTTTTTGCCCCCAATGCAGCCAGGAATTCAAACAGCGAAAAGTTGCTAGAACCTGAAGACACCTTGTACAACAGACCTGACACTCAGTAGGAAAATAGCGCCTGGCCATCCGCTGGGCGCACTTACATCAAACATTACCATACAGTGCCACCTATCATATCCAGACAACCACCCTCCTAATTACAAAATAGTTTTTAGCCAACTTCAAAACCAAAATTTATTAAAAACACTGACACCTCTAAGAAAAAACCACTATATTCTTAGAGAAAGAATACCCTACAAGCATTATTGCGATCCTTCATGGAGCCAATTTTTAAGACTTAAACTCTACACATCAATGTAATTCACTTACATAGCAAGTGAATCACATCACAATTAAAAAATAAATTTATAAACTCTTACTTTCTATTTACCTCTTTTAATCGAATAAAGACAAATAGAGCATCCTCATAAGCTGTAAAGTAAAGTCTGTACCGCAAAGAAGATAGGGAGCAAAGAAGCCTCAAACACCTATATAGACTTCTCTTCCCATAGAATGATAGAAGGGCGTGAGGCATGTGTATTCAACTCTTGAATGCCACCCCTCACCCAACAAACTAACCACTATTCTCTAAAGTGAACATTCTCTCTCATCTTTTAGTATCGCCCTACCTATAAATTACAGCTAAAGAGCATAAAGCATCTAAGGATTGACTCCTAGGAGTATGGGCAAAAAATACCCCCCTGATAGTTGCATCTACATGGTTTTAAGCGGCTACTAACTTTTATCAGCTCCTCTCCCAGACAATTATTTCAAGAGGGCTTGCTTCATAGAACGCCCCTTAAAAGAAGAAAAGTTCAAGTAGAGATAAACCAATGATTAATTCCACCCAACCAAGAAGTATTAAATCATTGACATTTATTGAAAATGTCAACATTCATCATTAACAACGAGCTACCATAGAACAATGAATTAAAGTATTTGGCTATCGGCTAGTAGGTCAATGCCTTTGAGCCCACATATATTCCCTAAATATCTACAAAGATCAAAAAATCAAAATTCAATCCCGGATACTGCAAACTCCGGTGTTACTTTTCCCCACAACTTGTAAATACTACCTTTCCTTTCATCATAAAATCTTTTTTCACTTTCATCCATTCCTAAAAAAATCAAAAGAGCACAAAGCCACACCATAACGCACTGGGAACCATTTCACTCTACGCCAGGGTATATCGTTAATCGTACTCTCGTTGCATGTTATATCTGACAAGGATGACAAAATGCAGCAAGGGAACCAAAACCGCTTTTATAGTGTGGAGATTGATCACAAGAAGCTACCAGATCTGATGCAAGAGCTTATCGAGCTAATTGGCTATAGCGATATGCTTATACTGATAGCTTCTTTTGGAGGGCAGGATGTTTATATCCCTAAATATCCAGAGAGAAGCAAGCTGATAGATATACTACCCATCCAATCCTTGCAAACCCTTAGTGACATCTATGGCGGTACCTATCTCACCTTACCCACATCACGACAAATCGACATTCAGGCACGTAATCGTGAGATTTTACAAGCTTTGCACTTTGGTGAATCTCGATCAGCAGTTGCCAAAAGGTTCGGGCTTGGGGTAAGGCAAGTGGCAAATATAAAAGCAACTGCTAAACACAACAATCGTCACTAAGACAAAAGTATTAAAATAGTTTTGTTTGAAATAAAAATATAGAGAGCTGCTTAACACGTTATTTCTATCTCAACAAATAACAACCCTAACTAGTAGATATGGCTTTTTATCCTGCGTAAAACTAAAATATTAGTTGCCTGAGTAACAGATATTCACCAATGAAAGGAAAAGCAACAGGCTTTCTTTAACTCCAGCCTGTGCCGGTAGCCATTACTCCTTGGTTGATACATGGAGTACATATATGCTTGCTTTCAAAAAGAAGGGATTTAACTTCTTTGTTTAGCCTCAATGAGGCTGGGGTAGAATCCGCTGAAACATCAGATTTTCTTGAGAAGAACTCTTTAAGAGTTGTTATAGCCTGCTTAAATAGCAAGGCCTGTCAATGTAGATCTTAAACCCCAGAAAATGAAGGCCATAGCATTAACATAGGTATTACATACCATGCTCAATTAATATACCGCTTAACCATAAAGTCTATAAAATCGAATTACATACCCTAAACAACTATCCCCCTTAGCTATTTTTTTCACCAAAAGAGCTGCTATTCCCCCGTTATCTGCTATTCATTGACACCCATCTACTCCCACAAGTCAAAAGTATTTTGGCGCCACATCAACTAATTTCACTACCATTATCACAATCTCGACATAAGTAGAACGTTGAAAAACCTAAAATATTTTGGGTAAATTATTCTCCTACTACTTTTAGCTGATAAGCTGAAAAGATTGATTATCTCACTATTGAATTTTTACAAAATAAAAAATAATTCAGTATAGGCTAGGTAGCACTAAGAAAGAGACTCTTCATGCAATGCGTAGTGCTCATTGCACTAGGCAAATCGACATTGTTGTCAATAGCTCTATTGTTATACTGTTCGGCACACCCACCTACCCCAGGGGTCGCCTAAAGTGAGAAGGATTTCTTTTTATACAACATTATTAGCTTTCACTTGCACAATCATCTCTGGTGTAAGCTCTGCTGATACTTTTCTTTCCCGGGGCGCGATCCCCGTGATAGACAAAATTAAGATTAGTAAGGTGACAGGCCCTATTCCATATCCATGGGGTATAGCCTTGCTCCCTGATGGCACTCTAATCATCACTCAGCGAGATGGTAAGTTACGCACCATAAGCAACAATACCCTTTCCGAAGCTATTGATTTTCCAGCGCAGGTTTTCTTTGAGGGGCAAGGAGGGCTTCTGGATGTAATTGCCAGCCCAAACTTTGACAAAGACCAGCTACTTTATTTTAGTTACGCTAGTGGCAATACCGAAAGTAACCGCCTAACTATTGGTAGGGGAAAGTGGCAAAGTGGCCAGCTGGTGGACTTTCAAGAGATATTCAAGGCAGCTCAGGGTAAAAAGAATAGCGCACATTTTGGTTCGAGATTTGCCTTTCTCCCTGACGGTACCCTCCTGGCCAGTATTGGGGACGGCGGCAACCCCCCACAGGATTTTCTCGACATCTTTGCCCGTGAGCAGGGACAAAATCTACAAACACACTTTGGTTCAATAATCCGTATTAGCCCTGATGGTTCAGCACCTGGTGACAACCCCTTTGTAAATACCAAAGGCGCCCTCCCAGAGATTTGGAGTTTTGGCCACCGCAACCCTCAGGGGCTTGCTATCGACCCTGAAAGCCAGGTTATCTGGTCCTCAGAGCACGGTCCTGCAGCTGGAGACGAATTAAACCAAGTCCAAAAGGGCGCTAACTACGGTTGGCCCAGGGTGACCTTTGGTAGAGATTATCGGGATGGATCCAACATCTCTTTCAAAATTGCCAGCCCGGAATTTACCTCTCCTTTCCTTGCCTGGATTGATACTCATGCCCCCGGCGGCCTAACCATTTATACCGGCACAGCATTTCCACAGTGGCGTGGTCACCTCCTTTCCGCTGGTTTGGTCACCCAAGACCTGAGGGTAATCAATCCGCAAGGGGATCCGCTGAATATTGAGAAAAGAATTGTCATCGGTGAGCGGGTTCGAGACGCTGAAATCGGAGCAGACGGCAATCTCTACATCATCACCGATGGACCCCAGGGCCATTTACTTCGTATAGAACCCGATCAGTAAGAAGCCCCTACTCCCACACTCATTAACCCAGTAGCCATTTAATCTACTTTTCAGGGGGCATGAAGCCACCATAGAATGGCCAATAACGAAAACAACAAGGCATTCCAATATGCGTCTAGCCCAAACTTTGGCGGCGACACTGCTTGCCGCCACTTCTTTCAGCTCCCAGGCAGTGACACTCATCCATAACTTTTCAGGATACCAAACCACGGATAAAGCGTTAATTCAGTTCAATGCCATGGCCTTCGACCAGGGCAAGGTGCTGGATACTGGTAATTTTACTGAGCTGGATGAAAAGTATTCAGATGCTGAACGGATAGATGCCAAGGGCAAGACCTTACTGCCCGGCCTGATTGATGCTCACGGACATATGCTGGGCCTTGGGCAACTTAATGAGTTGCTGGATCTGCGCGACCACTCTCTGGAGGATTCCCTTGCGGCGATAAAACACCAAGCCGAGAGACTGGAACCAGGCCAGTGGCTGCTTGGCCGCGGTTGGAACCAAGTCACCTGGCCCGGTAAGCAATTCCCCAGTCGTGAGCAACTGGACGCTCTGGAGATTGATCACCCCATCTGGTTGCGGCGGGTAGATGGCCACGCAGGCTGGGCAAACTCCAAAGCCCTGCATCTTGCCGGTATCGATAAGAGCACGCAGGCCCCTGAGGGCGGAGAGATTCTGCGGGATAGCGAAGGGGAACCCACTGGGATCTTAATTGACAACGCCATGAGCCTGCTACAACAGGCAGTACCTTCCCCCACCCTAGCCCAGGAAAAAAAGTCCCTGCAAAACGCCTTTACTACGGCGCTTTCTCTGGGATTGACCAGTGTGCACGATGCGGGTATCAACGAACAAACCCTCACTGCCTACCGAGAATTGGCCAAGGAAAACGCCATTCCTATGCGGGTTTATCCAATGTTATCGGTGGACAGCCACAACTATGTGAAGTTGCTGAAGGCTGGCCATATCGGCAGCCCAGAAACGCGACTCTATATGCGCAGCATTAAATTATCTGCCGATGGTGCCCTGGGCAGCCGTGGCGCAGCGCTTCTGGAACCCTATCACGACCGCCCACAGGAGAAGGGGTTGCTGCTCTACCCAGAGAGCAAAATGTTATCGCTACTGAAACTGGCCACGGATAACAACTTCCAGGTGAACGTACATGCGATTGGCGATAGAGCCAATCATATCGTACTCAACCATCTTGAGGCCCTGGATAAAAAGAAAAGCCAGCAAGAGTATCGCCACCGCGTAGAGCACGCACAGGTTATAGAGGTGAAGGATATTCCCCGCTTCGCACAGCTCAACCTGATTGCCTCCATGCAGCCCACCCACGCCACTAGCGACAAAAATATGGCGGGTGACCGCCTTGGTGATAAACGCCTGATCGGCGCCTACGCTTGGCAAACACTTCTCAACCAGGGCACACCAATAGCCGCTGGCTCCGACTTCCCGGTTGAACCCGCCAACCCTTTGTTTGGCCTTCATGCCGCAACCACCCGCCGCGACCGCCAGGGTAACCCTAGCAAAGGCTGGCGCACCAAAGAAGCAATGACGCTGGAGCAAGCCCTGCGCGCATTTACCCTGGATGCGGCCTATGCCGGCCACCAAGAGAAAGTAATAGGCAACCTACAGCCCGGAAAATTTGCCGATTTTATCTTGCTAGATAAGAATATTTTTGAAATAGATTCACAAGAAATCTGGCAGGTACAAGTTTTACAGACTTGGGTTGAAGGGGAAAAAGTGTATCAGCGATAGCCAAAATTGGCTTGGCGCTACCATTTTTCGATAAATCGCTACATGCTTGGGTAAACCCATACCAATAAGCAGGCGATCCGGGGCTCCTGGAGCCCCAATGCATCTGTAATGTACTTTTAAAAAATGAGCCTATAACTTTTCAGTAGCAAACTCGCCGAACATGGAGTTTTGCACAAAAGTAATCCTTACTTTTGTAATAAGCCTTAAATGCCACCATAGAAGTCTTATAAATTAACTACTGGAGTAAAAATGAATATAAGGTCAAGAGATCAACTTATCGACTTCGTAGATAACGGAAATACAGTTAATTATGTCTTTTTTTGGGGGCATCAAGAAATAGATAACCAGATCTCAAAGAGCTGTCTTAGCCAGTGGTATGACACCAAATTCGAGGAAGATGGGTATCATTTTATTACCGCTGAGCACTACATGATGTATCACAAGGCCAAACTTTTTAAGGACCATAAAGCCTGTGAGAAGATTCTAACCTCAGACCACCCAGGTAAAGCCAAGGAATTAGGCCGGCAGGTTGTTGGTTTTAACCATGATATCTGGATAAAAAAACGATTTGAGATTGTCGTTAATGGTAACCTTGCTAAGTTTTCCCAAAATAATGACCTGAAGAGATTTCTGCTCAATACAAAGGATAGGGTTTTAGTGGAGGCTAGCCCCGTTGATAAAATTTGGGGGGTAGGTCAAGCGCAGGATAGCTCGACAATACAAGACCCAAGAACCTGGGCAGGCCTTAACCTTATGGGCTTTGCACTTATGGAAGTGAGAGATCAACTGAGCTTTAACCCCTCCTAGGATGAAGCCCTAAGTAGTTTCAACCAATATCGCCAATAAAGTATGACCCAACCTTCCCTAAGTCGCTTTCACTGAATCAAGCACACACACAAAATATTGCAATTGATCGATTTTTTAAAAGCAAAGCAGGCAATGGGTTGATTTAAATTTAAATCAACCCATCACCCAAAATAAATAAATTACCTAGCCGTTAATAATCAACACTTAACCAGAGATTTTCAAAATCAGTGTAGCCATAAACGGTAACATACCAGACGCCTGCTTGAGGCGCACTCACATTTATAGACTCATGACTGGTCCAGTTTTCTGAAGTGAAATCCGAGTTGCTCACAGAAGCCTCCTCACCGTACTTTATATACAAATCTGCATCACCAAGAGAAGCGATAAATGAAGGTCCGGTGGCAATAGAGAGTTTGGCTACACCCTCTGGCACTTGAATTTTAAAAGTGAGCGCATCACCCGCTTTGCCATCCAAGTCTGCAATGGTCTCACCAGCTACGAGGAACTCTTCTGGGGTAAACCTTTTGAAGGAGCCCATTAAAGAGACTTGCTCAAAATCCGCATAGCCCAATAGCATAATATGCCACACACCGGCTTTCGGATTAGCAATTGAAACAGTTTCGTCATTACCGCCTAAATAGGGACGGTAATCATAGGCAGATTCTGTTGGTTTTTCTCCAAAGCGCACATAGAGGTCCGCATCACCACTGCCGCCATTCATGGCAAACTGTAGATCTTTAGCATTTTGGGGAACGTTCATGGTGAAGTACAAGGCCTCCCCCTTACTGGCAGCCAACCCACCTATTTCCTGAAGGTTGACTAGCTGGTTGCCAGGCTCACCTCCCAAATCCAGAGTCGCGGTTAGATCCACGCCTTCAAATGAACGCTCAACTGGTGTTAGCAATACATGCCAACGGCCTGACTGAGGCGAGATGATCTGTATGTTTTCGATATTACCGGTATTTTCAGACTTGTAGTCAAAATCTATGGTATCGGGTAGGCGGTTATGAGCCACATATACATTCATCTCACCGCCTATTTCCGACTCTTCTGTTTGAATAGTCAGTTTTTGAGCATTTTCAGGGACATCAATGTGAAATAGCTTGCCATCTTTCCCCCGCAAGTCGACCCTTGGTTTGCCAGAAATAAGTGTTCGCTCCGCTTCTTCATCACAAATAAATGTTCCACCGCCCTTAACCGGGCTGTATTGGATATTACCTCCCTCGATCACACCATTAATAAAGGTGAGCATTTCACAGGAATAAACATCCAATAGATTATTGGTAAAATCTGCCTCTTTCAGGAAAGGCTTATCCGTTACCCACTCAAATTGAACCGAATCCAAATAGTTACCAGAAAAATTTATTGACTTCAAGCGTTTGGGCAACTCAGGTATTTCCGTTAGATTTTCATTGGCGGCAGTGAGGTGTTTTAAGTATCGGAATAAATGTATACCTTGCAAAGATTGAATTTCACCGTTTCCAGGGGTATGAATTTCCTCAACCTTCGCCGCCTCTAAACTACTTATTTCACCATCATTATCTGCATCGAAGTAGGCGAGTAAATAAGCTTTAAATGCCGAATCAGGAATATAGATGTTCACAGTACCATAGTGTGAGGCCGCCCCTACCTGATCACCAGCCCCTAGGTCAACACGCTGCCCTACTATACCGTCATATTCCTCATAGCCTTTTTTGGGGACAATAGTCGCATCGCCATTCACGCTATATGCATGGGAGGGATAGTGCATAACTGACAGAAAGTCGTATTCACCGTAGTTGTGTGATTGACGAACATCAAAATTGTAGATATACGCTGGCTTTATATTATCTTCAAGGATAATCACATATTGATCCCGATCAGAACGCTGCTGCTCATGTCTCATGCCGATGGCATGACCCAGCTCATGAACAATGATATATTTCATATCCCAGTTGTTCATACTGAAAAACTGGCCACCGCCGGACATTCCAACCATAGACCGATTTTCACTACCATTTCGCACATAGATATAATTGGCTTGATCCGTGCGCAGTTTAAATTGTAAATTTGCAACTTCCTCCCAAACCTTGGTGGCATCAACGAAGCGCTGGCGATTTTCCTCTGTTACATCTTCATAAAAATCATAATAGACAATACCTTCAGGCCACTTATTTGCTGACAACTCAAAGGCTGACATAACACTGACTTGCTCAGAATCCTGCGAAAGAGGCTCCAGCATATCACCAGTTAACTGATAGAGCTTGCCATCAAGCATTACCTTTCTCGAGGTGAACTGCTCTTCCAATTGAGCAAATTCAGTCGCAGTAAAGCTTGGAATACCATTAGCCTCTATCTGACTTAATGACATTGTCGATTGACTCAATAAGGCCAAGCTTGTGGCGACCCCCAGTAATGCTCCGGTTAACTTTTTCATTTTCATGTTCCTTCTCTGAAAATTCACGGATTTGTAACCTAATCTGGTGTTCAAGATCTCGAAAGACGACAAACTCAATTGATGCAAATCAAAATATTTAAACGTCCATGAGCGTGTCGCCGCGGGCAAGAATACAGCCGCTAAAAATTAAGGTCGATAGGATATTTATTGCTAATTTATGAACGTAAGGGCAGAAAGCGAGAAGAATACTTCAAGAGGCAGCTTCATAATATTTTATTTAAATTTCATCTATCAGCAACAACAAGAAAAATACGGAACAAAGGAACCAGTTACCTGAATTCGATAGAAATAGACAGCAGCAATTATAGTTAGGGGCTCATTTTTTAGAAATGAAGACTTTAGCCAAAAAAGATAAGTCACCCAGAATTTTCTACTCTGTATCCACAGACGAGCTAAAAGGAGAAGCAAAGGAAGTATTAATAAGGAAGGCTTTTACAGTTTAATGGGCAGGCATCGTAAGCACGATCAATATATTTTTAATTCCTATGCACCTCTTAATTTAAAGACCACTTAAAAAAAGCCGCATCCAAAGATGCGGCTTTTTCATGAACAATTTATTAAATCAATAAACTAGTTCTTTGAGGCAACCGTACTCTCTTTCTTCTCCGGGATCGGGAAGCCACGATCGCGCATCAACGCTTCGATATTGGCATCACGACCACGGAAAGCACGATAAGCATCAGCGGGGTCTACAGCATTACGCGGTGCAAACAGGTGTTTCACCAGCTTGGCTGCTACCTCTTTGTCGTAGAAGCCACCTTTGGACTCGGAGAAGGCCTCAGAGGCGTCGGAAGTCAGCACGTCGGCCCACATGTAACCGTAGTAACTGGCTGCATAACCTTCACCAGAGAAGATATGACCAAAGTGCGGAGTGCGGTGACGCATGACCAGCTCTTTCGGCATACCCAGCTTGTCCAGAGTTTCACGCTCAAACTTATCTGGGTCAATGCCCTCTGGGTCAGCGGTGTGGAACTTCATATCAATCAAGGCGGAGGCCAGGTACTCAGTAGTGGCAAAGCCTGAATTGAATTTGGCAGCCTTCTTGATCTTCTTCACCAGATCCGCAGGAATAGGCTCGCCAGTCTTGTAGTGCACCAGGTAGTTATCGATGACAGCATCGGTAGACAGCCAACGCTCCAGCAGCTGGGACTGGAACTCGGTGTAGTCGCGAACACCGCTGTTCAGGGTCGGGTAGGTCACGTTGGAAGCAAGGAAGTGCAGGGCGTGGCCAAACTCGTGGAAGAAAGTCTCGGCATCGTCCCAGCTCACCAGTACAGGCTCGCCCGGCGCACCCTTGATAAAGTTGGAGTTGTTAGAAGACAGGACGTTCTTCTTGCCATCAAAGGTGGAGTGGTCACGATACATGGTTGCCCAGGCACCGGAACGCTTACCAGCCCGTGCGAATGGGTCCAGGTACCAGAGGCCGATATGGTCGCCACTGGTCTTGTCAGTGACTTCCCAGACTTTAACATCTTCGTGGAATACCGGTACGGAACCTTCTTTCACCGGGGTGAATTTGAAGTTGAACAACTCACCAGCTACGTAGAACATGGCTTCACGCAGGTTATCTAGCTGCAGGTACTGCTTCACTTCATCGGAGTTCAAGTCGTACTTGGCCTTGCGAACCTTCTCGGCGTAGTAACGATAGTCCCAGGGCTCAATAGTGATATTGGCTTTCTCGGCATCCGCCACCGCCTGCATATCAGCTACTTCTTCTTTTACGCGGGCAACTGCTGCGGGCCATACCGCTTCCATCAGGTCCATGGCTCGCTCAGGATTTTTAGCCATACGGTCTTGCAGACGCCATTCAGCGTAGTTGTCAAAGCCCTGCAGGCCCACACGCTCATCGCGCAGCTTCAGGATCTCAGCAATGATGGCGTTATTATCACGCTCATCGCCATTGTCGCCACGGCTGTAGTAGTTGGTCCACACTTGCTTGCGCAACTCTCGGTTATCGGAGTAAGTGAGGAATGGGTCCATGGAGGAGCGGGTATTGGTAATTGCGTACTTACCCTTCTCGCCCTTCTCTTCCGCCAGGGCTGCCGCCGCGGCTACGAAGGATTCCGGCAGGCCGCTCAACTGATCTTTGCTCAGGAAGATATCGTAGCCTTCCTCATCTGCCAGTACATTGTTGGAGAACTTGGTATAAAGCTCAGCCAGGCGCTTGTTGATTTCCGCATAGCGCTCCTTGGCCTTACCTTCCAGGGTGGCACCATTGGTAGAGAACTGGGTATAGATCAGCTCAACCACACGCTTCTGTTCAGCATCCAGATCCATCGCGTCGCGCTGGTCGTAGATTACCTTAATGCGCTTAAACAAGTCTTTGTTCTGGTAAATTTTGGACTCGTAATCAGCCCAGATCGGTGCCAGCTCTTGCTGAACTTTGCGGAACTCCGGTGAAGACATATTCGCAGCCCAGATTCCATAGTAAGCCGTTGCGCGGCCCAGCTCGGCGCCACTGCGCTCCATTGGCACAATGGTGTTTGCAAAGGATGGCTTAGCGGAGTCTGAGGCGATCGCATCCAGCTCAGTAAGGCTTATCTCAATGCCTTTTTCAATTGCGGGCTTGAGATCTTCCAGCTTCATCTTGTCAAACGCAGGTACACCACCAAAGGGACCAGTCCACTCTGCCAGCAGCATGTTACTGGCGTGCTCTGGAGTTACAGCCATGGACTCTTCGGCTTTCACAGTGTCTTTCGCTACCTCAGTCTGTTTTGCCTTTTCACCACAACCGCCCACAACCGCCAGGGATGCGGCTACGGCTAGTGCGATCATTGTCTGACGCATTTGCTATCTCCTCGTAAAAAAGGGTCTTTTAATAGTTTTAAGAGCGGGATTCTACCCTCTCTTGGCCTATGCCGGCCAATTCTACCGTCTCAGCAGTCTGAAACTGCGGCTAAGTGAGTGATTTGTGCGACAACCTCCCCCTTTGGACTACCGGCGCCACCATGGGCATAAAGAGTACACTCAATTTTGATAACGATTTATTAAGTGTTTTCATTTGTACTTATAAATCATTCGAATAATTAGCCAATGTGGCTCATTTAGCCTCACAATAAAGCAAATTAGGCGATCTCAATACAGATGCTGCTGCCCAAGAAATCTACAGAACACCAAGTAGACAGCAGTGGCACGCCCGCTAAAACATTGAGTTTTCACCGCCGGAAGAAATATTATTCGTGTAAACACGAAAATTCAGGAATTTAAGACTTAAATTCAATGGCAGGCCTCTTTTCTTAGCCTATTTCTACTGGCTCTATAGCTTAGGACCTTGGTGAACGTCAAAATCTATAAGTCCTTTTTCCAACAAGCCAGCATTGCCATTGGCGGAACACATTCAGAGCTTTCCAAATCTCCACACCAATTACCCACATTCTTCCCGAGTTCAACAAACTTCTGTAGAGATAGATTACTTTCAATTGCCGCCATCAAAATATCGGACAAGGTGTGATGAAAATTATAATTTTCTTTAGCCTGATATTTTCTACCATCCAGATAGCCCAAACCTTGATCATCCTTTTGCGGCTCGCGATTGAAATAAGACATGGTAATGTGTGAGGGATTACCTTCCTCATACATATTTAGAACCGGATGTATTTCTTCCATTAAAAGATAACCACCCGGCTTCAGCAAGGAAGTACAAATTCTCATAAACTGCTTTAGATCCGGCATCCAATTAAGTACGCCAATAGTGATAACCGCAAAGTCAAAACGGCCGATATACTCATCAGGCAACTCATAGATGTTAGAACATACGATTTCTACATCCGAACACCTAGAGGCATTTACCAAAAGCCGAGCTTGATCGACAAAAGCTTGGGATCCATCAATCCCCACACAGAGCCCGGCACCTTTCTTTTTGATGGAGATTAAATCTTTCGCATTATTGCAGCAAATTTGAACCACTGACTTTCCGGAAAGATCAAACCCATCCAACATACCATCAAAGTCTTGTTCTAAGGCATTAAAATTAGACTCGGAAACTTTCTCAAGTAGCCGCTTGCTGAATTCCCAGTGAACAGGCCCAGCCTCACCCCAGGAGGCCAAGGATTTACTGACAAAGAAATCTATATTTTCTTTCATGGAACACCTCTTTAGCGCCCAGCTTATATTTTAATGAACTTGACTGATCCATTCTGGGACTTAACAACGCCCTTATCCTGAAAATGAAATGAAAGATCTCTTTGGAGCGCTCCTAAATGCACCTTATATACCTCCCCAGTTTTTAGCAGTGGTCCACTGAGCCCTCCCCAGCTCACCATCACTTTATCACCCTCGATATAGAGTTTTTGCTCCGGCCAGCCATTATTATTAACATAGGTACCAAGCAAGTTTTCCGAGAAATTATCGGCGCTAACAACCAAGGCAGGATCTGGCGCTTCCAATAGCTCGCCTTGAACAGACTTCTTCAGCCGGTTCATCTCCTGCTCAAAAAACGTATCCCTATTTGCTTTATTTAAAATTGAGTTATAAGTATAATTCGCTATTACATGGGGTAACATATAAGCTGCATCCTGATTGGTAAATGCAATTACACCTATCTCTCTTTCTGGTATAAATGATACATGGATGCTATATCCACCATAATTTCCAAAGCGAGTTAAAAGGGTCTCTTCATTATACTCTGCCAGATCCCACCCCAAGGTGTAGCCTGTTCTCTTATAGGTGAAATAGGTTTTTGATTGATCTACCTGCTTTTCATGAAGCTCATCAAAAATATTAATCTTAGATATATTTGACCTATCTTTGTTTATATTTACCTGAAGCCATGTCGCCAAATCACTTACAGTAGAAACCAAGCCTCCTGAGGGGTGCATCGTTAGATCAGACTTAAAATGTCCTGAAGTAAAGATATTACCATCACTGGAGGTGATGATAGATGGAAGAAAATTTTCCACTTTGGATACCTTATTCGTAGTCGAATTCATATCCAGAGGCTCAGTTATATACTTCTCTATAAGCTCTCCCCAAGCTTTTCCAGTGACATTCTCTGCAATCATCGACACGACTATCGGGCCCGTATTTGAATACCTAAAGTTGTAATCTGGCGCTATAAGCAGATTCTCACTTAATGAATGTACCAGCTCCTCTGTACCGGAATAACCTAAAAAAGCTGACTTAAAGGTATGTTGAACACTTGTAAATCCAGACGTATGGGTAAGTAAATCCCTAACACTGATTTTATTGGTGTCAACTTTTCCCTCAAGCCCCAGCTGGAGCTTATAAGATGATATAGGTTTATCTAAATCTAACTTGCCCGAGTTATGCAGGATAGCCATCAAAGTACTGGTAAAAGACTTTGTGTGACTTGCGATTAAGAAAGGCGTATTCTCTTTAACTTGAGGACCACCTTCAGAAGAAGCATAAAAGAAATCAAGCCCGTTCTTATCAACTACCGCAACAAAATGTGAGCCAATTAAGCGGTTGCTATTAGACAGCTCTTCCAGAGCTGATTTTATTTCTTTTCCAACTTTATCATCTATGGCATAACAGTTACTAACGACCATCAAAGCCATTGTGATACTAATGAGAAGCCTTATTATCATATCTAAAATTCTTTTTTAAATGAGCTCAAACCTGGAAAAGTTCACTGGTAACGGATTCAAACACTAATTTCAACTTTGAAACAAGGAGCAACTATGCAAAATACGATAAATAGAATGTATATATAGGTATTCCGCAAAAAATACAATTAAACCATATCGGCATTAAAGAACACTCTTGCCCCGGATTCACAGTTGCCCCCCAAGTACAACCACAATTTACGCTACTGCTCATTATTTTCCAAACACCCTTCACAGCCCTAAATTTCTCTTTAAGGCTAAGTATCTAACTTCAGATCCAGGAGTAAAATTTGTATACTTGCTACTATAGAAGCAGGATTTAAGACCATGGCTCCGCTGAGTGATCTCCCAAGAAAGAAAAGCGCAGAACCCGATCGCAAGTTTATTGAAGCTCTCGCGCGAGGACTGGATGTTCTGCGGGCATTTCAGCCCGGTGATGGCTTTCTGGGTAACCTTGAAATCGCCCAACGCACAGGCTTGCCTCGCTCCAGTATTTCACGGTTAACCTATACTCTGACAAAATTAGGCTATTTGACCTACTCAGACCGACTGGAAAAGTACCAACTAGGTAGCGGCGTACTAGCGCTGGGTTACTCTTTCGTCTCTAATCTGGCTATTCGGCAGGTTGCCAAACCCCTAATGCAAGACCTTGCAAACTCCACAGGAACTGCTGTAGGGCTGTCTGACCGTGATCGACTCGACATGATATTTGTCGAGTTTTGTGCAGCCGCTAATGTTACGACTTTTCGCTACGAAATAGGTAACCGTGTTTCTTTAGCTACCAGTGGTTCAGGAAGGGCTTTCTTGGCAGCGCTACCTCAAGAGGAGCGCGAATACTTTTATGGGCATCTGGAGAAAAGGAATAGCGAGCGCTGGCCAAAAATCAAGGTTGGAATTGAAGAAGCGGTAGCAAGCTATAAACAGCGCGGCTTTTGTTGCTCCTTTGGCGACTGGAATCGCGATGTTAATGGTATTGCTGTCCCCCTACAATTAAGCCAGGGGCGCATTTATACATTTAACGCGGGCGGCCCTGCTTACCGCCTGGGTCCAGAATTCCTGGAAGAAGAAGTCGCCCCCCTATTGAAAAATATGGTCGGCAATATAGAGGCCATGCTGATCCGCTACTAGATAGCTTAACCCCAGGTTAGTAGCTCAATGCGACCAACCTGGGGGACAACTCATCACCTCACAGCTGCCTGCCTCGCTAGTGCCCGGCAAATCGGCGGGTATGATAATCCGTGCTACCGAACAAATACTGGATTGTGGTTAAACGTTTAAAGTAGTGGCTTACATCCAACTCCTCTGTAACCCCTATACCGCCATGTAACTGAATTGCTTCCTGGCCTACTAACCGGGCAGCTTTTCCAATGCGGCTTTTTGCTGCAGAAATTGCCTTAGGGGCAACGCCATTATTCACATCCAACTGTAACGCTGCCATTAACAGAATAGAACGGGCCTGCTCATATTCGGTAAACATATCCACCATTCGGTGCTGCAAAGCCTGGAACTTACCAATGGCAACACCAAATTGCTCTCGGGTCTTTGTATATTCCACGGTCTTTTTATAAATTTTCTCCATGGCCCCTACTGCCTCGGCACACAGCGCCAGTGTGGCCCGGTCAATTGTCTGTTCGATTACTGGTAAAGCGGCTCCCTCTTCCCCAACTCGATTTGCCACAGGAACCATCACGTTATTAAACTTTATTTCAGCCGCACGATGCCCATCCACAGTGGCATATCCCTGGCGATGAACACCCTCAGAGTTGGCATCTATCAATAATAAAGTGATACCTTCACAATCATGTTGACCGCCGCTAGTACGTACTGCCACCAATAGTTTATCTGCGGCTGAACCGTTCAAAACAACGGCTTTGTGGCCATTTACTACGTAGCTGTCTCCGCTCCTTATAGCTTTAGTGGCAATATCAGACAGATTGAAACGGCTCTGGGGCTCAGCAAATGCAAATGCCAGCTGCAACTGGCCTTCCATCAACAAGCTAATTAGCTCTCGCTTCTGCGCCTCATTGGCACCGCTTGCTATTAGTCCACCACTTAAAACTGCACTGGCCAGGAAGGGTTCCACTACCAGGCCACGACCAAACTCTTCCATCACTACCATCAGATCAACAGCAGAGCCACCCAAACCACCGTCTTCTGCACTAAATGGAACCATTAGCCAGCCCAGCTCGGCAAATAACTTCCAATTATCTTCACTAAACCCAGTATCGCTATCTATTAACTTACTGCGACGATCAAAGTCATAATCCTGTTGAATAAATTTGCTCACACTGCTTTGTAGCATCTGCTGCTCTTCACTATAGGAAAAATCCATCGTTCCAATCCTCATTAAACGTCGCGTTTACAGGCCAAGTACCCACTTGCTGATAATGTTTTTTTGAATTTCGTTACTGCCACCATAAATCGAGGATTTACGGTTATTTAAGTAACGGGGCACGCTGCTGGTAATAACTCCAGGGCCTACTTGCTCGCCATCAAATCCGCTTTTAAATTGCTCTCGGACAAATGGCATTCCGTAGTAACCCGCAGTTTCCATGTAAAGCTCATCAATAAGTTGGGCGATTTCAGTTCCTTTAATTTTTAAAATGGAGGATTCCGGCCCCGGTGCATTACCGGTACTCACTGCCGCAAGTGCTCTTAGCTCAGTAAACTCCAAAGCTAAAAGATCTATTTCAACTTCTGCGAGCTTTTGCGCAAAGGCTGGATTTTCCAGGAGGCTGGCGTCACCATCACAAGTATCACCTGCCAGCTTTTTTAAAGTCTGTAAACGTTTTTTGGAAGTAGCAACCCTTGCAATGCCTGTGCGTTCATGGGTCAACAGTACCTTGGCATAGGTCCAGCCGTGACCTTCCTCTCCAATACGGTTGGCCACTGGTACCCGTACATTATCAAAATGCACTTCATTCACTTCATGATGGCCGCCCAAAGTCATAATGGGCGATACAGTAATGCCCGGGTGGTTCATTTCAATTAACAGGAAAGTGATTGCGGCCTGGTTTTTGACTTCGGGGCCTCCGGTACGAACCAGGCAGAAAATCCAATCGGCCCAGTGTCCCAGAGTCGTCCAGGTTTTGGTGCCATTAACGATATACTCATCGCCATCTCGCACTGCTGTGGTTTTTAACGACGCCAAATCAGAGCCCGCATTTGGCTCCGAATACCCTTGGCACCACCAAACATTACTTGCCAAAATATCCGGTAAAAACCGCTGTTTTTGCTCTTCACTACCATAAGTGAAGATAACCGGTGCAACCATTTTAAAGCCGAAAGGAATTACATCTGGCGCGCCGAAGTTGGCACACTCATTGGCCCAGATATATTTTTGTGTTGGCGTCCAACCGGTACCCCCATATTCAACTGGCCAGTTAGTCGCAGCCCAACCCTGTTCGTACAGGATCTTTTGCCAGCGTTCATAGTCCTCTTTTCCCAGGGGAATTTCATCCAGAGTCCTCTCACTGATATCCGCCGGAAGCTTCTCTTGCAGGAATTGCTTAACTTCCTGCTGAAAAGCTAATTCTTCGGGGGAAAAATCTATATTCATTCGCTTGCTCCTGTTTTTATGGGTGCAATTGGCAGAGATTTTTCAGCTAACTTCCTTCACCAACTTGCACAATCAACATGTACTAAATTCGGAAGTTCCCTTATACAAGCGGAATAAATTCACTTTCGATCTGGCTCGGCGAGCTCCACTCTTTGTCTTAAGTAAACCTATCTACAAACAATTTCAGGATGATATTGATATCTGAGCATCGCTATTTTGACTTTTTCCGACTCACGCAAGTAGGTCCTCAATTATCGAGCCAACTCTATTGACGCAACTTTCTGCTTAGTGGCGTTTATATATAGCTGGTGTAAATATTTATCCGCCAATTCCCACCAATTAGCTTTCAAATAACTACTCGACGCACAAAACGTTACCATTGAATTCCGCAGAGTGGAATGCTCTTTTCACTTTTGATATTGTCACCAACATAATAACCATAGTGAGAGAAGCCCCCATGTCTATCACGTCCACTTCCACTGGCAGTCCCATGCTGCAATCTCTTGCAGAAATCCAGGAATATGAAAAAGTACCTTTGTTACAACGTTACCCCTGGGAAAACACCTACGATTTAATTCGGCAGGCCGCCCGTCTTTACCAACAAGATGCAGCCATCGAATTTCTTCCCACCGCTGTACCAGATGAAGAAAGTGTGACAGTGAGCTACTCACAGCTATCCGAAAAAGTTCACCAAACCGCCAATCTACTCCATTCTCTCGGTATTAATTCGACAGATACCGTTTCATTACTATTACCCAACCTTCCTGAAACGCATTTTGCACTCTGGGGTGGACAAGCCGCGGGAATCGCCAGCCCTATCAATCCGTTGCTGGAACCGGAGCATATCGCCGAGATCATGAATGCCACCAAAGCTAAGGTATTAGTCAGCCTTGGGCAGGATCTCAGTGAGGAGATTTGGGAAAAGGTTGCGCAGGTCATTAAGCAGGTTCCAACCTTGAAGGCACTGCTGCTAATCAGTAAAAAACCGGTTAGCACCCTATCCATACCTTCCGGCATTAAGGTAGAGAATTTTGTATTGGCTATTGCCCAACAGCCAAATGACCATTTAATTAGTGGGAGAACTATTCAAGGCGATGAAATTGCCAGTTACTTCCACACCGGAGGGACAACCGGGCGGCCTAAAATTGCACGCCTGACCCACAGCAATATTGCGTTTGTCGCACAGCTGAGTGTGGACACAACATCCAGTAAGGGGCGATTTGCTACCCTCAGTGGCCTTCCTCTGTTTCACATTTTCGGCACTGTGGTCGCCGGCATTGGCACTCTGCTCGCCGGCCGCACGATTGTTATAATGACCCCCTCAGGTTTTCGCTCCCCCAATGTGCTCCCCAACTGGTGGCATCACGTCGCCCGCTTCCGTGTACAGGGCTTTGGCGCCGTGCCCACTATTCTCGGCATCTTGATGCAAATCCCTGTGGGCGACAATGACATCAGCTGCCTGACAGATGTTGGCTGCGGGGCCTCGCCTTTACCCGCAGCGCTTAAGAGTGCGTTTGAGGAAAAGTTCAATGTGACGGTAAGCAACGGCTATGGCATGACAGAGTCCAGCTGCCTGCTGGCCCGCCCGCCAACAGATATGCAAGCACCCGAGGGCAGCGTCGGCCGCCGCCTCCCCTATATGGAAATGAAAATTGCCGAAGTAGATGGAAACCGACTAGTGAGAACCTGCAACACCGGTGAAGTCGGTATTGTGCTTGCACGGGGTCCACATATTTTTTCAGGCTATCTCTCCGAAGAGGATAACGCCAAGGCTTGGGTTGACCACAGTTGGTTTAATACTGGCGATATGGGATATATCGATGGCGATGGCAATCTTTATTTGACCGGGCGAGCCAAGGATTTAATCATTCGTGGCGGCCACAATATAGATCCAGCCTTGATTGAAGAACCTCTAAGCCGTCACCCCGCCGTGGCTATGGCCGTTGCCGTTGGTCAGCCCGATGCCTATGCCGGTGAGGTTCCGGTGGCCTACGTCACTCTATACCCGTCCGAAAATCCACCCACAGAAGAGCAGCTTATCGACTACTGCCGCACCCAGATTTCTGAACGTGCAGCGATACCCAAGCGGGTAGAGATTATTGATGAAATTCCCCTAACCGCAGTAGCCAAGGTATTCAAACCCGCATTGCGCAATCGCGCTACCGAATATGTTATTGGCCAGGCACTTCAGGAAAAAAATATATCTGCAGAGTTTTCTGCCCGTTTTGATAGTGCCCTGGGCCAGGTTGCAAAAGTTCGTCTGGAAAAACCTTCAGCTAAAACGGTAGCAGAGGAGGCATTGGAAAACATTCCGGTAGCGCTGGAGTTTGATTAAGCGCGGACATTTTCTACTGCTCACAAAACAATAATCAGTCATTGGGAAAACTGACAATGCCACAAGCTTATATCTATGATGGCGGCCGAAGTGCTTTTGGTCGCCATGGAGGTAGCCTTTCCAGTATCAGGCCAGACAATATGCTCGCGCATGTCATTAAAACCCTGGTTGAACGTAATAATTTCGATCACAAGCAATTTGAGGATGTGATTGCCGGAAATACCAATCAGGCCGGTGAGGACAGTCGTAATATCGCCCGCTTTGCCGGGCTAATTGCAGGACTGCCAATCTCCACCGGTGGTATTACGGTAAACCGCTTATGTGGTTCAGGCTTATCTGCCGTTGCCGATGCAGCCCGCTGCATCAGGGCCTCGGAAGGTGATTTGTTCATTGCCGGTGGTGTTGAATCCATGAGCCGCGCCCCTTTGGTCCTCTCCAAAGCAAGCAGCCCGTTCGATCGCACCCAGCAACTGGCGGATACCACTTTGGGTCCGCGCTTCACCAATCCCGATATTGTTGCAGAATTTGGCAGCCATACCATGCCGCAAACTGCAGACAATATCGCCGCAGACCTGAATATTCAGCGGGAAGAGTGCGATATCTTTGCGTTAGCTTCACAAGCAAAATATGAAAGCGCGCGTTTTGATGGCTTTTTTATCGATGAAATTATTCCTATTGAAGTGCCACAGGACCGAAAGCAACCACCCCGCCTTATCGATACTGATGAGCATCCCCGCCCCGATACCAGCCTGGAGCGCCTGCAAACGCTACGCCCGCTATTTGAAGGCGGCGTAGTAACTGCCGGAAATGCTTCTGGAATCAACGATGGTGCCGCAGCACTCATTATTGGCAGCCAGGAGGCCGGGCAGGCCGTAGATCTCAAGCCCCGCGCACGTATTCTCGCCAGTGCTATTGTGGGAGTGGAGCCAAGAGTAATGGGGTTCGGCCCGGTCCCGGCTACCCGTAAGGCATTGGCTCGTGCAGGCTTGAGCCTGGCAGATATGGATGTCATGGAGTTTAACGAGGCTTTTGCTGTACAGACCATGGGCTGCCTGAAAATGCTCGAGATTGATTACGAGGACTCCAGGGTAAACCCCAATGGTGGTGCAATTGCAGTTGGGCATCCGCTCGGCGCCAGCGGAGCCCGCATTCTACTCACAGCACTACGCCAGCTGGAGCGTAGCGGTGGGCGCTACGGGTTAGCCACCATGTGTATTGGTATTGGCCAGGGAATCGCAGTGATTATAGAGCGTATATAAAAACCGGCGAGCCCCTCTAGGAGAAACCATCTAATAGTCATTTAAGATCTGGAGATAACAATGTCTACCGTAAATTATGAACTTATTGGCGATATTGGTGTTATTCGACTTAACAACCCCCCTGTCAACGCGCTTTCCCACGGGCTGCGCGAAGGCATTTGGGGAGCGATCAAGAGTGCCCAGGAAGATGCCTCTCAGGCACTGGTTTTGATATGTGAAGGCCGCACTTTTATTGCTGGTGCAGACATCACAGAATTTAGTAAGCCACCACAGGCACCTGCCTTATCTGAAGTGATTACCGAAATCGAAAACTCTCGTAAACCGGTGATTGCAGCTATTCACGGTACCGCATTGGGCGGGGGCTTTGAGGTGGTACTGGCTTGTCACTATCGCTGTGCCCAGGCTTCTGCCAAAGTCGGCCTGCCTGAAGTTAAATTGGGGTTATTGCCTGGGGCCGGTGGTACTCAGCGCACTCCACGTCTGGCCGGCGTTGCGGCTGCATTAGAAATGATCACCAAAGGTGCCCCAATCCCGGCCGCGAAAGCCAAAAGCATGAAGCTGATCGATCACGTGGTTGATGATGATCTATTCGAAGGGGCCCTCGCCTTTGCTCGTGAGCTAATTGACCAGAAAGCCCCACCACGCAGAGTCCGGGACATCACAATAGATCCTGCCAGTATTCCAGAGGGCTTGTTCGATGATTTCCGCCAGCGACTGGAAAAAAGAGCACCTGGTCAACTGGCCCCACAGAATATTGTCTCCTGTGTGGAAGCAGCGGTTAAACTGCCATTCGATAAAGGGCTGGCTAAAGAGTTGGATCTATTTATCGAATGTCTGCTCTCAAGTCAGTCCGCCGCCCTGAGGCATATGTTCTTTGCCGAGCGACGTGCGACAAAAGTTCAGGGTCTCTCCAAAGATACCCCTATCAGAGAAATAAACAGTGTCGGCATTATTGGCGGCGGCACTATGGGGGGAGGTATCGCCATGAATTTTGCCAATGCCGGTATCCCAGTCAAGCTGCTGGATATCGATCAAGCTGCCGTAGAACGTGGCCGAGCAGTAATCGACAAGAACTACAGTATCAGTATGAAAAAGGGGAAGATTACAGAGCCCCAAAAAACACACTGCCTCTCACTAATCCAGGGCACCACTGACTATTCCGACCTGGTAGAGGTAGACCTCGTTATCGAAGCTGTGTTTGAGAATGTAACGCTTAAAAAGGAAATTTTTTCCAAGCTGGACCAATACTGTAAACCCGGCACCATTCTCGCAACAAACACTTCCTACCAGGATATCGACCAGATCGCCGCTGCTACCAATCGGCCAGAAAATGTTATCGGGTTACACTTTTTCAGCCCCGCCAATGTTATGAAACTTCTAGAAGTCGTTCGTGGCTCAAAGAGCGCCGACGATGTTATCGCTACCGCAATGCGGTTGGCAAAAACTATCAAAAAAGTTCCCGTCCTAGCCGGAAACTGCTATGGGTTTATTGGCAACCGGATGCTGCGGCCCTATGCCCGTGAAGCGCAACTCTGTTTGATAGAAGGAGCCACCCCGGAGCAAATAGATACCGTAATGCAATCCTGGGGCATGGCCATGGGGCCCATAGCGGTTGGAGATTTGGCCGGTCTCGATATTGGCCACAAGGCCCGCGAGGGCCTGAGCGAAGCAGAAAAAGGCGACCCCAAAACCTACTGCATTGCGGATGCTTTAGTAGAGATGGGACGCCTGGGCCAAAAGAGTGGAGCCGGTTATTACCGCTATGACCCAGAAACTCGCGCTCGTACCAGTGACCCCGAAGTCCAAGCAATTATAGAGGCTCAAGCCAAAGCTCATGGGATAGAGCGGCGAGAAATCTCCGATAAAGAAATTCTTAATCGCCTTACTTTCGCCTTAATTAATGAGGGAGCCAGAATTCTGGAAGAAGGGATAGCCCAACGCCCCAGTGATATTGATGTTGTGTATGTTTATGGCTATGGTTTCCCTCCCCATCGCGGCGGCCCCATGTTTTACGCAGATAGCATCGGCCTGAAAAAGATCTACGATACTATTTGCACATTCCGTGACCAACATGGCGAAGCCAATTGGACTCCCGCACCATTGCTCGTCCAACTGGTAAAAGAAGGTAAAACATTTGCGAAATGGGCAGACGATCAGCGATAGTATTCGCTTCTCAAGGGTAACCGGTAAAAGTACCGGTTACCCTTTTTGCCAAAGTTGAGAGATTTTTAATTGGCAACACAATGACAAGGCCTGATACCTTAATAGAATCGAAACTACGACCGAGCCAGATGCGGTTTAATGAGCTGCAGCTCGAACAGTCACCAGAACCGTTAGATCACCACAAAGCGATCCAAGCCAGGGTTAAGAGAAACAATTGGAAAGGCATAGGTTACGCACTGGCCACCGCCATGGTTGCCAGTACAGCCGCCGCAGCCAGTAAATGGATATCACCCGCCGTACCAGTACCTTTAATAGTTCTCAGCCAATACAGCATCTGCTTACTATTACTTATTCCCTGGCTGGTGCGCCAGTCACCCCAACAGCTCATAACACAACACTGGAAAACCCATTTACTGCGAGGCTTTGCAGGCTGGCTCTGCTTCTTTTCCTACTTTTATGCACTCAGCCGTATTTCATTGATGGAGGCAGGCTTACTACGCAATGCCGCCCCTATTTTTGTTCCACTTGTAGCCTGGCTTTGGGCGCGTGCACAGATTCCCGCCACAAGCTGGCTACCCATTGTGCTTGGACTACTTGGTATCGCACTGATTCTTCAACCTGATATCCATGGTATCAGCAGTGGCCACGCCTTCGGCTTACTGTCAGGTATTACTCTAGCTGTCTCTATGGTGGGCACACGTATTCTGTCTCGTACTGATAGGTCGAGCCTTATTTTGTTTTACTACGTCCTTATCTCATTTATGTGTAGCCTGCCCCTGGGTATCTACTACTGGCAGTCAATACCTACCTGGACTATTCCCTACCTGGCTTTTAATGGGGTTTCTGTTTTATTAGCGATATGGCTCTATACCAAAGCTTATAGTTATGCAAAACCCAGTGTAGTTTCACCAATCAGTTATTTTGGAGTAGTTATTGCCGGCATTTTTGGCTGGCTGATATGGCAGCATCTGCCTAACACAATTGCGCTGATAGGAATTCTTATAGTGGTCACAGCGGGTCTGCTCACAGTGTATTTCTCCACCCTGCACGCTGCCCGAACGCACCCTGTTCTGAACTAATTTCCCAAAAGGTAAGTCCAAATGAGCTGGCAAAATAAAAAACAACCACCGTTCAATGATCATTTGGGTGTGAAAATTGATGAGTGGCAGGAAGGCCGTGTAGTGATCAGCGTAACCGTACTCCCTGAGCATTTGAATAGCCACGGAGTACCCCATGGGGGGTTTATTACAACGTTAATTGATATTGCCGGATCCTACTGTGGTCTCTACTGCCCGTACCCAAATCGTCGACGTAAATCCCTCACGCTATCATTAACAACTAATTTCACCGGTCGAGCCAAAACCAACCAGTTAACCGCCATAGGTAAGTTGACCAGCTCGGGGCATAAAATCTTTTATTCCTATACCGAAGTTTATGACAGTGTAGGAACTCTGCTTGCAACTGGCCAGATGACAATGCGTTACCAAACTGGTAGTGAAATACTAGAGGGGGAAGCCATTGAAGAGTATCCTGCAAAAACACACCATAGAATTGACGTGTGAAGCCCCCGACTGACTAACAGTTGTCATAATAAGGTCTCGGGCGTTCAGTAACTAACTCCTAAAATGCTAAGCGGCTAAATACTCCCCCTAAACTTAACTAAAAATTAATGGTCAAGTAACTCCGCATTAGTCGGGTACTTTTTAAGGAGTTCAATAAGTTTTTTAGTGCCATCTACAGGCTTAAGGCCGGCAAGCGTTCTTCGTAAAGCTCTTATCGTTGCAATATCTTTCGAGTTAAACAGGACTTCCTCACGGCGAGTACTGCTTTTAGCAATATCCAAGGCAGGGTAAATTCGCTGTCTCGCAACTTCCTTTGATAATACTACCTCCATATTTCCCGTACCCTTAAACTCCTCAAATATCACCTGGTCCATTCGGCTTCCGGTATCCACGAGTATCGTTGCCAGAATCGTAAGTGATCCACCACCTTCAATCTTTCTCGCAGCGCCAAACAGCTTTCTGGGTATCTCCATAGCCCTGGCATCTATCCCACCTGACATTGTACGCCCCCTACCACTCTGCTGCGCATTATGCACCCGTGATAGCCTTGTCAACGAGTCAACCACGATCATTACATCCTGGCCTTCACCGGCTTCCTTACAAGCCCTATCAAGGAGTTCTTTAGCTACCCGCACATGCTCTTTATAGCTATGATCAGAGGAGGAAGCATACACTTCTGCCGGTACACTTCGCTTAAAGTCAGTAACCTCCTCTGGCCTTTCATCAATAAGCAAAGCGTACAGCTTTATTTCGGGGTAAGCCTTCCCCACTGCTTGGCAGATATGCTTGAGGATAGTGGTTTTGCCACAGCCCGGAGGGGCCACAATCAAGCCTCGTTGCCCCTTGCCAATTGGCGTAATCAAATCCATCGCCCGTACCGTAAGTTGCTGAGAACCTGACTCAAGGCGAATAGGCTCAGATGGATTAATAGCTACGCCATTTAAGAACCGCTTCTTTGGATCAGAAGTATCCTCTTGCTTTTTATCAGCCTTCTTAGGCTCCGTATTTCTTTTTACCTTTAAGGATAATATTTTTCTAGACATAATATGCGCTTTACAAATCATTCCCCATTGGGGAGCACTTTAACTTTTAAAACAAAACTACAGAGAACCAGATTTTCTTGATCCTCTGTGTTTATCACCACGAAACCACTCTATACATAAGTTAAGTAAAGCAGGGGCTTATATATTATTTATCATTCTCTATGGCAGAAAGAAACTGATCGAGTACCTGATTAAACTCTCTGGGTCTCTCCCAAAACATCATGTGTTTTCCCATATAAACAGCAGTGGCAGACGGTGTATTGGCCTTGATCCATTTATCCGCAACACTTTTAACTTCCTCTCTCACAACATACAGTAGGGGCAATTTACCTTCCAATGCTACAAGATCATCACTATAGTCCAGGTAAAATCCGGTCGCGTTGGTAATTGAAGCGACACTACTAGAGGTCTGATTAGCAATTTGGGTAACCCAGGCAATATTTTCCTTTGAAGGGTTTTCAAGCATCCATTTCACAAATTCACTAATTACATTATCTCGATCCTCTATAATGCCCTCAGTAAATGAGCGTGAATAGCCGTCCGAATCATCATTTAGATACCAAACCCACTCATCACGGCTTGCTCCCGCTATATCTGGTCCAGTATCAATCATGATCATCGCTTTCAGTTTATCGGAACCAAACTGATTCAAATATGCCAATTGCTCCGTTACGCCATATGACCAACCTGCCAAGATCACCTTGTCTATATCCAATGTCTCTATTAACTTAGCCAGGTCTCTAGCATGTTGTTGATAGGTGTGCCCTTCGACGGGCTTTGATGATTTGCCCTGCCCACGGGGATCATATGCCAGCGCGCGGTACTTTTTAGAATCTTTAAAGTGGGCAAGTTGGTGCTCAAAAACGTCTGCCGACATCATCCAGCCAGGAATAAAAATAATGGCAGTATCACCACTCCCCGATTGTTCATAATAAATAGTGAGGTCTTTATCTATCTCGACTTCTTCTGCAGCTACATTGACCACAGATAAACCAATCCCGATAATTACCATTCTTAAGAAGTTTCGCATTTTCATAACTCTTACCCACTCCCAATCATGTTGTTAAATCGTCACTCCAATGAAAATCAAGGCATTCAAGCCTGGTAACTTTCTACCGTCAAATTAACTGACTTATTAAGCTGGTACCACTTCAAACTGGCTTGAATAATTAACAATTCCATCTCTTTCGATAAGTTATTAACTAATCCATGGGTTCCAGCTATTTTATTTAAAATTACACCTTCAGCGGAAGCTCGTGTCTTCTCGTCCTCGATAGTCAAAGTGCCTTTAGCTTTTAAAATGACATACATCTCCTCAATATCACAATGAGCAAGCTCACCCACAGAGCTAAACCGTGGCATCACAACAGGAATAGCAAAATCTCATGCTCTATTAAAATCTCTGCATTTAAGGGCTTGATATATTTCTATGCCACCCTCTCCGCCGCGCCTCTCCTGTTCAACTTTTTATGCACGAATGAAAATCAAGAATCATTTATTTTCCCGATAAAATTGCGTTTCTAAAGATCTCATTTACTCAGTAACTCCTGAATCCCCTATGCCACTCTCGCACCTTTATGTACTTTAATATCAACTAAAGAATACTAGACACACTCTCTCAACAAGTTTACAACCCAATTATGTAAAG
Organism: Microbulbifer mixtoriginis (SeqCode); assembly: GCF_052467945.1. Classification (NCBI taxonomy): domain Bacteria; kingdom Pseudomonadati; phylum Pseudomonadota; class Gammaproteobacteria; order Cellvibrionales; family Microbulbiferaceae; genus Microbulbifer; species Microbulbifer mixtoriginis (SeqCode). The sequence continues at coordinate 1,101,600 of NZ_CP174328.1, read as the reverse complement.
CATCATGATCTGAACGAGGGTGCCATGCGGCTATAACATCAAACTCTACCGGCTTGTTTTTCAGATTAAGAATGGCAAGGTTTGAATCACTCGCTACCCGGTTAGGTAAAAAAGCAAGCATATCTGTTTTCTTGAGATATTGTGGAACCGTGGTAAAACATGGCGTAGACATAACAACATTTCTACGCAAACGGTGCCTTGCAAACCAACCATCAATAATTCCTGCCGCACCAGACTTAAGCGGAGATGCCATAAGATGCGGCTCAGAAGCTATTTCCTCCAAACCCAGCTTCTTCTTTACCAGAGGCGAACTCTTTGCCGCAACGCAGACATAGTAATCAGTAAATAATGTGATAGAAGAGTACAGGTCAGAATTTATATCCGAATCTGCAACTATTAAATCCACCTTGGCTTCACTCATTAACTCTTCCAGTCTGTCTGTAGCAATATCCCGTATTACCACTTTCAAGTTGGGAGCTAGCGCTCTGAGTTTAGGCAATAAGCCGGGAAGCACCACTTGTTGGGAGTAATCTGTCGCAGCGATGGTATAGGTTTGTGCTATTTTAGATGGCTCAAAAACTGCTGGTTCCAACAATTTATCTAACCCTTGGAGGATCGCATCAACCTTTTTCCCTAAGTTTATTGCTGTCGGCGTTGGAATTAGTCCATTGCTTTTCCGGAGAAAAAGTTCATCACTAAAAATATCTCTCAACTTTTTTAAATGTTCACTAACAGCTTGCTGAGTAAGGCCGACCTGACTTGCGACACGAGATACACTTCTTTCAGATATTAATGCCTGGAATATTCGGAGTTGCTTGACCTCCAATCGATTTATTTGGTTCACACTTGTATCTCTTACAAATAAATACTGTTTAACATTGTATCACAATAAAACTAGCATTCTCCTAGTAATTGAGCAGCATCGCATTGCAGCAAATAGCAAATTCTTCATATAAAACAGGTACTTAGAGTGAAAAATGTTATCCTCATTGGCGCACAAGGTAAAATGGGACAGGCCGCATTAACAGGGTTAAGCAGCCACAGGGTTATCACAGCAAGTCGCTCGGGCAAGGGATGTGACTATCAGGTTGATATTACTGATGAAGAGTCTATCAGGCGACTGTTTGAGACAGTGGGTGACTTCGATGCTGTCGTAAACACCGTTGGTTTCTGTGAATACGCAGACTTTGTCGATATGACTGAGCAGCAATGGATGACAACGGTAATGAGCAAGATGATGGGGCAAATCAATCTTGTAAGAATAGGTCAAGAGTATATCGCCGATAAAGGATCCTTTACGCTAATATCCGGCATTCTAAACATAAAGCCGATCCCCATGGCAATTGCCGATGCAACAACCAGTGGAGCAATTGATACCTTTGTCAAATGCGTTGCTTATGAACTCCCCAGGGGGATTCGAATCAATGCGGTTAATCCGACGGTATTGGAAGAAGCCTGGGATGTCTACGGTGACATGATGCCAGGCTTTGAGCCCGTACCGGGGCACTTGGTCGGAAAAGCTTTTGAGCGTTCTGTAGATGGATTTATAACTGGCGAAGTAATCTTCGTTGATGCCTAGTAGCCTCCTTTCTTGCGTGAAGGAACTAATTATAATCGTTGAGCGGACCCCCTACGATTTCTATAAGTATCCTTCACGGATTGGTACAGTTTATACTGCAACAAATCTTCTACTAGAGACTTACGGGAGTGACAATAAATACCATCCACCTACAGATATCATACATACATTTTAATATGCTCCCTTTCGTTTATATTCATGAATCCTAGATTCCCACAATAACCAACACACTTGGCAATAGTAACGGAGTCCAACTAGCCGTAGGCTGATTCACTTCCACACAAACAAATCAAGAACCCCATGAGAACCCACACCAAACAGCTGACCTTGAAAGAGCGATACCAGATCGAAGCCCTCATTAGACAGAGCTATTCAGCTCGAGTCATTGCGATATAGCTCAATCGCTTTCATCCTTTTCAGCAAGCAGCTAAATCTATGATATGGAACTTTGATTCTCTAAGGATTAACTGCTCATTAACCGCCCAAATATGAAGTCAGCAAAACTTTATCGTAACCAGGCACTCCCTATACCATTTGACAAAATAGAAACACTTCATTTACACGACCTATTGAATACTCGATTGGAATTACAATAGGACAGCAAAAAAAAGCCTATCAAAATTGCATAAAATTTAATCGGGGAAGTAATTCTTTGTGAGCTGAAAATTCCAGTTTTTTTGCGTCTATAAAAAAATTAAAACCGAGGTCACGATTATCCCTTTCAAGCTGAACTTGATAAAATAAAATTAATTGAATTTCTTGAGTTCACATACTCCGAAACTCTGGAGAAAAAAATTGGAGCAAGTCTTCCAGCCCCCCCTAAAAGGTCGCATAAATAAATATACTATATGTATTGAGAAATCATTGAATCCCAAGTGATACAATTCAATCTATTTGGTTTTACTGCAAAAAAGCTTCCTCCCAAACCTTAAAAAAACGATATATAACCCTACAATTAGTAAAGTGTCTGAACTAGATAAAGAGTCAAAATTTTTTATCGCCTTTGCATAGACATATCGCATCCCCCTCCCTATCCGTGACAAATACCATCTATAGAAGTAATTTCGACTCCTTCCTTCTGAGCTCTGATTAGAGCAACGAGATGTACTAAAGAAGCAATAACTGCAAATGCATCCAAAAACTCATCAATCACACTTAAGCTATTCCACAAAACACTAAAGTTTAACCCTCACAACCTCCCTTCCTATTCCTAAAATTAACTATTATGCCGTAGAAAATTTTTATCAGTAAAAATCTGAGCATTTCAAATCACATAGATCTATTCTCGCAATAAGATATACATTAATCCTTTCCAAATCATCAGAGTCATACTCAAGTATCTGGTACACTATATTCTTCCAACAATTCACAAGGAAGAGATCTAGCTTCATCATATAATGCCATAATCTCACGGTACTGATCTAACAACCACACATCCCAATACTTTTGATCATGAGAGTCTAAAACCCGCTTCCTTCCAAACTTACCAATCGAATCAAGTTTTTCATCATCATAGATGATAGAATTTATATCCTGAAACAATTCACCAGATATATAATCTTTTTCACCAACACCTCCAAAGTTTGAATAGGAACCTTTATACCAATTTCCTTCATCTATAGCACCAATATAGCCCTGTGAACCAATCGCTATTACCGGCCGATTACTCGCCAGACAATCGAGAGCGCTCCGCCCTGGTGCCACTACTAAGTCAGCCGATTGATAAAGAGCACTAAGCTTATCCTCCGACTGCCAACCTAAAAACGTTATGCACTTATGGCCAAGATACTCATTAAGTTCATTTGCCGCCAGCTCTAAATCAGCTTTTCCAGGGCCATCACCAGCTACAATCCACCGCCAAGAGTCTATCTTATACCTAGCCTGATATATCCAGGCATCCTTAACGCAGTTTAAAATAAATTTTTTATCTATCCCCATTCGACAAGAAAAAATAATTATTCGACAGCCCTTTATCATATTATTATCAATAAAACATTCAACTTCTTTAAGACGATCTAGTCTACTTTCATGGCCGGCGTAGAAAACTTCAGTGTTAACTGCATTTGGGTACACAAAAATCTTATGAAGGCTTTTAATACCGTTTTTAACAAGATGATCCCTGACTCCAAGACTGACGCAATAAATACGGCTGAATTCATCACAATCATCTACTAAAGTATCAGTGTACTTACCGTGGACTGTAAGTAATATGGGTATATTTAAGTTTTTGGCAATACCTTGGCCTATCTCCCTGGATGCAAAGGGGTGCGCATGAATGAGATCGAACTTAAAACTTTCAGATATTTCAGCAATTGATTTGGATAAATCGCTAAAATCATCCTCAATAATTTCTATACCACTATCACGACACTGTTGTGCGAAAGGGCCAGGCTTACATAATATAGTGCAACGCCATCCTTCACGGATAATTGCTTTAGCTTGAGCGTACACATGTGAGTGAAGCCCACCTAACGGCGCCTTAAAAAAGACAGGAACAAGAATATGCATACTCCCTCCTTAAATTTATATTGAAGACCGACTTCTCATAGAGCATATCCTGCTATTAAAATCAAACCTAACAAAAGATATAGATACAGCAGGCTATAGAGATAATTAGGCTAGCATCAATCACCATAGTCAACCTCAAACTGAACATCCCAAGTTAATACCCTAGAAAGTTAAGACAAGAACTTTAAAATGCTCCAAGCCAGAAACATTCACAAAAGCTTCCCCATACTTCATAGACCATGATAAAATCAGAAAGCAATCAAGTAGAGCTTAAGTAATTTTATTCGAAAACTTTCGAATAAAATTAAACCCCTTTTTACTTGCAATAAAAGAAAGACCACTCATTCTCCGACCAGCGTCTGATGTATAAATACCAGCACTCAAGACTATAATCGCCCCAAGTATTGTAAATCCATCTGGGAATTCGCCAAAGATAAAAAAACCAATCGCTATCGCCCAAAATAACAAGGTATAGTTAAAAGGCTGCAAAGTTGAAGCTCGAGCATAGGTAAGAGCTTTAATCAATAAATAATGGCCCATTGCACCAAAAAGCCCATTAAGTATTAATAGTTGCCAGCCAATAAAAGTTGGGTCTACCCAGTTAAAGGGTGCTAGTCCACCAAATACAATGAGGCCTATAAAGGCCGTATAAAAGACTGTTGTAGCGGAACTATCAAATTGGCTGACATGACGAGAAAGGACTTGATAGGATGCCCATAAAATGGCTCCACTGATCGGTATAACAACATACCAGCTCAAAATACCCAATCCAGGGCGAATAATAATCAAAGCACCTATAAAGCCAATAGCGACAGCAATCCAACTTCTTCGGTCTACCTTCTCCCCAAGAAACCATCCAGCCATTAGCATAGCGAACAATGGGGCCATTGTAGCGATTGCATGGACATCTGCTAATGGCATCATGCTAAAAGCAAGTATAAATACCGTAACCTCAACCACAAGTAAAAGTGACCTTAAAACTTGAGTACCCCAAATATTACTTCGAACCTGCTTGAGATCACCTTTGAGTGAAGCTATAAGCATTACAATAATAAAAAAAGTTGCAAATCGAACAGCCATAATTTGCACAATAGGATAGGTTTGAACAAGTAGTTTACCGGTTGCATCCATACCGGCTATACAGAGCATAGCTACAATGCTGAGAAATATTCCTCGACTGCTTTTTACCTTCAATTTTCTATATCCATCAATAAAAATCAAAATTCACAAGAAAACACTTTAATCCAATACCCTCCCATATAATTTCAACCTTTTAAAACTGCACTAAGAAAATCACGAGCTAAATGTATTAAAAATTATATCTGTCGATCACCAACTTAAAACATCAACAGATCACCTAGCAAGCTTAGGGAGAGATATTTCAATGTAGATACCACCTTTATTCAGTTTATACGAAAATTTTTTCATATTACCTCAAATTTTGAACCCAAGTAAACCATATCCTAGCTCTCAGCACTTTATTGGCTTTGTCAAACTTTCAAATAGTACAAGAGACAATTTTACCAAGACCAAACACTTTGACTTTTCATTTGCGAAGTTACTCAACTGACGCATCACAAAATTCAACCCCCTTATTTTCGTACAAATGGGGCGCTTTGCTTTTACTACACTCTTGATAAAACAGTCTAGAAGCTGTTTCATAACTTGAAATCAGTTATTCTTGCGACCTCAGGGAATGATAAGACCAGTAAGTGTGAGTGGATTTAAGTCAGAATTAACTGACGCTCAGTGGAAATTGATTGAGCCTTGCCTTCCCCAGCTAAAACGTGGAAAAGGAGGTCCCAAACCCATTGATAACCGTGCATGTTTTGAAGGTATCCTGTGGATTTTGCGCTCAGGAGCACGATGGAAGGATCTCCCCTCATCTTACCCTTCGCCGAGTCTTGCTGAAGAAGGCTCCAGTTTTGGGAAGAGCAAGGCGCTTGGTTGGAGGCTTGGAGAAAATTTCTCGGACAGCTCGATCAAAGATCCCTGCTTAATTGGGAAGAAGTCTTTTCGGATAGTAGCTTTGCTTCAGCAAAAAAAGGGGAGCAGAAGTCGGAAAAACTAAGCGAGGCAAGGGTACAAAGTGGATGGTAGTGGTCGATGGCGAAGGTATTCCATTGGGAGGCACCGTTACTTCGGCCTCACCAGCAGAAGTAAATTTATTACATCCACTACTCGATATTACCTATGAAAATACAAAAAATCGACGTCTAGTGTACGACAAGGCTGCAGATTCTGATCCACTACGCCATAGTTTGGCCCGCCGTGAAATTGACCTGATTTACCCTCACCGTAGGAATAGAAGAAAACCTTCGAAACAAGATGGCAGAAAGCTTAGGAGATATGTGCGACGTTGGAAAGTTGAGCGAACTTTTGCATGGCTAGGGAACTACCGTCGTTTAGTTGTAAGGTGGGATCGCTACATATCTTCATACAGAGCTTTTTTCTATATTGCCTGCATGTTAATTACGCTAAAAAAGTTATGAAACAGCTTCTAACACATACTCTTTGAAAAGCAACGCCTGCCCTAGAATACTGAGATGGACCGTTTTAAATTAAATGCCTCCACCAGAGGTACTTAGTTCAACCCAGATCGGAAGCATTTTTTCTTAATGTGTAGACATAAGGCAACACAATCACACTTGATTTTGAAATGCTAAACAATCCTTGACTATCAACTCTTTTTTCATGTTATTTTAAAGCTCAAAATGTTCTTCCGAGAGCTGTATACCAGTTTTTACCTGCAACCATTTCACCTGCTTCTATTAGATACCGGATATCTTTAGTATCAATATATTTCTGACATAAACCTCCCATATCACTATTTTTCAATTCATCTGGAAGTTTTTCCCAATCTCTTAGGTCATTATGTACTAGGGAGTAAAAAGCAAATGTGATCGCTCTCCAATCTTCTTTATTGGCTTTCATCAGGTAAAGTTCATGGATAAGTCTTATGCATAACGCTCGTAGGATGAGAAAAACGAAGGCGTAGAAACTGAAAAAGACATTTCCTCGCCCCACTTTCCTCATTCCTTCATGTTCTTGTTCACCTCCAAGATATAGAAAAAACAATGAACCCAACTGCCAACGCGGCGATACAGGATATTAAAATAAGATGTAGCTGACTAAGGCTATTCCATCTGTACTCATGATCACCTAATGCCTGCTGGACAGACGGTAAAGCTGCACAGCGATTTGGAAGCCCAAGATACGAAGTGGCCAGTTGTGCTTGCGCTTGCTATACATTTTCATCATCCGGGCCATATATATCAAAATCCACTTCAACTCCACGCTGCCCCAACGCAAGCAGCGCTTCTGAGCTTATACCTATACCCTCCATCGAGCGCTCCATGAAGAGACCACAAAATAAATCTAACCTATATTTCTCTGAGAGTTTTTTCCAAACTTCTAAATCATGAGTCAACTTATTTAGAATTTCGAATATTTGAGAATCTAAATCACCTGGCACTTTTTCATTAGCTTCAATACGCCACATTCCAGACCTTGCTATGCGAGGTTTTCCACTATGCATCCACGAAAATGGCTCACCTTTAATCATCTTCACTGTAGGCTCACTGCCTAATAACTCACTGATTTCGTCAGGTAATAATTCATCTCCGATAACCCTCAAGCTTGCTTTAGTTTTTGATAGAGTCGCCATGATTTTATGTATATCTAACACTCCAAGGTGGGGCAATAACAGGTGGGCCATAATACGGAACGGAGTGACGGGAGCCCACGTATAATTTTCCCGCTTACTTGGTTTGTTAGCCGCTCTTCGCCAAGGCCAATTTAGTGCCAAATCCAATAAATACAACACCCGTAATAGAGTTTAACCAAGTTTTGAATTTAGGGTGGCTGGTAGTATTTTTTACCTTGGTTAAAGTGAAGACCATAGCCGAAAACCATACAACATTAACCAGTGAGTGTGCAGTAACAAGAGAGTATGCACTGAAAGCACTGCCATCTACGCACATAAATTGCGGAAAAGCAGCGAGATAGAAGATTGATACTTTAGGGTTAAGAGTATTAGTTAAAAAGCCTTCAAGAAAAGCCCCTTTTATAGATGTTGGCTTTTGCTGCAATACTGCCTCTAAGTTATTTGCAGCTGTGCTTTTACTTATAGCATTTCTAAGTGCTTTTAAACCCAGCCAAATTAAATATGCAGCGCCCAGCATTTTAAAAACAAGAAAGGCGTTTGCAGATTGCACCAAGAGAATAGATATACCAAATATAGATAGCGTACCATGTACATAGAAAGCAGCCACGAACCCCGAGATATTGGCCAAACCAGCTCGATACCCTGACAAAGGAACTGTTTTCGTTATGAGGAATCCATTAGGCCCAGGAGAAATCACGAGCAATGTTGCCACAGCAATAAACGTAAAAATATTGTTCCAATCCATTTCAATTCTCTGAAAAAAAGTAAATGCTAAATGGCAGCTAACGCCCAAAGCAGCGACGCGCTTTAGCGCGTCCAGACCGGAGGCGAAGCCTCCCCCCTTAAAGTAGACGCCACCTTATATTCATCTTATGTGGCCATTCTTTCATATTCATCTGGGCTTTTGAACCCAAGTGAACCATGTCTTCTTTTAAAGTTATAGTAACTGTCAAGATACCAAGCTAAGTTAGTTCTTAGCTCCTCAACGGACTCAAAATTAAACCCTTTAAAACTCTCAGTTTTCAGTGTTTGAAAAAATGATTCTACATACACATTGTCATTCATAAACCCTGGACGATTCATGCTCGGCTCAATACCCAGCTCTTTGAGCCGGTTTTGGTATGCATAAGCACCGTACTCAGAACCTCGGTCGCTGTGAAATATTAGATTTGATTCTATATTTCTACGACGAACAGCTTTATTTAGAGCTGACAGTGTTAGCTCAACGGTTCGAGTATCCGACAGCTCCCAACCCAACACTTTTCGGGAGTAAAGATCAATAATTACAGCTAAATATTACCATTGCCCATTGATCTTCAGATAGGTTACATCACCAGCCCATTGAGAGTCTGGTTTACTCGGCATACCATGCTCTTTTTGTAAGTTTTCAATCTTAATGCAAGAATTTTCAGGCAAAGGGCGTCGACGATAGATCCTTCCAGCTTTCCCCACGATTCCAGCTTCTCTCATAAGGCGTTCAACGCGTTTGTGATTTATTCGTTCACCATTAGCTTTCAGCTCTGCGCAAATTCTTGGACTTCCATAATTACCATCATGCTGCGCATAGATAGTTTCGATACACGCTAGAATTCGCCTATTTTCTATGTCTTGAGTGCTCTCATCACGGTTGAGCCACTTATAAAACCCTTGGGGTGAAACATTCAAGTATCTACATAAGTACCTGACACCAAAGTCTGATCGATTAAGAGCTATGAACGAGAATCTTTCAGCTTTGGATCTTTCAGGTACATTTCCCACTTTTTTAGGAAATCATTCTCCTTTTGCAATTTCTCAACCTGCTTTTTTAGACGTCTTATCTCTTTATCATCAGTTTGAGACTGAGTTTTCGTTGTCTTTGCCATACTTATTCTACGACTGGGCTTCTCGACCAACTTGCCTTCTCTACTTTCCTGTCGCCATCTATACACCATTACTGGATGCAAACCAATAATGTTGGCGATAGTGGTCGTATCTACTTTCAGTTGATTAGTGAGAGCTACCACTCTAACTTTAAACTCTGTTGAATATTCAACAACCCGCTCTTCACTCAGTATTTTCGGCATTTTTTCCTACCCTATTCAAAAGGTAGGCGTCTACTCAATGGGGGAAGGTTTCTGCGGAGGTCCAGCCTCGAAGGGGCGACATTAATTGTCTTGTTAGGTGATAGAACAGTTCGCGATAAGTACATACTTGCCCTTGAGTTTGTTTACAGCCAAATTGCGATTTCGCTGTAGTAGATTCGCCGGCTTCGACTCCACTAAAGTCGAAGTAGAGGACTTCATTGTCGGGCTTGAGCCGAACGCTAAAATTACCGCCTTCCTAATCCCATCTTCTTTCTAAGCCGTGCAGATAGTATCTAGCGGGTATGCGTGAATCATAGAATTTCACATAGGAAATTTTTCCATCTTCGACAAGCCACAGGGTATGCTCGGCTTTTGATTTGTAATAACCTCCATTATTGCACTCCCAAATTTTCCGATTATCTTCGGCATGAGCTTGAGATGAAAATACTATGCTTAGCAACAGCAAAACCCCAATGCCTTTTATGTTCCCTAGCATAATTTTGTTTCTCCGAACTATCTTTTCACCTAACGCCTACCAACACGGGCCGGAGGCGCGATAACGCCGGAGGTCCAGCAAATGCTTGCATTTGCGATCGTGCTTGGTCTTGTTACTAACCGAGCTTCCGAATCAATCCAAATTTTGAATTAAGAACCTCTTGAAGTGCTGACTTCAATTCAATTAACCAGTCCCCAATGAATTTAATATCTTCTACTTTTCCTTCTAACGAAGAACCTTCCGTAATCTCAGACAGGTTATCTAAAGCTGTTACCACTTGCTCGTAGGTGATTATTGCTATAGGGCCAAAACCAAAATCCACACCATCTCCACAATCTTCTCCAAATTGGTAGCTAAGTTGCTCTAGAGATTTGATTATTCTGGGATATCTTGAATCTAAAACTTCCTTAACCCAATCAACAGTTTTAATATTCCAGTCATCAATTAAAACTGACCCTTCTCTGCTACTAACCTTAAAGTCCGCAGGAGGCACTTCACCAGTTTCCTCTTCGTAATACTCACTATCCTCTAATAGCAACCAATAAAGAAATTCATTTTCCCTAATCTTCTCGATGTTTTCTGGGCTTATTGGATGAAAGGTATAATTTGTACTCACTAGTCTAAATTCCTCAACTTGCTCGAATTAATGTATGTTTAGTAACGCTTGGTTCAAGTGCGCCGTAGGCGCCACTTGCTAGCTACCGATTACCTTGATGCTGATGCCAATATACAACCGGCACCGATGAATGTTGAGCCAAATACTTTACCTGCAATAGGACCTGAAAATATTTTGGCTGTTTTGTTCTTTGCTCTCCGTGCCAGATACGAATATGTAGATAGACAGACAAACGATGAACACATAAAGCTTAAAACCAGCACAGTGAACTGTGGAAGTAATGACTCTGAAACTACTATGAATTGTGGGAATAATGCTGTTGTAAAAACAATCGCCTTAGGATTTGTAACGGAAACCAAAATACCCTGAAAATATAGACTGATAGTATGCTTCTTACCTTTTTTTGTTTGCTTTAATTCCATTGGTGTTATGCCTTTCCTCCATAGATTTACGCCCATGTAGATAAGGTAAATTGCACCTGCGATTTTTAATACAGTAAAAGCAATAGCCGAATTGAGAACAATTGCACTCAAGCCTAAAACAGAAAAGCTGGACATAAGAAGTAGTCCAGAAATATTACCCAAAACCGTGATCAATGATTTTTTGAAGCCATACATCAAACTGTTTGTTGATACCAACAAAGTTGCTGGTCCTGGAGTTGCTGTTGCCAACAAAGCAATCGAACAGAATGCTAACCAACTTTCTATTTGCATTAAACTCTCCATAGGCAGCTAACGGTGGTGTTCATCAGGTAAGGGCGTTCGTTTGGTTGGGTAGCTGGAGGAAGGACGACGCCCTTATTCCGGTGCAACGCGTTGTTATCTGGCTGTTGCCATTTTCCATTGATTGAGCGCGTCCGTTAGCTGCGCAGACATCTTTATTCAAGATACTCCATTCTCCAGCGTGCAGGGCCGATGACTTGGGTGACGGCTTTGGCCCCAGCCGAACCGCCGCTAAAGCTGCCGATAAATGGGGTGGCGCAATCAAAAGTTAAAAGCCAGCCAGCATCGGGCGTGGGGCAGGCAAGATATACTTTGAACGTCTCGCCCGAAGGAATACGGAAGTGCACAACCAAACCGCTGCCGCAGAGAAGTTGTACCACGTCATCGACAGGCGTCCCGTCGGCGCTAATGTTCACATGCATTCGGTCAAAACGCGAAAAGTCCTCACCTTCCTGTGCGACATACAGTTGCGGATAGGAAACGCCATGAGTCTCGTCCAGTGTGGTCAGCTCTCCGCCTCCGGGAATATGGGGCTCGCGTCCCGCCTGGGCGATGATTTCCAGTAGACGTTCACGGGATAGCAGAAAGTGTGGCATCACTTCCGCGACACGCTCCGTCGAAGGTTTGGTATCGGCCAAAAAGGCCTTAAGGTCGTTGGAGAGGCCCGACCAATCCTGCGCCCAAATCCGGGCGCCGATCGGCGCCAGCGCTGTGTTGATTTCGTCGAGTGCATACAAGTCAGCTTGCTCGCCGTCGCTTTCTAACCGGATCCCGCTGTCGAGTTTCATTTGAGTCTCGGTCGATTAATGCCCCACTGGTTCAACTTCACGCCAGATAACGCCTTGCTCAGCCGCCATCGGAATGGAGCCGCTTTGTGCTAGCGTACAGTACAGTACAAAGCGAGCAGAGTGTAGGTGGTCGGATGCAGCAACTTGTTATCATGTACTACCGGTAATTAGTTAGAAATAAAGTAAAGAGAGCAATAAATATAGGGAAAAATATCAAACCAGAAATTGCAGAACGCTTGAAACTCATTATCCGTTGCTCATCCATTTTTTCTATTTCATCGCTACTGAAATCAATGTGACAAAGATGACAATCAAATCTTCGCTCCTCGTGTGCAGCTCCGCAGTGAGGACAATTCGCAGCACGCTTTTCATACAACCATTGAGCTTGATCAAGTAAATGAAACACGAGCTACCCCTAAATTTTCAAAAGCCACAAATGATAACGCAAAGCTAAAAGGCCGGGGGCGTTTTTTGCCGGAGGTCCAGCCCACGTTTTTTGGGGGCGAATTTTCAGTGTTTTGTTATAACGTCTCATCTGACCTCTCTAATACAGAAAGGCTTTTTCTAAGTAGTAGCGAGACCAAATATATAATTGCCAGTGGAGGTAATAATGCCATAAATCCACCAACTATAACCGTTCGTTTAACCTTTAAGGTTTTTTTGATAGCTAGCATATAGCTAAGAACTAATACAACACAAAACCATAGCAATATACCCAGGGCTTCGATGTTGGAAATATTAAACAGCTCGTTCATTGCGCATGATCCATTAAGGAGCTATAACGTCCGGCGCACAGGCGAAGCACGCAGTGCTGAGTCCAGGCCGAAGGTCGATTGTGCCGCCGCTGGTTATATTTCATTATGCGATTGGCTCCAAATCAGAGGGAAAAGAACGAAACTCCTCCCATTGAGATTCACTCATCTCACCTTTGAAATCACGGGAATTCCACGCTCGATTTAAGTGCGCATATATATGAGCTATATCTATAGAATAGCCCTCGATATCGACGCTCCCCTAGATCCCATTTCTTTAATGAGATCACCTAGATGCTCATGTGCATCTTCTAGCTCACTCATTAATTGACTCCATTCAACTGGATTTTTCTTGCTATCTATCATGATTTCTCTGAAATATAACGCCTAGCACACGGGCGGCCGAAGCAAAGCGTAGGCCGTCCAGCCCACATATTTTGTGGGCAATCTTGCTGCTTTTTGTATGGTTGTTCTTGTCCAATTCTGATGTTGAAAATCCTTTTCGCTAACGGGTAAATTGAGACCCACCTTCGGCGGCCACCGAAGGCCTTGTTTGTCACAGTTCGTTGCTGCGCCGGTTCATAAAGACCGTTAACAAGTATGAACGTGACAGACACTCACTAGGCATAACTCGAATAGTCATGTGGGCCTCGAGCCCGAATAGCAAGGCGGAGATAGCTTATCTTATGGAACCTCAAGAGATCAATGTCGGTATCGATACCAGCAGTAAACAACTCGATATATATGTGAGACCTAATGGCCAGTTCTTTAGTGTTACCAATAACAAAGAGGGTATTAAAGACGCCATTAAACAACTACAACCGCTTAAACCGCAAAGAGTATTAATCGAGTCCACAGGAAGACTAGAATTAGAATTCGTCTGTGCTGCTTATAAAGCGGGACTGCCGATAGTTGTTTGCAATCCTTTACAAGTAAGAAACTTTGCAAAGTCAGCGGGGCGACTCGCCAAAACAGATAAGCTAGATGCAATTGATATCGCACATTTTGGTGAAGCAATGAAGCCAAGATTGTCATCAATCAAACCAGAAAAACTTAGAAATATTAGTGATTTACTGACGGTCAGGAACCAGTGCTTAGAAATGAGCACAATGCAAAAGAATCGCCTCAAGAGAATGCCCAAATCTGTTCACAAGCCCATTCAGGCTATCTTAAAAGCCATCAAGAAAGAGCTAGAAGGGGTCGATAAGCAACTTGATAAACTTGTTAACAGTGTTGCCGAGTGGCGACAAAAACGCGATCTCTTATTAAGTGCTAAAGGAGTTGGCAATGTACTGGCTTACACGCTAATGAGCGAACTTCCTGAGCTGGGCAAGTTGAACCGCAAAGAGATTGCGGCACTTGTGGGTATCGCCCCGATGAATCGTGATAGCGGCAGCTTCCAGGGTAAGCGCTATATTCGAGGTGGGCGACATCGTGTACGCACGGTTTTGTTTGTTTCTATGATGTCGGCAATACAATGCCACCCTAAATTAAAGCCAATGTATGAGCGCCTGGTCGCTGCTGGTAAACCAAAGAAAGTAGCCCTTATCGCATGTATGAGGAAGCAACTTACCATTCTAAATACGATGGTAAAAAACAACACTTACTGGGATGAGAAAATGGCTTAAATACTTGACAAAGGACCATAGTCACTTGTTATGCATTACGGACTTAGCCAAGTGCAGCACCTTCGAGAATATTGGTTTCACCGGAATTTTTAATAACTTTGCCCAATACCGTTCCCGCAATACTCAGCCTTCCCCCATCATTTATTACGTTGCCGGTAACCATACCCGGGATATCTACTATCGCCCCCGACTCTACGGTTAAAGACTTCGTGGCCATACCATGCAGAATCAAGTGGCCGCCTTTCTTGACTACTACATTTCCAGTGAAGATACCATGCATCTTTAACTCTGAAGTGATTTCAACATCACCTTCGATTTTTCCATGCTCTACTTTCATTATTTTCTCCTTGATGCATAACGCCCCGCACAGGGGCAGACAAAAAAGCGCAGCGTTTTGGCTGTCCCAGCGACCAACGGGAGCGATTGCTGCGGCTTGTTAAGCATTTTTTACCCACTTTAGAAAGAGCTTTATCAGCTCGCTTAGTTTGTGAGGGCCGCCATAACCAACAAACTTACCGCCTTCTAGTTTTGTAATAATCCAGTCGTTCCCACTCGCTTCGGCGTCATCACCTACACCGTAGGAAAAACCTTCATAATTCTTTTCTTCTATATCTGTATCGGTGATGTCTACCTTTAGAAACCAGCCTGGATTATCAAGAGTACCGATTTCAATGCCATAGGTATGTTCCCAGTCCTCATTGCACTGAGAAAAATACCATTCTTCAAGTTCTTTGAGAGCTTCCATGTTTTTGATGCTTAACGCCCTCAATAACCGGCAGACCGCGCAAAGCGTGGGCTTTCCGGCGGAAGCCGCGTAGCGGTTGGAGCGAAGTTAATTGATTTGTTATGCACTAGTGCTCAGGCGGCCATTCGTCCGGCCATCCTGGATAGCACTTTTTAATAATATCTACATATTGCCAGATTGGGGTCGTTAGCGGAGCGGGTAGATCGCCTTTAAAGTAAAATCGGATCTTTTCTTCAATTTCTTCGCCCATCTGACCGGTAATATCATCCAAAGAAGCAAGATCGGAAACGAAGCTAGGCTGAAACTCTGGGTCGGGTTCAATTATGTTAATGAGTAACTGAACCTCTCTATGTCGCCCATCGATTTCAGTGGTCTCCGCTGGTCTCAATTTGTTAGTCATAATTCGCTTTCTGGAGTGCATAACGCCTTGCTCAGCTGCGCATTGAACTTAGGGTGATTTTGCGCATCAGCGCGAAATTCAAACTAAGTTCAAGGTGTCAGCTGCAGCAATTTGTTAGGTATTTTATTTTTGCCCACCAAGATATTCCAATAAATATTCTTTAGCAATCCATTTACAGTTTTCCCAGCTGTAACATATTTCCCTTTCTGTTTCTAAAAGTTTTTCAGGTGTATTGATATCCACATAACGAGTAGGAAGTAATATGGCATCCTTGTATCCATTTTCGCTTGGGCGCTCTAACTTTCTAATACCATAACCACTGTGCATGACAATCAAATCAGGAAAACTTGATAGACAATTTTTCCGTAATTCTGCCTCAGCTGCTTGCGAAGTAGAATTCGTACTCATTAAAGGTCTAAAGACACTTTCTTTCCTATTTAGAAATACAAGATAATAATTACCTAAACCGTGGCCAATAAAATAACCGAACTCTATATATTCACCTACTTTTGAATTTTTTATAGGATTGATTACCTTTGCCTTGTAAGAAACTCCACATGGCTTCTCTTCAGTTCCTAATGTACTACCATTTTCTATTCTAACAATAGCAGTAACATCTGACCGATCTAGCAGCTCACCAATTTCAACCCTCGGCAAAGTAGTACCGGCCGATACAACTGGAAGAAAAAGTAAAATCAATAAAATAAACCTATTCATACTCTCCCCGAACCTAACGCCGCGGTCACCGGCGGACAATGCTGTGCACCTTTGTGCGAAAATGGGAGCGAAGCGACCAGCACAAAGGTGCATAGCGTTGGCCGTCCGGTGCAGCGCCTGGTTAGAGCTTAATTGCCACCG
Source organism: Microbulbifer mixtoriginis (SeqCode) (assembly GCF_052467945.1). Classification (NCBI taxonomy): domain Bacteria; kingdom Pseudomonadati; phylum Pseudomonadota; class Gammaproteobacteria; order Cellvibrionales; family Microbulbiferaceae; genus Microbulbifer; species Microbulbifer mixtoriginis (SeqCode). The sequence continues at coordinate 1,084,778 of NZ_CP174328.1, read as the reverse complement.
GGTTTACCTTGCACCCATTCACCATTACTGGAATGATGAAAATAGTACCAGCGAGCAATTCCCTCTGTTTTAATAGCTCCCTTGCTCTTTGTATTGTGAGCACGAACTACAGCAGCCTTCAAGCTTGCTTCATCAACCTTTTTCCTAAAACCCTCCCATACTTGAGAAAGCTCGTTATTAATTTCTACATCATCGTTGATACTCACGTTGGACTCGTAATCTAGAGTTAGCGATTCAACTCCATTTACGTCCGCTTTAGAAATTCTTAAAATAGTAATTTCTAAACCACTAGGCATTTGCGCTCTAAATGACTCATCCGCTTGACCGCAAGCAACCAAAATGATTGCCGCCATTAAAAAAACATATACTTTCATACTAACATTCTTAAGCTCTAACGAAAATAGATATGCGGAACCGTTAAGGAAGTTGGCGGTACCTTTGCGCAAGCAAAGGGAATGACAACTTTTAGGTTTCCGCATCATCGGGTTGTTATTTGTTGCTCGTGGCATTGTGTACAAATCCACTACAAATATCTTTCTTGCTACTGTCTACCACGATTCGGAGAGAGAAATTAGCAGCTCTAGGTTCGCGGCCTTGCTTCGAAGCGGCTGCGCCGTCCGCATCAACTTCGTTATGCGAGCGTCGCTGAAGCTTCGAAGCTTACACGAAGGTCGAACCGTTGACTATGGGCTCCCCCGCCAATACTGTTTTTTTATACAGCACCCCAATAATCATCTGCTATTCTTAACGGAACCCTCACAAAACTGGAGCGAGCGACCAATAACGCCCCGCACAGGGGCCGACAAATAAGCGCAGCGTTTTGGCGGTCCCAGCGACCGACGGGAGCAGTTGCTGCGGCTTGTTATGTGAACGCGCAATATGCATTTACCGCTCACTCTCAATCTCTTTCATTTGCTTTTTGTAGCTGCGCCTTTCCCGCTCAGAGTTTTTATATGAGTACTTTTTCCCAAGCTCTTGAGTGTCGGGATCATTCTCGTTCAGCATACGATGCATCTCACGAGCCGACTTTCCGCCATAAACTCCTTTTACGGTTTGATGGATACTTCTACTCATATTCGATGGTTCCTAGTACACATAACGCCGTGGTTTGGGGCGGCGGAGCGATAGCGTAGCCGTCCCGCACCGCGTTTTATGTGGTGCGCACAACACCACCTTGTTATGTGTTTTTAGCATGCTTGAAATTTATATACTCCCCTAAAGGCACCGATTCTAAATATTGTTTCACCAGGGACTTTAATGCCGGCAAATGCTCCGAGTAGTCAACACACCCATTGCTAGAAAACTCTAACCACTCTCCTTCTAAGGTGACGCCCATATCGATAACGCCATCCCGGTAAGGCTGTGGAATTTTGCTCAAAAAGCTTGGGTCATTTGAGCTAACAAGGCCAAGAGCGAACTCTCTATCCATAACCACTTGTGGCAAAGAATATTTCTTATCTGCATCAAGCAACTTATTAATTTCTTCGTCATTCATACTTAGGACACATAACGCTTACGCCAGTGGTTGGTGAAACGCAGTGTAACCAATCCACTGCACGTACTTGTTAAGCCTTTTTCCATGACCAAAATGTAAAGTGTCCTTCTCTTTCTTCAACCCTATAAAGTGAGTGGCAGTTAGTACATTTACACATGTAATAATCAATCCATTTCCCATCAATCTTTGCGACTTCCGATATGGTAACACTGCATGCCTTTTCCTCATAAATCGGGTTGAAAAACATGTACTCAGGATAGAGGGAGCAAAGACAACCTCCTCTTTTCCTCACAACACGGAGCTTCTTCAACGCAAACTTTAAATGGTAACTATTTGGGCAGAAACCACCTCCTAGATCTATACCGGCAGTTGCTTGCTCAATAACCTCAAGATCGTCTGAAATAGAATCGAGTAATTCTAAGTTCTTGCATTTGGCTACTTCACAGCTAGCAGACCAAATTTCATCAGGGCTTCCAGACATAAATTTTTCTAGAATACTCATAAACACTCTTGAGGCTTAACGCCGCCAGCAGAGGCCGAAAAGCCTGAGCGAAGCGGCGGTTTTTTGGTCCTTCTGGCTGGCTTTGTTATGCATCATTTTCTATTAACCACTTACAAAATGGATCCTTTGAATCTTCATCTCCATATTCCGCAGGCTTTTTGACTATTTCACTGGCTTTACTTGGAATAGAAGTTTGAAACTCATGAATTAGCCAATCTTGATATTTTAAATTTGGCTGAACCGTAAAGTTACTATTTTTGAAGCTTTCGCTGGGTGTAAGATCGAACTCATCATTCCAGCAGATCTCATCGTACCCTATGGCGATAAGCCTTAAAAAGTCCAAAGGATCATCACATAAGACACAAGCGAGCATGGACCCAGAGCCCGACCCTATATGTACAATTTTTTGCTGCCCTTCATCATCAATCCAAAACGCAGCCATTGACCCATCACCACCGGTTCTGGCGAAGACCCGAAGTCGACCCTTTGTTTTTTCATTTATGAAGTAGAATAAATCACAGTCTTTCTCTGCATAGAATTCAATCAGCGTTCCACCAGGCCTTTCATTGCTACTCCATTCAGATCTAAGCTTGCCGATTGGATATAGGTAGCCAACTCTCCCATCTTCCGCATCTTCGTAGAAGCCGTTTTTTTCAATCCAGCTGAAGAGCTTCTCAAAAGCATCTGGAATCTTCATCGGCTCCAGTAAAATATCGTCTATTTGATTGGATAGAGATATCAACTACAAAGCTCCTTTTGTGCATAACGCCTGCCGCACGGGCCGGAGGTGCGAAGCACCGAAGGTCCAGAAAATGCGAAGCATTTGCGGTCGTGCCGGCACTTGTTATGTATTTTTATTTCTGTGGTTCTATAAGCCACTGTGAAAAACCACCTTCTTCACTTGTACTGCACGAATAGACGAAACCGAATTCATATGATTTTGGCATGTTTTTCAGGTATGCCCCCGATTTTGACATATAGCGATGAAAAGGTTCTACGCTATTTTCTTTTTCAAAGAAGACAGAGTAATTAGAGTTCCCAGTTATACAACAACCATTACCCTCACAAGCTACCCCCTCAGAGATAGAAACCTCGACCGCTACTTCAGAAGTACTAATTACGGTCGCATCGCCTTTACAAACACATGCGCCAGATGCCATGGCGTTACTAGAAATTATAAATAGAAGTAGAACTATCGATCTCATAACGGCCTACACATAACGAAAATAGATATGCGGAACCGTTAAGGAAGTTGGCGGTACCTTTGCGCAAGCAAAGGGAATGACAACTTTTAGGTTTCCGCATCATCGGGTTGTTATTTGTTGCTCGTGGCATTGTGTACAAATCCACTACAAATATCTTTCTTGCTACTGTCTACCACGATTCGGAGAGAGAAATTAGCAGCTCTAGGTTCGCGGCCTTGCTTCGAAGCGGCTGCGCCGTCCGCATCAACTTCGTTATGCGAGCGTCGCTGAAGCTTCGAAGCTTACACGAAGGTCGAACCGTTGACTATGGGCTCCCCCGCCAATACTGTTTTTTTATACAGCACCCCAATAATCATCTGCTATTCTTAACGGAACCCTCACAAAACTGGAGCGAGCGACCAATAACGCCGCCATAAAAGGCGAGCAACTTGTTGCGAGTCCAGCGCTGGAAGCGCGGTTTTTAATGGCTTTGTTATTGGGCTTTTAAAAACCATAGACTTCCTGCGCAGATATTTCACAACCATTAAACTCACTATAGTAAGTATTGTTTTTTGGCAAAGGGACATCTCGGATCCGCTCCTCGCTTGGAGTAATAAAAACTGCTAAAACAGGTCTCTGCCAATACTTTTCGTTTTCTACTCTCTTAATACGTCCATACGGAACACAAAGAGAGAATGTACCGCCAAGACCACTCTCCGCATCTTTTTCTCCGTAGTGCATTATCTCAACATCTGGAAGACTCGGATACCTAAACTCTTGCAACTCGTTAGCAGGGATTATGATAGATCGTCCGCCAGTAGATATTGATAAAAGCTCAATGTAACCATCCCCATTAACTTTCATATTTATTTGGGTATTACCAAAAGGTGGAAATAGCTCGTATTCCAGAGAAATCTTTTTAGCGTATGCTTGAGAAGGCTCCCAGGCTAGAGCTTTGGAGCAAACTAACATAAACAATAAGCTAATAAGTACATTTAATTTCATGTTCAATATCTTGGTTAGATGTGGCAGGCCCAATAACGTTGCCAACAGGGGCGGCCGAAGCAAAGCGTAGGCCGTCCAGCCCAGCTGTCAGCTGGGCAATCCTGCTTGGCCTGGTTAAGAGGCATTTTTATTGCGATGCCACAACAAAAATAACAATATTAGAATTAGTGTATAAGATAACCCCATAACAACTACACTTCCCTCCAACTTACTTTGTGAACGACCTAAATAATCATACAAAGTGAATGGCACTGCAATGGGGCTAAAAAATAAGGCCATACTTTCAAAGTGGCTTTCTGAATGCTGGAAAAGACTAATAGCAACACCAGATAAATACCAACCAAATGCTCCAATTAAGTACCAGGTTGCACTATATTTAATCAGTCTCAAATTTGCCTCTTAACGCTGAGCTCTGGGGCGGGCTACTTTGTGTTCATTTTATGCAAATATGCGAGCGCAGCAAGCCGCATAAAATATGCACAAAGTAGGCTGTCCCTCAGCAGCGAATTGTTATAGCTGGAGCTTGCCCTGCCGCTTGAGCCAAAGCGCACGCTCCTGCTCTTTTGATAATTTTGGCCTTGTAATTATGAGGACTATAAACATGTTCATAGGGCCGATGAAAAAAGTAAACGGATTTCCTGTTTCATACAGCAATAAAGGTCCAAGTAGAAATAATAAACCGGCAGGGATAAGCCTAAGTTTCACACTATGCGCGCTTATCGCCAACCTAACAAAGCCTCCAAGGACTGCTCCTGGAATAACCCACCCCAAAATAGAGATAAACAATTCTGGTGCAGCATAAAAAACTGCCAAAGTTGGAAAAATCCCAATAATTGTAGCAATCAACATACCCCAAAAGCTTTCTTGTTTTTTCAGGCTTCGCAATATTTCTTTTTCTTTTTTATACTCTTCTTCTTTCATCTCTAGCTCAACCACTCATTTAGCCATAACGCCGCCAGCAGCGGCGGCCGTAACGTTTTTAGCGCGAAGCGCGTTGTGTAGGCCGTCCGGCGGAGGCGCGCAGCGCCGGAGCGTACTGCCTGGCTTGGTTAGCACTGACGCTGCCTATTTGCTTTGTTTAAGTCTTTAATGCCCGGAGCATTAGCCACAAGCTTTTTACCTAAAGCATCGGGTAATCCGATGAATAGGGTTGCGCTACTATCCCAGCATACAATTTCAAACTGAGAATCTTGAAGTTGTTTTTCTGGCTCTCCTTCCCAGAACTCAGGATTTCCATCGGCAAATGGTTTGTCTGTGGTAAATGGCTCAGTTCCTTTTGGAAATGCAGAAAGAACAGACCAAACAAACTGATAGTCATATTCCTTAAGCTTTACGGCTAGCTCTTCACCACGCACCCATGAGGGATCATCCAGCTCGGGCCAAGCTCCTTCTATATCGGAGATATGCCAATCATAATCTTTGGGATCGATTTCAAGCCAACGAGCCACATCATTCATGCTCGTATAGAAATCAACTTCCGATGTATTTTCCTGTATGTAGTTCATGGTTTGTTTTGAGTGCTAACGAAAATAGATATGCGGAACCGTTAAGGAAGTTGGCGGTACCTTTGCGCAAGCAAAGGGAATGACAACTTTTAGGTTTCCGCATCATCGGGTTGTTATTTGTTGCTCGTGGCATTGTGTACAAATCCACTACAAATATCTTTCTTGCTACTGTCTACCACGATTCGGAGAGAGAAATTAGCAGCTCTAGGTTCGCGGCCTTGCTTCGAAGCGGCTGCGCCGTCCGCATCAACTTCGTTATGCGAGCGTCGCTGAAGCTTCGAAGCTTACACGAAGGTCGAACCGTTGACTATGGCCCCCCCCCGCCAATACTGTTTTTTTATACAGCACCCCAATAATCATCTGCTATTCTTAACGGAACCCTCACAAAACTGGAGCGAGCGACCAATAACGCCCGCAACAGGGGCGACCAATGCTATGCACGTTTTGCGCGAAACTGGGAGCGCAGCGACCCGCACAAAACGTGCATAGCGTTGGGCGTCCCGCGGAGGCCCGAAGGGCCGTAGCATACTGCTTGCGTTTGTTATGCATTTTTTGGAGCTCTAGGACGAACCGCCCCACCCAAATATGCACCCAACAATGACGCGACTACGAGCGAAGCCCCGTAAAGTAGTTTCAAGTAAAATGGAGCATCTGAGAAGTTCAGCAACCCAAACAATACAAACGAAGGCAAAACTTGCAATAAAGCAAGACCGAAAGCGGCCTTTCTGAATAAATAACCTGTAATAAGCCCCATCACTAAAAACATGAATTGGACCGGGCCTGCAAATATCAGAAATTCGCCGCCGAAAATTTCCGCAAGATGATTGGACAATTTCTGTGCATAACCGATGAATGGCGGCCAGAAATACCAGATTAGGACAACCCCTAGCCCAATAATAAAATGAATTAATGGTGTAAGACGCTTCATGCTTACTCCAGCTTAGATTTCGATCTCAGATGCATAACGTTGCCAGCAAGGGCAGCCGAAGCAAAGCGTAGGCTGTCCAGCCCTGCCTCCGGCTGGGCGATCTTGCCTGGCCTGGTTATAGCTGGCGCGCACTGAACAACCTAATTGCTCTTTGCCAGCCACCTTTGGCTGGCCACTGCCCGATAAATTTGCAAGGGAAAATACCATACTTTCCCAACCAATTAACTATCTGACTGGCACTCCACAATGAAGCAGCTGGCTTACAGAACTTGTTGGCTTAAAACGAAGGCACTTGAACGAAACTGTGGTACCAGTTTGCAGGAGAACTCTCTGGCGAAGCATGTTTAGGTAGGGATTGTTACTTGCAGCAACTACAAACTATCTAATAATTGACCGCCACAATAACATTTATATAGTGATCATCACGACCACTATTATCTTGATTACTATTTCAGATGCAAATTCCCGCCATGGCTCTGACTTCCCCTCAAAAATCAACTAGATACAATCAAGTGGCACCATCTTCACAAATGGAAAAATGGTCATCATGACCACTATCAAAGATTTCTTGCCGCATCCAACCCGTTGATTTCATTAGGCTTTCATCACCAATCTACAAATACTCAGAAATAACGGTCACGACGACCGAAATCTCTGGTCTGTTTGGGTCACGAAATGGATATAGGTTTCAAATTTGAAATTATTGAACGCTGGAACTACTAACTGGCACTCAAGCTGGGGGCCATTTCTTAGCTCCCGGCTTTGAACTCTCAGCTTTATTTCCAGTAAAGAAAAACCCCTTGTCCAACTGTCGATCTCAGAGCAAGGGGTTTTAATGTATTAGTATTTAAATTAAGCCGTTAGGCAATCCGACCTGCACGCAGCCATTCAGATACGCAGAAAGCCAGCTCCAGCACTTGGTCGGCATTCAGTCTTGGGTCGCATTGGGTGCGATAGCAGCTGGCAAGATCCGCTTCGGAAATTTTCCAAGCGCCACCGGTGCACTCAGTCACATGTTCACCGGTCATTTCCAGGTGGATACCGCCGGGGTGACTACCTTCGGACCAGTGTACCGAGAAGAAGTCACGGATCTCTCGTAAAACTTTATCAAAATCGCGGGTTTTGTAGCCATTGCCAGCTTTTACCGTGTTGCCATGCATGGGGTCGGTACTCCAGACCACAGAGCGCCCCTCTGCTTGCACTGCACGCACCAGTGCGGGCAGCTTATCGGCGAGGATATCGGCTCCCATACGGGTAATTAAGGTAAGGCGGCCAGCTTCGTTCTCAGGATTGAGCTTATCGATCAAGCGCAGCAGCTCATCAGGCTGCATATTGGGGCCGACTTTTACGCCGATAGGATTGCAAACCCCGGAGAGGAATTCCACATGGGCACCATCCAGCTGGCGAGTTCGCTCACCAATCCAGAGCATATGCGCAGAACAGTCATACCATTTACCGGTGAGGCTATCGGTGCGAGTGAGCGCCTGCTCGTATTCCAGTAATAGTGCTTCGTGTGAAGTGTAAAGCACCGTCTCTCGAATTGCGGGAGTATTTTCTGAGGTAACACCGCACACCGCCATAAATTCCAGCGCTTCTTGCAGGCGCTCGGCTAAGAGTGCGTATTTTTCACGCTGCGGATTGTTTTTAAGAAAGCTCAGGTTCCAACCATGCACCTGGTGTAAATCAGCCAGGCCGCCCTGGGCGAAGGCGCGCAGCAGGTTGAGAGTCGCCGCCGACTGGTTATAAGCGGTGACCATACGCTGGGGATCTGGCTGGCGAGCTTCCGTAGTAAAGTCGATACCGTTGATAATATCTCCACGGTAACTTGGCAGCTCAACACCATTAATCGTTTCTGTATCGGCAGATCGGGGCTTGGCATACTGGCCGGCCATCCGTGCCACTTTTACTACGGGTAAATTACCTGCAAACGTCAGTACTACAGCCATTTGCAGCAGCACTTTAAATGTATCGCGAATGCGGTTTGCGTTGAAATCGGCAAAAGATTCGGCACAGTCGCCGCCCTGTAACAAAAACGCCTTACCCTCCGCTACCTGGGCCAATTGACGGCGCAGCTCACGCGCTTCGGCAGCAAATACCAAAGGTGGGTGGCCAGCTAACTGTTTGGCAACCTGGGCAACATCATCGGTGGACGTGTATTTGGGCTGTTGGTGTGCGGTGAAGTTTCGCCAGCTCTGCGGGGTCCAGATTTGGGTGGGGGATTCAGACACTGGGACTCCTAGCTCAACTTCCATCTTTCACTCTTACTTCTTTGGGTAAAACTTAAGGGTGAGCAATACGCTCACCCCCAAATGTGCCGAATTTACAGCACGCTGGCAACTGCCTTGCAGAAGTATTCCATATTGTTGGAGCTCAAACCGGCAATACTGATGCGGCTGGAGTCCACCATATAGATGGAATAGTCCTTCTGCAGCTGCTGCACCTGCTCTGGACTAATGCCCAGGAAGGAGAACATGCCTTTCTGCTGGCGGATAAAGCCGAAATCACCAGCAGCTCCGGCAGCGGCCAAGCCTTCTACCAAACCGGCGCGTAGCCCGTTGATACGTTCACGCATCTCGGTCAATTCCGCTTCCCAGTTCGCTTTAAGGCCTGCATCTGTAAGGATAGATTCCACAATCGCTGCACCGTGGGAAGGTGGCATGGAATAGTTCCCACGAATGGCACTCAGCATCTGGCTATGGCCTTTATCAGCGCTCTCACCGTTGGCATAGATCACCATCGCCAGGCCTACACGCTCACGGTAGAGGCCGAAGTTTTTAGAACAGGAGGCTGCCACTAACATCTCGGGCACAGATTCAGCCATCAAGCGCAGACCATAGGCATCGTCTTCCAAGCTTTCGCCAAAGCCCTGGTAGGCCATATCGATAAATGGGGTGAAGCCCTGTTTTTGCGCCATTTCTGCCAGTACTTTCCACTGCTCGCGAGAAAGATCCGCACCGCAGGGGTTGTGGCAGCAGGCGTGGAACAGAACCACATCACCCTCACCCACGTTCTTTAGGGTCTCCACCATTTTGTCGAATTGCAAGCTGCTGGTAGCGCGGTCGTAATAAGGATAACTCTTGATGTTGAGGCCAGCGTTACCAAGAAGAGGAACATGGTTTGCCCAGGTAGGATCGCTCACCCAAACCGTGGCCCCGGCCTTGGCGCGATTGATCAGCTCTGCCAGAGCGCGCAGGGCTCCACATCCACCGGGGGTTTGCGCTGAGCGCACTCGGCCTCCAATCATGGCCGGATGCCCAGCGCCCAGTATCAGCTCCTGCATCACCGAATTAAACCCTGGGGTACCCGCAGGGCCAATATAGGCTTTGGTTTCCTCGCTTTGCAGTAAGCGAGTCTCTGCCTCTTTTACCGCCTGTAAAACGGCAGTGTGGCCGGCCTCATCCTTGTAGACCCCTACCCCAAGGTCAATTTTGCTGGGGTTTTCATCCGCACGGTAGCTGGCCAGCAGGCCGAGAATTGGGTCTGGCGGTAGGCTGCTTAAATGCTCAAACATTTGAAAACTCCTTTATTTATCCTATTTATTGGTCTATCAAGCCGCGCTCGGACCACTCCTTAGCGCGAACCATCAGTTTTTCGATAATGCCATCCAGTTGCTCCCGCTCCTCAGAGGAGAGCGAGGCGATCAAATCATTTTCATACTGCTGCGCGAGCGGCACTATGCGCGCATACACCTCACTCCCCAGCTCAGACAGATTCAAAACCTGACGACGGCGATCCGCAGGATCTTCACTGCGAGTGATGTAATCGTTCTTCAGTAGAGAGGAAACAGCGCGGCTAATGGCCACTTTATCCATGGCTGTCTGCTCCACCAGCTCAGCGGCGGAAAGATCTGGAAAGCGCCCGAGAATGGCCATCACCCGCCAGGCAGGAATGGTGAGATGGAAGCGCGCACCATACGCTTGAGAGATGGCGTTACTCACGCGGTTCGAGAGCACCGAAAGGCGATATGGCAAGAACTTCTCCAGGCGCAACTCATCCTGCTTTACCGCCGCATCCGGCGCATTGTGGTCATTGGTCATGGCTGCTCTCACACCTGCCTATCTTCGAACCCCGGTTGTACCAGATGTCCAATTTAACTAACATTGGTTTCAATTGTAACCACTGCGCGCGCGAATGTTGCGCAGCAACATCCTGGAGCACCGGACAAAATTGGTCGCACAGTATAGGGTTTTCAGCGCCATTTTTGTTACCAGTCTGCCGGTTAAACGCAAAAAACATGCGTGGCAGTCCATCGAGTTGATCAATGTTCCGCCAGCCGCCCTGCGAGCAAGATGCGAGGCCGCCCATGAACAAGTGGATTCGCTTTCCCCGTGTTGAAGGGAAGACCAGCCGACAGGCCCATGCAGATTTCCCGGCCAATACCTTTGAGAGGGAAATGGGCAAGGAGGGCTTTTTTGGCCCCTGTACGCATTTCTACCATAGCCATCCCCCCACAGGCTGGAGCCAATTCACAGGCCCACTGCGACCACACGCCTTCGATAGCACCAAACTGCAACATTCAGGCGATAGCCCCTGGGACCAGAAACCCCTTCTGCGCAATGAAAATAGCCTGGTGGGCCTGTGGATTTGCCGGGAACCCATGGACCATTTAATACGCAATGCCGATGGCGACCAACTTCTCTTCGTCCACAACGGCAGTGGGAAGCTGTTCTGTGATTTTGGCCGGCTGAGTATCCGCGATGGTGACTATATACTCCTACCGCGCGGGACCATGTGGAGACTCTCCCCCACCGAAAACGAGCCCCTGGAATTACTGCTGATCGAGGCAAGCGGCGGGCATTTCCAGCTCCCAGAGAAGGGGATTCTCGGCCCCAATGCTATCTTTGACGAGGCAATCTTGGATGTGCCGAGCATCGACGAAGCCTTTCTCGCCCAACAGGGAGACACCCAGTGGCAGGTAGTGGTGAAGGCACGCCAACAACTCTCCAAGATCACCTACCCATTTAACCCACTAGATGCCACTGGTTGGACCGGTGACAACCTCGCAGTAAGAATCAATTGGAGAGATATTCGCCCAGTAATGAGTCATCGCTACCATCTGCCCCCCTCTGCCCATACCACCTTTGTGGGCCCGGGCTTTGTCGTAGCCACTTTTGTGCCGCGCCCCATTGAGAGTGATCCCGGCGCTCTAAAAGTGCCGTTTTTTCACAGTAATGACGATTACGATGAGCTTATCTTTTACCACCGCGGCAATTTTTTCAGCCGGGATAATATTCACCCCGGCATGCTCACATTGCACCCTATGGGATTCACCCACGGGCCCCACCCAAAGGCATTTGCCACCGGCGTAAAACATGCTCGCAAGGCAACCGATGAAGTGGCGGTAATGATCGATAGCCGCACCCCATGGGATATACTGCCGGATGCCGAGGCGATAGAGTTTGAAGATTACGTGAACTCCTGGAAAACGCCACAATAACAGGGGAAAGAATTAATAAATTAATCGGCAGCTTTCCCAGCCGCCACCATAATGACTGACAATAAAGGAAAGAGAATGGACCTTTACGGATACTTCCGCTCCTCCGCAAGCTACCGAGTGCGTATTGGGCTTAATTTAAAGGGCCTGAGCTATAACTATCTCCCAGTCAATCTAGTGAAAGGCGATCAACACAGCGAGCAGTATCGCCAGTTAAACCCCCAGGGGCTTCTGCCAACGCTCAATGACGGGGACATCAGCCTCACTCAATCTATGGCTATTTTGGAGTGGTTGGAAGAAACTCACCCAGAGCCAGCGCTCTTGCCCAGAGATGCCGAGGCTCGCGCCCATATTCGAGCCCTGGCACAAAGCATTGCCAGCGATATCCAACCCCTGCAAAACCTCCGCGTGCTCAAATATCTGGTTTCTGAATTCAAAGTGACTGAAGAGCAGAAAATTCAGTGGATTCAGCACTGGATTCACTTGGGATTTGCCGCCCTGGAGAAGCAGCTAGAACCCGCGCCTTTTGCCGCTGGTGACACCCCTGGGCTTTTTGAGTGCTGCTTACTGCCGCAGGTGTATAACGCCGAACGTTTTGGTATGGATATGAATCAGTACCCCAAAATACAAAAGATCACCCAGGCCTGTAACGAATTAGCGGCCTTTATTGATGCTCACCCCGAAAAACAGCCCGATAGCACTGTATAGTCTATTTAAGTAAGCCAGATCCCGGCTTATCCGGGCTCTGGCTTACATGAATATCCAGTCATAAAACTCTTAACAAAACTCAACTGTTATCCCAGCTTTTACACTTGCCCACCATAGCGCGCAGTGGTTAAGATTCTGCACATAGGCAATAAAATATAACCACCGCAGTATCTATCACTGAGATCAAAAAATGCAGCCTGAGCAAGCAACTTCTGCAAGAGAGAAGGAAGCCATCGAGCATGTAAGAAAGCTCAAAGGCTTTTACCAACACCTAATTACTTATTTGATAGTGATTGCTGGACTTTTAATAGCTAATTTAATCCTCACTCCAGAGTACCTTTGGTCTCTCTGGGCAGCCCTTGGTTGGGGCATCGGAATCGCCTCCCACGCTGTGCGAACTTTTAAACCTTTTACATTGTTTGGGCCTGAGTGGGAGAAAAAGCAGGTAGAGAAAAGATTAAAAAAGAAGCCTTAAGTCAAGACACAGCCTTACCGCTTCAAGCCTGGTTACACTCTCCTCCGTGTACACCTTTATAAAAGATCTACAAACCATTTTAATCAGTGCAGGCGCTCTTTAGTTATTAACGCCTCGAGAGAGCAGGCTTGCTAAATTTAACCCACTAGTCGCCGAAAAATCCAAACGCACAGTCTGTTCTCTAGAATAATGCTTTTAAATAAAAATCGAAAAGCATGGTCAATGCCGTGAAAATATAACATCTTATTAGATGTCATATCATTTTCACATACCCATACTAATATTGCCGCCCTATCAATTAGGGCAGCCTTATAATAACAGTCGAAATGGATATCCTTATGCCAAATAAAGTTAGTTTTTCATTTTTATTTCCCCTACTCTTATTTTTTTGTGCAAGCCCACAAGCAAGCATCGCTTCTACACCAAAATTAATAGCGGAACTCCCTCAAGATGATCACCGTATCGACCAACTCTACTACCTCCAGCCTCACAACAGTTATGAGCGCCTTGCAACTGAAGAATCTCTTACGGATTGGCTGGATAAGGGCTTTCGCTCGTTGGAACTGGATGTTGTTGACCACGGTCCCTGGCAGGGTAGTAATCATGGGCCCTATGTAGCCCACGGCCAGAGTGATATCGGCAATCATATGTGTCGTAGTAATGGTGACAATGATCGACTGGTTCATTGCCTTGATGACATCAAGGCATGGCTTGACAACAACGAACTCAATGCACCGCTAATGCTATATATTGATATGAAGCCAGACAGTAATTGGTTCGCTGCCTGGTATGACGATGAGATATATGTGTTGGATCAATATATCAAGCAACAGTTGGGAGATTTGCAATTCAGCTACCAGGACTTACTAGCACATCTACAGGCAAGCTCCCCCTCCTCCGACTATCGAAACACCCTAAAGAATATAGGTTGGCCTACTTTGGGCGAGCTGCAATCGCAGAATAAGAAAGTCCTCGTCATGTTTACCGGTGGCCAGAGTGGCAACGTCAATGATCGTATGGAATCTGCACTGGATAACTACCCATTACATGCCTTCCTCTGCCCTGATGTAGATACTGCCGATCCTGAAGAGTTTTCTGGCAATATAGATTCCATGGATTCCAGCAGCTCCCAGAAGGTATTTTGCGGTAATGTAAAAGCCGGCGATCACTACCAAATAACAGCCAATGAAGCGGCGAACAGTAAACAATTGATGCATTTGTGGAGCAGCTCTGGCGATTTCAGCAATACAGATTTTGGCTATTCCTATATCGCGGCTGCACACGGCGCTACCGCTATTGGCATGGATCCAAATACCGTCAATGACACGCCGAGCCATACCAGCCAAGCCATACCCTTTGTCGGTGTGCGAAGAAGCCTACCTGGTTATTTTCGTATTCAGTCCAGCCAAAACCCAAATTTCTGTATGAATGTTTCTCAAGGCTATGGCAATGGCTCCAACCTGACCTTGGCCAACTGCAACTCGAGCAACGAACAGCAGTTTGTCTACACCGCTGAGGGACAGTTAAGACCTAAAGGCAACAATAAATACTGTGTCGACTACAACACGGGCTCTGCAGACAATGGTGATAAAATGCACCTGTGGGATTGCGATGGTGGCAATTCAGAAAAATGGCAGGTACAGGAAAGCGGTATTATTCAAAATCGCGACAAAGATTGGCAATACTGTATTGATACACCAGGGGCAAGTGCCGACAATGGAGAACAACTTCAAATTTATAGGTGCAACAGTAGTGACACTGGTCAGAAATTTTCCCTGAATGCTGTGAATGAATGGAAACAAACAAGCTTTTAAGTATTACTTTTTATTCAGACTCTCAGGAATCAAGTATAAAGAAGAGTATTGTTGCAGTTAGTAAAGGCGTCGGTCTTAAGATTGATCAAAGATCGACAGCCTTACAGTAGAAGCACCAGTTAACTCGGGCATGTAGAAATCTCTTAACATGCCCAGTTAATCAGTAATTAGTTCAGTTCGCCAGCTTCACACTGCCCCCAGTCACCGAAGGTGCCGTCAACTGCGACTAGGTTTCATAGATAAAGGTAGTTATATAATGGAGTAATGTAGGGCAAATTAGTTAAATGCTAATATACAAAGGACATGATATCTCAGCACCATTAGTCATCAGACTCTTACCACATAATCCAACTTACTTTCTTGATTAACATCAATTTCCACCTCGTTTTCTACATAAAACAATCCCACTAACGATACCTAAAAAATATTCATTATACCCACCCAAGAAATTAGTGGGCACCCATTGCATTTATAGATATAGTGCTTAAAAGGACTAAAAAGGAATAAAGATGTACGAGGTAGTACTTTTTTTGCATTTGCTAGGTGCAACTATTTGGACTGGGGGGCATCTGGTGCTGGCATGTACAATCCTCCCTTCCGCCCTAAGAAGTCAGGATATAGAATTTATCTCAAGGTTCGAAAGCAGCTATGAAAAAATTGGTATCCCTGCCCTTCTTGTACAGATTATTTCTGGCATCTATCTAGCTTTCAATCTCTTGCCCGATATATCCCAGTGGTTTAACTTCTCGAATCCGGTTTCGAGACTTATTTCATATAAGCTAATCATATTGGGCTGTACATTCCTTCTTGCTATTGACGCAAGACTCAGGATTATTCCGCATCTTTCCACCAGAAACCTAAAAGCACTCGCTTATCATATAATTCCAGTAACACTTCTCTCCGTTCTATTCGTATACGTAGGAATTTCCTTCAGAACAGGCTGGCTATATTAAACTATCATTTATTGGTTCAGCAACTAACTACCCGGCGTAAGTACAAGTTAATCACTCACTTATTGAAACCCCACAGAATAAAAGCTTAACTAGTTAATGAGGACTGCTTAACAGCAGCCCTCACACTCAATCAATTAGATATACAAATATTGAATTTTAGATTAATTAAAATCAAGGTAACGAATTAAAAAACTTCTTCCAAATGCTTTAAAAAGGGTACCACGGTTTGATCTCTCACAGCTGGGTACATATCTCGATCAATAGTAATATGATCCAAATTGACCCAACTTTGAGCATACCAACCTAGATTGATATCTTCTACTGCATAGACAAAAGAGTGCACCCCTGTAAATTCAATAACTTCGTCACCGCCTGCCAGTTGACGGATGTATAAATTGTCCTTATAGGGGAACTGAGCATTGAGATCAGTATAGTAGCTCAAATAAGTTGAGTTTTCGGGGTTACGGAAAAAAGAAGAAGTTACTCCCATTTCATTCTGATCCCATTTACAGACGCCATCAAAACTATGAACAATAGTTCGAATGCTACGAAAGTCCGGATCATTGCGCAGAGCCTTTGCCAAGCGCATTGCTAAACAACCACCTCTGGATGATCCCGCCAAGTAGATGCTTTCAAGATTGGAAGCATAAGCTTTTGACTTTAACCAATTAAGGTAGGCACTTTCTATACGAGATTTCTCACCACTATTCACCATATAGTTAAATTGTGCATCAAAAGCTACGGCAAAGAAGGTGTCATCTGCTGGAAAATACTCTGAATCCAAAACCTGCCGGGCAAGCGAGCGGCCATCTATGCTTCTGGAACAGGATTTTTCTGAGATACCACAGTTTCTTTTAAAATTATCTCCTTGGCCTGTTACCGCACTTTCAGAGCCGTATCCCGGAGGCTGTTGTCCAGCTGCAATAAATACCAAATTTCGCACATCTTCTCGTTCTGGCTGCCGTACTCTTGCAATCTGAGTGTATGATTGGTAAGTATTACTGACACCTTCTTGCTCCCAAGCTAGATACTCAGATTGAGTAGCTTGCTGGGTACACCAAAAGTTTTGACAGTAGCGGACACGCTCCAAGCTCACCGATAAATCTGATTTAGGCTCAAATGCCTTAGCTTGAATAGAGCCCCAAAAAAACACCCAACAAGCTAAAATCCTTATTATTTGATTATTCATTTTTCACCATTTTCAATATGACCATTCTTATATTTAGAAGGTTAAACCCTCCATCCAATCAAATAAACCAACCCCTTATCTGACCGCAGATGATTTTAACAGACGAAATGCCACCAAATAGAGAAACCAATAAAAAAACAAATTTTAAATTTTCAAATAAGAAAAGATCAAATCCAAGACAAAAAATACAAAAATAGGAAAGACCTAAACAACAAATTGATAAGCAGCCAACAGTATTTTCCAGCACTTAAAGAGCCCTTAATTTAGCCAAGACAGCTAAAAAACCATCGACTTATTTAAGGAAACATAATCGCCGACCAACCCTTCAGAACACCTGAATACTATGTAAATAATTATATTTTTTACCCAACCTCAAGAAGAAAGCAAAAGCAGTGGACCTCACCCCAACAGGTAACGCCACACGACCTTTCATGCTTTAATTTCGATCGTAACGTAACATACAGCACGAACATCTTAATTGATAGCAAGGTAGTGTAATGGGCGTTAACTCGTACATCATTACTAAAAACTGAATCTAGTTGCACTATGCCCAAGTAACTCCAGCTAGCAACTCATAGCAACTATATTCCAGGTGTATCACTCTGCGACGCCTAGGGAATAAAGCTCTATCAGAAGCATGAAGAATATGAGGATACATAATTAGTGCAGAACCGGATTTTGCCTCACAGGCAACTGGATCATGCTCTTTAACATATTGATATATTTCTTCTTTCTTCAAAATTCCATGTTGCTGGCTGCCAGGAATAAGCTTTAAGCAGCCATTATTAGCATCAGTATCATCCAGATGAATACGGATCGTAATCATTTGCTTAAGAACATGTAGAGGAGGCTGCACATGGTGAAAGCCATCCTTAACACTCCAGGGGCCCCATCCAGACTTAGTAAATTTTGAAGAGACCGCTACAGTCTTATCCTGATGCCAAGTAACAAACCAGTTACATTTTTCATTTTTATCAAATAGGATACTCCTTACCAATCGAGGGCGCTGAATTAAGTACCTCTGCGCTAAATTTACAATCAAGTCCGATGTTGCCAAGGCCGCTATAGAGCTATGCTTTTTCTCTACATTGCGTATGCCTCCCGTCCCCCTAGCGAGCTTTAAATCTTCAAACTCATTTTGAAGAACCTCAAGCTGGCCTTCCGGAAAGATGTCATTAATTAAGGAATAACCTTTTTCCAAATCGATCATTATTTAATAACCACAAAAAGGAGTCCGGATTTTATGTACAGCTCACCCAACGAGCGAAATATTACCGACCAGAAAGTGGTTTCTAGCTGGAATTTTTATTTCCGGAAACTTTTGTTTAGGCTTTCCCCATTTACGCATAGACACTACCCGCATTTTGTGGTTTAGACTCTAAAGATCATCTTTGCCAGCTCATAATACATGAGGAATTGTTCCACGTTTCATATTACCTACCCAGCAACACACTCCTTAATAGCGTATGGCACTGACACTGCTGCACTTGGAACACCAAAGCAACTGCGAGCCAAGTCAGGGCTGGAAAAAGGTGCTCCGTGTCACACTTTTAACGTGGAATCCGTGCTAAATTCAACCCATTCAAGTCGAGGTCAGCTTGATTGATTGCCGAGCCGTTTTACGGTGGCTTTCGCGCTGTAAGGTAGTAACAACTCAATCTATATTGATGTATGCCCAGTAGAACTCAATACCCATCAGCAGATAATAAGCAGTATGCCCTCCACAACAAAAAGTAAATATTCACTTACAAATTACACCTTAATGTATAAGTAAGAATGTGACGTTATGTCGAGCAATCCCAGCAATTCATCGTCACTAGAATTAGGTAGTAGGACTATTTTTGTACAGTTAAAGGTTGTGGGTTCAGTTTTGTAAATTGCTTGGTGTGCTCACTGTTGTCATGCTCCCATACTGGCCTAAATTAATTTTCTAGCCTGGCACAAACCGCCTGTGAAAAAGTTGAATCTACTAAGAGTAGGTATGAAAAATCTACTAGAGATTTATGTACAGGTGAAACCATAAGTACGTAAATTTTCTTGCTGAATGAAATGTGTATTTCAGCCAAATTCTCCAATACCAAGAGCATGGATAAGAGATAAAGATGGTTTAATAATAGAAAATATTTGCTTAATGGCACCCATGTTTCTGTGAAAAAATGAACATATATCTTTTGCCATCGAGAGATTACGGTTCACGCATTGAGCTTTCGTGATTTTTCGACTCAATGTATTACCTAGCTTACGGATAAGACTTCAGCCGAGGGCCTGGCTACAAGAGTTTTATAGCTGACTTTTTCCACAACGAAGAGATTTATTTAGATGAGCACTGACAAAAGTAATGACTCCACACCTTTTCTAGCAGGCATGAGCGCTGGTGAACAGCAATCATCTCTCTCGAATTCAGGCGCCAAATCAGTGCTTGGTGAGGGTATCAATTTTCGCGGTGAGTTGATTGGCACCGAAGATCTTCATGTAGAAGGCACCGTAGACGGTACAGTAATTATGGTTGGCCACAACCTTTCTGTTGGTACCGGCGGCGCAGTAACTGCAAACATCCATGCAAAAAATATTGTTGTTGAAGGCACACTGGACGGCGACGCACTTGCCGATGAGTTAATTGAGATCAGAAATACTGCCCAGGTAAACGGCAACCTGATTGCCCCTCGAATCAAACTCGACGACGGTGGTAAGTTCCGTGGCTCTATGGATATGGTAGATACCGACTCCGAAATGAAAGAACGCCACAAGGAATTCTCAGACCGATTGGTGCACCCAGATCTGCCGGCAACGGAAGACAAGCCAGCAAACCGCTCCCAGAACAACTCCTCCTACACTTCTAGCAGCTCAACTGCGAGTGATTCATCCCGTCTATCCGATACCAGCGACTATCTGTTCGGTACCAAGGAGACTGAAGAGGAAACAGTGGAGAGCTGAGTTAACTTCCTCAGTTAATCCTCCATACGAGCCCCGGCTATTGCCGGGGCTCTAGCTTTTGGTGTGAAAGTATGTTGCAGCATCATTCGTTTGGTATTGCCGCCTTGGTGGACGAGGTGATTCAACCAGGTGGTAAAGTATTGGATTTGGGGTGCCTCTCATTTGGCACTACACAAACCTTTTTGGAACTGTCCTGCCAGACATTTATTGAGGATTTACGTAGCCTGCTACTTGAAATCCACTCATTCGACCTGCAGACACGAACTATAAAGTTAACTGAACACCTGACCAGAAAGCCGCAACGGGTAAAACTTGATGTCGTGCTCTGCTGGGACCTGTTCAACTTTATGGAACCCGAGCTTATTGCCCAATTAATTGAGGAAATCCGACCTCACTTAAAAGCTGGCACTGTCTTCCACACAATGCTCTACACCGGCACAATGCCTAAAGCCCCCGCTGACTTCAAGCGTTTGTCCGGCTTCACTTTTAACTCATCCCCCCTAGCACTACCGGAGCCATTACCTACATACCGATACTCTACGCTCAACCTGATGAAAACCATGGGTAACTTTTCTCTGCGCTCCTCTCTCCTGCATAGAAAAGGCATGCGTAAAGACCTTATTGAGCTGATGTTTGAATACGGTAATGTAAAGTCACAAAACGCTATACGTGCGGGGGGAACCTCAGCTGCAATTTCCGCCTTTAGACAAACAAGCCTTACCGAAATCCCTTTGACAGCACTTGATCAAGCATTAATGCACGCCAAGCGCTCTCCCGTCAGTAAAGCTCTGGATGTAGGGAAAAAAGCCGGAAGGAATATGCAGCACCTCCAGCGAGAAGTGGGTGAACTATTTATTTCCGATCTCTATTCTGCAATTCTTTGGCAATGTAGCCGCAAGGTACCCTTTGATAGCGCGGTACAGGCAGCATTACGACAGGCCACCCTGCCTGAAAACCTGGATTGTATTTTACTCTGGGATCTTCTGAATTTCTTTTCCACTGAACAAATTCAGTTAATCACGCATGCGCTATATCAGTATCTCAGCAATGGCGCTGTGATGCATTTTCTGTTGTTCAAGCAAGAGCGACTTCCGGTTAATTGTGGTGTTTTCGAGATTCAGCCATCAGGCCTTGTTGGAACCTATATCCAAGCAGCTGGAAATAAGCAGGCAAAGTTCCGCACTATTACCGATGTAGTGAAAGCACTACCACAAATGAAAGTTCTAAGTCAGGGCACTGGAAGAATACCCAACGGGCCCTTTTATCACGAAATAACAATGCAGAAAGTTGTAAAGGATCAATAATGACCCAGTTTTTCTACCACTGGTTGACTAAGTTATCTCCTGAGCAGGTAACAGACACCTTTCTTATAGTTATGCTTGCCCTTGGCACTATAGCCTTGACCCTTTACCCATTTGGCAAGTTTCCACGCTTCGTAAAAGAAACGCCTTCTCTACTGACCGCTCTTGGAATTCTGGGTACCTTTATCGGTATTATTCTTGGTATCTATGGTTTTGACCTTGCTGATATCGACACCTCAATTTCAGAACTTATGCAAGGTCTGGAAACCGCCTTTATGACTAGCATCTTAGGCCTTTTCCTCTCATTGGTCTTGCGCACTATCTTCCAAATATTCAGCAAAGATCAGCCAACCAAAGCCACTGCAGATGATATTTTGCAAGCGATCAATCACCAGCGCCAGGATTTGGCAAAGTTTCAACACAGTATTAGTGAAGAGGTTCTGCAGTCACTAACTTCAGTTGTGGAGAAGTTTAATCAGGGGCTGAACGCACAAATGGGTGATAACTTACAGCAGTTTATTCAGCAGCTGGAGGCCGTATCCCCTGCCTTGCAAGCATTAATCGATCAGCATGAGCAACACGCCGAGCTTGCTGCAATCTACCGTGAGCAAACTACATCTCTACTGATTGAAATTAACGGTGCGCAGGAGAACCTTCTGCAGTTACATCAACGTATTACTGAATTACCGAAAATCTTTAACGTTATTCCTTCGCTGGTTGAACAGCAGCGCACTCACTCCGAACAAATCTCTGTCATGCTTAATGAACAGCAGGCATCCATTGAAATACTACAAAAATCTATTCCGGATATCGCGCCCAAGTTTGAGTCGATTACCCAGGGAATCGAAAAAGCGAATCAGCAGTTAGGCACTCAAGTTCAACATCTAATCTCCCTGAGTGAAACCCAGGCGAAAGTCTTTGAACAGAGGACGAATAAGGTCGTTGCTCTTGCCGATGTCCTGAATAATATCGACCCCAACCACTTTTCCAACATTATACAAGAGACTGCAAACAGCCATCGTGAATCAATGGTTGAGCTTGCGCAGCTTATTGCCAAGACCCATCAACAGATGATTACTGAGTTATCCCAAGTGATCACTCGTGATTTGACTAATGCAGACGTAAGCATCAAGCGCCAGTATGAGTTACTGGATCAACGCTTACATAGCGAAGTCGAGAGTGTAATGGCTGCGATGGGTGATGCCCTAGGTACCTTGAGCGGTGAGTTTTCACGGGATTTTCGCCAGTTAATCCAGCAAATGAAAAGAATTGACAATCAAGTGAAGCAGGCCGCTGGAGAGGAGCATGTTTGAGAGCGCTCACTCCAACAGTGAATCCAGTGAAAGCCAATGGATCAGCCTATCTGATATGATGGCCGGCCTAATGATGGTCTTTCTCTGTATTGCCGTCTTCGTGATGCGTTCCCTAATAGATGAACGAGCCAAAATTCGAGAACTTGCCGAGTCCTATCGCGATACACAGCTGGCAATTTATCAAACTTTACAACAGGAATTCTCCCGCGACCTTACTCGCTGGGGAGCCTCTCTGGATAAACAGACCCTAGCTATCTCTTTTAACAATAGCGATGCGCTGTTCAAGACTGGTGATTTTACTTTGAGTGACAATGCGCGTGAAATTATGTCCTCATTTGTGCCCCGCTATATTGCTGCACTCACCCCCTATATGGATTCCATTGCTGCAATACAAATTGAAGGTCACACAAGTTCTGAGTGGGGTGAGCAGTCGGCGCCAGAGGAGGGGTATTTTCATAACTTACGTCTTTCTCAGCAGCGGTCACGGGCGGTAATGCAATATGCCCACTCGCTACTATCCCCAAATCAAGCCGTTTTAGTACGTGCAAAAGTTGCAGCCGTAGGTTATTCATCCGCCCGCCCGGTCCTCAATAACAATGGTATTGAGGATCCAGATCGCTCTCGTCGCGTTGCATTCCGAGTAGTGCGAGACTCTGAAAGCCACATTTTGCAGATTCTTGAGGAGGCCCTGTGAAACTAACCGACTTGCGGCCTATTCATAAGCGTCAAAGGCAAAGCCCTCAAAATCTTCTCAATCCCGAAACTATTTGCAAGCCGAGTCGAAATAGCTTGGCGAGCGCCATTCGTTTAGGTATTCAGCTGGACTATTCAGACCTCGATATACTTTCTTGCGGTTGGCGCTACCGGGGCATCCCAGTATTTGTATTTGGTCTTGAGTATTCACCCTCAACACAGGAAGATTCTTTTGGGCAGGTCCATATTTCTCCCAAATGCCCTTCGGTAAGTAATTACCAAGGGCCCCTCTGGGCGAGCAGCGACTTCGCCGCCGTACAAAAATCCTTTCCGCGAGACAACCTAAAGCCTTGTCCGCACTGCTTGCGCCACCTTTATAGTTTGGATATTCCAGATTTACTGCACAAAGACCGCTTTGGTAATGTTACCGCTATCGATTGGTTAATTTACGCACGATACTTTGCCGGTGCAATTTTTGAAAAATACCCACTCTTCTGGCGCAACGGTGAACGCCCACAAAAAGTGACTGCACTATTCACCACTGAACCCCCGAGGTATTCCTGCTCAATTTGTCAGTGCCATATTAATGCCAACGGCTGGGCGATTAACCCTAAGCTGGCTGAACTCAGTAGTCTCCCCAGAGAAATTTGCCTTCTTTGCGCCGAGCGGAGAGCTCGTACTGTATTAGTGGCACCCCCTCAAGCAGCGCTGCGTGCAGCAACCCTGCGCTACGAATCCCTTACCAAACAGTTGGGTAGTGAACCCCAAGCATCCTGGGCAATCGCCGAGCAAGTAGTTCCCGCCTCTTGGCTTCCGCTGATCCAGAAACTGAAAACTTTGATGGGGCCGCCCAAGGTCTTTCAGGTGATCGCTCCGAAAATTTTAGCCGTTTTATCCTGGCCCAGTATGAAACGTGCCATCATTGCTGATAACACCAAAGAAGCAAAACTCCCTTCTCACTATTCCGTTTGGCGCAAAGCCCAAATTGAGCAAGAACTGGGCTTAGGCTGAGCAATTACTTCATAGTGCTGCCTTCGGGCAGCTGGCTTTTACAAACATCCGGCTTCCTCACTCTCAAAATCTATCAAGAAGAAAAACTCTAGAAGATTCTTAAAGTTGTACGCAGGTATTTACTACTGCGGCTTATTTGATTTAGATATAGCAGACCATCACAACTTACTATTTCTAATAACCTTATAAACGCATGACTTAAATAAATTATTTGATATTATTTTTAATAGAAACTCTATTAAATGCTTTTTATCCTATTTATACTCTCAACTTCTTTTACAAGCTATGCACAAGCAGCTTCTTGGTATTGGAGGTTATTAACATCATCATTACTGTATAAATTACCACCAGAAATTTTCTGCATAGGATTTCCCCCTCACAATTACATGCTTTTTAGAAGCTGTTTCATAACTTGAAATCAGTTATTCTTGCGACCTCATGGAATGATAAGACCAGTAAGTGTGAGTAGATTTAAGTCAGAATTAACCGACGCTCAGTGGAAATTGATTGAGCCTTGCCTTCCCCAGCTAAAACGTGGAAAAGGAGGTCCCAAACCCATTGATAACCGTGCATGTTTTGAAGGTATCTTGTGGATTTTGCGCTCAGGAGCACGATGGAAGGATCTCCCCCCATCTTACCCTTCGCCGAGTACTTGCTGGAGAAGGCTCCAGTTTTGGGAAGAGCAAGGCGCTTGGTTGGAGGCTTGGAGAAAATTTCTCGGACAGCTCGATCAAAGATCCCTGCTCAATTGGGAAGAAGTCTTTTCGGATGGTAGCTTTGCTTCAGCAAAAAAAGGGGAGCAGAAGTCGGAAAAACTAAGCGAGGCAAGGGTACAAAGTGGATGGTGGTGGTCGATGGCGAAGGTATTCCATTGGGAGGCACCGTTACTTCGGCCTCACCAGCAGAAGTAAATTTATTACATCCACTACTCGATGTTACCTATGAAAATACAAAAATTCGACGATTGGTGTACGACAAGGCTGCAGATTCTGATCCACTACGCCATAGTTTGGCCCGCCGTGAAATTGACCTAATTTGCCCTCACCGCAGGAATAGAAGAAAACCTTCGAAACAAGATGGCAGAAAGCTTAGGAGATATGTGCGACGTTGGAAAGTTGAGCGAACTTTTGCATGGCTAGGGAACTACCGCCGTTTAGTCGTCAGGTGGGATCGCTACTTATCTTCATACAGAGCTTTTTTCTATATTGCCTGCATGTTAATTACGCTAAAGAAGTTATGAAACAGCTTCTAGGAACTTAAACAAAACGATCTAGTCAGAAATCGAAGTAGTACGCCAATAACCTCGAAATTTCGTACCACTTTTAGCGGTAACTAAGATCTGACTCAGTTTTCATGTTACTTTTAATACAGGCTTATCATGATGCATAGTCGGCACACAAAAATTCTGTCAAAGATTTTTCTTACAACTGCACTCTTAGCAGTAACCGTTGCTGTACGTGCGGACGAAGCGTTGCAGACATTTCTCGAACAGACACTTACCACAGCACGTGACAAAAACGATCTTCCTGCCGTCGCCGCGCTGATTCAAATCGATGGCAAGACTGCTGCTATAGCTGCAGACGGTTTTCGCGCGCTTGGTCATATGGAACCAGTCACTATCGACGATCGTTGGCATATTGGATCGAATACCAAGGCGCTAACTGCAACAATGATCGCACGCTTAGTTGAGCAAGGTATCATGCGATTTGAGGATACACTCGCTGATTCTTTTCCGGCTTTCGCAAAAAATATGGACCCCGCTTACCGCAACATTACGATCACGCAATTGCTCAGTCATACCGCAGGTTTACCACCTCTGACCGACGATAATGAACTTCCTCAATTTGAAGATTTAATCGAGTCAGTACCCAGTATTCGGGCGCAACGTATTGCGGTTGCACGCAGTTACCTTGCAATGCCACCTACATCCGCAACTGGTTCATTTAAATACTCCAATCTCGGTTACATTATCGCGGGTGCCATCGCCGAGGCACGAACAGGCAAGACTTGGGAGGATCTCATCAAGGAACAGATCTTTACTCCGCTCGGCATAAAGAATGCAGGATTTGCAGCGCCCGGATCCTCTGGCAAGTTGGACCAACCGCGTGGTCATAAAAAAACCTGGTGGGGCAAGCTCGTACCACTCGATCCCGCCGACATACAAAGTGATAATCCTCAAGCGCTCGGCCCTGCCGGCACAATCAATATTTCTCTTAAAGATTGGATTCTCTTCGCAGAGGACCAACTCAATGGCGTACACGGCCGCGGTAAATTATTGAAGTCCGAAACCTATCGCAAACTACACTCACCCGTAAATGGTCATTACGCACTGGGCTGGGGGGCATTGTACGATCCAGAGTTATTGCTGCTTACACACACCGGTAGTAACGGCTATTGGCTCACTGACGCACGTATCATGCCAAAGCACAACATGATTTTTCTAATCGCGATGAACTCCGCTGGTGATACTGCAGAAAAATCAATGAAAGATATCCGCAAGCTTCTTATGGAGCGCCTAAAACCATTTGAGTGAATCTAAAAAGCGGACTTGTCTTGACAAGTCCGCAATCCAGCGGCTACTGGAATATATACTTGATAATTAATTAAAGTCAGCAGCGCGAATCGGATAGCTATCAGAGCCCGCCTCCAAGATCCAAGCCCATGTCTCTGCGAATAAAGCGAGTCAATTATATTCCTGACAGAATAATCTCACGGAAAACACATACCGTCACCCGCCACAAGAATCCTATTTATCACACATAGTACTGAGCAATTTATTTAAATATAAAGACTCAATAATACACTGCAACCTGATAAAGCTATAGCTTTCAATAGTGAGAATTCTTAAAGATGTAATCTAGAATTTCCATTCAGAGAAAAATTATAGCTTTCGCTTGCTGCCTATTAAGAGCCACAAGTTCCAACCTAATTCATCCATGCCAGCCAACATAAAATTTAAGAAAAATGGCCAGTAAAGCCTATGGAGAGTTTTGATGAATGGCAGCCACCTTTTAAGGCTCCATCACTGTTTGAATTAGAAGAATTGAATATTACCGCAGAGCGTTAAACAGGCTTTGCCCACTGCCATATTAAGTGTGGTGGCACTCTTCTCGATGGCAAGGAAGTTCGTGATACTGTTCGAGCGATTTTCTGCTTTATCAAATTGGAAGAATCGTGACATGTGGCGCACCGCCATATCTCCACACCAGCCAACCAAGGTGCATAGAAAATATAGCGTTCAAGTCAACTCAATGCTGAATGCATTAGCGCTGCTCAGTAAATCGGGGCCTTAAGTTATAAAAGACATCGGGCTTTTGAAGAGAGGAATCTCCAAGCCCATAGAAGCCTGGGGGTATAAGGTATAATAGTCCGCCTCTAATTCATCATTAGAGGCGGCACAGATTTTGTGTGGTGTGCTTCCCCGCTACAAGATGATCAGCGACGAGCGGCAAAGATACCGCCGGCCATCACTACCAACGAGGAGAGCATTCCCACACCAACCAAACTATAAAGACTGATAGACTGGCGCGCGGCTTCGTTAAGCACTTCGCCAAAAGGAAATTGCCAGGCAACAATACCCGAAGCCGCCAGCACAGCGATGTATTGAACGCGACTGGCGCGACGTTCGTTCTTCTTGGAGGGCATTGGCAATTTTGCCATGACGCTCTCGCAGAAACCGTCATCGTCCAGGTAGGGCTCATCGAACTGCAGCTGCTCTGCCAGCCAAGCATCAAATTGTGGGTCTTTGCCCTCTATAGTTAAATCGCCCAAGGCGCCACCCTTTGTGTTGCGCTGTTCAAAGTTAACCATTGACCACCTCCTCGCGCCACGGCTGCAACAAGTTCTGTAGCTTTGCTCGCGCGCGGTTGACATGGGATTTTACCGTACCTAGCGGCAACTTCATAATACTTGCCGCTTCCTCATGGGAGAAGCCCCGCTGCATGCACAAGTGTATCGCCTGGCGTTGGGCATCGCTTAAAGAGTCCATTGCGGAGTTCAGGTCCCGGGCCATCCCCAGGCGCTGAGACTCTTCAACCGACTCTTCCGCCTGGGCCCGATCGACCGCCTCCTGATCCACTTCTGGGGCGTTCTTGCGTTTGTGGCTCATGACGAGATTGTAGGCGATCCGGTACAACCAGGTGCTAAAGCGGGCATCTCCCCGAAATGCCGGCAGCGCCTTATAGGCCTTAATAAAGGCCTCTTGCGCCATATCATCGGCCAGGCCCTGATCGCCATCACACAGCTTGCGGAGCGAGAATCGCAGCTGGGATTGATAGCGACGCACCAGCTGGGCATATGCCCGCTGGTCCCCGTCTTTGACGGTGCGCCTGATCAAATCCTCATCATTGAGGTCCATATTTCGGTCCCTACGCCTGCTTAGTATCGAGCTTCCAGTTGATAAAGCGGGCCAGGCCGATAAACAGTGGGATCAAGCCCAGACTACCTACCCCAAATCCTGCAAGGGAAGTGAGCCAGATAAACACTGCAGCACCCACTGCGATTAGAGTAATCCCTCTGTCCCCAGTATTCTTAGGGCTGCTATCTTCCAGCATATCCAACATCTCAGGCGGCACATCCCGACCATCGGCCACCATGTTATTGATATTTTCCATCACCAGCTGTTTCTTCCTGTAGCTATTGCGAGTTACCAGCCACACGATCAACACCGGCATACCGAACACACAAAGTAAGGCCAGAATTGGTAAAGTCACCACTTGGTGGAAGCCAGAATCTGATTGAGACTCTTCCCAACCCTCATGTGAAGAGCCATATTTTTTTGACAGGCCAATCTGCACATTGTCTGGCACACTATCTAGCGCCTCTTCAGCCACCTGTCCCCGCTCATCGAGAATCCCCTTGCGCTCCAGTTTCTCGATAATGCGCTGGCTCAGAGGGCCTCCGAACTCAGCTCCCAAGTCCACCTGGACCTCACTGCGCTCGCCGTCCTCTCCCTGGGTTTTGATGGTGAGCACCCCCTCCTCATCACGCATGATGCGTACACGCGTATCTGGCTTAGATCCCTCACTTTCCATTGCCGGCGGCTTTGGCGGGTTGGGTATTGTGCTGCTGTCATCCTGTGCCCAGCTGCCCATCGCGGCAAAAGTAGCTGCCAGCGCCGCCAACCAGTAGGTAGCTACCCGCAGGGGTTGTGAATTTCTCGCTCTCATTAGTTACTCTCTAATCGTTGTCTTTCTTGTACTGTTTAACCGTCGGCCCGGGGAAGCCCTGCACGCTACATCACTGTCATGCGGCCTCGGCTGTAAGGTCCGGGGGTGGCGCCTTGGGGAGCTCTCTCCTCGGCAATCCGCACCGGGTAGGGAAGCCCGCTGCCTTCAACCTCACTGCCTGACTTACATTCATTGAGCTTTTGCATAAAGTGCTGGTCTGTTTTCTCAGTAAGCTGACGATGAATATCATCCACCGAGAATCCCAGCTCCGCCGCTCCGGCCTGCATGCCGCCAAGCGCCAAAATCAGTACGGCGCAAAATTGTACCTTCTTAAATGATCCCGCAGTAAACATTGTGACCTCCAGATCGCTTTTCCTTGCACACCTCTATGACGGAGCCAGAACCGATTTTGGATGCAGGCGCAAAAATATTTTTTTAAACATTTTGTAGAAGGACTACTTCCTATGGCTACTGGACCAATAAGTACAAAAGTCGCAATAATCGGCCTGTAACCATTGGGGAGCTCGTAGATGACCGGTATTAAGGAAATACTGATCTTTTGGTTTGGTGATCCCGCTTTAAATTACCGCCCTACACCTGAGCGGCAGAAGCGGTGGTTTTCGGCAGACCCAAAGCTGGACAAGCAAATGGCTGAAGACTTTACCGAAATCACCAATATGGCCCTTGAGGGAAAGCTGGATCACTGGCGCCAAAGTCTGGAGGGCGAGCTGGCCCTGTTGCTGTTATGCGATCAATTCGCCCGCAATATCCACCGCGGTAACCCTCTGGCCTTTGAGGGGGACCCACTGGCTCTCGATATCACCGAGTCGATTCTACAGAGGGCAGATGAGCAAAAACTTGGGCTGTTTCAGCAGATTTTTGTCGGCATGCCACTTGAGCACAGTGAAAACTCCGCTATCCAACAGCGCTCCGTGGCATACTTCGCCCAGTTGCAGAAGCAGTACGGGGATGATGAGTCCATCGCCCCTTATCTCGCCACC
The DNA here is from genome assembly GCF_052467945.1 of Microbulbifer mixtoriginis (SeqCode). Classification (NCBI taxonomy): domain Bacteria; kingdom Pseudomonadati; phylum Pseudomonadota; class Gammaproteobacteria; order Cellvibrionales; family Microbulbiferaceae; genus Microbulbifer; species Microbulbifer mixtoriginis (SeqCode). The sequence goes on along the minus strand of NZ_CP174328.1, from coordinate 1,054,165 downwards.
CACTATCGATACGCCCTGGCCCACCAGGCGATTATCGAGCAGTTTGGCCGCTATCCGCATCGCAATGCGGCCTTAGGCCGCAATTCCACTGATGAAGAAAAGCACTGGCTGGCACAAGGGGGCGGCTTTAAATAATGGATTTACTCGGATGGTTATCACTTGCAGGTATCTGTGCCCTAGGCGCAATGTCACCAGGCCCTAGCCTGCTTATCGTAATGCGCTGTTCCGCCTCCGGTCTTCGGCAGGGCCTCGCCAGCGCAATTGCGCACGGCGCGGGCGTTGCCGTTTACGCTGCGCTGACAGCCTTTGGCCTCGCAGTACTGATTACCAGCTCTCCACTACTATTCAGTATTCTGCAATGGGCCGGTGCAGCCATGTTGGTATACCTGGGCTGGAAGGCCTTCCGAGCCCCGGCTCCCGGCTCAGGAACGACCCAGTTGGAAGCCCCCCACATGAGTGTTCGCCGCTCGATCGTACAAGGTTTCGGGGTGGCCTTCTTTAATCCCAAGATCGCGGTATTCTTTACTGCCCTATTCAGCCAGTTCGTATCTGAGCAGCAGGCTCTCACAACCAAGCTCGGAATGGCTGCCATGGTTTCAGGAGTCGATACACTATGGTATTGCATCGTTGCCCTGGCAGTTCATGCCAGCCGCAAACGTCAACTGGTTAGCAAGCACCTCGGCCACCGCATCCAGCAGCTGTTTGGTCTGCTCCTGATTGGCTTGGCCGCACGTTTGGTATTCACTATTTAGTGGGTAGGACCTAAGCACCATCTCCGTACAGGCGTGCCAAAATCGAAACTTTCCCCCGTAAGAATGATGATTAGGCACTCCAAAAAAACAGGCCCGCAAACGGGCCTGCACAGTGCGGAGGTTGCAGCCTGGATGCCTGGGGGGAGTACATCCGGCTGCAGTGGCGCATTATGACAGTTACAACAGCTTCCTAAAGACGAATTATCGCAATAGCCACTCTCTTGAGCGCAACGAAACAGCCGCCATTTCAGTTCCAACCACCATTGACACTGAATATTTATACAGTTACCGTATAGCCATACAAGCAAACTGGAATGTCTTAAAGGCAATTGGGAGGCATATCATGGCCGTAGTAGCTGTTTGGAAATGCGATCGAGACGGAGCAATGTTCGACAACAAAAAAGATGCTGAAGAACACGATAAGATGCTGGAGCTTGCAGCCAACATTACCACGCTCATTGAGCGCAGTATTGAAGGTATTGATGAGCAGGTGAGCGAAGAGATCGGCCTGTTGCTGGCCAAGCGTCGCGATGCCCTGGCCAAAGCCTGCAAAGGCAAACCAGAAGTTCTGTTGGAAGAAGATGAGAGCGGTGAAGAGTCCTCCGACGAGACCGTTACTCCCTTTGCTGCAAACCAGTAAAACTACCAGAAGAAATTTTCTGGTAGTAGTTTAAAGTTTCATCCCTGTACTCTGCCCGGTTCAACCGGGCTTTTTTGCTGGGCTTCAGTATTTAGCTGAAGCCTCTCACCGCATAAAGATCGTTAATCGTTCCAGATCGCCTAAAAAATTCTTTACTGCTACAAACGCTTTTACAGAGATCTTATCGATATCACAATATTGATCACTGCGAGTATTAGTATCACCAGCCAACTGATTAATGTGCCCCAAAAGCGTCCGGCATGGGTACCTCCCCTACCCGCTGTCAGGCCATAAGCGTGGAAAATGCGGGATAGAAAAAAGGCGATTCCAAAGACATGCAACCACAGTGCAGATAAGCCCCCTAGCTCCGCAAGCAACAAGAGCAGTAATGCGATGGGGCTATATTCAACCGCATTCGCGTGCACACGCACACGAATCTCATTATGACGATCCTCGCCAGTGCCAATGCCTACTCGCTTAGTGCGACGAAACTGAACGACTCGGCCTGCCAAGTAGATAATGAGGATTGCACAGAGGCTGGCATACAGCGCTGTAATATTTACCATGGCATTTTCCTTTTTCTTATTAATACGAGATGTAAATATATCTCTATCACCACACAGCTCACCACACCAATGCTAAACAAGTGGCTGGACCTTTTTGTTCATTTTTCGTCACACAAAAAAAGAGCGGGCTTTGCCCGCTCTTCATCTGCTCACAAACTAAGCACTAGTTAATTGCGATAGCCAAAGTCGTGCCCCTTGCTCGGCTTAAGATGACGATCGCGCAGGCGGGTTGAACGAGTAACCAAAGATTGGGGCTTTCCCTCAATCAGTACCTGTTCAGGGTAGCTGGTTACTTCCAGTGGGTCACCGCTCCAAACTACAATATCAGCATCGGCACCTTTCTCCAGGGTACCGCCACTAAGGCTAAAGATATCTGCCACATTTGTACTGATAGACTTCAGAGCCTCCTCGTAGGACAACCCGTGGGCAACAGCATTACCAGCAGACTGACGTGAGAGGTATACATTGTGGGTAGAAGCGTAGTCGGGACCACTAATGGCAACTTTCACACCAGCTTTGGTTAACAAAGCAGCATTATCCAGGCGGGCGCCAAGGCTGGAGAAAGAAATGGGCAGGTTGTTAATCGCATCAATCACGACAGGCACCTGAGCTTGGGCCAGCTGCTCCGCCACCATCCAACCTTCAGCCGCCCCCAGCAGCACCAGCTTTACATTGTAAGTCTTAGCCAACTCAATAGCCGCAAGGATATCGCTGGCACGATTAGCTGTAATTAATAGCGGTTCCGTTCCATTAATCACCGGCTGTAAGGCCTCGAGATCCGCAAGACTATAATTCAGCTCTCGCCACTCTCCCAGACGAATCGCTGCACGATTGTCCCGGTACTCCTTAGCCTCATTCAAGGCATTCTCAATTTTCGCATAGGCGTTTGCACGGCTACCACCGGCCAGTTGAGCACCGGCCTCACCCAAATAAGCCTTCTGGGCAACATCTTCCGCCTCGACACTATCGAACTCACCATTGAGTTTGATAGCAAAGCCGCGTCCGGCAAACACTCTCTGAGCCTCTACCGCAGCGCTATCCCAAGTACTGATAGCTGGAAACACCACTGCGCTGGTAACACCACCAGCCCGGTTAAAAGGGATCAATGTAGATTTGGGGTTGTATGCGGGTACAGGATTGAAGGCGCTGCCGATACTCTCACCAGTTACCGCATGGTCGTTGGTGCCACTGGCTGCGCTGATCTCCACCAGCCCCAATTCAGAAATGGGAGCAATAACTCCAGGAGTCACCACCTTGCCTTTCGCATCAATTACCCGGTCGGCAGGCATATTCAGCGAGGGAGCCACCTGCTCCACTTTACCGTCCACTACCAGCACATCGGCAGATTCCAGTGTGCCCATATCAGCCAGAGTGTGTACCTTGCCGCCCTTAATCAGGATACTTTGCGCCTGAGCCCCTGCTGTCAAAACCCCCAGGGCCAGCGCATAGAATACAGCTATTTTTTTCACAGTCGCTCTCCCTCTGCATTGAGAATACCAAGCTCAAAATCACTGCGCGGTTGGCGCTTTTTATCGGAGCGATCGAACATCAACTCCCCATCGATAAAGACCTGATCAACATGGGTATAAACACTGAACGGGTTGCCAGACCAAATAACGACATCGGCCATCTTACCCTTCTCGAGGCTGCCGGTTTGCTTATCGATACCCAGTGCCTTAGCGGGGTTCATAGTCATCCAGGTCACAGCATCTTTTGGCTGAATATCGAAACCAGCGCGCTGGCCTGCGGTCATCGCTTTAGCAACTTCTTCATTCAGGTGCTGAACGCCCACACCGGAATCCGAGTGAATCATTGCACAGGCCTTGGCCTGATCGACGATAGCAATATTTGCCTCTGTCATATCGAAGGCTTCGTGCTTAAAGCCCCACCAGTCAGCCCACATCGCAGCACATACATTGTTCTCCGCCAGCAGGTCGGCGACTTTGTATGCTTCTACTGCGTGGTGGAACGTAGAGATCTGGAAATCGAACTCCTTGGCGACATCCATCATCACCGCCATTTCCTCTCCGCGATAGCAGTGATTGTGTACCAGGATATCGCCGTTCAGAACGCCTGCCAGGGTCTCTAGGCCCAGGTCTCGCTCTGGTTCATCTCCACCCTTCTCTACATATTCCTCCCACTTCTTCTTATAATTGCTGGCCTCAATCCAGGCATTGCGGTAGCCAGCTACATTACCCATACGGGTTGAGGGGGAAGTACCTTTACCACCATAAACACGCTTAGGGTTCTCGCCACAGGCCATCTTCAGACCGTAGGGCGCACCGGGAAATTTCATGTCCTGTACGCTGCGACCCGGTACATTTTTGAGGGTTACACTGCGGCCACCGAACAAGTTGGCAGAGCCCGGTAGGATCTGCAATGTGGTCACACCGCCAGCCAGGGCTAAGGGGAACTGGGGATCCTGTGTCCATACAGAGTGTTCCGCCCATACCTGCGCGGTGTTGGGGGATGTCATCTCATTGCCATCCTGAGAGGACTCAATAGAGGGGGCAGGATAATCTCCCAGGTGAGAGTGCACATCGATAATTCCGGGGGTCACCCACTTACCTTTGCCATCAACCACCAGGGCGTCCTTGGGAGCCTCAAGATCTTGACCGATCTTTGCAATCTTTCCGCCTTTCAATAAAAGGTCTGTGTTCTCTAATTGCTCCCCAGTCCCAGTAAGCAAAGTGGCATCCTGAATCAGCACTGGCCGAGACTGAGTAACAGAATAAGTTGAAGGGAAAGCATCCAGGCGAGCAAAATCCAGGGATCTCTGCTCACTCCCGGCTTTCTTCTCTCCGCAGGCAGACACCAACAGCGAGGCACAAAGCAAAGCCGCGATGCCGCGCCCGAAAACTCGAGAATGCAGCTGCATAGTTATTCATCCAATGGTTTTGAAGATGGCGGTGAATGCTATCAGTTTGTCTGATCTTAGCCACTACTTAGAGAAGAAAAGTTCGCTTCTGAGGAGAAAAGCCCCAAAGAATTTACGAGAAACTCATCTGCTCTGCAAGTGGATACCCATCACATTTGAATAAACACACAATTACAAAAGGGTTTATAAATGTCGGCATGTCAGCAAAGACTGCAAACCAGCTCTTAAAAGGCCCCAGGTTCCCTATATACTTTTTTGTTTCTACATGATGCAGTTTCTGGTGAAAAAATACTCAATAATTATTCCGGAGGAGAATAGGTGATCAAGGTAAACAGCTTGCCGGTATTCCCCACATCCACTTATGTCACCAGTAGCCAAAGCCGGGATTCCCAGCAAGTCTATGAGGCTTTACGTAAAAGTGAAGAGCGCTATCGCGAACTGGTTGAGCATGCGAATTCCATCATTATGCGCTGCGACAGGCACGGGCGAATCACCTCTTTTAATGAATATGCTCAACAACTTTTTGGCTACTCTGAAGCAGAAATTATTGGGCGGCACCTGATCGGCACCATAGTGCCCGCCTGTGAGTCCAGCGGCCGGGATCTACGTCAACTCATTCAACATGTTTGCGATAATCCACAAGAACATCGCTACAACATTAACGAGAACATCACCAAGTCTGGCAAGAGGGTTTGGATTGCCTGGACTAATAAAATCCTTTCAGATGAAAGTGGCTGCCCAACAGGCATACTCAGTATTGGAACCGATATCACCAAACAGCGCCTGCTGGAGGAGGAGTTACGCCAAGCGCAAAAAATGCAGGCTATTGGCGAGCTAGCCGGCGGCATCGCACACGACTTTAACAATATGATTCATGGAATCAGTGGTTATGCCGAGGTTATCCAGCAGATAGCAGAAGATCCCCGTATCAGCGAATACACTAATCATATACTCACTACTGCCCGCCATGCCGCTGAGCTGACTAAGCAGCTGCTTACCTTTGCTCGCAAAGGTAACTATCAACTAAAAGATTGCAATACCCATGAAATCACCCGCGATGTCTGTGCCATGCTTGAGCGCACCATTGATCGGCGTATTCGCGTTGAACAGCAACTAGAAGCTGGCCGGCCTCATGTAGTCGGCGATCCCGCCCAGTTGAAAAGTGCATTATTAAATATCGGCATCAACGCCAAGGATGCCATGCCGAGTGGAGGCACTCTGCGTTTTAGTAGTAGTAATATTACCTTTGAAAACATTACTACTATCGCAGATTTTGAAGTGCAACCTGGTCATTACCTGTTAATCACCATTCGCGATAATGGTACAGGTATGCCCCCTGAAGTGCGCCGCAGAATTTTTGAGCCTTTCTTCACCACTAAGGAATGCGGCCGGGGTGCCGGACTGGGTCTCGCCGCAGTGCATGGCACCATCCATTTGCATAAGGGGGCCATACAATGCCATAGCATTGAGGGAGAGGGCAGCACCTTTAATTTGTACCTGCCGATTGCCGAAGCAAAAGTAAGTAGACAGCAAAAACAAACTGTACCGCAATCTGCCAAACGCCAACTTCGTATTATGGTGGTGGACGATGAAGCCATTGTCCGCAGCTATTCGAAAACACTATTTGAAATGAATGGCCACAGCGTAACCACTTTCGCTTCGGCGGAACAGGCGATCACCTATTACCGACAGCATTACGAACAGGTAGACCTGGTGATTCTCGATATGATTATGCCCGGAATGGATGGCCAGGAACTATTCGCCTTTCTGCAGCGCATCAACCCGGAGGTGAAAGCATTGCTTTCAACCGGGTTTAGTGTCGATAGCAAAGTCCAGGAAGTTATCAAAGATGGGGTTCTCGACTGTATCCAAAAACCTTTTACTTACGATAGGCTCAGCAACAAAATTGAGGAATTGATTTTAAGCGGGCAACTGATAACAACAGAGCTTTGAATATCTAAAATAACTTGTGTCTTAAAGCAAAAAAGCCACTTACTTTAAGAAAGTGGCACACTTACACGAATACTTGCCAGAGAAATTACACTGGCAAGTATTTTAAAGGATAATATGCGGAAGGTAGCGACTCATATCCTGAGTTATAAGATTACTATCCTCGCGAATTGAAATACCCGCAGCCATATCATCCACTAGCCAGCTACCCACCAGGGTAAAACTCTGACCAAACTTCGGCAGTGGATGCATAGCCTGATAGATAAAGCCCTCTTCTCCATAGGGCCCATCCGAAAGCGATTGCACATCTTCTCCGCGTACTACTGAAATATTGGCTCCCTCACGGGAGAAAATGGGCTTCTTAACCAGCTCCGAATAGCCCTCAGCTTTATCCAGCTCATCTTCGAAAAATGAAGGTAGTAAGTTGGGGTGCCCAGGAAACAACTTCCACAACATGGGCAGGAGTGCTTTATTGGATAATATCGCCTTCCAGGGTGGTTCCAACCAACGTACGTTATTGCCCCCCAACAGAGAGCCAAATTCCTCGCGGAACATAAACTCCCAAGGGTACAGTTTGAACATCCAGGTAATTACCTGATCGTCTAAATCGGTAAAATCTCCCTGCGCATCACAACCAATATCTTCGATAAATACAAAATGATTAGTGATGCCGGCTTCACTGGCACAATCTTGCAAATATTGAACCGTACCGCGGTCTTCTACCGTATCTTTGCAACAGGCAAAATGTAGTTCTCGACCAGGGGTCAGGAACTGTACATCGCGAAAGCGATTAACCAGCTTTTCCTGCAGGCTGTTAAATTGATCAGACTGTAGGGGAAGTGCCCGCCTATCTACATTATCCTGCAACCAAAGCCACTGCCAAAATCCCGTTTCATATAGGCTGGTAGGCGTGTCGGCGTTATTCTCATAAAGTTTGGCCGGCCCCTGCCCCGAATAGGCAAAATCCAAGCGAGAATAAAGGCTGGGGTCACCATTTTTCCAGGAAGCACGGACAAAATCCCAGTGCTGCTCCGGTATGCGGAAGCGCCTTAACAACGCCTCATCCTCAAGCACCTTAGCGACAACATCCAGGCACATTGCGTGGATTTCTTCGGTGGGGTCCTCAATATCCTGCTCTATCTGTTCCAAAGTGAACTGATAGTAAGCAGTTTCATCCCAGTATGGCTCCCCATACATGGTGTGAAAATGAAAACCAAACTCCTGCGCCCGCTCTTTCCAGCGCGGGCGCTCACCGATCGGCAACCTCAGCACCAATCAGCCCCCCCAGCTTCGGGAGCGACTGCTACTAGAGCGTCCGCCACCCCAGTTGGATTTGGCTGAAGCGACCGCTCCAAAGCCCCCCCGTGAAACCGTCTTGGTAACCTTGGGCTTGGGATCCATCGCAGTTTTATCTACGGTATAGGAGTTTTTACCGTAGCGGCCGATAACCTGACCATCAGCGGTCATCAGGCGATCATAATAGCGGGAGCCGGAGGCAGAATAACGGTATACCGGGTTGTAATGACCGTAGGAGTGATGGCGCCGGTCATTATCATTCAATATGGAGGCGACCATAAAACCGGTCATCAGTGGCATCCAAAAACCGCTGCTACTCTCGCGACAACTACCGAACTCCGTCTCACACTGGGACAAATTGGCATATTTGGGCCCAGTCCGCTCAGCTTCCGCGAGGGCCTTCTGGTAGGCCGCCTCACATTGGGCTTCATCGAGCTGTGTATTATTCACACAGTCCTCGACAGAGGACACCACCTTAACCTCTTCATCGGAGGAGCAGCCCACAAGAGCCACGGTGATACCCATAGCCAGGGGGCGTAAAACAAAACTTGCCCCCCTGCCCTTGCGCATCCGCGCAAGATTAATATTTTTACTACGCTTCATCCTCACCTCCGCTTAATAGCTCATGCAAGCCGCGTTGAGGACACCAACGGAAATAGTGGTAGCTGCCAGCATAATACCCGCGCTAACTTCACCGTCTTCAATACGCTCAACAATACGTGGCATAAAGCCAAAACGAATAATCGCAAAGGCAATAAGCTGAGCGATTAGAGCAACCACTGCCCAAGTGGCAAAGTCAATAATGGAAACAGAGTTACTGGCAGCGCCGCCAACAGCAATGGCAAAACCCAGCACCGCACCACCAAATCCAATGGCAGCGGCTGCGTTTTTGTCTTCACGGATCAACTTCCATTCGTCATGGGGTGTCACTAGTGCATAAAGAAATTTAAACGCGATTAAAAATACCAGTGACAGGCCAAAATAGGCCGCAAAATGGAGGATACCAGTCATCAAATCGTAGGGCTGGTCCATTAATACATCTCCTTATTATCCGTGAATAGTCAGCTGTGATGGTGTCAAAGTTATACCGGTACTAATCACCAGACTGCGACTCAGGTAACCTGCGTCCTCCTCTTTCTCTTCCGCTGAAAGGAACAGGGATTCGGTACGCTGATCGGACAAATCGCGTTCGAAAAGCATGGTGAATTGGTCGGTGAGGGAATAGTCCCCATCGGCATCATAGGTCTTCTCGGCCATATGCACCGGGTTGTGATAATCACCAGTAGCAGTCCAGACTCTCTGATAGTTACGGTCCTGCAATTGGTAATTAGCCGCACCGATTTCCTGCTTTAGAAGCCTGTCCCAAACCTGCTGATTGGCGACATCGAGGGTATCGTAAAAGTGAAACAGCTTTACGTCTACTACATGCTCATCACTTTGACCGCCTTCTGCCACAACCTGTAGCCAGGCATCGTCATCAGTATAAAACCGATAAACCCAGGCTCCATCGAGCTCTACAATTCCGGCGGCTTTGATAATCTGCGTTGGAGAACAGGATTCAATCGTGAGTTCATCCAGTATCAGGCGAATAGCCAATGGGTCCAGTTCAAAACTTGCGCCGAGTCGCAATCCCATAATTTCCGGGGTTTTCACCTTTGGAATATCTTTACCTTTGAGTTTGTCAATCAGCTTGGTAAACACGTACCTGTCCCCTCTCCTTCATTCATTTTTATATCGAAGCAGCGCTTTTCTGTAAGCCGCTTAGCAGAAATGTAATAGAGCATATCCCCCCTGTTCACCTCATCGGTCAACGCGGGGTTTACATCAATTTTAACTATTCCCTGACGACGCACGGCAATCAAGGTTGCGGACAAATTCTTTTTGAAATGATCAAACAGAGCAGAAAATAACAAAGGCCGTTCACCCTGATACTCAATACTGTACTGAGTCATTCCATAAGTGCTATCCAGTAGCTGCCTGTGTAATCTGGCAGAACCGGGGTCCAGGGAGGATTTAGCCAGTAATTCCACCGCTACTGAGGGGATGCATTCAATATTCGGGCAGTGTGAGCGCAATAGTTCACCGACATTTTCATCCTGGAAATAGGCTGTTTTATGACTATTGGGACTGAGTTTGTCACAGAACAAAGCTGTGGTGAGCGTGACATCATCCAGGGGATTATCGATAATTATTCGCGCGGCATCGACAAGTGCGGCGCGCTGCATGCTCTCAATATGGGAAAAGGATTCAACCCGGACAAAATCAATTTTACCCGGCATGGGGTTCTCGATATCGGCTTCGACACAAAGCACGATATCTGTTGCTGTACCATTGGTTTTCGATAACAGCAGCTCTATCAAACGAAGGGTTCGCGTTCCATTCCAGCCAATTATAACCGTGTGATTTACATGGTTTGTCATGCGCAACCCTCTCTTTCCTCTATGCACAAACTCTGAAATTACAAAGCCCACCTTGGTAAGCACCAAAGCGAATAGACTCAATCCAAAGGGGATCACCCAGGTTGCCACAACCACTTTACCTGCGGGCGTTACCGGCGAGAAATCGCCATAGCCTACTGTGGAAGCAGTCACTATCAGCCAATATATAAAGTTGGCGGGGTCAACAATCTCATGCTCCCCTGCAGCACTGAGTAATAGGTAACTCCCCATTACATAACCCAGCACGCCGACAAGAATGGTTAGTATATTGGCCTTAACAAAAAGCGACGCCAGAAGGCGCCGCACTCGATAAAGTAGCACTGGATCAGGCCTTTTGGCGGCTCGCCAGTAGCTGGGCCAGCTTGTCGCTGCCGCTGACCTGGCCACCGGGCTTAATGCCCGCCGCCTTCAGCTTGGCGTCCAGACCAGAGCCGCTTTCCTCTGTTGCCAGCTCTTCAGCAGCCTCCAGCTCCGCAGCACGCTCCTGTTGCTTGGTCTTGATACGATCAAGGCTGTCCAGGGCCGTTTTGATTTTGCTGTTAGCCCCCATATGGCGGGAGGAAACGGCTACTTGGGCCTTTTGTACAGATTCGGTGGCCTTGATCTGGTCAATCTGCTGCTCCATACGGCGGACATTAATTTTCGCCTTGGAGATATTCCCTTTCAGGGTACGCTCAGAGTTGATGAAGCCATCCAAGAGGCTCTGTTCCGTTTCGAGTTGAGCTTCCAGCTCAGTAACACGCTCGGCACACTCCAAAGCCAGGCTATCATCACCTTTCTCGCTGGCACTGATTGCGTGGTTGCTGTAAGTCTCAATATCGGCTTTTAGAGACTCTACCTTACTTTCTGCCAGCTTGCGCTTGGCCATGATTTTAGTCAGGTTCTCATCACAAGCTTTCAATTCGGCCTTTGCCTCCCGCAGTTCTTGATCGAGGATACGGATAGACTGGCTGTCCGCAACGGCTTCAGTTCCTTCATTGACCGCGCCTTTCAAGGCAGTCCAAATTTTTCTCAGGCTCATGCTACACCCTCCATTTCAAAATGATCAGCATATAAATCCAGGAAGTCACCCACATTGGAGAACAGGGTTTCAACTTCTTCAATTACCACTTCGTCCTTACTGGACACTGACAAAGCGCCAAAAGCGACATAGTAACGCTCACCGCCAATCATGGTGATGGCGATCGACGTCAGGGGAACCAGTTGATGAGTCTGGAGAATCAACTCATTAAGGGCGACCACGTCGGCTACCTGGCTGACCGGGAACAAGATGCTCTCGACAACGATTTGCTTCTCACCGACATAAACGAATGCATCGACTCCTTCGTCATTGGAAATACTGAGGCACTCTCCCTCAGATTCCACCACCCATCCGGTGTGGCTTTCCGCCAAATGGCGTAGATTCTCATGGTTCCAGGTCATCTCGACTCCCTCGCTGTGGAATATTAGTCACAAATATAGCATCAAAAAAAAGGCGGTCAATAACTTATTTCAAACTTATGTTGCAAATAATACACACAAAGATAATATTTACCACATAAGTGACATCAACTGTAACGGAGTCGAGCCCATGGACCACAAGCAAAGCCTCAGTAACCAGCAAGCACTGGCTCCGTACAAACAGGCTATCGCCCGCTATGTGCGCGCATCTATGGCTTTGCGGGGTATGCGTTACGGGGATCTCGCCCAGGCCCTGGCCGAAAGAGGGATTTCAATGACCACGGAAAACCTGCGTAGCAAGGTGAGCAAATGCATGTTTTCTGCAGATCTCCTGGCAGCCATCATTGATGCCTTATCGGTGGAAGACAGCGCCATGCCTGAAATCCTTAAGCAAGCGCGAGAACTGCAAGATCAAGGACTCAATACCGAACAATAGAGAAGCTAACATGCTCTATCATGCAGTACCAATAGGAAGTAAATCGCTAAACTCGAAGACAGAGCATGCTATAAAATCTAGCAACCAGGCCCGCTGAATAGCTAGTAGTGATGGAGCTTATAAACCGGCTCACCGTTACCACACTTACCGACAACCTCTGGTTCAGAGAGTTTGGCTCCTGCCGGTATTATTTTATTGGTTGGCCACCATACAAAACAGGCATAGCGAAAATTGACTGCCCAGTTACAGTAAAGGCGGCCGTCATCCTCCTCATAGAATCGCGCCTGACAAAAGCTTAAGGTCGGGCTTCGCACCCCCTGTTGCTGCTGGGCATCCACAAATATCACATCCACAGCTGCTACGGCAGTCACCCAAAAGCAGGGTATTAATAACCACAATTTCATAGGCGTACTCGGCTAAACTGCAAGCTGAACTCCTATAAAGCCTAGCAGCCCCGGCGCAACTTTCATTTTGTGTATCCACTTCTAAGAGTGAGCCCCCCACTACCCTAAAGGTGATCCCTCTTCAAAACCGCAAGAATACGTCTAAGGCAGTTCTCTGGGTCACGCTTCCAGCTGGCATAGGGTAATGGCAAAACAGTAACCCCCGCCCTGTGCAACACTTTATAAGTCTGAGTAGTAAAGTGATACCGATACTCCCCAGGAAAACCGATCAAATCCACCCCCAGGACTCGGCCGTGGTATTCGCAAACCACATCAATACGCTGGCCGGCGATAGGGAATGCAACCCAATGTCTGACCTCCGCCATCCGTAGGCTCGCACTTACCTCTTCAGCAAACTCGCAGGGAAAAACTTTTTGTGGAGCACTTAGGCCCACCTCATGTTCAAAATCAACATAGCGGCGCAGCAAGTGCTCAGGTGACAGGGATTCTGGGCTGATGGAATAAGCTACCAACTGTCTCTCTTTAGCCCGGGTCACAGCAACATTAAACATGTCGGCACGATTAAGATAAGTCGCTGCACGCAGGGACTGATTGTCTACAGAAAAAGACAGGAGCATCAGGTCCCGCTCCTCTCCCTGAAATCCGTAAGGGGTTGCAACCAAGACGGAGAAACTGCGCAGCACATCTGCCGGGAAGGCCTTATCCACTTCGGATGCCAGATAATCCGCCTGCTCCCTGAAAGGAGAAAGAATTCCAACCGTTGGCTTGAGTGGTGAGTCGGCATAGCGATGAGTATGTTCACGCAGCTGCTCAAGTATCCAATCCTTTTCCAGCCGATTTCTGCCATTTTTTGCTCGCTTTCCCTCCAAGTAATGCAGAGTTAAAGTCCTCTCACTGGAGGCTACCGGTCTAGCCTGCATTACCTTGAGTCGATCTGTATAAAAAGAGCTATTGCTAAAAGCAATTAACTCCGGCTGACTACGATAGTGTTCATCCAGTAAGGTAACGGCTTGCTGACTACCCAGGGAGTCAGAGACAATATCCAACAAGGACTGGTCCCGGTAACTCAACTTCATAGGTAATTCTTCAAGGCTGCCTAGGTCTTCCCACAACTGTTGTTGTTGCGCCACAGATAAAAAGGAGACGTGACGCAGCTGCTTGCCATCCCCGACGACAACCGCACGTTTTGCTCGCTGCAATGCTGGTAGGGCGCTGGCGATATCACACTGGGTGGACTCATCAAAGATAACGAGATCAAAGAGCTCGCGGGAGAGAGGCAATACTTCATTTAGCTCATCCAGGCTCACAAGCCAAATTGGGTACGCCTGTAAAACAACCTGCATATTCGTTTGAGCAAAATGCTCTGCTTGTGTTTTGGAGGTTCTAGCCCTGAGAGCCTGATTGAAAGCCGATAAATGCCTTCTTTCATGCTTTAAAAGATTTAGAAGGGCCTCTTTTCGATAAGCATTAATAAATCGAGACGCATGCCGCTCAAAATTTTTACGCAAGGTTCCGATTACCTCCTGGAATTCCCACAGTGATTCCGTATCCAGTTGCCTACCTAAAATACGCAATCTCAATGCCACCAACCAAGCGGCAAAACCATCGGAACCGAGTTTCTGAGCAGCTCTTAACGCCCCATTAAAGCGGCGCTCAGCTTTACGCATTGATTTGAGTGTTACTTTAAGACCACGCTTTAGGTTGGCAGCGCTCACCTCGGGAGCTTCAACCCCTTCTTTGAGCAAAGAATCCAAATGAAATTTCAGGCTGGGTATAAACCCCTTTTCACCCGCATGTACATACCCTTCCTGTAAGTCATAGTCCTCACGCAACTTCTGCCGTACAACATCTATGGCCTGGGGGGTTTTAGAAACTACCAAAACAGTATTGCCATGCAGCATTTGGTCAATCGCCATTGCGGCAATGGTAAAACTCTTACCGGTGCCTGGCGGGCCAGAAACCAGACTCAAGGGCATCTTCGCGGCATTTTGCAATGTCCTTTCCTGAGCTTCACTCAAAAGTCCCGGCAGCATCTCCGGCTCACTGTCACTTTGCAGGAAATCAACAACCTCCTCCCCAAGGGCCAAATTTAATGGAGCAGAAAAGTTTCGTTCTCGGCCTAGAAGTTTCAGCTCATGAAGGACACCTCGCGATCCCCGCGACCTATCAGCCAGAATGAGGGCGCAAGCACTACTTATTGCCAGAGCTGGAGCCCTGCCCAACTCATCACAATCAACCGCCTGTAGATTCGGCCAGCGGCTAATCTCTTCAATACCAGTTAACCGACTGTTTTGTTCCAGCCAGCGCCCCATGGCTGCCACCTGGGGACTATCCAGCGGAAAGCTCGGTATAGGGAAGCTATCTGTTACTCTTGAGTCTATATCCGGCTTAAGGATCAAGCGCAGCAGTGGAAGGTTGATATGGAGATCAGCCGAGTTGACCTCCACAAAATACTCTTCGTCAGAACAAAGACGGGCAGGAAAATACAGTAGCGGGGCACACAATTGACGCTTGGAACTAAGCCCTAGCTGGCTCGGGAGTTCACCAGAGATCAAGAACACCGAATAGATTAAACTGCGCTCTTTTCGGTAAGCATCCGTTAGCTCTACGAGCTTAGTAACCGAGGTCCCCACCAATGGTACTCTGGGCAACTCTCCACTGGCTAAAAAGTCCCGCTCTCTGAAAAATACCCGGCGATTACCCGAAAGCCGGGCAATATTACTCAGTGATAAATCATGACTATCCGCCTGATAGCAGCGTCTGAAATATTCGACCAACAACTTGGAGGAGTCCCGCATAACCATCCATGCTTCCAATTAGAGGCAAAGTCCTGCCCGAAATTGTACCACCGGGACGACACTCCCCACTCAATGTGCCAGTTGGCATTTAGACTGGCTAGCCCTCACTCGCTATTGTGCGTAGTTTGCGAGATTCATCTCGACTCAGGCTCAGTCCATATTTCTCTACTATAGAAATAAATCGCTGAACATATATTTTACCGACGGGCGCATAGGGTGGCATCCACTCATCAGGCCCTTTGTGCCCTTTACTTTGATTGCGGCCATCATCCACCAACCAGAGGTTATCGATATCCTCAGCAAAGTGCCTTTTCTTTGCGCGGCTCCACCCAGCTCCTCCATGATCATGGGCCCACTTAAGGGGCACAATATGCTCCACATCCAGATCAGAAGCTTTGCTGTAAAAATTGCCGGTATAAGGATCTAGCCACAACCCAGTATCCACCTTACAGCCGTTGGCGCGAGTATAAGTAACTGGCGAAAGGGAGTACCGTATCAACAGCTCATGTCGGGTATCTTGGCAATCCCTATCTGTATCAGACCACTTGGGTAACCACTCTGATCTCTCATAACTAATCGCCAGAGCAGAAAAGCTGAAAGAAAATAAAAAGAAGCACACACAAAATCTTGAAATTGACCGAACACTCATACATCAACTACCAATCAAATCAGATCTTTAGATTACTAGAAAACTGATCGGGATTGTATGTACCGGTTCAAACTGAGGTAAAACGAAACCATTAATTACCTACAAGCAGCGAAAGGAAAAAATAAGTGTATGAACCGGCGCAACGGAGGCAGTTAGAAACCACGAGTACCAGGGAAAGGAAGGATGATCCCACGCAATACTTAAAAAGGCATTGCGCAGGATCTCGAATTACCCACCATCAACGCAGGCTCATCGCACTATACAGAGACAATCTCTTTAGCAGGGGCTGGCTGCGACTTTAAATTCACCTCATCTAGATTACCTTCCACCTCATTAGGCTTAACCTTGTGGAAGACCGCGTAGAAAACAGGGATAGCAATCAGCGTAAGCACAGTGGCAAAACCCAGCCCCCCCATAATGGTTACGGCCATATCCGCAAAGAAAGCATCAAATAGCAGTGGCGACATTCCTAAAATAGTGGTCACAGCTGCAAGGAAGACCGGACGCAAGCGACTTACGCTAGCACGCTGAATAGCAGTGAGTCTGGGCAGGCCCGCATGTGTTTGCACTTCGATCTCATCGACCAAAACCACAGCGTTTTTAATCAGCATTCCGGATAAACTCAATACACCAAGAAGTGACATAAATCCGAAAGGCAGCCCCGTCGCCAACAAGCCTACAACTACGCCCACCAAACACATGGGAACTACCAGCCAGATAATTACGGGCTCACGTACAGTACCGAACAACAAGATCGATACCAGGATCATGATTAGGAAGCCAAGTGGCAAGCCTTTACCCAGAGACTTCTGTGCATCGGTAGAGCTTTCATACTCACCACCAAATTCCACTTTAAAGCCTGGTGGTAACTGCATACTTTCTACCCAGGGGCGAATTCTCCCAAACGCGGCCATAGCAGTAACGCCTTCCGGAGCATCGGCACTGATAGTGATGGTCGGAACCCTATCGCGTCTTTGGATCAGGCCCTCATCTGCAGTAACCTCAAAATCCGTGATCAACTGTCCCGCCGGAATATACCCTTGCTCGTTAGGGCTCCAGACCAAACGATCCTCCAGGGAACCCACTTGATTCCTATCCCCTTCCGGCATTCGCGCAATAATAGGGATAATACGATCGCCGCTCTCAAAATCACCCACGGTATAACCGGCAGAGGCAAATTGAATCATCCGGCTAATATCGGTATTCGTGACACCAGCTACGCGAGCGCGCTCATCATCAAGGTGCGCATGGATAGTCGGCTCTCTACTGCGCCAATCATGGCGAATATCTTCCAGGCCCTTCTCGCGAAACTGTTGCTCAACATCTACGGCAAGCGCACGCAAGGTCTGAAAATCCTGACCAGAAATTCGCACTTCCACATCGGCACCACCACCAGGGCCAAACACCAGGCGCTTAAAGGTAATCAATGCTTCAGGCTGCTCTTCACGTAACTGCGCCTTTGCCCTCTCTATCAGTTGAGCGATCTGCTCGCGATTCTCAGTGCGAACAATTAGCTGACCATAGGAAGCGTTGGGCGGTTCAGGAGCATAAGTGAGCATAAAGCGATCGGCTCCCCGACCAGCTACAGCCGTTACCGAAACCACCTCATCCTGCTCTTTAAAATACTTTGTTGCCTGTTGAAGAGCCTTATCAGTACGGTTGATATCACTGCCCTGTGGTAAGAAGTAATTCACATAGAACAGCGGTGCATTGGAGTTGGGGAAGAATCCCTGCTTTACAAACCCAAAAGCAAAATAGCTTACTAATGTAACGGCAACGAGTAAGCCGATGGTGAGGCCACGATGCCTTAATGCTCCTGCTAAGGCTCCGGAATACATGTTATAAAAACGACCATTATAGGGGTCTTCAGAATCTGAATTCTTACCGGGTTTGAACAGGTGATACCCCAAATAGGGCGTTACAGTTACAGCGAGAATCCAGCTGAGCAGCAATGAAATCCCAATCACAGCAAACAGCGAGAAGAGGAATTCACCGGTGGCATCATCAGACAGTCCAATACCAGAGAAAGCCATAATACCAATTACAGTGGCCCCCAAAAGCGGCCAGAATGTTTGGCGCACTACCCGGCTGGCAGCGCTCTTGGGCTCCTCATTTCGTTGAACCCCCATCAACATGCCTTCTGCAACTACGATAGCATTATCAACCAACATACCCATGGCAATAATGAGGGCACCAAGAGAAATCCTCTGCAGGTTCAAACCAAACAGGTTCATGATTAATACGGTACCCAGAACCGTAAGACCAAGTACGGTACCCACCACCACGCCAGAGCGCCAGCCCATAAATACACAGAGTACGAGGGTAACGATCACAACTGAAGAGACCAGATTAAACAGAAAGCCATCGACACTCTCTTCTACCACTTGGTGCTGGGCATAAACCGGGTGAATTTCCACCCCCAGCGGCAGTGCCTGTTTTATCTCCTCAAGCTTGGCCTCTACAGCCTTACCAACATTAACAATATTGGTATTTTCAGCTCCCGCTATACCAAGTAATACCGCCTGATTTCCATCATAACGGGCGATAAAGCTAGGGCTTTCATCGTAACCCAGGGAGATATCTGCGATATCTCTGATGGCCAACATTGCCGTTGAACCAGGTACGCCCACAAGAATATTACGGATTGCTTCCAAGTCACTTGCAGGATTATCCACTACGATGCGGGTGCGCAAATCCTGACCACCGATTTCCCCAACTTTCTGTGTGGAGCTTTCCGATTGCAGAACCTGGGCTAGATCATCGAGAGAGAAACCAAACTGGGCGAGTCGGGACTCATCAATATCCAAATAGGCGACTTCATCAATGATTCCAGAACGGGAAACTTTCGCCACCCCCTCAACACCGAGCAGTTCACGACGAATCGCTTTGGTGATTTCACGCATTTCGGTCAGGGAAAAACCCTCGCCGGTAATCGCATAATAAATACCGTAGACTTCACCGAAGTCATCATTGACCACCGAGGGATATGCCCCACTGGGAAGGTCACTTTGGGCATCATTAACTTTGCGACGCAGCTCATCCCATACCTGAGCCAGTTCTGCGGAGGCGTATTGATCCTTAATCTCTACACGGATTTCCGACATTCCCGGACTAGAGGTAGAGGTTACCTTATCCAGCTGTCCCATTTGCTGGATAGCAACCTCAAGCTTTTCCGTAACCTCCTCTTCCACCCTTTGTGCACTGGCACCGGGATAGAAGGTATACACTCGCGCTTCTTTAATGGTAAAGGCAGGGTCTTCAAGGCGGCCAATATCCGAAAGCCCCCAGAGTCCGCCGATCAGGCAAATCAACATTAGTAGCCAGCTATAAACCGGCTTTTCGATAAATGTGTCAGAAATCTTCACAACATTTCCCCCCTGTTCACAGGGCCAGAGCTCTCAAGCAAAAAACTAGTGCTGTACATAATTGCGAACTTTTGCACCGTCATAGAGATGCTGACCGCCCGCAGCTACCAACTTCATCGCTGCTGACAAGCCCTTAGTGATCTGTACGGCTTCACCATTGGTACGGCCAAGAGCCACCTGAACCTTGGAAACCGATTGATCTTCATTAATTTGCCAGACATAGGGTTTCCCCTCACTATTGCTCTGCACCGCCGCCAGAGGAATCCAAAAATCTCCGCTGCCCTCTTTCATTTTGACCGTCACTCGGGCAGTCATACCAGGAAGGATCTGAACATTCTGCGGTCGCGGCATCCCCAGTTCCACCGCGTAGGTCTGGGTTACACTGTCGGCTTCCGCTTGGTGTTCACGGTATTGCAAAGCAAACTGCTCACCCGGAAGAAACTCAAACTCCGCTAACACTGAGCTTATTTGCTCTTCGTTGACAGTAGCCAACATTTTTTCCGGCACAGAAATTTGTATACGCACCTCAGAAATATTCTGTAAGCGCACAATGGGCTGGCCTGGCTGAACGTTAGTGTAATTCTCGACAAGCTGCCGTGTTGCCAACGCATCAAAGGGAACCGTCAGCTTGGTATAAGCTAAATCCTGTTCCGCTCTTTCCAGGGTTACTTTGGCAAGGTCAAAGTTACTCTCGGTTTCATCGAGCTGCTGCTGGGAAATCACTTTGGAACTTGCCAGTGAGCGCTGTCGATTCAATGTTTTCTCCAGAAGCTCTACATTTACCCGGGCTTCCTTTACCCGGCGTCGGTAATCGCGATCGTCAAGCTCGGCAATCAAAGTGCCTTTAGGAATGATTTCGCCCTCTCGAAGATTTAGCTTATCGAGCTTACCGCCAACCTGAAAAGAAAGGTCCACGCTCTGCACAGCTTTTACCCTGCCTGCAAATTGGCGATCTGCCACTTTATTGGTGCTCTGAACGGTGGCCACTTTCACCGGCCACAACCGCTCAGCACGTTGCTCTTCTTTCTCCGAGCCGGAGCAACCCGCAAGAATGACCACCGCTGCCATAAGCAGGGCTAGTGGGGCACGAGAACTTACCGACAATTTCATATTCGTCATCCAAAAAGCGTGTTTAAGAAAAAAATCAGGTGAGATCTGCAGAAAGCATCAACAAACGTTCGCGTAAACGGGTGAGCATCGGATCTTCTGGCTCCACCACACCCAACACACGCCCAAAGAACATACCTTGGGCTGCGAGAATCAACAGCTGTGCAAACTCGGGGTCTTTGTAGGTTTGGGAGATTTCACTGCGCAATTCAGCCTCCTTAACCTTAACTGGTTCCAGGAGCGCCGGATCTTCGGCTACTGCTGCAATCAATGAACGGGGCAAGCCTTCATCATCTTCCATTAGTTCAAAAATGGAACTCAGCCGAGAGGTCAACAAGTCACCGCCAGCTTTGGTGCAAGCTTCAGCACTGGCATCTTCCCTGGCAATCGCTGCCTCCAACATCGCTTTGAGAAGAGACTGTTTGGTTCTGAAGTGATGAATTAAACCACCCTTACTTAACCCGCACTGGGTAGCCACTGCATCGAGAGTGAGCTTGCGTGCCCCCTTCTCTCGCACCACCTCTTCGGCAGCACGGACAATGGCAGATTTATCGACTCTGGACACATGACCTCCCGGGATTACCCAACAAACCAACCGGCTGGTCGGTATCTTAACGCTCCTCAGCAAAAGATCAAGCTATGCTACCCTCTGTCACCGTCAAGCAAGGTTAAAAAGTGTTTACGAAACGCGCTGACCTAACCAGTGAAAGTCAGCGCCCCCGATTACGGAGTTACTTATGACGGATCACGCCTGCCCCTGCGGCTCAGGTAAGAAATTTCAGAGCTGTTGCAACCTCTTCCTCTCTGGGCAAGCCTATCCCAATACTGCAGAGAACCTGATGCGCAGCCGTTATTGCGCTTATGCGATGGGAAACCTGGCCTATCTGCGCAAAACTTGGCATCCAGACACCTATCCAGATCTTCGCCAGGAGGACCTGGAGACCCAGTGGACGAGACTGGAGGTTATTAAAAGCAAAGCTGGCCTGAAGAGATCGGTGGTAGAGTTTAAGGCGTGGTATTCAGAAAATGAGCAGGAACATGTAATTCATGAAGTATCCCTGTTCAAACTCTACAAAAAAAAGTGGGTGTATCTGGAAGCGCTCCCCGAATGGCCTGAAGAAGGCAGAACCTAAAAACCGGCAAGAGTCAGTGGCAAAATAAAACGAACTGCAACTACAAGAGAGTAAGTATCGCGGGAGCCCCTCCACTCCCGCACCTCCTTCCTCATTTTTTGTTTATTTAAAAAACGTTTTCCTGACTTTGCTTTAACGTGCGCACCACCCTTCCCCATAAGTGGATTACGCGCGATATAATTGCGAAATTTCCCACTCCCCTTAGGTGGATTTTTTTTCATATACATTCTCCTTTGTCGAAAATTTTGGCAGCTAAGTGCCAACAGCTAAGGTATTTTCCTGCTAGTCTCAGCCAAGTAACCGGCTTATGCCACATCAAATAACTCCTTTTCAAAACTGCTACAAACTAGAAGTCTACCCCTTAATACATATTACCTGACGCAGGGTATGCTCCACTTCGACAAGGTCTGACTGATTATCCATAACTTGATCTATATCTTTATAGGCCGCCGGAATTTCATCAATCACTCCCTTATCTTTACGGCATTGAACACCCCTAGTCTGCTCTTCAAGATCCTGCCTGGTAAACCTCTGGCGCGCTGCGCTACGACTCATTTTGCGGCCAGCTCCATGAGCGCATGAGTGGAATGATTCGGCAATACCACGTCCACGCACAATATAGGACTTGGCTCCTATTGAGCCTGGAATAATTCCCAGCTGATCTTTTTTCGCACTGATCGCCCCTTTACGGGTAATAAAAATATCCTGCTCAAAATGGCGTTCGCGCATTACATAATTGTGATGACAATTGATTGCCTCACTGGTGAGCGTAAATTTTGGCAGATGATTTTTGAGACAATTCAAAACCAACTTCATCATTTCTTCCCGATTAACTCTAGCGTACTCCTGGGCCCAGCTTACCGCCTCGATGTAATCATCAAGATGGTGGTTACCTTCGGAAAAGTAAGCCAAATCTTTATCTGGCAGATTACGTATATGTCCTGCCATATCCTTTCGAGCCAACTGGATAAAGTGCTGTCCAATAGCATTGCCAACACCTCGACTGCCTGAGTGCAGCATCACCCAAACCGCATTATTTTCATCCAGACAAATTTCAATAAAATGATTGCCGCCACCCAGGGTCCCCATCTGGGTAACCCAAGTTTTCTGTGGCTGATGCAGTCTTTTTAGTAGCCCAGGATGTTTTTCAAACAACCTATCCACACCGGGAGCTAAAAGTTTGCAGGCAGATTCCCTGGCACTGATCATCTTGTGACGACCCTGTCCAATGGGTACTTTCACCTCAATGGCCTCCCGCAATGCTTTCAGGTTGTCAGGCAACTGATGGGCATGTAACGAAGTTCGCACTGCATTCATTCCGCAGCCAATATCCACCCCTACCGCTGATGGGATTACCGCATTTACTGTTGGGATCACAGAACCAACGGTTGCCCCTTTTCCTAAATGTACATCCGGCATTGCCGCAACATGGGAGTGTACAATTGGTAACTGAGCAATATTTTTTAGCTGCTGCAAGGCCTGCGGCTCGATTTCATCGGTATATATTTTTACCGGCACACTACCTTGCTGTGCATTTTTATTTAGCACAATTTTTACAGGTATATAGAGTCCTTGGATTGATCCAATAAATCATTAAAAGCTCTCCAAAGCCCCAAACAAAAAAGCCCCGGCAAATGCCAGGGCTCTAGAGAATTCTGGCTTGAAAAGCTCAATCACTTTTCAAGCAGATGCACATGAAAAGCGATCAAAAAAACAGGTTGTTAATATCCACATTTCGCATTTCATGGCTCCTTCGTGGCTGCGTTCCACGTCAATCAAGAAATAACTAATAAAAATGCCAGCTTTAAGCAACTCATGCCGACAACAAACTATGTGACAAATTTTATTGCCTAGCCGTAATAAGTCAACCTAAATTTAAACTACTTTTTAGTATTTTTTCTCAACAAGTTACTATCAGGTATTAATAACCAATTAACTGAGGCATTTTTTATATGCAATCACCACGCTTCGGCAATACACTAAGTAGCCGACATATGAGCCTGTATCAGATCAAACCATGAGTTGTGAACCAGAGATTATCTATGAGGACGAACACCTACTTGCCGCTTATAAGCCTGAAGGCTGGCTTGTTCACCGTTCCGAGATAGACCGTCACGAGACACGTATCCTCCTGCAGCACCTCCGCAATCTAAGTGATTATCATTTATACCCAGTTCACAGACTAGATAAGCCTACATCTGGAGTTATTATTTTTGGCAAAAGCAGTGCGGTCGCCGCTCAGCTCCAACATCAACTGGAAGGTAAGGGCTCCCTAAAGAAATATCTTGCTGTTTGCCGCGGATACTGCCCCGAACAGGAGACCATTGATTACCCACTCCCACCGGTAGCAGACTTTAAACACCAGAGGAAACGCCCCAAGTCAGAGCTTCACCGCCAGGAGGCCATCACCCTCTTTCAGCGGCTCGCCACCATAGAACTACCTTATGAGGTGGATCGCTATCCCACCAGCCGATATTCACTGGTAGAAATTCAGCTGAAAACTGGTCGCCGACATCAAATCCGCAGACACTTCAAGCATATTCACCACCCCTTAATTGGTTGCCCCAAATATGGAAAATCTTCCCACAACCATTTTTTTTCTCAGCAGTTTAATTGTGGGAGACTGCTACTACATGCCGTAAAATTAGAATTACAGCACCCAGCCAGTCAAAAATTATTAGTATTACAGGCCGAACCACGAGGAAAGTTCATGAAGCTTCTGCAGACATTTGGCTGGTCTGATGCACTCAACCACTGAAGCAAAGGGAATAAAATTAGAAAACCAAGAAACACTGAGTTCGAGCGAGATATCCTAAATAGAAATCACACTTAATTCAAATCGTTAGCAGGCAGTCCAAATTACGGCGAAACATCTCCCTGCCCAAGCTGATCCTCGATACTCTTTTTACGTGAACCAAAGAGGCCTCTTCGCTCCACCTCAAGTTTGGGCTGAGGCCTCAAGAAATAGCGCAATTTATCTTTCTCCCACATTGCATCCTGGTAGCCAAGCTCAATCAACTCCTCAATATAGGGCCGCTCAAAAAGCAAGTAACTTGCCGCGGAGACTCCGCCTCCAGACCGCGTCGCACCTGTGGAGCGAAATAACCAACGCAACGCCGGCGGTAGATACTTTAGTTTTCTCCCTCCCAATCTGGCGAGACTCTGCGATGGTTCAATAACCACGGATTCTACTGGCCGAAGAGGAGAGAGATCGGCAAATTTATCTTCTTCCACAGAATCCAGTAAGGTATTAACCCTATCCAAATGTTCCAAATCCCCTTCCAAGCTATCAATAAAAGCAGCATTGAACCACTGAGCAGTAATCTGGGCCATTGAGGGAGAATGGACCTGATTATTGCTACGCCGACTACCCCAGTGAACTGGAGAGCGGTTATCGGAAACACCTACGATAAAGACACGCTTAGCTCCAAGGTGTAAGGCCGGGCTGATGGGAGCCATTTGACGAATTGCACCATCGCAGTAGTAAATATCGTCGATTTTTACTGCAGGAAAAATTGCGGGGATTGCAGATGAGGCGAGCAGGTGATCCACCGTCAAGCGGGTGGAAACTCCAAACCGGCGAAAACGCTGCCAACCTCTCACACCATCCGCAGCTTGATAAAAGCTCACCGACTCGCCCTCACTATATGAAAGCGCATTAATGCAAGTTGCGTGTAGATGGCCTGCGTCGATATTTTTTTGGATATTATCGAAATTAATTACATCCAGTAAAAGCTGACGCAAGGGAGAATTATCGAGAAGTGCAAGGGGTTTTTCTCGCCCAACACCCTGATTAAACAGCGAACGGCTAATAGACAATAAATTACTAATTAAGCTAAACCAGCTAGTGCGGTACACCCGCTCCACACTCAGGTTCATCCACACCGAGCACATACTCTCGATCGCTTCTTTAAATGTACCTGGGTGAGCGGCCAGCATCATGGCATTCATTGCGCCAGCAGATGTGCCGCAAATAATTTTAAAAGGGCGCGGGTTATCTTCGGGCACAACTTCTGCTAGGGCTTTGAGAACCCCGGCCTGATAAGCAGCACGGGCGCCACCACCCGAAAGCACTAACGCGCTGTTCTGCACCGGAATCAGGGACTTTTCGTTACCTTGAGACACTGTCATCTTCCAACAGAAACAGGCTATAAATCACGCTACTGGCTATAAGGCTATTGAAAAGCACAGGCACAGACAAACACCATTACTTATATAAAGAGGCAGATGACTGTCAATCGCCTGTTCAGCTGTAATTTTTCCTCCAAATAAACTCTGAAATACTCAAGAAATCTAAAGTGCCATATTAACGACATAACGGCCGATGCCATGGCCTCGGTGTAACCGTGCCAGAAATTCCGGTGCCTGTTCAAGTGATATATCTTCCGCAATAAGTTTTAGCTTATCGCCGATATACCATGGGCCAGCTAGCTTTTGCCAAACCGCAGCTTTCTTTTCTACTGGCAGCTCTACACTATCAACACCCAGCAGACTGATACCTCGCAAAATAAAAGGGAATACATTTGCATGAAACTGTGCGCCCGAAGCCATACCACATGCCGCTACACCACCACCGTATGCTAGGGATTTAACCACATTAAAAAGGGTTTCCCCGCCTACTGTATCTACAGCCCAAGCCCATAAGGGTTTAGCCATGGCCTTGTTGGCAAATGGCGCTAAAGTATCTCGGTCAAGTACCTTCCAAGCACCCAATTCAGCGAGAAAGTCTGCCGCTTCAAGTTTCCCGGTCACCGCAGCTACTCGAAAGCCCAACTTTGCCAGCAGCGCCACCGCAATTGACCCGACTCCGCCAGTAGCACCGCTGACCAATACTTCACCATCTTCTGGCATGGCTCCAGCCTCCAATAGCCGGTCCACACAGAGGGCAGCGGTTAACCCAGCAGTACCAAGCGCCATAGATTCCCTGGCGCTGAGCCCCTCTGGAAGCGGTAGAGCCCACTCAGAGGGAACAGCAGTAACCTCCGCCAAGCCGCCTGGGGTATTCATGCCTAAATCATAACCTGTGACTAAGAGTTCAGTTCCTGGCGTGAATTTACCACTTTGGTCTTCGAGCACTGAGCCTACGGCATCAATCCCTGGAGTGTGCGGGTACTCTCTGGTAATACTGCGGTTTCCAAATGCAGACATAGCATCCTTGTAGTTCAGAGAGGAATAGGAAACTCTAAGCAACAAGGGGTTACTGGGCAAATCTCGGAGATGTCGCTTCACCAGTAGTTGATCAAATTTTCCAGCGGCCACCTCTTCCACCCTAATGGCCCGAAACTCCCTTTCCTGAGAACTATTCATGCCTGCTTTATCCTAATGACAAACTTCCCTATAAATTGCCCTTGTCGACATCTCTTACTGGGCGTGATGACGCCATGCGCTCAATCTTGAGAATAGACGTGTCAGGGCCGACTCTACCCCGGCCTCAGCAGCCAACCCCATTTTCTTGGCGATATTTTTCTTCTCTTTGTATTCCACCTGAAACAGGTCAGCATGTTTAGCACAATCTGTCAGGTACTCATCAGATGTTTTCAGCTCATCCACAAGGCCCATTGTCAGAGCCTTTTGCCCAAACCAAACTTCTCCTGTCGCAACCTTGGCAACATCCAAGTTGGGGCGGTACTCACTGATAAAGTGCTGGAAAAGTACATGTATTTCCTCCAGATCACTCTGGAACTTCTCACGTCCCTCTTCAGTATTTTCTCCAAACATGGTTACTGTGCGCTTGAACTCACCCGCAGTGAAAAGCTCATAATCCACATCGTGACGCTTTAGCAAGCGATTAAAGTTAGGCAGCTGCGCCAAAACACCGATAGAGCCCAGCATTGCAAAAGGTGCGGCAAGAATTCTGTCTGCCACGCAGGCCATCATATAGCCGCCACTTGCCGCCACTTTATCCACTGCAATAGTGAGCTGAATGCCCGCACTACGTACACGTGCCAACTGGCTTGCGGCCAGACCATAGTTGGCCACCATTCCTCCGGGGCTTTCCAAACAGAGCAGCACCTCATCACCAGCCTCTGCAACTTGAAGAATTGCAGTAATTTCCTCCCGCAAACGCGAAAGCTCACTGGCTTTGATGTCGCCATTAAAGTGGGTGACAAAAATACGCTTGCGCTCATCTGTCGAATCCGAGATTTTCTCTGCCTCACGGGCATCAGCTTGTGGCTCTTTCGTCTCACCCCCTAGATTGCCTTCTTTGGAGGTTTTCTCTTTGGCCGCCGCTTTATGCTTTTTAGCCAGGGCTTTTTCCTCAGCTTTCTTATCCTTTACCAGCTGCTTTTTACGCTGATTAAACTCGTGTTTTTCCATAACGGCTTCGAGCAGAGTTTCTTTAAACTGTTCGTAGCGGTCATTCAATCGAGTAACACTGATGTGTCCCTGCACCCTCTCTTTAAGCTGCTCTCGATTAGCAAAAATAAAACCTATCAACACCATCAGAGCAACGATAACAGTTACTATTTTTGCCAAGAACAGGCCGTATTCAATTAAAAATTCCACTTATACTCCAGATTGCTGCCATGCAAATTAAAAATTATTTAGCCGCCCTACTGCCAACCATCCAAGGCAGTGGTCGCCTGCTGATTTAATGGTCGCGCCAACAAGCCGCTGTGACTGATACGCACCTCATAAACTGCACCATCCTCCATGGGCAAAAAGGTTGCGCTCCCGTAGACGGCATCAACGAAAGGAAGATTTTTATCAAACCCTCGTACAAACTGCCAAATATCAACCCCATAATTGGTGCCATCAATTTGATGCACAGAGCGTTCGCGTACTCTTTCGTCTTGCAAGGTAAGATAACGACCGCTCAGGCGATCCAGGCGATAAGCTGGCTCGATACCCCAGCGTATCAATGGGCCTTGCCACTTCAGCATACGGGCATCCAATTGCCACTGATCTCCATACAACTCAAATTTTTGCGAAATACCATCGGCATCAGAAAACTTCACTTCAAACTGCTGCTCCGCGATCTTTTTAAATGACACAACGCCAACGCTATGCTCATTACCTAGATTTCGATAACTGTATACATCCGCAGCAACCAAAACGATCCAAAGGGCCAAACCAAAGGAAACCAGCCCTACAGAGCCGCGTAAAAAACCCATCACCCAAGAGCCACTCAATAGTACCCTCGCTCCCCAAAAGACGAGGAACAGAGCCACTACCGCTATTAGGAAGGTGATCACGATATACATGATGATACTTAACTCCTCTCTGCCAATTCCTTAAAAACGGAAGGTCTACAGCTTCAATCCGCCTGCCAATAAATTGGAAAACGTATGAATCAACTGTCCAGATAAAGTTTGCACTGGCGGAATAGCTGGCAGCGAACGATAGTGGAACCACTGAGCCTCCTCAATCTCATTTGGATCGGGGCATAGCTCCCCCCCCTGCCACTCTGCCAGATATCCCAACATCAACTGCCCCGGAAAAGGCCAGGGTTGGCTACCGACGTACCTGAGTTTTCCCACCTCAAGTCCAACTTCCTCTCGGACTTCTCGCCTTAAAGCCTGCTCTGCACTTTCACCTGGCTCAATAAATCCAGCCAGCGCGGTATAGGTGATATTTCTTCGATTGGCATGGCGAGCGAGTAGGCACTCCTCCCCACGGGTGACCAACATGATTACGCAAGGAGAAATTCTTGGGTAAACCGTCAACTGACAATTTGGGCAGGTCCTGGCCCTGTCTAGAGAATGGTAATGGGTTTCTGTGCCGCAGCGGCCGCAAAAGCGGTGATCTCGATCCCAATAAGCTACCTGCAGAGCTCGGCCAGCTAAAGCAAATAGATACTCCTCTGTCGAAGTAAGCAGACTACGCAGGTTACGCCAGTCATGCCCATGAATCTCAAACTGAGCTGAAAGTACTCTAACACCGCAACTGCGACCTCCCAGCTCACCGAGATAGTGGCTTGAGATAGCAGTAGTAGGTGGCAATTGATCCACCTCGTGAATGAACCGGTCTCCACTACAGAGAACCAGGCCCTCCGCTACAATAATTTGCTGGGAGAACTCGGGAGCCTCCCAAACATTTGCGGCAGGCTCAAAGCGATCAACCAAAAAGTGACTCCTTTCTCAAGTTAGGCCGTTTCAACAGGACAACCTAGCGCTGCCAAGCTCTCCACTGCAAGATTCAGAGATTGAACATCTGCCTGGCGATGTAGCTTTACTTCGCCTAGGTAGTATTCCAGGCTAATAATCGCATCGGCAAAGATATCCAGCAGCTGCTCCACCTCAGGGGCCGCATCATGCCTATCCACCGAGCTTTCAACAAAGTTCAGCAAACCTTCAACCACGGCTGCGGCACGGCGGAGGTTGAGCACAATCAGCCCCCCTCGAACGGAATTTAAAGTGGTGGAAACATTGCGGATATGCCCGTGATCAAAACCAGAGTCTGCATAGGCAGCCAGCGCTCGCTTGATGAGGGCAAGGCCCGCTTCCGCCTCTTTAAGTACTGCCACCTCGGCCTCGGCCAGCTGGCTGCACTCAAATGCAATATCCGCATGACCGTACTCATCAAGATCAATACTGGTGCTTTGCTTTAGCGCCCGTACAGTACTATCTACCATTAGCACTTGGCCTGTGAGCTTTTGCAACGCTGCATCCGCAACGGAGCCACCAGCACCTGCTTCGCTCTGGTATTCGGCTATGGCATTACGCAGGCTCTCCCCAATCCGTCTGAAATTGAGCATTTGTAAGGTGCCGGCAACCTTTTGCAGGGTAGTAGTCAGGCCATCATCCTCATCAATACCCGATACCCCAATCATCTCGATGTCATCAAGCATTCTCCGCACACTAGACAATTCTTCATCAAGGGCACCCGCAACTGCAGCAATAGCCGTTGCACCAGGGCCGCCGAGGCTTGCGCGCTCTCTTTCCAGTTCATCCTCAGTGTATTCGAGTTCCTCCGCAGAAAAAGCTTCAAGCAGTTTCTCTCCACTTTTATCAGGGCGTGAAAGAGCCAGCCAATAGATACATTCTTTTAAAAGAATTGGCGGAGCCGGTTGATCCAGGGCCGTATCACACTCTTTCTGTAATGCACGCAGCCAGCGGTCAAACATACTGAAAACCATCACCCGCGAACGGCTGATCCGCATTTCAGCCGCAGCCATGCCGCCAAGTGCGGCTCCAGCTACCAGCCATAGGCGCCCATTGGGGCGGCCTGTGGTAATACTGGCAATACGCTCTAGTGCTCGCGCCATCATCGTGAAAGCGGGCCCCCTAGGCTTTCCACGCAACAGCGCCAATAAACCAACTTGGTACATATGACGAAACCTGCGCACAAAACTGCGAAGGTCTTCGGACATTACCGCCGAAGCCCCCAGGCCAGGTATCGAAGCACTTAGATTACAGCTAAAAAAGTGACTCTCTGGCACAGGAGGCTCGGAACGCGCCGCACGTAAATTGTTAATAAAAGGTATTAACAGCTCTGGGCGCGCAATCGCTCGGTTTTGCACGAAGTCAAGATAACGACCCAGCACATAAAAACCCGTACCCAAGGCTTCCATCAGCTCTTCTGTGGGCTGTTGGCGCCCCTCCAGCACCTCGGTCAAAGCGGCGATCTTTTCCTGCGCTAGCAATTCACCCGCATGGAGTTGCACCATTTGCAGCACTCCACTCACTTGCCTAAGAACAGCGACACACTGCTCCAAAGACTGTTTCTGGGTGGTATCTGCTGCAAACTTATCCAGGTGAGCGGCGGCATTGTCTATTGCAACAACCAGCTCGTCCTTGACTACATTGACAGAAGTGATGTTGATCTTGCGCAATTCACTTTTTGCCTGCACCACTACATTCTTCCTGTAACCGAACAAAAAACAACCAACTCCTGTGGAGTAGGCCTAATAAACGGCAATTTATACCAATAGCGAAAAGAGTCCACCTTTCCGCAGACAAATTCCACCGAATATTCGACAAAACCCCCGGCAATAAGGCAGACAGCCCTAAATTACTTGAATTTTCCGGAAAACCCAGTAGCGTTTGCTATTTTGATATTTGCGTCTGTACGCATTTTGTTCTTGCGCACAAAAAACAACCAGTACAAAAATTAACAGCTTTGCCGCAAGGGGAAGAGACAGGGGAGTAGGCACATCACTGCTATTCTCGCCAATCAATTCCAACACTCCAATTTGGCCCTTAACTGGGTAAACCATGGAAGTAAATGATGAACACCTACAACAATGCAATTACCGCGTCTGGAAGCGGTTTTGGCCGGGCTTTTGCAGATAATTTTCTCGGTGAGGCTCCGGACTGGTACAAATTAACCATCGCCGCCTTCCTACTTTTAAACCCTCTCCTACTCTATGTCAGCGGCCCCTTCATCACCGGCTGGGTGCTAATCGGGGAATTTATTTTTACCCTGGCCATGGCTTTAAAATGCTACCCATTGCAACCAGGCGGACTGCTTGCAATCGAAGCCGTGTTGATGGGCATGACCAGTACTGATGCGGTTTACCACGAGGTAGTAGAGAATATAGAAGTTATCTTGTTGCTAATGTTTATGGTGGCAGGCATCTACTTTATGAAGAGCCTGTTACTATTTGTCTTCACCAAGATCCTTATTCATGTAAATTCTAAAAGCCTATTGTCACTATTGTTCTGTGCAGTGGCAGCTGTGCTTTCCGCCTTTTTGGATGCACTTACCGTAACAGCTGTTTTGATTGCCGTTGCTGTTGGCTTTTATTCGGTATACCACCGGGTTGCATCACAACAACCCCATCACCACCATAGTCACGATCACTCCAACGATGAGCATGTGGTCGAGTATCACCGTGAGGATTTAGATCAGTTCCGGGCCTACTTGCGCAGCCTGATCATGCACGGCGCTGTCGGCACCGCACTCGGCGGAGTATGTACCTTAGTGGGCGAGCCGCAAAATCTCCTCATTGCCGAGAAAGCCGGATGGGAATTTGTGCAGTTTTTCCTACAAATGGCTCCAGTGACCATCCCCACCCTGTTTGCCGGACTAATAACTTGCGTAGTCTTGGAAAAAACCAAGGTATTCGGTTACGGCGTACAGCTTCCCCTAGCGGTTAGGGAAGTTTTAGTAAACTTCTCCAAGGAAGAAGAAAGCAAACGTACCAGCGCCCAGGTTGCTGAGCTCTGGGTACAGGGTATTGTTGCACTAGTTCTAGTATTCGCCCTGGCCTTCCACGTTGCAGAAGTTGGCATGATTGGCCTGATGATTATTGTATTGCTAACGGCCTTTAATGGGGTGGTTCAAGAAGCTCGTATCGGCCATGCCTTTGAAGAAGCACTGCCTTTTACTGCACTTTTAGTTGTGTTCTTCGCGATTGTTGCAGTCATTCATCAACAACACCTATTTGAACCCGTGACTCACTTCGTACTATCGCAAAAGCCTGAACAACAACCGGCTTTACTGTTTGTTGCCAACGGTATTCTATCCATGATCAGTGATAACGTGTTTGTCGCCACCGTATATATCAATGAAGTTAAATCGGCTCTCGTTGCTGGCGATATAACTCGGGAGCACTTCGACAAACTAGCTATTGCCATCAATACTGGCACCAACTTACCGAGTGTTGCCACACCTAATGGGCAGGCGGCATTCTTATTTCTTCTGACGTCGGCCCTTGCGCCCCTCATCCGCCTATCCTACGGCCGCATGGTGATTATGGCCCTACCCTATACATTAGTACTCAGTGCTGTAGCTCTGTTTTGTGTGATTTACACTCTCTAGAGAATAATTCGCCGGCAAATACCCAGTATTAGCCGGCAGCCCCAAAGCTATGACCCAACGATAAGAAGAGTAACCAGCAATAAAAAAGCCCGCTTAGCGGGCTTTTTTATTGCTTACCATAAGTGCTTCCCAGCAGATTTCTGCAAAAGCTCAAGCATAGACAGGTGCGCTTCCTGCTCATGTCCCGAAGCCTGGATTACCCTGAGAGAGGGCCGATTCTGCGGAAGCCTGCGAATTACCGATGATACACTCTCCCCCTTTGCCTGCTCACTCTCCTCAGAGCTTTGCCCATCACCCCCCTGAGCCAACCCCAAATCGGTTTGGCCTCCAGTCATCATCAGGTAGACGTCGGCAAGTATCTCCGCATCTAGCAGAGCGCCATGCAGATCTCGCTGTGAATTGTCGACGAAATAACGTTTACACAACGCATCCAGGTTGTTCTTTTGACCAGGATGCTTTTCTCGCGCAAGGGCCAGAGTATCCAACACACTGCAATGAGCATTCACATGCTGCCAGCGTGGACTGCCCAACAACTTTAGCTCGGCATTTATAAAGCCAACATCAAACGGGGCGTTGTGAATAACGAGCTCAGCACCCTCGCAGAAAGCCATAAATTCGTCGGCGATCTGCGCAAAAACGGGCTTATCCGCAAGGAACTCGTTGGTGATACCGTGAACTTCAATCGCCCCATCATCAACCTGCCGCTGAGGGTTTATATATTGATGATAATGACGCCCTGTAAGCTTACGGTTTTCAAGCTCCACACAGCCTATTTCAATAATTCGGTGGCCATTCTTGGGATCTAGGCCGGTAGTTTCGGTGTCCAGTACAACCTGGCGCATAACTCACTCCCCGTCAGAATTACAGCTCATCTATACCACGATTGGCTAACTGGTCAGCCCGCTCATTTCCAGGGTGGCCAGCATGGCCCTTCACCCAGTGCCACTCGACCTGATGCCTGGCAACGCCTTCATCCAACTGACGCCAGAGATCGGCATTTTTTACTGGCTTTTTACTCGCCGTCTTCCAACCATTCTTTTTCCAGTTATTGATCCAACCAGTGATCCCCTGCCTTAGATATTGGGAATCGGTATGTAATTCAACCTCACAGGGCTGCTTCAGGGCTTCCAATGCCTTGATCGCAGCCATCAGCTCCATACGGTTATTGGTGGTATGGGACTCCCCTCCACATAACTCTTTTTCATGCTCTCCGTAAACCAGTAGAGCTCCCCAGCCACCTGGACCCGGGTTGCCACGACAGGCGCCATCTGTGTAGATAGTAATTTGCTTCAAAATCAGTGCCAGAAATAGGAGTAAATCAGCTTCTGGAGACTCCCCCAGAGCTATCGCTTCTGATGTTTTCCCCGTGCAGCGACACGGGGACTTGTAGGTGTTGCTACCAGGGCAGGCTTACGCTCAGCACGCCAATCTATCTTGATTGTCCGCACCCGCGCCACTTCTTTGCGCGCGACTATGATGTAAAAGCCACCCCAAGGCAAGCGCAGGCGGTTAGCGAGCCTCTCCATCCAGGCCGACTTAGCGAGTAGCTCACGTTGCTGTAAAGGCAGACGGAAGAAGCCTCGATGCATCTGTTCAGCCTGGAGATCCAGTAGGTTCATCCAGTCAGCAATCCTGGCTGCCCTCAATTGATTGCCTTTTTGATAGGCTCCACGTGAAAATAACAGGCGTGATAGACCCAACAAAGAAAAGGGATTGAACCCCACTAGCAGCATGTGACCGCCAGGTATCAGTACTCGCGCCGCTTCACGCAAAATTTGATGGGGATGAGTGGAAAAGTCCAGCAAATGATGTAAAAGGACCACATCAATTGACTCAGAGGGGAGTGGCAGGTGTTCCATCTCTACAATAGCCGACCCTTGCTGCTCCGGGCAAACCGCCAAGCGAAAGCAATGATTAATACGGCTAGAAGCGGCAAAATCTACGGCATCAGTAACCCCCGCCTGCAATAGATGGTAACCAAAGAATCCTTCAACCAAAGGCTGGGTCAGCGCCAATTGCTGAGAAAGAATCTCCTGCCCTAGACTACTTGAAAACCAGTGAGAAAGGGCCGGACTGGCTTTGCGCAATAGCGATGACTCTATCGACTCACGAGATCTGGACTTATCAGTCATTCACTCTCCTTAAGAACCAGGCAGAAATCAAATTGATTATCCTGCACTCCCGTAGCCATCCTTTACGGTGGTTAGCTCTAAATGCTATGCAGTTTAACATCATGTCGATCATTCATTTACGAGACACTACAGAAAGCTTGCTGCTAGGCAAGCACACTCCTCTACACCTTTCGGTTAATATCCATGATATCGTTCCGGCATTGAGTTGGCAGGCAGAACAAATATGCTCTCCGTAACCCCTATTCCCGCATTAAATGACAACTATATCTGGCATCTTGAGAAGGATGGTGAGCACTGGGTCGTCGATCCCGGTGAAGCCGAGCCGGTAATCAAGACCTTAGGGGAAGCCCCCCTAAGTGGCATTTTAATTACTCATCATCATTATGATCATACAGGCGGCATCAAAACACTGCACAAGCATTATGAATGCCCAGTGTTCGGCCCCGAATCCATCAAAGGAGTAACCAATCCAATTGCCGACGGGGATACATTTTTACTGTTAGGACTACCAACTGAAGTCCGGGGTATTCCCGGCCACACCCTGGACCACTTAGCGATAATTCTGAAAGAGGAATCTGCCAGCGGCAGTCGGCAGCCTCATCTATTTTGTGGTGATACACTTTTTGCCGCCGGCTGTGGCCGCATATTTGAGGGAACCCCAAAGCAGATGCTCAATTCCCTACAAATGCTAACCAAACTACCAAAACATACCCTTGTTTACTGTGCCCATGAATACACGCTCAGTAACCTCCGGTTTGCCCATACTGTAGAACCTGGAAATACTGCGGTTAGTGAACGACTAGCCCACACCCAAACCTTGCGGCAATCCGGCGAGCCGACCCTGCCTAGCAGCATTTCCGAGGAACTGGCAACAAACCCTTTCTTGCGCTGCCAATTTCCAGAGGTTGCTCAAAGTGGTGCCCATCATCTGGGGCGGGAAACGCCCGAAGAGCTCAGTGAAGTTGAAATATTTTCCAGCCTTCGCGACTGGAAAGACCATTTCTAATAGAGGTGGCCATAACGCCATAAGTCATGACCAGCAGCTTAGCGCCCTCAAATACTGTCTGTTTTTTATCCATCTACATTGACCGAAACTATTCCCACTAATTAGAATCAGAAGGCTATGATCCAATGCTCAGTGTTAGCAAAAAATAAGCGCCTTCGCGCGAGCTGAGTGGGAATTAAAAGAATTACTCGCGGATATCAAACATGGTTCACAAGAATTTTGCCGCAGCATTGCTGGCCGCTACGGTTGGAGCTTGCTCGCAAATACCTGAGACTGGCTCATCTCCCGATAGCGAAAGTCAGCAGACGCAAGAAACCAGCCCTGCAAATAACCTTGAGATATCTTCCCCTATTTCCACGGAAGCAACCCCGCCCCCTACAGATATCTGGGAGCGCCTGCGCCGGGGATTTCGCCTCAATCACCGCACTGAAGATCCGAAAGTGCAGGATTACATCGCTTATTTCTCTCGTAATGAAGGCTATATGTCGCGGGTTACAGAGAGGTCTCGCCGCTATATCTTTCATGTTGCAGAGGAGTTAGAGCAGGCAAATATGCCTCTTGAGCTCGCCTTATTGCCTATAGTGGAGAGCGCCTACGATCCCTTTGCTTACTCGCATGCACAAGCCTCCGG
Source organism: Microbulbifer mixtoriginis (SeqCode) (assembly GCF_052467945.1). NCBI lineage: Bacteria > Pseudomonadati > Pseudomonadota > Gammaproteobacteria > Cellvibrionales > Microbulbiferaceae > Microbulbifer > Microbulbifer mixtoriginis (SeqCode). Next base: position 1,016,838 of record NZ_CP174328.1, on the reverse strand, counting down.
AATGTGGCAATTTATCCCCGCAACCGGTCGCTCTTTCGGCCTCCAGCAAAATTGGTGGTATGACGGACGCCGAGATGTACATGAATCGACCCGCGCAGCCGTAAAATACTTCAAATACTTATTCGAGCGTTTTGATGGCGACTGGGAGCTTACTCTAGCAGCTTACAATGCTGGGGAAGGAACTGTGCGTCGCTCAATAGAGCGCAACCGCCGCAGAGGACAAGGAACTTCTTTCTGGGAAATCAAGTTACCACGCGAAACAAAGCGCTATGTACCACAGCTTCTAGCACTTGCTGAGGTAGTATCCCGCCCAGAGCATTACAAGGTACCTCTACACGAAGTCGCTAACGAACCCTACTATGCCCGCGTCAATGTTGGCAGCCAGATAGATCTTTCCCAAGCCGCAGAGCTTGCTCAAATCGAGTTAGATGAGCTTTACCTACTCAACCCCGGGTTTAACCGATGGGCCACTGACCCCAATGGCAATCACCACCTGCTTATTCCAGTAGAAAGCCTAGAGCGCTTTGAGTCGGCCTTGGAAGAACTGCCCGTAGAGCAACGCGTAACCTGGGAGCGCTATACTATCGCCCGCGGAGATACGCTTTCTACCATCGCGCGGCGCTATCAGACAACCATCTCAGCCATTCGTGAAGCCAACAAGCTGCGAAATAACAATATTCGCGCGGGTAAAACCCTACTTATCCCTAGCGCCTCTGGTCCAGAGGGCCAGTATGCGTACACCGTAGACCAGAGAGTGAAACAGCGCCAAGCTACTCACCAAGGGCAGAGGTCGAGCTACACAGTACAACCCGGTGACAGCCTTTGGGCCATCTCGCGCAAACTGAAAGTGAGCGTCAAGGAGCTCGCTCATTGGAATAGCATGGCTCCAGGGGACACCCTTCGCCCAGGCCGGACACTGGTTGCCTACAATGGGGATTCAGGTAGCAGCAACCGTACCACTCGCAAACTCTCATACAAGGTAAGAAACGGAGACTCCCTCTACCGAATTGCCAATAAGTTCAGTATCAAAATCGACGATATTTTACGCTGGAACAAAATTCCCAAGTCGAAATATCTACAACCCGGCCAGCGTTTAACTCTCTTCGTCGATAGTGCACATAACAGCTAATCTTTTTTCCAAACGCTATTAACCGCAATAAAAAACCCGGCAAAAGCCGGGTTTTTTATTGGCCAAATTGACCGGCCTATACAGGCTTACCTGCTATTCGCCTGTAGAACTAAGCTCCACTTTGGCCTGATCAGACAGGTAACGGCGAATTGCAGCCAATTCTGCACCACCATTCACTGATGCTAACTGCTGCATCAAGGCTCGGCGCTGCTCCTTACTCTGCTGGGAGAGGTCGCCTGGACGCACATCACGCAATGCCAAAACAATCTGGTTGCCGTTGCTCACTGCAAAAACAGCCAACTCCTCAGAACCTGCCGTAGGCACAGGCATAGAGAAAGCTTTACTATTGATCTCAGCGCGCTCACCGAAACCACCTCGACGAGTCTTATCACTAGCCTCCAGGGTCAAGCCCTGCTCCTGGGCCAGCTCGGCAAAATCACCGCCAGATGCCAAACTTTCTTTCAAGCTTTCCGCCTTTTGGGCAAGCTGAGCGCTCGCCTTGTCACGCTTCAGAACGTCAACAATCTGCTCGCGCACCTCTTCCAGCGGGTAAATACCTGCAGGTTTGGAGTCTGTCACTCGCAATACGACAGAATGCTCATTATTGAGATTCAGCACATCAGAGGTATTGCCGTCCTCCATCACCTCTGGAGAAAAAGCAGCCTCTACTACCTGGCCATTAGCCAGTACCCCACTAGCATTTGAGCGAGAGAAAAGGCCGCTGGTTTGTAAGGATACCCCTAATTCCTCAGCCGGGCCTGCCAAGCTTTCAGCATTGTAGGCCAGATCTGCCAAGCGACTCAGGGCATCCAGAAACTCTCTTTCCGCTGCCGCAGTACGCAACTGATTTTCAATAGCGCTCTTACGCTCTTCAAAAACCGGCGGCTCACTCTCTTCCACTTCTAAGAGCTTAATAAAATGAGTGCCACTATCAGTGGTAACTGGAGCAGAAACCTGCCCAACTTCCAGAGAAGCAAGGGCCTCTTCAAAAGCTTGCGGGAATACATCGCCAGTAGTGAAACCGAGGTCTCCCCCTTCATCACGGGAACCAATATCCTCCGAGTAACTTTTGGCCAGTTCAGCAAAATCTTCACCGGCGTCGAGTTTCACCTGAATTTCATTCAATTTTTCCTGATCTGCATCTTCCAAAAGAATATGCGCTGCACGACGGCGAAGATCAGAACCAAAATTAGCAAGCTCCAGGTCATATTGAGCGCGAACATCCTCTTCAGAGATATCAATGTTGGAGGCAAAAACCTCCGGAGTCAGCTCGATATACTCAACCGCTACCTGCTCAGGCCGCTGGTATTGACTCTGGTTGGCTTGGTAATACTGCTCAACTTCAGCATCACTAACGTCTGTAGAGGCCAATAACTCCTGCACAGGCAACACAACGTAGGAAAAGTCGCGCTCTTCCATAGAGGCTGCAACTATCTGCTCAGCGTCTTCCTTGGTGGTAAAGGCACTGGCAGTAACGCTATCCGCATATTGTTGCAAAGACAGATCGCCCTCAACAATTTGCGGGAAACTAGCTGTGCTATACCCCATACGGCGTAAAGCATCACGATATAGCTGGGTGTTAAAGGTACCGTTGACCTGGAAGGCCGGAATATCGGTAATCGCCTTATTAACCGCAGCGGTACTCATTACCATACCACTCTCCTGAGCAGCCTGGCGCATGACTGAAGTGGAAATCAATTGGCGTAAAACCGGTTCACGCAGCTGCTCATCACTGATCAAGTCCGCCGGAACATCCTCTCCGTATTGGCTCATGATCATACTGCGGCGGTTTTGTATGGCCCGCTGCAAATCCATATTAGTGATTTTTTCACCATTGACCTCGGCGACCGCGTCGGTGGCACCACCACTGGCACCGGTAAAAAAATCGATTCCCCCAATGACCATAATGAACCCAAAGAATGCCGCAACAATAATGGCTGCCGTTCCCTTCAGGTTATCGCGCATGGACTGAAGCATGCTCAGCTCCGAATTTTCACTCTAATTGTTCAACTGTTAGCAGATACAAAAAAGGCGTATCGAAATTGACACGCCTCTTTGCACTTCGACTTTTACAAGGTTTCGAAGTTCACCGAAACTTAGTTTACGGCGTCTTTCAGGGCTTTACCGGCCTTGAAGTTAGGAATTTTTGCCGCTGCAATTTCAATCGGGTCGCCAGTGCGTGGGTTGCGGCCAGTGCGGGCTGCACGCTCTTTTACTGCAAAAGTACCAAAGCCCACCAAGGCAACCTGATCGCCTTTTTTAAGCGCATCAGTAATGCTGTCAACCATTGCGTCCAAAGCACGGCCAGCTGCAGCTTTAGGAATATCTGCAGACTCAGCAATAGCTTCAATCAGTTCGGACTTATTCACGCTTAATCCCTCTGTTCTTTTAAATATGTTTAGGGCATGCCCTCAGGCAAGGCATCCCTTCTCGTAACTTTCTAACCACCGGCAATTTTAGCGCCGGCCAAATAAGGCCCGTTTTATACCAACTGCCCGGTAGCGGGTCAAGGAACCATGCGGGTTTCCGGCCGGTAAGACAAACCTCAGGTAACAAAAATCAATTTTGTGGTTAGATTTTGGTCTTGTAAATTGTTACGGGGTGACAGTTGTCACCCCGAATGCGATTAATGGGTTTGAACGGATCTCTGTGAGCGCTCTTCAGCCTGCTTTTGCAAAGCAGAATATTCCTCATCAGTAAGAGACTCGGGTTTGTGCTCAAGCGCCAATTCAAGAACCTGATCAATCCATTTAACCGGTTTTACCACCAGATCCTGAAGAATATTGTCGGGAATATCCTTCAAGTCTCGCTCGTTATCGGCAGGAATCAGCACAGTTTTTATACCGCCCCGATGCGCCGCCAATAACTTTTCCTTCAGACCTCCAATTCGTAAAACTTCTCCCCTCAGGGTGATTTCTCCGGTCATTGCCACATCCGAACGAACTGGAATATTGGTCAGTACGGAAACCAGTGCCGTGCACATGGCGATACCCGCAGAGGGCCCATCTTTTGGCGTTGCACCTTCCGGAACATGAATATGGATATCCCTGGTTTCATGGAAATCTGGGCCAATACCGAGTGCCTGGGAGCGTGAGCGCACCACTGTCAATGCAGCCTGAATAGACTCCTGCATCACATCGCCGAGAGAACCGGTCTTGATCATGCGCCCTTTACCCGGAACAGCAGAGGCCTCAATATTGAGAAGCTCACCACCCACCTCTGTCCAGGCTAGGCCGGTAACAATCCCGATCTTGTTCTCTTCCTCGGCGCGACCAAAGTCAAACTTGCGCACACCCAACAACTCTTCCAGTTCCTCAGGCTGCACTATCGCTTTTTTGTCCGAAGGATTACGGACATGCTCCGTTACAATCTTGCGGCAAACTTTGGCAATTTCCCGGTCGAGCCCCCGCACACCCGCTTCACGAGTGTAGTAACGAACGATATCCCGGATTGACTGGTCAGAAAGCTCCAGCTCATCCTCTTTCAACCCATTGGCTTTACGTTGCTTGGGTACCAGGTAGCGCTGAGCAATGTTGAGCTTCTCATCCTCGGTATAACCGGGGATACGAATAACCTCCATGCGATCCAGCAAGGGACCGGGGATGTTCATGGAGTTTGAGGTGCACACAAACATCACATCCGAAAGGTCGTAATCCACCTCCAAGTAGTGGTCGTTAAATGTCTTGTTTTGCTCTGGATCAAGTACTTCGAGCAGGGCCGACGCGGGGTCACCACGCTGATCCATACCCATTTTGTCGACCTCATCGAGCAGGAAAAGCGGATTCTTAACGCCGACTTTGGATATTTTCTGTACCAGCTTACCTGGCAGAGAACCTATGTAAGTGCGTCTATGCCCGCGGATTTCTGCTTCATCACGAACGCCACCAAGGGCCATACGCACATACTGGCGGTTAGTCGCACGAGCGATAGACTGCCCGAGTGAGGTCTTACCAACCCCGGGAGGCCCAACCAGGCAAAGGATCGGCCCCTTCACTTTCTTGACACGTTTTTGCACAGCAAGATATTCGAGGATGCGCTCTTTCACCTCTTCTAGGCCATAGTGCTCTTTCTCGAGAATCTCTTCGGCTTTCTTTAGGTCATGTCGCACCCGGCTAGCTTTTTTCCAAGGAAGGCTCAACATCCAATCAATATAGCTACGCAATACCGATGCTTCTGCCGACATGGGCGACATCATTTTCAGCTTGGCCAGCTCGGCACGGGTTTTCTTTTCCGCCTCTGCAGACATTCCTGAATCTGCAATCTTGTTTTCCAGCTCCTCAATTTCATTGGGCTCTTCAGTAATTTCGCCCAATTCTTTTTGAATCGCCTTCATCTGCTCATTGAGGTAGTACTCGCGCTGGCTCTTTTCCATCTGCTTCTTAACACGGCCGCGAATACGCTTCTCCACCTGTATCAGGTCGATCTCGGAATCCATCAAACCGAGCAAATGTTCCAGCCGCTCTTTGACATTGGAGGTTTCCAGCAGCTCTTGTTTCTGAGCCAGCTCGAGGGACATGTGCGCGGAGATGGTATCCGCCAGGCGCCCCGGCTCATCAATGCCAGACAGCGAGGTAATGACCTCATTGGGGACCTTCTTACTGATGGAGACATACTGCTCGAACTGAGACATAACCGAGCGCACCAAGGCTTCAGCCTCTCCCTCGGACAGCTCAGTAGTTTCTATAGGCTCGACAGTAGCCTCAAAGTGATTATCGTGCTCGGCAACATCGAGGATATTGACCCTCTCCCCCCCTTCCACAAGCACTTTCACAGTGCCATCTGGAAGCTTGAGAAGCTGCAGAACACTGGCAATAGTACCAACGCGATAGATGTCCTCGGCGCCAGGGTCATCTTCCGATGCTCTCCTCTGGGCTACGAGTAGCACTTGCTTATCCCTGCGCATGGCCTCTTCCAGAGCCTCAATGGATTTTTCCCTGCCGACGAACAGCGGAATCACCATGTGGGGGTAAACAACAACATCGCGCAATGGCAACAATGGATATTCAAGCTTGGTGTCGGATGACTGATCCATAGAACTCCTCTCGGCCCTATCACTGGGTATTTGGCGCGGCATCATGCTGCTGTTGAAATTGACAGCTTAATTTGGGCCACCGCCCGTCAGTTGCTAGAGATGGGGGGGGAGAGCCCGGAATACAAGTCTAATCTCGCGACCAATTTGTGCCGAATTCAACTGAATACTGGCTGGCCGCTGGTAGTTAAGCATGTCAAACAGGTAGAAAGGATAGATTTGAATAACAATTGGCTATAAAAAAAGCCCCACAAGTGGGGCTTTTTAATATGGAGAGTTATTCCTCTGGCGCCGCCTTTTGCGGCTGGCTTTCACTTTCGTAAACCAACAGCGGTGCCGACTCCCCCTTTATCACCGCCTCATCGATAACGACCTTAGCGACATCATCAGAAGATGGAATATCATACATAGTTTCCAGTAACACCGACTCCATGATAGAGCGAAGTCCCCGGGCACCAGTTTTGCGCTCCATAGCCTTAGTAGCCACAGCATCTAAGGCGTCTGGACGGAAGTCCAGCTCTACATCTTCCATTTCGAAGAGTTTTGCATACTGCTTGGTCAGAGCATTGCGCGGCTCAGTGAGAATTTGCACCAGAGCCTCGCGATCGAGCTCCTCCAGGGTCGCGGTAACCGGCAGGCGCCCAACAAACTCTGGTATAAGACCATAGCGAACCAGGTCTTCGGGTTCGAGGTCACGCAGAATTTCACCAAAGTTACTGGTTCCATCCTTAGACTTCACTTCAGCGCTAAACCCAATCCCCCCCTTCTCTGAGCGATCGCGAATCACCTTGTCAAGGCCCGCAAAGGCACCGCCACAGATGAACAGGATGTTAGAGGTATCCACTTGCAGGAATTCCTGCTGCGGGTGCTTACGACCACCCTGAGGGGGAACGGAAGCCACAGTACCTTCAATCAGTTTTAGCAGTGCCTGCTGCACACCCTCACCAGAGACGTCCCGGGTGATGGATGGGTTATCGGATTTACGTGAAATCTTGTCAATTTCATCGATGTAGACAATTCCCTGCTGGGCCTTCTCAACATCGTAATCACACTTTTGTAGCAGCTTTTGGATGATATTTTCTACATCCTCACCGACATAGCCAGCCTCAGTAAGAGTGGTGGCATCGGCGATGGTAAACGGCACGTTCAGCAGCCGCGCAAGGGTTTCAGCCAGCAGGGTTTTACCGCTACCAGTTGGACCCACCAGAAGAATGTTGGACTTGCTCAGCTCAACATCATCTTTGCCTTTAACGCCAGTTTTACTACGCAGGCGCTTATAGTGGTTGTAAACCGCAACCGCCAGGACACGCTTGGCCCTCTCCTGGCCAATCACGTACTGATCCAAAATCTCGGTGATTTCACGCGGCGTGGGTAGGCGCCCCTCCGGGCCCTCCGCAGTCTCCTGGACCTCTTCGCGAATGATATCGGTGCAGAGCTCGACACACTCATCGCAGATAAAGACTGACGGCCCAGCAATCAGCTTCCGCACCTCCTGCTGGCTTTTGCCACAGAAGGAGCAGTATAGCAATTTGCCGCTATCTTCTCCGCTGCTTTTGTCGGTCATCAAAATACTCCGTGGTCACTGGCCTACCAGGGCCTTTAATTCAGCTATTACAGCAAGATGCTGTCTCTTGGCGTTTTTTTCAAGCCCCCTCTGCCTGAGAAATGACTTTGAGAGAACTCAGGTTCTCTCTTCACGCCTTTAGCAAAATATTTTTGTTGATAGTGTTACTTTTCAAGAGCCTGACGTCGGGAAAGTACATCATCCACTAGACCATACTCCTTCGCCTCATCGGCACTCAGGAAGTGGTCACGCTCAGTATCTCTTTCAATATCACTGACCGGACGGCCAGAATGGTGGGCCATCAACTCATTTAAGCGATGACGAATTTTGAGGATTTCCTGAGCATGAATATGAATATCGCTAGCCTGTCCTTGAGCGCCACCACTGGGCTGATGGATCATCACCCGGGAGTTAGGGGTGGCAAACCGCTTACCTGGCGCTCCCGCCGTCAGCAGGAAGGCTCCCATGCTGCAAGCCTGACCAATACACATGGTACTCACATCCGGCTTGATAAACTGCATAGTGTCATAAATGGACATACCTGCAGTTACAGATCCACCGGGAGAGTTGATATACAGATGAATGTCTTTATCAGGATTTTCTGCTTCGAGAAACAGTAACTGGGCAACTACCAGATTAGCCATGTGGTCTTCCACAGGGCCAACCAAGAAAATAACCCTTTCCTTCAATAGACGTGAGTAGATATCAAAGGAACGCTCACCCCTGGCAGTTTGTTCTACCACCATGGGCACCAAACCAGTCGCTAAGGGGTCAATTGAGGCTTGGGGATAATCGATTCGTGCCATAGGTACCATTGCTTCCTTTTGTGGCGTGTTCGGCAGGCCAGCATGCAAGCGCTAGGCGCCCGTGCTGAAAATTAGGTTTTCAGAGCTTAACCGGTCAGGCAGGATAAAGCCAGCCGGTAAAAAGGAAGGAGATGCAACGACGCCCGACTGAAGCGGGCGCCAATGCATTCGGAGATAAAGAGATAATTAACCCTGCTTCTGCGGCTTGATCACGTCGTCATAAGTACTTTTAACTTCTTCGACTTTTGCAGACTTCAGTACAAAGTCCACAACCTGATCTTCCAGAACTACCGATTCAACTCCAGAGAGCAGCTCGCGGTTATTATAGTAGTATTCAACCACTTCTTCCGGTTGCTGGTAGGTAGAAGCCAGCTCCTCAACCTTAGCCTTCACCAGGTCTGCATCTACAGACAGTTCGTTTTTCTTAACGATCTCACCAACAACAAGACCTAGAACTACACGACGCTTGGCCTGATCTTCGAACATAGTGTCCGGCAACATACGCTCAGCATCTTCAGCTTTGATCTGGCCACCAAACTGCTGAACCATTTGTCCACGCAGAGTGCTAACCTCACCTGCGACCAAGGCAGAAGGCAATTCGACCGGATGCTGTTCAAACAACTGGTCCATCACCTGGGTTTTAACCTTGTTCAGCGCTGCGTTTTTCAGCTCACGCTCCATGTTACCGCGAACTTCTTCGCGGAACTTCTCTTCTCCACCCTCCTGAACACCATATGCCGCGAAGAATTCTTCATTCAGCTCGGGCAGCTCAGGCTTTTCAGAAGAGGTAACTTTAATATTGAAGGTTACCGCAGCACCACGTAGCTCTTCAGCTTGGTAGTCTTCAGGGAAGGTCAGGTCCAGATCTTTCTCTTCACCGGGCTTCATGCCGAGGATACCTTCCTCAAAACCGGGGATCATCTGGCCGGAGCCCAGTACCAACTGGTGACCTTCGGCCTTACCGCCCTCAAACTCTTCACCATCTTTACGGCCCAAGAAGTTGATCACAACACGATCACCTTTTTGTGCCTTGCGCTTGGTATCCTTCCAGGAAGACTGCTGTTTGCGCAGCACATCAACCATATTGTTAACATCCGCATCAGTTACTTCTGCAACTGGACGCTCAACGCTAACCTCAGCCAGGTCGGCCAATTCTACTTCTGGATAAACTTCAAAAGTGGCGACGTATTCCAGATTCTCGCCAGCTGCAGTTTGCTTTGCCTCAATGCTTGGCTGACCGGCAGGCTTAACTTCTTCCTGCTGAACCGCATCGTAGAAGGAACGGCTCATAACCTCGCCGAGCACTTCCTGGCGAACGCCGGCACCAAAGCGCTGACGCACAACTTTCATCGGCACCTTGCCTTTGCGGAAACCGTTTATACGAACAGTCTTAGCCGCCTGCTGAAGGCGCTTGTCCACTTCTTTATCGACGACTTCCGCCGGCAAGTTGACCGTTAAGCGACGCTCCAGACCGGAAGTAGTTTCGATGGAAACCTGCATGTTTATCCTCGTGAGACTATCTCTTTAATCGCGCCGCAGCGCCAACGAATACCGGGTCACCGAGACTTAGTCAGCAACCTCATGGGGAAACATCAAAACAATATTTTGAGCTTCCGCCAAATACACAAGAAGCCCGCACCCACCCCTCCAGGGTAAGTCACACGGACTTCAAGGTTTTTGATTTGGTGGGGACGGGGAGACTCGAACTCCCACACCTTTCGGCACCAGAACCTAAATCTGGCGTGTCTACCAATTTCACCACGTCCCCGAAACTCTCTTACCGCTAACCCATTGATATATATAGGGTTTCGATCTTTTTTAAGACCTCATCGCGACAAGGGGTGCAGATTGTGCCACAGCATTTTAAAGGCATCAACACTTTACTGAAAAAAAATAAAAAAGGCGCCAGAAAGGCGCCTTTTGTGGGGGTTCGGGAGATTAAACTCGCTCAACAATCGTAGTGATTCCCTGCCCCAAGCCGATACACATGGTGGATACACCAAGGTTTCCACCCTCGTTTTGCATAACGCTCAACAAGGTACCGGTAATGCGAACGCCTGAGCAACCGAAGGGGTGGCCAAGAGCGATAGCGCCACCGTACAGGTTGACCTTCTCATCCATCTGCTCAAGCAGATCCAGGTCCTTCAGCACCGGCAGCGCCTGCGCTGCAAATGCCTCATTCAGCTCAAACTTGTCGATATCGCCGACAGTTAGACCCGCTCTCTTGAGCGCCTTCTTGGTGGAAGGCACCGGGCCATAACCCATAATGGACGGATCAACACCAGCCAGCGCCATTTCTTTCACGCGGGCAATAGGAGTCATACCCAAAGCCTGAGCGCGCTCAGCGGACATTACCAGCATCACAGAGGCACCGTCGGTGATCTGAGAGGAGGTGCCAGCTGTTACCTGACCGTGCTTCGGATCGAATGCTGGCTTCAGCTGAGCCAGACCTTCCACGGTGGTGTCCGGACGGATGGTTTGGTCCGTCTCAACCAGGAAAGGTACGCCGTCATCGTCATGACCTTCAATAGCGATAATTTCGCGATTGAATTTGCCAGCCTTGGTAGCTTCAGCGGCGCGATGGTGAGAGCGTGCACCGAACTCATCCATCTGCTGACGCTGGATACCGTGCATCATCGCCAGGTATTCAGCAGTCATACCCATGGAGCCGGCAGCTTTAGCCATATAGCGACCCAGCATTGGGTTGGGGCTAACATGCTCCATCATGTTCAGGTGACCCATGTGCTCAACACCACCCACAACGTACACATCGCCAACGCCAGCCTGGATGTTGGCAGCTGCAGTATGCAGGGAGGACATAGAGGAGCCGCACAGGCGGTTGACGGTTTGCGCCGGGATAGTGTGTGGCAGACCAGCGCGCAGCAGGATAAAGCGAGCTACGTTAAAGCCCTGCTCATCGCGCTGCATAACACAGCCCCAGATCAGGTCATCGATCTCGGCGGGATCGAGCTTGTCATTGCGCTGCATGAACTTTTTCAGCAGCTCAGCGGACATATCATCGGCGCGAACATGGCGATATACGCCATTCTTCGAGCGACCCATGGCCGTACGCGCGTAGTCGACGATTACGGCATCTCTAGGATTTAAACTCATCGCTATTCTCCTTACTTGTCGCCGTAGTAGGTTTTGCCACTTGCGGCCATTTCACGCATGCGATCGGTCGGCTTGTACAGCTCACCCAGATCGGCGTACTTATCGGCAATCTTCACGAATTCATCCAGACCAATGCTGTCCAGCCACGCGAAGATTCCACCGCGGAACGGAGGGAAGCCAATGCCGTAGATCAGCGCCATATCAGCTTCAGCTGGGGAATCCACGATACCCTCTTCCAGGCAGCGAGCCAGTTCGGTGGCCATAGGCACCATCATGCGCTCGATAATTTCGTCTTTTTCAAACTCGCGACGTTCAGCAACGTGCGGCTTAAGCAGCTCGTAGGACTCTTCAGTAGCCACTTTCTTCGGGCGACCTTTTTTGTCCTGCTCGTAGTTGTAGAAGCCTTTGTTGTTCTTCTGGCCGTAACGACCCGCTTCATACATAACGTCGGAAGCAGCGGTAAAGGTTTTACCCATGCGATCGGGGAAGCCTTCAGCCATTACGCTTTCTGCGTGAACACCGGTATCGATACCGACAACGTCCATCAGGTAAGCGGGGCCCATCGGCCAACCCCAACGCTCCATCACCTTATCAACGGCCTGGAAGTCAGCGCCATCGCGCACCAGCATGGAGAAACCGGCAAAGTAAGGGAAGAGAACGCGGTTAACCAGGAATCCAGGGCAGTCGCGTACAACAATAGCCTTCTTGCCCATCTTGTTTGCGTAGGCAACAACGCGAGCTACAGCTGTGTCGGAAGTTTTCTCTCCGCGAATCACCTCAACCAGCGGCATTTTGTGCACTGGGTTGAAGAAGTGCATACCGAGGAAGTTCTCCGGACGAGAGAGCGGCTCAGCCAGCTGGTTAATAGAAATAGTGGAGGTGTTAGAAGCGATTACAGTGTCTTCGCTTACTTTGGTTTCCACTTCTTTCAATACTGCATGCTTCACCTTGGGATTTTCAACCACGGCTTCCACAACAACATCGATATCGTTGAAGCCGTCGTAGCTCAAGGTAGGCTCGATACGGTTGAGCACTTCACCCATTTTAACGGGGGTCAGGCGCTTGCGATCAACCAACTTGGACAGCAGCTTGTTCGCCTCATTCAGACCAAGATCGATACCCTTCTGGTCGATATCCTTCATCTTGATCGGAGTGCCTTTGTAGGCAGACTGGTAAGCGATACCGCCACCCATAATGCCAGCACCCAATACTGCCGCACGCTCAATCGGCTTATCGGTCTTCTTCTCCCAACCTTTGGCAACTTTACCAATTGCCTGGTCAGCCAGGAACAGCCCTACCAGAGACTTCGCAGTGCCGGTCTGCGCGCAGAAAATGAACTTCTCTTGCTCGATTTTCAGCGCTTCATCACGGCTCAGCTTGTAGCCCTGCTCGATTGACTCAACCGCAGCTACTGGAGAGGGGTAGTTTTTACCCGCCTGCTGACCCACAAATGCCTTGGTGGTAAAGAAGGCCATTAGCGCTTCAGTATCATTCAAGGGGATTGGAGATTTCTTCAGCTCGCGAATGGCTTTGTAGTCCAGCTCGCCATTAATAGCGCGCTCAAGCAGCTTGACCGCTGCATCTTTGAGCTTGGCAGTGGGGATAACCGCATCAACAGCGTGAGCCTCCAGAGCGGCGGCAGGCTTCTGCTCCTTACCCGCTGCAATCCACTCAGCAGCAACATCAACACCCACTACACGCGGCAGGCGAACAGTGCCACCCCAGCCCGGAATCAGACCCAGCTTAACTTCCGGAAGGCCAACTTTGGCCTCTTCGCCCATCAGGCGGAAGTCACAGCCAAGACACACCTCAAAACCACCGCCGAGCGCGTAGCCATTAATTGCTACCGCAGTCGGTACCGGAAGGTCTTCCAGGCGGTTGATATTTTCGTTGTTCTGATTCATCAGATCAGCAACGCCCTCTGCACCTGCAGAGAAGGCACCACCAAACTCAGTGATATCAGCACCAACAATGAAGACGCCTTTACCGCTGGTCAGCAGTACACCTTTTACACCATCCGCTGCTTCGATAGCATCCAGCGCTTGGGAGAATTCAGAAACCGTCTGACGGTTAAATTTATTGACGGATTCGCCTTGCAGGTCGAATTTGAGCTCGGCGATGCCGTTGTCCAGCATCTGTACCGTGAGCGCTTTGCCACTAAATAACATTGATTGACCTCTTTTATTCTGGGCCGCGATCCTGGGCCCGGGGTCGGAATTTTTTTGCAACCAAGGGCCGCCCCGCAGGGTGCGGTGACACTTTGGCCCAATATGGTCAGCCGTAGTATAGCCAGATTCAAACGATTGTTTGAATACTATTTCTTACAAAAGAACTGGCACCAAGAGCGCCAAAGTACAGAAAACAACCAGCCATATCTCACAGGCTGGTTACACAGGCGGAGTCAGTCTATCGCGGATCAATCCACCTTTTCAGCACGGTGGCGTAAATCACCCTTTATAGAAAGACTCGTTTGGACGGGAAGCGCAGGGAATATTCGATGAGGGAGTGGCAGCCACGGCACTGAAAACCACACAGTCAATACTTCCGGGGTTGCGGAAGCGATGTGGGCGCCGTGCATTTAAGTAATAACCATCCCCCTCCTCTAGCAGGGCAAACTCTGATCCTGCTGTAACCTCCAGCTCTCCAGCAATAACAATCCCCCCCACCTCCCCATTGAGTAGCAATTGGCCTGAACCGGTATCCTGCCCAGCGGGAAACACTTTACGGAGGATTGTCATGGCGCGACCCTGGCGGGAGCCGCCGAGCAAATGACAGAAAACCCGACCATTACCAATATCGGGCATTTCATTGGCGCGAAAAAAAATTTGTTCTGGCTCGGCAAGTTCCAGGGAGAAAAACTCAGCCAGAGACATGGGGACACTATTCAATATCTTCTCAAGCGATCCCACAGATGGGCTGACTCGACCCTGCTCTATAAAAGACACAGTGGCATTGGTAACGCCCGCTTGCCGCGCAAGTTGTCGCTGGGAAATCCCATAAATTTTTCGCACCAGCTTCAGCCGGGCACCAAGATCCCCGGCATCACTAACTTCACTACAAACATCCATGCCTGACATTGAATCTCTCACTCCGCCAACTGCCAAAGGAGGTTTCCCCCTTAATTGGCAGGAAAAATTTTAAGCATCATACATTACCGATGCACGGGCCTTTTAAACCATATCGGTAAAGGGGTTATCAACATCGAGCTCTACAGGAGGAAACCCTGGAAATGAGACCTTATCGACAGAAAGACCTATTTGAGCATCATCTACCAGCCCCTCTCCAAAACGGTAGATAGTTTGTAAATCTCCTCTGCTTGCTTTTTCATCGTACGCTACAGCATGCTCCACGACAGACTCATTTTTTCTATGATGAGCAAGCATCTTTTTTGACCCGTAGCGTTTTTCCAGCATTGAGCGGGTCAAGTGAGGAGAGAGTACAGCCGCAGTCGCATTATTCCCCCCAAAACCTTTAGAATTCAGGAAAGCGAGATCCAGTGAAGCGGGATCTCTCTCCACATGCTCACAAGAGATCTGCAGGTTATTCTGGTGAACATCATCTGCCACTCTGTCAATCGTGACGATACCCGGTAAAATTCCCCTATCAAAAACTCCCAGGGTCGAAATTAACTGGTCACCACTCGCCACCGCTATCGTGTGCCCAAGATAAGCTTTAACAGCACAAACCGGCCATTCCTGCACACCAAAAACGGAAGCCAAACGATCGAGAATCGCAGACTCTGTTACGCGATTTTGCGGTGTGCTAGATCCATGGGCCTGAACAAAACTGCGCTTCTTCAGACTTTCATCCCCGACAATAGCTTTCGACTCCGCCATCGCCCTGGCCATCGTTAGATAATTACCTGGCCCCGGTGCGGAAATCGACTTTTTGAAGCCATCAGCATTGATATACACCCCTGTAACCGCACCGTGGACACTCGCCCCCAGTTCAACAGCCAAAGCGTCATCCATCAAGATGGCCCACTGGGTACCCTCCCCCAAAGTAAAACCGCAATTCTCCCCAAACGGGCGACTAGTGCGGCGGAAGTCCACTTCGCCCGAAGAAATCTTTCGCAGATTTTCAGTGGTAGCAAGCGCTCCCATGGTTGAGTAACCATCAACAATCTCGGGAACCAATGGCGCTTCAGTAGCACCAACAACGGCCACCCTGGCCCGACCACTGCGAATATCCTCTACCCCTGCGCGCAAATTGTATAAATAGCTCGCACAAGCTCCGGTAACCGCCCCAGTAGAACCAACATTACCCAGCACATAGGCGTTCACAAAGTCTGCCGGCATACTATTCAGCCCAAGCGCCAACTGCTTGGAGCTAACCCTGGAACCGCGCAAGCGGGACTGCATCAAGCCTCCGTTTCCATAAGGGTCGAGTTGACTCATCGCTGAGGAGGCGTAAACAGAAATATTACCGGGACCAGCTGCAGCAACAACATCCTGCCAATCCACCCCCATAGAGAGAACAGCATCAGATGCACCCAACACTGCCAACTGCAATCCCCTCGGGTGGAATCGGGAATTGTAAAGCTCACCAGGCTCAAAGCCTGTGGGCAGCTGTCCTGCCGCCCCCACTGGGATCTCGCGAAAGCTATCCAGCATGACTGACAAACTTGATGTAGCCACACGAACCCTACCACTACCAATAGTTTCCACTTGCCATCCCTCTGGCAGTGGATGGGGTAATTGGCGCGTAGAAATCTCAAAAGAAATACCAGCGGGATTTGAAAGATTCGCCGCCTGGTGAAAATGACACCTGTGGTAATCGTAGATTCGCGCTTCCAATTCTCGCACCAAGGTGCCCTTGAGAACCATTTCCTCCAGCGCTGACTCGAGGGGGCCTTTGGCCTCGACGCCTGTACGCAACCCCATCAATGCGGCGAGATCAGAAAGCGTATCAGTCCGCTCCCTCTGTCCGAGTTTGTCGAGCACCATGCGGGCATAGCCCCGGTGAAAGGAGCTGCGTCCTGCAGGGTTAAAACCACCGAACGCGGTAATTACGGGAAGGCGCTGCATCCTGACCTCCAGCCAAGCTAAACACTACAAATTTGATATTTGGGAGTGTAGGGGCTGGCGATTCCGTCCAGTTATGGGCATACTGGCCAGCAAAATTGAGTGTTTTGGCCAATGGCGCAACCCCCGCCTGAGTATGTAATGCGAACGGTTACCTTTCTTCTGATTGATCAAATGCTGGCCACCGGCACAGTTCTGCCCTTAGAAATGCTGCGCGGTGCCGAAAGCCGCGCCCGAGTGGAAAGGCTGGCAGAGCCCTTGCGCCTAGTAACAGCCAGCATAGATGGACAAGCGGTAAAAACCCGCTGCGGCTTTACCTTTCAACCTGACGTGTCTTTGGAAGAGGCACCAGACAGCGACTTGATCTACATTCCTGCGCTTTGGCGCAATCCCCGCCCAGCCCTGAAGCGCAGTGGAAAGCTTTTAAGATGGCTACGGAGCCAGGCCGAAGGTGGAGCTGCGATCAACGCCGTGGGTACTGGGGTTTGCTTTCTAGCCGAGGCAGGCCTCCTTGATGGCAAACCCGCCACTACACACTGGCACTATTTCGACCAGTTCAGCGCGGACTACCCAAATGTTAAATTGAAGCGCCAGTATTTTATCACTCAGGCTGACAAACTTTTTTGTGCCGCCAGCGTAAATGCCTTGGCAGATGTCACGGTTCATATGATTCGCCAGCTCTATGGAGCCGCTGTAGCCAGTCATGTGGAGCGTAACTTCTCCCATGAAATTCGCCGACCATTTGAGGAAATTGCTTACTCAGAAGGTTCGGTGCACCTACATCCAGACGAGGATATTGTACAGGCCCAGGCATGGCTAAAAGAGCACTGTAATACCGAGGTGCGTCTCAGTGAGGTAGCGCAAATGTTCGACATGAGTGTGCGCTCCTTCAACCGCCGCTTTAAATTAGCTACAGGACAGACACCGCTGCAATATTTGCAAAATGTTCGTGTAGATATGGCCCGGGAACTGCTGCAATCCAGTAATCTATCCGTGAATGAAATTGCCGAAAAAGTCGGCTACCAGGATATGGGGCACTTCACTGCACTGTTCAAAAAATTCCTTGCCACTACACCAAGCGAATATCGGGCCACCGTCAGAGCCAAGCTATTCCGGGTCAATACCTGATTTCTTCAGGAAGATAACATCACTATCTGCAAAGTGTAGTTCCGCACCTAATTTTCGCGACAGCCATTGAAAGGTTTCAACACAAAAGAAGGAAATATGTGTTGGGTCGCGAATATAATGCCAGCTGGCAAAGCGTTCTCGAGAAATAACCAGCTTGGTCATCAGTGCCAGCACACCGCCAACACGTAATCGTGCCCACAAAGCCGACAACTCATCGCCAGGCGCGCTCAAGTGCTCCACCACTTCTGTCGCCACTATGAAGTCGTAGCTTTTTTCCTGCACCCGACGCTCAGGGAAGTAATAACGGTCAAACAACTCAACTTTATGGCCCTGCTCCTCTAAAATTCGCGCCAATAATGGCGCTGGTCCACAGCCAAAATCCAGCCCCACACTAGTAACAGAAAGCTCTTTCAATAAGGGCTTGGCACAACGGCTTAGGAAACGGCGATACCCTTCATCCTCCATAGAATTTTCATGCAGATTGTAATAGGCATGCTCTTCAACTGGAGTCAAATGATATTCTGCGGGTACAAACACCAATTCGCAGTTATTACATTGGTAATAACTGCGAAATTTATCTCGATAATAGAATTGTGCCGCGCGATGGCGGCACAGGGGGCAAGAAAGTGTCAACTTATGCAGCTACCGTGTCAGGCTTTTTTTTCGCCGTGACGCTTTCAGCCTGCTCATGATTCAGTAAAGCGCCTTCACTGATCTGGATTTTTCGAGGCTTCATCGCTTCAGGTATTTCTCTAACCAGCTCTATATGAAGCAGGCCGTTGGCAAGCTTCGCATCAGTCACTTTGACGTGATCTGCTAGCTGGAAGCGTCGCTCAAAATTTCTCGCAGCAATTCCTCGATGGAGAAAGTTTCTTTGTGCAATATCTTCTGGTTTTTTACCGCTCACACTCAAGCGATTTTGCTCAACCTGAATATCGAGTTCAGATTGCTCAAACCCAGCCACAGCCATAGTAATTCTATAGCTATCTTCACCAGTAAGTTCTATATCATAGGGAGGGTATGAGGGTTGTTTTTGCTCACTGGAGCTCATTGCATCCAGCAGACTGGCCATACGATCAAAACCAATTGCAGATCGATACAGAGGGGAAAAATCAAAATTACGCATAGTTATATCCTCAATTCAGAGCAATATTCAATTTTGCTCGCCAATAAGCACGAGCATTGCTAACGGGGCACTTTCACACTCAAAGCTACCAGCCGTACTCAATAGGTATGGGCCACAAGTTTTATTTCAAGGTCCCAAAGGGAAAAAATGCAAAGAGAAGAAAATTTGTCAGATCAATCCACTAGCAGGTTATTTATTGGTATTAAACCTGATGTGGCATCACAAGCATTCCTAGACGAGATAACCACTCAGTGCCAAAAGCAGCTAAAAGACACAACTACTAACCATATACGCTGGACAACCCCCAATAACTGGCACCTGACCTTGGCTTTTCTTGGGAGCACTCCGAAAGAAAAAATCCCCCAACTTAAGCAGGGACTTATTGAGCTTGCACACTGCAAAGGAAGTTTTCAAAGTAGGGTTTGTTCTTTAACCCCTTTCCCAAAACAGCACTCCAAAATTCTTGCTGTAGAATTAGCCCTAAATCCTAATTTAACTGAACTCCATGAGGAATGCCGGCAATTTATTGGCGAGCTTGGAATGGAACCAGAAAGTCAGGAATATCGACCCCATATCACCTTAGCGCGCAGTCGCAATAAAGAGGGATTTCAGCATATTGCACCGCGCAACCTAAACTCATCCGTGTTAGTCGAAAATGTCACTCTTTATGAGAGTGTTCCCCTGGCAGGAAAAAGCCACTACCACTCCTTACTCAAAGTACCCTTACTAAATGACTAAAGCGTAGAATAAAAAAGCCCGCACTGAGCGGACTTTTTGCATCCTCTTGAGAGGCTGAGACTTCCTATTTGAGAGCGTCTAAGACATATTCTGGATACATCACTAGGCGGGGACGTGAAAGGCGCCGAGCATCAAAAATAAAAACATAGCGTTCGCCATCATCTTCTGCAGGTATGGTACGACGGAACTTCCAAGTGTTGATTTTGTACGTCTGTCGACCAGCATGAACTGTTGCCACTAAACGATACTGGTTCTTCCCCAGGAACTCAAAAGGTTGACGCCCCCCACTAGATGGCTTCAGAAGCAAATTGCGGAAAGTCTGTTTGTTTTCCCCCTCTTTATCGGAAAGTAAAAGACTCAGACGTTTCTGTTCCCGCTTGACATAGGCAAGCAACTCGGGATCAATATCTCTCTTAACAGTCGGAATCGGCTCAGGTTGCACCTGTCGTTTCTGGGGTTTCTCAATTGCCGCTGTCTTCAGCTTAGGAGGCTTTGGCTTTGCTGCTTCAGCTTTAGCACTTTTTGCCAAAGCGGCACGCCTCTCAGAAGCCTCTGCCTTGGCCAGCATAGAATCCACCACCTGGCTAATCTTATCCTGCTGAGCAGAAACCTTGGCCTTGGTCTCGGCAATGCCTTTTTTCTCTTCGTCGAGCCTAGCCAAAAGCTCTTGGTGGTTCACCTTGATAAACTCTAAACGTCGGCTGCGGCTATCCACCCCTCGCTCGGCCATTGCAAAGCCGTGCTTGGCTTTGGTCAGGCGACGCTCAGAATCTGAGGTGCCATTGGATTCATGGAGCCTACGCGCCTCCTCGAGCTCGACACGGCTCGCCTCATACTCTTTGCGAAGCTCGTTGAGAGATTCCTGCGCACGCTCGAGCTTATACTCATAAGAAAGCAATTCATTCTCAATATCTTCCAGCTCAACCTGCCTGTTTTCCAGGGACTGCTCCAGGCGCGCCAGTCGGTTTTTTTCCACAGTGAGGTTTGACTGCGCCTGCGCTGCCATTCCGCTAAAAACTACTAAGCCCGCCAAGAAGAGCGAGCAATACCGCTTTACCGCCATTGTCCAGAACCTGTTTCTCGATTTTTCGACACTCGTAAGATAAAAGCGCAGAGGTTAAATTTTGTTCAAAACTTTATGTACTCTGTCGCAGCACTGTCAATTTTACGCAGGCCTGAGCTCGCGAGCAATGACCTCTCGTCCACCCTTTGCCCCCATTTGATGAATAATCCCCTTAAACCTAAGTGCTAAAGTCGTCTTAATGACGCTTCGCCGAATTTTATGTGACATTTTCAAGCGATAGCGCTTGATTTTTTTTTTAGCGGAAGCATTATGGGTAACAGGGAGACGATCGCTGAACACAGCGGAAACCCGACCCGGACGTAAAACACCCAGAGCTGCTCAGACAGCAATTATTCGTTGCGCTACCGGCGACTCGGCGATTCAACTGCGGACTCGACCCCTCCCATTAGGGCGCCCTACCTTCTTTGAATAGCAAACCGCACAAGCGGCCTGCATGGTTTCCTATAACCGGAGGTATTTATCCATGAAATCAGCGCCTAACGATAACATTGTGTTCCGCGATATCGACAAATCTGCTGCCCTGTCAAATACGGTATCTAAGAAGTTACACAAACTGGAACGTTATTGTGGCGACATCATACATAGTCGTGTAGTTCTGGAAGCTCCCCACCAACACAAAAGCAAAGGCAAGCAATACAAAGCCTCCCTTGAACTTGCCATTAGTGGCAATCCCGTGACCATCAGTAATGAAAATGAGTCTATCCACCGAGCGGTGAATGACACATTTGCCTCCGCAGAACGCTGCCTAAAAGAGCGTAGCGAGCGCAAAAAAGCGCAGCGTCATCAGGCGCTTTATGAAGTCGAAGAAGAATCCTAGAAGAGAGCAAAAACGGCGCACCAGCGCCGTTTTTGCATTAAACCCCGCTTTAAAAGCAGGGGGGGATTTTAAGATTTTTCTTTAGCGGCCCTCAATTTTAGAGCTAAATACTCAAGAGGCGCCTCGAGCATAGTCACCACAAATTATATCCACTACCAGATAAACACCTTACTGCACTGGTGTACGCATAGTGACGAACTCTTCTGCTGCCGTTGGGTGAATTCCGATGGTTTCATCAAAGACTTTTTTGGTCGCCCCCGCTTTCAAAGCAACAGCCAAGCCCTGGATAATCTCACCAGCATCATCACCAACCATATGAACACCAATCACCTTATCAGTATCGGCATCGACCACTAACTTCATTAGGGTGCGCTCGGTATTCCCACTTACTGTATGACGCATTGGTCTGAATTCTGACTTGTAAATGGTAACTCTAACTCCGGAGTCCCTGGCCTCTTCCTCTGACAACCCTACAGTTCCAATATTGGGCTGACAAAATACTGCGGTGGGAATATTGTTATAATCAATCTCCGCAGTTATTCCAGTACGCCAATGCTTTACTAGAGCCATCGCCTCCGCAAGGGCCACAGGCGTTAACTGTGGCTCACCGGTAACATCCCCAAGGGCATAGATAGAATGGACATTCGTGCGGAAATTGTCATCCACTGAGATTGTGCCATCGCGATGCAACACGACCCCTTGCTCCTGCAAACCGAGCCCTTCAGTATTGGCAACTCTGCCTGTTGCATAGAGGACCATGTCCACATTTAAACTGGAGCCGTCCTCGACATGTACTAAAAAACTACCATCTTGCAACTTTTCAATGGCACTCACTTGATGGTTAAACTTCAAATCAATATTCTTTTTTACCATCTCATCACGGACAAAATGGCGAATATCGCGATCAAAGCCACGTAGGAATAAATCACGCCGGTAAGAGAGGTGGGTCTCAGCACCTAAACCAGCAAATATCCCAGCAAACTCAACGGCAATATACCCCCCACCAACAACCAGTACCCTATTGGGGAAGGCTTCCATGGAAAACACCTCGTTGGAAGTCAGGATGAATTCTTTTCCAGGAATATCTGGGACAAAAGGCCAACCTCCTGTTGCTACCAGAATTCTCTGTGCGGTGTATTCGCGACCATTCACCATCACCTTATTGGCACCAGTAACTTTGGCACGGCCGTCAATGACCGTCACATCTGAGTTTGCTAATAGGTTTCGATAAATATCGTTGAGGCGGGACACTTCACGTGCATTATTTTCACGCAATGTTGGCCAGTGAAATTCAGCCGGCAAACTGTTCCAACCATAGGCTCTAGCATCGGTGAAGTCCTCTTTAAATCCACTGGCATAGACGAATAATTTTTTGGGAACGCACCCGACGTTTACGCAGGTCCCCCCCATGTAGCGATCTTCAGCCACTGCCACCTTCATTCCCTGGGCGGCAGCCATACGCGAAGCTCGTACACCACCAGAGCCCGCCCCAATCACAAATAGATCAAATTCATATTCAGCCAAAGCAAACCTCTGTCTTTAATTTATTACCTAACTTACAACGCAGGAGATACTTCCCCACAACACACCTTTCGCGCCAGAGCTGTCACTCCGCACTTAATAACCGTTGACACCTATTTGTCGCTTCTATATTCATGTGACAACTATCACAAAAAATACTTCGCTAAACAAAGTGTTAGAACAACTGAGCAGGTTTGGCGGATAGAATAACAGTCACTAGAAAGAGTAACCCATGGGCAAGACAATGAACTCTCCTTCTTTAGCCATCCTTCGAACCTTGGGGCTTTTGTCTTTGCTGATTTCAAGCTCCCTTAGCAATGCCAATACCCATCCTAGTTATCTCACAAAAGAATACTGCAGCAGTGTGGTAGAGCAGTTTGTCGGGGCAGGCATGCGCAGCCTAGACAAATATGTAAACGAGCACTTCAACCCAGAATATAAAGGCGGTATCCGCAATACAATTCGATTTCTTGAACAGCGGCTTGAGTGGCTAAATGAATGTAACGCCTACTTGGTGGATACCAATAACGCTTACGTTTTTCATAGCCAGGACGATACTCAAAATATTTTTTCGGCGATAAACGAGTTAACTCGAGAACTGCAACATGTCCGCTCAGGCGTTGAATATCGGGACGATGCTGGAAATAACAACCCCGCCCCCTTTATCAAACGACGCTTTGCCACCCTGGCAGAATTGGTGGATCGCCACCATACACGTCTGCTGATGAAAAAGCAGTTCCAGTAGGGCCGTCACTACATCCTGAAAACATTCGGCCCGCAGTATCTTGCGAGCCTTGTCGCAGCGACGAAATCAGCTTTTTCTGGTGAACTTCGTCGCGGGCTTAGCGGGGGAGCTGCCAGCCCGACTGCCAAGCCCGACCATAGAAAAAACATCCGGCATCCGCTCTTTCAACCCGATTCCAATGCGTTTAACCAATGCGCCTAGGCGCGGGCGCTGTTTTTCAGTAAAAGGGATGGGTCTACAGCTCTGCATCGCAGAAAGTCCAATACGCGCCACAAAAAAACTTGCGCCCACACCTTGCCCCAAACGGGTAGAAACTGTACTAACAACACTGTCGCCGACCAAATCTGGCCATATCTCGCTGATCGCATATTCACTTGCACCACTATAAGCCACCAGCGCAAGTACTTTCTTGAAAAGGCGCCAGCGCACTACAAGCGAAGGTTGAATGCCATAAATTTGTGCAACATCATCAATCATTCGTAACGATTGGCGCAGGGCAACAAGGATGTCAATACTGGCAAAAGGACTGAGACCTACCAATGCCCCAGTTGCTGTTGCGTGACGAACTACGCGGCGTTGTGCCTCCTGGTCGAGTGCATCGAGAAAAGTCACTTCCAAGTGCTGCAGTAACTCACTACTGTCATAATAATCTGGCGCCTCATCCAGTACCCGGTTGAGCAGTACACCCTGAGGTTTTCCTGAAAAATGCAGCTGCAACTGTCGACGGAGAGATTCCGCTTCTTCATGGCTGCGACACTCTCGCATGTCGGCCGCCATTGCCTGTGTTTTTTGCAGCTTGCGCAGTGGCCGACCAGCACGGAAAAATTCCCACAGGGAACTGACTATTGCCGCTGCAAGGCTCGCTATTACCACTCCTGCGAGAATACCAAGGCTCCAGTGCTTATCTGCCGCCCAGGTATACATCTGGCGTAATTCCCAAGCGAGTACAGCCACTATTAATGCAACGCTTGAAAGCAGTGCCGGCTTTAACCATTTCAGGCGAAAAACAGGCAGGCGCAACTCAGAAAAGGCAATCCTATCGGGTAGTGATTCTCCCGTGGTAATAGATCTCGGAATGTCCTCCCCTTCCTCTTGCAGGGTTTCTACACGCGTAGTATCCCGGTGAGGGGCTTCACTTTCTGGTTCCTGCAGGGACTCTATCCGCGTTACCCGGCGAGGAGCCTGTTTATTCTCATCACCCATCAAACTTTATCTCCAAGCAACAAATTCAAAAGCGCATCGACGCGGATATGAGGAATGGAACCTGAGTCCATACCTTGCGGGGGGCGCAACTGGGGTGGAGCAGCCCCGGTATAATGACCCCAGCCACCCTCTTCACTGGGCAGGCGCGAGAAAATCTCGGCATTCTCAAAACCCAGATAGCGACCATCCAGGTCATATCCAACCAGCATACGCCGCCCATTACGCTGATCCTCGTGGGAACAACGCACAGCAGCAATGGCTTCACTAAAGATCGGCAAGCCACGGTGGCGCGCTCCGGTAAAAGTTTGCTGCAGTTGCTGGCCAAGCAGCTGACGCAAGGCATCGTGATCAGCCGCAAGCACCTGATCAACCTTAGTCGCGGCAAAGAGCAAGCGATTCACCTTAGGACGCCATAACTTACTCAGGAACCCAGACTCTCCATAGCGGAAAGTATCGGCAATATGGGTAAAAGCCAGACGCATATCCTCCAAGGCCTGCTCACCCGCAAACAAGGTGCCGATCATATCCACCAGGACCAGCTGTCGATCGAGGTGTTTAAAATGGCTCTCGAGAAAAGGGGCCACCTTCCCCTCCACATAAGCCTCATAAAGGCGACGCAGAACCTGATAATTACTACCATCAGGCAACTGTTTCAATTGATCGGCACTAAAGCCTCTGAGATCCAGCAGAGGTAATAGCTGATAATCCTCGTCATCCAACAATGCTCGTCCCGGCTGCAGATAGCTGAGTTTTCGCTTTTCGCGGCAGTCCAATAGAAATTGACGATATTCCCGCCACAATGCCTGCAGTTCTGACTCCTTTGCCTCAGCCTCGGGGGAGAGCGCTGCCAAGCGTGTCAGCAGCCCCGGGGCCAACCCCGCGCGCGTATCGCTCGCAATAATATGGGCTTGATGGCGACACCAGTCACGAAAATCCATTCTCAGCATCGGCAAGTCCATCAACCATTCACCTGGGTAGTCCCGCAGCTCCAGGATCAAGGTTTTATAATCGCCCCCCCCAAAACGACGATGCCGTCGCAAGTGAATGTGCAATTCCATTGCCGATACATCTCGGGTACTTTGTGGCCATCTCGGTGGATGCGACATCAAAGCACTCAAGCAGCCTTCATAGTCAAAGACTGGCAGGCCAGAATCGAGAGCGGGCTTTAACTCCGCCCCCAAAAGGTCTCCATTTAGCGCTGGGGCAAAACCCGGTAGTTGTGCTTTCTGCGGGTGACTCAACTGGTAGATAAGGCTGGTAAGCAGAGTCGATTTACCAGCCCCACTCAAACCTGTCACTCCAACACAGACACGGCGGTCCATGAGGCGCTCTGCCAACCAATGAGATTTTTCCTGCGCACCCCGTCCCCAGTGACGCAACTTTTCCTTGAAACGCTTACTGCGTTTGTCTGCTTGATCTAAAGGGTACTCCAGGCTCACTTGCCCGGACCCTGTCGCCTGCGATTCCATGGGGAGTTCACTTCCAAAATAGAAAACTGGGCTGAAGAAGGTTTGGCCCTAATGAGGAGGGCACTGCGCTGTGGCAGTGCCTACTATGCAGATCAATAGAGTGGTTAGTCTACCAGTGCAACATCACCAGACCCCATAACGGAAAAAGAATCACTTTGCGGGCGTTTTAGAACGATATCCCCTGATCCCATGACCGCGCCACTGGCATTATCTGCGCGCAGGCTGCGGCCGACAAAGTCACCAGACCCCATGATACGAATATTGACATCTGCTACACGGCCACCGACTCGCATATCACCGGAGCCCCTGATTTCCGCTGAGAGCTTCTCTCCTGTGATGCCTCCGAGGAAAATATCGCCCGAACCGCTGATGGCAATCTCGCTGTTGACCGATAGTGCCTTATCCAGAATCAAGTCCCCAGAGCCTGTCACGTAAGCACTGAGATTTTCTGCCGCAGCCTTGGCAACACGCACAGTACCAGAACCCGTGACTCCAAGGTCAATGGTTTCACTTTCCAAGGTTTCTGCCACGGCCTGCCCGGAACCAGCTACCTCTAATGCCTCAACCTTTGGCATGGTGACCGTGAAGTGCACCTTCTGGTCCCTATCACGGGTAATGGTAATCACACCGAACCAGTGTTGAGTGTTGTCATCCACATACAGCTCCAGAGTGTTGCCCTTCACCTCCGCTTTGACATGGGGCATAACTTCAGCCGGACCACTGGCACTCACGGCAAAATGATCCCCCTGAATCACTTCAACGTGAGAACTGCCCCGTAGAGATACCCGGGTAAAGCCATTGACATCGAAACTTTTAGTTTCTTTTTTATCTCCCTCAGCCTGGGCGCTACTGAGGACAAAAAGGGCCAGCAGAGCAAACAGCGGGGCTAAAAAAGCTTTTTTCATGGTTGCCATTGCAAAATTCTCGTAATTATCACTGTTACGTATTACTTGACTACCCGAGTATACGAATTGGATGCAGTGCCTCTAGAAAATTTATGAAGGCACAAAGTGGGTGACCAAATAGTCTCTAAATTGCGTTCAGAAATTAACCTCTGACACACTCTGCCTCCGAACAGCCCTGCTGAACGAGTGCGCTACGAATTTTCTCAGCCTCAATAGCCAACTGCTCAGATGTTGCACTCTTTTGCAGGGAAAAATCAAAATCTGTCAATTCATCGACAGGAATCAGGTGTATATGGGTGTGCGGTACCTCCAGCCCTGCAATCATCACACCTACACGCTTGGGTGAATACACTGCCTTTAGTCCCTTGGCGACTTTTTGTGCAACCAACATTAAGTGTGCCGCAAGCTCGGCTGGCACATCATCCCAGTGGTTAATTTCTTCAACCGGGATTACCAGGCAATGCCCCGGCTTAATGGGGGAAATGGTCATGATTGCAATCGCTTTTTCATCCCTCCAGATAAAGTGGCCCGGTAAGTCCCCATTCAAAATTTGAGTAAAAATGCTTGCCATAATTTAATCCAATCAGTTGCAAATTTTTTATTTAGTTCAAGCGTGCAGTCTAACATCTACGCTAAAAAACTCAGAATAAAGGGATAAAAAACACTATCTTAAAAGCAATTTTTTATTTGGCGTAGATAAAGGCAAACTGGACTACTACCTGTCGAACAAAATGACAATTTTCTTAAAGCACGTTGGCAGTCCGAGAGAATATGACTTACGCTGCTGAGCAATTAATGTTGTACCGTTAATGAGCCAGTGCATCCTGTGCATTTTTTCTATCACAATATTTTGGGCTCTGCGGAATTTTATATTTCAGTACCAACTGCTCACCGGGGGGAGAGATATGAACAGCCTGTTAGAACAGGTCGGTGGTGCTAAATTTGTCTGTCATACAGTCAATGAATTTTACGAAACCATAGGCCGCCACCTTTCCAGTTACGAAACCTGTGATCATCGCAAACAACAAAGCCGCCAAGCACAATTCCTAAACCACGCCTTTTCTGAACAGCCCGAGCCTGATCGCAGTAGTCGCGCCAGTTTCCTGGCTCGCGGCCTGAATCCAGCTCTGTTTGACGCCCTGCTCGAATATCTGGAAGCGCGCTTGGAAGAGCTGGGGTTTCCATGGCAGCTTAGTACAAGTCTTATACAAACAGCGAGTAGTCTTTACGGTGGCTGCGAGCAAGACCTTTCCATCGCTTGTTAACCCCCACTTGCGCCGCACAAGTTGCGGCGTATGTAACCTCTCAATACAATTGCATCCTCACAGCCTTTACCTCCCGTTTTCCAGCGCAGCGGTAAGCGCTAATTCACTCACTCTTCAATCAGAGACTATCCATGAAGATTGCCAACCACACAGTTGTGGAAATCAACTACACCCTGAAAGATGCTGACGGAACGGTCATCGACTCCTCCGCAAATGGGGAGCCGCTTAAGTACTTACAGGGCGTGGGCAATATTATTCCTGGCCTTGAGCGGGAAATGCTGGAAAAAGCACCAGGGGACAAGTTCACTGCGGTGATCTCTCCTGAGGAAGGTTACGGCGTGCAAAACCCAGAGCTGATCCAAACTATGCCCCGCAGCGCCTTTTCCGGTGTAGAAGAGCTCGAAGTTGGCATGGCTTTCCACGCCCAGAGCACCGATGGCCACCCCATTGAAGTCGAAATTATCGATATTGATGGCGATGAAGTTACTATTAACGGCAACCACCCTCTGGCCGGAGTAGAGCTGCACTTTGAGATCGAAGTTATCTCAGTGCGCGACGCAACCGCGGAAGAAATCGATCACGGCCACGTTCACTAAATATATTGGCGGCCTCCGGGCCGCTATTTTCCCCCATGCCCCCCTCTCTTCCTGAAAAAATCGTCCTCTTCGACAGCCAGTGCAACCTTTGTAACGGCTGGAGCCATCTGCTCATAAAGTACGACCCTCATTGTCGCTTCACACTCTGCCGAGTACAGTCCCAGGCTGGCCAGCACTACTTGAGGAAGCTAGGGCTACCCCTGAAAACCTATGAGACCGTGATTCTATTAGAGCGACAGGGAGATTGCTTCCAGCAATACCATAAGAGTGAGGCGGCCCTTCGTATCTCAGCCAACCTTGATGGCTACTGGCGTTATCTTGTGGTTTTGCGCTACATTCCGCGCTCAGTGCGGGATTGGCTCTACGATTTGGTAGCGCGCAATCGCTACCGCTGGTTTGGCCGGCGCAGTAGTTGTTTACTGCCCTCTGCGGTAGACAAGCACCGCTTTCTGGAAGAAGTATCGGAAAAGAGCCCCAATGAGTCTGTCTGAACAATACCTACAACGCTTTGGCGGTATCGCCCGCCTGTATGGTAACCATGCCCTGGAGATATTGAATCGGGCCCATATATTAGTTATCGGCATCGGCGGTGTGGGTACCTGGATCGCTGAGGCACTTGCCCGAAGTGGTGTAGGCGCCCTGACACTAATTGATCTCGACGATATATGTATCACCAACACTAATCGCCAGTGCCACGCCCTCTCCTCAACGGTTGGACACATGAAGATCGAGGTCATGGCCGACCGACTCAGGCAGATCAACCCGGAGATTCAGGTCACCGCTATCGATGACTTTATCGCCACAGACAATCTGGCCGAGCTGATCGACCCCGATAGAGATTGTCTGGATATTGTTATTGACGCCATCGATAATGCGCGAGTTAAAGCTTCGCTGGTTGCCTACTGCAAAGCGCGAAAATTGCGCCTGATCACCGTTGGCTCCGCCGGTGGTAAGCGCTCTCCACAGGCCATTGAGTGTGCGGATCTCGGTCGCACCATCAACGACCCTATGCTAGCCAAGGTGCGTCAGCATCTCTATCGTTTTCACAATTTCCAAAAGAGCAGCAAACGGCAGTTCGGTGTGGACGCCATTTTCTCCCGCGAGTCGATGGTTTACCCGAAACCCGATGGTGACGTTTGCCAGCAGAAAAGCGCCATGCAGAATGGGGTTAAATTAGATTGCAGTGGTGGCTTTGGTGCAGCCACCATGGTTACCGGCACTTTTGGCTTTGTGGCAGCTTCCCGAGCTATAGAAAGGCTTCTACAGGCAAAAAGCACAAGCTAAGCCGACCTCAACTGAGTCCTGAGCAGATCCCTGTAGCGACGACTTACAGGGATTTGTTGGCCACCTTTTAAGCAAATACGCGCATCTCCACTTTCAAGGGGAATTATCTCGGCAATGGAATCCAAACGCACAATATAAGAGCGGTGCACCCGCACAAAGTCATCTGGGTCTAAACGTTCCAGTAACTTTGCCATGGTATCGCGAAGGGGATAAATTCTGTCTCCCAAATGTAAATTTACATAATTCCCAGCGGCTTCCACCCACTCGATATCTCTTACATTCACCAGAAATTCTTTACCCAGCTTCTTTATTAAAAGGCGCTCCAGGCGCTCAATAGAGTCTTTAGGTCGCCCTTCATCCGGGGGTTCTAGTGACTCACCTTGTATGCGGCGTAGGAGAAAACGATATAAATAAACAGCCCCCAGTAGAAAGCCATAAGTACGAAAATCTTTCAGGTACTCATAGAAAAATTCAATTCCCCAGTGTCCAAAATTGTAGGAGCCACCTTCGAGGTAGTAGATCGCCGTACGCAGTGCCACCATAGCAACAACATGTAAAAGCGACCAAGGCAGGGTCAGCAGTAGATGTATAAATAAATGTCGAGCAAGTGTTTCCTTACTTAGGGGAAAGCGACGATCCCAGATCAGAATCAATGGGAACAACAGCCCCACAACCAGAATACTGGTGCCCTCCCAAACCAAAAACTCCCAAGGCTTAAACCTGGACTCCGCTCCGAGATGCTCCAGGTACACTACTGTAAATTGCACCAGCCATAGTACGAATAAGAACAGAATGCAGAGCCCTATTTCAAATTGCCGCCTGCGCGCCAGGTACATTTGTACCGTCATTTATTCCAATCCCCATGCATTTTTGCCGGTAGCATAGCTTCAACTCATCCCTGAAAACCACCATTCACACCTTTAGCAATGCATCTCACGTCCTTTGCATAGCAGACAGGGTATTTTCCCAAGGAACATAGCGAAACTTGTTTCAAATCCAAATGAAGGACGCCATGCAAAAAAACAATCATCGCCGCCATGACATTGATGCC
This sequence comes from Microbulbifer mixtoriginis (SeqCode), assembly GCF_052467945.1. Lineage (NCBI taxonomy): Bacteria > Pseudomonadati > Pseudomonadota > Gammaproteobacteria > Cellvibrionales > Microbulbiferaceae > Microbulbifer > Microbulbifer mixtoriginis (SeqCode). The sequence goes on along the minus strand of NZ_CP174328.1, from coordinate 985,240 downwards.
CTGCGCGTGCTCGCTTTTGCCCTACTCATTTTGTATCACCTGGGGATGGCCTATGTGGCTGAATGGGGCTGGCATGTAAAGAGCACTTACCAGAGTGAACCTTTGCAGATCCTGATGCTGGCAGTTAACCAGTGGCGAATGCCATTGCTGTTCCTGATCTCTGGGGCCGCAACATACTTTCTGCTGGCTAAGCTTGGGAGCGCTCGGTTTCTGCTGAGGCGATTGCGACAGCTACTTATCCCACTTCTCTTCGGCATACTGGTTATAGTGCCACCACAAGCTTACTATGAGGCGCTCTCCAACGGCGTCATAGAGCCAGGTTACCTAAGCTTCCTCTGGCAATACTTTACGTTTCAACCCTGGCCGGCCGAGAGCTTTGCAGGTAGCCATGTTGGCTTCACCTGGAATCACCTCTGGTATTTACCCTACCTGCTCTGCTACACACTAGCCATTATTCCAGTATCTTATTTTCTGCATACCTACGGGCCAGGACTAGGACACTGGCTATCTCGCTTTAGAGCCTGGCAGCTTCTATTCATGCCGCTGCTACCCCTCACTTTATACGGCCTCTATCTCTTCCCGCTTTTTGGTGGAATTAACTACGCCGTTGTTGGTGATTGGTATACCCATGCACAATTTTTCACTTTCTTTCTATTCGGCTACCTGCTTGTCAGCAATGAGGCTCCATGGAAACTGCTAGTGCGCCTGCGCTTCTTCCTGCTGATTGCAGCTCCGCTTTGTTTTTGCCTATTCCTGCTGTTCGATCGGGTATTGGAAGAGGATATAATTCCTGGGCAGTCTTTAATTCAACTGATAGTGATTTATGCCAATCGTTGGTTCTGGCTACTTACAGTATTAGCTTGGGGACACTACTGCCTCAACCGCCCGTTTACATGGTTGCCCTATGCCACAGAGGCAGTTTACCCCTGGTACATCCTGCACCAGACAATTACTGTTGCGGCGCTCTTTAAGTTGAAAGAGTTTTCCATGGGGCCGGTTATCGAGCCCCTACTGGTCTTTTTAATAACGGTGATAGGGTGTCTCGCTATTCATGAATTTATCATTCGGCGGGTGCCCTTGCTGCGATTACTGTTCGGCCTGAAAGCTAAAACGCCCGGTAGAGTCCCAAGCCTCAGCCCTGCCAACCAAGGTGTATAACCATCAAGACCGCTCTGCGCCGCTCTCTATCTGATGTAATGCGCGGCGCATCAAAGCATAGAACCCATTACTGCGAGACTGACTCAAGTGCTTACTCAGCCCCAATTCATTAAATAGCTGGGGCAGATCCAATGCTTGGACCTCGTCCGCAGTGCAACCATCTATCTGAGAAAGCAACAGTGCCCCGAGCCCTTTCACCACCCGACTATCGCTGTCGAGTCCAAAGAAGTGACGCCCATCTTTTTCCCTGTGAACTAACCAGGCCTCAGATTCACAGCCACGAACGAGATTCTCCGGATTGCGGATCTCGGGCTTACGGGTAACCACTTTACTCCACTGCAATAGCTCACGATAACGCCCCTGCCAATTTTGATGAGAGGCCAGGCGCTCAAGTTGCAACAGGGAAAAATCATCTCTTGCCCAGCTTTTGGAGTGAACCTCTACCCCAGATGTGACCAGCTGTTGGACCTCACAATAGTCCTCTAACGCCTGCAGAAATGCCCTGATATCATCGTCGGTGTTATAAGCCGCTATAGAGGCGCGCACTGTAACCTGATTGCCACTGGTTCGCCCCAGTATTTGCGCACAGTGATGCCCCACCCGCACGGCAATATCCCGCTCATCCAGCCAGTGCATTAAATCCGTAGCACTGCCTTCGAGCGGCACAAATGAAATTATTCCGAGGTTGTGACTAGCTTGACTGATCAAACGAAAGTTTGGGGATGCATTGAGTTCCCGGTGCAGCCAGTGTGTCAGTCTTTGTTCATGTTCGGCCATAGCGGTACGATCCTGTCGGGAGAGGAAATCCAGTGACGCCCCCAGCCCGGCTATTGCAGCCAGTGGTGATGTGCCCGCCTCAAATTTATGAGGTAATTCGGCGTAGTGGCTCTGCTGGAATTCCACTTCCGCTATCATCTCACCCCCACCGTGCCAAGGGGGCATTGACTCCAAAAGGGTTTCGCGCCCGTAGAGAAAACCGATCCCACTGGGGCCGTAAAACTTATGTGCGGAACAAACAAAGAAATCACAACCAATTTTTTGTACATCAATTTCTTCATGAGCGGCCAACTGAGCGCCATCCACGATCCACATAAGTTGCCAAGATCGTAACAATTTTCGAATTAATGAGAGATCTGGACGCAAACCTATTGAGTTGGAACCACCGGTCAGAGAAACCACTCGCGTACGATTGTTCAACACCTCTCCCAGTCGATCAAACTGGGGAATTCCTGCAGTGTGGGGCACATAGCGCAGAATCAGATTATGGCGCTTGGCCATCATCTGCCAGGGTACGATATTCGCGTGATGTTCAGCGGTGGAAATAACTATCTCATCGCCAGGCAGTAATTCACTGCAAAGACAATGGGCGAGCAGATTCAGGGCCTCAGTTGCACCGCGACAAAAAATGATTTCTTTGGCACTAACGGCATTCACAAACTGCTTGGTTTCATTGCGCACCTGCTCGACCATTTCAGTAGACCTGCGCGCCAATCGATGACTAGATCTATGAGTGTTGGCACTACTGTGAATATAGTAATCCCGCATCGCATTAATAACGGATAGCGGTTTTTGCGTGGTAGCTGCATTATCCAGGTAGACTAATCCTGCATTTTCCTCCTGGGCAAAAAGTGGAAACTGCTTCTTGAATTGCTCTGCAGAAAAACTCATAGGGCAAATAATATCTCAGTATTCTTTCGTGTTGCGCTGGCAATTTCTTGTAAAGAAATACCGCGAAGCGCCGCTAACTCCGCGGCTATTAATGGCAGATTTTCTGGGCTATTTCGCTGTCCCTGCCGCCCTGCCAGTGGCATATCGGGTGCATCGGATTCCAGTATCAGACTCTCTAACGGCATACGTGTAACGGTCTTGCGGGTTTTGGCCGCGCGACTGTAAGTGATAGTGCCACCAACGCCCAAATAAAAGCCCATTTTCCAGTAGTCCATAGCCATCTGCTCACTACCACTAAATGCATGTACCACTCCTCCCCTTGGTAGAGGGTATTGCTTCAATAGCTTAAGTACTTCGTTGTGCGCCCGATGCACATGTAAAATCAGTGGTAGCTGTAAGTCACTGGCAACTTCCAGCTGTGTTTTAAATACAGCAATTTGTTTTTCCAACGGAGTTGCTATAGCGGCATCCAGGCCACACTCTCCGACAGCAATACAGCGATACTGCTGCAGATGCTCGGCTAGTGCACGGTTCAGTTGCACCTCATTGATGCACTCTTCATCTTCCTGGCAGTTTTTTGACACCCACCAAGGATGGACTCCAGCAGCCGCATGCCAATGGGGCTGACCGTCAACCAACAGCGCAAGCCTTTGCCACTGGGATTTACAAACACCGGGGATAATCAGTTGACTGATCCCCTTGGCGACACAGCGCTGCCAGACCTGAGCCCGATCGGTCTCGAAAATTTGAAAATCAAAATGACAATGGCTGTCGATCAATTTCACTTGTGCTTCTCTGGTTTTGCCTGCATCTTAGCATGATGCCCACAATTGACCCTGAGGCCCCCTTGATAGAAACGCTGTTGCCCATTGCCCTTTTTGTCTTTTCCACCAGTATCACCCCTGGCCCCAACAACTTAATGATCATGTCCTCTGGATTAAATCACGGCGCCGGCCGCTCCTTACCACACCTGCTGGGTATCTGGCTTGGGTTTCCCGCAATGGTCATTGCTGTAGGGCTGGGCCTCGGCTCGGTCTTCAGCCAATTTCCAGTACTTCACGAGATTATCCGCTGGGTAGGCATTGGCTATCTGCTATATCTGGCCTGGCTGATCGCTTCAACCCGCGAGATAGACTCCACCAGCGATCGCCATCCCTTTTCATTTTTTCAGGCCATCGCCTTTCAGTGGGTCAACCCCAAAGGCTGGATTATGGCCATAGGTGCCCTAGCAGCATTCACAAGCCCAAGTGGCGAAGTGTGGAAAGACATATTGCAGATCGCCCTAGCCTTTATAGCCATAGGCGGTCCCTGTGTCGCTGTTTGGCTGTTCTTTGGTATAGGGCTAAAGCGCTTTCTGACCAAACCCAACCACCTGAGACTGTTTAATATCACCATGGGCCTTTTACTGGCAGCCAGCGTGGTTCCTTTGGCACTAGAAGGTCTGTATTGAACCAGCGCTCATGAGACGCAGGAAAAAGGGACTACAAGTGCCAACTTGTAGTCCCCATAAATCAAGGAAAGAAAGCGGAAAAATTTAGCGCGATGCGGTCTGGGTGGCAGTTGCAGCCCGCAAGGCTGCAGAGTCCTCTAGCCAAACGATATCACTGGCATCGATCTGGCTTTCGGTGACATCAGATAAGGTTTTCCCCAGGCTCTGCAGGGTCTTCTCTTCCGAGGTGAAAGTTTCTATCGGCATCTCAAGCCAGGCCTGCCCCTCTTCGTCGATTACCTGACGCACTTCGCCTCCATCCAGGCTACTGACGTGGCGGTCGATTACAGAGCTACTCCCCGGCGGTAAATAAATGGTGCCATTGGTGATATCTACCGCAAAAGCCACAATACCGGGGATGATACCAAATAACAGTGCGGCCCCATCTAGTATCAATACAGCCGGGTCAACCCGTCCACCACTCTGCCCTTTGCGCTCCGGATACAGAAAGTAACCACAAGCACTCATATTGATCACCACGGTCAGCAAACCGCTGAATACAATGCCACGCTTTAGATTTCTATTCATGGCCTACCTCTATTATTAACTTTGATAATATTGTCCAGGCGGATACTTCCCCTGTAATGGGCTCCGCCAAGCTTTCGAGTTTCTCCCCTACAGCTCTCAATCAACTCATTATCGACGGGGTGAAAGATAAGCAAATTTACGCCTATCTGCACCAACGTACAACAATTGCCCAATCGAACTGCCTAAACTTTAACCAGCACTTGTTGCGGGATGTTAAGGAGATGTAGTCGATTTCTGACAGTGTGGATTGACGCACTTGTGATCAGGCCGGGCAGTGAGCAGTCGCCAGGGGTCCGACACCGGAAATTTCAGGGAGCAGTAGTCGTAGCGGGTGCCGCCATGGAATGGCTAAAGCACGGTATCGAATTCGGTACCGTGCTTTTTTAATTTCAGAAAGCGCAAAATTGCACCCTCAAGTGGCGAAATCCCCCACCCTCCCCCTGAAAAAATCCCTCCAGAGCTGTATCCTGCGCCCAACAACAAGAGTGGAGCTCACTACATGTACATAACCAGTGCCTTTGACAGCGGCAATATCGAAGTGATCAACGCTGAAAGCAGTCCTATTCAGCTGGCTATACACCAGGATAATAACTCCGATTTCTACCAGTGGTTTCACTTTCGACTAGAGGGTGAGGTGGGCGCAAGCTATCCACTGAGTATTGTCAATGCAGGTAAATCCGCCTACCCGGAAGGCTGGGAAAACTATCGGGTGTGCGCTTCCTATGACCGTCAGAATTGGTTCCGCATCGGCGCCAATTACGATGGCAAGACTCTCGACTTTACCGTAACCCTGGATGAGCCCAGTATTTACCTGGCTTACTTCGCACCTTACTCCTGGGAGCGCCACCTGGATCTGCTGGCCTGGGCTCAGAGCAATGAGCGGGTAAAAATCCAAACCCTTGGCAAAACCCTCGACCAACGTGATATGACCATGCTCACTATCGGAGATGCCGAAACCGCCAAGCATCGGGTATGGATGATTGCACGCCAGCACCCCGGAGAAACCATGGCGGAGTGGTTTGTAGAGGGATTCCTTGAGGCGCTGTTGGATGATGCCAACCCTCAAGCCCAGAAACTGCTGGCAGATACCGTTTTCTACGTAGTCCCCAATATGAACCCCGACGGCAGCGTTCGCGGCCACCTGCGCACCAATGCCGCTGGTGCCAACCTCAATCGCGAGTGGCTCAATCCCACCATGGATCGCAGCCCGGAAGTATTCCTCGTTCGGGAAAAGATGTTGGAAATCGGCGGGGATATCTTCTTAGATATTCATGGAGACGAAGCACTTCCCTATAACTTCGTTGCTGCCTGTGAAGGTATTCCCGGCTATGACGAGCGCCATGCAGAACTGGAAGAAACCTTTAAACAGGCCTACGAGGCTATCAGCCCCGACTTCCAAACCGAGCACGGTTATGAGCTGGACAAACCTGGCGAAGCCAACCTTACCATTGGCACCGCCTGGGCCGGTCATCAGTTCCGCACTCTGGCATTGACCCTGGAAATGCCATTTAAGGATAACGACAACCTGCCTGACCCTGTAGAGGGGTGGTCCCCAGCCCGCAGCCAGCAATTAGCCCGCGATATTTTGTTCCCAATACGCGAGACCCTAAAAATCCTGAAGTAATTTCAAATCAGCTTGAGCCCCGGCCCAATAAACCGGGGCATTCTCCGAAATAAAGCTGAGCCTATCAGCAATTCACTTTACAGGTCGCTCAACAAACCAGGCCAGCCCCATCTGGCTGCGCCGTTGACGAGAGATCTGCCCGCTGTGTAAATCCTCCCAAATTAAATCAAGCTCACCTGCAGTACTAACTTTAGCCCCCCAAAGAACCTTACTTTTTGCATATTGGTTAATACTGGAATCCAGGAAATGCTTTGGAAGAAAAGTTTGCGGTAATTGCGCAATGACTTCTCCCTCAGGTGAAATTTGCACTGAGATAGGTACCAGTTCCGCTACTTTGTTTGCAGCAATTTCTTTTTCTAATTTTTCCTTTGTCAAATCTAGCCTACCAAGCCGTATCGCCCACCCTCCTTCCACAGCATCCACTAACTGGGACTTTTCACCTTCAATAGTGCTACCGGCGCGATCATGTTGAAACACCATTTGCCAGGTTTTACGAGGGGGCTCGGTAAAGCACCAGATTGAATGGACGCGATCTTCATTTATTCTATTGGAGTGTTCAAAACGTCCGAGTAGAATTCCACGACTATCCAGCAGACCATGCCACTGCCCAAAATCTGTGGAAAGCTCTATTTTTCCATCCTCAACTCTGGGAATTTGTCGGTGTACAGACTGGACCTTGGTCGCCACCTCTCCCGATACCACACTGGTAAATTGTGCATCTGACCAATGCGTGAGATCTGATTGTTTATCTCCATCGAAATCCAAATCCCAGCCCACCCGCATTGGTTCCCCACTGAGGGCAACATTCACTAGTCTCTGCTTGGAACCAGCAATCACAACTCCATCAAAATCTATTTCCAGAATGGGATTGGCACAATACGCTGACTGATACGCATTGGCAGCAACAGAAAAACCAAAGAATAAACTTATCAACAAACACTTTATTTTTATCATTTTAAGCACCGGCAATTATTCAACATTAAATTAGAGAGCAATATACTTTCCCCTCTTGTAACGCATAAAATTTTATACCTCACTTACAAGAACTCAAAAAAGAATAAAAGCTGAAATCACTTAAACTCAAGTCAAACCGATGTACACTTTGCAGAGCACCCCCAAAAGCAACTAATCATATGCAAGTACTGCTATCTTGGAGAACGACCAAAGAGCAATATAAAATTTAAAAAAATATAGATTTTATTGATTCAGAATAGCCCAATATTGGCACCCCATAAATCCACTTAAAATTGGATGAAATAGTATCGCAACTTCAAATCCTGAGTTCCCCCCCTTCCTAAAGCAAAAGGAGAAAAATGTTCAGATCAAACATCTATGACTTATGGCAATAGCCAAAAAGAAAAAAAGACCCACCAACCCATCACACAGCTTCCGAGGCAAGTGGGCATAAGGGGTTTATCATGCCAACAACTCTGCCCTATGGCATCAATAGCGACCCTTAACTGGAGTATTTTTGCATTAAAAAACCCCGCAAAAATGGAATACCTGGTCACTACAGAACATTATCAATGGGATATTGGAACTTTCTATCCAAGCAATCCCAACAAAACCAAACCAATATCCCAAAAGCTGCTAAATCACACCACTTTCTCTAGACAGAAAAATCCGCCCATAGTAAAAAAAGAAAACAATAAAAAGGTACCAATAGGGTTCCGCAAAATAATTGAGCAAAAAAGATTAAAAAATCTTTCTCTTTATCTTAAAACCCCAAACGAACGAAAAGGCTATCCATCCAGAAAGCCCCCGGAGAATAATAATGAAACTCAATATCATGCAATCAATCCAGATTACAGCCGTTTTGTCGCTGCTTATCTGTTCACCACTATGGGCAGACACAGTTTCCGACTTTCAAAATAGCTGGACAGGCAGAGCCCTGGACCTGCAACGTAAAATCGATAACCACACCCCAATGAGTGAGAATAATATTCTCGGTACCCACAACACTTACAACTCAGAGGTCTATCGAGCCTGTAATTTCTCCGTTGGTTGCCGCTATCTCGACCCCCAGCAGGAATACTCCATTAAGGATCAACTGCGAATGGGAGCAAGATTTATTGAACTGGACGTCCACTGGACGGCAAAAATGGAGAACCTCTTCTCCTACCCCAAACGCCTGCTGCTTTGCCATGGGCTCTGCAGCCTGAACGACAAGTATGCTACCGAGGGCTTTAATGAGGTGAAAGCCTGGCTTGAGGACAGCGCCAATCAGGATGAGGTTATTATCCTATACATTGAAGACCACTCCGACGGACGCCACCAGGATCTTTACGACCAGATTACCAGCCGCTTTGGCAACAGAATCTACTACAGCGGCGGCTGCCAGAGTATTCCAAGCACCTTGACCAAGAATCAGGTGCTGGCTGCCGGAAAACAGGTTGTCGTATGGAAAGATGGCGGATGCTCGGGTAATAGCAGCATGAAGAATATGGCATTTACCGGCCTCGGTGAGATTGGTCGCGTCTGGGAAGACAGCACCACTATCGGCACCATTGGAGAAATCTTCAATGGCGGTATTGAGAGGATCACCGCTAACGATGTACGCAATGGCTTTGCCCAGGGTCATAACATTATCAACCTGGACAATATGAATACTAGTGACGGCCGTATCGCCGCCGCAATCTGGTCCTGGGATCAGAACGAACCCAATAACCTCAACAATGAAGACTGTGCAATGCAGTGGGGTAACGGACGTTGGAATGATGCCAACTGCAGCAATCAATACAGCTTCGCCTGCAAGAATGTAACCGACGGTAGCTGGGTCGCCACTGCCTCTACCGGACCCTGGGCTTACGGTAGCGCCAACTGCCAAGCCCTTGGCAGCCAGTACGTCTTTGAGGTACCCACCAACAGCAAAGACAACCAAGCCCTAAAAGCAGCGAAGGAAGCCACGGGCTACGACAAGATCTGGATTAACTATCAAGACCAATCCACTGAAGGCCAGTGGCTGCGCAGCGAGTAATCCCAGCCCAACTCTTCACTTACAAACATCCTTTAGAGTCCGCGTTAGTATGCGCGGGCTCTCCCTTTTCACTTCCCAGCGATACCAGCCTGCTTGACTAGCCGACTACCGAAGAATTGTCGTTAGTTTGCTCTATATCGTGCATAATCCGTGTCTGAGCAAGACTCACAGGACATAATTATGCGAATCCCTACTCTTTGGCGTCGCCTCGGTTTGACCATTGCCGTCGGCAGCGCACTAACCGCTTGTGGCAAAAGCACCACTGAAGCGGCCAAGCCGGAGGCTGATCACAACGCAGCCCATGCCGAACACCACCATGCTGACAGTGCCAAGTTATCTCTCAGTGAAGCCGAACAGGCTCAGGTCGATGCCATAGCTGCAGACCTGCACAAACACATTGCGATCCTTGCTTCCGACAAGTTTGAAGGGCGCGCTCCCGCTACCAAGGGTGAAGAGCTCACCGTGAATTACCTGGCGGAGCAATTCAAGGCGCTGGGCCTGGAGCCTGGGGCTATGGATGCGGCCGGCAAACCCAGCTGGTTCCAGCAAGTCCCTATCGTGGAAATGGAAATTGAAACCACTCCCCTGACATTCAAGGGCGATGGTTTCGAGCAAAACCTGCAACCAATAGACGATATGGTGGCCTTCACCCAGAGACAGACCGCAGGCTCTTCCCTGGAGAACAGCGAGTTGGTATTTGTGGGCTACGGCATTGTCGCTCCAGAAAATAACTGGAACGATTACGCCGGATTGGATATGAAAGGCAAGACTGCGGTTATTTTGGTGAATGACCCCGGTTACGCGACCCAGGACAAGGCCTTGTTCAATGGCAATGCCATGACCTATTACGGCCGTTGGAGCTACAAGTTCGAGGAAGCCGCCCGCCAAGGAGCTGACGGTGCGATTATCATTCATGAGACCGGTGCTGCGGGCTATCCATGGGAAGTGGTTAGTGGCTCCTGGTCCGGTGCGCAAGTCAGCCTCGAAGCCGAAAATAAGAATGCAGACCGGGTTGCTATTGAAGCTTGGATGACCAATCAAGCCGCCAATACGCTATTCCGCTCCGCCGGCCTCGATCTGCAAAAGGAAATGGACGCAGCCAAAACTCAGGGCTTCAAACCCAAGGCTCTGGGGATAACCGCCAGCGTACAACTGAAAAACAGCCTGCAGAAGTCTAATTCTCGCAACGTGGTTGCCAAGCTTTCGGGCAACAAGCACCCCGACGAGGTGATTGTCTACACCGCGCACTGGGACCACCTGGGCGTTAACAAAAATGCAGATGGTGAAGACCAGATCTTTAACGGGGCCGTCGATAATGCCACCGGTACCGCTGGTTTAATCGCTATGGCCGCTGAGGCGGTGAAGCTGGATCGCCCAGAGCGCTCACTGCTGTTCGTTGCCGTAACGGCTGAAGAGTCAGGCCTGCTCGGCTCCAAGTACTACGCCGAAAAACCTGTCGCTCCTTTGGAGAAAACCGTTGCTGGCATTAACTTTGATGCCATGAACGTATTGGGCCCAGCCCGCGACATTACTGTAATCGGTTATGGCAGCAGTGAGCTGGAGCAAATGCTGGAGGTATCCGCCAAAGGACAAGGCCGCTATTTAGCCCCGGAAGAGCACCCGGAGCGCGGCTACTTCTATCGTTCAGATCATTTCAGCCTGGCGAAGAAAGGCGTGCCCATGCTGTATTTCGACTCCGGCAGCGACAACTTTGAGCATGGCCGCGAGTGGGCCCAGGCAAAAGGTGCCGAGTATGTTAGCCAGCACTACCACAAGCCTGGCGATGAGTACGACCCCTCTTGGAATCTGAAGGGCTCGGCAATGGACCTGCAGCTTGGCCTAAAACTAGGCCTGAAACTGGCCAACAGCCGCGATTGGCCCAACTGGTATGAGGGCAACGAGTTCCGCGCAATTCGCGATGCGAGTGCCGAAGCCCGTAAGTAACCCTCTCTCCAGCCACTCTACGGCAGTGATACCATCAGCACTACTGCCGTAGAGTCCATATCCCCCTCATCGACCTTGCCACCACTATAAACTCTTTGGAAATTGATTCATTCAGTTTTGCAGCACCTGCCGTCACTTTAATCGCGAGGCATGGCAATCGGACAAAAGCTAAACTCCCCCTAGACAAGATAAAAATACCCAAGCAAATCCTAGATAATTGTCACGCGTTATAGAGAGCCCCCTTCCATTAGACCTGTGTACATCGGGGTGAGGATAGCCTACTAATAAATGGTCACTTTAACTTCAATGGGTTATCCCAAAAAAAGATAAGGAAATTAACAATAAAAAAAGTTGGCCACGAAAGCATTAACAGCGGAAAGGTCCGAGCACTTTTTCAAGGTGCACTTAAGTGTTCTAGTCGCAACTGAAGATATATTGAAACAGTTGAGACCAGCGGAGAATGGCAGATTTAAACAGGCTTACTAGGGGGCGGGATTTAGGAAACGGCTATCGTTGGCGACACATCCTTGTGTCGCAGTTATCCGCCAATTAATTGCCGGATAAACTTATAACTAAGCGCCGATAGCATCCTTTTTCTTCAGTTCTTCATCGCGAAGTTCACGACGCAGGATTTTACCGACATTAGTCTTTGGCAAATCTTCACGGAACTCGACCTTTCTCGGCACCTTGTATGCCGTCATATTCTCTCGACAGAAAGCGATAACTTCTTTCTCAGTCAAAGACGGGTCAGCCTTGATAACAAAAAGCTTCACCTGTTCACCACTTTTTTCATCGGGAATACCAATTGCAGCGGCTTCGGTCACTTTTGGATGGGCACTGACGATATCTTCAATTTCGTTGGGATATACGTTGAAGCCAGACACAATAATCATGTCCTTCTTGCGATCCACAATCTTGATGTATCCATCATCCTGAATCACCGCCATATCACCGGTGTTCAACCAACCTTCACTATCGAGGGTATCGGCAGTGGCTTCTGGGCGCTGCCAGTATCCCTTCATTACCTGGGGACCACGCACACAGAGCTCACCGGGAGAGTTATTCGGCAGATCGTTGCCATTTTCATCCACGACTTTAACTTCAGTTCCCGGAACCGGGATACCCACAGTACCCAGCTGTACGCCCTCGGTGGGGTTAAAAGAAACAACCGGAGAAGTCTCGGTCATACCGTAGCCTTCCATAACCACACAGCCGGTCATATCTTCCCAGCGCTTGGCAGTGTCTCTGGTCAGAGCCATACCACCAGAAGCCGTGGAGTGCAGTTTGCTGAAATCCAATTCGGCAAAATCTTTATTCAGCATCAAGCCATTAAACAGGGTGTTCAGACCAACAAAGCCGGTAAAGCGCTGCCCCTTCAAGGTTTTCACAAAGCCGGGAATATCGCGCGGGTTTGGAATCAGCAGAGAGTGGTTGCCGGTGGAGAAAAGGCACATGCAATGGATAGTGAAAGCGTAAATATGGTAGAGCGGCAGCGGCGCAATATAGAACTCCTCACCCTCTTTCATACCACTACCAAACGCTTCAAGAACCTGCTGCATATTGGCAACCAGGTTGCGATTGGTCAGCATCGCACCCTTGGCAACACCGGTGGTGCCACCGGTGTATTGCAACACGGCGATATCTTCTGGTGCGCGCTCAACATCCTCACTGCCCTGCTGTGCACCGAGAGCCAGTACCTCACGGAAATTTACCTGCTGGGCAAAAGAGAATTCCGGCACCATTTTTTTGATGTGCTTGGCAACGCCGTTGATCAGAACCCGCTTTAAAGGGCTGTGCAGGTCTGCGATCTCAGTAACGATCACTTTCTCCACACTGGTTTCAGCAACAACAGCCGAAGCGGTATCAGCGATATTCGCCAGTACAACCAATGCTTTGGCACCGGAGTCATTCAACTGGTGCTTTAATTCACGCTGGGTATACAGCGGATTGGTATTGACGACCACAAGTCCAGCTCGCAAAGCACCAAATACAACTACAGGGTACTGCAGTACATTGGGCAGCTGGATAGCGATGCGATCACCGGGCTTCAAATTGGTGTGATTTTGCAAATAAGATGCGAATTTCGCGCTCAAGGTGTCGATATCACCGACAGTCAGAGTTCGCCCCAGGCAGGTGAAAGCCGGTCGGTCACCAAATTTGGCGCAAGCGCCTTTAAATACATCGAGAATGCTGCGATCAATGTCCAACTCTCTTCTCCCATTCCTGATTGTTGTTATCGCTTGCTCACATCTCTCGCCCTTATAGACGAAACCTGCCATTTTTCGGAGCCAGCGAGAATTTATTTATTGTTTGTAGTATGTTGCGAGACAATAAAAAAGAGACTTATTCATGCCTCTCCAAATCCATCGTCCTCTTTACCCTGCGCAGGAAACAAACCTGCCAACGCAGCGGCCAATTCTCTATCTCCAGAGTACTGGACATCTCCCAACAAAAAAGCATGTCTAGCGTTTAAATGGCCAGCCAAAATCGCATTCAAAGTGTGATTAGCCATTTCCAATATTAGCGCCGGTTCTTCCGTTTGCCCGAACTCAGAAACCACTTCGAGATCATTCGGAGCTCCTTTTACGTAAACATAAAAGTCACAGGCATCCGGCAGGCGGAACTGTACCCGAGCAAGTGGGTGCAAACAAGCTATGCGCCGCAGGCGCTCCTGAACTGAATCCGGCAATTGCATCGGAATGTCTCCGTCATTGGCCACTTCGGCGCCGGTAAAAAAAACCGCCGGTGAAGACCGGCGGTTTTTTATTGAGATTGGATTTAGAACGCGAAATGTTCTGCGTCCAGATCCATCAGGTTGGCCGCACCGCTCAGCATGGTTTCAGCATGACTGGAGGTACGCGGAAGGATGCGCTCGAAATAGAAACGGGCAGTCTTCAGCTTGGCTTGATAGAAATCTACTTCAGCAGTGCCTTCAGCTAACTTCTCGTTAGCTACTTTAGCAGCACGCGCCCACAGGTAACCCAGCACGGTGTAGCCGGAGAACATCAGGTAATCCACGGAAGCCGCACCAACTTCGTCCGCATTCTCCATGGCCTTACCGCCTACGTGCAGAGTCAGGTCGCCCCACTGCTTGTTCAGCTCTTGCAGCTTGGTAACAAAAGGCGCAAGCGCTTCATTATCAATTTCCGCCTGGCAGAACTTGTGCACTTTCTTGGTGAAGTGGCGCAGCAGCTCACCCTGACTCATCAATACCTTACGACCCAGCAGGTCGAGTGCTTGAACGCCAGTGGTACCTTCGTAGATGGTGGAGATACGCGCATCGCGCACATTCTGCTCCATGCCCCACTCGGCGATGTAGCCGTGGCCACCGAAGCACTGCAGGCCCAGGTTGGCAGACTCAAGACCGGCTTCGGTAATGAATGCTTTAGCGATCGGCGTTAGGAATGCCAGCAGATCTTCCGCTTCTTTCTTCGCTTCCTCATCACCTTTATGAGTGATGTCAACCAGTTGCGCACAAGTAACAACCAACATACGGCTGCCTTCAGAGATGGCCTTTTGGGTCATCAGCATGCGACGTACATCAGGGTGCACGATAATTGGGTCAGCGGGACCCTCTGGGTTCTTAACGCCAGACAGGGAGCGCATTTGCAGGCGATCTTTAGCGTAAGCCAAGGACTTCTGGAAGCCGATTTCGGAGTGGGCAAGGCCCTGCAAAGCGGTACCCAGACGCGCAGTATTCATAAAGGTGAACATGTAGTTCAGACCTTTGTTGGGCTCGCCAATCAGGAAGCCTTTAGCACCGTCAAAGTTCAGTACTGCGGTGGCATTACCATGAATACCCATCTTGTGTTCCAGAGAACCACATACAACACCGTTGCGCTCACCGATAGAGCCATCAGCGTTAGGCATAAACTTGGGCACGATGAACAGGGAGATCCCCTTGGTGCCAGCCGGCGCATCTGGGAGGCGTGCCAGCACGATATGCACGATGTTGTCGGTCATGTCGTGCTCACCGGCGGAGATAAAGATCTTGGTACCGGTAATCGCGTAAGAACCGTCGTCGTTGGGCTCAGCCTTGGTGCGCAGGATACCCAGGTCGGTACCACAGTGAGGCTCGGTCAGACACATGGTGCCGGTCCAGCTGCCTTCAACCAGCTTGGTCAGATAAACCGCCTTCTGCTCGTCGGTACCGTGCTCTTCCAGGGTGTTCATGGCACCATGGGAAAGACCGGGGTACATACCCCAAGACCAGTTAGCAATACCCACCATTTCACTCATGATGGTGCCCAGAGAGGGCGGCAGGCCCTGACCGCCGTATTCGGGATCGTGGGGCAGCGCCGGCCAGCCGGCTTCTACAAACTGCTGATAGGCCTCTTTAAAGCCTTCTGGAGTGGTGACTTCACCGTCTTTCCAGGTACAGCCCTGTTGGTCGCCGATCTGATTCAGCGGAGCCAGTACGTTTTCACAGAACTTAGCACCCTCTTCCAGGATGGCATCCACGACATCAGGAGTGGCCTCCTCAAAACCCAGAGACTCGTAATGCTTATCTGAGTCCAGCATCTCGCGCATTACGAAACGCATTTCACGCAGTGGCACTTTGATATCGGTCATCCTGATACCCTCAATTCGGTTATGTTAAGACCAGCCAGAAACTGCCCGGTCATATTTGTGACTAATTAATAAGATTGGTTCATCATAGTAGTAAGGCTACAGCCCTCTCTATGGCGAAATCCGTCCAAAGCGGTGACAAATCGAGGCGGGAATTCGAAAAAATGTGACCAGGCCAGTCAAATATCCAGGCCAGCAGCGGCTCGACCCCCGCGGCGGTATTCGCCTGGCGTGATCCCAGTCCACTTCTTAAAGGCGCGGAAAAAAGCACTGGATTCATCAAACCCGAGCATCTCGGCAATCTGTCCATTGGAGAGATCCGGGCAACTCAGGTAGTGGAATGCCGCTTCCATACGGCACTCATCTTTCAGTTTCTGGTAAGAAGTGCCCTCTTGCTGTAGGCGGCGGCGCAAAGTTGTCACCGACATATTGAGCCGCTCTGCCACAGCTTCGGCGGCGGGCATGGACTCGCTGACATCCCTGTTGAGGATGGTTTTAACCTTGGTTTTGATGCTGTTGGCGCTGCCGTCGCTAATCACCAGATGATAAGGCGCGGTGCGGATAAAATCCTCCACCATCTGGGGGCTCTGCACCACCGGGTAATCGAGATAACGTGCATCGTACTCGAGGGCATTGAATGGCTGCTCAAAAGACAGTTCGCCCGCTTCGCTCTGAGCCAAGCTGCGAAACTCTTCCGGACAGGAGAAAGAAAAATGCAAACGTGCCAGCGGGATTTCACGCCCTGCCAACCAGCAGTAGAAACGGTGCCAAACTGCCAAGGTAGTGCGCACCACACTGGGGCTAGTGGCGGCCAACAGCCGATCAAACTCCCCTTTTTCCAGGGAGCTGATACCGTGGATTTCTACCCGCACGCGGCCATTTTCTCCATCCTGCAGCTCCGGCTTCACCTTAAAGCCGCGACAGATCTCCATAAACTCGGCACAGAGCGTAATTGCCTGGCGCAGAGTGGCACAATTGACCACCGCCATACACAGCAAACGGAAAGAGCCCGAACGCACTCGCCCGCCACTGAGCATGCCAAACCATTCATTTTGGGCCAGCCACATAACCCGCTGGTAAAGACGGCCGTATTTTATCGCGGAAAATGCCGCCACACCCTCCAGCTCATGCTCATCAATACCGACCGACTCGAGCAGTTCGGCTTTGTCGCAGCCGTGGCGTATCGCCTCCTCTAGCAATCGCTCCAGGTAGGCAATGGGTATACGAATATCCTCTTCTGATGCCGCCATCTGTCTACTTTCGCCTGCGTAACCAGCTCAATACGGCCCCAAAACCCAACGCAGCTGCAATAATGACAAACAGCGCTAACAGCAAAAGGACCAGGTAATAAAGGACATCCTTGACAGGCAGGTCCCAGCTAAAGATCGCCGCCGCAACAAATGCGACACAGGCGAGCACGCTGGTAATAAAGGAGCGGCGACTTTTATTGGCCATGGTGATCTGGATACATTGATTTTTAAAACAGGTGAGATAGCCACTTCTTGTGGCGCTACCATTGTATTGTCGGCACCTAAGAGCCTGTAAAAAGCCCCCATGAAACATTGTGAAATTAATCAAATGTTCCCCAGCTACCGACGCGGCGTCGAATCGTGAGGGATCGGCAGGTATCTGTCAACGCCGCAGGAGGCGCAAATGCCCAGAAGAATGCTGGAACCCGAAGATCAGGCTACCCTGCTGCGTCTCTTCCGCTGGATGATACTTATGACACTGATTGTCACCCTGATAATGCTGGGCATCGCGGTCTTCGCCTAACCCCCCCTATTTAAAGAGTCGCTACTCCCCCACCAACCCTCCCTTCGCCAGATGTGCCGGATCCAGCAGTCCCTCAAGAGTTTTGCGATCCAAATCGGTCATCTCCAGCGCCACATCCATCACCGGACGACCACTTTTATAGGCCGCTTTAGCAATTTCAGCGGCCTTCAGATACCCGATGACCGGATTCAGGGCGGTAACCAAGATAGGGTTCCGCCCCAGGGTTTCGTCAATATGGGCGCGATTCACGGTAAAGCTTGCGATAGCCCGATCCGCCAGCAACTGCGCTGCATTGGCGAGCAAGTGAACGCTCTCCAACAATGTGCTGGCCACCAGGGGCAGCATTACATTTAACTGGAAATTGCCACTTTGTCCGGCCACTGTGATGGTTGCGTCGTTACCCATCACCCTTGCCGCCACCATTGCGGCAGACTCAGCAATTACCGGGTTCACCTTGCCGGGCATAATACTACTGCCCGGCTGCAGGGCTTTGAGCTCAATCTCCTTGAGACCTGCCAAGGGACCACTGTTCATCCAACGCAAGTCATTGGCAATCTTCATCATGGATACAGCCAAAACCTTGAGCTGCCCAGACAGCTCCACTGAAGTATCCTGGCTGGAAATCGCCTCAAAAAAATTCTCCGCTGGGCGGAATTGCTGAGAAGTGTGTGCACTCAACTTTTGCGCAAAAAGCTCGGCAAAGTCAGCGTGGGCATTGAGACCAGTACCCACCGCCGTGCCGCCTTGGGCCAACTGTGCCAGGCGCGGCATACAGCCACGGATGCGCTCTCGACCAGCTTCCACCTGTGCCGCCCAACCACTCAGCTCCTGGGCCATAGTGATAGGAACAGCATCCATCAGATGGGTTCGGCCTGTCTTGACCACGCTCTCCAGCTCGACGCTCTTATTACATATTCCAGTATGAAGGTTACGCAACGCCGGCAGCAGCTTGTCGCGCACTGCCAGCAGAGCCGATACATGTATCGCCGTGGGAATCACGTCATTACTGCTTTGACTCATATTGACATGATCATTGGGGCTAATAGACAAGCCATTGCCCTCTGCAGCGAGGTGCGCCAGCACCTCGTTCACATTCATATTTGAACTGGTGCCGGAACCGGTTTGGTAAATATCCACAGGAAAATGGCGCGCAAACTCCTCATCGCCAAGTCGATCACAGGCGTCGATAATCGCTTTCGCCCTCGCCTTATCCAGCAAGCCCAGATCCCTGTTGGCCTCGGCAGCAGACTTTTTAATCAGCACTATGGCCCGGAGAAATTCAGCGGGTAGGGGCTTGCCACTGACAGGGAAGTTCTCTACGGCACGCTGGGTCTGTGCTCCGTAAAGCGCCTCCTGTGGCACTTGGATCTCGCCGAGACTGTCCTTTTCAATGCGGAATTTATCGCCCATTTGTGTCCCTCAGGGTGCACTCTTGTGCACCGTTCAGAAATGTGGAATTGCCCGGGATCTACTCGACTACAACGGTAATCTTTTTCGATACCACCGGATTCTTGTGAGGCACATGCATATAGTTGCCCAGCACCAGTTGTAGCGTATGTTTACCAGGCGGCAAGGTGACTTGTGTCTCTGTCTGACCACCACCAAAGTGAATGATATTTTCAGTCGCGGGCAGGGGCTTACTCAGGTCCGGCATATCATCCACATCAATCAACAGGTGGTGGTGACCGGTATTTTCACGCTCTACACCCGCCGGAGCCACACCCATGCCGGACAGGCCAAATTTCACAGTGAAAGTCTGTGGCACCTTCTCGCCATCTTTCGGGGAGATAATATAGAGCTTGGTTTGCTGCGGGGCCTTTTCCGCAGCTTCGGTCTTGCTGCCGTGTTCCGCAGCTTGTAACAGCGGCGACAATATCAAGGCACTGGCGAAAAGTAGAGAGTTCACTTTGATCATAATCTTTGCTTCCTGATAAGGCGCCTACGGCGCCAATTCTTATCATCTGGCTGAACAGCCCACCAACCCCACATTCTACGGCGGGGTGGCAAACAGCACTTTACCAGACCAAAGTCCCACTGAAAGGGGGATTCAGGGAATATAGTTGCCGAACCGAAGGCGAGCGCCAAAATCTGTGACTGACGCCTCGCGAAAAGCCTTAGGCAGAGGAAGACTCTGTAAAGAAGGAGTATTAAGAGCTAAAAGAAAAGACCCAGGATACCGGGGATTGAGACGCGGAGTGAGCTTGCCAAGTTAAACACTCACCCGCCCCTCCTGAGTCCATTCACAGCGTACCTGCATGTCGCCACTACCGGGTTCATGATAGAGGCCAGCAGCCTCCCAACTAAAGGAGTGCACTCCGGAAAGCTCGGTTTCCAAATGCACAGTGGCGGACACCCAGTACATGCTTCTCAGCAATTCCTCAAACTTCTGAATCCACATATCCCATTCATACTCTACCGCACGATAGGAGGCACCAAAGTGGATCACATCCGTTTGGTATTGGGATTGCTTCATTTTAATGGTGGGAATAGAAAACATATCGCGACAGAGAAAGGGCCACTCGTCGGCACTGGGCAGAGCGAGTACCGCATTGCGGTTAATACGACGGCGTTCGCTACCTCCGGCAAGGCTATTGCTGTCTTTGATACAACCGTAGACTATGGATTCCTGATCGCCCTGAAGCATTAATTCCTTTCCTTACCGCAGCGCCACCGGACATCAGGTACCCAGGGCAAAAAAGATCTAGGAGATGCACTTTAACGGCGAAGCGGCCAGAAAGCCATAACTCCACAGGTGATCATTGGCATTACCATAGTCATCGCCGATTTATTTATAAATAATTTGTGAGATTTAACGGGAGGCGCGAGCACCAATTCACAGTGCCCGCAGCGACAGATTAAATTTCAAATCCCCGTTGGCGCAACATATCCATCAGACCCTCTTCATCCATCACCGGAATGTCCAACTCCCGTGCCTTGTTCAATTTTGAACCGGCACCGGGGCCCGCCACTACATGGTGCGTTTTTGCAGAGACACTACCAGCCACCTTGGCACCAAGACGTTGCAGGTAATCCTTGGCCTCGCTGCGTGACAGCGTTTCCAATTTTCCAGTCAGCACCCAGGTCTGGCCCGCCAGGGGTTGCTCCTCGGCTGCGACTTCTTCCACCACCCAGTGCACACCCGCCTGGCGCAAGGCTTCGACCTCCTCCTGGGCGTGAGATTGCTGGAAGAACTCGGCAACAAAATGGGCAACAACAGGTCCCACATCTTCCACCTCCTGTAGCGCCTCTTCACTGGCCGCCATCAATACCTCCAGGGAGCCGAAATGGCGAGCTAGGTTACGCGCAGTCGCCTCTCCCACCTCGCGAATACCCAGGGCATAAAGGAATTTGGGCAGGGTTGTATCTTTGCTGCGCTCCAAGGCATCGAGTAGATTTTGTGCAGATTTCTGTCCCATGCGCTCGAGCCCGGCAACCTGCTCGAGATCGAGGTGGTAGAGGCCGGAAACCGAGTGCAGCAACCCCTCATCCACCAACTGCTCCACCAATTTGTCCCCCAGGCCATCGATATCCATCGCCTTACGCGAAGCGAAGTGTTTGATCGCCTGCTTACGCTGAGCGCTACAAATCAAACCACCACTGCAACGGGCAACGGCTTCCCCGGGAGTGGATTCTACCGGCGAATCACACACCGGGCAGTGCGCTGGAAATTCAATTACACGGGCATCTTTCGGGCGCTTACTCTCCACAACCGAAACCACCTGGGGAATCACATCCCCAGCACGGCGAATCACCACGGTATCGCCGATCATCACACCGAGGCGCTGGATTTCATCGCGATTGTGCAAAGTCGCATTGGAGACGGTTACCCCGCCCACAAACACCGGCTTAAGACGCGCCACTGGGGTCACAGCCCCAGTGCGCCCCACCTGAAACTCCACATCCAGAAGCTCAGTCATTTCTTCCTGAGCGGGAAATTTATAGGCCATAGCCCAGCGCGGCGCCCGGGCAACAAAACCCAAACGGCGCTGCAGGGGAATACTATTGACCTTAAACACAATGCCATCGATATCGTAGGGTAAGCCCTCGCGTTTATCGCCGAGCTCGCGGTGGTATTCGATGCAGGCCTGAATATCCGCCGCCAAACGCATTTCGCTATTCACCCGAAATCCCCACTGCCCCAGCAACTCGAGCGTTGCCAGATGCTCTTCCGGCAGAGAGGCCCCCTCGACTAGCCCAGTACCATAGACACAAAGCTCAAGCGGGCGCTGCGCGGTAATGCGGGAATCGAGCTGTCTAAGACTGCCCGCCGCCGCATTGCGAGGATTGACGAACAGCTTCTCGCCCGCGGCGGCAGCCTTGCGATTTAACTCGGCAAAGCCCGCCTTGGGCATATAGATTTCACCGCGCACCTCCAGCACTGTCGGATACGCAGTGACCCCCTTTTCTCGACGCAGACGCAGTGGCACCGAGCCCACAGTGCGTACATTCTGCGTTATATCTTCGCCAGTGGTGCCATCACCACGGGTCGCCGCACGCTCCAAAATGCCATTGCGATAGAGCAGACTGATAGCGATACCATCCAGCTTGGGCTCACAGGCATATTCGATTGCGCCCTTGCTATTCAGGCGGTCTCTCACCCGCCGATCAAACTCCAGCAGCTCCTCGTCGCTAAAGGCATTATCCAGAGAAAGCATGGGCACTTCGTGGCGCACTTCCGAAAAGGAGGATAGCGGCTCTGCGCCGACCCGTTGGGTAGGCGAATCCGGGCTCAGCAACTCTGGGTATTGTTGCTCTATATCCTGCAATTCTCTTAGGCGGCGATCGTACTCCACATCCGGTAATTCCGGATTATCCAACACATAATATTGATAATTAGCTTTTAGGAGCAGCTCGTGCAAAGCCTCTACTCGCTCGCGTATTGACTGGGGTATGGATTGTTTGGTCATCGACTGTTCGAGTGAAAATAAATCAAAAAAATTAAACTCAAATGCAACAACGGCCCCAGCTCGCGGAAAAGCCCTCAGGCTCAACCGCGGCCTGGGGCCGCGTTGTTACAAAGCAAGAATTGTAAAACTATGCGAACAAATAGTGTTGCAGGTTATCAGCCTTGCGCCTTACTCAGGGCCCGGCGACGCTGATACTCCACGACACGCTGACGATAGTGCTCAGCAGTCTGGGCAGTGAAAACACTGCGATTTTCATCTTTCAACTCGCCCCCGAGCAACTCGGCAATTTTGTAAGCGGTAGAAAGCATTTGATTGAATGCCTGGATCGCCTCGCCCTCAACCGGCAACGCCAGGAACATACTGACCCCCGGGGTGGCAAACTCCTCCATTTGCGCCAGGTCAAAAACACCCGGCACCACAATATTGGCCAGGCTAAATATCACCGCACCATCGGCACCGCCTCCCTCGTGGTAATGGAAGATATTCATCTCTCCAAAACGCATACCAGAGGCCACCATTACCCGCAGAAGATCGTTGCCCTCAAAGTAATCGCCTTCGGGTGCCATCACATTAATAACCAACACTTCATCGCGGACAGAGCTTTTTTCTACAGCGGATTCTTTGCTTGGCGACACAACCGCATCGGCTTCGCGGGCTTGGGGCTCATCCCGCGGGGATGTGGGCTCTATCCGCTCTTCGGTGAGCGCATTGAAGCTCTCAGACTCATCCAGCGCCGGCTCAAAGCGCTGCTCCTCGCCCACAGAATCCATCAAGGTGGGCACCTGCTCCTCCAGGTCCAGCACCCCCTGCTCATGGGCGTTGCGCTGCGGTGCACTGCCCGCGAGGGGCTTACGCGAGGAAATAAAGCTCTCCTGCACTTGGCGGTTCACATGCAGTGCATCTTCCATAGCACGCCTCTGCACAACACGCACCTGACCTGGCAATTCACTGGTTGCCGGTCGCGGCTTTGTCTCTTCCTGGGAATCTCCGGGGGTCCCACTTGTTTCAGGCGGGCGAGCCGGTTCCTGCACAAGGGGGTCCGCATCACCCCCCACTTCGGATTGCATCGCTTTGGACAGATTCCGCGATACCTTCACCGCGGCTTTCTGCCGTAAAATTGCGCGGCGTACGCCGTCCAGCACCACTACAAGCAGCACTACCACGAGGATCGTAACCAGCCAGTTATCCATTTAAGCGCTCCTCCTTTTACGCCTTATGCAGAAGCCAGCTCAGCTGCTTCTTCTACATTCACCGATACCAGGCGAGAGACACCCGGCTCATGCATGGTCACACCCAACAGCTGATCCGCCATCTCCATCGCAATCTTGTTGTGGGTAATATAGATGAACTGAACGTGTTCTGACATTTCTTTAACCATTCGTGCGTAGCGACCTACGTTAGCGTCATCGAGAGGAGCATCCACTTCGTCCAGCATACAGAAAGGTGCTGGATTCAAGCGGAAAATAGAGAATACCAGGGCGATTGCCGTCAGCGCTTTTTCCCCACCGGAGAGTAAGTGAATCGTGCTGTTGCGCTTGCCCGGCGGGCGCGCCATGATCGCGATCCCAGTATCGAGCAGGTCCTCGCCAGTCAGCTCCAGATAGGCGTTACCGCCCCCAAAAACTTTCGGGAAGAGTTCCTGCAAACCCGCATTGACCTGATCGAAGGTCTCCTTAAAGCGGCTTCTCGTCTCTTTGTCGATTTTCTTAATTGCATTTTCCAGAGTCTCCAGCGCCTCCATCAGGTCACCGTACTGGCGATCCAAATAATGTTTACGCTCAGACTCCTGTTTGTATTCATCAATAGCGGCGAGGTTGATCGGGCCCAAGCGTGAGATACGCGCGGCTACCAACTCCAGATCTTCCTGCACCTGGGGAATCGTCAAGTCCCCGGGTAGCTGTTCGAGCAGCTGATCCAAATCCTGTTCGTCTTCGCGCAGCTGTTCTACCAGGCCGTTGCGCTGCACTTCGAGGGTTTGTGCGGAGAGACGCTCCTGCTCCAACTGGGCGCGCACACCTTGTAAAGCCGCCTCAACTTTGTGCCGCTCCTGCTCCTGTTCGCGCAGCCCTGTCTCCACCTCTTCGAGTTTTTTACGGGCTTCAGCCAGCTCCGCTTCCACCTCGATACGCTCACCCAGCTTCTCCTCCAGCTCCATTTGGAAATCCTGAGAAGGGTCCTGGGTTTCAGCCATCTGCTCCTGCAGCTGGGCCCGGCGGCTACGCAAGCGCTCCAGCTGCTCGCCCATCACCTGCAACGTACGCTCCAGGGAAACCATCTGGGTGCGCACAGACTGTTCACGCATAGCCAGCTCGTGGGCGCGATCCTTGTCCTCGCGCGCACGCTGTCTGGCGGCATCCAAAGCTTCGCGCAGGGCTTCGCGCCGCTCCATCAGCATTTCGCGACGATCGGTATCATCACTCATGGCCTCCACAGCTTCCTGCAGCATCAGACGCGCCTCGGAAAGCGACTCACCTTCAATTTCCTGCTGCTCACGCACCTCGGCAATTTCCTGTTCGATGCGATTGCGGCGCTCACTCATCTGCTCGGCGCGAGCGCGGCGGGCAGAGAGTTGGCTGCGCAATTCGGCTTCGCGCCGCCCGAGTTGCTCCGAGTCGTTGCGGGCTTGCTCAATCGCCCGCTCAACACCGGTCACTTGTTCGCGCAGAGATTCACGCTGCTCACTGCACTGCTTAATCTGCTCTTCGCACAGGGATATCTCTGCTGACAGTGTTTCCAGATCCTGCTTGCGAGCGAGCACCCCAGTCTCGGCATCGCTGGCACGGCTCACTCGCAACCAGTTAGGACCCAGCCAGAGCCCATCCCGCGTCACAATAGACTCATGGGGTTGCAGGCCAGTGCGCTGTGCCAGCGCTTCATTGAGAGTGTCCGCGGTATAGATGCCGGCGAGCAGACCGGTAAGAGAGGACGGCCCCTGTACAACGCTTGCCAACGTGGGCAGCTGCCCAACGGTCGCTGCTCCCACCACGGTGCTATCGATAAAGACAGCCTGGCCATTTTGCAGCTGCTCCAAGCTCTCAGTCAGACTTTCCAACTGCTCGACGCAGACCGCCTGTAACTGTTGACCGAGAACGGTTTCCACCGCTGTTTCCCAGCCCGCTTGTGCCTGGATTTGGTCAGCCAGGCGTGGGCGATCGCTCAGGGATTGCTGCTGCAGCCAATTTTCCACCGCTTTGCCCTGCCCCAACGCAGCCTGTTGCAGCGCCTCAAGAGAAGCCTGGCGGCCCCGGCTGGTTTGCAACTGCAGGCGCAGCTGGTCCAGCTCTGTCGCCAGCTCCCGCTCGCGATTGCGTATTTCCTGCAGGGATTCTGCTCGCTCGGCAACTTCCTCGCGACGCTCCTGTACCTGCATTTCCAGCTCGGCAAGCTGTTCATTTAACTGCTGGGTTTCCTCATCATCCTCGGAAACCTGAAGGCCGGACTGCTCTGCGGTGAGCTTGTTAATCCGCTCCAGTAGTCGCTGCCCGGAAGTCTCCAGATGTTGGATGCGAGACTGCTGCACCTCTGCTTTCTGGCGAGAGCCAGAAGCCCCCTGATTAAATTGATCCCACTCGTTTTGCCAGTTGCGCATCTGCTCTTCGGCTTCGAGTAGCCCGGTGGCGGAATCCTCCTCTGCGGCGAGCACCATTTCCAGATCTGGAACAATTACTTCTAGCTCTTCCTCAAACTGGGCTGCCTTCTCGCGATCTACTTCCAGGTTGGTCTCCGCTTCGCGGAACTCCTGCTCGGTCTGGGCCAAATCGGAATGCAGGCGAGTGGAGCGCTCGCGGGCATGGGCGATACTCTGCTCCAGGCGGGCAATGTCCGCACCCACCGCATAGAAGCGTCCCTGCACTTCATTAAAACCATCGGATAACTCGTGATAGCCAACGCGCTTTTGCTCAATGCCGGTATCACAGTTCACCTGCCGGGTTACCAATTCCTCAACGGTAAGCTCCAGTTCGCCAATCTGTTGCTGCTTGGCGACAGCCTGCTCATTGAGTTCGCGGTATTTTAGGGCTTGCAAATTTGCCTTATGGCTGCGCTCTTCCTCTTTAAATCGGCTGTATTTTTCTGCCGCGGCGGACTGTCGCTCCAAGCGAGACAATTGCCGATCCAGTTCATCGCGAATGTCGGTGAGACGCTCCAGGTTTTCAGAAGTACGGCGCATACGGTTTTCCGTATCCCGCCGCCGCTCCTTGTATTTGGAAATGCCTGCAGCCTCTTCGATATAGACCCTGAGCTCCTCGGGCTTGGCCTCAATCAGCTTGGAAATCATGCCCTGTTCGATAATCGCATAACTACGCGGACCGAGACCGGTCCCCAGGAACAGATCAGTTACATCGCGGCGACGGCACTTCTCCCCATTTAGGTAATAGTTATTCTGGCCTTCGCGCGTGACCTTACGTTTTACCGAAACTTCGGAGAATGCGGCGTAGGCGCCAGTTAATTTGCCGGCAGAATTATCAAATACCAGTTCAATAGAGGCCTGGCCTACAGGTTTACGACCACTGGAGCCATTAAAGATAACGTCTGTCATAGAGTCGCCGCGCAGATTTTTTGCGGACGACTCACCCATTACCCAGCGCACAGCATCGATCGTATTCGACTTACCACAGCCGTTAGGGCCAACCACCGAGTTGAGGTTTGTCGGGAAATAAACAGTGGTGGGGTCAACAAAGGATTTGAAACCCGCAAGCTTGATGCACTTCAGACGCATGTATTCTTAAACTCGGTATTTTTATCTTTGCCGGCCCGATCACCAAGCACTCAATTGTACATGGCGCCACCGGGGCTTTCAGCGCGGCTTTTCACAGTATCTTTTCACGCGGATTATCGGCCGGAATGGCCAGTGGTCAAGTCAAGATCGCGCAATGGCTTTAACTGGTACCCAATGCCAACATTTCAAGCGGCACAAAATCATCACCAGTGGCAAAACAAAATCTATTTCTACCAGTGCGGCTGTGACCGCCCAGGCGCCAAATAGTTCTCAGGCCGCAGCACTCTCCTGAACACTGCAGCCTGCCAACGCGATGCTTGAATAGGGCCTAAAGCTCCCGGTCAATAACGATAGACTGCGACTCACTCCAGCTGGATTTAGGTAGGGTCTTGATAGAGCCCTGCCAATCGCCCGCCGCGGGGCGCGCGTCACCACGCAAAGCCAAGCGTGCGACCAATTGCACCGTATCTACGGTTGAAATGGAGCGCCCTGGCATCATAGCCTGGGATTCATCCAACACCACTTCGGCTGGTAACTGGCCAGCGGTTAGCCGAACAATCGCCAAAGGCATTGGGCTATCAGTGCTGCGGGCATAAATGAACACCGGCGTTGACGGATCTGCTTTAACTTGATCACCCAAGCTCACTTGCACTCGAATTTCCGCTGCGGCCTCACCCGCAACTCCAGCATTTTCCTCTACAGCGGCTTGAACTATCTCAACCGCACCATCTTTACCATCTTCGCCCAGGGCCTTTTCGGCGCGGGCAACACCCGCTGCCAATGCCTCTGCCGCCGCAGACCCTGGAGCCAGCTGCGCAAGGGCACCCTGCCAATGATCACGCGCCTTGCGGTAATCCTTGTCCTCATAGGCTGCAATTCCCGCCAAGCCTAATGCTGTCCCATTGCTGGGCTGGGCCTCTAGCACCTGATCGACCAGAGTGCGAATTTCATCCGTTATTTTAGAGCCGCCCGCAAAAAATAACGCTTGCGCCAGCTCGGCCTTAACCATAACTGCCTCGGGTTCGCGTGCCAGCACATAGCGATAGGCCTCTACCGCTCCGGCGATATCACCAGTGACCAGAAGCCGTTGAGCCAGAACAAAGCGACTACTCAAATCCTCAGGGTGAGTTTCTGCCCGCTGCTTTAACTGCTGGGTGATGCGCTCTTCAGCTGAGGAGTCTGTTTGCCCCTGCTGACTGGCCAACATTTCACGGTACAGAGATACTTCCTGGGGGCGCTCAGAAAAGACATAGGCCCCCACTGCAATCGCAGGTACAAGAACGGCCAGACCAATCAGCAACCCGGAGCCTTTACGCGAGGGAGTTACGGCATTCGCTTCTTCTTTGGCGCTCAATAATTCGCGTGCCATCTCCGCTTCCAGCTGGGCAAATTGCCGCTCATCCATAGCGCCACTTTGCACCGCTGCGCGAAGCTCCCGCGTGCGCTCTCGATACAGCTGCGCCAGGGCTTCACGCTTATCTCCACCGGAACGCCGGGCACCGGCTCCACGCAATCCCGGTAAAAGGAAGATAAATGCCAACAGCAATAACAGGATCGCTAAACCAAACCAAATATCAGTCATTTGCTCTTCTTCCCAGGGTCAGTCAAATCGTCCAGGTTATCACCTAGCAGTTTTTTCAGACGGCGCCTCTCTTCTGCAGTCAATTCTCCAGAGTCATCGTCCTGACTGGCACCAGTGCCACTGCGAGAACGCACCACAATCACAATCAAAGCCAGTAGACCCACCAAGGCAAAGATGCCGGGAGCCAGCCAAAGCGCCAGAGTATTGCGCTGTACCGGGGGCCTGTAGAGAACAAAGTCCCCATAGCGGGCCACCATGTAGTCGGTAATTTCTTTGTCTGTAAAACCCTCTTCCAGTAGCCGGCGAATTTCCCGCCGCAAATCTGCGGAAATCGACGCATCCGAGTCGGCCAGGTTCTGGTTCTGGCATTTTGGACAACGCATTTCTTCGATCAGCACCCGGTAGCGCGCCTCCAGTTCCGGAGAGGACAACTTCTCCGTCTCCACCACCGCCTGTGCCACTACGGATAGGCACAAGAGGCCAAACGCAAGTAGAAATTGCCCCAACCAGCTCATCTGTTTCACGGCTTACTCCACGCTCACACCCTGGAAATTTACGCGATTATAACAGTGTCGCCACTTGCCGGACACGCCCACCATCTCGCTCTTAAACGCCTTAACTCATTGAAAGACAAAAAAAAATTCAAAAAAGGCGTTGACGCCGCAAAGAATATCATTAAGATACGCAGCTCCTGACACGGGGTGGTTAGCTCAGTTGGGAGAGCGACGGCCTTACAAGCCGTAGGTCACAGGTTCGACCCCTGTACCACCCACCACTTCTCTTACTCTTGCCAGGCAAGAATTATCAAGAGAAGCAGGAATGCGGACCGGTAGTTCAGTTGGTTAGAATGCCGGCCTGTCACGCCGGAGGTCGCGGGTTCGAGTCCCGTCCGGTCCGCCATACACAAAAAAGCCCTGCTCGCAAGAGCGGGGCTTTTTTGTATGTGCAGACATTAATACCCTGTAAAACTCCTTCTCCAAGCTCCTGCGCCACCCCCAACACCCACCTGCAGCAACTCAAGCAATTAACAACAATAAGCGGCAGTAAAAAATCACTCCCCGCACAACCATTATTACCAGCCTCGCGTGCACACAATTTTAATCGCCAGTAACAAGGCAACCAACAATTCCCAACCCCAACAGGTTTCTTCCACTACCATTTAATTGTCAGCAGGATAAAAAACCAGCAAGTTATTTTTAAGTTAAATAAATTCAGCGGATAAAACTCCGAAAGAAAACCCACCGCCTAACTGATGTTTTTTTATCCTAAATCAAGTTTTTAGAATTTTTTTGTCATAGTTGTTGACCGCTAAAAAAATATCATTAAGATACGCAGCTCCTGACACGGGGTGGTTAGCTCAGTTGGGAGAGCGACGGCCTTACAAGCCGTAGGTCACAGGTTCGACCCCTGTACCACCCACCACTTCTCTTACTCTTGCCAGGCAAAAGCCATCAAGAGAAGCAGGAATGCGGACCGGTAGTTCAGTTGGTTAGAATGCCGGCCTGTCACGCCGGAGGTCGCGGGTTCGAGTCCCGTCCGGTCCGCCATATACAAAAAAGCCCTGCTCGCAAGAGCGGGGCTTTTTTGTATATGCTCCGATCCCATAAGCAGCTCAAAGAAATTTTTGTTAAAAAAATTAATTAAATTTCGAAACTATACCCGGCAACCCGTTAAAGGGATGGCGCAAGTCTGAGCGATCGCCAGCCTGCTACAGAAAATCTCATCGAAGTAAATTCTTACCAAAAGCTTCCTTTGTGGACCACACCAAACAATCACTTCACCCGATAAAATTATCTGCCAGCCCACACCGAAATATTCTTTAGGTTTATTTTTTGCTGACGGCCAGCAAAGACAAAACAGCTCTTTATCTGCCGGAAAAACATTCAGCTAAAAGGTAAATTAAAAAAAATAATTGGGAATTGATGATTTTTCGATCTAAATAAATTTTTATTTAATTTTTTTTGTTAAAGCTATTTACCACAGATAAAAAATCATTAAGATACGCAGCTCCTGACACGGGGTGGTTAGCTCAGTTGGGAGAGCGACGGCCTTACAAGCCGTAGGTCACAGGTTCGACCCCTGTACCACCCACCACTTCTCTTACTCTTGCCAGGCAAGAGCCATCAAGAGAAGCAGGAATGCGGACCGGTAGTTCAGTTGGTTAGAATGCCGGCCTGTCACGCCGGAGGTCGCGGGTTCGAGTCCCGTCCGGTCCGCCATATACAAAAAAGCCCTGCTCGCAAGAGCCGGGCTTTTTTGTATGCGCCAATAATCAACAGAGATTGAGGAAAGTAGAATTGCCTAATGGCTTTTTAGAGTATGCTGCACCTCAACTTTCCAGTAACTCACCCTCTTCTCTTTCGATCACTTCGTGCAGCAGTCTACTCAGCTCATCCATTTCAGGCATCTCCGCAAAATGCTCGGCCTGACCACCAATCTCATCCCAGTACGCTTTAGAATCAACGTGTAAGTGGGCCATCACCTTGCCGCGAAACTCTCCGTCTAGTAGCCCAGCCGGCACCCAAAAGTGCGTAGTATTACTCATCAGGTGAGGAACAGAGCTGCCGCATTCACTACAGAAGTCGGAACGAAAACCGGTAGGTTTTCGATAAGAGGAAATTTTGTCCAATCCACGCACCCAGCGAAACTTTTCACGACTGATGAATAATGCGGTATCTGATGCGGAACCACTTAACTTGCGGCAGAGTGAGCAGTGGCATTGATAGAGACCGGGCAGCGGCTCTTCCAGCTGAAACTCAACAGCGCCGCAGAGGCACTTTCCGTTCATTATCTACTCCTTTACCTTAAGTTTGTTATTCAAAATTTTGCTTGGAATCCCACGAGTCACAGAACCATTCTCCTTATAGCCCTACAACTCATCCCATCACGGCAAGAAGGGGCAACTTAATAATCCCGAGCCAGGCAACCCTTCAAGCCGTCAGAAACACTATGAAAATTCAAAGGTTCCTTAGGTTAGCAACATTCTCCCCCCTTCACACAAGACTCCTAGAGGTCAAAGAAGAAATAAATGCCAATACTGGGCAAACTCCAGTGAAGCCTCCAGCCAACACGCCCCCCCAGCCTTACTGGCATACATGTAGCTGCCACCCTAGTGGTGAGCACCCGCAGCCCTTTACGGGCTGTCAGGTCCTATTGGCGGCAACTAATCCCTTGAATTTCTTAGAAAGCTTCGACCCAGCTCACTGCCGACCAGATACCCTTTCTCCAGCAACTCAACCTCCTGAGTAAAACGCTTAACGGGAAAGTCCGCAGGAGGCGCTATCACTGACACCCGGCAATCCGGTGGTGGCGCCTGGATAAAGTCTAAAGCGCGGTTGTAGCGCTCTCCGCGCTCCAAGACCGCTTCAAACAGGCGGGCGTGATCGTGGAAAAACTGCTTGATGAACTTAGGAGCTGAACCCACTGGTTTTCTATAACCCAGTGGGCGAGACAGAATCACAGTAATATCCCGCGCCCCCTGCTCGTATGCTCGAATAACCGGGATTGAGTCAGCCAGGCCACCGTCGGTCATTGGTTCCCCAGCAACAGGAGGAAACTCCCGGTAAGCCATGGGGATAGCGCAGGATGCAGGAAACACTTCATGCATATTCTCGGGCGTGACGCATACGTAATGGGGCTGCCCGCTGTTGATGCTAGTTGTCACCGCATAGAGAGGCACGCCATTTTCCGTATAGCGCTCAATATTCAGAGGGAAATCATTGTAAGAGGCATGCCATAACCAACTGATATCGCAAAAGTGCCCCCCTCGCAAATAGCGCCGCCAGTCAATAAAGTCCGCGCGTGTGGCATGGTCAAGTAAAATCTGGCGGCTACGGCCATGGTCTCCCGCCAGGTAACCAATCAGGTTGGTTGACCCCGCAGAAACGCCAATGGCGAAGTCAAAGGGGCAAAAATCCACCTCGATAAAAGCATCCAAGACTCCGGCTGCAAAAATTCCGCGCATAGCGCCACCCTCTACCACAAGGGCTGACGTGCTATCTCGCTCTTCAATCCGATTCGCCATAGTTAATCCATTGTGAAAATCGATGTTGCTCAAAATCTATTTTTGAAAACCTAAGCCGCGCTAAATCTATTTAGCCTCTCCTTTTATAAAGGGCCAATTACATAGACTGCGACTTTGCCAAGCCGATTCCATCAGCACTATGATTGAGACATTCAAACTGCCCATTACTTATTGAGTAATTTATGCCTCTTGTTGTTTTTCAAGCCCCCTGGAGCCGCCAACTGAAAATCATCAGCGCACTGAGTGCTTTTCTACTTTTGGCAATACCCTTCGTGCTGATAGCAAAATCCCAGCAAAGCCCTTCCCTCCTCTATAGCGTTGCTATTGCCCTGCCACCGGTCATTTTGCTACTAGGTGCCGTGTTTGCCATCCGCGGTTATACCCTCGCCAACGACTGCCTGCAGATACTAAGGCCAGGCTGGAGAACCTCCATCTCCCTAGAAGGCTTGCAGGAGGTCAAAGTCGACCCAACAGCCATGCAAGGATCGGTCCGCATCTTTGGCAACTCCGGCCTCTTTGGCTACATCGGGCTCTTCCAAAACCAGCAACTGGGTCGTTATCGGGCCTTCGTCACGGATCAAGAGAAAGCTGTTGTTTTATATTTCCCCGGTAAAACTCTGGTCATTACCCCGGGCAAACCCGAACGCATGGCCGAATTACTGCGCCAACGTATTAGATGACTAAGCGGTACTCATTTAATGATGCTCCCCTCCTCACTGAGCGAGCATCTTGGATTTTTACAGGCCCCGCAGCATACTGCAGCCACGAGAGCCACTGCTGAAAGAAAATCAATGAAGAAGTTTTTTCTCACCCTATCGCTATGCCTTGGGTCTGTATTCCTGGGCGCACCGTCAGTAAACGCCCACTCGGCCTGTGTAATCTTGCTGCACGGCCTGGCCAAATCGGATAGTTCCATGACAAAGCTGGAGCAAGCGATCAGCGCCGCAGGCTACAAGACCGTCAATGTAGATTACCCCTCTACCCGCTTCCCCATTGAGGAGCTGGCCGGCAGGGCCATAGCCCCGGCACTGGATCATTGCGCAGGACAGACTGAAATCAATTTTGTTACCCACTCCATGGGGGGCATATTGGTTCGCCAGTATCTGAGACAGGTTAAGATTGAGAACCTCAACCGCGTGGTTATGCTGGGCCCTCCCAATAAGGGCAGTGAGGTGGTGGATAAGCTCGGTAGTTTCCCAGGGTTTGAATTTGCCTTTGGAGATGCCGGCCTACAACTAGGTACAGGCGAGCTGAGCATTCCCAATAAACTAGGCAGCGCTAATTTTGATGTGGGTATTATTGCGGGTACTCGCAGTATCAACCTGATACTGTCACGACTAATCCCTGAGACTGATGACGGAAAAGTCTCGGTTGCCAGTACCAAGCTGGAAGGCATGAATGATCACTTGGAAATGCCTGTCACCCATGTCTTCATGATGAAGGACAAAAAGGTTATTGCGCAGGTACTCCATTATCTCGAGCACGGCTCCTTTGCAAGGGGTACTCAGGAGGCCCCTCTCAATTAAAATAGCAACCAGCCACTGGGCCTTTGTGAAAAAAATCAGAGGCCCACTACATACTGACTTTTTTTACCCTACCTGCCGGTTTAATATCCAATCTACTCCTAATAAAAAATACAAACCCAGTAAACCAAGAGGCAATACAAGTGCAGTGGCAATGGTGTAGCTTTCAACAACTCTCTATCGATCAGCTTTATGAAATCTTGCGGACACGCCAGGAGGTTTTTACGGTAGAGCAGGATTGCCCTTATCAAGATGCAGATGGCAAAGATCAAGAAGCCTGGCACCTAATCTGCTGGGACAAGGAGAGCCAATCCCCACGATTGATGGCTTACCTACGAGTGGTATTTCCAGGCAAAAAATATTCCGAGCCCTCAATAGGCCGTGTGCTTACCGCAGAGTCTAGCCGTGGCACAGGGCTGGGCAAAGAACTGATCCGCCGCGCGGTAGAACAAACCCTGAATGAATATCCAGGTTTGGGGATTCGTATTTCCGCCCAAGAGCACCTACGTAAGTTTTATGGAGATTTTGGCTTTGAGCAGGTCTCCACCCCTTACGAGGAAGACGGTATACCTCATATCGAAATGTTGCGCCCGGCATCGGAGTAGATACCGGGCTATGCCAGCTTAGTTACTTCCAACTGCCCCACCAACAGTGGAAGCAAAGGCGCCATCCCGGTGGCGCACCCAGGTATAGAGGCAGGAGGCCGCGATACCTGCAGCAATCAGCAGCCACACAGCATTGGCAACCAGTGAGGCCCTCACAAAGGAATCCGCCCCATACAGGGAAGCGTGAACAACCACAGCCAGAATGCAGGCTGCGGTGGTAGCTCCGCGGAGCAACATAGACCAACCGACAACAGTCCCCACAAAAGCAGCTATCACACTTAAAACGATTGTGGTCAACCAGAATACCTGAGCGGCAGGAATAGCAAAGGCCAGGTAAGTCACAGCACTGAATGCAATAGCAAAAGGGATTCCCCAGACCTGAGCCATCCAAATACGCTCAAGGCGCACCGCTGGCTGACCCCGCTGGCGCTTGCGCACCAACCAGATATTAATACCTGAAACCACCAGCACACACATGCCAATGCCCAGTAAGAAATAGGCAATTTTTACTGGGAAACCGGAGAAATGCCCGAAGTGCAGACGGAATGTGGAGAGGTATACCTGCTTGGCCGCATCACCTTCAGACCATCCCTCTTTTTCTATCAGGCTGCCATCCCCATTAAAGTGGTAGCGCTCTCCCCAAACCAGCTTTTCGGGAACCCGCGTCCAAACCTCCACTACCTGCCCCTCGCGGCCAGGGAAGGCAACCTCAAGCTTAGTACGTTCCTCACCCGGTGCGATCTGCTCCATTTGTGCAAGAATCGCAGCAAAATCTGGAAGAGGCACCTGTGCGGCATTCTCTTTCATCACCGGGTGCTCGCGATACAACATATGCTCAACCTTCTCGGTATCCCCAGCAAAGAAAACACCAGCAATTGCAAAAGCCGCAACCTGTGAAAGTCCAATAAAAGCGCCGGTAATAGCAATCGCCAAGTGAAATGGTGCAGCCCAGACACCCAGCCGGTTGTGCAAGTCCACTTGCTGCAAGCGCTTTGAACCCGCCAGGCGCAAAGAGAAAGCATCCTTAATGATTTTCGGGTGTGCCAATAATCCAGAGATAATCAGTGCGGTCATCAATACACCGATCAAGCCTACAAGAGGAACCCCCAACCCCAGGGGCAAATTTAGTGCAAAATGCAAATAAGCGAGGAAGTGCGTCCACTCATGCTGAACCTCACCCAGCAAAGAACCATCCTCATCGACATAACGCTCAATATCACCCACTTCCACAGTCAACCTGGGCATATCTGAGTTGGGGATGGTAAATTTTACTGATTCAAATTCTTCGTTTTGCTCTTTCGCCAGGGCAACCGCCTGTTCGGTAGCAAGCTGATATACAGAGGGACTGACATCGAGATTTTCCAGCTCTGAAGCCTGCTCCCAGCGTTCAAATTCATTGTAAAAAACCGCAAGTGTTCCACTGACACAAACGATATAGAGCAGAGTGGAGATGGCCAGACCGAGAACCGAATGTCCGTCAGTCATATCACGCACAAAAGCAGGGGTTGGCTTTAGGGAAAATTTCACGTTGAATTCCTAGTGAGGTCTCTTTGATCTCAAAATCGTTATTAGCTTACGCCGCTGGCATTACGGCAATGCCACTCGCCAGTGAAAAAACTACTAGCGCCGCACTGGGGCGCAGCAGTTTCTTATCCGCACTACACCAAACCATCGCCAGGGTCCAAACAATAACGGCAACAAAAGCGCCCCCTACAAGACGGGCACTCTCACCAAACCCGGTGAAGCCAAAATAAAGAAGGCCGGCCAAAAGACCACTGGCTGTTGGTAACAATGCGATAGCCAGAAAACGTAAAACACCTCGAAGCCATAATTGCAGCAAGGCCTCATTGGATGCCGCCCCGCCCGATCTCTGTTTTTCCTGCCGAGGGGGGCCGCTCGGCCAATCACCTTTTAATGCGAGCAAGATCAGGGCGGCCAGCATGGCCAGGAGAGTGGCAATACTCACACCATATTCCCCCCCCACCACTGCACTCCAAGCGAATGCCGATAACAACAACAGGCCCCAGCCACTCCAGCGGCGCAACGGCTGGGAGCCGCTACGCAGCCAGGCTGAATAGAGACTAAAAATACCGGCAGTGGCAAAAATAGTGGCCAGTCCGGCAATCAAATAGAAGGAACTCGGCATAAATATCACACTGGGAGATTTCAGCTCCCGCCCAATAGTGAAACGCAAAAAAGGGAGCTTGCCCACAGACTCCCCCTGCGGACAAACTCCCAGTCTACTCTAACTTAGAAAGTGTAACGTGCCTCAGCAGTCACGTAGCGACGCTCGCCGTAGAAGCAATCACCACGGCTCAAACAAGAGGTGGTGTGAACTTCATCGGTCAGGTTTTTCACATTCAGCTGGAATTTCCAGCTTTCCAGGGTGTAGCCGATGGTTGCGTCATATAAGGTGTAGGATGGATTTTCTGTGGGGAAATCTTCTGCACCAGCCGGAAGACCGCCATAATAGAATGCGTACAGCGGAAGCACTTTATCAATACCGGTATAACTCTCACCAACATGACGAGCACCTGCCCCAACGCTTAGACCGGGAACCCACTCACTAAAGTCATAGTTGCCCCAGAGAGAGAATTGCTCCTCAGGTACAGTCTCGATCTCAGTGCCAACCTCAAATGGATTGCTGCTTTCTAGCACTTCAGTATCCATCTGGCTGTAATTAGCCACTAGCGCCAGATTGCCCCACTGTCCACTGGCCTCAAGCTCAAATCCATCAATCTGCGCCTCACCGATTTGTCGGAAAGATCCGTCAAGACCGTAAGTTAAGCGATTTTTTTGCTTAATCTCAAAAGCAGAAGCAGTCATCAGGATATTAGTACCTTCTGGCTGGTATTTAATACCGGCTTCAACTTGCTCCCCTTTAACAGGCTCGTAGGTACCACCCTGGCTATTCGGATCGGCTAAAACAGCTTCAAAAGATTCTGAATAGCTAACATAAGGCGATACACCACTGTCGAAGGCATACATTAAGCCAAATCTTTTAGTGAGTTCCGTCTCTCTCTGTTTGCCACTTACATTTTTAGCAACATTACTTTGTGTTCTCGATGATAATCTATCTTCACGCAAGCCCAAGTTAAAAATAAAGTTACCAAGGCTAACTTGGTCTTGGAAATAAATACCTACCTGCTCAGCATTGACATCGGTATTTTCTCTATCCCGCTCTTCCAGTCCTTCTGGTACAGAACCATAAACCGGGTCAAAAATATCAATGTCGCCACCAAGGCCACGCTCTCTCAGAATGCTGTTATCGATTTCTGCATTCTGGCTATCAATACCTGCAGAAATCTGATGCTCAAAAGCACCAGTAGTCAACTCGCCTGATAAGCGCAGGTCAAAAATCAAAAGATCGCTTTTCGCATCTTTCATATAGACAGTACGCGACACTTCACGAAGATCTTTTTGTAAGCGCAGATCATGAGTGTAGTCAGCATACATCGAGTTGTAGTCGACATCCCCTTTTGAATAACGGAGGCCTGCATTGATGCCCCAGCTATCGTTTAAGCGATGATCAACCCACAAGCTATAAGCGGTTTGTTCCGTGTCGTACTTATCCCAACCTGGCTCACTAATAAAGGTATCGGTCGGGATTTCACCGTTTACGTTATCAACAATGGTGCCGCCCCAGGGCAGGAAGGCCGCAGTGGTACCAGTGTTTTCTTCTTGATGGTTCACCAAGAAAGTAATTTCAGTATCCGCACTGGGACGCCAGGAAATGGAAGGCATAAACAGAATGCTGTCGTCATCGACATGATCAACCTGAGCATCTGCATCACGAGCATAACCCACTACGCGGTAGAGCCACTCTCCATCGCTATCCAGGGCTCCGGTAACATCGCCAGCAATTACCTTACGATCATAGTCTCCGCCCTGCACCATCAGTTCACCACCAAACTCCTCTTTGGGGCGTTTGGAAACCAAGTTGACGATACCTCCAGTAGAACCCTGCCCATAAAGGACTGAAGACGGCCCTTTAAGAATTTCGACGCGCTCAAAAGCGTAGAGGTTTGCACGTGAGCCGGTATAGCTACCGAAGGTTGTTTTTAGTCCATCGACAAACATGACTGGGTCAACAGCACGCACGGTAGACCAGTCGCCGCGAGCATCAACACCAAACAAGCCGCCATTCACTCCAGAAGAGTACTGCAGGATATCCTGCACGGTTTTAGAGCCAGTAACATCGAAGAAGTCTTTATCACGCAGAGAGATAGAGAACGGTGTCTCATCAACCGGAATATCTTGCTTACCAATAGAAGTCTGGCGGGACAGGTTCAACTCGCCGGTTACGTTAACCTCTTCAAGAATTTCATTTTTATCTTCGACAGCAAAAGCTGCTGAACTGCCTGCAGCAACAGCCAGCGCCAACAGCGAACGGCTAAGGCCGGAGATAACAGGAGAGGAGTTTTGGCGTAAACCTTGGAAACGAGCGGTGCCCATGGGGATCCCTCAACAATCATTGGAAGATTTTTGTTGCCACAGCTTCTGCTGCCGACATTTGATGACGCGGATCTTAATAGGAATCGTTATCACTTACAACATTATTAGAACATTTTTTTACTAGTGCAACTCACCAAATAGACAAAGGCTCGTAAACAGACAGGACTAAACCGGGGTAGAAACTTAACTGACACCCCAAAAATGATAAGTTGAGAACCTTAGGCACGATGGAGCTGATTAATACAGCCAATCTGTAAGAGCAAAAATTAGCCAATATTTTTATATTTTGGCGGTAGCGTGAAGAGCGGGCTGGAAGGTGTTCGGTTAATTTTCAACCGCAGCTGAGAGGGATAAGAGGCACCCAGAATTGGGGCGCCTCTTATAGAGAATTGTTTTGGCTCCAAAGCGGGTAAACACACTCAGGGGCCAACCACTCATTAAGGTGTCGGATAGGTATAGCTCGCCTGCAGCCCCAAAGGCATACCCAGGTTCCAGTAAAGAACGAGGAACAGGGTCCAGCAGATCAGGAACACCACCGAGTAAGGCAGCATAATAGATACCAGAGTACCTATACCTGTACTCTTCACATAGCGCTGACAATACACCACTACCAGCGGGAAGTAAGGCATCAATGGCGTAATGATATTAGTGGAGGAGTCACCAACCCGGTAAGCCGCCTGAGTCAGATCCGGAGAGAATCCAATCTGCATCAGCATGGGCACAAAAATCGGGGAGAGCAACGCCCACTTGGCGGAGGCAGACCCTACAAACAGATTGATGAACGCCACCAGTACAATAATCCCCATCAGGGTGATCGGGCCCGGCAGGTTCATAGCCGCCAGTAGACCACCCCCCTCAATCGACAACAGAGTACCTAGGCCTGAGCGGGCAAATTCGGAAATAAACAACGCACAGAAAAAGGCCATCACGATGTAATAGGCCATGGAACCCATGGTCTTGGACATCGCATCGATTACATCCTTACTCTTGTGGAAAGTCCCAGCGGCAAAGCCAAAAACGACTCCCGGGATAATGAACAACAGGAAGATCAGCGGCACAATAGACTTCATCACCGGCGCAGCAAAGGAGGCGAGCTGCCCCTGGGAATCGCGCAATGCAGAGGTCTCCGGCAACATCCAGGCGATAAGGCCAACAATGCCGGCAACCATTACGGTAACTGCCAGGTACATCGCCTTCTTCTCGCGGGCGCCCAGCTCCTGCATTACCGGCATATCTTCTTTATCGCCATCAATGGCAACATTCTTCAGGCGGGGCTCGATCACCTTATCGGTCAGCCACCAACCCAACATGGTCACCACCAGGCAGGACGCCGAGGTGAAGAACCAGTTGTTAAGCGGGTTGACCTGCATCTCCGGATCAACGATCTGTGCCGCGGTTTGAGTAAAGCCCTGGAGTAAGGGGTCAATGGCCGAGGGCACAAAGTTCGCCGAGAAACCACCTGACACGCCGGCAAAAGCGGCGGCAATTCCCGCCAATGGGTGACGACCGGCCGCATAGAAAATTACACCACCTAAGGGAATCACCAACACATAGCCGGCATCCACTGCGGTATGGCTGACAATCGCCACCAGAATCAACATGGGGGTAAGCAGCATCTGTGGTGTTACCGCCAGCAGCTTTTTCAGCACTGCATTGATAAAGCCACTCTGTTCCGCGACACCCACTCCCAGCATAGCCACCAACACGACGCCGAGAGGTGCAAAGCCGGTAAAGGTTGTCACCATACTAGAGAGAAAGCGGGCCAGCTCACTACTGGAGAGAAGATTGGTTACCTGAATCGCTTCTCCCGTGGCTGGGTGCAAAGTATCGAAACTCACACCAGATAACAGCCAGGACAGCACCCAAATGGCCACCATCAATACCAGGAAGAGCACCGCCGGGTCGGGCAGTTTATTACCCACAACCTCAATAAAATTCAGTGCCCGGTTGATCCAACCATTTTTGTTATTGGCATCATCGCCCCCAGTGGGACCTGCCTGAACATTTTCCATATCGAAACCCTGTACTTTCGTTATTTGTTATTAGAGTGAAAGGCGTGGGAAGAACCTCGTAACAGCAGCTCCCCACGTTGTAAAAATGGCTACTGGCCAATCTTGCGAATACCCACCGCGTGACGCAATTTCTCGATAAAAGGTGCCGAATAGGCACGGGCCTTGGCTGCGCCTTTCTCCAGCTCCTCTTCAATTTGGGAGGGGTTCTCAAGCAGAGCGTTATAGCGTTCACGCGCCTCACCAATCTGGCCATTGACCAGTTCGAAAAGCTGCTTCTTGGCCTCACCCCAGGCAATGCCCTCTGCAAAGGCCTTGCGCATTTCAGCAGTTTGCTCCTGAGTAGCAAATGCCTGCCAAATTTGAAAAACCGTGGAAGTCTCTGGGTCTTTGGGCTCGCCCGGTTCCAAGAGATTGGTCTTGATCTTGTTGATATGCTTTTTCAGTTTTTTCTCAGGCAGGAATAAGGGGATGGTATTGCCGTAGCTCTTGCTCATCTTGCGGCCATCCAGTCCCTGCAGAACAGCCACGTGGTCATCCACTACCGCCTCGGGTAGGGCAAAATGCTCACCATAGTGATGATTGAAGCGCTGAGCGATATCGCGGGCCATCTCAATATGCTGCACCTGGTCTTTACCCACCGGCACCTTGTTGGCATTGAACATCAAGATGTCTGCAGCCATTAGGATCGGGTAGCTATAGAGACCCATGGTGACGCCAAAATCGGAGTCTTCGCCATCTGCACGGTTGGCATCCACGGCGGCCTTATAAGCATGGGCGCGATTCATCAAGCCTTTACCAGTCATACAGGTAAGCAGCCAGGTCAACTCAGGGATTTCATGGATATCCGACTGACGATAGAAAACCACATTATCTGTATTCAATCCCAGCGCCAGCCAGGTTGCCGCAATCTCCAAGGTGGACTGATGCACCTGTTCCGGGTCCTGGCACTTAATCAACGCGTGATAATCCGCCAGGAAATAAAAAGACTGGTTGTTCTCGTCCTGGCTTGCGGCGATGGCCGGGCGAATCGCACCAACATAGTTACCCAGATGGGGAGTACCGGTGGTCGTGATACCGGTCAATACGCGCTGTTTGCTCATAAATCCTTCGTTTTCCGTACTGAGTTCAGGCAATAAAGGAGGAATCATAACCTGTTCGCGCCCGAGGTTGTATCAGCCGAAGGCATCCACTTCCAGGCCTTGCCCCAGCCATACCGGAGTACGTATATCGCTGTCCCTAACGCCAAAACACCAGAGAACCCGACATCAGCAGAAAACTTCCCGCAGTACTGACTGGCTGAAACCCTGAAGGCTCTGCGAAAGTGGTAACAAAGAGTGGTGCAACTTTCAAAACCGACCAGCTGGACTGATAACTCACCGACTCCAGCGCCTTTCTATGTAGTACACCCCAATTCAACCTGTGCAACCTCACTGTGTGCCAATATGTCTACGTGTAA
Organism: Microbulbifer mixtoriginis (SeqCode); assembly: GCF_052467945.1. Taxonomy (NCBI): domain Bacteria; kingdom Pseudomonadati; phylum Pseudomonadota; class Gammaproteobacteria; order Cellvibrionales; family Microbulbiferaceae; genus Microbulbifer; species Microbulbifer mixtoriginis (SeqCode). Next base: position 942,229 of record NZ_CP174328.1, on the reverse strand, counting down.
AGTCTCCAACTTTCCTATCATGCTACTCTCCTCTCCTAATAACCAAATTCCTTGCACGTTCCGACTAAACCACAAAAAAAAGTTATTGGCGCAAAGTTAGCGCTAATTGGCCTTCAGGCCAGTCGCAGCGGATAGCAATTATGAGGATATTATTCCTCATGCAGTGATATTGATCAGATATCGTCTGGCGATGATGGAAGCCAAAAACCGCTGTCCAACCATACCTCCAGCACCAAAACTACATATAGAGGAAGCTTATGTATCAATTGTTTATTGGAAATAAAAACTACTCCTCCTGGTCTCTTAGACCTTGGTTGTTGATGCACCATTTGGAGATACCTTTTAATGAAAAGCTGGTTACCTTTGAGGAAGGCGGTAGTTGGGAAAAATTTCACGGCTTCTCTCCAACCGGACAAGTGCCCTGCCTGAAAACAGAAGACGTGACGATTTGGGATTCCCTAGCAATTACTGAGTACATTGCCGAAGACTTCCCGCAGGTCTGGCCGAGTGAGCGAGTAACTCGTGCCTGGTCACGCAGCGCTTCCGCAGAAATGCATTCTGGCTTTTCTGCGCTGAGAAATATCTGCCCAATGAACTGCGGCCTGAGCGTTAAGCTGCATGAAATTTCAGAGCCCCTGCACAAAGATATCAAGCGGATTGATGAGTTATGGAGTGAAGGTATTAAGAGATTCGGCGGACCATTTTTGGCTGGCGAGGAGTTTACCGCTGTCGACGCCTTCTTTGCTCCAGTAACAATAAGGGCCAAAAACTATCATTTACCTGTTAGCAAAACCGCGAAGCAGTATATTGATCTGATTCACAGTCTTCCCTCAATGCAAAAATGGATAGCGGATGCGATTCAAGAACCCTGGAGGGAGACCGCTCATGAGGAGGAAGCCCGGAGTTTTGGAACGATTGTGGCGGATTTACGCCAAAAATAGCCCTTACTGGCTTTTTTAATTAGATGCCTCCGGCTCCCAAAAAATTACTGATTTTTAGTTCTGGAGCATAGTTATTCATACAACATGCCCCGGTGCAGCCAAGTACTGCTGCATCGGCAACTGCTCTATGGCAGAATGTCTTACAAAAATTTGCTTTGTAAAACTCACTCTACAAGCAGGTAGAGGCAGCAGCCACAAGTTCCAATAGCCGTAATGTTACACACCAAGCAAGAAGCACCTTTAAACTATAAATTTGGATTTATTACAGATGCTTCACCCATTAAGCCCCTGAATTTTTCAGGCCTGGTACTGGAATGCCAATTCGACCAGGACAATTATCAGGATGATTTGTATTCAAAGCTGGGTATCCAATTTCCATCTGAAATCACCCACGCTTATAAAAAACGCAAAGCCGAATTCCTTGCGGGCAGGTATTGTGCGCACCTTGCACTAAGTTATTTTGGGCTTATTAACACACCTATACCCATTGGCCCCAACCGAAGCCCTCTATGGCCAGCAGATATCTCAGGCTCTATCACCCATGCGGATAACCTTGCCATATGTGCCGTAAATAATGAGCCACAGGCCCTGGGCATTGATTATGAGCCGACAATCGCTATAAATACTGCGAATGAAATAAAAAGCCATATAATCAACCGAGCAGAGGAAGTCCTCCTTAGTGAAAGCGGGTTACCCTTCCGACAGTGGATGACCATTGCCTTTTCTACTAAAGAGAGCTTATTTAAGGCACTCTACCCTACTGTTAAGCAATACTTCGATTTTCTCGATGCCGAAATAGTGCATATTGACTCTAAAAACCACAAATTAGTATTAACTATCAAGCGCGATCTGTGTACCGCTGTCAGTAAAGGGCAGCTGTTTTCAGGAACCTATAGGTCCCACAGGGAGGGCATTATTACACTGGTTGAACATCAGGAATTATTGTAGGCGCTCTTGGACAAGAGTCTGGAGCTTCTCGATTGTATCGAAGTTAATATCCAGCCCTTTCATAGGGCCCAAGATTGCGTCGGTAGATCAATAGCTTACGCTCAAAAGAACATACGCAGGCACCATGTTGGTTGAGAGCACGGGAACTAACATGCAGTAAACCTTGATCGGGGCGTGATTTGGATTTTCGCTTACCCAATACTTCCGATTCCAAATATAAAGTATCTCCAGCGTAAACCGCATCCACTTTGCAATTTACCATGCTCAAGTTGGCAACCACTTTACCAAATGTCCGGGTTGTCAAAGCCATTGCACTCAAAACAAAGGTCTCAGGCACTCTAACTCTGTCACCATAAACTCTACGAGCATAGCGTTGGTCAGAATATCCAGGGCTCAAATCAAAAGAGTGGCGCGCATAGCGTAAGCAGCTAGCCTCAGAGAAAGTATGACCTGGCCGATGCTCGAATACCTGCCCTTCTTCGAAATCTTCAAAGTCAACACCACAGGTTTCGATATAGGTATTTGGCTCAACCTCCCTGAGAAAATGCAACGAATCCTTCACAACTTTCTCCCAACCAAAATAGTAATCAATAATTTTTTGCGGAAAATGGCAGATGTTCTCGCTTGTAAACCAGCATGGTACAACGTATCTCACAAGTTTTTTGTTGTTTTTGATTGGAGCCGCTCAGTAAAATCTCAATCAGGCCAGACTCCGAATCTTTCAGATTGGCACCGACAAACAGCACTTCACTTTCGGCATATAAAGTATCACCTCCAAATACCGGAGCCAGCATATCAATACCACCCCACTCAACAATTCTCTTGCGACGGTAGTAAGTTTTCCAAATCATACCCATTAAACGCTGAACGATCAGAGTTGTATTAATGAGAGGTCTTTTAAATTCGGTGTGTTCGGCATAGTACTCATCAAAATGAATCATCGCCTGGTTAAAAGTATTCACACACTCTTCGACATTATCTTGCTGACTGATCGTCACCCCCGGTCGGTGACGAAAAACCTGCCCCACCTTAAAATCCTCGAAATCCAAACCATAACGCTCCCGGTAGCGATTATTGCCAAGAAAAATATACGCGGGGAAACGATATCGATCCATAAGAGCCCTCTGCTTTAGGCATTAATACCAGTAGTCCTGCTTGAATTACTGCCTATCTACCAAGGTAACCAATTTTCTCGCCCGTTCTACCACTGGTAGATCCACCATGCGCCCATCAACCACCACTACGCCACTGGGATTCTCTTTAAACGCCTGTACGATTTTTCGCGCTCTTTGCACAGTTTCTTCTGTCGGGGAAAGCCCTTGGTGAACAGGGTCGATTTGCCTTGGATGCAAAACTATTTTTCCACGAAAACCTAATGCGGCTACATTTTGGGTTTCCTGTAACAAACCCTCAAGATCCTCTAGATCCAGATATGGGCCATCCACAGCATCTATATGCGCGTATGCCGCAGCCTGTAGAATACGACCCCTAGCGTAACGCAAGGATTCCCAGCTTATGTCCGCCCCCACTTCTGCACAAAAGTCTGCAAAACCAAAACCAATGGCCAGTACATTATCGGAACTGGCGATATCCAAACTGTTCTGCAGGCCTTTTGCCGATTCAACCAGCGGCAAAAGCCCGATTGATTGCTCAACTGGCGCCAACAAGTCATTAAACCAACTGATTTCTTCGGCAGATTCCACTTTGGGGAGAATTACAATATCTGGTTTTGACCCCATCCCCAACAGTAACAAAACATCCCTTAACCCTGCCTCTGATGACAATTGATTGATACGCAGCGCTCTCAAGGACGATTGAGTGTCTGGAGGTGGAAAAAATTCTGCTACATTCTGTCGCGCCGCCTTTTTAAACTCAGGGGCGACGGCATCCTCTAAATCTATGCAGGCTATATCTGCGCCACTCGTGAAGGCTTTTTGATACCTATCCGGTCGACTGGCAGGCACAAATAAAATGCTGCGACAAAGAAAGCTCTTCTTTATATGCATAGCAGTAGTATTCACTTATTGGCCCCATTCCCCGACCGCTCTTGTACCCATGCATAGTAGCAGCCGACCTCCGCCTTAAAATAAAAGGTACATTAGATTTAGCAATAACCTTGCCTATACAAAGAACCTTCCCGCTATACGCTTTATATCTAACCTAAACTTGCACTCACCAATATAGAAATCATCGGGAATGTCACTCTATGCTCCCCCTGAAAGACGTACGCGTGGTTGCTGTAGAGCAATATGGTGCCGGTCCTTTTGGCACACTCTATTTGGCTAATTTAGGTGCGGAAATCATCAAGGTGGAAGATGTCTCTCTGGGTGGTGATGTAGGCCGGACAGTTGGCCCTTACTTTGTAAAAGGCGAAGAGGAGGAGGAAAACAAGGATAACAGCAGTTTGTTTTTCCAAGGGTTTAATCACAACAAAAAAAGCCTGTCACTCAACCTCAGAACCGAGGAGGGACAGCAGATACTGCAAAAACTTATTGCCACTGCCGATGGAGTTAGCTGTAACCTTCGCGGCGATGTCCCAGAAAAGCTAGGCATCACCTACCAAGCCTTAAGAAAAATTAATCCACGAATTGTGTGTGCCCACCTTACGGCCTATGGCAGAAGTGGAAGCAGGGCAACCTGGCCCGGTTATGATTACCCCATGCAAGCAGAGGCGGGATATTTCAAATTAACAGGAGAACCCGAAAGCCCCCCTACACGCTGTGGACTCTCTTTGGTGGACTTATCTACGGGAGTGGCTATGGCTCTAGCCCTGGTATCCGGCATCCTCAGTGCCCGGGAAACGGATCGCGGCCGCGATATAGATGTCAGTTTATTTGATAACGCGCTGTATAACCTCTGTTACGTCGCCATGTGGCAATTAAATGCCGGTCACAATCAACAGAGACCGCCTCGCTCTGCACACTTTTCCCTAACCCCCTGCCAGCTGTACACCACCAAAGATGACTGGATTTACTTGATGTGTAACAAGGAAAAATTCTGGGTTGAGCTGTGCAATGCCGTAGGGCACCCAGAACTGTGCCAAGACCCAAGATTTATTGACTTTAAAGCGCGCTTAAAACACCGCGACAGCCTAACGACTGAGCTGGATAAAATTTTCTCAAAAAAAACTACAACAGAGTGGCTCACTATACTAACCGGCCGGGTGCCTGCAGCTCCTATTTATGATGTTGAGCAAGCCCTGAATAATCCTTTTGTTACGGAAACCGGCAGAATTCGCTCCATGACTAGCGATGCGGGCAACGAGATCAAAATCCTGGCGCCATCAATACACTGTGGAAATGAAACGGTAGAATTCCGGCGAGCTCCACATATGGGGGAAGATAACGAGTCTATCTTACAAGAATTGGGTTACTCTGCCGAAGAGATCGGAAAATTCGCCAAACAAGGTATCATCTAGCCCAAATAGCTCAGCTTCTACGAGATTATTTAAACACCTCGAGCAAGCTGGAAAAATTAGTCCTGAAACTCAAATGCCTCCGCTAGCAGCAGCTCTCGTAGGGACTGCCATTGATCTTGCGGTAAAGAAATAGACACTGTTACCTTGCTGGCATAATCCGCCTGGCCGCAACTGCCCTGATGACGGGCCACCAGAAAACGCAAGCGGGATTCCTGGGCAAAATCACAGCATACAGAAGCCTGCTGTAACGGCACAAAGGTCTCCAAAGGCATAGCCTGTAAAGCAGCACCCACCGATCCCCGATAGGCACGCATCAGGCCGCCAACCCCTAATTTGGTTCCACCAAAATAGCGGGTCACTATAGCGCCCACATTGCCAACACTCTGCTTGAGGAGCAGTTCCAGCATTGGGCGCCCTGCACTGCCGCCGGGCTCACCATCATCATCGGCTTGCATCATAGTGGGGTTGGCGGGATTGCCGACAATCAACGCCGTGCAGTGATGACTGGCATCTGGGTACTGCTGGCGAATTTGTTTGAGTTGATGCTGAAAGGCCGTTTTATCTGTTACTGGTCCCAACCAACAGATAAAACGGCTTTTCTTCTCTTCAGTCTCACTGACAACGGGAGATGAGGGAATCTGATAGGTCACCGGCAAATGCGTCCCAGTGCTGGCTTTTTAGTTTTTCGTAAAGTGGCTGTAGTTTAGTTTGCCACACCTTATCGTCCACGATGCCAACGTGTTTACAGCGGATAGTGCCCTCGGCATCCACCAGGAAGGTTTCTGGAGCACCAAAGACGCCCAGGTCCAGGGCCAGGCGCCCGTCCCTGTCGGCAACGCTAAAGAGATAGGGGTTGTGAAATTTATCCAGCCATTTTATGGCCGCTGAATCATCATCCTTGAGGTTAACACCAATAATAGGTACGCCCTGCTCTGCAAGGGCGTTGAGGTAGGGGTGCTCAACACGGCAGGCCACACACCAGGTGGCCCAAACATTGAGAAGGTGCGGCCCCTTGGGCAGATCGCCTTTTTGCATGACTTGCTTGTTATCAGCAACCTTTTCCAGGGAAAACTCCGGCACTGGCTTATTCAGCAGCGCCGAAGGCATTTCCTGGGGATTCAAAAACAAACCACGCCAAAACAAAAGCGCCAGGGCCACAAAAATTATCAGGGGTAAAAAGAGTTTTAATCTCGACATTTAATTCTTCCCGAAACTTAGGCCGCCGCCAAATTACCGCTGAGAGATGCCTCGCGCGCCGCCTTAGCTTTGCGGTAACGCTTATCCGCCACGGCAATGCCACCACCAATAGCCATAAGCAAAGCACCCAACCAAATCCACACCACAAAGGCCTTGTATTGCAGGCGCACGGCCCAATCCCCACTAGGATTACTGCGGTCCAATGGCTCGCCGAGGGCAACGTAAATATCACGGAATAAGCCAGTATCAATTGCCGCTTCGGTCATCGTGTTGCCGCCAGAGAAATAATTGCGCTTCTGCGGATACAACTCTGCAACCGGTTTGCCATTCTTGCTAACGTGGATCACGCCCTCGAAAGCACGGTAATTTGGGCCTTGTGCCAGGCGTACTCCACCGAAATCAAAGTCATAGCCAGCCACCTGGTGGCTATCGCCAGCACCCATACGCAAATCTTCTTCCACGCTGTATACGGTCGTTAACACTACCCCCAGCACTGCCACTGCCAAGCCTATATGGGCAAGATGCATCCCGTAGTAACTGGCACGCTGACGCTTAAGGCCGGCGACAAAAGATTTGGCATTGCGGGTTTTGGAAACGATATCTGCAAGACTCGCGCAAAATACCCAGGCGCCAATAAAGAGGCCGAGTACCGCACCCCAGTGGTAATGGTCAAAGGCCAGAGGCCAGACCAGAGCCACCACCAGGGCTGCCAGGAATGGCAGGCGCCAGGCGCTGAGAAGCTTGTCCCAGCGGCTGTCTTTCCAGTTCGCACGCACCCCCATCCCCAGCAGCAGGCAAAGCACCACCATCAAGGGCACAAAGAACAGGTTGAAGAAGGGAGGGCCAACACTGATTTTGCCCAGGTTCAAGGCATCTGCCACCAGCGGATATAAAGTGCCAGTCAGCACCATCGCCATAATCAAGATCAGCAGGATATTGTTACCGAGCAGGAAGGTCTCCAGTGAGCGGAAGGAAAATACACTGCGAGCACTCACTGCTGGCGCGCGCAGCGCAAACAACAGCAAGGAGATCCCCACAACCACCGCCAGGAATCCGAGGATAAAACTACCGCGCAACGGGTCAGTGGCGAAAGCATGCACGGAAGTAATTACCCCGGAGCGCACCAGGAAGGTGCCCAGCAAGCTCAAACTGAATGCAAAAATTGCCAGCAGAATAGTCCAGCTTTTAAACAAGCCGCGCTTTTCCGTGACGGCCAATGAGTGCATTAGTGCGGTGCCCACCAACCAGGGCATCAGCGAGGCATTCTCCACAGGGTCCCAGAACCACCAACCGCCCCAGCCCAATTCGTAATAGGCCCACCAACTACCCAGAGCGATTCCAAGAGTGAGGAAAGCCCAGGCGACTACAGTCCAGGGTCTGGCCCAACGAGCCCAAACCGCATCCAAATGCCCGCCCAAGAGCGCAGCAATGGCGAAAGCGAAGGCTACAGAGAATCCCACGTAGCCCATATACAATAGAGGCGGATGGAAAATCATCCCTGGATCCTGCAGCAGCGGATTCAGGTCGGAACCCTCCATGGGCGGGAATGGCAAAGTGCGATCGAAGGGATTAGACGTCAATATAATAAAGAGGAAAAAGCCGATCAGTACCACACCCAGCACTGAAAGCACTCGCGCTAGCAGCTCCGGCGGTAACTGGCGGCCAAATAGCGCCACAGCCGCAGCCCAGCCTGCCTGGATCAACAGCCACAGCAGAATAGAGCCCTCGTGACCACCCCACACCGCGGTGACCTTATAGTAAATCGGGAGAATACTGTTGGAGTTTTGCGCTACATAGTTAACGGTGAAGTCGCTCTGGATAAAAGCGACTGTCAGGCAGACATAAGCGATAAAAACAAATGCAAAGACGCCCAAGGCCAGTGGCCTGGCGGCCTCCATCCACAGGGGACGCGCACTATAACTGCCTGCTATTGGCAATATCGAAAGCGCAAGAGACAGCAGCAAGCCGACTATCAGCGCAAAATGGCCCAGTTCAGGGATCATATCTTCGCTCCATCGGTGCAGCCTTCGTGGGAAACCATGCTTTCCGCAACTTCAGGAGGCGTGTAGTTTTCATCGTGCTTGGCTAGTACCTGATCGGCACGCAAGACGCCACTGGGCATCAGCTGCCCGCTAATCACTGCAGCTTCACCTTCTGCAAATAGGTCCGGCAGAATCTTATCGAACACGACCGCCAATTCCGCCTCACCATCGGTAATAACAAACTGAACATCCAGGCTGTCTTCCGCGCGTTGAACACTGCCCGGTACGACACAACCACCGGCGCGGATGCGCTTCTCAAAAGGCACCTCACCTGCGGCAAATGCGCTGGGAGCATAGAAATAATCCATATTTTCTCGCATCGCATAGGTGACAAAACCTACGGCGGCACTGGAAAGGGCGACCAGAACAAGTACCAGGATCAGACGTTGCTTGCGTACGGGATGCATTGTTTAGGTGAACTCCATAAGTTTTTGATCTTATCTGCCCGGCCACAGTAGCCACCGGGCGAAAAACCCTATCGATTACCAGCTAGGCTGGCTCTTCCATATCTGCCTGCTGCGCCTTAGCCTTGCGCCGGCGCTGTGCAATGCGCTGCTGCTTAAGCAACTCCCGCTGTAGACGCCGCCGCGCCAACTGTGGGTAGAGGACTAAGGCTGCGAGAGCCGCAAAAGTAACAGCAAAGGAAATCCACACATAAATGCCGTGGCCATCCATCGCCAGAAAGTCTGCAAAATTGGCAAATTGAAACTGCACTTTACTTCTCCCCAGCTAATTCCTGCTGTACCCATTGGGTTTTCATCTCGCGGCGTAGTATCAACGCGCGAGTATGCATAAGCAGGGTCCAGGCATAGGTACAATAGAAACCGATAATCATTACCAGCAGCGGGTAAAACATACTGGGATCGATACTGCTGGATTCTGTCAGGCGGATAGTTGCCGGCTGATGGAGGGTGAACCACCAGTCTACCGACTTGTAAATAATTGGGATATTCACCGTCCCGACCAGGGCTAATAGCGCACTGGCTTTGTCCGCCACCTGCTCGCGACTAACCGCTTGGGACAGCGCCATCACACCGATATAAAGAAACAGCAGGATCAACATTGAGGTAATCCTGGCATCCCAAACCCAGTAGGTGCCCCAGGTGGGCTTTCCCCAGACCGCGCCAGTAAAAAGGGATATAAAGGTGAGTACCGCGCCGATTGGAGCCGCTGCGCGCATCACCGCAAAGGAGAGTTTCATCTTCCAGATAAGGCCTATGGCGCCGCTGATCGCCATAATGTAATAGCCTGCCAGGGCCAGGAAAGCCGCCGGCACATGGATAAAGATAATACGATAGCTATTGCCCTGCTTGGCATCCTCAGGGGCAAACCCCAGACCCCATACCGAACCCGTCACCAACAAAACAACGCTGGCCAATGCCAGCCAGGGCAACCAGCCACTGGTTTTTTGATAGAACCAACGCGGTGAACCCAAACGGTGAAACCATTGCCAAGCCAAGAAGACCTCCGAATCAATTATCCAGGCTGATACGTATTGCCCCCGCTGCCGCCAGTGGTGCCAGGGCTGCGGCAGCAGCCAACAGTGCGGCCAGAATCGCCAGCTGCGCGCTGTAGGCATAGCCATCTATTGCCGCCTGCACCGCGCCGGTGCCGAAGATTAGCACGGGCACATAGAGTGGCATAACAATTAACGCCAGCAACAACCCGGGGCGGCGCAGAGCCACAGTGAGCGCCGCACCTATAGCGCCGATCAGACTGAGGCTCGCGGTCCCCAAAAACAGCGACACAAACAAACACAAATACCCTTCAGAGGGCAAATTCAACATCAACGCCAGGAGCGGAGATAAAAGTGCCAGTGGCAGGCCCGTTGCGACCCAGTGCACCAAGGATTTAGCCAATACGGCAAAATATAGGGGCTGGGGCAACAGTGCTAACTGCTCCAAAGTGCCATCTTCAAAGTCCCCACGGAACAAACTCTCTTGAGAGAGCATGGTGGCAAGCAACGCCATCACCCAAATCATCCCCGGCGCCATTTTCGCCAATAGTTCGGGCTCTGGTCCCACTCCCAATGGTAAGAGAGCGAGAACCGTTACAAAAAATAATAGTGGGTTGGCAATATCTGCTCGCTTGCGCAATGCCAGGAGCATTTCAATTTTAAAGAGCGCCACAAAACCTGGGGTAGCGCGTGCTCCAACAGACTGTAATTGGACATCAGTTAAAGACATGCTCTCCCCCCATATCATTAAAAGATTCCTCAACTGCATAGTCAGACAAATCGACAAAGTCCAAGCCAGGCAGGTTGAGAGGCTGGTGGGAGGTCAGAAGGAGAGAGCCGCCACATGCAAGATGGTCAGCCATTTGTTTTTCCAGTGCCGCAACACCGGTGACATCCAGAGCGGTCAGGGGCTCATCGAGAATCCACAAACAGGGCGACAGGGGAAGAAAGAGTCGCGCCAGCGCCACTCGGCGGTTCTGGCCCGCCGATAAGCTGCTGCAAAGAGCACCCTCAAAGCCGAATAGATCAACCCTGTCCAGAGCCTCCATCGCCGAGGTCTCTGTAGCCCCATACCAAGTAAGGTTTTCCAGAGGCGTAAGACCTCCCCGAACCCCACCGCGGTGGCCGATATACAAAAGGGACTCGCGCATAGCGCGCAGCCCCTTGGGAAAGGGGCTATTGCGCCAGAGAATCTCCCCATTGAAATCACTGGTGCTGCCGATCAAGGTACGTAACAGTGTGGTCTTACCGGCACCATTGCTTCCCTTGATCTGGATTGCCCCGCCGGCATCCAGCGAGAAATCAAGACCCTCAAACAAGCGCCGGCCATCTCGCTCACAGGCGAGATGGCGCACTTGCAATACAGCTGGGGACTTGGGAGTCACAGACATTGCTTGGATTAAACCACTCTGATGAAAATCTGAACGGCATTATACCGGCACTTGTGCTAATTGCATGATATTCAACGCTCCTGACCTCACTAACTTGATCTCAAGCAAGAATCTTAAGGAATTCAGCGGGTTTTTTTACGCCAGTATTGGCCCCATGCCCAAGCTCTGATATTTTCCTGAGGGTTGTGAGTTGGTACCCAGTACCACCCCTCATAGGAATTCGAGGGAGACTCAGTAGTCAACATCAACAGAAACTTTTGATGTAACCCGGTGCTGAATAAAAACACCGGACCAGCCTGTAAGGACACACAATAATGACTAGCCTAGCTGTGGATGCCAAACGCTGGCTTGATACCAGCGCCATTAAAAGCGACGATACCTTAGTCAATCAACAACCCTTCCCATTCTTTGTGGCCAGCGACGTTCTAACCAAAGAGATGATGCCTTCATTTCTAAAGGACTTTCCCCAATTAAAAGGGGCCGGCTACCTCCCCTACGAGAAACATGAATGTGGAGACTCCATCAATACCCTGATTGAGGAATTTACCCATCCGGAATTCGCCGATGCGATTGGGGAAAATCTAGGAATAGAAAAACTCTCCCAGTATCCGACCTATGTATCTATCAGCCGTACCCTGAAAAAGCGTCACGGCAGAATTCACACCGATGGCAAATCGAAAATTGCCACGGCCTTACTCTACCTCAATCCTGAATGGACGCTGGATGGCAACGGCTGCTTGCGCTTTCTAAAGCGCATTGACGACTTCGAAGATACCGTCGCCCCAGAAGTTCCCCCTTCTTACGGAACACTTGCTGCTTTTAAGCGCGCCGAGAATTCCTTCCATGGCCACCTCCCCTTTGAGGGACAGCGCCTGGTTATTCAAGTTGCCTGGCTGGTAAGCGCTGCCGATAAAGAACGCAAAGCCAAGCGAGGAAAGTTTTCTTACAAACTCAAGCAGTTGATGGGCTGGTTTGGCGGCAAGAAAAAAGAAGACAAGGAAGATACGGTTACACAAATGTAAATTGTTCTGGCCATTCATGTTTCACAGAGGGTTCTGGCCTATGGCCGGCACCCCCTTCCTACTCAATTCCAAAATTAATTCCCATTTTAGAAACCAGCACCAGAGATGGTTTAAAAATACTAATAACCCTCAGCATGAAGCTCAATGACCGGCTGTTGGCCGCTTGATTTTTATCAATTGAAATAGACGAAAGAAGGTAGGCGAGATACTTATAACGTAGATCCAGCTAGCTTCGATTAGCTGGTACTAATGCAAACCAAGCATTAACAAGAAAGAGTGCAAAGGCGAAAAATTTAATTGTGCGGCGAACCCTGTTAACGCTCTTATATCACCTACATCAACCTGGCAAACACCGCACTATCCTAAGACTATTGGTTAATTGTTTTTTTAACTAGGCATCAAAGTCGTAATCCAATAATTCTCGACTTAAGCGTCTTTCCTCCAGTTTATCCTCAACCATGCGACGAGCATCCCGTGGCGGCTGAGATGTAGCTTGCCTTAGTACTTCATTTGCAATTTGTGGAATATCCACATCATCAAAAACCATGTGCTTTTCGTTTACGTTAACACCCATACGAAACTCCATAATCTTGATCCGTGAAAGCAGAAACATCCTTATCGCACTTTACGGTGCATTGGCAGATTAGCGATGCCAAACAATCCTGGTCAAGCAGAAATTTACAAGACAACTATGACAGGTTTACTGCAGAATATTTTAAAATTCCGTCATGCAAAATCATCCGCGAATTAACCCATTAAATGTTACAAAGCTAACAAGATAAGTTGAGAAAATTACCAAGAATTGCCGAAAGTGAAAGAGAAGAGAAACTGCGGGAAGTGCAGTAACCCTGTCGCCGTCATGTTACTTCAAGTGACAAGGTTCAAATTTTTAGCGGTTTCTGGAAAAGTAAGGGGACACTCTCAGATAGACAGAGAAGATAAACACGACATGACATTTGTCCTCGTAACAGATAGAATGGCCGCCCTTCGCAACCAACTGCGATCTGCCCCCGTCGGTTAACAGGATAAACCACGGACCTCCTAAGTCCGGACTGGTGGTTCGAGTCCACCCGGGGGCGCCATTAATCACTCCCCCGCAACGCATCAACTTTACTTCAACACCTCTGTCAGCTTATGAAACCAGTGCTTTAGCTGAATGCATAAAAAGCGCCAGAAAAAGCCCCGCCAGAAGAAGACCACCCCAAAACATCCTAGCAGAGCGGTTTATATTCCTGCCTCGCTTCGCCTCTTCCCTCGCCGCCTTCGTCATAACTCAACTCCCTTTGTTGCGCACTATCGGGCAACAATAGCAGCTCCTCCTCAAAACAGCACGCTTAGAGGCCTCCCCAAGCCCCTCTCCCAAACAAGCAAAGCCCGGGCTAAGCCGGGCTTGTATCACCTTAGTTAGCTGATAGGCGCTACTGTTTCTGCTTTTGCTTCTGCATATTATTGTTACCGCTGCCATCATTAGTGCCATTGGGGGTTGTGCCTGGATTCGTAGTGCCATTCGGGCTGGTACCTGTATTATTAGTACCGCTACCACCCTGCATATTCATCACCTTATTATCAGACTTGTCCTTGCCGTGATGACGCCCCATTTTATGCCATTCATCCTTAAACTTGGCCCAAAAAGACTCCTTCGGCGCTTTGGTACAAGCCGTAATAATCATCGGTGTCACCTTTTCAGTGCCATCGATATCCAACATGTCACCCTCTTCCTTACCACGCTTTGAGTAAGCTGAAGCCCAGTACACCGCCTTTGGCTTAAATTCATCGTCAATAGCCAGGAAGTCGGCACAGGTCCAGTCCTTTGCTGGCTTCTTGGGATGTTTGTCTGCCAGGGCAGCAGAAGCAGCAAGACTGGCAATTACCAAGGGAAGGATGAAATGCGTGCTTTTCACAATAAAATCTCCAAGGTTTTCAGGGGCATTACCCCGTGAATTGACAGCAGGTAATATGCAATCCGCTCGCTTCCCAGGAGCAGACCAAGCCGATACCGACTGGTCACTTTGGGCTGTGCGCAATATAGCGAGTTACTACCTTACAGGCCTCACTCCAGCTCCATAACAGCGGAAACACTAGCCAAGGCACCTCGTGAAAGACTACCTGACCCAATGAAAGGATAGACGCTTTTTTCATTTTTTGGCGTGCCATTCAAAAAACCGTCGGAAAATTCTCTTGATCTCTCAGCTACCTATTAACTATCTCTGCTCCCACCCAATCATTTCCCTCTTGCTCTTTCCCAAGCAGGGAAATTCCAATCCAGATAAACCAGACGATCTGGCTTACGCCAAATATTTCCTTAAAAATTTCCTCTGGATAAATAGTGGCGACACCTGCAGTACCAACGATCAGGCCAACTAGATTCAGGTATATTGAAAACACTCTCGCTCGCAAAGCGACTGAACTTATTATGAGTACCCAGAGGCCACCCACCAACTCATTGCCACCCCCCAGGCTTTCAACCATCAGGTAAATCACACCCCAAGCTTCAAAAGCCTTATCCGGGCTGAGCTCCATCAATCCAATGGCATAGGCAAGCCCAATATTGGCAATCATACCGCTAGCAATCACCAATCCCACCCAGATTGCCCCAAACAGCGACGCCAAAATGGTGAGTCCAGCATTTTTATTTTTTAGCTCTTCATATAAACCTACTACCAAACACCCCAACAAGACAGCAAAGACTAAATACATCAATGTGTATACAATATTAAAAAGCAATTGACTTTCCTCCAAAAAATTCATCTTTTCAGCAGGGCTTCCGGCGGACGGGAAAGCCCAAAATAAACCAAAAAATATAAAAGCAGCGATATAGATTAGCCCCATACCTACGGCCGAAACTCCCGCAATTCTATTCATACCCCCTCCTCTAACTGGAAACTGATTTAAGGTGTTACTTTACCAATTTATGATGCCTAACGGATCAAGAATATCTTCAATTATGCGGCCTTCAATAATCACATCACTACCACAATCCCCAACGCACTAGAAGTTCAAGTGATCGCAGAACCTAGCCTTTAAGCCAAAGGTAGAAGGTGTCCCTTATCACTAGGCTGAAATTAATGTCAGAATTCTTTAAGAACCCCAAAGAGATTTCTATTGATGTCCACAATTCAGATACAACAACCAGCTACCAGTAAATAAATTAGCCAGCCAAGAAAGTAAAATGGGATATTGGAAATTCAAAAAAGAAGAGGAAGGATCGATAACAGAATTAGCAGCCTTGAAACAATATAATTTGATTGAAAATGATTACACGCAATGTAAGAGATCACTTTATAGCAAGCCAGCAATAAGTGGCTTGCTATGGGGTGTACTTCTCAATTTTTTACTGAGCGAGCCTGTACTTTCTGGCAATAGCTCTAAACTGCTGCATATAAATAGTTCGAGCGGGCTGATAAGGAGGTAACCACTTATCAGGCCCTCGGCCATTCCGGCTCAGGCCGTGCCCCTTGCCAATCAACCAGGTATTGGCCGGGTCTTCAGCAAAGACCCTACGTTGCTTGCTACTCCAGCCCCTCGCCATGACGAAGAGCCCACGACTCAGGAACAACCGATTCAACATCCAGATCGGAAGCCTGTTGAATAAACTTGCCGCTATAGGGGTCCATCCACAAACCTGAGACCACCTTGCAGCCATCTTCTCCGCCCAGTGTGACTGGAGCCAGGGAAAGGCGGACTAACAACTTATACCGATTGCTTTCACAATCCTCTGAAGCCTCCCCTTCTATAGGCCCCGCCAAATCAGATGACGATTGCAATGTACCCTCATTACAACCAACAATTACAAATATCAATACCATGGATATAATACGTAGGAACATCAAAAAACAACCCGAAAAAGTAACAACACTTCTAAACGCTTATCCTAATAAGTATACAATTTTCTGATAAGCCAACCTACCAACAAAACCTACAATTTTAATTAAAATATTCCACCACCTTCTATTTATCCACCAGAAACACCCTTGATATAGTTAATCCTTCCGCCAAACTTAATTACCTCAACTTCCCTATCAGATAAGTCATTCCTTAACCATATCGTTTTATTACGGCTAAGATTCTTAAGCTCCAAATACGTATTGTCACCAGTGAGACTCGCAAGATCAAAAAACTGAAGTCTATCTCCCTCACCAAAAAACTGATAATCACTCTCATTCCCCATGGTCAATATCAATACTCCGTGATCAATAAGGTTTTTCCTATAGGGCAAAGTAACACTTTTAGCGATGACGCAACGAACACCTAAATAGCGCAAAGTAATTGCCGCATGTTCTCGTCCAGATCCATACCCCAAATTGTGCCCCGCTACAAGAAATAGATCCTCTTCAATTTCTCTCGCTCGCTCATAAAAGGAGTTATCAATTCTGGAAAAGGTGTGGCGACTCAATTCTGGGATATTTGACCACATTGGCAATACCTCAGCACCAGCGGGAATAATATCATCCGTAGTGACATTATCCTCTACTTTCAATATAACCGGCCCATCAATCACGCTAAGCATTTTCTCCATAACCGGCAGTTTTTTAATATTGGGCCCTTTTTTTAACTCCACTTTTACGGGAATTTCTTGCGGGGCCCCCATCAGCGGTCGCATATCCAACAAGGTTTCCGGCTCTTCATAAACGGGATAATCCATCTCCATTTCTCTGGGGTCTGTAATTTTCCCAGTGAGCGCACTCACAGTAGCGGTTTCTGGGCTGCACAAATAAACCTGGTCCTCTTTGGTTCCTGAGCGGCCAGGGAAGTTGCGCGGTACCGTTCTGAGGCTATTATGACCACTCGCTGGGGCCTGCCCCATCCCAATACAACCGCCGCAACCGGTATCATGCAAACTAGCACCCGCCCCTATTAACCTCTCGAGATCACCGCTCTGGATCAGGCCATGTAGCACTTGGCGCGAGGAGGGATTTATATCGAAAGACATATTATCTGGCACATGACGACCACTCACTATTAATGCCGGTATAGAGAAGTCACGTAAGCCGGGATTTGCCGAAGACCCAATATAGCTCTGGGAGAGCGGTCTGCCGCTAACTTCTTTAACTTTCACCACCTTATCTGGTCGCGAAGGGCAAGCAATCATTGGCTCGAGCTCGGACAGATCAATAAAGGCCTCTTCATCATAAGTAGCACCTTCATCAGCGCTCAGTTCTGTAAAATCTTCCTCTCTAGACTGCTGGCGAAGAAACAACCTAACCTGATCATCAGCCGGGAAAACACTGGTTATAGCCCCCATCTCATGCCCCATATTGGCAATAACATGCCGATCCATAGCAGTTAGGTTTTTTAATCCGGGTCCGTGATATTCAACAATCTTATTCCAGCAGCCACTAGCGGTGTATCTACGTAAAAGCTCCAAGATAATATCTTTTGCACTTACCCATGACTGCAGATTACCCTCCAAATACACCCCTAAAACTTTCGGCATGACCAAGGTGAGTGGACATCCTATCATCGCCAAAGCAATCTCAATTCCCCCTGCGCCCATTGCCAGCATGGAAAGTGAACCTGCAGCACAGGTATGACTATCAGCTCCAAGCATTGTTTTGCCAGGAATTCCAAAACAAGACATATGTACAGGGTGACTAATTCCGTTTCCGGGGCGTGAATACCAAAGTCCAAATTTTCGACAGGCGCTCTCCAGGAAAACATGATCATCCCCATTTCTGTGGTCTGCCTTTAGAAGGTTATGATCTACATACTGCGCACAAAGCTCAGCTTTTACAGATCTAGCCCCCAGAGCCTCAAGCTCTAGCATGACCAATGTACCCGTGGCATCCTCACTGAGAACCTGATCAATTTTGAGCTGCAAAACCTCCCCTGGAACCATTTTTCCACTAATCAAATGACTCTCAATCAACTTTTCAGCAAGATTTAACCTGCACAAACCACCACCCGCTTTCGAGAAGACTAATTGGAAATAACAAAATTGCTCTAATTAGATACTAATCTGCTTGAATAGAAATTAGCAGTTTTGGAGAAAATTAAGTAAAAGGCGAACCTCTAATGATATTTAAAAGACAAGCCCTGTGAAATTTTTTAAATTCAAATTACAAATATATCAACCCATTCAGCAGCTATTATCTAGAACCAGAATCCAATAAATGGGCATTACAAGCACAAACTAATTTACAGCTTCACCCAATAAAAATTATCAATACCCATCAAATAAACCAGAAATAGAAAACCATTACAATACTGCCCTTAAATATTTAAACCATAAATCTATAAAAAAGTCTCAACAACCCTCCACCTCCTAACTTAAGAAAAAAATCATTATTCTATTTAACCTTAAAAAGAAGGCTTATAAAGAACCAAACCCAAAAAAACAAGCGCTCAACTGCTGGCCAATAATCAGTTTGAAAGAGCCTGAAAATCAATATTATAAAAAAACTTTAGATAGGCTGACCAGCCAGCCAGTAAAGGGCAAAAAGAAAGAATCCAACACAATCTCGGCATCCAAATCAAGAGCCAAGTGCAACCCCTACATCCTCATCGAACATACAACCACTATTGCATACTTAGTCATACACAAGACATTCCTCTAACAGAAGTAGATTGCCGTTTATCCAGCCATAATGGTATCTGGATACAGTTCTGCTACTATTGGCTGGAATAGTACAAAACTATCATTTGATGATCATAAGAAATTTCTTTACCCTAGATTTCCATACACATTTAACCAGTGTCTCAATTTTTAACTTAACGAGGATTTTTATATTGAAATATTTGCAGCTTACCAGCTTTACTCTGATGCTACTTTTAATGGGATGTTCTTCAGAAAACTCTGGAGATCCTAGCCCTGGTGTAGGCTCAGATAAGGATAAACATGGATGTATAGCTTCAGCTGGCTACCTTTGGTGCGCAAAAACAAACGCGTGTGAACGCCCATGGGAGCTGGCAGAGAAGGCTGGTTTTCCAAACACCTCAGATGATTTTGAAGAGTATTGTGGTAAGTAAGAGTGACAGTAAAATATTCGCTGACCCTCAATGCCACGCCAAGACTTATTTCTTTAACCAATCAAGCTACCAACCAAGACAAATACCTCTTCTGATGTAAGCTAACAAACCTGCTATAGCCTCTACATCTATTGCGTGCTTCACACTCACAGGGAATCGGCTTGTACTATTTGCCAGCCTGCTCATTCTGGAACTGAGCCACCCAATGAATGACTGTGAGGCCAGACTAAACAAGCTGTAGCGCCTGGAGGGTAGCACTCTGTATATTCCTGAATGATAGAATTGCCGTTGTACTGCATGTTCTTTACGGTCTCATAGCTATAATTCGAAAGAGGCTCTCCGCTAGTTGGCATCAGCTAAATTCTTACCCTTTTTTTGACTCAAAAAGTTCGGGATGCTTATTCTTCCAATTGTTGATTGTTTGCTGTGTTGCCTCAAAGAATTGGCCTAGCTCTTTGTCAGCCAGAACCAATTCAATGAGCTTTGTGGCCTGCTCAATCAACCGCTCCAACTTGCCATCAATGCGCTGGAGCCTGGTTTGAATGTCGCCCTTAAACTCAACCATGTGTTTTTGCCCCAGAACGTGCATAGCTGATTCATGCTGAATTGCCAGGGTGTTGGCGGTTATCCCTTTCTCAACATCAGAACCCTATATGAAAAAACCAGCCACCAATAAGATAATGCTGGCAATTTGGGTAATAATTATGCTTTTGCTAAGATGCCAACATTCTGCTGCTTGGGTCATAGGATTTACCAAGCAGAATTAATTTTCTACGAAATTTGATTGATAGAAGGTTTGCTTTGAGGGCAAAAGGGACTTCGATTACAGCCCTTTAAGTGCCCATATTTCGACATCCCTCGCTTTAAAAAAGGTCCAAAATCTAAAAATTTATGTCCAAAACTTAAAACCAGCCAAGCGATATCCAAGTAGATTGTTCATGTTAGAGCAAGGTTATTTAGTTAGTATAAAAGTCTACTCATGCCACCTAGTGGTGCTTTTACAAGGAGAGTCACTATGCCATTCGCTGAACCATGGAGAAGATACTGTTCTGGAGACTTTTTTTATGGGTTTTCGGGAAGTAGAGCGAGGCTAATTCAACAGCTAACGCAAAGAACCATGCAGGATTTTGCCAGCAAAAACACGGTCGCATGGCTTGATCAATTACTAACCGGCACTGCTGTACACGATTGTAATTACTTAAATGAAGACTTTAATAATTTCTGTCGTAGTAAAGAAAAATATAAATGTGTTGTATCAGATGATTCCAGTACAGAGCCACCCCAAACAGGGGAGGAATCTGAAGACAACAAAAGGTTCAGAAGAAAGAGTAAAGCTGGAATCGAGTTCTTAGTAAAACACCATCACTTCATACATTTTGCAATAGACTATGATATGGATTGGAATGCCGTAATTACCAAACCAGGACAAGGTGAAGGTTTAGTAGAAGCAAAATTTCCATTTGAAAGAAAAACAATGTATCAGTATGACTTCGGTAATGGTTTAAAAAATCGTGTTATTACATATGCAGAAATTAGATTTATCTATAGAAACAGGAATGACGCAGATTTCATGAAAAGAATACAGTTTTGGTATCAAGATGCCGCTAACTCTGATAGCGCGTTCAGTCCTGAAGCCCCTCCTTGGGAAAGATACCCTGAAATCTGGGAAAACTATAAACCAAAAAGTGAAGCTTGATTAACTGACAACCCATAAAAATCACTATTTATAGTTTGTCCGTCTGAGTACCATGCGTTTTGTCATATGAACGCATGGCACCTATTCCGAGCATGGCCGCTATCATCGAGAACAGCACATCAGTTTCTAGCACTGGCGGTGGAGTCATCCCTGTAAATATTGAGCCCTTAGCGCTGTAGATAGCCCAGACCCAACACAGCAATGGATATAAAACAAACTGATAAGCGAGAGCCAAGCCCCCAACCCATCCACTACAGGGACGCCAGCCAGTGACAAATATGCTTTTATGCTGGGCTTCGGCTTTGTTGACCTCCAGCTGTCCGAGAAACAATTGAATTTGAGTATTTAGCTCTACCAAGCTGCCCCTTTGCTTAAGCTCCTCCAGCTTCTGCACTTCCCCAGCACATTTAACCCGGTCAGGCCAACTGCGCTCAATAGCCATTGTGCCTGCATCAAAAATTGCTGTTAGTGGGTCGTAACTCCACTCTGTGAGGCGGGTGCGCTCGCCTGGCAGTATGAGTCATGGTGGCATTAACATGGGCGTTGTGTACGGGGCAGCAGCAACCGGAATTAATGACTATTGGCTTGCCATGGCACTCCCTGACTTTAATCAGGCGATTGAGCGTTTCATCTTTGAAATGGTTTTTGCCACAACAACAGGCGAACTCCGGCTCTGTGAAGTAGTCTTTTTGGGACATTGGCCTCAAATTTTAGGCATAAAAAAACCGGCTGGGGGGCCGGCTTAAGAAAGGATGAACGGTCGCTGCATGAAAACCAGAGCAGCTATGGGTATAGTAACCCCCGCCCACACAAACTGTCAATATATACAGCTGTTTATTTATACAGACCATTACACTGACTTAAGTTTCAACTCGCCAAACTGGCACAAAAAACCCCGCATTCAGGGAATTTCGGGACATTTAGCTAAGGAATTTCGTACTTATCCCAGTATGGGGCTTCTATATAGTTCTGACAAAGAGAAAGTCAAAGGTTTTCTACTTGCCAATATGGCACCACATTAACTTTTCTCGCTTATTAAACTGCCAGCATAGGTTTACCGCTTGACATATTAACTTCGCCTCACATTAAATTTTACATCGCCGCCTAATCAAAAAATGGAGAGGACCAATGAGGGCCTACCCGATAATTTTTGCATTAATAATTAACTTATTTTCTTCAAGTAATACATTCGCCAATAAAAGCATGGATAACGTATTAGAGGATTCGAATTATAATTCGCTAAAATCCGTATCCGAACGTTCAATAGCCAATGAAGATATTTCTCGCTCAGACTTAGTTCAACTCACAAATAGAGCGCAGTTTCAAGTAGAAGAATCTAACGCATCCATACAGGCAGATTTATCTGTTGATGGTCAATCAGTAAGATTTATTACGGAAAAATCTCAGAGTAACCCAGACTTTCTTAACATAACCATCAGGGTTGCTAGCGCGAACTACAGCATAGAGTTAGATCTCGAAAACTCCGAGTATGTAGTGTCTGGTTATGGCTCAAAACTTGGTATTGAAGGAAAACTACTTATTGCCGCTATAGCTTGGAAAATGGAAGAGAATAACTGGCATATATCCGAAAACTTATACAAATCCAAATCATACAGGATCGCCAACTGGTTCTCTGAAATGCCAGCAGGAATGATAATGCATACTATTGACTCAAGAATCAAACCAGAAAAGGGCGAACCAGACTCTTATAATAGACAATTCATTGTACCAAAAATATAAGTATTAGCTGGATTAGTTCAGACATGATCTGACAGTTACCGGTTTTTCAGGAGGTGCTCTATCAGGTTAAGTTTGAACTACTACAGATGAGCGAATATTAGTATGAAAAGTGCTATGTCCATTTTATCGGGGCAAGATCACTACTGAAGAAGGATAACCGGAATGGGGTTTTTATAGAGTTCTGACATAGAGGGGGTTAACCTTCCCCCCCCATTTTGGAAAAAACTCTTAATCAATCTCAGAAGAGTTACTTACTACCTTAGATCCAGTCTATGATAAATTCCATTGTTTAAAGCACTTGTTGTCCCATTACCCGCCCAAATCTGAGTATGAGTAAGGTGTAAAGTTGTAAAAGAGGTTACCAAACTTACCACTCCGTTATCATCAAAAACGCCTGAGGTTAGTGCTGAAATATCCCAAATCGTACTATCATAAAAAGAATGAGTAGTCGCAGAATTTATTCCATCCGCATTATAAATCTTAACGTCCCCACTCGATTCATGCCTAAATGCCGTGACCAAGGAGGGCACCACCGAATTATTGTAACAATTTGCCTCCATATCACTAACGGTCCACTGGGAACTTGAGTAGAAATACCCATAATTAACAACAGAGCTTGTACCTTCACCTCGGTAGATCCTTGTCCCAAATGAAGACTTATAAGCCGTAATAACCTGGTCTCTACCAACACCAGAAAAATCACCGGAAGTCATTGCAGTTATATCCCAGTTATTGATACTGTAGAGACTACCTAAATTTAATATACTTCTAACCCCATCGCCTCGAAAAACCTTAGTTTCATCAGAGTTCATCTTCAAAGCAGTCACTACCTCTGAAACACCATCACCATCAAAATCACCAGAGGTCATCGCGGATACTTTCACTCGCCCACTTGAGTAAATGAGGCCATAGTTCAGTAAGCTAGAGTCACCATCTCCACGAAAAACAATCGTGTGCCCAGAGCCGTCAAGCTCAAATACAGTTATGACCTCATCCTTACCTCTTTCCGAAAAATTCCCAACAGCAAAATCAGTAACATTAAGATAAGGAGATATATAAAGGACGTCTTTTAGATACCTACCCTGCCCGCCTATTGTTCTTACAACCTTACTAAAAGTGCCATAATTAAAGGCAACCAGCAATTCATCCACCCCATCTCCATCAAAGTCGCCCGCGGCTGTAGCGACAACCTCCTCGCTATCAATCTGGGCCCCATGGAAGTATTTTTGCCCTTCATCAACAAAAGTACTTTCATCCCCGCTCCCACCCAGATTTGCTGTCAGATTAATATTTTCAGATGTTTTATATGGAAAGGTTACAATGTTATTTTCAACAACATTGTCATATGAGGACTGCTCACCATTAACAGAATTATGCCAGCTAGATAAAAACGCCCTCTGCCCAACTCTATCTGCGTAATTATCATATATAAGATTATCACTACTCCGATCTCTAACTCTGATCGGATCACCAGAGACCAAGTAAAAATAGTTGTCATAAATTTTATTGCCTACACTATCATGGGCGAGATAGACCGCATGAAGCAAGGATTCCTGAGAAGATATATTTTCCGCCCTATAAAACACATTGTTATATATTGAATTATTATCTGAATTTACAAAATCGACTAC
Organism: Microbulbifer mixtoriginis (SeqCode); assembly: GCF_052467945.1. NCBI lineage: Bacteria > Pseudomonadati > Pseudomonadota > Gammaproteobacteria > Cellvibrionales > Microbulbiferaceae > Microbulbifer > Microbulbifer mixtoriginis (SeqCode). Next base: position 917,781 of record NZ_CP174328.1, on the reverse strand, counting down.
GCCATACCCTTTGCAGTCACCAGGACAATTAGATACATCAAAAAGAGTCCCAATCTCTATAAAATAGTTATCATGTATATGGTTACACCCATTCCAAGTTGTTAATTTATTATCCCTCCCACCATTGAGAAGAATTGCATAGCTAGCGTAGTGACTTATAGTTAGACGGCTTATCTCTACATTAGTACACTCTCCAACTCCCACTTCTAGCCTAAAAAATACAGCATTCCCCTCCCCCTCAAAAACAGGCTTTTCATCACCGTAAGCAGTTAATTTCAACTTAAATTCACGCGATGTTTTAGTCCAAGAAATAGTCTCACCATAATAGACTCCCCCCCTAATGAAAACAGTAGTATCTCCGTCACTGAAATCGACTAGATAATGCACCCTGCTCAAGGTTTTGACGGGATCAGAAAGAGAAAGCCCTGAATTTTCATCATCCCCATCCGTCGCCATGTAAATAATTTTTGAGAAACCAATCAAAGGGAAACTAGCAAACACCCAAAAGACCGCAACCTGAAAAAGAAAAAAAGTTTTCACAATAGCACCCTAGTGTTATCTCTTACTTTACTAACACATACTTCCATTTAGCCTAATTGATTTACCTGCCAACAGACTCACATCAAGAATGATAGCAACAAAGTTACACTCGAAATTAAACATCCACATTAGATATAAAATTAGATTTGACGCCGCTTTAAGGAAGCAGCTAAAAATGGGCAAGTGCTCGACATAATTAAGGGTCAAGCAACCTATCTTGCCAACCCCAAATCCTACGACATTCTCGACCCCACTGACCTTTATTATACCTAAGCAAATGCGGTTCCTGACGAAGATTAATTCATCTCCCTGTTGCACCACATAAAGTAGAAGGCGGCATACCCAGCAAGTCAGCGATTGGTATGCCACGAGAACAACAGTTACCCACCTATAAAACACTTGGTGCTGTCGCCTGCTGCCCCGATTTGCAATATGTATAGTGAATTAGATTTATCCATGCCGAGAGTAATACAAATTAATATGGCGAGGGATGTGGAATGGCATCAGCCTTAATATCTAGAAAATTTCTTAGCATACCTCGTTGACATAAAGTCGAAAGATTCACAGACTATAAACATAGTAGTATTTATCGAATGATTTAAGAAAAAGGCTTTCCTCATCAACGACAAATAGACCCAGGAGCCGTGAGTTGGCATAGCCAGAAGATCGAGGCTTGAAGTACTTGAAATAGATGTAAGGTTTGATAGCAACACATAATGCTAGGTCGAAGCCGAGCTGCTCTCTATCTACGACCATCATTGAATAATTGCCTGTTAAGGAGCAAAGCGGAGGCCTGACAGGGGACTGAAGATTCTTGAAACGAAAAAGCCCGGCATCAGCCGGGCTTTAAAATATGGCGGTGAGGGAGTCCGCCTCTATGGTTTCCAGCCCAACCCCATAACTTTCCCCAAACCTTAGTGTTTACTGGGGTTGCAGGTTATATTTCTTCCAAAGCCACCCAGCCCTCACCTATAGAATCCGCTGCAAAGTGGGGGACTGAGTGGGGGAACAGAAAGCAGCAGGGAGCGCATGGGAAAGCTAACAGCAAAGGAAGTTGAGAACATAACAGCCGCCGGGAAGTACGATGACGGTGATGGCTTGCGATTAGTCGTAGGGCCAAGAAGTGGGTTCTCCGCTACCAGCTTCACGGTAAGCGTCGTGAAATGGGACTGGGTAGCCTAAGTGATGTAAATCTAAAGCAAGCAAGGTTAGAGGTAGGGGCTCAAAAGCGACTGCTTCTAGATGGCGTAGACCCTATCGCCGAACGCCAGCGTATCCAGCAAGAGCTGAAAGCCAGTGCCAAGAGCGAGCTAGCGAAGGCCGCTACTTTTAGTGATATGGCCGATGAATATATAAGAGTGCATCTCAAAGGCTGGAAGAACACCCTCCAGCAATATGCTTATCCCGTTATAGGTGAGAAAGCCCCCTGTGAAATTACCACCGATAATTTATTAGAGATATTAAAACCTATCTGGTTTGAAAAGCCTGAAACAGCCAACAGGGTTCGCAACCGGGTAGAACTGATTCTGGATGCCGCAAAAGCAAGAGGATTGCGGGAAGGCGAGAACCCTGCCCGCTGGCGTGGCCATCTGGATAAGCTGCTCCCCAAGCGCTCAAAGGTCCGCCAGGTGAAACACCACAGCGCATTACCCTGGGTCGAGCTACCCGAATTCATGCGGGAGATTTCCAAGCGCAACGGATTAGCTTTCACGGCGATGGAGTTGACCATCCTGACCGCAACCCGCACCAAAGAAGCCCTAGGAGCGACCTGGAGTGAAATAGACTTTAAAGCTAAATCGTGGACTATCCCAGGCGAGAGAATGAAAGCAAGTAAGGAGCACCGAGTTCCCCTAGCACCGCCCGTGATAGCTTTGCTTGAGTCGATACCTCGAATTGATGATAGCCCCTACATTTTCCCTGGCCAAAGAAGTAGCAGACCACTCTCAAATATGTCCATGCTTATGGCGCTGCGCAGAATGGGGCGGAACGACCTAACCATTCACGGGTTTAGGTCAACCTTCCGGGATTGGGCTGGAGAGGCCACTCCACACTCCCGTGATGTTTGCGAGCAAGCTTTAGCTCATAGCTTGGGGGATTCTGTTGAGGCTGCCTACCGGCGCGGCGACCTCTTCGAAAAGCGAAAGCTGCTTATGTTCGACTGGGCAACTTATGCAACTTCAGCCCTGTAATAGGTAAGCTCCATAAAGGCATCCCAATTATTGGATAACTGATTTAGGTCCATTTGCAATCAGATTGGCTGTGAGCTCTCTCTTACCGTGACTAGTTATAGGTAGGCTCTTAAAATTTTGACAAGAGCCTTTATAATAAAAAAGTTATAAGACTACGAGTGGTCACGATGATCACTATATAAATATTATGTTTTTATGTGAAAGAGTCAACCGCATGGGAAAATCAGTTTTTACACTATTTATAAGTATTTTTTTATCTACAAATTTATCAGCACAAGACAGGTCTTTTGAAATTAATGAGTGGAGCAGTAGTGGCTTTGCTAGATTTTCTCAAGTAAGTTATGAATTGACTGATGGTAGTAGGAAATCTTTCCAAGTGACAATTTCTGACGATCCCAAAGGAAAGCAAGTGGTTGATTTCCGCTATTACCATAGTAGATTGAATTTATGCACTTACCGCGATACTGATAAGTTTTCTGAAACAATCATGAGAATAAACGGAAAAAGAGTAATGATGATAGTTGGTTGTACTGGTGGAGCTTTAGGTGTTTATTCTCTTAGGTACTTTGCAAAAACCAATGAGGGTAGAGCGCATATAGTCACATCATTCATGAACAATGAATATGTTCCTGTCCGAATGCAAGGGTTTGACCTTAAGCTTCCCGCTATTGGATTCAACGAAGCTTGGAGAGACTACGGTGGTGATGCAATTTAATAGAATTAGATAGAGTGCGCGTCTACGAACAAAACGACCGAGGGGGTGAATCCTCCCGATCGTACCATGCAAATCAAAGGGCTCACACCTAACGGTGTAAGTCGATTTCTACCCTCCTCGGTGATACCTAACTGACGCCTTAACCACCCCCTCCACAATCAGCTCTTGCCCTTCCCAAATGGGGATTGGCGGATACTTATCATTTGCCGACAACAGCCTCCCCCGCCCTCTATCCAAGATTTTGCAGGTCAGCTGCCCATCCAGGGCCACGACCACCACATCCCCATTCACTGGCGCAAAGGAGCGGTCAATGATGAGGATGTCCCGGTCGAAGATTCCCACCCCTTGCATAGAGTCGCCATTGGCACGAGCCATGAACGTCGCCGGGCCATTGGTTATTAAATGCTCATCAAGGATGAGGGCTTTGAAGGTTGTCTATCTCGTTATAGTCAGCAAAGCCAATTCTGTTAGTGCTACTCCTGGCTTCGATCCTGATTATTTTTTCGTGGTCCCCACTGCAGCACCAGCTGACCTCCTGAATCACTGAGCCTTAACGACAATCTCACATCACGGCGTGGGCGATTCCGAGGAATATTTAGTAGCCAATAAATAAAACGGTTCATACTCTTCAGGCAAGTTTGTATTTCATCTTTAGTTTCTAGAAACGTCATATTCAACTCCATCTTGCTGTTAGTTAGGCCTTCATATTCCCATGACGAAAAGTTCTTAAGGGTCATGAGCACCCTGGGTTGAAGCGGAGCTCATGGACGCTCAACTTTCTGGTGGAGCTTTAAGCTGCATAGGAGCAATCTATCAGAGTACTGTATATACACAGGCTTATATGCTTTGACCGTATCAGGGAGGCACCCTATCGACCATCAAATTGTGCTTCAATCAGGACTGCTTACTCAAGCTGGCTGGGAAGATAATAATATTGAGAAAACTTGTAAAATCTATTTTTATATGTGCAAATTAGTAGCACATAAAAGAATTTCACCCTTAAAATCAATCAAATACCGATGTTTTATAAAATCAACGATTTGGAGTAATGATCTAGGGACCAGACGGACTCGCAGTACCATCAACCAAATTTTCAACCATGAAGTACTGCAAATTTTGCATGTGTATGTTTTCTAATATAGCTTTACTGATAGTAAGCAGAAAGGAGTTTAGCCAAGTGAGGTTTGGAAAACAGGTCCTAGCACCAGAGTGTCAGCAAGGAGCTAGCTACTTCTCAGTAATCCCTTGAACAATCGCCCCTCTTTTGTAGTACATCCAGGCTTGAGGGTACCCTAGATAGCAAATTTAACGCGTCCATTTAGCAATCCTATCTTGCTATAAATCTGGGTTAAGATATTTCGGCATTTGCTCACAACATTAATCCAAAAGGAGTTAGAAGTTGATAAAAAGAAGTTTTGAAAATCCACTATTTACCAATTTAATTATTATTACGAGTGGACTGATAACACTCTTCTCATTAGCTATTTGTCCTTACCTATTTGTAACGCTCACAACAATAAGTTTATGCCTATACTGGAAATACTGTCGAGAACTTAAGGACTGGTGGTCTCCCCAAAAGCCCATAAAAGAATGTAATCTCTGACAGTCTGGATACTTTAAACTTTTCCTATTTCTCCCTGTGGCGCTTTCAATTATTGTCTATGGCGTTATTTGCCAAAATAGCAACTTTTCATTTGACCCATCATATGATGGTTGGAACCGTCTATTTGATTACTTTAAGTTTCCATTATCACTTGCAGCACTCTCCCTCCCTCTTACTGGCCTTTTTGCGGCGCATCACAGATCATCACAAATGGCTGAAACCCTTAAAGAGGCGTCGACGCAAAACGTAATTACAAAATACTACTCTCACAAAAAAGATTTCTTTGAGCTGCTAGAGAAAATAGAATCAGAAAAAGAAATAAAATTCAAGTACAACTCACTTTATCGAGCTCTATTTCCACACAATGATATAAAGAAAGTAAGCCCTGTTTTTAGCCCAACGTCGACCGGACATGAAACACAGCCTGATCTACTAACAGACTTAACCAATTATTTCATTGGTGTTAATGCCGACTACGAGGATATAATAAGGAATATAAATCTTAGAAAGCTAAGCAAAGAAGGAGGAGTAACAATTCCCGGTGTGGGAGAAGAAGAAATTAGGCATGCCATATCAGAGTACTATAAGAAAATAACACAAGCCTCCAATCAGCTTCTGTTTACTATTGTAACGGAAGGCGACACCACAACCATCTGTAAGACTAAAATCCTATTTAGCAAAAGCAATCCTAATGCTCAACTATATTTAATCAATGAAATTATTGAAGAGCTTGTTAGATTTTGTGATGTTGAAGAAACCGCTGGAGCTTTGGGCTATGTATCGCCACATGAGGAGTTTAGTGGTATGGCAAATTCAACCATTGGGCGCAATGAACAAACCTATAAGCACCTTGTAAAGAATCTCATCAAGGATCCATAAGCTAGGATAACTTAATGGCTCCAATGAAAATGCTTATATGTTAATCATTTAGAATGGCTAATATCTGGGCTGATTCCTGTTCTGAGAACACCAGCCCATACTTTTCCACTATCGCAATAAAGCGCTGCACATAGATAGCCTGTACTGGCTCATTGGGTGGCATCCACTCGTCTAGGCCCTTGTCGTCCTAAATACATCGCCGGAGAGAAACTCTTAGTGCCCTAGATAGACTGATATGACAAAATGCTTGTCACCAATAAGCAATAAAATGAGGGATCACTTTATGGCTGGACACCCCGCCTTGACTGAGAAAGATGAGCGTACGGATGTATTGCTTTACGGTGGTAAAAAATACAACATAAAACTCAGCTTTCACCAAGTCAAAAATATGAATGGGCACGCCGTAGGACTCAAGTTTGAAGATTCCACTGGCAGCATGGATTCATCCAAAACTGGCGTTTTGGTCTCTGGACGAGGACTCGCAAGAGCAATAGGCCTTAGAGCGGTTGAGATGCTGGGCGATTTACGCGGTGTTGATTTCTTTGGCTTTTATCTTCTTACGGAAGGGCTTGATGAGAGACAAATAAGACTAAAGGATGCTCTTTATAGTATTCAGGCAAAGGAGATACACAAAGCCGTTAAGGATACCTTGCCACACGGTATCAAAATTGATGTGGAAGGCGGCATAGGCTGGGGAATGAGTCGCTATGAACCTCAAAAGCTGCCACAGATGCAGCTCTTCCTCAAAGAGTTGGGCAAAACTATTAGGGAGTCCGCACTATGTTAGTACGATTTTATGAAGACAGAATTGATGAGCTTCCCGATGATGTCGCAAAATTTTATCTGTCTCGAATGGGCGTAGAGTTTATTGCTGAAATGACAGCGCAAGAGATCAACGCGCTTATAAGCGGCTCAATGACAGGCAACACGCTGGAGGAAGCCATAGAAGAGGCTAGACGTGAGATGGTCGAGCTAAGCGAGGAAGAAGACCGCTTAACAGATGAGGCTCTAAAGCGTTATGCAAAAGAAATAACGATTGAAAATATTGGCATGGTTAAGTTCAACGACATGTTTTGAGCAGCCCCATTGGCACTAAAAGTCGGCGGTTCAACCCCCCGTATGCGGGGGCACACCCAATCACATCAACCCATACTTCTCGGCAATGAGCTGAAACTGTTGGGCATAAATGGTGCGGGCGGGTTGGTATGGGGGTAACCATTCATCGGGGCCTTTATCACCCTTGCTTGGATTGTGGCCGTCATCCACCAGCCAGAGGTTGGCCGGGTCTTCGGCAAAGGCACGTCGCTGTTCCCGGGTCCAGTTGGCACCACCGAGCTTATGGGCAAGTGGGACTATATGCTCAACATCCAAGTCCGAAGCCTTTTGGAAAAACTGGCCAGCATGGGGGTCCACCCATAAGCCCGACTCAACGGTGCAAGCCTTCTCATCACTAAAGGTCACCGGAGCCAGAGACAGGCGAATCAGCAATTCCTGACGAGTGTTCTGGCAGTCACCATCGACATCGGACCAACGGAGCAACCGCGGCGCCGTTGGCGATATAGCCCGAGCCAAGCTGCAGCAAGAAATCCTCAATTGGCAACACCACTGGCTGGTAACGGTTTTTGTCGAGTGCAAAACCCCAGAGGGAGAACACTATACCGACTCCACCGAGTTCGAAGCGCGCGGAGTCCGCCTAAACGATTTGGCCGAACTGGTGCGCCCAGAGCTGGACAACATCCAAAACCAAGCCAACCCCAACCACTCTTACTACCACGGCTGGCAGGCGGAGATTCTGCCGAATCGCAAGCAGGAGAAAGGGAGAGCAGCATAATGAAGGAAAGACCTATTTTATGTAATGAGGATATGGTGCGTGCAATTTTGGATGGCCGTAAAACTCAGGTGCGCAAGCTGATAAAACCGCAACCATTTAATGGCGCAAGCGATGAAGAGGCCATAAAACAAATTGGCGGCTTGCCCCCTAGACCCTCCTTGCATCAGGTAATTAACCAAGCATGGCGAAGCGGGTGTGCGGATATCCCTTGCCCCCTTGGTAAACCTGGTGACCGCCTATGGGTGCGCGAAACCTGGAAATCTTCTATTTCTCATTCGTTCGCAATGGACACCTGTGACTGCGAGGATGTACAGGTCGAGTATTTAGCTGATGGTAGTTTCAAATTCTTCAGAGATGACAATATCGCTGAAGGTTGGGCCATGCCCAAGTCAGCTCAGGAAGGAAACAATACACCCTCAATCCACATGCCCCGCTGGGCCAGCCGTATCAACTTAGAAATAGCTAATATTCGCAATGGACGTATTCAAGAGATCAACGAGGAAGATGCAAAAGCCGAAGGCGTTGATGGCCCTGAGTCTGCAGCCGCTCAATTCTGTGGATGGTATGAAAAACCGCGCCCTGCATTCCGCAGGATTTGGGAATCCATTTACGGCGGAGACAGCTGGAACAAAAACCCCTGGGCTTGAGTTATCGAGTTTCGTAGGGTTGAACGGGCAGAAGTGGCGGTATGAAAGTGCAGAGCGGAATTATTGAGGGCGGAATAGTTATTACAGTTGCACAGTTATTTGAGGGGTAAAAGATGAACCATCAAGAATTAACGGACAAGGATATAAAACCACCTCGCCGCATTTTACGCTTACGTGAGGCTGAGAGACTTACCGGATATAAAAGCAGTAGTATTTACCGCATGGTTAAAGAGGGAGTTTTCCCCCGGCAAAGGCGGATAGGTCCGGGCGCTGTCGACTGGGATAGCCGGGAAATCGATGCTTGGATAGAAGAGAGGCTCGACGGTGCTGCATAATGATGGACAGCCAATCTTGGCTGAACCAACTCCCACCCTGGCACAATTGTCTAGCAAAAAAATAAGCGGGGGGCTGAGAAATCTAGAAATAAAAAAGCCCTGAAAAATCAGGGCTTTTTTATGCAAAATGGCGGTGAGGGAGGGATTCGAACCCTCGATGCCTTTCGACATACACACTTTCCAGGCGTGCTCCTTCGGCCACTCGGACACCTCACCAAATTGTCACCCTCCGCGAGGGTAATCCTCTTTTCAGAGGAGCTCTCTCTTTAGCAAAATCTTCAAGGAAATCAGGAAGATAGCTGCTGTCTCATCGAGAGAGCGCGCACTTTACCCAAATGTTTCCGGTTGTGCAAGTACTAATTCGCTTTCCACTGTGAAAAAAAATCATCCACTTGTAAATCCGGTGCCTGGCGTGCCGCTTTATCGGGGGTTCCACAGTAGATAAACCCATCAATACGTTCATTTTCAGCCAAACCCAAACCTTGGGCAACCTGGGGATTATTGGCTAATGGTCCGGTGCGCCAGTAAACACCCACCCCCTCGGCATAAGCGGCTGTGAGCATTGCCTGCACCGCTCCTGCTGTGGACATATGTTGCTCCAGATGGGGAACCTTGGGGTGTTCCTGTAACCGTGTAATTGCCACAATAATCAAGGGGGCGCGCAGGGGCATCGCCAAGGTGCGTTGACGCTGAGCTTCAGTTAGGGGAACACCTTCAGACTGCTCAGCCGCTTTTAGAAATATTTCCCCTAGGCGCTCGCGCTCTTGGCCCTCTACCATTAGAAACCGCCAGGGGCGTAGGCAGGCGTGATCCGCTGCACGCAGTGCTGCGCGAAAGATATTTTGCCGCTGCTGCTCATTGGGTGCAGGCTCGACCAGCTTGCCCGTTGAAACTCTATTATGCAGGGCGGTCAGGGCATCCATCGTTCTCTCCATTTACTGACTGAGCGCTGAGTGTACCCTAACCCATCTGCGCAGCGCATACGTACGCCCCACATAAAAACCCTGTACAGGCATCGGTTTTTTAGCAATCTGGCTTTTGTAGGAGTACACTTCGCCCAGTAAATCACTGCGCAACCACTTGCTCCCAGAACTTTCCGGGACCAATCTGTGGCCTGCCTGCGGTTTGTTTATTACTGCTTAACGGACAAAAAGATAACCACAAATGCAGGACCAGCTTGAGGGGAACAAAGGGCGAAATATCAGCCCGCATTACTCGACTTATTTTCGCTGCCTAATTCTTTTTGCGGCTGCGGGAACCCTGGTAACTGCAATCGAGTGGTCATCTTCTTGGCAACCGGACAAACTGCTCAATGTTGGTGCAGCGGCTTTTATGCTGGTTTATTGCACTTTTGCTCAATTCATACTCTACAGATCCCGCGATAAGAAGGCTTATAAAACCCGTCGCATCCTGAGATTTTCCGATACCGTATTGGTAGGCATTACCGTTGCCCTGGCTAATTTCAGCATGCTGCCATCTCTGTTATTCATTACGATGGTTCAACTCAATGCGCTTTCCCTGGGAGGGGGGCGCCAGTGGTTTGAGCACAACACCGGCCTTTTAGTCGGCGTGGTACTGGGTTATCTGATGCACAGGCCGGCATTATTGATTAACGCCGACCTCACCATAAGCACCATGAGCCTGATTGGTATCCTGGTCTACCTCTGTGCCTATGCCTTTTTTACTCACCGCCAGATTGGCAAGCTCAAGGAAGCCAACCACACCCTGGCAACAGAGCAGCGCGTAAGCAAGGTGCGCTCTTACAAACTCTCCAAGTATTTGCCACAACGCCTGTGGCGCTCCGTAACCACCGGCGATGAAGAAGCACTGACTACCCAGCGCAAGCTGCTTACGGTGTTCTTTTCCGATATCAAAGATTTCAGCCAGTTGACCGAAGAGCTCGAAGCGGAAACCTTTACCCTCCTACTCAACAACTACCTCTCAGAGATGGCCCGAATCGCTGGCCAGTATGGGGGCACCATCGACAAATTTATTGGCGATGCGGTGATGGTGGTCTTTGGGGATGATGAAAGTAAGGGCCCCAAATCCGACGCCCTGCGCTGTGTGGCTATGGCTTTGGCGATGCGCAAGCGGGTACGGGAAATGAAGCAGGAGTGGTACAACAAAGGGATTTCCCGCCCTTTGCAGGTGCGCATGGGCATTAACACTGGCTATTGCACCGTGGGTATCTTCGGCACAGCCAACTACCAGTCTTACACCGTAATGGGCACCCACGTGAACCTGGCTTCCCGCCTTGAAGGCGCAGCACAGCCGGGGGAAATCCTGATTAGCCATGAGACCTGGGCAATGATCAAACACACTGTTATGTGCCGAGACAAAGGGCATATTACGGTGAAGGGCATCAGCACCCCGGTTAAAGTCTACCAAGTCACCGACTTGCGTAAGAATCTCGGCGGACAGCAGAGTTACCTGGAGGAGCACGCCCCAGGCTTTTCTATGCACCTAGACTTGGATAAGATTCGCAACTACGACAAGGTCAAGGTACTGCAATCCTTGGAAAAAGCCACAACCAGCCTTAAAAGCAAAGTGATTATCTGAGCTTAGCGACCCGTCACATTGTGGTATGCATTCTCATTGCCAGGTTCCCCATGATCCAGGCAGTCCCCAAGACAATAATCAGTAAAATCAGCGTTGAAAAAAGGATCAGAGCCAGGTTATCCCGCCCTTCCTTTTGCGTTGTCACATTCAAGAAGCATTTGAGCTGTACCGCCAATTGGGCCACCCCAAGTAAACCTACTAGTATAAGTACACTCTTGTATTCCTTACCCAGAGCCAGTACCGCCCAGAATGCAGCCAACGTAAACACAACCGACAGCACATACCCGGTAAGATAGGTGCGCAAATGTGCGGAAAAACCGGATTTTTCAGCCATAGACCCAGCCACCAAAATAAACTACTGAGAAAATCCCAATCCAAATCAAATCCAGGAAATGCCAGAACAGCGCCAACCGTAAAAAGCGCAACTTCACCAAATCAGTCATGCCCACTGTAAGTACCTGTGCGATCATGACCAGCATCCACAGGCAGCCAAAGCTGACATGTAAACCATGTAGGGGCACCAAACCAAAGAAGGCTGATAGATAGCCGCTGCGCTGGGGCGTCCCTCCCTTGGCTGCCATTTCAGAGAAATCGAGCAACTCAAGAGTTAAGAAGCCCAGCCCCAATAGTAAAGTCACCACCACCCAAAACAGGAAACTACCCTGGCTGCGCTGGTGCTTCATGGTGATAGTGGCTATCCCCACAGTGAGACTGCTGGTGAGTAGCAACATGGTCTGCGCAAAAAGGCTGCCGAAATCAAATAACTCCCTGGGACCAGGGCCGCCTGCGGTCGCACCAATCATGGTGATATAGATAGCGAAAACGACCCCGAAAAAAATCAGGTCGCTCATCATAAAAACCCAGAATCCAAAGATCACCATATCCGGGTCTTTATGAATGGCTCCAGGGCTCTCTCTCATCCCCTTATTTAGCGCTGATGAATTCCCGTTCATCGGTTACTAATGCTCCAACTTAGCGTAGCCATGGTTTTGCGGAGTATTTTCCAGATCCCTGCCCACCGGTTCGGTATTTTTCACTAGTGTCAGCCACTTCTCCGTATCCTGCTGTACCTGACTCGCCGGAATAATTTGCTCACTGTCCCAGCGGAAGGTAGAGACGATTACCACAATGATAATGGCCAGAACGGAAATCAGGGCCAACCACCACATGTACCAGACCAATGCAAACATCAGGATGCCGCTCAGAGCGCATAGAATAAATCCCAAAGGGTTATTCTTGGGCATCTCTATATCCCGATAGACTTTTGGCGGTAAATAAGCACGCCCCTGCTCCTTAGCCTCATTAAATTCATCCCGGTCCGTTACCCTCGGCAGTTCCGCAAAATTGTAGGAAGGCGCAGGGGCTGGGATCGACCATTCCAGAGAGCGCCCATCCCAAGGGTCCCCCACAGGAACGCGATTTTTCTTGCGATCCCGTAAACTGACCAGCAACTGCAATACCAGGCTGATCAATGCGCATAACACCACCATGGCCCCGATAAAAGCCACCACCATGTAGGGTTTGAAAGTCAGATCCATATAGCTGAATGAGCGCCTTGGCATCCCCAGTAATCCTGCACCATAAAGGGGAAAGAAAGTGAGCATAAACCCGGCTACCCAAAGATATGCCGACCACTTACCCAAGCGCTCATCCAGGCGAAAACCAAACGCCTTGGGGAACCAGTAGTTATATCCGGCCAGCAAACCAAATAGCACTCCTGGAATTAGTACATTATGGAAGTGCGCCACCAAAAACAGGGTATTGTGTACTTGGAAATCTACCGTGGGGTTCGCCAGAATCACTCCAGACAAGCCACCGATCACGAATAAAATCAAAAATCCGATGGCGTAAATCATTGGAGTGGTAAAGCGAATTCGCCCGCGATACATCGTCGCCATCCAATCGTAGACTTTGACCCCGGTTGGCACCGCGATCAGCATGGTGGCGATACCAAATACAATATTGATGGTAGGACTCTGCCCCATGGTAAAGAAGTGATGAAGCCACACGGTAAAACTCAATACGGCAATAGACATGGTGGCAATTACCAATGACTTGTAGCCATATAGGCGCTTGGCGGAGTAAGTGGAGAACACCTCAGAAAAAATACCGTAGGCCGGCAGCACCAACAAATAGACCTCCGGGTGTCCGAACAGCCAAAATAAATTGGCATAGTTCATCATATTGCCACCGAGATCATTGGTGAAAAAGTGAAAATCCAAATAGCGGTCGAAACCAAGCATTAACGCCGCAACACTGAGTGGCGGCATAGCAAAAATCATCAGGATGGAGGAACACAATACCGTCCAGCAAAACATGGGCATACGGAAAAATTTCATGCCCGCAGCACGGCATTTTAAAATGGTGACGGTAAAGTTAATCCCCGTAAGAGTGGTACCGGCCCCGGAAAATACAATCGCCCACACCCAGTAGTCTGGTCCCACGCCGGGATTAAAGTCCGCCCCCGTATAAGGCGGGTAAGCAGACCAGCCCCCAGTAGAGAATTCCCCCACCACCAGCGAGACCATCAACAGAATCCCAGAAGACACGGTGACCGCCAGGCTAATCTGGTTAAGTACTGGGAAAGCAACATCGCGAGCACCAATCTGTAATGGCATTACAAAGTTGACCAGACCCACAACAAAAGGCACGGCAACAAAGAAAATCATAATAGTGCCGTGGGTGCTAAATAGCTGAGCGAAGTGATCTGCGTAGAGGAAACCATCTGGGGCAGCAGCCTGCTGTGCCCGCATCACCATGCCTTCCAGCAGTCCTCTGGTCATCATCACCAGTGCAAAGACTATGTACATGATGCCAATTCTTTTATGGTCTGTGCTGGTCAGCCATTCAGACCATAAAGTGCCCCATACGCGAAACCAGGTCAGTAGAGCGAGGATGGCGATGGTGGCAAAAACAACAATGGCACCAGCGGTACTGGCCACCACTTCACTTACCGAAAAATCGGTAAACAGCTTGCTGAAAACGATAGAATCCCAGCCCAGCTTTCCCAGCCAGCCATAGTCGGTAATATTCATGGCTGCGCACCCTCTGTTTTATCCTCACCCTGACCAAACTTCACCGTGCCGGGTTGCTCTTCCATACTAAGGGGCTTGCCCGAGTGATATCGCATAACAATGCTTTGAAACAGCTCGGGATCGGCAATGGTAAAATAGAGGGCATTGCTGGGCATTTGAGGCGTGGCCAACTGCTTTTGCATCTCTTTGCGGGTACTTCTTTCAGCCAGGCGATTATAGGTCTGAGCATCCAGCTCAATCCCCCTGGCCCGGACCTGTGCAACCCAGGCCTGAAAATCCTCTTCACTCTTAATCAATACATCAAATTTCTGCTCGGTAAATCCCTTGCCGGTATATTGGGTGTTTTCACCCTGGGTTTTACCATTTTTAGTTGCAATAAAATTGAGTCGTGTGGTCATGCCCGGCATCACATAGATCTGCCCCGCTAACGCCGCAATCCAAAAAGACTGCATCACGGTATCGCTGGTTAAAATCATGGAGACCGGAGTGTGTACAGGAACAACCAGTTCACCCACTGTGGCAATTTTTAAGTCTGGGTAGATAAACAACCACTTCCAGTCCAGTCCCACCACTTGCACTTGGACAGGAGGAAATACGCCTTCTATTTCCTCATAGGGGTCCAGAGCAATGGTTGCGCGCCAAAGCATAAAAGAGAGAACAAAAATCACCATAAAGGGAACACCCCACATGACGACTTCCAAAGGGCCGTAAGACTCCCACTTGGGCGCATAAATACCTTTTCCCTTCTTACGGCGATACTTAAATAGAATGACTGGCACCAGAATAAACACGGGCAGCACCGCTACCATGGTAAGTGCTGTCGCCCAGAAAAAATGTGTTTTCTGTTCATGGGCAACGGGCCCCAAAGGCATCAGAAAACTTTCAGTGGCAGAGCTTGAAGAGGGAATCAAAAAAAGAAAAAGAAATGCGAAAAGAAGGCATACTAGCCAGAAGGATCGGTACTCAATACAACCCCAGTAGCGAACCCAGTATTGCACAAACCTGACAGGGGCCACGGTATTCCAATCCATTGCAATGCCTACCGACCTTAGGATTCAGCAGGCATTCCTATCAGATTACCCGCCACAAAAAATTCACCGTACACATAAACCACATCAGGTGCTCAGCACACTCTTCCGTACGGCTCTTCTCACCAGAATAGCTGAACAAATTATGTTTTAACTTCACCTACCCCGCAGGAGGAAATGGTTTGTGGTGGCCAACTCCATGAAACGATGGCATCAGCGCCTAGAAAACACCATCCTGCATCATTTGTTGAATAACGGTTTCCACATATTCCAGGGCATCTCCCTCCCTGGGACGGCGAATTTCCCCCATCATATAGTTCGCCAGGAAACTTTCGGATTCCAGGGACCAATACACCTCTTCCGATGGCGCAAAATATAAACGGGTTTCGACAATGGCCACTTGAGAGTTGGAAACATTCCTATTCAGTTGTTTAAAGCTGATCAACTGTGTCACCAATAGCGTGTCAAATTGATATTCAGCCAGGACATCAGCCAGCTCCCCCATCGTGGGAACCTTGCCATCGGCTGCAAAATCACTCCATGAGAGGGCATTCACGCCATAGCGGCCCAACTGCTCCACCCAAATACTCTCCACATAGATACCAACTATTGGGCGAGGAACCAAGGTAAAGGCCAGGACCAAAGTTTTTCCCAGCGAGCGCTCTGCAACCAGCGGCGAATGCCAAGTGTCAGTCACCACTGTTCTCGGTGAATTACAGGAGGTTAAAAAACCGCATAGCAAAATAAAGCGCAACACTATTGATATCGCACATCTGAAACCACTAGAACGAGATGCGGCTGGTGAACTGGGTCCGCCAGACTGAACCATAGGCTCCATCTTTGTCCTCCCTGGTTCCATAAAGGGCCTCAACGCCAAACAGCCAATGCGGCGTCGGGGTCCAGGTCAGATTAATACTGCTGTATTGGGTTTGATAAAATGAGGAGCCCGGCTGGAAATCCAGGTTGTCCTGATGCACCAGCCCATAGGTTGCCACGGTATAGAGGCACGGACTCCACCAGTGTTGATAAGCCAGATACCAACCCAGAGTTGGAATTGCCTCCAGCCGATTATTGACGAAGTCATAGCTCGCATCGGGGGGCTCATCATCCAGAAGGCTTCCATAGCCATAGCCATAGCTAAAGGAGTAGGAGGCAAAATCCGGCGCAAGCCTACCGGGCATATCAATCACGCCACTTAAATTGATACCCCATCCGGTATCCGAAACGGCAGACTGTGGTTCCCCACTGCCACGCAGGTCCCGCAGGATAAAACTGCCCTGAAAGTTAATGCGGTCTGTTTGGGAAATAACCGCTACCACAAAGTCCGGCCAGCGAGACACTTCCAGTGCATTCTGAAAAACCCGATCAGTTGGCGCATCCAGGGAGACTTGCAGAGTGAGAGTTGGATCATATTTACGGCTCCAACGCGCAACCGGACGCATGAGCGCTAACAGTGAGTTGGGGCCTTCGTAATCCAGGGTGTTTGGTGAGGCGGTTAAATTACTGAACGTGGACCAGTCGAGGCCCAGCCGTAAATCTCCGCCCAGCAAAATATCACTGACCTGGCCGTATGCTTTGCGCAGACGCAGCAAAGGCTCACTGACTGTCGGATCGCGAAGGAAATCCATAGAAAATTCATTTTCGATTAAACGACCGCCCCAGGGCGTTCTTGACTTGAGCACTAGTCTCGATACCTGAACGGAAACATTGGTCTGACCATCCTCACCCTCCGCTGCGGTTCTATTGCTGGTGACAATAGCACTGGTCGTGAACTCCGCCGGGCTGACAATGGCGCCGGTGTCATAGTTAGCATCCAGCTCGGCGAAGCCATTAATTTTTATTCGAGTGCGACTGCCGAGCACAGGGATAGACCCCGGCCAGTCGGTCGGTACACTGGAAATGATTTCTTCGATATCCGTCTGTTCCGGATGCTTTGGGTCTCCCCTGGCCCGAGGGGGCGGTAGGGAGCCAGGCGGGATATCTTTGCGTATGAGCTCTAATTGATCGCGCAAATCATCGAGCGCAACGCCATCCACAGGCTCACTGTATTCTCTCGATGGAGGAACTGACGGCATTGGTACTGCCGGAACTGGCGCAGCCGGGGAATTTTCTGGGGGCCTCGCCCTGCGCAGCTCTTCCACCTGTTGCCGCAAAGCCTCTAGATCAGCCTTTTGCTGTCGGATTTGCGCTTCCTGTGCCTCGAGTTGGCGCTGCTGCGCTTCGATCACCTTCATCAATTGATCGGCTTCAACATAAACCTGGGCATTGGCGGGAGTGGAGGAAATAATTTGGATGAAAACCACAAGCACAGCGGGTAGCGCTGGAGACTGTGTTTGGATTTCCATATCTAGGGGGCCTATGGATCTGTGTAAATCATTGGCGATACACCAATTGCAGCTTATTTACTTTTTATCGAGCCAAGAAAAGTGAATAGCCACTAATGTAACTGTACAGGCCCATCAATAGGCTACATCCAATACACCTGCACCCAAAAAGCTATCCAGGAAAGCTTAGCCCAAGAGGGAACAGCGCCACGTGTGACACAAGGTTTAAGGCCGGAGTGTTTTAATGCTGTGGGATTTGACGATATTGGCCACAGAAATACCTGAGACCAATATCACCTGTATTAGCAATAATTTACTGACGGGCGAAGCGCGGCGGTAGAGGCTTCTCAATACGGGTGGAGCGCAGCGGGTTGATATCCAGCCCTCCCCTGCGGGTATAGCGGGCACAAACTGTTAACTCGGAAAAGTCCGCAAGGTTTTGCAGATCGCAAAAAATCCGCTCCACACAGTGTTCGTGAAAATCCTGGTGCTCACGGAAGGAAATAATGTAAGCCAATAGCGCTTCGCGCTGCAGCATCGGCCCCTTGTATTCCACCATTACCGTCGCCCAATCCGGCTGGCCGGTAACCGGGCAATTACTGCGCAACAAGTGGCTGTAGAGAGTTTCAGTAACCTCCACACCACTCTCTTCCAGCGCCAGCAGTGTCGAGTCCGGCTGGTATTGCTCTACGGCAATATCCAGCTGGTCGAGACAGAACCCTTGCGGCCTCTGCACATCCAGGGAGATATCTTCCACCTCCAGCAGGGTCACTTCCACAGCCATACCCACCGCAGCGCTTAGATCCCGCACCAGGGTATCCTGAACCAGCTGCCAGGAATCAAAGCGGCTTTGGTTAAAGGAGTTTAAGTACAATTTGAAGGACTTGGACTCCACCATACAGGGGCTTTCCGCGGGAAAGCTGAAGCGCGCCACCGCCACTTGGGGTTTGCCCCTGGTATTGAGCCAGGAGAGCTCAAATCCCCACCACTCATCTTCCCCAAAAAATGGCAGGGCGCCAACGGACAGCCCCAGTTGGGCTCGGGAAATGGATCGCTGAATCGGGTGCAGTAGCTCTGGGTTATAGCTGGATTCGTAAACGGTTTCCCGACCCAGCGGGAGGTTCTGCCAATCTTCTCTGCTCATACTCAACCTCAGTGCCTCAATCGCTTGCCGTGACTCATCAGGTAAAGTCCCCAGCTGGCGAGAAGCGCAATAAAAACCAAGACCCCAACAAATGCCCAGGCCACATTAATGTCGGAAACACCCAGGATTCCATAGCGAAAGGAGTTCACCATATAGAGAATCGGGTTCAATTTCGACAATCCTTGCCAAAAGGGCGACAACAGATCGATGGAGTAGAAAACACCCCCCAAATAGGTAAGCGGGGTCAAAACAAAAGTGGGAATAATCGATATGGCGTCAAAGCTGTTGGCATAAATCGCATTGATAAAACCCGCCAGAGAGAATAGCGCCGATGTGAGAAACACAATAGCGATGGTGACTCCCAGGTGTTCGACTCTGAGAGAAGTAAAAAACATCGCTACTAGAGTGACAATCAGGCCTACAACCAAGCCACGCGCAACACCGCCCAGTACATAGCCAGCCATCACCGCCCAATTTGGCGTGGGCGATACCAGCAGCTCCTCAACACTGCGCTGAAACTTAGCACTGTAAAAAGAGGACACGACATTGCCATAGGAGTTGGTGATCACTGACATCATAATCAGCCCAGGTACCACAAACTCCATATAAGGGTATCCACCCATTTCACCGATACGGCTGCCAATAAGAGAGCCGAAAATCACAAAGTACAACGTCATGGTGATCACCGGCGGCACCAGGGTCTGTGGCCAGATGCGCATAAAGCGGCGCACCTCCCGGCGGAAAATGGTGCTGAAGGATATCCAGGTCAACTTACCGCTCACGAATCCAACCCCTCTTCTTTTTCCTCGGACAACATGGAAATAAACAATTCTTCCAGGCGGTTGGCACGGTTGCGCATACTGGTCACGGTGACGCCCTGGGCCTTGAGCTCGACAAAGACCTCTGTCAGTGACTGCCCTTTTTCTACAGTGATTTCCAGGGAATGATTATCCAACAGGCAGCATTTAAACCCCGTAAGCTCCGGTGCCTCACTTAGGTATTCGCTGCAGTCGAGAATAAATGTCTCGCGGTTGAGAGTCTTCAGCAGGGACTTGATAGAGGTATTCTCAACGATAACACCCTTATCGATAATGGCGATATTGCGGCACAGGCTCTCCGCCTCCTCCAGGTAATGGGTAGTGAGAATAATGGTGGTACCTCGAGCGTTAATTTCCTCCAGGAAGCTCCACATGGAGCGACGCAGCTCGATATCCACCCCAGCAGTAGGTTCATCCAGAATCAGTAGTTTTGGCTCGTGAATCAGCGCCCGTGCAATCATCAGGCGGCGCTTCATCCCCCCAGACAGCATACGCGCCTGGGTGTGTCGCTTGTCCCAAAGTCCCAACTGCTTCAGATATTGCTCTGTGCGCTCCTCTGCCAACTTGCGCGGCATTCCATAGAATCCCCCCTGAGTAGCCACAATATCGAAGACTTTTTCAAACTGACTGAAATTGAACTCCTGCGGCACCACGCCTAAAAGGCGCTTGGCAGCGGCAAAATCACTGTCGATATCGACACCAAAAATCGACACACTACCGGCAGTCTTACGCACCAATGAGCAGATAATGCCAATAGTGGTGGACTTACCTGCACCATTGGGGCCCAGCAGAGCAAAGAAGTCCCCCGGCTGCACTTCGAAGCTGATCCCTTTCAGGGCCTGGAAGCCGCCTTCGTAGGTTTTTTGCAGGTTATGGATAGATAGTGCGGCGGTCATTGTGAATTCCTATGCTGAAGGCGCCATTCAACGCGCTTGCCCGAATAATTTCAACCGGCGGAAACACAGGGAAGCCCAAAGCCGCGGAGGCGGAATTCCAGGCGCACAGTCGCACTCCGGCAATACCAGTGCAAGTAATAAACTTAGAAGCAATATATCGGAAAATAAAAAAGCCGCTCGAGTGAGCGGCTTTTTTATTTTGGAGCGGGAAACCGGGTTCGAACCGGCGACCTCAACCTTGGCAAGGTTGCGCTCTACCAACTGAGCTATTCCCGCGTTTTGTGTTGGCCCGGCAGCATTGCTGCCGGGCCGTATTGGCATCCCCAAGGGGAGTCGAACCCCTGTTACCGCCGTGAAAGGGCGGTGTCCTAGGCCTCTAGACGATGGGGACAGAAACTTTGCACTACAACCTCTTCGGTCCCGTGCTGCCACGCTGTCCATGGCTTTGCCACCTCGCGGTGACTTTACTTTTGAATGGGGCCAAAGATCCATCCAAAAATAAAATTGGAGCGGGAAACCGGGTTCGAACCGGCGACCTCAACCTTGGCAAGGTTGCGCTCTACCAACTGAGCTATTCCCGCAATTTGACCCGGTAGCATTGCTAACGGGTCATATTGGCATCCCCAAGGGGAGTCGAACCCCTGTTACCGCCGTGAAAGGGCGGTGTCCTAGGCCTCTAGACGATGGGGACAGAAACTTGCACTTCGACCTTAAGGTCCGGTGCTGCCATGCTGTCCATGGCAATGCCACTGATTTCTCGGTGGCGTGCTTTGTGAGCTGACTAGAGATCATCTCGCAAAGCGGAAACTTGGAGCGGGAAACCGGGTTCGAACCGGCGACCTCAACCTTGGCAAGGTTGCGCTCTACCAACTGAGCTATTCCCGCGTGGCATCCCCAAGGGGAGTCGAACCCCTGTTACCGCCGTGAAAGGGCGGTGTCCTAGGCCTCTAGACGATGGGGACCCAGAAACCTTCTGTCGTTTCGCTGCGTTTTAAAGTGTAGCTCTGCGTCAGAAGTGGGGCGCATTCTATGTACCGTTCGGGATACTGTCAACACCCGAATTGAATTTTTTTTCTTTTATTGTCAGATACTTACCTAACACTGCCGGTTGCGGGAAGATAATTTAGGCGTCAGAGGGTTCTCCGTACTGCTCGCTGAGTACACGCAGGTGCAGCTCCTCAATAAACTCACGAATACGCTTTGCGTTGGCCCCTAGGTCACTGACTCCCACACGGGAACTAGAACGCACGTCCACCCGCGAGCCACCATCATCTTCCGGCCGTACTCGCACCACGATGTCGTCGGTAAAGCCTAACAGCAAGGTTCGGTCGGTTGCCTCGATATGCCCCTTCTCTGGTTCGTAAGACACAATCTTCCAGCCCAGTTTCTTGGCAACCTCCGCCGCCAGCTCAGTGGTGCGGGCAACAGGCATATGGACATGCAGTGGATAGATGTCGGAATAGATATCGGTTTCACGCTGCAGGCTCGCCACAGGCTCGCCGCCGTATGCGGCACTATTGTCCCCAGGCTTACGCAAGTCGAGGACTGCTTGGTATGCCGGGGGGTTGCGGGTATCGGTAGTGATATCGTGGATTTTTGGTGCATTGAAATTATCTTTGCCCACAGTAATAAGGGGCACAGCTACTGGCAGCAGTCCCAGCAACGCAGCCCAGAGGGCATTGCTGCGCGCCTGGGGCCTGTGATTGCGCGACCCCCAGACAAACACCAGTAAACTCACCAGTGCGACAGTCAGTGCCGCCCCACCCGCGTAGGTAAATATCATGAAGACCAATTCGAAGCGCAACAATCCGAACCGCAGTGCCATGCCTGCGAGCACAATAATCCCGAGTAGCCCCCACTGCACCCTGAGTAGCCAGCGGCTCCAGTGTACTCTCCTCACTTGCCCTCCTCTTCGCCGTCTTCGTTGAACTCCTGGTCCAGCCTCACCGACAAGGAATTAACACAGTATCGAAGGCCGGTTTCAGTAGGCCCATCATCGAACACATGCCCTAGATGACTGTCGCATTGACTGCAGCGAATCTCGATACGTTCCATACCAAAACTATTATCGGCTAGCTCTCGAATAATCCCCACGCTAAATTCCTCATCGAAGCTGGGCCAGCCACAGTAGCTCTGGAATTTTGCTCCCGCATCAAACAAAACCTCGCCACAACAGCGGCAGCGGTAGAGACCTTTGTCAAAAACATCCCAATATTCCCCGCTAAATGGCGCTTCTGTCCCCCCTTTGCGACAGACCTCAAACTCCTCATCTGTCAGCTGATCTCGCCAGTAGTTATCGTCTTTTGCTTTTGCCATACTGTCTCGTTCCGTTTTAATCGTTCTCGCAGGAGCGGTAACCGCCGCCAGTGGAATCCCGCCTATCGCGCAGCTCGCTCGCGGCTGAGGCTGCTCCTGCCAAGCTACAGGGCTGCCGCACCAACATGAAGGACATCCATAAATCTGAAAAACTGCACGGCGTCTGCTATGAGATTCGCGGCCCGGTGATGGAGCAAGCCCATCGCATGGAGGAGGAAGGCCACCGTATCCTCAAGCTGAATATCGGCAACCCCGCCCCCTTCGGCTTTAACGCCCCCGATGAAATCATCCAGGACGTCATCCACAATCTCTCCCAGGCCCAGGGCTATGTGGAGTCCAAGGGATTATTCGCCGCGCGCAAAGCTATTATGCAGGAGTGCCAGACCCTGGGTATCCAGGGAGTTGAAATTGATGACATCTATCTGGGCAACGGTGTCTCCGAGTTAATCTCCATGGCCACCCAGGCACTGCTCAACAATGGCGATGAGCTGCTGCTGCCCATGCCCAACTACCCCCTGTGGATGGCCGCTACCAATCTCGCTGGTGCCAACCCGGTACTCTACCGCTGTGACGAGGAATCCGGCTGGCTGCCCGATATTGAGGACATAAAAGCAAAAATCACGCCTCGCACCCGCGGCATTGTCGTGATCAACCCCAACAACCCCACGGGGGCGATTTATCCCAAGGCTTTGCTGGAAGAGATTGTAGAGGTGGCGCGCAGCCACAATCTGGTGATTTTTGCCGATGAAATCTACAGCAAGATCCTCTACGACGACGCCGAGTTCACCCCCATGGCCAAACTGGCCCCGGATGTGCTCTGCCTGAGCTTCAATGGCTTGTCCAAATCGTACCGCTTGGCCGGCTTCCGCTCCGGGTGGATGATCATCAGTGGAATCAAGCATCGCGCCAAAGGCTTTATTGAAGGGATGGAAATACTCGCCTCTATGCGCCTGTGCGGCAATGTACCGGCCATGTATGCCGTGCAAACCGCACTGGGGGGCTATCAGAGTATTAACGACTTGATACTGCCCGGCGGCCGCTTGCGCCAGCAACGCGATCTAGCCTACCGCATGCTCAACGACATTCCCGGTGTCAGCTGTGTCAAACCTAGTGGTGCCATCTACCTGTTCCCCAAGCTGCACCTGGACCACCACAAAATCGATAGTGATGAACAGCTGGTATTGGAATTCCTGCGCCAGGAGAAAATCCTGCTGGTACAGGGCAGCGCTTTCCATTGGGACGCGCCCGATCACCTGCGCATTGTCTTTCTGCCCCGCGCCGACGACCTCTCCCACGCGATTGAGCGGCTGGGTTACTTTTTGGAGCGATATACCCGCTGATGTTGGACGATTTACATATCCACGACTTTTATCGCGATGCCGGCAGAATTCTGCTGGCACTGTTTGGTCAGTTCCCCCTGCCCTCCACCATTTACGTGGAGGACATTGCCGGGCCAGACACCCCCGACGAATTCGGCCTGCACTCACCACGGCACCTGGCCTGCCTGGGTGCCCTCAGCTGGTTAAAACAGAGCGGTTACATTCACTTCTCCCAGCTGGTGCGCCAGGAAGCTGCGGAGGAAGTGGTACTGAGCCACCGGGGATTTCTGCTGTTGATCAACAAGGAAGAAAATTCTGGCCAGAGTAACGCACAGCTGCTCAACAGCGCCGTGCGCGATGGTTCCTCTGCAAAGTTACAGGCGCTGGTGGAGCGCCTGATGCGGGAGTTTGCCGCACTGTAAATAGAGTGGTTTGAGCATCACCGCTATTTAGTATCGCAAACTCTGACGACGATATTTAACGTGCAGCATTTTTAGGGCGGCATCCGGGTCCCGATCGGGAAAATCCGGGTTTTGCGCCAGCCGCTCTACCACTTCATAGCCGCTATCGGCACCGAGTATCAACTCGCGAAAGTGCGCTTCGCTGTGGCGCGGGGAGTTGATCACCATCAGCAGATCTGCCTCATCCGCGAGGCAGGCAGGCAGTTGTTGCAGCAGTTTTTCGTAGTTGTGACTCACATCGAAGCGGCCTTTCTGGCGTGTGGGTGGGTCTACGATAGCGAGATCAAAGGGCCCCCGGCGGTCGAAGCGCTTGAACTGGCGCAGTGCATCGAATTGCAAAAATTGAATACCTCGCAGGGACAGGCCATTCACCTCGTGGTTTTCTCGGCCGCGATTCAAAACGCCCCGATTCACATCCACATTGACGATCTCAATATCCCCAGCGGCTCGAGCCACAGCAGAAAAAGCACAGGTAAACGCGAACAAATTCAGCATCTTCACCGATTTGCGCTCCGAGCGCTCCCGCACCTGCGCTTCAAGCCAGGCGCGGCCGGGTTCGATATCCAGAAAGAAGCCAACATTCTGACGATCAAAGGTCAGCGGAAACTGCAGACCGTTGCGCTGTGCCACTGGTGCGGCAACCGATTCGCCACACAACCACTCCAATGGTGCACCGGGGAGATAGCGACGCTGCGCGGCCACCCCCTGATAACCGTATGATTCGGCCATCTGCCAGAGCTTCTCGCACAACTCCCCTTCCCCCTCGTACTCCTCAAAAAAAGTAACCAGTAATGCAGGGGAAAAACTATCGACACAAACCTGCTCCAGGCCTGTAAAACAGCGACCACGCCCGTGAAACAAACGCCGGCTGTCACCGCCGCCCTGAACTAACTTGGGCTCTACTTGCTGCAGCAACACTTGCCAATCGGTAGACACTCAGACTTCTCCATTGCTTAGGGGGTAGAGGATCGCATCGCGGTAGCCGGTTACCACACGGATAAAGCCGCTCCACTGCCGATCCAGTTCGGGGTCACCACTATCCACTAACAGGGGGCGCCCGCCGAGTTCAGTTATTTTGGTTTTGGTGGCGACAACCACCAGGTTTTCACGACCCACTTGGCTTAGGACTCTGGGGGAGAATTGCTGGTTACCGCGGCCGATCAGATGGCCCTGGCCTCCGATGGCAGTGAGAATAATTTTTACCTGACCATTTTTTTTCACACTCTTGTGTGCGGCAATCGCTGCCTCAATCTGCGGCGCGCTCACATCTTTTTGCAAGAGGGCGCCATCACAGAGCAGGTCCACCCCCAGCAGGGTGCCGTCACACCCCAATTCACTAAAGACAGCTAAGGTAGTTGAACCGGGACCGACGATATACAAGGTATCCGGCTCTAGTTCCTCGACAATCTCCGCGGCGATATCCGCCACAGCCAGCTCTTCCACCTCGCGCCCGGCGTTCTTTACTGCCTGCAGGAAGTGGCCCTCCTGGGGCACCAGCAGCTCGCCGTAGTGGCGAGTGCTCACCCGCCCCTGGCGGAAGCTATTTTCATCGATATCACGCACCTCGCGCTCACACAAATCCACCAGCTTACCGGCCAGTAATTTACGCAAAACTTCTCCACCGGCCTTGGGGGAAATCGCGAAACAAGCGGAGTGCATTTTGACACCGGCGGGAATACCCAGTACTGGAAAGTGATCACCCAGGACGTTGGTCATATTGCGCGCAGTGCCGTCACCGCCAATAAAGACGATCAGGTCGGCACCGGCGTCGCGGATCGCCATTGCCGCTCTCTCGGTGTCCTCGGGGGTTGATGGGGTGGACTCGGCTGCACCCACCTCACGCACGGCAAAGCCCAGTGCACTAGCCGTATCCGCCCCCATATCACCGGCAAAACACAAAAACTCCAGCTGCTGCCGAAACGGTAGCAAGGCCTCCAGGGCAATCGCGGCACGCTTGTGGGATTGCGGCTCAATACCAGCCGCCAGGGCCTGCGCCACTGTCTCGGCTCCATCGCTGCCCTTAAGCCCCGCTGGGCCGCCAACACCGGCCCAAGGATTGATAATCAAACCCAGTTTCTTAACTTGTTTTTCTAATCGCACATGAGCCCCAGTACTGCCAACTCTTCTCTCTCTTTTTTACCCAGGGCCTGCGCTGCGGCGCGGTAATGGGAAAACTCCAAACGCTCGGGATATTCACGGCGCAGGCGGTCGAAAGCCTTGGCCATAGGTTCTATCCCTCGAGCCACTTCGCGCAGGCGCGCATCATCTTCGCGTGGGTCATACATTTGCAATAACAAATTCGCTATTGGCGCCGCCCCACTAATCACCGGCTCAAGTTGCCTTCTAGAGACTTCAGCTTGCGTATCGCAGGTGGCGCCAGTGTTTTCAGGCTGGGCCAGATCCAGCGCATTGGAGAGCGCCTCGCGAATTATGCGGGTGCCTGTGAGCTTGCCATCCAGGCTATAGCCGGCAATATGCGGGCTCCCCAGGTCCACCAACTCCAACAGCTCAGTGTTGATTCCCGGCTCCCCCTCCCAGACATCCAGCACTGTCATAAAACGCTTTGCCCGCTGTAACACCTGTAATAACGCGCGATTGTCCACCACCGCACCGCGACCGGCACTAATCAAAACAGCGCCGTCGCGAATCTGTGCCAAATGCTCAGCACCGATCATATGCAAACTGGGGAAGGGCCCATCTTTAACCAGAGGGGCGTGCAGGCACACAATGTCCTGACTCAGTACGTGTTCAAGGGGAGCAAAGTCGGGGTTATCTGGCAGCCAGGGATCGTAGACTGCACAGCTCGCACCCAGGGCATGCAAGCGCTTCTGCAGCAGCCCTCCCACATTGCCACAACCGACAATGCCAAAGCTGCGCCCTCGCCAGTCCACCGCTAGGGCGGCCAAAGTACAAAATACATATTCAACCACGGAGTTGGCATTGCAGCCCGGCGCGGCACTCCAGTAAATACCATTGCGCTCCATCCAATCGGTATCCAGATGATCGGTGCCGATGGTACAGCTACCCACGAAACGTACCGGCGTGCCTTCCAGCAGGCTCTGATTCACTCGTGTGACGGAGCGCACCAATAGGATATCGGCATCAATCAATTGCTCGCGCGTCAGTGTGCGGCCCGGATAGCGTAACAGCGTACCCAGATCGCCAAAATATTGCTCCAGTGCCGGTATATTCTCATCGGCAACAATCTTGAGGCCAACGCCCTGTGCGTGGCTTTCACTCATGTAGATTCTCCTTCAGCGCTCACCAGTGTGCGCTCCATTTTTCCTGCCAGCCTGCCGATCCCGAACTCCTTGGCCAGAGCCGTGGCCAACTCAACATCCACAGGTTGTGGACGCAAATCACTCACCTTAATGCCAAGGGGGATATCCTCCACCAGGCTTGCGAGGCGTTTTGCCAAGCGCAGCTGGTCGGAATATTCCCCCAGCCGCTGGGCGAGTCCTTTCGCACCCCGAATGGGCAGTGTTGTCACTCTCTCTTGCTGTGCCAACAGCGCTTCGACATCATCAAACTCGCTCAGCAATCGCGCCGCAGTCTTGGCACCAATGCCGGGTACTCCGGGAATATCGTCACTGCTATCCCCCACCAACGCCAGGTAGTCGGCAATCTGCGCGGGTTTTACACCAAACTTCTGCTCAATGGCCGCGCTGTCCATATGCTGGTTTGCGGCAAAATCCCAAAGACTGGAGGCTCCGCGAGCCAGTAACTGCCCCAGATCTTTATCCCGGCTCACAATGATCGGGGCATGATTGCGCAGTTTTCGCGTCAAGCTGGCGAGAATATCGTCCGCCTCATAACGCTCACTGGAGAAACTGGCGATACCCAGGGCTTCCGCCATCCCCCGGCAGGCCGCCAGCTGAAAGGCCAGGGCTTCATCTGGCAATGCGCGACTGCATTTATAGTCCGGGTAAAGCGTATTGCGGAAGCAACTACCGAGAGATTCATCGAAAGCGCAGGCGATGTAACGTGGATTTCTCGCCAAAAGATCCAGCAGGAAGTTGGTGAAGCCGTAGACCGCTTCTGTGTCGTAACCACTGCGACTCTGCCAGTTGGGAGGCAAGGCGAAGTAGTAGCGAAAGATATAGACAGAAGAGTCGACCAGAAAACTACTCACGATAGCTCCCGCAGCTGATAGATATCGCCGCTCAATGGATCTGGCTGAGTAAACACCCCTGCAAGCGCAAGAGCGAAAGTACGCGCCCGCTCATTGGGCCCCTCCGCACAATAGCGCTGAACCTGACGCCAAATAGCCTCTTTGAAACTGGTGCTGGGACCAAGGCCACTCTCCAAGTTGTCCGCACTGACACGGAAGCGGAGACCACATGCACGGGCGAAAATCCATTCCAGCGCCTGGGGTTTGACCTCCACCAACTCGAATTCTGCTTGTTGCTCGGCACTGCGCCCATCTGGAGCATACCAATAGCCATAGTCGGGCAACTGTCGGCGGACCTCACCGGCCACACACCAATGGGCCACCTCGTGCAGTGCGCTGGCCGCATAGTCGAGAGTGAACTCGACCTGATGATGGCCCTGCTGGCCCCCAGCGGGCCGATAGTAAGGTTCGGAAAAACCGCCGCAAAGTCGGGTATTTAGCCCTTTTGGACTGGAAAAACAGCGATTGAAGACCGCCACAATACGCTCGGCAGTGGATCTGGCTGCTAGAGGAGTATTAGAAACTGGAGCCATTTCTAAGTGAGTGACGGGCAAGATGTTCTCCGGGATACCGCAAAGGCGGGGACTATATCAACGGGAGCGCCTCGATCAAAGCCGCGCCGCTTCTGCAGGCGTTAGCGGGCCGGTTGTATTTCCGGAAATCAACATATACCTTTACTCACAGGGAGGCCGCTGAACACCTGCCTTTTCAGCGTATTCCCCGAGGAGGGGTCTAATGCAGTCAAATACCCTCCTGCCCCGGTCTTCTTTCAGAGATAGGGCCTTGGCAGTCGCACCTTGATCTGATCGGAGACGGTATATAACCGGCCCTGCCAGGAGGTGTTCCATGACAGACCACAGCATCAACAATGTGGTTGACCTCTTCACCGGCGAGCCGATCGAAACTTCTGCGGACAGGCGCTTTATTCGCCTTTCGCCGGAGCTAGACGGCTTGGAAATGCTCTACTCCAACAACTCCAGCGGTACAGACCTATACAGCTTAAAAATACTCTGCTGGGGGCTTAAAGCGAATGGCGAGGTCGTTGGCCTCGTTCCCTGGTTAAACACCATAGTGGCCTGTCCAGATATCAAGGACCCTTTGGACGGACGCTTCGAAGGCTACTACGATCCCGGTATTGAAGACATCTTCCACCATCCCCCAATCCACAAAGTCGTCGAGTTGGAGACTGCGGCGGAATACTTTGAGTTTGAGAGCAGCAAACCCGAGGAAGTTCTGCAGGAGATTCCCGATACCATCGGCACCCATGCGGTGTTTATGGATAAGGACAGGGAGAACCTGACACTGATCGAGGTCATCAGCTGGAGGCTGCACGCCGACGGCGTTATTCACGGTATGCTGATCGATCACGATGTCGTTGAGACCACTCCGGTACTACCGGGAGATCACTGCCTATACCCAGCACAGGAGAGTGAAGGCTTTCGCTACTTCTTCCAACATCATATCGCCAACAAGATCAAATCTGAGGACCCTGAGGCACTAGCCGCGATCGCCGCTCTAGTAACGGCGCCATAAGAGTTAACAGGCCATAGAGTCAGTACAAAACTTATTCGGGAGTGTGCCCCCGGTGCCGTCGAAGCGGGACCGGGGCGCTATCTGACCAACTATTCCGCTTTCTTGATCCAATACACGAACTCGTCGTTCTCCTCTGCGTGCTGCACCAGTTCATAGCCGAGAAACTGGCAGAACTTGGGCACATCCCGCTGCGTCGAGGGATCGGTGGCCATCATTTTCAATACTTCCCCATCGGCAACATTTCTCACCGCTGAGTGCAGCATCATTACGGGTTCCGGGCACAACAGGCCGCGGGCATCGAGGGTGTGATCAAACTTCATAATATTTATTGTGCGCAATTTAGCGCACTTCGTCATCTAGAAACTGGCTGCCGACTCTTCCGCTGACAGCCGCGCTAAAATCCATTTAGGCCCTATCGCATTGTGGGGAGATGATGATCTATGTATTGATTGAGCGAGAAATTGCCGCCGAAATGCAGAGCAGCTACGAGGAGGCCGCACGAAGAGTCCTTACCTGTGCCTACCGCACCGTTGGTTTTATCGAGGGACAGACCTATATCGAAAAGGGCAATCCATTGCGCCGCTTTACCCTGTCTAAATGGCAGTCAGAACTGCACTGGCAACACTGGTACACCAGCGAGGAGCGACGCGCCCAAATGGCCCAGTTGGCCCCACTGCTAGTGGGGGAAGAGCGCATCACGATCCTGGAAACCGCTGCATAAACCCCGCCACTTTATCCACCGCAGTCTGCCAGTGTTGGGCTTGGGTAAATCCACTCGCGCGACGGGGCTTAAAATCGTGGTCACCATCGGCCAGCCACTCAATCTCAATAGCCTCTGCCAATCCATAAGTATTCACCTCTGCAAAGCTGCCAAGTGGATCGCGATCTCCCTGCACAATCAAAGTGGGGCAGGCAAAATCTAGCAGGTGCTCAGTGCGGAGCTTCTCCGGCTTGCCCTGGGGGTGAAATGGATACCCCAGGCAGATAAGCCCGGCAACCACCCCCTGCGCATAGCTGTCATTGGCCAGGAGGCTCGCTACCCGCCCTCCCATCGACTTGCCCCCAATAAACAGGGGTAAATCACCGGCAAACTGCTCAATCTGGGCGTTAAAGTTCTCCTGTAACTGCAACATGGTGTTAGGCGGCCGCTTGCCGCCTCCGCTGCGGCGCTGGGCCATATAGGGAAACTCGAAACGCACCACTTCGATACCCTGCTCACACAACCCAGCGGCCAACGTCTGCATAAATTCACTGTCCATGGGCGCACCGGCACCATGGGCAAACAGAAAGCGCGCTTGAGGGGCTTGGGGCTCATCAATAAGGTATTCAGACATCGGTAGGCAGATCCTCGGCCAGCACCAGATTGACGGTCTCCTCGCCGGGATCGAACCAAATTACCACGTCACCGGACTGCAACTGACGGCGCAGGCTAGCCACCTTCTCCGGTAGCTCCACCTCGCGCTCACCATACTCGGTGCCCTCACGGGTAGCATACTCTTCCAATAGGTTCTGCAAAGTGTTGGGATCCAACTGCGCAAAGGGAATGATCATACAACTTTCATATCTAGGTGAGATGGGAGCGACGAACGCCGCTCCCGGTGTTTACCTGTATTGGTAAGTGGTTATTTAAACTTAGGATTTTGGCTTGCGGAAGCGTAGAGTCATGCGGTCACTCTCGCCGATGGCCAGGTACTTGTCTTTGTCCTCATCACCCAGGCGGAGAGAGGGTGGCAAAGTCCAGACACCTTTCGGGTGCTTGGCGCTATCTTTCGGGTTGGCGTTGACCTCACTGCTCTCTTCCAGCTCAAAACCAGCCTTCTTGGCTGCTTCGATAACATACTCCTGAGTTACATAACCGCTCTTGACCATATCCTCTTTACTGGTACCAGGCTTGGCGCGATGCTCAACCACACCGAGAACACCGCCGGGTTTCAGAGCGCTGTAAAAGCTGGCAAAAGCCTTATCTTCATAACCGCGGTACATCCAGTTGTGTACGTTGCGGAAAGTCACCACCGCATCGGCACTGCCTGCTGGGGCTATCTCACGGCCGGTTTGCGGTGAAAACTCGGTCACTACGACATTCTTATAGGCCTTCTTGTCGGCAGCTAGCTTGTCTTTAAAGCTTTTCAAAGAACGTTGATAGTAAGAGGACTCGCTATCCTCGGGGAAGTGCGCTGCATAGAGCTTGCCCTTCTTGCCCAGGTAGGGCCCTAGGATTTCGGTGTACCAGCCACCGCCAGGAGTAACCTCCACTACCGTCATATCTGGCTTAATGCCCAAAAATTCCAGGGTTTCTGCCGGGTTACGGTACTGGTCTCGCGCAACGTACTCTTTGCTGCGGTGATCCCCCTGAATGACAGAATTCAAGTCGGCAGCCTGGGCGCCACCAGCCAGGGCCAGAGCGCCGGCCATAGCGAGCAGAGATTTCTTGATATTGATCGTCATAATCGTTCCTGTGTTGTTATCGTTAATCCAGCTTCGATCGCACACTGTCGATCTTATCCTGTAATGACTGGTCCCGGTCTATACGGGTTCCCAATTTCAGACTGGTAGTGATGCGATCGGCGCCCATCGCGTGTACTCGCTCATGGCAGATTTTTACCGCAGCCATCACCGTATCCCAGTCCCCTTCTATGTTGGTGCCATAGGCATGTAGATGGTGTGTCAGTCCGGCTTCCACCAGTACTTTTTCACACTCCGCAACATACCTACTGACAGACACCCCCACACCCATGGGTATCACGCACAAATCGGCAATGACCTTCATTGACAGTCCCTCGCTAAGTTACCTGTTGCCGGGAAAAGAAAAATGGCTTTGAGATTGGACGATAGAGTTATCCGACGAGATCCTATTACAATGCAAATGATACGTCTCCACTGAAGCAAAGGAACACTATATGCAACAGCATCTCGTTATCTCCATGATCTGCAACGATAAGCCCGGTGTTGTGGAAAAGCTTTCTGCAGTCATTGCGGATAACGGTGGCAACTGGGAAGACAGCCATATGGCCCATTTTGCCGGAAAATTTGCCGGTATATTGCGCGTTGCTGTTCCCGGTGACAAAACCCAAGGCTTAAAGGTCGCTCTCACTAACCTCGCCCAGGATGGCTATAACTTGATCGTTGAAGACGCGATCGCCGTTTCCACTAAGCCTCAACAGACACTGACATTGAAGCTGGTAGGCAACGACCGCCCCGGTATTGTGCGGGAAATATCCCGCGCACTCAGCGCCCACCATATCAATATGGATCAGTTGGAAACTACTTACAGTAGTACTCCGTGGAGTGGCGAGCCTTTGTTCACTGCCGAGTGCAAGATCAATGTGGATGAAGATATGGATCTCGATGGCCTGCGCGACGAACTCGACCAGATCGCCAATGAGTTGGGGGTGGAGATCGACTGCGAGGAGATCGCCACTCCCCTCTAATTGTGGAATAATCCGCTGCCATGCGGAGCCGGGCCCACCGCCCGGCTCAAATCATTCAAGCTAGTTAGTACCGCTCCAGGGCATCCGCCAAGTAATGTTCAAAATTGTTCTATTCCAACCGGAAATTGCCCCGAACACAGGCAATATTATTCGACTTTGCGCCAATACTGGCGCCGAGCTACACCTAATCGAACCCCTTGGCTTCGATATGGACGACAAACGCCTGCGCCGCGCCGGGCTTGATTACAGTGAATACAGCCGCGTGGTTCGACACCCAGACTGGCAGGCTTTTGTCGATAGTGAGAAGCCTTCGCGGGTGTTGGCCCTGTCCACTAAAGGCAGCCACAGCCATACCTCGGTGGAATACCAAGACGGCGATGCGATTGTGTTTGGCCCCGAAACTCGCGGCCTGCCGGCGGAGTTTCTACAAATGGTGGGTCCAGAGAACACCCTGCGCATTCCTATGCGCGCAGAGAGCCGCAGTATCAACCTGTCCAACGCCGCCGCCATTGTGATCTATGAAGCCTGGCGACAGCTCGACTTCAACGGCGCCATAGACCAGCAGTAAGAACTTTTTGTTATGCCAAGCTCCCAAGCTCCCATAGGCCTGTTTTACGGTTCCAGCACCTGCTACACCGAAATGGCTGCAGAAAAAATCCGCCAATACATTGGCCCCCAGTGGCTCGACCTACACAACGTAGCCGAAGCGGATATTGCCCTGGCCGAAAGCTACGATTTCCTACTATTTGGCATTCCCACCTGGGATTACGGTGAACTGCAGGAAGACTGGGAGAATATCTGGGACGACCTGGCCGAGCTCGATCTGAGCGGTAAGACTTTTGCTCTGTTTGGGCTCGGGGACCAGGAAGGCTATCCACAGTGGTTCCAGGATGCCCTGGGCTATTTGCATGCCCAACTGCTCGCCTGCGGCGCCCGCGCCGTAGGTTACTGGCCTGCCGAGGGCTATGAATTTGAGGAATCCAAAGGACTGACTGAAGATGGCAGCCAATTTGTCGGCCTCGCCCTCGATGAAGAGAATGAATTTGACCTCAGTGAAGAGCGTATTGGCCGCTGGTGTGACCAGGTAATGCATGAATTCGGCCTTAAGGACGGAGCCTGAGGATAGTAGTGAAGTGAGCAAATCCGGCAAACACGCGGACATCCAATGGCGCGAAGACGGTCAACCCCTGTCCCTCGCCTATGACGATATCTATTTCTCCACAGCTTCCGGTCTGGAGGAAACTCGCTACGTATTCCTGCAACAAAGTGCCCTGGCGGAGCGCTGGGCGACCCTGCCCGAGAATGCCACTTTTACTATCGGCGAAACCGGCTTTGGCACCGGCTTAAACTTTCTCGCCGCCTGGGAGCTATGGCAGAAAACCGCTCCGAAAAGTGCACAGCTGCACTTTGTTAGTGTGGAGAAATTCCCCCTGCACCCCCAGGATTTGCAGCGTGCCCTAGCACTGTGGCCACAACTGCAGGCCTTCTCCCAGCCACTGATTGAAGCTTACCCACCATTATTAGCCGAAGGTGTTCACCGCCTACAGTTCGGCCCAGTAAAACTGACCCTGATTATTGGGGAGGCCAGCCGGGCTTTGGATAGCCTGCGCTTACAACAAGAGAATCGCGATCGCTACATCGACGCCTGGTTCCTGGATGGTTTTGCGCCGGCCAAGAACCCGGACATGTGGACAGAAGAGCTGTTCACCAATATGTCCCACCTGAGCCGCCCCGGTGCTACCTTCGCCACCTTTACCTGTGCAGGGCTGGTTAAGCGTGGACTGCGAGAGGCGGGCTTCGCCCTGCGCAAAGTACCGGGATTTGGCAGCAAGCGGGAAATGCTGTGCGGCACCCTGGAGCAGTTACACGGCTGCCAGCAGCAAAGCACCCCCTGGCACCTACCCAGCACCGAAGCACAGCATCCGCAATCTGCCACAGTGATCGGTGGCGGTATTTCCGGCGCCACCATTGCCAGAGCACTCGCTGAGCGCGGTGTACAAGTACAAATTATTGAGCGCGGACCTGCCCCCGGCAGCGGCGGCTCCGGCAACGACCAGGGCATACTCTACGGCAAGCTCTCCCCCAAACCGGGCCCAAATGGAGACTTCAACCTGCATGCCCTGATGTTCGCCCAGCGATATTACAAGCAACAATGCCCGCAGCTCGCACATTTTAACGGCCTCTTGCAACTGGCTCAGAGTGATAAGGAGAGGCTGCTACAGGAACAGATCGCGGCTAGCCTGGCAGAACACCAAGGGCAAAACCTGGCCAGAATGGTTACCCGTGAGGAGGCCTGTCAGCTCGCCGGCGTAGATCTTCCTTTTGACGGGCTCTACTTCCCCAATGCAGGCTGGCTGGAACCCCAAAAGGTATGTGCTGCGCTACTGGAACACCGAAACATCACCCGTTATCAGGGCCGCGCAGTAGAATCACTGACTCGCCAAGATGACAAGTGGCTGCTGCGTACAGAAGGCAAAGAGATAGAAACGGAAGCGGTCATTCTCTGTGGGGCCAATGATATCCGCAGCTTTGCACCGGCTGCAGCCCTACCCCTACGGCCAATACGCGGTCAGGTATCGCGCGTGCACGCCACAGAGGTCTCTGCAAAATTAAAAATTGCCCTCTGTGGCGAAGGCTATATCACACCCGCCCACGAGGGGTGCCAGAGTTTCGGGGCCACCTTCAAGCTCAAGGAAACCGCCACAGAGTTACGGGAAAGTGAACACAAGGAGAACCTGCAAACACTGGCAGAACTGCTGCCACACTTTGCCGAGGAATTCTCCAGCCAGGATTTCAATGGCCGCGCCGCACTGCGCGCCGCTACACCGGATTATTTACCAGTTGCCGGACCAATTCCCGACTGGGAGTCCCTGAACAACACCTACGCAAGCTTGCGTAAAAACCGAAAATTATTCATCCCCGAGCACTCAGGTTATCAGGCGGGACTCTATGTAATGGGCGGCCTGGGCTCACGCGGCTTTACCTACGCACCGCTAACCGCCGAATTACTCGCCAGCTGGATTATGGGCGGGCCCTTACCTGTTAGCTCAGATCTGGCGAAAGCCCTGCATCCAGCGCGCTTTGCCATCCGCAACCTGGGTAAAAATCGCTAGTCGAGTGGGGCTTAGGCTCCTCTTATCGCAAAGCTTTTAAACGCCCCCTCCCTAAGCTTTCTCTGCCTGAGGCCTCCCCGGTGGGGCCAACAGACTAGCGCTACCGGCGCCACAGGCCACGATGGTTTTCATGGCAGCCTCAACGCTAACACCGGGCAGTATTTCTACACACTCCGCCGGCACATGGAATACAAAACCCGAAGTGGGTACTGGAGCCGTTGGCACGTAAACCGTCATCTCACCATTGGCATGCTGAGAGGTCACTATCGCCGTTACCGCAAGCGGATTGTCTGCACCGTGGATGCGCACCCGAGCCACAGGCCCGGAAAGTACCCCCTCATCACCACCGCCAATAAATTGCACAACCAAATCTTTAATAGTGCTATACCCAGGTGCCAGGCGACCAAGCCAGTGGTCAACATGGCGGTGTAGCCAGTTACCAATGCTGGTCTTTACCAATAGACCAATCAAGAAACAGCCCCCAAGAATCAGTGCTATCACCACAAGTCTGGCGAGGGTATCCTTAAACTCCGTATGGGCTTCCAGCCAAGTAACGGCGGGGGCGACAATTTCACTGACCTGGCCAAACAGCCACTGGAATAAAAGTACTAAGATTGCAATGGGCAGCACTACCGCCAAACCACCCAAAAGGGTCAAGGTGACAAAGGTTTTTACTCTGGTCATAGATAATTGATGTACCGACTTACTATCCGCAGCTACATACTGCTGCTCTTATCCTGCCTGCTGCCAATAGCAGCACAAGCACAATTGAAGGCAACCCCCTTCTCCATTTTGGAGGAGCGTCAACGTGGTGGGAATCATTTCACCCAGGGGCTTTATTTCGATGGCCAGCGCTGGTGGGAAAGCAGTGGCCTTTACCGTCGTTCCTGGCTTGCCGAGTATACCGACCCCAGTGAAAAACCTGTAAGGAGAAAGTGGCTGCCGGGCAGGCTATTTGCCGAAGGTCTTACTGTTCTGGGCGATAAGCTCTACCTACTGACTTATAAAGCCGGTGAGCTACATATTTACAATGCCAGCAACCTACAACATTTGGAGGTTAAGCAATACAACGGCGAGGGTTGGGGCCTTACCAGTGACGGCGAGTCCCTGATTATGAGTAATGGCAGTAATAAACTGACCTACCGCGATCCAGATACTTTTGAAGTCAAGCGTCAGCTCAAGGTACATGGCGCCGGGGAGGTCTGGTCGAATCTGAATGAGCTGGAATTCGCCGAGGGCCTGATCTGGGCCAATATCTGGCAAGACAGCCGCATCATCGCCATAGACCCCATAAGCGGACAAGTGCGCGGTGCTGTTGACCTGAATCGGTTAAATCCCAATGTCCGTAAACACCCTGACACGGTTGCCAATGGGATCGCCTGGGATAAGAAGCGAAATGGGCTCTGGGTAACAGGAAAATTTTGGAAACAACTGTACCTGATCCGGCCTGAAGGGCTGGGGTTTAGAAAAAGCGCAGCCCAATAAGGCTAGCGCCTGCGATCTATCACGGTCAGCACCCCACCATTGCGCAAGTAGTCCATAGAGGAGAGCTGCAACTGCAGCCGAAAACCATGATCGCGACTCTGCAAGCTGACGCCATCAAGCCCGGCTTGCCCATCGTAAAGCATGGTGGATTCCCCCTCTTCACCCTGCCATTGAATCCCCTCCACATTGCGCATGCCGGGGAGTTCCAAAGTTACCAGAGTAAATTGCTCCGGTAACGGCTGCAGCTCGACCTGCGCGACACCGGAAACTGTCGCCAGGGAGAAGGCTAACTGATTCTCCGGTGCTGGCCGCCAGCCCAGGTGAGTATCCGCTACAATAGATTGCGCAAAACTACGCGGAGCACTAGAGGAACAGCCAGAAAGCCCGGCCAGAACTGTCAACCACAACACAAAAAGCACGATCAATGTGCGCATAGACCTATCCTTAGGCGATCGCTGTGATGAGATGCGGGGTGAGATGTGATTATAACCCGTGAATTCAGTCACAACTCCTAAGCTGCCATTGCAGGGTATTTCAAGGCAACCCCATCCTAAAACCCACCGCACAAAGTCGCTACGCGGGGTATACTCCGCCGCCATGAATTCCCCACAACATATTCTCGAACACGTCTTCGGCTATACCCACTTCCGCGATCCTCAGGAAGCGGTAATCAATACACTGATGGCCAGCGATGACGCCCTGGTACTTATGCCCACCGGAGGCGGCAAATCTCTGTGCTACCAGATTCCTGCCTTGGCCAGGCCCGGTTGCGGCGTGGTGATCTCTCCACTAATTGCCCTGATGCAGGACCAGGTGGAAGCCCTGCAGGAAGCCGGTATTCGAGCCGCCTACCTCAACTCCTCCATCTCCTATGACGAGGCCCAGGCCATTGAGAACCAGTTGCTCTACGGCGAACTCGACTTGCTCTATTTGGCCCCGGAACGCCTGCTACAACCCAGAACCTTGGCTCTTCTCCAGAGAGTAGAACTCTCATTGTTTGCCATTGATGAGGCTCACTGTGTCTCTCAATGGGGCCATGACTTCCGCGCTGATTACCTGCAACTCAGCTGTTTGCACGAGCAGTTCCCCAGAGTACCGCGCATAGCGCTGACTGCTACGGCGGACAAGCGCACCCGCGCGGAGATTGCCCTGCGCCTCGATTTGGAAAGCGCCCGACACTTTGTGAGCAGTTTCGACCGACCGAATATCCAATACCGGATCGAGCCCAAGGACAACCAGCGACGACAGCTCCTGCAATTTCTAAAAAATGGACAGGAAGGCCAAGCAGGCGTCGTGTACTGCCTGTCCCGCGCCAAAGTGGAAAGTACTGCCGAATGGCTCAGCCAGCAGGGCTATACCGCCCTCCCTTATCATGCGGGTCTGCCGGCGGAAACCCGCGCTGAACATCAGCGTCGCTTTTTACGCGAGGAAGGGGTAATCGTAGTCGCAACCATTGCTTTCGGTATGGGTATCGACAAGCCGGATGTGCGTTTCGTTGTGCATCTAGACCTGCCCAAAAGCGTCGAGGCCTACTATCAGGAAACCGGGCGAGCGGGACGAGATGGAGAAACCTCTATAGCATTACTGCTCTATGGCCTGGAAGATGTGGTCAAACTCGGACAAATGGTGGAATCTTCCGAAGGTAGTGAAGAGCACAAACGCCATGAACGCACACGCCTCAATGCCATGCTGGGGCTATGCGAAATGACCAGCTGCAGACGTCAAGCACTGTTGCATTATTTTGCTGAAACTCTCGAGCAACCCTGTGGCAACTGTGATATCTGCCTGGAGCCACCCGCTACCTGGGATGGCAGCGAAGCCGCTATCAAGTTGATTTCCTGCGTTTACCGCACAGGACAGCGCTTTGGTGCCAGTCATGTCATTGACGTGCTGCGCGGCTCAGATAATGAAAAGGTTCGCAAGTTCAATCACGACAAACTCACTACCCACGGCATTGGCAAGGATTTCAGCGGCAGTGAGTGGAAGGCTGTGGTGCGCCAATTAATTGTAAGAGGCTATTTGGAAGTTGAAGGTGAATTTCAGGGGCTCAAACTCACAGAAAACTGCCGCCCATTACTGCGTGGAGAGGAAAAACTGCAACTGCGCAAACTCCCCAAGAAAGCCCCTCGCGCGCAAACCCGAAATACGGCAGTTCTAGAAGACCTAGAGCCAGGAGAGGAGCCCCTCTGGCTAGCACTTCGCAGCTGCCGTAAACAACTGGCCGAAGAGCGCGGGGTACCGCCTTATGTCGTCTTTCACGATGCCACCTTGCGCGGAATGGTTAAAGCACACCCGCAAACCCACAGTGAACTCCTGGCCGTCTCCGGTGTTGGCGATAGCAAATTGGAACGTTTCGGCGATGCTTTTCTCGCCGTACTTAGGGGCTTCCCCAAACATGATTAAGGACCAAAAACTCATTTAATTAGTAAGAAATTAAAGCGGTACAAGAGGTCCATTCTATTTCGGGCTGCAACAACTGATGAATTTTCCTACCTGGGGTTACCTGTGTTACAAAGGCACAAAGAGGTAAAAAATAACGTATAAATCCCCAACGAGAGGAAACCATGAAAGTTATTGGTCACCTGATTAATGGCAAACTATCTGCCAGCGACGATTCGGCCCAGCACCCTCGCCTACAAGACCTAACCAATCCCTCAACGAATGAAATAATCGGCAAGGTCGCGCTGGCCAGTAAAGCTACCGTTGAAGAGGCTATCTCTGCCGCAGAAGCTGCCTACCCCGCCTGGCGCAACCTACCCACAGCAAAGCGTGTACGCATCATGTACCGCTTGCGCGACCTGCTGGAAGAAAATGCGGAGAAGATCTGCGAGCTGATCACTCTGGAGCACGGCAAAGTACTTAATGATGCCATGGGTGAACTGCAACGGGGCATCGAGAACATTGAATATGTCTGCTCTGCCCCAGAGATGCTCAAAGGGGAGCATAGTAAGAATGTAGGCCCGGCTATTGACTCCTGGAGTGAATTCCAGCCTCTGGGCGTCTGTGCGGGAATCACCCCATTTAACTTTCCCGCCATGGTGCCTCTATGGATGTGGCCAATGGCGATTGCTTGCGGTAACACCTTTATCTTAAAACCTTCTGAACGCACCCCCTCTTGCGCCTTATTTATTGCCGAGCTGGGTATCGAAGCTGGCATCCCAGCTGGGGTTTTAAATATCGTCAACGGCGACAAAGAGGCAGTAGATACACTGCTGACAGACAAGCGTATTCAAGCGGTCAGTTTTGTTGGCTCAACTCCCATTGCAGAATATGTCTACACCACAGGGACTGCCCACGGCAAAAGAGTTCAGGCCTTCGGTGGCGCAAAAAATCACGCCATCATAATGCCGGATGCTGACCTGGACAATGCGGTCGCTGCGTTAATGGGTGCAGCCTATGGTTCCTGTGGCGAGCGCTGTATGGCTATTTCTGTAGCCGTTGCGGTTGGCGATGAAACAGCCAACACTTTAGTAGCAAAGCTGAAAGAGCAAATTGCCCAACTAAAGATTGGCGATGGCATGAACAACCAAAACGATATGGGACCTTTGGTTACCCAAGCACACCTAAACAAGGTGGAAGGCTTAATCAGTGCCGGTATCGAAGAAGGCGCGGAGCTGGTGGTAGATGGCCGCAATATGAAGGTTCCAGGCTACGAAAGGGGCAATTATCTGGGAGCCTGCCTATTTGATCGTGTTACCGAGGAGATGGCGATACACCGCAGTGAAATTTTTGGTCCCGTCCTCTGCGTAATGCGTGTAGATACCATGCAGGAAGCGATGAATATCATTGATGCTCACGAGTACGGTAACGGTACTTGTTTGTTTACTCGAGATGGGGAAGCTGCCCGTTACTTTAGTGACAACATTAAAGTAGGCATGGTCGGCATCAATGTGCCTTTGCCAGTACCTGTTGCACACCACAGCTTCGGCGGCTGGAAGCGCTCCTTATTTGGGGACCTGCACGCTTATGGACCTGATTCTGTAAGATTCTATACCAAGCGTAAGACCATCACCCAGCGTTGGCCGGCAAGTGGGGTGAGAGAGGGAGCACAATACAGTTTCCCAAGCAATGGCTAATTATTAAAGTTAGGGGCGGATACCCGCCCTCTAACCGTTTAAGCACTCCTTCCCCATCTAAACAATCAAGCCTCCCTTGATGTATCGGCAATAACATAAGCCCAGCAATCTTAGGAGATAGATATGTTTCAAAGAACCAATAAAAAAACAAAAATAAAAGTATTTTCAGCCTTACCTTTTTTCTTGCTTACGCTCTCTACATCTTCTATAGCTCTAGCCCAGAGTGCGACGCTGAAACAGTGCCAAAGCTGGAGCAATAAAATTGAGCACTACCAGGAAAAAAGGAAAAAGGGCGGATCAGGTAAAAAAATGGATGAATGGAAAGGAAAAATTCGAAAATACCGAGACAAATTTAGAAAAAATAAATGCAGCAGGTACGGAAGAAGGTTGGGTTAAAGTCGCTAAACACAACGCAGAATAACCTCAACTTCACCCTCCAAGTGTTTATAAAAACAATAAAAAAGGGCGCAACGCGCCCCTTTTCAAAGGATAAGAGTGATTACCAGTTGAAATCAAACTTATAGCCTACACCGATTTGGAACACCCAGGGATCAAACTCGTAGTCGCCACCGAATCTGTGCTCCCAAAAGCGACCGAAGTCATCATCATCATCACGGAAGTTGCGATAGAAGGTATCTACTTCAACATCGGTAGTGACATCATAGTAAATAGCTGCCAGATTGATCAGCCAGCTACTATCGTGACCAAAGGTGAAATCAACACCAATTTGCCATGTATAACCCCAGCTATCGCCAAAATTCACACGGCCATCCCAGTCA
This sequence comes from Microbulbifer mixtoriginis (SeqCode), assembly GCF_052467945.1. Classification (NCBI taxonomy): domain Bacteria; kingdom Pseudomonadati; phylum Pseudomonadota; class Gammaproteobacteria; order Cellvibrionales; family Microbulbiferaceae; genus Microbulbifer; species Microbulbifer mixtoriginis (SeqCode). Next base: position 874,557 of record NZ_CP174328.1, on the reverse strand, counting down.
CGGAAAACCAGATCATCATCATCGTTACGATGCCAGAAGCCCCAGTGTCTTAGGCGCTCATCACTAAAGTCGGTATAGTTAATACCGATACCAATATAAGGCTGCACCAAACAGCTGGGATCCAGTGGATACCAATTCAGGTATGCAGCAGTCGTTTGGGGCTTCCAACGAGCAAAATCACCGCGACGACGACGATCAAATAATATATCGTCATCCCAGTCATCATCCCAAAAACGATAAAGCCAGGGATCACGACTACCACCAGTATGGCGATCGCCTTGCTGGTAACTCAGTGAAACACTCCAGTGATCGATAGGCTTCCATTCAGCATTAATAAACCAACCCCACTCGCCATCTGGATCAAGATTGGTTCGGAAAGCACCCCAATCACGGAAACGATGATAGTCATCATCATAATCATCGTCATCGTAAAAGCGCAGCCACCGATCAGCAAAGGTTACATTGTCTGAGTTTGGTGACCAGTATGAACCGCCAATCCGTATCTTAAACTCCTGGGTAGGAGGAGGGGGTGGTGGGGCATAGCCAGCAGGTCCTGCCGAAGCGACACTAGAGATTGCTAAGGCGAGGGGCGTCATAACGGGGATCAGAATACGCGTCATCTTCATTTGTGGTAACTCCATTGATATTCAGCAGATCAAACAGCAATCAGCCCAATCAATGGTCAGTCTAGTCGCACGAAATCACAGATGTAGAAAAAACAAACAAATGTTGGCGCTCAAATATAATTCTACGTTTTTATGGCACACAAAATATCTTTTGTCGTTGAAATTCACATATTGGTGTTGCTTCCAAAAGAAAACCAACGACACCCATTATTACTGCACTGCAAATTTGGACAACGTGCACTGCTTCAAATTCCACAACCTATTTTGAACAGGAGCTGAAATATTCTCACTCAAAGAAAAAGACAGAGACACCGAAAAGCGCCAAGTTATGATATTTCGGGAGAAGTGAAATCCAACTGAATGCACACAGAGGTTAATTAGCCGGTAAAAGGTAAATAAGAAACAACAAACAGATACACAGGGAAATTGTGACTTCACTGGCGAAAGGGGTTCAGGCTATTCAATCCAGTGGAACTCCAGCCAACTTTTTGATCTAAAACGCCCCAACCCATAGCGTACTTCTGAGGAAGGAGCGTCACTAAAACCTGCAAGAAATAGCAGGTTAAATTCGCAAATAAACTCTAAAGTTTGCTAGCTAAACTCTGCTGCTACTTACCCTTTCTTGCTACCACCCTGGCATTCAGGACTTTTGGGAGCATCGCCATCCCACTCATCCGGCGCATAAGTATGAAGAGCAAGGGCGTGGATCGGGCCAGCCATTTCATTCGCAAGCGCTGCATAGACCCTTTGATGACGCTGGACTTTCCGAATGGAATCAAAAACCTCACTCACAAGCACCACACGAAAGTGCATTTCAGACCCCGCCGGCACATTATGCAAATGACTTTCGCATTGAACCTCAATAAATTGGGGATGGAAATTGGCAGTTAACTTTTCTTCAATTTGCTTTGCAAGACTCATAAACTCTCTTCGCAGTGTTCCAGATGATTATGCAGGGGTTTAAATTCAGAAATTGCGCTGAAACAATCAACCTATGTAATATCTAGCCAGAGCAAACCGCTAAATTACCCGCAGGTTATCCCGCCGTTTGGCAAGCTCTAATACGCTAATGTCACACCAAGATTAACTGACAACTTTTGCTTTACTCTTTCGCGCATCAACAATCGCCTCATACGCAACGGTGATACTCTTCATTTGATCTTCAGCGTGGCGCATAAACTCCTCTGGAAGCCCCTTGGAAGCGATCTTATCAGGGTGATACTCAGCAGCCTTGCGGCGATAGGCCAGTTTTAAATCCTTGTCGCTAGTTTCCTCAGTGCAACCTAGCACTGCGTAATGCTGCTGAAGATCGGAAGCACTGCCTCCCCTCCCATGCCCAAATTGATTTTGCATGGCATCAAAAAGCGATTCATGTAAACCAAGATCCGCGGTAATTTTCCTGAGAATTACCTCTTCAGAAGCATGTAAATCACCATCGGCATACGCCACTGCAAATAGAAGGCGATAAACCATTTCCCGCATCGCCTGATTCTGCACCAACATCCGATACTGCTTTGCGTAATCGTAAATGCTGTACTTATCCGTTTTCGCATTCTCAAAAATCTTGATGGCATGCTTGCGATCCTCAGCGCCCAGACGAAGATTATTCTGAATAAAATCCTCAATCAGCTGAACTTCTGCTTTGGATACTTGGCCATCCGCCTTAGCCATCTTCGCCAGCATGGAAAACAGGGTAACGATAAAAACTTTCTGAGCCCCTTCCCTATTCAGAACCGCAGCGGCATTACCCAGGCGCTTGAGGCCAGAACCAAAGGAGCTACCTATCCAGGCACCCAAGGCCGCACCAATAGGGCCCCCAAACATAAAACCAAATCCGGCACCTATACCCGCCCCTAACCAGGACATATTCTCTCCTCTGAGCGCCAAATAGCGCTCCACTGTCATCTAAATCAAACATTTACATCCGGCCTATCTTACCACGTGTAAGAGAGCGTCAACGGATAGGCGTGACCACAAGGTCAAATGAGCCTCACATTAAGCAGTCACTTCGATCACTGCCAGGTACATTTAGTTGCCTAACAGTCCCCAGCTATCTGCCACAATGATGTACAGGGCATTCTCATAGGAAATGAGGAACAGCTAAATGAAACTGCGGCAAGAGGTAGACTTATTGCGCCACATAACAATAAGTCTTCTTTTATTACTGGCATTTACAGGATGTGGAAACCGACAGGACACTACTGGTCAGGATAGCCAGTCACAAACTTCCCAGGTTGATAATACTGGCCATCAAGACTGGGAGACGATTGTCGAAGTTCTCCTGCACCCCCGCTGCTTAAACTGTCACCAGCTGGAATTGCCACTTATCAATCAGGGCTCCCCCCATGTACCCCGGGTTGAGCGAGGCCCCGAAAATATGGGGATGGGGACAATGCGCTGCAGTAACTGCCACTCTGACCAGAACAACCCTGTGACAGGCGCACCCGGCGCACCCGGTTGGGCCATGGCTCCAATAACCCTTAATTGGTCTCGTATGTCATCGGCCCAAATCTGTGCGCTGTTAACCACTCCCCAGGACAATGGCGGTCGCTCCCCAGAGCAATTGATGCTGTTTATGAGTGAGAACCCCCTAGCTTTATGGGGATGGAACCCTGGGGGTAAACGAGAACCAGTCAATATCCCCCACGGCAAGCTAGTTGAGGCATTGAAAAGCTGGATAGCCGCGGGAACGCCCTGCCCACCCCAGGCACCATCTAGTTAACCCCTAAAAGTTAACCCCTGATAAATCCAAATAAGAGGGGCGCTAATTGAGCCCCTCAATTCCTGAGATGGCCTGAGCCAAGTCCTCTAACCAACCATCACTTCCCCCTCGCCAGGCAATAAAAATCTCTTCTCTGGGCTCAGTAAATTGGCCAGCGACATCGATTTTTACCCCACCGATATCCTCTGCCAACCCCTCTGGCAATAAGGCAAGAAACTGTCCCGTTTTTACCAGGCCGCACAATACACCGTAATCATTTACCACAACCTGGACCTTACGGACAGGTAGGTTATCCCCCCACCCATCACTGCCAATACCCCTCTCCTCGCCACAGAAAGGAGAGATTCTAGGAGCCGCAAAGGGATACTGCTGAATAACTTCGATTGGCACTTCCACATTTGCCCACTCCCCAGAAACCAATCGGTGGCCGGAGCCCGCGACAATACACAAGCTTTCTGTGCCCAGCTTACGCGTTGCTATCTGGGTGGGGACCTGTCCCAACAGCGCACCGGTAATCATGGCCAAATCTACCTCTCCCCTAACCAACATTCTCAAGGCCAAGGATTCATAGGCGGAAGTCAATGAAAGGCACGCTTTTGGCTGGATTTCTGCCAGCTTGCTTTGAATAAATGCAGCCCAAGTCAATTGCAAGACTGCTGGGGCAGCTACCCGGCACTCCGAAAACTTTCCCAGCTCACCCAGTTCAAATTGCACCTGGCGTGCAATGGAAGTGATCTCAGCCGCTTTACCTTGTAGCCGGCGACCAGCATCATTTAGTCGGATTTGCTTACCTACCCGGTCGAACACGCGAGTATTCAGCGCCGTCTCCAGGCGACGTAAAACCTTACTTAAGGCCCCTGGCGTTGTATCTAAACGATCTGCCGAGCGCTGCAGGTTTTCTGTCGCGGCAATAACAAGAAATTTTTCAAGATCTTCTATTTCCATATTGGAATCAAAAGTTGCCCAAAATGAATCGATTCGTAACTAATGTACGTCTAGAATCGCTTGCTGCCAAGTACGCAGAGGCTCAATAGGAAAGCCTGCCGCTAACCCGTAAAGAACAGGAGCTGAATGATTTATGATCACGCTTAATAGGCTCTGCAGTATTACTATCGCAGCTGTCTTAACCATGGCCTCCACAAGCAGTTATGCAGACGACTCCATTGGCACTCATGGAATGGCGTTATTTTCAGTTAACGGGCAGCTCATTGCATCGCATATGCCTCTTCACGGCAAACGCCATGGACATCAGTTTATTCTTGCTTTGGAATCTAAAAATAAGAAAGAAGTGATGAATCTGACCCAGAACACGCCGCTTATCTCTCTCAAGCCTGAAGTTTTCTCTTTAAACCAATTGCGCAACGGTAAGTTAGGCCTCTTTAGCGGCGAAGTATTTAATGGCCACTTTGAGCGAAAAGGCAAAATTCTGCTTAGCTCAATAGAATTTACGGTAACCGACAAGCTATTAGACCTACCGCTCTCAGGTAAAAAGAATGGTCATTACCGCCTGGTGCATCTGAGCGACACGAGTCTACTTATTCATGAAATAGCCTCCCCGCCAAGTTTTGACCAAATCGTCGAAGTTACAGCAAAAGAAACTCTATCCAAATCCATAGATACCGGCAGCAAACTTCCCATTTCAGAAAAAAATTGGCCTGAAGCTCTCAAAGAAGCAGGTATTGCTTTTCGTAGACAAGTTTATTTGGAAACACGGGACTTCCAATAAAATGCAAGAGCCAATTCTTATTATCCAGCATGAAGAACACGAAGGGCCTGGATATATTGCAGATTGGGCGAGTCAACGCCAGATTCCGACAATTCTTATCAAACCACAGATCTCAACATTTCCCAATACGGGCTTTAGAGGAGTGATTATTTTAGGAGGGATGATGAACGTAAAAGATCACATCTCACTACCCTGGCTTGCCGGTGAAATACACTGGGTAAAAAGTATTATTAATCGGCAAGTCCCCATTCTGGGCATTTGCCTCGGTGCACAAATCCTTGCCCATACACTGGGAGCAGATATCAAATCAATGGAGCAGGAAGAACTAGGCTGGCAGCCTATTCATTGGACGGCTGAAGAACCCCTCACAATAGATAAAGCATTCCAAGCACATAGTTACTATTTTGACATTCCAGAAGGCGCTAAGCGCCTAGCAAGTTCAGAGCTATGCCAAAATCAAGCATTTTTATACAAAAACAATATTCTGGGCCTTCAATTTCACTTGGAGTGGTCGCAACAACAGGTCACACAACTCTTCCCAGAGTACACCCAAAAATACGGATCACCTGAGAACAATCACTTAGCTAACCGTGAGATACTATTTGAATTACTGAATAATCACTTCATTAAGCGGCCAATAAAAAATTACATTAAAGAGCCATAAATAATCCACATCAAAAGAGCGCCTCATGCAGAAAAAAGTCAATCAAGTAGGCACTCCCTCAACCCGCGCCCTTTACAAAAAACCTCTCCCCAAAATAGGAAATTACTATCACAAAATAGTAAATTCCTCCCGAATACTTCCAGAAAAAACGCCTGAGATCATTCAGCTTACTTTACGGTCTATTATTTTTAGGCAAAGACTGCTTACCAAAGATTGATCTTTGCATTTTCTATAACATGAATGTTATTTTTTTTGTACAAGGATGTTTCAAATGAAGATATTAAGCCAAAAAGCCCTGGCATCCATAGCCACTGCCGTCCTAGCACTCGGCTCTACCACATCGGTACTATCCCAAACGGATACCGAATTCAGCACTATCACACTAAATTACATGACTACGCCAATTATTGACATCGCCTTTGTGGATAATCTTGACCTCCTGGCACCACCAGATGGTACTCCAGGCCCCATAGTCGACGATGATACATTCTGCGTTTCTGGAATGGGCTTTACACTTTTTAGTATTGTTTTTAGAAATCCAAACAATCCTACAGGTGGACCGTTTGAATTAGACTCTTCCGTACCCGGCGAGTCACCAATATTCTATGAAGTTTTCTTTAAAAACGACACTAGTCCAGGACCAGGCATGATGGTCTCCCCCGACACACCCGAGTTTGGAAACATGATACAAACAGCTATGTGCATGGACCCAACAATGGATAACGCAAAGTTTGATATCAGCATTCCCAATGCAGAATGGACTGGCAGAGCAGCCGGCGCTCCATTTGTTGGCGTACTCGAGATCATGGTCATGGCTGAATAAGCTTAAATTCAGCCTTCATCATCTCTAGCTGCGCCAGGTTTTTATTCTGGCGCAGCACTTAAAAAGAAAAATAGAAAACTTAAAAACATGATCCAATCAATGAGTCTCAAAGAAAAATCTTGACTACGACCATATACCATATCAACAAAGAAACCTCAGGTAACGATGCAATATTCTACCTCCAGAAAAACAACAAACCACCCTCAATTATTAGCACACTCCACTAGATTTTATTTAAATCACAAACTAATCATACTCACTCAACAAGCATCTTCACTTATCTTTAGTTTGAGCATTTTTTATTCACAACCATTGTGTACTTTTAAGCAAAATGAAGTAGCTATAATATCCACCCTCAAATCACCAACATCTATAGCCGCTACCGATCTAGATCTTGCCCCCACCCTTCAACACTGAACCTTTAAAATCTTTTTTAACTTCACCCCCGAAAACCCATAAAACGCACGCCCCCAATCAAAGTGCCCTAAACATATAACGGAATTATTTGGAACTCACCTTCACTTGACACCTAAACACCACTTACATATGAAACGATAGACCCGCCAACAACCAACTTACAGACATATTAACAACTTCAACACAATACAAATACCTCTTAGTGCCTCACTAAAAATCATTTCCAACCACAACAAACAATCATAGAATTATACGACCTACATATAAAAACCCCCCCTAACAATAAAAACTGAAACTGACATCAAAAACAAATAAGAAATTATTCCTAAGCGCCAATAATTTATTCCCAAATTTCCCCTGCAAAACATAACCTTCCACACCAAAAAATATAACATCCGCTATCATTCATTCACCAAGAGTTTTTAGCCATCTACACAAGGCTATATTTTGGCGCTGACATTAACTGAAGAAAATTCTTTTTTCGCAAGGAGGTCTCTTATGAAAATTCTCAAGCAAAAGCTATTCACATCCATTATTGTGGCTGGCCTGACATTAGGCTCAACCAATATTGCGTTATCTCAAGCAATGGATAGCGACACAAGTATTATCACCTTGACATTTTCTAATTTTATTATCATAGATAATGTAGATGCAGTCACTATTGCAGATCCGACTCCCGGAAGCGATGCAATGGGATCAGACATCTTCTGTGTTGCAGCAAGTGGCTTTGGTAGTTTTAGCATCACATTTGCTAATGTTGGCTCAGACCCAACCTTTCTCTTACAGAGTAATAATGGCACGCCAGCCATTCCTTACAATGTAGGCTACGCCAATAGTACTGGAGGACCAGCACAGCCTGTAATGGCTGGTGTTCCTCTGGGCGGACAGGGAATACAGGCAAGTAATTGCCTTAATGACAATGCACGATTTGATATTGATATCGCAGCCACAGTATGGAATGGTAGAGAACCTGACGCGCCTTTTACAGGTACGTTAATGATTACAGTTCAGGGTGAATAAGACATTTGAAAGTTAACGTATTAGATACACCAGACCTAGAATCTGGTGTATCTAAAAATCACATATCCAACTTACCTAAAGCAAAACAATCAAAATTTTAAGCCAAAAACGAAAACCAAAAATTCAATAAAATCAAAGCTCACGCTACTGAGTCAACCAAGCACTACAGCCTTGCTTTATAAGTTAACGTAAACATTATTATCCGTCGACAAAGCCTTGAATCCTAAAACAGAGAAATATATAGCCACTACCCTTCACTGAAATTTGGCCTTAAAACGATATATATCTCATTGGCCAGCAAAGCTTCCTTAGGCATGCTCCAGATCTCTCCCCGAGTGTCTTAAACTGTAGTGAACCCAGTATTACTCAGCTGAACAGGTAATTCTATTTTCAAAACAAACACCGCCCCGAGTAGAACAGGTTTCCAGCAGTTTGCCTTTGGCCTCTACCTCAGAAAAGCCTTTGGAGTGCATACCGCCAGCCCGCATATCTTTCATATAGCAGGCCCATCTGGGGCGCTCCTTTACTGGATGGAGAACGACTTCTGGTTGGGCATTGTTAGATTGACCTTCTACCAGGGCCTGTAGGTCCACAATCAGGTCCTGCATGGAGCGAATATCCTTGCGCAACCTGACAACCTCTTTCTTGAGTTTGCGCATTTCATCCGCCTCTTGATTTTCATCCTTCAGGGCATGTACTTCTTTGCGAAGTTTTACCATCTCTCTTTTAATCTCGTGCAGATCTTCAGCGGTGCGATGATTGTCGTGGGCCAGTACAGGAGAGGAGAACAGAGCAAGGGAAATTAAAAGCGGCAAACTACGCATGGTCTTACTTCCAGTAAAATTTCTTATTACAAGCCAAAATTCGGGAAGGAATATAGCGCAAAAAACCTTAACTCAAAATGAATCGTGTCGAGCACCCATTAATACTACCCACGCAGCTCTTGAGAGAATATGTAGTAAGAAGCCATTTAAAAGCATTCAGGGAGCTAGAGAGCCGTATTTTGTTTGCCTGTCCATCGAAAATTAAACAGGTAAATAGATATTCCTGACAAATACCTTGCAAATACAGCCATATTCCACTTTAAATTTTATCAAAGAAAAAGGCGAACCGAAGTTCGCCTTATCAGGAATGGCTTTGTGGGCCAAGTCAGCTGCCGGTTAAACTGCGTACCATGCTGATCATGACTCCCGCAGCAACCGCAGAGCCAATAACCCCAGCCACATTCGGACCCATAGCGTGCATCAGCAGGAAGTTGTGCGGATTGGATTCGAGCCCCACTTTATTGGATACCCGTGCAGCCATGGGCACGGCAGATACACCGGCAGAACCGATCAGTGGGTTTACCTTGTGCTTACTGAATACATTGAGCAGCTTGGCCATCAATACCCCTGCGGCAGTACCAATGGCAAATGCCACGATACCCAGGGCGAGGATTCCCAGAGTTTTTGGGTCAAGGAATTTATCTGCGGCCAGTTTCGAGCCGACCGAGAGACCTAGGAAAATCGTGGTGATATTGATCAACGCATTCTGAGCGGTTTCGGAAAGGCGAGACACCACACCACACTCACGCATCAGATTACCGAAGCAGAACATACCCAACAGCGGAGCTGCAGCAGGGAGAAACAGGGCAACCAGAATCAACAGCAACAGCGGAAAGGTAATTTTCTCGCGCTTGCTTACATGACGCAGCTGCACCATCTCAATTTTGCGCTCCTGCTCTGTAGTGAGTGCGCGCATAATCGGTGGCTGAATCATGGGCACCAATGCCATATAGGAATAGGCTGCTACCGCAATCGCACCCAGCAAATCAGGGGCCAAAATGCTGGAAACGTAGATTGCTGTGGGGCCATCTGCACCGCCAATAATACCGATAGCCGCGGCATCGGCGATGGAGAAGTCCATAATCCCCGCAACTGAGAGTCCGACAGCACCCAGTACAGTGGCAAAGATACCGAACTGTGCCGCCGCACCAAGGAACAGGGTACGCGGATTAGCGAGCAGCGGGCCAAAATCGGTCATGGCCCCCACCCCCATAAAAATCACCAACGGCGCGACACCCGAAGCAATAGCCACAGAATAAAAGTTATACAGCATGCCGTTGCTGAAACCGGCATCGCTGGCAAACTCTGCGGCCTGTAGCTGCACCGCAGCCGGGGCAGCACCCAGGGCAGCTTTTAAATCCTCGAGACTGGCAACAGTCTCCAACCCCAAGATCTGGGCCATTTGGGCAAGAACTGCTGCATTTCCCTGGGCCAATGCGGTCTCTGCTGCAGAGAGTGCCAGATCTGCTCCGGGAATATTGGCCAGGATACCGCCGAAGCCAATTGGCACCAGCAACAGTGGCTCAAAGTTTTTGCGAATAGCCAGAAACAGCAGCCCCAATCCAACAAAGATCATGACCAGCTGCCCCGGCATCATTTGTGCGATGCCGGAGGACTGCCAAAGCGTGAGTAAATTATCCACTTGCGACTCCTACCCCAATCTATGCGATAGACAGCAGGGCATCACCCACCGCCACGGAATCGCCCTCTTTTACCGCTACGCTGGCAACATTGCCACTGCGCGGCGCACTCACTACGGTTTCCATCTTCATGGCTTCGAGCACAATAATGGCCTGGCCCTCGCTGACCTTGTCACCAGGCATCACCATCACCTTAAAGATATTGCCCGCTAGGGGCGCATTGACCGGCTCACCTCCAGTGGCTGGAACCGAACTGGCTGAACTGGCTGCAGGGGCGGCCGCACCTACCGGGGCAATATTGGTCAGATCGCCACCATCGGCCACTGTCACGGTGTAGCTCTGGCCTTCCACAGTGACCGTATACACCTCTTCCCCGTTGTCATTTTTCACTGTGGAGTTTTCATTGCCAGTAGGCACCGGCTCAAAGGCATCGGCGTTGCCGCGATTTTTCAGGAACTTGAGGCCGATTTGTGGGAAGAGTGAATAGGTGAGCACATCGTCAATTTCACCTTCGCCATTGGTCAGGGCAATGTCCTCTGCCCCGGCTTTTTCCTGTAACTCCAAGGTGAGCCTGTCCAACTCTGGAGCGATCAAATCCGCAGGGCGGCAGGTCACTGGCGCTGCGCCTTCCAATACCTTCACCTGCAGCTCCTGATTCACTTCGGCAGGGGTCGCGCCGTATTCCCCTTTCAAAACAGCTGCCGTTTCTTTAGAGACAGATTTATAGCGCTCACCGGTCAGCACATTTAATACTGCCTGGGTGCCTACAATTTGTGAGGTGGGCGTTACCAGGGGGATATAACCAAGATCCTGGCGTACGCGGGGAATCTCTTCGAGTACCTCATCCAGGCGCTCACCGGCACCCTGCTCGCGCAGCTGGTTTTCCATATTGGTCAACATGCCACCGGGCACTTGGGCCACCAAAATGCGCGAGTCCACGCCTTTAAGGGAACCTTCAAATTTCGCGTACTTTTTACGCACCTCGCGGAAATACGCGGCAATTTCTTCGAGCAGATTAATATCCAGGCCAGTATCCCGCTCGGTACCTTCAAGCATGGCAACCAGTGTTTCCGTGGGGCTGTGGCCATAGGTCATGGACATGGAGCTGATGGCGGCATCCACATTGTCGACGCCCGCCTCGATACATTTGAGTGCGGTGGCAATAGAAAGACCCGTGGTCGCATGGCAATGCAGATGGATGGGAATATCCACCGCTGTTTTAAGGCGCTTTACCAACTCGTAGCCTTCGTAGGGGCGCAATAGGCCGGCCATATCCTTAATGGCAATGGAGTCCGCCCCAATATCCTCAATCTGACGCCCCAGCTCTACCCACAAGTCCATGGTATGTACCGGGCTCACGGTATAGGAGATAGTGCCCTGAGCGTGCTTATCTTGTTTTTTTACCGCGGCCAGGGCCGTCTTCAGGTTGCGCATATCGTTCATGGCATCGAATACGCGGAAGACATCCACCCCGTTGACCGCGGCACGCTCAACAAATTTTTCTACGACATCATCGGCGTAGTGGCGATATCCCAGAATATTTTGCCCTCGGAACAACATTTGCTGCGGGGTGTTGGGCATGGCTTTTTTTAATTCGCGAATCCGCTCCCAGGGGTCTTCGCCGAGATAGCGAATACAAGCATCGAAGGTGGCGCCCCCCCAAGATTCCAGCGACCAAAAGCCGACTTGATCGAGCTTTTCTGCAATCGGCAGCATATCGTCCAGTCGCAGGCGGGTGGCGAATAGTGACTGGTGGGCGTCACGCAGGACTACATCGGTAATCCCCAATGGCTTTTTAACCTCAGTCATGGGTTATCTCTCTCGGCAGAAATTATTGGATGTTCTAATGAAGCGAAATTTGGCGATTAACGTTTTTTTCGATGTTGTTCGATGGCCGCCTTGATAATGGCGTGCAAGCGGGCATTGTCATCGTTACCGCTAGCGGGCGGAGTGGCGACGGGCTCCGCTTCGGGAAAGTGGCGAGTAATAATTCGGGACATGATACCGGTGCCTATCACCAGTAACAGCAGGAAGGTAAAAACAATTCCCATACCGAACAGGGTAATATCCAACCCCTGTTGAAGTAGCGTATCTTGCACTCTGTATCCCCCTAAGCCTTCGGATAATAAAAGGTTAATATCCGGGCGATTATTCTTCGGCCTGTGGCCGTTTAATGTTAAGCAGCCACTATACTTGGGCGCCTATAAAAACTGCCAAACAGCACCGCTAAACTTCCGCACAATTCCCAGCTTGACCAACACCAAGCCACTCCAACTGCAATCCCCAAAATTCTGCGACTGAGCGCAGTGATCTAATTGGTAACCTGCCTGGCTGGCAACTCATTTACGCCCGGCAATCTAGTCTTCAAGCAGGGCAAATACAACCTCGTTGGCGGTTCCACCCCGACAAGTAACCATACTATCTACTGCCGGAGGTTTCTTCTGCAGCATGGAAGTGCAGTCAATTTTCTATTATCAATACAAGTTGCTTTTAAAATCAAACACTTAATGGTTTCAGTGGCAACGGTGGCGCATGGTTCATTGCGTCCTTTATTGGTGCAAACACGCTCGAATTTGAGTTCAAATCTCCTATTAAAACTACCAGCCGAATGATCATTGTTACGGAATAGCGATCACTTGCTGATAGAATATGCGCCAACCGTCACACCAATTTTTCCTATTTCCAGCTTTATGACCGATAAGACAATTTCCCTGCAGCCGAAGATTTACCAGGCACCCATGGAAGGTGTTATCGACCACCATGTGCGCAGACTGCTTTCAACGATTGGCGGAGTCGATATCTGTGTAACCGAATTTGTGCGTGTTACCGATACCCGTCTACCCCGCAGGGTTTTTACTCGTCTGTGTCCGGAGCTCTTGGAGGGCGCCAAAACGGCCAATGATGTCCCGGTACGCTTGCAACTTCTGGGGGGCAATCCCGAGGCCATGGGCATCAATGCCGCCAAAGCGGTTGCCGTGGGGGCAAAGGCGATCGATCTGAATTTTGGTTGCCCAGCCAAGTCGGTCAATAACAGCGATGGGGGCGCCTGCCTATTGCAAAGCCCGCATCGGGTAGAGGCGATTGTCGGCGCTGTGCGCCGGGCCGTACCGGATCACATCCCTGTCACCGCGAAAATCCGCCTGGGGTTCAACGACCGCTCTACTTATATGGATAACGCCCTGGCCGCAGCCGCCGGTGGAGCCAATGAGTTGGCGGTTCACGCTCGCTCTAAAGTCGATGGCTACAAGCCCCCGGCCTACTGGGAATATATCGGTGAGATACGGGAAAAACTACAGATTCCAGTAGTCGCCAATGGCGATATCTGGACACTGGCGGAATTTCAGCGCTGCCACGAGCAAACCGGTTGCCAAGCCTTTATGTTTGGCCGCAGCCTGTTGGCAAGGCCTGATTTGGGGCTGCAGATCAAGGCCTTCTGCGCCGGAGTAGAATATCAGCCGATGGCATGGCCGCAGATTGTCGAGTTACTCTGGGGTTACTATCAAATTACCCGGGAAGTCTACCCGGCCAAGTATCTGGGTAACCGGATCAAGCAGTGGCTCGCCTATCTCAAGCTCGCGTTTCCAGAGGCCCAGGTATTTTTTGAGAAACTTAAACGCCTGCGCGAGGCTGAGGCTATTGAGGCCATTTTTTCCCAGGAATTGGAGTCACCCCAGGAAATCATTAACCAGAAAGCTATTGCAGCCGCTTAATAGCGGCTGCAAAGTTCGTTAAAGCTCAGCGGTTGACTGGCGACTTAGGTAAGCCGGGTTGTAATACTTTTCCGGCAAATCATGGGCCTGGACACTCTCATAAATAACCCGTGTCTCTGTGCCAGTATTGATCGTATCCTGCAGCCGCATTTCCGCCACTACCTGCCGCCCCTCTCTTTGCCCAGAGATAAAGTGCGCAATCTTGGCCAACTTGCCGGATTTCAGGTAAAGCTCGGCTTTTACCGGAAAATTACTTTTGCTATCCACCCACAAGTTAATACGCTGATAACTGGCCCCTTTGGTTTTAGCGGTAAGGCTCAAACGGTTTACCAGCTGATCCTGTAATGGCTCCTGCCCGGCATAAACGCCCTGATAATCCTCACTCCAGGTGAGTGTGGCTACATCCCCTACCGATGCACCCCCCAAGAGTTTTTGCATAGGTGTAATGCGTATGGGACGGCGGCTTCGTGGCATCAGCATCCAATAGTTATCCTGCAGCATTAACATTTTGGTGCCCTCCTCTCCCTTGCCTTTGAAGACCACCAGAGATTTACGTTGCGGACGAGTGTACACATGGTATTTATCCATGCTGTCCAGCTCACCATTCTTATAAACCTGAACCTCTGTCACTACTCGAGCAGAATCTTCGTGCAAACGATAGTGATCGGCTTTGGCAAGCATGCCCTCCACCTGCTGCACGGTGTAACTTATCGCGCCGCTGGTTCCGCTATTGATATCTAGTGGACTGGCCAGTGCCATTGGAGCCACTGCGATTACCAGAGCGCAGCCCAAAAGTTTCCAAGCAGTTTTCAGTTTCGCTAACTTATACATGTACCAATGCCTCTGTAATCGGTTTGTTTACACCTTTGCGCGCTGCCATAAAGGAAGACAGAACACAGATTGCCGCTACTGCCAGTGAGATTATCCAAGCTAAGTTCATTGAGAAATACACCACCAGGGGATAGCTCTCGGTTTTACCGGGAGGGGGCGGCATGGTGACTTCAAACACCATCAAACCCATACTCACCGCAGCTGCCAGCAAGATGCCCACGATCGCTCCTACCAGGGACAACACCAATGCCTCTAACACAAAGCCCAGCAGTAATTCGGCGCGGGACGTACCCAATGCGGAAAGAGTGCCGATCTCACGGGTTCTTTCTGTAACCGACATCGCCAAGGTGTTGAAGAGAGAAACAAAAATCACCATCGCCATGATCACGCCCATCAGACCAAAAATTCGGTCGTAAAGGCTTTTCACCCCTTGGTAAAAGAAGGCGCGATCCTCCCAGGTGGTAATTTCCAACTCGGGAGCCTGCTCAGCCAGACGCGCCTTTAATACTTCGGTGTCTTCCAGCTCATAGCCGTACAGGTGCATGGTGCTGACCTTTTCACTATCGAGAATAAACTGAGCAGAATTTATCGAGAGATACACCTGACGCTTATCCATGTCAGGAACACCAGTTCCAAAAACACCCTGTACTTTAAAATCCAGTGCGTTAAGCGCCCCATCTACAGTGGTCGACATCAGGGTGACATAGTCCCCTGTTTTTACATTCAGATTTCTGGCCAGATCCTTGGCCAGCATAATCTGCGGATCGGTAGGATCTTCATTCTTACTCAGAATGCCACCTTCGGTCATATTTAAGAAAGGCCCT
This sequence comes from Microbulbifer mixtoriginis (SeqCode), assembly GCF_052467945.1. Taxonomy (NCBI): domain Bacteria; kingdom Pseudomonadati; phylum Pseudomonadota; class Gammaproteobacteria; order Cellvibrionales; family Microbulbiferaceae; genus Microbulbifer; species Microbulbifer mixtoriginis (SeqCode). The sequence goes on along the minus strand of NZ_CP174328.1, from coordinate 858,730 downwards.
TTTACCCGAAACTCGCTCGGCAAAATCCCCTGCCCCAAAAATATGGTCGACTTATCTCCATTGGAGATCAAGCCATTCAAATAGATACGTGGTTGTACCGCCTTAACCTGGCTATCGGTCAATAAGCGCTTTCTCAATTCGTCGGCATTTTCCAAGCCATTTTGTAATGGATACTCTTCATCGCTATTGAAATATCCCGGCTGGGTAAACACCAGATGCCCCTGACTGCGCGCCGCGCCTTCTTTCAGGGATTTATAAGTGTATAGACCAAAGCCCCCGGAAGTCATCAGAGCCATCACTACAATAGCGACAATTGCGACGGTCAAAAGGCTGCGGCGGCGGTTGCGTAATAAATTCAAAACTGCCAGTTTTAAGCGACGCATGGGGCTTCCTCCTGCAAAATCACACCGTCTTGTAAATTGATCACTCTGTCACAGTGCTGAGTCATACGATCATCGTGGCTGGCCACAATAAAGGCCGTTTTCTGTTCCCTGCCAAGATGTTTCATTAATTCAATAATCTGCTGAGCCGTTATACTATCCAAACTAGCGGTGGGCTCATCAGCTATCACCAACTTGGGCTTGTGCACCAGTGCTCGAGCTATCGCCACCCGTTGTTGCTGGCCGCCTGAGAGGCGGTCGGGGCGATATCGGGCAAACTCGGCCAAACCCACATAATCCAACATCTGCATTACCCGCTGTTTAACCTCTGCAGAATCCACACCATTGAGCTGTAATGGGTAGGCGACATTTTCAAAGGCACTCATCACCGGAACCAAATTAAATTTCTGAAAAATAAACCCCATCTGAGTGCGACGTATCTTCATTGCCTGCTGGTAGTCCCTGGTCATTAATTCACCGGAAAAATGCACCACACCGGAATAATCCTGGTCCAATAAGCCACAGATATTTAGCATGGTACTTTTACCGGAGCCTGAGGGCCCACAGAGGGCCACCATAGTACCGGGGCGAATGGCCAGGTTGACATCTCGCAAAGCCTGGTGCTTTATTTCACCTGTCGTATAGGTCTTTTCTATATGTGTTAGCTGCAACATCGGTCTTTCTCCAATCCCAATTACTACTCAATATCCAGCTTACAAAGTGCCAGAGCCCCTCTTGTATTGACCTTTGCCTGCCATTCACTTTTCTGATCTGATTTTTCACCCAAATCCGCAGCCTCCAGGGCACCACAGTAGATCCAACTCACTGCCTGTACCGGCATGTGCGACAGACGCGGATCATTCATCAGCTCCCCATAGAGCTCAAATCCTCGATCGAAAGCATTGAAGAAAGCGGGTACCTTGGTAAAAGTGGTGGCCGCAATCCCTTTAAAAAGCAAATCCCGGGGCACCCCCCTAGCCGAGCGGCCAGGATTTTCAAGCTCCTCCAACATCAATAGGGCTTTATCCATACGGGCGATCCCATTTTCTGCATAGCTCACCTTCTTCCACGGCAACCAACTCTCCTTGGCCATCAGAGTCTCACTGGCACCCAGGTAGAACAGGGCTGCAGGGTCTGTGGGATCTTGCTGCTGGGCAACTTTGAAAGCCTCGTAAGAAACTTCAATGGCATCCCCACCCTGCTGCGCCGCCTTGTTATATAGCCCTTCTAACTGCGCATCCACTGCAGCAAAAGCGGAAATAGACATACCCAGTTGAATCAGTGCCGCCGCAATAATCTTCTTCATGATTTCTCTCCTTGCGTTTAGGTTGGGAGCAGGTTAGCGCTGGTTATGGAGGTGGTCTTGATCGTGCGATAAAAGGGGAAGGAGATGGATAAACGGGAAATCTTTGGGCTGAATGGAGTTAGAAGCCAGGGATAAGTGGTAAATGGCGAGGCGTAAACTATTTTGGCAAGTTACTTCTAAGGAAACGGTACAGCAGAACCAGTTAATTGAAGTTGTTCCTAAGCGACCTATCAAATCAGCTCGAACACATACATAAATATTAGGCCCAACATATTGAGAGGGTAAGCCCAAACTCACCCATCTGTAAGCAAGCCATAGTATTGAAAAATTGATTCTTAGGTACTGTCAGCTATCAACTTGCTAATAAATTTTAAAGTAGAGAAGCCAGGGGTGTTTAATTTTTCTAAATTTTTAACCATTGCTAAAGGTAGATAAGGCTTGGCTGCAAACAGAAATTGAGCCGCCCCGGCTGGTGATTCAGTTGAAATCTTAGAAGAATAGAGATTCCATAATTCATAAATAGAAATAGAACCCTGCTCTTTTAACTGTTGATCTATCGCATTTATAATCAGCAAACCACAGTCATAGTGAATGCGTGGATTCTTACGTGACGCATCCAGATAAACCGGATTTTCCCCCAGGCTGGCAAGGCATTTCTGCTCTGCTTGCTTTATCTTCTGCGACAGATAACCCTTAGAAAGGATACTCTCGAACGCCAAACCGGCAAAATAATCAGCCGCTCCCTCATGAAGCCAGGAGTCAGCTGTATCTATAACATCTGCGCCCTCTCTCTGATATAAATGGGCAACTTCATGGGAAAAAAGCCAAAACAATTCATCGACATCAATTGCCTCAACAACAGACTTCTTACCATACCAATGCATAAATATCTGGCCTGGCAGAGTTCCACCTTGATGACCATGTCGACCATCGTCTGTAGAACTAAAAGAAGCAAACAACGCGGGCCTATAGCCAAGTGTGCCCATTTTATCAGCAAAGAAATCCATCAACTCAGGCAACTGAGTGCTCATCTGATGTTGCAGCTTCTCTGGTAGAAGTTCATCGATCACACTTACAAAGTGATCACTTTGTATCGGTTCTCCATGACCAATATAGACCTTGCTGCCTTCATCGAAAGCCGCCCACCCAATACTTCCCTGATAGATCCTGCCATGCAGGATAATATTGTCAGACTCGGGAGCAACAATCGTCAAATACCACTTACTTAGGCTAGGTTGACAAGAATCTGCGCAGGCAAAAAATCTCCCCGTATGCAATAGATAACTTCCGTCCGAAAACGGGGAGAAAGGGGCATATTCCTTGGGGAGGGCCGTATAAGTAGGGGTAAGATGAAAAGTAGCTTCTGTAAAGGCACTGCCGTCCTCACGCACTAAACTCTCTACCTCATCAACAAACTCAAACTGATACCCGTTAGAAGTAGGAGCCCAACGCTTGCTTCTTGAGTTATCTGGAGAGCTTTTAAAGGCGAGCTTCTTTATGGGCTTTTCTGACACAAAGGTAACAAACCAGTTACCATTTCCCTTCTTTTCCAGCTTGGTGCTAATAGTATTTGCAACTGCTATAGAGCTGAATCCTAAACAGCTACATACCACAGCCATAGTAATTGCAAGGGCTATTGTACGAAACGATTTTTTTATTATCATTCTCAACCTTAATCACAAAAAGCTTGTACTCTGAGCGTTTGAATAAGCACTTAATATTTTTTTAGCATTATATCCATGAATTACCTCTCCATTAATAAGCAAGACATTCCTCATGCAAAGACCCTATAAATCAAAGAATCAGGAAAACAACCTCTTAGCAGCTCAACAACAATTTTAGAAAGTAGAAGATAAGCCCGCAATATGTACCAACTTAGGTGGTTCAGTATTTTATCTATAAGGCTTACTAGGGTGGTTATGCAAGATGTTTACCTTCAACTTTCCATCCTCACTCATAACATCCTTACAAATATCAGCCCTTGAGCCATTATTTTTATTACATCCTCTTAACGTCCCCACCGACACACTATCAGGCGCACCAAGGGTTTCGTCTTTAATGTAGTGTTGAGCTGATGCTTTTGCTGCAACTAAGGTGATCACTCTAAGAGAATGAATTTGTCAGTAAAAATTAGCTCTTAGTTAATACAGAGGGAAGGGGAACCTGTAATTTTTCAGCCCAGGGCTGAAGATCCTTGATAATAGAGGGGTATAACTCTACCCCATCACGCAATTGCCGTGTTCGATTCGCCCAAGCACGCTGGCCAGGCACTCTTACAGGCTCATCGCTATCACTGCGGTTTTGCTCCCAGAGGTTACTTAAAGCAATGGTTTGACGAAGAAAGTCTGCTTTTGCCCCAAAAGCTTGGGGATCAATTATCTGTAAGAAAACCGAGTTGGCCTCTTTATCGTGTTTGGCTGAATCATCGTCACGGCCATAGCCTCCAAGTGCCATCGACAACACCTCCAACATCGCACTTAGTGCCGCCCCCTTGTAACCGTGATCAGCACCACCAATCGGTAAAATACTGCCACCATCTTTGAACGCCGAGGGATCATCAGAAATCTTGCCATTATGATCTTTGAGGCAAGCTGAAGGCATTTTCCTACCTTCTCGCTTTGCACGTGACACATAGGCACCAGCTGTGATAGACATACTCACATCAAACAACAGAGGGTAATCTCCGGCCGGAGCCGCAAATGCCAGGGGATTCGCAGAGAACAATGGATCAATTCCCCCTTGAGGCGATACAGTATTTTCTCCCGGAGTTGAACAGGTTAGAATCGCCACATAACCCGCTTCGATTACCTGAGGTAAATAGGCAGCTAGGCAGGCAATATGCTGGCTGCGGCGAATAGTAGCGGTAACAACACCCTGTTCAGATACTCGTGACAATGCCTGTTCAATGGCTTTGCTAAGCACCCAGGGACCAGGTAAAAATTGTGCATCCCAGTTAAAGCAGTTACCCCTATCGGACAACACTCTGGGTTCACCACTAAGCTTGGACTCACCACTTTGTAACCACTCTAAATTGCTCACAACCCGGTGCAAGCCATGGGTGGTAAAACCGAGCAGGTCTGCCTGCAAGAATACATTAGCGATTATGTCGGCCCTGTCCTTAGCGAGCCCCATACGCTGGAATAAAGCACTGGCAAAATCTCTTAATTCTGTGGAAGAGTAATAATCTTGCATCGTGACTCCGTGTCATTCTTAGTTAGGACAATTAAGAACCGGCGCTTACTATGAACCGGTTATAATTAATCCGCCTTACCACCTTAAATTTATTCTCTCTATGTAACAAACAAAAAATACATTCACATAGATTTAAACATTGCTGCGGCCCTACGGCTCACAGAAAACTTTTGCCCATCATCCATAATTACCGTAGCTGAGCCCGTTAGCCCTCGGCTAATCTTATCGATTCGCTTAATACAGACAATCGTTGATCGGTGTATCTGCCAAAAAAGATCAGGCTCCAACTGCGTCATCAATTCCTTAAGCGGTGTGCGTATAATATGCTGGCCCTGGTCTGAGTAAACAGTGGTGTACTTGTCCTCAGCGACAAAAGCCGAAATTTCATCACAGGAGATTAGGTGTACATCCTCTCCCTTACTAGCCCTGACCCAGCGTAGATATTCCGGCTTACCGACATTGAGTTGCTGCAATAAAGCCGCAATATTCGGACTCACTTGCGCCTGCTCTTCCGCTCTACTTTCCAGACGCTTCTTGATACGTTCACAAGCTAGCTGAAGTCGCTCATCATCAATGGGCTTCAACAAATAATCTACGGCTTCCTGCTCAAAAGCATTTACTGCATATTCATCATAGGCAGTAATAAAGACCACTACGGGTTTGATTTCCAGCTTGTTAAGCGCGGAAGCAACCGCAATACCGTCCAAACCCGGCATACGGATATCGAGAAAAATGACATCAGGCTGTTCTTTCTGGCAAAGAGTTAATGCCTCCTGACCATCAGCTGCTTTACCAACTACCACAAGTTCCGGAAAAACATCAGCCAACATTTTATCCAGATGATGACGCAACAAGGGTTCATCATCGGCAATTATTGCGCGCATGGAAACTCCAATCTAGCGGTAACCCCGCCCAGTTGATTACTACTTATCTGCAGCTTGCCTTTTTCCTGGTATAGAGTGGCAAGACGCTCCTTGATATTATTTAAAGCCAAACCATTGTGCTTGTTTGACTTTGACTTATTGGTTGCAGCCTGCAAACCAATTCCACTGTCCTCCACTTCTATGATCCACTGACTAGCTTTCGTAGCCACCCTGAGACAGACCAACCCTCCTTTTTGTGAAGGTTCAATACCATGGAAAATGGCATTTTCCACCAATGGCTGTATTAATAGGGGCGGAACTTCCGTTGAAGGGTTAACGGTTTCTGCCAGTTCGACCCTATACTGCAAGCGCTCACCCAGTCGGATTTGCTGAATAGCCAAATAGCTTTCAAGACTGCGAAGCTCATCTTTCAAGGACACATAGTCAGAACGCGATTTATTCAAACTAAAGCGCAAGAGATCGCTAAAATTATCCAGTAGTAGCTCTGCCTTCTGTGGATCGTGCCTAATCAGCATCTTAAGATTGGCCAGTGTATTAAACAGAAAGTGAGGTTCTATTTGACTTTGTAATACTTTCAGTTGGCTTTGCACCAGAGTTTTTTGTTGCTGGGCCTGTAGTAACTCTGCTTCCTTGCGCTCAGTCTCCAGCTTGTGGGACTGTTCACGATTAAGATAAAACTGGTAGAGTAAAGTCGTCAAAAAGATAGCCAGAATTAGTGAGTAAATCAGGGCATTAACCGCAGGAAAAACTCCAAAGCCAGAGACCCACCACCAAACATTAATAGAACCCAGCACCGTCGTTGCCGAAATGGTTACTGCATACTTGAGTACATGTGGCCAGTTCGGTTTTAGGTGGAGCATAAGCTTGCGAGTAGAAAAAGCAACAAAGCCATAGGTTAGGGATATACCAAAGTTGAGAGAGTAACTCCCTCCCCACACTTGTTTAGTGATTAGGGCCACAACAATACAAAGAATCAATATACGTAAATATTCACTGAGCAACTTCACCATGATTCCTTTTATATCTTCATGTTCGCAGTCAAAGTAACAAGGGTTTCATTAGGCAATTGTGTAAAATACGATTTTTGAGCGCCGCCAAAATACCTTACTGATGCACCCAGAGTCCAATCGCCCTTCATTTCATGGTTAATACCAGCAGTCAAAACCATGCCTCTATCGCCAGGGGAATATAAAATATCCAATTTGGGATTGTAATTGTGATTAGATAAGCTCCAGTGCATCATCAGGTTATGGCGATTGCGTGCTTCGCTTAAAAAAGCTGCAGCAGAAGCATATCTGGTAGCATCCCATCCCTCCCCCTGTTCACTGTACCAGCTGGCATTGTCTGCAAGCCTTTGCCAATCGCGAGTATGCCACGCCCTGCTATCAAACCAGTATTCAGCGATGATTGTATGCCCTGCGGTATGGGTCCAGGTCATGCCCAACAGAGCCTGCCAGCCATCGCTCTGTTCTCCCTCTCGGGGTAAAGTGCCAGCTCCTGGAGAACCGGGCTTTAGCCATTGACGATAACGCTGCTGGTAACGGCCTTCGCTATGTAATTCCCATGACTCCCCATAGGTCGCAACCCAGCTGGCGCCGATATTCAAGCCACGCTGATCATCCAAATAACCGAGTAGTTGCCATTCACTCACACCTTTCAGCTGGTACCAACGTGCAGCCAAACCTCTCGGAAGCTCTTCATTAATAAGTTGACTAGCATTAGCATCTACCAACATCAGGCTCAGCTCTCCACTTGCTGTGAAGCGGCTGGCTGATACGACGGCAACGCCCTCATCAGCCCGCAGAGATACCGGGTTGCGCTCCATAGGCAGGAATATATCCAAAGGTCTGTGAGCGTAGCTAACACCAAAATCCAGGCGACGCTTACCTGCAAGCAGGTCCCACCCGAACCTATCCCCCTGCCAAAATAACTCTTCCACAACAAGTTCTGATTCCTCACCAGCGCCACTACCTGCCTCATGCAGCATGGAAACCTGTCCTTCCCAGTCCGATACCTGCAGCGCACCTTGTAATTTAACTTGGCGCTCATAACCTGACCCAGAATCGAAGAGGGCACTTTTCGATTGATTCTTAGCGCTAACAGCCATTGCCAACTCCCACTGCTGAGTAAGTGACTGAGCATTGAGTTCACCCACCAAAGACATCATCAACAGCAGCCAAAAAGTATTCCTTTTCATCATCACCTCCAACTTGATAGAAGCAATTTAGCAACACGAGTTGTTGTCTCCAGCCTAAGTGATGAGTGGTCTCCATGATGGACAAGCCGTAGATGGTTGGGATAAATGGTGGATAGCGGCTAGTGCTGGCCAGCGAGTGACGAATAAAGCTGGCCAATTCACAGATCAGTAATGAGGCCACCATCATCAATTCTGAACAGCAACCAAAGTGATCGGTGGGCCATAACGCTCTATATCTAAACGCTCTGTCACCCAGTGCAAAAGGTCTCTCACTTCAGGCTATCAGAAGTGTTCCTCTTGGAACCCTCCTGTGCTCACCAAACCACAAAACAGGCACATAAGAAGTGAAAATTTTTAGCTTCCCGCGACGAAATCAATAAAAAATACTCTTTAAATCACAATTGGTGGAACCGTACCAGTTGATAGGAGTCCATCTTTTAACTCATTAAACACCGGCCATGACCTTATAGAGATAAATTGGGGGAACAATGCCTGGTCCACTTAAAACGTTTAGCGCTCTCACATTAACCGTAATTCTGGCCGCTTGTAGTGGAGGCTCTGGAGGCAGTAATAATTCTGATAATAATCAGCCTAATAATGAAACAAATGGCGGATCTAACACCGGCACAGATGCCGATAACAACAATGATAATGATGGGGGCAACACCGATACTAGCGACTACAGATTCAATCCTAGCACTCCGCTAAGTACATTAGTGGTGGGAACTAGTGAATATGCCCAGGGTACACTGCAATTAGAGGATGCCGATAGTACCAGCCCCACCTTTCAGTCTGGGACTTATGCCGGAAAGTATGGTGACTTCAAACTATATGACAGCGGCAATTGGGAATACCAACTGAACAACAATGCCAACGATTTAAACAGCGGCGCCTCGGTAGAAGATACTATCGTTTTTTCTCTCAGTAACGGAGATCAGCTAAACATAACTTTTGCGATCCAAACGATTGAAGCCACCCAAAATAGTATCGTTTTTATATTGGTTAATTTTTCCGATGCCGCCGTAACGGATGATGTCAGCATCTCCCAGCTTGCGGATATGACATTCAACGCTACCGACTCCCTCGATAACACTTACAAAGAAAACTCACTGGGCCAGCTAAAGTTCCAGCGCCATCTCAGCAGCAATAATTCTCTAGCACAATATTGCTATGGTGAGGACAATAAAGAAGAAAGCTCTATTGACTGCTTTATATACAGCATCCCCGACAATCAAAACGGAGGGATTTTAAGTGTTCAAAATGCTCAGAACCGTGCCACAAGCTCTCAGGATGGGCAATATTCCGATGGAGGTTATACTTGGAGAGATAACGCAAGCCGCTGGGTAGAAAGCAATTTTGTCGATGCCAATAATCGCCCAGTAGACCTCAACGCATGGCGCCATCGAGTATTTATATTCCCAACCGCCGCTTACAATGCCGGGTTAGTTGGTACAGGGGTCGCGGCGGTCAATGGCCGCTGGAGTATCGTTACTGCAGATAGCGATCAACTAATTATGGGGCATGAACTGGGTCATAACATTGGTTTAGGCCATGCAGGCAATGATAACAACAACGATGGGGATACCAGCGACCGAGGGGAAAGTGAATATGGCGCTGCCGCAGCCTTCATGGGCAATAGCTGGCAGTCACGCTTATTTGGCAGCGCTCATAGGGACTTTATGGGTTGGTACAACAGCTTCCCTGGCTATTCCAAATCTGTTTCTAAGAGTATGGGGAATACTTCAGAGGTTCAAATTCAGGCTATCGAACTTACCGCCGGCGAATTAAATAAAACAATGCCACAGATTATAAAGGTGGAGAGTAACGGTAGCAGCAATCGAGAAAATCACTATTTCGTGGAATATCATATTTCCCACCCCATTCTAAACCCTCGTTCACAGCAAGATAAGGCCGTTACTGTGCATTATCTGAAAGATGACACCGCCAACCAAGTAGCCACTCTTGAAGAGCCCGGCAGCAGCTTCACAGATTCGGCTGCTGGAGTCACCATAGAGTTTAAATCCAGAAGTGGTGAAATGAATACTGCCACCATTTCAGTAAGCTATACAAATTAAAGAGAGAAATAGCAATGAGATACTTACTCACAATAATTTCGACCTTACTGTTAATCCCCACCGCCTCTGGTCAGGAAACTATAACGGGAGTACTGGAAGAAGAGGTTTCAGAAAATTTTAAAACAGGAAAAATTGATCATCGCTTTTCCATCAAAGATGAAAACACAGGGCAGTATTATTTTATAGATGCCAAGGAGATCAAAAAAAAGGGCATGAGATCTGGTGAGCGAGTCAGAATACGAGGAGAAAAACAAGAGCGTCGTCGGCTTCATATCAAGGAAACAGAGAGAATCATTTACGAAGAATAAGCACGTAATATCCAGCCGCTCATAAATCTACGCCAGGGCATATACTTCATCAAAATAGCCCTGGCGACGTAAAAACCTACCGGATAGCACAACGCAATAAGCCGCCCTGTTTTTGCTATTATTTCACTGGTTATGTCTAGGAATTTGCCAACCCCTTTTGTTGGCGATACACATGCCAGGGAGTAACGGATGAAAACAGTTGTATCAATCGTTCTGGGTATCGCTCTATCTCAATCACTTTCAGCAAGTGCCGCCTGGACTGAACAGGCGCGCATTGACTATCTCAAAGTTCACAGCCAAGGAGTAGACGTTCGATTAAAAGGATTTGAAAATACCAGTGCTGAAGTGGCATGCTCTGACACTAAGACATTTGTACTAGTGAATGATGAATCTCAAATCTATGACACCAAAGTCTCTTTTTTATTGTCTGCTTTTATGTCAAAGACCCCAGTAAATCTGAGTTACTATGGATGCTATGAAGATAGAATCCGCTTGTATTCCGTCATAATCAGGGACTGAAACGCCATCAAGCGATGTTTGGAATAACAATATTTTATCTGGAAGGATACATGGATGTATCCACTCAACTCTTAAAGAAGTATTTCACCAAATTCAATGTATAAGACCCGCATAATATTTAAGCGGATCTTATACAGGCCACTCTGACCTTAATTATAAACCTACGGCACTTAAATCACGGGATCAGAGATTATCGTGACATTTTCCAGGCCATAATACTCTACAACCCAAGAATAACTTTCATACACTTCATAGCGGTCTGGGAAAGCTTTACCCACCACATCCCAGCGTTTACGCGATTTAGAATAACTTGATCCTTTAATCACACCAGTGAAATTGAATTCGTCACCGTTATGGGGATTAGTCACAGTAGTGGTATAAGGGATTTCAACCTCGCTATTTTCTACCATCATACGTGCCACCAGTAGGCTATAAGCGGGTACACTCGCGGGCATCGCTTCCTTAACGGTTCTCTGATTACTAACCGTCGAAGTTTCTCCAACCGTAGTTGAGGCTGAAAAAGTTTCAGAAAAATTGAACGTGATCGAGCCACTATTTTCAATGGTACCCGGAACTCCAACCTTGTAACCCTCAGTCAAGCTCACGCCGGCAGTCACCGAGATGCCGAGTGTATTGGTCCAAGTATCAGTTTCGCTCTTGCCATCCGTATACCAAACTTCGGTACTATCACTCTGAGTTACGCTAGAAAAATTCTCTAACAATCTCTCACCAAAGAAGGTTTTTGTATTCTCAGGGGTTTCCACAATTTGATCCCAGTGTATTTCAACCCCACTCTCAACCAGATCAAAACGGTCAGCCACACAAGGGTAAATACTCCAAATCTTGCTATCTCCTGCGGTACCAGCAAAACCCACAACTGAACGGGTACCAATACTTAGCTGATACTCTTGCCACTTATGCCAACCATTATTACTGCCAAAAGTTATCTCTCTAGTAGAGTTATTTGACATATCTTTTAAGTAAACACGGATACGAGAAATATTGCCATCGCGTTTCTTATAAAAACGCCAGCCCTGGATATATTCCATATCTCCAAGGAGTTTGCGGAATCCTGAACCAGTCGTTTTACCCACCTCGTCATCATCAGCGTATAGATATTCAAGCTTCAAGCCTTTGATGCGTTCATCCCCGCTATAACTGGTAATAGCAGCTATTTTATCTCCCGGCACACGCTTGGTGGAATAGCTATCACACATGTCAAAGTCACTGCCATTACCACTCTTACCATAGGAGAATATTTCATCATATCGTAAGGTTCCGCCTTTATCTGCGGTATTAAAATAGAGATCCAATATATTGGTAGCTGCTAAAACTGGGGCAGAAAGAAAAAACCCGATCACCACTGTAAAGATATACCTCATGGCATTACCCTTTTATTAATTGTGCTATCAGTCCGTCATTGTTAGTTACCTCATTACCTCTACCACCTAAGTATTTTCTCTTTTCGCACCTCCTTTAATTGCTTATTAAGGGGCTCCATCCTGTGTGAGAGTCTTTTAAATCAGTGAATAGCTTTTATCGGTTATATTCATTGGAACACAAACTCAACAATCACCAGAAACTGCCCACCACCAGGGCAGTAGTAATCAGCAGTAATACTGAAAGTACACGATAATTGCGCCATAGGGGCTCACTGCGCAGCGCCTCGGTTTCCGCATCAAAGTCTTTGCGAGACCAAACAAACTGCCTAGCTTCCTCACTAATCTTTGCCGGGCTTATCAAGCTGGAAGCCACCAACACCATGGAGCAGAAAACAAAGAGGATTGGCGCTATATAAAGGAAATGTAAATTAGTCCAACCCAGCACCTCATTAGCGAGGAATAGAGTTACTCCTCCGGCAGTGCCCAAAACCAAAGTGGTCATTGCGCCCTTGGAGGTCGCTCCCCGCCAAAAAAAGCCAATTAGGAATAGAGCCAAAACAGGGGGTACGGCATAGGAAAGTACTTTTTGCAGATATTGGAACAGAGAACCAAAATTCTCTATCTGCGGCGCCCACAGCACAGCCAGAACCATAAAGATGAAGGTGACCAGTTGCCCCACGCGCATCAGCTGATGCTGGTTTAGCGAGGGAAAACGCTGTCGCACGAAATCCATCGTCACCAATGTAGATGCAGAGTTCAGCGTGGAGTCAATCTGAGACATAAGCGCTGCAACAAAACCAGCCAAGACCAAGCCCAAAATACCCACAGGCAACAATTCAAATAGCAAGGTTGGATAAACCATGTCCGCCCGTTCCAGCTCGGGGAATAGGACAATCGCCATGGTGCCAGGCAGGACCATAATAAACAGCACCGGTAATTTCAGAAGACCGGCAAACAACGCTCCCCAGCGTCCGTGGTTAATATCCTTGGCGCTCAGCACCCGCTGTACCATGAATTGGTTGGTACACCAGAAATAGAAACCCAGTAGGGCCACTCCAGTGACCAGCCCAAGCCAAGGCACACTGGAATCTCCGATTGGACGGATCAAACTCAATTGATGGGCGGATACCTGGGAAACCACATTCTCCCAGCCACCAGCGCGATCCAGAGCGAAGATACTGATCAGAATTGAGCCGAAAATCAGCAATAGAGCCTGGATAGTATCGGTGTAAATTACCGCAGCCAAACCGCCGGCAATCGTGTAAATACCCGCAATCACCGCCAGAATCGAAATGGTCACTGACATCGGCATTTCAGGAAAAATCAGCTTCATTACCAACCCTCCGGCATAGAGGCTACCAGCGGTATCCACCACGATATTCAGGAAAATTGTCAGACCGGAAAAGTAAGTCCTGGCGGTGCGATTAAAGCGCCGCTCCAGCATCTCGGGCATGGTGTAGATACGGGAGCGAAGTATTGTCGGCAGATAAAAAATCGCGAAAAACACCAGGATGACTGCAGCCATCCACTCATAGTTGAAGACCGCAATGCCGGTACTATAAGCATCGCCTGCCAAACCAATCAGGGTCGTGCTGGAGATATTAGAAGCAAACAGGGAAAGACCTATCAGCGGCCAAACCATCTTTCGCCCAGCAAGGAAGTAGTCTTCTGCGGTGTCGTGGCGACGACTGAGATAGAGCCCCAGTCCAATTGTGAAAACGAAATAGACGACCAAAATGATCGCATCGATGGGGTGGAGACCAAAATCGACCGACATAACTTCCTCGTTCACCGCTAGCTGCGTATTTTTTATGATTTGCTGGAACTTGCAAAAAATTAAATCACAGTGGTTTAATTAAGTAAAGCAAACCATAAAAATCCACATAAATCCTTTATAATCAATATCTTATGGTAAAAACTGTTTATCTCACTTTCATTGCTTACTCTAAGTAAAGGCAATAAAATCCTATATGGGCCTATTTGTCACAAATAGCCTCAGATCAAACTCTCGGGCAAGCGTTTTCTAAAAAAGGGGCACAGAGATGGGTAAGGGAAGTAATTCCAGCGGCCTGCGTCGCTACAACGAGCGGGTTTTGCTAACGGCGCTACGCAAGACAGGCACTGCATCCAAGTCCGACCTGGCCCGCCTCACCAATCTCACCCCCCAGGCCGTTACACGCATTGTGGATGAACTGGAGAGCACCGGCATGGTTATGCGGGAGGGACGCAGGCTTGGCGGCAAAGGCCAACCCTCCATTATGTACACCATCAATCCCACCGGCGCTTACTCCATAGGCATTAAAGTCGGGCGGCGCAATATTGAATTATTGCTGATGGATTTTGGCGGCAACATTCTTAAGAAAATGTGCCAGGAATTTGAATGCCCCGAGCCCGATTTTCTACTCAGAAACATAGAAGCAGGTATCGAAAGTTTAAGTGCAGAATTAGTCAAAAAAGACCAATCTAAGCTCGTCGGCGTTGGTATCGCCATGCCCTGGTTTATCGGTGCCTGGACAAAAGAATTGGAAATGAGCGATACCCTGGCGAACAAATGGCGAGAAATTAACTTCGCAGAAGAGGTTTCCAAAGGCACCCACCTACCCGTCTTTTTTGAAAATGACTGCTCTGCTGCAGCAGTCGCCGAGCTGCAATTCGGTAAAGGCACTGAAGTTTCCGATTTCCTCTACATATTCGTTGGCACTTTTATCGGTGGCGGTCTGGTACTCAATAGCAGCCTGGAGGCTGGTGTACATGGCAACTCTGGCAACCTGGCCACCATGCCGGTACCAGCCTCCAAACTCAGTAGCGCCCCAGAAGCCGAAGGAGCTTTTGAGACGCTACTTAATCGAGCCTCACTGTTTGGCTTACGCCGACACCTGCGCGCCAACCAGATCAATATCAATGACTCTGCCGACTTATTGTCGGTGATGGATCAGGCCCGCCCACTCATACAGGAATGGCTGGACGACTGCGCAGATGCACTGGTTTACTCCATTCTCTCTGCAGTCAGCGTGCTGGACCTTGAGGCCGTTATTATCGATGCGCACCTTCCGCGATTCCTGCTGGAGGAACTGGTGGAAATCATCTCCAGGCGAATGCAGCAAGCCGCCCCTTCCGGAGTTTTCAAGCCCCAGATAATGAGCGGTAAGATCGGTATTGATGCCATCGCTATTGGCGGTGCCATCCTGCCCTTTTACTCCAATTTTGCACCAGATAAGACCGTACTGCTGAAGGGCGGAGTACCTGAGCGGGTTCCGGTTTAACCTGAGAATACAGCGGGAAATCAAGGTTCAACCAATTAGGCATTAAAACCGTATTGGTTCGTTTTACATAATCATAACAGTGAGGTGAACAGCGAAATGGCGTTTAACCTAAAAGACAAATGGGTCTGGGATTTTTGGTTCGCTGTTGATGGCGACCAATACCATATGTTTTATCTACAAGCAGATAAATCCCTTGGCGATCCAGAACTACGCCATTGGCATGTTTCGATCGGCCACGCTATTTCCACCGATCTGATTCATTGGATTCCAGTGCAAGACGCCATAAAACCGTCCCCTTATCTGGAAGGTGATCGCCATGAGGCAGCAGACTCCTACACAACCTGGACCGGCTGTGTACATAAAGAAGGCGACACCTGGTATATGTTTTATACGGGCACCAAGCGTTCAGAAAAGGGGCTTATTCAGCGAGTCTGCCTGGCCACCTCTAAAGATCTTTTAAACTGGCAAAAACACCCGGAAAATCCTCTAGTGGAGTTAGATTCCAAGTTTTATGACGGTCTAAACCTGGAATACTGGCATGATGCCTCCTGGCGTGACCCCTGGATTATCAAAGATCCCGATCAAGCCCTTTATCACATGTATGTCACCGCCCGCTGCAATCAGGGCAGCCCCGACGGGCGCGGCGCAGTGGGTTATGCCAGCTCCACCGACCTCCTTCACTGGAAAGTTGGAGAACCCATACTGGCACCCGGCTGGTATGGAGAAATGGAAGTCCCGCAGATTGAAAAAATCCAGGGCCGCTACTATCTCTTCTGCTCTGTCTCCACTCAGTATCACAGCCAAGTCCACCGTCAGTCTATGAGCGGAAAACCACTTACCGGCACCAAGTATTTTGTCTCCGATGCCCTAAATGGGCCCTATACCGTTATTGGTGATGGATTCCTCGGTGCTGACGAGCAGGGCAGCCTATATTCCAGCCGGGTGATACAGGGGCCAGACCAACACTGGTATCTGCTCGCCTTTAACCGCGACGATGCTCAAGGCAATTTTATCGGCGGGATTTGTGATCCCAAGAAGATCGAATTTCTTGCGAATGGGCAACTAAAATTGGCAGAGTAGCGATAGATGGCCGGCGGCATCTTGCGAAAGCACCGGTGCCGTACCGCCTGCCAAATATCCGCCAGGGCCGAAGACTTCATCTAACCAATCAAGCACTCAATAGTTGAAAACTTCCCATTAATTGGAGTTTCTTTAGATATTTACTCCCAAGATCACAATAAAACCCCCTCCCTTTACCCCCACTCCCCACAAACCAAGCAAATTTTCTTCAGCACTCAAGCAGTGCCTGCCCCCCCTCACCGATGAATAACTCTCACTGATTGATTTAGTTGCACCTTTAAAATCAACGGACAAATTTCCCAAAAAAATCTATTGCCCAGATTAAATCACAGTGGTTTAATAAATAAAAAATGGCCGTCCAGCCATGCGAATCATGAAAGCAGAAGAGCCCAACCTAAATGGGCCAGCAGTGAAAACTAATAACCATAAGTGATGATTGAGGAGAGCGTCGTGAAGGCAGAAGACTTTCAAGCCGATTGCAAACGGGTCGGAGGCTTTAAACCAAGTTCAATCGCCCTGGCGATAGCGGTGACATCCAGTGTTAGCGCTGCGGTAACCGCCCAAGAGCAGTTGGAGATCGAAGAAGTCATCATTACCGCTACGGCACGCCCCGTAACGAAAATGGAATCCAGTATCTCCGTTAGCGCCCTAGATACCGAAGAACTGTCTAACTACGCCCCCCGCTCAACCGCAGAAGTTTTCCGCAGCCTGCCAGGTATACGCGCTGAATCTTCTGGTGGTGGTGGCAATGCCAATATCACGGTAAGGGGAATTCCGCTTGCCACTGGTGGCTCCAAGTACATGCAGATCCACGAGGATGGGCTGCCAGTACTCGAATACGGCGATGTCAATTTCGGCAATACCGACAACTTTATTCGAGCAGATTCTTCCCTATCCCGCATTGAAAGTGTACGCGGCGGCTCCGCTTCCACCTTTGCCAGCAACTCCCCCGGCGGTGTGATCAATATGATCAGCAAGACCGGAGAAGAGGAAGGCGGGAATATAGGCCTCTCCTTTGGTGCAGATTACGATGAAACCCGCCTGAACTTCGGCTACGGGCACCACCTCAGCGACACCCTGCGTTTTTATGTAGGCGGCTTCCTGCGCGAGGGGGAAGGTGTTCGTGAAACCGGCTTTGATGGCGATTCCGGTGGCCAATTGAAGGCCAATCTCACCAAAGATTTTGACAACGGTTATGTGCGCCTTTACTACAAACACCTGGACGATCGGGTGACCACTTACCTACCCGGCCCGGTAACTTATAAAGGCAATGGAGAGTTCGGCACTGTAGCCAACTTCGATGCCAGCAGCCAGACCCTGCACTCAGACAATTACCGCAATATCTCCACTTTCGATGCCTATGGCAACCCGGTAAATCGGGATCTCAGCGACGGTATTGAATCCCTGGTAGAAGCCTATGGATTTGAGAGTCAATTTGAATTTGAGAATGGCTGGACCATTACTGACAAGTTCAGAATTTCCGATATAAGCGGTAGCTTTATCTCCCCCTTTACTGACACCTTTGGCAATTACGGCCCACAATCCGCACAAAGTATGGCAGACCTGATCTGTGTCAATGCCGTTAGCGGAGAGGGTTCTGCAGTGGACTGTAGTGCAGGAACCACTGTGACCTACGCCAATGGCGGAGAGGTC
Source organism: Microbulbifer mixtoriginis (SeqCode) (assembly GCF_052467945.1). Classification (NCBI taxonomy): domain Bacteria; kingdom Pseudomonadati; phylum Pseudomonadota; class Gammaproteobacteria; order Cellvibrionales; family Microbulbiferaceae; genus Microbulbifer; species Microbulbifer mixtoriginis (SeqCode). The sequence continues at coordinate 840,491 of NZ_CP174328.1, read as the reverse complement.
GATGAATTAGCCTATCTGAACTTGTTGTTCGATACAGAAATCCATGATCTGGGATTGATCGTCAACGATTTCAAAGTCGATAAGCTCATTAATGACAATATTGTTGTTTCCGCAGGCTTCTACTACTCCAAGCAAAATATCAAGACCAGCTGGAATAGTTGGAATGCCCTAATCCAAAGCGTGGATGGCAGTAACTCCCAGAATCTAACCATCACAGCGAATGCCAACGGGGATTTGTTAGTCGATGATGGCCTTTGGTCGGCAAGCTTCCTATCCTATGCCTGGGACCTGGAATATGAAACCTACGCTCCTTATATGAACGTGTCTTTCGATGTTGGGGACTTCACCTTCGACGTCAGTGCACGCCACGATATGGTCAATGCAAAGGGCTCTCTGGTTTCCAGTTGCTGTGGTGGTGATACCGATTACGATATCAACGGAGATGGCATTATCAGCGATGTGGAAGATGCGAGCGCATCAGATGCCTTTGGTTTTACCGGTGGCATTATCACTATGGCTAACGGCAATACCCAGCTAGTCGACTATGATGCAGATAACACCTCCTTCTCCCTTGGCGGCAACTATGCAATCAATGACAGCATGGCGGTTTTTGCTCGCTACAGTGAAGGTGGCCGCGCAATTGCCGATCGCCTGCTGCAAATTAGCGGCGCTTTAAATAGTGATGGCAGCCTCAGCGACACCACCGATGGCTTTGATTCTGTTGACCAGCTGGAGATCGGTTACAAGTTTACCGCTGGTGACTTTGATATTTTTGCCACCTATTTCAATACCGTCACCGAAGAGACCAATGCGGAAATCACCAGCGGCCTAACTTTCGTACGCGAGTATGAAGCACAAGGTATAGAGCTGGAAGGCTCCTATATTTATGGCGATCTCTCGGTTAACGGCAACCTGACCTGGACGGATGCCGAAATCAGCAAAGATGCGAATAACCCATCGGTAGTCGGCAATACTCCCCGCCGTCAGGCAGATATTATTTACACCATTACCCCGCAGTATAATTTTGGTGACAGCCTAACCTTCGGCGCCAGCCTGCAGGGCTCTACTGAGTACTACGTTTCCGATTCCAACCAGCTGAAACAAGATGGTTATGTCTTGGTAAATCTGTTCGGCTCTTATTATGTTACTGAGGATCTCACCGTTTCCTTTAACGTAAACAACCTTACTGATGAATTTGTTGTAACTGAGGTTGAAGAGTCTTACGCAGAGGCGGGAGATATTGTTCGCGGCAGGGCCATCAGCGGCCGCTCCACCAGTATCAGCTTCAATTACGCTTTTTGATCGTTATCCTCCCTACTCCAGTAAGTCGTTTGCAGCCCGTTTAGGGCCGCTTGCAAACACCGGGTGTCCAGCCTCCCCGTTGGCACCCGGTCTTTTTCTTTGACGAAAAACTTACTGTAGCCACTCCTCCAGAGGAGTAGCCTGTTAAAATTAACCGACCAAATATTTCTTTAAATAGAATACCCAGCCAGTGGAGCAAATTAGGATGGAAGTGCAAGGCAAAGCAGTAAATACCTTGCTTGGAGGCATAGAAGCCGGCGGCACAAAATTTAATTGTGCAATCGCCGCAGGTCCCAATGATGTCTGGGAGAGGGCCAGCTTCCCAACCACCACACCGGAAGAAACCCTCGGTCAGGTCATTGAATTTTTCCAGGCCGGCGCCCAACGCCATGGCCCTATTTCCACACTGGGTGTCGCAAGCTTCGGCCCGGTAGATTTGAACCCGCAATCGAGCCAGTACGGGTTTATCACTAACACCCCTAAAAATGGATGGTCCAATACCAACCTGGCCGGTCAGTTACAGGGGGCACTCTCTATTCCTGTAGCTTTCGACACTGATGTCAATGGCGCAGCGCTGGGAGAACACCTGTGCGGCGCCGCTGTAGGTGTAAAGAATTTTGTCTACGTCACCATCGGCACCGGTATCGGCGCCGGGGTAATGGTAGATAGCAAACTAGTAAACGGCGCCATGCACCCGGAAATCGGCCATATGTTGATGCCGCAGGATCGACGAAGAGACCCCTACCCAGGCCACTGCCCATTCCATGGCAATTGTCTGGAAGGCCTTGCCTGCGGCCCCGCTATTGAAGACCGCTGGGGCCTGCACGGCCAGAGTATGGACAGTGACCACCCAGCCTGGGATCTACAGGCGGAATACCTAGCCACCATGTGTATAAACCTGACCAGCTGCTACTCACCGGAACGAATTATTCTCGGTGGCGGCGTTATGGAACAAACACACCTGTTCCCACGCATTCGCCACAAGTTTCTCGACCTGGCAGGTGGTTATTTCCCCCAGGTATCCCAAGGCAACATCCGCTCTTTTATAGTCCCACCAAAACTCGCCGGCCGCTCCGGAGAGGTGGGTTCTCTGCGTATGGCCCAGGCACTTTGCTCCAGCTTTTAGATAACCAAATCCTCCCTCACAGGATGTGGAAGCGCCAGGGGAATATTCCTGGCGCCACTCCACCCGCCAAACTGCGCCCCACAACTCCCTTTCCAACTTATATACTCATCTTTGCGACTGTTGGCACAGCGCAAGGTAGCTAGTCTCGTATCCGATCTGATAGGCTTGTCAGTCTTGACCGCCCACTGACGCGGCTGAGCACACTTAAGCGTGGCTCATTAAGGGACAAAGATGAAAATAATTAAAATATTGCTTATAGGCTTAATGGTTTTTGCCACTCAGTTTGTGCAAGCCGGCACCGCTGAACCCACAACATTTACCCGCCAGGGCATTCTCTCTTACAACTTTCATTCCGACTTACTGGGGCGTGGATTTGTAATTGATGTGCTACTGCCGCTCTCCTTTAACCCCGAAGACAATACCCGGTATCCGGTCATTTATATGACCGACGGGTATATGAATTTCCCCATGGTGGCACCGAACCTGATCCACGAACAGGTACCCGATGAGAAAGGCAATACCAAGCTACCGCCAGTAATTTTGGTGGGTATCTCACACCCACTGGACAGTTCCAACTTCACCTTACGTTTAACGGATTTTACTCCAGTACCTGGAGAGATTAGGGGGAATACTCTGGGTGGTGGCGCCAACCAATTTCTGGCGTTTTTGGAGAACGAGCTCAAGCCTTTTATCAATAATTCTTTCAAGGGAGATGAAAGTGACGAAACACTGGCTGGCCACTCCCTCGGCGGGCTCTTAGCCCTGCACGCCCTCTTCAATCACACCGATAACTTCGACCGCTATGTGATCGGCAGCCCCAGCATCTGGTGGGCGGATAAGCAAATTCTAGAAAGTGAACTCGCTTATGCCGAACACCAGACTGACTTACCGAAAAGCGTGTATATGTTTATTGGTGGGGAGGAAATCTGCTTAGAAGAAGGAGAGGTTTGCGGCGTTCAAGATTTTAGGGACCTAGCCCAGCGACTCAAGTCCCGAGATTATGAAAATTTGACTCTACGCAAACGGGTCATTAAGGGTGAAAACCACGATACCGTAGTTAATCCTGGTTACGATAAAGGGATAGAACAGGTTTTTAAAAGCAAAGTGCTACCACGAAAGTATTCGTTTTAATCGAACCTGCCGGCCCTAGAGCAGAGAAACGCTATAGGGCCCTAACTACTCGCCTGGCTTGCTATCCATTACTCATACGCGCCACTAATACACTCCTCGGCCTCTAAAAAGACTAACATAGTCTTCTCCAGACTTTCTGCTGCGTCCATAAAAGGCAAGTGATGGCTATCTTTTAGTACTGAGAAACATTTACTCCCTTTATACCTTTTATAATCTGCCTTTACCTGTAAAGGCGTGGTAATGGAATCATTCTCACCGACAACGAATAGCGCTGGTATCTGTAAATGATCGATACCTCCATTAACGCTCATCGCCTGAAGCTCATCGTTCATCTTGTCAGCCAGGCTTCCACGCCGCTCCTGCCACCCAGGGAACTCTTCATCAATTTTTTCAGCGGCTAAAAAACCTCGAATATCAACTCCGTTCGCGATACCACCATTCGCTCGACTCGCCCACTTGGATAGCAGCAAATAATGCTCAGAGGGAGAGTCTTGATATTTTTGTAACTCCTGTATGGCTAATTGGTTGCCTTCCCTTTCCGCCCATTTCAGAGTTACTTCTAAGCTGGTTTCTGCCTGCTTCTGCGCATCCTGGAAGGAAGAGATAAACACCAACCTCTCTAATGTCTCAGGATACTCACTCGCATAGAGAGCTGCAAGCCCCCCACCCCAAGAATGACCAACTAAGGTAACCTTATCTTTCTTATAGTGCGCTTTTAAAAAAGAAATCACATTGTGCACATCTTGAATATTGTTCTTTATCGTTAATGTGTCTTCGCTCACCTCAAGAGACTTGCCGGCCCCTCTTTGATGAAGATAAGCCACTAAATACCTTTCTTCGAGCGCCCGCCCAACAGTTACCTGAAATGGAACCAACCCCAACTCCACATCTCCCGGGCCGCCATGTAGAAATAGGATTAATGGTTTAGATAGGTCACGACCTGACACCTCTAGATGCAGCTTTGCACCATCACTATCCACTACTCCTTTATAAACGACCTCTCCCGCAAAGGTGTGCCCGGCAAATAAAGCAAGAGAAGTCCTTACAAGGAAAACATTCAACCACTTCAAATTTAACATATCTTCACCAAAATAAAGTTATAAAAGAGCTTAGGATTTTCAGTGCCCAACTAACAAGATATAAGACAACAATACGATGCTCTGACTTCAAAGAATTTTTATTATAAAAAACCATACAAAACATCAACTTTGAGGTGAGACGAGAATAAAATCAGGTAAAGTAGGAGCCCGCTGAAAAATCTAAAAGCCCACATTCTTAATGGTTAAGAGATACACCAAATCCAAGATCTATTAATAGGAATGTGCAGCTCGTGCCACCAGGGTTTAAGTGGCATATTTTTTTAAAATCAGTGCGACCACCAGCTGAATCAAAGTTTATTGCTTCACAGATCACAAATAGCCGACCTTCATCGTCCCAAGCATTTAAGCACCAAGAGAAATTCAAGAATTTCATGGGTATACTACGAACTACCCAAGCAACAATTCACAAAGATGATAAATTTTAATCCCGCTCCAAAAGTTGGCCGACATTGTGCTCCTTGTTAGCTACCTTTAGAGCCTCCCCAAAACTCAAAATAGAAGAACTCATTGATCTCGGTGATAGCGCCTTCAAGTTTTTCACTGAAATCTCCTCAACGTCGGAGAAAGGTGCAAAAAGTGAAACCTCTTCTAATATATCTAAATCACTACTATAAGATTTTAGCGGAGATACTCTCAAAATATCGCCAGGTATATTTGGGATGTGTACATCAAGGCAAAAACCGTTAATAAAAGCAATTTTAGAAAGAATAAATGGCCATGGCGAAAACAACCGATGCTCCAACCCCCAACAAGGCTCAGCATCTCGATGCCTTAATACCTTTGGAGACAAAAGTTCACTTATAGCCGCCTCCATCTCATAAATATTCCCTTCGCACAGAGCAATATAAAATCGGCAGTCAATAGCGTAAAGCTTGTATTTTTTAGGAGACCCTGACAAAAAGGCCTCAGCTCTACTTTTCAACAAGCCCCAATCACCGGCAAGCGCCAGCCTAAGTTGCAGAGCATGGAATTCAGGATTGTTTATATTATCGCAAACATATTTACCCTGACTTTTCCTTAGTAAAGGAATGAAATATTGCTTGCCCCAATGGATTAATTCCGGACTATCTGATATCAATGGATACAGGAGCTGACTATCTGGACTCTTCCCCATATCAGCTGGATAAAAGTGTGAGTATAAAGCTAGCACCCTACCAACATCAAATGCAGATTTTTTTGCCTGTTCGATATCACCCTGCTTAAATAAAGCCTGTAAAGTCTGCGCTACAAGAGCATCCATTAACATGAGCAAAGGCCCACTTACTTTACCTCCTTCACTCAGGAAGCGCTTAAAGTTACTTTCACAGCGCTCTATTCTTCCGGGCTTATCAGAAATTTCCAGCCGCTTTAACCCATCCAAGAAAACTTGATCACTCATCTATAAACAACTTATTAAAAATTAACACTAAAGCCCTTAAGGCTAATAATTACAAAATATTTTCATAGCCACCGGGCATACAACATAGAAATTCAAACTCCTCAGACGATCTTTTGGACCAAGGTGAACGAGATAATCTCTATAAGGTTTTAGATTGAATAGATATATACAAACCCACAAGTCCACCAGATCCCTATGACTAGGCGACATTGAATCAACGATAACCACCTTCACTAATAAACTTATCGTCCATGCGCCTCTAGAAAGTCAACCCACTGCTCGACCAGATCTTTAAACTCCACTGTTGACAGCTCTAGGTCAGGAGAACCCAGACCGCTTATAAACTTCGTGTTCTGGTGCTCGATATAAGCCAACCCAAAAATCTCGGCACCGAGCTCAGTATATTTTTTCTCCCCAGACAAAACTGAATCTATTTCCGGCAACACATCCTCTTTAATTTCTTGAGAGGCTGCCCACACCTGAAAAAAACCTTCCAAGACCTCCTCTTCATCCAGCTTAGGATACAAGCTATAGCTATCATATATTTTGACTATGTCTATTCTTCTGTCTGCAGTCCTTAGCTCGCCCACCACAGAAAAAGGAGCGTAGATTTTCATCGATTGTATCCCCACAAAAAAATTCCACTTGACATCAAAGACAAGCCGTACCGAAGCAACGATACTCCCTCATTAAACTTATTGGCCATGTATCTCTAGAAAGTCAACCCACTGTTTGATTAGCTCTCTAAACTCCATTGTTGGCAATTCCAGGTCAGGAGCAATACCCCCTATAAGCTTCGTAACCTGAGGCTTGATATAAGCCACGCCAAAAATATCAGCATCGATATCAGTAAACTCTACATCACCAGATAAAACTGAAATTACTTCCGGCAACAAACACTCCTTAATATCTTGAGAAGAGTCCCAAGCTTGAAGAAAATCATACAAAATCACGTCTTCATCTAGCTCTGAATACAGAAAATAGGTGCCACTCTTTTTGATTATATCTATTCTTCTATCTGCGACCTTTAGCTCGCCCACCACAAAGAAAGGAGGATAAATTTTCAACGACCATATTCCCAAAAAAAACTCACCTAAGCTCAAGCGCTAAGCTGTGTTGAAGTAACATCTTTTAGCAAGTACAAGCAATCGCAGCCCACCCCGCAATCTAATTACGCTGATCGATGGTACGGCTTGAGCTGAGGCGGCCGTACATCACGAACCCCACCTAAAAAACAGTTAAACAACCAGCCGTTTTACCCAGCGGTAAGGTGAGAGTGAAGTTCAGTAGGCACCAAAGACTGCAACCATTGCCTTTTTACTCAGTTTTTTTCTAGTGACCTAATTGGCCATCAATAGATAAACCAGGTAACGAATTACCAGTGCCGTTGGTGTCCACGCCTACCAGCCTGTTATCACAATAGAAGCGACAAAGCCACCCATCTCTACATCATTTTACTTGCAAATATTTACTGCCAATATATCGCCCACCAATAATACAGGGAATATATATTACTAATGCATAAATAATGGCCCACTCAGAAGAATTCATAAAAGCAATAAAGGTAACCAGCAAATAGGGGACCGCCGCAACAGCCAATACAATTTTGGCATTCATTGAGGCAGTATCCTCACTTGTACGCGCAGCCATAACGCCACCCAATAACAATATTAGGGGTAATGAGATAATACTCACCAGTAAGTACAGAGAGCTGAAAGGAATAGCAGATAATAGATACAACCAAGAGGCCAAACCGGCAGTAATGGTAAAGAATGCTATACCACATGCCGCCGGGCTTTGCGGTATATTCTTACTGGTTGCTGCACGGTAAAGTGCAACCAATATAGCAACAGCCCCAATTATTAACAAAACATTCATATTAAACCTCAAATCTGTTATCTACAGCCGCACAAAAAAGCCTAGAAAAGAAAATTCACCAAAAAATACATATCAAAAAAATAACAACCAGCTACAAAAATAGGGCTGCCCCAGCCTTACAACTAATCTTTAAGAGAAATAATCATAAATTTTACCAATAAGCTCTAAATCCTGATAACCCATAGGATCAATTTCTTTGCGAAGAACCCTTTTTATATAGTCGATATCTCCCAGCAACCCTTTCACTACACAATAATAAGCACAACCAAAACCACGTGTTTCCTCTGGAACACTTTCATAAAAGCCCTCCCTAGACTCAAAGTTATACTGATTAGTTAAATAATCTTTACCCACAGTAAAAATACAATCCATTCTGTGTAAAACTTCAGCAACGGCCTCATCTTGACTCCCAAAATCTTGAACATAAATCCTACGACTATGAGTCTTATCTAACGCTTGATGATCCAAATCAATATAGAACATCAACCGTCTCACTGGGATACAATCATCTAACTCACCGTAAATTTTATCAACCTCTGGAATATAGATTCCGGCTGCTGGCTGTAAAAGAATTGATGAAGGGGACCCATGAAAACTCCACTCTGGATCAATAATTACTTCACAATACTTTTCCGGCTGGATGTAATATTTATTATAAATAAATTTCCAGCCGTAATATTTGGTCGCCTTAGTTTTGACGGCCTTTAATATCTCGGATTTAAAAGTCACGCCAATCTCATGCAATAGAATGAACTTTACTTATTCTTAGCTTATATTTTGTCAATTTGTCGATTTTTGTGTAACTAATTTTGCAGCTCCACCCGACCCCCATGGCTAGGCGGCGTTGAAGTAACGATAAAAACCAAATCTATGGAGGCCTTATTGAACAGCTGATGAGGAATCCCAGCGGCTATATGCAAACCCTGGCCGGGAGAGAGTAAATACTCTTCACCACTACATTCAATCGTGGCCACGCCTTGTAGAACAAAGAAAAACTGTTCAGATTGCCGGTGCAGGTGTCGAACTTCTGAGCAGCCAGGAGGCACTCTCTCCTGAATCACACCGAGAGAATCTGTTCGTACCAAGTGCCAGCCATCGCAGCCCTCTCCCCAGGAGTAGTGCTCGACATTCTCTTTTGAGACTACTGGCATCACCCCTCCCCCCGCAATCTAAGCAAATACTCCTCGCGGGATTTACGCATATTGATGACATGGCTTGAGCTGAGGCGGTCGTGCATCAGGTTTCCGCCTAAGAAGCAGTTAATCAACCAACCGATCTTTCCCAACGGTAGGGTGAGAGTGAAGCTCAGTAGGCGCCAAAGGCCGTGGCCATAGCCTATTCGCTCAAATTTTTTGTTGGTGACCTTATAACCCATCAGATATTTACCCGGCGTCGCCTGAAAGCGGGAGCTCTCTGCAATCCAGGCCATCAGTAGATAGGCCAGGCAACAGATCCCCAGCGCCATGGTTGTGGCGGCGCCTTCTGGCATATCGTATACCTTCATCATCACAATCGAGGCGATAAAGCCAACCACGACGTACAACAACAATAAATCCAGTAAGACAGCAACGCCTCGGGCCAGCAAGTGGCCAAAGTAGTATTGATCATAGGTTTCTTCCGGCTGGGTGATTTTCTGCCGGATCAGCTTGCGCCCACCTCTAAGCCCTTGGGCAGGGTCCACAGTAACTTCTTCGCTTTGCAGCGAATTAAAAATTACGACACAAAGGGACTCGTCCAAGGCGCCGTATAAATAGGAGGCATTACCATTCCAGTCGAACAAGCTATTGCAGTACTGAAGAATATTGTTAGAAATCTGAGCTTGTTTTTTACCTTTAGAGGTAGCTTCACTAGCCTGCAAATTTATTCTGGCAAAACGTTCGAAGATTGAAAGGCCCAGATTCCAATTATATTCCTCATCGAGCATATAGGGTGTATCGGTGAGAAAACGCCAATTCTCTTTTACATTGAATTTACTGGGCGCTTGCAGCAGCCTATCCACTTGCTCCAACACCCGATGGTACTCGGTAATTCGCAGTGCTCGCTGTGGGTCTTGTTCAGTGTCATCCTCTTCAATAGGATTTTCTTGCACATTATCTTCTTGTGCATTCTTACCTTCAGGATGCTGCTCTTCAACATGTTTCTCTGTAGAGGCCTCCTGCTGTCTCTCACCCCCAGTTTCCTGATCCTGGGCTTGGTTCAGGTCAAGAGAGACTTTTGATTGAGCTTGCTCAATAGATTCTGATGAGACTGGGGAGTAGTCTTGATGATTCGGCTCACTATTTTGTTGCACCTGCGGCTCTGCCTGTCCCTGTAATTGCACAGCCTCAGGGGAAAGTGCAGCCCCCTCAGCACTGGCAACTTCCGCAAGCACCTCGTTATTTTTCGGTTCCTCACTTTCCTTTTTCTCTTCTTTAAGCTCCTCGGCGGCTTTCAGGGCCCATTTATAGGCGCTATGTAACTGCTGAAACTCTTCGGGCTTTTCATCCGGGCGGGTTTGCTTCAGTTTTTTTGCGTAGGCGCGCTTGATGGCTCGCGCATCATCACAGGGCGCTAGTTCGAGTATCTCCCAAGGACTCATTAAATCCAGTCCTCACCGTCGAGCTTATCGAAGATTTCAGTGAGTTCGGCACGCGCCTTGCCAATCTCCACCAGGTTTTGTTTATCCAAAACCCGATCGAAGCTGGCGAGCAATTTAGCAATATAATCGCGCTGCTCGCCGAGGCTCGCTTCATACAAGCGTTCACCACGGGCGAGCAGCGCCCGGTTTTCCTCATCTTCACGGGGATGAAATTTGAGCTTGGCCAGTTTTTCCAACGCTTGGGCTTTATCCTGTTCATTCAGGGCGCCCGGTGTAAATTCCACTAACTTATTAAATGTTTTACCGGTGGAAACGACGGTGACATCCACTTCCAGCAAACCGTTCATATCATAGCTATAGCGCACTTCCACCACTTCCTCGCCCCGGGGTTTCTTGGGTACCGGCACCGTGAGTTCGCCCAGATAAACATTTTTCTTTACCAGGCGATTTTCTCCCTGATAAATATCGATACAGACTTCGTCCTGATCATCGCGGGCAGTGCAGACGCTGCGCACAATACTGACAGGCACCACGGTGTTGCGCTCAATAATCGGCAGGAAGTAATTGCCCAGCTGCGGGCTGTCTTCATTCACTATGCCGGTACCCAGGGTGTAGGGGCATACATCGGTGAGGACGATATCATCCAACGCGGAATTTTTTTCCTTGAGCCCGGCTTGAATAGCCGCTCCCATGGCGACAACAGTATCCGGGTCCAGGTGGCAGGAGGGTAAGCGGCCAAACATACGTCCCACCATAGAGCGGAACAGGGCCAGGCGGGTGGAGCCACCCACCAATACCACTTCGTCAATTTTAGCAGGTGGCAAATCGGCATCACGCATAGCGCGCTCAATCGGGCGCTTGGCTCGCAGCAGCAACGGAGTGCTGAGTTTCTCAAACCATTCGGGAGTCGCTTTCCATTCGAGTGCACGCCCACCGAGGTTTAATTTAAGTAACTGCTCTGCCTGCTGGCTGATACGGCGCTTGGCCGTTTCCAGCTGCATATACAGATTCTGCAGTTCGCGCGGTTTCAGGGAAGATTTTTTCAGCTGCAATTCTTCCAGAACGCTGTCGATCATTGCCTCGACAAAATCCTCACCGCCCAGGTAGTTATCCCCGGCACTGGCATGTACTTCCATAATGCCATCGAAGAATTCCAGGATGGAGACATCGAAGGTACCACCGCCCAGGTCTAGCACCAGGAAATTCCCCTCCCGCTTATCGTGCAGGCCGTAGGCAATTGCCGCAGCGGTAGGCTCGTTGATCAGGCGCTCTACCTTGAGGCCTGCCAGCTCTCCAGCCAATTTTGTCGCCTGGCGCTGGTTATCGTTAAAGTAGGCGGGCACACTGATTACCGCTTCGCTGACCTCTTCCCCCAGGAAGGCCTCGGCATCCTCTTTGAGAGAGCGCAGTACCAAGGCGGAAAGTTCGGTAGCAGTAAATTGCTGGCGACCCAGTTTGACTTGATGATCGGTGCCCATCAGGCGTTTAAAGGCGGCAACGGTGGTATCACTGTGATTGATCAGGCGCTCTTTTGCGGTTTTCCCCACCACTAGCTTGCCAGTGTCATCCAAACCAACCACCGATGGGGTCAAGGCCTCTCCCAGACGATTGGAAATCAGCTTCACGCCATCTTCCGTTAAAACCCCACAGGCGCTATTGGTGGTACCCAGGTCAATACCAATAATGGCCATAAATCCCCCTACCTATTTTTCTCAAAACTTGATCAAGCACAGCCGTACCAACGGGTTTTTATACGGTATTTCCCGCAAGCTGGTTGGCGCGATATTCTAAGCGTCCCTGCACAAAAATAGCCAGAGAGTGCAAGCACACGAAAGGCAAGTGCTGAAAACCACACAAATAGACTGGCCGTAAAACAACCCTCCTTATGGCAGTTCTACATAATTGCCATATCCTTAGAGTCATTCGAAATCCACGAAGAGGCGCGGCCTTGTTGATGGGTAGATTTGAGGGAGTGAACCTTAAAGGGGATCTCTTTGGTGGAGTCACCACAGCCGTGGTTTCGCTACCCATGGCACTGGCGTTTGGGGTTGCTTCTGGGGCAGGAGCCAGTGCAGGGCTGTGGGGGGCCATTCTAATCGGGCTATTTGCCTCCTTGTTTGGGGGTACCCGCATCTTAATCTCTGAGCCTACCGGTGCCATGACAGTAGTAATGGCTGCGGTGATCACCACCATGATGGCAGAGCACCCCGACCAGGGACTGGCAATGGCCTTTACCGTGGTCATCATGGCGGGCATTTTTCAAATTGCTTTGGGGGCGTTAAAGCTTGGCAAATATATTGTCTTGATGCCCTACAGCGTGGTCTCAGGATTTATGTCCGGGGTGGGTATTATTCTGGTAATTTTGCAGATTGGTCCGTTACTCGGCCAACCCACGCCCGCTGGCGGGCCGATGGAAACCGTTCAGGAATTGCCGGAGCTAGTCAGAAATACCCACTATGGGGAACTCTTCCTCGGTTTACTCACCCTCGGAATGCTGTTTTTTTTACCAAAGAAACTCAAACAGCTGGTTCCACCCCAACTGGTGGCACTAGTCGCCATTACCTTGCTTTCCATGGTGTTGTTTGACAACGAAGAGATCCGGCGCATCGGCGAAATTCCCAGTGGCTTGCCCTCCCTGGTTTTACCCGACATCACTTTTGATATGTTGTCCACCATGCTGATTGAAGCGTTGGTGCTCGGCACTCTGGGCTGTCTCGATACCCTATTAACTGCGGTAATAGCAGATAGCCTGACACGCAGGGAGCACAACCCCAGCCGGGAACTGATCGGCCAGGGCATCGCCAACACCGTATCCGGTTTATTTGGCGGCCTGCCCGGCGCAGGTTCCACTATGGGGACCGTGGTGAATATTCAAGTAGGGGCACGTTCTCCCCTGGCCGGCATAGTGCGCGCACTAATCTTGCTACTAGTGGTGCTCTGGTTTGCCCCCCTGACCCAACCGATTCCTATGGCGGTATTAGCCGGTATCGCGGTGTTCGTCGGCATTAATATTCTCGACTGGAGTTATATCCGACGCGTTCACCATCACCAGGTGGCAATATTCCCAACCTTTATTATGTACAGCGTTCTGCTGATGACCGTGTTTGTGGGCTTGATTTATGCCGTGGCAATTGGTGTTTTCCTCGTCAATATCATCACCATTGAGCGGCTCAGCCGTATCCAGGAAAAAAGTGTTAAAGCGATTTCTGATGTCGAGGAAGGCGATCCCCTCAACCGGCAGGAACGGGAGATGCTGCGGCAATCGAAAGGCCAGATCCTGTTTTTCTTTCTATCGGGCCCAATGTTGTTTGGGGTATCCAAGGCCATTACCCGACAGCAGGCCGCAGTGGGAAAATTTAAAGTCATCATTATGGATTTGAGCACAGTGCCCATGATTGATACCACTGCGGCACTGGCGCTGGAAAATACCATGCGTGATGCCATTAGTTTGGGTTGCAAAGTCTATCTGTACTGCCCCAATGAGCCAACACTGGACAGGTTGGAGAAATTACATATCCGGGATTGGATGGACGAGGATTGTTTTGTAGAAAGCCGGGTTGAGGCTCTCATCAAAGGCTTGGACTTTCTCAATCGCGAAGGCGAAAAAAAGGCCTGATCCGCTCCACTAATAAATGCAGTGTTTCTAGAATAAAACTTCTATTTTACCTGCAGCCTTTAAATGACATTTAAATGGGTAAGCTTTTTTAATTTGGCAAACATTCATACCCTTTTCTATTTTGCCTGAAAGTAAAATGATAAAAATCAAAGCAAAAAGCGGAGTCAAACACCCCGCTCAAATTTTCCACGCCACACTTTAGCTAAAATTCTGCGGCCACTAGGGAGACAGACGATCCAGCGTCCACAAACCACTATCATCGGCGCGGTAAATAAAGCGGTCGTGCAGGCGATTGGCACCACCCTGCCAAAACTCCACCGCGTGCGGCACTACCCGATAACCGCCCCAAAAATCTGGCAGCGGCACTTGTCCATCTGCAAAGCGCGCCTTTTCTTGGTCAAACTGTTTTTGCAGTTCCTCACGGGATGACAGTGGCTGGCTCTGGCGCGAGGCCCAGGAGGCCAGCTGACTTTCCAGTGGCCGGGACTGGAAATACTGCTCGGCATCCTCACGCGTCACCGACTCCACATTGCCGCTAACAATGACCTGACGCTCCAGGCTGTGCCAGGGGAACAGCAGGGATACCTGCGGGTTCTTCTCCATATCATGCGCTTTTTTGCTCTGCAGGTTTGTGTAAAAAACAAAGCCGCGCTCGTCAAAACCTTTTAGCAATACAATGCGCTGGGTGGGCTGGCCGCTGCTATCGGCCGTGGCCAGGCACATGGCACTAGGGTCAGAAAGTTTGGCCGCCAGAGCCTCCTCAAGCCATTCGCGAAACTGCTCCACCGGGGTGGCTTTTAACTCCGAACGGCGCAAACCGCCAAGCAGATATTCACGACGCCATTGATCGATTTCCATGGTGCTACTTCCTAAGTTATTCAAGCTCAAAATATATCCAGCCAGCTGAAGCAAAGCGATTTTTATTCCAGCTACGCGACAAATCTTCTTGTATCGCAACTCCCTTTACACAAGGAATCTTGCGGCTCGGGCGCCAAGTTTCCTGTCGCGATAGGGGACGAATCTCAATTTTCCTGCGTATTTCCCCTCGCAGGTGCAGACTCTGCGGGCGCTTGCGTGCTTTTTAGTGGGCCGCTAGGCTCACGGCATTTTTACACAAATAAGGAAAATGGTGGCTATGTCCTCTGCGCCCACATGCGCCCAGGTGCTCATGCGCCTGCTGCGCGACTACCAGGTGGAAAAAGTCTTCGGCATCCCCGGTGTCCACACCATCGAACTGTACCGAGGTCTGCCCGGCAGTGACCTGATGCATATCACTCCGCGCCACGAACAGGGTGCCGCCTTTATGGCGGATGGCTATGCCCGTGCCAGTGGCAAGATTGGTGTCTGCTTCCTGATCACCGGCCCCGGTCTCACCAACGCCGCCACCGCCATGGCGCAAGCCTATTCCGATTCGATTCCCATGCTGGTGATCTCCGCAATCAATCGCCGCGAAGACCTGGGCATGGGCCGCGGTCGCCTACATGAACTGCCGCAACAGAGTGATGCCAGCCGCGGCTTCTGTATCTGGCAGCACACGCTCAGCCAGGCTGAGCAATTACCAGAGGTGATGGCACGGGCATTCCAGCTGCTACAGTCCAGCCGCCCGGGGCCTGTGCATATCGAAATCCCCATCGACCTGTTCCCGGCTCCCATGCCCGGCCAGCTGGAAGACTACAAAGCTGCACCAGCCGCTATGGCCCCGGCGGCAAATAGCGCTGCTATCGCCACGGCCGCCGAATGGCTGCAATCCGCCCAGCGCCCGGTCATCCTCCTCGGCGGCGGTGCCCAGAGCGCCGGCGAAGCGGCTACCCAAATTGCTGAAAAAATTGCTGCCCCGGTATTTCTGTCTCTGGCCGCCAAAGGCGTTGTAGATGAACGCCATCCACTGTGTGGCGGTGCCAACCTGAGTTTCGATTGTGTACGCAACCGCGTGGAGAATGCGGATGTGGTGCTGGCCGTGGGCACCGAACTCTCTGAAACCGATCGCAACCTGGTGCGGGACGATTACGCCTTCTCCGGCAAACTGATTCGTATCGATATAGATGCTGCACAGCTGGTATGCAACGCCCAACCGGATCTGGCGATCTATGCTGACGCCAAAGAGAGCCTGCAGCAATTGGAAGCCGCCCTGATCCAACGCGATGCAACAGCAGGCGAACATTCTGAAAAAGAGGTAGCCCAGTTACTAAAAGACTGTCGCAAAGAATGGTGGGATGGCTCCGAACAACGCTTCCCTTGGGTTGAGGCCCTGCGCGAAGCCCTGCCGGAAAACGGTATCCTGGTGACAGACTCCACCCAGCTGGCCTATAACACTAACCACGCCCTGCCCCTATATCATCCGCGTAGCCATGTGACCTGCACTACCGGTTATGGCACCCTGGGCTTCGCCCTGCCTGCGGCAGTTGGCGCCAAGCTCTCTAGCGAGCGGGATGTGATCGCCCTGATCGGCGATGGCGGCTTGATGTTTACCCTGGGCGAATTGGCGGTGGCTGTTGAGCAACGTTTACCTCTGCCCATCCTGGTATGGAATAACGCCGGCTACGGAGAAATACGTGACTTTATGGATGCGGCGGAAGTGCCGCAGGAAGGTGTAAACCTGAGCACCCCGGATTTTGTTGCCCTGGCCAAGGCCTTTGGTGCCGAGGGCTGTCGTATCAACCAGCCCGGCCAATTGGCGCAAGCAGTAGCCGATGCCCTGGGCCGTCAGACCCCAACCCTGATCGAAATCAGCGCGCCTTCAGGCGCAGAACAAATGGAAGCGTGACATGACAGATCTCAGCAAACTGCCCACGGGCAAGCTGTTTATTAATGGCGAATGGCGCGAGCCTCTGGGTACCGGGACTCACCCGGTGATCAACCCGGCCACCGAAGAATTCATCTGCCAAGTGGCCGAAGGCTCGGCCGAAGATGTGGATCTCGCCGTGGAAGCCGCGCGCCAAGCCTTCCACAGCTGGCGCAACAGCACTGCACAGATGCGCCGCGAACTGCTCAACGCCATTGCCGACGGTATGGAAAAACGCAAGGAAGATCTGGTTCAGGCCGTGTCCCAGACACTCGGCTGCCCCGAACATATCACCCGCTGGTTGCATGTGGATGGCCCTATCTATGCCATGCGCTACTACGCCGAGCGCACCGCGGAAATGGAAAAAACAGAGAAGGCCGGCCATTCCGTTCTATTCCGCGAGCCCGTGGGCGTGTGCGGTTTTATCACTCCCTGGAACTACCCACTGCACCAGTTTGTGGGCAAAGTGGCTCCGGCCCTGGCCGCCGGCTGCACCATGATCACCAAGCCCGCCGAGATCACACCGCTGCAGGATTTTGTGATGGCGGAAATTATTGAAGAGGCCGGAGTCCCCGCCGGCGTCTTCAATCTGGTGCCCGGAGCCGGCTCCGAAGTGGGTGCGGCGCTCTCTGCCCATCCCGGTATCGATATGGTCTCCTTCACCGGTTCCACTCGTGCCGGTGTGGAAGTGGCCAAGGCCGCTGCGCCCACGGTGAAGCGCGTAACCCAGGAATTAGGTGGTAAGTCCCCTCTGATTATCACCCCCGATGCAGATCTGGAAGCCGCCGTACGCTGGGGCTGCGAAGATGTGTTTATCAACAGTGGCCAGACCTGTACCGCCCTCACCCGTATGCTGGTACCTGCCGAGCGCTATGACGAAGCGGTAGAAATCGCCCGCCAGGTGGCCGAAGACATCGCCATGGGCACCAATGAAAATGCCTTTATGGGCCCACTCTCTTCCGCGCGCCAGCGCGAGATAGTGCGCGGCTATATCCAGAAGGGTATCGACGAGGGTGCGCGCCTGGTCACTGGCGGCGCCGAGGTGCCCACCGGGCTGGAGAAGGGCTTTTATGTGAAGCCCACAGTATTTGCCGATGTACACAACGATATGAGCATCGCCCGAGAAGAGATCTTTGGCCCTGTGACCTGCCTGATCCCTTACAAGGATATGGATGAGGCAATTACCATCGCCAATGACACCGAATACGGCCTATCCAGCGGTGTTTGGGCAAAAGATGCAGAGAGCGCCATGCCTCTGGTGCGCCGCATCGAGGCAGGCCTATGTTTCGTCAATGGCGGCGAGTTTAATTACGACGCACCCTTTGGCGGCTACAAGCGCTCTGGCAACGGGCGCGAATTTGGCGAGGCCGGCCTCGGCGAGTTTATCGAACTGAAATCCGTGCAACTGCCGGCATAAACTTCTGCACCGCCTGCAATCGTGGGCGGTGCAGTTGACTGCCAATCCCCTCCCCGCTATCTTTGCTCGCACATCACGAGAGTGGCTGACGCCAACGCCAACCTGCCGACCGGGGCAAGGTGGTTCTCTCTCTGCTGGCACACCAAAGCCTGCGGGGAGGATGGGGCTCTACAAGAGCAATCCAACCGGATTAGCGAATACCCTTTCGCCGCTTCCACGTCAGCCCTCCAAAGTTTTACCCTTGGAGGGACCATGTCCGAATCACCGTTATCCAGTAAAGACGTTATAGAAATTCAAATTGCCAACCAACGCAGCCGCACCGCGGTGAGAGCCGTGAGACGGGCCGATCGGCAATTGTTGTGGCAACTACTGTTCGACACCGCGGAAGAAGCTTTAAAATTCGCCACCAGCTGCCGTGCCAGTGAGCAGCCAATCACTGCCCACAAGGCCTGCGAGCTGGCGGGATAAACGAGAATCCAGTGGCGCCATTTTGATTCGCGCCAGATACCTAGTGCCACGAGCACCCGACAGGAGCTAAAAACAATATCATGTCCAAGCCAGAACAATTCTTTGAGCACCTGCGCAACGAGCTAAAACAAATTGAAGCCGACGGCCTCTATAAGCGGGAGCGGATCATTACCTCCCAGCAGGCCGCCGAGATACAGGTGAACAACGACACCCAGGTACTGAACTTCTGTGCCAATAACTACCTGGGCCTGGCCGATCACCCGGACCTGATCAAAGCCGCCAAAGAAGGCCTGGACCAGTACGGTTTCGGTATGGCCTCAGTGCGCTTTATCTGTGGTACCCAGGACATCCACAAGGCACTGGAATCGCGCCTGTCAGAATTCCTACACACCGAAGACACCATCCTCTACACCTCCTGTTTTGATGCCAATGGTGGCCTGTTCGAAACCCTGCTGGGTCCAGAGGATGCAATAATCTCCGATGCCCTGAACCACGCTTCAATTATTGATGGCGTTCGTCTGTGTAAGGCCAAGCGCTACCGCTACGCCAACAACAATATGGCGGAGTTGGAGAAACAACTACAGGCAGCTGACGCCGAAGGCGCCAAAACCAAGCTGATCGCCACCGATGGTGTCTTCTCCATGGATGGTGTGATCGCCGACCTAAAAGCGATTTGCGATCTGGCTGACCGCTACAATGCCCTGGTGATGGTCGACGACTCCCACGCGGTAGGCTTCCTCGGTGAACACGGCCGCGGCACCCACGAATACTGTGATGTCATCAATCGTATCGATATTATTACTGGCACTCTGGGTAAGGCCCTGGGCGGTGCTTCCGGCGGTTTCACCTCTGGCCGCAAGGAAATTATCGATCTGCTGCGCCAGCGCTCTCGCCCCTACCTATTCTCCAACTCAGTAGCCCCAGCTATTGTCACTGCCTCCCTGAAAGTGCTCGATATGCTAATGGAAGGTGGCGAACTGCGGGAGCAGTTACGCGAAAACTCTGCGTATTTCCGCAAACGTATGTCCGAAGCTGGCTTCACCCTGGCTGGTGCCGACCATCCAATTATTCCGGTCATGATCGGCGATGCCGCCCTGGCCCAGAAAATGGCAGACAAGATGCTGGAGCGCGGCATTTATGTAGTGGGCTTCTTCTACCCTGTAGTACCTAAAGGCCAAGCCCGTATTCGCACCCAGATGTCTGCGGCACACACTCAAGAGCAGCTCGACCAGTGCATTGATGCCTTCATTGAAGTGGGCCGCGAGCTGAAAATTATTTAATTCCCAAATAATCGCGGCGCTGTCTAACAACGGATCAATCCTATTGCCAGATGGTGCTGCGCCTTTCTTTTTGTAGTTTTAATGACAATGAAAGCACTTTCTAAACTGAAGTCCGAAGTGGGTATTTGGCTTACCGATGTGGAAATCCCCGAGCCAGGCCACAACGATCTGCTGATCAAAATTCATAAAACCGCTATCTGCGGCACCGACATGCATATTTATAACTGGGATGAGTGGTCGCAAAAAACCATCCCGGTTCCCATGGTAGTTGGGCACGAATATGTAGGTGAAGTGGTTGGTATGGGCCAGGAAGTCGCCGGTTTTGAAGTGGGCGACCGCGTTTCCGGCGAAGGGCATATCACCTGTGGCCACTGCCGTAACTGCCGCGCCGGCCGCCGCCACCTTTGCCGCAACACTTACGGTGTTGGTGTAGACCGCCAGGGCGCTTTTGCCGAATACTTGGTAATCCCGGCATTAAACGCTTTTAAAATTCCAGACAATATCTCTGATGAGCTGGCCTCCATTTTTGACCCCCTCGGTAACGCCGTACACACCGCCCTCTCTTTCGATCTGGTGGGCGAAGATGTATTGATCACCGGCGCCGGTCCTATCGGCATTATGGCCGCAGCAGTCGCAAAACATGTTGGCGCACGCCATGTGGTCATCACTGATATCAACGAATATCGCCTGGATCTGGCCCGTAAGATGGGGGCCACCCGTGCCGTGAATGTCTCCAAGGAAAACCTTAAAGATGTGATGACAGAATTGGGCATGAGCGAAGGCTTCGATGTGGGCTTGGAAATGTCCGGGGTTCCCGTTGCCTTCCGCGATATGCTCGAGGCAATGAACCACGGTGGCAAGATCGCCATGCTCGGTATTCCCGCCGGCGAAATGGCTATTGACTGGAGCCAGGTCATCTTCAAAGGTTTGATCATAAAAGGGATCTACGGCCGCGAAATGTTCGAAACCTGGTACAAGATGGCCAGCCTGATTCAATCCGGTCTGGACCTGACCCCGATTATTACCCACCAGTTCCCAATCGACGATTTCCAGAAAGGCTTCGACACCATGGGCTCTGGTGAGTCCGGCAAAGTGATCCTCAACTGGCAATAACTATTGCTCTTGGCCGTGGATAACTCCACGGCCTTACCTCCCGCTTTCCCCTCTACTAATAGATTTTTTGCCCAGCTCTTCCTCTTTTTGTATCTTGTAATGCTCGCAGCTGAAACAGCTGTATTGATAAATAAGATCTGATGAATTAGACCTATAGATGCAAAAGGAATTTTCGGCGATTTGGCGTAGCCCAAAACACAGTGGCATAGAACTATTTCATGCACACTTTCGCAGTTTTGCCTTTAATAAACATTGGCACGATGAATTAGCCATTGGCATTATCCAGGCAGGCGCGGAGAAATTAGATTATCGCGGGCAAAGTAATATCATCCCCCAGGGGAACATTGTCGCCATTAACCCCGGTGAAATACATACAGGTTACAGCGGTAGCGAGCAAGGCTGGCATTACCGGATGTTTTATTTTGATACAAAGCTGGTTACACAAATATTGCGGCAACATAGTAGCCCTGGTAAAACCCCGATGCCTTTCCTTAAGGGCCCTATTATTCATGATCCTGAGCTTTTCAAGCTACTCTTTCAACTTCACTGCAGCCTGAATGGTACTCACTTACCGCTTGCCGTAGATAGCCTTTTAACGTTGGCGCTTACCAAGCTATTCGCCAATCATGGCGACCAGAACATCAGCCCTCGAAATACAAAAGATATCTCAGCCGCAATAAAAATCCGCAACTATTTGTGTGATCACTGGCAATACAACGTAACCCTTGAGCAACTATGTCAGCTCACGGAAATGAGCCAATACCAATTAATCCGCTGCTTTAGCAAGCACTATGGTATAGCTCCCCATCAATTTTTGGTTCTTTACAAAATTCATCAGGCCCGCCTTTTGCTACAGCAAGGGCTAAATGCTGCCACAGCAGCAACCGAGTGTGGTTTCTTTGATCAAAGCCATATGAGTAGAAACTTCAAGAAGACTTTTGGTATTACGCCTGGGCGTTATCTAAAATCGATATAGCGCAATTTTATACAAGATAGTAATAGCTCCTCTCTATAGACTCATCCCTCACCGCCAGTAAAGCTGTTTCCACAACCCTCAACTGGTAACTTCTGAATGTTTGGCATAGGTACGTCTTATGAGTATGAAATTTGTTCTCGCGTGGATGGCTGTTATGTTTCCACTTATCTTTAGCCCTGGTCCTGCCAATATCACCTTCGCTGCAGCCGGAGCAAGCTTGGGTATCCGCAGGTCACTGCCACTAATGGCCGGAATAGATTTTATTTTTATTGTGAAAGGGTTCTTAGTTGGCTTTGGCTTAATGACTTGGTTAACCAGCTACCCTTTTGCCTTAAGAGCACTTCAAGTTGGCGGTGTAATCTATCTAATCTATCTCGCTTATCATTTCGCCAAACCTAAGTCGCCACTGAGCCAGGGAGAAGCGCCGAAGATTTCAATATGGAATGGAATGTTGATTCAAATTCTAAACGTTAAAGGCT
Source organism: Microbulbifer mixtoriginis (SeqCode) (assembly GCF_052467945.1). Classification (NCBI taxonomy): domain Bacteria; kingdom Pseudomonadati; phylum Pseudomonadota; class Gammaproteobacteria; order Cellvibrionales; family Microbulbiferaceae; genus Microbulbifer; species Microbulbifer mixtoriginis (SeqCode). The sequence continues at coordinate 817,867 of NZ_CP174328.1, read as the reverse complement.
GGATTATAACATTTACCATGTTTTCTATCTTTGCGCCTAACCTTCAGTACGAACCCACCACAACCATCCTATTACTAATCGCACTAATGACCATCCTTAATCTATCAACACACCTCTGCTGGATTGTATTCGGAAGTGCACTCGCAAAATTCGCTACTAATGATAGAAGCCGAAGAGTACAGGGAATGCTATTTTCTTTGAGCTTGCTCTCAGTGGCGTTATGGATAGCATTAGACAATCCAATTATGTTGATCTAAAAAAGAGTGATTGGCAATTAAATGCTTTAGACACGAAAAACAACACTGGCTGGCAATAGCAACCTAGCAATATGCTCATAGCATATCTAGTGAACCCGGCATCCTTTCTCTGCAAGTTAGCAGAAATCCAACATCTTCTCTTGAGGAAATATTATGTGCCAAAATAGGTCCATATCATACATTCCAATTTGATAGCCTTTACAGCCCTGTTAGTATTGAAGGATTATACAAACTTCAAACAACTAAATCGTTGACTCAAAATTTATAACCAATGTGGATATCAATCAAATGGGCTGATCAATGAATGATCAATGAATGATCAATATCCTACTGAGCAACATCGATTTTTCAGTTAAGTAATTATAACCACTACAACCAATACAATGAATTTAACTTCCATTACCCATACACTTTTCACTCTTGGAACTTTTGCTGAAAGAAAAATATCGGGCCTAAAGCTCAAAAAAATTGAAATTGAAGAGGGGGAAATTAGTTACTTGCAGGGTGGGTCAGGTACACCGCTCGTTCTCTTACATGGTTTCGGGGCTGACAAAGATAACTGGGTTCGCTTAGCTAGATATTTAACCCCACACTTTCAGATCATTGCACCCGATTTACCTGGATTTGGAGAGAGCTTTAAAGATCCAGACTTAAACTATGATGTCCTACCCCAAACTCAACGCCTGAACAGCTTTGTGAATGCAATGGGTTTAGAGCACTTTCACCTTGCAGGCAATTCAATGGGTGGATACATAGCTGGAAACTATGCTGTAGAGTTTCCAGAAAAGATAAATAGCTTATGGCTTTTAAACCCTCTTGGAGTGGAAAGTTCACCCAGCAGCCCAATGTTTGAGCAAATTTTACGCGATGAATTACCTGTTATTCTGTCCAAGAACAGAGAGGAGTATGAATCGCTATTAGATAATGTTTTCCACAAAAGGCCTTTTATACCAGGCTTTGCAATATCAGAGCTATCAAAAATAGCTGAAAATAACTTTTCACTGTACCAAAAGATATTTAAAGACATTCATCAGATAAAAGATGGAAGTATCAAATTTTCATCTCCACTAGAGGGAAGATTAAAGGGGTTTTCCAAGCCTACTTTAATTACCTGGGGCGATAAGGATAGGATACTTCATCCTAGCGCAGGCACAATCCTATCAAGAGAAATTATTAACTCCCAACTACAGCTGATCAAAGACATTGGGCATTTACCAATGCTTGAATCTCCGAAAACTACAGCCGACCAGTTTATCTCATTCAAATCATCCCTGCCTGAAGCAGACTCTTACTAAAAGCCGCCATAACATAAATAGAAAAGCACAACAGCAAATGATAAACCTCAAATCACGACACAATTAAGCAGAAATATCATCAATATCTCTCAAACTTTTTTCCCAGATTACTCCTGCCTGAAAATCGGACAGAAAACATCCAGTAGTTAAGCTTTAGATATCCAGCTTTCTTATTAAACGCCCGCTGGTAGTGCCTTGCACTAGCAAGGAAAAAAGTACTACACCAAAAACCATAGATTGGATAGTCCACCAGTAGGGCAATTCAACGGGAAGAGAAAGTACCAGGGCTACAGCAATCACTCCACGCAACCCTCCCCAACTCATCAGCAGTCGCCAAGACTTTGGAATTGGCGGACCTACGAAGCGCGTTAATGGTGCTACCAGCACCACCGACAGGGCCCGAGCGCCCAGTGCTGCGGCCGTGGCAATTAACATCGCCAACCATTGATGGGTAAACATTTCGAAAGTAATGACCAACCCCATGATCACAAAAATAATTGAAGTAAAGAGAAGCCCCAACCACTCCCAAGTGGTTTCTGCATCTACCAGATAGGTTTTCCTTTGTTTTCGCAAGCAGGCTCTAGCCACTATGGCACAGGTCATAACAGAAATAATGCCAGATACATGCAAAATGCTTTCTGCAAGGTAAAAGCTACCAAAAGCCACAATCACTAGAGTCATTAATGCTGCACTTGGTGTTCGTAGGAACAAAATAACCAGTGTTGTCAGCAGCCCCAAGATCAAGCCTACGGCAACGCCACCAAAGAATATCATGCAGAAATAGAGCGTTACTGAACTAACACTCAGCGATGGAGCCTCAGCGCCTACACCGGCCCCCTGTACAATTGAGTAAGTGGCCAGCCCTAGGACCAGAGAATAAAGGACTACCGCTGCGGCATCATTAAATAAGCTTTCCCCTTCAACAAGAGAAAGTAAATCTTCTCCAGTTTTTTCTTGTCGCAACTTATTCACTACCGATACAGGATCGGTAGCCGCCAGAATAGCACCAGTCAACAATGCCGCTATCCAGGGAAATCCCGCAGGATGGCCAATTCCATAATAGGTAATTGCTGCAATCAGGAAGGCACAAATGACCAACCCTAAAGTCGAAAATAATAGAATCGGACCAATCCAGCGTTTTAAAATCCTTGGCTCAAGCTGCCAGGCAGACTCAAAAATTAGAACCGGTAAAATCACAAAAAAAACCAATTCCCTTAAGCTGGTTGCCCTCAACCCTGTATCATAATCGATTACCGGTAACAAAAAAGCAGCCAAAACACCAGCCAATAAGCAGCCTAGTGTATTATCAATTCTTAATATCCGGGAAATACCCAAACCTATAATTGCTGCTACAGCCAAATAGAGCCCTTGCCCTACAATGACAACCACATCATTCACAAGTTTACTCTCCAGTGAAATGTACTATTTCCCATCTCCTCAGAAGGATACAGCCTTGTGCCGTCATCTGTATAAAACTCTATGAAATTAACTCTTTCCCGCCAACTAATTAATAAATCCCTAAATGACCACAAAGCCTTAGCTACATATGATTTGATGATTTTGATCAACCTGTAAAAATTCCTAGCAATCACAATCTATTAGGATTAATAACTCATCAAAAATGCCGATATAGTTCATAACTAATATTCATGCAACCGAACTACATCACAAGAATCTCTCACCCTGCCGGACAACATCACTCAATAGAAAGTCAGCACTAGTGCTGCTCAGAGGTTTGATGCTCCCCCGCTTAGAAAGTGAAATTTGGCCCCCAAAATCCGACCTGGCAGTCATCCTCTTAGAGTTAGTATCTTGGGAATGCCGCTCGAGAAAGAATGGCTCTAAGTACATATTTGAGCCCTACATTGGTGGAAGTTGTCGTATAGAAAGACTACACAATCAGTATTCAGTATAGGAGAAAGGGGGGGGATGAACGGCAATATACTGATTTAAAAATAGAACAAACAAGGGTTCATCAGTTCAAACCTCATGAGGAACAAACAAGCTCTTGCAATAACTCCATATACTGATCAGCCATAGCTTTCGCACTATTTCTACTAATAAGTGGATCACAGTATCCAAAAACAAACACCCCATTTTGATTGGTAGTATAGGCAATCACCATCATAGGGTGGTGACCATGATTTTGAACAAGCATACCAGCAGCGATATCAAAATGTTTCAGTTCACCACACAACCCTCTCATACTACCTAAATTCGAAACGCAAATACCCGATGGAAATGACTCTATTTTATGGGAGTATTCATGTGCAGCTTGTATGATATCTTTTAGCCTGCAACTAGACTCAAAAATTAAACCTTTCAACTCTCTGGGGTTAAATCTTTCATTCAAATTATTTTGTATTTCTATGGCCAAGTCCAAAACTCCCACACCAGAGTTGTGCGGTAAAACTTCCAAAGTTGTTATCGCGGTAAAGGCCCCGATAACATTTAAACCTATCTTTGGTTTACACAGACCACGTACATCCATTGGCAATACGATCTCTGTCCAGGGTCGATGATTGGCCAACTGTTGAGATGAAATAACTGCCAAAGCACTGTACAGCGCAGTAAAACCTACTTTTTTCTCTTTGATTAATAAGGCTAACTTTTCTACATCATCGAAACATAGAGTACGCAGGATTGCTCTACTTTGACGTCCCGCTAGGTCTGCGGTTTGTTCAACCGGCCATGAAAGATAGTCCTTACCTGGTCGAAGCAGATGATCACCACCACTGTACCCCGCTTCCTTAAGATATTCCTCTATAGGCTTATACAATGGCAACGACTTTAGCTCTAGATTTCCACCTTTATTCAAATATAAATCTAGATAAAAGAACAAGACCATTATTGATCTACCGTCAATAGCCGCATGATTTGCAACTATGGAAATCCATTCCACACACTGGTTATTACCAATGTAAAGAGTAATCATATAAGTATACTTTTCTATATCTATAATTTTTTTAGACTGCCTCATATACTCCAACTCAAAATTGAAACCATGATCAAGCACATAAATTTCTAAAGGTATTGAGCTAAAATCCACATTACATTGCCATTTGAAATTCGTCCCCAATTTAACCCTTGCTCTCAACATAGGATGCAAATGGTGCACCCAGGCCAGCCCGTCTTGTAAAGTCCTCACATTTAATGATTGAAGTACCTTAATAAAAGAGACAATTTGAGTCCCCCCATGACACTCCCTGGCAAACTCTACCATCAAGGCCTCGACCGCACCTAACTCTCGTGAATATGGCTCTGATTGCATAGCTTCAATCCTGCACAGATGTAAATCACAAGTTAAGATGACTATTCCATTAGTATAGAAAAATAAATAGATTACTTAATATCGACACGCCCAAACATATTTTCATTTTAACTTCTTTAAACAAAAAGAGACCGATATCCAAGGTGTGGTCAATCTTCCAGCAAACCCTTAAATCTATTCATCTATAACCAACCATCTATAACCTGTCTGACACCTACTGTCGACAATCACAGCAAACTTGAGAAATCTTACACTCTCACAACAACTCAACTAACAGTAAAAAACTGGGGAAGTCCAGGAATACATCTAATAGTTATAAACTAAGGAAGAACTGCTATACTTTTAAACCAGCTTTAATCAATAACATAACCATTGGAAATATCGGTAATTAATTCCATGTAAGTTTTCACATATTTAAGGGCGCTACTACTACTAACAAGCGGCTCGCAATAGCCAAAAACAAAAAATTCCTGCTCATTTAGTGTATAGGTAACCAGCATTATGGGATGTGCCCCATGATTCTGAACTGTCATAACTAGGCCAAAATCGAAGAACTTCAGTGGACCTGTGATCTCATGCACATCCCCCATATTAGATACACAAACACCTGAAGAAAAGTGATCTTTTTGGGAGGCAGCACTTTTAGCCAGGTTCTCGATTTCACTGGGACTAAAATTAGGCTCTATTGGCGGCTCATAAAAAACTCCATTTCTCAATTGAAAAAAGACTTTTTTTTGAATTAAGCGCGCAAGGCTAAGCAGATCAAGGCTGGTATCCTCTGGGGATAAAGATAAAGTTATCGTAGTTGTACACTCACCCACAACCTCTTTATCTATAAGAGGTTTACATAATTGTTGAGCGTTTATAGGTAACATCAATTCCACCTTGGGCTGGAAGCTTGGAAGCGAGCGTGCAGCCAGAATAGCAACAGCACTATAGATTGATGTAGCCTGAATATTTTTCTGCCGAAAAAGTAGATGCAAGCGGTCATAATTTTTTTTGGGAAGAACTTGATAAATAGAACATCCTCTTCGATATGGGGCCGCCACTGCTTTCTCTACTGGCCATTTAAGGGGCGTGCAATCATTAATCCTTTCAGTCAGCTGTGATCTTTTAATATTTTTCCTTGAGCAAACATATTCCACCACTGATTTGTCCATTATGGAAGCAGAAGTTTTATTTCTTTCATGCCCTCTCAAGTACCTATCCAGATCACGAATCAAGATCAATACTGAACGCCCATCAATAGCTGCATGACTTACAATGAAAGCAACCCAAATTACATTACCATGTTTGTCAAGGTAAATGTTCAAACGATAGCTATACTTATCTAATTCAATTTTTTTTCTTGCCAAGCGCTTAAACTCTACCTGATAACTTATAGAGGGTGTATTTTTATGAATCTCAAGAGGGATATCTTCAAAATCCACATCACAAAACCAATGCGCATAAGCCATTTTTTCTATACGAGAACGTAGCATAGGGTGCAGGTTATGTAAGTATTTCATCCCCTTTAATAGCCTTTCTACACCTAGAGGCTTACAAGCCCTAAAGAAGACAAGCAGCTGTACCGCACCATTAGACTTTTCGGCCAACTCCATGAAAAGTGATTCTTGAGCCCCAAGCTTACGAAAAGGTTTTGTTTTTTCCATAGCAGGCTCGCCCCTAAAGGGAGGTTACTGCCAATTAGTATAGAAAAGAAATAATATAAGACTTAATCATAAATCAACATTCCCTTCCGGCTTCTCAGTATCATCGCGAGCATCAATCTTACAGGGTTAGAAAGCACAATTAATGAATATATGTAGCGATTTGGTCGCGAGAGATCCGGTTCACCAGTCAAGCCAAGCACTTTAGCTGAAAGGTGCTATTTTTCAAGAAATTGGTTATATAGCAGATAGATAGCGGAAATTGCTAACAATGCCCCCATCACTCTATTAAATATTTTAATTCTCACTTCAGCTCCTAACACCAGCCTGATTCCATCCCCCATAAGAGCCCAAGCGGCTAATGACAAATAACAGACAAAAAAATAAATCCCCACAAAATAAAATAAGCTGTTACTCTGAGGGCTGGAAAACAGGGCAACACCAGAAACACAGGCAATCCATGCCTTTGGATTTAACCATTGTAGAAGAAACCCCTCATGGAAGCGTGGCAGGGTACGTTCAGCAACAGCTATCTCTTCCGTGGGCCCGCTGGCAATCTTGTACCCCAGATAGATGACATAGAGTGATCCAGCAATAGCAAGATACTGCAACACCTGTGGATAACGCTCCAGTACCTGGTAAAGTCCAAAGCCGATCATGGCAAGCAGCAAGGTAAACCCTATTGTCGCTCCAGATACAAATGGAATGGTACGAGCAAAACCATACTGCACTCCAGATGAGACGATTACCATGTTTACAGGCCCTGGCGTAATTGACATAGTGAGCGAAAACCCAAACATCGCTAAGAACAAGGACATATTTACACTCGAATATTATTTAATTTATCATCTTAAAAGAATGATTATTATTGGGACGCAATCACGATAAATAAGCGCTACTGAGAATGGCGAACCCTAAGAGAGTTGCCCCAATTTAACTAAAGGAAATCAAGTTGAAAAGAATTATTCTCCTAGCAACCTTGCTCATGTGTACCAGCTTTCAATCACTCGCAGAGCCCACAGTCGAAGAACATATCACAGACTTCATTAATGAATTTTCTTCGAACAACATAAAAGGCTCCGCATCTCACTTCTTCACAGAATCACCTCACTTTATCTTTGGCCCACACATTTTAACCCCACAAGATTCAGCACAAGTAGAAGAAGTACTATCTAAAATACGTGATGGTCTAGCCAAGCGAGGCTATAAAAATTCCGAGATCCTTGAATTCAAGACATTCTTTCAGGGTGAGAATATGTCCGTTACAACAATACTGCTTAAACGCTACACCTCAGAAAAACAGGTTCTGGATTATCAATGCAGTACTTATACATTGGCCAAAACTGAAGAAGGGTGGAAAATCTTATCCTGGCTCCCTTCCGAGCCAGAAAGTAATACAAAATGTTTTATCTATAAAAGTTAAACAATAAAACAGTAGTAGCCCCTAAAAAACCTAAAGGGATTTAGAAATGAGATCTCATAGTAAAATCAGAGTGCTTCTTACAGAATTGTATCAAGTAATTTCTGGCCCAGAAGGGTTCAAGCGCGACTGGAAAAAACAATTATCGCTATTCACACCTTACGCAAAAGTCATCCGAACTTCTTTAGATGGTGAAGGTAATCCCCAGGCACTGGTCATGAACATCCAGGATTACCCTGAAAATTTTCAGAGGGTGGTTGGAGATGCCGCTTTTTATGAGGTAGAAATTCACAATATTATTGAGTCTTTCGGCAATATCGCTCACGCATTCAGTAGTTACGAAGCCTGGAGAGATAGTGATAAAACCCAGTTTATCAAGCGGGGGATAAACAGCATTCAGCTTTATCACGATGGGCATTCATGGAAAATCGTCAATATGATTTGGGATGATGAGCGGCCCGGACTAACCATGCCACCTAAATATAACCCCGAGACCGAAAGTGTCTCGTAATCCCAAATTGGCCCCAGAATAATTGATATCTCGGCAATTAGATTCATTAAGCTCAATAAAACCCTTTCGTATTGGAAACTGAGCAAATAATCTGTAGCCAGTTAGTAGAGAAACTCTACCAATTTTTGATATGACCAGGTTCTGCGTAACACTGAGGCTCTTATCAATGGATGAGAACTTTATGGGGGGCCGGCTCTCGCCTTGAAGGGTGAGGGCTATCTTAATGGGGAGAAGTTACCAGCTTCTACTGCAAGCTTCTCTTCCAGGCCCTTATTTCCTCGACATATAATTCGGGCTGTTCAAAAGCCGAAAAGTGCCCTCCTCGTTTCAAATGATTCCAATAACAAATGTTCTTATAACGCCCCTCAGCCCAAGAACGGGGTATTCTTACCATCTCCCCAGGATAAATACTGACTCCAGTAGGCAATTGCACTACCTTTTCCTGATCGGGGCCATAGGGGGCATCGAAGCTTTCCCAAAATAGTCGCGCAGAAGAGGCCGCTGTATTTGTCAGCCAATAAAGCATGATATTGTCTAGTAATTCATTCCTGGTAAAAATACTCTCCAAAGTTCCCTGGCAATTGCTCCATAAATGAAACTTCTCTAATATCCAGGCAGCCTGTCCTATGGGAGAATCCGCAAGACTATACCCCAGTGTTTGAGGGCGGGTGCTCTGTTCCTTGGCAAAACCGGAATCCCAACAATTGAAGAATCGTATTCCGGCCAGAGCCTCTTTCTCTTCCTCGCTGGGCCAATGCAAGGCTTCAGCGGTTGGCTCTTCCTTGGGATTATTGATATGAATAGCCCTGCACGCGCCCAGATTCTGTATGCCAATTTCAGTGGTCACCGACCGGCCCCAATCTCCCCCTTGAGCCAAGTACGATTGATACCCCAGGCGATGCATTAGGGTATCCCAGGCAGCGGCAATTCTTGGGATACCCCACCCCGTCGTTTCAGGCTTACCCGAAAAAGCGAAACCAGGGAGCGATGGGCATACCACATGGAAAGCCTCCTCAGCACTCCCCCCATATTGAGTCGGCTCAGTCAGGGGCCCTATCACTTTGAGAAATTCCACAAAAGAACTGGGCCAACCATGGGTTATTACGATTGGCGTGGCGCTGCTATGACTGCTTTTGACATGAATTAGATGAATTTCCAGGTCGTGAATGGTTGTTATGAACTGGTCATACTGATTCAGCCTCTGCTGAGTGGCATACCAGTCATAGTCATTTAGCCAATAGTCACAGAAATCCTTAAGATAATTCAAAGGGATTCCCTGCGCCCATCCATCTACGGTTTCTGCCTCAGGCCAACGTGCCTCCCGTATCCTTCGGTGCATATCAGCCAGCTGAGATTCTTGTATATCAATCCTGAAAGGTTGGACCTGAGCCATTCGTAGATTCCATCTCCTGAGTGAGCTGACTAAAGAGCCGCGGATAGACAATTACAAAGATTGATTGGCCATTGCTTTGTGCTGAACCAAAATCGTAAACTGTACAAACATACAGCATCCTAGTTCCGATGAAAAAGATAGAATCAAACAATCCTCAGCCCTTACATAAAGGGCGCGGAGCCGCCAGTAATATCAATGGTCGTTTTGCCGAGCACATCAGTACACGGGAAAGCGATGGTTGGCAAACCGAGGCTGAGCCTCTGGAGCGACTACTGACTACCGCCATTGAAGAGAAGGCCAAGTCGATTATCGCCACCAATCAATCGCCCGACATCCCCTTTACTCAGTCTATCAATCCTTACCGTGGCTGTGAGCATGGTTGTGTCTATTGCTACGCGAGACCAGCTCATGCCTATATGGATCTTTCCCCAGGGCTCGACTTCGAAAGCAAGATCTTTTTTAAGGCTAACGCGCCCGTATTGTTGGAGCAGACGCTGCGCAAACCAAGCTACACCTGTAGTCCCATAGCACTAGGCGCGAATACAGACCCATATCAGCCTCTAGAGAAAGAGAAAGGCATAACCCAGGCATTGCTTACAGTAATGCAGCAGTTTCGACAACCGGTCACCATTGTCACCAAGAGCCAGCTGATTTTACGGGATCTTCCCATCTTGGCTGAGATGGCACAGGACAACCTTGCTCAGGTGGCAATTAGTGTGACTACTCTGGAGAGGGATTTAAAAAGGAAATTGGAACCTCGCACAGCGGGGCCTTCTGCCCGCCTGCGTACTATCGAACAATTGAGCAAGGCTGGGATACCCACGGCCGTACTTGCAGCTCCAATGATCCCCGCACTTAATGACTGTGAGCTGGAAGCTATTTTGAAGGCCGGGCGGGATTCAGGTGCCGAGAGGGCGGCCTATATCCTCCTGCGGCTACCCCATGAGGTGGCGCCACTTTTCCGTGAGTGGCTATCACTACATTACCCACAAAGGGCCGACCATGTAATGAGTCTGATACAACAGAGCCGCGGTGGGCGGGACTATCAAAGTGACTTTTCCCAACGCAGAACCGGTACAGGGGTTTTCGCTCAGTTACTGCGGCAGCGGTTTATTGTCGCCATTAGGAAATTGGGGTTAAATCACCGGCGCCTATCCCTGGATAGCAGCCAATTTAATGCACCACCCCTAGCCGGCGAGCAGCAGTCTCTTTTTTAACTGAGCTATGCGTTTTAACCTACAAGAAACTGAGAAAAATCCCTTGCGGACAAGATTTTAATGGATGCCTGGTTTTTGTATTTAATCCGCACTTCCAGCGGTACCCTCTATACGGGGATAACTAAAGATATTCAACGACGCTTTGCCGAGCACTGTGGTGGCGGGGCCAAAGCGGCCAAGGCCCTTCGCGGTAAAGGGCCTCTCACACTTGAATATCAGGTAAAAACTCAGGATAAATCTTCTGCACTGAAATTGGAAATCGCCATCAAGAGGTGGCCCAAGCATAAAAAAGAAGCGCTTATTGCCGGCACAATGGCATTGCCTGATTTACCCAGCTAACCATCATTGTGCCCTCGTGAGCCCTAAGCGACTAGCGCCTGGTAAGCAGCCAAGCCACTTCCCTCGCTGGTACCAGCCCTTTTAAGTCACCTGGCACATCCCTGGAGGCCAGCATCTTCAGGTGGTAATCCGCATTGTAACGCTCAAAAATCTCCTGAGAGCTGATGGAGAAGGGGGGACCCGCTAACTCAGACTGCTCATACTCAAAAGATATCAGTAATTGAGGGGCCACTTTTGTCATCGCCATCAGGTGCTGGGCATACCCTGGGCGAATGTCTTGTGGCAACGCCACCAAGGCGGCACGATCATAGGTACCATCAACTTCCTGTAGTATTTCCTTATCCAGGTCGAAAATATCCCCTACATAAATATCAATATTACTGGCCTTATAGCGCTTAAGGTTGGCAATTTGCTCGACTTCTGGGGTTATATCCATCTCTTGAAATAGTTGCTCTACCGCCATTTCACTCAGCTCGGCACCGACGACTCGATAACCTCCAGAGAGCAACCAGGCGATATCACGGGTTTTGCCACATAGTGGAACAAATACCCTATCGCCTTTAGAGAGAGAAAGCTGTGAAAAGAACTCCGACAGTAAGGAATTTCCAGATGCTTCGTGGAAAGCTATATTATTTTTCTTCCACTTCTCATGCCAATATGTCGCTTCCATGTTGCACCCCCATGTGCTTTCTAACAGTTATTTCTGATAACTTTGACGGATAATTCAGAGATCCTTCACACTCACTAAATCTAATATAAAAGGTATTCCAGTTCAGACTCTGCTTCAGGACCGGAAGCCTCGGGCTCAGTGAAAGCCAGTGCAGTTAAAAAAACAAAGGCCCCTGTAAATACGATGCTCTTCAACATTACCGATACCTCAGGTCAATTCTTTCACAGATGTAATGGGAAACCGGAGTACTCTCTCTTTCTTCAACAGCCAAAAGTTATTTGCTTTTCGTCGATCCAGAGATAAAGAGTTTTCCCGGCCAGATAAAATCAACCAACCCCGCGACTATCGCGCCAAGTACAGCAGCAGTAATAAGCAGGAAATAACCATCTAAAGAGATCGGTTGCTGAGCTGTGAAAGCGATCAAGATACCAATCCCATAACTAATAATATTGCCAACCCCAGTAACCAAACCCATTGCCCAGGCCCCAATGGCCGATAATAATAAGGCCATAGGTAAAGCTAACCATGGTTGTTCCAGTTGCCACCCTGCAGTTCCCACAATTGCGACCAATCCTAGCCCAAGTCCTGTAACTGCACAGGCCAGGTTATAGCCACCGGAACGCAAACTGCCGCCTCTGGCAAAATAGGTAACAGCACCCAGGGCCGCCACCCAGCTGGGCACACCAACAAGCTGGGCTGCCACAATCGCCAAAGAGGCACTCAGAAAAATCCGCAACCCAGTAAAAAGACGTTCCTGAGATTGCCCGTTACTATGTTCGAGACTTTCAGTTACGCTATTCATTACTTTCTCTCAATCTCCGCTGCACGCATTAATGACTGGCAATTCCTTGCCTAAATGCTTTCTACGCCACGCTGACTACTGATAACAATAAGTGGAGGAGCTATAGTCATCCCTCCATTAAGTGTATTTTCTCGCGTCTTTTGAATTTGCGGGTAGCAGACTTCTTCCGCATCCTTGCCCAATCTTGCAATCGGTACAAACATGCGGCAAATTCAGGGAGTGGTTCTTCCTACCCAAAGGGCGTTTTCTTAGTAGGTGATCAACAGAGGCCAATTGAGGAGATATGGGGATTACCAGGGGATTTCACTGCCATCATAATTATAAAATCGTCCACTCTTACCCTGACCCGCTTGCGTAAGCAGCTTCTTCAGTGCAGCCACACTTTGTGCCGTTGAAATCAGGGCACCGGGACCTCCCATCGCAGTTTTCACCCAGCCCGGGTGCAGGGCCATAACTGTGATTCCGCGATCATGGAGATCAATCGACAAGCTTTTAACGATCTGGTTGAGTGCTGTTTTGGAGCTTCGATAAATATAACCACCCCCAGAGCGGTTATCGGCGATACTGCCCACCTTGCTACTCATCATGGCTATCAGCTTGTAGTCGCTGGCCGCTACGTTATCGCAAAAAGTTTCCGCCATCATATATGGCGCAATGGTGTTGGACTCTAATACGCGGCGCCATTCTTCCCGGTCCACTTTTCCAAAACCAGTGCCTTTTGGGCCGTAATATCCCGCATTATTGAGCAAGATATCGATAGGCTCCCCTTTCAAGGCCTTACCGAGAGCAATCATTTGCTCATAGTCGGTTACATCCAACTGGATGGGCTCTATCAATGGGTATTTAGCCTGTAAGGCGTTGAGTTCATCGGCCTTTTTCAGATCTCTACAACAGGCGAATACACGCCATCCATCCTTGGCAAACTGGGCAGTCAACTCCAGACCTATGCCTCTATTACAGCCGGTGATCATTATGGTGCCAGACATCGCCTCTCCTTCAGTGTTATTCTTGCGGATCGCGATCATAGCAACTGTAGAACAATGTACTACTCACCCGACAATCTACTTTGGTTATTACTATTAGCTACCGTGGCTTGGTATATCTGGGCCAATATGGCAGCAAAAGAACATGTCAGGCGCGCTGCGGCCAATCACTGCAAACAACTGGGAGTGCAACTTCTCGACGATACGGTTGTGCTGGTACGCACCCGCTTAAAACGTGACCGTCGAGGCCAGATCAGCCTGCAACGTAGTTATGAGTTTGAATTTACTTCCACTGGAGAGCACCGCTATTCCGGTGTGGCAATTCTCCACGGCCGCCGAATTGAGCAGCTACAGCTGTCTCCACACCATTTGAGTTAACTTGGTATTTGTTGATGAAACCCGGCCTTTATCGCCACTACAAAGGAAATCTTTACGAAGTCCTACACACAGCTATCCATAGCGAAACAGAAGAGCTCCTGGTGATCTATCGCGCTCTCTACGGAAACTATATTGTTTCGGCTAGGCCCTACGCTATGTTTAGCGACACAGTCTCAGAGGATGGAAAAACATTCCCCCGCTTTAAACTCGAAAAAGCCTTCGAAATGATGGATAACACCCACGTAAAAAAAGCGCCAGAATAAATAAATCCAATCAGTCTCCAATCCCTGTCTTGCGCCATTTAATGCCAGAGGGATAACCTCTCGTGTCAGACAGAAGCCGATATTAATCGATAAAATTTGGCGCCCGACAAACAAGCTTGATCCTCTCGGACAACCCGCTCTCGAACCCACAAGGAAAACCGGTGAACAACAAGAATATTATGATCTATGGCGCCTATGGTTACACTGGTGAGCTGATTGCCCGCCAAGCTGTAGCGCTGGGTTATCGCCCCATTCTAGCTGGTCGCAATGCTCAAAAATTACAGCCTCTGGCAGAAGCCCTTAATCTCCCGGCCATGGCCATCGAATTGGCTAATACGGAAGTCTTGGAACGCAGCTTGCGGGACGTTTATCTGGTTATCCACTGCGCCGGTCCATTTTCTGCTACCGCTGAATCCATGATCAGGGCCTGCCTCAACACCCGTACCCACTACCAGGATATCACTGGTGAAATTTCCGTTTATGAGACGGCACACCGTCATGATGATGAAGCCAAAGCCAAGGGAGTCGTACTTTGCCCTGGTGCGGGATTCGATGTCATTCCTACTGATTGCCTCGCTGCCGCATTACACAGGGCTCTACCGTCAGCCACGCACCTGGCGCTTGGCTTCGACTCGGAGTCGAGTTTAAGCCCCGGTACAGCCAAGACCTCTATCGAAAGCCTCGGTATGGGAGGCGCCATTCGGCGCAATGGCAAAATCGAAACCATTGGCCATGGGCAGCTTACCCGCACCATCGATTTTGGCCGAGGTGAAAAGTTTGCTGTCGCAATTCCCTGGGGCGATATCTCCACTGCCTTCCACTCAACCGGTATTCAAAACATTGAGGCCTACATCCCCATGAGCCCTGCAAGGGCAAAGAAGCTAAAGCGCCTGAATGGATTTCGTTGGCTGCTTCGTACCCAGTGGCTACAAAACTGGCTGAAAGCAAAAGTGAGCAAGTCTGTTCGAGGCCCCAGTGAAGAGCGTCGTGCCGGCCAGAAAACCTGGGTTTGGGGAGAAGTGCGCAATGACCGTCGCGGTGAGCGTAAAGTTGGCCGACTCACCACCGCCAACGGCTACGATGTTACCGTTTCTGGTTCCCTGGCAATCATGCAATATCTCCTCGACTATCAGGGCGAAGGGGGCTATTTCACGCCATCAAAACTCTGCGGCCATAAGCTGGTGGAGAATCTACACGGCTCTGGAACGATCGAAATCAAATCGGCCTAGCCACTATTCTCAAAACCTTTCTGCTTTTTTCTAACGGGCAAATCATGGAGCCGCGGAAAGCTGCTCCGACTCTCTTTCCAGCCATTCCTTTCTTAGCGCCTTGTTCACCTATCCTGGATCAATTTTCTGCCAAGCTTTTTAAAGCGGTATATAGGCGTAAATAACATCTATTTTGAGATTTCACTATTACGACATCATTTGGTCAACTCCGTGCAATAATCAATTTTTAAGTTTGCGGCATGCGAGACTTATCCATGAATTTGAAGAGTATTGATGTGTCCCTGGTTCTGTATCTCACGGAACGGGCGTCACGTCCCACTTCACGCAGACGGTACCTTTGGCTATCCAAATCTGGAGATGGCTGGCTCACCGTCGCCGTACTCCTCAGTTATATTATTTCCAACGCCGCCACTCAGCTTTTTATTGCCGCATGCTCTGGCTTGGCGGTAGAGCGCTCTCTCTATTGGACAATCAAAAATACGACCCGCCGCAGGCGTCCACCTCAGGCTATCCCCGGTATGCGCCCGATTATTATCGCCCATGACCGTTTCAGCCTGCCCTCGGGACATACCTCTGCAGCCTTTCTTTTTATTACATTTATGACTCAACAAGTCAGCCCAATGTGGGGACTAGGTTATATCTGGGCGACCGGGGTAGGCGCCGCCCGTGTAGGCTTGGGAGTACATTTCCCTTCTGATATTTTCGCCGGTGCCCTTCTGGGTTCATGTGTCGCATTAGCCACTGGCGCCGTCCTTTTATGAAAATACTCTATGGCGTTCAGGCCACCGGCAATGGACATATTGCCCGTTCGCGCACATTGGCAAAGGCATTGCAACAATACCCAGAACTTGAAATCCAATGGCTGTTTTCAGGTAGACCCAAGGAAAACCTGTTTGGCATGGAATTGTTTGGCGACTATTGGTGGCGGGAGGGAATGACCATTGTCCACAGTGAGGGGCGCCTCAGAAGCTTGGCCACGGTTGCCCAGGCTAAATTGCGCCAATTAATCCAGGATGTCCGCAAACTGCCAGTCAGCGAATACGACCTAATCATCAGTGACTATGAACCTGTCACCGCCTGGGCGGCGAAAATGCACAAAAAGCCAAGTGTGGGTATCGGTCACCAATACGCTTTTTTACACTCGATTCCCATGCCCAGGTATAACTGGCCTTTTCATACCGTTTTACGTATCTTTGCTCCCACAAAAAAAAGCCTGGGTTTGCACTGGCATCACTTTGGCAACCCCATATTACCGCCCATAGTCCCCCCTCAACCCAAACCCGAGAGTGACACAGAAGATTACATTCTGGTCTACTTGCCCTTTGAACACCCAATACCCATGCTGGAGGAACTGGCCAAAGTAGAACGGCAATTTATTGTTTACGGTGTGCCAGAAAATCTGCCCACGGCAAACAATATCCAGATAAAGTCGCCGTCCACACTAGGATTCCAACAGGACTTGGTCAATGCCCGTGCAGTAATCTGTAACAGTGGTTTTGAATTACTGGCAGAGACCCTGGCTCAAGGCAAACCCATCCTAAGCCGACCATTGGCCTATCAATTTGAACAGGAAGCCAATGCCCAAGCACTAGAACAACTAAAGCTGGCGAAGATCGTACGCTCCATAGATGCCAATAGTATTCACACCTGGTTGCAGGAGAGGCCAAAATCTGTACGTATCCAATGGCCAGATGTCGCACAAGCTATTGCTGCCTGGATAGCACAGGGCTGCAAGCGAGACCCCGCAGATCTTGCCCGCAGCTTATGGCGACAAGTGACCCCCCGCCCCACCGAAGGGTCTGCACCCACTTACCAGAACGCTACTGACTAGTCCTTCTTTTTTTGCGATATGCACAATTGTAAAGACCACTGCCAGTCTATGGCCCACGGCCTTCTACCACCATATCGCCAAGCGCATTCACACAAAAAGTCATTGCCCAATTTTGAGCCTCAGCGTTTACTTATCTGCCATTCAATCACCAACTAGACATTTATTTATCCAGCACTCAAAAAAATATTTGATCAGCACGGCACGAGAGTCTATCTCCAGCAATAGTGCAGTGGATTTGAAATTTTTGTAGTCGGACTAATATGTACATTTGCTCCATAAAAAAAATAATGAGGTAAGCATGACTAATTCATTGCTCAACGACCGTGATACCGAATTTCTACTCTATGAATTTCTCGATACCGAAGCGCTGCTACAGCGACCACGTTACAAGGAGCATTCCAGGGAAGTTTTCGATGCAACACTGAAAACCGCACGCACCATTGCCGAAAAATTTTTCGCCAACCACAATGCCAAGGGTGATGCCAATGAGCCCAACTTTGACGGCGAAAAAATACAGATGATCGCAGAGACCAAGCAATCTTGGGATGCCTTCTCGGAGGCCGGTTTTCTCGCGGGGCACTGTAATTTTGATGAAGGCGGTATGCAGCTGCCCAAAGCGATAATCAGCACGGCCCTTGGCTATGTTAGTGCCGCAAATATTGCCAGCGCTTGCTACCCCTTCCTGACTATTGCCGCCGCCAACCTGCTGCGCTCTTTTGCCAGTGACAGCCTAAAGGCAAAGTTTTTGCCGCAGATGCTCGATGGCCGCTTCGCCGGCACTATGGCCCTCACAGAGCCCGATCAGGGCTCAGCTCTGGCCGATATCCGCACCAGTGCCGAACAGGCCGAAGATGGCAGCTACCGTATCCGCGGACAAAAGATGTATATCTCCGGCGGCGACCAGTCTCTGACAGAAAATATCGTTCATCTGGTATTGGCAAAAATCAAGGGTGCTCCCGCCGGCGTTAAGGGAATATCCCTATTTTTAGTGCCTAAAATGCTCCTTGATGAAAACGGCCAGGTAGCCCAGCCCAACGATGTAAAACTGGCGGGATTGCTGCATAAAATGGGCTTTCGCAACACGACCTCTACAGTATTGAGCTTTGGTGAGGATCAGGGCGCAGTGGGCTACCTGATCGGTGAGCCTCATGAGGGGCTCAAATATATGTTCCAGATGATGAATGAGGCTCGGATCAGTGTCGGCGCAGGGGCCTCTATTCTGGGTTATCAGGGCTATGCCTACTCCTTGCAGTATGCCAAGGACCGCCCCCAGGGACGCCTGCCTTCCAACCAGGACCCCAGCGCCAAGCAAGTACCCATTATTCAACATGCAGACATTCGCCGTATGCTGCTGATGCAAAAGGCCTATGCCGAGGGTGGCCTGGGCTTAAGTATGTACGCCACTTCTCTTTATGAAGACCAGCACAGCGCACCCACGGAAGAAGAGAGCCAGCTGGCAGCCACTCTGTTAGACCTAATTACTCCGGTAGTGAAATCCTGGCCCTCCAAATACTGCCTGAAAGCCAATGAACTGGCCATCCAGGTACTCGGCGGCGCCGGTTATATTCGGGAATTCCCCCTGGAACAGCTTTATCGGGATAATCGCCTGAACGCCATTCACGAGGGCACTGAAGGTATCCACGCCCTCGATCTACTCGCGCGCAAAGTGCCCAGCAAAAATTTCCAGGCCTACCAGCTGTTACAAACAGAAATCCGTAAAACGGTATTGGAAGCACGGCAGAAAGAGAGCTTGATTAGCATGGCCGATACCCTGGAGGAATCCCTGCAAAAGCTCGACGAAACGGGCATGGCCCTGTTTACGCAATTACAGGAGGATGTGGATCGCGGGCTCAGTAATGCCACTCTCTACCTGGATGTTTTCGGCTGCATTATGGTGGCCTGGATCTGGCTGCGACAGGCGCTTATCGCCGCGAATGCCCTGGAAGGAACTACCAGCGAGGAAGATGGCAATTTTTATCGTGGCAAGTTGCACACTGCCCTCTTTTATTTTGAATGGGAACTACCCAATATCCAGCCGCAAATAAGCCTGCTGCAAAGTGGCAATAACCTGCCGTTCGATATGCGAGTCGATTGGTTTTAGCGAGTGACGATCAGGAGGGGCCACGTAGCAACTACAGCAGTACAGTAATTTCCGTGCCCCCCTCGGGAAGAGATTCAGCGCTGATTTGCCCCTGGTAACTCTCAACAATATCAACCACAACAGCCAGGCCAATACCCTGGCCAGGCTGTTGCTGGTCGGCACGTACTCCGCGCTGGGTTACTTCGCGCCATTTATCGTTATCTAGGCCGGGCCCATTATCAGCGACCCGGATAGAGAGCTTGCGCCCCTCCTCGGGGTTCTCAATAACAACTCGAACCTGGCCGGCACCGTACTTGTAAGCATTATCGAGCAGGTTGCCAAGCAGCTCCATCAAATCGCCCTCATCCCCATAGAACAGAGCGTTCTCAGTACACTCCCTTCGCACTTCACAGGGCCTGCTGCGATAGACTTTTTCCAGGGCATCCAGGATCTTTTCCAGAAGTGGCGCCACGGCAATACCGCGTAGGATAGATTTGGGAGAGCTGGCTACCGCACGCTGAAGTTGGTAGCTAATAATGCTGTCCATACGCTGTACCTGGTCCGCAAGGGTTTTTCCGGCGGCATCGGGGTCCTTTTCCAGGCTCAACCCTTTGAGTACCGCCAGTGGCGTTTTCAGACTGTGGGCCAGGTCCGCCAGGGTATGGCGGGTCTTTTCACGCTGACGCCGCTCATTTTCAATCAACAGGTTCAGGTTGTCGGTAAGCGGGCGCAACTCCAGCGGGAAGTTTCCCTCTAGGCGATCGCTGCCACCCTGCTGCATATCGCGCAGGGCCTGCGCCAGTGCGCTTAACGGCGCAAATCCCCAGCGCAATACCAGCCATTGAGCCAAGACCAGTAACAGCGCCGCCACCCCCAGCCACTGCCAGATGGTCGAACGGAACTGCCCGACCTGTGCCTGTAGCGGCGCCGCATCCTCCAGCACTACAAAGGTGAAAGGGTGCTCATTTTCCAGACCCCAAGCCACTCCCTGGCGGAAGCTGCTGTAATTGGCATCGCCACCTGGCAGGGAAATACGCATAAAAGACTGCTGCCCTTGCGGCAGCGGGGAAAATTCCACCTCTGGCATTGCCAGAGCCGATTCAGAACGCCAAATTACCCGCCCTTGCCCATCCAAAACTGCGCCAATCAGGCCGGAATCCGGCTGGTTGAAGCGCTGTTCGGGCAGTTCGGGCGGCAGCACCAGACTCTCGCCCTCAGGTTCCGCCAGTGCCAACAGGGTGTAGATATAAAGCTGCAGCTCGCGCTGTTTGGCCTCATTCAAAGAGGTGCGATAAGCGTGCTCCAGCACCCCGGAAATCAGCAGCACAAAAGCCACCAGCACCAGGCTGGTAACCAGTGCCAGGCGGCCTTTTAGGGAATTCAGCCAAAAGGAAAACAGTCGCATTACAAATCAGGGTCAACTGGGAGCCATAAAGCGGTAACCGCGGCCACGCAGGGTTTCGATGGGCTTAAGCTGTGCCGCCGCATCAAATTTCTTGCGCAGGCGCCCGATAAACACTTCGATCACATTGCTATCCCGGTCGCAGTCCTGTTCATAGATATGTTCGGTGAGGGTGGTCTTGGAGACTACTTCATCCGGGTGCAGCATCAGGTATTCGAGCACCTTGTATTCAAAAGAGGTCAACTCCAGCTCGGTGTCGTTGACTGTGACCCGCTGAGAGCTGGTATCTAGCAGTATCGGGCCCGCTTTGATCGTGGGTGAAGAAAACCCGGCGGAGCGCCGCACCAGCGCATTCAATCTCGCCAGTAACTCCTCGGTGTGGAAGGGCTTTACCAGATAGTCGTCACCACCAGCTTCCAAGCCGGCCACACGCTCCTGCCAGTGGCCGCGAGCGGTGAGAATCAGGATAGGGAAATGCTTGTCTTCGCCACGCAGTGTCTGAATCACCTGAATGCCATCCATTTTTGGCAGCCCCAGATCCATAACCGCGACATCGTAAGGATATTCACGCCCCAGGTAGAGCGCCTCTTCTCCATCCGGCGCCTCATCTACGGTATAGCCAGCGCCGCGCAGTGATTCTGCCAGCTGCTGGCGCAGTAAAACTTCATCTTCGACTAATAGTGCGCGCATATTCTTTCCCTTGTACTGCGAGTCTGTGGTAGCGGGTGATTAACGGGAGATCCTGCCGCTCTTCTTGTCCACAAAAACTACATAGACCTGACTCTTATCGGACAGCCCCTTTACCCGGTAGACCACCTGGCCCTGTTTGCGGGTTTCAGAGACCGATAATATTTTGCCGCCAAAACGCCGTTTCACAATCGAAGCGGCCTTTTCCCGGGAAACACCCCCGTCCTGTACCCAGCGGAACTCATGCCGGAAGTTTTCCCTCTGCGGAGCCGGCCCACCCTGCCAGGAGGCAGCACATAGACCGGGAAACAAAACGATAAGGAAAAGAAAATGCCGAATAAAAGTGCGGCTCGATTTCACTGTGCGGCTCCTGTGGATGTCCTGGTTTTCCACCTTTTACTATTTCGACCGCCTTCCGCCGGCTCAAGGCGCCGGCGAGACTGCGACACGAACCCGGATTCTCTCGCCCGGGTGGTAATCTGTACGAGTCAGATAAACCTGACCATTATACCGATAGCGCACATCGTATCCGACTAATTCCCGCTGTGTACTGAACTCGTCGACAACCTGGCAACGAGATTCCGTGGCGTAATAAGTTGGGGCGTTGGCCCGACTGATCTGGTTACCCACCAGCGCTCCCACTAGTGCGCCCGCAACAGTGGCACCAGCCCGTTGGCCGTGATGGTGGTGATAGCGACCGTGATGACCGCCACGTCCCAAGCTGTTGCCAACAGCGGCACCGATCAGCCCGCCAACCACAGTACCCGCCGGAGAAGCGGGCTCCCGGTAGGCCACCTGCTCATCCCGGCAGTAAGTGCGCGGGTTACGGACCTGAATATCGGTGTAAACGGGAGTAACCTCGGTGACGCGGGCAAAGTCGTAGCTATCCGCACCGTAGGGGTCTGTATAACCATTGGGGCCCGCTTTGGCGGTAGCACTCAAGGCCACCAGCGCGGCGACTGCCGCGCCAGCGATAAACTGCTTGAAGAGTTGCACAATCGATCTCCCGTTATTCATCAACGGGAGCCAGAGTAGTCAAATTCATCTGAATAGACGCTGAATTACACCTGAGGTGGTAAGAAATATCAGGTTCTCTCCGTTTCCTCTCGCCTCTGCTGCCGCCGCTCCTGTCTCTCTCTGCGGCGCCGTTCCCGCTGGTTCCGCCTTTCCCGATTCTCCGCACGGCCGCGTTTATCCTTCTCCCATTGTTCCCGCAACTGTTTACGCTGCTGGGGAGGCATCTGACGGAAGCGCTTGCGCGCCTCGCGAATACGCTGACGCTCCTCCTCTGGTAGGTCCATAAAGCGGCGATAAGAGTCCCGCAACTGGGTGCGCCGCTCCCTGGGTATATCTTGCCAGCGCTTATACTGTTGACGCGCTTCTTGGCGCTGCTCGGGGTTCATTTCACTCCAACGCCTGGCCCCGCGTAACAATTGTTCCCGTCGATCTTGACTCAATTGTGACCAGCGCGTCTCAAAATTCTGTAAAAGTCGGCGCTCACTGTCACTGAGACTCTGCCAATCCTGTGCCTGAGAAACATTCACAAAGAGCGATAAATACACGGCGGCCAGCCAACCAATCAATATGGTTCTTCGCTCACTCATCGCTCAGCTCCTCGTGGGTCTCCCCTCCCCCGGTATTTGGTCTGCCTGTTATGGCTGGTTTTTCCGGCTTGGGTAACAACATCTCCAGCGCTTCCGGCGCTTGTATATCTCCCTGCTCATCGGCCCACTCCCCGACAAACATCAGGAAGTCCTCATCCAGTGGCTGCAGATCCTGCGCCAGTAGCGGGGCTGCAAAAAAGAGCACCGTATAGAAAAGGCCTTTAGCGATACTTTTCTTAGGAAAAAGGACTTTTTCATCACTAGGAGGATTGCCCATTCAACTCTTCCGCCAACCACTGGTAGAACTCCATATCCTCAACCATTTCGACATCCATTTCCTCATATAAATACCAGTCAGTGGCACTCAGCAATTCGGTAGCGGCCTGCTCGCTGGATACAGGCCAAAACAGCAATAACAACAATGATGCACAAGCGCCAGTGAAAACTAGCCAGCCGGGAGAGTCACGATAATACGATTTCTTTGCTGCCACTGCGCGTTGTCTGGCTGCAGCAAGCCGCGACAGAGTCTCTGTATCAATATCACGCTCCCGCCGGACAACTGCATGCTGCGCAGCTTTCTTTAATGAATCACTCTGCACGACTGGATTTTCTTGCCGACTATTCATTGCGTTGCCTCTAGTTGGAATGCCTCTAGATGGTTGCGCAAACTGCGCATAGCTCTTGATAAATGGGTCTTAACACTCCCCTGACTGCAGGACATTGCCCGCGCAGTTTCGGCAACATCGAATTCCTCGACACAGCGCAGCAGGAAGGCCTGCTGTTGGCGCAGGGGCAACTTGGCCACAGCACTATCGATGGCTTCCAATAGGCGTTCGCCAGCAAGGACCTTATCCGGGGTGGGATTATGGCTATCGACCCATTCCAGCGGCGCTGGATCTAGCTCATCGCTGTTTGCCGGTAGCTTTTCCCGAAATAGTTGCCAGCGGGATAGCTTATTGTTACGCCGGTGCCAATCGGTAATCCGGTTATTGAGAATAGTGAAAAACAACGGCCGCCACTCGGCCCGATCGCGGCCACTATATTTCCTCACCAACGCCAACATAGAATCCTGCACGATATCCAGTGCATCATCCCGATTGCCAACAGCGTAATTCGCCATGGTGAATGCCCGTTTCTCCACCTGGGCGAGGAACTGATTCATAGAAACCGGCTGAAGTCCTTGCGCAAAGAATACTCTTCCAGATTCTTTTTATTGATTTTGAAGTCGTCATACAAAGACTTCGCCCGCACTTTTTTATTTATGCCACCCCAGTTCTCGAGATCATCCCTCTTCACGCTTGCGAGCCTTGGCACGTCGATCCATACGGCGATCTGTGCGTTCTCCTTTTTTGTCTAGCCGGTTATTGATTTTTGCACCCTTGTTATCCAAGCGTTCGTTAATTCGCTCGCCTTTCTGGTCAAGCCGGTTGTCGATACGATCCCCTTTGCGGTCCAGTCGCTCAGCCAATTTATCATTGCCATTAGCAGCAGCCTGCTCAGCTCTTTGATCCAAGCGTTCATTGATGCGATCACCCTTGTTATCGAGGCGCTCTTCAATGTGATCTCCCTTTTGATCCAATCTCGCCTCTATGCGATCGCCTTTTTGATCGAGACGATCTTCAACATGGTCACCGTGGTCATGCGGTTCGCTCTCATCACTCTGTGCATAAAGGGAGTAAGGAAAAGCCAGGCCAATAGTCAACAGCGAGAGTCCAATCAGTTTTTTCATAAATCACTCCATTTCCATTTGAGGAAAACCAATAAGGTTTAAACTGCAATGATTAGAACGCTCTACTGGACCAGAGGTTGACAAGAAATTTTATTTTTTCAGGTGCTTATTCCATAGGCCTGCGACTCTTACTTATCCTTCTACGACCTCTGGACCGGGCACCTCATCCCCAAGCCAGCGCTGGGTCAAGGTACCCGCCGTCATAGCGCCATTCACGTTGAGAGCAGTTCGCGCCATATCAATCAGCGGCTCCACAGAAATCAATAGCGCCGCGATGGTAACTGGCAAACCCATTGCCGGCAGCACCACCAGTGCGGCAAAAGTTGCCCCACCACCCACTCCGGCAATACCGAAGGAGCTGATGACCACCACTACCAACAGGGTGCCCAACCACATTGGGTCCCACACGTTAATACCCATCGGCACCGCCACCATGGTGGCAAGCATCGCAGGATAAATTCCCGCGCAACCATTTTGACCAATAGTGGCACCGAAGGATGCAGAGAAGTTGGCAATAGCCGGTGAATTGCGCAGTTCATCTACCTGGGTTTCCACATTCAGGGGAATGGTGGCGGCACTGGAACGGGAGCTAAAGGCAAACACCAGCACCGGCCAGACCTTGGTGAAGTAGTGCAGTGGATTCACTCCATTTACCAACAGCAATAAACCATGCACCAAAAACATTAGGCCTATCGCACAGAAAGAAGCCACGACAAAACCAAACAGATTGGCAATATCCGCCCAGCTGGATTTGGCAATCAGTCCAGCAACCAGCGCCATAACTCCGTAGGGCGTGAATGCCATAACCAAACGCACCAACTTCATAATCCAGACTTGTGCGACATGCACAAAGCGCTCGATAGCGGCACCTTCCTGCGGAAACTCACGGCGTACAGCCAGGGCCGCAAGCCCCAATAGCACAGCAAAAATAACCACTGAAATTACAGAGGTGGAGCGGGCCCCGGTCAAATCCAGGAAAATATTGCGCGGAATAAAAGAGGTGATAATTTCGGGAATCGAGAGATCGCTGACCCGCCCAATTCGCTCATTGAGCACTTCAACCCTTGCCGCCTCACGGGTTCCTTCGACAAGACCCGCAGCAGAGAGCCCAAACAAATCGGCCATGGCCACACCTATCAGGGCGGCAATTGCAGTAGTGCCGAGTAAAACCCCCAGCACCGACACACTAATTTTACCCAGCGCCTGGGTGTGACTCACTTTTACCACTGCCACCAGAATAGAAGTGAGTACGAGTGGCATAACCAACATATACAATAGGTTTACATAGCTATCGCCCAACATCTCAATCCAGGGCAGAACCTCACCCGGAGCAACACCCCAGTTACGCGATAGCTGTAGAAGCGCCCCAAAAGCCACACCCAGTAACAGCCCAGCAAACACACCAGGGGCAAGGGTGTCCCTGCCACGCTGCCAGCGGTACAAGCCAAACATTAAAACCACAAAACCGAGAAGCAGAACAAAAGCGCCGATGTGCATGGTATGAGAATCCCACCCTGGGCAAACTAAAAAAGTGGCGGCATGCTATCAGCGATATGCCAATGCCCTATAGTTACCTTGGTTATAGATACTTTGGTTATAGTTATATTGATTAATTTTTTTTAATTATCTTAGAGAGACAACTTTACTGGAGAGCCACCTTTAAGTCCTCAGCAGTCTGAGGGCCAACCAGTGTTTTTATCCAGCGACCATCTTCACCAATCACTAAAGTTGTAGGCAGTACTTCAGGCCAGGGTTGCCCCCAGCGGCCATCTGGCTCTTGGGCCAACAGCGGAAATTCTATGCCCAGTTTCTGCGCCTGCTCAATTGCTGCAGGTGTGGGCAAACCATCAAAATTAACCCCCACCACTACCACATCACTATTGATTTGCGCCAACTCATTAAGTACCGGCACTTCTTCCCGACAGGGTTTGCACCACTCCGCCCAATAGTTGACCAGGACTATTTTCCCCTCGGTAACAACCGGCGCACCACTCACGGAGTGCAAACGCCTGTCACTCTCACAAGCGCCGATTACGCTTACCAAGAATAGAGAGGTTACTACCAGAGTTTTCTTCATTTTTTTTATTATCAGCAACATCATCCTGACCCTCCGCTTCCATAATTTCATTTTCTAAGTGTTTTGGTATTTCCGTTTCACTGGCTTCGGCCTGCTCCTTTTCCAAGGCTGCGGTAAAAAGAGATCCAATTGTGATTCCCAGCTGTTCCCCGGCAGTCCCGCGCGCCTTGGCAAAACGACTCTCCACTTCGCTATACCACTCGAACCCTTGTAAATCGCTTGGATTACCACTGGGAATCCACTGAGGATTCAACCAACCGGAAAGCTCCATGAGCGATACTGCATTAAGATCGCGCAGTAGGACATAATCACTCCCATCGGTCTGGGCAATCACCCGATGTGCTTGTAAGACGTCCCGCAAGCGACGCCACTGGCCAAATTTAATTCCCAACAAAGAAATATCACGCTCGCGCAAAGGTTTGCCATGCCACCCACCTTTAAACATTTGCCAGAGGACAATCAAAGTGGCGACCAGGTCTGAATGCTGACGGCCTTGGGTTGCAGCGCGATACACAGAAAGGGTTCGCACCAGTACACAGCCTGCCAGCACCAACATCCACATCATATAAATCCACAACAGGAACAAAGGCACAAAGGCAAAGGCCCCATAAATAGCCTGTACAGAACTGCGCGCAACGATGGCACCAAACAGGTATTTCATGATTTCAAAGGCAATTGAAGTGACCACCCCTCCCTCAATACCATGGCGCAGGGACACATAGCAGTTAGGCACAGCGACAAAAAGCAGGGTGAAAACAATCGTGGTGAAAATAAAAGGCAGCACCCGCAGCACCACAGCCATCATGCCGATACCCTCTTCCCCGCCTAAAAACAGCTTCTGTGAGAGCAAGAAAGTACTGGCAGCAAGCCCTGCCCCTAATAAGATGGGCCCAAGACTGAGAATGGCCCAGTACAATAGAAAGCTCGAAACCCCACTGCGCCCACGGGATACATCCCAGATAGAATTAAAGGTGCCCTCAATGCTGCGCAGTGTAAGTCCCGAAGTTACCACCAGCATGGCAATACCCAGCCCGGTAAGCCGCTGCGCCTGGGCAGAAAAACTGCTGATATATTCCTGAACCTCACGCCCACTTTGCGGCACAAAGTGGGAAAAAAGCTGTTCCTGCAAGCGAGTTTGCAGGCCGGCAAAGTCCGGGAACAGCGACAACATCGCAAAACTCACTGTCACCAGCGGCACTATGGCGAACAGAGTCATATAAGTGAGAGCCGCCGCACTTTTTTGGCAGTTTTTCTCCACAAATAAAGACCACAAAGAGGTCGCAAAGCGCCGCCATTGAACGAGCCAGTCTTTCACGCTTGATTTCAATTTCATTCCCTGTGTGCGACCTCCGCCAAATGCAGCGAGTACTCGACTTGCGCCTTAGAATTCCGCTACGGTATTCGGTTAGAATACGCCAAACAGTAACAGGATACCGACATAATGTGGACGATCTACCACAACCCGCGCTGCTCAAAATCCCGTCAAACCCTGCAATTGCTGCAGGACAACGGTGTGGAACCGGAAGTGATTCTCTACCTGCAAAACCCTCCTTCTGCTGAAGAGCTAAACCAGGTACTGCAAAAACTCGGCATCCCTGCACGCGACCTGTTGCGCACCGGAGAGGAGCCGTATAAGCAACTCAACCTGAAAGACGGGGACCTTGACGAAGCTCAGCTAATCAAGGCCATGGTAGAAAATCCCATCCTGATCCAGCGCCCGATCGTAGTAAGAGACGACAAAGCCACGATCGGCCGCCCACCAGAAAATGCGCTGGAGCTGCTCTAAATGTCGCCCGAAAGCGAAGCCTATGTGCTGATTCTCTATTACAGCCGCAGCGGCGCCACTGCGCGCATGGCTGCTGAGCTAGCACGGGGGGTGGAAGCCAGCGGTATCGCCGCGCGACTGCGCACCGTACCCGCAGTGTCTCCCGACTCCGAGGCCAGTCTGGCCCCTGTGCCAAGTGAGGGCGCGCCCTACTGCACCCTCGACGACCTGCGTCAGTGTGCAGGCCTGTTGATGGGCAGCCCCACCCGCTTTGGCAATATGGCATCACCGCTGCGCTATTTTCTCGACCAGACCAGCGACATTTGGCTGGATGGCAGCCTCACTGGCAAACCGGCTGCGGTATTTACCGCCACCGGCAGCCTACACGGTGGGCAAGAGACCACACTTACCTCAATGATGCTGCCACTTCTGCATCACGGCATGTTGATTGCTGGCATTCCCTACTCTGAAGCGGCCCTCATGCGGACCAGTACCGGCGGTACGCCCTACGGCGCTTCTCACTGGAATAAAGGTCATACCAGCGACCTGAGCGAAGATGAAATCACCCTGTGCAGGGCGCTCGGTACACGTGTCGGCCAACTGGCCCAGACCCTAGCGGTTCCAGCTGCCAAATAAAGGATTCAACGTGAACGACACTATTCAGCGCAAACTACACATTGCGCTCCGTATTAATTGGTTTTGCTATATCGGCCTGTTGGTGCTGTTTGTGGTGCGGAACCTGTTTGTCGAGGGGGGCTCTCTCTCCCTTTGGCTGATTCAGACGGTACCGTTACTGCTGGTGCTGCCGGGCCTGATCAAGCAACGTTATCGCAGTTATCTCTGGCTCTGTTTTATTCTGCTTTTGTACATTACCACCAGCATTGTCGACGTAATGATGCCTACACGAGGCTGGGAGGATGGCGTAATGATGGTTTTGAGCCTTATCCTATTCTTTTCTGCAATGATGAGCAGTCGCTGGCATCGCATGCAGTAACCCCATGACGGAATTTCCGCCAATGGTTCCAGACACAAAGGCGTGGAAACATGCGCTTTCCACGCACTGAGGAGTTTTGAGGTTTGACTGATTCACCCCAGAAAAAAGGGTTTGCCCGAGGCTTTTTAGCTGCGATTGGCGGCTCCATCACTTGGTTACGACGAGTATTCACGAATATCGTCTTCCTGCTGATTTTGCTGTTTCTAGGTATCGCCATTTTCAGCAAGGACGAGCGTTTAGTGGTTCCACAGGGCGCGGCCCTGCGCGTAGCGCCCCATGGTTTTCTTGTGGATGAACTGGCCCAGCCAGCCACTTTACCGATTTTCCTGGGCGGCAACCGCGGCCCCGCAGAGGTGCGCGTCAAAGATCTGGTAGACGCTATCGACAATGCCGCCACGGATAAGCGTATCTCCTCACTGGTGCTAGAGCTGGACCACATGGTGGGTGGCAGTCTTAGTAAGCTCGATGAAATAGGCGCGGCTCTGCAACGCTTTAAAGCTGCGGACAAACCTATTTACGCTGTGGGTGACAACTTCACGCAACCCCAGTACTTTCTCGCCAGCCACGCAGATAAGGTCTACCTCAATCCTATGGGCTCAGTGATGCTCACCGGCTTCGGTGTTTATCGCAACTATTACAAGAGCGCCCTGGAGAAACTCAAAGTCAACTTCCATGTGTTCCGCGTGGGTGATTACAAAGACTTTATCGAGCCCTACACCCGTGACGATATGTCCCCTGCCTCGCGTGAAAACAACCAGCGCTGGCTGAATGAACTCTGGGGAGAATACAGCGAGCAGGTAACCGGCCTGCGCAACCTGCCCGCCGAGAGCATCGACCTGTTTATCAACGAGTTGCCACAAAAACTGCAGCAGCATCAGGGCAGTTGGGCCGAAGCCGCACTAGCCAATAAACTGGTGGACCAGCTCGCCAGCCGCATTGAGGCAATGGAGGAGCTGAAAAAGAGCATCGGCGAAGATGATAGTAAAAAGCGCGAGTACAAGTTTATTGACGCCCTCGCCTACTTGCGCAGCCATAAACTTGCCGAGGCAGCCAAGCCTATCCGGGAGTCCAAGAAAATTGGTCTGATTACCGCCAGTGGTTCTATTGTCGACGGCCAGGCACCTGCCGGTCGCATCGGCAGTGAAAGTCTCGGCAAATTAATCCAACGCGCCCGAGAAAAAGAAGTGGATGCCCTGGTACTGCGTATCGACAGCGGCGGCGGCTCCGCCTTTGCCTCCGAGGCCATTCGCCAGGAGTTGCTGGCTACCCGTGAAGCAAAAATTCCAGTGGTGATTTCCATGGGCAGTCTCGCCGCTTCCGGTGGCTACTGGATCGCTACTGGCGGCGATCGCATCTGGGCCTCCCCGGCCACACTCACCGGTTCTATCGGTGTATTTGGCGCCTTCCCGACGTTTGAGAACTCCCTCGAGCATATCGGTGTTTACACCGATGGCGTAGGTACCTCGGACCTGGCCGGCAGTATGCGCCTGGATCGCGCCCTGTCGCCAGCAGCAGCCAGCATTCTGCAGCAAGGGGTGGATAACACCTATGCACGCTTCCTGCGTATTGTCGCCGAAGCCCGCGGCAGCACTCCCAAAGAGGTGCACAAGATTGCCCAGGGGCAGGTATGGACCGGCCGCGCCGCCAAGAAATTAGGATTGGTAGACGATCTCGGCAATCTCAGCGACGCCATCGCCGACGCCGCGCAGCTTGCTGAAATCGAAGAATACGACGTAGTAGAGATCCAGCGTGAACTGAGCCCCGGCGAAAAATTCCTGCGCGCTTTGAGCGACAATGTAGACGCGAAAATTGCCGCGAGCCTTGAAGCCAATCTGCCACTCGGCGCCTGGCTAAACAGCGTGCAGCCGGTATTGGCGCCAATCTCCGAGCTGCAGAGCTATCGCGACCCGCGCGCCCTCTATGTGCGCTGCCTGCCCTGCCAAGCGCCCTAAAGTTTTTCATCTCAACACCACATTCCGCCGCCGGCTCAATGCCGGCGCGGACGCCCGTAAAGCCCGCGTAATTCTTCCTTGGCCTGTTCCAGTAGTCGCCGCCTTTTGGCCGGCAGCCTCTGTCCCGCCCGGTTGATATAGAACGTCAGCATAGACATAGCGGAGCGATAGGGGTCAGACTTGCGCCGCTGGCTGGATTCCGCAGCCGCTTTCAATCCCTGTGCGATCGCTTTCGGGTCCTCCAGGCTAAAGAGGCCCTCACTCAAATCCAGGGCATGGCTGTGGCGCGTGACCTCTTTCGACCAATTGGCCTTTTTGGCGGGACTCACCAACACCTCCACTCATTGGCTGACCCACCTAACTATATGGTGGCGGCGTCTATGTTGGTCGCAAGAAGCAACTCAGACCTCGCTGTCAGTGATTTTGACCCGGCGCAGGGCACCACTTAAAGCCACCAGGGCAAAGGCGAGCAGACTTAAAATCCCCGCCCACAGCAAGGTGGTCAGGGGGGCAGCGTATTCACTCAAGACTCCAGCGACCAGTGCCCCAAGAGCGGCGGAGCCAAACAGCGCAAACTGATAAATGGAGATGATGCGGCTGCGGTATTCCGCTGGGGCGAGCAACTGCACTATGCCGCGACCGAGGCCAGCGGAAGCCGCCGCCACCGCCCCCCAACACAGACACAGCAGGATTAGGCCAAACTTCGTAGGACCGAGGCTGATGGCAATCAACAGCGCTGCGCTATAGAGCAGGCACATAAGAATACCGCGCCCAGGTTCAGCCCCCTGGCCACGGCGCAACATAGTCACCGTAGCAATTACGGTACCAGCTACGAAGGCCAGTTGCAGCGTGGCGTAATAACCGGCGCCGCGACCGTAATCCTCCGCCAGCAGCGGCAGTACCACCAGAAAAACACCGATATGCACAAACCCATTAAAGGCCATCAACGCGGTCAACTCACGCAGTACTGGATGCCGCCAGGCCTGGGATAAGCCATCGAGAATCAGGCTGTGGGTGATTTTTTCCTTAGTCATGCGGCTGGCCCCACTCGCGCGCAGACTAATCAAGGCTGTGGCCGCCAACAGCAATACCCCTATCTGTACTAACAGCAGGGCTTGCAGCCCCCAGTGTTCGAAGCGGCTCGCCAGCAACATCCCCACAGCCTGACCACCGTATTGGGCCAACATCATCCAGGTCACAGTTTTCTGCACCCGTCGCTCGGAGGTTTGCCCACCGCCTTGGCGTGCACTGCGCTGTACCAGATTGTCCCGCGCCGGTTGCAGGAAAGCGCTACAAATCCCAAGGCAAATACCGTAGAGCATCAATATCGGCAGGGAGATCATGGACAGGAGGTAAACCAGCAGCAGAGTTGTGTGGCAGAGGACCAGACCAATGCAAGCCAGTGCGGAGACAGTGGCCGGATCACGGCGGTCGGCCAGGGCACCGCCGAACAGCAGGAACACCAGATTGGGCAAAAGCACCGAAGCCTGCACCCAGCCCAGTTGCAGAGCCGGCAAATCCACCACGGTGAGCGCAATCCAGGGCAGGAGAATCACCTGCAGCCCGGTAGCCAGGGAAGTGCCGCTGTAGCCCAGCAGAAATTTTTGCAGCCTATGAGGCATCTTACGCGATAGACTTTCCAAGAGTTAATGACCCATCAGCCGGCTTTTACGTGCCGACACCCTAAAAGAGAGCCCCAAGCGCCAGCGCAGTAGTCGGCGCAGCTCATTCAATGCTTTTTTATCCCCGCCATAAGCGGCGCGCTCAAAGGCGTCTGTCGCACGCCCGGAAAACTCAGCCAATGGGGGGCTCTCCAGTGCGATACGTTCGGCGAAGTCCCGCGGCGCCTCACCGGGTCGCCGTGTGATACCTGCCCGAGCCATGCGCTTACAGAAAACCTCATAGAGGCGCTCTACCACAGGCTGTTTTCGTCCACGCCCAGTAAAACGGGTCCACAGAAGAATGCCAAATAGTACAACCGCCACCGGTGTGGCAAAAAAAAGGGCCATCCGCAGGGGGGAGAGCTCTCCCACCAGGCGCTGCAAGGTGTCCCGCTGCTTCTCACTATCAAAACTAATCACGGTCTGATACCAGCGGTAATTGATCATGTCCCACTGCAGGCGCAGCTTCACCAGAATATCGAAGCGGTGCACCGGCAGTAGCGAATCCCGCATAAACTCCTCCCCGGCAGCGCTCTCCAGACCATCCCGGACCCGCTCCGGGGCAACCGCAGCAGTGGGGTCCACCCTCTGCCAGCCGCGTCCATCGAGCCAGATCTCGGCCCACGCATGGGCGTCGTACTCGCGCACCAGCAGGTACTCCTCACCACTCACCCACTCGCCACCCTGGTAACCCGCCACCACCCGTGCCGGCACTCCGGCGGCGCGCATGGCAAAAACATAGCTGCCGGCAAAGTGCTCACAGAATCCCTTTTGGCTGTCAAACAGGAATTCATCCACACTGTCTCTGCCGAGTGCCGGTGGGCTCAAGGTATAAGTGAATTCGCGATTGTAGAGGGCCAGTAACTGTGACGAGATCTCCTCACCGCTCAACCCCCGGCGGCGCAGGCGCTCCACCCAGTCTCGGATGCGCAAGTTTCCATCTGCCGGTAGCTGCAAATTGCGACGGCGCTCGGCACCGCTGAGTGTGGACTGAATAACCTGGGAATCCCGGGGCCAAGAACGCACCTCATAGGCAAAGCGACTATATACCGGGGAACGTTTTACCAACCGGTCGTCCGTGGTTTCTCCCACTCCCGCACTGTCCGAGGCGGGTCTTGCCAGGGCGAACAACCAAGGGCTGCGGCTCGCCTCCTGGATCACCTGGTAGCGGTAGCGTGGACCGACTTGTGGCAGTGGACGCTCGCCACTATTCCAGTACACCCGGCCACCATTGCGCGGGTCCACACCAAAACCCTGCCGCCAGGTACGCCCATCGAATTCGGAGTACACCAGCCCTCGCCAATAACGTTGCTCCGGCGGCGGTATGGGTCCATCGAAAGAGATACGCAGTGCCGGCTTGGCGGATTTGGATAAACGGGTGAAATCACCCGGTGCCATAGAGTCACTCACACCAGTGCGGCCGGCAGAAGTATCCTGGGGCACATTCCACAGAGGGCCCAGGCGCGGCATAACCACAAACAGCAGCAGCATCAAGGGTGTAGCCTGCGCCAACAATCTTAAGGAGAGCCCCAAGGCCCGACGCGGCCGCGCGCTGAAGCTTCCCAGCTGTGCTGCCAGCGCAGCGGTAATCACCAGGGTCGCGATCAATCCGTAGAGGGCATAGGGAATCGATTGCTCACGCACAAACAGGGTCGCGGCAACAAAATAGGCCAGCAACAAACTGACAAAGGCATCGCGACGGCTGACTAATTCCAGGTTTTTCAGGGTAAAGGACAGAGCCAGCAGCGCCACCATCGGCTCCAGTGCAAACCAACGCTGGTAGGATTGCGCCAAACCCGCCACTGTAAGCGCAATCACCAATAGTTTGAGGGCGCGCCCTGGCAAATCACGGCGCCCGCGAAAGACCTCCAAGCGCCAATAGACCGCAAAAGCCCAGGCAAAACCAATCCACAGTGGCAACTGGCTCAGCTGTGGCAGTAAGGCGACAAACTGCGCAGCGAAAATCCACAGTAGGCTTTCGCGCGGCAATAGATCCCGGTTGCTCGCCATCAGCCACCCCACTTGGGAAACAGGGCCAGCGCTGACAACACTCGCTGCTGGTGCTCGGTGCCGAGAAAGGGCGGCAAAGTAGTGCCGGGGATGCGCAGGCCATAGGCAATTCCCTGCTTCTCCGCCTGCAAGACCCAATCACACAGGTTGCTCAGGCGGGTCTCTACATCGCGCCCATCCAACAACTCCCAGTCGAGCCAGAGACGGGTATCGGTGCGGCTCTCATACTCCTTGCTATAGAGATCGCGACCGGCGGCATATTGCTTCCAAGCCAAATGGCGCAAGGAATCACCGGGCTGGTAGGGTTTGAGAGAGGCATAATCATCCCCGCCGCGACGTACCTGGCCGGATGTACCCTCTGCCTGGGCCTCTCCCAACGGCAGGGGGCCAGCGGCGAGTGGTCGCGGATACACCAGGAATTCAACATCCAGGTCGATGCGGCTCCAGCAGCGAAACAGCCCCAGTGGAAAGCGGCTCTCGACTCTTAAGCGCGGCGCCTGAATTCGCCCCCGCTGCAGGGCTGGCAGCGCAATACGGAAGTCCGCCGAGAGCTCCTCACAGAGATCCACATATGCGCCCTCTTCCGGTGGCCAACAAATTTGTATCCACTCCCGTAGGCGTTTGTCCGCTCGGCTCAGATTAATATGTGCCTCGGCGAAATCGCCGGCAAAGGCCGCTTCAGTGCCCAGCAATTGCAGGCGCAGTCCACTCAAATTGGCGAAGGTATGCACAGGCAAGATAACGAAAACACTGATCAGCAAAAAGGTCAGGGCAAAAACCAGATTGTTCTCGTAATTGGTGGCCAGCAGCCAAAGCAAAGCGGTTATCAATAAATAACCAAGCCCCGCACGGGTGGGCAGGATAAATAGGCGGCTGTGATTTAGGGTGATGTCCCGTGAGCGAGGCGCTCGTCGGCTGAGCCAGCGCTCACCCAGCCTGCGAAAAAAATTGCGCGAGCTTGTACTGGAAGCCTGTCGGGGAAGGTCGCGGATCACACTCATCTGTTTAGGCCGCGATAATATCCACCTGGCGCATAAGGCGCTCTACCAGCTGATCGCCATTGCCGCCATCACTCTGCAAACGGTGCCCAGCCACCGAGGGCAGCACCGCCTGGATATCTTCCGGCAGGACATGGCCGCGATTATGAATCAGCGCCCAGGCCTTGGCCGCACGCAGCAGCGCCAGTGCCCCTCGGGGCGATAAACCCACCGCACAATCTGGGCTCTGGCGGGTATGCAACACCAAACGCTCTAAATAATCGAGCAGACTGTCAGAAGCCTTCACCTGACCCACCAGACTTTGCATTTTTTTCAGAGTAGCGAGGTCGATACGCGGCTTTAGCTTGGCCAGCTGTTGGCGGGGATCAGCGCCTAAATACAGTGCACGCTCAGCTTCGCGGTTGGGGTAACCGAGGCTGATGCGCATCAGGAATCGGTCCAGTTGTGACTCCGGCAGGGCAAAAGTACCGGACTGCTGCAGTGGGTTCTGGGTGGCAATCACAAAGAAAGGCTGTGGCAACGCGCGGGTTTCGCCGTCGACACTGACCTGGCGCTCCTCCATTGCCTCAAGCAAAGCACTCTGAGTTTTGGGAGAGGAACGATTGATCTCATCGGCCAGCAGTAGCTGGCTGAAAACCGGCCCCTCATGAAAATGAAACTGCCCGGATTCCCGCTCAAAAATTGATACACCGAGAATATCCGCCGGCAGCATATCGCTGGTAAATTGCACGCGTTTATAGGAGAGACCGAACACCTGCGCCAGAGCATGGGCCAGAGTGGTCTTGCCCATACCTGGCAGATCTTCAATCAACAGGTGACCTTTTGACAAAAGGCAGGCCAAGGCCAACTTCACCTGACGCTCTTTTCCCAGCAAAACACTGCCAATATCGGAAACGATGGCGGAAACTATTTTTTGCACGGCAAATCCATTACTGCTCATTTTTTTCTCAGGCCAAGGAGCGGCCCGGTGTAAGCACCCGCCAACGCTGTGGGGCGAGTACTATGGTGCCAAACTCGCAAAAAAGCGAATTTGGCACCCGCTATTAATCATAGGAAGACAGGGAGTGCCCTGGTTTAAGCAAAGGCCCTGCAAAGCGCCTACAACAAAGACAGCCCCCGCATCAGATCGCGCTTCAGGTCTTCTGCATTCTCCAATCCGACGGAAATACGAATCAGGTTTTCGGTGATGCCCGCGCGGGCCTTGTCCTCATCACTGAGACGCCCGTGGGTGGTAGTGGCCGGGTGTACGATAGTGCTCTTGGCATCGCCGAGGTTAGCGGTGCAAGACAGGATTTTACAGTTGTCGATCACCTTCCAGGCTTCCTCGCGACCACCGCGCACGGAAAAGCTCAACACCGCACCAAAGGCATCCTGTTGTTCGCGGGCCAAGCGGTGCTGGGGGTGTTTGGGCAGGCCGGTGTAGTTGACCTTTTCCACCATCTCCTGTTCATCAAGCCACCAGGCCAGATCCAGGGCGTTGGTGCAGTGGGCCT
Source organism: Microbulbifer mixtoriginis (SeqCode) (assembly GCF_052467945.1). Taxonomy (NCBI): domain Bacteria; kingdom Pseudomonadati; phylum Pseudomonadota; class Gammaproteobacteria; order Cellvibrionales; family Microbulbiferaceae; genus Microbulbifer; species Microbulbifer mixtoriginis (SeqCode). The sequence continues at coordinate 779,907 of NZ_CP174328.1, read as the reverse complement.
GCATACGCAGCTTGAGCGTTTCCAAGCCTTTAAGGAAAATCCAGGCGTTAAACGGGCTCATACTGGGGCCGGCAGTGCGCAGGAACACCACCAGCTCATCCATAACCTCTTTGCGACCCACGGCGACACCGCCCAGGGCGCGCCCCTGGCCATCGAGGAATTTGGTTGCGGAGTGCACCACGATATCGGCGCCAAGCGCCAGTGGGCGCTGCAGGGCCGGAGTACAGAAACAGTTATCCACCACCAATAGAGCGCCGGCGCTGTGGGCCACCTCCGCCAGCGCGCGGATATCCGCCACTTCACACAGGGGGTTGGACGGGGTTTCCATAAACAGCAGCTTGGTGGAGCCATCCACCGCCTGCTTCCAGGCATCCATATCGGTGAGATCCACATAGCTCACACGCACGCCGAATTTTTCCAAATAGCGGCCAAACAGCGCGGTGGTGGTACCAAACACACTGCGGGAGCAAATCACCCGGTCGCCACTTTTCAGCAGTGCCATACAAATACTGAGGATCGCGGCCATACCACTGGCCGTGGCTACCGCAGCCTCGCCACCTTCGAGCGCGGCGATGCGCTGCTCGAACATACGAACGGTGGGATTCGTGTAGCGAGAGTAAACATTGCCGACACTCTCGCCGGTAAAGCGCGCAGCGGCTTCTGCAGCAGAGGGGAATACGTAACTGGAGGTGAGATAGAGGGCTTCGGAGTGCTCGCCCTCTTCCGAGCGGACCTGCCCGGCGCGAACGGCCAGAGTTTCCAGAGCGTAACCGTCGTCTTCAAACATATACCGCTTCCTAGTCAGTATTTTTTGGAAGCGGTCATATTAACCGAAACAGTCGTGCATGGCGCCCTCTTCTGCCGTGAACAGAGCGCCGCCGGAGATAACTTACAGAGTGCTGGTGTCGGCCTTCTTGTGCTTAGCTTCGTCGTTGCGCGCCGCGTGAAGGCTATCGAGGTAATCTTCGTCCACATCGCCGGTAATATAGTTACCGTCGAAAACGGAGCAGTCGAACTGATCGATTTTCTGCTTACCTCCGCTGGAACTTACGACCAAGTCTTCCAAGTCTTGGTAAATCAACCAGTCTGCACCGATTTCTTCACAGATCTCTTCAGTCGTGCGGTCGTGCGCAACCAGCTCACTGGCAGACGGCATATCAATACCGTACACGTTGGGGTACTTCACCGCTGGTGCCGCGCTGGCGAAATAGACTTTCGCAGCACCCGCATCGCGAGCCATCTGAATAATCTGCTTACAAGTGGTACCGCGCACAATGGAGTCATCCACTAACAGCACATTCTTACCGCGGAATTCCAACTCAATGGCATTCAGCTTTTGGCGCACTGATTTCTTACGCTGTTTCTGCCCAGGCATGATAAAGGTACGGCCGATATAGCGGTTCTTCACCATCCCCTCACGGAATTTCACCCCCAGCCGGTGTGCCACAGTCTGGCCGGCGGTGCGGGCGGAATCGGGAATGGGGATCACTACGTCGATATCGTGGTCGGGGCGCAGGCGCAGAATCTTGTCTGCCAGGTGCTCCCCCTGACGCAAACGCGCCTTGTGTACGGAAACGCCATCCATAATGGAATCCGGGCGGGCGAAGTACACATGCTCAAAAATGCAGGGGGTCAGGGTCGGGTTTTCCGCGCACTGCTCAGAGTGCACAGTACCGTCCAGCTCGATATACAGCGCTTCACCGGGGGCCACATCGCGCACCAGAGTGTAACCCAGTACATCCAGGGCGACAGACTCAGAGGCCACCATATACTCGGTGCCTTTCTCGGTCTCACGCTTACCGTAAACCAGCGGGCGAATACCGTTGGGATCGCGAAAGGCGACGATACCGTAACCCACAATCAGGGCCACACAGGCATAGGCGCCGCGCACACGTTTGTGCACACCGCGCATGGCGGTAAAAATATCTTCAGCCTTAGGCTGCAGCTTATGTAACTTATGCAGCTCATGGGCGAATACATTGAGCAGTACTTCGGAGTCGGAATCCGTATTAATGTGGCGCAGATCCTGCTGGAAGATCTCTTCAACCACATCCCGCACATTGGTGAGATTGCCATTGTGTGCCATGGCAATGCCATAGGGAGAGTTCACATAGAAAGGCTGCGCCAGGGCGGGACCGGAACTGCCCGCAGTGGGGTAGCGCACATGGCCGATACCAAAGTTACCTTTCAGGCGCTCCATATGCCGCGCGCGGAACACATCGCGCACCAGACCGTTGGCTTTTTGCTGGTTCAGGCGATCATCGTCACAGGTCACGATGCCCGCAGCATCCTGCCCCCTGTGCTGCAACAGAGTGAGCCCATCATAGAGCTGCAGATTGACATCACTCTTACCGACGATACCGACGATACCACACATATATTTGACCCTATTGATCGAAAAAGCGGCGCTAGCGCCCGATTAAAATAACTCTACGAAATAGTCCTTCACAGACTTGGCCAGCTCCCGCGCACTGCCCTCAAATTCGAGGAAATGGGGAATTAACACCGACTCACTCCACCAACTATCCTGCTCCACCGGCACCAGTGCCGGAGCCAGAATCAGCAGTGCCATCACCACAATGGCCCCACGCGCCAGACCAAACACCATGCCCAGTACCCTGTCGGTACCCGATAAGCCAGTGGCCTCAACAAAAGCGGAGAGCATCATATTCAAAAGCGCCCCAGCCAGGAGCGTTCCGAAGAACAGAATGGCGAAGGCGGCAATCGCCTGGAGGGATGGGGTGTCGACAAGGTTTGAAAGCAGTGGCGCCAGCTGTTCGCGAAACATCATCGCGACCACAAAAGCGGCAATCCAGGTGAGCAGTGACAGGGTTTCGCGCACGAAACCTCGACTAAGGCCGATAAGTGTGGAGATACCCACAATAGCCAGAATGCTCCAGTCAGCCCAATTCATTCAACCCTACCTGCGTGGCGGCTGCTGCCGCGAAGAGCGCGCATTCTAACTTAAGGGACTAAGCGCGTGAAGCCGTAGACGAATCGATTGGAATTTCCTTTCCAAACTGCAAAACTCCGTAGATTAATCACCTTACGGCAGTGGATTTATGCCAAAAAAAGCGCAGATGAATTGCCCTTTAGACGTGCCTCTGCGTGAGGACAGCCACAGGGCAAACAACCAGAGCAAGAAGTGAAAGAAGCCCGGCCAATATCCCAGCCATCCGCGAAATACTGGCACAAGCTGGATAGGTTGCCGCTACTTTGGTGACCAGACCGGCACACCCTCTTTACCAAAGTGCCAGCCCGCCGCAAGCCACAGAAACCTCAAGCTTTGAAGCGAAGCACCAGGGTTTGCGCCTGCAGTAGTGCGTCCAGCTCCCGCTTAATAGTCTGTGCGTCGGCTTTATTCACTTTCGGCCCTACAAAGACCCGCACAAAGCGCCCCTTATCCGTTTCCACAGCGCGGGTGTACGCGCGATACCCCTCATCCATCAAACGCATGCGCAGCTGCTGTGCACGGGAATCATCTTTGTAGGAAGCCACCTGAACCACCCAGGCCATCGGCTGCCCCTGATCATCAACCAATGGCGATGCCGCCTGCTTGGCAGTATCAACTTCCACTGATGAAGTGGAATCATTTGTATCTTTTCCCTTCTCCGGCTGTGTATCGGAGACAGCAAATTTTGCCGCACCCTCTGCGGGGTTAGAGAACTTCTCGGGTACTTCCGGCTGAAAAATTTCCCCAGCCTTCGGTGCTGGCGCCACACCGGCAACAGGCTCCGGCTGAGCAATCTCAATAGGGCTGATATCCGGCTCAGCCGGGATCTGGCTTACCTCGCTGATATGCCCCTTTGACTCCCGGTCCAGCAGACTTGGCAGGAAAATCACGGCGAGCGCAATCAGCACCAGCGCACCGACAATACGCTGTTTAAAGCCGTCGTTCAGCCGCCCTCTGCGGGAGGCCTTATCCTCGCAATTCTCCATTACCCTCGTCTCGCATCTGCTGCAGAACTTCCGCCACAGTAAAGAAGGATCCATATACAAGCAACCTATCCTGTGGATTGAGGGTTGGCAGCAGTTGCCGCAACCCTTCAGCCACTGTTGGACAGCGACGATCCACATTCGTCTCATCTACCCCAGCTTCTAGCAGACCGGTGCACAGTGCCTCACCCTCTGCGGCACGACCATTTTCCGGCAGCAAGGCCGGGTGCCAACGATCTACCAACTTACGCAGAGGAGCGAATAGACCGACGAGATCTTTATCTTCCATCGCCGCAATCAAGGCGTGGGTCTTCCCCTCCACCGGATTGTCCTTCAACCAAGTAGCCAAGTGTTCAGCCGCCGCCGGATTATGCCCCACATCCAACAGCAAATTTCGCTCACGCCAGTAGACTTGCTGACAGCGCCCTGGCAGGGCTATTTGGGCCAAGGCAGCCTCTACTCCCTCCCGGGGTAGCGCATCCAGAAGCGTCAGCGCGGTAAGCGCAGCAGCAATACTGGGGCGCGGCAAAGTGATATCCGGTATTGACAGAACCAAATCGCCAAAGTGATAAATCTCACTCTCACCACTCGAAGTGATACTGAAATCCTGGCCGATAAAATAACTGGAACTGGCCTGCTTTTCTGACGCAGACAGCACAGATTGGGGTGGAGAGCTATCTGCACAGACAAAAGGAGCCCCGGGACGCAGGATGCCCGCTTTCTCGCGGCCGATGACTTCCCGATCGCTACCAAGCCAATCCTCGTGATCTACTGCCACGCTGGTAATAACCGCCAAGTCGGCATCCACCAAGTTGACTGCATCCAACCGACCACCGAGACCGACTTCCAGCAAAGCATATTGCACCCCCGCGCCCTGGTATAACCACAGTGCAGCCAGGGTAGTGAACTCAAAATAGGTAAGGCTGGTCGCCCCGCGAGCAGCCTCCACCGCGACAAAGGACTCCACCAACTGCTGATCGGATACCTCCTCGCCATTGATGCGTATCCGCTCATTAAAACGCAATAGGTGTGGAGAACTATAAGCGCCGACGGAGTAGCCGGCGCGGCACAAGAGTGCCTCCATAGTCGCTACGCAGGAGCCCTTGCCATTGGTTCCAGCCACGGTAATCACCGTAGGGGCGGGTTTTTGTACCCCCAGGGCAGCTGCAACCGAAGAGACACGCTCAAGACCGAGTTCGATTTCAGAGGGGTGCAACCGCTCCAGGCGGGTGAGCCAATCTTGTAGTGAGGACATAATTGGATAGATCGCTGGTAGGAGGCAGCAGCCAGGCTTTTACTGACTGCTCTTAAGAACCTCCGGGGAATTGGGAAATAATTAATTACCGCTCAGTTTACCCAATAAGCGCGAGACGGTGGTACGCATATCCTTGCGTGGAATAATCATATCGATGGCGCCATGTTCCAGTAGGAATTCACTGCGCTGGAAGCCCTTGGGCAACTTCTGGCGGATGGTCTGCTCGATAATATTGGGGCCGGCAAATCCGGCACGCGCACCCGGCTCGGCCGCATTGATATCGCCCAGCAGGGCCAAAGAGGCTGAAACGCCGCCGTACACTGGGTCGGTCATAATGGAGATATAGGGTACTCCCGCCATCTTCATTTTTTCCAACACCGCCGAGGTCTTGGCCATCTGCATCAAAGAGATCAGAGCCTCCTGCATACGCGCCCCACCGGTGGCAGAAAAGCACACCAGCGGAATACGCTGTTCCAAAGCGCGTTGGGCCGCGCGGGTAAAGCGTTCACCCACCACATAGCCCATGGAACCGCCGTGGAAGGCAAATTCGAAGGCCACCGCTACCAAGGGCTCTCCATTCAGGGTGCCTTGCATGGCGATCAGTGCATCTTTTTCGCCAGTGGATTTTTGTGCTTGCAAAAGACGGTCTTTGTACTTTTTGACGTCTTTAAACTTCAGGCGGTCCACTGGCAACACATCGGTAGCCAGCTCTTCGCGTCCATCTTCATCGAGGAATATATCCAGGCGACGGCGGGCGCCGATGCGCAAATGGTGGTCGCACTTGGGGCACACATCCAGGTTGCGCTCCAGCTCCGGGCGGTAAAGCATGGCGTCACACTTGACGCACTTCTTCCATACCCCCTCTGGGACCTTGCTGCTGCCGGCACGTCGCTCGGTGCGAATTACCGCGGGAACAATTTTTTCTAACCAGCTCATCTCGTTTCCAAATCCGGATGCTTTCTGTAGGCCGGTGCATTTTACCGACCGGTGAGTTTCAGGCTACGAATTAAAACACTAAGCTGAACATCAAACTGAGCCAGATCAGCCGCTATTTTTGGTGATCTGGCCAGTTTTTCGCTTAAACTTGGGTGAAAGCCTAGCGGTCCAGTGCCTGGCGCATCTCGCTGACGATTTCCCCCAGCCTCGCCTTGGCTGCAACTAGGTCCGCAGCTTCATCCACCGCGGACACCAGTACACTGCCCACTACCGCCCCGTCGCCATGGGCACTGACTGAGCGCGCCGAGCTGCCATCTTTGATACCGAAACCCACACACAAGGGCAGATCGGTGAAACGGCGAATATGTTCGAGGTTATCGCGCACAGAATCCAGGTCCAAATGGCCAGCACCTGTGACCCCTTTCAGGGAGACGTAATACACAAAACCGCTGGCCAGGCCGGTAATCTCGCGAATACGCTCCTCAGTGGTGGTGGGCGTCAGCAAGAAGATATTGCGCAAATTGCGATCGGCCAATAGCTTGTTGAGCGGACCCGACTCTTCCGCAGGTAAATCCACCGTAAGGGCACCATCAACACCGGCCTCTAGCGCCGCATCGGCAAACTCGCGCTCGCCCATACGCTGGATCGGATTGGCATATCCCATCAGGATAACCGGGGTTTCCGCATCCACCTGGCGGAACTCTTTCACCAACGCCAAGCACTTGCGCAGCGAGGCGCCATTGGCCAGGGCGCGTTCATGCCCCTTTTGGATTACCGGCCCCTCAGCCATGGGATCGGAGAAAGGCACCCCCAGTTCAATAATATCCGCACCACTGGCCACCAACTGATGCATCAAGGGTACGGTATTTTCCAAGCCGCCATCACAGGCGACGATATAAGTTACCAGGGCCTTTCGGCCCTCGCCGCGCAGTCTGGCAAAGCGGCGATCAATTCTATTTTGTTCTGTCACTGTGTATTCCCTGAGCTACTTCTGGCCTAGTGCCAGCTCACTTGGTCACGATTATTTCGATACGCCCACCCGGGCAGGTGGGCAGAACGCCGCTAAACCTCAATGCCATCGATAGCGGCAACGGTGAAAATATCTTTGTCCCCCCGGCCGGAGAGGTTCACCACGATATTTTGCTCAGGCGCCATTTCAGCTGCGAGCTTCATCGCATAAGCAACCGCGTGGCTGGACTCCAACGCCGGCAGAATACCCTCGGTGCGGGTGAGACGACGGAAGGCATCGAGCGCTTCTTTATCATCGGCGGTAACATACTCCACACGGCCGATATCTTTGAGCCAGGCGTGCTCGGGGCCAACACCGGGGTAATCGAGGCCCGCAGAAACGGAGTGGGTTTCGATAATCTGGCCGTCCTCATCTTCCATCAGGTAAGTACGGTTGCCATGCAGAACACCGGGAATACCATCGTTGAGTGGCGCCGCGTGCTTACCGGAGGCCAGGCCTTCACCGCCAGCTTCAACGCCAAACATCTTCACCTCTGAATCATTGAGGAAAGGGTGGAACAGACCAATCGCATTGGAACCACCGCCGACACAGGCCACCAGGGCGTCGGGCAACTGACCAAAACGCTCCAGACTCTGACGGCGCGCTTCGCGACCGATAATAGAATTGAAATCCCGCACCAATTGCGGATAGGGATGAGGGCCAGCCACTGTACCAATAATGTAAAAAGTATTATCGACATTCGTTACCCAGTCACGCATGGCCTCATTCATGGCGTCTTTGAGGGTCTTGGAACCGGACTCCACCGGTACGACTTCGGCACCCAACAACTTCATGCGGTAGACATTGGGGGACTGGCGTTTGACGTCTTCAGCGCCCATATAAACGGTGCACTGCAACCCCAAACGCGCGGCTACGGTAGCGGTGGCCACACCGTGCTGGCCTGCGCCGGTTTCGGCAATAACACGACTCTTACCACTGTGCTTTGCCAGCAACGCCTGGCCCACGGTGTTATTTACTTTGTGTGCACCGGTGTGATTGAGATCTTCGCGCTTAAGCCAGATTCGCGCACCGCCCGCCTGCTCAGTCAGTCGCTCAGCAAGATACAGCGGCGATGGCCTGCCTACGTAGTGCGCCAGATCGTGATCAAAGGCAGCGACAAAATCCGGATCATCTTTCAGGCGGCTATACATTGCCTGAAGCTCATCCAGTGCGCTGATCAGCGTCTCCGATACAAAGCGACCGCCGTAGGGACCAAAATGTCCGCTCGCATCCGGGAAGGTGGAAAAATCGATAGCACCTGGCTTACTCACACTCATACTCCGTGGGTCACGTGGTTTTTAAACTATTTGCCTATTTATTAATGCTTGAATAGTTCCTCCTGAACTATTCAAGCATCGCCAGAAAATACTGCCGCAGATGCGTGGATCTGCTGGTATTTACTGGCTCGCGCCGACATTGCCGGCAGCGACACATTCTTGTGGCGCTAAAATATTCTGTCTCGCCAGCTAGTTGTTCTTAGCTGCACGAATAAAAGCACTCACTTTTTGTCGGTCCTTGATACCCGGCGCCTGCTCTACGCCGCCGCTGACATCCACGCCCAGAGGCCGCGCTGCCGATATTGCTGCAGCAACATTATCCGCTGTCAGTCCACCGGCAAGCACTATGGACCGGCCGCTTTCCTGAGGAACTCTATCCCAGTCAAAAGTCTCACCGGTACCACCGGGAACACCAGGGCGATAGGCATCCAGTAAAAACCCGCGCGCTTTGGGGTGCTCCTGCATTACTGCGACAACATCCAAGCCCTCCTTCATACGCAGGGCCTTGATATAGGGCCGGCGAAACTGTTCGCAGTAACGGGCAGCTTCCTCACCGTGAAATTGCAATAAATTAAGAGGAACCAACCCCAAAGTCTGGTCCACTTCACTCTGGGCAGCATCCACAAACAGGCCGGTCAGGGTAACAAAGGGAGGAACCGCCTCGGCAATCACTGCCGCAACCTGCGGATCGATATAGCGGGGACTCGCCTTGTAGAAAACCAATCCCAGTGCATCCGCACCGGCATCAATCGCCATCAGGGCATCTTCTACACGGGTGATGCCGCAAATTTTCACTTGCATCGCTTAACCTGGAGCCAGCCGAGCGGCCAACAAAAATGAGGGAACGCTGGATACTAGCAGATTGACACCGGGGGCGAAACGCGTGCTATTCAAGTGGCGTAGCAGCCTCACGGCTGCATCGGAAGCAAAAGCTAGTGTTAAGGCTGTGCAAGTGAGCCGAGCGGCAGAGGCACCAGCAGAGGACCCGGATCACAGCTAGGCAACTGAAACTCCTTCGGGTATTGCACATCCACCAGATACAAACCAAATGGCGGCGCGGTAACTCCACCCGCGGAGCGGTCGCGCTTCTCCAGCACTTCTCCTACCCAACTCGAGCTGCGCTCACCCCGGCCCACCGCCATCAGCACACCGGTAATATTGCGCACCATATGATGCAAGAACGCATTGGCGCTCACTTCCAGCACGATCAGCTGGCCAACACGGGCAATATCCAAGCGGGTAATTTCCCGCACAGGGCTTTTGGCCTGACACTGGGAAGCGCGGAAACTGGTGAAATCCTGGCGGCCAATCAAGTGCTTCGCCCCCTCGCGCATGGCATTCAGATCCAGCGGGTGCTGGGTCCAGGTCACCTCTGACGAGCTGTGCGCCGAGCGGGTCGGGGCACTGTGAATCAAATAGCGATAAGTCCGCGCATGGGCGGAAAAACGCGCATGAAATTGCGCCGGCATCTCACGAACCCAGCGCACACGCACAGAATCCGGTAACTTGGTATTCACCCCTTGAACCCAGGCGCGCTCCGGGCGCTGGGCACGGGTATCGAAATGAATCACCTGATTGGTGGCATGCACACCGGCATCAGTTCGCCCAGCACAGACCAGGGTGACCGGCTCTGCCGCAATATTTGACAGGGCACGCTCCAGGTGGGCCTGCACAGTTTCCGCCGCTGACTTCTGCTTTTGAAAACCGTGTAACCGCGCACCGCAGTACTCAACTCCCAGCGCAATACGACGCAACCCCTCGGGCAGTTGCTCGCCAGGGGGAACTTCGCCATTGGCCTTGTAAATATATTCGCGTTCAATTGCCTGCGTCATAACGGCAAAATTACTCTATTGATGCCACCTCAAAGTCGAGGAGAGCGTAAAAAAGCAAAATCCAACAATCTGGATATAAACTGGGGGAAACCGGGAATTCTCCGACAACATAAAAAAACCTCGCAACCAGTGCGAGGTTTTTTCAGGCGGAGTTGAGAAGCGCTTAAACCATGCGCTCCAACAACTCCTCTGCGCGACTCTTATGCTCGCCGCCGCCATCCTGGGCCACTTCTTTGAGAATATCCTTGGCGCCCTCTTTGTCACCCATATCCATATAGGCCTGGGCCAGCTCCAGCTTGGTGCCCATCTCATCGCCGCCTTCGAGTAGGCTCAGTTCGGAGTTGAGATCATTTTCCAAGTTGAAATCCAAGCCGGCAAATTCAGACTCGGTCTCCTGCTGCTGAGTGGCAACAGCCTCATCCGCTTGCTGCTGGGACACTTGCTCAGGGAGTCCCTGAGCTTGGTCTGCCATAGCCTCCAACCCCAAGTCACTTTCGAGGTCCAGACCGGAAGACAGATCCCCATCGGTGGACTCGTCAATCAGGGCCAGCTCCTCCTCGAGAGAAAACTCTTCTTCCACTGAAGCCTCATCGAGAGACAGCTCCTCTCCAGTCGCTTCCAGAGAGGCCATATCAAAATCGAGATCCTCTTCCTGGGGCAGGCTATTGGGCACAGTCGTATCCGCTACAGCGGCGCCATCTTCACTCTGCAGAGATTCAGTAGAGGCAAGGTCCCCGGCAATATCATCGAGATTAATACTATCGAGGTCCAGTTCCCCATCGAGCTCTGAACCAATCATATCCAGGTCACTCTCGGAGAAAGTCTCCAGTGAGAGCTCATCTTCGCTACCCGCGCTGGACGTAATATCGAGATCAGCCTCCAGAGAGTCCAGTTCCTGGGTCTCAAGGCTCTCCTCAATTGCCAGGGCCTCATCGGCTTGCGACTCTTGCGCGGCCTCTTCCATCATGGAGAGATCCAACTCGAAGTCCAGACCACCAATGGAACCACCGGACTTCGCCTTGTCAGCCGCTACTGCAGCCTCTTCAGGCTCCGCTACCAGCTCGTCGGCACCCACCTCATGGCTCTCAGCGCTATCCAGCGCCAGGGAATCAAGATCCAATTCTGAGGTATCGAAATCAATTGGCGCCAAGTCTGACGCATTCTCGGCGGCAACTTCCTCTACTGGCGAGTCTTGCAATGCCAATTCCGAAGTTTCACCTGTATTCAGATCGCCGAGATCCAACTCACCAAGATCGAGGTCGTCGAGGTTTAGTTCTTCATTATTGTTGGACGCCAGCTGGGAACCATCCTGCTCACTGTCAAAAGCACCATCGAGATCCAGGTCATCAAGGTTGAACTCATTGTCCAGATCGAGGGATTCACCCGCCTCCAGCGCAGGTTCTGTAAAACTATCCTCCAAATCAAGAGACAGTTCTTCAGAGGCTAATTCGCCATCTGCTTTCTCACTATCCAGCTTCTCACCATCCTGGGAGAGATCCATGGTGAGGTCGTCAAGCAGTGAATTGTCGCCATTAAAATCGTCTATAGAGGACTGGGCCGGTTCTGCTGCGGAGAAATCCTGATCCAGTGCAGCACCGATATCATCCAGTTGCGCCGCTTCCAGAGACTCGCTGGAAAAATCCATCGCCGGGGCTTCAAAGTCTGGAGCATCAGCAATAGTTTCACGCAGGCGCGCGGCGCGGTCGGCCGCAGGGCCATCGCTGATAGCCAGCAATTGGATGTAGTGATCGTCGAACTTCTCAACGTCCTGATTGTGGGCGTAAACTTCCATCAACATCAGGCGTGCATCTACCACCTGGGGATCTTTTTCCAGGCCCAGCAGCAATTTACTTTCTGCCTCTTCGTACTGCCCAAGGGACAGGTGAATCTCGGCCTCGGAGATGGGGTCATCGGTGCCCACATCACCCAGATCGCCGAGATCGAAAGCGTTATCGGCTTCCATGCTCTCTACGGCAGCCAATGTCTCATCCGCTTCAGCGGTCTCTTCCGGCATCACCTGCAGAGATTCCTCTGCGGCCAACTGTTGCTCCAGTTGCTGCTCTGCTTCTTGCTCAGCCTGGCGACGACGCCAAGTAAAGAAGCCAAACAGGCCCACTAGCAAACCCGCGGCACCGATGCCGACCAGTTGCATATTGTCGCCAAGCTTCTCCATCAGGCTGGGCTCGGGCTGGGTCTGAACAGACACTACGCGATTGCGCGACTGCGGTTCAGTTTCAGCGACCTGCATATCATTCTGTTCTGTTGCGTCATCCAGAGACTCAGCGGCGAGGGACTCATCCAGCTGCGTCTCGTCACTCCCCAGCGTATTATCTGCCAGCTCAGCGCTGTCAATATCACTGGTATCAAGGAGCGGATCAGACAATTCGGCTGCGGCTTGCACCGCAAGCATCTCCTCATTGGAAACCTCTACCAAGGCCTCCATGGTATCGATCTGCTCATCGAGTTCGGCGATACGCTCGCGCAGCTCGGTATTTTCCAGCTGCGATTTATCCAGCTCTTCCTCGGCCACGGTCAGATTGCCTTCCAGCGCCTCGCTGTCTTCTGCACCGCTTCCGGAACCCGAAATTACAGACTCATTGTCGCCGGGCGCAGTCAGGCTGACACGCCCCTCAACCTCATTGCTGACAATGCGTTCTTCCTCTACCGGGCGTGCATCCAGCGGCGCGCCCGTGGCGACTTCCTCAACACCGCTGCGTTGGCGCCAGGAATCATTCTGTTGTGCGACCTCTGAGATTGCCTCGGTGAGGCTCAGGCTGCGCAGATCCTCACTGTTTGGCAGACGCAGCACAGCACCTTTTTTCAACAGGTTAATATTGCCGTTGATAAAAGCTTCCGGGTTCAGGCGCTGAATCGCCAACATAGTTTGCTGAACGGAAAAATCACGACTCACACGATTTTCCAGGGCGATCTCCCACAGGGTATCGGCAGAGGAAACCGGACCGTAAACTTGGCTGCTGTCGCCGCTATCTGTGGCAGCGCGCTGCGGCTGACGGCGCACAGGCTCGGGCTGTTGCGCCGCCGGCGTTTCTGCGGGCTGCTCCACTTCAGGCTGGGCAACCGGTTGCTGGGCAGGCTGTACCGGGCGCGGCGCGGGCCTCTGCACCTGGGTGTCGCGGCGTACCTGCTGGCGCTCGCGCTCAGCGGCGCGCACCGGCTGTTGGGCGCTGTTTGGTGAAAACGCCGGCAGGTCCATTAATAGGGTGTATTCACGCAGTAAGCGGCCACTGGGCCAGCGGGTTTCCACCAGGAAATTCAGGAAAGGCTCGCGGATTGGTTCGCGGCTGGTAATACGGACCACCGGCTTGCCACCGGAGTAATCCACATCAAAACGCAGTGAAGTGAGTAGGTAAGAGCGTTCCACACCTGCGCGGTCAAATTCATCCGGCCCCGCGAGGCGCACTTTGATCTCAGCATCGTCCAGGCCGCGGGTTTGCAGCAGGCCAATTTCCGCATCGAGTGGCTGATTAAGGGTGGAGTTGAGTTTGATCTCCCCCAGTCCGAGCGCCAGAGCCGCATTGCTTCCCAGTGCACCGACTAGACCAACTGCAAGTGCCAACTTACGCACACGCATATCCGATTCCCTTTATTGTTAGAATCTTCCCAGGGCATCTGAAAAGCGCGCCTTCAGAAAATCCCCATTACTGAACAGTAATCGTTCGACTATTTGACCGCCGTGCAGGCGGCCACCAACCTTGGCGATTATTTCGCCATTTGCAGCCGGACCAAAGTTAAGATAACACCTTCACTATGGCGGCTAAGTATTAAGTATCAGTAGTTTTTTAGCAACAAGTGAGCAATTTGTGCACAGTTCATTGCAACGTCTTTGCGCAGATTATCCGACACCGCACAAAGATTTATCTGACGCTTGCCCAAAAGGCTTTGCCGCAGGCGACCGATGATTGTCACGTCACTGCCCACAGCGTTTTCCGCCGAGGGTTGCTCTGCCAACTGAAGGCGCACACCATTGGCTAACAATGCGCGTATTTTTTCCAGGTCCACGTCTTCGCGTAAAACGATACCCAAATTGGCCAGCTGCCCGTGAAACACAGAAACGGTGTTAATGCTGGCATCCACCGCAACGTTATCGCCGAGCAAACGGCGCAAATCGTGTATCAACGTCAGTTCGCCGAGCGTGTGGCCACTGGCGAGCAGGGCTTCACTGGCACTGAGCTGATTAAACGCGAGGCGGTGCCCAATGGCGGGGTCGACTTCCGCTTCCTGACCGCTGAACATACGCGCTGTCTGCGCCGCTGTGGCATCGATGGCGGCTTTACCCAGTGCAGATACAGGCTGATTGAGTTGCACCTGTACACCCTGCAGTTGTTCTGCCAGTGGAAATAGCGCTTCGGCTACCATGGCCGCACCGGCGCTGGGCAATGCCACCAGACGGCGCTCTGCGTTAGCCAGTTCCGCCGCATTAAATGCCGGATGGATCAGGGCAACGCTCTCATCGCCGCGGGTATTGTTGGCCGCATCCACCACCCAGGCACCACTGTTTTCAGCGCTGGTCATCGCCGCGTTAATGGCATCGCTGGAGTCCAGCAAAATCACCACCTGCCCCTCAGCAAAAGCGAATTTTTCCAGGGCTTGTACAGAGATACTGCGATTGGCGAACACCTGGGGGTCCACTTCGCGCTCCTCGCTCTCCAGCAAACACAGCTGCTCGGCGGTAATAATTTCCCGCTCCTCCAGGATTTCAAGCAGAGGGGCAAAGGCGGCGTTATCAACACCGACGATGACCAATTCGCGGGCGGCTTCGGACATGGCTATTCACTTCGTTGAGTTGGAAAGGAAAAATGAGGGGGCGATTATACCCGTGGGGAAAAATCGAAAAAGCCGCTATGACAACCAGTAGCGGCTTTTTACTTGATGGGGTTCACAGCTTGGCAAAATGTCCTCTATTAACAAACGCTGCAACATGCGCCTCTGGAGCACTTACACCAAGCTGTACCAGTTACAGCTTACCCAGCAAAATCAGCAGAATACGACGCAGCGGTTCGGCTGCCCCCCAGAGTAATTGGTCGCCCACGGTAAAGGCGTTCAGATACTCTGGACCCATGCTTAACTTGCGCAGGCGCCCCACTGGGATATCCAGCTTGCCAGTCACCGCTGTGGGCGTCAGCTGCTGCAGAGTGGCTTCGCGCTCATTGGGTACCACATTGACCCAATCATTAGCGCTGTCCAGCAACTGCTCTATTTCTGTTAGCGGCAAATCTTTTTTCAGCTTCATAGTAAAAGCCTGGCTGTGGCAGCGCATTGCGCCGATACGCACACAGGTACCATCCACCGGAATTGGACTCTGGGTTTGCAGAATTTTGTTGGCTTCCACCTGGGCCTTCCACTCCTCACGGCTCTGGCCATTCTCCAACTGAGTATCAATCCAGGGCAACAGGCTGCCGGCCAGAGGCGCGCCAAATTGCGCAGTGGGGAAATCTGCCGAACGCATGTCCGCAACCACCTTGCGATCGATATCCAAAATGGCGCTGGCAGGGTTTTCCAGCTCTGCTGCCACGCCGTCGCGGATCGCACCCATCTGTGTAATCAGCTCACGCATATTCTTGGCGCCGGCACCGCTGGCGGCCTGGTAGGTCATGGCACTCACCCACTCCACCAGACCGGCCTTGAACAGTCCGCCCAGAGCCATCAGCATCAGACTGACAGTGCAGTTGCCGCCGATAAAATTCTTCTGCCCGACAGCAATTGCGCGGTCGATCACATCGCGGTTGACCGGGTCCAGTACGATTACCGCGTCTTCCTGCATACGCAAGCTGGATGCCGCATCGATCCAATAGCCCTGCCAGCCGGCCTCGCGCAGGCGAGGGAAAACCTCTTTGGTGTAATCACCGCCCTGGCAACTGACAATGGCATCCAGCCCTGCCAGCGCATCAATATCGTAGGCATCTCCAAGTGGCGGCAGATCGCGGCCAATATCCGGCGCCTTGCCGCCAGCATTAGAGGTGGAGAAGAAAATCGGTTCAGCGATATGCGCAAAGTCGTCCTCGGCGCTCATGCGTTCCAGTAATACCGAGCCGACCATTCCACGCCAGCCGATAAAACCTATTTTCTGCATTGCTTTGTCCTGTTAGTGATGTGATCAGCGTGCGCCACCGAGAAAGCGGCGCGATAGTAAAAAAGGTAAATGTGTGACGCCGCGTGCTTACAGCGCGGCGACAACAGCGGCACCCATCTCCGCTGTGGAAACTTTACGGCAACCTTCTGTGTAAATATCAGCGGTACGCAGCCCCTGTTCCAGTACCTCACTTACCGCAGCCTCAATGGCATCCGCCGCCTCCCCCATATTCAGGGAGTAACGCAACATCATCGCCGCAGACAGGATAGTGGCCAGGGGGTTGGCAATGCCCTGCCCGGCAATATCCGGGGCGGAGCCATGACAGGGTTCATACAGACCAAAACCATTTTCGTTCAGGGAGGCAGAAGGCAGCATTCCGATAGAACCGGTGAGCATGGCAGCGGCATCGGAGAGGATATCACCGAACATATTGCCGGTTACCATGACATCGAACTGCTTGGGAGCACGCACCAACTGCATCGCGGCATTGTCAACGTACATATGCGACAGCTCCACATCCGGATACTCCGGCGCCAGGCGGTCCAGCACTTCGCGCCAGAGCACGGTGACTTCCAGTACATTCGCTTTATCGACGGAGCAGAGCTTGCCATTGCGCTTTTGCGCCGCTTCAAATGCGGAGCGCGCGATACGCTCGATTTCCGATTCGCTGTACACGTAGGTGTTGTAACCCTGGCGCTCACCATTTTCCAGGGTGCGAATTCCGCGGGGTTCACCAAAATAAATTCCACCGGTGAGTTCGCGCACAATCAGAATATCCAGCCCAGCCACCACTTCGGGCTTGAGCGAAGAGGCGTCGGCCAGTTGCGGATAGAGAATGGCCGGGCGCAGATTGGCATAGAGACCGAGCCCGCTGCGAATTTTCAGCAACCCCTTTTCCGGACGAATTTCACGCGCCAGGGTATCCCACTGGGGCCCACCGACAGCGCCGAGCAATACCGCATCACATTCGCCTGCGGCCTTGAGCGTTTCGTCGGTTAGGGGCTCGCCATGCGCATCGATGGAGGCACCACCAATCAGACCCTGCTCAAAAATAAGGCCCAAATGGTATTTACCGGATACGACCTCCAGCACTGCCATGGCCTGTTCAACAATTTCCGGGCCAATGCCGTCACCCGGCAAGATCATCACTTTCTTTGTCACAGGAGTTTCCTTTAATTATTGAACCGCATCGAAAAGCCACGGGGCTTTTTCTCGTCGGGCCGCCTCATAGGAGCGGATATCATCAGCGTGCTCCAGGGTCAGGCCGATATGATCGAGGCCATTGATCAGACAGTGCTTGTGGAAGGCATCCACCTCAAAGGCAATCGCCTCACCACAGGGCTTATGTATATGCTGCTGCTCAAGATCGACCGTAAGCGTGTAACCTTCCTGTGCGTGAGTTTCCTCGAACAGGCGGTGCACGACTTCTTCTGGCAAAACGATTGGCAGCAACCCATTTTTAAAGCAGTTGTTAAAGAAAATATCGGCAAAGCTGGGTGCAATGATTGCGCGAAAACCGTGGTCTTCCAGCGCCCAGGGGGCGTGCTCACGGCTGGAGCCGCAGCCAAAATTTTCCCGCGCCAGCAGCACCGAGCCCCCCTCATAACGGGGGAAGTTCAGAGGAAAATCCGGGTTGATCGGGCGGTTCGAGCAATCCTGGCCGGGAAAACCCTCATCCAGATAGCGCAATTCATCAAACAGATTGGGGCCGAAGCCAGTGCGCTTGATAGACTTCAGAAACTGCTTGGGAATAATCAGATCCGTATCCACATTGGCGCGATCCATAGGCACCACGATGCCCTGGTGCTGGGTAAATGCTCTCATCAGGCCATCTCCTCTTGCGCTTGCACTGGTGCCATCTCACGCACATCAACAAAGTGTCCGGCAATCGCCGCCGCAGCTGCCATCGCTGGGCTAACCAGATGCGTGCGACCGCCGTAACCCTGACGCCCTTCAAAGTTGCGATTGGAAGTGGAGGCGCAGTGCTCTCCAGCTCCTAATTTGTCCGCATTCATTGCCAGACACATAGAACAGGAGGGCTCGCGCCACTCGAAACCGGCTTCGACAAAAATTTCGTGCAGCCCCTCGCGCTCCGCCTGGGCCTTGACCGCCTGGGAGCCCGGTACAATCAATACCTGCTTAACACTATCGGCCTTGCTGCGGCCCTTGGCTACAGCGGCTGCTGCGCGCAGGTCTTCAATACGGGAATTGGTACAGGAGCCGATAAAGACGCGGTCGAGGCGAATATCACTGATCTTCTGCCCGGCACTCAGACCCATATACTCTAAAGCTCTCAGCATGCCGGTACTCTTGGTGGCATCGGTTTCGGCGGCGGGGTCCGGCACACTGGCGCTGATGGGCACAACCATTTCCGGCGAAGTCCCCCAGCTCACCTGGGGCTCAATTTCCTCACCTTGTAGTACTACAACCTGATCAAAATCCGCATCGTCATCGGAGTGCAGATGACGCCAGGCCTCAACTGCCCGATTCCACTGTTCGCCTTTTGGCGCGTAGGGCTTGCCTTTCACGTAATCGAGGGTGATCTGGTCTACCGCCACCATGCCCGCGCGGGCACCGGCTTCGATGGCCATATTGCACACGGTCATGCGACCTTCCATGGACATCTTGCGGATGACTTCGCCACCGAACTCGATGGCATAGCCGGTACCACCGGCAGTACCGATCTTGCCGATAATCGCCAGTACCACATCTTTGGCAGTAACACCGGGAAGCAGAGTCCCATCCACACGCACCAGCATATTCTTCATCTTGCGCTGGATCAGGCACTGAGTGGCCATTACATGCTCCACCTCTGAGGTGCCAATACCGTGGGCCAAAGCCCCCAGAGCACCATGAGTAGAGGTGTGGGAATCACCGCATACTACCGTCATCCCCGGTAGAGTGGCGCCGGTTTCCGGGCCAATCACATGCACAATACCCTGCCCCGGCTCGTTGATACCGAACTGCACCACATCGAAATCCCGGCAGTTCTCATCCAGGGTCTGCACCTGAATACGGGAGATATCATCGCGGATACCACTGACACCGGCGGCGCGTTCAGCGCTTTCGGATGGCACATTGTGATCGGGAGTAGCGACCAGGGAGTCCCTGCGCCAGGGTTTGCGGCCAGCCAGGCGCAGCCCTTCAAAGGCCTGGGGGGAAGTCACCTCATGAATCAGATGACGGTCGATATATATCAGTGCGGAGCCATCGTCACGGGTCTTGATCAGGTGGTCCTGCCAGAGTTTGTCGTAGAGTGTTTGCCCTGCCACAGCCGTTCCTCTCAATAATTGTAACCCCGAGTCTAACTAGGCCTGGAAAATAACACCAATTTATATTTATTATTCAATCTATTCCTTTATGGAATTTGAACTTTACTCTGAGGCGCTACCGTGGCCAGAGTTCCCTTATTAGGAGGTATACCGATTGGAAATTCAGTGGTTGAGGGCATTCCTGGCAATTGCCGAGCAGGGCTCGGTATCCGGGGCTGCAGAACAGCTGCACCTGACCCAGCCCGCGGCTAGTAAGCGCCTCGCAGCCCTGGAGCAGCAGTTGCAGGCCCCGCTGTTTGACCGCATCGGCCGGCGCCTGCAACTAACCGATGCCGGGCGCGCCCTACTGCCCCGCGCTCGCCATATCCTCAACGAAATCAGCGATACCGAGCAGGAGTTGCGCGCCCTTGGCAATAATGTCAGCGGCAGCCTGCGTATCGCCACCAGCCACCATGTGGGCCTGCACCATCTGCCGCCAGTGCTGAAGGAATTCAGCAATCGCTACCCACAGGTTGCCCTGGATATCGACTTTGTAGATTCTGAGCAGGCCTACGAAGCCCTAATGGCCGCCAAGTACGAACTGGCCGTAGTTACCCTGGCCCTCAAGGATTACCCCCACCTAAACGCACAAGTCATCTGGCCAGACCCTTGTGTGGTAGTGGCTGCACCCGGCCACCCACTCACCAGAATCCCTGAGCTGGAACTGGCTGACCTAGCCAACTACCCCGCGATCTTGCCGGATCTCAACACCTATACCGGGCGGCTGATCAAGCGGGAGTTCGACGCCTTGGGCTTAAAGCTCACCGCCAAGCTCGCCACCAATTTTTTGGAGACGATCAAAATGATGGCCTGTGTCGGACTGGGCTGGAGCGTTTTACCCCAAACCTTGGTGGATGAGAGTTTGGCGGTATTACCGGTAAAAAAATTGCAGGTCCTGCGTAACCTCGGCGTAATCAGCCATCGTGGCCGCACGCTCAGCAATGCTGCCAGCGCACTGCAGCAGATGCTTTTTGAAGCAAACCCGTGAATTTCTATTTGGCAATTGGTTGATCGAGATTCCTTCTAAATTCATGCCACTTTTCTGACATGACTTCACACTTTTTCAAGGAAACAGAAACATCTTATAAACGTCAGTTCGCTCTATTGGCCGACAAATTTGTAAAAATGTGCAACTTACAGCAACAGAAAAAAAATAACCCTGTACACTCCGCGACAAATTTATCACGGAGAGAAGCTCATGAAGAAATCTGCTATTGCACTGTGCGCCCTTCTCGGCAGCGCTACCGCCAACGCGGATACAGTTCTCGGTTTTGATGCCAGCATCGGTGCCTGGCTGCCAAATTACAACGGGGATATTGGTAAAGATGATTTCAATGTAGATGAGCTTTCCCTCAGCGAGGACCACATCACCTTTATCCAGGCCGCACTGGAGCACCCGATCCCCTTAGTACCCAATATCATGCTTGCTCACAGCAATATTGATACCGATGGCAGCGCTGAACTGCAAAGCACTGTGACTTTCGACGATGAAACCTTCCAGATCGGCGCAACCATCAACACCGATCTCGACCTCACCCATACCGACGCCACCTTCTACTACGAAATTCTGGATAACTGGGTAAATCTGGACTTGGGAATTACCGCGCGTAAGTATGACGGTGAGTTTACCGCCATTAGTGAAGACCGCGCCGAAAATATCCAGCTAACTGGCTACCTGCCAATGGCTTACGGAATGGCCCGGTTTGACTTGCCATTTAGCGGCTGGTCCATTATTGCTCAGGGCAATGGCACAGCTTATCGCGGCGATACTCTCACAGATTTCACTGCAAAAGTTCGCTGGGATTTCGTACCTGCTGTGGACCTGGCGATTGAGGCCGGCTACCGCGTAATGACCTTAAACCTCGATGAGCTGGATGACCTGCAAAGCGATATTGAAATCAAAGGGGCCTATATTGGCCTCAACCTGCACCTGTAAGCCCAAGCCCTGAATCATTCCCATCGATTCGCAAATTACTTCCGGCACGCTATAGCTAGCGCGCCGGAATTCCCCTAAGGTGGGTTCATAATTTCGCCCCTTGAGATACCGCAATGCGAAGCACGAACCTCTCTCAACATCACCGCTTAATATCCCGCTAGGTATTCCTGAGGGCCGCAGAAACACAGTAAACTCTCCAGAGTTTCCTTTGAGCATGAACAGCGAGGCGAGCGGGCAGTGCAACCTTTTCTGCAAACACTAGGAATTTCCCACCCCATTCTTCAAGCACCAATGGCCGGTGTATCTACCCCTGAATTGGCTGCGGCCGTCTCCAATGCGGGCGGACTCGGCGCCATCGGGCTCGGCCCCTACTCCCCGCAAAAAGCCGCCGAAAAAATCCAACAAACCCGTGCACTTACTCAGCACCCTTTCAACGTCAATGTCTTTTGTCATCAACCTGCAGTTGCAGATGCCCAACGTGAGGACACCTGGCTCAATTTCCTGGCTCCATATTTCTCAGAATTAGGGGCAACACCTCCACAAACATTACACGAACCCTACCCAAGCTTTCTTGGTAACCGCGAGATGCTTGAGATGCTCCTGCAGGAAAAGCCCGCAGTGGTAAGCTTTCATTTCGGATTGCCCGATCAAGCCACAATCAATGCGTTAAAAAATGCTGGTATCACCCTGATTGCCACCGCTACAACCCCAGAGGAAGCAAAATCCGCAGAAGAAGCGGGAATGGATGCCTTAATTGCTCAAGGTATAGAAGCCGGTGGCCATAGAGGGGTGTTTGTACCTGAGGAAGACCGGGAAATAGGTACACTCGCTTTGGTTCGCCTGCTTTGCTGCCAAAGCAACCTGCCTATTATTGCTGCAGGAGGCATTATGGATGGAGCCGGAATACATGCGGCTCTTTCCCTGGGCGCCAGTGCTGTGCAAATGGGAACCGCATTTATACTTTGCCCAGAGTCCGCCGCTGACGAAAACTACCGAAAAGCACTTAAAAGTGAGCACGCCCATAACACTGCTGTTACTGCGAATATCTCTGGGCGCCCTGCTCGCGGTATCTCCAACCGCTTTTACACTGATCTAAACCACAACGCCCCGACAAGACCTGACTACCCAATCTGCTACAGTGCTGGCAAAGCGCTCGCCAACGCTTCAAGTACAGCAGACAGTGATAGCTTTGCCGTGCAATGGGCCGGCCAGGGAGCCCCTCTATGCCGGGCACTACCCGCAGCAGAGCTGATTACTACCCTGGTGGCCGAACTGGAAGCCACAAAATAAGCTGAAGGGCATCAGCGGGAAAAGATCGCTATCTTATTTCCATCCAGATCGTGGAAATAAGCCCCTCAAAAGGCTCCAGGGTCTCTATGGCCAAGTTCACCTTCGCTCACAGCACCCAAGCTAAGAGCCATAAAATACGATCAACCTCCTTTTTATTTTCGGCTTTAAGAGCAACCATAGTGCCATCACCAAAGTTGGCAGACTCATTATTGAAAGGCACAGTGAGCACGAGTTTCGTAGAGGCGTTGAGAAATCCCCAAAAGACCACTGTACCAGACGCATAAATCTCCTTACCCCCAAGTAAGCTAATTAACCGGCCATAAAAACTGCAGCCGGCTCCAGATTATTGGTACCAAGTGAAATATGTGAAATCACTACAATCACTCCTGTTTAGGGTAATTGACGTAAGATATTGTTTTTAGGAGCAGCGAATCAAAATATAGCCGGGCTATTACCCGGCAACATTTTGTTTATTGCTGATCATCTGAGGCTATCGCCCGAAAGTTACATAACAATCGAGGTCAGCGGGAGAGAATTGCTTCAACCGCAGTTTGAACCTCATTATCACTGGCATTGATACCGAGGCAGAAAGACCGATATTCATCACCGCTCCCGCCAAACCTACGATCAATCTCGACCAGGCAATGAACCATTTCACCATCCAATATAAATGAAAGCTCTATTTCCTTCGCCCCGAAGAAGCCACCGCCCTTAAATTCAATTTCTTGGTAGCACCCAGATTTAGAAGAAAAAGCGCCGCCATTCAAATAGCCCTTTTCAACATCTGTCTTCACCAAATCAAAGCCTTCGCCCTCAATCATTGCAATAATAGACTGCACCACCGGCAAGGGCTTTATTTCCAGGTAATCTCGATCCTTAGGATCAATGGCAAAATCAATATCCAGTGCCGTTTCCAACCAAACCCGACACTGATTCTTTCGAGCCACCAATGCAGTGATGGGTGTCTCGTCGTTTAGTTTGAATTCAAAGGGAATCTCTCTACCCTCACAGGCACCAATGGTAAATGGCTCCATAATTCTTACAGCGCTCAAAATCATGTTGAAATAGCTAGTACCATTGTCATTTTCAACTTTCACTTCGGTACAAAGCTTTAAGTTAATAGCTTCAATCGCCTGTTCAATATCACCCCCCTGAACATGGACATTCCCCGTGATTAGTCCTCCCTGAAATACACTCGCGCTTTCCAGCACCGTATCAACCTTAGCCGCACCAATTCCCAGAGAGGCCTTTAACTTCTGCAACATAATTTCTACCAACAATTAAAACTCATCGACCAATACTAAACACAGTACCTTCGATAAAACAAGCAGGATCACACAAGTGGAGCGCAGCGGCAGAAAAAGTCTTCCTTAGTCTAATAATGATTACACTGCATATTCACTTAAATAAATAACACTTCAAATAAGAATAGAAACCAATGAAAAACTATCATCTACGAATAAAACCGATCATCAGATAAAATAGACTATCAACAACTATCACAACCAAGAAAACGAAAAGGCCATATAAAAATGACCGCCCCCAAGATAAATCAAACTGCAGACGCAACATAAACAAGGGCACGATAAAATACAAAAGCGCTAGCGGAACCAAAAAACGCTTGTCAACTCCAATTATTCCAGCTCCAATATTGGCCAATAAGATCAGTAGTGCTGGCACAAGAACAAAAGCTATAGATACAAACCCATCCAACCCGCGATTTTTACCCCGCTCAAGGAACTTTAACAAGATAAAAACCACACCTGCCGATATCAATACTTGAAGCATAAATTTCTCCACCTATGTATTTAAAAGCAGCATATTGATTGGCTCTTAGCGCACCACAATAAATCCCAATATACATTAGAAAAAATCACTACGGACAATAAAAACGCAGGTAAACCTTTCATATATATGGACAGTGTATTGAATTCATATTAACCCCACAAACATAGCATTTAGTCCGCAGAAGATACACGGATAACATGACCATCAGGATCCTTTACCAAGAAGGTCTCACCAAAGACATCTGTATATAAGTCTTTATATATATTTATCCCAGCATCCGCCTTCCACTCTTTATAAAGCTCTTTCACTTCGGCATCAGTCTCAAGATTAATACCAATCTCTGCAAATCTTGGTGACTCATGCTCTGGAGACTCGCCACCTGACCAAATAGCAAAATCCGCAACCCCATCAACCTTAAAAACTACATATCTAGGGCTTACAAAGTAGGGTTCAAAATTAAATAAATTCTGATAGTATTCAGCAGAGTGCTGTATATCCGAAACATAAATTAACTGTAAATTGGGCTTCCTGATCTTTATCATGAATACATACCTTTAGTTGTGATTCCAAAACATCCGAAATGAACATGTAACAGACAAATCTGCATTAAGGGTACTATAAATACAATGTATACTCTATCTGGAATTATATAGAAATCACATGAAAAAAGGCTCGTTAAATCAACATTTATAAAACATAAGTTAAGGCTCAGAAAATCCAAGCAATCGTTTTCATTAATTTTATAAGTTTCATCACTTTAAAATTCGAAAACTGATAAATGAATATTCCTACTGACCACCTCAGACTTACCCACAGATGCCGATTCAAACTCAACCAGAAGCTTACTGAAGGAATAACTTTTCGATACTTTCAGCATGACCGGATATAGAAATTTTTGTACCACATTACTAGATTATTTATTACACATTTTTCTCAACAAAGCTATTCAATTCAGAAATCGACCGAATAACATACAAATTTTTATTTACCGATAGCTTTTCCAATCTTTGTAAAAATCTATCATTCCAAAATTTTGGGCAGAACTTTAATATTTTGTAGCTCTCAAGCGTTCCCTTTAAAATGGAACTCCCATTAGGCCAGCCTTCTGGTTTCTTAAACAATCCTGTAAAGAGCCGCTTCGTCACCAACCAATAGGTAACAAAGTAAGGTAAATCTATATAGATAAGCGTATCAGCTTCGCTTAAGCGTCTATTAAAAGAATCCAATGAGCTTATTGGCCCAAAGCCTTCAATAATCCACTCTTCGGAAGCGAGAATGCTCCCGTGAGTCTCTTCATAGCTATGAAGATCTACCTCTTGACCACTCTGCTGATATAAAATGGAATCCAAAGCATACAATTTTATACCGGTTACTGACGCTAGCTTTTTACCTAAAGTAGATTTCCCATTAGCTGGCTTACCAAAGATTGCTATTTTTTTCATTCTAGTTCCTTCACCTAGTGCAACCCCCAGAGGCAGAGACAAAAAACCCGCCTCTTTGGCGGGTTTGATAAATTAGTAACACATCAACAATCCCACCATTCTTATGGAATGATAAGAATAATTCGAGCAGTTGGTTGAGTTGAAATTGTATTCATTTAATCATCTTGATTTAAGCATCACTCAATGTCAACCACTTGCCTGATAAAAACACCTCACCGGACTGCGCTTTGGCCACCTTCCCTCTAGGCATTGGAGATACCAGCCCAGAAACTAAGAAAAAACAACTACTAAAAACGGTGTCAGTAATTTCTTAGTTTGTGGCGCAATTTTGGCGACTTTATTGTACCTTTTACAATAAAGTCGCCGAGCTTGGAATCACGATTGATGCTGTTAAGAATTTTCTTATTGCGAGAAAGCTATTGTTTTGTCAACCAAGCAGCCATTAACAGATTTGGGCTCATTAAGTTTGTCAATAAGCCAACACTCTTCATAGATTGAACAATAACAGAGCTCTATACCTATAAATTTATCGGCTTCGTCAAATTTATCCAATTCTTTCCCTGTATAGGATAATGGCTTAACCGTATTTTGTGGTGACAGTATTCTATTGCTAATGTGGGATTGAGTAATACTAGGTAAATTTGGAATGTCATTCCAAAATTTGATAGGCTCAGTTTTGTATTGAACTATCCCATACTTAATTACAGCAGGACCATTCCCACTATTCGTTACACTATATTCAAAATGTGTGGTGTTTAAATTACGATGTATTTCCAACCTTGGCCAAACAGAAGCTCGAGCATAAGCACGATCTACATAAGCAGAATACATGCTAACTATAGCCGTAACGAAACTAATTAATAGAGCTGAGAAAGCAACAACCATCTCAGGTTTTTTGTACCATTTCACATTATCCATGCATTCATATTCCTAAACTTTGGCTCTATCAGCCATATAGCCAATTAACATTGCCAATTAACATTGCCAACAGGAGCAGCCAGACCATTTACGGTCAAAGCGGGCTGATCAACCAACTGGCTCCCTGCCAACCATTTTTAACTGGCTACAGCCTGATAAATTTGCTGGGTAAAATAGCATATATTCCTTACCAGTTAACTATCTGATTAGCACTCCACAATGGAGCATCAGGCTTGTAGGACTTGTTGACTTAAAAGAAAGGCACTTGAATGAAACTGCACTAGCAGTTTGAAGGAAAACTCTCTGGGAAAATGTACTCAGGTAGAGATTGAAGCTTGCAGCAACTACAATCCTTCCAAAAATTGACCGCCACTATAACCGGCATTCTAAATACGCGCTATAGCGCAGCGGAAGCATACTTCAAAATATCTGATTCATTGCCTTGTTATACGGTGAGCTCTCTCTCCATTACAAGGACTTCTAAGCCGCAATAAGTAACTTTTTCTATTGGATTCCAACCCAAACAACTATAAAGACCGCCGTTTAGATGCTCCGTTTGGAGATAGAGCTTCGACACACCAAGCTGTTCTGCTAGTGAGATAATTCTGTCAATGATTGCTTCTGCGATTTTCTTTCCGCGATGGGACTTGGAAACATACACACCACCGAGCCAATGTTCCTTTTCTGGGTAAATAGTCATTTCACAATATTTCAACTGTGCCGCACCCAAGATTTCTCCTGAATCAACTGCTATAACGAGAAGTGGTATTTTATCGATGTTTAGGTAGTCAGAAAGCGATTCTCGAGTTTTAGCCAGGCTATTGCTTTCCCTTAGGTAACCCCATTCCGTAAAATACCACTCCGCAACAATTGGTAACGCTTGTTTATTCTCGGCTAACAGTTGTAATTCCATCTCTCAACCTTTCGTTTGCAGCTTGCCACATAACATTCACATGCGGTGGGTGAAGCGTAGCATAAGCCGTTCGCCTGCGATAGCGGCGAACAACATGCCCTCGTTAGCTGATTTAACACCCACCATCACCACCCCCTCCATCTCCAAAACCTCCAGAATCACCACTGCTAAAGTGACCATCCGAGCTAGAGCCCTGAGTTACTCCAAACTTCACTATAAACCACAGTACACTAGAAATTAGGAAGCCCGTAAATACTAACGGAGCGAAGACTAAATTATGCAAATTTTCGGAAGTTAGATCTATCATGTGCCAAGCTCCAACTAGACCAAAAAATTTATTGTGAATGATTTCATTTACTCTCCTTGTATCACTTAACGCCCCGCAAAGGGACGAACAAATAAACGCAGTGTTTTGGCTGTCCCAGCGACCAAAGGGAGCGATTGCTGCGGATTGCTATGTGTTATATTTTACCCACGAAAGATACCTTCTGAGAATTTCCATTTGCCGAGCCATAAACCTTGAAAAATTAACTGCACTCCATAATATGAATGCGAGAAGCACAAGTAGTTAATAAATATGGAAGACTCAGGCAATAAAATTCCCCACAATATATACCAAAATCACAGCCGCAAATACAATCCCTGACGAATGGCTTCTTCGACAAAAGCTAAAGAACTGGCTTTCCTTATTTTCCATCAATAATGAGCCTTAATCCTTGAGCTGAATTAAAAGATCTCACATAAAGCTCATAATAAAGCCTGCGAGGCATCTCTAAGAACGAATCCACACCCGAATGTTCAATTTTAATCCAATGTAACACTCTTAATTTCCCTTAATTTTAATGTGACACCAAACGACGGCAAAAAACAAACACCACGCTTTATGGCTAGTTTAGAGTGGAACAGAAAACTAGTCCGACAACATGCATTGTTAAGTGGTTCACTCAAGTGCAAGGTCATTTGATTTACCGTAAGCACCACACAGGCAACACATTTCTGGATACTAAAACACTTGTAAGAATGGAATATGCCCTTCAATCTTTTTTAGATCGAAAGTAAAACATACTCAGTGCCTCTTTCTTTTAAATGAACTCTTTTTGAATATTCACCGAACCTATACTCAGAATTTTCAGGATAGTATTCTATAGTTGCTTCAGCTCCGTAATTTAAGCCCTCAGCATTCATAGGAATAGTCGCCTGGAATGTATTCGATGCAATCTTTTCTACTTTAATGAGCTTGTCAAACTCAGACCCCATTTTAGGAGCGGTACAAGCAAACGCCAAACTAGAAGCAACCAGACATACAAGAGTGATTAGAAATCGATTCATAGCTATTCACTTAACGTAAAGCCAACTTGCGCGGGTGTTCTGGTACGAAGCCGGTTAGCACAATAAAGTTATTACTTTAGCACTTAAATCAAAAAACCCCTCAAACCCCTTACGCCTGGTTCAACGCCTCGTTATGCGCCTTTCCACTACCGCACACAATACCATTGCCACTAGCGATCAGGGATATCACCAAAAAAACCTATTACACAAGATACTTTTCCTTGCCCATCTATTTCTGTTACATCAAACCCAGCCATAAGTAACTTGCCTTCCTGATGTATAGCCCAATGGTAGCGATGAAACCCATGCTGAGAATCTACTCCGCTAGTTCGAGAGTAAACCGCACCTGGAAGCTTTGATTTCACTTCATGGACATTTTTTTCAAATCCATCAATACCAGAGACATCAATGGACGGATCAACAAACCGGACATTGTTACTTAGGGCATTTTCAAGGTGATCGCGCACTTTGGTAGAGTCAGGCTCGTTCCATGCCGCCAGCATATAGTCGAGCGCTTCTGGGTAGTCTGCCATATTTTCTTTCTCAAATATCTAGAAAAATTCAGGGTTCAAAAAACGTGATCGCATAACGTTTTGCTCAGCAGGTACCGGAAAGTGCTACCGTAGCGTACAGCACAAAACGCCCAGGGTGTAGGTGATCGGATACGGTAACTTGTTATGTACTGTGGATAGCCAATAATAAATCAAAAGCATTGCTTTCTTAGCTCCTTAAATAGTTCTTTGCCTTTTTCATTTAGTTTACCTTCATCCCGGCCACAAACTTCGATATAAGGTGAATTTATGTGTATTGCTTTAATAGCTCGCTGCCGAATTACTTCTAATTTTGGGTTAGCAATCTCACAGGCCTCAAAGTAATCCCAGCTTTTGTAGTCAACATCATCCTTGATCCATGACTCAAGAAGATTTGCAACCTCCTCAGGCTTCCACTCAACCGAACGCACCTTCCACTTCTTAAATAAGTAGAAGGCAATAACAGCCAAGCCACCTAAACCCAGCCAATATAAAATGCTCATAGTGATTTACACATAACGCCTGGCGCAACGGCGAAGCACGTAGTGCTGAGTCCGGCACGCGCAGCGTGCGAATTGCCGCCATTTGTTAAATGCTTTACTGCGATTCATTTGGACTAATTTCTGCTTTAAACTGCCGAAACATTTCTTCCGGTGTTTTTCCATACACAGACAAGAATGCATTACCAAATTTCTCTCCATTTTCTATAGCCCGAAGTAACTTTATACCCCCTCGTGGGTGAATAAACTCATAGAATAGCGATGCTTGGCGATAGTCCATATGCTGCTGCGTCCAAGCATCTTCGGAGGGCGGATAATTCAGTGGCCAGCGTGTGCTAAAAAGTGCCCCTTTGTCTGCCGCAACGATATGGCTCCCTGAACGAATAGAAGCTAGTGCCTGCTCTTTACTGACACGAGTAGCACCGCCACCTTTAGACGCAAAGGTTGCTAAACCGTCGTGATACCACTGAGGTATAAATGTGGCTTTGAATATTGAAACCTGCTGGAATAGGTGTAGGTGCGACAACTCATGCGCCAGCCAAATGGGATAGTCCTCGTTTGAAATCACGTAGGATGAGAGGAATAGGCCGTTTGAAGTTACAGCAGCAAGAATACCCCCTTTTAAACCAGTGTATGAGTTAAAGCATTCTCGGGTATCACAAATATGGACGATTACCTTTTTCGAGAAAGGCTTGTCATGCACACCCTCAATTAGTTTTATTTGATCATCTAGGATTTTTTGAACGAGTAGGGCATTTTCCTCCATGCCTGGCTTGAACAAAATGCGCTCATCAGCAGCTAACTTGCTAAATTCGTCCTCTACGGGTGAATGACCCTCTAGCGGAGAAAAATTATCGCAACCCGTAGATAGGACAAAAACTAGTATGGCGAAACAGGTATAACAGCATTTCCTCCATAAACTTTGTAACAGAGGCATTTTCTCAATCCTGTTTGCTTGGCAGAAAAAGAGCGAACGGTATTGCAATGGGGCCAAAAAGCCCTCCCAAGATAACCCATAAAACTCGATTTAGATTCCTTTTCCGTGCGATTGCTAGGCAAACGACCATGCACACAAGGCTCAATACAAATAGGATGCTAACCATTTCATAATCTCTACGTGGTTGGTTCAGACATTTAACATTTAACGTTGCCGGCAGGGGTAGCTTACCTTGTACGCATTTTGCGCAAAAATGGGAGTACAGCGACCTGCGCAAAAGGTGCGCAAGGTAAGCTGTCCCGCGGAGGGCCGAAGGCCCGTAGCAAATTGTCCGGCCTTGTATGGGAATTTTTCACCGTGCTCATCATATGTATACTTTGCCCAGTCTGTGAAGCTGCTGCCATGACATGTAACTACGAACTCGATGCACGGCCACCACCTGTATATAAAAGCCAAAATCTGGTTTTGACGATACTGAAGAATTAAATGGTTTTAACCCCTCAAGAGGCAATTGATTCTTTTTTAAATATGTCTCGATTGTTTCTCTAGCCTGACCTTCCATTTCTGGAGTAAGTTCTCTAGCTTGTTTGCTACAGTCTACCAATAAAAGGATACTGGTTAGAAAAATCATTCTCATTATTTATTTCAGACCTCAAGCCTCATAACGCCGCTAGCAGGGGCAGCCGAAACAGAGCGAAGCGGCGTGTAGGCTGTCCCAGCCGCGCGCCTTCTGCGCGGCGAACAACACCACCTTGTTAGAAGTGAAGTTATTTTCTACGAAGCTCAATAGTACGCTCCTCAGCTATAACGGTTATGGTGTCTTTCTCTTGATCGTAAGTAAGTGGTAAATAATCACCTTCCTCTGTATTTCCGACTTCATCCAGGAACCACAATTCGTAAGAATTCGCCCCTATTTTTTGATACTTACACTCAGAAGCCATTCCATCGACAGACCCACCCACAAAGATGAAACAGTCATCTCCATTTTCAAACCTTATCAGAGTGTGGCTTTGATCACTTGCATGGTGCCATTCACCTTTGATCATATTCCCTGTGCAGGCAACTAAAAGAAACAAAGCTAGAATAGAGATTACAGTCTTCATACCTATGCACTTCTAACGCCCGTAACAGGGACAACCAATGCTGTGCACCTTTTGTGCAAAACTGGGAGCCCAGCGACTTGCACAAAAGATGCATAGCGTTGGGTATCCCGCGGAGGCCCGAAGGGCCGGAGCAACCTGCTTGAGTTTGTTATGCACGGGTAGCCCTAAACTCCAAAATAGTTTTCGGCATGCTATAGCGATCTATAGTCTTTTCCACAAAGAACGAGATATCCCATTTTTTGTTGAAGAGCCTACGTAAGTCAGCTTTGTCGAAGAAACGCTTAGCTTGATTATTTACAATGAAGAGGTTCGATTCAACTTCAGAGTAACCAGTTGCTCCGTAGTTGGTATCATTTTTCGAATTTACTCGGCCTATTAACATACCACCAGGCGTTAATACCCTGTAAAGTTCGGATACTATCTCTTCAGTTTTATTCCAATCGAAGTAATGTAAGCAGAGACTTGCTACGACCACTTCAAAACTATTTGATTCATATGGCAATGGCTCGCTATGATCTAGCTCTTCAATATCCAACGGATCATTTCGCACCAAGTCAGTCGCTATCAGTTTACTCGCAATAGATCTAAGAATCTGCGTATCTATACCCGTACCTGCACCAAGCTCTAGAACTGACTTCCCCTTTATCTCTTTTACCCAGCTGTCTAGCCACTTGTAATCAGATTTCATATTAGATTCAGTGCATAACGCCGACCGCAGCGGCTTGCAAAATGGGCGGTTGTTTTGCGGTTTTTTGCAAAACAAGTGACCGTTTTGCAAGTCCGTTGCCGGCCCTTGTTAAGTGCATAATTTAAACAGTTATTCATAATATGAAATGTCTAGCAATGAACTCGGTGCCTTTAGTTTGATATAGTCCGCTTCCATAGCCAATAGATGAATTTCTTTCTTGGAGAGTATTCTCTCATATAGGGCTTGCGCAGCGATTTTTTTGTGCTCAATAGGCAACTCAATACCATCGTCCATTTCAGTAAAAATCCTAAGCATTGACTCTTTTTCTGCTTCTACTTTTTCTGCATCAAAGGTCACAATTACTGATCGTTCATCTTCCATAAATTGACTTACTCAAGCACTTAACGCAGTAAGCACCGGAGAGCGAAGCGAGTCCGGTACCTTGCTTTGTTATACCTGCTTTGTGAAAGTTTCTAACAAGCGATTGAAAATTTGGTACTCTCTGTTTTTTACAGTTTCTTCGGATGGGTTATACATACCATCAAAGGACCTAGAAATATCGGCCTCGACCACATAGTAACCTTGGTTAAGGTATACCACCCCACACAAAAGCCACTGAGATGGCCCCATTTTGAAGGCTACGTAAAAACCTTTATTGCCATTAATCTCGATTTCAGTGTTCACGAGCTGCTCCGCCGTGTGAACCTCCCGATAGGGCTGCATTTTGGTTAATTGATTAAACAGACCTTCCGAATGTTTAGATATATCGTCAATAGAAGGAGCATTAACTAATGTGACATGATAATAATTAATATCAAACGCAGCTGGCCCAAACACTACCTTTGTGTACTTTTCTTCCTGGTGTTCGTGAACCTTTGTGTACGTCCACTCGTATCCATCAATGCTTGGAGGATGCGGCAAGCCCACCTGAAACACACGACCCTCGGCAATATACATATCGCCTTCGACCTCTCCTTCTAGAAACTTTGGCGCTGGTACAAGGCCTCCAATAATTCCTCCCGTTCCAGAACACGCTGTTACAAACACGCACAAGAAAAAAAGAACGACTTTTTTCAATTTAGTTCTCCTTTGTTTGAAGAGGTATAACGCCCAAAGCAGCGCGGCGACGCTTGCGGCGTCCGCTGCCTTTACTGGTTATGTGCTGATTGCCGTAATACACTCTTCTCTGGCCTTCCAAATCTCTTCAAATTCAGATTCACCATATTCATTCCGAATGTACTCTTTATGAAATTCCTGCTTTTCCTCACCAATTCCACTTGGTTCGACGACTTTCTCAGAGAAGAAGTCGTTTATCACTTCATCGGCTTCAATTCCGTATCGTGTCAGATCCACTCTAACGCCTTGATAGCTAAGATAGCAATGAGCCTCTGGAATAAACTCAAAGCCATATTCAGTCAAGACATTACCAACACCAGGAGTGTTGGCTTCAGTCATGGGGTAAATACCAACAACTAAATCAATGCTGATTTCCAACTCATCGGCTAGCTCCTTTAATAAAGCGTGCTTTGTACTGCATGCACCCTGGCCTTCGGTTAAAATAAGCCTCCAATTAGCTCTATCGCTCGTTCTACCGTAAGGTAATTTCCATACATACTCGCACGCCTCATGAAAACTCGACAATCCAAGCTTACTAAAAGCTTGAGACAGCTCACCGGCTTCTGATAAATTCCTATTTGGTAGAGATTCGTACATAAAATTTCTCACTACACATAATGCCGTGATATGCGGCGGGCACTGCAAAGCGACAACCGTCCGATGGAGGCCCACAGGGCCGGAACAAACATCATCACCTTGTCATATGGTTTTATATTTCAGCCTTCATGAGCAAACAGCCACCTTTATGAGGAATAAGCTCATGTGACTCCAATTTGATATTTTTTACTACTCTAAATCCTTGGGTTTTATAAAGGCCAATAGCTCGAATATTGTCAGCAAACACAATGAGACTAAGTTCATTGTAACCGTCATTACTTGCTTTTTCTTTTGTATGATTTATCAATGATTTACCAACACCCAATCTTCGATACGATTCTTCAACACACATAGCATCGAGAAAATAGCTTCCTTCAACTCTACTGGTATAAAACTCTCTGAACCTTTCAATTCGATTAGCTGGTAAAAAGTTTGTTAATTCTTCAGTTATACCGTGATAGTGCGCCGGATATGAGAGGGCCATTCCGATAATTTTTTGATCAATTTCAGCCACAATAGCACTGCGAAAAGTATGAGGGTAAACGTCTTGTTCTAATCCATCACAAAGTAGCTGCAAAGCAGAACAACCCGGTATCAAATTGTGAAAAAGATATTCAACTGCACCGTCAGATGCCAAGTAATCAAGTTCAGCTATACGTTGACAGTCTACTTTAGTTCCTTGCTTATAATTTACGTTCATTTTTCATACCCTGAACATTTTTGATTAGTGGCACCGCCATATAATGCCCCATTAAGCGGCGGGGGCAAGCTGTTCTATACTTTTGATCACAGCTTGTGACTGTCTGACTTCAACGGCTTGTTATGTGTTTTACGCCAGATGACCACCAATACTAACTCCTAAGACAAATGCCGTTAATGAAGACGCAGCAAAGATATATAATACCCAATTTGGCCAGATAGAATAAATGTATCGACCAGACCTTGGATCAAATTTAGTGTACCAATTCGTTTTATAACTGCCGCTTCTACAATCACTTACAATACTAAAGAACAACAACATGAAAAGCACCTGAACAAACCACCAATAAAATGATTTAACATCAAAACTAAACAACTCCAACCCCGACAAAAACCCTAAACAAACTAAAACAAATGGGGCTACAAAACCGTAAAACAAATGATACAAAATTAACCTACTTCATTGATTACGTATTCAGCATTAATATTGGTGACTATCGATAAAAACACATAACGCCGTGCCTGTGTTTTATACACATCATTTAAGTCCATTTAAAGCCTCCGCTGCCTCCATATAATGGAGAAGTTTAGTGTACCCCTGCCAAACGGTTTTAACTCCAGGCTCACCATCGCCGCTCCGCCCCAGAAAGCCTCCAAGTCCTGCCAGCATACGAGTTATATCTCTCATACTTGGAGCTTCACTTGGTGGGGAGGTTTTAGCCTGCATTATCCATATCATACGCCACTCTTTTTCAGAGTAGACTTTCGTACACGATGTATCAGGAAGCGTTCGTGCTCGTGTTGTCATGGAGTGTAGACGCCACCCAATAATCATATAGATTGCAATACAGTTCAGCATTCGCTGCTCGGTTCTAAAGCGATTACTTTCTATCTGGCATCCGCCTTTCACCACTCTAAAATAGGTTTCAATTTCCCATCGACTTCGATACCACTCAATGATAATCCTTGCTTGCTTAAAGTCCTCAACTGCAAGATCGGTCAGCAGCATCCATTCAATACCTTTCTTGCCTTCTGGTGGGCCTAATTCCTTAGCAAAAACTGCGTAGATATAAAGAGGTCGTTTTGATTTTCCTTTTCCCTGCAATCTTACTTCTGCAATGGATACACTGACCTTAGCTTCCCTTTCTGGCTCTCCATTTCTTTTGGGGATACCTACTGTGTATTTTCCGATGGACTTCTGTTTGGTCAAATAGTCCCAAAGTAAAGTCGTATCTTCTCCTTCGATCTCTAAACTACGATTAGCCTTGGCTCGAACAATATAGCTTGCACGCCGATGTTCATTTTGATCTTCAGCTAATTGAAACCACTCATGAATATCCCCCTCTCTATCCGCGATGCTCACAATCGTGGTTTCAGGACAGTGCTCTTGTATCTCACAAGCTGATTCATAATGGTCTAGCCAACGTCGACTCTCTTTATCTTGTATCGACTTGGTATATCGAGAATTAGCACTAGATTCTTTATCTCGCTGCCACATGCTACCCTCAATAATACCCAGATTATCTCTGGATGGTGTTATAGCGATAGACGTATGTAGGAGCTGCTGATTAGTCTCTTTGCGTCGGAGTGTTCCCATTTCTTTGCTTTCTAAATCGGTAGCAAAATTTAGGAAAGTGGTATCCTGAGGGATAAGAACAACTGGTTGAACCTTGATTCTTTCAAGAGTGGCTGATTTATGGCCACTCATAATGGAGTCAAAGCTGACTTTATCATTTTCGATAAATCGATAGGCTGCAAAGGTTTCTGCCCAAGACTTGTTTGCACAGGGAATACTGCTCTTTGGGTCGGAACTTAAATTACTGAGAATATTGGACAACCGCTTATTCAATCGTGTATCACCCATAACCTGATTTTTCACTTCGTCCCTGACCCAGTCCTGCATAATTATCCAGCCAAATCTGTAGCTCCTATACCGCACAAACTGTAACTCATTGATTTTTATAATAAAACTGAAAAAACTTGTGTATAAAACTTAGCGCCGTGCTAAGCGGCTGATTTTTATTGGTTTAATTTTGCGTCATTTAAGCACAAAATTGAAGCGACGAAAATGAGTCCGACTTGAGCGCCTTGTTATGCGCATTACTCCCAAGTAACCTCAGATATGCCGAATTCACTTAGCTCATTAAAAACAGGCGTGAAACATGGTTTCTCGAATCTTATTTTAGAATTAAGATTTTCAAATGCATCCTGTGCTAGCGAATCGATAGTTTGCCAAGGCAGATCTGCTGAATTAAACCAGACGCTGGTAAAGTTGGTTTCCTCAATATTGTGTGTAACAACTACGGGAAAATTCGACTCCTTGCCACCTAGCAGCACCACAATAGCTTCACCAGAGTTTTGTATATCGCCAACAGTACGAAATTTACTTTTTAAAAATCCCAATATTCTATCCGTGCTTGAATTCTCTATGTAAATTTCCATGGTCGATTACGTATAACGCCCAAAGCAGCGGCGCGCGTTAGCATGTCCTGCCCGAAGGGCGTTGCTGCCTTTGCTTGTTATATGTTTGGCTGAATGCGAAGTGATAACCAACGCATACAACGAAAATAAAACTGCCAATATTTAAGGCTTGTACGTATAAAAACCAGATGATTGGGTTTTGCTCAATAGTTGGTTCGGAGTGCCCAAGGGCGATTGAATGTACGCTAGGTATTAACATGTGCGCAACCCTTGAGGCGGTAACTAATATTCCTGCGAAAAGTGAAAGCCCAGATAAAATGGAGCGCTCTCTATAGAACCACACTAATGATGCAGCAAATAGAAAGAAGGGCATAAACCAAGCAGTAAAGTCGTTAATGCCACCAAATAGCTGCCAAAATGTTGTCGGGCTATATACATGATCTTCCATATCTATTTACACATAACGCCAAGCTCACCCGCGGAGGCCCGATAGCGCCGGAGTCGGGTGCAGCTTCTTGTTAACCCTTTTTATTTGAAACATGACTTTGAATTTGGTCAGCAATGTTTGCGTAAACTGACTTTAGCTTATTTGGGTCCAGTGTTGATTGAAACTCAATAACTAGGCCCTCAAAGCCATTTTGCGTTGTGCTAATAACGAGTTCCATTGACGTGTTTTCTTGGAACTGATGTAAGTCTATGCCAGCTTTTGCAAGTTCTGAGCTTAATTGTGCCTCGTTGAGAGAGAAGCTCCCCAGTTTTTCTTGTAACTCCTGAGCGCTAGAAACTGACAACTCGTTTGCAGGAATCTTGTAATCAAATCCTCGTGTTACAGCTGGCTCTATGATGCCGCTCTTTACAGCTGCATAGATAAGTAAGATGACGAGTACAGTGCCATTAGCGAATTTGGAAAGCTTTGACTTTCCAAGTGTGATGAATGGTTTTCTTTCTTGAGTCATTACTTTCCTCGTTGGGTTAACGAAAATAGATATGCGGAACCGTTAAGAAAGTTGGCAGTGCCTTTGCGCAAGCAAAGGGAATGACAACTTTTAGGTTTCCGCATCATCGGGTTGTTATTTGTTGCTCGTGGTACTCTGTACAAATTCACTACAAATACCTTTCTTCTTATTGTCTACCACGATTCGGAAAGAGAAATTAGCAGCACTAGGTTCGCGGCCTTGCTTCGAAGTGGCTGCGCCGTCCGCATCAACTTCGTTATGCGAGAGTCGCTGAAGCTTCGAAGCTTACACGAAGGTCGAACCGTTGACTATGGGCTTTTCCGCCAACACTGTTTATTTATACAGCACGCTAACAATCACCTGCTATTCTTAATTGAACCCCTACAAAACTGGAGCGAGCGACCAATAACAGTTAATTCAAAAGCAGCGTCTACATATCACCCTTCTATATAATTCTGCTGTCCTCAATCAAAGCCAACTTAAAAAGCTAGTAAAGTCAAAGAACTACATTGAGTGTCACAAAATAAAACAGGTAGATATATAGCAGCGTCTTTATAATTCCACGCTCTCCCTGCTTTATATCACTTTTCACATCCGTTAAAAATCAACAAGTTATAGAATTTTCCCTAGAAATAGGAGAAGCGTCTTTTGAATTCTGGTATACGAAGCAGGGCTTAGCTATCAGTACTGTATTTCACCAACCTACTATGCACACATGTCCTAACTGGAAGGATGCACTACCAAGTAGAAAATTGGCTTTCTTAGTACACGGTCTTGAAGAGTCGGATACCCCCCTTGAAAAATTCAACAACAGTCTTTTTGGAGTAAAGAAAAGTGAAAGCCCTTACCTCAAAAGCAAAACATCCCGCTTCTCTATTAAAGTTCTCATAAAATCACAGGGTCGCTAATAGCCATCTCTCCAGCGCTTGATAAGCCATCCATAGTGGTTTGTCCTCCACTCTGCTATTCTGCGCCCCCTATAAAGAAGCTCTTCGAACTTTGGCCTGGACCTTTCTGTTCAGATCTACCCCGATTGCATGCTTCAAGAACATCAGGTTTGGGCTTGCCGTTCATTATTTGATCGAACGCTTCTGCTCATTAAGCCCCCAGGAAACCTGCCCCCTACCCCAATCTGAGCCGACCGCCACTCCTGCGGGGCTCTTGGGGTTTGCGAACACTTTTGTAACTTACTGATTTTCTTAGAGAAAAATGCCAAAAACCGCAAACAAGACTAAGGCCGCGAAACCCGAACACACCCCCATGATGCAGCAATACATGCGCATCAAGGCCCAGCATCCCCAAGAGCTGGTGTTCTATCGTATGGGGGACTTTTACGAGCTGTTCTTTGATGATGCCAAGAAGGCAGCTGAGCTGTTGGATGTCACTCTTACTGCGCGTGGCAAGTCCGGGGGTGAGCCTATACCCATGGCCGGTATTCCCTACCATGCAGCTGAGGGCTACTTGGCGCGGCTGATTAAAGCTGGTGTTTCCGTTGCCATCTGTGAACAAATCGGTGATCCCGCCACCAGCAAAGGGCCGGTTGAGCGCCAGGTAGTACGTATTGTTACTCCGGGCACGGTCACGGACGAGGCACTTCTCAACGATCGCCGCGATAACCTCCTGGCTGCTATTTCGCACTTGGGCGATGTATTTGGCCTGGCACTGCTGGACCTGGCAACCGGTCGTTTTGTGGTTCAGGAAACAGATTCTCTGGAAGCCCTGGCCGAGCAGGTTCAGCGCCATAACCCGGCTGAGCTACTCGCGCCAGAAGACCTCTCTTTGCCAGTGGAAATTGAACGCCGTGCCGGTGTACGCCGCCGTGCGCCTTGGGAGTTCGAGCTGGAAACCGCCCTGCGCCTGCTCAATCAACAATTTGGCACCATGAACCTGGAAGCCTTTGGTTGCAGTCATATGCACGGCGCCATAGTGGCCGCTGGCTGCCTGCTGCAATATGCACGGGATACCCAGCGCACTGAGCTGCCACACATTCGCGGCCTGCACACCGAAAGCGGCGATGAAACCGTGGCCCTGGATGGCGCCAGCCGTCGCAATCTGGAAATCGATCTGAACCTGAATGGCGGCGATGATAATACCCTGCTGTCGGTTCTCGACAGCTGTAAAACCGCCATGGGTAGTCGCCTGCTGCGCCGCTGGCTGAACAACCCGCTGCGCCAGCTCACTACCCTGCGCAACCGCCAGGATGCCATTGCTGCATTGATTGAAGAGTATGGTTTCGAGCCCCTGCGTGACGCCCTCAAACCCGTGGGTGATATGGAGCGCATTCTAGGCCGCCTGGCACTGCGTTCCGCACGCCCCCGCGACCTGGCAAGGCTGGGTCAGTCTCTGGCACAGTTCCCCGAAATCCTACAGCAGCTAAATGAATCAAATGCCACTCTAATAAAAGAGTTATGCGGTCAGATCGGTGAATGGCCTGAAACTGTTGAGTTGCTGCAAAAAGCGATTATTGAAAATCCGCCTGTCGTGATACGTGATGGCGGCGTAATCGCCACCGGCTACGATGAAGAGCTGGATGAGCTGCGCGCTATCAGTGAGAACGCAGGGGATTACCTGGTACAGCTGGAACTGCGCGAAAAAGAGCGCACCGGTATCCCCACATTGAAGGTGGGTTACAACCGGGTGCACGGCTACTTTATTGAAATCAGCCGTGGACAGAGTGACAAGGCACCGGCGGAATATATCCGCCGCCAAACCCTGAAGAATGCCGAACGCTTTATTACTCCCGAATTAAAAGAGTTCGAAGACAAGGCACTTTCAGCCAAAAGCCGCGCCCTGGCGCGAGAGAAGGCCCTCTATGAGGCGCTGATTAATCAACTGAATGAGTCTCTGGCTGAGCTGCAAGCCGCTGCGGCTGGTATTTCTGAATTGGATGTTCTGGCCTGCTTGGCTGAACGTGCCGACAACCTGCGCCTGTGCCGCCCTGAGCTGGGCACCGATCCTGGCCTGCATATCACCGGTGGACGTCACCCGGTGGTGGAACAGGTATTGGACGAACCCTTTGTCGCCAACGATATCGAGCTGCGCGACGATCGCCGTATGCTGGTCATTACCGGCCCGAATATGGGTGGTAAATCTACCTATATGCGCCAGACTGCGCTGATTGCCCTGCTGGCGCACTGCGGCAGCTATGTCCCAGCAGACAGCGCCCAGATCGGTCTGCTGGATCGCATCTTTACCCGTATCGGCAGTGCCGATGACCTGGCCGGTGGCCGCTCCACCTTTATGGTGGAAATGACCGAGACCGCTAATATCCTGCGCAATGCCAGTGAACACAGCCTAGTGCTGATGGATGAAATCGGCCGCGGCACCAGTACCTATGATGGTCTTTCCCTGGCTTGGGCCTGCGCTCATTACCTGGCCGGAGAAGTGCGCGCCTTCACCTTGTTCGCCACCCATTACTTCGAGCTGACCGATCTACCCAATCAATGTGCCGAAGCAGCCAACATCCACTTGGACGCCACAGAGCACGGTGAGGGCATCGTCTTCCTGCATCGCATTCAGGAGGGACCCGCCTCCAAAAGTTACGGTTTACAAGTGGCCAAGTTGGCGGGGATTCCCGCCGATGTACTCACAGAGGCCCGTACTCGCTTGGCGGCCTTGGAGGCCGGCGCCCAGTCAGTAGATGTACCCGTAGTGACTCCCAAGTCCACTCAAGCACCTGAGCAGGCAACGGAAACGACTATAGCGCCAGTGCTCTCAGCACCAACTCAAGCTGATTCTCCCCAACAGGTCGATCTGTTCGGCAGTCCCAGCCACCCGGCAGTGGACGCGCTGGAGAAGCTGGACCCAGACGATCTGACCCCGCGCCAGGCCCTGGAAGCGCTCTATGCTTTACGCAAGTTATTGAAGTAAAAGGCTGGGCGGCAATTGTCGCCCAGTGCAACTTGTTATAAACAGTGAACTAAATCGACTGAAAAGCCACTACAATTCGCGCCAGTAATTGATAGAATCCGTGCACGAAAGAATCAGTGCACTATTGAGGGACAATCATGACATTCGTAATTGGGGAAAACTGCATTAAGTGCAAATACACCGACTGTGTAGAGGTTTGCCCGGTAGACTGTTTTTACGAAGGCCCTAACTTTCTAGTGATCCATCCCGACGAGTGTATCGACTGCGCCCTGTGCGAGCCGGAGTGCCCCGCCAATGCGATTTTCTCTGAGGACGAAGTGCCCGATGATCAACAGGAATACATCGAGTTGAATGCCGAACTCGCCGAGGTTTGGCCAAATATCACCGAGAAAAAAGACCCGCTACCCGATGCCGAAGAGTGGGATGGCAAGAAAGGCAAGCTCGACCTTCTCGAGCGATAGCAAAGCACAAAAAGCCGTCTCTGACGGCTTTTTTCTTTTCTGGTCCAGATAAAATTGCCGCATTAAATGAGAATAATAATATTTACGGTATCGAGCATTTTCCTATGCCTGTCTCTGGCAGTACTGGCAGAACCCAAAGAGAAAAAACGTATTGCCCTGGCTTTTAGTGGCGGGCCTGTGCCGGGCATAACCGAATCCCTGTTACACCAGCTTGAAGCCCTGCAAATACCCGCAACTTTCTTTCTGGTTGGCAAGGATATGGAGCGTTATCCCAATCAAACACACGCCATAGTGCGTGCCGGCCACCAGGTGGGAAGTCACGGTTACTCCTATGTCGACTTGGCAAATCTACCTTTGAGTAGTGCCAAAGCAGAGATTAAAAAGACCTGTCTGCTTTTACAGCATCATAGCTATCGAGAAAAACCGGCGATCCTGCCCCCTTTTGGCCGTATCTCTGAAGAACTTGGCAGCCTTTTGGCTGCACAAAACTTCGAGTTGGCTCAATGGGACCTTCAGCCTCACCTGCATGTGGATATGAGCAGGCCCGAGCTCATCGCCGACTACATAGTTCAGAATGCCAAAGACCGCAGCGTGGTGATGCTGCACCCAATGTATGCGCATGGTGAGGAGGTGACAGCAGCACTGCCTCTCATCCATGCACAGGCCACGAAACAAGGGTTTTACTTTGTTAGCCTCGATAAGGTCACAGATACTGGCGGTGATAGAAATTTGTAATTAGCGACTCCATTCACTACCAATTAAGAGGTTGGGAGTCTGCCCCCCAAAGTTTTGCAACCGGTTCCCTCTATCTTAACTGGAGACCACCATGCTACGTTGGGCCATCATTTTCCTGGTTATTGCACTGATAGCCGCATTTTTCGGTTTCAGTGGTATCGCCACCACAGCGACAGAAATCGCTAAAATCCTCTTCTTCATCTTTATTGTGCTTTTTGTCCTGACATTGATTTTTGGCAGGGGCCGGCCACCCAAGTAGTACCCTTGCGCTATACAAGATTTTACCCCGGTAATTCACCGGGGTTATTTTTGGTGGGGCGTTCTGGTTGGTACCAGGTCCAGCACTTCTGCCAGGTGGTTGAAGCCCAGCACCAGCTCCATAACCCCCAAGGCTTCCAATAACTCATCATCCCCCGCTCCCAGCTTGCGTGCCTCAGCGATCAGGTGCTGCCGGTGATCGTCTGGGGATGTATTGGCGTTGCGAGCTAGGTCAAACAGTGCATGCTCCTTCTCGGAAAAGTGCACATTCTTTGGGTCTGTGCGAATACGCATGACTTCATCGGAGGTTACCCCGAGCATTTGCAGGGAGGTACTGTGGTGGTAAATGCCATAGTCGCAGTGATTATCCGCAGAGACCGCCAAGCCAATAGCCTCCTTCAGCTGGGCGGAAAGACAGCCGTGTAACATCACTGCCTTGAACTTCTGCCAATTAGCTAGCAGCAGTCCTTGGTGGTGGGCATAAATCCTAAACAGGCTGGGAATCCCACCCAGCTCATCCTGAATTTCTGCAAATACCCTGATGGCTTCATCTGAATCAGGGGTCTCCACTAAAGGAATGCTACTCATCGTTCACCTATCCGTTGTCAAACCGGCTCTGTCTAATGGCAGAAATAACTTCCTGGCGCCATAAAACACTGTATATAATCACAGCATGAAAAAGATTATCCACTGCGACTGTGATTGTTTTTACGCTTCGGTCGAAATGCGAGACGATCCCAATCTTCGCGGGCGCCCACTAGCCGTAGGTGGTAGCAGTGACCGCCG
Source organism: Microbulbifer mixtoriginis (SeqCode) (assembly GCF_052467945.1). Taxonomy (NCBI): domain Bacteria; kingdom Pseudomonadati; phylum Pseudomonadota; class Gammaproteobacteria; order Cellvibrionales; family Microbulbiferaceae; genus Microbulbifer; species Microbulbifer mixtoriginis (SeqCode). The sequence goes on along the minus strand of NZ_CP174328.1, from coordinate 734,987 downwards.
CGGGGTAATCTCTACATGCAATTATGAAGCTCGCAGTTACGGCGTGCGCTCCGCCATGCCAACCGCCCAGGCCAAAAAACTCTGCCCTGACTTGATTGTAGTACCCGGCAACATGGCCAAATACCGTGAAGTCAGTCAGCAGATCCGCGAAATTTTCCTCGATTACTGTGATGATATTGAGCCCCTATCGCTGGATGAGGCTTTTCTAGATGTCAGTAATAGTGGGCGCTGCCACGGTAGCGCTACATTAATGGCGGAGGAGATCCGCCAAAGAGTGAGAGAGACCCTTGGTATTACGATCTCAGCCGGCGTTGCCCCAAACAAGTTCCTGGCCAAGATCGCCAGTGACTGGCGTAAACCCGATGGACTCACGGTAATCACGCCAGAGGAAGTAGATCAATTCGTATTGCGTTTACCGGTGAACAAAATCCATGGTGTGGGCCGAGTAACAGCAGAGAAAATGCACCGCCAAGGAATTCACACCTGTGCCGACCTCAGGCGCTATTCCCAGGTGGAGTTGAGTAAAACCTTTGGGAAGTTTGGGCGCCGTCTCTATGAACTGAGCCGCGGCATCGACGATCGCCCAGTGAGTGGAGATGGCTCTCGCAAGAGTGTCAGTGTGGAGCGCACCTTTAACAAGGATCTCTGTGAGTTTAACGAATGGTTGGAGGAAATGACTCACCTGTATACGCGACTGCTGGAACGCCTGGAAAAACTCGGCGATCGCTATGAAGTTAATGGCGCCACCGTAAAGGTAAAATATGCTGACTTTTCCCAGAGTACTCATGAACGCAATAGTCGCGCAGGTCGAATTTCTGAATTTCGCCAGTTACTGCAGGAATGCTGGGATAAACGATCGACTCCCATTCGCCTGCTTGGCGTAGGTCTGAGGCTAACAGATCTGCGCGCCGAACACGGTCCCTTACAACTGCCTCTACCACTGCCGGATTTGCCGACACATCACTAACCGGGAGACTTCTCAAGCAAATTATTTTTTATAAATAGTTTGCCCTGCCCCCGCAGAATCGGTCGCATTTTTTCTGTCATATTTTCAAACAAAGCGACCATCGACAATTTTAAAGAAAACACTCTTTATTAAGAGAATTTTTGAGTCAAAAAAAGTCATTGCGCGCCAATTACCCCTCAGAAAAAGGTTTAAAGCGCCAAACGACCGTTCATCAAGTTATGGCGTTACCCGTTACCCTCTGTAAGCCCTGGCTAAGCAGGGGCATCTATACTTCGCAGGCCAAGAGAACTTGGGCCGATCTAAAAGCAAGAGGCATCCAAAGTCGTTCACTTGGATAAAAAATTTAATGTCTAAACCGACTACAATTTTTATGATCAACGACGCATAAATCCAGACCTAAGCCACCTCTGGCTTTCGGGTTCACTGCGTACGGAGGCACAACACTTTGTCTCGCAAAGCATTCAAACAATTTTCTGATGAAAAACTGCTCGAGCATTACCGGGAGAAACGCAGTCTTGCTGTATTTGAGCCACTGTATAACCGCCACAAAGACGCTCTCTATCGCTACTGCGTACAAATGGCACCCTCTTCAACCACACAGTTGCTACAGGCCCTGTGGGAAAATATCTTACAGAACCCTCCGCAACTTCATGGCCGGCTATTTAGAAACTGGCTGTTTATTCAAGTCAACAAAGCTCTGCGGGAACATGTAGACAGCACTACACGATCTGAGGCATTAACCAGTGAGAGTAAGGTTGTCGCAGCTATTCAAAAACTCCCCAAGCTTCAGCGCAACGTATTACTACTGCATATGGAGTGCAAACTCTCCCTGGCCTCAGTAGCGGATATAGAGCGTATTTCACTGAAAAAATGTCGAGAGTATTACCAGTTGGCTCGACAACAAATTGAAACCCTGATCTACGGATCTCAAGCAAAACCCTGGCAAGTGGAGGCCATAAAAGAGTGATTGAGGTAGAAGCATGAGTAACTGGGAGCACCAATACCGCGAAGAGGCGTCAGCTTTTACCTCACCGCAAAAGTTAGACAGTGGAATCTTATTACAGGCAAAAGGCTATCAACCGAAAAAGGATATAGGCCGAATCTTATCCGGAGCCTCCCTGAGTTGCGCTTTGGTGACCGCTTTTTTAATGTTGGTACATCCGGCACAGCACCTTGGTGCCCGAACCCCCGCTATGACTCAGAATAATGAGATTCAACTAACCACTCAGGAAATTGCCCAGTGGCAACCTCCTCGGCCAGAACCTGAAGTAAAGGAAGACCCATGGCAGACATTACGCAGCCAGGTTAGTGCCGAAAACTATGTTGCTCTTTGCCAAGAATGGCGCCAACAACAAAATAATATTGCGGAACCGGTCTTACCCCGAGAACTGCGTAAGGCAGCGCAGAAACGCTGTCGGATTCTGCCATAGAAACAGTAGCTCTCTTACCAGTGTGCTACGTCTATTTCTACACTTAAGCATCAGTGTCGTTGCAGTGCAAAATGACACTTATAAACAATAAAGTTACAAAGAGTGAGCTGGCCGTGGTGGGCATCTATGGCGCGGGTGGCTCCAATGCCGGTGATAACCAAGCTTTGAGGGCTTGGGTAACCGAAATGGGCGGGGCCATGTTCGGTCCAACTGAAAAAAGTAGAGCCCGGGATTTTCTAGTGGGGGCATCTCTACAGCAGAAGCACTTATTACTGCTTGGCTACAGCCGTGGGGGAACCACGGCCATCAACCTGGCCAATTTACTCGGTCGCAAAGGCATATCCCTAAACCACCTGATAATCTTCGATGCACATAGTGTCTTCGATAATAGAATTTTTTATCTCAGATATGACAATGTTCAGCAAGCGATCAATTTTCTGCAGAGAAACCCCAGAAGCGCTGGTCGATATGGCTGGTGGGGAACAAATCCCTACTGGGGAAGCCCACTAGTCTCTAACTTTATCAAAGTTCAAGAAATTGACTTTACCGGTGCATTCTTTAGAAAAGGGATGCCGGTTTCCCATTTAAATATCGTGCGTCAATCTCTTGCTTCGCTCTGACTTCTTAAACTCAAAGGCAGTGATAAAAAGTAGCAACAAAAATTCTTTACCCATAAAACTCTAGAGAGAGAACGGAAGGATAACCTACTCATAAACCCCAGCAGTTTTTTCAGCACAAGCAATCACTTAATTTCAACCATCCACTCCCAAACCGGTTTCTTGGCTGCTTCTGGGTTCGTATCAACACATGGTTTACCCATAATTCACTTAGGGAAACAGTTAATTCATCACTGAGCAATCTCCAATCTTCTTACAGAGTCTCTCCCAGCGTATTAAAGACTCCCCATATTCTTTTTGGAAATTAATTTTTACTGGGAATATTCCCTTTAGAGCACTATCTTCATTAATAACTTATTACATCGAAGACTCATATTCCTTTGCCCCCTTTGAAAAAAAAGACAAAAACTCCATATCAAACAAAATATTGTCTTTAGCCTAATATATCTACATTACCCTATTAACCTCAGATATCCGCTAAGCAAGTGAAATCAATATGCCATCAAAAATATTATCGCATCTTAGCCTACTCCTGATCTGCTTCGCCTTCTCAAGCCACGCCAAAGAATTGAAAATTGCCATATCTCAGGATGCCCCCCCCTATGTCATCAATCAGGCGAAGAGTGGGTTAGAAGTCGATGTCATCACCCAGTCTCTTCCAGATTACACCATCTCATTTATCCAAATGGGCTGGGGGGAGATTCTTGGAGCAATAGAGCGAGGTATGGCAGAGGCCGAAGCGAATGTACACGGAAACAATGGAGACCTCTATTATTCAAATGACTATATAGCATTTATCAACTACGCAATCAGCCGAAAAAAAGATCAAATTAAAATCAATCAACTAAAGGATCTAGTAGGACACCACGTAATAACCTGGACAGGAGCACACAAGGATCTTGGGCCAGAATTTAGCAAGCTCTTCTCTCCCGGAAAGATAGGTGCAAAGAATTATGTAGAATTAGAAAGCTCTCAAGATCAGGTAAGGGAATTCTGGAGGGAAGACAACTCAATTATAATTATTGATAAAAGTATTTTTTCTTATTTCTCCTCTAAAGATGGCCACTCTATGAATGAGGTCGATATCCATACAATCGTTGTACCTGTTCTGACATTTAAAATGGCATTTAAAAACAAAGTAGACAGAGATGCCTTCAATCACGGTCTCAGACAGCTATGCAATAAAGGAATATACGAAGCTCTCCTAAAGCGATATAGCGTTGCACCAGAAGCCAACATCTGCAAAAACCTTTCGCAATAAGCTTGCTTTTAGGATTCTCCATCGCGGACTGGTTTTCATCAACCAAAAAAATATCAGGTTGTGGGCTGTTAACACCTATCTGCCTTCTCCCTTGCTCGGCAATAAATCTTCAGGGGTGGCAGTGCAGGTATTAACAGCACGTATTTTGATCCACCTCAGCTATCAATAAGCCGATAAACCGCCATCCACAGCCAGTGCCTGGCCGGTAACATAAGTCATCTTCGGAGAGAGTAGCATTAACATAGCCGCTACTACTTCTTCCGGCTCACCAAGACGCTTCATCGGACAACCTTCGGCGAGAAAAGCCTGAACCTCTTCCGGGCTGGCCCCTGGGGCCTCCACAGAAGTCACCATTGGCGTCAGGCAATAGAATGGGCAAATGGCATTCACCCGAATACCGTACTTAGCGTTTTCCATTGCTGCAGTTTTGGTCAGTCCAATAACCCCATGCTTGGCGGCAGCATAGGAGGCAATTTTGGGTGCCCCCCCCAGCCCTGCCATAGAGGAAACATTGAGAACCACACCGCCTCGATCTTTCATTAATGGCAGCTGGTGCTTGAGACCGAAAAATACGCCCTTCAGGTTTACATTGTATTGATGGTCCATCATCGCTTCGTCAGTCTGCTTCAGGGACATCATCGGTGGAGCGATACCGGCATTATTAACCGCCATATTCAGGCCACCGAACTCAGACTCGGCCAGTCGCACCAGAGCAACGCAATCCGCTTCAGAGGAAACATCGCAACGTTGAGCGCGCACCTGGATACCATCACTACCCAAGTCATCAGCGAGTTGCATCAGGCCCTCTTCATTAATATCTCCAAGTACCAAGCGCGCTCCGCGAGATCCCAACTCTTTAGCCAGCAGTTTGCCAAAACCACTGGCGGCGCCGGTAATTAGGGCAACCTGGTTGTCGAAATCCAATATTGGATCTTGCATATTAAATTCCCCCACAGGAAGTCATTCCGCCATCCACCACTACGCATTCGCCCGTGGTGTAACTGGAGGCGTTGGAAACTAAGTAGAGTACTGTACCCGCCATCTCCTCAGGCTCGGCGTGACGGTGCATAGGGATATGGCCGATTGCGGTTTTATAAATATCCTCGTGGGTGAAGAGTGCCCCGGCAAACTTGGTTTTGGTCAGCCCAGGCAATAGGGCATTAACACGGATATTGAACTGGGCACACTCCTTGGCAAAGGCTTTGGTCATATTGACTACTGCCGCCTTGGTGATGGAATAGATTCCCTGCCCCACACCAGGCTGCAGGGCATTGACCGAGGCAGTATTCACAATCACACCACCACCCTGCTCACGCATCAACTTGCCCGCTTCCACAGACATAAAGAAATAGCCACGAATATTCACTTCAACCGTTTTTTCAAAAGCCGCGAGGTCGGTATCAAGAATATGACCAAAATAGGGGTTGGTAGCCGCATTGTTAATTAGGATATCCAGCCGCCCAAAGCGTTCGCGGACATCGGAAAACATTTTCTGGATATCTTCCATATTGCCGATATGGCAAGGCACCGCTTCCGCTTTACCGCCGGCATCGACAATCGCATCGGCAACAGCCTGACAGCCTTCAATTTTTCGGCTGGATACCAGCACATGGGCGCCCTGCTCTGCCAAAAGTTTTGCAATTGCCTCACCAATACCTCGGCTCGCACCGGTTACCAGAGCAATTTTTCCGGTGAGATCAAAAAGATTCTTTGCCATTTTTTTATCCTTATCATTTTTCCAAAGCACAATAAAAAGCGAAATAAATTGTATCGAGATGACCTTCTAACTAACTCGCCTCACTGGCAATGCTCATTGCCGTTTGTGCCAGTGGCGCTACCAGGGCGCCGAGGCTGGCCGCATTGCGATTAGAGGCGTTGCCATCCTGTGCGCGTTTGGCCACGCCCTGGACTATCGCCGCTAAACGGAAAAAACTAAACGCTAAATAAAAAGGCCAGTGATCAATGCCCTCAATCCCCATACGCTCACAATACTTGGCAACATAGGCCTGTTCAGAGGGGATACCCAGCGAGGCAATATCCAGCCCCAACAGGCCGGACATCTTGTCACCCCCAGCAGGCATACGCATTTGCATGCACTGATAGGCAAGATCGGCAAATGGGTGGCCCAACGTAGAAAGTTCCCAATCCAGCAGGGCGATCACTTTGGCTTCTTTAGGGTGGAAAATCATATTGTCGAGGCGGTAATCACCGTGTACCAGAGCTATCCGACCATCGTCTTCCGGAAGCGCACTGCCAAGCCATTCAATCAACTCTTCCATCGCCGCAATAGGCTGTGTCTCGGAAGCCCGGTATTGCCCCTTCCAGCGTTCCAGCTGCCGCTGAAAATAGTTTCCCGGGCGGCCGTAATCGGATAACCCCATGGCGTCGATGTTGAGACTATGTAATGCGGCAAGCACCCGATTCATTTCATCGTACATAGCACTGCGCGCAGGAGCATCTACCTCGGGAATTGCCGCATTCCAGAAAATCCTCCCCTCACAGTATTCCATCAGGTAAAACATGGAGCCGATCAGATCCCGGTCTTCACATAAATGAAAAACTTTGGGCACCGGTACATCGGTATCTGCCAGTGCAGACATAACACGGTACTCACGATCTACTGCGTGAGCAGATTTCAATAGTTTTCCCGGGGGTTGCCGACGCAATACATAGGTATTTGAAGGCGTTTCCAGCTTAAAGGTGGGATTGGATTGACCGCCGGAAAATTTACTGACTTTCAGTGGCCCGGAAAAACCTTCAACATTTGCGCTGAGGTATTCCTGCAACTTTTCCAGCGGCAAAGCTTCCACTGAGTTACGTGACTCCTTTACGGTTTCAGACATGCTCCTCTCCCTGTGCAATCTCTGCGGCATAACGGGCAGCCAGGTTACGTCCCAGCTGCATCATATGTACTTGGTCTGGTCCATCGGCTAAACGGATAGTCCGCGCGTAAGCATAGTGGTGGGCCAAGCTATAGTCCTGGCTCAACCCTGCCGCACCGTGAATCTGGATAGCGCGGTCAATCACCTTGCAGGCCATTTGCGGTGCAACAATTTTAATCATGGCAATCAGGTCTTTGGCCGCTTTATTGCCAAGCCGATCCATTTGCGCCGCAGCTTTTAAAGTTAGCAAACGTGCCTGCTCAATTTCACAGGCAGACCTGGCAATATCCTCCCGCACTGAGCCCTGCTTGCTCATCGGGCGACCAAACACAATACGATTTTCCGCGCGGCCTGCCATCATTTCCAGGGCGCGCTGGGCCTGGCCAATCAGACGCATACAATGGTGAATTCTGCCCGGTCCCAAACGCCCCTGGGCAATTTCAAAACCACGCCCTTCTCCGAAAATCAGATTAGACGCAGGCACCCGAACATTCTCAAAAATCACTTCCGCATGACCTTCCGGAGCATCGTCGTAGCCAAATACCTGCATGGGCCGAATTATTTTTACCCCAGGGGTATCTGTGGGAACCAGGATTTGCGATTGCTGGCGATGCCGATCCGGATTAGTGGGATCGGTCTTGCCCATCACAATCATGACCTTACAGCGCTTATTCATCAGGCCACTAATATAAAATTTATGACCATTAATCACATATTTATCGCCATCGCGCACGATAGAAGTTTCAATATTCGTAGCATCGGAGGAGGCCACCTTGGGTTCGGTCATGGCGAATGCCGAGCGAATATTGCCCTCCAGCAATGGCCTCAGCCAGGTTTCCCGCTGCGCTTCCGATCCGTACTGGGTCAGCACTTCCATATTGCCGGTATCCGGGGCGCTGCAATTAAAAATTTCTGAGGCAAATAAGACCTTGCCCATCTCCTCCGCCAAAGGCGCATATTCCAAGTTGGTAAGGCCGGCACCATAGCGGGAATCGGGTAAGAATAAATTCCACAGCTCAGCCTCACGGGCTTTTTCTTTTAAAGCCTCCATAATAGGGGGCTCGCCCCAGGGGTCATCCTGCAACTGCTGTATATAGGTACTCTCAGCGGGATACACATATTCCTGCATAAAGTTTTTGAGCCGCTCCAACAGGCCCTGTACCTTTTCTGAATATTCAAACTCCATGTCTTTTCACCTTTAATTGTGTTGTAGGTTTTAATTCAGCTGTAAGTCACGGAAGTGTGGCGCTCATCTCTCTCCAAATGAGGCACGTGATTAAAACTGTTCAAGCTGAGCCCCTGCCCTGCGCTAGAAAAAAAACGGGTAGTGCCGGTATTCTGTATCTGCATATTGAGTTTGATCACCGACTCGGGAGGACCGCCCAATACCTGCCGCACCATCATGGCAATAGCCCCACCGGAACTGACCACCAGAGTTTTACTGCCTTTGGGGCTATCGCTGATTAAATCCAAAACTTCACGAATGCGATTTTCGAATGCCTGCCAACTCTCTGCCGGCGCGATTTCCCCTGCGGACCAGGCGAGCATGCCCTGCATTAAAAAGCGGTAAAAGTCGGCACGGGGTGCATCGGGTTTAGGTGTAGCTGCGGGGTTTTTCTCACTGTAGAGGCGAGCTACTTCAAGGAAGTCGAACTCATTCAATTGGGGAACCACCGTCAAGTGGCTCTCTAAATCGATGCCAAGACCTGCACAGATACCCTCGGTAGTTTGCCGATGACGGCGCAGGCTGCCGCAGAAAATCCGGTCAAACTTCTGGCCAGTGCCCCGCCAGTATTCCCCCAGCCAGCGGGATTGCTGCCAACCGATATCGGAAAGATTGTCGTAATCATCGGCGCCGAAGGACGCCTGTCCATGGCGCACCACGATTGATTCGGCCACAGCGAGTTCCTCTTTTTGTGGAACTCCAACCCTAGTCCTCTCGTTTGAATCATCAAAGTTTATTGTGCGAATATATGATCATTCACACTGGTTATGATTGAGGCACAGATGCAGTTGCAAAAAATGGATATGAACCTGTTCTTGGTTCTGGAGGCCATTTATAACTCGGGCAACCTCACCCGAGCCGCTGAGCAGTTGCATATCACCCAGCCGGCAGTGAGTAATGCCCTGGCACGTCTGCGCCGTACCCTGGACGACCCATTATTTATTCGCGGCCCCTCCGGCATGACTCCCACCCCTCTTACGGAGTCCATCATGCCCAGGGTGCAGCAGGCCCTTTCCCTACTGGGTACCAGCCTGAATGAACACCGCCAGTTCAATCCCGCCCTGGCAAGCAAAACATTACGACTATCTATGAACGACATGGCAGAAACCCTGTTGCTACCGCCCCTCTTGGAGCGTTTGGAAAAAGAAGCGCCGGGTGTGACAGTAGAGTCATTCCATGTACCCAGGGATCAACTTGCCAAGGAGCTGGCAGCCAATACATTGGATTTCGCCCTGGATGTCCCTCTGGCAACAGCGCCCCAACTGCAACAACAGCGCCTGCACCAAGACCGCTATCTCTGTATGTTGCGCAATGAGCATCCCTTGGCTGGGGAGTCGAGCCTGACACTGGAACAGTATTTACAACTGGAACATATCCATGTTTCCAGTAGGCGCACGGGTCCTGGCCTGGCGGATATAGCATTGAACAAACTGGGGCGGCGACGCACCATCAAACTGCGTGTACAACACTACCGAGTTGCGCCTTTAATCGTATTACGCACAGATTTAGCTCTGACCGTGCCAGCGAGTCTGGCCAGTCAGTATTCGGCACGCCTATTTGAACTGCCGTTCCAAATACCCCTAATGGACTGGCATCTGTTGTGGCACAAAAATCTACAAGAAGATCCCGCCAATCGCTGGCTGCGAGAGCAACTTCTGGCGGTTTTGGCTGTATAAGTGAACAGAGCAAAATCCCTTTAAAAACAAGCATTTCAGCCAAATGAGAATGGGACGCAAATAGCTTAATAAAACGTCAGGAATTGATCACTGAATTCGACCGGAAAGGTCACTGTTTCGCGTCAAAGGCTCTTGTTATCCTGCTGGGCAACGATATGCACTTTTTTGCATATATAAATGAACCCCAAAGGTTACAAGAAGAGAATTTTGCCATGTCCCAAGCCTACCCTAATATGCTTGCCCCCCTGGACCTGGGCTTCACCACCCTGAAAAACCGGGTGCTGATGGGCTCCATGCACACCAACCTGGAAGAACACCCCGGTGGCTTTACCCGTTTGGCGGCATTCTACGCTGAGCGCGCCCGCGGTGGCGTTGGCCTGATTGTAACGGGGGGTATCGCGCCCAACGAAGAGAGTGGCGTATTTAAGGGTGCCTCTAAAATGAACACCCCAGAAGAGGCACAACAGCATCGGGAAGTGACCGAGGCCGTTCATGCCGAAGGCGGCAAAATCTGTATGCAGATCCTGCACACCGGCCGCTACGCTTACAACGAAAACCTGATTGCTCCCTCCCCCATCCAGGCTCCGATCAACCCTTTCACTCCGCGCGAGCTGACCAGTGAGGAAATCGAAGGCCAGATTGATGATTACGTACGCTGCGCCACCCTGGCCCGCGAAGCCGGCTACGACGGCGTAGAGATCATGGGCTCCGAGGGTTACTTTATTAACCAGTTCATCGTAAAGCGCACCAACAAGCGTACCGATGAGTGGGGCGGCAGCTTCGAGAATCGTATCCGCCTGCCGATCGAAGTCGTTCGCCGTGTGCGCGAGGCTGTTGGCGAAGACTTTATTATTATCTACCGCCTGTCCATGCTGGACCTGGTGGAAGACGGCAGTGACTTCGACGAAGTGGTTGCCCTGGGCCAGGCTATCGAAAAAGCCGGCGCCACGATTATCAATACCGGTATTGGCTGGCACGAAGCGCGCGTTCCCACTATCGCCACCAATGTACCCCGCGCCGCATTTACCGATATTACCGCCAAGGTGAAACAGCACCTGTCTATCCCGGTAGTTGCCAGTAACCGCATCAATGTGCCGGAAGTGGCCGAAGAAGTGCTGGCCTCCGGGCAGGCCGATATGATCTCCATGGCGCGTCCATTCCTGGCAGATTCCGATTTCGTCAACAAGGCCGCAGAGGGCCGCGCCGATGAAATCAATACCTGTATTGGCTGTAACCAGGCCTGCCTGGATCACACCTTCCAGCTGAAGCTCACCTCCTGCCTGGTCAACCCACGCGCTTGTCATGAGACTGAGTTGAACTACCTGCCTACCGAAAACGTGAAAAAAGTTGCTGTTATCGGTGCCGGCCCCGCTGGTTTGGCTGCCTCCACCGTTACCGCCGAGCGCGGACACCAGGTAACCCTGTTTGAAGGCAGCGACAAAGTCGGTGGCCAGTTTAATATCGCCAAGCAGATTCCCGGCAAGGCAGAATTCCAGGAAACCCTGCGCTACTTCAAGCGTCGCCTGGAAGTGACTGGCGTTGAGGTCAAACTCAACACTATCGCTACCGCAGAAGACCTGCAGTCTTTTGACGAAGTGATAATCGCCACCGGGATCGAGCCGCGCACTCCACCGATCCCCGGTATTGAGAGCGACAAGGTGTTGGGTTATCTGGACGTACTGAAGCACAAGAAACCAGTCGGCGAAAAAGTGGCCATTATCGGCGCGGGCGGTATCGGTTTCGACGTAGCGGAATACCTGACTCACGACGGCCCCCACTCTACCGAAGAGGAAGTGGTTGCCAGCGATAAAGAAGAGTTCTTTAGTGAATGGGGTGTGGATATTGAGCTGGAACAGCGCTCTGGCCTGAAACCCCGCGAAGCGGTAAGCACCCCTCGCCAGGTTTATCTGCTACAACGTAAAACCACCAAAGTGGGTGCGGGCCTGGGTAAAACCACTGGCTGGATTCACCGTGGCAGCTTGCAACACCGCAAGGTTGAGATGATTGCCGGTGCTCTTTACGACAAAATTGACGAGCAGGGATTGCATGTTCGAGTAGGCGATGAAGAGCGACTGCTAGAGGTGGATAACATTATTGTCTGCGCCGGCCAGGAACCTGCTCGCAAACTCTATGAAGCACTGCAGGAGCGCGGAGTGAAGACCCACCTGATCGGTGGTGCTGACGAGGCCGCGGAGCTCGACGCCAAGCGCGCCATTGACCAAGGCTCACGCCTCGCCGCAGAGATCTAAAAAATTCCCCGACAATATTCTTGTCGGGGATTTTCTCAGGCAAATCAGAACGGGAAACTCCACGCTTACTACTGGATTTCCCGTTTTTTATGCCTCACAGACACCATCTATTTCTATATCTGAAAAACCTCTTTTTAACTATCCAGTGATTTTGGCACTTTCACCTGAAGAGATTGTCTGCTCTTTCTGCTCCGGCCACTGTGGGCGGGAGAGGTAAGCTGTTGTGCGATAAAGCACGAATACTACACCGCAAAGCGCCAGCAACATCCAATAAAGCGTCGGTCCACCCCACCACTCTAGAACCACCCCTCCAGCCAGTGGGGCCAAGGCCCAACCGAGAGCGTAAAAGGAAGAGGCCCCAAAATAGGTACCGCGTAAATGCTCAGGCGCCAACCGATCTATCTGTACACTCATGGTTGGAAAGAGAATCGCTTCAGCCAAACTGAGGACAAAGGTCGCCCCCATCCAGCCCCAAAACCAGTGCACCGGATTGAGGGCAAACCACATTTGTGCCGCGGCCAATATCACCAGCCCGATCATAATTCGCCCATTAATATCCAGCTTGCGCATCAACTGCATGAGTGGAAACTGCAATAACACGATGGTCATTGCGTTCACAAAGATCATACTGGATATCAGCTCAACCAATCGCGGAGCCTCCGCCCGTGTCAGATATTGCACCAGACTGGAATCCATATGGGCATAGATAAACATCGTGAGAATATTGGCAAAAATCACCACCATAAACACATGGTCCCTGCGCAATATCGCCAGGGTACTGCCTAAATCGACAGAACCATCACCATTGCTCTTTGAGAGCTGTCCCTTCTCTGTTTTTGCAAATCCCCAAATAAACGCCAGCGCCAAAAGCAGATAACTGAGAGAAGTTAAGCCAAAGGTGGACTGCTGCGCACTAAGCCCCGCCCAGACACCAACAATGGGCCCTAATGCCGCTCCCGCATTAATAAGGAAGTAACGCAGCTGCAGAGCTAACTCACGACTCGCCTGGTTATCCATTAAGTCGCCAATCAATGCGCTGGCTGGCGGTTCCCAAACGGCGCGACCAATTGAGCAAAGAGTCATCGCCAGAATAAATCCCGCTAATGTCTGGGTCACTGCCAACAGCGCAAAAGAACATAAGTTTATTAGCGAACCTAATAGCAGGATATTCCGACGCCCATAGCGATCAGACAAGGCCCCCACAAAAAAGCCCAATAGCGCCGCACCAATTGCTGAGGCACTGAGAATCAAGCCAATTTCCGCTGCACCCAACTCAAATTTATTGAAAAGAAGAATGGCCAGAAAAGGCCAAACCATAAAATAAGTGCCACGACTAAAAAAACTGCCTACTAATATTATCCAGACCAGAGGAGGAAATCCCCTGAGGTTCTGCCACCAATTCCAACGCATTGCCTAATACTCCACTTCTATTTCTTCCTTGATCTCTAAAGGTCCTCTAAGACTCTTTGAGCTCCGCACCTGGTAGTAAGATTCAAACAAAACCAGGGAGGACAACCCTTCGCACAGACTTAACGCCCATGTGCCGCCTTAAAAGTCGACAGGGTAATCAACCGCGAGAACCAATCTTTAATTGGTCGGTTAATAGTTTTCTGACAAAAAAACCGAAAGGGTCGCCTTTCGGGTTTTAGGGATTGGCAAGCGTATAACCTGCAAACTCATTCAACCTGGAGTTAACCCTTTTAAGTTGCTTAAGGGTTAATTGTGAGAACCTTCGGCACTTTGCGTGCCTTCCATTCTTAAGCGCGGTATCCCTAATACTATCTAAGTGGATTAGTTTTGAAAACCTAATTTTCTATATTCATAAAAAATTTATCTGATCAGATTTTTCCTGCAAGATTTCTCTCATTACCAGCAGAATCTGTTCGCATGTCTATACTCCAGCAGGAAAGTCCTCTTTTAGTTACCCAGCAAAGCTATACGAATAATGTAGCCGTCACCCCGATCCACAGAGAATAATAGCGACATGTCCCTATCCAGCATGCTTAGACGAGCACGCCCCATGGTAGAACGGGCACTGCGTGATCTCAGCCCACCCTATACGCTTTTTTTTTCTATCAGTGACGCCAAGCAACGAGCTCAAGTACGGCACACCCACGCTAAGGACTTCCCAAGCGCTTGGCAGACTCTCACTGAAATTACCCATAGGGCAGCTAAAAGCTCCAAAATAGAACCCTACTGGCTACGGGTAGATTGGGTTACCCGCAGGAGCACAATGACTCTTGCCGGTTTACATGAACTTCTCCAGGACACCAAGCGCTCCTACTTCCGCTACGGCCTTGCATTGGATGTCGATTGCAAATTTGCTTTTCTCGAACAAGAGCTTAACGGGAATGCCATGCTACATGGCGGCGATAAAATCGAGCATGGATTCCTCAATGAAAAGAATTTTACTTCATACTTCAAGAAACGTTTTAACCAGCAAGAAGATCTGGATTTCCCCGATGAACGAAGCATTGTACTTCTGACCACTGCAGGGCTTTTTTGCGAAAAAGAACTGGAGCCTTTGTGCCTATATGAATCGGGAATGAATACTGGACGCCGGGTTATTGAAGAGCTGGATAGCCAGAATATTACAAAGATTATTGAAAGTAGCAGCCATTATCTAGCTGGTCAGGTAAAGCCCAGTGGGCATTTTCACTATGGATGGCATGCCTGTTTCGATCAAGAGATCATCAATGACAAAAACTTATGCCACGCAAGTAGCATCTGCGCGATGGTTGAGGCCTGGGAAGTCACCAAAGAGTATTCTCTATTGGAAGCCATAGAGGAGGCATTGAAATATCTTACCTCTAAATTAA
The DNA here is from genome assembly GCF_052467945.1 of Microbulbifer mixtoriginis (SeqCode). Classification (NCBI taxonomy): domain Bacteria; kingdom Pseudomonadati; phylum Pseudomonadota; class Gammaproteobacteria; order Cellvibrionales; family Microbulbiferaceae; genus Microbulbifer; species Microbulbifer mixtoriginis (SeqCode). Next base: position 719,861 of record NZ_CP174328.1, on the reverse strand, counting down.
TCCAAATAACTTTCCCAAACACAAGTGAAGCCGCTGCCTTTTGGGTAGAACAGCATAGTGAAATCAACCTAGCTAGTAACGCGGCAAGCCTATTAGCCCTGGTTAAATATTCTGAGGCTTTGCAGTGCAGGACTTATGCAGACCTGATGGAGCAATTAGCCAGGGGCATAGAATTTATACAAAACCTGAACACTGGGCAGCTTCCCCTTGTTCTGGAGTTTTCTTCTTTCACCATTAAACAACAACCGGCCTCGAATAACCCTCTGGGTAAAGCGGCTTTCGCATTAATATGCCTTTATGGCTGGGATAAGAATCCGCGCTGGTTAACACTGGTAGAGAAAAGCTTGGATCATTTTATAGCGACTGAGCACTGGCGCACTCACGATCACTGGGTGAGCCACTGTGTAAATCTGCTCACGATTTATAGGCCGAAGGAGAAATACTATCAGTTCGGTATCCGTAACTTTGCCAGTATTCTGGACTTTGTCGAGAAGCATATAACTGCATCCCCAAGGTTACTCGAGTTAATGGTGGCTGCGGCAAAGATGATCTCGGATCTAACCACTCAAGAGGCATATCAATATCTACTGGACCAAATTGATCTTGAACACTTTTATCGTGCATTACATGGTAGGGCCAATCACCTATTAAACGGCTATTTTTGGCCTGAGATTGCCATGTTCTTTAAGAATCCGACGAGAGTCACTGGCAGTTTTTTTACTCGTCATGAAAACTTCAGGGTCAGATTAGACGAAGTGAGTCATTGTCTTTCTAGCTTGATCGCCTATAGGAAATATCTTTTATCCCAAGCACCTAAAAAAACAGGGGCAACCGCCAATCTATACCATTCCAAAATCATTACTGATGGGCAAGCCACCGCGCCCCCTATCGTTCAAGATCAGCCAGTGATTGCCTGGGGCGGTGATGTAAATCTGGGGCGCAGACAACACTACCGTACAGCCCAGCTGGGCATTGAACAGGTTCTGGGGCATGTCCCAGCAATGAATAATGCCGATCTCAGCGTTATCAATCTGGAGTGCGTGATCGCCACTAGCGGTGAGCAGGGTATTCCAAAGGGAGAGGCCTCCCCATGTTATTACCGCGCTAGACCAGAGATGCTGTCCATACTCATTAATGCAGGAATAGATATAGCCTGTACTGCTAACAATCACAGTGGTGATTATGGGCCTGCCGCATTAATGGAACAGGGGCAGTGGCTTGATTGCACAGGGATTGGACATTCAGGTTCCGGCAGGAATCTAGAGGAGGCACTCAGCCCTGTAATCAGACCTGCTGGAAATATCAATGTAGCGATATTCTCTCTTGATGCCACCCAGCCTCGTTATGCTGCCGGCCCCACGCATCCTGGTTGTGCTCACCTCCCCCTATCAGTACCAGAGCTATGGTACGACACTCTGCGGCCCCTTATTACTGCAGCTCGCAAGAAAGCCCAGGTGGTTCTGGTAGCCGTGCACTGGGAAGCAAACCATAAGGCTCAACCCTGTCCGCAGCAAGTCATCGCAGCCCACAAAATTATAGAGGCTGGCGCAGATGGTATTCTGGGCTCTGGCAGTTACAATCTACAAGGTATAGAACTCTATCAACAGCGCCCTATTATCCACGGTGCCGGGGACTTACTCTTTGATTGTATCCGTGAAAGCGTGTCCGATAGTGGCGTTTTTCGCCTGCATCTAAGTACCAGTGGCATTGAGCAAATTACATTTGCTCCTGTTGAAGCTGGTTTTGGCTACTCAAAGCAGTTATATGGTGAAGCTGCTAAAGCACACTGTAAAAGGTTTTCCCAAATTTGTTTGTCACTGGGAACTCAACTCCATTTATGTGAAGACGGCACAGCCAATCTAAAGCTTACTCCGCCCTCACGCCTGGCAGGAAAACTCTCTATTAGTAGCAAAACCACTTATCGGCAAGAAAAGATATTGGCAAAACGCCCAATAAACCCCCAATGGCAGGTTCCTTCGGTACCTGTTGATGCCCAAATCCCCTCCCAAAAAATTGGCCCTCTAGTGCTACTGGGGGTTAAATTAACTCCTAGAGAGCTTATATCCCGGCAGATGCTATGGGTGGAGTCCTTTTGGAAAATCGAAAGTAAACTCTCTGAGAATTTCAGACTGGACTTCCGCGCTATACCAACTTTGCAGAGTTCCATGCCCTGCTGGGGAACCTCTATGGACCACGACCCCTGTGACTGGCAGCTCCCCACTAGCCACTGGGAGCCCAACACGATTTACCGCGATTTTTTTGGGCTTAGAGCCCCTGCAAGCAGAGATCTTAGTGATGCGGAGCTACATCTATATGTCGGTTTGATTTCCAATAAAACTAAAATCAAGCCAATACCTATTCCAGGAGTAATGAGCAAACTAAGCCTCACTCCGCAACGTGAATACCAAAAGAGCAAAATTCCAGTTTATAGAACCAAGTTTCCAGACATTATTTATGATCATCTACCTGGGCAAACTTGGAATGCAGAACAGCTGGCCGCTATCTCTGGAGGCACCTGGCTGGAACCTCCCCCTAAAGATAAAGAGTGGTTCGTAAGCAGTGTAGTTTCAGATAGTGGACTTATTGAAGCATCATCAAAGCCAGTTCTCTTCGTTGCACATACAAACTTGGATCGCTCCTACCATGCGCCGATTCCGAAGGTCTCAGCAAAATTCTGGGATTCTCACAAAAAACTACCATCGTTTGCTGACCGGATTTCCGGAGCTATAGTCTCACGCCCTATCCCCGGACTGCCTAAAGGACTGCCAGTGTTAAAGGTGGATGACCCTCTTAAGACGATCATAGAGCTAGGTTTTGCAGCCCGCGAGCGTTTCGATGGTGAAGTCATTGCTATTACTGGAACATCAGAGAGGCTTCCTATACGAAACATGATCACACATACACTTGGTCCAAAGGATAAAGTTCTAACCAATTCTGGTGCAGACAACTCATGCATAGCAGCCCCATCTGTGTTAGCTAGTCTAAATAAGGATCATGAAGCTGCGATTATTGAAGTTACGCAAAGTGCCCTCAGTATGAAGCCTGGGCCAATTACACATCGTATTAAACCGACAATATCTTTAATTACTGAAATTGATTTACCGTCCACTAACCAAACGGCAACTTCAGTAGCCGACATGGCCAAATTGTGTTCCCGGATCTTTGAAGGTTTAACCGGTCCTGCTATTGCAATAGTTGGAGAACACCTTCAATGCTTTGACTATATATTCCAAAAGGCTAAGAAACACGCTCGAAGAGTTATTCTATTTGGGGAAAGCACTAATGCCGAAGTCCGTATCAATAAAACATGCGCAAACGACAATGATAACTCGGTTTCCCTACAGTTACCAAACCGAGAATTAGAGATAAGTTTACCAAACTCAAGTAACGAAGTTTTATATCGCATAGCAGCAGTAATTAGTATCATCTATGCAATGAATGGCAATATTGAAGAGGCAGTTTCTAAACTTCAAAAAATCAATTTGAATGCGAAGCCCAAGCAACAAGCAACCATCTCTCCACCACAATATATCCACTGGACATGATCACTAAACACACAAACTAAGTTACAGTGGTCATCATTAAGGGAACGCATGAAGATCTTCAATCTCATAAGAATAACAAGCGACTAAAAAGTGGGACAAATTATCTCAAACGAGGTATGTTTCTCATAAACGTTATAAATAGTGAAGTCAGCGTTTTCAAAGACAAGAAATTTGAAAATATGAATTTTTTATGAATGTAACATGACCAATCAGCTTGCAACATAAAATTCATGAAATCTCCAACCACTTCTTAAGGCCATCGCTTAATACCCGACCAGCAGTGTACTCCCCCATGACTAATCATCCTTCAAAACCCTAATCTAAACAAACCTCAGACTAATAGACAGCTAATACCCCACCGCCAGCAATCCGCTGACTAAATTATAATTCACCTCATTAAAATTACACTCAGGGTAGAAGTATGCACTCCCCAACAGCGCCTTTTTGTAAATATGATTTCAGTTGAGCCTGTAACAGTCATGCAACCATTCACACTGAAAAAACAAATCTGAGATTTCGCTTTAGAGATAGGGGCGCCAGAAATGACTAAGGATCCAGATATTGGCAAACACTTAAATAAAAATCTGACGCCAATAATTGAAACTAGCTCTGGCCCCATCATCGGTAAAAGTGATTTGAAATTGGGGATCCATAAGTTTCTTGGGATACCTTATGCCCGCCCCCCCGTAGGAGAACTACGCTGGAGTCCTCCTGAAGAGCTACCCCCCTGGACAACTCCATATCATGCAGAAGAATTCGGCATGCCGGCTGCGCAAAACCCATCCACATTAATGGAAGTCCGAGGACGAGATGGCGAAATTCCTGAGCGGGAGGAATGTTTACATCTCAACATTTTTTCTCCTCCAGTCAAGCCCTCACAGAAGCTTCCAGTTATGTTCTGGATTCATGGGGGATCTTTCTATATGGGCTCTGGCTGTCAACCTATTTACAATGGTAGTTACTTAGCTGCCAGTGGCAGGGCCATCATCATTACATTCAACTATCGACTAGGCTCTTTTGGGTTTTTACGCCTCAAGGACATCAGCGAGATTCCCTCTACCGGTAATGAGGGCATTCTGGATCAAATTGCCGCACTTAAGTGGGTAAAGAATAACATCTCCGTATTTGGTGGAGACCCAGACAATATTACACTTTTTGGCGAGTCTGCAGGCGCTATGAGTATCGCCTCTATTTTGAATATTTCTGAATGCCAAGGATTATATGCTCGTGCCATTGTGCAAAGCGGCCACCCCAGAGCCCTTCACTCTATCGAGCAGGCAAACCAGATGGCAGAAGCCTTTACTTTTCATCTCAGGAAAATAAGTAAAGGAAAATCACTTTATCACTATACAGCAAAAGAACTTTTACAAGCACAGAAAAAAATTCTAGAAGCTACACAGCTACATCAAAAATGGGGAAAACTTCCGTTTAAACCCGTTATTGACAATAAACTTATAGAAGATAAAAAACTTAGTAGAAAACCAACGGAAAAAGGCCTCCCACTCCTTTTAGGAAGCAATCTAGAAGAATGGAATTTGTTTAGTGCATCCAATCCGGAAATATATACACTTACTTATCAAAAGATTTGTAAACACCTAGAGTGGTTAATTCCTGAAGATAAGCTAAAACCCATTATCAATTATTATTATCAACAAGCCTCTATAACTAAAGATAATCATTGGCCAATATGGAGTAAAACCTGGAATCTAATGCTTACAGATATGGTATTTACCCTCCCAGGCCTCAGGCATCTCAATGGATATCCCGGCAATTGTTTTCACTACCATTTCACACAACCCCTTGCCTCTCAACCTCTGTTAGGGGCTTGTCATGCAGTAGAGCTCGGCTATGTATTTGGAACCCATGGCGAAGATTCTCTTAAGATGCTGTACGGTGGAGAAACCGAGGCCCATCTGCTCAGCGCCTCTATTCAGGGATCCTGGCTTAGCTTTGCTGAAATAGGTACTCCTGGAGGGGATTGGGATGTCTATTCAGGCACCAACAGTAAGCGATTAGGCCAAAATTCAACCTCTAGAGAATTTAATGCCACGGATTTACTCAACTTATGGCAAGATATTCCCAATGAAGCCTTAAATAAATACCTATAAAATCAAAAGCATGATAAAAATTCTACTTGCCCGTCATGGTGAGGCCGCAAAAGGTCCTCTAATACCTGACCCAACTCTCACCACCTTGGGACATAAACAAGCCTCAACTTTAGCTCAAAGTTTCACTGAAAATACGGATCTCAATATAGTTAGTAGTCCCAAACTACGCGCACAACAAACTGCACAACCTTTAGCAGAGAAGTGGAGGAAAATCGTTACTTTAGAAAACAGAGTCAGCGAAATTCCTACACCCAAAGGGGTCACACTACAACAACGCTTACCTTGGCTACGTTCTTTATTAGATCAGAATTGGGACCCCAACAATACACAACAAAAGAAGTGGCGTGACGGAATCATTCACTATCTTTTAAGTGTTCAAGAAGACACTATAGTATTTTGCCACTTTATGGTAATCAATTCTGTAGTAGCACATGTTCTGGATAACTCTAAAATTCAGCAGTTCCGTCCTGACTATACATCCATCACCGAACTAAAACTACTCAACGAAAAACTTAACTTAGTTAGACTTGGCAGCGAGCGGATAAGACCAATATTATAAAGAAATTTAGAGTGCTTCACGCTCAAGTCAAAAATGGGGCAATTTATAGCCCCATTAAACGAACTTGACAACTGAGCTTTAGTTTATACTTTTACTCACCACCTCAAAAACATCCTTAGATAACCCGCCAGAATCAAGAATACCCTGAAGAGCCTCTCTCATTTTACCCGAAAGATCATCACTGTATTTTTGCCAGCGTGTAATCGGCACAACAAGCCGTGCTGCTATCTGTGGATTAATTTTATCTAGCATAACGACCTGCTCAGCAATAAAGAAGAAGCTGCTACCATCTTCCTTATGAAATTGCTTAAAGTTTCGATTAGCAAAGCCACCGAGTACCGCTCGAACTTTATTTGGATTTTTAATCTCAAAGGAGGGATGCTTTATTAAATTTTTGATATTGGCAAGAGTTCCGTTTCGGGCACTGCTACTTTGCAGCCCTAACCAAAGCTCCACAACTTGAGTATCATCTTTCCAGCGCTGATAGAATTCTTGTATTGCCGAATCAACCTTCGGAGCACTTCCGTAGTTAATCAATGCACTAAGTGCTGCGGCGCTATCAGTCATATTCCCAGCTGTCTCAAACTGCTTTTGTACAATATTTAACGCATCATCTTTTTCTGTAGCTGCAAGATAAGATAAGCAAGTATTTTTCAAGCTTCGCTCAGCAATATCTTTTGCATTGGGACTATAGGGTTTCTGGTGATCCAACGCTGTATATCTTTGTAACAGCTCAGGAGCCAATGCCGTTGCCAAAGTTTTTAAGGCGAAATCTCGCGCTACAACTATCGCTTCAGCATCAATAAGATCATTTATCTCTGCAACGGATTGCTCACTTGGCAATCGTAGTATTTCTGCCACTAAGGCGGGATCTAGTGTGCTATCTTTTAGTACATCCCGGTATGCCTCTATCAGTTCAGGCTGTAACTGAAGTGCCTCTCCACTACGATAGTCTTGCTGTAGTTGTGTAAGGGCCATAAATGCAAGACGCTGCGATGCATCCCAACGGTTAAACGTATCTGAATCATTACGCATCAGGAAAATCAACTGTTTCCCGGTATAGGGGTAACGAACCTTGACAGGCGCAGAAAAATCACGCAGAAGTGATGGCAGGGGTTTTTCCCGAAATCCACTAAACTCAAAGAGTTGCTCGGGCTGAGTAACCTCTAGAACTTCCTCAATGCCCCCTTCATTGTTGAGGATAGAGTCATTTCCATCCACATCCAGCAAACCAATTTTAATCGGGATATGAAGTGGTAGACTTTTATCCTGGTTCGCCCTAGTTGGGCAAGACTGAGAAACTTTAAGGCTATATCTGCCCGTTGCTTGATCAAAGCTGTCTGTAACCTCTAAGAGTGGAGTTCCAGCTTGACTATACCAATGTCGAAACTGGGTGAGGTTTACCTGATTAGCATCTTCCATCGACAGGATAAAATCTTCACAGGTTGCTGCACTTCCATCATGTCGTTCAAAATAGAGATCGCTACCTTTGCGAAACTTCTCCTTCCCCAATAGGGTGTGCAACATCCGGACTACTTCCGCACCTTTTTCATATACTGTTAATGTATAGAAATTGGAAATCTCTATGTAAGAATCTGGTCTTATTGGGTGAGACATGGGGCCCGCGTCTTCAGCAAACTGGTTGGTTCGCAATAGTGAAACATCTTCGATACGCTTAACAGCCCGAGAATTCATATCAGCAGAAAATTCGGCATCACGAAACACCGTAAAACCTTCTTTTAAACTGAGCTGAAACCAATCCCGGCATGTAACTCTATTTCCCGACCAGTTATGAAAGTACTCATGCCCAACGATAGATTCTATTCTCTGGAAGGCAGAATCGGTTGCTGTCTCAGGACTCGCCAGCACACAAGCTGAATTGAAGATATTTAGCCCTTTATTTTCCATGGCCCCCATATTGAAATGATCTACCGCCACGATCATAAAAATATCTAGATCATATTCTCTGCCATATACTTCCTCATCCCAACTCATAGCCTTTTTCAGGGAGCGCATGGCATGCTCGCATTTACCGATGTTTTTTGCTTCAGTAAAAATTTGCAGTTTTACTTCACGCCCGCTACTAGTAGTAAAAGTATCCTCTACATTTTCCAAATCCCCTGCCACCAAAGCAAATAGATAAGATGGTTTCGCAAAAGGATCCTCCCAGGTCGCAAAATGACGACCATCCTCACAATCGCCAAAATCAATCTGATTACCATTGGATAGCAATACAGGATGATCTTTTGGCGCAACGATAGTAGTGGTGAATTTCGACATCACATCCGGACGATCTGGGTAAAAAGTTATCTTTCTAAACCCTTCTGCCTCACATTGTGTGCAATACATACCATTTGAAAGATACAAACCTTCTAAAGAAGTATTATCTTCAGGATTAATTCTATTATGGATTTCCAATATGAATTCAGGCTTATCCACCAATATAGACAATCCCTGGAGGGTTTCTTGATATGAGACCTCGGGAAGAATTGAACCATCAATTGCAATAGATAACAGCTCTAAATCGACGCCATCCAGAAGTAAAGGCGGCAAACCTTGACCCGCCTTGGGGTTCCTACGGATTTTTAGCTGTGACTTTACCAGAGTCGCCTTGGGCTCCAATTCAAAATGAAGATCTGTGCTATCTACCAGATAATCTGGTACTTGATAATCTTTGAGGTAAATAGTCTTCGGCTGAGCGTCTTGCATTTTTTAAATATCCTCATTCAATTCGCCCCCATGGAAGATTAATTCCGTGTAAATTGGGCTCGTATATGCCAACACAGGCTAAAGAAAACATAAATAGATAATACCTCTTCTAATCTTGAATATCTCTAAGATCCATCCCCCGTTTACCAATCACAAATTAGGCTCATTTTGCACAGCTCAAGCAACGCTTCCTAAACAGATTCAATACCCACCCAGAATCATCGCCGTGTTTATCCCTCTAGCGGATGGTCAATTTTTTAGCTATTTAAGCCTCTCTCCACCAATCACCGACTAAAAATCTTATATTTTTAGTTTGATAAGAATGGGGTTCTTGGACTGTATGTTGGTCCATTGACAGAGGCAGTGGTTTCGTAGGGGTAAACTGATCGGCTATCTTCTAATCAATGAAAACTTCTAGTTACCCGCCCGCCACTCCTGTGGCAGATTTCAGCCTGGACAGCAACTCTAACCACGTGCGGACTGCCCCCTATCGTACGTGAGAACCCTCACAACAAAAGCAATTATAAGCCTCTTACTGATAGCTTCAAGCTATTTAACATACACCTTAATCACTGAGTGAGCCTACAAAAGATTCCAGGTGTTGCAGGTCAAGATACCCCTCCCTCATGATGTATCTGCATTGCTATCAAAACCCAATACAGCCTTAATACTTCATTCGAATGGGACTGCATGGCTAAGCCTGTTGCTTTCTGGCTTTTACACCCAAAGCCGGAAAATAATAACAGATGCAATGACACCTAAAACTGCTACAGGACAGAGTGGCTTACACCTTATGACCCAGCATTCATTTCTCATTTTGGTGGGCAGGTGAACCATCTTTGTAGTCAATAATCTAACTCTCACAAAGTATTATCCTGACAGTCTGATAAGATATCTTGTTACAGATCTGCAAAAGACGCTATTAACCCGTTACATGACTGCTGCAGTTTTCTAGCGATTATACGAAATCACCTCCACTCTATAAGTTAAGAGTTTTAAAGTGCGAAAACCCCGTATTCTTATCATTGTGACTACAGTACTCTTAGCTACCTTTCTAGTTGGTAGTTGGTGGAAAAAAGATATTGTTGTCTCTCAGATGATCAACCTATTTGCAGGCGAAGTTGTTATTCAGCAATTATCCGGATTGAAATTAGGCATCAAGGAAGCTTCTATCGAACAAGTCCGCCTTCAGTCCAACCGAAAAAATAACCTTATCCTGAACAAGGTTAAAATACTCTATCCTTTTCATATTATTTTTGATCGGGATAATACGCAAAAGATTGAGCTATCAATTGGCAAACTCACATACTCTGAAATAAAAAACTCTACGTCAAGCAAACCTAACAAAACTGAAAAGATACCCTCTAAAGAAAACACTCTCACCTTAAGTAATTTAACTCAGAATATAATAAGCTTTATACCTGGATCAGTATTCGTAAGAGAAATTGAATTTGGTGATGATTTGAAGGCTGGCCCACTGAAAATTAACCGGCATAATACAGAGATCCATATACAAACACCTTTCAGCTCAATCAAAACCGGAAATCACGAACTTTCACTTAAAGCCAATTTGACTTCAAGCGACATTACTACAGTTACAGAAATAAGCTCTGACTTAATTAAAGAACCTTCTCGACTGGAAATAGATATATCCAAAACCCATCAAAATCAATGGAAACTAGATGCGAGTGCATCATCAAACCTAAATTCCATTGAGTCGATTCTAAACATCTCTGAAGTATTGACCGAAACCCCTGTAGATGGGATGAGAGCCAGTGGGAATATACTGATTAATGCTCGCGCCTTCATTCCAGACGAAATCTTATCCAAGGCAAACTATCAGGATATTCTATTTAAAGTTGAGAGTGATAACCTGGGATTGAGCTTACCCATTGAATCTTCCAATAAAAAGATACAAGCTCACTTGTCAACTCAGTCACCCATAGAACTCAAACTAAAGACTCTAAATCCTATTCAGTTAGAGTCCGTCACTGGTTCTGGCTCAATTGAGGTTTCAACACTAAAAGATTCAGGCAGCAAAAATCTTTTGGCAAATCTTAGGTTCGAATATAGCGATCTAACACCCAACCCTAAGTTCCAATTGAAGGGCTCTGTCGATCTGGCTGGCGCAGAACCACTAATCAAGCCCCTTTTGACTAAGAATTACTTTCCTTCACTCGAAATTACCAATCCCAAAGGATATCTGAGTTTTCAAAGTGAGGCTCACTTAAATTTTACCGAAACATCGTCTATAAATAAAAACTGGCTTGAGCAAATTCGTCTAACTATCTTACCAAAAAGCAATTTACTGTTTGATGCAAAAATAACCGGTCTGAAAGAAGAGTCTCCCTTACTCACCAGCGGGTTAAATCATAATCATATTCAAGCCGAAGTTAAGAAGAACATTCATATTACCGGGAGCCCCTCGGAATCCAACTCCTTCAACTTACAAATTCACGATGGATTAATTGTCACTCAGCTAAAAGCCAAAAACACCCCTAATTCAGCCTCTTCAAAAATTGAACACATTCAGTGCAACATCAAAAATTTTACCGAGTGCAGGTTTAAGTTCGAGGCCAAATCTCCTGTAATAATTGATATGCCCGCGGGTGTTGTTCTCAGAAAAGTGGATATTTCATCTACCATTCACTTCCAGGAAGATGGCAACATTCAGAATTTAAAATTGGAACAAGTTAAAGCCTCACTTGGAGAGCTGAAAGCTAAAGAATTCAAGATTAGGGAAGCGGAACTTATAGCACCTAGAGTCAACTGTGAAATTTTATCAGGTATCAAAAGTTGCATTATTGAAAAATCAAGCAACCATTTTAGCAATCTCTCCAGTGAGCATGCGACTTTATCTGGAACACTAGATCTGAATAATATAAAAGTAATATCTTCAAGAGATAGCACACAGTTCAGCAGTGACTTTAGTAGTAACAGACTTAAGGTCGTTACCCCTGAAAATTATACCCTTGAGACTTCTCTTACTGGCTCTCTCTCCCTGGACGGGAGTAAGCTTGAGGGACAAAGCCAAGTTAAGGCCGGTAATTTACAACTCACATCAAGTTTGCATCATGATATCGAGTTAGCAGTTGGCGCTTTTCAATTTTCACTGCCATATGTTGAGTTCAATTCCGCAGCACCCCTCAGTAAGGTTTTCCAAGGCTTACCTTTAGATATCGTTTCTGGGGGTCTTTCTGCCAGTGGCGCTATATCATGGCCTCGCCAATCAACTGATACTATCGACATAAGTTTAACTAATATCGCTGCGATCTACGATAGTAGCTTCGCTGCAGGAGTTAATGGGAATGTTCTGGTGGAAACTCATAGAGGAAAATGGTTTACATCTAAACCACAGCCTCTGACTATAGAATCCATCAACGCAGGATTACCTCTAAATAATTTGTCCTTTTCTCTGTCTGTAAATAAAACACAAGATCTTATCCTAAACGATTTTTCTGCAGAGTTTCTTGATGGAAAACTGTCTTCCGAAGCTTTGTATTGGAATCTGGATAATATAGAGCGCAACAGTACCTTGTACGCAGAGCATGTATCTCTTGAAAAGCTAGCTCAAGAAACCGAATCGGAAAGTTTCAAGGCCAAAGGACGTCTAAACTTAACCATACCTATTACCACAGGCCCCCAAGGGATTACCGTTAAAAATGGTCATTTGGAAGCAGTCGAGCCTGGCGGAGAGCTAAGATATTATGGTGCATTTTCTCAGCAGATGCTCAAGGGCAATCCCCAACTGAAACTGATCTCAAATGCCCTTGAAGACTATGACTTCCGCACCCTGGAAGGCAATTTGCAATATCCTCCCAGTGGAGACCTATTACTCAACTTAAAACTTGTCGGGCGTAGTGAATCAATGGATTCAGAAAGAGACCTGATTATTAACCTCAACCTTGAGAATAATATTCCTGCAATGTTGCGCTCGTTACAGGCCAGCCGTGACCTGACAACAGCGTTAGAAAAGCAACTGGACCAATAGGTTGCTAGTACAGTAGGCTCTCCCCACTAGTGCATAAGGTCGACTAATTCAGAGCGGGTTAAGGTAGAGCCATTACAATTGCCAAATGTGGTCACTCCCGACGCAGTTGGCGAACCTGGCCTGATTTTTGACGTAACTGCTGAAGATGCAACAAATAAAAGGCGCCTAAGTGGCACCATAAGGAGTATCAGATGAGGGCCAGCCGGCTGATTCTTTTAGGAGTACTGTACACTTTGATTGCTATAGGTTGCACACCTACTGTAGCAGTGAAGGCCCCCAGCGAGCCAATTACTGTAAACCTGAATGTTAAGATTGAACATGAAATCCGGGTCAAAGTGGACAAGGATCTTGAAAACCTGTTTGACGACAAGGAAGGCATTTTCTGAGGAGATAGAATATGAGTATGGTAAAGAAAGCTCTATTAGTTCTGGGCTTGATAATGGCGTTACCCGCAATGGCGATTTCCTTAGAAGAGGCCAAAAAGCAAGGGTTAGTGGGAGAAGCAAACAGTGGCTATATCGCTATTGTGGACGCCAGTTCGCCTGAACTGGAGAAGCTGGTAAAAAAAATAAATGCGGAACGTAAGCAGGCCTATACCGAGATAGCCAAAAGCCACAATGTCGATATTGCCCAAGTTGCGGCACGTGCTGCCGAGAAACTAGAGGCCCGCCTATCCCGTGGGGAGTACTACCAGGACAACCTTGGTCGCTGGGTGAGAAAATAAGCGCTCTTGGATTAGAAAAACGGAAACTGTGACGTATTACATCGCTATCACAGTTAGTTTGAGGAAGCCCCACGAAACACACCTTTCATGGGGCCTCCCTATTTAGGGGCCAAAATTAGAGATTTCCAAACAGGGATTGCCCGTCAAGTCCCTGCTTTTCCATCACTTCCCTTAAACGTTTCAGTGCATCAACTTGGATTTGGCGAACCCGTTCACGAGTGAGACCAATCTCACGCCCAACTTCTTCTAGGGTGCTCGCCTCAAATCCACGTAATCCGAAGCGCCTGGAAACAACTTCACACTGCTTGTCGGGAAGCTCACCAAGCCAGCGATTAATGCTATCGAAAAGGTCACTATCCTGAAGGAGTTCTGCCGGATCAGACTCCTGCTGGTCGGGTATAGTATCAACCAACGTCTTCTCGGAAGAAGGGCCTATAGGGGTATCTACGGAGGTGACTCTCTCATTGAGCCCCAGCATCCGTTCGACGTCCTCTACAGGCTTCTCTAACAAGTTAGCAATCTCTTCTGCAGATGGCTCGTGATCCAGCTTCTGTGCAAGCTCACGAGATGCTCGAAGATACACATTTAACTCTTTTACTACATGGATTGGCAGGCGAATAGTGCGAGTCTGATTCATAATGGCTCGTTCTATTGTCTGACGTATCCACCAAGTAGCATAAGTAGAAAAGCGGAAACCTCGCTCCGGATCAAACTTCTCAACAGCACGAATTAACCCCAAGTTGCCCTCTTCGATTAGGTCTAACAATGCGAGGCCACGACTAACGTAGCGACGGGCGATTTTTACAACAAGGCGTAGGTTACTCTCGATCATACGCTTTCTTGATGCAGCATCACCACGCAAGGCCTTGCGTGCGTAATAAACCTCTTCTTCAGCGGTCAGTAGGGGGGAAAAGCCTATTTCATTGAGATAGAGCTGGGTGGCATCCAGGTTCTTCTGTAAATGGCCATCGCCATCCAACCTGCTAACCCGACTCTTCTCTGTGGGGGAGGAAACGGAGTTATTTTTTGCCGCATTTCTCCGCGTACGGCCACTACTTTTACCTTTTTCGGAATTTAGTTTCTGCTCATCATTCTCTACCGCCAACTCAGGAGGAAAGTCTTCTGCCTGGCCAGTCATGGACTGGTCTTGCCGTTGTGCTTCCATTTCCCCTGCTCCTTGTACTTTGCCAATATCAACCGCATAGCATGAGACCAGAATCGGTCTAAAAAACGACCAATCAGGTACACATGTGCGACAGCCACAGAATCGGCTTGACCATTTGGTCGCCACGATTGCTGTGACCACCCCAAGTGGTATTAGTTAAAAGTCCATTTTTATTTGCAGAGCTTTAGAGCACTCTCCCGACTTAAGGCAGATACGCGAGAGGGTCCACTGGCTGACCGTTTTTTCGTATTTCAAAGTGGAGCTTGTCGCGGTTGGTACCACTCGAACCCAGTTCCGCTATCCGTTGTCCAGCTTTGACCTTACTACCCTCTTTCACCAGCAGTCGGTGATTGTGGGCATAAGCACTCAAGTAAACATCGCTGTGCTTAACGATCAGCAGTTTTCCATACCCTCTCA
Source organism: Microbulbifer mixtoriginis (SeqCode) (assembly GCF_052467945.1). Lineage (NCBI taxonomy): Bacteria > Pseudomonadati > Pseudomonadota > Gammaproteobacteria > Cellvibrionales > Microbulbiferaceae > Microbulbifer > Microbulbifer mixtoriginis (SeqCode). The sequence goes on along the minus strand of NZ_CP174328.1, from coordinate 704,643 downwards.
GTGCACTGCCAGCGTAGATAACAGTGCCATCAGCTGCTGCCGATACAGATTCTCCCTTTTCACCGGCGATATCAACACCCTTCCGCAAGGGGTCTCCAGAGCGGAACTTACTGATGACTTGTCCACGGACAGGCCAACGCCAGTGAATCGCCCCTGTTCGCTTACTTTGAGGCTTCTGGCGCGTAGAGCTTCTCGTTAAAGATTTTTTATTCTTGGCGGGAATAGCTTTTTTTGTGGGCACAGGCTTAGCCACAGTTTTTTTTCTGGCTACAGGGGAGCTTGAGGCGACTTGACGCGGCACTTTACCATTCAACTGTAAGCGTTGGCCGGGATAAATATTATAGGGAGGCTTAATGCCATTGATAGCCGCCAGCTTGCGGAAATCCTGACCGTAACGCCAGGCAATAGAATACAGGGTATCCCCGCGGCTCACAGTATGATGATTGAGACGGATACTTGGAGGCTGATTTAGGGAACTACTCGGTGCTCTGTGGCCAGCACAGGAAACCAGGGCTATAGCCACGACACAGACGCCTAATATTTTTAACATCAAAGTCAAAAAATGACCAATATTAGGCTTATTGTTCCGCCAAAAATGGGCCTCAACTTGTCGTAAAAGATGACATTCCATTATTCTCTTTTTACATCAGACCACGGCATTTATGGAAAAAGTGTCTAAAGAAAAGCTCTAAAAATCATTGGAAAAGCTTCATAAAAAGCTGCCATACCGAGATATTCCAGATCTTATTGCGGTGTGGCGTAGGATTTACCTCGATGCCCCCCTCCGAAATAGTCCACCGCGAGAACCAGTACCGCAGCAACCAAAGCGGCAATAATCGCAGGCCCCAGATTCGCATTCTCACCTGTCTGGGCCATAAAGTTCGACGGGGATGTATTGGCGAGTAATGGCGCAAGCTTACTGGAAACAGTTTCGGCACCATTGATTGGTAGCTTCCAGGGCCAAATTATTTTCAGGCTACCTAATAAGATCCCTGCAAGAAAAGCCAATGTGCGAGCGACATATTTGTGCATCAACCAGGAAAGCAATCGGCTAAAAAGCATTAACCCCAGAGCGGCCCCAACCGCAAAGTACAATAAATTCGACAATTGCAGCTCATGTACTGCAGTGAGCACCTTGGGATAAATCCCAATCATAAGCAGGATAAAGGCACCTGAAATTCCGGGCAAAGCCATGGCACAAATTGCCAATGCTCCAGATAAAAATAAAGTAAGTGGCGTAGCTGGGATGTCCCCAGGGCGAAGCTCACTGACAACAACTGCCAGCGCGATGCCTAGAAAGAGAAAGACCGCTGTCGAAAGAGACCACCTGGGGATATTGCGAAGAATAGGGAAGGTAGAAGCCAGCACTAGGCCAAAAAAGAAAGACCAGACGAGAATAGGATATTGCTCCAAAAGGCCGCTAATAATCCTCGCCAGGCTGAAGATACTGATCAACACCCCTAAAAACAGGGATAACAGGAAGCTGCCATTGATGTGCTTCCAAGTCGCTGATAGCCCTTCCTCCCGCATTATCGTAATACAGTGAGGTCCTATCCGGCTCAAAGAGTCGAGTAACTCCTGGTAGATCCCTGTAATAAAAGCAATGGTCCCCCCGGAAACCCCCGGAACAACATCTGCAGCACCCATTCCCATACCACGCAGCACTACACCCGGGTACCGGCTCTTAAAGAGCTCTCTAAATTTCATCGAACCACACCACTAAGCAGCGGCACAAACCGCACTGCTTCTAGCTTTTCCACATCGAACTGATCGGTATCCTGGCGACGAGAGATCATCATCAGGTGCTGTTGCTCCGAACCCACAGGAATAACCAGCACGCCATTTGGTCCCAACTGTTGCTTGAGTTCATCGGGAACCGTTGAGGGAGCCGCTGCTGCCAGGATTGCATCATAAGGCCCTTTTTCCGGCCAGCCAAAACCACCACTACTGAGATTGTATTCAATATTCTGATATCCCAACTCGTTAAGACGCTGGCGGGCCTTATCGAGCAAGGGTTCGACACGCTCAACAGAAAAAAGTTGTTCAACCAGCCTAGAAAGAATTGCGGTTTGGTAGCCGGAACCCGTACCAACTTCTAAAACTCTATGCAGGGATTTGGCCCTGCTCAGCAGCAACTCTGTCATGCGGGCAACAATGTAAGGTTGGGATATTGTCTGGCCATAGCCAATTGGCAGAGCTGTATCCTCATAGGCGCGGATCGCCAGGGCTTCATCCAGAAAAAGGTGCCTGGGGGTCGAAGCCATCACATCGAGGACTTCTTCATTGCTAATGCCCTCATCCCTCAAGCGTTGGATCAGGCGATTGCGAGTTCGCTGGGAGGTCATTCCCAAGCCTTCGTGTCTTAAGCGGTCCATAAGCTTTTATTCCATCCCCTGTATAACTCTCGCTTTCAGCCACAAATTTTATGTGTCCGAGTTCACATTGACCAGCTGTGCCACCTCCCTTAGCAAGGCTGTTGCGAATGCCCCAGGCGGCAACGCAAATTCCAAGAGGAGGTCATCAGACTGCCACTCAAAACGAAAAGCCTCTGGACGTAGGGCCAATGATCTTCGCTCTTGCTTGAGTCCGCAATGTTCAAGCCAGTTACACCAGCTCAGCCACTTCTCTAGTACTTGCTGCTCCAATTCGCCTAGAGGACCTGTGGCGAGGTTTCTACCGCGACCCCACAAAGGACCACTGGGCTCACTTTGTGGCTCACCCTCAATACTTTGCCGCCAGCAGTCTTGAGTAATTCTTTCTGCCAATACCTGATTAAACAGCCAACTGCGCGCAGCCGACATGGCAAAGGCCTTTTCATTCTTACGACAGCGTCCCTCTTCTTCCGCCAGGTGACGCGCCAGGTCCAGGTTGCCGCCATCGATACCAAAGCGTTGCTCACCGAAGTAATTTGGCACTCCGCCGCCTACCTGTTTAAGCACCTCTTCCGCAGCCGCCCGATCACCGCTTACATTACGCAGGCGAATTTTAAATCGATTGCCTACATGCTCCCCGCGACGTAGTTTACGTCCGCCCCGAAAAAACCTCAGAAGTGAAACTTCTTCACTATTGATCTGCGACCAATCTGCCTCTGGCTTCTGTCCGAGCCAAACACTAAACCACTGCGTGGTTACGGCATGTCGATCCTTCAACCCAAAGTAGCTGACATCCAGAGGGCGCACTCCGGCGAGTTTGGCTAGCTGTTTTGCCACCCAGACAGTATTGGCCCCCCGCTTCTTAATATGCAGGTACACATGCTCCCCGTCCTCTGTAGGTTCTGGGAAAGCCATCTCATCGACAACAAAATCTTCCGCAACAGTACGAAAATCAGCAGAGATTGCCGCCCCACCCAAAGCACGGGGCCAATTTAGATTCCAGACTTCAGACATCATATCGCTCAAGTAAAACAGTGGCCTGGGCCGCAATTCCCTCACTCCGCCCGGTAAAGCCAAGCTTCTCCGTAGTCGTTGCTTTCACACTAATATCGGCGATATCCACACCGCAATCCGCAGCAATATAGCCGCGCATGGTTTCTATATGAGGAGCCATCTTGGGAGCCTGTGCAATGAGAGTGGTATCAGCATTCACCAGGCGATATCCCCTTTCCTTAATTAGGGTCATAACATGTTGCAAAAGGGCGCGACTATCCGCGCCACTAAAACGCTCATCCGTATCGGGAAAATGATGACCGATATCACCGAGAGCCAAAGCGCCAAGAAGCGCATCGCAAAGTGCATGCAGTAACACGTCCCCATCGGAATGGGCTTTTAAACCAAAGCTATGGGGAATTTTTGCTCCACCAAGCACAACATGATCGCCAGGACCAAACGCATGCACGTCAAAGCCCTGGCCAATTCTAAAACTCACTATCGATAATCCTCGGTGGGAGCGTAGCGCAGACGTAAAATGGTCTCTGCCATTACGATATCGGTGGGGTGGGTCACTTTGATATTGTCACTCCGACCTTCAACAAGTTGCGGAGAGTGACCAAAAATTTCCAACGCACTTGCCTCATCTGTAACAGCTTCACCTTGCTGTAATGCTTGACTGAGGCAGGAGCGAAGTAGCGCAAGAGGCGCTCGCTGAGGGGTCTGTGCAAGCCATATCTGGTTGCGATCCAGGGTTTGTTCAACACATTGAACACCGCTTATCTCAGACCCTCTCTTTACAGTATCACTGGCCTGACGCGCTAGGAGCGCGGTCTGTGCAACCTGGCTGTGCAACAGTGCACTAATGTCTTTCAGTGCAACACATGGCCGAGCGGCATCATGTACAAGCACTGGGGTGTCACCATGTTCCCGTTGAGCGAGAAATTCCAGGGCTGAGAGGACAGAATCCGCTCGCTCAGCGCCACCAATTACAGTGTGGATTAATGGGTGAGAAGCTTCTTTCAAATACGGGAAAAATTCATCATCCTTTGATAGGGCCACAACAACGCCAGCAAGTCCCGGCCAACTTAAAATATTCCGCAAGGTTAGGGACAATAAAGGGCGCCCCAGTAATGGTAAATACTGCTTGGGGCGATCGGCTCCCATGCGTTTACCAACACCCGCAGCGGGCACAACCACCCAATAATCTGTAATCACTTTTTAGCCTCTTCCGAGTCCAGGAAGATAAACAGGGTTTCCCCTTCCTTAATCAATCCCAAATCATAGCGTGCCTTGGCTTCGACACCATCAGTGCCCACTTTCAGGCTTCGTACTTCTCTCAACAACTGGCGATTTTCCCGCGCCAAAGCTGCATTTTTTTCCTGTTGCTGAGCAAGCTGTCGTTTGAGACGGGTAACTTCGGCGAGACTGCCATCACCAACCCAGAGACGATACTGAGTGGCAAGCAGAATAAAGATAAGAATTCCCAGCAGCCATTTCATACGAGATTACGATATTTCGCTTGTTCGTATTATAGGTATTGCAGAGGAATCCCTCTGCAATACCAATGTGCGATTCAAATATTGATTATTTGAATTCAGCACGGCCACGGTAAGGAGCGGCACCGTTCAGCTCAGCTTCAATACGCAGCAGACGATTGTACTTAGCTACGCGGTCGGAGCGACACAGGGAGCCGGTTTTGATTTGGCCGGCAGCAGTCGCAACCGCCAGGTCAGCAATAGTGGTGTCTTCGGTTTCACCAGAGCGGTGAGAGATTACAGCGGTGTAGCCTGCATCTTTTGCCATCTTAATCGCGTCCAGAGTTTCGGACAGGGAGCCGATCTGGTTGAACTTGATCAGGATAGAGTTACCCACGCCTTTCTCGATACCTTCTTTCAGGATCTTGGTGTTGGTTACGAACAAGTCATCGCCTACCAGCTGTACTTTTTCACCTATCTTGTCGGTGAGAATTTTCCAGCCGTCCCAATCGCTTTCGTCCATACCGTCTTCGATAGACAGGATCGGATAGTTGGCTGACAGATCGGCCAGGTAGCTGGCAAAACCTTCGCTATCGAACTGCTTGCCTTCGCCAGCCAAGTCGTACTTGCCATCTTTGTAGAACTCGGAAGAAGCACAGTCCAGAGCCAGGGTAATGTCATCGCCCAGGGTGTAACCGGCCTTTTCTACCGCTTCAGCAATCACTTTCAGAGCGGCTTCGTTGGATGGCAAGTTCGGAGCAAAGCCGCCTTCATCGCCAACCGCAGTGTTCAGGCTGTTACTGGACAGTACTTTTTTCAGGGAGTGGAAGATCTCAGCACCTTGGCGCAGGGCTTCGGCAAAAGATTCAGCTTTAACAGGCTGAACCATAAATTCCTGAATATCCACATTGTTGTCGGCATGCTCACCACCATTGAGGATATTCATCATCGGAACCGGCATAGAGTATTCACCCGGAGTGCCGTTTACCTCAGCAATATGCTGGTACAGGGGGATTTTTCTGGAAGCTGCAGCGGCTTTAGCGGCCGCCAGTGAAACCGCCAAAATAGCATTAGCGCCCAGCTTGGCTTTGTTTTCAGTACCGTCGGCATCGATCATCGCCTTATCCAGGGTGCGCTGATCGGTAGAATCCATACCTTTCAACAGATCGGCGATAGTCGTGTTGATATTCTCAACAGCCTTTAATACACCTTTGCCCAGGTAACGACTCTTATCGCCATCGCGCAATTCCAGAGCTTCACGAGAACCAGTGGAAGCACCAGAAGGAGCGCAAGCGGAACCAATGGAACCGTCTTCCAGGATTACATCGGCTTCGACGGTAGGGTTACCGCGGGAATCCAGCACTTCGTAGGCTTTAACAGCGACAATCTTGCTCATTAACAATGGGCTCCGTATTAGTACTAACTAAACTTGTTACTTATTAAAAAGGTAATTACTGAAAGAAATTTTCCAATAGCTGCACGCAACAATTAAGGGTTCTTACTCTTGTGAAACTTTTTCTCACAGTTTTTTGTGAGTATCTCTAATCGTAGCTTCCATAAATAATAGCTACAGAATAAGTACCAAGCGTTCAAAAAGGGCGCGCGCTATGTATTTCTTACTTTTATTCAGTATCCAGAGGCGTAAAGCCTTTGATTAAATCATCCACAGCTTTCATCTGTGCGAGGAATGGTTCCAGCTTCTCCAGTGGCAATGCACTGGGGCCATCACACAATGCCTTATCTGGATTCGGGTGTGCTTCCAGGAACAGGCCGGCAATACCAATAGCCAAACCTGCTCGGCCCAGCTCAGTGACCTGTGCACGGCGACCACCAGAGGCAGCACCGGAAGGATCGCGCATTTGCAGTGAGTGGGTGACATCAAAAATCAGCGGCGCACCGCCGGAGGCATTGATCATGGTGCTGAAGCCCAGCATATCGACAACCAGGTTGTCGTAGCCAAAGCAGGCACCGCGCTCACACAAAAGAATATTTTCATTGCCGCACTCAGCAAATTTCTCCACCACATTTTTAACTTGCGGAGGGCTCATAAACTGGGGCTTTTTGACGTTGATCACTGCACCAGTCGCTGCCATAGCGGCGACCAGATCAGTCTGACGGGCCAGGAAGGCCGGCAGCTGGATAATATCCACGACTTCGGCAACCGGAGCAGCCTGGTGTACTTCGTGGACATCGGTAATCAGGGGGACCTTAAAGGTGTCTTTGATTTCCTGAAAAATCTTCAGGCCTTCTTCCATTCCCGGTCCGCGATAGGAGTTGATGGAAGAGCGATTGGCCTTGTCAAAAGACGCTTTAAAAACATAGGGAATACCCAGTTTTTCAGTGACTTTTACATAGTGCTCAGCCACCTGCATCGCCAGGTCGCGGGATTCCAGTACATTCATACCGCCAAAAAGCACAAAGGGCTTATCGTTGGCGACCTGAATATTTCCGACTTCAATTGTTTTCACTGTCAGCTCCCTGTCATCTCACCCCCAATCACAGAGACCGGGGGCGGATTACTGATTAACCCTGGTTTTCACGCTGCTTCATTGCGGCGGCAACAAAGCTTTCGAACAGCGGGTGGCCGTCGCGCGGGGTTGAAGTAAATTCCGGGTGGAACTGGCAAGCAACGAACCAGGGATGGTTCGGCAATTCAACCATTTCTACCAGGGTATCGTCTGCAGACCAGCCGCCAATTTTCAAACCGGCTTGCTGCAGGCGATCAACGTAGTTGTTGTTCACTTCGTAGCGGTGGCGGTGACGCTCTACAATGACGTCTGCGCCGTAGATATCGCGAGCCTTGGAGTCTTTGGCCAAGCGACACTCCTGGCCACCCAAGCGCATGGTGCCCCCCAGGTCAGACTGCTCGTCGCGCTTCTCGATATTGCCTTCACTATCGATCCACTCAGTGATCAGGCCGATAACAGGGTGCGGGGTTTTGGTATTGAACTCAGTACTGTTGGCACCTTCGAGGCCGAGCACATTGCGTGCGAACTCGATAACCACAGACTGTAAACCGAGGCAGATGCCCAGGTAAGGAATATTGTTTTCACGAGCGTAGCGAACAGATTCAAGCTTGCCCTCTAAACCGCGCTCACCAAATCCACCGGGAACCAGGATTGCATCGGCATCCTTGATCAGGTCAATGCCGTTCTCACCCTCAACGTCTTCAGCGTTGATAAAGTCGATATCCACTTTGCAACGATGCTTGATACCCGCGTGGGTCAGGGACTCGATCAGGGACTTATAGGCATCCAGCAACTCCATGTATTTGCCAACCATGGCAATTTTCACTTCGTGCTGGGGGTTCAGCTTGCCATCGACCACTTCATCCCACTCGGAAAGGTCTGGTGCCTGGCATTCCAGCTGCAGTTTTTCCACAACGATATCGTCGAGGCCGTAACTGTGCAGAAGACGCGGTACGCCATAGATGGTCTTGGCATCGGGCAGCGGTACAACAGCGCGCTCTTCAACATTGGTGAACAGTGCAATCTTGCGGCGGGAGTCCTCATCGATCTCACGCTCGGAACGGCACAGCAGAATATCCGGCTGCAAGCCGATAGAGCGCAACTCTTTAACAGAGTGCTGGGTCGGCTTGGTCTTGGTTTCACCAGCAGTGGCAAGAAAGGGCACATAGCTCAGGTGGATCAACAGGGCGCGGTTGGTGCCCATTTCCACACGCAGCTGACGCACAGATTCCAGGAACGGTTGGGATTCGATATCACCTACGGTGCCACCGATTTCAACAATAGCGACGTCGACATCGCGGCCACCTTCTACAACGCGGCGTTTGATCTCGTCGGTAATATGTGGGATCACCTGTACGGTGCCACCCAGGTAGTCACCACGGCGCTCTTTGCGCAGTACAGTCTCGTACACACGGCCGGTGGTGAAGTTGTTACGCTTGGACATCCGGGTACGGATAAAGCGTTCGTAGTGACCCAGGTCCAGGTCAGTCTCGGCACCATCCTCGGTGACATACACCTCACCGTGCTGGAAGGGGCTCATGGTACCCGGGTCTACGTTGATGTAGGGGTCCAGTTTGAGGATGGTAACCTTGAGGCCACGGGCCTCGAGAATGGCGGCCAAAGAGGCGGAGGCGATACCTTTCCCCAACGAGGAAACCACGCCACCAGTTACAAAAATATAGCGCGTCATGCAAAACCTTGGTCAGTTGAGCGCTCGATGAATGTCGAGCTTACAGGGCTGGCCCGGGCGGATAATCCAGCTTCTCCCGGTGCCTTTGAGACGGGGCGCCAGGGTAGCAGAAAACCCCTCTCCGCTCAATCGAAAAACCGCCAGCTGGGCGGTTTCACCGAAGGTGTTACTGACAAAGTGGAGCAGCCCGCCTTACAGCAGAATAAATCGGCAACTGCCACCAGCTCTCCATCCAGATACACGAGCGGTATCCGGTCTCGCAGCCAGGGTTCCAACGCCCTCTCCTGCAACACCTTCTTGAGAGTCTGGGAGCGAAGTCGGTCGAGAGGCTGGACGCGCTCACCGCCCCGGCGGTATTTCACTTCATATACCCCCTGGGGCCAACCCTGCACCGATTCCAGTACACCACCTCTGGGCAACAGTAGTGCTGACACGCCATCCCATTGAAGGCTTTCTTCGGTGGTAGAAAAGGGCTCCATGACAGGGGTCAGATAGAGGCGCCGCTGAAAGCGTCGCACTACACACCCACCCAGTCGTACTTCCACTTGGGCACCCGCACTCGCTTTCTCAATTTGCGCCAAAGCTTCTTGCAGAACCACGGATTCCGGTGCCATACCACCCTGCAGCAACACCCAACCGCGCAGTAGATTTTTGCGCCGCGCAATACTTAAATTCGTGAACGTCGCTAAAAAGAGGCTCTCCCCTAACCTCTCTCGCCTGATATCACAGATCTGCAAGTCAGCAAGCGCCAACTCCTCTAGCAGTAACGCAGATTCCCTAAGATTATCTGCAGCCCGCTGAATACTCTGCCGTGCCGACCAACGGGTGGATAAAACAGGCATGACCTGTCGGCGTAAATAGTTGCGCTCAAAGGCCTCATCAGCATTACTCTCATCCTCAATCCAGCTGAGCCCCTGTTCAAGGGCCCAGGCTTCCAGCTCACGGCGCCCCACTGACAACAAAGGACGAAGTAAGGATTTACCCTCACCCAACGGCCGACTCTCCGCCATACCCGAAAGCCCAAGGACGCCCGCTCCCCGCATTAGTCTATATAGAAAGGTTTCTGCCTGATCATCCCCATGGTGACCGAGCAAAATTTGATCACCGGAGGACATCACCGAATCAAAAGCCTTGTAGCGAGCCTTACGCGCCCCCTGCTCTATCCCACCACCGCTTCTATCGACTTGCACACGCACCGCAACAAAAGGCACTTGCAGCTCACGGGCAACAGCTTCGCAGTGGTCAAGCCAGCGCTCTGCATTACTACTTAGGCCGTGGTGCACATGCACTGCCTTAACGGGGATACCATTCTGGTTGAGAAGATGCAGCAAGACAGTGGAATCCAAGCCACCAGAAAATCCAACCCATAGCTGTCCCAGAGCCGGGTGGCGCTGCATCGCAGACTTTATAAGTTGCGGTAGAGAATTTGCTGCGGATTTGGAGGTCACTGCCTATACCCTGGAACTGAGATCGACACAGTATACCGGTGCTGGCAACTTGAGTTGATGGACTTCTGAGCGGAAAGCGGGATATTGCAGAGCTACAGCTCTTCAGCAACTCAACCACTTAAAAGAGAGGTGTAACCCAGACCTCAATTTTTACAGACCCGGGCATTTAATTACCGAAAACGGTTAGAGATAAAAGCCACTAACCCGCACAGCGAATATCAGCAGAAGCTGCCGCATCGGGTACCAATCGAACATTGGCTACGGCTATCGCTGCGGCCCCCTCACTCTCCAAGCGGAAGGCACTGAACACCTTGCTAAAGTCAGCGCCAGCTTTGGCGAAGCATTGCAGGTCCACCGAGAGACGGGTCCAGTCATTCAGCGGCATGGTTTTCAGAGTGGATTGCAGCGGCACTCTGGCAATACAGCCCTCTCCACAGGTCACCGCCGCTTGTAACGGTTCACGCAGCTTCTGATCAACGCGAATATTCAGACTCAAGGCTGAGCCCTCCTCCAAATAAATGTCCAAGTTCTGCATATACTCCGCAGACAATTGCACAGCACCGGGGCGCAGGCCCTTCCACTCGATCAAACGCGCATCTTCTTGAGAGGACATATCAATCGAGGTCACAACGATATTGTTATCCTCACCACTGGCCGCTCGGTTGCCATTCACTGGAACTGCCTTGGCTCCGTCCTCGGCAATATTCAATACCCAGGGAGCGCGCGGACGGGAAACCAATAACCAGGCATCCTCCAGTCCACCCGCAGCCATATTTTCGCTGGTCTCAGGCAAGTCGTTGCTGACCAGGGATTCCTCATTCACACTCAAGCCGTGACCCAAAGCAAACAGGGGATCGTAGTGCTCGTGGTATGGATTCAAAACCGTTTGATTGGTGTACATCGGCCAGCTAAAGGGCAACTTACCAGTGAAATCGTAGCGAATCTCACCTTTGGCACCTCGGAATAACACATCGGCCACACCGGCACCCTCAGACCCCGGCAGCCAAGCGGCCACAAAAGCATCCGATGCATTTAATTCACTGTTCACCCAAAGCGGGCGACCGGACAGGAAAACACTGACAACTGGCATTTCCTGTTCACGCAATTTCTTCAACAGGGCCAGGTCTTTCTTGTTACCGCGCTGGTATTCCAGATTTGTGATATCACCATGCCATTCCGCGTATGGTTCTTCACCATAAATGGCAATAGCCACCTGGGGTGCCTTGCCATTGGCAAAGCTGGCATCGGTAAAGCTTCCATCCTCACTCAGTATGGCTTCACCACCCGCGCTCTTTACGGCTGCGGCGATGCCCTCAAAGATGGAAGTAGCACCGGGAAAATCTTCACGGGTATTACCAGTGCCCTGCCAGGATATTGTCCAACCACCACTTTGTTTGGAGAGATTGTCGGCCCCATCGCCGACGACTAGAACATTCTGCTTCGCGGCTAACGGCAACATTTGATCATTGTTTTTCATTAACACCAAAGACTTCCGCACTGCCTCTCTGGCGATAGCGCGGTGCTCGGCATTACCGAGAATGCCAGCCTTGCCCGCTAGGGGCATATTACGTTCGAACAAGCCCGCGCGAAGTTTCACTCGCAGTATGCGGCGCACCGCATCATTCAAGCGCTCACTTGGGATTTCACCGCTCTTCGCCTGCGCCAAGGTATTGTTGAAGAGGGCCTTCCAGTCCGCTGGCACCATAAACATGTCCAGACCAGCATTAATTGCCGCGGCACAACTTTCCAGAGTGCAACCCGGTACGAAACTGTGACCATTCCAGTCCCCGACTACAAATCCATCGAAACCCAAACGCTCCTTCAAGACATCTGTCAGCAAGTATTGATGGCCATGCAGCTTCTCACCATTCCAACTATTAAAAGAAGCCATTACCGTTTGCACACCAGCGGGCAAAGCGGTCAGGTAACCTGCCGCATGTACTTCTGCAAGTTCCTTTTCAGGCACAGCGTTATCCCCGCGGTCGATTCCACGTGTAGTTCCACCGTCACCGACAAAATGCTTAGCCGTGGCGACCAGGTTTTCCCCGCGCAGAAAATCGACTTCGTTCTTGCCCCCCTGCAACCCTTTCACCATGGCTTTTGCATAGTCAGCCACTACAGCCGGATCTTCAGAATAACTTTCATAAGTGCGTCCCCAGCGGTCATCCCGCACTACCGCCACAGTGGGGGCAAAGGTCCAGTCGATACCGGTAACAGCGACCTCGCGGGCGGTCGCGCGACCAATACGCTCGATCAGCTCAGCATCCCTCGCCGCCCCGAGGCCAATATTGTGGGGAAAAAGAGTTGCCCCAATAACATTATTGTGACCGTGCACCGCATCGGAGCCCCAAATCAGGGGAATAGCAACACCGCCATCGGAAGTGTCCATGGAAGCCTTGAAAAAGGCATCGGAAAGCGCGAGCCAATCTTTAGGCGTGGCAAACTTATCGTTGTTTGGAAAGGCACCACCACCGTTTAGCACAGAGCCCAGATGGTATTTCTTAACATCTTCAGGGGTGACGTGGCGGATCTCCGCCTGAATCATTTGCCCCACCTTCTCTTCCAAAGACATGCGCGACATAATTTCGGAAATACGCGCTTCCAGCTTTTCGCTGCGTGGAAACGCGGGCTCGAGTAGCGGCCAGTTTTCCAAGCTACCGCCACTGCTTATCTGGGAGTTATCCTCTTTTGACGGAACTTCTTCCCCCTGCGGCTGACAGCCAACAAGTGCCGAAACACAGAGCATTAAGCTCAGTGAAAATCGTTTTTTAAATTTCACGGATAACTCCCAAAGTTTTCCCACGCGAGTCCTTCTGTCCTACCAATTCCATCGCTATCAGAATGAGTAACACAGATATTATTATTTCAGTGTAAATCCCATACTCCAGCCACAGCCAATAAGGCCCCGATTGGATTTCAGGTATTCCACGCAACGGTATCAACGGAGCAAAGTGCAATACTTGCCGAGGAGCGCCAATAGAAATCCGATGGATTGGGCTAAATCACAGACAAGGCGGAAAACAATTTCTAGCTGGACTACTTAAAAAATAGCCTGGAGAAAAGTTTCAGTTGCCCTTGCCCACTACTCCATCGCAGCGCCACGCAAAGTCGGAGAAAAAGCACCGTAATAAGCGATATAGCAGTAGCACAGCAGCGGTACTAAAAAAGAAATCTGAATACCCGCTTCATCGGCGAGCACCCCCTGAAGCAATGGAATAACCGCACCGCCAACAATGGCCATGCACAGGACACCGCTGCCCTGACTGGTGTACTGACCCAAACCTCGCAACGCCAGGCTGAATATGGTTGGAAACATAATGGAGTTGCAAACCCCCACAGCGACAATCGACCATACAGCCAAATAACCAGAGGAGAGCATCGCAACCACGATAAGCACTACGGAACCCAGCGAACACACCGCCAGTGTTTTTCCCGCAGAGACATAGCGCAGTAGCAGAGCCCCGGCAAAGCGGCCTACCATAGCGCCACCCCAGTAGTAGGAAACATACTTTGCCGCTTCAAATAACTGCATTTCAGCAACAGAGGATTCACTAAAAAAGCTAACCAGGAAACTTCCTATAGCTACCTCGGCGCCTACATAGGCAAAAATACCAATTGCTCCCAGTGTCAATCTGGGAAAGCGCCAAATGGAAAAAGTCTCACTGCGGGGCGGACTTGTACTGTGAGAAAGGCGGTGTTCGGGGATTGTCGGCAAGCGAATCCAGGAGAAAAAAGCCACCATCATCAACAGCACTACTGCCAACCAGAAATAGGGTTTTTCCACCAGGGCCGCCTCCCTGGCGCGAAATTCATCGATACTAGTTGCCGTATCGGGATCGGCGCCCATTGAAATCGCGGCAAAAAAAACGGCACCACCGGCAACCGGCGCCAAGGTAGTTCCCAGAGAGTTAAATGCTTGGGTTAGGTTTAAACGGCTTGGAGCCGTTTTGGCACTACCCAAAGCAATAACATAGGGATTTGCTGATACCTGCAATACTGTAATACCAGAAGCCAGTACAAAAAGCCCCAATAAAAACACTTCATAGATTTGCAGGCGCGCAGCAGGAATAAAAACCAGGCAACCAGCACAAGCCACTAATAAACCAAAGACCAACCCCAACTGGTAGCCAACTCTACGCAACAGCAACCCAGCAGGAACGGAAACCAGAAAATAGGCTGCAAAAAAGTAAAACTGTACCAGGACAGCGCGGGTATAACTCAGCTCAAAAACATTTTTAAGATGTGGCACCAAAACATCATTCAGCCCGGTGATAAAACCCCACAGAAGGAAAAGCGAAGTCAACGCTGCAAGATTTAAATACCCTGGAGAGCGCCCCTCTTGAGCCTGGGCATCTGAATCACAAACAGCCATTTCGTTCGAGTAAAGACTCGACTCAGGCAACATCTGGCGCATTGAAAACCGATCCCCAAATTTCAAACTCGTTTCTCGGCGATTATGCTGTTCTTCCTAAACGCTTTTGAGTCGCCAGCGGAAAATTAAGGACAAAATGTGCAATTTTTTATAACCCTTAATAAAAAACACTTTCACTCAATGAAAGTTGTCTTATGGGTCCAGATTGCCGAAAGTAACTTGACTAATCACCCCGAAAAGCGACAAAAAGGACCAAATAAGGGCTAAGCTGGAATCCTGGCGTGCAGGCCCACTGGCGGGCACCGGTAAGCCAAGGTAATATCTTCCGGATAATAATGAACGCGATGATGAGCGTCTATCCCGTCATTTTCACAAAATTAAATATACGGGACATCATGCAGTACTCTACCCGTCAATACTGGAATGCAACTGCGGAAATTCCTTCGACCCGCTGGTTTTGGAAATTACAGCTGGTCAGCTGGATTGGCATTTTGTTGGTGACATTCCTCTCCCTAACTCTCTGGCATTCACCCACTGAGTGGCCAAGCTTCGAGCCAGCAAATACTATTTTCCAGTGTGCTGTGGCTTTTGTTCTCTCGGTATTCCTAAGACCCATTTTTGATATCGCCTGGGACTCGGAACTGGCCGTTCGCACAGTTATCTATCTACTCGCCGTTGCGGTGATTTCCGGCATCTGGACCCTGGTGCGCATGGAGGCCTATATCCGCTTGAGCGGGGAGCACTCCATCTGGTCTGAATTCGGCGGCTGGTATTATGCCTCCCTCTTTGTCTTTCTTTTTTGGAGTGCACTTTACTGTGGGGTTAAATACCACATACTGCTGCAAGGGGAACACAAAAAAATGCTTGAAGTGGCCGCGGACAACGAGCGCGAGCAACTGCGTAGACTCCAGGCAGAGGCTATCGCCAATGAGGCCCAGCTTAAAATGTTGCGCTATCAGCTCAACCCACATTTTTTGTTTAATACACTGAATTCCATCAACGCCCTGATTCGCTTTCAACAGGCCGATGAAGCACGCGAAATGGTGGTACGTCTCAGCGATTTTTTACGCCTCTCCCTTAAGGAGAGCCCCATGCAAAAAGTAGAGCTCGAGCGGGAAGTACAAGCGGTACTGCTCTATCTGGATATTGAGAAAACCCGTTTTGCCGACCGCCTGGCCGTTGACCTCAGTATCGATGAAACGGCCCGGCATGCACTGTTGCCCAGCATGTTGCTACAACCACTGGTAGAGAATTCAGTAAAATATGCCATCGCCCCCAATGAAATGGGCGGCACCATCGGAATTCATGCGAAAAGTAGTGGCCAACGCCTGTTGCTGGAGGTACAGGATTCAGGCTGTTCCGAAGACTGCGCCGGCGAGAGAAATTTCCAAGCAAGTTCCACCGGTGTTGGACTGAAGAATGTACGGGAGCGACTTTCCAGCCTCTACCCACAAAATTACCGTATAGAGCAACAGGAAAAACCTGATTGCGGCATGTCGATACGAATCGATATACCGCTGGAAAAATCCACGCACCCCACCAATAAAACACAGGGAGAAGTTCAATGAAAAAACTCACTGTCGTGCTGGTGGACGACGAACCCCTAGCCCTGCGCCTGCTGCAAAGCATGTTTGAGGAATTCCCGGATATAGAAATTGCCGCCTGCTGCCGCAATGGGCGCGAGGCGTTGCAAGCCGTATCTGAATACAGTCCAGACCTACTAGTTCTGGATGTACAAATGCCAGGCATGAACGGCTTTGATGTGGTCAGTCGTCTACAGGCCGACACCATACCATTGGTAATATTCGCCACCGCTTTTGACGAATATGCCCTCAAAGCTTTTGAGGTTCACGCTGTCGATTATGTTTTAAAGCCCCTGGATAACGCTCGCCTAGAAACCGCCCTTGATCGCGCGCGCCAGCGCTTGCAATTGGCACATGCCGGCAAAAAAGATACCCGCCAGGAAGAAAAAAACCGGCTGCTGCGCTCTATTGAGGAAATGAGTACAGCCAAGGAACAAGCCTCTGAGACTCGCACCCCAGTGATCAACAATCGCCTGGCGATTAAGGATCGCGGCAGTATCACTATGGTCAATCAGCAGGATATCGAGTGGATTGATGCCGCCGGTGACTATATGTGTGTGCATGTAAAAGGGGAAACCCATGTTATGCGCAGCACTATCAAAGACCTGCAAAAACAGTTGTGTCCGGATAATTTCAAGCGTATTCACCGCTCCACCCTGGTGAATCTCAACTATATCGTACACATCAAAGTACTAACTAAAGGAGAGTACTTTCTCACCTTAACGAGCGGCGCTAAAGTCAAAGTCAGCCGTAACTATCGCCTACCGATCAAGGAATTTCTCGAAGCCAACCGGCGCATAGCTTCAGAAGCCTCCTAAACAGCTTGCCCTTCAACGCCACTCAATACCGGCAGGGACTCGCCGGTATACCAGCAAAATAACCAACCTAAGCAATATCTGATCCACGCCATCCAGTTAATACAGAGAGCCCCTATCTTTACAAAAAAAAGCCGGCAAAAAAATACCGGCTAAACGAGCTCAGAAGAGAAGAAAAAAATTAAGAGCGTTTGTCTGGGCGGTGACCAATGGCACCGTAGTAAAGAATATAGAGGTAGCAGAAAATAGGCAGGACAAATGCCAACTGGATACCCACTTGATCCGCCAATAATCCCTGTAATAACGGCACTATAGCGCCACCGACTATAGCCAGGCACAAGATACCAGACCCCTGACTAGCCGCCTTACCAAGTCTCGCAAGAGCCAAACTGAAAATTGTTGGGAACATAATGGAGTTACACAGCCCCACCGCCAAAACAGCATACATTGCCAGGTAGCCGCTACCGGCTACAGTGATAAGCAGAAGTAGGCAGGAGCCCAGGGCACAAATTGCCAGCACTTTTCCCGCAGAAATAAAGCGCATAATCAAGGCACCGGCAAAACGCCCAACCATGGCCCCACCCCAGTAGAGGGAGATATAGAACGCTGCCTCGGATTCCTCAAGACCGGCAATAGAGTCTTCGGCAATAAAGTTCACCAGGAAACTGCCAATAGAAACTTCCGCACCGACATAAACGAAAATCGCTACCGCCCCTAATACAAGATGGCGATAATTCCAGGCCGAAGCTTCACCTACCTCCGATGGGGTCTGTGAAGTATTGCTGACAATAGACGGCAGATTCAAAAACGCAAAAACCAGAGCCAACACGGCTAGGGTAGCCGCCAGAATCAGGTAGGGAACTTCGATCACTGAGGCACTGACTGCGCCGACGGCAACTCCCGCAGCTGGGAGAATTAATAATGCACCGAATTGTGGGGCTACGGTGGTACCTAGTGCATTAAAGCCCTGGGTCAAGGTTAGTCGGCTGGGTGCCGTTCGCTCATTTCCCAAGGCGGCAACATAGGGATTTGCCGACACCTGTAAGATAGTAATACCGGAAGCGAGAATAAACAGGGCCCCAAGGAAAAGCCCATAGACCTCCATGCGCTCCGCAGGAATAAATAGTAAGCAACCCAATACCGCGATAGTGAGGCCGGTGACGATACCTTTTTGGTAACCAATCTTACTCACCAGACTACCCGCCGGCAGGGAAACCAAAAAATAAGCTCCAAAAAAACAGAATTGCACCAGCATCGCCTGGGCATAGTTCAGCTCAAAAATCCCCTTGAGATAGGGAATCAGGATATCGTTCAAACAGGTAATAAATCCCCACATAAAAAACAGTGAGGTCAAAGCTACCAGCGCAAATTTTTGTCCCGCTTGATCACCAGCTTGCAACTGCACAGCATCCGTTGCCGTATTTCTCTGCAAAATTGCCATATTTGATTCCCAGAAACTTCTGCCGCAACTAAACCGTAAATGGCAAGCCAGCACTTAAACACTCGTTATTCTTTTTGCTTTCTACCATGGAGGCACAGATACGACGCAGCGGTTTTCGATAAGGGGGGCTAAAAATGGGGGCAGTAGGGACAGTGTAAAGTGCCCTGGACACTCTCAGCTAGCGAGGCAAACAAATAACAGAAGACGAATAACCCACCCAATAAACGGGGCATCGCCAAATATAGAGCAGATCTCGTAAAAGGAAACTGGACTCAAAAAAACAAGAAAAAAGGGCAGCGCCATGATCGGGACTGCCCTTTTAAGGATATTAAGAAACGATATTGCCGTAGCTCATCAGGCGCTGGTAGCGCTTTTCCAGCAACTCATCAATAGGAATAGCACTCAACTGCTCCAGTTGTTCACCGAGGCGCTCCTTCAGGCTCTCGGCCATGGCATCCGGATCGCGGTGCGCACCGCCGAGGGGCTCGGGGATGGTTTCATCCACAATACCTAACTCCTCCAACACACTGGAAGTCACCCCCATAGCCTCGGCAGCCAGTGGAGCCTTCTCTACGGTCTTCCAAATAATATTGGCGCAGCCCTCCGGAGAAATCACAAAGTAGGTGGAGTACTGCAGCATATTGAGCTGATCACCAACACCAATTGCCAGAGCACCACCGGAAGAACCCTCACCAATCACGGTACAAATAATCGGCGTGCGCAAACGGGACATCACCGCCAGGTTCTGGGCAATGGCCTCACTGATGCCGCGCTCTTCACTGTCGATTCCAGGGTAAGCCCCTGGAGTATCGATCAAAGTCAGCACCGGCATTTTAAAGCGCTCGGCCATTTCCATAATGCGCAAAGCTTTGCGGTAGCCCTCCGGCTTAGGCATACCGAAGTTACGCGCAACCTTCTCGTTCACAGAGCGGCCTTTTTCTTCACCGATCACGGCTACTGGCTTGCCATTCAAGCGTGCGATACCAGTAATAATCGCCTTGTCATCACCAAAATGACGATCGCCATGTAGCTCGTCCCAATCGGTGAATAGCCGCTCAATATAATCCTTGGAGTATGGACGCTGCGGGTGCCTGGCCACCTGGACCACTTGCCAGGGACTCAGGTCTGCGTAGATGGACTCGGTCAGAGTTCTGCTCTTATCCCGCAGCCGGGTCACTTCATCGGCGATATTCAGCTCATTGTCGTCCCCGACCAGCTGCAACTCTTTAATTTTGCTTTCCAGCTCTGCAATCGGCTGCTCAAACTCGAGAAAGTTGAAATTCATGAAATCTGCGCCTTAACTCTTTTCCATGCCTCTGGGCAATCACAGCGACATAGCTTAACTGTACAGAACCGACCAGTCGAGCCCAGTGGACTTTAACGCCGCTCAGCGTATTGAAGTGCCACCCGCTCACGTCCCAGCAACTCCCGCAGGGACTGAACCATCTGATCATTCGGCTCCACATTCCACTGTGGAGGCAGGCGGTAGAGACCTCGCGCATCGTGGCGCAACACTTCCAGGCTGACACCGCACTGGCCACCGGTATAGGGCTGCAAACACGAGGCCAGACGCTTGGCTAACCCAGGGGCCACAACACCGGTATCGACTTGCAGACGCACACCGGTCACCCGGCTCTGACGCAGCTCATCCAGGGTGGAAACCCCATTCACGGTCATTTTCAGACCGCCGCTGTAATCGTCATTGGCCACGGGGCCTTCGAGTACCAGCAGCGCATCCTTAGCCAGCTTGTCGCGGTGTTCGCCAAATGCCTCACTGAACATGGCCGCCTCAATACGGCCGCTGCGATCATCCAGGGTAACAATAGCCATGGAATCGCCACGCTTGGTCTTCATCACCCGCATGGCAACCACCAGGCCCGCCACTTTTTGCGCTTCGCGGCCAGGTTTTAAGTCGGCGATTCGCGCCTTCACCAGGTGCTGTAACTCACCGGCATATTCGTCAATGGGGTGGCCGGTGAGATACAGACCCAGGGTGTTTTTCTCACCCTCCAAGCGCTCGCGAATACTCCAGCAGCGAGTGCGACGGAAGTCCTCGTACACATCACCATCGGAAGATTGGGGCACCACCTCACCGAACAAATCCATCATGCCTGCATTGGCATTAGCCTTTTGCTGTTCCGCCGCCTTCACCGCTTCATCCAGCGCGTTAAACAGCACCGCGCGGGAATAATCCAAGCCATCACTGCCGCCAGTATCCGGCCCAATGCTGTCGAAGGCACCAGAGCGCACCAGCGCCTCCAGTGCACGCTTATTCACCTTGCGCGGATCGACACGCGAGCAGAAATCGAACAGATCGGTAAAGGGACCGCCCTCTTCCCGCGCCGCAATAATATTTTCAATCGGCCCCTCACCCAGGCCCTTGATGGCACCGAGACCGTAAATAATGCGGTTATCGATATCCACCGAGAACTGGAAGCTACCCAGATTCACATCCGGCGGCACCAGCACCAGCTCCATGGCGCGACACTCTTCGATAAAGGTCACCACCTTATCGGTCTTATCCATATCCGAAGACATGGTCGCCGCCATAAACTGGGCGGGATAGTGCGCTTTCAGCCAAGCGGTCTGGTATGACACCAGTGCGTAAGCCGCAGAGTGCGACTTGTTAAAACCATAGCCTGCGAACTTCTCTACCAGGTCGAAGATCTTAATCGCAAGTTCGGGGTCAATTCCTTGCTCTTTTGCCCCATTTTCAAAAGTGGCCCTCTGTTTGGCCATTTCCTCCGGTTTCTTTTTACCCATCGCCCGGCGCAACAGGTCAGCGCCACCGAGGGTATAGCCCGCCAACTCCTGGGCGATCTGCATCACCTGTTCCTGGTAGACGATCACGCCGTATGTGGGCTCCAGGATCGGTTGTAGTTTCTCGTGCTGGTATTTGGCATCCGGGTAGGCCACCTGAGCGCGACCGTGCTTACGGTTAATAAAGTCATCAACCATGCCCGATTGCAGCGGACCCGGACGGAACAGAGCCACCAAGGCGATCATATCTTCCAGGTTGTCCGGCTGTAGGCGCTTGATCAGGTCCTTCATCCCCCGGGATTCCAACTGGAATACCGCAGTGGTCTCTGCCCGCTTGAGCATCTTGAAGGTTTCATCATCGTCCAGTGGCAGCGCGGCGATATCCAGAGGTTCCAGCCCCTCGCGCGCTCGCGTCTCATCCACCATGCGCTTGGCCCAGTCGATGATGGTCAGCGTCCGCAGGCCGAGGAAGTCGAACTTCACCAGGCCCGCATCTTCCACATCGTTTTTGTCGAACTGGGTTACCAGACCCGCGCCGGTCTCGTCACAGTAGAGCGGCGCAAAGTCGGTGAGCTTGGTGGGGGCGATAACCACACCACCGGCGTGCTTACCCACATTACGGGACACCCCTTCGAGCTGCAGGGCCATCTCCCAGATTTCCTGGCCCTCGTCATCGCTTTCGAGGAACTCGCGCAATATCTCTTCCTGGTCGAAGGCCTTCTGCAGGGTCATACCTACATCGGGGGGAATCATCTTCGACAGTTTGTCTGCGAGGCCGTAGGACTTGCCCTGCACCCGCGCAACATCTCGCACCACCGCCTTCGCGGCCATGGTGCCGAAGGTAATAATCTGGCTCACCGCTTGGCGGCCATAGTTATCCGCAACGTAGCCAATTACCCGGTCGCGCTTCTCCATACAGAAGTCGATATCGAAGTCGGGCATCGACACCCGCTCCGGGTTCAGGAATCGCTCGAACAGCAGATCGTATTGCAGCGGGTCCAGATCGGTAATGTCCAGCGAGTAGGCCACCAGAGAGCCGGCACCGGAACCCCGCCCCGGGCCCACCGGGATATCGTGGTCTTTGGCCCACTGGATAAAGTCCATTACGATCAGGAAGTAACCGGGGAATCCCATCTGGATAATGATATCCAGCTCAAAGCGCAGGCGGTCTTCGTAGACCTGGCGGCGCTCGGTATAGTCCGCAGCGGACTTGTCGAGGATGGTGGCGAGGCGCCGCTCCATACCCTCGTAAGAGACCTTTTCGAAGAACTGGTCTTCGGTCATACCCTCGGGAATCGGGTATTCCGGCAGGAAGTATTTACCCAGCTGGATTGGCGCCGAACAGCGCTTGGCAATCTCCACGGTATTTTGCAGGGCTTCGGGGATATCGCCAAACAGTTCCCACATCTCTTCCGGCGTGCGGAAATACTGTTCGGCGGAATAACGGCGCTCGCGGCGGGGGTCATCGAGGGCGCGGCCTTCGTGGATACAAACGCGCACTTCGTGGGCCTCGAACTCGCTCTCTTCCATAAAGCGCACATCGTTGGTGGCTACCACTGGCAAATTTAATGCCTGCGCCAAATCCACCGCCGAGTGCAGATAGTCCTCATCGCCGGCGCGACCGGTGCGCTGTAATTCCAGGTAGTAGCGGCCAGGGAATAACTCCGCCCACTCCCGTGCCAGCTCCTCTGCCTGGGCGCGGCGCCCCGCTACCAGTGCACGGCCCACATCGCCGTACTTGGCACCGGACAGCATCAGCACCCCTTCGCTGTACTCCTTAACCCATTCGCGTTTGATATAGGCGTTACCGTGGTACTGGCCTTCCATCCAGGCGCGGGAAATCAGCTCGGTAATATTGCGGTAACCATCGGCGTTCATCGCATAGAGAGTAATCAGCGTCGGCTTGCCCTCGCCGCCTTCGCTGAGCCAAAAATCCGCTGCGGTAATCGGCTTGATACCGGCGCCCAAACAAGCCCGGTAGAATTTGATCTGCCCGTAGAGGTTGCACTGGTCGGTAATCGCCAGGGCTGGCATTTCCAGCTCCTGGGCGCGGGCGATGGCCGGCTTGATTCTTACCAGGCCATCGATCAGGGAAAATTCTGAGTGAATTCTTAGGTGGACAAAGGGTTGGGTCATAGTCGCATTTAGTTCCGGGCCCTGCGAGGCCCGGCCCCGACAAAGCGCTATCGATTGTTTACCAGATTCGGCCCATTTGCCGCGCGCGCTCAGTGCAGAGTTTTAACACTGCACGGCGCTCATCATTGTTCATGGAGCCCCAGCGGCTGATTTCGTTACCACTGCGAAAACAGCCCTCGCACAGGTCCTGCTCATTCAGGGCACATACGGAGATACAGGGGGATTTCACCGGGCGCTCTTTCAGCTCCACGGTTTTTACCGGTTGTTCAGACATCTTTAGCCTCAAGCGGGACCAGCTCACTGGCGAAATGTTTGCCGTTGGCCGCATAGTGATCGCTGCTGGCTTTGAGCAGCTCGTAGGTGGCGGGATCGAGAGATTTTACTACCTTGCCGGGAGAGCCCAGCACCATAGAGTAATCGGGAATTTCTGTGCCCTCGGTCACCAGCGCATTGGCGCCAATGATACAGCACTTGCCGATTTTGGCCCGGTTTAAGATCACGGCATTGATACCAATCAGGCTGTAATCTCCAATGTCACAGCCGTGCAGCATCACTTTATGGCCTACGGTGACACCGGTACCGATGGTTAATGGCACACCGACATCGGCATGCAGAACCGAGCCATCCTGTACGTTGCTGTATTCACCGATAGTAATAGGCGCACAGTCACCGCGCACCACCGCGTTAAACCATACGGAGCTGTGCGCAAGCATACGCACATCTCCAATCACATGGGCACCGGGCGCAATATAGTGGCCCTCACCTTCCAGTTGTGGCTGTTTATCCCCCAATCTGTACAGCATTTGGCCTCCGGCTCGATATGATTATGAACCGCTTATTATCTCGCGCCAAAGAGGCCGTGGCTAGGGAGAGATGATTGCGCTTTTCCCAATATTACCCGCTAGAGCAGCTCGCCCTGCTGGACAAAGTTGGCACCCTCAAGGGTGAGCAAGCGCGCTTTCAATGACAGGCCGCCGGCGTAGCCGGTAAGGCTGCCATTAGCTCCGATTACGCGGTGGCAGGGAATAACGATGGCAATCGGATTTGCACCATTGGCCCGCGCCACCGCGCGAATAGCCCGTGGCTGGCCCAACCACTGGGCTTGCTGGCTGTAACTGCGAGTTTCGCCAAAGGGAATTTGCAACAGCGCATCCCAAACCCGGCACTGGAATTCAGTACCCTTTGGCGCCAGAGGCAGATCGAAGCTTTTGCGCTGGCCGGCGATATATTCCCGCAACTGCTGGGCAGCCAAATCCGTCAGCTCCGAGGCGCCCCGCTGCCAACCGCCCCCCAAACGCAATGGTCGTTCATCATCATAAAACTGGAGTGCAACTATACCTCTGGCGCCTCGGGAGAGCCCCTCTTGCTCGCAGGCCGCGATGGCAACATCCCCCAATTCCGTGGTGTAACTCTCATAGACAATCATTTTTTCTCTCCAGATTTCAGGGACTGCCACAACAAAATGGCTCCATATGCCCGCCAGGGCCGCCACTGCTCTGCCCGCTCCTGGGCCTGCTTGGGTTTTGCCTTTTCACCATCACTGCCCAAGGCTTGTAGAATACCCAAATCCGACGCGGGGAAAGCATCCGGCATCGACAGGCCGCGCATAGCGATATAATGCGCCGTCCAATCGCCAATACCCGGCAGTGCTGTGGCTTGGCTGCACCAATCCTCCAGGGACTGATCGGCAAAACTCACACGGCCATCCAAAGTTGCGACAACAAACTCCTGTAGGGTTTTCATTCGAGCCCGGGTCAAGCCCAGATCGGCAAAGTCCGCCTCGGCGAGACGCTCCGCCGTTGGGAATAAAAACCGCTCTCTGCCAGCATCATCCACAAAAGACTCCCCGTAGCGGGCCACTATACGTCCGGCAATAGTGGTCGCCGCCGCGACACTGATCTGCTGACCGAGAATCGCCCGCAGTGCATATTCAAATGGATCCCAAGCACCGGGCAAGCGCAGGCCCGGATTCTTCGCCAACTGATCCGCCAGCAGTGGATCTTCATTTAATACCGTCTGAATCTCCTCAATATCCGCATCCAGATCAAATAGCCGGCGCAGGCGCTGGTTCAGCAGATATAACCCTGCCCCACCTTCCTGACCAAAAACCTCCACTACCAAGCGATTTCGTTTCGGATCGTGGGAAACCTCCATCACGCCGCGACAGGCATCCAATTCGAAACTGCGTGAATAGACCTCCCCCTCCACCTGCTCTACCCCGGCCAAAGCGCGGGTCCCCAAAAAAGCCAGGAGTTGTTGCCAATCTAATGGCGGGCGGTAATCCAGGTACAGCCGTACGCGTGTGGCACTCACCTTCTCGGCACGCACTACGTGCCCCTCCCTGCGCACTTCGGATGGGGTGCGCTGATAGATCTGTTTGAATACACCGTTAAAGCGTCTCAAACTGTTAAAACCAGACTCGTAGGCGATTTCAGCAATAGGCAAGTCCGTATCTCGCAGTAAACGAAAAGCAAACAGTGCCCGCTCAGTTTGCCAAACCGCTAAGGGGCTTACCCCCAGATGCTCAGAGAACAGGCGGCGCAGATAACGGCTACTGACTCCAAGACGCTCTGCCAGTCGCTCCACAGATTGAGGCTCACGCTCACTGCGCATCAGTTTCAAAGCGCGCTGCACGGTGGTTGATACCAATCCCCAAGCTGGACTGCCCGGCGCAGAATCGGGGCGACAGCGCAGACAAGGCCTAAAGCCCGCATTGGCCGCCTCCGCCGCAGTCTCAAAATAAGTGACATTGCGCTCCAGCGGTGGCCGCGCGGGGCAGATGGGTCGACAGAAGATACCTGTCGTCTTCACTGCCGTAAAAAAACGCCCATCAAAACGCCGATCACGCGCAAGCCGCGCGCTGGAACAAATTGCCGCATCAATTTTCATTTGCCCTCCCGAATCTGACCTCCAGTGTATTTCCACGCTGCCTTGGAAACTAGTCAAAAACGGAACTGACCCAAAAACCATTAGACCCGATAGTCATAACAAGACTCAAGCCTTCGTTATCATGAGAAATAAATTCACATAACCAACGTTTGCTGCGGCAATGACTATATCCGGTTGCCCGATTAATTTACGCACCTGATTACTCTTTACAGCTCACAAGAAATTTTCAAAACCATCAACGTCTTTCCGCTTATTCCTCATCAAAAATACACACCGGCAACAAGCTGAAAATTTCTCAGCACAAATGTGCGGGCATTTTCACTCCCCTCACTGCCAACAAGAAAAACTAAAAAAATAAACTGCCATTATTTTTTCAATCATTACCTTTATTCATAGAAATCACACATATTTACCCACATCGAAATTCGGTGGCTTATCTATTCTGATAAGAAATAAAAATCAGGTATTTACTCCACCAATTACATCTATAGGGAAGCAACCTTCAAGAAGTGGGCACTTATTTTCACTTCTATTTTCTCGTAGCAAATGACAGTTCTTCCCCAGCAGATAACAAAAAAGTATTTGTTTCCAGAGATTTCAAAGCATGTCAAAAATTTCGTTAATTGTATTTTTTCTTTCGCTACTGCTATTGAGTGCCTGCGGATCGGACAAAGGAAAAGCCCGAGCCGCCGATAACTTTCCCCCGGGCTCCAACGTGACAGACAGTGATGAAGATGGCGTTCGCAATTCCGACGATAACTGCCCCAGCATCAGTAATCCCTCCCAAGATGACCTCGACAGCGACGGTAGCGGTGATGCCTGTGACAACGATGATGACAATGATAATCATCTGGACTTAGAAGATAACTGTCCACAAATCGCCAACATCGATCAGGCAGATAGTGACGGCGATAAAGTTGGCAATGCCTGCGATGAAGATCTCGATGGTGATGAAGTAGTAAACGATGCGGATAACTGTCCTGCAAACGCCAACCATGAACAGAGTGACATGGATGGCGATGGTGTCGGTGACAGCTGCGATAACGACCTCGATGGCGATGACTTCACCAATAGCCTCGATAACTGCCCCACCGTCTCCAACCCAGACCAAACCGATCAAGACAATGACGGCATTGGCGATCTATGTGATAGCGACAGCGATACCGACAATGATGGCCTGGACGATGGTGTAGACAACTGCCCGCAAGTGCCCAACGAAGATCAAGTGGATACCGACAACGACGGCACGGGCAACGCCTGCGATAACGACGATGACGGTGATAGCATCGAAGATATCAGTGACAACTGCCCTGGCAAACCAAACCCAGCACAAGAGGATCAGGACAACGATGGATTAGGCAATGTCTGCGATCCGGACCTCGATAACGACGGCATTGATAATGAAGCTGATAATTGTCCTGCTATCGCCAATAGCGACCAAAGTGATATCGACTCCGATGGAAAGGGCGATCTATGCGATAGCGATGATGATGCGGATGGCATTGAAGACCATGCCGATAATTGTCCCGTCGATGCCAATGCAGATCAAACCGACACTGATAGAGATGGCAGAGGCGATCTATGTGACTCCGACAGGGATGACGATGGGGTAGACAACGATGCAGACAATTGCCCCCTCGTGGCCAATGAGGACCAGGTAGATACCGACGGTGACAGCTTCGGCGATGCCTGTGATAACAACTCTGATATCGACGGGGATTTAATTACTGACTATGTCGACAACTGTGTAAACATTGCCAATACCAGCCAATTCGACCGAGACGGAGACGGTATTGGTGACGCCTGTGACAGCGATAAGGATGGTGACGGCAGTGCCAACACAGAAGATAACTGCCCTGCCATTCCCAATCGAGACCAAGCCAATAACGATAGTGACCAGATCGGCGATATCTGTGACAGCGACGATGATAACGACGGTATCATCGACCTGATCGATAACTGTCGCTTCGACCCCAATGCCCATCAAAAGGATAGCGATGCCGACTACCTCGGTGACGCCTGCGACCCCGATCTGGATAACGATGGCATCGTAAATAGCAGTGACAATTGTCCCCATAACCCCAACACACTCCAGGAGGATCATGATGGGGACGGCGTCGGGGATGCCTGCGATACCAATACCGATGCAGATAACGATAGCTTCGACGATGGTGTGGACAATTGCCCCGCAGTAGCGAACCCAAATCAATCAGACCAGGACAACGATGGCCTGGGAGACATTTGTGACAATGACCGGGATGGCGATGGTACGACGAATGAACAAGATAACTGTCCCTTCGCTCCCAATGATCAAAGCGATAGTGACGGCGACGGAAGCGGTGATCATTGTGACAACGATGTCGATGGAGATAGCATCGAGGACACCCTAGACAACTGCCCACATGTACCAAACCCGGAGCAGGAAGACGGGGATAAAGATGGCAACGGCGACGCCTGCGATAGTGATATCGATAATGACACCTTGGATGACAGCGCAGATAACTGCCCAGATATTTCCAATCCAACGCAAACAGATAGTGATGGAGACGGACAGGGCGACGCCTGCGACCCCGACGTAGATAACGATGGTGTGGAAAACACCTCAGATAACTGCCCTCAAGCCTGGAATCCGAATGGAGAAGACTCTGATCAGGACGGCATTGGTGACGCCTGTGACTACGATACTGTCCTTTCCTGCACTTCCTTCGAGGGGCTTGAAATAATGGATGGCGCTAGCACAGAGCTGGAACATGGTATCAATGCTCCCTGCGATGGCTGCTCAGTAGTTTCATTAGCCAAAGTAGGCAATGGAATACCCTCCGATGCCGCCAGAATGGAAGTTGCGAGTGGCGCTGGAGGCAGCACTTATATCCAGGTCAACCACAGTAACGTGAAAAGTGGTCGCTACCTGCTTAGCTTCCTAGTGGAAAATACGAGCTCAGTGCTGGATCTTATCTACCTCAACAGCATTACCATCAGTACCTATCTGGACGGAACTGCCACAGGTGAAAGCATCAGCGGTTATATGCTGGCTCCATTTAAGGTCAATGGTGCCCAAAATCACCGCCTGTTACTGGCAAATACTCAGGCAGACTTTAACCAGGTACGCCTGACTCTTGGCGGATTGGAGCTCACCAATAACAAGCTGGATATCTATCTCGCCTGTGCGGTTCCCATAAGCCTGCCGTAGTAAAGCCCTTATAAAAGCAATAAAGCCCCGAGTTCCGGGGCTTTATGTTTACAAAGGTTTATTGAAACGATATTTGACCGCGCATATAGTCAACGGCTTGGCCGATAAGAATAACCTCATCACCTACAACCTCACAGGTGAGCACTCCGCGCCTCTTTGATAGCTGCATTGCATTGAGATGTGACTTACCCAAAACCTGACTCCAATAGGGTGCCAACTCGCAATGTGCAGATCCTGTTACTGGGTCTTCATTGACTCGCAGCTTGGGAAAAAAACAGCGACTGACAAAATCACAGTGATCCCCCGGAGCGGTAATCACCACACCCCTTAAATCGAGCTCAGCCATCAACATGAAATTAGGCTTAACGCTCTTTAGTTGAGTCTCGCTATCCAGTACAACGATATAGTCAAAGGCAGCCAAAGTTTTCACAGGAACCACACTTAAAGCCTCAGCCAAACCTAATGGACATTCCGTTGGGGCAGGGATACTGATAGGAAATCGCATTTTATAGCCGCCTTCGCAGAGCCCCACTTTTAACAAGCCACTGCGCGTTTCGAAGTTGATAACAGGCTTTGCGTACGATAAATGCTTAAACAAAACATGGGCTGCTGCCAGGGTAGCATGACCACAGAGATCCACCTCAGCTTCAGGTGTAAACCATCGCAGCCTATAACCCTCTCCCTCTGGAACAAAAAAAGCCGTTTCAGATAAGTTATTTTCTTCAGCAATATTCTGCATCTGTATATCTGCGAGCCACTCATCAAGTGGACAAACCGCGGCCGGATTGCCAGAAAACATTCTGGATGCAAAGGCATCTACCTGATAAATATTAATTTCCATGTTCTTCTAAACTTCCCACTTATAAAATAACAACTAGATTATTACTAGTAGCACCTCTATTACAGGCAACATATACAACGCAGCACAAAATAAACAAATATAAAAAAGGGACAACTTAGTGCCCCTTTAAGTAGAAACCTGGCTTTAAATATTAAGTTACATTTTCATCTTATCCATACCGCATACTCCAGAACTCTATCAATCCAAAGGGCAAACACTTGCCAGGGAGGTAGTGAAAGCTCGCTTCATAAACTCAAACTGCTCATTGGTTTCCATGTGTGCACTCAAGGAATTTCTGGCCGAGAGAAAGCGCTTTTTCTCAAGCTCCGTCATGCCGTCATGATAGAGGTATAATTTTTCAATCGGCTTCATGGCCGACTTTTCACTTCTATAAAATTTATCCTTGGACATAGCAAGGTCAACCTTATCCCGTATTGACCCATCCGGCATTATCTGAACAGACACACTGGGCACATAGTTTGCAATTGGCCCCTTTAGATTTAACACCTCGGGATTCAACTCACTAAGTTTCTTGGCGATATAGACTTTCAGCTTGTTATTTCTAACTTCCAACTTCACAAACGGCTTTATTATTTTGAATTTATCTTTATCTTCTTCAAACAACTGCACAGACGCCTCCAACATCACCAAACTCTGGGTGTTTAGAAAACGTTCATATTCCTCTAATTGACAAGACGCCTGTACATACTGACTAAAGAAGAAGGCAAGAACCAGGGCTGGTATTTTCATAGTTCTAATAATTATCCTTAATTTTTAGATATGGACCGCCCAATTCCACTGGGCAAATCTGACGTATATCACACCCTATTCTAGTCGTCTTTTTTTCTTGGATAATCTATAGGTTCACATTTGCGGATCTTCCCACAGAAAATACGCAGCTTCCTTCATTTTTCAGGTTATATACGCCATTTGAGGACGACACAAAGAAGCACATAAACTAGTTCCTAAAGTACCCATTGAGTGAGGAAACCAGTAATGGAAGCCTCTCTCCTCTTTACCTTCGGTAGTCATCCAGAATTATCGGCGGCAAGCTTTTGGCTTCCGACATCCACTCTTCCACACTCTCTCTTGCCAGAAGCCTCATTACCCATTGATGAGCCCGGGGCCAATCGCACATTTCCGGGCTATGGGCATACAACCTGATAACTGTGGGCACCAGTACAAGATCTGCGAGGGAGAGATCACCACAAAGGTAAGGGCCACCACTATGGGCTAATTCTTGCTCCCAGCAGTGAAACAGTCGCTCCGCATCTGCCTGCTCAGACTGGGTCATCTGACGCTTATCCTGATAAAAAGCGCTTTCAAAAGAAAGTCGTGGACACAGCCCTGAGAGACCCGCATGTTGCCAACTTAAGAAAGAACGTGCTCTAGCCTTGGCCAAAGGATCTGAGGGAAGTAAACTTCCGCCGCCAATATCGTTGGCATATTCCATAATGGCTAGGGAATCAAAAATAACACTCTGGTTTTCAACCAATACGGGTACTGAAACAGAGGGGGATATCTCACCAATCCGGCGAAGATTTTCAAAACGCTGCGGCTTGCGAATATCAACAACCTGCTCTTCAAATTCAATACCCAGCTCCCTAAAAGGTAGCCATGCCCGAAAAGCCCAGCTGGAGGCATTTTTAGTACCAGTGTATAAAATACGTTCCATGTTTTTCCCTTGAAATTTTTAGATACGGTCTTTAAAACAGATAACAGGGTAATTAAATAGACTCAACTATAAATCCAAAATGATGATCAACCTACTGTAGTATTTCTCCAATGTAAATTTCCTCATTTTTTATGATTAATCACTCAGCTTTTTCTATCAACCGATAAAAGAGTCTCCGTAAAAGCAACATCTGATACTCAATATATGTTGCATCTAAACTGCTCCCCTACTTTCCCCTAAGAGTTTATTCCAGGTAAAAATAAAAAAACCCGGCAAATGCCGGGCTTTTCAAGGTGAAAATTTGCTTAGTTTTACTTCAAGCCAAGAACTTCTTTACCCTGGATGAAAGTAACATCCACGGGTATATCCGCCTCTGCCAATCGATCCAGGTCAGCCTGCAACTCAGGACCGATAACCCCTTTTTCAGCGAGCAGAGTTTTGGCCTGCTCGTAGTTACCATCACCCTGAATAGTCAGGATCAGGCGCGACAGGTTGGTCATGGCCTGCTGCATTTTTTCGAAATCCACACTGTATTGACCGGTTTTCGGATCGCGGGCAAAGGCGCCCTGCTCTTTGAAGAAGTTAAAGCGCATCATATTGGCCTTACCGTGGGCACTGGCTGCACCGAAGCGCACGCTGCGGAAAATACCAGCGAGGAAGGTAACGTAGTTATCCATCAGCTCGCCCTCTTGGATCTCGCCTTTCTCATGCAAGCGGGTCACCATATAAAGGCCGAGAATATCGGCTTTGCCTTCTTCCAGAGAGGAAGAAGTCTCCTTCAACACCTGGCGTACATTTGCTCCGCCGGTCACAGTCTTCTTAATACCCAGGCCGTGCGCCACCTCGTGGAACATGGTATTGGCAAAGAAAGCGGGGAATGTGATGTGCTTGCGCTGATCTGGAGCAATCAATACATCGCTGATGGGCACCAGGATCTTGTCAAACTTGGCACGCATAGCGTTTTTCAGCTGCAGGCGACGAGTGCCTTTCGCCAGCTGAACTTCTTCATCGTTAGGCAGGTTAATGGCAATCGTCTTGGAACCCGCATTGCTGTGACCTGCGTAGAAAAGTACATCGTACGCATTCAGATCAGAATCGGTACCTGGCTCTTCGGCCTTGTACTTTTCTTCTACCGGCAAGCCTTCCTGTAATTCAGGCAACAGCGCAGCAAACTTGGCCAGCTTCTTACTCCACTCTTTATCTTTGAGGAGTACGTAAGACTCGTAAGCCGTGCGATAGGCGAACATTTGATCTTCGTAGTTTTCAATGGGGCCGATCACTACGTCGATATCATTTTCCTTCATGTCCATCCATGCCATATCGCTGGGACGGAAATTATCATTGAGCAGCGCGTCGGCACGCATGTCCAGATAGTTGGCGAATTCTTTACTTTCCGCCAGCGCGGCTGCCTGGCGCAGGATATCCGCTGCCTTCTTCAGGTCAGCATTGTAGGCTTTGCTGTAGGGGATCAGCTCCAGCTTACCGGCATCGTTGCGGCGCACCAGAGAGTAGAGGCCATCTTTTCCAGGTTGGTCCCAGTTCTCAAACTCTTCGCGAGTCATATCTGCCGGGTAGAAGTTGGCACCCAGGGGTTTGAGACCGTAGCCAGTGATAAACGGCTTATTGTCATTGAGGCGATCCCAAGGACCGTAATTAATCTCGGCAAACTTGCGCGCGCGGTTGTCTTCGATATCGGGCAGCAGCACTTCTGCTGGGCCGTAGGACTGCAACCAGAACAGTCGATCCATGATCCGGCTGGCATCAATCAACAGGCCGATCATCTTACGCTGATTCTCGCTAAGATTACTCATATCAGCGGTAAGTTCTACCGGTACATAAATATTAAAACGCTTATCAGCGTTTTCTATGGCTTGGCCTGCGGGCGGTGTGACCGTCTCAGATTCTACAATCTGTGCCTCCGCTTCATCTTTACGGATTTCCTCGGCCTGTTTGTCTTTGCTACAGCCGCCCACCAGCGCCATGGCCAGCAGTGCGGCAGCGATCTTGGTAGTGTGAAAGGGAATGGTCATATCGCTCTGCCTATCATTTTTTTGTTTCGGCGCCACATTAGTCTGGCTACACACAATTATCAAGACAGGCTTTTATGGCTCCGCCACCTGAGAAGCCACAGGAGTTTCCTCTCCTATTCCAGCCGTACGCTCCTGCTGCTGCATACGCCACAGGGTCGCATAGTGCCCGCCTTCCTCCAGAAGCTGGCTGTGGGAACCCTGCTCAACGATCTGGCCTTGATCCATGACTAAAATCTTATCGGCATCCACAATTGTCGAAAGACGGTGGGCGATCACCAGTGTGGTCTGTTCGCGGGCAATTTCTTTCAGAGAGGCGACAATACTGCGTTCCGAACGGCTGTCCAGAGAGGAGGTGGCTTCATCAAAAATCATAATCGGTGGTTTTTTGAGCAGCGCCCGCGCTATGGCAACCCGCTGTTTTTCACCACCGGATAGCTTAAGGCCGCGCTCACCAACCAGAGTATCCACCCCCTGGGGCAGCTGGCGGACAAAATCCGACAGATGAGCATGATGAATTGCAGCCATCACTTCCTCATCAGTGGCATCCACCCGCCCATAACGCACATTTTCTTTGATTGATTGGTTGAATAACACCGCATCCTGGGGCACCACACCAATAGCGCGACGCAAGGATTCCTGACTGACCGTACGAATATCCTGGCCATCAATGCGAATCGACCCATCACTTACATCATAAAAGCGGAACAACAACTTAAACAGGGTCGACTTACCGGCCCCGCTGGCTCCCACAATCGCCACTTTCTGGCATGGCAGCACGGAGAAACTAACCTGGCGCAAAATTTCACGATTGTCTTTGTAGCCAAAGCGCACGGCATCAAATTCAATTCGCCCTTCCTGAACTTGCAAATCTGAGGCCTCGGATTGATCGGCCACCGCTGGCTTAACCCTGAGCAGAGAGAACATCTTTTCAATATTGGCCAGGGCACCTTTCATTTCCCGATAGACAAAACCGAGAAAATTCAACGGGATAAAAATTTGCATCATAAAGGCGTTAACCAGGACAAAATCTCCGATGGTCATCTGCCCCTTGGTCACACCTACTGCCGCCAAAATCATCGCTGCGCACATGGCAGAGGCAATAATCAGTGCCTGACCAGTGTTTAGGCTAAACAGCGAAAGGCGGTTTTTACGCCGGGCCCGCTCCCATACCGCCAGCTCACGATCGTAATGATTCGCTTCGTGCCGCTCATTGGCAAAATATTTCACCGTCTCATAGTTGAGCAAGCTGTCTACCGCACGACTGCTGGCCTGGGATTCGGCTTCATTCAGGGCGCGCACAAAACGGGTGCGCCACTCGGTGGCCACGACAGAGAAACCGATATAAACAATAACGGCAACCAGCACTACCAGAGCAAACA
The DNA here is from genome assembly GCF_052467945.1 of Microbulbifer mixtoriginis (SeqCode). NCBI lineage: Bacteria > Pseudomonadati > Pseudomonadota > Gammaproteobacteria > Cellvibrionales > Microbulbiferaceae > Microbulbifer > Microbulbifer mixtoriginis (SeqCode). The sequence goes on along the minus strand of NZ_CP174328.1, from coordinate 669,083 downwards.
CGCCGCTGTAATTCCACCAGAGCAAGCCCGCTACCATGGCGATCTCAAGCAAAGTGGGTACGATATTGAACACCATAAAGCGCATCAAAAAGCCGATGCCACTATTGCCCCTTTCAATATCCCGAGAGAGCCCCCCGGTACGCCGATCCAAGTGAAAGTCCATATCCAACTTGTGTAGGTGCCGAAATACCTCCAGGCCAACTCGACGCTGAGCCCGTTCTGTCACCCGGCCAAAGATGGTATCCCGCAACTCACCAAACAGAGTACTGGAGAATCGCACCGCACCATAAGCCAATAACAGTCCCAGTGGCAGGGCTATGGCTTGGGCAACACCACCGGTTTTATCCAGATTGTCGACGATATGTTTGAGGATAAAGGGTAAAGTGACCCCCGCAATTTTTGCCCCAATCAGGCACAAAATTGCCAGGGCGACAGCCCGGCGAAACTCCAATAAGTAGGGGAACAGGGTTTTCAGCGCACCCCAGTGCACCTCGTCCAGAGAAACAGTGGACTTGGGTCTCGGCATAATCAGTTCCGGAAGGAAAAATAGCCGCCTATTATAAATAGACTTAAAGGGTTAAATAGACGCTCAATCGCAAAAACCGATTGGATACAGTACCCATAGACCAAAAGTTGAGCAGCAAATCTCAAACCTTGGCTACCAAGCCTCCATCCACATTAATCGTTTCTGCCGTGATAAAGCGAGAGTCATCTGACGCCAAAAACACAGCAGCATTAGCAACATCGAGCGGGTATCCTGGCCCCTTCAGCATCTGCGCGGGCTCTAAGAAGTTAGTAAAGACATGCTTGCCCTCTGGAGAGGTAACCGCCTCGGTCAGTATCTGCCCAGGCCGCAAGCAATTGGCTCTGATATTGTGACGTGCCCCAATTCCGGCAATATAACGAGTAAAGGCTTCCACCCCTGCTTTCGAGGCATAGTAAGAAGCTGATGGCAGGAAACTAACCTGCTCCAATTGCGTATCGGTTGGCGCACTCTGCGCAGCAAGCGAAGACACATTAATAATGGCACCACCCCCTGCGCCAATCAGGTAGGGCCAAACCGCTTTACACATCAGAAAACAGCCAGTCAGGTTGACTTTAAAAACCTCCTCCCACTCCTGTAAGCCCTCGTAGGGAAACATATTCGGCGCACCCGTCCCTGCACCGTAAAACAGGATATTGATTGCCCCGTAGCAACTGATTGTCTCCATCACTGCTTGACTGACTAACTTGTTATCGGTGACATCGCAGGGGATATAAGTAGCTTCTCCGCCGGAAGAACGAATGGACTGCTCGACCTTTCGCCCCTCCAAAGCGCGGCGCGCCAAAATAGCCACCTTGGCGCCCTCCTCCGCAAAGCGATGAGTAGTCCCATCACCGATACCTTCATTACCGCCAACAACAATGGCGACTTTGTTGCTTAGTTTTCCCATAGTCGGCACTGCCAAAGTCGATAATTACTGTATTGATGAAGAGAGTACTTATAGTTAAGGAGTCCCTGAAAAATTCCGTAATACATTTGTGGACCCCTAAGGCTGTAGAGGTTAGACAAAACTCCTGGCCAATGGCCTTTGCAAGAGCTGAGACCCAGCAGTTGCAACCTTCAACATCAGCCTTCTAGCTTTCAAAGCAGCCTAAAGAATTATGAAGGAATTCCTTAATTTTAGGTTAGCTATATAAAAGCCTAGTATCACCGTGCGATATGCCAACCAACAAATCGACCAAAGAATATTTTCATGCCTCCATAAAGAACATATGAAAGACATGTAAATATACGACCGCAAGAAAACTAAGCCTCGTTAAAAGTGTGATTTCAGTAAAATAGATTAGATGCCATGGATAGAAATCAAAAGAGAAAGCTCAATGCAAAAATTAATGGAAAAGCCTTATCGCAACCCCGCCGATTTACAACTAGCGCTGATACGTATTTATATTGGGCTTAACTTTACTCACCATTTTGCTGAAAAATTCGGACTTCTAGGCGCCAAGACTTACGAAGAAGTCGTTCAATATTTCACAGCTATAGGTTTCTCCAGCATCATGGTAGTTATATCTGGGCTTTGCGCATTTGCCGCATTTATTGGTTTCACTTTTGGCCTATTCACTCGTTTCGCAGCAATAGGAACGTCACTTTATTTGCTCATCGCCTTGTTTTCAGGACGTCACTATCTCGCCGGCTTCAGCTGGGCTGACCATACAAGCGGCATTGTTATTAATGGTGTAGAGCAAACTGTTTATGGTGGATGGGAATACCCCTTATTTTGGTCATTTATCTGCCTATCGTTCGTGTTAACCGGTGGTAGAAAGTGGTCCTTAGATGCACATTTAAGAAAATGCAGCTCTGCTATTATTAGATTTTTAAGCCAGTGAGTTACTGCGAAGAAAAAATTATCGGTTTTAAAAATCACAAGCCTCTAGGCGATAGGTATCTTTAGCACTGAACAACAAAATCAAAGGGTAAATCTATGCAATATAGCCTTCACCCGCTAGTTGAAACCGATGCACATGAAGGCCTCGTATGGGTCGATTGGCAAAAGAGATTATATTTCACCTCCAAACCTTCAAAAGATTATCGAACTCCATCGGCCATTCGTTATTTTGATTTTAAAGACAGGTCTATACATACGGTAATTGAACGAAGCAATATGGCTAATGGTATGTGCCTGACAGCTGATAAAAATCACCTGCTAGTGGCTGAACAGGGATTCCATGATAGTCCTGGATGTATTAGCCGCATAAATTTAAATAGCTTTTGCCGAGAGATTATTGTTGACAACTTCAAAGGACTACCCTTTAACTCACCTAACAAGATAGTTCAAGCAGACTCCCACTTTTTCTTTACCGACCCCGATTATGGTTACTACCAGGGGTTTAAACCACAAAGCGAATTGCCCACCGGCCTATACTCCTATGATGCACAAGCATCGCAATTATTTTGCCTGGGCGACGAATTTATTGTTCCTCACGGGCTTGCACTCTCCCGCAATCAAGAAACTTTGTTTCTAGTTGATAACTGCAGCATCACAAAAGAAAAGCCTTTTTACGACCTCAACCATGAACAAATTATATTCACCCTCCAGCTCAGCTGTGGGTCAAGCAATGTTCAAACAGAAACAATCATCAAAACACCCCCACAGGGTTTTATCGATGGAATAATTATTGGAGAGAACAAACAGCTAATATTTACCAGCTTAAATAAGTTGATGACCTGTTCAGCACAAGGAGAAAACTTGCAGTGTCTCTACGAAAACTCTGAGGATATTAACTTTGTAAACATAGCAATGGCAGAGGGAAGACTTTACGCCACTTCAGATAATGCCATCCACTATCTTGAAATTTAATGAAAAATATGAAAACAACCCATGAAGCCCAGCAAAAATACTACCACCTTTGGACAGACAAAAGTCATATTTCCAGGACAACAGAGCACTATTTAACTGGCTTTACATTAATCCAATATTCCAATCCCAATCCAGAATATCACTACAAAGATTTGCCAGAGGTAATAAACAGTGAGTTTGCCATTTTACCTCCCAGCTGGGAAAGTGATTTCCACCCAACCCCCAGTCCACAATGGGTCATTACCTTATCCGGCCGATGGAGAACAACAACAAAAGATGGGATTTGTGTAACCTACCAACCAGGTGATGTGCACTTTGGTGGAGATTTACCGCTGAAGGGAGTGCCGTTAAATCAACAGGGTCATAAAGCGCTTAACCCATCCTCAAAAGAATCGACAAAGGTACTGATACTTTCTGTCAACACCCCTCTTTCAATTCCTGAAAGCCAGTTCTGCCCCTAAATACCATAGCTATATATAAAGAACATATGAATTATTATGGAGGATGAAAATATTATTTATGAGAATCTGACAATTTTCGATTTGCTGTAAAAGTTTGACTCTCACTATAGATAATCACGACGCCAAGGTCTGTGCCTCACTATTTACCGAAAATGGCCGCATTGAAAACGGTAGTTTGATGATTAAAGTGCGGCAAAAACTTTATGAATACCTGCTTGTCCACAGCCGTTTGGGTACCCGACATATCACGTCTTCATATCTTTATGTTGTTTCTCTCGATAGGGCGACCGATAAGGGAAAATCAACCATAGTAGTTTTTTGCAGCAACTCGCGCAGGTTATCGCGTGGTAATGGCGGGCCAGTATGACGATGAACTTGTGAAGGTTAATGGTGAGCGGCTATTCCTGCGCCGAAGTGCCATCGCTTCTGGCTTACCTGAAGATCCAGAATTTTCATTACTCAATGCAGATCAGCAAACTGCACATGTAATAAAACCCTTATTAGATGCATGGCAGCAACTGGGCGAACCCATCAGGCATTGATAGCACCAATTGTCGAAGCCCCTATGATAGTTACACGAGCACTAGCCATACTGCAAGAATATGGAAAATCAACAAGAAGACAATGATTCAGCACCTGACCAAAACATAAATAAGATTTGCTGTATTCTATGTTTGCCCTGTGGAAAGATAATCACGTCAATCAGTATCTATCCAGGCTTAACGCAATTGGCTCTGATATTGCAATCTGCCTAAATTCAGGGAATGTAATAAATAAAGCCTCCTACTCCAGCCTCAGAGGGCTAATCATTGACTAGAAATAGGGCTTCAATTGCGCATCCGTCAGTACACTTAGTGCAGCGAGTAGAAACACATTGATGATCGGCCCCCACTCACTATGCTAAGCCGCAATGTCTCGATAATAAAATAAAAGAATTAATATGCTTTAGCCCCAGCTCTGGCTATCCATGCCTTACATGCACCACAAGGAGGCCTTCTATCCGATTTCCCTTTGTGCTTATTGGGCTGACGAGCCGCAAAAATACTATTTTTGATAGATTGACTGTTTTCTCCTGATTTACGCCGCTGACTGAATGCCCTTCTCAGGCAGTCTACCTCAGCACAGGTTCGACCAAAGATATATCGGTCTACATCCAGTTCTGCCGGAATAGTGTTCCAAATCGTATTCGGGATATATCTTCGACTGGTTCCATTCCCTGTTGATCCTTCAAACCACTGTTCTAATACACTGTCGTACATAACTGCTACCATACTCGGTGTGTTCGAACCATTTCCGCCACGGTCCCTGGCTAGTGTTCTAACTTTATTGACGGCCTGATTCCCTAAATTTTGGGCAGAGCCAGCCTTCGGTACTGTCTGAATATATTTGACATATTTTTGGCAATGCAACATTGGCCGGCGCTTAGGGGCTATCCCCTTATAGATAGGACCAAACTGACTGATAACATTATGGGCATGGTAATAGGCATGTTCCATCACCGGAGGAGGCAACGGAGAACCGTTTTCAACCACAAAAATACCACACTTATTACACTGGAACTTATGATGATATTCTGGCATCTTGTATATCCTTTACGTTAACCCAATTTAATTAAAAAGTTAAAAAACTGCTCTTTTTATTTCTCAAAGAAATCTACGCACCCTTCAATTGAAAAAGCACCTCTTAGTCGAGGGTGGATCTGTTTTTGTTACACTTAACACCTATAAAATATCTATTCATTAAAACTGACCAAAAATTCTTGGCCAGCGAGCATTGGCGATACTGCTAGTTAGCAGCGAAAATCAGAAGTATTTATACTGTTACCTTCAGCTTGGTTCTATAGCCTCAAAGTCATCCTCGCGCAGGCGCATGGTTCCATCCTCTTGCAGGACCCATAGTTCCCGAGTGATAACTCCTTGCGCATTGTTCATCTTCCACTTACTGGTAAGAACTGTTGAGGAACCATCAACTACCTCAATCTCGGTATCCTGATAAGCCACATCAGAGAATCCCTGAGCCACTAGGTTTTGCCAGAAAGCTTTTATCTGCTCCCGACCTAGAAATACACCAAACGGCCTGGCATTCATTTGAGCATTCTGTTCATACATTGAAGCGCAGCCTTCAGCATTCCCTTGATTAAAAAACGACTTCCACTGTTCGCTGGCCACAATAGTTTTCTCAATAAGTAGCTTGTTCATATCCGACTCCTCTTGATAAAGGCTTGATCTTTAACTTTCATAAGCATATTGCCCTAACGCACCGCCTGTGATAAACACATATTCAACCAAATTAGTGTTTAGTGAAATTAAACTATGAAACCCAGCCTAGAGGACATGCAGATATTTTTAGCCGTAGTTGAGGCCCGCAGCTTTACTGCCGCAGCAGACAAGCTGGTACGTACCAAGTCGGCAATTAGCCAGGCAGTGACTAGATTGGAAGAAGATCTCGGTACAAGGTTGCTTTACCGGAGCACCCGCTCGCTTTCACTGACGGAGACAGGAGCCCAATTCTACGCTCACTGTCGCGAGATCCGGGATATCTACAACAACGCCCTGGCCGATTTAAAAAGTAATAACAAGGAACTCTCGGGCACACTGACAATCACAGCTCCCCACGCGCTCTGCGAGCCGGTTATAGTCCCTGCAATTAGACAGCTTAACGAGCAGCATCCACAGCTGGGGGTTCGTTTACTGGCGGATGATGCCCCTATGAATTTGATTGATTCCCAAGTAGACCTGGCAATTCGTGTAGGCAACCTGGATATGCAATCCGCCAAAGTGTCAAAGCTGGGAATAATCCGGGAAAGCCTCTATGCGAGTAGAGGATATATAGAGCAACAGGGAGGAATACCTGACGATCTTACCGAATTACGCAACTGGCAACATATTATCAATGATTGGCAAGGCACCCCGGTGAAATATCAGCTGGGTAGTAAAAAAGAGATTCGAGTTATTCCCAAGATACGCTGCAACTCACTACATAACATTTTACAAATGACAACAATGAGTTTAGGGGTTGCAAGACTACCAGACATTATTGCAAAAAAATTGGTTAGAGAAGACTCCTTAAGGCATCTAGCCACAGTAGCTTCAACTCCCGTTCATTATATGCACCTTTTTTCTAAAAGGCCTCCGCCAAAGGTTCAACACTTCACCAAGATTTTGAGAACATTAATGTCATCTTATCACTAGCTTCCGAGTTAACTTCGACTAAGGGGCTATCGAACACAGGTAGGACCTTAGCCTTAGTATCCGATAAAAATTTACAATAAATAAAAAGAAAAAACCCTACAGGCAGGGTCAATTTTCAAGTGCCAGAGTTCTTTCCCGCTCCACAAAAGAGCGCTTTACAAACTCAGAGGCGCTAAGACCCAACTCCTCTTTGAATGCCCGGGAAAACTGGCTGGTGCCGTTAAATCCACAATTGAAAGCCACTTGTAAAATACTCGCATTTTTCCCGGCTGCCAATAACTGTGCGGATGCGGCCTCCACCCTGGCACGTCTCACCAAGTTAATATAAGAGGTCTTATGAAAACGCAACGCTCTATGTAAATAGGAGGTTGAGATATCCAATGACGCTGCCAGCTGTGGCGCGGACAAATCCGAGTCACAACAGTGTTTTTGAATCAGCCTGCAAGCCTGTTGAAAAATAGACTTTAAGCGACTCGGAGTTTCCGACTCCGCCTGCAAATTGCCACGACTCTCCTGGATACAGGCAATAATTAATTCGGCTATCGGATTAAAGAGAAAGCTGGAAGAAGCAAAGGTGCACCTCTGTTTGGCCTGGGGAAACAGCAAAAGATAATTGCGTAATAAGAGGCCGGGACCACTGCTACCATCTATGGTCAGAGGACAGTTATCCTTGGGACCTGAACGAAACCCCTCGAGCTTCTCACGGGGAATGCGACACAATAGCGAGCGACTTTCATGAACCAAATCATGAGTAATTGTCTGCGCCAGATCAACCAAGTAGAGTCCACCGGGATTCATCGGGGTAAAATAACTCCCACGCTGTATAGCACCACGGCCAGATAAAAGATATATCAATGTATAATTGGCATAGCCATCACTCAAGTGATTGCTTGCTCGATGGAAAGAATTCCCAGAGAAGCAGGCTCGAGCAAATGAATCTCCCGTTTCAGGATTGGAAGATACTGCAAATTCCCCATAATACGCACTGTTATGATGAGACTTGAGCAACAATTCACAGCGGTAAGGTAGACCAGCCTCCATCAGCTCCTTCCAGCGGCGCCAGCGTTCATTAACTACAAAATCATCTGTCCTGGCCACCCAGTCAAAAAACGGAGTCTTATCGCGATCCATCGAAACATCAGTCTGCATGACATGCTTATCCTTAAGCTGCCCATTTATGGTATTAAGCAAGAATAATAGATTTTTGAAAGCCTCTTTGTACCCAAAAGTTATTTCGGCGGCATCCTAATTTTTTCTACACCAGGGTACAGGCTGGAGAAGCTGCACCTATAAGTGATCTCCAGAAACACGGCTTAGGAGCTATTTTCATAAATAGTAAAGCGAAATAATCAGTGGATAAAATGATGAATGAACTTCAGCTATTCAGAGACCGATTCGCAATTAGCGACCTACTTGCTCGCTACACTTTAACTATCGATAACTGTGATGCCCGAGGTTGGGCGTCACTTTTTACACTTGACGGTCGCTTCGAGCATGACAATCGAGTAATCCGAGGAAGAGAAAAACTAGAGCGCTATGCAGTCATCCACAACAAACTGGGTAGCCGGCATATTACCTGTTCGCCATTACATCATATTTCAGAAGATGGGCAATCTGCCTCAGGCAAAGCAACTACAGTATTTATTTTAGTGACTCGCTCTGGTTATCGCGTTGCCGTAGCCGCAGAATACCATGATAAATTAGTCAAGGTAGACGGCAGCTGGCTATTTCAATGCCGCCGTGGCGTTATTGCTAAGCTACCGAATGATCCTGATTTTCCCATACTTACTGCTGACCCCAATACTCGTGACCAGTTAAGTCTTTTAGAGGATGCCTGGAAAGACTTGGGTGAACTGATATTAGATTAAAGCTACCAATATAACGAGTATCAAAAAATCCGAATCCGTGAAATATTCCTCTAGAGCAGGGCTAATTCAATGTACGTAATGGCACATCATCCCTGCGCCCAATAGAAGCGCCCAGTATTCTTACCAGGAACTCGGTTAACACTCCGGCAGTAAAGCCCCAGATTTCATAGTCGCCAAACTGGTAGGCGGGTAGATAAATAGCTTGATTATCGATAGTGATTCGGTCAGTGCGGATACGGGGATCGTCAAGAAAAAACGACAAAGGCACACGAAAAATCGCATCCAGCTCACCAGGGTTGGGCCTGAGATGGGTATCTGGTGAGATCACCCCCACCCAGGGAGTGACATGTACCTGCCAGCGAGTAGTGCGTGGCCACAGAGGGCCGAGCATCCGCACCTGATTCATAGGCAGGTCCACTTCCTCTTGAGCTTCGCGCAGGGCGGTATATTGCAGGGAGGGGTCGGTGGCATCCCAACGCCCGCCCGGTAGGGAAACTTCTCCGGAATGGGTAGATAGTGTATCGGCGCGCTTAGTCAGCACTACATGGGGGTCTGGCTCTTCGGTAAGAGCAATCAACACTGCAGCATGGCCATACAATTCTGGCCCTGTTGGTACGCCAGCCTCCAGCTCTTCTATTTGCTGGGAAATTTTCTTTTCGATAATCGATAACATATCCACTTATCCCGCCTCATACAACAAAGGCTCCCTAACGTTCATCATACCGATTCCCGGTGATAACACCGAGCTGTATACCGCAATCTCCATTTGCGGCTCCCAGCCAGTTACTGCCGCTCAGCCGAAGCTGCATCCAGCTGGGACTGGGGCGTATAGCCCCCTTTGAGCTTCTCACGAAGCGCCTGCACCAACGCGTAGTACACAGGCACCAGTAAAGTGGCAAACAGGCTGGCTGCGAGCATACCGCCAAACACGACCAGCCCCAGGGAAATACGGCTTACGGCACCCGCGCCTGTGGCTACCAGCAAAGGTATCACTCCGAGAATAAACGACATAGCCGTCATCAATACTGCCCGGAAACGCAGGCGGGTGGCTGAAATCGCAGATTCGGCAATAGACTTGCCTTTATCCCGTTCCACACAGGCGAACTCAACAATCAAAATTGCGCTCTTCGCCGCCATACCAATTAACAATACCAAACCGATCTGGGTATAGAGATTATTGATAGATCCGGCCAGCCACACCACCAACATGGCACCGCAAATCGCAATAGGCACGCACAAGAGCACCGCAATAGGGATACTCCAGCTCTCATACTGGGCCACCAAAAACAGGTACACAAATATTATGGCCAAACTGAACAGGATGGGAGCCAGATTGCCTGAGGTAACCTCCTGTAAACTGATCCCGGTCCATTCATAGCCGTAGCCTTCCGGCAGCCTGGAGGCCAGCTCCTCCATGGCATCCATGGCCTGACCACTTGAGTAACCCGGCGCCGGAGCGCCATTAATCGTCACACTGTTATAAAGGTTGTAGCGGGTGATGGTTTGTGGTGCCACAACCGGTTCAATAGTGGAGACCGAGGTAATCGGCACCAGACCACCACTGTTGGCGCGCACATAGAAGCCCGCCAGATTTTGTTCGTCATCGCGAAACTGCGCATCGGCCTGGGCGATCACTCGGAATACTTTGCCATATAAATTAAAATCGTTTATGTAATATCCGCCCAGAAAAGTCTGCAGGGTGGAATAAACCTCTGGCAACGGAACACCGAGTACGTGCGCTTTTTCTTTATCAATCTTTAATTCCAACTGGGGGGTAGCCGCCTGGAAACTGGTGAAGGCCTGAGAAATTTCCGATCGCTGATTGGCAGCACCCAGCAGATCAATCATTACTTGTGATAATTCTGTAATACTGCGCCCCTGTAAATCCTCCAACACAAATTCAAACCCTCCCACGGTACCGATACCCGGCAGGGGTGGTATGACAAAAGGCATAATCTGTGCGTTGGGTATCTGCGCCAGTTTTTTCTGTGCCCGCTGCATAATGGCGAACTGGTGATCCTCTTCACTGGTGCGCTCATCCCAGGGTTTTAACACCGCAAACATCATTGCAGTATTAGATGAGACACTGTTGGTAAGCAGGTTATAGCCGGGCACACCCACCACATGGGCCATACCAGGTTCTTCCAATAATATGTCTGTAACCTGATTCACCACCGGGCCCGTGCGCTCCAGGGAGGAACCATCCGGCAATTGCACGTGTAGCATAAACGTGCCCTGGTCCTCGTCCGGGATAAAGCCAGTGGGGATACTACTAAATAACCAAAAGGCCAGCAGGAAAATACCGATAACGGAGATAATTCCGATTAGCGGAATCTTTACGCAGGCTTTTACCATGCCCACATAAAAATTGGTGGAGCGATGCAGCCCTCGGTTGAAAAAACCAAATACCCCGGTCTCCTTCACTCCGGCAACTTCGCCCTCTTCACCCACTTTTAAAATACTGGCGCAAAGTGCCGGGCTCAGGGTAAGCGCATTAAGGGAGGAAATCGCGACCGACATAGAAATAGTAACCGCAAATTGCTGATACATTTTCCCGGTGATACCCGGCATCAACATGACCGGAACAAACACCGCAAACAACACCAGCGTAGTGGCAATGACCGGCCCAGTAACCTCACGCATAGACTGCAACGCAGCCTCCTTTGGCGTTAGGCCGTCACTCATCAGTCGCTGGGTGTTTTCCACCACAATAATCGCATCATCAACCACTATGCCAATCGCCAGAATCAGCGCAAACAAGGTGATGGTATTAATAGTCATACCAAACGCCAGCATCAATGCAAAAGTGCCCACCAGTGAAACAGGAATGGCAATAGCGGGGATCAGGGTGGAGCGCCAATCCTGTAAAAACAGGAAGACCACCGCGATCACCAAGATCAGGGCAATAAATAGTGTCTGCACCACCTCTTTGATAGAGGCCTGCACAAACAGAGTGGTGTCGTAGAGGATCTCTGCCTTTAGGCCATCTGGAAAACGCTGGGAAAGCTCTTTGACCTTGGCCTTGATGCCGTCAGCCACTTCAATGGCATTGGCTTCCGGCAACTGATAAACGCCGATCACTGCCGAAGCCTGGTTATCCAATTGCCCATAGGAGGAATAGGACTCACTGCCTAATTCCACCCGCGCCACATCTTTCACTTTTACCATGGCGCCATCGGGTTTGGCGCGAATAGTAATTTCCTCAAATTCCTTGGGATTCACCAGGCGTCCCTGCACCAGGATGTTGTATTGAAATTGCTGGTCCTTGCGAATGGGCGGCGAGCCAATCTGTCCAGCCGCTACCTGCACATTTTGTGCCCGTACCGCACTGATAACATCCTCGGTGGTAACGTCCAGGGACGCCATCCTATTCGGGTCCAGCCACAGGCGCATGGCGTAATTGCGCGAGCCAAAAATAACTACGCTGCTCACCCCCAATACGCGCGCCAGCTCATCCTTCAAATAAATTTCTGCGTAATTGGCTAGGAAAAGTTCATCGAATTTCTGCTCAGGAGAAAATAAGTTCACGACCAATAGCAAAGTGGTGCTTTGCTTGGAAACCACCACACCATCGCGCTTTACATCCTCTGGCAATTGCGGCGTGGCCTGCTCCACACGGTTCTGTACATTGACCTGAGCGATATCATCGTCATAACCAGATTTAAACGTTACCGTGAGACTGTAAGAACCATCGTTACCACTGGTGGAGGACATATAATCCATGCCTTCCACGCCATTCACTTGGGATTCGATGGGCACGGCAACACTATCGCGCACAACTTCAGCACTGGCCCCGGCGTAATTGGCTGCAACGTTTATTGTGGCTGGAGTAATTTCTGGAAATTGCGCCACCGGTAATAATGGCAACGAGAGAATACCCGCAAGAGAGATCAGTATGGAGATGACAAAGGCGAAACGGGGCCGCCGTATGCAAAAGGCACTGATCATAAATTCGCTAAGCCCCCCCCATTTCAGGCGGGCTATTTATAATCATGCTCTTGTCCCTCGTATCGGTGGCGTTCGCCCTCCTCCACACCTTCAGGAAGTTCCATGTCATCGGGGAGCAGTGTCCCCTGCCCGAAGCCTATAGGCTGTTTGGTACTTTGCTTACCTACGGGAGAAGCGCCACCACTTGCGGGCTCCGCCGGCTTTTCTGATGCGTCGTAGGGGTTTCGTGGCGTGTTTTGAGGGGTCACTGGCTTACCGGCAACAACCCGCTGCAGACCGTTAACGATGACCGACTCCCCAGCAACCAACCCATGGTTGACCGCCCAAAGCTCCCCCTCCCGCTGCCCCAAAGTGACATAGCGTTTTTCAGCAATATTTTTCTTACCCAGCACAAAGAGGTAACGCCCCTGCATGTCCTCCAGCACTGCAGATTGCGGCACCAGCGGTTTAAGTGCCTCACTGCCTGTATACAAACGGATTGAGACCCGAGCAAATTGTCCTTGCACCAGTAGGCTGCCCGGATTGGGAAAGAGTGCGCGTACCGCTACGGAGCCGGTGTTGGGGTCTATCTGGTTATCGATAAATACAATCCTGCCCTGATAGGGGTAAAAATTGCCATCCGGTAGCTCTATACGCACATCCAGCCTCGTTGGCGGCAACCCCTCCCGGCGGCGACGCTCGGCATCCACCTGTACGGCATAGAGTTGGTTTTCAGGAACCTCAAACAACACATAGATTGGGTCCATCTTGACGATGGTAGTGAGCGGGTCCGAATCAGGTCCCACCAGGGAACCCTCAGTGAACTGGGTACGACCAATGCGGCCGGTAAGTGGCGCGTAAATCTTTGTGTAGGAGAGGTCTAGGCGAGCACTTTCCACTTTGGCCCGATCTGCATCGACCTGTGACTTGGCCTCTTCAAAAGTGCCCAGTAATTCATCCATCTGCACCTGGCTGATAGCACCTGTAGCGACCAACTTTCGACCACGTCGATAATTGCGCTCAGCGATCCGCAGAGTTGCCTCGGCGCGCTCCAAATTGGCGCTTTGGTTATCCAATTCAGCGATAAATGGGCGCGGATCTATTTCAAATAGCAGGCGCCCTTTCTTAACCGTTTCCCCCTCTCTAAAATCGCGACTCTGGATATAACCTTGCACGCGGGGGCGCACCTTATACTCATCGGTGGCCTCCACCCGGCCGACAAATTCAAAGCGCGGAATCACTGGCTGTTCTCGCACCACCAGCACCTCTACAGGAGGCGGTGGCGGTGCCTTTTGCTTATCGTCTTTGCCGCCACAGGCCGCCAAGGCGATCAGCACAAGCCAAAAAAATAAAATACGCGCCATAGTAAAGCTGGCACCGCCCTATGAACTTCAACACCTTTAACAACTATAGGCGTCAAAAAGCTGGAAGCTGGCGCTGGAATCTTGCATGGGTATACTGACGCCATGAAATTTTGTAGCCAATGCGGCAGTAATGCCGTCACATTTTCCATCCCCCAAGGCGATGACCGCCCTCGTCACCTCTGTGGCAATTGCGGCACCATCCACTACATCAACCCGCGTGTGATTGTCGGTGTTTTACCCTACCTGGAAGACCGGGTCTTACTGTGTAAACGCGCCATTGAGCCACGCCTGGGACTCTGGACCCTGCCCGCCGGCTTTATGGAAAACGGTGAAACCAGTGAAGAAGGTGCTTTGCGCGAGTCCTGGGAAGAAGCACGTGCCAGCATTCGTGTGGACGAGCTTTATTCAATTTATGACATTCCGCATATCAATCAGGTTTACCTGATGTATCGCGGAGAGCTCACCGATACGAATTTTGGCCCCGGGCCGGAGTCACTAGAAGTGTCACTATTTCGCCAGGAAGAAATCCCCTGGGCTGAAATTGCCTTCCCGATCATGCATAAAACTCTCAAGCACTATTTCACCGACACGGAGCAGGGGCAATACCAGCTGCACCGGGGCGTTATTTCGCGGAAGCTATAGTGGTAGCTGCAGCGCGAGCCAAGCTGAAGATAGTGCACTGGAAGAGGACTCTGGGTGGGAGAAGCACTCACCCACCTGGGTACATTTAAAAAGGATGTTCCAATGAAATACGCCTATATGCTTGCGGTACTGTTATTAGTAGGCGTGGGCTTACCCATGTTGATTCCCGGCCCCGATGGCAAACCGATTATGTCTCCCCAAGACTGGCTTCCCGATCAGAAGACTCTGGACACAGTTCGCCAGCAAGGCCAACGCGCCATTCAAGCGGTGAGCGACAGTACTCAGAAATCTGCCGAGCAACTGGAAACCCTGGTGGAATCCAGTGGTCTTTTGCCAGAAGAGCAACATAAACAGACCAGGGAGGTATTTAGCTGGCGGGACAGTGAGGGCAATTGGCACTTCTCTGATTCGATACCCGAGGGCCTGGATACTCATGTACGTATACATCGGATAAAACCCATCAATACCCTGCCCGCCACACCCAGCAACGATGCTCAGCCACAAGGCCCCCAGGCACAGCTATTGCAGGAGAACCGTGAGGGCGATAGCCGGATTTCACAGATTTTGAAAGAGGTTCAAGCGCTAAAAGAAAACAGTCAGCAGCGCCAGCAGGCACTGGATAACCTTTAAAGCCCTCTCTCGCGAATGGCAGGATACTGTTTATATCCTGTCACTAGCGAATTTTGCCGCCACAACGCTCATCCAGGCGCCAAAGGTCAAAGGCCGGCTCCTCGTAAGGATGTGCCTGGTAGAGGGCTTCAAGTGCTGCATCCACAGACTCATCGGCACACGCCATCTCAACCCGATATTCCTCTACCTGCTCTATCTGCCCGGACTCACCAATAAACGGCTGACTGCCCGCTAGTGGCCGGAACTGACCGACACCCAATACCTGCCAGCAACAACTGTCGTAGTCGCCGATTCTGCCAGCTCCGGCGTTAAACAGAGCTTGTTTGACAACTTCCAGATGACTTGAGGGTATATAGATACAGAGCTTATGCATTCTGCTGATTCACTATTCAACGGTGTATAAAGTAAAGGGGCCTTCAAGGCCCCTTTACAGTGCAATACGATTGAAACGTCTAGAACATCAACGTCATCAGCTTGCGCTGATATTGGGTGGCGATGGGGTCGCCGGCACCCAGGCTTTTCACCATATCGAGAAATGCCTGCTTGGCCGCGCCATCGGCAAAATTCATATCCTTGCGCAGGATATCCAACAACAGCTCCAGGGCTTCCTCGTGACGATTGGCCTGACTGTACTGTACCGCCAGCTTATAGGCAGAATCATAATCCTGTGGGTTCTGCTCCAGGGCCTTCTGCAGCGCCTGAATCTCGGGGGTATCCGCCGCCTGTTGTTTTAGCTCCAGCTGGGCCATCAGGCGCTGGTATTCTGCATCCTGATCCGCCAGCAGAATTTTGCTGAGCACGGTTTCTGCTTCCGCAGCGCGGTTTTGATCGAGCAGCAACGCCGCCAAGTGTTTGGCGATATCCACCCGCTCGGAGGATTCAGCGTAAGCCTGGCGCAGCAACGGCAGGGCTTCATCCACCTTGCCCTCACCGATCAGCGCCAGGGCCTGCTGCAATTTGATGTCCCAGGGTTTGGGCAGATATTTATCGAGCATTTCACGAATCTGGCTTTCCGGCTGCACCCCGGCAAAGCCATCTACCGGCTGCCCCTCTTTGAGCAGCATAACTGTAGGTAAGCTGCGTACCCCCAGCTGGCCGGCGATCATCTGCTCGGTGTCGGCATTCACTTTTGCCAGGAGGAACTGGCCCGCATATTCATTCGCGAGCTTTTCCAAAACCGGCATCAGCTGTTTGCACGGCTCGCACCAATCGGCCCAGAAATCCACCAGAACCGGGCGATTCATGGATTCTTCAATGAGTACCTGCTGGGCGTTTTCTGCCGTTACATCGACAATAAAATCGTTCACAAACTCTCCTGAGTAATGTCTTGCTAATCTGCTGAGGTTCTAGCGGTAGAGGGTATCCGTGCCATAAGCCAGCTCAAGGGATTGCCGCTCAATTTTACGCAGCCCCTTAACCACCAGGCCATAGGAGCGATCCGCCATCCGCTCAATTTCATAATCCGGCACTGTGCCATCGAGCAATACAGTATTCCAGTGCTTCTTGTTCATATGGTAACCCGGCAGCACGCCAGGGAAGATATCCCGCAGGGCCTGAGCCTCGTCGGGATCACACTTTAAATTGGTCGCATCTACCGCGCGATAGCGGCTGAGAGTAGCGAACATACGCCCCTTAATCTTGTACACCGCAACATCGGGACCAAAGGGGAAGTCCTCAATCGCCTCTGGTCGCGCAAGTAAATAACTCCGCAGTTCCGCCTTGTGCATTGTTAGCGCCTACCAGTCTAGCGAAGAGGGTAAGCGTGGCGACGACAACAGCTTGGCGAAACGCTGCCAGCGCTCTTGTGCACTGTTTGTATCTCGCTCCACATAATCAGCTACCAGTTTTTTGCCCCAGTTGTAATTAATGACATAGGCACCGTAGGCATCGACAAAATCCTTGCGCTGCTTTGCCTTGGCCGGGCTCATCAGAGTGTATTTCTCAAACAGTACCGCAACTTGCTCTGGGGCAATTTCACCATCGATATACTGCCGAGCAATTTCATTGCCGGCAAAACTGAGCTTATCCACCAGTCCCATCACCCGCTCATACTTTTGTGCACTTTGTGGATCCAACCCGGCGAGGGGATAAAGTACCTCCATCTCGAAGCGGTTTTTTTCCTCCCCAGGAAAGGCCAGGTCGATACCGTAATTGGCACTGCCCTCGGCAATCAGAGATTGGGGACTGAACAGCGGGTACACGCTGTATTCCACCCAGCCACGGTCTTCCACCAACGTCTGTTCCAACAACGCGTTATAGGTATGATGGCCCGGGTAGCCTTCATGGCAGCCAAGGTCGATCGCGCGATCAATGGTAATCGGCAAGCCACTGTTCACCTGTATCAGGCTATGCGCCCCTCCCTGATACCAGTTGTAACCGCTCCAGGGTTTGTCACTGACATATTCAAGGGCAAAATTTTCATCCTGTGGCAGCGGAATATACTGCTTGGTGCGCTTGCGACACTCCGCAATGGCTGCATCAAAAACCTCTTGGAGCTTGTCCACTGGGATTTCATACTGCTGCCGAAACGCCTGCACTCGCGCACTTAGGGGCTCATTGCCGGGCAACAGCTCATCCAACTCCTGCAAGAGTGGATCGAAATTAGTGAAATTTTGCCTGGGGGGCTCGGTGTCATAAAGCTCGCGCGCTTCTTTGGCAAAGTTGCGCTCGCTTTCGCCAGCAAGGCTGCGGGCGTGAGCCACCAGCGCAGCCAGTTGAGTTCGCAGGTAGTGTAGACGCAGGCCGTCAAGGGAACCATCCACCACGCCGTCCCCGGGTAGCTGAGCGATGAGGGCGTTACCGCGTTTGGCAATATCCGCCGGGCTGGCCTGGCTCTGCTCCGCCTGCTCTCGCCACTGCGCCGGGCCATAATAGGCATCGACATAACTCTTGTCGTGATTACCCAATTCCAACACCAGGGCAACATAGTCCCTGGCCACTGTATCCATGGACATATCCCCTTTCCCTTCTATTGCAGTTTTTTGCCCTTTAACCTCTACTGCTTCTCGTAACTTATCCTCTGATCGCGCTTTACCCTCGCAGGCGGCAAGAAATAGAGGTGCAGCCAGAATTGGCAACAGACACACCGCCTTTACTACTTGTTTCATTATTATTTCTCTTGAAATTTATTTCACATCTGGAAGTTTACTCAGCCGGGAAAACCCCAAAACGGCCTGCTATGGCAGGACCAGGCCGGGAAGCCCCTCAACGTTGACGACCGGGATTTTCCTGAGCGGAACTATCTTGCTTCTCTAAGCCTTCTTGCTGAGCTTCACTGCCCCCCGCAGGCTCAGGTTCCCGGCCATCGGTCTGTACATCAAACTCTTCAGTAACTGGCGCAGTGCGCAGTACCAGGAAACCGGCGATACCGGCAATTACAGAAGCCAGTAAGATACCTGCCTTGGCCTGATTCAACAGGTTATTCTGGTAACTGAACGCCAGTTCGGCAATAAAGATCGACATAGTAAAGCCGATACCGCCGAGTAATGCCACGCCAATGATATGCTGAAAATTAGCCAACTTAGGTAAGCTGCCCAAGCCTAATTTCCAACCGATCCAAGTAGCCCCCACAATCCCAATCAGCTTTCCGAATACCAACCCAGCGATTACCCCCAGGGTTACCGGGTTGAAAACTGCACTTGAGCTAGTAAAGCTATCGAAGGGAATGCCTGCATTAGCGAGCGCAAAGATGGGAATCACCAGAAAGCCAACCGGAGTGTGCAGGCGGGTTTCCATACGCTGCAGAGGAGACTGCGCCAGGTTAACGCCACTGCCTAGGGCCATAACCCGTGCGCGTAAGGCATCATTGGCAATGATTTTATCACCGGGACGGAAACAGCGATCGAAGCTGCGGATAATATCTTTAACAAAGGAACTAAACGCCACTGGATCGTACTTGGGCTTCGCCGGCAGCGCCATTGCAGTTATGACCCCCGCAATGGTGGCGTGAACTCCGGCCAGATAAAATTCATACCACAGCAGAATGCCCACAAATACATAGGGGGGGGAGTTACGCACGCCAGCCGCCTTCAGCAACCACATAATCACAACCAGGCAACCCGCAGCGATCAGCGCGGTCATATTTACCTGCTCTGTATACCAGATAGCGATCACCAGAATGGCGCCCAAGTCATCAACAATAGCCAGGGCCACTAAGAAAGTCACAACCGCGCGAGGCACACGATTACCCAATAAGGCAATACAGCCCACGGCAAAAGCGATGTCCGTGGCCATGGGGATTCCCCAACCGCGCTCCGCCTCACCGCCAGCATTGAACGCCGCATAAATCAATGCCGGCACCACCATGCCACCGATTGCCGCCATCACAGGTAGTACCGCATGGCGTAAATCGGACAGCTCCCCTACCATAAATTCCCGCTTGAGCTCCAAGCCCACTAAAAAAAAGAAGATCGTCATTAGACCTTCATTAATCCAGTGGTGTAGCGATAAAGAAAACTCCCAATTTCCCACAGTGAAACTGATGGGCATATGCAAAAGGGTTATGTAGACATCTTCCAGGGGGGAGTTTGCGATAATGAGCGCCGCCAGCGCAGAAAGCATCAGTAAAATACCACTGCTGCTCTGCCGGTGGATAAACTCTTCAAAAGGTGTCACCAGGCGCCCAAAAGCCTGTTCTAAAGGCGCCTCAAAAACCTTTCCTTTGCGGATCTTGAACTTATTCAGAACGCTTTTTGCCATCGACAACCCCCTCTTTAGTAAAGAGTAGCCCGACTAGAAACGGAGCCGCACTTCTACCTATGGGAGCCAGAGGTTAGCATGACCACACTATTCTTAACCATTTGACAGGACCCAGTAGCAAAACATGACCCGCTTGGACCAACTGCTAGTACAGAGAAAACTCGCCAATTCCCGCACCCACGCCAAAAAACTGGTTGAAGCCGGCAGGGTCACGCTATCCGAGGGCGGCCCCATGGAGCTGGCGCGCAAAGCTGGGCAATCCGTCAGTGAGAACTGCGCCTTAGAAGTCACTGCACTACCCGAAGATCAATATGTTTCCCGCGCCGGCCTAAAACTTGCCGCGATACTCGATCACACAGGATTAAATCCTATGGGCTGGCACGCCCTGGATGTAGGCTGCTCTACTGGAGGCTTTAGTGACTGCCTGTTACAGAGAGGCGCCACTTCCGTAGTAGGGGTAGATGTAGGACGAGATCAGCTAGCACAAAAATTAATAGATGATCCACGTATGCACCTCTTCGAAGGAATTAATGCCCGTTATTTAGAGGCATCACAACTTTCTCCTTACGCAGATACTGGCTTTGATGCCATCGTGATGGATGTATCCTTTATTTCCCAAACGTTGATACTGCCGCAGCTGCCTTCTTTACTAAAACCCGAAGGCCAGCTGTTGACCCTGGTAAAGCCACAATTCGAGGTGGGACCTGAGGGCATTGGTAAAGGGGGGGTGGTGCGTGATGCAAACCTCTACCCACAAGTACGCCAGAAAATTGCATATTTATGTGATGAACTAGGACTTGAGATTAAAGAATATATTGACAGCCCAATTAAAGGTGGCGATGGCAACCGGGAATTCTTACTCTGGGCTGCACATAGAGAAGCATGAGCTAAGAGAACAAAAAAAATTAATATTACACTGCTGAATCCACTTGAACACTCTATCCTGACATAATTTTAATTTACGCTAGGGTCATCATATTTCGAGGGCCCTATCGATTACGTTTCAAAATAAAAATTTCCAGACAGATCTTAGATACCTACCGCTTAGAATTAAGAAACATCCTCATGCTCACCTCTCAAAACACTCTCACCCTTTAACAAAAACTATTTATTACTATCACAATCTATAAATAAACACGTAATAAATACTCCCTATCCTGCGCACATAAAACAACGACGCAGATAACCCCAATGAAAAGATTAGTTTTGCTGTGTACACTCTCCACTTCATTACAAGCGGCTCCACTGACTAACTACAGGATAATAGACGGTGACACAGTTCACGGATACGTCTCTGGTGAATATGTTGAGATACGCCTTCAGTGCATTGATGCACCAGAAACCTATCCCAGCACGCAAATATATGGCCCAGAAGCTACTCAAATCCTGAATCATTTATTGTCAGTTGGCACTGTGGATTTCCAATCGACAGGAAGAGATCAATACGGCAGAGAAACTGGCTATCTGTTTGCAAATGGGTACAACATCAATCAAGAAATGGTTGCAAGAGGAGCCGCTTGGAATTACGCCTACTATTGCGGAGATAAATTCAAGATTGAGCAAGACTTTGCATACTACTCCAACCTAGGGTTATGGGACGAAATGGAAGCAAAAGACCCCTACTGCTTTCGCAAGAACCTAGATCACGACTTTTGCTATTACAATCCGGAAAACAAATTCTTTTTAGATGATTAAAAACTAAATTTTCTGAACATGAATTTTACCCACTAAGCAAACAGCTCCCATAAAGCTCAAAATAAAAAATCATTAGAGCTACCAAACTGGCCTATAACTTACACTATACGGGAGTATATGGGACTGTTTGCTGATATTTTAAGAGGAGATTCCTTCGGTTTTACCTTTGGGAGGTTGGGTAAGATTCTATTGCCTGCCCACCCTTTTTATAGAGGACTCCTCCTTTCATAACCAATGAGACATTGGATAGAAGGTTAATATGCCTCAACACATCCCCTCTTACTGCGATGATATCGGCAAATTTTCCTTTAGATACAGTCCCTGATTGGTCCGAAACCCCCATCATTACTGCGGGCCAGTAGGTAGCTGCTCGAATTGCATCCATAGCGGAAAAATTCATCTCTTCAACCAAAACGGCCAATTCGTTCCAAGTGCTTTGGCAATGAAATTTAGTTGGGATACCACTATCTGTCCCCACAAGAAACACCACACCAGCATCTTTAAGCTGGGAGATTTTCTTTTTCAAAGTTGGTTTACGTAAGGGAGTTAACTGCATGTACTGCAATTGCCCAGGGTTTCTCAATGACTGTTTAATATCGTCAATAGTGTCTGGTTTTAGTCCTTTGTGCCAGCATGTATCATCCAGCCTTTCCGGGTTATCCACAGTGTTACTATAGTTCCAGAGACCTTCTACGGTTGGAGTCCAGAAAAGCGGGCCTCCAGCAACGCGACCCTTAGCAGTGCGCTCTTTTAATAACTGGATGATATCTTCAGGGTACTCAGGTGCTGTTGTCAGCCCTGTATGTTCAAAGTTATCGACACCTATGGCCAGCCCTCTGCGGATCTCATCTGGGCGGTGCGAATGAGCTACAACTTTTAAACCATGCTTATGGGCCTCATCCACGACCGTTTGAGCAACTTCTATAGTCATCTTGTCATGGTCAATCAGCTTAATTATATCGACACCAGCTGTTGCCAGTAAGTTTACTTTCTTTTTTGCTTCAGGGGCACTAGAGACTGACCAACGAAAAGCTTCAGTGCCAGGATAAACTTCATGTTGGATAAATGGTCCGGAAATAAATAGCCTTGGCCCGGCAATTTCACCAGAAATGATTTTGCGCTTTATCTCTAAAGATGCTTCTAGCGGAGCACCCAAATCACGAACACTAGTAACCCCGGCTAGCAGTAATTGTATTGCACTAGCAGGCATTATTTCATTGGTCAGGCGATGTAGGTAGTGTTTGTCCCAATGCACATAGTCCGAGTGTCCACTGAGCATTAGGTGAGCATGATTTTCCCAAAGTCCAGGTAAGACATCCATCCCCTCAGTAGAAATAATTTGATACCCGTCGGGGACGGGAAGCGTTTCAACCGTGCCAACTTCCTCAATTTTGTCGCCCCGAATTAAAATAACACTGTTTGCGATTGGCCGATTACCAAAACCATCGATCAGCCGCCCCCCCACAAGCGCACTTCTCGTCTCCGCCTGAATTGACAAGCTGAACAGCAACATAATACCAAGAGATGATGCCTTAATTATTTTTTTTATCATTAAAATTTCCTTCTATTAGCTGGTGATAAATTCAAATCAACAAAACAGGATAAAAAGCCCCCCACTCAACTAAAAGCGCTTAACATGCATTATCTAAATAGACATACCCAATAGCGCTTCATAGCTTTTCAACCAACATCGAATCGCATAGCTAGTTTTGACCTATATACACCCTACTAACTTAACGAGTAACACTGCAAAGACCATAAATCAGACAATACATTCATCTCTCACATAGTCTAAACAGTTATCTTATCTCTGAGTGTAAACATATTGCAGCATCGCTCACCATCAAGCCCATATTTCATAACGCATAATCAAATCCCGACATAGAGACAACATTAATTTTTCACGACAAACTATCATTATATATCGCACTGAACAACAAAATATACAGACCAAAATACAATCAAGAATACATAAAGAGAAAATAAAGGATAAAAATATTCCGGTCAAAGAACTGGGACTGTAACATTAATTTTTTATGGATTTACAACTCAGTGGCCATCCTACCCACACGCAGTCTTTCATCTCCATTAATAAACTATTAGAAAGAATAAAAATTAGACAAATCAAAAAATAAGCATCTAGAGAACTTACCGCAGCACCTATTGAAATTCTTGCAATCTACTTTACACAATTAACAAATAAACAACTTAGAATAAAACTCCCAAGAAGGAAATGATGACTACACCTAAAGACGACGTAATATCAACCTTCCAACCCTACAACAAATTGCTCAAAACCATAAGGTCTCACGTACCTACATAAATTCCTAGCACATTGCTCAGAAACTTTTATCTTTCGGCAGAGATAGATAAAACCGACCTCACGAAACCCAAGAGAACCCCTTAAAAATTTGGAATCTACAAGCTTATAATGTATTAAATATTGGCTCTTTTGAAGCTAAGATAGACAGACATTCTTAGAAAATACAACTAAACTGCATGCTTTTTACCACCCTAAATATACGAGTTAAGAAGTGATCAAAACAGCTACAAATAAAGTGCCGTTGATTATAACGTTGCTCCTATTTTCCTGACCATCGATACTCTATGCATGCTCCCGGGTTACCTGGAATACTGAGCAAGGTGTTTTTTCCGCCAGATCAATGGATTGGGGACATTCTTTTAAGGATATTCTTTATATAAATCCTCGAGGTATGAAGATGGTTGGTGAAGATGGCCATAACCCCGCCAAATGGACTTCAAAATATGGAAGTGTTGTACAAAGTATTATTCCTTATGCCCACCAATATGGCTTCTCAGATAATGACGGTGCTACCGACGGAATTAACGAGAAAGGTCTAACGGCACATATTCTATATCTTGGAGCAACCCGCTACGCCAAACCAAATAATACGCCAGGAGTATCCTATATGCGCTGGCTGCGTTTTATTCTCGATAACCATGCTACAGTCGCAGATGCTGTCATTGGGATGAAAAATATACACATATCGCCAGTGAAAGTTGGTGGCGAAGTACTTGGTGCACATATGGCAAAAGAGGACCCAAGTGGTGATTCAGCTATCTTCGAAATAATCGATGGTAAACTAGTTGTACATCACGGTAAGAAATTTTCGGTCATGACAAATGACCCACCTTATGGATGGCAGCTTCAAAACCTGCCTTTTTACCAAGGCTTTGGAGGGCTTAAATCTGTTCCTGGAGGGATTGATGGCGCTGACCGTTTTGTTAGATTATCTTACTATCAACACAATCTACCAAAACCTACGAATGATATTCAGGCAGTCTCTTACCTCCTAAGTGTTATCCGCACTGTGGCCGTTCCTTTTGGCGCACCTTATAGCCGTCCCAGTCAGGAAGAAGGAACTAAAGAACCAGCTACTTATCCCACTTGGTGGCTTTCGGTGATTGATTTAAACCGCCGAATTTACTATTTCAACTGGGTCAAAAATCCAAATATTGTTTGGGTAGATTTACATGGAATCGATTTTTCAAAGGGCACAGGAAAGCGGATTGCCGACCCAAAGGACCCCAAATTGGTTGGAGATATCACGGATGTATTTAAGCCACTAAAAAAATGAACAGAAAGAAACACAAGGTGTACAAGTTACTCTAAAAACATCGCTGAATATAAAACACTCTGCCCGATACCCAATATGGCCTTAATTACAGCCAATGATTTACATACTTTGAAATAAATCTACTTCAACATGTACATCCCTTCACTTTCAGGGCTGCTTAACTTAAAGCCAAACTTCTCGTACAGCTCCGGTACATCCGCCATAAGGGTAATATAAGCAGTAGGAAGCGCCTCACGATCCAAATAAGACATAATGTGTTCCATCACAACCCTTCCCAACCCTTGACCTTGATAAGTTGGGGCGACAGCGACATCCACAATCTCAAAATTTAAGGCTCCATCACCAACCACCCGCCCCATGGCAATGGTGGTTGAACGAGTTTGAATGTGAATGCCATAGAGACTATTTGGCAACCCCTTCTCTGCGGCCTCCCGACTTCTTGGGGATAGCCCACTAATCTGCCTGAGGCAAAGAAAATCCTCAACTGAAGCCACAGTTTCAATAACTTTAAACATACTGCCGTCTACATTAGTATTTATGAAACCTACTCACTTCAATGAGTAGTTATACCTCCCGAATCTCAGTAACCACTTCCGTTTTTACGGAGTTAGCAATAAAGCACTGCTTGTGGGAAAGATGGTGGATTTTTTCCAATTGCTCGCGACTAGGTTTCTTTTCACCAGAAAAGCGGATCAAAGGTCTCAGGGTGACCTTAGTCATGGCCAACTTACCCCCCTCTATTGTATCCATCACGCCTATCGCTTCATCGCGATACTCATCAATGACGAAACCCCTTTTTGCGGCAATTGCAAGGAAAAACAACATATGACAACTAGATAGCGACGCCACGAAAGCTTCTTCTGGGTCGACATTTTCCGGGTGTGAGTAGGGGATTGGGACAATATGGGGAGATGAAGAGGCTGGAACTGACAAACCGCCATCAAACTGCCAAGTATGAGCGCGGCTGTATTGATTGTCGGTAAAAATCTGGTCGTCACGTTGCCAGACCACTGTAGAAGTATACTCAGACAAAATCTCTCTCCTTCTATCCAGGGCACACACTTTCAACTATTGATATACAGGGCTACCGAACGACTCCGGAACCAGGAGGTATTTAGCGGAGTGAATAGAGCCGAAGGGTTCCTTCTAGGGCAACCTCAGTTTAGAAATGACGCGGGATGGCAGAAAATTGGGCGCTAGATGCGCCCTTGGGAGATGCTTAGTCTGCATCTACTTGCTGGTCGGTGCGCGCAGCCATAATAAAATCATTCTTGTGCAACCCCTTGGCCTCATGGCTCCACCAGGTCACGGTTACCTTACCCCACTCGGTAAGCAGTGCCGGGTGGTGGCCCACTTCTTCTGCGATGGCACCTACACGGTTAGTAAACGCCAAGGCCTGCTTGAAATTCCGAAACTTGAACACGCGCTCCAGCTGCATAATGCCGTCGCGGGTCATTGGCGTCCAATCGGGAATTTGGCGCAGCAATCCTGGCAGCTCGTCATCGCTGACGAGAGGGGCATCGGCGCGGCAGGCTTCACACTGTTGTTGGGCTAGCTCAGTCATGAATAAATCCTCAAAACCTTGTTTATTATCGGTTATTTCACGTCGGGCTCACTCTAACCGGGGCTCTTCCACGACACAAGCGCAGACGTTAAAAACGCATTATCTACGGTTTTCACTCGCCAATATGGGACAGTGTGCTAAATGCTTGGATATCAATTCACGGTGTAAACAACCATTGTCAGGCTGATCAAGGGTCTCCGGCCGATATGATAATTTTTAAGCAGATACACAAGCGTTTATAAACCCCTTTTGGCAAGGATCGCCATGAAAGCCCCTCTTAAACTGTTGATTTTGACGTCGCTCACTCTTGTTTGTGCCTGTGGCCCCCAAGGTACCGATAGGAAGCGCATAGTGCCCCCTCAAGTTGAAACGATGATTGAAATGCGTGCCGAGATGGAACTGGCCTTTCAGCAGCTGAGCCAACAGTTCGTTAACGGTCTGTGGAAACTGTTTCCTTCCTGGGCAGTCCGCGAAGGCTATTATGAGGCTGCCATACATTTACAAGTGCCTGACAAGGCCTTCCGCGCCTATCTACTGGACTTCGCTCAAACTTATGAACGCAAGTTCGCCGCTCTGGATAGTGAATTACTCAGTATTTCTTCCCTCACCGATATGGCGCTTATTATGAATTTCCTACAGCGCCTGCAGTGGGAATATACCACCTTCAAATCCTACCAGTGGGACCCCTCCATATATAACGTATCCCATCCTTTTGCCCTGATTTTAAATACCGAGTACGCCCCCCTCAAAAACCGACTGCGCACCTTCAATACGCGTATGCGCTTGGTTCCCGATTACTACCAAGCCGCAAAGCAGGCTATCCGTAGGCCCGCCGCGCCACAATTAATGTTGGCTATTCAACAGAACGAAGGTGCCCTGGAAGTTTTTGGGACTAGGGTAGAAAACCTGGTAGAAAGCAGCCAGATGTTTGATGATGAAAAAGAAGTATTCAGGCAACGTCTGCACGCCTCCCGTGAAGCGATAAAAGACTATGTAAACTTTTTAAAAAATTTACAAACCAGCCTGGAAAAATCTGCAAGGTTTCGTGATTTCCGTATTGGAGAAAAGCTATATGAAGAAAAATTCCGCTTTGATATTCAGATTGATACCAGTGCCAGCGCCCTCTACCTGCGTGCTTTGGAAGAAAAAAAACAGGTCCACAGTAAAATGGCAGCGCTCACCGAGCAACTTTGGCCGAAACATTTTCCCGATACCCAGGCACCATCAAATCAAATGGAAAAGGTCCGGCGCCTACTCGAAAAACTATCCCTTAATCATGCCAGTAAAGATACATTCAAAGAGGTGATAGAAAAGCAAATACCACAGCTGGCAAACTTTGTCACACAGCACAATCTACTCGACCTGGACAAAGAAAAGCCACTAATAGTACGCACTACCCCCCCCTATCTTCGTGGCTTTGCTGTTGCCTCTATCAATGCGCCTGGTCCCTACGATAAGGATGCCAATACCTATTACAATGTGTTGCCCATAGAGAATTACAGTGATGAGCAAGCGAATAGCCTGCTGCGGGAATATAACCATTACACTTTGCAAATACTGAACATTCACGAAGCCATCCCCGGTCACTATACCCAGTTGGTTTATGCCAACCAGTCTCCGAGTATTATTAAAACCATCTTCGGTAACAGCGCCATGATTGAAGGCTGGGCGGTCTATGCCGAACGTATGATGCTGGAGGCTGGATACGGTGATTTTTCGCCGGAACTCTGGCTGATGTACTACAAGTGGAATTTACGCGTGATTACCAACACCATTTTGGATTACGGTGTACAAGTCAAGGGCATGACAGAAGCCGAAGCAATGAATTTAATGGTTGATGGGGCTTTTCAACAACGGGCTGAGGCGGAGGGGAAGTGGCGTAGAGCAACTCTCAGCCAGGTTCAACTCACCAGCTATTTTGCCGGATTTACAGATATCCTTGCCTTGCGCGAAGAAGTAAAGAATAAGCTCGGAGATAAATTCAACTTAAAGGAATTCCATGAAAGCTTTCTAAGTTTTGGCAGTGCGCCAGTGCCGATTATTCGAGAACTAATGTTGACCCAACTGGAGAAGACGGGTTCTATTTGAACCAAACACTCTGTAGAGCTCTAACTCTCACTCTTCTGACAAGATCCAAAAGATTTCCAGTGAAAAGTGCCCAGCAAAAGATCAAACAGAGGGATAGTCAAATTAAAATTACATTTATTCATCCACTTACGTTGATGATGTATGCGATGCAATTGAGCCAACTCACGCAAAACAGGGACTCGATGGAACCAATGATTTAGAGGCTGGTGGTATCCCAAGTGCAACAATTCATAACCCAAATGATTTCCCACCATAGTCACAATCAAGAGGTAACCAGCATTCATCGAAAAAAGTATGGAGAAAAAGTATCCTAAAATTGGCGCAATCACTAAAGCAAGAGTCGCAGTTAAATAAGTGGGGAAAAGTACTATTCTCCAGTCTCTAGTAGAGTCAATAGAAAATAGGGGGGGAGAGAAAAAACTGTGATGATCCCCGGTATGTCTGCGATAAAACAGCCCTGCAATCCGAATCTTTTTATGACCAGCCCAACGGTGACTAGCGTATTCAGAAAAATTATATATAACAGTCCCTGCGGGGATCACTAACAACTCCCAGGTTTTTAACAAATCCAATTGAAATATGCAGTAGATACAAACCCCGGCACCGATAGCTAGAATACCCATCAGATGAAGCCACCCATGGTAACGGCCTTTCACTCGCGCCCTGTATCCAGCCCTGAAAGGGGCCGCATCGTGATTGGTCGACATATATGCTCCTTTTTATTAGCGTTGGAATTCCGTAAAACTATATAAACAATCAAAACCCGGCAGTTTGATTACTTCCATCTAATAGCGATGTACAGAGTGCCCCTCATCATTTGCACTAGAAAATTTAAGAATTTGATTGACCAGAAATATAATCAGGCGGATGATGGAATTCTAATAAATAATAATTAACAGCATTATTTGTGAGATTGATAATGTCGAATCATCTCAGATCAATGGACTTGAATTTACTGCCTGTATTTGATGCCCTGATGGTCGAACGCAACCTGACTAGGGCTGCAGTAAAGCTACACATGAGCCAACCTGCAGTAAGTGCTGCCTTAAAGCGTTTGAGATCCACCTATAACGATGCACTTTTTATCCGCACCGCAAAAGGCCTACGCCCTACCGAGCGTGCGCTGGCACTACACCCTTCCATTCACACGGCTCTTGGGGCAGTGAGATCAAGCTTCCGGCAGCTCGACTTTGAACATCGCGAGGCAGAACGGGATTTTTCGATTGTTCTACCAGATGTGGTGGAAACCCTTATGATTCCAGGACTCAGCGCCTGGCTACGAGAGTATGCACCAGGGATAAAGCTCACAATATTACCTGACGAATCAGAGATGACTTCCAGAATGGTAAGCAATGGTGAAGTCGACTTAATTATCGATTATTTACCATTAGAATCTCCCAATTACAGCAGCCTGATTATTGCCGAAGAAGAATTGGTGGTGATCGCAGGGGAGCATAATGAGAAGGTAGGAAAATCCATCTCTGAGGCGGATTTTCAATCAATACCACAAATATCATTGCTGAGAGGAAACCCCGTAGGCTCACCGATGGAGAGGCTGGCCAGACCGAATAAATTGCAGCGCAATATTTGCCTGCGTGTCCCTCACCTTTCCTCCTTTCCTCATATAGTCGCCACCACCGATTTAATTGCCGTTGTACCCGCAAGGATGATGAAGTCCTCTCATTACCGAGCACTACCTGTTCGTACAATTGAGCTGCCTATGGATTTCCCCAAGGTCAGCCTGCAGCTGATTTGGCATAAGTCACAAACCAACAACCCCGCCCATCGCTGGTTAAGAGAAACCATTTTGCAGCTTTACCCAGAGCTGGGGATGTAGAGGCTTTTGGAGTGGGCTGTACCAGAATGAATCTAATTGAGGCATCAGGTTAGGCTTTTACTATGCCTGTTTTACCGTGACTAGCTGAGAAGACAACCTAGTCCCGCCAAACTTCACCCCGAAAAGCTTGAAGACAAAAAAGCCGGGAACCTCGCGGACCCGGCTTATTTAAATTGGGGCAGCCCTTAGGCGATACCCTCCTCAATTTTCGCTTTCCAGATCAATGGTCCCGTGGTATGCACAGACTCACCTTGGCTATCGACTGCTACGGTTACTGGCATGTCCTCCACCTCAAACTCGTAGATGGCTTCCATACCCAGCTCCGGAAAGGCAATTACCTTGGAGGCTTTAATCGCCTGAGCCACCAAGTACGCAGCGCCACCCACAGCCATTAGGTACACCGCTTTATTGTCACGAATCGCTTCAATTGCCATTGGGCCACGCTCTGCCTTACCGATCATCCCTTGCAGGCCGGTCTCTTCGAGCATGGTGCGCGTAAATTTATCCATACGGGTGGCGGTAGTTGGGCCTGCGGGGCCAACTACTTCATCGCGCACAGGATCTACTGGCCCTACGTAATAGATAAAGCGGCCAGTCAGGTCCACTGGCAGCTTCTCCCCTTTCGCTAGGATATCCACCATTTTCTTGTGAGCGGCGTCGCGACCAGTAAGCATCTTGCCATTCAGCAGCAAGGTTTCACCAGGCTGCCAGCTCTGTACATCCTCTGCAGTAACGGCATCCAGGTTGACACGGCGAGTATTGCTGCCAGCTTCTCGAGTAATTTCCGGCCAGTCTTCCAGCTTCGGCGGAGTCTGGCGCGCGGGGCCAGAGCCATCAAGAGTGAAGTGGGTATGACGAGTGGCGGCGCAGTTGGGAATAATTGCTACGGCCTTATTTGCTGCGTGAGTGGGATAATCCTTCACTTTCACGTCCAAGACAGTGGTCAAGCCACCCAGGCCCTGGGCACCAATACCCAGCTTGTTGACGGAATCGTATAGTTCCAGGCGCAACTCTTCGGCACGGTTGGAGGCACCGCGCTCCTGCAACTCCTGGATATCGATAGGGTCGAGCAGGGATTCTTTGGCCAGCAACATAGCTTTCTCAGCAGTACCGCCAATGCCAATACCCAGCATGCCCGGCGGACACCAGCCCGCCCCCATCTGAGGCACCATCTTCAGAACCCAATCCACTACAGAATCAGAGGGGTTGAGCATGGCAAATTTGGTTTTGGCTTCACTGCCACCACCTTTGGCTGCCACATACACTTCCACAGTTTCACCAGGAACGATTTCATAATGAATCACTGCCGGAGTGTTATCGCCGGTATTCTTACGGGCGCCATCTGGGTCGGCAAGAATAGAGGCGCGCAATACGTTGCTGGCATTTTGATAAGCGCGGCGCACACCTTCGTTGACCATGTCGGTAACGCTCATGTCCGCTTCCCAACGCACATTCATACCCACTTTCAACTTCACGGTGACAATGCCGGTATCCTGGCAGATAGGGCGGTGGCCCTCGGCACACATCCGTGAATTGATCAGGATCTGGGCCATGGCGTCTTTGGCCGCCGGGTTGACCTCTTTCTCATAAGCCTTGTTCAGGGCCTGAATGAAGTCCTGTGGGTGGTAGTAAGAGATAAATTGCAGCGCATCAGCAACGCTGTCGATCAGATCATCCTGGCGGATAGTGGTCATGCCGAACTCCGATTAACGTCTCAAGGCCGGCGATTCTACACGAAATGTAGGGTTATTGGCCTGTTATTAAAATGGCGATAAATTTTCCACAGGCAATAAAAAAGGCGAACCCAAGGTTCGCCTTTTCTAGCCCCTGAAAAACTACATTGAGGAGGCTGTAGGCTCACTGGACTGCAGAGAGCGAATCGCATCGCGCAGTTGTACCAGATCTTTGTTCACCGAGCGACGGTAGGCATCAATAGACTCCACTGCCTCTTCATTGGCTCCGACACGCATAGTCAGATCACTGCGCACAGAGGCCAGCTGGCGCTCCAGGCGTGAAATTTTGTCGCTCATCTCACGCTTGCTCTCAATGCTGCCTTTACGCAGCTCCGCTAGGGAGGACTCCACCGCAGCGATCTTTTTTACACTGGCATCGAGGCTGCCGAGCTTACTGTTAAGAGAGGCCACTTGCTTCTTATTCGCTGCGCTGGCCGCTTTATTGGCAGCAATACTCTTACGGTTGGTATCGTAAGCCACCCCCCAAAGCTTGCGAATCTCAGCGGAGTTCTCCTTGGCCTTGGCGCTCAGTACCTCGACCGAAGCCGTAGATTCCTCATCGGAGAGGCTAAAGCGCTTCTCCAGTTCAGAAATGCGGTTCTCGGCATCGGCGATACGGTTCTCCGCATCGACCAACTGGGTACGGCTTTCCTGCCACTGTTGATAGAGGAAACCAGAAGCAGCAAGTCCCCCCATGGCTAAGACCAAGGCACAGAGGCCTAGGAAGGAGAAGCCACCGCGGCGCTCCTCAACGATCACTTGTGGTTCCTGGGACTGCTCGCTGCGCTCAGGAGAGCTGGGCTCCAGTGCGGGTTCGATGGCGGCACTGCCGTCCAGTGTGGGCTCTCTACGTTGCATGTATCAATACACCCGGTAACTAATCTGGTGGGTTCGGTACTGGTCAGTTCGGGATTGTCCCGCCCGGCACCGCTAAATTCATTACTTAGAGACAATCAAGCCGGGACAGATTCGTCGAATTATGCGGCAGTTATACCAAAAATTGACGAAAAAGTAATCGGCCACAAGTAAGAATAGACGACAGCAAAACATTGGTGTCATCAAACACCACCCCTTGAGTTCGAGGAAAACGTCCCAAAATCCCCTATTCTACTGCGCCGGCTTAATTCTGGCATACGGCGCGTGTAGAATGCTCTCACCAATAACCCTAAACAAAGGAAGGAAGACACCATGGCTTTCGAATTGCCCGAACTCCCCTACGCGATGAATGCCCTGGCCCCCCATATCTCTGAAGAGACTCTGGAGTACCACTACGGTAAACACCACAAGACTTACGTTGACAAGCTGAATGGTCTACTGGAAGGCACTGCTGACGCCGATAAATCCCTGGAAGAAGTGATCAAATCCTCTTCCGGTGGCGTATTTAACAATGCCGCACAAGTATGGAACCACACTTTCTACTGGAACTGCCTGAGCCCCAACGGCGGCGGCGAAGCCACTGGCGCTGTTGCAGAAGCTATCACCGCAGCATTCGGCAGCTTTGACAAGTTCAAGGAAGAGTTCACCACCAGCGCGGTAAACAACTTTGGCTCTGGATGGACCTGGCTGGTGAAAAAAGCCGATGGTTCAGTAGCTATCGTCAACACTTCCAACGCAGCCACTCCGCTGACTGATGAAGGCGTTACCCCACTGCTGACCTGCGACGTATGGGAACACGCTTACTACATCGATTACCGCAACCTGCGTCCTAAGTACATGGAAGCTTTCTGGGCGCTGGTGAACTGGGAATTTGTAAACCAGAATTTCGCCTAATCGCGGAATTACCTAAAAAGCGGGCACTGCCCGCTTTTTTTATGGGAGGAAATCACTCCCGACATGGCTCCAGAATACTGCCCCTAGTCAAAGACCCATCTAGTGCGCACAATACCCTCTGGAGTGCGCTGTTCTCGCCACGTTAAGCGCGGCCAGAATTGGCTCAAAAACCTAAAGAATGCCACCCAAGTGGCACAATATAGCAATGATTATCCGAACACTGGGAATATGCTTATGAAGTTGAAACCAACCCTGATCGCAGCTGCCATTAGCGCGCTGGTTATCAGTGGCTGTGACCGCGGCGCCCCCGAAGCTGCACAGCAGAATGCTGCCTCCGTCACCGCGGAAAGCAAGTCCATTCAAGACAGCACTGCCAAGGTGAGCCAAGAGGCCATCAAGCAGGTAAACCAGATGTTCGAGGACTTCTTCCAGGAGCATCTGTCTCGCAGTCCGGAGTTCAAAACCTTCCTGGGCAAAAAAGAAGATTACGATAAGTGGGATAATCTCTCCCCAGAATTCGCCAAAGAAACACTGGAAATTAACAAGCGCCAGCTCGCCGAGCTGAATAAGGTTGACCCCAATACTTTGGATGAAGCCACTCGCCTGAGCCTGCGTCTTGCCAAGCGCAATCTTGAGCAAGACATTGAAGGCTACAAGTGGCGTAACCACTACTACCCGGTCAACCAGATGTATGCCACCCATACCAGTGCGGCATCCCTGCTGATCAGCCAGCATCGTATCGATGCAGTGAGTGATGCCGAGGCTTACATCGCCCGACTGAACGGCATGCCCCAATACTTTACCCAACTGGAAGAGAACCTGAAAGCCAACGCCAAGGCCGGTACTATTGTGCCGAAGTTTGTCTTCCCCTATGTGATCAGCGACTCACAAAACCTGATCAGCGGCGCACCTTTTGAAGGTGAGAAAGACAGTCCGCTTTTTGCTGACTTCAAAGGTAAAGTCGAAAAGCTGGAAATCAGCGCCGAACAGAAAAAAGCGCTGATCGATAAAGCCAACACCGCCCTGCAAGAGAGCGCTGGCCCAGCGTACAAAAAACTGATCAGCTACTTACAGGAACTGGAAAAGAAAGCCACTACCGATGACGGCGCCTGGAAACTGGCCAACGGTGATGACTTCTACAAGTTCCGCCTGGGTGTATACACCACCACCGATATGACAGCCGATGAGATCCACCAGACTGGCCTCAAGGAAGTTGCGCGGATTCACGATGAAATGCGCGAGATTATGCGCAAAGTGAAGTTTGAGGGTAACCTGCAAGAATTCTTCGAGTTCATGCGTACCGACAAGCAGTTCTACTACCCCACTTCTGAGGAAGGTAAAGCGGAATACCTGGAGAAGGCTACCGCCATTATCGACACTATGAAGGGCCGCCTGGACGAGCTGTTTATCACTAAGCCCAAAGCCGACCTGGATGTAAGAGCTGTGGAACCTTTCCGCGAAAAATCCGCAGGTAAAGCTTTCTATCAGCGCCCGGCGCCGGATGGCTCACGCCCAGGTATTTACTACGCCAACCTGTATAACATGGAAGATATGCCCACCTACCAAATGGAAGCACTGGCTTACCACGAGGGCATCCCCGGTCACCATATGCAGCTCTCTATCGCACAAGAGCTTCAGGATATCCCCAAATTCCGTAAGTACGGCGGTTACACCGCCTACACCGAAGGCTGGGGCCTCTATTCAGAGTTAGTACCGAAAGAGCTGGGCTTCTATGAAGACCCCTACTCAGACTTTGGCCGCCTGGCAATGGAGCTGTGGCGTGCAGGTCGCCTGGTAGTAGACACCGGACTTCATGCCAAAAAGTGGACTCGCGAACAGGCTATCGATTATCTGGTTGAAAATACACCAAACCCGAAAGGCGATGTGGTTAAAGCCATCGAGCGTTACATTGTAATGCCCGGTCAGGCGACAGCTTACAAAATCGGTATGCTGAAAATTATTGAGCTGCGAGAGAAAGCCAAAGCCGAGCTGGGTGATAAGTTTGATGTGCGCGGCTTCCACGACACCATTTTGGCTAACGGTGCGGTACCACTAAATGTTCTCGAAGAACTGGTAGACGGTTGGGTTGCAAGCGTTAAAGCTAAGAGCTAACTTCACCGGGTAAATAGCACACAATAAAAAAGGCCACTCTCAGAGTGGCCTTTTTTGCAACTATCTAAAGGAATTAAAAAATACTTTATCCTTTTTTAATTGCAATCCAGTCATCCACTTGGCGCTCCAAGATTGCCAATGGCAAAGCCCCATTGGTCAGCACCACATTGTGGAACTGGCGAATATCAAACGCCTCGCCCAGCTCCGCCTGGGCCCGATCACGCAACTGCAGAATTTTTAACATTCCAGCCTTGTAGGCCAGTGCCTGCCCAGGCATTACCAGGTAACGCTCGATTTCTGTGGTCACTTCGGTTTCGGTCATGCCAGTTTTTTCCACCATATATTCGATGGCTTCTTCGCGACTCCAGCGCTTGTAGTGCATACCAGTATCCACCACCAAACGCACCGCACGGAACATCTCGGCCTGCAAACGGCCAAGATCATCGTAGGGGTTTTCCTGAAAGCCCGCTTCCTTGGCAACCTGCTCAGAATAAAGTGCCCACCCCTCAGCGTAAGCCGTAAACAAACCCAATTTGCGGAAAGTGGGCACACCTTCTAGCTCCTGAGCAATCGCCAACTGGAAGTGGTGGCCGGGAACCGCTTCGTGATAGGCCAGCGTGCGCATACCAAATTTCTTGGTTTCATGAACATCACGCAGGTTTGCATAGAAAACCCCCGGACGGGAGCCATCCATAGCCGGAGGGTTGTAGTAAGCCCCCGGTGCGCCCTGCTCTTTAAATTCTGGTACCCGCCGTACTTCAACCCCCATCGCCGGCTTCACATCGAAATAATCTCCTAGCCCAGCATTAATCTCATCGATCATCGCTTGGTAGTCGGCAACTATGCGCTCGCGCCCTTCATCCGAATCTTCGTATAAAAACTGGGGATCGTTGTTAATCACAGAAAAGCGGGCGCTGATACTGCCGCTATCTTGCCCAACTGAAGAGAAAATACGATTCATCTCCCCCTCTATTCTTGCCACCTCTTCAATACCAACTTGGTGCAACTCCTCAGGGGACAAATTCGTTGTGGTGTGGCTACGAACCTGGTACGCGTAAAACGCCTCCCCATCAGGAAGCGCCCAAACACCATTATTTTCGAAAACCTTGGGCTGTAACTCACGATAGTAAGCAATCAGATTCTTATATGCAGGATATACTTCTGCATCAATCAAGGCCTCTCCCTGAGCGAGGATACGCACCCGCTCCCCATCTGCCAGACCTTCAACTTTATTTAGGCGTTCTTCAAGGGAGGTATAAAGAATATTCTCATGGGCCGGTACCGCTATAAACTCTTGCATCTCTTCCAGCACGCTGTCGATAACAAAGCGGGGAGGCAGGATGTTTTTTTGCTCACGGATTTTTAGGCCATCAAGCACCTGTGAAAATTTGCGGTCAACCTCACTCAGGCGGGAAAGGTAATAATCCGCTTCTTTGACATTATGAATCTGGTGCACTTCCGCAAGAAACTCCGGCAGGCTGTTTTGCACTCCAAACATTTGGTTAAGCGGATAATTGTGGTGTTTCCAGCGCTCCCCCTCCACCATATTGCCAAGAAAGTAGGCAAATACATCGTAAGAAATCGCTTGCTGACCATCCATACCTGCACGATCGTACTCCTGCAGAACGGCAAGCTCATCCTTAATCATCTGCATCTGGCGCTGCTGTTCAGCCTCAGAAGCGTCATCAAGATGGGCATTGTGTCCATCGATTCCAAACTGCTCGAGCAATCGCAACTGGGAGAGAATTTCTGGACTGGTACTGCCGAGCTTGAAAAAGGCCCGCTCAAAGTACACATCTATTGACCAGGGTTTAAAATAGATCGCGTTGACCGCAACAACAGAAACCGCCGCAACCCCCAATAACAAAATACCGCCAAGCCATTTGGCCAACGTTTTAATCATTTTTATTCTCCTAATATAGATATTGCGGTTCTAACTCCTCTCCGCCCCATGACGGCCCTACCCTGAGTGAGCCATGGCCAGCTAGGTCATAGAAAAAACTATACTGCCGACACACCGCATGCCCATATTAAGTGCTATATCTTGATGGGAGAAACAAAATCACTGGGCTTTAACGCAAGAAGAGAGCAACTCACCTTTTGCAGAATATTCTCGGCAGTGTTTCCCATAATAAAACCGGGTATACCCGCACGACCCACAGTACCCATGATGAGGAGATCCAGCCCCTCCTCATCGATCAGCAGGGGAATATAGCTATCTGGGTGAGCAATGACATGGTGAACTTGAATATCCCCGCCGATACCCGCAGCCCGAATAAGTACATCCAATTTTGAGCGGTGTTGAGCTCGAGCCGCTTCTGTAGCCTGGTCCAGCTCCTCTTCAGAGGCGCTGATAGGGAAGTGACGACGCAAGAACTCATCAACGTCATAATCCCAGCAGGAAACAACGTGTAAAATACCGTTACAACTATCCGCCAACACCCGCGCCCAACGTAGTAAGCGGATCGCCAGATCGTAAGTACTCCCCTCATCACACTCGGGATCAATCGCCACGGCCACCCTTATCTCAGTGTGCGCACGCTCTATGGGACGACACAGCCACACTGGGCAGGGGCACTTGCGTAATAACTCCATATCAATGGCTTTGAAGCCCTTGAGCTGGCTCAGCCCCTCCACATTTTTAATTACCAGATCGTAACCTTCGCTAAGTACGCGGCGAATAACTCTCTCTGCAGGGCGTGGACCGCAGTCAGATTCGATCTCTATATTCACCTGCTCTTTCGACAGCTTCATACGCTCTCGAGCTGCGGCAATTCCTTCATTTACACGTTCCAGCATTGCCTTAACACAGAAGCTACTAAAGTCCTCAAACCCCGCCGGTACTGCTGGGCAAACCAGCAGCACCTTAATTTCCGCATGATTATTGCGGGCTATGGCAAAAGCCTGTAACAACCCACTGGACTCATCTTCAGCAGCATGGCTCACATAGAGGACTTTATGAATATTCGGCATAACAATTTCCTCAAACTGTGGGCATTGGAGGTAAAAGCAGACGGAGACCACCATGCAGCCCCTGCGGCCACCACCATTTAATATGGTCGATGAAAGCCAATTCACAGAAGAAGAATAGAAGTGCAGCTCTAGTCACCACCAGATTGAATACAAACCTGGGAACAAAAGAGGAAGCAAAAAGGGGGGGATTATAGAAGGGGCGGCGGCAGATGACCCAGAACTCTTTGACAGTCTCCTAGGTCAACTACTGAGTTAGGCTTAGGGGCAAATTGGATACCCTAGATATCCAGCACCTGCTTTACAAAGGGGATGGTAATTTTACGCTGTGCCATCAGGGAGGCCCTATCTAACTGCTCTAACAGCAGGAACAGTGCGCGAGTATCCCTAGGCGCTCGGTGCAAAATGTATTGCGCCACATCTTCAGGCAGATCGAAGCCGCGCAGGCGGCTACGCCTGCGCAAGGCAGCCACTTTGTCGCGATCATTCATTGGCTGTAACTGGAATACCAGCGACCACTGCAGGCGCGACAACAAATCAGCCAAGGAGATATCCATCCCCCGCGGAGATTTTCGCGCCCCTAATAATAACTGCCTACCGCTGTCTCTGACCCGGTTGTATAAATGGAACATCGCCGTCTGCCACTCGGGCTGCCCCTCTAACAAGTGCAGGTCATCAATACACACCAGATCCAACTGCTCGAGGCCGTCGAGCAGTACAACCGGGTCCATGGCCATCAATTCAGCCATAGGAATATATTGGAAACTACGACCATTGGCCTCGGCACTCTGACAAGCAGATTGCAGCAAGTGGCTAACACCACTTCCTGCATCCCCCCAGATGTAAATCACCGCTTCGGGATTTTGCCCACTGGCAAATGACTGCAGCAGAGCTACAACTTGGCGGTTGGGGTCCGACTCCGACAGATAAAAGTTATCGAAGGTAGCATCGTCTCGCAGGGATACTCCCAGCGGCAACTGTTGCGGAATACTCATCTCAATCCCAACGATAGCGCAACGGATTATCAGCGCTGCCCAAAGGTGCACGGTGCCCATTCAACTCAATGGCATCCTCGTCCCCATGTGCTCGCAACTTATGATTTAACGCCAGGGTATCGCGCAAATTGCGTAGTCCTACGGTGGCACTCAATGCCAAGCGCATCCGATCTCCCTCCACAGAAAGGAGATTTGCACTGCTCACCTGCGCCAGTCCCTGTAAATAGGCCGAGGCCTCTGCGTAATCGGCAAAGCTATCCACGCCAGATAACTCCACAAAAATTGAGCCCTGTTGGGCATCCTCAATACCGGGACGCACGGCATAGCGTTGGGCAAGCAAGTTAGCCATCTGATTAACACCGCGCAGTGCAACTTCTTCCAAAGAGCCACCATTGCTATCAAAGGCATAACTGCGACCACCGTGCAATAATAACCAATCAGCCTGCCAGCGGCGTCCCGACGCCTGAAGCAAGCGCCCCATCAAAGTGGCATCCGGCCTGTAGCGTAAACCAGCGCGCTCTGCGGCCTGTTCACTCTGAGCCCAAAGGTCACCAAGAGGCATATTGTGCTGATCATTGAGGTCCATCACCGGGAAATCCAATGGCACACCGCGCTCCACAGCCATAGCGTCCAATACCGAAAAGAGCTCCGGGGCATCTTCTTCCCTGAGGATACTGCGCCCTTCCTTTAGGGTATCCACAGCCAGCCACACCAGAGTGCCGGGGCGATTATTGGGCCACATCGGCAAACCCAACTGATGGACTTGCCTGGAAATAGCTTGGGGATCAAAAGAGAGATGAAGGTAGAGCTGGTTATCTTCGCTGGTGTAGCGGTAACCTTCTAGGAAATGCTGGGCTTTCTGCAGGATAGGCTGCAAATTTGGATTACTGCCAATTGCGGCGTCTCCGGTGACACGCATAAATATCCGCTCCAGCCCCCGGCTGCCAGCACTCGCGCGGTCAGTAGCCCCACGGCTCGGTACAGCCTCGACCACTTCATACAGGTCCGAGATAACTCGAGCCTGGACTGGCAGAATTAGGGCACCGAACAACAGGACCAAAAACTGCAACACCAATCCCTGCCGGAGCAGCTTGTGCATAGGATTCTTCTCCAAACCTCATTCCAACCCGTGAGCTTGCACGAAATCGTTGTTATTGCGCAAGACGCCAAAATCCACGGCTGGGATAAAAATTGGGGCTATTGTATCAGCGTCGGCGACTTCTCTCAGCCCCGAGTTCTCACTATTAGAGGGTTTCTAGCCGTTTAACTGAAGATAAATACCAGATTCCTTCATTGAGATGCCCACTGGGCGTGGCTACCGGACCAAGACCCGGCTAGAATACGCGCCCTTCGAAGACCCACTGCAGGAAGAATCATGAGCGATTCCAAGCCGCAATCCGCTGAAACATCCCTCTCTTATAAAGACGCCGGTGTCGATATCGACGCAGGTAACGCCCTGGTAGAGCGTATCAAGCATGTCGCCAAGCGCACTTCCCGCCCGGAAGTCATGGGAGGCCTGGGCGGTTTTGGCGCTCTCTGCCAACTCCCCAGCGGCTATAAAGAGCCAGTCTTGGTTTCCGGCACCGATGGCGTGGGTACCAAATTGCGCCTGGCTATGGACCTGGGCATCCACGACACCATTGGTATCGACTTGGTTGCTATGTGTGTCAATGACTTGGTGGTAGCAGGTGCCGAACCACTTTTCTTCCTCGACTACTATGCCACTGGCAAGCTGAATGTGGATATCGCCGCTGAGGTTGTCTCCGGTATTGGTAAAGGCTGTGAGTTGGCAGGCTGTGCCCTGGTCGGTGGCGAAACCGCCGAAATGCCCGGCATGTATGAAGGCGACGACTACGATCTGGCCGGTTTCTGCACCGGGGTCGTGGAGAAATCCGAGATTATTGATGGCAAAAAAGTAAAGAGTGGTGATGTGCTCATTGGACTCGCTTCCAGCGGCCCCCACTCCAATGGCTACTCTTTAATCCGAAAGGTACTCGAAGTCAGTGGCGCCGATTTACAACAGGAATGCGGTAGCGAAACGCTAGCCAAGGCATTGATGGCCCCCACCCGCATCTATGTTAAGAATCTGCTGCAACTGATGAAGAGCGTCCAGGTAAATGCCCTCAGCCACATCACCGGCGGCGGCCTGCTGGAAAACCTGCCCCGCGTACTCCCGGAAGGCTGCCTTGCTCGTGTAGACGTCACTAGCTGGGAGATGCCCGAAGTGTTCCGCTGGCTCCAACAGGCAGGCAACATCGACGCCCGTGAAATGTACCGCACCTTCAACTGTGGTGTCGGTATGGTAATTTGCTTACCTGCGGAACAAGCCGACCAAGCACTGCAAACCCTGAAGCAAGCAGGTGAAGACGCCTTCGTCGTGGGCAAAATCGAAGATGCTGTGGCAGGCGCAGATACCGTAGAGCTGGCGGGCCTGTAATGTCACAGGGAGTATGCAAAGTTGCCGTGCTGATTTCCGGTAGCGGCAGCAACTTGCAGGCGCTCCTGGATGCCTCGGCAAATGCCGGGGCAGACTTTTCCGTCTGCACAGTAATCAGCAATAAGCCCGAGGCCTTCGGCCTCAAGCGCGCCATCGAGGCCGGAGTCCCCACATCAGTGGTCGACCATCGCAACTTCTCCGGCAGAGAAAGCTTCGACCAGGCGCTAATCGCAGAAATCGACAGCCATCAGCCGGATTTGGTTGTCCTGGCCGGGTTTATGCGTATCCTCACTCCCGAGTTTGTTCGCCACTACAGCGGTCGCCTGCTCAATATTCACCCCTCTCTACTGCCAAAATATCAAGGGCTCCATACCCATCAGCGTGCTCTGGAAGCCGGTGATAGTGAGCACGGTGTTACCGTTCATTTTGTCACCGAAGAGCTCGATGGTGGACCACCCATCGTTCAAGCTGCCGTACCTATAAAGGAAGGGGACACTCCCGAATCTTTGGCAAAGCGGGTTCAGGTACAGGAACACGTCATTTACCCCATGGCTGTTACCTGGTTTGCCCAGGGGCGCCTAAAAATGCTGGCGGACCGCTCGCAACTGGACGGCGAGCTTCTACCTCTTAGTGGCGCCAGAATCGATAGTTAAGCAAAGCCAAGCTGGCGGGATCAGCATTGCAATGTACTTTGCGGGTCGCGCCAGCTAGTATTCAAAGAGGTTCAGATTTTGCGAGGCTCTGTCGTGCGCATTTTTATCTCCTCTCTGTTTTTTCTCTTTCTCTCCACTCAATCTCTCGCCAGCCAACTGGAACCCTTTAAGGCGACTTATACCGCAAGGTACAACGGCATTAGTGTTACAGCCACTCGTGAGCTTACTGGGCAAGAAGGGAGTTGGCGGCTGGACTTTAATACCTTTGCGCTTTTTGCCAGTATTAAAGAATATTCCCGCTTTATCAGCCAGGACGGCAATATTACCCCCTACCACTATGAGTATCGCCGCAAAGGACTCGGCCGCGATCGCGGTACAATTCTCAGCTTCGAACCCGACAAAGGCATGGTGTTCAACGTCTCCAACCCAGAACGGGATATGGAAAACGTATCGCCAAACATCCTGGATAAGTTGAGCTATCAAATGCAGCTAACACTGGATGTCGCCGCAGGCAAAGAAAATCTCCAATATGAGGTCGCCGACGGTAAGAAGATTCGCAAGTACACTTTCGCCAAA
Source organism: Microbulbifer mixtoriginis (SeqCode) (assembly GCF_052467945.1). Taxonomy (NCBI): domain Bacteria; kingdom Pseudomonadati; phylum Pseudomonadota; class Gammaproteobacteria; order Cellvibrionales; family Microbulbiferaceae; genus Microbulbifer; species Microbulbifer mixtoriginis (SeqCode). The sequence goes on along the minus strand of NZ_CP174328.1, from coordinate 624,932 downwards.
GAGGGCTCCGAAGTAATAAAAACACCAATGGGGAAAGTAGAAGCAATAAAGGTACGCCGAGTTAGAGATGCGGACTCAGAAAGAGAGACGACCGTCTGGATTGCGCCTCAATGGAACTACGCCTTGGTGAAGCTGGTGCAGCGCGAAGAGAATGGCAAAAAGTACCAAATAACCTTGAAAAAGCTATCTATCAATGGCAAAAGTGTCGGTGCAGGCCAATAAATTACCATTTTTTTACAGAGGCAAAAAAAATATTCACATTCGATGGATTTTTGCCTCCTTTCTCTTTATAAAGTGACTCCTTTCCCTTGCACAGGCAATTCCTTGTTGCCTAACCTGTTTAAAAGCGAGGGATTTGCTACGAAAACGGAAGGCATCTATATAAATCTAATGGCCTTCCCTCCATATCCCAGCATTTCCAATGCTACTTATGGTTTTCAGTAATCAGCAGACTTAGAGATGGGCTCTCATGAATAAGAAATACCTGCGACATGCAGTTTTAGCCGCAGCAATCGGCTCCGTTTCCCAAGGCGCTATGGCCGCGGGCTTCTACCTTCAGGAAACCAGCGCATCCGGCCTTGGCCGTGCCTTCGCTGCCGAAAACACTATCGGTGACAACGCCTCCATCCTAGCCCGCAACCCGGCTGGTTCTGCACTATTTGATACTTATACTTTGACTGGTGGCCTCACCTATGTTGATCCAGGCATCGATGTAACCGGTGATGTTACTTATTACCTTCCTGTCGATGTTGGCCCAGACGGCATCATTTATGCTGAGTCCAGTACTGTAGCCGATGCCAGCGACTACGCGACCAGTGCTTTTATTCCTAATGGCTACCTAGCAGCACCGATCAATGACGACTGGTCCTGGGGCCTGGCCATGTACACTGACTTCGGCCTGGAAACTGATTTTCCCGACAGCTTCCCCGGCACCACAATCTCCAACAAAACGAATCTGCTGACTCTAAATATTCAGCCGTCCATTGCCTACGATATCAACGACACTTTCAGTATCGGTGCAGCTATCAACTTCCTATACGCTGAAGCCGAACTAAAAACAACCTTCCCTACAGACTTTCCTATCGGCGCTGTAATCGAACAAAATACCGGCGTCAATCCTGCGGGAGCAACCATCCTAGATGTTAAAGGTGATGGCTGGGATGTAAGCTGGACTGTTGGCGCCCTATGGAATATTGATGACAATACTCGCGCAGGTATTTCCTACCACGCAAAGTACGACCCCAAGCTAAAGGGTGACGTTAATTCTGATGTCACACCTGCAGCAGCCCCCTTTGATGATGCCAGTGGTAACCTGACCCTGAACCTGCCCGATACCCTGGAGCTGGGCCTTTACCACCGCTTCGAGAACAACTGGGCAATTGCTGTTGGCTATATGTACACCAACTGGAGCCGTTTCGAGCGCCTTGAAGCCTTTATCCCTTCAGGTGGTGAAGAGTTCAATCCTCTCCTAATTAAAGAAGAGAACTTTGTAAGCGGCTCCCGCTATAGCCTTGCCGCCGAGTACTACTTCAATGACAGAGTGACTGTACGCTTCGGCTACGCTCATGACGAAGGCGCAGCCCGTGACGGCTTCAACCGCCACGAAGAAGAGACAATCAAAGAAGAAACTGGCCTGGACCTACCGGTCACATGGCGCACCCTGTCCATTCCCGATACCGACCGCCAATGGCTAACTATAGGTGGCACCTATAAGCACAATGATCGCCTAAGTGTTGATGCCGGCCTCGCCTACCTTTGGGGTGATGATGAGCTTATTCAGGAAGTCAGCAACTTGAATGGATTTGTAACCTACTACGATGGCGGCACCACCAAGACCGAGGCCTGGCTATTCAGTGCCGGTATAAACTACAGCTTCTAAGTAATTTCGCCCTCTCGGCAAATAAAAGGCTCTACCCCGGTAGGGCCTTTTTTAATTCTCCTATCGACCTCTCATCCTAGCGCCTCCAAACCCACCAACACCTCACCCCCATCAGCATCAATACCACTTAATAGCAATATTAAGAATTAGTGGTTAGATATCTATCGAAAGTAATTTGTTATATAGCCACCTCAACTATAAAGAAAAGCAACACAACATCTAAAATCAACTCATTATTGAAAATATACAAATTAATAACGCTCACTTAAAAGAAAACAAAGTGACCTTATCGCGAACACTAGTTTTCTAGATAATTTTTGTTACATGCCACAGTGAGCGACAACAGTGACTCTAAAGCAGAAAGGTATCCCTCTCACTAATAAGTCTGAAATGGGGCAGCTGAAAAACTAGCAGGCAGGCCCAAAACCTCAAACTTAAAAAATCAAACCAAAAGAGCAAAACATGAAGTTAACCGCAGTATTTCTCCTACTTATAGCAAGCCTTGATGTTGCAGCATTAACCATAGGAGAGGCGATAAATATAGCAGGGCGTCAACGAATGCTATCTCAAAGAATCACGCAAGCATTTATCCTAAGCGGCATACAACCCGAAGCACAACGCCACCAGAAAGTATTGAAACGGTCAGTGCAGGAATTCGAGCGTAACAATCAGAAACTCAATACGTTCCCGGCCGCAGAAAAAATCAAAGATCAGCTAAAAAAAGTACAGAGCGAATGGCAACCCTTTAAGCAACTCAGTCTGCAACCGGCAACCAGGGAAGGAGCAACCGACTTATTCCTGCGCAGCAATAAACTATTAACAGAAACACACAGCTACGTGGTTAAATTACAGCAGCTCGCCAATCACAACTCTGCCGAACTAATCAATATTGCCGGTCGGCAGCGAATGCTTTCTCAAAGAATTTGCAAGAATTATGCTGCTAAACTTTGGAAAATCTCACCAGCTGAAGCGGATCAAGGGCTACAACAAGACCTTACAGAGTACTCCAGTCGCTTAACCCGCCTTTTGGAGAGCACACTCAACACCCCTGAAATCAGCAGTAACCTTCTCAAAGCCAAAGATCATCTCAACTATGCCAGCCGAGGCTTTGAAGGGGAAATGAAACTATCTGAACAGCGTCAGATTCAAGTAATTACCGGTACTACAGACTTGATGCTGCGCGATATGGATGTCGTTACCAAGCAATATGCCAGCTTGCTGGACTCAAGAGAATAGCCATGAAAACAGATGTTGAATTTAGGCCCAGTATGGAGGAGCTTCTGGAAAAGCTGGCAACGCCAAAATTCCGAGGCCTAAATCAACAAGCTAATGACGAAACTATAAAACGTATGAAGCAGTCCGTGCCGATATTAATCGGGATTGGCAAAGCTGGGGATCATATACCCGGCATGCGCAAAAATCTGATTTTACACGCCGGCCCACCAATCACATGGAACCAGGCCTCTGGCCCTTTAAAGGGGCAATTATTGCCGGCCTCCTATTTGAAGGGCTCGCAAAAAACAAAGAAGCCGCCATAGAGATGATGAAAAAAGGGGAGGTGGATTTAGAGCCCTGCCATGATCACAATGCCGTTGGACCAATGGCCGGCATTATTACCTCTTCGATGTCAGTGTATATTGTTGAGGACCAACTCTCTGGCTATAGAACTTACTCCAACCTCAGTGATGACAGAGGTGATTTTCGCGGAAGCTCCATTCGCTTTGGCGTTTACGAAAAAAGTGCTATCGATTACCTCCACTGGGTTGAGAACAATGTGGCCCCAGTTCTCAATCAAGCCATTGCCGATGTCGATGGGATTGACTTCCTGCCAATCATCGGCAGAAGCCTACTTATGGGCGATGACTGCCATGTAATGACCAATGCTGCCACTTTAATATTCTCCAGAATCCTCCTCCCTGGTGTTATCAAGGCCAGTCCCAAAAAAGAGTGGATAGAGAAAATTGCCTCACAGATTTACCAAGATGAATCATTTTCCCTGAATGCCATTATGGCCACCTGTAAAGCGATTGCGGATGCGGGTAATGGCATACCACATAGCAGTATTATCACAACCATGGCGCGTAATGGTACCGAGTTCGGCATCAAGATATCAGGACTCGGTGAAAAATGGTTTACCGGCTTGGCCGGTGTTGGACGCGGTTTTTTGATGCCCGGAATTACACCTGCGGATGTCAACCGCGATATGGGTGACAGCGCAATAACCGAAACCGTAGGGCTTGGTGGTACTGTGAAATCACTATCCGGTTCAAACCTGGATACGATCGACAACACTCTCAAGATGTATAGCATTGCACACTCAGAGAGTGATTCATTCTTAACTCCAGGTATTGATGATCGGGGGCCACCGCTTGGATTCGACCTATTAAAGATCGTCAAGACTAATACAACCCCAACAATCAACTCCGGCCTGGCACACAAAAATATGAATCGCTATATGGCCGGTACTGGATCACTTCACCCACCAATGGAGGCTTTTATTAAAGCCGCTGTAGAGTTTTCTGAAGTTGAAGTCCCCTTAACTCAAATGCAGCCCTGACATTTTTTAAACAAAAAAAGGGGAGTAACACCCCCCTTTATTAGCCACTTCTCGCAAAGCTAGCAGATTACCAGCCGCACTGACGACCCTTGTTCTGCTCTTCCAAGTATGCCATCAAAGGCTGGAAGTAATCGATAATTGCAGATGCATCCAGATCGCGCTGGCCTGTCAAAGCTTCCATTGCATCCGGCCAAGGCTTACTGGCACCCATAGCCAACATGGTACGCAATTTCTTGCCCGCTTCATCATTTTGATAAATAGAGCAGCGATGCAGTGGCCCGGTCTCACCAGCAGCCTCACACAATGCACGGTGGAACTGGAACTGCTGAATGCGAGCAAGGAAATAGCGAGCATAAGGAGTGTTGCCGGGAATATGGTACTTGGCACCCGGATCGAAGTCCGCTTCGGTGCGCTCTACCGGGGCCTGGATACCCTGATATTCCTCCCGCAGCTTCCACCAAGCCTTATTGTAATCAGCCGGCTGAACCTCACCATTGAAAACCTGCCAGCGCCACTTATCTACCAGCAAACCAAAAGGCAGGAAGGCAATTTTATCCAGTGCCTGCTGCATCAGATAACCGATATCTTTACTCTCATCCGGCACCTCATCCATCAGGCCAATTTCCTTCAGGTACTTAGGCGTGATAGACAGGGCAATGGTATCGCCGACAGCTTCGTGGAAACCATCGTTGGCCCCCTCTTTATAGAGGAAGGGCTGCTCCTTATAAATGCGCTGATAGAAGTTGTGTCCCAGTTCATGATGGATAGTAACCAGATCTTCTCCGGTCTTGTTAATACACATCTTGATGCGGATATCATCCTGGCCGTCCATATTCCAGGCGCTGGCGTGACAGACAACATCGCGATCACGGGGCTGCGTGAACTGAGAACGCTCCCAGAAAGTTTTGGGCAATGGTTTGAAGCCGAGAGAAGTAAAGAACTTCTCACCCGCCTTGACCATATCCTGCTCACTCATACCCGAGTCAACAACGAGCTGGGTCAGGTCATAGGGTGCCTGCATGTCATCGTCTTTGACCAAGTCATAGACATTGCCCCACTCCTGAGCCCACATATTACCAAGCAGATGTGCGGGGATTTTACCCTGAGCAGGTACTACCTCATCACCGTAGTGATCATTTAGCTTGGCGCGTACATGGCAATGCAACGCCTCATACAAAGGCTTCACTTTGCCCCACTGAGCATCCATATCGGCAGCGAAGGCATCTGGCTCCATATCGTACTTGGAGCGCCAGAAAACACTCAGGTTATCGTAACCCAGCTCCTCAGTGCCGGCATTGCCGATCTCCACTTGACGCTCATACAGAGGCTTCATAGGAGGAGAAACTTTACGCCAGCCCACCCACAAATCCTTGAGCAGCTCTGGGTCGCGGTTGCTAGCCATAACCTGCCCCATCTCGGTCAGGGTGTAACACTTTTCAGCCCCTTCCTCTTCCCGACAGTACTTACCGGCACCATACATACCCTGCATTTTCGAGCCGATTTGGGCCAGCTCAGCGGTCAAAGCGGGATCTTTCGGCGCCGGGAACACCAACCCCTGCTTCAGCATGGTCAATTGGCGACGGGTATCTGGATCGAGCTCCAAGTCATTAAACTTTGCCGCTTCCGAAGCGAGCTCCACAGCCATCGTTGTATAGCGCTCGGAAGCGAGGGCTTCTACATACTGCGAATCAAGATTGATATAAGTGGATGCCAACCAAGCGGCGTGGCTCATTTCCTGAGCCATTTTCTCCAGGCGGGCCTGGGCATCATTGAGGAATGCCTTGGCATCCTCAGCAGTCAGCGGGCCATTTTTGGCCGCTGGGCTTTCTGCGGTGGCCTGAGCCACCCCCATGGATTTTGGTGACTGCTGATTGCTGTCACAGGCAGACAGCGCTACTGCAGCGGCAATGGCAATGGCAACTTTCTTCATCTTCCCCTCAAATAATCGTTATTGGGTCTAGCTATAACTGTCGCCGTTTATAGCATAAGCAAGCTGCTAGCAGCGACGGTAAGCTTATGAGTTAGCTACAGATCGACACAAAATCTCACGTATTCGGCGGTTTCTGGGGAAAAATACGGCGTGATCGGGTACGGCTGCCAACAGACAGCGGGACGATTAGCCTCAGAGACCATCTGGCGAAGAATCAGGGAAAGCTTTAAAAAGGAAGGCGTTTAAGGAGGCAGCCCAACCAGCAACACCCTCGGCACATGATACCACTGCTACCGTTGCTCCCTTCCGGGCCTGGCGGGGTTCGCAGCTGCTCATTGCGAGGGGACCGGAAGGGCCACCACAACGATCTTCGGTGCATCCGAAGAGGGCGCGATTATAGAGGGTTAAAGGCGCAAGTTCCAGCCCTATTAACAGGTTATAATAGGCGACTACTACTTTATCCCCTTCTGAAGAGTTAACCATGCATCTGTTTGTCGATAATTTGACCAATGTTGATTTCAGCTACCTGGACCACCAGCGTGGTTTAGTGGGCGAAACCTGGCTAGCGAATGCCGCCCTGGATGGGGCTCTCGATCACCAGGGCATGGTTTGCGATTTTGGTATCGTTAAAAAGACATTGCGCCACTGGCTAGATGATCAGCTGGATCACCGCCTCCTGGTTCCGATCCTCGCCCCTGGCCTGGCGCTAGCCCATCAAGACGGCAATATCTCTCTCAAGTGGCAACTCGCAAGCGGCGAGCAGATTTCAGTATCTGGACCAGAACAGGCATTCGCCCTGGTAGAGAGTGATAGCATCAATGCTGAAAGTGTTGCCCGCTGGAGTGTTCAGCAACTGGCTAACTCCTTCCCTGCCAGTGTTGAGCAGCTCAAGCTATCTTTTGAAGACGAGCAAATTCAGGATGCCTTTTACCATTACAGCCACGGTCTGAAAAAACATCAGGGCAATTGCCAGCGTATTGCCCACGGCCACCGCTCTCGCATCCAAATTTTTGTTAATGGAAAGAGAGACAAATCGCTAGAACAAAAGTGGTCTCAACGTTGGAAAGATATTTACCTGGGTACCCGTGAAGACCTGCGCGAAGAAAATAAAGAGAATGGACATAGCCTGGTCTTCGCCTACAGAGCCCAACAGGGAGATTTCACTTTGCAGTTGCCCGCAAGCGCCTGTGAAATTTTGGATTGCGATACCACTGTTGAGCAGCTGGCTCAATATATCGCCACGACTCTTGCCGAACAGTACCCCGGCAGCGAAGTCAAAGTGCGCGCCTATGAGGGGCTCGGCAAAGGAGCCATTGCCAGTGCTAAGCTCTAGCCCCTGTAAAAGCCACTAAAACCAACAATTCTCCATAGTCTCAAGAGACTTGATTTTGAATCTGATTCTTTTGCAAGAAGCGGACTTTATCAGCCCTGATATCGTCCGTCTCTCTGGCCGTCGGCTAGAGCATATTGTCAATGTCCACCGGGCCGAGCCCGGTCGGCAACTGCGTGTGGGTCTGCTGGACGGAAATATCGGCTATGGGCAAATCACTACTCTCGCCGATCAGCAAGTAGAGCTCCGGGTGGAGCTAAGTAAAAACGCTCCACCACCTCCTCCCATCACCCTGATCCTGGCGCTGCCACGTCCCAAAATGCTGAAGCGCATTATCCAGCATGTCACCGCACTGGGAGTTAAAAAGCTGGTCTTGATCAATAGCTACCGGGTGGAAAAGTCTTATTGGCAAACCCCATGGCTAGAAGAGGAAAAGCTTTTTGAACAATGCCTGCTTGGGCTCGAGCAAGCCGTCGACACACAAATGCCAGAAATTCTATTGCGCAAACGCTTTAAACCTTTTGTGGAAGATGAGCTACCTGAGCTGTGTCAGGGCTCTCAAAAACTGGTTGCTCACCCGGTCGGTGGCACAGCTTGCCCAGTAGATATCGGAGAGGCCTGCACCCTGGCAATTGGTCCTGAAGGGGGGTTTATTGCCTACGAAGTTGAGAAGTTAAAAGAAGCTGGGTTTCACTCTGTACACCTGGGCCCACGAATTCTCCGAGTGGAAACAGCCCTACCAGTTCTGGTAAGCCGACTTTTCCCCTCCTATTAAGTGTAAGTCTCGAGTCGTGATCACATGCCAATTTCACAGTGCATGTGATCCATACTTCTCATATTTATTTCACAAGCCATTACTATCGCTCTCCCCAAGCTTTCAAAAAGCTACGGCAATATGGTCTTGTTTACCGCAAATTGTCCTGGACTCAAATTTGAGACTTTTGCACGCTTCCTTCATGAATATTTCATCATTTTGTCACAATTAAGACATATTTTGCGGCCTCGTTTTACTTCCCTAGGCTCTGAGATCACATGTACCTTTTTCTTCAACGACTGCGCCGCTCATTAATACTATTAATACTGCTTGCTACTAACCTTCTAAGCCCTTTCGCCGCCGCTGAAATTCCTCCTCTTCCTTCAGACAGCAATGGAAAGTTATTTAGCCTACACGGCTCCAATACTATTGGCGCACAACTGGCACCCAACTTGGTTCAAGACTATTTCACTGCGAAAGGGGCGAGTGACATTAGTGTCCAGCCACTAGACGCTCCCAACGAAATCCGTATTCAGGCAAAAGTTGGCAATAATTCTGTATTTGTCGATATTGCTGCACATGGTTCCAGTACGGGCTTTACTGGGTTAAAACTGGCAAAGGCCGATATCGCCATGGCTTCGCGCCCGATCAAAGACGGCGAGTTCACAGAGCTGAGCATGCTGGGCGATATGCGCAGCCGCAATGCGGAGCATGTCATTGCCATAGATGGACTGGCCATAATAGTGCATCCACGCAACCCAATTCACCAACTGACCCTACAGCAAATAAGTGCTATTTTTTCTGGTCAAATTAAAGACTGGTCGGAACTCGGTAAAGGCAAAGGGCGAATTAACGTTTATGCCCGAGACGACCAATCAGGCACCTGGGATACCTTTAAAAGCTTGGTGCTTGGCAAGCGTTACGCTCTCACCAGCAGGGCCAAGCGCTTCGAGTCCAATGATCAACTTTCCGACCGTGTTACCTCTGACCCGCGCGGAATCGGTTTTGTTGGGCTAGCATCCATCCGTCAAGCAAAGGCTGTTGCCGTTTCTGACCAAAATACACTGCCGCAGGCTCCAGAGCACCTAACCATTGCTACGGAAGACTACCCTCTGTCACGCCGCCTTTTCCTATACACTCCGATTTATTCCTCCAACTCTACAGCGAAAGAATTTCTGCATTTTGTACAGAGTGAGCTGGGACAGGAACAGGTGAAATCCTCTGGATTCGTCGAGCAAACTCCCATCGGCTTTAAACCAGAGGATTCTCGGGAAGGACCACGCGAATATTTGAAGCTTACCCAAAATGCTGAGCGACTCAGTATCAATTTTCGATTCTCCGAGGGCAGTGCCTCCCTGGATAACAAGGCTCAGCAGGATATTGAAAGACTGGCAAAGCACATGGAAAAGCCACAGAACCAAGGTCGAAAACTATTACTTGTCGGGTTTGGCGATGAGAAAGTCAGCTCTGAACGTTCGATTATCCTATCCAAACTTCGCGCAGTTACCGTACGTTCAGCTCTGCGCGATTATAAAATTAGTACCGCGCCAGTGCAGGGTTTTGGTGCTTACCTCCCAATCGCCTCGAATAACTCCAGCGCAAAAATTAAAAATCGCCGAGTTGAAGTTTGGCTACTCTAGCCATTAAAGTCCGGCCAGAATCAGGGAAGAAGAAACGAATAAGGCTGGATAAATAGACATCTAAAGGGAGGCCACCGCGGCCTCCTTTTTTTACGACACAAATCATCGTATTTGTTGAGAAATGAAAAATAGTTAAGGAGTAAAATTATTTTTTTAGAGGGGACGGAGCTATCGTTCAAGGGTAACGATAAATTAGCAATAAAAAAGCCGCGTATAAACGCGGCTACAATGGTGGCATAAGCCACCAGGTCTCACAGAGAGGAACGCCAAAGAGCGCTCCGGGGAAAATTTCCCTTCAAAACAAGCGCGTTACCGCTTTCTTGTTCAAGGTGCGGCTGACACAGCCGCATCCCATTAAGCTACGGCGCCTTCCGCCTCAGCTACTTTTTGCAAAGCCAGCTTCGGATCTACAAACTCATATCCCAGTACATCGGCAACTGCCTTGTAAGTCACCATGCCGGCGTGAACATTCAGACCTTCCAGCAGGTTGGCATCATCCAGCAACGCCTGCTTAGCGCCTTTGTTTGCCAAGGCTACAGCGTAAGGCAGGGTAGCGTTGTTCAGAGCCATGGTGGAGGTACGCGCTACACCACCGGGCATGTTGGCCACACAGTAGTGCACTACACCATCGACAACGTAAGTGGGCTCCTGGTGAGTGGTCGCTTTGGAGGTTTCGAAACAGCCACCTTGGTCGATAGCTACATCCACTACCACTGCACCCTTCTTCATACGGCTGATGATATCGCGGGTCAGCAGCTTGGGAGCTGCGGCGCCAGGAATCAGCACTGCACCTACGACCAGGTCTGCTTCCAGAGCGTGCTTTTCAATCGCATCATTCGTGGAGTACTCGGTGCGTACAGCACCACCAAAAATGTCATCCAGCTGACGCAGACGTGGCAATGAACGATCCAAGATAGTGACGTCGGCACCCATACCCAGCGCCATCTTGGCGGCATTGGTACCAACAACACCACCACCGATAATGAGCACTTTGGCAGGTGCTACACCGGGAACACCACCCAGCAATACACCGAGGCCGCCCTGGGCTTTTTCCAGGTGATGCGCACCACACTGTACAGACATACGGCCGGCAACTTCGGACATGGGGGCCAGCAGAGGCAGGCCGCCAAAGCGGTCGGTCACAGTTTCATAAGCGATGCAGGTTGCACCAGATTTTACCAGCAGCTCGGTTTGCTTGGGGTCTGGAGCAAGGTGGAGGTAAGTGTAGAGAACCTGCCCTGGGCGCAGCATTTCGCACTCATTGGGCTGCGGCTCTTTCACCTTGACGATCATATCGGCAGCAGCAAAGATCTCTTCCGGAGTCTCGATGATTTTGGCTCCGGCCTGCTCGTACATTTCATCAGTAAAACCGATAGCGGCACCGCCATCTTTCTGTACGATTACTTGGTGACCATGGCCGATCAGTTCGCGAACACTAGACGGCGTCAGGCCAATACGGTACTCGTGGTTTTTGATCTCTTTCGGGACGCCAATCAACATTTTCTGCTCCTTAATCTCTGCGTTTGGCGTAGTCTCCGCAAAAAGCTTGGAGCTACACCTACTTTCTGTGTTTTACCCAGTATAGGGCCACTTTAAAAGTGGATTTCTGTAAGAATTTTCAACAAACTAGTGGAATCAACTACTTACAATAGTAATAAGACTATTTATTGATCTGATCGCCCACAAAGGAAACAAGATATGCGCAAGCGCGCGGGAGAGCTGAATACCGTAGACCGCAATATCTTGCGGGTTCTGCAGAAAAATGGCCGTACAAGCTATGCAGAGCTAGCTCGTCAAGTGGGATTGACTGCTACGCCATGTGTCGAGCGGGTGAAACGGCTGGAAAACGATGGGGTTATTCAGGGCTATACCGCGCTGATCAATCCAGAGTTTCTCGACGCAGCCCTGGTGGTTTTTGTGCAGATTCGCCTAAACCGTTCCGCCCAGGACGCCTTCGAAGAGTTCCGCAATGCTGTAGCAGCCCTGCCGGAAGTACAGGAGTGTTACCTGGTATCAGGCAACTTCGATTACCTGATCAAGGCACGAGTTGCCGATATGAGCGCCTACCGTAAGTTTTATGGCGAGACCCTTCTGACCCTACCGGAGGTACAGGAGTGCACCAGCTATGTGGTAATGGAGGAAGTGAAAGAGACTTTAGAGGTGCCGGTCCATTACAACCGCTAGCCCCAATTTGCGGAGTTAGATCACAAGAGAGACGACTGACCCATCGCCTCTCTTGCTTGCTAACAGCACATGAAATCAGTACTGAATTCCCAGTTTTCGATAGATGAAGCCTATCACCCAGGCGGGGCCGATAAGCAGGAATTGAATATCCTTGAAGAAGGAAGGTTTTTTCCCTTCGATATGGTGACCGATAAACTGAAAAATCCACATCAGCACAAACAGTCCCAGCGCGGTTTGCCAGACGGGTATTCCCAGCCGCTCTACCACAGACCAGGCCCACAGGCACACTAGCGTTAGTGCAGTCATCCCCAGGCCAATGGAGAATGACAGGGCGAAATAGAACAACATCACCGGCACTGTGATCACTACGGCCCAATTTAACCAGGGTATTGATGCCATAAACTGCGGCTGAGGTATGGCCCATAAAAGGCCAGCGACGGTGGCGTAAATCACTGGTACCGCAATCCAGTGAATCGATTTATTGACGGGGTTCTGATGGCTTTCACCATATTCGGCAAACCACTGTTGGGCACTGCGCATGACAATCTCCTTTTCTTATTTTTTATTGTCAGACGCTCATCTTGCTAAACAGCTGCAACGCAATCAATGGCCGAATGTATCAGGCAAAAGCGCAAAGTAATCAGCTAACGCCGTACATAGGCATCCAGTTGGGTGTGATAGAGCTCTGCCATTTCCTCGTCGAAACAACAAAAAACAATACTCACTGGCGCCCCTTCCCTCTCCTGGTGTTGCTGTACCTGCTCTACAGCAATTTCCACAGCCTGCCTGGGAGGGTAATCGTAAACACCGCAGCTAATCGCGGGGAAGGCTATAGAGTACATGCTCTCTCGCCGCGCTAAGGCCAGACACTGGCGATAGCAGCTCGATAGCAGCTCTGGCTCACCCAGGCGGCCCCCGCGCCAAACGGGTCCGACCGTGTGATAAATACGTTTAACGGGGATTGAGAAAGCGCTGGTAGCACGGACCTCGCCAACTGGACAGCCGCCGATACTTCGACAAGCTTCCAGTAGCTTAGGACCTGCGGCACGGTGAATGGCCCCGTCCACACCACCACCGCCGAGCAGGCGTGTATTGGCGGCGTTGACGATGACATCGACGTTCAATCGTGTGATATCACCGAGATGAACTTTGATCACTCAGTATCTCCAACCGCTATTTGAATAATCGCTGCGGATGGAAATCCTTTTCGCTTCACAACAGTCGCGCCCATGAGTAGGACGCGTCCTCTGCACTGCAGACAAGTGGCCGGGCCAATGCAACAGGGCCCCGCAGCCCCCGGGCTTATCCCAGCAATTTCTTGTGTTGGGAGGCCACAGTTTCCGGGCATTTCGTCAGCGCGCTAACTATGACGATAGCAGCTGCTGAGAAAATGAAACCTGGCAGCAACTCATAGATATCGAAGATTCCCCCAGACAGCTGCTCCCAAATCACTACGGTAAGCCCACCGACAAGAACCCCGGCAATGGCTCCACTGCCCGTCATACGGGACCAGTAAAGGCTGATCAACAGTGCCGGGCCGAACGCGGCACCGAGTCCTGCCCAGGCATAGCTCACCACATCCAAAACCTTGGAATCCGGGTCCATCGCGATCCACACCGCAATCAGGGAGAGCCCAACAACAGCCCAGCGCCCCACTTTAACCATGGCCTCCGGACTGGTCTTGCGACCAAACCAAACATGATAGATATCTTCCGCCAATGCCGCAGATGACACTAACAGCTGGGAATCTGCCGTACTCATGATGGCTGAGAGGATCGCTGCCAACAGCACACCGGCAACAATCGGGTGGAACAACACCTGAACCAGCTCCATAAAGACAGTCTCACCATCGGGCAGCCCTTGTTGCATTTGCAGATGGGCGAAGAGGCCCACCGCCATGGCACCGAGAAAACCGATCAGAGACCACACCGCCGCAACTGTTGCCGCTGCCGGCACATCATCAGGGCTGCGCACTGCCATAAAGCGCGCCAGGATATGAGGCTGACCAAAGTAACCCAGCCCCCAGGCCAGAGAGCTGAGAATTGCTACTAAACCCAATGTCTGACCGCTGCTATCTGTGAGCCAATGCGTTAATTGCGGTTGCTGCGCTTGCAGCTGGGCCCAACTGGCGGAGAAACCACCCTGGTCAGAAATCACAACCAGTGGTACGGCAATCAGAGCAGCGCTCATTAATAAGCCCTGAAACACATCAGTCCAGGATACCGCCAGGAACCCACCAAACAGCGTGTAGGAAATGACAGCTATAGCACCAACAATTACCGCCCAGTGGTAATCCCAACCGAATACCGTTTCAAATAGCTTACCGCCGGCAATCAGACCAGAAGCCACATAGAAGAGGAAAAACAGCAGGATAAAGACCGCGCATACCGTGCGCAGGTAGGGGTGCCCCATTTTGAAGCGACGATCCAGGTAAGCGGGAACTGTGAGGGAGTCATCCAACTCATAGGTATAAATACGCAGGCGACGCCCCATGCTAACCCAACTCAACACAATTCCCGAGAACAGGCCTATAGCGATCCAGCCTGCGGAGAGACCGGCAGCATAGGCAGCTCCCGGCAAACCCAGCAGTAACCAACCGCTCATATCCGAAGCGCCAGCCGACAAGGCTGCTACAGCTGGGGGCAGCGAACGGCCACCGAGGAAATAGTCACTGGCATTTTTGGTGCGTAAATAGGCGTAAATACCGATCACCAGAATCAGAGCCAGGTAGGCGATAAAAGTTAGGGCGACGAGCCACTGTGCGGACATGGGAATTCCTTCTGCTCAAAAACGGAATGGCACCGAAAGAAGGCAATGACTGCGACATTTGCTCGCTTTTTGAGCAAAATGCACTACAGAACCGGAGCCACTTCAAAAATAATTATGTTTATTGCGCGTAAATCTACTTAACGGCTGGCGCCAACTCAATCCACAAACTAAATATTCAGAACAACCACAGAAAAAAGACAATACTATGGGCATCTGTCTGGACGAACTGCGCCTCCAGGTTATCCGTCCAACCCTCAAGCACTTGAGAGCCTGGAGCCAGGGCATGGAAAACCTTTTGCTGGGCACCGCTGCACAGGAGTCACAGCTGGGCTTTCATCTCAAGCAGGGACGGCGCCACGGGTTGGGGATCTATCAAATCCAGCCACATACACACCGGGAAATCTGGGATAACTACCTGATTGATCACCCGGCACTGGCCTCAAAAATTCGAGGGCTCGCCAGCCAACGGGATTTTCTCGACCACCCCCACAGCGAACTGACCACCAACCTGCGCTATGCCACCGCTATCGCCTGGCTGGTTTACCGCTCGGCAGAAGTGCACAAAATACCCGAATCAGACACCCACGATGTGGCCAAAATGGCGCGATTGTGGCACCAGCACTTCCATCACGGACCCAGTGCCACTACGCGGGATTTTGAATGCAGCTATGCCCAGCTGGTGAGCGGTGCCGATCCTACAAATTCAGCGCCGAGATATACTGGGGCTCAACCTCCTGCGCATCGTCCGGCTCCCACGAATTCACCTGGCGCTGAATTAAATGGTCAGGGCGCTCGGCAGCCGACGGCTTAGAGCGGTCCAATTCCAGACTTTCAAAATCGTAGAGATCCCTGTCCGCCAATTGCGACGGGGATATACGCGTTAATGCGGCAAAGATATTTTCACTGCGCCCTGGGAATTTATTGTCCCACTCCCGCAACATCTGCTTGATCGCCTGGCGCTGCAAGTTTTCCTGACTACCACACAAATTACAGGGAATAATGGGGAATTCCTTGAACTCCGCGTAACGGGCAATATCCTCTTCTCGGCAATAAGCCAGCGGGCGAATCACAATATTGCGCCCATCATCGGCACGCAGCTTGGGCGGCATTGCCTTCAGGCGACCACCGTAAAACATATTCAGGAACAAGGTCTCGACAATGTCGTCTTTATGGTGACCAAGGGCCACTTTGGTAGCACCGATTTCCTCTGCAAAGCCGTAAAGGGTACCGCGACGAAGTCGTGAACAAAGGCTACAGGTGGTCTTGCCCTCAGGCACCACTTCCTGCACTACCGAATAGGTATCTTTCTCTACAATATGGTGTGGCACGCCAAGGGAGCGAAGATACTCCGGCAGGATATGCTCAGGGAAACCAGGCTGCTTCTGATCCATATTCACCGCCACCAATTCAAAGTTCACCGGGGCGGTTTTTTGCAGGTTCAGCAGAATATCCAGCATGGCGTAAGAATCCTTACCACCGGATAAGCAAACCATGATTTTGTCGCCCTCTTCAATCATGTTGAAGTCGGCAATAGCGCGACCCACATGGCGGCGTAGGCGTTTCTGCAGTTTATTGAATTCGAGTCGCTCGCGGCGATTTTCCACTTCGGACATGGTGTCTCTCTAACTATTTCGGTACCGGTGACCGGGGCTGGGGGTCACAGCCATCGCCTATCAGTGTGGAGCGAGGCTTTCATATTGCTAGGGGGCGCGATTGTACGCATTTCGATCACGGAGTACACGACTCCCCATCCGACTTATCCGCTAACAAGAACTCTACACAGGGCCAAACATGCTCCAGTAAGGCAGGCTGTGCCTTGGCGGTTGGGTGGATACCATCGGATTGCATGGCGCCGTCTTCAAGAGCGACGGTTTCCAGGAAGAAGGGCACCAACCCGACCTGTTCGGATTTGGCCACCTTGGGGTAAACGGCAGCAAAGGCATTGGTATAGGCGCGGCCGTAGTTGGGCGGGATACGCATGCCAAGCAGCAAAACCTCTACACCAGAATTCTTCGCCAGTTTCACCATTTCCATTAGGTTGCGCTGTAAAGACTGAGGAGGGTAACCCCGCAGACCATCATTGCCGCCCAGCTCTACAATCAGCCAACGCGGATTGTGCTCCTGCATCAGGCGCGGCAGACGCGTCAATCCACCAGAAGTCGTCTCTCCGCTGATACTGGCATTGATCACCCGAACTTTTTTGCCCATTTCCTGCAAACGCTCCTGCAGTAATTGCACCCACCCTTGCTCTTCATTGATACCGTAGGCCGCACTGATACTGTCACCCAAGACCAACAAGGTATCTGCCTTACTTGCCTGGGCAGCTCCAATGGGGATAAACAGCAACAGTACCAAGCTGAATTGAGCCGCCATCTGCCGAAAAATGGCTGTTGTCATGTCATACTCTCCAAAAATCTCGCGTATCCGCAAAGGGAATACAGTATGTCCGCCATTCTCACGGCAGAAAACCTCTATCACAGGGTCTCCACCAGCGAAGGGCCACTGACCCTATTAAACAATATCTCCCTGAAAGTCGCCCGTGGCGAGAGCCTCGCTGTGACAGGGGCCTCAGGTTCCGGCAAGTCCACCCTGCTCGGCCTGCTGGCGGGATTGGACAAACCTACCGAGGGCAAGATCTGGCTGGCAGGTGACGAGATCACCGCCATGGACGAAGAGCAGCGCGCCGCGGTGCGCGCCCGCTGCGTGGGCTTTGTATTCCAGACTTTCCAGCTGCTGCCCGGCCTTACCGCCCTGGAAAATGTGATGCTGCCGAGCGAATTGCGCGGTGAACGCGGCGCCGCCAAACGCGCGGAGGAATTCCTAGCCAAGGTCGGACTCGAGCATCGTCTGGGCCATTACCCGCGCCAACTCTCCGGCGGGGAGCAGCAAAGGGTCGCCATTGCCAGGGCATTCGCCAGCTTCAGCGGCGAGGACGCTATCCTTTTTGCCGACGAACCCACCGGCAGCCTGGATGCCGGCAACGGCGCCAAGATCATCGATTTACTCTTTAAGCTCAATGCCGAATCCAGCACCACTCTGGTGTTGGTGACCCACGAGCAGCGCCTGGCTGAACGTTGCGCCACTCACTTGCGTATGTCTGCAGGTGCCGTGGAGTCTTACGAGCCCCTCGCCGGTGACGACAACTTCTCGGAGGTATCCGCCTGATGCTGCCACTTAGATTGCTGTTCAGGGACTGGCGCGGTGGCGAGTTGGCGCTAATTGCCTCAGCCCTGATTTTGGCTGTTACCTGTGTCACTGCGATCGCCCATTTCACCGACCGCCTTACCCGCGCCATGGAGCAGCAATCCCTCACCTTCCTGGCCGCAGAACGGGTGCTGCGCAGCAGTAAGCCTGTGGATAGCGCATGGCTGGAGGAAGCCGACAAAAAGGGATTGGAACAGGGCCAGATAGTCCAGTTTTCATCCATGATCTCCGCCAACGACCAGTTCCAGTTTGTCTCGGTCAAAGCCGTCGATAAAGGCTATCCGCTGGTGGGACAACTGGAAATCAGCAAGTCCCCGGAAGGCCCTGGCGAAGCGGCACCACAAGGACCTCCCCCGGGAGAAGCCTGGGTGGAGTCCCGCCTTCTGCCGTTGATGGGAATCCAGCTCGGCGATCCTATCGCCCTCGGCGACACCCAACTGAAAGTGACAGCCATACTGGAGCGGGAACCCGACCGGGGCACCAGCCTGTTTGATATGGGCGCGCGAGTATTAGCCAATACCGCCGACCTGCCCGCCGCAGGTGTGATCCAGCCCGGAAGCCGAGTGCGCTACCGCTACCTGTTTGCCGGTGATGACCAAGTCCTGAAGGATTACTTTGACTGGCTCAAACCTCAACTGACTGAGCACCAGCGGATCTTGGACCTGCGCGAAGGCCAGCCCCGGGTTGCCTCTGCCCTGGATAGAGCCGAGTCCTTCCTGTTTCTCGCCGCCAGCCTGGCCGTACTTCTCGCCAGCGTCGCCGTTGGCCTGGCAGCCAGACGCTACGGACTGCGCCACGGCGCCTACGTAGCCGTAATGAAAAGCCTCGGTGCCGGGCGCAACAAAATTCTCGGTATTTACCTAGGGCAGCTGGCCGCCCTCACCCTGATTGCCACCGCTATAGGGCTGGCACTGGGCACCTTTATCCAGAGCCAGGCGGTCAACCTGATGGAAGGGTTCTTCCCGGTTCAACCCCCGGCTACCAGCTGGAGCCCACTGCTGATTGGACTCGCCACCGGCCTCGCCTGCGCCCTGGGCTTTGCCCTGCCGCCACTTTTCCGTTTGGCGCGTACAGACCCGATGCAAACCCTGCGGCACGACTGGAGCAATCCAGACAGACGCGAATGGCTCGGGCTGATTCTCGGCCCCAGCGCCATGCTGCTTCTAATCTGGTGGCTGTCCGGCAGCCTGCTTATGACGCTCGCCCTGTTTGCCGGCATGCTCCTGTTGGTAGCCGGCAGCGCCCTGGTCAACCGCCTCCTGGTGCGCGGAAAGCTGGCCTCCCTGGGAGGCGCCTGGCGCATTGCCCTGGGCAGCCTGCAACGCCGCGCCGCGTTTAACACCCTATTGATTGCCGCTTTTGGCACCGGATTATTGGCCATGCTGGCCATGGTCTTTGCCCGCACCGCCCTGGTGGACGAATGGCGGATGCAATTGCCGGAAAAAGCCCCCAATCACTTCCTCCTGAATATCGCCCCTCACGATGTTCCAACCATGGAAAATATGCTGGCAGAGGGCGAGGTAAGCAGCACCGAGTTTTACCCCATGGTGCGCGGCCGTTTAGTGGCGATTAACGGCGTCTCCATTAAAGAGAAAAAAGATCGTCCCGGTGGCGTTCGCCGGGAATTGAACCTGAGCTACACCGATACCCTGGCGCCGGACAACCGCATCTTGGAAGGCGAGTGGTGGGACAAAGCCAGCGAAGGTGTTTCCGTAGAAGTGGAGCTGGCAGCCCAGCTGGAACTGTCACTGGGAGATCAATTGCGCTTTTCCATCGGCGGACTGGAAGTAGAAGCCCCGGTAGCCAGCTTCCGCTCGCTGGACTGGAACAGCATGCGCCCCAACTTCTATATGATATTTGCGCCGGGCACTATCGATGATTTCCCGGCTACCTATATCACCAGTTTTTACCTCCCACCGGAGGACAAACTACTGGTCAACGACCTGGTTCGCGCCTTCCCCAGCGTCAGTGTGATAGAGCTGGATAAGATCATCCAGCGTATCCGCGACACCATTAACCAGGTGTCCTTCGCTATCGAATCGGTTATGGCCCTGATGCTGGTTGCCGGGGTCCTGGTATTAATTGCCGGGGTGCGCGCCAGTATCGCCGAGCGATTGCAGGAAGCGGCAATTATCCGCACACTGGGGGGCCGCAGGCGCTTGTTGCTGAGAAGCCTGATACTGGAATTTGGCCTGCTGGGTTTTGCCGCCGGTTTGCTCGCGGCTATCGGTGCTGAAGCCACCTTGGCTGTGCTGTCTTATTGGGTCTTTGAACTGCCGGTGATATTGCACCCAGTCCTTTGGCTAACCGGACCACTCACCGGTGCAGTACTGGTTGGCACCGCCGGTACCCTAGCCTGTTACAGCTCGATCAGCCAGCCCCCGCTCAGAGTACTGCGCGAACTGGCCTAACTGATGAATGTCGGCTCTTGAGAATAAAGATGTAGTTTTTATGGACCTGGATTTCGATCGCAAACATATTTGGCATCCCTACTCCTCCCTGATCGACCCGCCCCCGGTGTACCCGGTAGCGCGGGCCGAGGGGGTAAGACTTTACCTGGAAGACGGGCGCGGCCTGATCGACGGTATGTCCTCCTGGTGGAGTGCCCTGCACGGATACAATGTGCCCGAGCTAAACCAGGCCATGCGCGATCAGATGGACAAGATGTCCCATGTGATGTTCGGGGGTTTAACACACGAGCCCGCGATCGAGCTGTGCAAGAAATTAGTGGAAATCACTCCACCTGGTCTCAACCGGGTATTTCTCGCCGATTCCGGTTCAGTGTCTGTGGAAGTGGCTATCAAGATGGCCATTCAATACTGGCACTCCCAGGGAAAACCCCAGAAGAGCAAACTGCTCGCCCTGCGCAACGGTTACCACGGCGATACATTCGGAGCCATGGCCACCTGTGACCCGGTCACCGGAATGCATCACCTATTTGCAGGACAGCTGAGCCAGCATCTGTTCGCCCCCGCTCCGCAGGTCCCCTTTGGCAACACCTGTAATGACAGTGATATCGCCGAACTGCGCCAGCAAGTGAAAGAAAACCGCGATCAATTGGCCGCGATTATTTTAGAGCCGATCGTCCAGGGCGCTGGCGGCATGCGTTTTTATTCTGCCGATTATTTGCGCCGTGTACGCGAGCTCTGTGACGAGCACGATCTGCTATTAATCGCCGATGAAATCGCCACCGGCTTTGGCCGCAGCGGCAAGTTATTTGCCTGTGAACACGCCGATATCACCCCGGATATCCTCACACTGGGCAAAGCCCTCACCGGCGGCACCATGACCCTGGCCGCCACTCTCTGTACCGATAAAGTAGCCGAAGGTATTTGCAGAGGGGAAGCCGGTGTATTTATGCACGGCCCCACTTTTATGGGTAACCCCCTGGCTTGTGCCGTCGCCGATGCCAGTATTCAACTACTACTCAGCGGACCCTGGCAGGAGCGAGTAACCGCAATCGAACAGCAGCTGACCGAACAGCTAGCCCCATTAAAATCCGCACCGGGTGTCGCCGATGTTCGAGCCCTTGGAGCGATTGGCGTGGTGGAAATGCGCGAGCCGGTAAATACGGCCAAAGTGCAGGAAGCTCTAATCGAACGCGGAGTTTGGCTGCGCCCCTTCGGCAAGCTGGTCTACGCCATGCCGCCCTATGTGATTTCGAAAGAAGACCTCAGCCAATTAACTTCGGCGATGGTTGATGTACTGGGGGAGATTTCCTAGCCTCCGTACCAATTAATTTGTGAAGCCGGTCTCAATAATACCGGGTTAACCGGCTCCTTCCGTAAATAACCTTCTCTTTGTTACCGCGAAGAGAGGGTTAACAGATCAAATTCCATAAAACGGAGATCGCCTCTTCCTGGCTAAAATCCTCCGTTACCCCCTCCCGTACTCGCCGTTCTCAGATTCCATTTTCTTGACCTGTTCAAGCTTCGATCAGCCAGATCGCAATTTCTGCCAGAAATGTTTTGAGCCCCTAAAAATTCCTGTATCATGAATGTTAATGATAGTTATCCTCATTTACGATAGCGATCAAAGTGAGCAAAATGATCACTGTTAAATGTTAGGCATTCACCTCGCCCGATCAATGCCTTACCAACCCTTAAAGTTTGGGCGTCAGAGAGGAAAGATGAGAATTTTAATTGCACTACTTTTTGCGGTTACTTTTGCTACCACAGCGCAAGCTAGCGATGCTTCTGGAGAAAAGCCCATTCAGCACCTTAAAGTAGCGGATGTTACTTCAATGAAGGATGCCAAGAAGATTTTCGTTGAGAAAACCGCAGAAATTAAGAGCAAGCAAAAGCTTGATGCTGCTGAGCTTCACCAGATACATGTCATCACCTACACGCTTGAGAAAAGTGTTGAGTTTTTCGCTGAGAACCTAAAGGGTGACAAGCAAGAGCTGGCAAAAGAAATTGCCGTTGTTGTGGAGAATATCCATCTTAACTCCGAGAACAACCGTACAGAAAAGACCCGCAAGGACCTTAAGGAATACTTTAAATTAGCAGACAAATTTGCCGCTGGGTTTAAGCATCACTAATAAAGCTTAATCCTGCGCTTAAACAGCGGCTCTAGTCGCAGCGATAGACTCGTCTGGTTCGATTGAAAATTGAAGGGCTAACTATCATTAGTTAGCCCTTCAATGGCAATACAACCCATTCATGGCTAAGCGCCACCATCTCGATCAAATTCTCAGCGATTCCCATTGTTCATATTTCCTTCCCTTTTGATCCGCCTATAAATCTCCTCGCGGTGTACGGGTAGGGATTTGGGAGCAAGTATCCCCACCTTTACCTGATTCCCCTTAACTTCCAATACTGTGATTGAGACATTCGCTCCAATCCGTAAGTTTTCACCTGTGCGGCGTTTTAAGATCAACATATTTGTTTCCTATTGAGACTCAAACCATGGATAGGCCTTCCACAATGGGAAGTTCGAATAGAAATGTTTTGAGTAACTACGAGGTGGTGCGCGAGAACGGTAGGCATAGAAAAAGAAAAGGCAGACGCAACGCCCCCAGGGCCTGGGTGATCTCTCCAAGCCGCTGATTGTGCTCCACTTTATTGAAGACGAGCGGGATTCTAGCGTACTATGCATATAGCCATCTTGATAATTAGCGTATCAATTTGGTTAGCTGGCCCCAGGTGTTCCAGCACCTTGGGTCAGCGCCTTTTACTGTTTCTTACTTCACGCTACCGGTCTCCTTTGAGGGGGTGGTTTTTAGAAGATTCTTGGGTTCTTGATTCTCTCGGTACTCTTGAACTGAGCCGCTTTGACTGTTGCCTTCAGGTGGCTTTTTAATCGCGGGCAAAACACCAATAAATATCTATCGATTTTACGTGGCTTTGACACTAAAACAATCCTAATAAAATCTAATAAGATTATTTTTGTGCCTATATTTTTTGTTACTCACGCATTAAAAATTTCGGTTGCATATAAAAATGACCGTTTAGATTAATATACCCACCGCTCCCACGCTGGAGTTCTGACAACATTAGATCATCAATGCTTCGACTTAATACGTACTCCATATATCTACAGAAAAGATCTCTCCATAGACCAAAGTAACTTGCAGACTTTTAAGATATTACTGCGAGATTAAGGAATCTCTGAACAACCCAGTGATGCCTCTACTTACAGAGTGGTTTCAATAAGAGCGCAGCTTCACAGGAATGACTAGACCTTAGAAGAAGTCTCAACACGGTGCATAAATCGTTATGGAACCCCCTCAGGTCGACCCTTGAAGACCACATCTGCTGCGTTTCAACACTTGCAAAGGGCTACGTCCATTCGCGGCGAACTGCGCCTAACATCTTTAGCCTTCAAGATCCGCAGAGATATTACAGAGTGATTCAGAGGGACCCTGGATACCTTAACCACTCCTCAACTAATACCAGCCTGTAAAAGTTAGCGAGTGCTAGCTTAGGGATTTACGATCATATTGACCGTGATATTGGAGAACAAGAAGATAAACCCAAAAACAATAACGAAATAAAGGGGTTACGGACTAGCGTTAAAATTGGGATAGTAGTCAAAGTGATCGTTTTTCTAGTTTGCACGGACGTATCAGGATGCTTTAAGTCTATGGTTTTAAATAAAGATTTAGGCTTTGGCATAGAAATTGATTCTGAGATAACAATCAGGATAATAGTGATCAAAATGGTTACTATATAGATGTTACACGTCTATACATATCTTAGAGAAATATATATTTACAATTTATAGGTAGTATTTGATGAAACAAATTAAAAAAATCAAATTAATCAACTTCAAAAGATTCAGGGAGAGCGAAATAAAATTCCATGAAGATAAAAACATTTTAATTGGTGATAATGAAGCCGGAAAAAGTACAATTTTAACTGCAATAGAGCTTGTACTTAGCGGTAGTAAAAATAAAGTAGAATCAATAGGTTTAGAAAACATCTTTAATACAGATGCAATAAAAGAATTCCTATCTAGTGATAAAAAAGAAAGTGATCTACCAACTCTACATATAGAGATATTTTTGAACGAACAAGATAATCCAGATTTAAATGGAAAGAATAATTTGGATAATGTCGTTTCAGATGGACTGAAATTAACTTGCGAACCAATCGAAGAATTAGGTAGCGAAATACGTGAAGTACTCACGCAAGATGAAAGTAATTTTCCATTTGAATACTATAGTGTCAAATTTACAACCTTTTCAGGTGAAGTATATTCAGGATATAGAAAGTTTCTAAAATATCTTTCAATTGATAGCTCACAAATCAACAGTGAATATGCAACTAAAGAATATATCAAAACTGTTTACGAATCTTTATCCAGTCAAACTCAAAGAATATCTTTGCAAAATGAGTACAGACAACAAAAGCAAAGGTTTGTTGAAGATAGCTTACGACAAATAAATGAAGATATTGATAAATATCAATTTTCAGTGAAAACTGGCAATAAATCAAATCTTGAAACAGATCTAACTATAACTGAAGGCGAAATAGCTTTAGAAAATAGAGGTAAAGGACGCCAATGCTTTATAAAAACTGAATTTGCACTTAGCCGAAATAGTGATGGTGAAAGCATAGATACTCTTTTACTTGAAGAGCCGGAAAATCACTTAAGCCACACAAACATGAAAAAGCTTGTTAATCGAATTTCTGATTCAGAAGCAAAACAAATATTTATTGCAACTCATAATAGCTTAATAAGTACAAGGTTGGACTTAAGAAATACCATATTACTGAATAGCAATAGTACAGCTCCAATATCTCTAGAGTCATTGCCAGAAGATACAGCTAAGTTCTTCATGAAGGCTCCAGACAATAACATACTAGAATTTATTTTATCTTCAAAAGTCATCTTAGTAGAAGGTGATGCAGAATATATTTTAATGGATGCTCTCTATGAGACTGTAACATCAAGAACATTAGATAGTGATGATGTTCATATCATTTCTGTTGGAGGAACTAGTTTCAAACGTTATCTTGATTTAGCAAAGTTACTAAATATACGAGTGGCAGTAGTTAGAGATAATGATGGAGATTATGAAGCTAATTGTGCTGATAATTATAATGAGTACATAAGTGATAATATAAATGTTTTTTATGAAGAGAATAATGAAAAAAGCACTTTTGAAATTTGTTTTTATGACCATAATAAGGAGATTTGTGATGAGCTTTTTGCTCCAGGAAGAAGAAAGCTCTCAGTGTTAGAGTATATGCTTAAAAATAAAGCTGATTGTGCTTTCGAAATTCTAGATAAAAAATCCGATTCGTTAAATTCACCAGATTACTTATCTCGAGCTATAGAATGGATAAACGAGTAGTATTAGCAGTAGCTGGCTCAGGTAAAACAAGCAATATAATCAATAGAATTGAAGAAAACACTAGGGCACTGATAGTAACATATACAGAAAATAACTATAAAAACATCAAGTCAAGGATAATAGATAAAATAGGCTTTATTCCTAGCGGGGTAAGAGTCTATACCTATTTCAACTTCATTTATTCATTTTGCTTAAAGCCTTTACTTGGTAATAGAGTTAAGTCTAAGGGAATTAACTGGGATACACCTCCTGCATTTACTCTTAGATTAAAGAGAAGTGACCCAAGATTCTATAAAGATAGTCATGGTAGAGTTTACCATAATAGAATTGCGAAACTCCTTGAGCAGTGCAAGATCATGGGTGAAGTTTCGGAAAGAATTGAAAAATACTTCAATTTAGTATGCATCGATGAGGTACAAGACTTTGGTGGACATGATTTTAATTTCATATGCAACCTATCACCAAAAATAGAGACCTTACTGTTGGTTGGTGATTTTTATCAACATACATTCGATACAAGTCGTGATGGTAATATTAATTCAAATATACATAAAAGTTTGGATAACTATACAAGAAAGTTAGTTGCTTCTGGCTATGTAATTGATACAAAAATGCTATCTCATAGCTATAGATGTAGCCCAACCACTTGTAATTTTGTATCTGAAAAAACAGGGATAACAATACAATCCCATAGAGATGATATAACTTCAATCCAATTAGTACAGTCCTCAAAATTGGCAGAAGAGATTTATCATGATGATAATATCGTGAAGTTGTTTTTCAAAGATAGTAAGCGTTACCCAGGAGTTACTGAAAATTGGGGGGCAACTAAGGGTTTAGATTGCTATTCAGATGTATGCATTGTATTAAATCCAACCACACTACAGCACTATAAAAAAGATAAGCTTGATGAATTAGCCTCTCAAACTAAAAACAAATTTTATGTTGCATGTACTAGAGCAAAGAAGAATATATATTTTGTTCCTGAGAACCTATACAAGCACCATAAACAATGAGAGAGCGACGTGTCAAACTAACAATAGTAACAATAGGACACCCATAGATTGAAATATGACACAGGAAAAAGTACAGGCCTTCCACCTTGACGGCCACTTCTCCTGATCAGGTGTACGGCAAGGTGAAATACTGAAAAATTATGCCTTAGGTTTGAAAATTGCGCGATTTTGGCCAAACCAGAAGGAATAGTATCGAAAGGTTGGGAGGGAATTAGTGGGGCGTTGCAGAAAGGAAACGTTGGCAATCGCCTATGCCATGTACCCAGCGTTTATTGAGCTGAATACAGACTTGCCGTACAGCCTCTGCTGATCCCACAAAACCTTTAAAGCGGCTTTCAAAGTTCCGATTAAGATAGAGCCAGTGTTTTGTTGAGATTCCCAGCCGCTTAAGGATAGGGGACGCATTTTGAGAAATGGCACCGCGCTTTTTGGGGTCTAAATGCCGGCCACTCCAGTCTACTAACGCCAAATAGTGATCCAATTGAAAGGGCAACCCTTTCGGCATATTAAGGCGCTCGCCGCCCACAAACGGTAGTAGCTCTTTAGGCTGCTCACCTGAGATCACAGCGCGAATACGCTGCTGAATGGACGTATGATCGGAGTCCTCTGGGGTTTTTGCAATATCGGCACGGATAGGATTGAGATCGACATAGGCCATGCAGGCAGCCAAGGCTCTTTCATCCAATTGCGCCTGAGACTTGAAACGGCCCTCCCAGAAGCGGCCAGTACAACTGGTCTTCTGCATTGGCTTGGCGAGCAATAGATTCGTTTAGGCAGCGCATAAACCAACTAATATCCATTAATTGCTCTCGCCATAGCCCGATCAGCTCTTTAAGCTTGTTCTTTTCACTGCAATCCAGAGAGGCACTCTGAAGAAAGCGCTGAGCCAAATTAGAAGCTTTAAATAGCTCCTGCCAGCGGAAAATGACCTCAGTATCAGACCAAGTTTTGGCTGTTTTAGAATCAATATAGAGCACCACATGGTAGTGATTGCTCATTACCGCATAGGCAGCGATCTCCAGCGCAAAGAAAGCAGCTAGCTTTTGCATCCCAGTCTCAATCCATTGGCGCCGGTGCTCATAATCCCTCCCTAATTGAGTATCTCTTCCACAAAGGAATGCCCTGCGTACACAGCGGAAGACGCAGTGATAGTACGGAGTCGCATCAAGTGAGATCTGTGAGCGGCGAGGCTGGGTCATCGGGTATGGGTTTAACTGTTTTAATATCCAGTTTTTTATTGTGACTTCCGTATTGTGTCGATAGCTGTAACGTCTTAAGCTCTTCCTTTGATGGGTGTCCAGAAACGACCTAGGATTTAATAAGCAAGGCCTTCGGTGGCAGCCGAAGATGGGTCTTAATCTACCCGTTAGCGAAAAGGATTTTCAACATCAGAATCGATCAAGAACAACCATACAAGCGCCAGCACATTCAGGCACTCCGTGCCTTGGACTCGAAACAAGTTTCTCACCTGAGTGGCGAGAGTTAACTTCTACGGAGAGATAAGTGGATATTCAGATAGTAAAGAGTTTATATGGACTGCTCTCCCAATACAGAAGTAAAGAGAAGGCTTTCCCCTCTATTAGTGAAGACTTAACCCCCGAACCATTGAAGGGTTTTCACCAATGGGCCGATTCAAAGGATTTCGAAGGCGGATTTTTAATTGAAAATCCTAAGGGAGTAAATCTTTGGTTACTTTTAATAAAATGGAACGAAGCAAATGGATACTATGTCGTTCTCTTTCCTGAGGATAAAGCTGGACCAATAGCTGAAATTCATAGTTTCTCCTCTGACGAGGACGGAGAGCATCTTCATTGGCGTTATAGACCATCAAAGAGAGATGGAAGAAATGATGAGCGTAAAGAATATTTTGAGAAGTATTTCTTTGGCCTTGATGCCGTTATCTCTTTGCCAAGAATTGTAGACGAAATATCCGAATTTCTAGGTGAATTGGTCTCTCTTGCAGAAAACCGAGCGAAAGCAGATGAACTTGATCCAGACAAGCCCTCCTTTCGTAATGGGTTTCCAGAGGGAAAGATAAAAGAAAAACTGCACAGAGCAAGGGAGAGAAACTCAACGTTGATATCGCAAGTTAAAGCAGAAGCGTTGGCTAAATACAGAAAACTACAATGTGAGAGCTGTGGCTTTGATTTTGAAGATTTTTATGGGGAACTGGGCGCTGAGTTTATCGAGGCGCACCATACCAAACCTGTAAGTGAGCTCCATGAGGATGGAGAGGAAACCAAAAAGGAAGATATAGCCTTGGTGTGCTCTAATTGCCATCGAATGCTACATAGGCGCAGACCATGGTTAGAAATGAACGACTTAAAAAAATTAACGAGTCAAAGAACGCGGACGCAGTAAACTGCGACGATGCTTGAGGCGTTATAAATTATAAGGAAACCAATCTTAAATGTGGAATCCATTCTCGATACTAAGCTTTTTTTATACCGTAGCTAAAGACGCACCGGATCCAATAAACGTGCAATTTGAGGAGCCCTCCCCGAATTTACTACCAAGTGAACTCAGAAAAAAAACAAAAGTGGATGGCTTTTTTGTGTCTCAGCTATGGATTGAAAACCTTTCGAAGCGTGTGCTAGAAAATGTCAGAATAAATTTAACCTCTCCTTTAGAATACGCTCCGGTAGTAAGAACAAACAAGCGGCATGGCGAAGTTGAGTTTAGTTATGATAAATCCAAAATGGAGTTTCTTATTACAAAGTTAGATCCTTCTGAATCCTTAAAGCTATCATTCTTTCCTAAGCCAAGCCAAATTAAAAATTTTAATAAGCCACAAATAATCATTGAAGGTCAAGAGCTTAGCAAACTTATGCTACAGCTAGGATTTTATAAGAAATATCCATCGATGCTATCAATGTATTTTTTCACAATTTTTGTTTCAATTTTTACTGTCTGCACCATTGGTTTTTCTGGCTATCTGCTTCTTAGAGACAACGCGTATCTTTTTCCGAATTCTGAATATACGGTGTTAAGGCAAGCTCAAGAAAGACTGTCAAAGTACGGCTGCCCATTGTTGGTTAGGGAAAATACTAAAGAATTAAAGCAAAAACTTCAATCAGGGTCTCCATATCATATACCAACAATAATGGAGGTAAATGGTGCGAGCACAGAAAAGGAGCTTTGGAAAAAAGAAAGCATTGCATTCATTGAATGTGATAACTGATTTATAAAAAGGCAATCAATCAGACTTAAAAACGCTGGCTTGGACTGCTAGAAACCTTCCCCCACAGAGTAGACGCCTACCTTTTGAATAGGGTAGGAGAAATGCCACCGGAAGTAGTACGAGCCTTCCACCTTAACGGCCATTTCTCCTAGCCGAGTGTAGGACGACGTGAATTGCTGAAAAATTATGCTTTAGATTTCGTGATTTTGGCCAAACCGGAAGGAATAGTATCGAAAGGTTGGGAGGGAATTATTAGAGCGTTGCCGAAAAAACGTTGGCAGCCGCCTATGCCATGTACCCAGTGTTTATTGAGCTGAATACAGGCTTGCCGTACAGCCTCTGCTGATCCCACCAGGCC
The DNA here is from genome assembly GCF_052467945.1 of Microbulbifer mixtoriginis (SeqCode). Classification (NCBI taxonomy): domain Bacteria; kingdom Pseudomonadati; phylum Pseudomonadota; class Gammaproteobacteria; order Cellvibrionales; family Microbulbiferaceae; genus Microbulbifer; species Microbulbifer mixtoriginis (SeqCode). The sequence goes on along the minus strand of NZ_CP174328.1, from coordinate 594,329 downwards.
TTTAAATCGGCTTTCAAAGTTCCGATTAAGATAGAGCCAGTGTTTTGCTGAGATTCCCAGCCACTCAAGGATAGGGGGCGCGTTTTGAGAAATGGTACCGATCGGCTTGAGATCTACATAGGCTATAAAGTGGGCTTCCTGAATCGGGCTGGCGGGTTGGGCCCTATAAGATTTCAAGGTCACGCAGATAGCAGCAAGCTAAGCAGACCTCTCCAGATATGAACGTGAACTTTCAATACACGACTACATCATTAGCTCGGCCCATTAGCCACATGGCTTCGATGTCCTTTGCCACCTCGCCTCCAGGCTAAGCCTTATAGGATGTTTGTTCATTAGCTCGTAGTTTTACTAGCGGCTTCCTCCCCACAAGACCTCGCTATGCTGCAGTTGCCATTCGTTAGTAGTTAGCCTTTAATGGAACCCATTAAATGGTGATCCTCCTACAGGGGACTTTCACCCCAGTAGTTCACGCTCATGCTGGGCGTACTAAGTCAATTAACTACGCGCCTTTGGCGCCCGACAGCTTACACGCCGCTTCGTTATGTTTCTGAGGATGACTAGTGCATAAAGATAAAGTTCGAAGATTTTATGAGGTTCTTTGGGATGCCCACGATAAGAAAGCAATGCCATCGATCCTGCATGAGAGCTTCTCCTTTAGAGGATCATTGGGGCAAGAAAAGCGAGGTCACAAAGGTTTCGCTGAATATGTCGATATGGTTCACAAAGCGCTAGGTGATTACAAATGTATTATTGAAGATCTCGTAGAAGAGGGAAACAAGGTTTTTGCAAAGATGTCCTTTACCGGATTTCATAGAGATGAGTTTATGGGCTTTTTACCATCACATAAACGCGTAACTTGGAATGGGTGCGCCTTGTTTACCTTTGAAGGTGATCTAATCTCTGATGTATGGGTACTGGGTGATTTAAAGAGCCTTGAAAACCAGCTCAAGGAAAACGAAATATAACAGTCGCAGTCAGCAGGACCGTCGATACGCGCCGACCTCTGCTGCAAGGCGTTAGTTTTCATTGGGCTTCGATCAATGAAAATTATATATCTAACCTTATTAATCATCCTTTATTCTCAGCGAACCATTTCGTTTGAATATGATCATAAGAATTTAAGCGTTGATTTGAATAATACCACTGACATTGTTATTGCTAAGAAAATCTCAGGCCGCATTGCGTACGCAGATCTGACACATGAAATTAGCTCATATAACGCAAAGCCTATTGAGTGGCGTGACTCTCCAGCGTGGGAGAGATTGCAAGATCTGAATCGAGGTATCGACTCAACTTTCTTGGTATTGAATTCAATCAAGAGTACTTTTGAAATAGGGGATCGATTTACATTTAATGACTCATGGATGCCTGTTGAATTGGGTTCAGTTCAACTGTATTTTCTATATCGGAAAAACGATCAAATCCGGTCTAATCCGTGTCATCGAATACCAATCGGCGATAACAAACAATCAATCGTCGAGCTTTCTTCAGATCCCAATGGGATTATTGATTTGGTTTTACGCAATAAGCTATCATTTTGCGATTCAAAAAACTGACAAAGCAATGTACTTGACCTCCACTGCGCTGCTTTATTTTGTGCTTTAATAGCACAAAATCAACCAACTACGTTCCGGCCAGTGCTTGGGGCGTTATGACTAAGACTTTCTACTGTTAAGGAGGTAATACAATGTCAAAGGAAAGAACTAAGAGCTTAGTCGATTTATTTTCGTCTAGACTAACGACTCTTGGTCATATTCTTGAAATTTCTGAACAGCACTTTCATGAGGAGTCAGAATCCATATTGGATTTTCGACTAATTGAAGACATGCTTCCTTTTGGCACACAGATTGCCTACACATGTAATCAGCCTTACAATTTCTCGCTTTGGTGCAAAAATCAGGAATCCGATAATCTATCCCCTAAAATTGAGTCCTTAACCGTAGCTAAGAACCTAATTGAGCGAACTAAATCTCAACTTCAAGATTCGGAGCTAAGAGATTCAAAATTGTCAGAACTAAAGCGAATAAACCTTGGTGGAAATCAATATCTTGAGTTAGAGGGAAAGGATTACATTCAAGAATTTCTAATCCCCAACTTTTATTTTCATTTGGTTTCTGCTTACAACATCATGCGGATGAAAGGGGTTCCTTTGGGGAAGGTAAACTATATGGCACATGTAGCTCCCTTGGTTAAAGTGGCATAACAAGTGACTATGGTCCTTTATCAATTATTTAAGCCATCTTTTTTGGTTTATCAGTAGCGACTAGACGCTCATACATTGGTTCTAATTTAGGGAGGCATTGTATTGCCGACATCATAGAAAAAAATAATACTGTACGCACACGATGTCGTCCGCCTCGAATATAGGGCTAACCCTGGAAGCTGCCACTATTACGGTTCATCGGGGCGATACCTACAAGTGCAGCGATTTTTTTACGGTTCAATTTTCCTACCTCGGGAAGCTCACTCATCAACGTATAAGCCAATACATTTCCGACCCCTTTAGCACTCAACAGTAGGTCGCGCCTTTGCCGCCACTCAGACACACTGTTAACCAGTTTATCCAGTTGCTTGTCGATACCTTGTAGCTCTTTCTTTATGGTGCTTAGAATGGACTGGATAGGTTTGTGCACTGACTTAGGCATCCTCTGAATTCGATTCTTTTGCATTGTGCTCATCTCTAAGCACTGGCTTATTACAGTCAGTAAATCACTGATATCCCTAAGTTTTTCTGGTTTTAGCATCTACAGTCTTGGATTCATGGCCTCTCCAGAATGTGCAATATCAATTGCATCTAGCTCGTCGGTTTAGCGAGGCGTCCTTCGGATTTAGCGAAGCTTCTTATCTGAGACGGATTGCAAACGACAATAGGTAATCCTGCTTTATCTGCGGCGCAAACAAACTCTAATTCGAGCCTTCCAGTAGACTCTATTAATACGCTCTGAGGTTTAAGAGGTTATAGTTGTTTAATGGCATCCTAACTACCATTTTTATCATTGGTAACACTTAAGAATTGGCCAGTAGGTCTCATATAAATATCAAGTTTTTTACTGCTCGTGCCGATACCGACACTGATCTCTTGAGGTTCCATAAGATAAGCTATCTCCGCCTTGCTATTCAGGCTCAAGGCTCACATGACTATTCGAGTTATGCCCATTGAGTGCTTATCACGTACATACTAGTTATCGGTCTTTTACGAACCGGCCAGACAGCGAACTGTGATAAACAAAGCCTTCGGTGGCCGCCGAAGGTGGGACTCAATTTACTCGTTAGCGAAAAGGATTTTCAACATCAGAATCGGGCAAGAACAACCATACAAAGCCCAGTAAAATCGCCGCCAAAAACACGGCTGGATCTCTCTACCATTCAGCATTTGTTGGCGACGTTATGCCACCTCATCCATACACAACCTGTTTTTGTAAAAAACTTTTAAATTCGGTCTTAAGTGTCTATGATTCTCATTCGTAATTGAGTGAAAGTTATTTTGGAGAAATATATGACACTGCCGAATTTGAAAAAGTGGGCTTTTTTCTATTTTTCAGCTGGCTTTTCACCTGAAGAAAACACTAGGATAAATGAGAATCAACATTGCACATTCATAACCGTTGGTTTTGACCCTTCTGCTAAAAATGACAATTCTATTATTGAAACAGCAGTAAAACTTGTTAATGAAGGTGTTCAGTCTATTGAGTTGTGTGGTGGTTTTGGACCAGAATGGGTTGTTAAATTAGAAGAGGCATTACAAGACGACACTCCAATCGGCATTGTAATGTATGGCCCCAAGTATAGAAAAAAATTACTTGAAATAATGAAGCCTTGATACTTAACATTCAAACAAAACTAGAAATAAATGCTTATAGGTATTTCGACAACAATAATCTAAAGGGTATAACAAAAAAAACAAGCGACGCCTCAGCGCCACTGTATAAGAAGTTATAGGGCCTGGAATGGCAAGGCAAGGTTAAAACTTAAAGCTGTAATTACACTTTTCGTAATGGCGCTAAATGAAAGAATTACCCAATAAACTAATGTCAAAGAAGCGTAAAATGAGATACAGAGAGTACGTAGATCATCCACGATATGGTTCAAAGCCAATATACTCCGGAAGCAAGATGACGGCTGAAATGGCTGCGTCTGCTCATTGGAGCCTTGATAAAGATAGTGTTTTCCCCGAAACGGCTATCCCTGCAAATATTGATAGGCAGAACTATTCAATATTTCCGCGTAAGTTTTACGTAGATATAGAACGCTGTTGTATTCAATGCAGGCGATGGTTTATTTTTTTTGCTAACGAGCAGAAGCACTGGTTTGAAGGGCTGGGGTTTTATGTTGATGCCGATTGTACCAAATGCGTCGACTGCAGAAAAAATGATCAGAACATTAAGCTGATGCAAAAGAGATATCAGATCCTTAGTGTGAAAAAAGATCGTAATGCAAAAGAGATATCTGAGCTTAAAAGAATTGCCTTAGAGCTATTTCAATTGGGATATATCAAAGATCAAACTAAAGTGGATAGAATTGGCTAACAAACGCAAACAAACCGGCCTATCGGCCTCGACTCACAACGCTCGCGTTTGTTGCAGACGTTAGATTGCCATGGTCAAGTCAATATCAACCGTTGTTTTAGTAATCTTGATGTTGTTTGCTATGAAGCAGTGGATGCTTTCTAAAGATAAGCAAGAAAAACTTGCGAGACTCAATGCAATTGAAACAGCAGAACAGTGCCTCGCGGTTGGTGGGGAGCTTCGCCCTGTGTGTATGTCCGGTACTAAAATGTGCATCGTTAACTATTCGGATGCCGGAAAATCCTGTCTAAGTAGTTCACAATGCCAGGGTGAATGTAGGGTTTCGGAGAGTAAGGCTGGCAACGTTTTTGCCGTGGGCCAGTGCTCTACCTCCAATAATCCTTGTGGTTGCTGGGCAAATGTCGAGCTAGGTATGGTAAACCATGCTATTTGCTTCGACTAAATCTAACAAACGCAAGCAGGATGCTAAGGCCCAGCGGGCCTCCGCGGACGTTAAGGCACTATGAAACTACTACCAATAATTTTGTTTCTTTGTTCCAGCACCTGCTACAGCTGGGAATGTGCCGAGCGTGATCCGCCAGTTTACATTGAGGAGTTCTGGAATCAGCGACCCAGAGTTATTGTTGCCCAAGTGGTTTCAGGAAAGTACGATCTGAAAGCAAAAGATGAGTATGAGTACCAACTTTCGGTCAAGCATTGGCTTAAAGGAAATTTGGGAAGAAACTGAAATATACAGAGCCGTGATTCTTTACAACTTTCAATTGGCGAGAAATACATTTTTACAATTAAAAACAGTACGGTTGATTTTTGTTAAATGATTTTGCCGTTTTCGTATAGCTGGTTAGAGCGTTTTGATATTCCTGTGGAGCGGGCTTGTGTAAAAAAAATTATGGAGCTTTCAGGTTACAAACCCTAACGATACACAATGCAGTCAATGTTAGAAAATCTATGAATAACGAATACAGAGCAAGGGATTGGATTAACTTCATTTTAGAGAGATGTCAGTTCCCTGATACACAAGCGCTAAAGAATCACCTCGACAAAGCGGTGTTTTCTGAGTTCTGTCAGTGCGGATGTAATAGCTTCAAAGTTCTGGTCCCGGATTTCATCAAGGCCATTGCAGTTCCAGGTAAGTATCGTGTAATTTTTGAAGCAAACTTTAATCTTGCAGAAGCAGGTAAAACGTTAGAGATCCTAATTTTCTCTGGAAAATCAGGAATGGTTGAATACATAGAAATTGACTGTAGTGGTAACAACTTTCCTATCCCAGAAATAGTTGAGGTTGTTGGAGAACCGTTTCATGTCAGTGCCAGTAGTGCGCTTGCTCTCTAACGAAAGCCGGCACATGCACGCACTTCATGCGCTGGACTCACAACAAATTGCTCACCTTTGCGGCGGGTATTAAATTCACGGAGATATCGTGCTAAAGATTCTGAAACTTATAACATTTACACTATTGAGTATGTCGGTACTGGCAGAGTCTATTGAATCCATTAACAAAGGTAAGCACATTGAAATCTCAGGTTTTGACTGTGCAGATAAAAGCACTCATATGATTGAGTGGCTAGGACTGGGAACGGACTATCGTAGCTTCGTAGTAAAGGATGTAGAAAGAGAGCTTTATAATCAGCAACCAGGTTCTCAACTTTTAAAGCTTGAATGCACTGGTGAACCAGAACTGCTGACTGGTGCGTTACCACAAGATGGAGTTGAAGCTAAAGCAATCTTAATGAGGTTCTCGGTGACATTTCCTCTTAAAGCTACCGTTAATCTTTCTGGTACCATCTGGGTGTTATCTATTGATCAAAATTACTACGCTGAAAACCTAAATTTACTCACCGATCGTAAGCTAACAAAAAAATTCACTGTCAAAGGCAGTTCCAAGCAATGAATTCAACAAGCAGATGCACTACGTTCCGATCAGCAGCCTCTATTGGACTCGTTACCCTCACTGATAAGCTAGGCGTTATCAAACAACATAAAGTCTCACTACTTGTACTCTGACAACTTAGCAACTTGTTTCTACTGATTTCACCTTCATTTTACCTTTGCTTCTTTAAAGTGCTGCACAACCAGTTATTTAAAGAAGCTATCCATGTCGAGCAGCATTCACTTAAAGCAAGTTGACCATCATTTTACCTTGGCCAAACAACAGGTCAGCCTGTTTGAGGATTTAAATATTGAACTGCACAGTGGTCAGTCTTACGCCATTGTGGGGCCCTCTGGAGTAGGTAAATCAAGCTTATTACTGTTAATGGCAGGTCTTGAACCTCCCGTTTCTGGCAAAGTGCAATTCCAGAAAAACGGTAAGCCGCAGCTAATAAAGAGCCTACGTCAAATCTCAGGTTTTATTTTTCAGCAGTTTCATTTGTTACCCGAACTTGATGCCTTAAACAACGTCGCGCTGCCTTTAAAACTAAAAGGCGATAAACGTGCATTAACCACAGCCGAATTATGGCTCGACAAAGTGGGGCTAGCTGAGCGAATGTACCATAAACCACAGCAGCTCAGTGGTGGTGAGCAACAACGGGTGGCCATTGCCCGTGCTTTTGTCATGCAGCCGCAATTTATTTTTGCCGATGAACCCACGGGTAACCTAGATGAGAAAACCGCGCAACATATTGCGCAATTGATGTTTGATTGCTGTCAGCAAAGCGGCGCGGGGCTGGTACTCGTCACTCACTCGATGGAATTAGCGCAGCAGGCCGATACTTTACTGCAATTGGGTCAAGGTAAATTAACGGTCAAGGCGCACAACCAAGCTACGTCTATGGTAGGCGCATTATGCTGATTTTATTAGTGTGGAAATTATTCCGCCAGCAATACCATCAAGGGGACGCGCGCTTAATTCGCTGGACCCAAGCAAGTTTGATGTTCTTCATTTTAACGCTCAGTTTGACCAGCAGTTCTATTCAGGCTTATTTGGCCAATAATTTGCAGCAAATGCTCGGCAGCGATTTGGTAATTTCTCAGCATCAAGCCCTAACCGGTGCGCAACTAAACAAGTTGCACCAGCATGCAAAGCAGTTGAGCGTGAGCCAGCTGGTGAACGTAACCTTGACCCATGATCACCATTGGCAAGCAGTGCAGTTAAAAGCAGTGGATGATCATTATCCAGTGCAAGGCACCGTGCAAGTGGCGTTTGAGAAGGATGGACAAGAGCAATCCCTGAGCCATGGGCCTAAATCCGGTGAAATCTGGGTCGATAGCCGATTGTTTGCTTCGCTGCAGCTTACCCTTGGCCAACCCTTAGATATGGGACATGGACAATTAAAGCTCACAGGTTTGGTACAACATGAACCCGACCGCCTGCTCGAAGGCCATTCGGTGGCGATGCGGGCATTGGTGCATCTAGATGACCTTCCACTGATACAAGCCGACAATGCCCTCTTTCGCTATTTACTTGTGGGGGATAAAAGCGAATTGAACACCCTAAAACAGTGGGCCACCACTGAGCTAGTAACTGCACAGCTTTATGACAAACACAGCGGCCATCCGTTGGCAATGTTTTGGCAACGGGTTGAGAATTTTGTGGGCTTAGCATCGGTACTGTTGTTTTTGATGGCAGCCATTGCCATCGACCAAGCCGGTCGACGTCAGTTGTTATCCCAGCAGCGTTTTGCGGCGGTGTGTTTGGCCATGGGCAGCAATAAACCCCAAGTGTTTGCTTTATCATTTGGTCAATGGCTATTAACAGTCATTGCAGGGCTAATTCCGGCAACCGCCTTGGCATGGGGGGCCGAATACCTAATTTTGCTACAAATGCAGACACAGTTTGCTGACCTAACCACCACCTGGGTATGGACAGATTTACTCAGCAGTTACGCGCTATTGTTAGCTCTATTGGCAATTTTCCAAATTCCCAATTGGTTAGTGATGGCCAAAGTAACCCCGGCACAGTTGATTCGCCAAATGTCGAGTCCGAATCACTTATTACCTCGCTATGGATTTGCATTAATCAGTGTGGCTGCGGTGGCTTTTGTTTACTCCGACAACGGTCTGCTCACGGCCATGACGCTATCCGCTATGGCAGCCACATTGATACTGATGATGGTATTGACTTGGTTGGTGCTGAGTTTGGGCCATACGGTGACGAGCCGTGCAATGGGTATGATGGCTTTTGGTTTTTATATGATGAAGCAGCGCTTACTCAGCAAATCCATTCAAATTTTGGGCGTTGGAATGTGTGCCACCTTGTTGCTGTTCACCTTGAGTTTGATGAAAGACATTGGCCAAACCATGGAAGGCTATACCCGCGAGCACGATGGTAATCTGATCATCACCCAGGCCAATGAACAACAGGTGCAAGACATTCGCCAGTGGAGTGCACAAACTGGCAGTGACATTCGCCAATTAAAGCCGTTTTGGTACGGACAGTTAAGCCATATCAATGGCCAGACGTTGGCGGAATTTGCCACCAGCCCCAGCGAAAGTTTGGCTAGTTTACAAAAGCCTGTCCGCTTGCATTTCAGTATTCAGCAAGCAACCAACAACCAAACTGAGACAGGCCAACGCTGGCAAGATCGAGATGCCGACTGGCAACATGTGTCGGTAGAGCAAGAAGTCATGACTGATATGGGGTTGAAACTCGGCGACCAATTACAGTTTGAAGTTGCGGGGCAATCTTTGAACTTTGAAATCAAAGCCAGTCATAAATACGTGCCTGGCAAAGGTTCCATTACCTTTTGGTTTAATGTGCCACAAAGTACCAAGAACCAGCTTCAAACACCGCCTCTTTATATGGGTAGCCTTGAGCTTGCGGACACTGCTTGGAGTCAGCTGGCAGAGCTTTGGCAGCGTCACCCATCATTGCGGTTAATCTCGGTGCGCGAATTGACGCAACGCTTTGATGGTACTTTGTCGATGGTGATTAAGCTGGTATCTGGATTTAGTTTGATGATTATTTTACTGGCACTGCTGGTGATCAGTGCGTCGGTCAAAGGCTATGAAGCTGATGAGCGTAAAAAGAACGCTTTAATGATCAGCTTTGGCCAATCACGCCTTGCCTGCGGTAAACTAAGCCTGTTTGAGTGGTTGCTGACTTCTTTAATTGCTAGCGTGGGGGCCATTTTAGGTACTAACCTTACGGCTCAATTGATCTATCAGTCTCAATTTGGCATCAATTACAAGCCAGATTGGTTATGGATCATCGCTACTTTACTCGTCAGTGCATTGGTGGTGTGCAGTGCTGGCATGATAGCCAATCGCAGCAGTTTAAAGTTTTCCGTTGGGGCCCTGTTAAGGAACGGAGGCTGAATACAAGTTCAATTTTGTTCGTGGAAGATCAGCAGGATTTGGCCAATAACGTCATCGAATATCTTGAGCCCAAAGGGCTGTCGGTGGATGACGTAAGTAGGTCTCAATATACCCGTTAGCGAAAAGGATTTTCAACATCAGAATCGGACAAAAACAACTATACAAACACAGGCAGTTTGTTCCAGCCCTTCTGGCCTCTGCTGACGATAAGACGGCAATGTATAACGATATTGATAACAATTGTATTGTTGCTTTCAGGCTGTACAAGTACCATTGCATTGCAATATCTCTCCTATGTGTCACGGTATAACTATGATGGTGAAAGTATTGAAGTTAGTAAATGTGACAGCACAGAGACCAATGAGTGCCATTATTATGTGAGCCATATAGGAATTGGTTGTGGCTGGGGCTCATATGTCATTGAGCAATGCATATCAGATAAATGTACTTTCAGTTTTACTCCATACAATGCCGGGACCGTAATTTGTGAATAACCTTAACAAAAGGGTCCAATCAACGCCCAAAGCTATGCACCTTCTTGTGCAAGGACCTGCATCCCTATTATGCTATAAACAACGTCCCACTTCAGCTACCTGTGCTGGCAACGTTAGGCCTGAATAAATTATCTGAGATCTTCAAGAAGATGGAATTTGATAAAAGTGACGCTCGAAAAAGAGCCAATCAAATTAAGCCTTATCGCTGTAAAAATCTAATATGTGTTCTTGAATACCCGATGGATATGAAGAACATAGGGACAGTCATTCGAAACGTCAATGCTTTAGGCGTCGAAAAAACCTATATTATTGATCCACGCAACTCATTGCCTGATGAATGGCAGGAAATGAGAGAAAGGAAATCACTCTCAAAACCGTCTGTCTCAGCAATCAAATGGAGCTTTGTAAAGCGATTTGATAGTACCGAAGAATGCCTGGATCATTTGGCGAACAACAGATTTACCTCGATTGTTACCTCTCCTCATGTAAAAGGAAAAGACAACTTTATATTGCATGAGGCCGATTACACTCAGCCAAGATTAGCAGTATGGTTTGGTAACGAATCTAGAGGTATCAGTGATCTTGCAGTCAAAAGTAGCGATTTCTGCGTATCTATTCCAATGTTTGGAATGATAGAAAGCTTAAACCTTGGAACAACTTCTGGGATTGTATTGTATGAAGTTACCAAGCAGCGCCGCGAGTACCAGGAAAAGTATAAGCGAGCCAACCGTGGCACCTGACAGAGCAATTCAGCTGACATCTTGCTTTGTGCATCTTTTGTACAGTAACTGCACTGCTATTTACGTTCAAAAAGCACACAAAGTAAGCCGCATCTGATTGCGATGTTAATTCTTACCAAGAACAAAATTCATGATGGATTAATCTGAAGAAGTTATCAACAGGATTAAGGCTATAAAAAGGGTCTGCGTAGCTCTTCCATGAAGAGCTTGACTTACCGATTTACCTTCAATATCGGCTGCTATCGTATATGTTCGCTTTGCCCAAGAAACATTGGCAGTAATAGCCTATTTGATCTTTAAGCTGGACTCGCTTTCAAAGAATAAGAATCTACGCTCACTTCTCTACACATACGTCGCATGAATGCTGAATGGGAGGAATATGATGAATTTCCTGAAATGAGGATTCTTTTTGCATTCTGATTTAGTTTTCACTGGTAAGTAGGCTATTTTTTCGTAAAATAACCATACAAAAATTTAGGTTTTTTCTATACCCTCGTTAAGCGCTAAGGTGATCACTTGCTAGTAACCACTGCCAGATTCTCATTTCCATATGAAGCGCAGATTGCAAAAGCAAGACTTGAGTCTGAAGGAATAAGCGCTTTCATTGCAGATGAGCACACAGTCAATATGCAGTGGCTATACTCTAATGCTATGGGTGGAGTAAGGCTTCAAGTGTCGGAAAGCGACCTTGATAAAGCCCATGAAATCCTTAAGCAAGACCGTTCCAATCTTGTAGACCAAGAATTAGGGTGTGAAGGGGAAAGGAAATGTGAGTCCTGCTCTTCACGAAATGTTGAGCCATTTACCAAGGGAAAAAAGCCCGCATTTTTGGTCTTCTTACTCTTGGGTATGCCTCTATTTTTCTACCAACATGGTATTAAGTGCAAGGATTGTGGCCATTTCCAAAAACTTAATAATCACAAGTAATAAGGCATCTGCCCTTCGAGCCTCCGTCGGGCTATCTAGGTGAGGGCATTTTTTGCCCTCTGGTCGTTCGAGTATGGTCAATAATCCGGACAAACAGTGACTCAAATAGTAGTAAGTGTTCACCGTGATCTCAGCATCCGAAATGAGTCTAAAATTCACGATTATATCAGTGTGATAAGGACGTCCAAATTTATGAGGGTAATAACATTTGACCGCCAGTTCTTATTTACCGCAGATAGGCTTAACCGTGACATCCACGCCTAAACCCAAGATACCGTTAATAGGGTAAAATAGCTCACAGCAACTAAATTTTAGCGGATTTTCCTGTCTTCTTGGGCAAGGTACAGTTGACTGAGCCATCGCTAACCACCTTAACCCTGCCCAATAACTTCGCTGTCACAAGATGATTGGTGACCCCCTCTTTATGTGCATAAAGTAAATGACCAGAAAGTACCGATAAGAATAATACCTCCAATACAATTAGTGTTTGTGGGAGCATTATTACTTTAGTGTGCAATAGGAAACCCCCGACGCAAAGGTCAAAACGATGACCAACGTTAATAACTGAGTAAAACGCTGCAACTGACTTAGAGGTGTCAAACTGGCTTGTTGCCCACAGTCGACATAGACTTTATCTACATAAGCATCAAATTTCATAGGTAAACTCGATGCCCCTTTGATGGTGTTTTCGATCTCACCCACAGGGTAAAACGAAGGGTTGAAATTGACTTAGGCCTTCCAGAAAAATTCAAAAGCTTAGTACAAATTAGCGAATTTCAACCAATTTTTTAGGTTAAGGCTATTGTTATATAGTTCATCAAGCTTTAAGACTCTGGCTTAAATGACAATATTTTACATACAGAGAAAACCACTATGTGTTTTTCAGCCACAGCATCATTCGGATCAGCAGCTGTCCTTCTTGTTGGCGGTGCTTTGTGCACAAGACACGTTATGAAAAATGATAAAACCTATTTATTACTCGCGATTACCCCTATCCTTTTTGCGTTACAACAAGCGATTGAAGGAGCGGTATGGATTGGGTACAACGAGAACATAATATCATTGATGACGCTTTCTTCTATTTTATTTTTATTTTTTGCCTTCTTCTTTTGGCTTACTTGGATACCTATTGTAGCCTATAGCCTTGAAACAAAAAAATGGAAAAGAATTTTTTTCACTATATTTATCATAATAGGTTTTGTTTTTGGCTTATACCTATGGATACCTGTCCTATTAGAAACAGGGCCAAGGCATTTAATAAAAACAAGTGTATGTGGACATAGCCTATGCTATGAAGTGTCCGGTGGTGGACTGTTATCCGTTATAGTACGAGATATCATCTATGCCTCGCTTGGTGTTTTATTTTTATTATCGAGCAATCGTCTATTTAGGAAGTTTTGGGCACTTGTCATGCTGTTCGGTGCTATCACTTTCTTTACTCAACGTGAAACATGGATATCAACCTGGTGTTTCTTTGCTGCACTATCGACCTTATGGATTTATTTTCTATTAATAAATAACCATAAAACAAACATTAAAAAACAAACATTATGATTTTAGGGATAAAGCTAACTTGGCTGCAGCGCAAAGGGAAAGACCTCCAAGGAGTTTTTTAAGGAGCTAAGACCGCAATGCTTTTGACCTGATTCTTGCTTTCAACATCACATAACGCGTTACTGCATCAGACTATGGTATAGTGCTGACAACACTATACAAGCCAACACCGGCCATTAAAATATTATGAATCTCGAATTTGTTTCGCCGAGCATGAAAAGATTGTTTTTCACTCTGTCAGTTATATTTATTTCCGGATGTGTTTCTACCGCTAACATATATGACAGAAATGCCAAAGCTAATGAACTAGAAGCTCAGGCTGAAGACGCCAGAGTAAACAATAATTATTCCATGGCCAAACAGCTGGACAGAAAGGCAGAGAAGCTACGAGAAAAAGACTCTATGAACAAAGAGGATATCGTTGCAGGTATTTTTTCTGAGCTTTTTAAGCGATTGCTCGGAGGAAGCTCTAAAAACGATCAACATGGTTGGCAGTAAAGCTAAGCACTAAAGTAAACCTTTACTAACAAGCATTACGCGGCTCAAGATCTCTATGCCGAGGCTGATGGTATCATCTGATTTGGGTCGGCTTATTTTACAGTTAGATATCGATTCTATTTAGCTGGTCACTGTGATTCTGAGATAGACGAGATCTTATTATCTATGAGAAAGAATACATTAGCCTATGAGGTTTAGAGTGAGTATTTACTGCTTAAAAAACACCCAGCTTTGCTCCAACTAAAAGAAGCCTTCGCAGGGCTGCTAATAGTATGCTTCACACGGGACTAGTTGCCGGTTAGCTTAGTGATAACTATGATCAGCAACTACACCCGAACGCTGCCCGAAGTGTTTAAAAGCCAAATTACCGGAAAACCCGTGCACCCCATACTCTCCATAGAAAACCTGCAGTGCCGCTACGGCGAGCAGGTGGTTATCGAATCAGTTTCCTTTGCTTTACAGGCCGGGGAGATTGCCTGCTTATTGGGCCCCAGCGGCTGCGGCAAAACAACCCTGCTGCACGCTATCGCTGGATTTCAGCCAGTCGTTACAGGGAATATTCAACTGTCTGGAGAAGTAATCTCTTCTCCCAAAGTAAAGGTTCCAGCGGAGCAGCGGAAAATTGGGGTGGTATTTCAGGACTATGCCCTCTTCCCACACCTCACCGTTGAGCAAAATATTGCCTTCGGTATCCAGTCAATGCCGAAAGCTCAACGGCAATCTCGTACCCAGTCGCTGCTACAGCTAGTACGCCTGAAAGGTTTTGGGCAACAGTATCCGCACCAACTATCCGGTGGTCAGCAGCAGCGTGTCGCTCTGGCTCGGGCACTGGCACCGCGCCCCAAGTTGTTGCTGCTGGATGAACCCTTCTCTAACCTGGATACCGAGCTGCGCCGCAGTCTCGCCGCCGAAGTCCGCCATATACTGCGCGAAGAGAAGATCCCTGCGATTATTGTTACCCACGACCGCCACGAGGCCTTTATTGCTGGAGACAAGCTGGGAGTACTCAGCCAGGGTCAATTACAGCAGTGGGACAGCCCACAGGATACTTATCAGAAGCCAAAGAATTTGGCGGTTGCGAGAATCGTCAGTGAAGGGAACATTATCTCCGGCACTGTCCTGGGCAATGACCTGATCAGTACCCCATTAGGGGAAGTAAATATGCCAACAGCTGCATACGAAAATGGAGATAGGCTCGAACTGTTTGTGCGCAGTGAGGATATTGCCGCAGGCGAACATCCCGGTGCGGTTATGGCCCAGGTTGTGGAAAAGAATTTTCTCGGCAATCAGGTGAGCTATCGCTTCCAGTTAGCCGCAGGGGAAACTGTCGAGGCCGCTTTGAATGCCAATGTTCAAGCCGCTCCCGGTGATAAACTTCCCCTACGTCTCTCCTCTGCGCTGGTGTTTGACCAGGCCCGATAGCAGCTATCAAGACAGGGCGGGCGCTTCAGAGCTCGCCAGGGCTGTGCGCTCCTCACCTCTGCGCCACCCAATGGAACGACTCAGCAAAATCACCGGGATTAATCCCACCAGGACAATCAATAAAGCCCCCAGGGCTGAGCGTTCCAGCATCTCATCAGAAGCAAACTGGTAAACATAAGTCGCCAGGGTGTCAAAGCCGAAGGGGCGCAGAAGCAAAGTCGCCGGCAGTTCTTTCATACAATCCACAAAGACCACCAAACCACCCGTTAGCAACCCTGTACGCACCAAGGGGAGGTGCACGGCCCACAGGGTTTGCCAGCTATTGCGCCCCAGAGAGCGGGCAGCCCTATCCATTGATGGGGTTACCTTCTCCAGGCTGGATTCTATGGCTCCCGTAGATACCGCCAGGAAGCGCACCGTGTAGGCAAAAATAATGGCAAAAATACTACCGCTTAACAGTAGCCCTATGGAGATATCGAAGTGCTCACGTAAAAAAGCGTCGACGGCATTATCAAATGCGGCCAGTGGAATCAGGACTCCAATCGCCAATACCGCCCCGGGCATTGCATAACCCAGCTTGGAAAAGCCGACCAAGAGCCGTACGGACCTTTTGGGTTGCAGTCGCTTACCGTATGCCAATAGCAAGCCCAGCAGTACAGAGACCAGTGCTGCTGCAATAGACAGTAACAAGCTATTGCTGGCGATCTGTATAAAATCTTCGCTCCAATAGCTGGAAAAGTTACTAAGTGCGTATCCACCCAAAACCAGCAGGGGAATAATAAAACCGGCCACCAACAGTAGCCCACAGAACAACAGGGCTACACCAGCCCGCCAACCGCACAATACATAACGTTCACGCTGGGAATTTGGCGACTGTACAAAGTGCTTCTGCCTCGCCCGCCCCATTCGCTCCAACGAAATTAACAGAACAACAAAAATCAGAGTGCTACAGGCAATTTGTGCCGCCCCCCCTAAATTACCGCGGCTCAGCCAGGTATCGTAAATCCCAACACTCAAGGTGCGCACCGCAAAGAAGTCGACAGTGCCGAAGTCATTCAGGGTTTCCATCAGCACCAGTGACAAGCCCACCGCAATTGCCGGGCGTGCCATTGGCAGGGATACGCGCAAGAAGCTCTGCCAGGGCGTGCAGCCCAGTGACCGACTCGCGGCACGTATACTGCCGCACTGTTCGATAAACGCTGCGCGCGCGAGCATATACACATAGGGGAAGAGCACCAGTGACAGCATGGCAATCGCCCCACCCATACTGCGGATCTCAGGGAACCAGTAATCCCTGGCCGTCTGCCAACCAAACCAAGCCCGCAAGGACTTTTGCACTGGGCCCGCGTACTCCAGCAAATCTGTATAGACGTAGGCAATCACATAGGCGGGAACTGCAAACGGCAGTAGCAACGCCCACTCGAACAACCGGCGCCCGGGGAACTGGCACATACTCACCAGCCAAGCGCTGCCAACGCCAGCTATCAACGTTACTAAACCGACACCACCAGCCAGAATCAATGTGGAGGACACATAGTGAAACAGCACCGTGTCTAACAGGTGCGGCCAGATATTTTCTTCAGGGAAAAATGCCAACCAAAAGATAGATAGAACTGGCAGGGCTACCAGTAGGGAAATAGTAGCTACCAGTAGCAGCCAGCGGGACGCTGATAAATTCGCTCGGTTTAGCATGAATTAAGAAATCAAAAGCTCATTATAAAAGAACGGCCCTGGTCTCTCGACAGGGCCGTTCGAATAAGGCTGAGATAGTGCTGCCAATAGGCTGGGCAGCAACTCCCATTCAGTTAATCATTCTAAAAGTCAAAGCGTACTTCATCAACCATACGGGAAGCCGCCGGAACGTAGGAACCGATTTCCGTGAGGCTCAGATCGTCTTCTTTAAACTCACCCATATATTCCTTGATCAACTCAGAGCGAGCAGTACCGGGGCGTACAGGGAACTCAAAATTTTTCTCAGCGTAAGCGTATTGAGCATCGGCACCACTGAGGAATTCCAGCAGCTTAACGGCGTTTTCACGGTTGGGGGCATGCTTGGTCAGCGCCGCGCCGGAAATAAACATATGGGTACCGCGATCCTTCTGGTTAGGGAAGACCAGGTTTACAGACTTGGCCCAATCCACCTGCTCCGGCTGCTCCTTATTGGTAATCATTTTACCGAAGTAGTAGCTGTTACCCAGGGAGAGGTCGCAGACACCTTCGCTAATGGCTTTCACCTGTGCACGGTCATTGCCCTGCGGCTTACGCGCCAGATTCGCTTTCACGCCTTGCAACCACTCTTTGGTTTCTGCTTCACCGTGGTGGGCGATCATGGAGGCGATCAAGGACAGGGTGTAGGGGTGCTTGCCGCTGCGGGTACAGATTCGGCCCTTCCACTTAGGCTCTACCAGCTCTTCGTAGCGAGTGATCTCACCGGGCTTAACGCGGTCTTTGGAGGCGTAAATTAAACGCGCTCGGGTTGTCAGGCCGAACCAGTTACCGGCCTTATCACGGAATTGCGCCGGGATATTGTCTTCCAGGATTTCACTGCTTACCGGTTGGGTCAGCTGCTTATTAAGCAGGTCCATCAGACTACTGGTATTGGAAGTCAGAACCAGATCGGCAGGGCTGTTGCGCCCTTCCCTTTGCAGCCGCTCGTTCAAGCCTTTGCTGGCGTAGACCACTTTGGTCTCAATACCGGTTTTCTCGGTGAACTCCTGCAAGATCGGCTCAATCAGGAAAGGTTGTCGGTAGGAGTAAATATTTACTTGCTCAGCGGCATTGGCCCCAATGGCACCAATCAAACCAACAGTTGCAATCGCTTTTTGAAATAGAGATCTGGTAAACATGGGAGTCCTATCACCCTGGGGTTAATTTGAGAAGCATTCTCATTTGGAAAGGTATTAATGTCAACCTGGAACTTCTCTACCCAGCAAAGTCGCAAAATCCCTCCTATGCTTAGATTCAAACCAGTCACCTGCAGAGGCTCTATGCATTACCTTATTCTGCCACTCGCTCTGGTTTTTGCCTTATCCGGCTGCGACCGCAAGGGTGAGCCACATAAGGCCCAACCATCGAGTAGTGAAGTAACCGCTGGTCAAACAGCCAGCGAGGCAATGAAACAGCCGATTAAGCGAAACGCGAGCAGCACGGCGGAAGACCCCACCAATCAGCTACAGGCTACCGCTTCGGGTAGTGAAACCATTTGTACACCGGGCTGGTTTACCTGGGTACAGCGGCAAGTGATGGCCCAACAAGATGGCGACCTGAAAAAAATGTACCCATCAGGTCTACCCCCCATTGGCAGTGCAGAGTGGTTTGATGCAATCACCAAGCTGACGGGCGGCAACCTGGCCGATGTAAAGCCCGGCAGCCCGGAGTGGTGTCTAGCAGTTCAGAAACGTCTCAGTCACCCCGGTGACCAGGGCCTGTAAGGCAATCAAAAGGCCAAGTATCTTGCTGAGTAAAAGCGAGATGTAAACCTTCTATTACCCGGTCAATTTTTCAACCGGGTCCGCAAGCGAGGTAGTGAAAAATGAAGTTCTTCAGCAGAATGTTGCTGGCACTAATCGCCGCAACCACGCTACAAGTCGCCATCGCCGACGAGAAACCCCCTCCCGGGGCTATGGCACTCTCTATGGTGCTCACAAAGTTAGAGCAACAGGGTTACACCCCTATTGTGGAGGTAGACCTGGAAAGAGGACGCTGGAAAGTGGAGGCCTACAAGGGCGATCAGAAATACGACCTGATTGTGGATCCTAATTCAGCAGAGGTCCAATCCGAAAAACCCGATAACAGCTGACTCGCATAGTCTGCGATCATTCCTACCAGCCCTCCCCGGATTAGGGATACTCTAGGGAGGGCCTGAATTCATCACAGTTTTTACCAATGTGGTGGCAACTCACGTAACCACAGTGATTATGTCTATTCACTGACGTAATTGGTCAAGCAACGCGAGGATGAATGCGTTAGTCTGGTCTAAGACAAACGCCAAAGGATAATAAAATGACCATCCAGACGCTTACTCGGCAGGATGCAGACAAGGCGCTACTCCAGAACCAGCTAGACAACCAGCGCCGAGCCCATCACGCCAACCCTGTTCCCAGCTATCAGCAGCGTGTTCAAGATCTAAAAACCCTGGCACGAATGCTGCGTGAACAGCAGGAAGCCATCATTGAAGCCATATGCTGTGACTACGGTAATCGCTCGCGGGAAGAAACCCTGCTATTGGAGATATATCCTGCCCTTTCCGGCATCAAGGATGCCATAAAGAATATCAAGAAATGGATGAAGCCCAGGCGGCGCCATATCGACTTCAAAGCCTACCCCCTGTCAAAAAATACTGTAGTACCTCAACCCCTGGGAGTAGTTGGGGTAATCGTGCCGTGGAACTTCCCCATTAACCTTAGCTTTTCACCTCTAACCAATATCTTTGCCGCAGGCAATCACGCAATGGTAAAGATGTCTACCAACTCCTGTCGGCTTGCTGAGTTGTTAAAAGAGGTTAGCCCCAAGTATTTTCCAGAGGAGAAACTCTCTTTTATTGCTGACTATGGTGAAATAGGTCCACTATTTTCCAGCCTAAAATTTGACCACCTGATTTTCACCGGCTCCAGCACTACCGGGCGGGCCGTGATGCGCTCCGCTGCAGAAAACCTGACTCCAGTTACGCTAGAGCTTGGAGGGAAGTCCCCCGCGATCATCGCCCCCGATTTTCCCATCGAAAAAGCTGCGGAGCGTCTGATCCACTGGAAAATGGTCAATGCCGGGCAAATATGTGTCAATGTAGATTATCTCTTCATCCCTGAGAACCAACTGGATACCTTTATTGAGCATGCCAAGCGGGTAATAAAAAAGCACTTCCCCAATTGGCAGAGCCCTGACTATACCTCCATTATTGACAACGCAGCCTACCAGCGACTGTGGAAAACACTGGATGATGCCGTCGATAAGGGGGCTAAGGTTTACGACCTGAGTGCCGGAGAACTCAAACGAAATGACAGCCTGCGAAAGTTCCCTCCCCATCTATTAATCAACGTAAATCGGGACATGCTGGCAAT
This sequence comes from Microbulbifer mixtoriginis (SeqCode), assembly GCF_052467945.1. NCBI lineage: Bacteria > Pseudomonadati > Pseudomonadota > Gammaproteobacteria > Cellvibrionales > Microbulbiferaceae > Microbulbifer > Microbulbifer mixtoriginis (SeqCode). The sequence goes on along the minus strand of NZ_CP174328.1, from coordinate 573,855 downwards.
GCAGCGGGAAATTTTTGGCCCTCTTCTGCCAATTATGACCTACTCAAGGCCTGAAGAAGTCATTGACTATATCAATGCTCAGCCACGACCACTGGCAATTTATCCCTACACGAACGATAAGAACCTGCAAAATCGCTATATTGAGCAAATTATGTCTGGTGGTGTGTCGATAAATAACTGTGTATTACATGTTGGACAGCACGATATTCCATTTGGAGGGGTTGGGGAAAGTGGCATGGGTCATTACCACGGTTACGAAGGCTTCCTTACCTTCTCCAAATTGCGCCCCATCTACCAACAGGGACCAATCGACCTATTGAAATTAATGCGCCCCCCCTATGGAAAACTTTCCAATAAACTATTGAACCTTATGCTCAAGATGACCCGATAAAATTGGGTACTGGAAAGCATAACCGCATGTAAAAATAATAACCCGGCGAACCCATACGCCGGGTTATTATTTTCGATTCATTCAAACATTTAATTAAAATCACTGGCGTAATGATCATCCACTGTCCACACTAAAAACATGGCTTGGTTGTAGTGTGGAGCCTCGTGTGAGTTTTATTGTAACGGTCATGCTCGTTAGTAATTTGACAAACCCCATTCCCCCAGGGATAGACCCTAACAAACCCGCCCCAATCTACGATAGCCCCGATCTTTACGGAGCAACGCCTTCGGTTATTGCTCTAGATCCATCGACTATTAGGGCAAAACTCTACAGTCTTGGATTTAAGCCTATAACCAGTATGCGCTTCGTGGGGGGGCGCTGGAAGATTCAAGCAGTTTACCAGGGCGAGCTCCGAGCCTTGGAAGTAAACCCAGATAATGGGATTATTTTTGCAGATCGACCAGCCAAATAGGTAACAAGAAAATCCTGAACGAACTTTATGAAAAAAGGAAAAATATTAATACTCGGAGCAGGCTCCATTGGATCATACCTAGCGGCAAAATTTCTTCGGGCAAACTATCATGTAGATGTCATAGGTAGAAAAGCGGATAGAATTGGAGAACACCTCCTCATCAACTCTAAGAGATATGACTTCCCGCCCACCTCAAAAGAGATCAGCACTCAATCAACCTATGACTTTGTTTTTTTAACATGCAAAATCTATGACCTAAAGAAAAACCTCATCAATTTAAGCAAGACAAGCCCAAAATCAAAAATTATTATTCTGTTACAAAACTGCCTTTTTGATATCTCAGAGTTTAAACACACTTATCAGAAAAACTTCACGAGCGTTTTGGTATATGACGGCTTCAATCTGAGCAACAACAAACTGAAGCATACTAAAGGCTCTGGATTCCTCGTTGGAAATGACAAATATTCAGAAAGCTTACTGCAGCTGTTCAAAGACTCACTTATCGAGACCAAAACAACCAGTAACATAGTACAGCATCGTGTTGAAAAGACTATTTTCAATTGCACAACAAATATATTTTCAGCCACCTATTCAAGAACCCTCAGGGAGCTTTTTGCAGACGACAAAATAACCAAGCACATGAAAAATGTACTTTATGAATCCTACGAAGTTCTCTCAAAAGAGATTGAGATCAATCAAGACAAACAAGATATGTGGAAAAAACTCACCCAACAAGCCAAAAATTTGGATCATTATACTTCAACCTACCAGGATGCTAGAGAAAATAAAGTTACTGAGCTTTCCTATTTGAATGGTTTTATTATTAAATTAGGCCGTAAAGTAGGAGTTGCCACTCCTTACACCATTGAGGCCGTGAACAATTTTAAGAGTAAGTATCCTAACTTATATTGAGATTATCCAGCTGTCCGCCCCAAACTCCCAACTGGCCTTATAGTAGAGTATTTAAATAGACCTACGACTTTATACTGACCATGAAGAAGCATATTTAACTACACCGCTAGGGCCCAGTTTAATTTACCTTCAACCTAGTAGCAGCACTAAAACCAAAGATAAATCTGATCAATAAATCGAATTCCGATATTGAAGAGGTGTCACCCCTTTCCACCCTCGGTAAGCGCGTATAAATGAATTAGGCTCCTTAAACCCTAGCATAAAGGAAATTTCTCCCAGATGGAGATTAGACTTAGAGAGATAGTGATCAGCCAAGCTTACCCTAATCTCCTGTAAGACAGACTGAAAAGTGTGATTTTCCTCCCCAAGTTTTCTCTGTAAAGTTCTTTTGCTGATCATTAAACGTTCAGATACAGCCTCGATAGAGCTCTCACCAGCCGGCAATAACTCCATTAACACGGACCCGACCCGCTCTCCCATTGTGGCTTCGCTGCCCAGATCCTTTAGCTGTTGACTCAATTTACCTTCAAAGAAATCCCACATAGGGGCATTGGCAGTCAGAAACGGTTTTTGTGCATCTTGTGCTGAGAAGCAAATTCTCACCCGGTCTGATTTCTTAATTGAGCAACCAAAGAACATCTGATAAGGCGTTTGATCTTCCGGTAACTGCGGTAGAGCCAATTCCAAAGGTTGAATTTTATCCCGGGTTCCCAATCGAGCCAGGCGGATATAGAAAATTAATTCACTCAATCCCAAAGCTGTGGGGATAATTTCATCACTGCCATAGCACTCTAAATTAAGCCTTGTGTACTTATCAGTAATATCCAAGTGCAATTCCATTGGTCCAATCAATGGTTTGTACTGCTGTATCCGCAATAAAGCTTGATTCAGGTTTTCACTGCAAAGGCTCGCAAACACAGGGGGATCAAATGTTTCAGCCGTAAGATGCTCTGCCAACAAGAGCGGCAGTGGCTTATCCTTCGAAGCCTGGTCAATACCACACCAGAAGCGGAAATATTCCACCGGAGTCAGTGTCACAGACTCCCGCTGTAATAAATCCGCAGGTAACCCGGCATAGGCCAGAGCCAGCGCTGTATCGATATTCATATCGTGTAATATCAACTTCCAGCTGGGAGGTACCAAAAATTTAGCTGCACGCCTGATCATTACCGGGCCTTCCTACAATTAAGACTTTTCCATCGTCTGACGGGAAAACTTCAGTAGCATTTTACGAGGCAATAAAGGCATTATCCAATTCAGAAACAACTTTAGCCGCGTCTCATTGAAAGCAACCAGATCTCCACGCTCCATAGCCTGATAACCACATCTGGCAACAGACTCAGCTGAGCGGGCATTCTTCCAAATATCGACACCCTGAAGATCACCTGCCGCGACGAATCCTGTTGCAACAGCGCCGGGGCACAAAGCGGTTACTGTCACACCTGTGCCATTCAGCTCCTCAGCCAATGCCTGGCTGAATGAAGTTACATAGGCTTTAGTTGCGTAGTAAACCGCCTGTAAAGGGCCGGGAATAAAAGAGGCTGTAGATGAGACATTAAGGATATGCCCGCTATTTCGGGCAACCATACCCTTTAAATACAGATGGGTGAGATTGGTAAGGGAAATCATATTTACCTGCATCATACTCTGCTCAGCTTCCAAGTCCCGCTGATGAAAAAGGCCATGACCACCAAAACCCGCATTGTTGATCAGGGTACCAACCTCCACATTCTCACCTTGGGTTCGCTCAAAAATTCTCTGTGCGGACAACGGGTCAGATAGATCTTCAGCAATTACCATTGCTTGGACACCAAACTCTTTCTCCAACTGCTGCTTGAGTGATAAAAGCTTCCCCTCAGACCGAGCAACCAGAACCAGGTTGCCACCTTTAGCCGCATGTATCTTGGCCAACTCCAGGCCAATACCACCAGAGGCTCCTGTGATAAGTGCCGCTTCCATCAAATTGTCTCCCAAGTGTTAATCTTAGAATCAGTATATATACTAAAGACGCCAACCAAGAATCCGATTGTGCCGGTTGGCTATCCAAACATGCCATCGCTCAAAGGGATAGTTTCAACTTATCTAAGATTTTTTCAGAAACGATGAAATAAGCTCGAGATCTCGTTTCTCGTATTAAGGGTATTGAAATCGCAACCCCAGAACTTGAGAGACGCTACTTTTGGGTAAAGACGGAATAATTTCCTAGGGTAGCTTTCACTAGCGGTGACCATTGCCCTCGTATATACCATACCCATTAAAATTCAGTGTATTCAGACTACCGTTACTTATTATTTTTGATGCTGTGACTTTATGGTCGCGTCACTGTCCACTCTGGAGAGTAAGAACCTCTACCTCAATTGAGTCATATACTGTGACTCCGTGAAACCAACGCTCTAACATTCATACACTGATTACACCAGCCTGGGCTTAAACAACAGGGTATTCTCTTGGTACTTGATTTATATAGCATTGATATTACAAGGGGCATGAAGCACACTTAACACACAATTTAAGACGCAGTTTTAGCCTAACAACTGTTTTTTTGCTAGTGTTCTCCACATGCAAAAATCTAGAAAGGCTTCACTACTCCCACCCCTTCAGTAAGGTGTAAAAATAGCATTTATCACTTTTAAATTAATTATGTTCATGTCTAAAAGGCTGAAAGTTCCTGGCAACATTTAGTTACCCTTTAATATTCACCATGCACACATGACTTAGCCTGAGATAAATCAAAAACTTAAAAAATCAATTTAAAGAACTCGATCAACAAGTAACTGGCAACCAAAACTATTTACCAGCTAAAGATATATGCGAATCTTTATAATAGAAGACGACATCAAATTAAGCCATTACCTTCACAAGGGCCTCAACCAGGAAGGGCATAGTGTAGAGCTATGCCATGATGGAAAAACAGGATTAATTCAAGCTAGCACCGAAAATTTTGATGCAATCATCCTTGACCGAATGCTTCCTGGTATGGATGGGCTAAAGCTATTAAGGTCCCTGAGGGGAATGGAAATCAGTACACCGGTTTTAATGCTAAGTAACCTCGGAGACGTTGACCATCGCGTTGAAGGTTTACGTAGTGGATGTGATGACTACCTTTCCAAACCTTTTTCTTTTGCGGAGCTTTTAGCCAGAGTCGAAGTCATTGGTAGGCGCCAACCTCAGTCCAATACCTATGAATCCCTTATTGTTTCAGACCTTGAGCTCAATCTCTTAACAAGAAAGGCACAACGCAGAGGCCGTAGTATTGAGCTATTAACCCAAGAATTCAAACTCCTAGAATATCTTATGAGACATGAAGGTCAAATTATTACAAAAACAATGCTTTTGGAGCAAGTCTGGGACCTTCATTTTGACCCCAAGACCAATGTAGTAGAAGTACACGTAAGCAGACTGAGAAAGAAAGTTGACCAATCCCAGGATAGGCCTCTTATTCACACAGTAAGGGGGGCCGGTTATGTCCTTCATGAAAAAAATTAAGCTACATAAAAGCTCTAGTTTCAGACTGGCAATTATTACATTCAGCTGCGTCTGCCTTAGCTCCAGTATTTCACTGGCAAGCATCTATTTACTCACAAAGCAATCCTTGACAAATCCAACATTTCATAAAGTTGAAAATATAACAAAAGAATCTATTGCGGCAATCAATGAACTAGAGTTTTTTCACCCCGACCTTTTCCCAAACTTCCAAAATGTAAAACCTAGAAATTTTATTAACAACCACGCTTCACCATCAAAATTTACTAGCGATTACACACACCATTTCAAACACCTTTTAAGTAAAAGCAGCTTAAGTCAGCAAGAGAAACTTGCTATTCAAGGGCGATTATTCGCACTGGGAGAGGACATAAATCCCCCTCTAGAAAAGATTCCGGCCAACTTAATCTGGTATCTGCTTAACAGCGAATTTCCCGAAGATTTTCACGATTATGTAGACCAGATTACTGATGAACGATTTAGCCATTGGCCCCAATATCATAAAAAACGTCACATAGATACAACACTACTTACAAAATATTATATTGAAACTGAGTATTTTTTAGATACAGAGGACCTCTGTGTACAGCTTCAAGATAGAAAGGGAAATATTATACTCAGCAATATCGAAGGAACTTCCCCACAAAGCACTAATTATAAGTCTACATACACAGCAACCTACAATCCAGACTCTACATTTTCTCAAGAACATGAACAACACATATGCCTAGCAAAATCCTCTCAACTTAGTGATGGAGGAGAACTCATACTGGGAAGGGATTTCACCCAAGAATTTCACTTATTGAAAAACCTTAACTCAGCTATTTTTTATGGGCTTTTGATCACTACAATTATTAGTCTAATTTGTGGATATCTTGTATCTAGGCAATCAGTCAGAAGAATAAGCGAGATCAACAAAGTGTGCCGCCAAATTATGTCTGGCGATCTGGACAGACGGATCCCATATAATAGTAATGGCGGAGACTATGATCAATTATCTATACATATCAATACAATGCTGGACAAAATTCAACAGTTGATGATGGGGATAAAGCAGGTTTCCGACAACATTGCCCATGACCTAAAGTCCCCACTTTCTCGGCTACGAGGCCAGCTAGAACTATTATTGCATATAGAAAAACCAGATAAAGATACCATCGAAGCCATTATTAATGAAAATGACAAGATCATAGAGTGCTTTAATGCATTACTCAGGATCTCACAAATTGAGCAAGGAACGAAAAGGTCAGAATTTCGACACTTTTCACTACACAAACTCCTTAAAACCCTAATAGAAGTCTATGAACCGACTTTTCATGATCAGGGAATATTTCCATCCATCACTTTAGATGATGAGCAGCATATGATTTTTGGGGATAAAAACCAATGGTCTCAGTCTATTGCAAATCTATTTGATAATATAATTAAGTACGCACCAGGAAGTGGCAATCTGGATATTAGGCTTTCAGCCCAATCTCAGCAGGGTAGAGATTATCTTCGTCTGCAGCTACACGATAGCGGTTCAGGAATTCCAGAAGATGATCAAAAAAAGGTCTTTGAACGATTCTACCGGTTGGAATCCCATAGGCATACAAAAGGCAACGGACTTGGATTAAGTCTTGTTTTAGCTGTTTGTAATTTACACAAAGCCAAGATTCATTTAGCTAACTGCAATGGATTAAAGATACAGATAGATATCCCATCAATCACAGAACCACATTCCGCCCATCCTTTAAATTCTCAAGAAAGCAAGCCCACTGAATTATATTGAGTGTTTATCTGCAAGAGGAAAAAAATTATTTATAGTTAATTTCCACTTACAAAATAGAATTGCCATACTATGGTATGGCAATTCTGCTTATTCTTAAAATATAACAACCAACAATAAGGTTAACGCTCACCAACAGAATCACGAATAATTTCAATGGATGAATCCATGGTCGCCGTTACGGGCAACCATACAATCAAAGTCTGAGATCCATCAGTATCTCTGATAATACCCAATTTTACATCGGATAGTGCTTTGCCATTGAATTTTACTTTCGGAGTTTTACTTGTTCCCCATTGGCGAATAATGAGTGATGGGTTTACCAAAGGACTACTATCATTAGCTTTCACTAGCAAAGAAATATCTCCTGATACCCCATCTGATGTCAGGCTATAGGCTCTTTCATCTGTGATAAAAGTAATTGCATTGTCCTTAACACCTTGAACCGCATCTATCACAGGTGGAGAAATCCATGAACCTGCCAAGTCTTGTAAATCAACCGGTGTTCCCTGAGTAAATCCATACATCATAGATCCAGAACCATATTCAAAGGCCTCTAGATTACCAACCGCAAAGTGAGAAACTCTATCATTGGCAACGGAGAATCGACCATCGGAAGGAATTTGAGCTATTGGCCAATGATTCCAAGGGCCTGCAAACGGAAAAATACCTCCCAGGAAATCTATATGCTCTGAACTCTCCTCATTAGCAGAGGGAAAAAAACCACCTGCCTGACTTACTCCAAAGACCTTCCAGTTTGTTTGGCTATTGAGCACCGCAATATTACCGGGCAAAGGGCTGGGGTCCGCTCCATCACTAGGTCTGTCTAAGGATATAGGATAAATTATATCAGAGGAGTCCCCCTTAAGCCCCGCAATCGAAACTGCATTATAATTCAGGAAGTCCTCAGCCTTTTGACCAGGTCCTAGTAACCATTGGAAGTCCTGGTAAAATTCTACTCCACCTTCATCAGCTGCAGGATGGTAAAAAACATCCCGGATTGCCACCCCATCGGGATAAATTGTGTGCACCTCATCAATATAAGCAGTATCCATAACGAGTAAATCAAATACATCTGCAGCAGCATAACGCCAGTGAACCTTAACCCGCGCAGGAGTATTTTCAATCATGCGAACATGGGTTCGTAGAGCCGCCTTATCAGACATGTGTTCAGCCAAAGAAACAATCGGATTGACTGAAACTGGAGTTTCAGGATCATCTGGATCTGGAATCACTAACTCCACACTTTGATCAGACATCCACCGATTATCCGTCACCAAGTTCATGCCGTGTGATGTTCCTCGCCAATATACATAGCTAATCGGCTTATTATCGAACCGGACTACAATATCTTCGTTGTCCGTAACCCTCCATAGGTTATCCCAAGCATCATGAAAGTCTAACTTTGTATAAATCCCACCAAACTTCTGAGGGTATTTTTCCAAGTCTGGCAATTGCCGCTTTGTAAAACTAGGATCTGGGGCTTTCTTTTGTGCTAATAAAAAACCATTGTAACTATCATAAAAATCCTTAGATGTCAGAGAGTGCTTATAAATGGCAACTTCGTCTATTGCCCCCTCAATACCGAATATACTGGAGAAGTGATTGAATTCATTTAATTCACTCTCCCGAACCCCATCGGTTGCCGGTAAAGGTGAATTATTCATCCCCACAATCATTGGCATATCTGGAGTCGAAAGATTGACATCATAAGATTGACTTTTATCTAAAACACCATTGATATAGAGTGATAAATTCTTTTCTGCAGAAACACCAACATGAACCCACTGATTAACTGGGATTACGCTATCAGAGATTAAAGTTTTTCCATTTACCGTAAAAAGGAGTTTACCGTCAGAACTTACTCCAAAATAATACCCCTCATTTCCCATATTATCTGACTGGTGAATGATAGGGGCATTATTCCATGGATAAGCGGCTAGATTAATCCAGGCTTCAATAGAAAGAGCCTCCTTAAATATGGGTACCTCATCCTGCGCGACCACCACTGCTGATCTATAACCGTCAAAAAAAAGGGCCGAACCAGACACACCAGCGATCCAATCACCTCCGTGGCTGTCAATATATCCAGTCGCTGATTTCAAGCTCTCAACAGTACTCGTGCCCTTACCCTCATCAAACTTCCAATGAGCCACTGGCAAGCCAGGGGGAGTATAATTGACTATCGCATTTCCATTACTCTGAGACACACCTGCCTGTAGCTCTCCAGACTTATTTTGTACATCAGCTATGCCATTTTCCGTGAGACGCATAGTCTGAATAATGGCCCCTCTACGCACATCCCAGTCTGTGATGGTATCAGTGCCTGGCCGGTATAACCTGGTTACATTGCCATCTCGAGTAATCGTATAAATCTCATGGACTACCCCTTCGGGATCTCGCCCCATTGTCGCATTAGCTTTCGGGAAGTAACGCCAATGAATAACAACCTTTTCATCTGACTGCTCTAAGATACGAACATAAGAAAAGTCATTTGATTTATCAAAGCGAGTATTGGCATCACTCGAAATATCAGCCAAATGTGCTACAGGATTAGAATTGTTTCCAAAATGCCAGACAGGCCGGTAACTATGATCACGAGCAAAAACAAGCTTACCTTTCCCTTCAAGGTTCACAATGATGTCAGCATAAGGCCCTGTGATCTTTTCCGGAATATCTACTGAGTTGACACGGGTATAGTGCGCAAAAAAACCAGCCGACGCTTGGCTTAAGTCTACTTGCGAACTCCTGGATTCTAACGCCTGCCCCTCTCCAGAGCCCCCCGAATCCTTGCAGCCTAGTACTGCAAGACAGGCAGCTAGTACAAGATTACCTTTTGATAGCAACATATCTGCTCTTTCCTCCCATTTACTGAAAGGGAAGTCTAAAAGGGCATGCTAACCCTTTGCTGGACTGAACATTAAATATATGTAATGTTTCTCCTCCAAATTAGTATCAATTACTTATATATCGAGTCCTTGCCGACCTATATCATCATCCTTGTTACAATCCAGAAAGTAATAAACAAAAACAATCAGAGAATTATTTTCAAAAGAAAGGGCTATCTCCTCAATTACCTATTTCACCAAATAAGGATATAGATCTTAAACACACTGCACAGAAATAAGCCGAGAGTTAACCTAACCTAAGCGGCAATTGGCCCATTTGAAAGTCTGAAACAATGAATAAACCCGAAAGTTATTTAAAACTAAAAATACTTTTTCTTATCTCTCTATTAGTAGTAGGAACTTTTTTATTAGTAGCGCAAAAGACGCAAACTGATCAAGAACACCAGAAAATTCTCTCCGTGCTTTTTATCGGCAATAGCTACACTCGCCCGCTTCCTACAATGATCCAGTCAATCGCTGAAATTAATGGGACACAAATCACCTATAGATCCTTAACCCCAGGTGGATGGACCTTGCGAAAACATTCTGAGTCTGAAGAGACATTAGAAGCTATTCATGAGAGAAAATGGGACTTCAGGAACAGAGCCAGCTTCCATCTTTTCCTGAAGAACAGAGACGAAAAGAGATTTACCCTTACGCGAAAAAACTGACGGATGAGGTTCGAAAAGCCGGAGCCACCCCTCTGCTCTTTCTAACCTGGGGACGCAAACATGGAGATATTCAAAATATTCCTGACGATACTCGCAGCAAAATGCAAACTCGTCTGCTAGAAGGCTACCAAAATATGGCTAAAACAACATTCTCAGAAATCGTTCCAGTCGGCCTTGCGTGGGAGGCAATTCAATCTTTAGATAAAAACATCGACCTTTACACTCATGATGGAAGCCATCCCAACCGTAAGGGTGTCTATCTATCTTCTCTAGTCTTTGCTTTCCATCTAGTAGGCTTATCGCAGTTAAATACTCCTCCCATCACGGGTATTCCCGAAGAAACAGCAGAGTTACTTGCACAACAAGCTAAGGCACTCACATTGAGTCCATAAACTTTTCCCAAGTCTAACCATCATTGGGAATATCCAGGCATGCTTCGACTCGTCACAGCAGCTATCTAGCATTTTGTTCTGGACAAAAAAAAGCCCCGCAATTGCGGGGCTTTTTAGATAGGCTGTTAGGCCGGCTTACATCATGCCGCCCATACCGCCCATGCCACCCATACCGCTCATGTCAGGAGCAGCCGGCTTGTCTTCCGGGATCTCAGCAACCATAGCTTCGGTGGTGATCATCAGACCAGCAATAGAAGCTGCCGCTTGCAGTGCAGAACGGGTTACTTTAGCAGGGTCCAGGATGCCCATTTCCAGCATGTCACCGTACTCGCCGGTAGCAGCGTTGTAACCGAAGTTGCCTTCGCCTTGCTTGATCTTATCAACAACTACAGAAGCTTCATCACCAGCGTTGGCAACGATTTGACGCAGAGGCATTTCCATAGCGCGCAGGGCTGCAGCGATACCGTGGTTCTGGTCTTCGTTGTCGCCAGTTACAGAGATAGCCTGAGTAGCGCGAACCAAAGCGGTACCACCGCCAGGTACTACACCTTCCTCTACTGCAGCGCGGGTAGCGTGCAGAGCGTCTTCTACGCGAGCTTTCTTCTCTTTCATTTCCACTTCAGTAGCGGCGCCTACTTTGATTACTGCAACACCGCCAGCCAGTTTGGCTACGCGCTCTTGCAGCTTCTCTTTGTCGTAGTCGGAAGAGGACTCTTCGATCTGTGCACGGATCTGGCCAACGCGAGCTTCGATGTCTTTAACATCACCAGCGCCATCAACGATTACAGTGTTTTCTTTGGACAGGGTTACGCGCTTAGCAGTACCCAGGTGCTCCAGAGTAGTACCTTCCAGCTCCAGACCAACTTCTTCAGAAATTACGGTGCCGCCAGTCAGGATAGCGATGTCCTGCAGCATGGCTTTACGACGGTCGCCGAAGCCAGGAGCTTTAACAGCAGCAACTTTAACGATGCCGCGCATGCTGTTTACAACCAGAGTTGCCAGCGCTTCGCCTTCTACGTCTTCAGCGATGATCAGCAGCGGCTTGGAAGCCTTAGCTACTTGCTCCAGCAGGGGCAGCAGGTCGCGGATGTTGGAGATTTTCTTGTCTACCAGCAGGATGAAAGGGCTATCCAGCTCAGCAGTCATGTTTTCTTGGTTGGTGATGAAGTAAGGAGACAGGTAGCCGCGGTCGAACTGCATACCTTCTACTACGTCCAGCTCGTTTTCCAGGCCAGAACCTTCTTCAACAGTGATAACGCCTTCTTTGCCCACTTTTTCCATGGCTTCGGCGATGATGGTACCAACGCTCTCGTCGCTGTTAGCGGAGATAGTACCTACCTGAGCGATAGACTTGGTGTCTGCACAAGGAGTGGACAGACCAGCGATGTGGTTGACCGCTGCGGTTACCGCTTTGTCGATACCGCGCTTCAGATCCATCGGGTTAAAGCCAGCGGCTACGGATTTCAGACCTTCGGTTACGATAGCCTGGGCCAGAACGGTAGCGGTGGTGGTGCCGTCACCGGCAGTGTCAGAAGCTTTGGAAGCAACTTCCTTCACCATCTGCGCGCCCATGTTTTCGAACTTGTCTTTCAGTTCGATTTCTTTTGCTACGGAAACACCGTCTTTGGTTACGGTAGGAGCGCCGAAGGACTTGTCCAGAACTACGTTGCGGCCTTTAGGCCCCAGGGTAGTTTTAACGGCGTCTGCCAGGATGTTTACGCCTTTCAGCATTTTCTGACGAGCGTCGTCACCAAAAATTACGTCTTTAGCTGCCATGATTCTTATTCCTCAAATTCTTTTTGCGAGTAAAGTTAAAGACTTTTCTTAGCCTTCCAACACGCCGTAGATGTCACCTTCGCTCATGATGATCAGCTCTTCGCCGTCCACCTTGAGGGTATTGCTGTCGGCATAGCGACCGAAAACAACAGTGTCACCCACCTTCACAGACAGTGCGCGAACATCGCCATTGTCCAGCTGCTTGCCCTCACCCACGGCTACCACTTCACCTTGGTTCGGCTTTTCTTTGGCAGCGCCTGGCAGCACGATACCGCCAGCTGACATCGCTTCTTCTTCCTTACGGCGTACTACGACGCGGTCGTGTAAAGGACGAATTTTCATGGATAAGTTCTCCATTGAGTCGTTTTTTTAAGGTTTTCAACATCGGCGGCACTGGCTTTATGGGCCGGTAACCTCACCCCTCCCTGATTCCCAGAGGCGGGGCTTAATTCTCAGTTGAACCCTATCTATGGGCGCGAGAATGGATTTCAACACTCTTCAATAAAAAAACTACAAAAGTGCCGGGTGAAGCACAAAATAGTGCACTATTTAACCAGTTCAATCTTTATGATGCTTATGATCTACCTGATCCATAGGTTTTCGCTCATCTCGAGAAAATTCCCCCTCGATAATATCTGGACCGCGTTGGTTGGGGTCCGAGCTGCGGGGGTCACCAGGCCGCACAATGGTGATATGACGCACCAGTCTCCCCAGTAGCAGTTGGCGTAAACCAGGTATTAGGCAGGCAAATCCGAGGGCATCGGTGATAAATCCAGGAGTGAGCAACAATGCCCCGCCCACGGCAAGAAAGATTCCTTCAACCATCTCCTGGGCAGGTATATCGCCTGTTCGCATCTTCTCCTGAGCCCGCATTAGGGTCGATATGCCCTGCCGCCGCAACAGGGTTACGCCAACAATAGCGGTTAAAAATACCAATCCAATCGTGGGCAAGGCGCCGATTTCTCTCCCTACGGTGATTAAAACCCACATTTCAAGTACAGGTAGGACTATAAATAGAAGCAGTAATGGGCGCATTGAGGGAATTCCTAATAAACCAGCTCTACGAAGCTGGGACGATCAAGGTTTTTCAATATGCTGAAGTAAATGGAGTGGGGAGGCAAATTATTCAAGGGCGCCTCAATCAACCCACAGCAACTAGGAGAGAGGGAGGCTTTGATGGCAAGCGAGCAGCAGGACACCATAGAAGTGCCGGCCATTGGCCGCAGTCGCCACTTGGTAGACGAAATATTAGCCGAGGCCGACATCCAGGTGAATGGTGATAGGCCCTGGGATATACAAGTCCACCGCGAGGAGGCCCTAGACGAGATTGTCGCTCGTCACAGTATGGGGCTCGGTGAGACTTATATGCGCGGAGATTGGGATGTCCAAGCGCTGGACCAATTTGTGTACAAAATTCTGGAAGCCGACCTTGGCCGCCATGCCAAGACCTGGCGCTATGCTTGGCGCTACCTGCGCAGTTTCTTAATCAACCTGCAAAGCCGCCGTCGCGCCTTCGAGGTTGGTGAGCACCATTACGATCTCGGAAACGAGTTTTATACAGGTATGCTCGATAACCGCCTTACCTATAGTTGCGGTTATTGGAAGGATGCTCAAACCCTGGACGAAGCTCAAGAAGCCAAGCTCGACCTTATCTGCCGTAAGCTGCAACTAGAACCTGGGATGCGTCTATTGGATATCGGTTGTGGCTGGGGGAGCCTGATCGGCTATGCCGCCCAGAAATACCAGGTAGAGTGTGTCGGAGTAACGATCTCCCGCGAACAAAGAGCCTATGTTTCCGAACGCTATGCCAACCTACCGATTACCGTCTCCCTACAGGATTACCGAATGCTTGATGAGCCTTTCGACCGTATTGCCAGTGTCGGAATGTTTGAACATGTTGGGCGTAAAAATCATCGAGCTTTTATGGAAGTGGCTAAACGCTGCCTAAAGAAAGATGGAACTTTACTGCTCCATACTATCGGTAAAGCAAGACCGGCCAATACCGATCCATGGATTGAAAAATACATTTTCCCCAATGGAGAAATTCCGGCTGCAACGCAGATAACCAAGGCAGCCCAGGACCTTCTCACACTTGAAGATCTGCATAACTTTGGGCCTGACTACGATAAAACCCTGATGGCATGGCATAAAAATTTCGAGGAAAATTGGCCGCGCTTTGCCGATCGTTACGGCAGACGCTTTTATCGTATGTGGCGCTATTACCTGTTGTTCTGCGCCGCTACATTTAGAGTTCGCAGAGTACAGCTCTGGCAATGGATGCTCTCAAAAAATAGGGTTGGCGGTGTGGAGAGAATTTGCTAGATCAAGAAACTTTTGATTAAAGACTTCAAATTCTTCCAACATTGAGAGTTCCAAAAGTCTGGGGGAGCAATTGGTAGCAGCAATTTAGCTTTACTTCTATCAAAGCTTCACCCAGACCATTCTCCTGATAATCAAATCCATTAACTATCGCCATTTGCCTGTAAGCCTTATTAATACTTGCTGCCGCCAGGTCTTTACTAAATGCATTATCTATTCACAACCCCTGAAGGACTAAATCTATTTATAGAGGTTCATACGGTTGCAGCCATCATCTTAACGTTTATTACTATCCCATTAACTCTTCTGATGAAGAAGGGCAGCCGTTACCATCGGATCGGTGGCCTCAGCTCATTGTTGATTGCCATTATCTTTTCCATCAGTGCCCTGCTGATGCTATTCAACCCTTACATCATCCCGCATCTCAAGGCAGATATTCCTAAGTACCAGATCGATATTGCCTATGTCTACAATACCCACCCAGACCTTTTATTACTGGGATTGATCAGTATATTCAGCTACTCCATATTTTCTGCTTACCGAATATGGCCGAGAATCAAGCACTCTAATGATGGCAGAATCACTTCCAATATTATCGATTGGGTATTGGCTGCTATAGCTGCCTGGGTCGCAGTCTTCTATTTCCAGGTTTTTCTTTACGATATTGGTAAACACCCCAATTATGCCAACATTTACTTGGCTCCATCCGCGTTAATGCTGTTTTTTGTTGGACTCGATGTCTATACGTTTTTTTTCCGACCGCAAATAACAGGCCGACCATGGTGGGCCCTGCATATGTGCAAGATGCTGTATGCCTGGTCGGCACTAATCAAAGGTTTTGTGATGCGGGATTTTCACTTATCTTTAGAGCAAACCGTATTTCACGAAGTGGCATCCATCCTGGCCTGGCTCATTATTTCCTTATTTGTATACCTGTTTTATCGAGAGACTCTCAACACGCGATATGCAAGGAAGGGATAGATAAACCTTAGAGTCATTACTGAAAGGCAAATAAAAAAGGGCGAACAAAGTTCACCCTCTTCTGATCGCGCACTGCTTAATTATTAAATACGTGCACCACCATCGATATCCAAAACTCGACCAGTTAGATAATCATTCTCCAGAATAAACGCCACGGTTGAGGCAATTTCCTCTTGCTCACCCAGGCGTCTCAATGGCACTTGCTTAACCAGACTTTCCAGGATTTCCGGGCGCATCTGCGCAACCATATCAGTGCCAATAAAACCTGGAGCAATTGCAGCTACCCGCACACCGTAGCGAGCCAGTTCACGGGCCCAGGTTACGGTCATAGCGGCAACGCCCGCCTTGCTGGCAGAGTAGTTGGTCTGCCCCATATTACCTGCTCGGGAAAGGCTGGAGATATTAACCATCACCCCGCCCTTGCCACTCTCCGCCATAATGCCCGCTGCCGCTCGGCCACAAAGAAAGACACCTGTCAGATTCACATCAATAACAGACTGCCACTGGGCCAGAGACATACGATCGGTAACTTTGCCCTCTTTGCATTTCAACAACATGCCATCGCGCATAATTCCGGCATTATTGATCAGCACCTGCAGGCCACCAAAATCTTCGGCAATTTGCAGAAAGCCCTTATCTACCTCTTCTTCACTGGCTACATTGATAATATAGCTACGAACCTCGGCGCCATGCTTTTCACAAGCGGCAACGCTCTGCTTGAGGCCTTCCTCATTGACATCAATCAATGCCAGCCGTGCTCCGCGTGCAGCCAGGTATTCCCCCATTGCTCGCCCCAAACCCTGGCCTGCGCCAGTAATCGCCACTATGCTGCCGGCAATCTGCATGATGAACTCCTTATTTTTAAATTTTATTGCTGCTGTGCCTTGGCAACCTTCTTAAAAGCAGGTTGCCAGCAAGATACTACCATTCATAACCGACACCCACGGTTACCTTGGTATCCTCTTTTTCACTCTCGAGTGATGGTGTGTTGTCGTACTGCCACTGGTAGCCGATTTCCATCAATATGCCTTCAACCAATGGTGTGCGTACACCCAATTCGGCATTTGTCTGATAATCATCACTGCGGTCAAAAGACTGTAAGATTTCCTGTTTGAAGTAAATTTCCGGGCCAAAAGAAAATTTATAGTCATAATCTAATTTAAGCCGGCCTGCCACATATTGGTCATCCTGGTCTTCACTCAACTCGGTATCGATAAAATCTTCCTGAAGACTACTGACACCACCTGCCAGTGAAAATGCTGTTTTATCTGTATTGTAAAATAGGTAACCGAGACCGAGACCCATAGTGGTCCCCAAATCCAAGTTGCGCGCCTCTTCATGCTCCCACTCAGTGTTAGCCTCGGCAAACCACTTTTCTGCGAAGATCCAGCGCAAGTCATAGGTCAGCTGGTATTTTTCCAGGGCACCATCATCTTCACTATCTTGGTTCTGGTAGAGAGCTCCTATCAGATGATGAAAATCCCCATGACGTACATCCAAATTGAGTTTGGTATCCAGGTCTTTTCGCTCACGGTTACCAGATTCAAAGACACCCCCAGCACTCACGTTGCCTTTGAAAGTCAGTGGGTTACTGACAAAGTGCGGATACGGCTCTGCCCGCTCGACTCCAGGGAAATCAATTAACCAACCATCTCCCTCTGCGCAATAGACTTCCCACTGCTCCTGCCGGTGCCCCGCCAGGGTACAGGGCTCATCGCGCCCGGCAATCTTCAAGTCGGTATCAACGTCCATAGAGACGACTTTGGACTTATCGACTTTGACCTGGCCAAAAGTTTCTGACTTCCAAATTACCTGTTCGCTATCAACCAGCACCAACTCTCCCTGAATACGGTCACCATTCTCAAGGGTGAGCACACCAGCATGGAGTGGCAAAGACGCCAGACAGAGAAGAGTTTGCGTGAAAAACCTAGACAAGCGTGTCGATAGAACCACAGGAGGACCTTAAAGTTTCTGGGTGAACCAACAGTGAAAACCGTTCTAAAAAAACAAAACAAGCTGCAATAATGCCATAACTGTCATTAATCTGGCACGCCGTTACTACCCAACTACTTATGGCAATACATGGGCAAGACTCCTTTAGATGCTCATTTATAGCCTATTCGGCATCAATTGCGGCAAACTGAAGCTAACTTCCGGTAAATGGTTTAGCAGAGAAATTTTGTGAGCAAAGAACAAGCCAGCGATACACTTGCCAGAATATGCCGCGTTCTGGCCTCAATCCCATGTGGCCATGTAGTCACCTATGGGGATCTGGCGGAAATGGCCGGCTTCCCCAGAGCAGCACGACTTGCGGGCCAACAATTGAGGAAGTTACCCAAAGACACAACCCTCCCCTGGCACAGGGTGATTAATGCCCAGGGCCGTATCTCCCTGCCAGAGCCAGGAGCCTCTCGCCAGCGGGAGCGGCTGGAGAGTGAAGGAGTTAGTTTTCTTAGGGGGCGGGTAGATATGGCGAAATATCGCTGGAAACCCTAAATCAGGCATCCTCTGCACAGTCATGGAATGATCTTGCCACTATTAAGCCTCTTCGCCCTCGCCTCGCCAGGGGGCTACGACAAAGAGTAACAGCATCCCCGGCACCGCAAGCGCTGCGCACAACAGGAAGAAGTTGGTCCATCCCATAGACTCTACCAAGTACCCCGTGGAGGCATTGGCAAAAGTTCTGGGCAGGGACGTCAATGCTGTAAAAAGTGCCAGTTGTGTCGCAGTGTGTAATTTACTGGTTGTTCGAGCAATAAAGGCAATAAACACCGCTGTCCCGAGCCCCACCCCTAAGTATTCAAAAGCAATCACCACTGCCAGTAACCAGAGGCTGGGCTTAAAGCCCGGGGTGCCAACCAAGCCCTCATTGGCTTGGGCCAGAATCATAAAGCCGAAGATCGAAACAAGCTGAATAACCCCAAAAATCCACAGGCACTTATTAATACCGATGCGTACGATTAACAGACCGCCTAGAAAGCCGCCAATTACCGCCGGCCAAAGTCCAGCATTTTTAGCGACAATACCAATATCCGTATTGGAGTAGCCCATATCCAGATAGTAGGGCGTCGCCAGGGCTGTTGCCATACTGTCGCCCAGCTTGTAAAGAAACATAAATGCCAATACTAAAATGGCATGCTTAACACCGTTACGAGTGAAGAACTCTACAAATGGCAGGACAATTGCTTCGCGCAAGGACCTAGGCCGCTCCGCTGGATGTTGCGGCTCAGCTACCATCAAAGTCATAAAAACTGCGATCAGCATAAAAGCTGCCGTCACCCAGAAAACCTGTCCCCAGGCCAGATGATCAGAGAGAATCAAGCTGAGAGAGCCCGGCACCAAGCCGGAAATCCGGTATGCGTTGGCATGAAAAGAGTTACCGAGCCCCAACTCCCAGTCCGGTAGAATTTCCCGGCGAAAAGCATCCAGGACAATATCCTGACTTGCACTAAAGAAGGCTACGCCAAAACACAGGGCCGCGATCGTCCAAATATTAAACTGGGGATTGAACATGCCCAATGCGCCAATAAAAAGGATCAGCAGCAGCTGCATCACCAACATCCACCCCCGGCGGCGCCCCAGTATTGGAAACGCGTAGCGCTCCATAAGCGGCGCCCAGATAAACTTCCAGGTATAGGGCAATCCCAACAGGGAGAAGATGCCTATCGTCGCCAGGTCCACCCCTTCAGTTCTCAGCCAGGCAGGTACCAGCTGAATCAGCACAAACAGCGGCATCCCCGAGGAAAAGCCGGTACCGATACAGATCAGCATTCTCCGGTTAAATACCGCTTCCCTGACTGTTTCGTGGGACATAGTTTGTCGCGTTTATTTGTTAACTCTGCAATTGAAAATGTGCGCTCTCCAATTAACACAGCGATAAACCCAAATGCGGGGGGAGTATTAGCGGCGCACAGGAGAGGTAGTGGTTTCCCCTCCACCAACATAGACACAAGCTGACAAAAATGCTCGGTGACTACCGTCACCCAATTCACAAATAGCTGGTAACCAAAAACGCTAAAGGCCACGTTCAGTGGCCAAAAGGAAAATCGATAAGCCTTCGATAGGAAAAACGAAAAGAGAGGGGGCACCCTATGGCCGCGATAAGCCCTTAACCCGGCTGGGGCTGTTCTTCACTCCAGCCGCGTCTCTCCCGCCGCCAAAAATAGATAGAAAGGAATATGGCCGGCAGCCCCATTAGTGCCGCATAAATAAAGAACTGGGCGTAGCCCTGAGCATCCACCACGATACCGGAGAAGCCACTGATAAATTTACCCGGCAGTGTCATGAGTGAGCTGAACAGTGCATATTGGGTGGCTGTATAGGCCTTATTGGCCAGGCTGGAAAGGTAAGCAACGAGCACAGCATTAGCCATACCACCACTGATATTGTCGGCACTAATCACCAGCGCGAGCCATGCCTTGTCCGGTCCTATCAGTGCAAGCTGAGCAAACAAGAGATTGGTACACGCCACCATCACTGCACCGAGTATTAATGGGCGCAGCACACCATAGCGAACAACTAAAACCCCGCCGAGAAAAGAACCGATAATGGTACAGAAAAACCCAAATAGTTTACTGATTTCCGCGATTTCAGTCTTGGTGAAACCCAAATCCAGATAAAACGGATTCGCCATTATCCCCATCGCAATATCGCTGAGACGGAAAATACCGATAAAAACCAATAAAACGAGGGCAAAGCGACCATTGCGCTGAAAGAATTCAACAAAAGGGCACACTACAGCTCGAATAAACCACTGTTTCAGGCGGCCGTGCTCCCCCTTCCCCAACAGGCGTTCTTCCCACTCACTTTGCAGCTTATCTGCCTCTTTGTTCACCTTGCTGTGATCAGGCTCGGAGACAACCAAGCATGTAATCACCCCCACCCCCATGAGGGCTGCCATCACAAGATAAGCACCTGACCAGCTGAAAGCATCCGCAATAAATAACGCCCCGGCTCCGGCAATCAGCATTGCTACTCGGTAACCGAATACGTAGTTAGCCGCCATAGCACCCTGGTAATCTTCATCCATGGCCTCTATTCGGTATGCGTCAATTGCCACATCCTGCGAAGCCGAACAGAAGGCAACCCATAAAGCGAGCAGGGCTACTTCCATCAGTGATTGCTGCGGGTTAACGCTGGCCATACCCACTAGCCCGATAGCAATCCCCACTTGAGATACCAACATCCAACCGCGGCGTTTACCCAACTTATCAGTGAAAAAAGGCAATCGTAGTTGGTCAATAATTGGGGCCCAAAGCACTTTTATCGAAAAGGTAATTCCCACCCAAGCGAAGAAACCAATAGCTGTGCGGCTTACACCAAAATCTCTCAGCCAGGCGGTCAGGGTAGAGAAGACCAATAAGAGCGGAAGGCCGGCAGAAAAGCCAAGAAAAAACATGGTGAGTACACGAGGCTTAAGGTAAGCACCGAGGGCTTGCCCCCATGTCAGTTGCTGCTGCGACATATTCAACCTTTCCCCTTAAACCCCATAATTGGCCTTGGTAAAATAATGCGGGCAACTAGCCCGCACTTGGCCATCAATTTAGAACTGATGCGCTCAGTGACCCCACAGAACCTCGAGCTCGGCCTCCGCCAATTTATTGGCATTTACATTGAAACCCACTTTAGCGGGGGAGGAGTTCTCATCCAATGGCAGCGAGTCTACTTTCAGGGCATAGACTCGAAAACGGTAGCGATGATCGCCGTGCCCCTTTGGTGGACAGGCGCCACCATAACCGGGGTTGCCGTAATCATTGCGCCCCTGAACGGCCTCTGGTACCAAACCATTTTTCAGATCGCCCGCGCCCTCTGGCAAACTGGTTACCTCAGCGGGAATATTGAACATCACCCAGTGCCACCAGCCACTGCCAGTTGGCGCATCGGGGTCGTAAACCATTACCGCATAGCTTTTAGTTCCTTCAGGGGCGCCGCTCCAGCTCAGTTCGGGGGAGAGGTTTTCTCCGCCACATCCACTGTACACATGGGCCAGAGGCATTTTGCCACCGGGTTTTAATGAGCTGGAAGTGAGCGTCAGCTGCCCAGCTTGTGCAGCCATTGCCGCCAGGAAAAGGGCCGATGCCACCAGGCCCGAACTGAGTTTGCAGTAAATAAAGCGGCCAAATCCTAAATTCATATTCAATCGTCCTGTAGTTATTTTTCGGCTCCGGCCAACAAGCTCGAAGCCCGGTCCAAATCCATATTGCCGCCGGTGAGGACAATCGCAACATTCTTATTGCGAAAGCGCGCGCTGTGCTCTAGCACAGCTGCCAGGCCAACTGCCGCAGAGGGCTCAACCAATTGCTTGGTACGCGTCCACAACAGCTCCATTGCCCGCACGATACCATTTTCTGAAACTGTCACAATATCTCGCACCGTGCGCCGAATTACAGAGTAATTTCTGCGCCCCAGTGTGGTGCGTAGGCCATCTGCGATAGTTTGCGGCTGCTGGGTGGTGACATGCACACCACCACGTAGTGATCTCTGAGCGTCATCTGCGCCAGCGGGTTCCGCACCAATTACCAAGACATCTGGTGCCAGGGCTGCCATGGCCAAACCAATTCCGGCGAGTAGCCCTCCGCCCCCCACGGGTGCCAGGAGCACATCCGGAGTAAAACCCTGATCGCGGCATTGCTGTACCACTTCCAGGGCAACGGTACCCTGCCCGGCGATAATACGACTATCGTCAAAAGGCGGAACCACATGGGCTCCCGTCTCCTCTACTACGGCTTGCAGTGCGGTCTCGCGCTCCAATTGAGTAGGACCACAAATAATTATTTGTGCGCCATAACTCTGTACAGCCTCACGCTTAGCCCTGGGCGCCGTCTCGGGCATCACCACAATGCAGGGTAGGCCCAGCTCAGCAGCAGCCCAGGCCAAAGCAGCACCATGATTTCCCGAGGAGTGAGTCGCTACCACTTCAGCTCCAGCGGGCAGATTGGCAAGGGCATTGGTGGCACCGCGGGCTTTGAAGGCACCTACTTTCTGTAGATGTTCACACTTGAACCAGAGGTTAGCGCCCCCCACTTGGTCGAGTAATTGGGAGCGAATTAGCGGTGTTCGGTGGACAGAGTCAGCAATGGTTTGCGCGGCACAAAAAACATCCGCACTGGTGGGTAGGTCATTACGATCCGAGGGCATAGCATTTTTATCTAAATAATTTTTGCTGAATGTACCAATTCAGCCCCCCAAAAAACCAGTAAAATCCCCGCTGCTGGTCACACTTCTCAGTATTTCTACTTCTGCAGCATTCTCAACAAACTGAATTTGCGTTTGCTGTAAGGGGCGTAACGTAAATTAACATCCAAAATATTTTTGCGCTTCATTACCGCTTTATAGTGGCTAAAAGTTTTAAAGCCATGTTCACCGTGATAACAACCCATACCGCTGGCTCCCACCCCACCAAATGGCAGATCTTGGGCCAGCATAAACATCATGCAGTCATTCACACAAGCGTTACCGGAGCTGCAGCTGGAAAGAATCCGTTCGGCCAAGCTATCGCTTTTAGTAAAAATATACAGGGCCAGCGGTTTTTCCCGCTGATTGACAAATCCCTCCACTTTTCCGAAGTCATCCAGTTCGACTACCGGCAGGATTGGCCCGAAGATCTCATCCTGCATCACTGAAGCTTCGAGATCGACGCAGCGCATCAGTGTCGGCGCTATATAGCGGTTGTCGGCATCTACCTCACCGCCATAAATAACATCTCCACCACTGAGAAGATCCGCCAGGCGCAGGGTATGCCGGCTATTGACGATACGTCCATAGTCCGAGCTCTTTTGCGGGTCCTCTCCGAACATTTTTGTCACCGCCTGCTGAATAGCAGGCACCAGGAGATCGGCGGTGTGACGGGTGCACAGCACATAATCCGGTGCGATACAGGTCTGCCCTGCATTGGTAAACTTTCCCCAAGCAATGCGGCGGGCGGCGAGTTCAATATCGGCATCGTCAGCCACAATACAGGGGCTCTTGCCCCCCAGCTCCAATGTAACCGGGGTCAGGTGCTCAACTGCAGCCGCCATAACAATCCTGCCGACTCTAGCACCACCGGTGTACATAATATGATCCCAGCGCTGCTCCAGTAACTTAGAGGTCTCAGCCGCAGCGCCTTCAACACAGGCAAAAGCGTCGTGGTCGAGGTAACGTGGCAGCAGTTCAGCAATCAATTGGGAGATACTGGGAGCCAGCTCCGAGGGTTTCACAACTGCGCAGTTACCCGCAGCAATCGCGGGAACCAATGGCGACAACAACAACTGCAAAGGGTAATTCCAGGCACCAATAATCAGAACCACCCCAAGCGGTTCCGGCTGGATGTAACTGTTTGCGGGCTGGGTCAAAAGTGGTGAGGATACTTTGCGAGGGCGAACCCAGCGCTTCAAGTGTTTCAGAGTATGTTCGATATCAGCGTAGAGGAAAGCAATCTCGGTCAGATAAGCTTCTTGTGGCGCCTTATGTAAATCTTCACCCAAGGCCTGAATAAAGCGGGATTCATTTTCACTGAGCATCTTGCGCAGTTGATTCAACTGCCGGCGTCTCCAGCTCAGTTCCACAGTGGCACCACTACGGAAATAAGCCCTAAGGCCAGCAACCAAAGCTGCGGTATTGCCACCACTTGCCACACTGAGATCTGACAGCATTTGTGCTTCCAGTAATGAAACCTTCAACCCCTACATCCTCCACTAAGTATATGTCGCCCGCAGCCAGGCAAAGAACCTGGATTTTGTAGCGGGCGCAATCTTCTTGGATACTGGTGTTAAGTCAAGTAACTGTTAGCAAATTAATCCCACTTTATAATTTTTTGTGGAACTTTGATTCCAATGGGTGCGAGTGTTCACATTTAGAAAAACAAGACAGTAAGTGCCAGTGCGGTAATCCACAGCAGTAGGGACCTGGATAGTAACGCCTGCAAACCTTCGATCTCCGCACCACTCTGGCGCTGGATATGGGAGAAATCTGCAGAGGCACTGCACTCACTGGCATCAATCCCTCCCAGGGCCCCCTCCAAATAGGATTCGAGAACCTGATCAGTATCCCGTTCCCGGCACATCAGGCACTGCCTCCAGGCCCTGTAACAGCCGGCAAAGTTACCGACAATGGCGAAACTTAGCCCCATCAACCTTACTGGCACCCACTCCAGCAACCACAGCCAGCGCGCGGCCACAGCCTCTCGTTCGGTTCCCCGAGCACGCTCCGCGTAAAGAGCGCTCAGGCGAAACAGCAGCGCCCCCGGAATACCCAGCAGGATAAACCAAAACAAAACGGCAAAAAGTCGCTCGAAAGCGGAATAGGCCGCTCCGCGAAATACCTGCTCATGCAAACGTCCGCCCTCGGCGGCACTCTCGTGAATTTCCCGCAACAGGGGGCGTGCCGCTTCGGCGGCCCCGTTAAAATCACCCCGATACCAGTTGCGCAGATAAGCACTCAAAGTCTCATTAAAATTTCCACGCCCCAGGCAATAGAGCAATAGAGGGACCCCTAGCAAAAGCCCCCCCAAAGCCCCAGCGAAAGATTGGGCAAAAGCCATTGCCAGCGCCGCCACCAGAACCGGCGGCAGGACGCTAAATCCGATTAGCAAGCCTTCTTTTCTCTGTAGCAGGGAAAGCCCCTCGATGTGGGTACTCCAGCGATCGAACCAGTGATCGCGATGTAAAGGCGCGCCCGATCCCCAAATTTGTACCAAACCTAAGGTCAATAAAATAATCAGCAAGGTCATAACGTTGCCGTGATAGTGCGTAAAGAAATTCAGTTACCGGCACAAAAGTGCCGAGATTCGATTGTAAGACTCTATTGATAAATATGCGCCAATAATACCGCTCACAATTACTCGGCGACTTTTTTTACGTGCCCCAGATAGCGCTGCCAGTCAAAGCCTGGGCCCGGGTCTAATTTGCGCCCAGGAGCTATATCAGAATGCCCGGTAATTTTATCGACTCCTATCCCTGGATAAGCCTGCATAATCGCTCGGGTAACTTCTGCCAGCGCCAGATACTGAGCATCGGTATAAATATCCGTATCCAGGCCCTCCAGCTCAATACCAATGGAAAAATCATTGCAGTTGCTGCGCCCCCTAAACTCCGACTTGCCCGCGTGCCAGGCTCGCCGGTCCAAAGGCACATATTGAGTGACGATGCCGTCGCGATCGATAAGCAAGTGGGCAGAAACCTGTAAAGCGGCAATTTCCGTGAAGTAAGGGTGGGCATCAATGTCCAACTGCCCAAGGAAAAACGTATCAATATAAGGGCCACCGTACTGACCAGGGGGCAGGCTTATGCTGTGAATCACCAGTAGGTCTACAGGGCAGTTATCCGGCCGGCTGTTGCAGTGTGGGCTGGGAACACGACGCACCCCTGATAACCAGCCGGAATCCACTTGATATTTCAATCTGCGATCTCCGCTCCAAAAAAACTACCAACCCGAGTAGCCCGGGATTTCAGCAGTAACCATTTTATGGAAGCGTTGATCGATATGCCAATCCGTTTGGAACTGTCTGACGACAGAAGTGGAAACCCGGTCTAGACTGCCGGGTATATGAAATTGCCTTTTTATTCCCTAACGCTGTTCACTGCGTTTTTTACGTACATTACCAATTACTGACTGCAAGGCGCGCTCGAACAGCATGCCGTCATCTAGGGGTAACAACTGTGCTGAGCGCAGGGCATGGGCCAGTTCCAGGCGGGCAAATTCCGCTACTTTGGCACCATTGCGATTTACAAAAATAAACTGGTCGATATCCCGGATCACCGCCGCCAAACGACAGCGGAACTGTTCCTCTTCGGATCGCTTCAGCTCGAACCAGCTTCCCTGAGCCAGGCGGAAGGTCATCTGCCAGTGGGGATCGTCTTCATCGAGTTGTGCCAGTCCCTGCTGCTCCTCAGTAACCGGGGCGACTTCAGCTTGGGCCACCGCCTGCTCTATCTCTTCCATAGGCGGCAGAGCAATTTCCTCCTTGGCTTCGGCACTATCAACCGCTACCCGATCCTCAGCCAAGGCCACTTCAGCTTCTGGCGATTCTGCAACTGCTTCAATCTTGGCTGTTTCAGCCGGTGTTTCCGCCACCACCTCTACGGCAGTAGCCGCTTGAACTTCCCTGGCTACCTGCTCTTTGACTAAGCGCTCGCGCTCCTCTGTTAAGCGTTGTGCCAAGGCGAAGCGCTCGCGATAAATTTCCTTAAGGCCGGCAAACAGACTACGGGCCTCAAAGGCATTGTAGGAAAGCGCCTCAATACCTTCCCTCAGGCGCTCCTGCAAAGTTGGCAGAAGGCTCAAAAGCTGCTTGCGTGCTTCCGGCATCGGCGCCTGCACACTCCAGACCAGGTCTCGAGCGGTGCGCACATCGCGACTCCAGGCCTCACTGTCAGTACCCTCTTTAACGCAGGTGAGGAATAAAACGTTATTCCAAACCTTATTGAGCCAGTCCTGCACAACCGGCGGCAGATCGCGCTCCGCCACCAACGCATCCATAACAGCGGCAACGCGCGCTCGTGCGGCCTGGGTTTTTGCACGGCCATCGGCCTCATCCACCACCCGGCGTTCTAGCATCTCGGCGCGTTTGCGCTCGCGGGCTATAAACTCACGCAGGGACTCCAACAAGGCTGAAAAGATATGAATATCCTGATCAAACTCATTCAGGGCACGCTCAACAATCTGGGAGATTTCCCGGTAAAGAGGGTCGGACTCATAGTTTTCCGGAGCCTGCCAACCCGTGGCTGCATCGGCGAGTTCGTTGAGCAGCTTACGTGCGGGGTGCCCCCCTTTACTAAAGAATGATTTATCGGCGATAGCCACCTTTAGCAAGGGCAGCTGTAAACGACCCAACAAGGATTTAATGGGCGTTGCCAGGCTGCGATCTTCCAGGATAAAGGAGAACAGCATCTCCACCAGCTTGATAACATCACTGTCCACTTTCGCCAGCGATGCCGCTTGGTTTGCCTCTACCAAACGCTGCTGTAATAGCTCACCCACATTGAGCAATTGGGCCGTACCACCGCCCTGGTAATGAGCTCCGCTCTGTAAGGCGCCCAGGTGGCTGAGCAGATCTCCCGCCGGCATGGGGGTCATAGCAGCTGTAGCAGGTACTAGGCCCGGAGCAACGTGGCCGCTAACTGGAACGCCTGAAGCAACCGGCCCCTGCCCCTCAGCCGCAGCATGGCCGGTACCCACTGTAGTCTGGGCACCACCTGACACCGGCGTAGAATGTGCAGCAGGCCGTTGGCGCGCCGCACGCTGTTGCTCCCTCAGAGAGGGCAATACTCCCTGCTCCACCAACAACTGGTTACAAAAATCATAAAACCCCCGCAGCTGTTGCATAACAAGCTGCTCAAACTTTTTCAACAGGGTGAGGCGGGCGCGAATATGTAGATCGAGGGGTTGGATTGCCTCCACAAAGGCGTCGCAAATAACATCGGGCCCCAAGGGGTTGTTCTTGTCGTAAATCTTAACCGAATAAAGGGTATCCAGGCGCAGACACAATTCCGTTAAAGGTTCTGCAAAATCGCGTTTTGCAGAAGCCACCATGGTATCTGCAGCCACCAACTGCTCTAGATCATCGTTGTGGACCAGTGACAGGTTATCTGGAGCAAAGCTGGGTGTGTCCTGAGCCTCCTGGCGAATCTGAAAAGCCTGTTGGACATTGCCGATGAAGTTTTCTGCAATATTGCGGCGCTCAACCCGCAACAGGCGCAAGGCTTGGAACAATCCATCTTGCTCTTCCTGACCATGGGCACGCTCGGCCATGGCAAAAAGTGAGTCATCCACTTTGCCAAACAGTGACTTGACCCGCTCGAATAACTCGGCGCAAGCCTTCTCCTTCAACATTGCAACGGCCGATGGAAGCACCATGGCTTTACCTGCAAGCGCCGTAGATCGCTCTGCGCTTTTCTCTGAAAGGGAAACTACCTTGCTGGATTCACTCATTTCCAAGAGGTCCTTCAAATACCATCCGGCTATTACGTATTTGCTGGCTTAAATCTTGTTGGCCGCACAAGTCGCGGTAAATAACCAAGCCTTACTTTTTACCCACACCACTTCTATCAATCAGTGGCAATAGGTTGGGATACACATCGCCACCACTAATTAAAATTAATCGACATCTTGCTTGAGAAAAACCAATAACCTCTTGATTTTGCTCAGATTTCAAGCTTTTTAATGCAGGTAAATTGAATAGTGAAGACAGGGATAACGTGCACCTACGCCGATACCCATCCGCCTTGGATTTTACCCATGATAACTGCCCTATTGACACAGTTTCGCGACACATTTGAGACACTTGTCACAGCGAAATGTTGGGGCAGCTGCTATCGGGAAAAATACATGCAAAGGAGTGGCATGGACCCCCAGGCAATCCAAATCCCATGGGTTTTGGTAAACTGCCCGCGCGTTTATTTCGAGGTTTGCCAATGCACCCTAAAGACTCCACCATCCCAAACATCATGACCGACCTGCAAAGGGCTGTGCGAACGGCACTGGAGGAGGATATTGGCGATGGCGATATCACCGCCCAGCTGATCCCCGCTGATCGCAGTGCCCGTGCCCGCGTGATCACCCGTGAGGACTGCACCCTGAGCGGGCGCGCCTGGGTTGAGGAGATCTTTCGACAACTAGATCCCGACCTGCAATTAACCTGGCATTTTACTGATGGCGATAGAGTTTCCGCCAATAGCGTGATTTTTGAACTCGAGGGCAATGCCCGCACAATCCTCACCGGCGAGCGCACCGCACTTAACTTTCTGCAAACCCTGTCCGGCACAGCAACCACTGCCGCAGAGTTCGCCGCACGCGCCACCGGTACCGAGGTGAAAATCCTCGACACCCGCAAAACCATTCCAGGCCTACGCAGCGCGCAAAAATATGCCGTACTGTGCGGCGGCTGCCACAATCACCGCATCGGCCTCTACGACGCTTTTCTTATCAAGGAAAATCATATCGCCGCTGCCGGTGGTATCGACAAGGCCGTAGCCCAGGCGAGAACGATTAAACCGGGGGCACTGGTAGAGGTTGAGGTGGAAACTCTCGAAGAACTCCAGCAAGCGCTAGATAGCGGTGCAGATGTAATAATGCTCGATGAATTCAACGATGCGGACACCCGCAGTGCTCTGGATATGGCCAAGGGGCGCGCGCGAATTGAAATTTCTGGCAGTGTAGATCGGGAGCGCATCGCACAGCTGGCGGAACTGGAAGTCGACTACATATCCTCTGGCAGTTTGACCAAGCACCTGCGTGCTGTCGACCTATCGCTGCGTATCGAATTTTAGATTTGATGGGGCACAGTGCTGCTACTGCCGTGCCCCACAAGCCCGCCAACAACAATCAGTGATGATGGTGGTGGCTTTCTTCCTGTGGCTTCTCCTCAACAGATTCCACGGCATTCATAGCACCGTGATTGCTGTGATCTCCGTGCCCCCCATGGCCGAGAGCGCCCCACAATGTCCAAAAGCCAAACAGCATAATCGCGGCGGCAAACCCCAGACGCACCCCTGGCTTCTGCACGAAATTACGCACCTGTACGGCGGCGGCGCCAGTGGCCAACATGGCTGGCAAGGTGCCTAGGCCGAAAGCAAGCATCGCCAACGCTGAGCGTTCCGCACTGCCCTGGGCCAAAGCAAAAGTCAGGGCGCTGTAGACTAAACCGCAGGGCAACCAACCCCACAGAGAACCCAGTGCAATAGCCTGTCCCGCGGAGCGCACCGGCAACAACTTAGCGGAAAGCGGCTGAACATAGCGCCAGAGGTAGCTACCGCCCTTCTCAAGCCACACCAGGCCGCGCCAGATACCCGCTACATAGAGCGCCATCACAATCAACATTATTCCTGCAGCAAACCGCAACGGTGTCAGTGCCGGAATAACGGCAGCCCCCAGGGCACCGGCCAGGCCACCCATCAATGTGTAACTGGCAACGCGCCCCAACTGGTAGGAACCCAGTTGCACCCAGGCGGTCTGCCTACCTGGCACCGCCATGCCCAGCGCGCCAGAAATCCCTCCACACATACCAATACAGTGACTACTACCGAGAAAACCGATGGCGAGCGCAGCCGCCAAAAAACCCCAATCCCCCACGAACTACTACTCCTTTTCCTCAGTCTTTGTGGATGATGCCTGCAGATCATCTTCAAACAAGATTCGTCGTCCCTCCGTCTCCAGATCGTCATATTGGCCGTTATTTACGGCCCAGAAGAAGACTTTTATGGCGAGAGCAACAAATACCACCGCAATAGGAATCAGGAAATAGAGACTGTCCACGCTTCACTCCTCTGTATTAATCCGCCAATCTGGGGCGAATATTGGGCTCTACACGGGTGGTGTCCTCTGTAGAAGGTGCGGCTCGAGACAAGCGCAGTGCATTGATGACCACTACCAGAGAGCTCAGAGACATACCAATAGCGGCGGCCCATGGAGGCACCAGGCCGCACACCGCCAGGGGTAGTGCTATGACGTTATACCCCAGGGCCCAGGCCAGATTTTGACGTACCACCCGGCGACACTTACGCGCCAGAGCGACAGACTGCGCCAACACCCGCAGGTCACCGTTGAGCAGAATTGCATCCGCGCGGGATTGGGCCAGGTCAGCGGCAGACATCATCGCCACCGACGCGTCAGCACCTGACAATACCGGCACATCATTGAGGCCATCACCCACCATCAGGACTTTCTCCCCCGCGTCCTGCCGCTGCTTCATATGGGAGAGCTTGTCTTCGGGCGATGCACCAGCGCGGAAACCTTCGATGCCCGCCTGGGCAGCCAACCGTTTTACTTCAGCGGATTGGTCGCCGCTCAACAATTCAACTGACAGGCCCATTTGGCCCAGCTGCTCAACCGCCTGTGCAGCGGAGTCCCGCAATTTATCGCCAAGCGCGATCCAGGCGATGGCGCCAACCTCATCGGCCAGCAACAGCCACTGCCCCTCTCCCTGTGGAGCTGTAATAGATTGCATGATGACAAAATCGGCTCGGCCCAGGCGGTAGCGGTTGCCCTCTATCTGCCCCTCCAGGCCGCGGCCTGTATGTACCTTGAGCTGGCTTGCAGTCAGGTTGCCACGCCAGGCACGAAATGCCCGTGCCAGTGGATGGTGAGTTTGGGACTCGAGTGCTGCAGCCACATCTTTGACTTTCTGTTCGGTCCAGCCATCACGCAGTAAATCAATATGCAGGATGCGTGGTTCGCCACGGGTCAAGGTACCGGTTTTATCGAACACCACACGACTGATGCGGGGCAAGGTCTCTAAAAGACTGCCGCCAGCAACCAACAAGCCCAGCTCCTGCAGACGCAGAGTTGCTGAGGCCAATGCCGCGGGAGTCGCCAAAGACAAAGCACAGGGACAGGTCACCACCAACACGGACAAGGCCACCCAAAATGCCCTACTCGGGTCCAGTTGCCACCAGACCGCGAAAGCACTCAGGGCTGCAACCAGTACGACTCCGACAAAAATGCCGGCAACCCGATCCGCCAGGGCTACCTGAGCTGGCTTCTCCAGCTGGGCGCGCTCCACAAGACGCTCAATTGCCGACAAGCGCGTGGATTTTCCGGCGGCAGTGACACGCACGGTAAGACTGGAATCGCCGTTGACGCTGCCTGCATACACAGGACTGCCCACGGTCTTTTGCTGTAGCGCGGATTCACCACTGAGTAGCGATTCATCTACGCCACTCTCACCTTCGAGTACCTCACCATCAGCGGGAATCGTATCGCCGGGGCGCAGTAAAATCCGGTCGCCAGCCGCCAGGGCTGCTACGGGGACGTGGGCAACCTCAGTGCCGTCATATCTTGCCGCGGTCATGGGCAACAGCTGCGCGAGCCCACCGCTGGCTAGCCCCGCTCGGTGGCGCGCGCGCATCTCAACAGTGCGCCCCAACAGCAAAAAGAAGGTAAACATGGAGATGGATTCAAAATATACCTCGCCGGTACCGAATACGGTGGCATAGAAACTGGCCCCATAGGCCAGGCCAATAGCGAGGGAAACCGGCACATCCATACTCAAGTGGCGCGTGCGCAGACTGCGCAGGGCCGCGCTAAAGAAAGGCCGCGCGGCATAGAACACTACAGGAGTGGCTACCAGCAGAGAGACCCAGCGGAAGTAACGTTCGAACTCACCCACATCACCGCTGCCGGCACCAAAATAGAGGGCGATGGCGAACATCATCACCTGCATGGTACCGAGACCAGCGACCCCGAGGCGGCGCAGGGCAGCGCGATGCTCACTCTGGATCACACTTTCACGATTGGCAGCAGTCGCCGGCGCAGGGCGGTAGCCGATCTGCTCCAGGGCCTCAAACAGGGCGCTGGGTTGAATCTGCTCTGGATCGAAAACAATTTGCGCGCGCTGGGTACTGGCGTTGACCGAGACTTTCTCGATACCGGCCAATTGCCCCAGATGTTTTTCTATCAACCAGACACAGGCGGCACAAGTAATACCACCGATCAGCAGCGCCGCCATTTGGCGTCCACCGTCCCAGTCGTGCACAAACTGCTGCTGCACTTCGGGAAGATCATAAGCACTCCAGCGATCCTGTGGCTGGTTCTGCTCCGGGCGATCACTTTGTTTTTCCCGATAACGGTAAAAGCCGTCCAATCCCCCGGAGACAATTGCACTCGCCACAGCCTCACACCCCGGGCAGCACATGCTGCGCGGGACACCTTCGATCACAACTGAGTGATTACTGCCAGCGGGAACCGGTAGCCCACAGTGATAACAGGGTGACTTCATTGACTGCCGGGATTCATGGGCGCCGCGTTGCCCAGGTCGAAGTTGATCTCGCCTTTCAAGCGCCACTCGGCTTGCTGGTGTGCACTTGGGTCAAGTTCAGGCATCAGACGCAGGTACCAGCGGCTTTTTAAGGCGCCCGGTACTTCACCGGAATAGCGCCCCACAGAGAGCTGTGACAACTCAATATGCTGGTCCAGATCCTCTTCCATCGGGTGGCTCAGAGTGAGCAGCAGTTTTTCCGGGTAGTCGGTATTGCCATTCAATTCGACAGTAACGCCACCTTCAGTGCGCTGGAACTGCACCAAGGCCGCCAGCCCCAGAGCTTTGGCACGTTGGTCTTGCTCCGCGGAAAAATGGTACATGCGGCTGTCTTTGTAGTAGGTATCGCTGACCTGATCATCAGCAAAACGCACGGCAATGGAGACCGTAATAGAGGAGACTACAACCACCGTAATCAACGGTGCCAAGACCATCCAGGCCCAGAATTCCCGATACCAGGGTTTCGACGTTGGTTCATTCATCGCGTTACCAAAATTACCGTTTTGTGCAGAAAAGCAGAGCCCGCCTGAGCGGGCCCGTACTTTGCAACGGGAACGGCTTCCCGTCTACTGCTTGGGACCAATAAATACCGCTCGATGCTTATTGACCAGCTCCGGGTCATCGACAGCCTGCACCACGATATCAATATCGTGCTTGGTGTCCTTCAGCTGGGTCTCGGGCACACTCACCCGAATCGGTACCGGGTAGATCTCCCCGGCCTTCAGGTAAATATTGCGCGGTTTGCGCACCGAATAGTCATAATTCGGATTGCCCTCAACACGGATCGTGAACTCATGAGCTGCCTGATCCATATTGCTGATCTTCACGGTATACACATTCTGCACCAACCCTTGTGAAACCCGATACATACGGGCACCGCGGTCACGGGTGACTTCCGCCTCGATAGGACTGCGAGTTGCCACCTGATGCGAAAACAATCCTATCATGGCCAGCAAAACGACTGCGTAGCCAAACAGTCGCGGACGTAAAAAGTTCGTCTTGCCAGTCTGTAGCTCGTCTTCAGAGGTGAAGCGAATTAAGCCCTGCTCATAGCCCATCTTATCCATGACGCTGTTACAAGCATCGACACAGAGACCGCAGTTGATACACTCAAACTGCAAGCCATCGCGAATGTCGATATCCACCGGGCAAACCTGTACACACCAATAGCAGTCGATACAGTCACCCATACCTTCGGCTTTGTAGTCCACGTTCTTTTTACGCGGCCCGCGAGTCTCACCACGCTTGGCATCGTAGTAGACCGCAAGGGTATCCTCGTCGTACATCACCGACTGGAAGCGTGCGTAGGGGCACATGTATTTACATACCTGTTCCCGCAAGAAGCCCGCGTTCATGTAAGTGGCAAAGGTAAAGAAGGCTACCCAGAAGACACCTTGCGGATGAGCTTGGAAGGTGGCGAGGTCTACAACCAGCTCACGAATGCCATAGAAGTAGCCAACGAAAGCCAGAGCTGTAGCCAGGGAAATCAACAGCCATAAAGCGTGCGTGCCGCCCTTGCGCAGGACCTTTTCCGCGTTCCACGGGGCCTTATCCAGCTTCATGCGCTTGTTGCGATCACCCTCGCAGATACGCTCTGCCCACATAAACATCATGGTCCATACGGTCTGAGGGCAAGTGAAGCCACACCAGACCCGCCCCATCCAGGTGGTAACAGCAAACAGGGCGAAGGCGGCAATAATCAGCAGCCAAGCCAGTAGGAAGCCGTCCTGGGGGCCAAAGGTTGTCCAGAAAATATGGAATTGTCGGGTGGGGAGATCAAAAAAGACTGACTGGCGCCCGTCGATATTGATCCAGGGAAGAAAGAAGAAAGCCAGCAACAACGGCAGGCCGGTATATTTGCGGATACGGGTGAAAACACCCTTGATATGTCGGATATAAATTTTATCGTCCGACTCATACAGCATGCGATAGCGAACCTCGCCATCACCTTCCTGTTCCTCACGGGTTGGAATTAAATCACTCACACAAACCTCACTCTCGCACGGACACATCTTGTACGCGGGCCAGGTAGCCACTTATTTTGAGGCTTTTTTCTCCGTCCCTGCAGCGCCCGGAGTCCCTTGAAAAAACAAGGCCCAGCAAATGCCGGGCCTCAATAGTAAATTACTGCTGTTCTTCGTCCTGCTGGGACAGGCTGTAGACATAGGCCGCTACCAGGCGGATTTTGTCTTCACGCAGTTTATCTCTCTGCGCGGGCATCATATTGGATCGCCCACTGCGAATGGTGTGCTGGATCTGCTCCCGGCTGCTGCCGTAGAGCCACAGATCGTCGGTCAGGTTGGGAGCACCCAGGGCTTGATTACCCTTGGCGTCCATTCCGTGACAGGCCATACATACAGTGTTAAACACCTTCTGGCCTTCAGCAGCCATCGCCTTGTCGTGGTTTAGGCCATTGAGGGAGAGCACATACTCGGTGGCATTACGCACACCCTCTTCACCAATAATCGGACCCTGTGGAGGCATCATACCCTGACGCCCATTGTATAGGGTCTCAAGGATTTTCTCCGGGGTACCACCATACAGCCAGGCATTATCGGTCAGGTTGGGGAAGCCAAAGTTACCGCCGGCATCGGCACCGTGACACACCGCACAGTTGTTAGCGAAGATTCGAGAACCCATTTTTAGGGCTTCCGGGCTCTGCGCAATCTGCTCAATAGGCATATCGAGGTATTTGCCAAACTGCTCGTCGAACTTTTCCTGGGCCTTAGCCTGGGAAGCTTCCAACGCGCCGACAGATGACCAACCACCAAGACCTTTGAAGTTACCCAGGCCTGGGTAGATCACCAGGTAAACTGCTGAGAACACCAGTGTGGCGATAAACAGCAAGAACCACCACTTAGGCAGAGGATTGTCGTACTCCTCAATACCGTCGTAGACGTGGCCGGTTGTTTTGTTTTCCGGTTCAGCCTGGTCGTCAACCGCTACTTTTCGGTTGGCGAACAACACCCAGGTAATCAACGCCAGATTGGCGAGGGTGAGTACAATTACCCACACACTCCAGAATGTACTCATTACTTATCCTGCCCCTGTTTTCGTTCAGTCCCGGGCTTTTGCCCGGATTTGGATTCGTCCTTCTGAGCAGCCGACGAATCGTCCTTATCGGCTTGCTGCTCATCATCGGCAAATGGCAAATTGGCATCTTCTTCGAAGCGCTTCTTGCGCTTCGGAGAGAAAGCCCACCAGCAAATAGCCAGAAAGGCCAGTGATCCCAGAACCAGTCCGATTTCCCGCAAAGTTTCGATAGTCACGAGTTTCCTTCCTCGCTATTAGCGTTTTTGGGTAACCAGGGTACCCAGCTGTTGCAAGTAAGCGACCAGCGCATCAATTTCTTTCACCTTGCCACCTTTGAAAGGCTCGGCGGCATTGGCGATATCCTCATCGGTGTAGGGCACACCGACCAGGCGCAGCGCTTCCATCTTACGCGCGGTGTAATTACCAGTAACCACATTGTCGAACAACCAGGGGTAGGCCGGCATGATGGATTCAGGCACTACACTGCGCGGGTTGTACAGGTGAGCACGCTGCCATTCATCGGAATAGCGGCCGCCCACACGGGCCAGGTCAGGACCAGTACGCTTGGAGCCCCACAGGAAGGGATGCTCGTACACGGATTCCTGTGCCATGGAATAGTGGCCGTAACGCTCCACCTCGGCGCGCAGCGGGCGCACCATCTGGGTGTGGCATACGTGACAGCCTTCGCGAATATAGATATCGCGGCCTTCCAGCTCTATTGCGGTCAGCGGCTTCTGACCCGGCAGCGGAGTGTAGTTCGCCTTGGTAAAGAACTGCGGGACAATCTCTACCAGAGCACCAAAGCTGATGGCGATAATGGTGAAAAAGATCATCCAGCCGATATTTTTTTCTACGATGTCATGATTCTTCACGATCTAAACTCCTATGCCGCAGGCACTGCGCGAACGGTGTTATCGGCTTCGGCATCATTTACTTTCTCAGTAATCGTGCGGTAGACGTTGTAAGCCATCAGCAGCATACCTACCAGGAACATGGCACCGCCCAACCAGCGCACCACATAGCCTGGGTGGCTCGCAACAACACTTTCCACGAAGCTGTAAGTCAGGGTGCCGTCGGCGTTGAAGGCGCGCCACATCAGACCTTGGGTAATACCGTTTACCCACATCGCAGCGATGTACAGAACCGTACCTACAGTGGCCAACCAGAAGTGCGCGTTGATCAGCTTGGTGCTGTACATTTCGCGACGCTTCCACAGAACCGGAACCAGGTGGTACAGAGCACCGATAGAGATCATCGCAACCCAGCCCAATGCGCCGGAGTGTACGTGACCGATAGTCCAGTCGGTGTTGTGAGACAGAGCGTTCACCGTCTTGATAGACATCATGGGGCCTTCGAAGGTGGACATACCGTAGAAGGACAGGGATACCACCAGGAAGCGCAGGGTAGGATCGGTGCGCAGCTTATGCCAAGCGCCAGACAGGGTCATGATGCCGTTGATCATACCGCCCCAGGAAGGCGCCAACAGGATCAGGGACATTACCATCGCCAGGCTCTGCGCCCAGTCGGGCAGCGCTGAGTAGTGCAGGTGGTGACCACCGGCCCAAACGTACAGGGAAATCAGTGCCCAGAAGTGCACGATAGACAACTGGTAGGAGTAAACCGGACGACCAGCTTGCTTAGGTACGAAGTAGTACATGATGCCGAGGAAGGCTGCAGTCAGGAAGAAGCCTACCGCGTTGTGGCCGTACCACCACTGGATCATCGCATCCTTGGTACCGGAGTAGATGGAGTAAGACTTGAACGGAGCAACCGGAATTTCCAAATTATTAATAATATGGAGTACGGCAATGGTGATGATGTAAGCACCGAAGAACCAGTTGGCAACGTAGATGTGGGAAGTCTTGCGCTTCATGATGGTGCCGAAGAACACCAGTGCGTAAGCCACCCAAACTACGGCGATCAGGATATCGATCGGCCATTCCAGCTCAGCGTATTCCTTGGTGGAGGTGAAGCCCATCGGCAGGGTAATAGCCGCTGCCACGATAACGACCTGCCATCCCCAGAAGGTGAAGGGAATCAGCCAGCCGCCCCAAAGGCGAACCTGGCAGGTGCGCTGCACCACATAGTAGGAGGTGGCAAACAGAACACTACCACCGAATGCGAAGATAACCGCATTCGTGTGCAGTGGCCTCAATCGCCCAAAGTGCGAGAAGGGCTGCCAGAAATCGTTCAGCTCGGGCCAGGCCAGCTGAGCCGCGATCAATACGCCCATGCCCATACCAAAGATGCCCCAGACCACGGACATGATGGTGAACTGGCGCACGATATTGTAGTCATAGTCCGGCACAGGGCCGGTCTTTGCCACCGTTGTCGTCATGTTTTTACTTCCGTTGCTTTTAAAATTCGGTTCCACTGAGCGGGCCTGGCCCACCACTGGGTCTGCAGCAGTCATGTATGAACCCGCTTATAACGTCGAAGGCATACACATAACTGTCACTGTTGGCCAGAAAAGGATTTAAGCGCATCCATTTCCAGCCTTGACTGATCTAAATCAACTAAGCCGACTAAATCAATTTTCTTCCTTTACCGGCGGCGATGCGCAGGCGCAGGGCATTGAGCTTGATAAAGCCCTCTGCATCTTTTTGGTTGTAGGCTCCAGCATCATCCTCGAAGGTTGCGATACGCTCATCGAAGAGGCTATCTACAGAGCGGCGGCCTACTGCACTGACACTACCCTTGTAGAGTTTCAGGCGTACTTCACCATTCACCACTTCCTGGGATTCATCGATAGCGGCCTGCAACATACGGCGCTCAGGCGACCACCAGTAACCGTTGTACACAAGATCCGCGTAGCGCGGCATCAAGGAATCTTTCATATGAGCCACTTCGCGATCCAGCGTAATAGACTCGATAGCACGGTGCGCCTTCATCAAAATTGTTCCACCGGGAGTTTCGTAACAACCGCGGGATTTCATTCCCACGTAGCGGTTTTCCACGATATCCAGACGACCGATACCGTTAGCTCCACCCAACTTGTTCAGTTTTTCCAACAGGGTGGCCGGGCTCAAACGCTCACCGTCGATTGAGACTGGATCACCTTTCTCAAAGCCGATGGTGATGTAAGTCGGCTCTTCTGGTGCGGCCTCCGGGCTCACACTCCAGCGCCACATATCTTCCTCGGCTTCCGCCCAGGGATCTTCGAGGATGCCGCCCTCGTAGGAAATGTGCAGCAGGTTGGCATCCATCGAGTAAGGGGATTTTTTCTTCGTAGAAGAGAAATCCACTGGAATCTTGTGCTGTTCGCAGTACTGCATCAGCTTTTCGCGGGAATTTAAGTCCCATTCGCGCCAGGGCGCGATTACCTGAATACCCGGCTTCAGTGCGTAGGCACCCAGCTCAAAGCGCACCTGGTCGTTGCCTTTACCGGTGGCACCATGGGAAATAGCATCGGCACCAGTTTCGTTGGCAATTTCAATCAAGCGCTTGGCGATCAGCGGACGCGCGATAGAGGTGCCCAGCAGATACTCGCCCTCGTAAATCGCATTGGCACGGAACATCGGGAAAACGAAGTCCCGCACATATTCCTCGCGCAGATC
Source organism: Microbulbifer mixtoriginis (SeqCode) (assembly GCF_052467945.1). Taxonomy (NCBI): domain Bacteria; kingdom Pseudomonadati; phylum Pseudomonadota; class Gammaproteobacteria; order Cellvibrionales; family Microbulbiferaceae; genus Microbulbifer; species Microbulbifer mixtoriginis (SeqCode). The sequence goes on along the minus strand of NZ_CP174328.1, from coordinate 533,481 downwards.
GTCGATATAAATCTCTTTCACACCGAGCGCCTCGGCCTTGGCCCGCGCCGGTTCAACTTCCTCACCCTGGCCAATATCCGCAGTGAACGTCACTACTTCACAGCCGTAAGTATCCTGCAGCCATCGCACAATCACTGAAGTATCCAGTCCGCCGGAATATGCCAGTACTACCTTCTCGATTTTGCTCATTGCTGTCCTCTGCTGCTGGATTTTTGCCGCCACGATCAAAGTGCGGCGATTGGAATCACCTATCTGTGAAGTTTGTTTCGTTCTGGGGGAGGTTATTCTTGGAGGTATGCCCAGGCTCGGTATTTATGGGCACAATTAATACCCACACACTTTATCGGGGCGCGATTGTAGCGCCTCTGCTCGCAATCGACTAGCGCCAAGGTGAGAGTCTATACAATTGATTAACTTTTAACCGGACCGCGCATCGCATTTTGACCCTGCATCGGGTAGCATGCGCGCCGCACAGAGACACTTCTACAGCAATTGATATCCTGGAGTACCATGACGGAGCAAATCACTCTTCGCGCCCCCGACGACTGGCATATTCACCTGCGTGACGGCACTGCCCTGGAACGCACCGTTGGCGATGCCGCCCGACAATTTCACCGCGCAATTGTGATGCCAAACCTGGTACCGCCCGTCACCACCGGTGAAGGCGCAGACGCATATCGCGAGCGCATTCTCGCGCATATCCCAGCCGGCCGAACTTTTGAACCGCTGATGGTGATTTACCTCACCGACAAGACCGATGCCGAAGTGATTCGCCAGGCCCACGCCAGCGGCGTAATCGCAGCAAAACTCTACCCGGCTGGTGCCACCACCAACTCCGATTCCGGCGTAACTGACATCGCCAATATTTACCCGGCTTTGGAAGAAATGCAGTCCTGCGGCATGAAGCTGTTGGTACACGGTGAGGTCACCACCAGCGATATCGATATTTTCGACCGCGAGCAGGTATTTATCGAGAAGACCCTAGCGCGCCTGGTAGAAGATTTCCCCACTCTGAAAGTGGTTTTTGAGCACATCACTACCGCCAATGCCGCTGAGTTTGTGCAAAATGCCCGCGAAGGCGTCGCCGCGACAATTACCGCGCACCACCTGCTGTACAACCGCAACCATATGCTGGTTGGCGGTATTCGCCCGCACTTCTACTGCCTGCCAATTCTCAAACGCGGCGATCATCAGTCGGCACTGATTGAAGCCGCCACCAGTGGCAGCCCGAAATTTTTCCTCGGCACCGACTCGGCCCCCCACGCGCACCACAAGAAGGAGCACGAGTGCGGCTGTGCCGGTTGCTACACCGCTTACTCCGCTATCGAGCTGTACGCCGAAGCCTTTGAGCGCGCCGGCAAGCTGGATAAGCTCGAGGGCTTCGCCAGCAATTTCGGGCCGGATTTCTACGGCCTGCCGCGCAATCAGGACACCATCACTCTGGTGAAGCAGCCCTGGGCACTTCCCGAAGCGTTGGATATGGGCGGCGAAAAGCTGATCCCCCTGGCCGCCGGTGAAACCCTGAACTGGAAGCTCGTATAATTCCAGTTCAAACCCTCGCGGGCCCAAGCCCGCGAATCCCCTACGCCGGATTTATCCCGGCACAACTGAGATTTACAAGGACCCAAAGTGACCCCGGCCGAAGAACCCACAGGACCAAAGAGCTCCCTTGCCCAGCGATTTCGCGGCTTCCTGCCGGTTGTGATCGATCTGGAAACCGGCGGCTTTAATGCGCGCACCGATGCCCTGCTGGAAATTTCGGCGGTAATCCTGGATATGGATGAAGAGGGGAAACTTTTCCCGCTGGAAACCCACAGCTTTCACCTGGAACCATTCGATGGCGCCAATGTGGAGCAATCAGCGCTCGACTTTATCGGCATCGATCTGGAATCCCCCGAGCGCGAGGCCTGGCCCGAGGAAATCGCCCTGCCGGAAATGTTCCGCAAGATCCGCAGTGCCGTGAAGAAACACAGCTGCACCCGTGCCATTATGGTTGCCCACAACGCCCACTTCGACCTGGGCTTTGTGAATGCCGCGGTTGAACGGACCGGGATCAAGCGCAATCCCTTCCACCCCTTCTCCTGCTTTGACACCGCTACCCTCGCCGGACTCGCCTACGGCCAAACCGTGTTGGCCAAAGCCTGCCAGGTAGCCGGCATTGAGTTCGACAATAGCTGCGCCCACTCCGCCGAATACGACGCGGAAAAAACCGCAACCCTGTTCTGCGGTATCGTCAACAAATGGCGGGAACTAGGTGGCTGGCCAGTGGCCAATACCGAACTCCTGGAGCAGGAGACCGAGTAATCCTCGTTCGGGCCAGTGCAACTGGCCCTCTCCCACAAAGCGCCCTTTAGTGACAGTACAACCTCTGTATATGGCGGCAAACTGTGCACTATGAGTGCCACTTAGGCAGTTGGATGCTTTTTTATCCAATTTGCTGTATGATGACTGGCCAACCCAAAACACCGGACAGTCACCGTGGCCAAAAAAGCATCCTCCTCTTCCAGTCGTAAGCAGACCGCCCCCTTAGAGACCAGCGAGAGTATTGAGGCGCAAGTGCAAGCCTTTTTGGAGAAGGGTGGCGAGATCGAGCAGGTCCCCAAGGGTGTCAGCGGCCAGACCAACACTTCCGGCCCCAAACATATCACTCTGGGCAAAAAACCTCGCAGCTAACTGATTGCCACTAGCTAGGCAAATCACCCCACAGTGAAAACCCCGATTGCAGTGCTTACTTATCAGTAACTGAATAATCGGGACAAAAAAAGGCCGCTAAACAGCGGCCTTTTTTATTTGGAAGCTCTTCCTGATTAGGGCATTTCTTCCAGCTCTGCGCCTTCCTTCACCGGCGGCATCAGATCCTCTTTGCTGATCTTCAATGCCATCAGCACGTTCGCTGCGACGTAAACAGACGAGTAAGTACCCACAACCACACCGACGATCAACGCCAGGGAGAAGTTGTGGATCAGCTCACCACCAAAGAACTGCAGTGCCCAAAGCACTAACAAGGTGGTGAAAGAGGTCATAAAGGTACGGCCCAGGGTCTGACTGATGGAGATGTTAATAATCTCCTCCGACTCTGCCTTGCGCACTTTACGGAAATTCTCGCGGATACGGTCAGATACCACGATAGTATCGTTCAACGAGTAACCGATCACCGCCAGCACCGCCGCCAACACGGTCAGATCGAAGTCCAACCCCATCAGAGCAAAGAAGCCCAGCACAATAATGACGTCGTGCCCCAGTGCCGCTACCGCGCCAACCGAGAACTTGTACTGGAAGCGCAAAGCCACGTACATCATCACCAGTGCCAGCGCTACCAGCATACCCAGGCCGCCGTCGTCACGCAGCTCGGCACCCACTTGCGGGCCGACCAATTCGACCCTGCGCAGGGTAACGGTGCCCTCACTACCGGCACGTAGAACCTCTACCACCTTGTCGCCAATAGGCGTGGTGGTCTCCTGATCGGTGGCGCTAATACGAGTCTCTTCTTCGGCTACCTCTGGGGGCAACTTGATCATCAGCTCGTTATCGGAACCGTAGTTAACAACCGTGGCGCCCTCGAAGCCGGCATCTTCCAACTGAGTGCGCACGTCGTTAATAAACGGAGTAACTTCGTAACCCACTTCTACCTGGGTACCGCCGGTAAAATCCAGACCGAACTTCAGGCCCTTGGCCGCCAGTATTCCGATCGAAGCCAGCACCAGCACAACGGATAGTACGGTGGCAAACTTGCGCCAGCGCATAAAGTCGTACACGCGCTTGCCCATGTACTCGGTAATCTTTCCGCTTTCCACTTTGGTCTCACTCATGGCCAGCCTCCTTAAATCCAGAGTTTCTGTACACGGCGACCGCCGTAGAACAAGTTGATGATTGCGCGCGTGCCCATAATGGCACTAAACATAGAGGTGAGAATACCGATAGACAGGGTCACCGCGAAGCCCTGTACAGGGCCGGAGCCGATAGCGTAGAGGATCACCGCCACAATCAGGGTAGTGATATTCGCATCCACAATGGTGCTGTAGGCGTTATCGAAACCGGCACTAATCGCTGTTTGGGGAGGCATCCCATTCCTGAGCTCCTCCCGTATTCGCGAGAAGATCAGCACGTTGGCATCCACCGCCATACCCACAGTCAATACGATACCGGCGATACCGGGTAGCGTCAGGGTGGCGCCGAGAATCGACATCACCGCCACCAGCAGAATCATATTGACCGCCAGGGCAATATTGGCGGCGAGGCCAAATACCCGGTAGGAGATCAGCATACAAATAATGACTGCGAGCAGACCGATCTGTACCGATTGCACACCCACCTTGATGTTATCCGCACCCAAGGACGGGCCGATCACACGCTCTTCCACAAAGTACATGGGAGCGGCCAGCGCACCGGCGCGCAGCAGCAGGGCCAGTTCCTGGGCTTCTGCCGGGCTGTCCAGTCCGGTTACACGGAACTGTTTGCCCAGAGCGCTCTGCACGGTGGCCAGGCTGATAATCTTTTTATCTTCGGTTCTAACCTGCTCGACAATCTCATTGCCCTCGGCATCCATTTTGGTCTGCGGGGTAAAACGGGTCTCGATAAACAGGGTGCCCATACGGCGGCCGACATTCTTCCAGGTGGCGCGGTGCATCAGCTCACCACCACGGGAATCCAGGGTGATATTCACCTGGGGAAGACCGCTCTCATCGTAGCCGACACGCGCATTGGTTACGCTGTCACCCTTGATGATGATCTTGCGCTCCAGCCAGGCGCCGCCGTACATCTGCTGTTGGCGCTCGCTGCGGTATTCGAAGTACTCCTTGTTGGTGACCAGCTCATCGGGGCGGGCCTCCATACGGTATTCCAGGTTGGCGGTCTTACCGATAATCCGCTTGGCTTCGGCGGTGTCTTGAACACCGGGCAGCTCCACCACAATACGGTTGCGCCCCTGGCGCTGTACGATCGGCTCGGCCACACCCAGCTCATTCACCCGGTTGCGCAGGGTGGTGAGGTTCTGGGAAACCGCATAATCCTCAAGCTGTTTGATCTCTTGCTCAGACAAGGTGGCCCGGATTTCCAGGTTCTCGCCACTGCCGGTCTCGCGCAGTTGCAACTGCGGGAATTCCTTACGCATGGTGGAAAGGGCCAGGCTGCGCAGCTCCTCGTTGCGGAAACGCGCCACAATCTCGCGATCGTCGATCAGGTTAACGCTACGGTAACGGGCCTTGGCCGCGCGCAGTTTGGTTTTCACATCCTGCACATAGCCTTCCATATTGGTTTTTACGATGGTGTTGGTATCCACCTCCATCAGGAAGTGCACACCACCGGCCAGGTCGAGGCCCAGCTTCATGGGGCTGGCGCCGATATCACTGAGCCACTGGGGGGTAGTAGACGCCAGGTTTAGAGCAACCACGTAATCGCTGTGCCCCAGCGCCTCCTGAATCGCGCGCTTGGCAGGCAGCTGCTGATCGATGGATTCGAGGCGAATCAAAATCGCCTTATCACCCACCTCGCCACCGAAGTGGGCAATACCCGCGTCATCCAGAGCTTTGCGCGCCTTGGTGAGGACATTTTCATCCATCTCCATGGCACTGGACTGCCCGGAAATCTGCACCGCAGGGTCCGGCTTGTAGAGGTTGGGCGCGGCGTAGATCAGGCCGAAGGCCACAACCGCGAGAATCAGAAAGTACTTCCAGATCGGGTAGCGATTCATGCTGTTCTCATTGTTCTAGTGTGACCCCGAGGGCCGGTAAATCTTGGCAATCTGCCACGATATGTGGGCGCAGTACACAGATTGCAAGGTGCACAGCCGCCGACAAAAGTGGGAGCGATTATACGGGGATCGAATGAACGGACAAATGACAGGGGCACAATCGTGCGATCGACTGTGCCCCAGATAGGATAAAAGTGCGGCGCTATCAAGCCTGCAGCGCTGGAACCTCGCGGCCCAGACCTCGGTAGAACTCCGCGACATAAGCCTCCAGCGCATTGGCGGCAATAGCATCGCGCAGCTTTTGCATCAGGCGCTGGTAGTGACGCAGATTGTGAATCGTATTCAGCTGCGCACCGAGAATTTCACCACAGCGATCCAGGTGATGCAGGTAAGCGCGGGAGAAATTCTCGCAGGTATAGCAATCGCACTCTTCCTCCAAGGGGCCCGTATCGTGACGGTGTTTGGCATTGCGGATTTTCACCACACCCTCGAAGGTAAACAGGTGGCCGTTACGCGCATTACGGGTGGGCATGACGCAGTCGAACATATCCACACCGCGGCGAACAGCTTCGACAATATCTTCCGGCTTACCCACACCCATCAGGTAGCGCGGTTTATCTTCCGGCATCTTGTGTGCCAGGTGATCCAATACCTTGATCATCTCCTCTTTCGGCTCACCCACAGACAGGCCGCCAATGGCATAGCCATCGAAACCAATCTCGGTGAGGCCGCGCAGGGACACATCGCGCAACTCCGGGTACATACCGCCCTGCACAATACCGAACAGCGCCGACGGGCTATCGCCGTGAGCCTTCTTGGAGCGCTCCGCCCAACGCAGGGACAACTCCATAGATTTGCGCGCTTCGTCAGTGGTGGCCGGATAAGGCGTACACTCATCGAAGATCATGACGATATCGGAACCCAGGTCCCGCTGAACGCGCATGGATTCTTCCGGGTCCAGAAATACCGGACTGCCATCGATAGGCGAGCGGAAAGAAACCCCCTCTTCCGTAATCTTGCGCAGCTCACCCAGACTAAACACCTGGAAACCGCCGGAGTCGGTAAGGATCGGGCCGGACCACTGGGTGAAATCGTGCAGATCGCCGTGGGCTTTAACCACTTCAGTACCTGGGCGCAGCATCAGGTGGAAGGTGTTGCCCAGAATAATCTGTGCACCGATCCCTTCGATATCCCTCGGCAACATGCCTTTCACGGTGCCGTAAGTGCCCACCGGCATAAACGCCGGGGTTTCCACCACACCGCGAGGGAAGCGCAAGCGGCCGCGACGGGCCTTGCCATCAGTGGTATCCACTTCAAACTGCATAAAACATTCGCGGCTCACTGGGTATCTCCTTTCGCTGGTGCGACTTCTTCTTTTTTGGCATTGGGATCGCGGGTAATAAACATGGCATCGCCGTAACTAAAGAAGCGGTAACGCTCCTCAACTGCGGCCTTATAGGCGGCCATCGTATGCTGGTACCCGGCAAAGGCGCTCACCAGCATCAATAAGGTGGATTCTGGTAGATGGAAGTTGGTGACCAACTTATCCACAACCTGGAATTCATAACCGGGATAAATAAAGATATCTGTCTCTCCCACGGTGGCCTGTAACTGGCCACTGCGCGCCGCACTTTCCAGCGCGCGCACGCTGGTGGTACCCACCGCAATCACGCTGCCATTGCGCGCGCGGCAAGCGGTTACCGCATCCACCACTTCCTGGGAGACATCCAGCACTTCGCTGTGCATCTGGTGCTCGTAAATATTGTCCACGCGCACCGGCTGGAAGGTACCGGCACCCACATGCAGGGTAACGAAGACAACCTCGACACCTTTATCCCGCAGCGCACCGATCATTTCATCATCAAAGTGCAGCCCCGCCGTCGGCGCCGCCACTGCACCGGCATTGCGGCCGTATACGGTTTGGTAGCGCTCGCGATCACTGGCATCGTCTTCACGATCAATATAAGGAGGCAGCGGCATATGGCCGAGGCGATCCAGAATCGCCAGCACACCCTCTTCTTTGGGGAAGGACAATTCAAACAGTGCATCCTTGCGGCCGGTCACCTCTATACGGGTGCCGTCTTCAAGGACGATGGTGGAACCGGGCTTGGGCGACTTACTAGAGCGCACATGGGCCCAGATATCCGTCTCATTGAGCACCCGCTCCACCAGGATTTCCAACTTACCGCCAGTCTCCTTCTGCGCGAACAAACGCGCCGGGATCACCCGGGTATCGTTAAAGACTATCAGGTCACCAGCTTGGACCTGATCGAGAATATCTGGGAACTGCCGATGTACAATGGCCCCACTGGGCCCATCCAGACACAAAAGACGGCTGCCGCGGCGCTCTTCAGTAGGCGCGCGGGCGATCAGCTCATCGGGCAGATGAAAGTCAAAGTCCTGACGCTGCATGGAATCCTGGAAATCTAGAAACTATGGAGAGGTCGCGAAGGTTATAGGAAATTTTAGGAGCTGTTAACTTTGAAGCAAAAAAATTGTCAGCCATGCCAGCCTTTACACCTATTGACACTACCGCCTAAATAAGATAAGCAATCATCAATTCGTAAAAAACTTGCTAGATTCAAAACATTTGCCGTAAACGGTATGCAAGACATCCGAGCTAAAAACCCACCTATACGCACTAGCCTTTCCTCTAGGTATATGGAAAATACTCCTTCACATTTTTTCAGCTTGAGTAGAGAACTTTGCCATTTCGAGCCGATATTAATGGCCTTCGAGCCATTGCAATAATTGCAGTTTTATTTTTCCATTTTAAATCGTCATGGCTTCCAGGCGGGTTTATAGGTGTGGATATATTCTTTGTCATTTCAGGGTTCTTAATGACAAGAATAATTTATAATGGATTGGAAAGGGGCGACTTTTCCCTAATAATATTCTATGCCGCACGTGCCAACAGGATTATTCCTCCTTTATTTACCCTTTGCATAATATTACTTATCATCTGCTGGGTTCTACTAACACCAACTGACTATGAAAACCTAGGAAAACACTCAATAGGTAGCGCAGGCTTCTTTTCTAATATTATTTATTGGCGGGAGTCCGGCTATTTTGATACAGCCTCTCACGAGAAGTGGCTTCTACACACTTGGTCGTTATCAGTAGAATGGCAATTTTATTTACTATACCCAATAGCCTTGCTGACCATAAGGAAACTCACATCGCAAAACACTCTTAAGGCAATTATATTAGCAAGCACCATTATGGGTTTTGGAGCTTCAATAATAGCAACAAATATCGCGCCCGTAGCCTCCTTCTACCTCCTCCCCACAAGGGCCTGGGAAATGATGCTTGGTGGACTAGCCTACCTCTACCCACTACAAATAAAAACAGAAAACACAAAAAGAATTATAGAGGGCGCGGGATTAACAACAATTATCGCATCATGCTTCTTCATCTCCGATGAAGCAGCATGGCCAGGGCTCTTAACAGCTCTCCCCACTATTGGTACATACCTAATAATTCAGGCGAACCGAGACTCTAGCGTTATCACAAATAACTTCGCGCTACAGAAAATTGGAACCTGGTCTTATTCAATATATTTATGGCACTGGCCATTAGCTGTAGCTATTTCTTATTTCTCTCTCGACCAGAAATTTATTTACATTGGCTTAGTCTGCTCAATAATACTTGGATATATTAGCTATAACACTATCGAAAAAAGAAAGTCCAACATTAAACCCTCCACATCCATCTTGAGGCACTACCCGCTTTACATGGTGTTAACTACTACAATTTTAGGAACAATTGTATACAAGTTTTCACCGAATAAGGACTTTAAAAACATCCCTGAAAAAGTCCTAGATACCGTAACAAGAAAGCAATACGAATGCTTCAACAAGAAATACCTTCATGAAGACCATCAAGAATTTTGTACTTTAGGAAAAGGCGATAAAAAAGTATTTGCATTTGGCGACTCCCACTTATTTTCTGCCCTTCCATCTATTGAACAAGTGGCACAACAAAATAACTTATCTGTAACATATGCAAGCTTTATGGGCTGCCCCCCACTGGCTGGAATTTATCCAATCCGCAAGGATCAAGATGAGAGGAATTGCCATCTATTAAATGAAAAAATAATAGATCACATCACTAAAGAAAACTATGACATTGTACTTTTAGCCGCAAGATGGACCTACTACACAGAAGGCTTATATTCTGGAAAAAGCCCCCAATATTTATCTCTAAAACCTACAGGCATAAAAAATAGAACTGAATCAGTTAGAGCTTTTCGTCATGGAATATCCTCCACCCTAAAGCGCCTTAACAATGAAAAAACCAACATTTTAATAATGCTGCAGGTTCCAATGCAAAAAGATTTCCCAGAAAAGATTTATATGAAATCCATTCTCACAGAAGGAATATCAAAAGAATTACTCGCTATAAATTCCATTAAAAAAATTACACATGAAAACTTCCAGAGAAAAACAAACGAAATACTTGCCAAAGAATCAAACAAATACAGCAAGGTTCACATTCTAAATCCAACAACAGCTTTCTGTAGTGAAACTCATTGCCCTGTAGGAAGTTTAAGCGCCTCCTATTATTTTGACGACGACCATCTCTCTACGACAGGCAGTAAAAAGCTAAACGATCTTCTAACTTATCATTTCTTACGGCTGGCCCAATAACATACATATGATCGAAGAGAGTAGCTATCTCTTGGGACTACTCTCTTTCCCCCTTGTAAAATGAAGAAGCTCATAATCAACCAATAATTCACAGGCCAGATAAGCTTAATTTTTTCTTGACATAGCTCTTAAGCCTGATATTATGCGTGCAAATTCTGCCAGAGTGGTGAAATTGGTAGACACAGGGGATTCAAAATCCCCCGCCCTTAAAAGCGTGCCGGTTCGAGTCCGGCCTCTGGTACCATCTCTCAAACCCGCGTCAGCTCTAGCTTTCGCGGGTTTTTTAATTCTGCGCAGGCAACTTTGTAAAAGATTCATTTGTTGGTTTCAGCGCCAAAGTGTCAACAAAGTGTCAACGCAAAATCACGTTGACACTTTGCTATCCCGTAAGCCTTCCGGCTGTGCAATATCCTTTCACTTCTCTTCGCAACTCTTCAAAGTGTGAAACCCCCACCGACCCCAAACCCCGCACCAGCTCAAGCCCTGGCCGCCAATCTCATTTCATCAACCAAAAGAACGCCCAAAATCGGCACGCGTGGGGAGGAGTGACCCGCAGTCATTTTTGCTGCGCAATTATTGATCACAAAAAGTCGGAGGGAACTGATGATGCAAGTTTTTAAGGGTTTTTTGAAAGTTTGAGTCTACTTGGCAGCTTCATCTGGCTGCCAGGAGGCAATGAAAGGAAGTGAAATCTATGCAAGAGCGCGGTGAATTTAACCAGTAGATTAACGCTAACCACTAGCTTTTCAATTTTATAAGCCAAGATCAACTGAAGAATTAAAGTTACTACCTTTCTGGCACATGAAGTGCCAGAATAAAAATAGAGTCAAAAACTTATTTCCTAATAAATTAGTGCTTGATTCTTAGTGAAAAATGCAAGAAACCAGCCAACACTTGTAACCATTCAGCACCTTCACACAAAGATCTTAGCCATATTGTCGACCAGTATTTAACAATAAAGCTAGTGAAGCTCACTATCATTCAAGAAATTCTATTGAGGCAAAAAATCTACATTAATCACCAGTAGATTCATAAGGAAACTAATGATGAAAAAAATAGGCTACATCACTACTTGTATTATTTTAGCGATTTCCAATAATGATGTTACCGCCAGCAACAATACCTTAACAGTTATTCAGGCAGGGGCTAATAACTCAGCAACTGCCGATCAAAATAATCCAACAGCCACAAATAATACCATTGAGATATTTCAGCTTGGTAACAACAACTCTAGCCACACCAAACAATCAACAAAGAGCGAGTCAGGAACCATTATTCATAGCCAGAGCGGCGAGATGAATACCGCAGTATCGCATCAGGACAACTCAATAAACTCCTCTGTCACGATTCAACAAGTCTTGAATAAGCAAAACATAGAAACAAAACAATCATTCACGAACAATAGTAGTGCATTAGTCCTTCAAACCGGAGTAAGCCATAGTGGAATGTTGGATCAATTTATTAGCGTCAACGACATAATTGTTGTCAGTCAATTCGGCCAAAATCACTCTTTAAATGCAGCCCAACATCTAACAGAAAATAGTGTAGTTGAAATACATCAACTCGGTGATTCCAACAACGCCATGCACACCCAACTGAATGGCGACTCAAACCGATCTTATTCACATCAGAGTGGTAGCGGTAATACTTTTAATGTTTTTCAAACCACTGATCATAATGAAAGCAGCCTCTGGCAGGACGGAGATGGGAATATAGCAATTCACAATCAAACCGGCTCTAACCACAAAGCCTTCACTGTACAGCTGGGTACGTCTAACATTGCAAATATATCCGCAATGGGTATCGGCAGTTCATTTCAAGCTTTTCAAAGTGGCGATGCTAATGCACTACTAGCCACCCAAAATGGTAACGGTCAATCAGTACTTGTATCTCAAATTGGCAACAACAATATGGTCGATATAGCACAGTAACCAATGTACCCCTAACTAACAGTAGGGGGCACAAAAATAACTATAGCTTATGACTGACTATACCTATTCTCATTTCATCTAACTGCCGGCCCTTTTTACTGAAAATTCATTGTAAACCCCGACCACAAAATCAAGCATTTGCGGGCATAAATAAAACTCTGCTTTCTTAGACTTCACAACTTCTTCCGCCAGCTTCATTGCCGCCTCTTCAGTAGGCGCAGAGTCTCTAAAGCTCTTAGGTCCGCCATTCATAAGATGGACTCTCTCAGAAAAAATGGCGTACCTGTTTACTCTATTTTTCATAACTTCTCTCCTTTTAAGTGTATAACCAGCTTAAGCCCGCACCGCACTAAGCTGAGATTTCAAACTATCCGCACTGCTCTTGTGCCCATTAATTGCCGCATCCTGATCTGGTTTATGCCATTACTGAGGCGCGCGTGTGCGGCGAGTGTTCCGGCCAGGGCCGACACTACGCCGATTAAATCCTCTAGCACTTTCAGCACATTTAAAAATTTACTGCCTAACAAAAACTTGCCACCTTCTTTTACTTTGATAGTTTGGTGGGTCTTTGTGATGATTTGAGAATATTCCCTATTTCATCCTCCAGGTACGGCCTTCTGAACGGTTGAAATTACTTTCAATTGTTAGACCTAAAATATCCCACACCGAAAAATCAAAACCACTACCGGAAGAAAGGGGCAAAAAACCTGCAAGCTCAAAAGAATTACCAAAAAGTTTAAAAAAGAAATTTAACTGCCAAATCGCCAACCCAGAATAATAAACTTGTCTCAAAAAATAGTAATTTTATCTCTAAATAAACTTGATACCCGTCCGGTAAGTTTACAAGGTAAATTTATGACTAAAATGCCAAGACAAAACCCAACCACCCTCTTGTAGCTTTGACGCTATATTTCACAGGTATCGTGCAATCTAACCTAAAAGGACTTAATTATGAAAATTGTTACAAAAAATTTTCTAGCACCCTTACTTGCTGCAGGGCTAGTACTTGGCCACACTACACCTGCGCTATCCCAAGCTACAGATAGTGCAACCAGTTTGATAACCCTACAATTTGATACAATCATCTCAATAGATAATGTTGACCCTATTACTATTTCAAACCCAATGCCAGGAAATAGCGCAACAGGCGATGACAGATTTTGTGTTGCCGGAAATGGGTTTTCAACTTACGGCATAACCTTTCAGAATGATGGAACTGATCCTACATATAGCCTGATAGGATCTGACGGAACCTCAATTACTTATAGCGTGGTCTACCAGAACGATGGCGTAATTCCTCAACAAGCTAATGCCGGAGTACCTATTACCAACAACACTCTTCAAGCATCTAACTGCGCAAATGATAACGCTACTTTTTTTATTAGTATTCCTGTTACCGAGTGGGAGCCGAATCAATCATCTGCGCCTTTCTCTGGAACACTACGAATTACTGTTGAAGCCGAATAAACCAGCAAAAAAATCCAGAAAATCGATCTTAATGCACTAGATACTAACTCTTGTGCATCATATTAGTAAGATCCTCCACTCAAATAATACTTAAAAAGTCCTCACCTGCATATTCAATTGCCGACTTTTACCTGGGAGGGGGGCACCCCCTCCAAAATCACTGTTCTTTTTTTTGTAAAAACAATTTAGGCCCTTATTGGATTAAGTTGAGACTCCAAACTATCCGAACTCCCCTTGTGCCCATTAATTGCCGCCTCCTGGTCTGGTTTTTTGCCATTACTGGGGTGCGTATGTGTAGCGAGCGTGCCAGCCAGGGCCGACATTACGCCGATTAAATCTTCTAATACCTTCAGCATGTTTAAAGATTCACCACCTAACCAAACCTTTCCGCCGTCTTTTACTTTGATGGTTTGGCGGACCTTGGCCACTGATTCGCGAATATTTCCCATCTGTTCTTTTAAGTCGCGCCCCACTGAAATATTAATATCACTGCCGCTTGTAATATTTAGATTGTCTAGGGCTGACAAGTTCAGGCCACCAGCAGATAAGAAACGTAAAGCTCCAAGAAATTCAATTATTTTTACGCCGGCCACTTCCTCCACGGAATGCTCATGGACTTGGCGGTGTTCGCTGTCACAGCTTGTCTGTATTTCGGCAGCTTCTATAATACGGCGCAATGAATTCTCGAGAATATCCCCATGGATTCCCCGGCTCCAGTCTGCGTTAGCATTCACCTTTTACCGCACTGAGTCGCTTTGCTGCCGAATTTAATCTTTACGGTCGAGCACTGGGAGTCTTACTCCGTGCAATAACACCGTGAGAATAAATGGCTTATCCGCCATTGCCTGCTTAATGCAGCGGTAACGTCAATAAAAAAGGCAAACAATCAAATTAAAAAATCTCTACCACCTCGCAATTTATATCGACATAGGACGAATAAATAACTAGCCAAGCTACCAATATTTATGTTTACATCACGTTGTGTGATCAGCATTTACAATTCAAACAAATCATCTTATCGACAATAAAAAAGTATACTTAATTTAGATTCTTATTTTAAGTCAACTTTTACATCTACAGGCTCAATATATGAATAGTGAGAATTCAATTACTTCCGGAGGTTGCTTATGTGGAGCTGTGCGGTATAAGGTTAAAGGGCCACTACGCAACGTAGTTAACTGTCATTGTAGTATGTGTCAAAAACTACATGGAAGTTTCGGCCCTCATACCAAAGCTCGCAAAGTCAATATTAAGATAACAAAAGATAACGGGCTGGCGTGGTATAAAACATCAGAAGTGGCCCGCAGAGGCTTCTGCCAGCAATGTGGCTCAAGCCTATTCTGGGAACCATTTAATCTCGATGCCACTGGAATTATTGCGGGCTCACTAGATGGCCCAACCGGGTTGAAAACTATGGGGCATATTTTCACTGGCGAAAAATCTGATTTTTACGAAATTGATGACGATCACCCTCAATTCAAGGAGTCATCAAATGGACAGCTTGTCAACGACTACAAATAAATCATTATTTTTTTGACTGAGAGAAAACCACAGGTCTAAACGAAGAAAAGAAACATAAAATTAATATTTCGGTCATAGGCTCAACCCCTATCTGACCGAAAATAATCAATTTAAATAGCAAGTGAGCTGTCACCTAAGTGAAAATATCGACTTTAGTGACAGCTAAAATTAAAATTGGAACAGTGCAAAACAACATAGCTAATAGCCTTTTGACAGTAAAACAACCTCTCAGGAAAGGGGGTTTCCTGGCCACTCTCGCAACGGTCAAGGCCCCCTTCTATGATGTCTTCTTTACTTTTATCGAACCTGACTGAAACCAGAGGCTATCATTCATTAGCTGTTCAGTTTTTACTATCCGGACACTCTCTTTCCTCCAACACCCCACCGGTCTTGATTGAATACTCGGTATAGTTACCAGTCATAATATCGAGAATTTGCAGCCAAGAATAAAACACCGCTTTTTCAGACTTAGCAATTTCTTCTGCCAGATCCATGGCGGCTTCTTCTGTGGGTGCAGAATCCCTAAAACTTTTTGCACCGCCATTCATCAAATGAATTCGTTCGGCAAAAATTGCGAATCGATTGATCTTTCTTCCCATGATCTATCTCCTTTTCGATAAAACTGCTTAAGCCCTTACATCCTTATGCAGGGGCTGCCAGCCAATCCATACTGCGCTCGACTTCCCGCATCTGCGTCAATGTCAGATCCAACTCCTTGCGCAGATTTACACCAACAGACACTGAAAAGCTGCGCACATACTTCGTATAATTCAGCATACAGATAGCATACATTGCTCGGTTGTCATAATCCGAACGATACCGGCAAATCCGGACAGGCTCTCCGTCGAAAATGATGCTTCTAGTTCCCATGACCACCCTTACCAAATTACTGTACATACATACAGTATAAGATATGGTGCTCCTGCTTTGTCAACCCACAATGGACTCAACACCCTTAATGAGCCCTGAATAGGCTAAAAATCAATCTGTTATCACAAAGTGGGGGCTTGGAGATTTTTGAGGTCTAAATGAGTTACGGAATATACTGGGATCTGTCAAAACGACGAAAAACCGCTAAATAACATTACTAAAAATTGGTCGTTCAGAAAGGTAGCCCTGCACCAATTGCAAGTAGTCAAGGGAGACTGAACTCCATTCAACGCCACTCTACTTATTAAGAGAAACAGATTTTCTGAAATACGACCTGAATAAGCGATTTAAGCGCTCACTAGCTTATCTTGGTTTATATCGTTGAGTAGATAGCGCCAAATTGGTCAATCAGCAAAATTATTCACTAATGGTAGAAGGCATTCCAATCGTTCAGTTTGCACAGCATTGAATTTATATACCATCACTTTGCCAATACATGCTGTCATTTTTAATAGCCTGTTTTTATAATCCAGAACATTCAAAATTTAGCATTGGCTAACAATTGTCACTTGAAATTGAAAGGCGAGCAACATAAAGTACCCACTTAAGTAATAAAACTTAATATCGCTATTTTTAGTATCAGGCTTTTAACATCATTGGATTATAAAATGGAAAAGGTTGCCATTCTTGTTGACGTGCAGAATGTTTATTACACATGCAGGCAAATCCATAAACGAAACTTTGATTATAATAAGTTTTGGTCTGAAGCAACTAATGGAAGGAAAGTCGTAAAAGCCGTGGCCTACGCCATCGATCGCGGCGATAGAAAACAGTATCAATTTCAAAATATCTTAAGATCTATCGGTTTTGAGGTGAAACTAAAACCCTTCACACAACGGTCCGATGGTTCCGCCAAAGGTGATTGGGATGTGGGGATAACGATAGATGCGATGGAATATTCAAGCTTAGTAGACACTATAGTTTTAGTTTCAGGTGATGGTGACTTTGATATTCTTGTGCATAAGCTCAGATTAGATAGAGACAAAAAGGTTGAAGTATATGGCGTACCAGAGTTGACAGCTGCCACATTATTCAACGCGGCAAGTAAATTTATTCCAATTGATAACAAGCTTTTACTTTAACAACTATCTATCTAAGTATACGGCTCTTTTATAGGCTAATATGCATCTATAGGACGACAGCACAAGCTCCATAGCCAAACATCAGCAAGGAGCTTAGTACTAACTTGAAAATTTAATGCGAACGCTGATACTTCTCTATACACTTTTACCAGCAGTAGTGATTCAAATACCTATAAGACCCTACTTAATGACTTAGGGTGACAGCCTCTCTACAGTTTAACCTCAGGATATACCGCTGCACTTCTGGTTATTAAAGATTTCTCAAATGCACAAGTCAGTATAACTACTATTTACCAGCGTCATGACAACACCCTAGACATTGATAGAATAAAATCGATGGAATCGACCAGATATGTAGATGTTCTCCCCCAATTTAAAAAGCTCAGGCTTTTCGAGCTAGTAAGCCATAAAACCTAATTGACTTACAATGAGAGTTTTAAAAGAACCTATCAGTCAATTTTGTACTTACTTAAACCTTTCTATCTATCCAATAATCAACCCAAGGTCTGGGTGCTTGTATATTTTTCCATTTTGACAACTACTTATTTAACTCACAAATATTCATAACATATTGATATTTATACTAATTATAAGAACTCATAAAAAGCTTGACCCTTCAAAACAACAACCGATCAATCAAGTGCTATGTTTTTAAAGATAACCTCAAGTGTCAGGGTAGAGGAGAGTCGATAATGACTATGAGAATCCTATCTATCGATGGAGGGGGTATCAGGGGAATACTGCCTGGCGAGATACTGGTATCTCTTGAGGAAAAACTAAAAAAAGAATCAAAAAATCCAGATGCCAGGATCGGCGACTATTTTGATCTCATTGCCGGCACAAGTACAGGTGCCATACTCGGTGCTGCATATATCTGTCCTAACAAGAAAGGAAAACCTAAATTTTCAGCTCGAGAAGTAGCCAATATCTATTTTGAAGAGGGAGATGATATATTTGAAGTCAGACCCTTGCAAAAATTTAAACTATTGCGGGTATTTCAAGATGAAAAATACTCCGCACATGAACTAGAGAGAGTTCTGAAATATTACTTCAAAAAAATAAAACTGAGCGAGCTATTAAAGCCAACTTGTTTTGTTTCCTATGACATTAAAAGTCGCAAACAAATAATTTTCAGGCAACATTGCGCAAAAACGGGAAGTGAGGATTTCCTGGTAAGAGATCTACTGCGTGGAAGTTCCGCTGCACCAACATATTTTGAAGCAGCACGTATCCGCCCACAACTACCATTTAAGACAAAATATGTCCTAGTGGATGGCGGTATGGTCGCCAACGATCCAGCCTTATGTGCTTACTCCGAAGCAATAAAGTTTAGTGGGGTGGGAGGGATTGAAGATATGGTAATTGTTTCTCTCGGAACAGGTAAAAAACTTAGAGAATACTATTATCAAGAGGTAAAAGATTACGGGATTTTGGGATGGTCAAGACCTGTAGTTGACATTGCACTTAATGGTAACTCACAAATGACTGACTATCATCTGGAAAAAATCGCCTCTACCGTAAAAGGTAGACAATATTATAGAATTGAACCTCTGCTGTTCGACGCAGAAAAAGAAATGGACAGTGCCACCCCAGAAAACTTAAACAACCTAAAAGAAGCTGGAAAAAAGAATGCTGATGAATTTGACTCTGTATTAGAAGAGATAGC
Source organism: Microbulbifer mixtoriginis (SeqCode) (assembly GCF_052467945.1). Taxonomy (NCBI): domain Bacteria; kingdom Pseudomonadati; phylum Pseudomonadota; class Gammaproteobacteria; order Cellvibrionales; family Microbulbiferaceae; genus Microbulbifer; species Microbulbifer mixtoriginis (SeqCode). The sequence goes on along the minus strand of NZ_CP174328.1, from coordinate 514,546 downwards.
TGAGATACTAGTTACACCTAATAAGCCTCACGAATATATACCATATCACAAGTGATGGTCTAAACAAGCTACTTTAAATGTTATATTTATACTAAATATTTATCTTTTGATTTTTGCTAGATAATCGTAGATTAATAAGGCATCCTATTTAATATAAAACTTACAAAATCATCTAACAAAGATAACCAATAATCCTTGATCGTTAAATATTAGCCTTACCTTTCGTGAGCTTGAAAACAATCACTGTCAAAGTTATCGCTGAAGTTGTAATCATAATTAAAAGGTATGAACAAGATTCATCAGCAAAATTTCAAACTAGAGCGTTTAAAACTGCTGGAAAAATATACAATTAAGAGTAAAATATAACCTTAATATGAATAGCCAATATACTTTATATTGAAACCCCTTTCAGATCTATTGAGAATGTTCTGGCGAAAGATACCTTTTTTCCTCTTATAATGAAGATATACGAAAACCTAAAGATCAGCTTTATAAACTAGTGAAGATTAACGAGGTAAATCCTGAATTGGAGAGACACTATCTTCGAATAAAACATGTCGGCGTCGAAATGTTTTGCCCTTAAGGTATTCCGGATTACTGATTCTGTCCATTCGAAAATGACGGAAGTCTTTGCGTGCGGGATCCCAAGCTACCAAATACCATAGAGGTGGCAAAATCAGCATCGCCTGTGGCTCAACAACCCTACTGGTTACAGATCCCTTTGCATCACGGTATTGGAAGCTTAGTTGTAACCGCTGGAGAAAAGCTGTCTCGAAAGTGGGGAGCAACGCGGGCTCCATTTCCTGAATATTTGATACGTCTACGTGTGGTGAAAGCTTACCGATATATAAGCAGTCTAAAAACCGGCGTAAATCACGTACTTTGTCCGGTGGCAAAGCCTTCTCTATTTTGGCAAGCCCAGTATCTGCAAGCCCCGAAAAAGGTAAATTCCCGGCCGCACGCATTGATGCAACGCTGATAAGGAGCGCAAAGACCTCGGCAACCGAGAGGCGCGCTGTGGTTTGGACCGATTGCGGGTCTAATTGCAGACCGCCCCCAGGACCAGGGTCAGAATGGATAACAAAGCCCTCATCGCGCAGTGCGCTAATATCACGCAACACTGTACGCCTGGATACACCGACCTCTTCTGCTAAGTCAGCAATCGTAGAAGTACCATTTCGGCGAAGGCTGCGCACGATGGCGTCTTGTCGAAGTCGAACACTCATTTTGTAAGGATATTATTAAATGGTGACATTATTTGGCACCATTTGATTTTAGCCTATGTCTGTTCTTTTCAGCAAAGGAGTTCTGAAATTGCAACGCACATCCGTAGCCCCAAGTCGAAGAAAAGGGGCTATCCGGCACATAAGGCATTGTTGAGCCTCAAAAAAAGGAGAAATGCATTGTTTAATCTAACCGAATTCCCCAAGCCCACTCTTATTCCAGTCAACGGCGTTGAGTTAGAAGTCTTTGAAGCAGGTCAACAGAATACGGGAAAACCAATTGTGCTTTGTCACGGCTGGCCAGAGCATGCCTATTCTTGGCGCCACCAGCTGCCTGTACTTGCCGCAGCCGGCTACCATGTTATCGTTCCAAACCAGCGTGGTTATGGCAATTCATCCCGTCCTGCCGATATAACTGACTATGGCATTGAAAACTTGTCGGGTGACCTCGTCGCGCTTCTTGATCACTACGGATACAAAGATGCCACCTTTGTCGGCCATGATTGGGGCGCAATGGTAGTTTGGGGGCTTGCGCTATTACATCCAAACCGGGTCAACAAAGTTATAAATATGGCCCTACCCTACCAGGCTCGCACAGAAAAGCCTTGGGTCGAGTTTATGGAAGAATTTATAGGAAGCGACTATTACATTGTTCACTTTAACCGACAGCCAGGCATCGCGGACACTGTGTTAGATGCAAATACTTCACAATTCCTTCGCAATATATTCCGCAAGAACGTACCTCCAGCACCACCAGAGCCTGGAATGATGATGATCGATCTCGCCAAAGCAGAAGCGCCACTTGGCGAGCCCTTAATGAGTGATAGCGAACTGGCTGTTTTTGTTTCCGCATTTGAGAAAACAGGGTTCATGAGCAGTATTAATTGGTATAGAAACCTTGACCGAAATTGGCAGATCTTGGCAGATGTAGAGCCAACCATCCAAAAGCCAGCACTTATGATTTACGGCGATCGAGACTTGATCCCTAAGGCTCCAAACTTAAAAGAGTTCGTTCCCAATGTTGATATAGTCAGTCTCAACTGCGGCCACTGGATTCAACAGGAAAAACCGGAAGAAACAAATCAGATCATTCTAAAGTGGTTAGAAAAACAGGATGCCACTTAGCGTAAAAGGCTATTCTATATAAAAAGTATTTAATTAAAGCATTTGAGTAATTTACGGGTGCACTAAAACCCACTATTTCTCGTTACTCAGATACTTTTCTCGTACTTGATTAATCATGCCACCAGCCTCTAGCACTTCGATTTCATCTACTGACAAGTCACTGCGTAGACTAATACTCTCACCGGATGGCTTAATCAAAAGCTTTACAGAATTGTTTGATTTCAGTTGTGCTATTGGCTTGTCAATCTCAAGGATTGAATCCTGCTCCAGTCGATCGTAATCATCAAAGCTCTCAAAAAGTAGTGGCAGAACACCAAAATTAATGAGATTACGGCGGTGGATACGAGCCATGCTTTTTGCAATTATGCACCTTACCCCAAGAAATCGTGATGATACCGCTGCATGCTCACGGCTGGAGCCTTGCCCATAATTTTCACCACCAACAACAAAACAGTCACCATTCAATTTTATCGCCCGCTGGTAAAAGTCTTCATCAATACGGGAAAATGTATAGCGACTAATGGCGGGGATATTTGAGCGTAAAGGTAAAATCTCCGCTCCGGCAGGCAGTATTTCATCTGTCGAAACGTTGTCACCCGCTTTCAGTAATAGCGGACCAGTTAAGGTGTTTGGAAGCTTTTCAAAGTTTGGCAACGGTTTGATATTCGGACCTTTAATCAGCTCAACGGCTACGGGGATTTCTTGTGGTGGCTGAAGTAAAGGTCTTATATCTGGCAGATATTCCGGCTCACTAAAGCTGGGATAGTCCATGTCCAGATCACGTGGATCGGTGATCACACCCTTCAGTGCACTGGCAGTGGCGGTTTCTGGGCTGCATAAATAGACTTGGTCATCTGCTGTGCCGGATCGACCGGGGAAATTACGTGGCACAGTACGTAGGCTGATACGGCCAGTGGCCGGAGCCTGCCCCATACCAATACAACCGCCACAACCTGTTTGGTGCAAGCGCGCGCCCACTTCAAGTAGTTTTGTGAGATCGCCACTCCGGCTAAGCTCCTCTAGCAATTGGCGCGAGGTTGGGTTGATATCAAAAGAGACATCGTCAGCTAATCGACGACCTGCGACGATACGCGCTGGTATGGCGAAATCCCTCAGCCCAGGGTTAGCAGAAGAGCCAATATAGCTCTGGTAAATAGGGCGACCAGCCACTTCACGTACGGTTACCACTTTGTCTGGACTGGATGGGCAGGCGATCAGCGGCTCAAGATCAGATAAATTAATGGTGTCCTCTTCGTCATAGCTCGCACCCTCATCGGCTTTCATTTCTACATAATCGCTTTCCCGATGCTGTTGTTTGAGGAAGGCCTTCACAGCGTGATCGGCAGGAAAGACACTGGCCGTGGTACCCATCTCCTGCCCCATATTGGCGATTACATGGCGGTCCATAGCGGTAAGATTGGCAAGGCCTGGACCGTGGTACTCGACAATCTTATTCACACACCCCTTGACCGTTTGCCGACGCAACATTTCCAGGATGATGTCCTTGGCACTGACCCAGGGAGGCAGTTCACCCTCAAGCTTTACGCCGAGCACTTTCGGCATTTTCAGCGCGAAGGGAACGCCAGCTATAGCCATGGCCACCTGTAGACCACCAGCACCAATGGCCAGCATACCCATAGAGCCGGCTGCACAGGTATGGCTATCGGCGCCAAGTAGCGTCTTTCTGGGAACATCAAAGCAAGCCATATGTACCGGGTGACTTACACCATTACCGGGACGTGAAAACCAAAGTCCAAACTTGCGACAGGCGCTTTGCAGGAACAGGTGATCATCCGCATTTTTGAAGTCCGTCTGTAGAAGGTTGTGGTCTACATACTGTGCGGAAAGCTCAGTTTTGATTTGTGATAAACCAAGCGCCTCTAGCTCTAACATCACCAGAGTGCCAGTACCATCCTGAGCCAGCGTCTGGTCAATCTTTATCTCTATTGGGCTGCCGGGTTCCAATGAACCGCTCACGAGATGACTCTTGATCAGTTTCTGTGCGAGGTTCATAGCCATAGTGGGTACCCTTGAGCAAATTTCCTTAATCTGAGAAGCTCCACTTTCGGCGCCTCTTAAACCTGATTCATTGTAGTCCGGGTCAAGATAGTTACTATGTGTGTCTAAATGCCCTTCTGTATTGGCATGATTAATTAAGCGCCGGGCCGACAACCTAAGGTCTTGGACAATTCGAAAACACGCTAGCCTCAATATGCCATTAAAAATGGCCTTCTCTTTTGCCTTTTAACAAACCAGTGATCAAACCCAACAAAACTCACGCCCAGTGCTTATGTGAATTTTCTTTAAAATTAACTTATTCATTTTATGAATACGGCCGTACTGCTCAACATGTATTTTTTAATACCAGAAACTTATTTTTACATCCATTAATCACCGCTCACATTGAAGGCATTAACCATTGAGCCTAGTGCTATCTTTCTACAATTGCACTCAATGAATGAATCCAGGGAGAGTTAACAGTGGCGATCCGAATCCTATCTATTGATGGAGGGGGAATAAGAGGCATACTGCCCGGTGAAATATTGGTCTCTCTTGAACATAAGCTAAAAGTGCAATCAGGCAACCCCTACGCCAGAATAGGAGATTTTTTTGACCTCATTGCAGGAACAAGCACTGGCGCCGTATTAGGCGCGGCCTATATTTTCCCTAATGAAGAGGGAAGGCCAAAATTTTCAGCCCAGGAAGCCGTTAATATTTATTTTAAAGAAGGAGACAAGGTATTTAATGGTGGAATCTGGCCTTACCTGGACAAGCTGAGACTACTCAAGGAAGAAAAATACTCTACACATGAACTAGAAAAGATATTGAAGAAATATTTTGGAAAAACAAAGCTTAGTGAACTATTAAAACCCACCTGTTTTATTTCCTATGACATTAAAAATCGCGAGCAAGTTATCTTTAGGCAACACTGCGCATTAGTGAGAAATGAAGACTTTCTAGTTAGAGATTTACTACGAGGCAGCACCGCCGCACCAACCTACTTTGAACCCGCACGTATTTATTCACTATCGCCAATTAACAAAAAATATATCCTGGTAGACGGTGGTATGGTTGCCAGTGACCCCGCTTTATGTGCTTACTCAGAAGCCATTAAGTTTAGCGGTGTGAGTGGGATCAAGGATATGATTATTGTGTCTCTTGGTACTGGTAAGCAGCTAACAAGTTACAAATACAAAGAAACGAAAAATTGGGGCATTTTCAACTGGGCAAGGCCAGCTATAGATATTGCATTAAGTGGCGGAGCTCAAATGACCCATTATTACCTGAAACAAATTTCATCAACCGTAGAAAACACAAAGTACTTCCGAATTCAGCCAGATCTCTATGATGCGAATTCTGCATTAGATGATGCATCTCCCAAAAATTTGAAAAAACTGAAGAAGTCTGGTGAAAGAAATGCAAAGTACTTTGATAAGTTATTAGATGACATTGCTCGGACACTGACAAATACACAAGATAACCATCAATATGTGCAAAGATACTGATACCTATCAACACCAAATTAGCTATATTAATAATTAATCATTCAAGCATCTCGTCAAACAGATACCACACATTAAAAACTTTCTATAGAGTTTACCAATACTCAAGCCATATCTATTCTTGAGTTTTCATACGGTATTTTTAATTGAAATAATACCAGAAACAATCGGTAGCAACACTAAGCTTGTTAAGCTCATATGATCCTTTGTTCAGGCCTCACATAAAACAATGTTTATTAACTTTTCTACTCGATCTCCGGCATTACTCTCTCCATATTCAATATGCCTTTCACAGCACAGAACCCTAAAGCCAGCTTCAATTAATTGAGTCCGAATATCGCTTTCATCAAAAAGCTGAAACCCAAACGATGTAAATGATAAATTCTGCATAAAGGACTTATCACCAAAAGCTAAGCAAAACTTTCCTTCAGGCACCAATACTCTGCGTATTTCAGACAAATGCGTTTTGATAGATTCCCAAAAGTAGATAGTGTGGACAGTAATCGCCTTCTCGAATTGACTGTCAGCAAACGGTAATCTCTCCGATGTTCCAACTTTAAAGTCCATCTGTCCCGATTCAATGTGTTTAGAGTTGAGAGTTTTCGCGCTCGAAACCATTTCACTAGACCAATCAATTCCGGTATAGCGAATGCTGGAACCCTTTCGAAGTACATCGACTGCAAATTTACCATTGCCAGGCCCAATCTCAAGAATATGGTCATGATCCACCACACGAAGTAATTCTAGTGCGGCCAGGTTCGTTGCTTTATTAGCCTTATTCATCTGCAGTGCAGTATCTGAAGCTAAGGCGCCAGATGGCTTCCTTAGTTGTTCGGCAACTAGTTGAGGATCTTTAGACATTGTATCTCCATTTAGTATTCATCATAAAATGTATATTAATATCCAAAATATATTATTTATGATACTTACAAATTGACATTCATTCAGAGATTAAAAATAGTCCTCTCGAGGTGGTTTTGCCTTAGTGTTTAGCCGCCACAAAGAATTTACCATCTTTTATTGCTTAGCTTATAAAGCTAATCATTGAATTTAGAAAAATACACCAAAAACAACCAAATACTTTTATAGAAAGCCCTAGAGTGCAAAATAGATTATCCTAAGCAATTTAAATATATAACGTTAAGCGGGATCATCAGGAAATTTTAAATGTCGATTAAAATAAAGACTAAAGGTATTACTCCTGCATACGCTATAGCTCAGCAAAAGTACTTACATATACAACTATGTAGCTGTGGGTAGATAGTAGCTAATGCTCATCCGGATTCTCAAAAACCAGCCCCTATCAATTAAACTACTAGATACCGGCATAATCCTTAAAGAGAATCTAGCATGCTAAATGGCGCTATGCTTGTCTGGTTTATTTTCGCGGCTATAAGTGTGGTCTTTGTCGTTTGGGATTCTATCACCAACGCGCCGACCAGCTGGGTACAGCGCATGGCGTGGATACTGGTTATTGTATATACAGGTGTTGTTGGGTTGATTCTGTATTTACTGACTTGCCGGCGCCCCTTTCCCGGTGGCCACGATGCATTTACGCGCGCCACTTGGAAACAGAGTGTCAATAGTGAGATGCACTGCCTGGCCGGTGATGCCACCGGTATTGTTATTGCCGCATCCATTGTACCCTTCTTTGGACTTACCAATGGCTGGGATGCCACCATTGAGTATATTGCTGGCTTCATTTGCGGGCTGTTCATTTTTCAAGCATTGATGATGCTGGGTATGTACCAGGGCAACTATTTGAAAGCGGTGCGCAAGACATTTTTTGCTGAAACGGTTTCTATGAATATGGTGATGGGGGGAATGATTCCTACCATGGTGATACTGGCTTCACTGTGGCCAGAATCAGAAGATCCCACCAATGCCACATTTTGGTTTCGAATGAGCCTTGCAAGCATTGTCGGTGGCTTTATCGCTTATCCCATCAACTACTGGCTGGTAAAAAACCACCTAAAACACGGATGCATGACCCTACCAGGACTGGATGGTCCTGCGCCCTGTCTAGGGTTCTGTTCACCGGAAACTGATCCTGATATCAAGAATAGCCAGCCAATCCCCTCATCCACCCATGATTCACAATCCGAACATGAGGGGCATACCATGACAATGCAAACATTGCCTTTTATTGCATCCAGTTTTTGGGTAGTGGGAACTTTTCTGTTTCTCTTATTTGCGATACTAGTGACTAATCAGTTTGTGCCGTTGAAGTTTTGACTGTTTATTTAATAATCAGTCTCGAAAAGATCAGCAAGTAAGATTGAATTATCCTCTGATTCGAGGATTTATGGTAGGATTCGGTTCATTCATCAGTGTCCTCTGGAAGCTAAGAACCGTTCGCTTTAAGCAATAAGGCTCATTTCCCTGACCTGATTTTAAGTATAAATTGCCTTGTAAAGGCTTATCATTGTACTTAATTACGGCTCGCCTTAAATGCTATTTATAGCATTTCAAGCTTGCCCGTAGCAGCGAAATAAATTCTAAAACCTATGGGTTTTCCTCTGCTGATTAAAGGAATACAGCAAATCTATGAATAGCCGTTTACTTAACCTTGATGCACTGCGGGGGCTTGCAGCAATTCTTGTTGTTTGGCAACACAGTAGTGAAGTTTTTATTCGTAATTCCAATATCGCCCAACATGGCACCGAGCTGGCTGAATTTGTGAACCAACTAGATTTTGGCCGAATAGGAGTAATCTGTTTCTTTTTAATTTCGGGCTTTGTTATTCCTTTTAGCCTCTCTAGTGCTCAAAGCTCTTTAAAGAACTTTGCCATTCGCCGTTTCTTCCGTCTGTATCCAGCCTACTGGACATCGCTATTTATGGCACTTGGGCTAACTTGGCTTATCAGCGACTGGATGTATCCTGCAGCCACTATTGTCGCAAACACAACCATGCTACAGGGGTTAATGGGGTTTGATAATGTGCAAGGGCTTTACTGGACCTTGACAGTTGAATTAATTTTTTACTGCTTATGTGCATTGATTTTTGCCAAACGGCAACTTGCTAACCCCCTGGTCCTACTACTCTTCTGTTGGGGGGGATTATCCCTATTTATAGGTTGGCAATTATTAGAACAATTACCCATTAAGCTGCCAGAGATGGCTCCCACCATTACTTATATTCCTTTCTGTATCGCCGTTATGTTCTGCGGAACCTTGATCCGACATAGTTATGTGCGTAAGAAAAACTACTGGTATGCTATTCTCGCAGTAGCAGGCACCTTCTCTATTCCGCTGATGGTTTTGTTTCTTTATTTCCTCGGTAAACCGGTCACTGAAGACCCTCTGCGCTTTGCCCTACCGCATCTCATTGCTTTGGCTATTTTCTTTGTAGTTCTGCTAGTCCCCTTTAGGCCATGGCGCAGTCTGGTAGCATTGGGAACCATCAGTTATTCCGTTTATCTATTCCACCCCATTGTGATGCGTGGGCTGAATTGGACCATACAGCAGTCATGGGCACAGTCATTTTCTGCTTATTCTGTAGAGGTCTATATGTTGGCCACGACTCTTGTGAGTATTGCCCTGGGAACTTTGGTGTACAAGCTGATTGAGAAGCCGGCTATCAATATGGGTCGCCACTTAAGCAGAAACACAGAAAATAAAGAGATGGCCATTGCCTAAGAGGAAGCTGCCACCAGTTAGTGTTTTTAACTTGAGGGTATTGAGAAATGCCTGGATAAAGGTTTTTATCCAGGCATGTATGCATCAGAGCAGTGAGCCAATAAAATTTACCTGCCACCACTCCCCATTAAGTGAACTTACTACTGTGCCCAGAGAAGGCTGGCAGCAATCGACCACATCATAATACCCACCAGTACATCCAGCACGCGCCAGGTTTTTGGGTTCTTAAACAGCGGCTGCATCATACTGCCACCAACCGATAGCAGCGCGAACCAAAGTACCGAAGCACTGCAGGCACCAATCACAAAGAATAAAGTACCTTCCCCTGCGTACTGGGCACCGACCGAGCCAATCAGGACAACCGTATCCACATAAGCATGGGGGTTTAACAGGGTAAGCGCCACAGCGGTAATCAGGGCAGAGCGCCTGGATTTAACCCACTCTTTCTTATCCTCTAGCCCCTTATTGGTAAAAGCTGAACGAAACGCCATAGCACCATAGCCAATCAGGAAGGCCACGCCCAACCAGGTCAACCAGACCATCCAGTTTCCTTCTGCTTGGGCCAAGTGTGATACCAGGTAGACACCACTGGTGATCAGGACAATATCCATCAGAACACACAGCGCAGCGATACTGTAGTGATACTGACGGCGAATACTCTGCGTCAATAGATAAGCATTCTGTGCGCCAATTGCCATGATCAAGCTGATAGTAGTGATAAAGCCCTTGGTCAGAGGGGCTAGCAACAAACCCGAAATCACGTTGCCTCCTGTGGTCATTGGGGTCTGCCCGCGGTGTGCGGGTCGGAAAGTGGCGGGAGATTAAGAGGCGAGCTAGAATAAGTAAATTTAATTATATTGATACCTCATAAGAATATCTTATGTTAGATCTCAAACAGCTTCAGGCCTTTGCTTTCGTGGTAGAGGAGCAGAGTTTTGATAAGGCCGCCGCTTTGCTTCACGTCAGTCAATCTGCAGTATCCCAGCGAATCAAAGCGCTTGAGGGACAAGTCGGGCAGGCCCTGCTCATCCGATCAACACCACTACGCCCTACTGAAGCCGGTCTTAAGGTGCTGGGTTATTTCCAACAGATGCACCTTTTGCAACACGAGCTGCTAGCAGACATAGACCCGGAGGGCAGCAAAACCCGTTATAGCAACCAAAATAAGGTGCGTATCGCTCTTAACTCGGACAGCCTGGATACTTGGTTCCTTAAAGCCGTTACCCCCATCATTCGTTCCCATCACCTACTTGTTGACTTGAAGGTCGATGACCAGGAAGCCACCTTAGAGTTGCTCAAGAACGGAGAAGTCATTGGCTGTATTAGTTCGGTAACCAGTAACCTGCAGGGCTGCCAGTCCATTCTATTGGGACACATGGCTTACTACCCGGTATGCACTCCGGCTTTTAAGGCACACTACTTCTCGGACCCAGTCGATGTGGATGAATTTCGCTATGCCCCTGCAGTTGAATTCAACTATAAGGACCAGCTGCAAAGCCGATACTTAAAGCAGTTTTGGGGAATAGAGGCCGGCCAATACCCGTCTCACGAAATCCCCTCCTCTAAGGGATTCCTCAATTTTCTGACATTGGGCTTGGGCTGGGGAATGGCACCAGATATACAAGTGGAGGATTTGTTAAGACAAGAGAAACTGATCAAGCTGACTCCAGATCAGCATCTGAAAATCCCCTTGTACTGGCATGTTTGGAATTTGAAATCCAAGTTAATTAAAGAAATCACGCATACTTTGGCTGAGTATGCCCATAAAGCATTGCACCAGTAAGCAGCACTGGTGCAAATAAATACTTGACCTCAGCTACGCCTCATCTCACTACCTGTTTCAAAACACCGAAGTAGTTACTGGCCAGCTCAACATCATCGTAATAACCACGATCCTTTAGCAACTTATGCAACGCCCTGAGGTTATATGTGGGCACCGCCATGAAGGCATGATGTTCACAGTGGTAACTCAAACCTTCTGTGGGACTGACGAACAGAAGCCCTAAAATACCCCTAGGCACCGAACGCGTATTGTATTTTGGTTCCAACTGGTAAAGATCTTTGACCCCAGCGTGTTCGGCGATCTGACGCATCCGAATAATAGCCATATACACGGTTAGATAAGCCACAATCCACAATAGATATAACTGCGGGACACCAAAAGCCCACAGTATGGCAAACATAACACTATTAACGAATAAACCTCGGGTTAACTGAAAATTCACTCGCTTTTTACGACTTAGTAAGTCTCGCCCACTCAAAAATAAATATAAATTCGCTTTTAAACCAGTTAACCCCAAAAAATCTCTGGAAAACTTCCTAACCAAACTCTTTTTACTGACAGGATAATCCTTATAGTTTTGCAGGTCTGGATCTTGATCTGTACCGGCTTTGCGGTGATGCATCATATGACTTTTTATATAGGTTTCTCCATCCATTAACAAAAACGGTGAAGACAACCACTTACAAACAAACTTGTTATAGGCTCGAGTTGCGAAAAGTGTTTTATGACCAGTTTCGTGCATAATGGCTGCCAGGGCCTGCTGCCGTCCAGCAAGTAAAAATACTGCAACAATATAAATTGCCCAGTGTGGCAATAACGCTGCTATGGTAAAAATTCCCATTATACCGAGCCAAGTACTGACCACTATCCACCAGGCCTTGGCATCACTGCGCTGTAGGAACGGCTTAACCTCTTCTTTACTAAGGGGGATATTCATTGCAAGTCACCATTTTGTAATTATGTGTCAACGCCTAACTTCTGCAATTGTTCCAACCAAATATTGCGACCTGTACGGTCATACTTACGTACAATACTTTTAAGTTCCTGGTATTTATTTTGTGGCCTGATTACTTTTGGTAGTAAAGGGTCAGTCGCTAAACGATGGATAGCCTCGCCACCCAAGCGGCATGTTTCAGATAACGAAGCTTTGACAGGCTTTGATGCCAGGTTTGTAAGACTGCTCTCAAGAGCATCTATCAAGGCATCATACTCTCGATCTAAACGTTCAATATCCCACAAATCGTCTTCCCATTGATTAACCAGTGTGTCCGATACATTCTGCAAGACAAAGCAGTGCGCATTGGTTTCGAGACCTAGTGTAATCAGCATGTCGGTTAATTTTGCATGACTCAGTGTGAGATTATTGGGTCGCACCAGCAGGTGATCCAGACCTTCGGCAAATCCATACCACTCAAGTACCATTAATGATTTCTTACGAACTGCACGTGCTGCTCTTTTAGGTAGGTGGCAGGCTATCCACCTGAAATCCCAGTTATCGTATAGAAAGGTATTGTTTTTCCAACGGTTTATGAAAGCGCGTTTGGACAGTGCTTTTTCTGTCAAACTGTAGATACCACGCCGATTTTGAGTGATCAGGCCGGTGCCCACCAATCTATTTAGTGTCACCCGTAAATTATTTGTGGAAATATCAAATGCATCAGATATGAAACCCAGCTGACTGGTTGCCAGTTCATGTCGCTTATTAACACCCATCAAATCCAATAGAATATTTTTGGGAGTAGGCTCATAGGTAAACTGATACATAGTGAATATTACGTCATTAATCCTGAGATACCTTTTGTGTAATATTACAGAACCGGACATAACACACAATACTTTGCAATTTTGATTTTAGAAAAAGTCATTTAAATCAACATAAACATTATCTGGAGATCACTACAGGCATTCAGGTCGCACTCTCACTTATTGCCACCTAATAGCATTGCGATTAATAAAACACCCTAAACATTCCCATAGGATGACACATTCCCCCACACCCTACTTAGACAAGCACTATACAAATCGCTTACCACTACTGAACTCCTTTAATTGTTGATCCAATTTACACAAAAAGGGGCCACCCATATAAACCACCAACCATATAAAATATATTAATCAAGAAATTAGCACCTCCTAAAATGACAAGCTTAAAATTAATTAAGCTCAATTGACTTTACGAAAACCTTTTAACAACAAGAGGATATCAATCAGGCCTCTAATGACAAACAGGCATTTGACATATGACCATTGATTAAAATTAACCTACCGAAGATCTGGAGCAACTTTCATTGAAAACCGACTGAAACTTTTATTGAGTGATCGCTACTAGTCCATATTTGTTTTAATCGCAGCTACAACTCACCTTGAGATTCTGGACCAATAGCTTCAAGAGAAACCCGGGCTACTTAAAGTAAATTTACTCTAGGGCACCATTCAATAAATATCATGCCGTTTCACTTTCCACTATTACAAAAATCAAGTATCAAGATTAAAAAACGAAAAATAAATAAATTTTTCACTAATTAATTTACCTTCTCAACAGTCCATAAACCATCAATCATATTGCAATAAAATACATGTCACGCTTCACAGAATAACGGAAATGCCTCTCTATAATTCGCTCGATTTTATAAAAGTACAACGTGTAAAGTGGGTCTGATATGAATGATTCCTTCAAACTAATAACAGCTATCTGTTTATCCGCCCTCCTGGCTGCCTGTTCAGGTGGCGGGGGTGGTTCCGACAATGACAATAAAGGCATTCCTGAGGTTAGTGATGATGGGGGGATAAACCAAAATCCCAATCCTGATCCCGACCCTGATCCCGATCCCGATCCCGATCCCGATCCCGATCCCGATCCCGATCCCGATCCCGATCCCGATCCCGATCCCGATCCCGATCCCGATCCTGGTGAAGATGGTTCCTTTGAACTCTCTTTGGAACAAAAACGTATCATGTTAGACACTCATAATGAGTACCGGGAGAGATGCGCGAAGGGTGAATCTGGAGAAGGTAACGGCCCAGAATCTGCCGGTAATATGCAGACCCTTTTTTGGGATGATGCTTTGGCAAAAATGGCCAAAGAAAGAGCATCAGCCTGCTATTTTGGTCACTTAAATGAGGCAACCGGTATTAGAGAGGCATTTGAAAAAGTTAAAGGTGAAGTATCTTTTGTATTGCCCGCTGGTAGTATTGAAATCGGAGAAAATGTTTCAATTAATATTTTTAATCCACCGGCATCGCAGTATGCTGCCGAGACCTGGGCCGGCTCAGTTAAATCTTGGTATGATGAAAGCTATGGGTATGACTGGGATAATGAATTCTGTCATGCGGAAACATGTGGCCATTGGGCCCAGGTATGCCATGGAGAAACCCGTTATGTTGGCTGTGCTGTAGCGGAATGCGATAGCATTATTGGTTCTAGTAACCCTGCCTATAACGATGGCGCACATGTGGTGGTATGTAATTACTTCCCCTCATTAGATAAGAGCCGACGTATTCCTTTCACCAACGGCTGGGGATATGAAACCTGTAGAACGTGCCAAAACTACGACCTTCCCTACTGTGTTGATAACATGTGTACTGGAGGGATAGCCAAAGATTGGAATGCCTCAGAAAAAAGAAACAAGAATGTAGATCAGTGTACCGATGGCTTGGGCAGAGATATAGTACCTTGTAGCTTTTACGATAATGAGGGTGTTCCCCCCCTGGTAACTGGGTTCAAATATAAATACTCTGAAGGAAAAGTAATATTATCATGGAATGAAGCCATTAAAAATGGTGGCACACATCACTATAAGATTTTCCGCGATGAGGAGTTTGTAGGTAAAACTCGCCACTTGACCTACAGTGACTCTGATTTAGGTCAGGAAAAAAATTATAGATATAAAATAATTGCTGTGGATCATGCTGATCAAAGAAGTCAGCCAGCATTTCTGGATATAATTATTGATTAAGGTTACAAGGTCCTAATATAGCATTTGATGACTCAAGGGACTAAGAAGGTTATTAGGGTCTACCTACTTCAATTATCGTAGATAGAATAATGAGTGTAGGCAGGCCCTAGTAAGAGTCTCAAGAGTTGTTTTTCGTAATAAAAATTGCAGCTAATATAAATTGGCTCAATGCGTACCTTGATGATCCGATTTATTAACTCACCGATCTCTAACCGCTAATAACTATTTTATCTATCATAGAGGACCATAATTTTAGCTTTTCCATAGTCAGAACTCCTTATAGCGGCTCTAAAGGATCTCTGAAGAATACGGTAGATTTTCCTTACCCGATGGGTAAAAGGGAGCTATATGGGCTTCCAGCCTATGCCATGGGAGGAGGCCATCCATTTGAGAAAGGAATTTTCCCAGCGGGTTTTAGGACGCTTCAAACGGTATCCTGCTTCGGCAAAGGTGACTTGATGCATGATCTATCATAGCCTTGACTGATAACCGAATACTATTAGATTTGATCCGAATTATTGAGGCCCCTTAGATAAGAAGGTAGCCTCCATGATAACTACCTCAATGTAGTTATCATGGCAGGGGTTTAGTGCCTACTAACACTTTAAGATAAGAGGATAAAATAAACTAAAGCACGTCATCTAAGTGCTGTAAGAAGGGTACTATTGTTTGATTCCTCACATCCTGACTCATATCTCGACCGATACTCGTATGATCCAAATTTACCCATCTCTGTGAATACCACCCTAGGTCAGTATCTTGAGCGGTATAAGCAAAAGAGTGAACCCCAGATAATTCAATGACCTCAGCCCCACCAGTCAACTGCCTAAGATATAAATTATCTTTATAAGGAAATTGTGTATTGAGATCAGTGTAATAGCTTAAGTAACTAGAATTCATGGGGTTACGATGGAATGAAGAAGTTACTCCCAACTCATTTTGGGTCCATTTACAAACACCATCAAAACTGTGTACAACAGTTCGTATATTACGAAAATCGGGATCAGCTCGCATAGCTTTCGCCAATCTCATAACGAGACAACCACCACGAGAAGAACCCGCCAAGTAAATAGTCTCTAGATTGGAGGCATAAGCCTTTGACTTTAGCCAACTGAGGTATGCCTTTTCTATACGAGACTTCTCATTACCACTAATCATCTGGTTAAATTGTGTATCAAAAGCAATCGCCAAGAAGGTCTCATCTGTTGGAAAATGCTCTGAATCTAGCAACTGTCGAGCAAGTGAACGTCCATCTATACTGCGAGAGCAAGATCTCTTTAGTACACCACAGTCTTTTTTATAGCCAGCCTTCTGGCCTGTCACAGAACTTTCTGCACCATTTCCTGGTGGCTGTTGTCCTGCAGCAATAAATACTAAGTTTTTTACTTTATCGCGTGCTGGGTTTTGCACTCTAGCAATCTGAGTATGAAGCTGACGGCTATTACTAACGCCCTCTATCTCCCAGGCTCGATACTCAGATAGGGTGTCTTGTTTGAGGCACCAAAATTCCTGGCAATACCGAACCCGCTCCAAATTCACCGAAAAATCCGACTTTGGCTCGAAAGCTTGAGCCTGGGCAGAATTAAAAGCAATCGACAGCCAAAATAATTTTTTTATTATTTGAAATTTCATTATTCACCAATAGTGTACTTTAACAATCTAATGATCCATGGGGACCCAAACCTTATATAGCCCTAATTACTGCCTTTAGCAATGAAGTAGACCGCAATTGAAAACTATTCTACTCCAAGCGAAAGAGCCATCCATGGCTCTCACTGAGGCAGTTACTACTCAACGGTTTCTGGATTATTTATATTCTCGGCATCAGATTTAGAAACATCAATATGCCGGAAAACTATTCTATCTACCTTAAATTTCTGTGAACGGCCTGACATCACCAGTTTATACGATTCGCCTGCTTTTAGCTTATAAACGGCGACACGTTTATTATCATGACCACCAGGATCAAATTTATTGCCAGATTCCCAGATGAATTTATTATGTTCTCCACCAAAGAACTTTGTATCTTTTTTTAATAGTTCCAGAGGAGCATCTTTACCGTGACTATTCCCAGCATTAGGTCCCGCCTCATAATTTCCTTCAAGTCGAAAGTAAGCGTCATTTGCTAGGTCTGTACGAAACTCACCCTCATACACTAAGTTTTCTTTCGCAGCGTGTAGATGCAAATAGTACAAACCACTTCTTGTTATATTGAAAGTGTACTCCAAGGGAGATTTAGGTGGGCCGTTTAGTGGCGTATTACCATTAAACTCAAGATAACTGCTCCCTGTATGGCCGCCAATATCATTTTTCTTGATCCACTCACCTAGATTTGAGTTGGTATTTTCAGCCTCCATAATTACCAGGCCGTTTTGTTCCGTGTAGTCACCTTCAGGTTGATCTGGGTTTAACTTATTAAAATTCCACCTCGGGCCAATATGGCCACACCCTTCTTTACCTATATCCACACGACCTGGACAGTAATCCTCATCACCGGCATCATTTGCCGGGCCGTTGCCGCACTGAATATCATTGTATTTGGGACGGCCAGCCGATCCTGGGCCCGGGCCAATTAGGTCACAAGCTTCTTTAACCGTTATTGTTCCATGGTCGGTCGAAACCATAATATCGGCAATATTGTGATCAAAAGTTGACTCACAAAAACATTGATCTCCAATAGAATAACTATCCATCCAATTAGTTTGAGGTTCGAGTAAAACATCATTAGGGTTAATTGGTAGAACTTTTACAATATCTGGGTGAACATTGCTATTTATACCTTCCGCTTTGATGACTACTGCCCAGTCCTGATTAGCTTCTGTTGGGGCAGCGCCAATACTATGAGTACCTATTCCGTCAAGTTGATTACCCGTTGTCAACTGGCCGCTTCTTGGATTGAACCAGTAAACCTTATAGGTATCCTCATTTGGAATCTCTATATTCGTTGTGCCACCTTCACGCAAGTAAACTAGATAAACATTGCCGCTATCTGAAAGCACCCAATCGTTATTGGTTGAAGTTACTTCATTATCCACATTCAAACTGTGTAGATTAACTTCAAGTTGATTTTGCAAAATATCGTTAAAGAATTTAACAAAGTGGCCAGTTTGCTCCCAATGGTTGTCAAACTCCCTTAAGTTTTCTACCGCTAAGTCATACGCGTGGCCGGAATTAGGATTTTTTAAATACCACTCAAATCCTGCACCACCTCCCATAACACTGCCCCACATCCAGTTGACCCTCTGAACTTGGGTAACCTCAGAATGGGGCACAGGCGCTTGCCCGCCGGAAGCTTCAGTGAAAGTAACATACCAAAGATGGTTATTATTCTGGGATTCAGTCAGCCACTTTCTACTCATCTGATAAGGGGCATTGCGATGGTTCGCATCGCTAGGAATATTATCAATTTGAATACTCGGTCCATCAAAATTACTATTTCCCAACAATGGCCGATAGTGCTGATCCCATTGGCCACCATACGTATGAAGCAGGGTGGGATGATCGTAGGGGTCTACATCCTTTAAATATTTAGCGATTGCCTTGTGTTGCTCTTGGCTAAGAGTGCTCTCCTCACCCATATTCCATTGTAGCGCCGGGTGATGTCCAAAGCGGGAAATCATCTCCCGGTAATATAGTTTACGTTCGAGCCCTAAATTACCGTTATTCAGAACTTTATTATTCTCTGTTTCCTGTGTCATAAAGTGAATCAGCATGCCTTTACTGGTCATGTGATCCATTGCGACTTCCCACTGGTCTAATTTGCTGACATCAAAAGCCCGATGGTTACCATCATATACCGTCCAAGGATGGGCATCGCAACCATCACCACTCTCGGTGTTTGCCATGATATAAATTGCGTTGACATTTTTTTCAGCTATATAATTCACTAAACCAATAAGGCTTTTTCCTTTACCATCTTTCCAGGTAGGGTCTCCATTATTCCAATCACCAAGGTGGGGCTCAAAACTATGTAATATGCCTTTGCAGGAATTTACGTTATAGTGTTTTTCTGTATTATCAAAGCCTGAATAACCAAAAATATTTTCAGGGCTATCCATTCCACCTTCTATATATACCGACTTATCCCCCAGATGCTGCAAGTAGCGGGTTCCTTTTTTATGTACCAGTAATCCCTTACTCCTCATATCAAGCTCAGGTGCTGTGGATTGTAATACTGGGAAATAACCACTTTCACCATCAAATGAAATAGCATTACCTGCATTTGTATCTAGATCAACCGCAACCTGGCTCCCTTGTCTCATAGATATATCGAAGAACCATTTACCTGAAGTTGGCGGTGAAAAGTAGGCACGCCACTTAGTTCCTTCAGTTGCACCTGTATTTGCTGAATTGCCATCAGCGGCGAAATGTCCAGGCACAGTGTAAGACAAGTCACCTTGTGTAAATATCACGTTATATCGATAATCGGTAAACGTAGCATCATCATTTTCTGATGCATACAAATCATCACAAGTGATCGTTATACGGTGCCACTTTTCCAGCGTACCGGAAACAGTACAATGTTCACTATGGCCGATATCATCCGGGTCAACTGGACCCGGAGGATCTGTTGGATCTGGGTCTGGATCTGTAGGATCGGTTCCATCATTCTGCTTTACAGTAAATGTAATTGAGGCACTGGTTCCGGCAGTGCCTGCCCCATCATCCAGAGAATAAGGTGTTGCGGTAAGGGTGTAAGTTCCAACTACGGGGGTCCAATGATTAAAATCACCCTGATCATCACCAAATAGAGCATAGGGCGAGACATTTTCAGTCATATTGTGCGTCTGAGCCCCTGCCAACTCAAATATTACACTCTCTGCCTGATCACTATTTGCCCTAATATTTAACTGGCTTCCAACCTGGCTTAGATATATCTCTGCACCATCGGTAAGTGAAAAAATATCCGAGTTGCCCTGTGAATTGACCAGAGTGAAAGACGATATTGCTAATCCATTCCCAGGGTCCGTTATATCAGAACCTGTCGAAGGAGGCGGGCTCTCATTATCAGATCCCTCAGATGACGAGTCGCCACCACAACCAGCCAATGTGGCGGTAATCAGAAGTGCCAAAGGCAAGCTACTGTTATTCATTTCCAGTTTTCTCTACTTTAGAAGTAAACAATTATTTACTAATTACAGGATTTAATGGGCATATAGAAATTGGCTACAGCATGCAGCACTGGCCAGATACTAAATCGCTCAGATACATACCTACCGTGAATTCAGTCACATGCAATCAGGACTAGTTCCACAGCTTATAGATTGGCGAAAAAAACTATTTTTTTTCATTTTTCTCAAACAAGAAGATTTTGATCCACCTTCACTTTAATAGCATTAGAATTACCCTTATCAAATCCTTAAGCCAACCAACAAACCGACAAAAAGATTCCGAATAGAACCAAAAGAACCGTTGGTTCCAACAAAATAAAATAGTGAGAAAAAGATAAACAGCGCTAAGAAATTATTCGACGGAGCGGGAAACCTGGACGATGCTATACTTCACTCAAAATATACACCTGCGAGAAAGCTATCTTTTACGATAGAAGAGATTACTTAACCCGATATTTTATAGCTTCAGATCATATTAAAAGCTTTCGTGCGATATTACGATAGCGCTTTTATTTTCAATCCTGATATATATTAAACCATTTTTAATTTATATCTCCGCGGACTAGACAAATTGGAACACCAACTGCTCCGCAAGGATTAGCTAAAACTGGAAGCGTTACCGCCAGCGTAGTAAAAATTATACCTTGTAAGTACTGGAGGAATTTAATCTCACCAAATCCAAATCGCCAGTCAAAAAAACTGGTTCAAAATCACACTTTAAGTGTTAAACTCATACTATAATGGCGTCGCTTTATACATTAACTTAAGAAATTCACCAAAATAATTTACTTGTCATTTGGCGACCAATTTCATAGATTATTAGCAGTACAAAAAAAATCAGTATGACTACCAATAACCAGGAACTTTATGCTTCTGAGCCAACAGGCTTGGCAACTTCCACTTATCGTCACGTACTATACTGGCAACACCTGGGGTTTCCAAAAGATAAGTTAAAGAATATATATGGTGATCATTACTCTGAGTTTCAAAACCTACAACATCGTGTACCAGTAAGGCTGACTGGACAAGCACTTCAAGAGGTATCCGACTACTTCAGTGATAACACCATAGCGTTTCGTACTGGTCTAGATGTGTCAATTTCCAGCATCCAAGCATTTGCTCATGTCTTAATGGCTTGCCCTACTGTCAGACATCTTGTTAGCCTCGGTACGCAATTCCAACAACTGGGCACACAAGGCTATCAAGGGTTATTCAGTGAGGGGTATGAACGCTCCAGCTTTGATATTTTAATTCCTAGCTTTTCGCCTCTCACCACACAACAAGTTGAATTGAATATTGGAGTCATTTTTAAGCTGATTTCAGATATTGTTGTCGATTATGAAAGCTGCCATCCGGTTATTCACTTTGCTCACCATAATTCCGAATTAATGAATAATGCCTCCTCCTTAATTAATATTCCCATTGAATTTGGGCATAAAAAAAATTGCATTAGCTTTGATAACTCCATTCTTGATAAACAACTATGTAGCCCAGGAAAAACCTCCCTTGACTTTAATAAGCTAACTGCAAAGAAGCAGCTCCAGAAGATGAAGTCAGATGAATCATTACCCAATCGATGTAAAGATATTATCAAAGATTATTTATCAGAGGGTGCAGCCAACCTGGATTTCTTGGCAGACATACTGCAAATTAATAAGCGCTCCTTACAGATTCGCCTAAATGCACAAAATACATCTTTTAGACGTTTATTGGATTTAGCCCGGAGAGAAAAACTGAATTCACTGGATATCCAGTCCATGGACAAGTTACAAGTCGCAAAAGAATTAGGGTTCTCAACAATTATAGCGTACGAAGAATCCTACAAACGCTGGAAAAACATTTGATCATTCCTATCAAATAAAAAACAAATAAAAGAAAAAATCAACACACCACCAACCAAGACAATCTTATTTAAACTCTAACTGTTAATTCTACAGCCCACGAAAATACTGCTAGCGAGCTTATAGATGTCATTCGATCTATATTGCTCGCCCCCAGAAATTCAACCATCTATTCTCCGACAACTCCTATGGAACTTTTCAGATCATGCTTTCACAGCTGAAATTTTAAGAGTGGGCCTGGGGCTAATCTTCTATTTTTGAAACTCTGGAGAACGTCAGCATCTTCATAAATCGAATCAAACAAAAATAAGCCATCTAGAAGCAATAAAAATCAGGGATTTTTAAACCACTAATGATTGTCATCAATAAAGCAAATCAATTGCCCCATAATCTAAAGGCTCTCATTTAACATAATTAGTGCCGATGTATCTCCCCCACTAAACACCGATCTATATCTCCTGGAGCACTTTCTAATTGCTTCAATTGCTTTTGGCTCTCCAGCAGAAGATTATAGTTAGCCTGATATTTAGACTTAAAACCCATAAGCCGCTGGTGAGCAGCACGATAAATATTCTTCGCTTCAGCACTCATCAGAAAATCTGTAATCGTGCTACTAAACAACAAGCGATGACTGTAAAACGCCCCTTCAAGCTGGGCCCTCTGAAGTAAACTAGATGGCGCTGAAGAAATATTTCTAGCTCGATAATTTGCAGGAATATCTATTTTACAAATATTTTCCACATGCGGTTTCGACTCAAATTTATATCTACAATCAGACTTAAAACTCTGCTTCAGCCTTTCTATATTCTTCCCAAAATCCGGATCTGATTGGCCATATATAACTCTAGAGACCTCAAGAAAAATCATCATACCTCCACACATCATACAGGGCTCCAGAGTGCTGTAGATCGTAGTATCATTAAGGTAATTAGTCTCTTTCCCTCTACATTTACTGCCGATACATTGCTGCATTAATCGCACTTCAGCATGTTGGGTTTTATCTCGACACAAACCAACTGCATTGCGCTGTACTCCTATAATTTTTTCCTGCACATTGTCATACAGGACTGCCGCAATATTGTAGCCGCGCTTCTGTTTTTCTTTTGGCTCCACCCAATCAAGGTAAGCTACCGAGTAAGCAAGCAGCATGAGTATCTCGTCTTTCTCCTGCTGAACAACTGAGCTGGGCGGCAACTCAGCCTGAGCACCCATGGCAATAATCCCAAAATATAACCAGCAAATAAAACGCAACATAAAATGTCCGAAGTATTCTAACGGTTTAAAGCCACTCCCTAGCTAAAGCAACCACAGTTTTTACCCGCGCCGGTAACGCCTTGTGGCGACGTGTAATTAGAAATAAAGTCTCAGTGATAGAGTTCGCCAAGCGATGAGGCTTAATTTGCGTAAAATTATGAAAGGCATTGACTGCATGAGCGGGTAATACCGTAAAACCCAAGCCCATACTGACCGGTTCCAAGATCAGGCCAATTTGGTTACAAAATCCCTTGAGTTTAAACATATCTACATGCTGGAATTCTGAGAAATTTGCCCCCAGTAACAAGCCCGCTTGATGAGCACCATCTGGGTGACCGATATAACCCAACTCTAGCAACACCCTCCAACTCAACTTCTTGACTGACGCAGGGGTCACAAGCAGTAATTCTTCACTGCCTACAGGCTGACTCGCTATCTCCGCCATTGTTGACGGATTAGTTACAAACCCAATGTCTGCCTTATAACCAAGTATGGATTCTTCCACAGCCTGATTTGGAGCAAAACGATAGTCTATGGTCAGTTTCGGGTATTCTCTTTGCAGGTCCAGTAATTTTGGATAGAGCTTTAGACCCACACTACCTGGGGATTGAATACTCACTTGTCCCTCATAAGCTGGATCTTCGCCAAGTCGTTGACCCAGTGTAGAGAGGGATTCGACGATATCTTGAGCCTCTAGGTATAGCTTTTCGCCTGCCTCGGTCAGGGTGAATTGTTTCCCCTGCCGATGGATCAGCGCCAACCCAAGGAAGTCTTCCAGGCGGCGTAAGTGTTGACTAACGCCAGATTGGGTCATATGCAGGTGCTGCGCCGTTTTGGTAAAGCCACCCTGCTCCACCAAAGTACAGAAACTACGCAGCCACACAGGATTAATCATTACAAAAGTTACTCAAAAAAATCACAAATCATAATTATACGTAATGATCTGGGCACAGTAACTTATGCGAAAGTAATTGTTGGAGAGTGACTAATGAAGAGTGTTTATCCGAGAAACTTTTCTCATATCGGTATTTCAGTGCCAGATTTGGAAGCTGCCGTTAAGTTCTACACAGAGGTCATGGGCTGGTACCTGATTATGCCACCAACGGAAATCAGTGAAGATCACAGCGCCATTGGTGAGATGTGTACCGATGTCTTTGGAGCCAAGTGGGGTAGTTTCCGCATCGCTCACCTTTCCACCGGCGATCGTATCGGTGTGGAGCTATTCCAGTTTCCCAACCAGGAAAACCCCAAGGATAATTTCGAATACTGGAAAACCGGCGTATTCCACTTCTGTGTTCAGGACCCGAACCTGGAAGAACTGGCAGAGAAAATTGTCGCAGCTGGTGGTAAAAAGCGTATGCCAAAACCCAGATATTACTATCCAGGAGAAAAGCCATATCGCATGATTTATATGGAAGATCCGTTTGGCAATATTCTGGAAATATACAGCCACAGTTACGAACTGATTTATAGTAGCGGTGCCTACAACTGATTCTACAGTGAACCGGCACCGGTACTTCCGGTGCCATAGTCAACAATTGGTTGATCGCTAGCAGTTTGTATTGCTAGTGCAAGACTTTATTGTCTGAGAGGAAATCGGCAATCACCTTGCCTAGAACCGAGTGTTGATCCTCGTCTAAATGAATACCATCCCGTTCACTGACTTTGACCCACCTATTTGCATCCAGAAATAAGGTACCCAGATCGTTAGAGACTTTTTCCAGCTCCTGCGGGAAACCTTCGCAGCGTTTTTTCGCACCAGCAAATTTATAGCCAATAATACCGCAAGGATTGTTGATCGTTAAGGGAGCAACAATTAGAACCTTAGGTACTGGCATACCCGGCTCGATAGGTGCACTGCGAATTACGGAGACTAGCTTAGCCACCCCCTGGGCAGACATACTGGCTTTATTATCGTGAGTATCCTGGAAATCATTGGTGCCCAACATTAGGATTACACAATGCAATGGGGAGTGCATTTCAATCACCTGTGCCAATCCCTCAACACCCCGCCGGCCCTCACGAAATGGATCGTCCCAAACGGTCTTGCGACCATTCAGACAATTTTCAATCACTCGTACATTATGCTTATTTTCGTTTAAGTGGAACTCCATAACTCCAGGCCAACGCTGGGCAAATGTCATGCGCTGTCGCGTATCCGGAATGATGCCCCAGGAAACACTATCGGAATAAACCAGAATATTATCCATCTTGCCGACCTCCTTCCTTATATTTGGGGAACTCACTTACAAAGAGATTCCCGAACTTTATGGACAAAGGGGCCAACTCCTAAGGAAATGTAAGCCCAAGCTAAATTTAAACTCTAGTATGGCACCACCAAATGCGCTATTCCCCGCAAAGTTAGACGTGAAATAATCAACGAACTGACACCACAAACAGCAATAGCTGCCGTTAACGGCAAAGGCGTGCCATCAAAAACCAGACTGGTTAAAACAATAGCCAATGCTCCGAGCAACATTTGTAAAGCGCCACCCAGGGCTGCGGCAGTACCAGCAATGGGGCCATGTTCTTCAAGAGATAACACCATGGAAGTGGGAATAACCAGCCCAAGGAATATATTACAGGTCAACAACATTGCCACCAGTAATAAAAATTGATCATTACCCCAAAACACAACCATACACATCACCAGAGAGCTGATGGCAAAACCAGCAGTAGCCCACTTCACCACCACCACTGAACCAAAACGGGCCCCCAGGTTTGCAGCAAACTGACTAGAGATAAAGAAGCCCAGCGCATTTAAGGCAAAAGCAAGGCTGAACTCCGTTGGTGTCAGCCCATAAAAATCGGTGTACAGGAAAGAGGCCGTGGCAAGGAAAGAAAAAAAGCTGGCGATACCCAAACCACCGATGCTAGTCAGACCCACATATACAGGGTCGCGCAGCAATGTCGAGAAAGCGCCAAGCATGGCATTTAAACGAAATGGTACACGGTGATGATGATGTAAGGTCTCCGGCAAGCTGGTTACTGCCAGCAATAAGCTGGCCAGGGTCAGCAAAGCAATCAGTAAAAATACACTGCGCCACCCAAAAGGGACTATCAAGGTACTGCCTATCAGCGGGGCGAGCATCGGCGATATAGAAATCACCAACATCACCGTAGTCATTAAGCGAGTGGCCTGGGTACCAGTGTAATAATCTCGAATCACAGCCCTGGGGATCGACATCACCGAAGCGGCACCAACGCCCTGTAAAAACCTTAGAGCGATCAGCGCCTCTATTGAGGGCGCCAGAGCACAACCGATAGAAGCCAAGGTAAAAAGAGCCAATCCAAAATACAGCGGTGGCTTTCTACCAAACATGTCCGAAGCGGGGCCATAAAATAGTTGGCATACCCCAAAAGCAATAAAGTAAGATATCAGGGTGTATTGAGCAGCCTCTATAGGGGCTCCCAAATCCTGGGCGATATCCGGTAGGGCCGGCAGATACATATCAATAGCAACAGGCCCAACACAGCTCAATAAGCCCAGAATGAGTGCCATCTTAATAAAATTCAACTTCATAGAATGTCCAATAAATCAGGCTCGGAAATACAAAAAAATCGAAATGTCGCTATCAGGAAATAACCTGATGCTTCCAGAGTAAATTCTCTTATTTCATTCAAACTAGCGCTCTTGCAGTACAGAATACCTGCCTAGGTATAAGAAATGCGAACACAAACGTTTACAGCCCAAAAGTCGGCTCAACCTCGCAATCTTTTTACTCCCCAATTCCCACAGTTATTCAGTGGCAACTAAAAGCTCTATCGCCCAGAAGTACTGACCATTTCCTAAAAGCCTATACCGACTGGATAGTCGGACATTAAGATTAGCCAAGGCAAAATTTTGGATGGCGATGATCTAGGAGGATAGCGTTCAAGACGCTGGGGGTTAGGTAAAAATAGATGAAATTATGCGTCCGCTCCCCTATTGACCCAGTTTAGCCCTCCTGATGATGGGGTAGAAATATGTTCGAATCCTATATCTCACTAGCCAGACTGCAGTTTCCTATCGGTGGTTTTATCCGTTCACAGAGAAATCAGAAATTGTGGCACTAGAAAAACGCCGCAGGAATCACTCTGTACCCAGTTGGTCATTAGCGGCTGCAAAAGCCGAACGTTTGCCCCTGCGCTCTCGCCACCGCTTTGCCCCACAAATTCCTTTGCGCACTCGGCCGGCACTCAACCGGCGGCAGCAAAAAACCCCTTTGTTTATTGCCCACACGCCCTGCTGGGTAATCACAATGTATCCAGAGGGCGAAACTGTAAATCGGTTACTGGGAACCCTGAAATCTCAGCGCCTTCGTGCCAGCCAAGTCGCTGGCGTTGAAGGGCGCAATGGTATACCCAAGCTTGAGGACGATGAGGTTCTCTGTAACGCCATCACGCGTTGGCGTCACTTGTGTGAGCTGAAAAGTTCTGAGATTGGTTGTTATCTGGCTCACCTTCGCGCTATTCGTCAGGCTTATCAGGCTGGTCTACAAAGGGTATGTATCCTCGAGGATGACGTTCAGGTGGAAGGTGACTTTGCCAGAGTATTGGCGGAGCTGGAGCGATTGCCCCCAGAAGTGGAAATGATCCGTTTGATGGGGCTGAAAGTACGCAAACGCAAGATCATCAGATCCCTCAATGATGGCGTGCATAAGCTAGTTCGCCCAGAGCGGGGTTGGTGCGGGGCCCAGGGTTATTTGATCAATCGCTGTGGAATGGAAAAGGTTCTGAGGTATGCCAGGCGGATTTTCGAGCCTATCGATAAGGTCTTTGATCACTTTTGGCAGTTTGATCTGAAGCTTTATGGTATCGAGCCCCATCTACTATGGGAAACCGAACACATTTCCAGTATCGAAAAATCTAACGTCCACAAGGCCAAGGTGGCCCGTTGGCTTTATTGGCTACACCCTTTTGGCAAGTTGTGGCGCAGTATTGAAAGACATAGCTACCTATATCGTTTTAAAGGCGATTTTTACCCAGCAGAGAAACCAAAGAAACGCCCAGGGCGCACTGCCCGAATGAAACTCTAATTCAAGAGATAACCAGGGCGCCTCTGAATAATTCCGTGATGCCTCTGGGTTTCAGAGCCGTTCTCTATCAAAAAGTGGCTTTGCACAAATATCTAAGACCTTTCAAGAGAGCACAACGCATAGTGTGAACACTCCACAAGGCCCGCATAGATCTTATGGAATTATTCAGTGGCTCCCTAGATATCCCAATAGCGCTGCATTTTTAAAAACATGAAAGAGGCCGTCCAGGTAATCATGACCAACCCCGTTAAAGCCTCTAAGCCAGCAGTGAAGCGTAGATGCCCCAAAGGCTCAATATCGCCAAAGCCAAGGGAGGTATAAGTGGTAAATGAGAAATACGCACAATCAAGCAGGCTACCGTTGAAATTACCTTCTAGTGTGCCGAAGTAAGGCGAATTCACCATAAAGTAATAGCCATAGGCGAAGAGCCAGATTTCCGCTACATGAGCCAAAAGGGCACCAAACACCCCCAGCACTATGGCAAAGTTGTGCCGCACCGGTAGCCAGCGCCCCAGGTGTACCAAAGCATTGAGGACTTCATGATGAATCAGCACCACAATAGCAACAATGATGCTGTTCACCGCAAAGGCAAAAGCCAATTCAGCGTCGATCATGGAAAAACTCGCGCACCAGCCTCCCGGCCTCTTCAGCCATCACACCAGACTCCACAGAAATTTTGTGATTGAAGAAACCAGCTTCACCAAGCTTCAGCTGGCTTTCCACCACGCCGGCACGTGGCTCTTTGGCACCAAAAACCAAACGACCAACACGCGCATGCATCAAGGTTCCAAAACACATAGTGCAGGGCTCGATAGTGACGTAAAGCGTGGTATTTGGCAGGCGGTAGTTTTGCTCTGCCTCTGCCGCGTGACGCAATGCGACAATTTCCGCATGAGCGCTGGGGTCACAGTTGCCAATAGGGCGATTACTGCCCTCGCCAATGATTTTACCTTCCCGCACCAATACGGCCCCAACCGGTACTTCTCCCCGCTCTGCGGCAAGCTCGGCTAATTCCAGGGCTCTGCGCATAAACGCATAGTCTTTAGGTGTCGCCATAACTCTTTCTTAGACCTCTACTACAGGGAGTACCAACGCATACACAAAGTATTTCGCTGTCATTTCTACTAGATTATTTTCTCTTGATGAAACGACGAACAATAAAATCCGCCTCGAGAACCAGGCTTTCCTGCCCCTCCAGCTCCGCGCGAGCCTCTCGATTGCCCTTCCAGGCAAAAGGCGTCATCGCGAGAAAATCCGCAATCGCCTCGTGCCCGCGCAATTCAAAAGGAAAACAGCAGCGTAAATCGACCTCGGGATACAGCCCCTCAATCAACTTTGGGGCTGGGTGTTTACGAGGTTCCCGGTAGAGGTGTCCCTTCAAACTCCACAAGTGATCCGGACCGGGAGAAACATCCAGCAAATGCCCCCCCTCCTTTATTACCCTAAGCATCTCAGTATCCGGTGCAGGCGCAAAAATACGTAAGAGGTGATCCACGCTATTTGAAGCCACTGGCAGGTTGGTATTGCTGGATACAACAAACTGAGCACCACTGTCGGCTTTAGCCGCCATACGGACGCCTGACTTGGAAATATCTACCCCGGCCAACGCATGGCCGTGCCATCCGGCAGACTCCAACTGGCGTAAATAGTAACCTTCGCCACAACCGATATCCAAAAGCCGGCGCCCAGACTGGTAGGGCAGCAGCGCGGTAATCGTGTCCACTAGTGGGCGATAATAGCCCGCCTTGAGAAAGCGGCGACGGGCATGCAGCATTTCTGTGGAATCTCCCGGGTCCTTGCGCCGCTTGCGATAGACGGGTAACAAATTAACGTAACCCTCCCGCGCGCGATCAAAACTGTGCCGGTTACTGCAGTGCCAAGTATCTTTACCCAGCGTCAATGGCGTTGCGCAGAGGGGACATTGCCAAATCATTCAACTTCCTGAACTTGTGTATTCTTCATCATTGAGGGAGGGGTGCGCTGTAAAATAAGATCCGCTGCCTTCTCCGCAATTGCGATCACCGGTGCATTGGTATTACCGCTGACCAGGGCCGGCATTATGGAGGCGTCCACAACCCTCAGTCCATCTACTCCATGTACTTTTAACTCCGCATCGACTACTGCGAGATCATCATTGCCCATCTTACAAGTGCCCACCGGGTGATAAATTGTCTCGGCATGCTGACGAATATAGTGTTTGATGGAAGCCTTGCTGCTGAGCTTATGCTCCGGCAGCCAGAGGCGCTTCTGGTAGCGTTGTAAATCTTCCTGGTGAATGATGTCCCGAGCCATTTCGAATGACTCCAGCATCACCTGCATATCTTCGGGCTCGCTAAGATAATTGGGTTGGATACTCGGCAGGGCCTTGGGATCCTCTGTATTGAGAGTTATTTCACCACGGCTTTTGGGGCGCAATGCACATGCATGTAAGGTGTAGCCATACCCCGACTGTTTATTGAAACCGTGTTCAAAGGATGGCACTGCCGTGAAGTGGAATTGTATGTCCGGGCGGCCGTTGGCCAAGGTTGAACTCGCGAATCCCCCCGCTTCGGCAACATTACTGGTCAATGGGCCCCGATTCAGGAAGAACCATTCAGGCGCACGCATGGCGTGCTTCACTCTCGCCCACAAGTCATTCGAAAAAGTGATTGGGTCTGAGGTCTCCACCACCTGAGAGATATCGAGGTGGTCCTGAAGGTTTTTACCCACCCCTGGCAGGTGGTTCTGCGGCAGAATATCAAACTTACGCAGCTCCTCTTGTGGGCCAATGCCTGAGAGCAATAGCAAGTGCGGGGTCTGTATTGCGCCTGCGCAGAGCAATACCTCCTTATTGGCCAATATTTTTTTACCATTGAGCAATTCCACCCCCACAGCCCTGTC
Organism: Microbulbifer mixtoriginis (SeqCode); assembly: GCF_052467945.1. NCBI lineage: Bacteria > Pseudomonadati > Pseudomonadota > Gammaproteobacteria > Cellvibrionales > Microbulbiferaceae > Microbulbifer > Microbulbifer mixtoriginis (SeqCode). The sequence goes on along the minus strand of NZ_CP174328.1, from coordinate 483,213 downwards.
ACCTCTCAATATCAGCCGAGCGACTGGACTACGCGTGAGTACTCGTAAATTGGGACGCTTTTTTATCGGATGTAAATAGGCTGCAGCAGCAGAGCACCGCCGACCTCTGCGCTGTGTTACCTGGTAAAAGCCCACTCCATTCTGCTGGCTGCCATTAAAATCACTGTTTGCCCGGTGTCCAGCAGACTGAGCTGCGCGCAGGAAAGCCTGCCCAGACTCAGTTTTCCACTTCAGATCACTTACCGTGAGCGGTCCATAGCCACTATGGTGCGCATCACTGCCACGCTCATTGCCCTCCGACAGAAGAAAGTAAGGCAATAGACTACGCCATCCCCAGCCTGCATTACCTGCGGCTTCCCAGGCATCATAGTCTTCACTTTGACCACGGATATAAACCATCGCATTAATCGCGCTACTGCCACCGAGGGTACGGCCTCTCGGCCAGAACAATCGACGCTTGTTCAGGCTTTGCTGTGGTTCCGTGTAATGGTGGAGGTTATAGTCTGTGCCTGACATCAACATCCCGATACCCAGGGGCATGGATATCAACGGACTGCGATCCGGAGGCCCTGCCTCGAGCAGGCAAACACGATGCTGCTCATCAGCACTCAGCCGATTGGCCAATACACAGCCGGCAGAGCCGGCACCTACGATCACATAATCAAACACCATTTGAGTGGACATGGGACCTCAGCACCTTTGCAGCTGGATTTTCCTCGACGGTACACTCAACCTCGTCAAAATTACAGAGATGAAGGAACGCAAAGATGAGGGATTGCGAATTTAGTGACAATAAAGTCCTACGCAGCTGGCACAAAAATGCCGGCGAGTGGGTGAAGGTGGTAGACCGGGGGGCAATACCCAGCCGCAGGCAGATCACCGACCAGGCAATTTTTGAGGCTGTCCTTGCGCATAATCCCTCCAATGTGCTGGATATTGGCTGTGGTGAAGGATGGCTCTCCCGCCGCCTGGCAGCAGAGGGCATGGATGTCTGGGGGATTGATGGCGTGGACGAGTTAATTAATGAAGCCAAGCGCCGAGGGCAAGAACGGCAACAATTCCGTACCGTTTGTTATGAAGAGCTAGATCCGCAGGCATTTGAGCGTAAATTTGATTTGATTGTATGCAACTTCTCTCTGATTGGGGAGGAGGCCACCAATGCCATTTTTCACAGGGCTTGCTCCCTGCTCAACCCACAAGGGTATCTACTCCTCCAAACTTTACATCCCCTACTCTCCTGTGGCGATGAAAAGTACCTGGATGGATGGCGACCGGGTTCCTGGCAAGGTGTAGAGGGTGATTTTCAGGAGGCAGCGCCCTGGTATTTCCGCACACTATCAAGCTGGACCCAATTATTCATCGAACATGGATTGATGCTCACCACCCTGCAAGAACCCCTCAACCCAACCACCGGAAAACCTGCCTCATTAATCCTGGCAGGACAAGTTTGCCCTTAACCCCTAAAGCAGTTACTGGCGCCAGTTTTTGAATGCCCGGTTATCAGCGTAGTCGCTTTTAGCGACATTTTCGCGCTCAAGTCTACTGAAAACCCACAAGCTCCCCTCAAATACGGCGCTCAAAGCAAGACCGTTTTTTCATCAATCATGGCGCACCAATATCAAAAAAATAATAAAAAAACATTGGCGCTCTCCTGATCACAGCTACGACTGCTTGGACAAAAATGGAAAAGGGTCCAATCCATGCGGCTTTCAGGGATGTTTCCGACAATTTGCGACTGTCCAGTAAGTGAAGTAGCAGAAGCCGCCTATTTTCTATGGGAAAACGCTTCGAGGTGGGTATCCCATAATAAATTCAACGACCGCTTGCGGCCTTCCGAAATGAGATGCAACACCTGGGGTAGATAGAATGGCACTCTGCAGTTTCAGAATCAGACCGGGCAAATCCTTACCCAAAACAGTTGGATTACTGCTATTTCCCACCTGTTGTATCTGCTCAGCGGACGAACTTTTTATCCCCGATTCTCAACAAGCCCTAAATATACAATCCGTGAACCTGTTTTTCTCCGACAGTGCCTTCGCCATGGACAATGCTGCACTATTCCAAGCCGCAGATTATCTTCGCAGTAATTCCATGAATAGTACGCAACGACGCCTCAACTACCAGTGGCTACAAATGCATACCTACCCCAGTGAGTTTCGACCAACCACTGGCGGTAAGGCACTATTCAAAATTGTTAAGATTGGTTTAGATACCTACAAGCAGCGCAACAAGAGCACGGTGCAGAAAAGTCTTCTGCGTTACACCACCAACCGGGGCAAGATAGGTAACTCGGTAGATTATGGCATCAACCTTTCTGACGACAAATTCAAGATTTCTTTCGAGTACGAATTTTAGACCTGGCAGACGACTTGCCCTTGCCCTCCCCTAGTTTTGTTAGAATCTCCGCCAATCGATTTTGGCGGAGATAGCCGTGAGCAGCTCAAGTACCCCTTCTTCATTTCCCGAACTTCCAATCGCCAGCGTCGGCCGGCGCTTGGCGGCCCTGATGTACGACCTGCTAATCCTGATGGGACTGATGATGGTATACGGCTTTATAGCCCTGCCAGTGGCCTCGGTATTTGGTGGGTTAAGCTGCCAGCCAGAAGCTATGGATTACAGCCCATGTGTCGGCGGACCAATTTATCAACTGGGCGCTCTAGCGGTGATCGCCGGCTACTTCTTCTGGTCCTGGCGGGTAGCCGGACAAACTGTGGGAATGCGCGCGTGGCGCTTGATCGTGGCGAATCCAGATGGCGTACAGCTTACTTGGCGCCAATGTATCCTGCGAGCCATTGTCGCCCCTCTCTCTATCGCCTGCCTGGGCCTCGGCTACTTTTCCGCCTGGGCCCGCTCCGACAAGGCTACTTGGCACGACTTGATATCAGAGTCTCAAGTGCGCCTTTTGCCCAAAAAGAAGAAAAAAGGGTAACTGCCAACAAATTAAGCTCAAGGGGCCCTATCGGGCCCGCTTGAGTAATAGCCAGCCCGCGCCAAAACAAAGAAGAACCGGCAGCAGTACAGCCAGCAGTGGTGGAAAACCAAAAACCAGTGAAGAGGGGCCGAGTATCCCCTGTACAGTTTGGAAGATGATCCCCACCATAATCCCGGTAAACACTCTCAACCCGGTGGTTACTTCACGCAGTGGGCCAAAGATGAAAGAAATTGCCACCATAACCAAACTGGCAATGGTCAGTGGTTGCAAAATTTTCTTCCAAAACTCCAGCCAGTAGCGCCCGGAATCTTCCCCCTTACGATCCAGGTAAGTACCGTAATCCCAAAGGTTGCGCGGGGAAAGATCCGAGGGCAGCGGCACGATCAGGGCAAACAACTCCGGCGAGACCTCCGCTTTCCATACATTGGTTGGCAGGTCTTTACTCTGCGTATCTTCCCCCAGGAACTGGGTGCTGCGACTATTCTTAAGCAGCCACTGCTCATTCTGAAACTGCCCCCGTTCAGAGAACTCCACCCATTGCAGCTCCCGGTTATCCGCAAAGTGGTAACGGGTTACGCCATAGAGTTCACCATCTGGCAAGGCAGCATTAAAGTGCACAAATTCGCCACTGTCTTTTAACCACATACCACTTTCGAGGCCACTCGCTTCGAGCTCACCCAGGGCGCGTGCTTTGTTGTTCTCGGCGATTACATTGGTCTTGGGAATCACAAACTCCGCCAGGGCCAAACCGATAAAAATCAACAGAATGATTGGTTTCATTACCGCCCAGGCAATACGGCCGATAGAGACACCAGCCGCACGCATAACGGTCAGTTCACTGGTGCCTGCCAGTGTTCCCAGCCCCACCATACATCCCACGAGGGCGGAAAAGCCCAACTGCTCGTAGATACGCCCAGGCAATCTCCACAGGACATATTGTAATGCCTGGCTAAAGCCGTAATCGCGCTTGAAGTCCCCTAGCTGGTCGACAATCGCAGAGATAATATCCAGGCCCAGAATAATCAGCAGCACCACGAAAACCGCTAGGGCAATGGTACGACCAATATACATATCCAGCTTATACATCGGCCGACTCCTTAACACCTTCCGGCAATAGTCTGGGTTTAGGACGCCAATTCCTCGCCGCCAGAAGCAATAACCCAATTAGTAGGAAAGGAGGGTGGACCAACCAGATCACCGCAGGGTTGGCAAACTTACCATCCTCAACAGCCCCGCGAACCCCCTGGAGGATTAGCAGATAAATAAGATACAAAAGTATCGCGGGGAACATCTTGATAAAGCGTCCCTGGCGGGGATTGGTGCGCGATAGTGGTACTGCCAGCACAGCAACCACCAGCACCAATACCGGCAAACTCAGCCGCCAGTAGAGGTAGGCTGTCTCCCTGGGATTATCACTGCCAATCAGCTGCATAGTGGGAGCGGACTCAATCTGGTCGCGCCAACGGCTGCGCAATCGTGGCGCCTCCATCAGCACTTCATAGCTGGAGAACTCCATCTGCCGGTATTCCCGCTGTCCTGGTACTCCCTCATAACGGTAGCCATCGCGCAGTACCAGGTAGCGCAGCCCTGTCTCGGGGTCGATTTGCTGGACCCCTTCTTTGGCACGAATAACCACCTGATGGTTCGCTTCTGTTTCTGCTTCTGTGGCCCTCAACTCGGCGAGGAACACTCCCAGCATGGTGGACTTATCCTCACTCAGGGCCTCTGCGTAATACACTGCCTGGCCACCACTGGTGGAAATAAATTTCTTCGGTATCAGGTGATCAAACTCATTGCGGGATTTTTCCGCGTTGAGCATCAGGTTGGAACGCTCGGCACCAGCGGGGGTGAGGTACAAACTCATTGAAGCCACAAACAAAGCCACTGCCAGAGCCGGTGCCAGGGTGTAAAACAGCAAACGCCATTCGCTGAAACCACAGGCGTGCAGCACTGTCATTTCGCTCTCTATATAGAGGCGCCCATAGGCCAAAAGAATCCCGACGAATAACCCTAATGGCAATATCAATTCCAGGAATCCCGGTAAGCGGTAGGCCATTAAGGAGAAAAGGATATTAGCCGAAAGGTCCCCTGCGGCGGCTTCCGCAAGGTATTTCACAAATCGGCCACTCATCACCATTAATAGCAAAACTGCGCTGACCGCCAGCGTGGCAAACAGCAGCTCGCGGCAGAGATAGCGGAAAATAATCACAGGGCGAACGAATTCCTTGGTGACAGCGGTGTGATGAATTGGACTTCAGTCGAACAAGTTGCCCACTAGGTACAGCAATCCATAGACGAGCAGGTTAAACTTGTGCGACGCATTATCACTAAAAATTCTTGCTATGTCTCGGTTCAGAGCTATGCAATCTATTGTCAGATTTTAAGGAAAGCGAAAAATGCAGTTCTCCGCAAAGGTCTCGGATATCTCCAAACAGCGCGCAGCCTGTTCCGTTATTTCAGCTGATGCTAAAAATGGCTTAAGCCCCAGCGGTAAAAACCTCGATCAACTCGCAAAAGGAACCATTGGCAAAATTCTCAAGCGTGGTGATCTGGGCGTAAAACCCGGCAGCACCCAGTTAATCGACCTGCTGGACGGACCCAGTGAGCGAGTGCTGGTCGTTCGCACCGGCAAGGGAGACATCAGCCAGGCAGAGTTCCGCAAACTGGCCAGCGCCAGTGCCGCAGTGGTGAAAAAGTTCAAAGACGCTACCAGCTACCTGTGCGAGCTCGAAGTAAAAGGGGCTGATAAATCCTGGCAAGCCCAGCAGATTGCGCTGGCCACAGGTCTGGCCACCTACCGCTTCACCCAGTGCCTCACTGATGCCAAACCCTACCCTCTCACCAAGTTCACCCTGCATGCTATTGATCGCAAGCAGCTAAAAACCATCCAAAAAGGGATGGAGATTGGTGCCGGCCAAGCACTGGGAAGCAATGTAGCACGGGAACTGGGTGATCTGCCTGGCAATATCTGTACACCCAACTATCTGGCAGCTCAAGCCCGCACACTGGCCAAAAAACACACAAAGCTCTCCACAACTGTGCTCGACGAGAAAAAAATGAAGGCTCTTGGTATGGGCGCACTTCTCAGCGTAGCAAAAGGCAGTGACCAGCCCCCCGCCCTGATCGCCATGAACTACAAGGGTGGTAAAACCAGCGAAAAACCCATTGTGCTGGTGGGCAAAGGTATTACCTTCGATAGCGGTGGTATCAGCATCAAGCCCGGCCAGGCTATGGATGAAATGAAATACGATATGGGCGGTGCGGCCAGTGTTTTCGGTGTGATGAACGCCCTGGTGGAGCTGCAACCATCTATCAATGTGGTGGGCCTGGTCGCCGCCGCAGAAAATATGCCCAGCGGCCGCGCCAGCAAGCCCGGTGATATCGTCACCTCCATGTCCGGAAAGACTATCGAGATTCTGAACACCGACGCCGAAGGCCGCCTGGTACTTTGCGACGCACTCACCTATGCCAGCAAGTACAAGCCGCGCGCGGTCATCGATATCGCCACTCTCACCGGTGCCTGTGTAATCGCTCTCGGCCACCACGCCACTGGCCTCTATGCCAATAACGAAGAACTCGCCCAAGACCTGCTCAAGGCCGGCGAAACCAGTGGCGACCGCGCCTGGCAAATGCCTCTTTGGGATGAGTACCAGCCCGCCCTGGACTCCAACTTTGCCGATATGCAAAACATCGGCGGCCGCGATGCCGGCTCTGTAACCGCCGCCTGTTTCTTGTCCCGCTTTGCCGAAGAGTACACTTGGGCACACATGGATATCGCCGGTAGCGCGTGGAAATCCGGTGCCGCCAAAGGGGCCACCGGACGTCCGGTACCGCTTCTGGTGGAATACCTGCTGGGAAAATAACTGGCAAAAGCGCACAATAGCCGCCCCCGAGCGGCTGTCGTAACGGCCCCTCGCGGGCCGTTGTCGTCTCTGTACAAATATAAGCCAGCATGACCCGTATCGACTTTTACATCCTCTCCTCCGATCAGCCCCAGCAAGCGGATATCTTCGCCTGTCGCCTGGCGGAAAAGGCCTATCGCAACGGTCTTCGGGTTCTGCTTGCCGTGGATAATCAGGAACGTGCCGAGCAACTCAACCAGCTGTTGTGGACCTTCCGTGAAGACAGTTTCCTGCCCCATGCCAACCAGGCGAATGGCGAGCAGGCAGCCATCGAAATCAACTGCGGTGAAGATCCGCAGGCACACCACGGCCTACTGATCAACCTGTGCAGCAAAGTCCCCAACTGGTTCAGCCGCTTCGAACGTCTCGCCGAGATCGTCGTTCAAGAGGCCAATGCCCTGCAACGCTCACGATCGCGATTTGGTCACTTCCGCGATCGCGGATATCCGTTACAATCCCATAAGATCAACCAGAGCATGTAATCACTAACTACCGCCATGTCCGGTCGAAAGAACAAGCACAAGCAGCGCGGACAACCACGCAAACCTTCCAGCGAGCTGCTCGATGAGCTGAACTCACTGCACGACCTACTCAACAGTGACGATCTCGATGAAATCCCACTGCTCAACCAAGTAGCGGGCCAAGCAACGGGGAAGGATGAGCCAAAAACCCTAACCGCTGCGCCTCCTACAGAGCCTCCATTGTTATCCACCGAGCCAGAAGCTCCGCCCCACTCTCCAATGGATGACTCCTTAGAAGAGGAACTACTTCAGCAGGAGGACCTGCCCATATTGTTTTCCCCAATCGAGGAGACACTGGGCGAAGAACATAAAGTGCAGTTGGCCGAATCAGATCTAGCCCTACTGCGCCCCTTACAAAACCTGCCCGACAAAACAACGGCAGAACCCCAAGTACAGACTTCTCAGGAAGCGTCAGTCCATGACGATGATGAGCAGTCTGGCAATAACGCTCAATCGAATAGTGAGGGGACTGACACGGATCGCACAACCGCAACAGAAACAGCAACTGAGGCTCCCGTACCGGCACCCGACAACCCCTTCTTGCCAGCCCATATTCGCTCGCGGCTTACCGGGGGGCGTATTCCATCCCATGAAAGGCAGCCCCAAACCAAACCCGAGACCATAGAAACCGCCAGCGCGGGTACCCGTACCCAGGCATTGGTAATGGCCCAGGCGATTGCAGAAAAGGAGGGGCCAGTAGAAAAATTGGAGCCCTCAGAGAAAGAGCGCCAGCGCAACGACCTGATTGAAGAATTGGTAGCCCAACAGCTTCCTCAACTGGAAAAACAGCTGCGTGCCCAGATAGAAAAAGTGGTCGACGAGCTAGAGATCTGGGACTGAGTGCGATTTAGCCCCAAAGCTGCCTTTTGCCCACCCTACCCCCGGCGGTATAATTGCCGCCTTTTCCGCGCAGCCCGAGCAAGCACCAGACTATCCTGAGCCAAAACGCTGTGCACGCAGTCAGTTAAACACAAGGTTTCCCGCCCGCATGGACAAAACATACCAGCCCAACGCCATCGAACAGCAGTGGTACAAAACCTGGGAGGAGAACGGCTACTTCAAGCCTTCCGGGGATACTGAGGCCAAGCCCTACAGCATTATGATCCCGCCGCCGAACGTCACCGGCAGCCTGCATATGGGCCACGGTTTCCAGGAGTCCATCATGGACGCCCTGATTCGCTACCACCGCATGCAGGGAGACAACACCCTGTGGCAAGTGGGCACCGACCATGCCGGTATCGCCACCCAGATGGTGGTAGAGCGCCTGCTGGGCGCCGAAGGCGTATCCCGCCACGACCTGGGCCGCGACAAGTTTATTGAGAAGGTCTGGGAGTGGAAGGAAGAGTCCGGCGGCACCATTACCCGCCAGCTGCGCCGCCTGGGCGCCAGCCCCGACTGGTCCCGCGAACGCTTCACCATGGACGACGGCTTCTACAAAGCGGTGCAGGAAGTCTTTATCAAACTCTATGAAGACGGCCTGATTTATCGCGGCAAGCGCCTGGTGAACTGGGACCCGAAATTCCACACGGCAATCTCAGACCTCGAAGTATTAAACGAAGAGAAGCAGGGCCACCTGTGGCACTTCCGCTACCCGCTCTCCGACGGCTCCGGCCACTTGGTGGTTGCCACTACCCGCCCGGAAACCATGCTCGGCGATACCGCCGTAGCCGTACACCCGGAAGACGAGCGCTACCAGCACCTGATTGGCAAGACCATCAAGTTGCCCCTGGCGGATCGCGAAATTCCGATTATTGCCGACGAATACGTCGATCGTGAATTCGGCACCGGCTGTGTGAAAATCACCCCGGCCCACGACTTCAACGACTATGAAATGGGCCAGCGCCACAACCTCGAGATGATCAACATCCTCGATGCCGACGCCCACCTGAACGACGCCGTGCCGGAAAAATACCGGGGCATGGAGCGCTTTGCCGCGCGCACCCAGATTGTCGATGACCTGGACGCCCTCGGCCTGCTGGAAAAAGTAGAGCCTCACACCCTCAAGGTACCTCACGGAGACCGCTCCGGCGCCGTCATCGAGCCCTGGCTCACGGATCAATGGTATGTAAAAACCCAACCCCTGGCCGATGAAGCCATCGCCGCCGTTGAAGATGGCCGCGTTGAGTTCGTGCCGAAAAACTACGAAAACATGTACTTCTCCTGGATGCGCGATATCCAGGACTGGTGTATTTCCCGCCAGCTGTGGTGGGGCCACCGCATCCCCGCCTGGTACGACAACGAAGGCAATGTCTATGTTGGCCGCAGCGAAGAGGAAGTGCGCGAGAAGCACAACCTGGGTGCCGACATCAGCCTGCGCCAGGACGACGACGTACTCGACACTTGGTTCTCCTCCGGCCTGTGGACCTTCGGCACCCTGGGCTGGCCAGAAGATACCGAAGAACTGAAAGCCTTCCACCCCAGCTCCGTACTGGTCACTGGCTTCGATATTATTTTCTTCTGGGTTGCACGCATGATGATGCTGACCCTCTACTTCAAGAAGGAAGTACCGTTTAACACCGTGTACGTACACGGCCTGGTGCGCGACAACCACGGCCAGAAGATGTCCAAATCCAAGGGCAACGTGATCGATCCTATCGATTTGATCGACGGTATCGACCTGGAGAGCCTGGTAGCCAAGCGCACCTCCGGCATGATGGTGCCGCACCTGCGCGAAAAGATTGAAAAGCAAACTCGTAAGGACTTCCCCGAAGGCTTCTCTGCTTTTGGTACCGATGCCCTGCGCTACACCTACTACTCACTGGCATCCACCGGCCGCGACATCAAGTTTGATGTGGGCCGTATCGAAGGCTTCCGTAATTTCTGTAACAAGATCTGGAATGCCTCCCGCTACGTACTGCAAAACTGCGAAGGGCAGGACTGTGGCCAGGACAACAGCAGCGACTATGAATTGACCATCGCCGACCGCTGGATTATTTCCCAACTGCAGCGCACCGAGATTACCGTACGCGAAGCGATGGATACCTACCGCTTCGACCTCGCCTCCCAGGCCCTGTACGACTTTATCTGGAGTGAGTACTGCAGCTGGTACCTGGAACTGTCCAAACCGGTACTGTGGGATGACAACGCCTCCGACGCAGTGAAGAAAGGCACCCGCCGTACCCTGATCCGCGTACTCGAAACCATTTTGCGTCTGGCCCACCCGCTGATGCCGTTTATCACCGAAGAAATCTGGCAGCGTGTAAAAACCCTCGCCGGCTCCAACGGTGACACCATTATGCTGCAGCAGTATCCAGAGGCCGATAACAGCAAGATCGACGAAGAAGCGGAAGCGGCTGTTGCCTGGTTGAAGCAGGTTATTGAAGGCGTGCGCAATATTCGCGGTGAAATGAATATTTCCCCAGCGAAGAAAATCCCACTGATCCTGCGCGGCGGTTCCAGCCGAGACAAAGAACTGCTGGAGCAAGCCCGCAGCCTGCTGATCAAACTGGCCAGCCTCGAAGAAATCACCTGGCTGGAAAGTGGAGAAGCTGCACCAGCCTCCGCCACTGCCCTGGTAGGCGATATGGAATTGCTGGTACCCATGGCCGGCCTGATCGACGTTAAAGCCGAGAGCGCCCGTCTACAAAAAGAGATTGATAAACTTTCCAAAGAACTCGCACGAGTTGAGGGCAAACTCAACAATCCCAAGTTTGTAGACAAAGCCCCCGAAGCCGTTGTTGCCAAGGAGAAGGATAAGCTCGCAGAAATGAAAGGTGCTCACGAGCGTCTGCAACAGCAGCTTGAGGAAATCAGTAGCCTTTAAGGCTTCTGGTAATCCGCTCGATTAAAGAGTGGTTTTGATTAAAAAAAGGGGGCTCTGCCCCCTTTTTTTGATATAAATCAAGCAACCCCTTCTTACCCTAGCGCCTTTCGATTTTCCAACAACTCCAGAACCTGAGTATGTGCTCAATGTTATATGTAAAAGAATATGAATCACAATAAACTAATTACGCAAAAAGCTAGAGAAAACCTTAAGCCGTTAGGATTTGTACAATCCGGTAAATCTCGAATCTGGTATAAAGACAACGGCTGGTGGTCTGTAGTAGTTGAATTTCAACCCAGCTCTCACACAAGAGGCACTTATGTAAATGTGTCTGTTAGTCATTTTTTCTATGAGTCGGCCGGCTGGGCTTTTCATATACCTAATAGACTTCCCGGTTTTGCTAACGCAGAAGATGATTCTGATTTTGAACATAAAGTCGATAAGATAACTATAGAGGCAGCAACCTTAGCCTCACACCTTTTAGAGAAATATAAATCTGTAGAAGAGTTTATTTCATGGTATTCCAGAGATGAACGTCGCTCTATATGGGATGATTATTATTGCGGTTTATTTAAAGCCCTTTCAGGTAATCTAGATGAGGCTAAGTGTTACTTTCAAAACATATGCGACTCCAAGTATGATCGCACTTGGGAAGATGCTGTTCAGCGCAGGGCTGGTGAGTTTGTATTCCTCCTAAGTAATCCAGATGCGTTCAAAAGCTCATTACAAGGCATTGTATTAAGGACTAGGAACCTAATGTGCCTTGATGACTACAAAGAAGGTGAAATAGTTCTACCATGGGCATCGTAACGTATAATCAGTTTAGGTTTGGGATGTGCTAGACGTGCACCCAAACTAAAGGTGTAATAAGTATTAATTTATGAACTCGATTCAGCTGGAAGGCCCACGATTTTATAGCCAGGAGGATGAAGACCTCTTTTTTCGATGCATCTATAACATGCCAGGTTACGAGGATGTAAAAGGTAGGGGTACAGTGCTCACAATCATTTTCTCTGATCAAATTTCCGCTGAAACACATGGCCTAATTAAGGCGCTTTGCGCGAGATGGGAAACAACTATATACAGGTAGGGAAACTCATCTCAGACCGTACTTATAACAAGTCGCTCAAGTACGCTCCGGCCAAAAAAAGCGTAGCCTCCTCAGAACGCGCTAGCGCGCCTCCAGCAAGACTTTAACCCTATCGCCCGGCAGACTGAACACGCAACGCACGCCCTTGCTTAGGGCACTCCGTAATCTCCACCACCTCCATCCCCCAGCACCCTCTCCTTTTGGACACGTCTATAGATTTCCTCACGGTGAACGGGTAGAGATTTGGGAGCACGTATGCCTATCTTTACCTGATTACCCTTAACTTCCAATACCATAATTGAGACGTTCGCTCCAATCCGTAAGTTTTCACCCGTCCGGCGCTTTAAGATCAACATAATTGCTTCCTATGAATACTCAAACCATGCGTAGACCTCCCTTAATGGAAGGATTTGAAAGTAACCTTTTAAAGAAGTATCAGGTGGGGCGCGGGAACGGTAGGCATAGAAGTAGAAAAGGCAGACGCAACGCTTCCAGAGCCAAGGGACACGCCCCAAACTACTGAATGGACTCCACTTTATTGAAGACGAACGGGTTTCTAGCGTATGATCCATATAGCCATTTTGATAGTGATGATATCAATTTGGTTAGCTGGCCCCAGGTGTTAGCGCACCTTGGGTCAGCGCCTTTTACTTACTCTTACGTCACGCTACCGTTCTCCTTTGAGGGAATGGTTTTAGAAATTTCTTGATTCTCTCGAATCTCTTTGGTCATCGGCCTTCAAAAGGCTACTCAATGACGACCCAAATTCCGATAAATATCCACCGATTTTACGCAGCTTTGACACTAAAACAAACTGAATAAAATCCAATAAGATTATTTTTGTGCCTATATTTTTGGTTGCTCACGCCTTGATAATTTTGTTGTACCTAAAAATAGTTGTTAAGGTTGGTACTCTTCACTACTTTTCAGTTTGGAACCCAGAAGCTATAGTCATCCCTAGCGGTTTCTACTTGCTGATTTTATATACACTTTGTTGTTTTCTTCCGCAACCAATATCGAAGATCAAGAGCTGCAGCAGATATCTACATTAAAAGGATCATTAACTTGTTGATTTTGAATAGTTTACGTCTGTGATCAAAAGCAGCAATATACAGACTAGAGGATTTTTCTAATCTTTGAATATATTGACTGGTGATATAATACGGCTTCTTTTGGATACACCTTTATGAATACTAAGATTTAGAGCATGGAAACAGTCACTTGCTATAGGCCAACCGGAGAAAAAGAGTTAGAAATAGTTAAGGACTCAGGCTATAAGAAATGGCCACCTCGTTTGCCAGAACAACCTATTTTTTATCCGGTTACAAACGAAGAGTATGCAATTGCCTTAACACAGTGGAATATCACCGATTTCGATGCGGGCTACGTAACAAAATTTGAGGTGGTTAAGTCCTTCATGGACAAATACCCCATAAAATGCGTCGGTGCTAAATCACATACTGAATGGTGGGTACCCGCTGAAGATCTGGAAGATCTTAATAAAAACATTGTTGGGAAAATCGAGGTAATAGGTGAGTACCGAAACTCATAACAAAACCAAGCACTATGCCTCTGTAAAGCTGGGGCCGGGCCTCCAAAAGCCTGCGGCTTTTGGAGGTCCGTGTTGGCAATGTTATGTCCTAAGTACTAGATGGAAAATTTAAATGGAATCACCAAAAGTATTTGTTTCTTATAGCTGGTCCACTCCCGAGCACGAGGAATGGGTTTTAAATCTATCAACTGAGCTTAGGGAATCTGGAGTAGATATAATTTTAGATAAATGGGACTTAAAGGAAGGGCATGACTCTAATGCATTCATGGAGAGAATGGTTACAGATTCTTCAGTAAAGAAGGTGATAATTGTTTGTGACGAGTCCTATGCGAATAAGGCCGATAAGCGAAGCGGTGGTGTTGGGACTGAAACCCAAATAATTTCATCTGAAATATATTCAAGTGTCGATCAGGATAAGTTTGTAGCAGTAATTGCTGAAAAAGATGCCGATGGTAGCGCACACCTCCCCACTTACTACAAGTCTCGAATATATATAGATTTGTCATATGATGAACTATATGCTAAAAATTTCGAACAACTATTACGCTGGATTTTTAATAAGCCAGTTAATATAAAACCGGGCCTTGGAAAAATTCCTTCATTTCTTTCTGAAGAACCAGCAAAAAGTCTGGGAACATCTGCAATCAGCCGAAGATGTATCGAGGCATACCGAAACTCCAAGCCGCATGCGCACGGAGCATTAAAAGAGTACTTTCAGACATTTCAAGATAATTTTGAAAGATTTCGATTAGAGCCGAGTGGTGGTCATCGAGAATTTGATGACGCTGTGATTGAATCGATCCAGTCATTTATTCCTTATAGAAACGAAGCCATCGAAGTCTTCCTAACGGTAGCAAACTATGGTGATACAGAAAATATAGGAGAGGATATTCACCATTTTTTTGAGCAACTAATACCAAAGATGGGCAGGCCAGAAAATGTAAATCAGTGTCACCTATGGGATTGGGATAATCTTAAATATATTGTACATGAGCTATTTTTGTATTGCGTGGCGGCTTTAGTAAAAGAACAAAAGTTTGACGTGTTGGCCATCTTGCTTCAGCAGAGATATTTCATATCCAAAGATGAAGACTATGGCCGAAATACAATGCGAGGATTTGGTGTATTCCGTAATCATCTAGAAGCTTTTGAGCATAGAAAAAATCGTCTAAAACTTAACAGGAAGTCTGTTCATGCAGACCTGATAAAAGAGTTTTCGACAGGAACTGGCATTACTTTTGATTACATAATGCAAGCAGATTTTTTGTTATTTATTGCGGATAGTATAAGAGCACTTTCTGATCAGGAATGGGGGCAAGAATGGTGGCCAGAAACTCTTATTTATCGAAGTTATGGTTCAAATACATATGAACTATTTGCAAGAGCGGAATCTAAAGCCTTCTTTGATAGATTTAAATATTGTCTTGGGATTGAATCGAAGGATGATTTAACACCACTAATTGAGTCATTTAAAAGTCGACAATTACATTCATCAAATGCCAATCCTGTAGTAGGTCTAAATTTTGACAAGCTTTGTAGCAGACCATAATGGCATAAATCGGGTAGCTGGTAATTTCTAGCTACCGGCCCCCACACCACCTATAATGCGGGTCAGCAATGGGCGACTCCCTATCCGTATCTACCCAACGATACTGTCGAGCAGGTCTTCACTTTAGCTGAATGTCATGGCAATGCGCCACCTCAACTTTATCCAACTAGAAACAGATCGGTGCTCTAGTCTTTCCTTTTAACTCGTGGATTTAGGTTCAGGCCTTCACCCTGTCCAAGGTATTACTCTTGGCGTTTGGCTACTATGCCGTCTGCTCACTTCTGTTTAATCACCTTGACCATTACTGATTAAGGCGCTGCTGTGTTCCACCACTTGATTTCTACCCCCGCGATGGTCGCTAGCGGATTTAGCCTATTTGTGAGTCAGAAGCCACGCTGACAACTTCACAGCAGAAGGCTAAGCCTTATAGGATTTTCTTGCTCGTCGGCTTGTAGTTTTTCTCCCCAAAAGACCTCACGGTGTTGCAGTTGCCATTCGCTAGTAGTTAGCATTTAATAAAACCAATAAATGTTGATCCTCCTCACCTCATTAGTTCACGCCCATGCTGGGCGTACCAAGACGCTGCACCCGGCTCCGGCACTATCGCGCCTCTACGGGTGCACTTAGCGTTATACGATTAAAGGGAGAAAATAATGACGGATGTGTTGTCGGCATCAAAAGGTATTAAGGCAATTCATGAGGCCAGTGGCGTACTTTGGATACCTACTACTATTTTGGCCATTTGGTCCCAATTATCGCCGATGCTAATACCAATGGTCGGAGAATTCTGGTCGCTAATGATTGTATGTGGCTTAGGGCTTCTTGGTTCAATTGCGTTGTACCAATTTATCTGCTTTGTTTCTCCTTATTTCAAAGTCCCTCCATTGTTTCCTGTGTTGTCAGTTTTCATGATTGGTTGCGGCCTAATCTTTGTATTTCAAAGCTATATGACAATTCAAATCAAAGAGGTTTCGGTATTTACAGGTCTGGCATTAATTACTTGGGGATTCATGCTAGATACTGTTATCGAAAAAGTGGCTAAGGCCAATGATGCGCATAAGCAACTAATCAAAGAGGCGCAGTAAACTACGCCTCTTATTGCGACGTTCAGGCTGTAGAAAAACTAATGTATATCTTTGCTTTCTCAGATATGATCAAACATTAACCATAAGTGGTGACTCTACGTGAGTTCTGATTTAGTTTTCAGTGATGAGTAGGTTATTCTTCACGTAGGAGAACAATACGAAAGAGGGCTGATTTTTTCTACACCCTCGTTAGGTTCAAGACTTAACCAAGAGCGATTAAAATGGAAACATGCATAATTTGCCTCAATGAGAACCCTATTACAGAAGAGAATCCATTAACCGACGAGCATATTATCCCAGAGTTTATGGGTGGATCTTTGGTCAAAAAAAATGTATGCAAGAAGTGTAATAGTAAAATGGGCACAGGCTTTGAAGGTGCTTTGGCCAACAGTTTATTTTATAAGTTGCCTAGGTTTTTACATGGTATAAAAGGAAAAAAGCGCGCCTTAGAGAGCCCTTTTACCGGGGTTTATGATCACGAAGAGATCGGTCGGTTTCGTGTAAATGAAAATGGCGATCTCACAGTTATCCCTGATATAAAAATTGAACCACTTGACGATGGATTCACTGTAAATATATCTATTGATAAGTCGGAATTCGGAGAAGCAAAGCCTCACTTAGAGAAAAAAATTTCTAGATACCTAAAGTCACAAGGAAGAGAAGTTGACAAAAGAAAAATTTCAGAAAGTATTGATAAGCTTTTAGAAGAGGTGAAACCAAAGCACAATGAAGTGGACGGACCAGAAATTAAGGGACAAATAGAGATAGATATACATGCACAAATAATGCTCTACACAAAGATTGCTTTTGAGCTTGCCGTTTACCACTTCGGCTCTGAATACCTCGATGATCCCGTGGCTGATAAGTTAAGAAACATGCTGAAAACTCAAATTCCTGACAAAACGCTTAGGGGACAATTTCCGGCAAATAAAGCGGATTACAAGCAAGTTTTTGATGACGAAAGCCACTGGGTAGTTTTCTTAAACTCTGCGTGCTATATACAGTTATTTGGTCTTCCAGCTATAATAATGTATACGCAGGAAAACTCTCAATATCAGCAGGAAGAAGGTATTGTTTACAAGTTTTGCTATAAATCGCAAAGCTGTCAGGTTTCAACTTTTACAAAACACCTATCGAGTCAAAATCAAGTATCCGGTAGTATCTAGCTACCGCCCCCCACACCACCCATCGTGCGGGTCCACAATGGGCGGTTCCTTATCCGTAATAAATTTCTACCCGACGATAGTGTCGAGCAGATCTTCATTTGGCTACTATGCCGTCGGCTGACTTCTGTTTAATCACCTAAGCCATTACTGACCGAAGCGCTGATATGTCCCACCACTTTTGTCTATCCCCACGATGCTGGCTAGCGGGCTGAGCCTACTTATGAGTCAGCGGCCACGCTGACAGCTTCACAGGAGCAAGCTAAACAGATCTCCCCAGATAAAAACGTGAACTTTCACTACACAACTGCATCATTTACTCTACCCGTTAGATCACATGGCTTTGGTATCCTTGGCCACTTCGCCTCCAGGCTAAGCCTTATAAGATGTTTCTGTTCTTCAGCTCGTAGTTTTGCCAGCGGCTTCCTCCCCACAAGACATCCCTGTGTTGCAGTTGTCATTCGCTAGCAGTTAGCATTTAATAGAACCCATTAAATGGTGATCTTCCTACAGGGGCTTTCACCCCATTAGACCACGCCAATGCTGGGCGTACAACGTAGCAGCAATACGTAGCCTTTGGCTGCTGGGCTCAGCACTATGAGTTTCACCGTTGACCCAGACACAATAACTCAGTAAGGAGGACTAAATGAAAAAAGTGATTGGACTCGCCTTTGCTTTAATGTCTGTAAATACTTATTCTTCATGTGCAGGCGATGAGTATTCTAAATACCTAAAAGCTCAAAATAAGGCTTTCATGTACGCAGCATCAGAGATGTCCAAGGCAGATTCAGAAAACTACAATAAAGTAAAAGAATTCGTGTCACTGCACATTAAAAGTAATAACTTACAAGCTTACATAGCAAAGAAATTTGAACAAATAGCGCCTGAACAGTTGAATACAGACAGTATTATCGGGAAGTACGTAATAAACAACAGTATAGTTCTTGCCGATGGCACCACAGCACCAGCTTGGGATGAAATTCTTAAGGACGACTATCACTACACCAGTGAGAGAAAAGCGCTTGAACATTTTAATGATTTTTATATGATGGGCGGCTTTTCTTCGGACGTTGAGGAAAAGGCAAAGTTTGAAACCTTTTATAAGGCTAGAAATATATTTAACAATTACTTAATGCAGGCGCCAACAATGAAGATTGTTACTGCTGCTTTTAGCACAAAAATAAAAGATGTCTGCTCATTATAAGTCGGGTAGCCGGTAGCTTCTAGCTACCGGCCCCACACCACCCATCGTACAGGTCCGCAATGGGCGGTTACCTATCGGTAATAAACCTCTACCCACCGATAGTGTCGAGCAGCTCTTCATTTGAGCTGAGTGTCATGGTAGTGCGCTACCTCAACTTTATCTAACTGGAAACATATCGGTAGGCTGGCCCTGTCTTTGAACTCATGGATTTAGGTTCACGCCTTCACCCTATCCAAGGTATTAATCTTGGTATTAGGCTACTATGCCGTCGGCTGATTTCTGTTTAAAAACCTCGGCCATTACTGACCGAGGCGCAGCTGTGTTCCACCATTTTTGTCTATCCCCGCGATGATGGCTAGCAGGTTGGGCCTACTTATGAGTCAGCGGCCACGCTGACAGCTTCACAGCAGCAAGTTAACCAGGTTGCCCCAGATAAGAACGTGAACTTTCACTCCACAACTGCATCATTGACTCTAGCCGCTAGACCACCCGACTTCGGTGTCCTTGGTCACCTCGCCTCCAGGCTAAGCCTTATAAGATGTTTCTGTTCGTCAGCTCGTAGTGTTGCTAACGGCTTCCTCCCCATAAGACCTCACGATATTGCAGTTGCCATTCGCTAATAGTTAGCATTTAATGGCGCCCATCATATGGTGATTTTCCTAGAGGGGAATTTCACCCATTAGTCCGCGTCCATGCTGGGCGTACCAAGTACAAGCAGGTTGCTGCGGGATTTTGGCCCTTCGCAAGACGGCCTACGCTACGCTCCAGCCATCCCTTTTGTGGTCGTTATAACCAAGGATAGATATGGAAAATAATAAGATATTTCTAACAATCAACAGAGTTAACTCAATACTCTTTCTACTCTTATTGATTGCTTCATTAATTGGGGCTTTTTTTATCTTTCAAGAGATAACGAAAAACACAAGGAGAAATGCGATAGAAATCGCAACTCCTGACAAAGAAACTAAAGAAATAATCGAGCTTTCAGATGTAGAAACAATTCGAGACAAAGGAATCCAGTATATACGTGTCTATTCAAAGCGTGACGGTGTTTTAAAGTCTGGGGGATATAGCCGAACCCTTCGAAACCTGCTTTTCTTAAGTCAAATCGGAGAGGAACCTACATGGTTACTTCCGGATAATAGCTCTCAAATTATTAATCATCGCATTCTTAGAACATATGATGATCAAACAAATGAATCGATATCCGACTACATATATGTGGAGATTAGCCCTAAATCTGAAGGGGTAAGCGCTTGTGTCAGCGCCACCGATGGAACAACCCTTGAGTGCCTTGATACTGGATTAAACAAAATCATCCAGTACGAGTATTTCTCAGATAAACAGACGTTGGGCTTGCTTGTTCAAGTGTCAGATGAACTTCGCTACAAAGTTTTTGACCTTGTCTCGAAGAAGCTAGAGTCTGACAAATTTGTGATAAAGCTATAAATCGGGTAGCCGGTAGTTTCTAGCTATCGGCCCCCACACCACCCATCGTGCGGGTTCGCAATGGGCGGTTCCCTATCCGTAATGAATCTCTACCCAACGATAGTGTCGAGCAGCGCTTCATTTGAGCTGAGTGTCATGGCAGAGCGCTACTTCTGAGTCACCGATCACTCTGACAGCTCCACAGCAGCAGGCTAAACAGATTTCCCCAGATAAGAACGTGAACTTTTACTACATAACGGTATTATTGACTCTACCCGCTTCGGTGTCCTTGGCCACCTCGCCTCCAGGCCAAGCCATATAAGATGCTTCTGTTCGCCAGCTCGTAGTTTTGTTAGCGACTTCCTCCCCACAAGACCCCACGGTATTGCAGTTGCCATTCGCTGGTAGTTAGCATTTAATGGCGCCCATTAAACGGTGATCTTCCTACAGGGGACTTTCACCCCATTAGTTCATGTCCATGCTGGGTGTGCCAAATTTAGGCAAGCAGACAAATTACTACGCCTTCGATTCCGTAATTTGCCGTTGCTAAAAGCGTTATGTGGGGCTAAACCGAGGTCTTATTGAGAGATGTGGCGTAATTGACATTAGCTTAAAGAATCATCCTGACACTCACTGTAGTGCTACGACAAATTTACCAGACACAATAAGTTGTTTTTATGCAGCCTTTTAATACTCAATTTACCTTATCTAGAGAATACCTTGCCGAATGCTATGATCAGTCTCTACCCTATGGGAAAAATGTCAAGCCCAATTATCTTCTTCCTACATTATTATTATCTTCTGGTGCCGGATTACTGTTATTTACTGAGCAACCTAAGATCGCAAGTTGCACGTTAATTGCATTAGGCGTGCTGGAACTGATTCACATTCGATATCGACGAGCTTGGTGGTTAGCACGGCAGATGCTTGGGAAAAGTGCCGGTAGTAAGGTGAAATTAACCATAGATAAGGATGGAATCCAGACACAGAATCCTTATACGATAACAGCTCTATTGTGGGCAGATATCGAGCGTATCATTGAAACCGATTTAGGGCTTATTTTGGTGGCTAAATCTGGGGGGCAGCAGTACTTGTCTAAATCGTTATTACCTACTGAATTAATTAATGAGATAGTTACCAAGATTAAGGGTAAACATTGATTTCAATAAAAATTAAAGTCGTGCCTACAATGCAGCTAATACAATGCATAACAAGCTGCCCAAACGCGACGACCCTACGGGGTCGCCGCTTGGCAAGGCGTTAAATGCACACAAGGAACACGTAATGCAATTCATCCGAAGAATACAGCGAAATAGAGCGATAAAATCGTACTTACGGAAATTGCCTAAGTTGCTAGCGAAAGATTATGGGAAATCTAAAAGGTATCGCCCAAAACAAGTAAGGGCTACGATTGAGAGGTCAGGGCTCTCAATTATTTATACCTGTTACGCGATTTCAATTTTTTGCTCAAAGAAGGAATTTGATGCATATCATCATGAAATTGGTGAAGTGTGTGATTACGGAGCAATGCGTGGAGAAGTAGGAAATCTTCATTTTTACGGAAATGCAAATTTTAGTAGTAACGATGTTGCATCTGTTGGCTCTGACTTTGGTGGCGGTTCACATGGTATGGATGGCGGCGGCACAGATTGAGGCATTTAAATCGGGTAGCCGGTAGTTTTTAGCTACCAACGGCCACACCGCCCATCAGCGAATCCACAATGGGCGACACCCTTTCCGTAATGCATCTCTACCCAACGATAGTATCGAGTAGCTCTTCATTTGAACTGAGTGTCATGGCAGTGCGCTACTTCTGAGTCAGCAGCCACGTTGACAGCTTCCCAGCAGTAAGCTAAACAGACCTCCCCAGACAAGAACCTGAAGTTTCACTACACAACCACGTCATTGACTCTACCCGCTAGACCAAATGGCTTTGGTATCCTTGGCCACCTCCCTTCCAAGCTAAGCCTTATAGGATATTTCTGTTCCTCAGCTCGTAGTTTTGCTAGCAGCTTCCTCCCCCACAAGGCCTCCCGGTGTTACAGTTGCCATTCACTAGTAGTTGGCATTTAATGGCGACCATTAAATGGTGATTTTCCTAAAGGGGACTTTCACCCCATTAGTTCACGCCCATGCTCGCGGCATTAAACATAGGGTATTGATTGAAGAATGAGTAAAGAACAACCAAATAATCCGCTACATGGTATTACTCTTGAGAAAGTTGTTACACGATTGCAGGAGCATTATGGCTGGGATGGTTTGGCAGATAGGATTAATATCAATTGCTTTAAGAGCGACCCATCAATTAAGTCTTCGCTCAAGTTTTTACGCAAAACCCAGTGGGCGCGAGATGAAGTCGAGAATCTGTATATCTCAACATTTGAAAATAAATCTCCGTGGGGTAATCGTAAATAAGCACTATTTGGCAACCACATAGATGTCGCTGTGATTAGGCAGGGACAGGCGCATAAATCGGATAGCCGGTAGTTTCTAGCTACCGGTCCCCACACCACCCATCGTGCGGGTCTGCAATGGGCGGCTCCCTACCCGTAATGGCTCTCTACCTAACGATAGTGCCGAACAGCTTTTCATTTGAGTAGAGTATCATGGCAGTGCGCTACTTCTGAGTCAGCGGCCAGGCTGGCAGCTTCACAGCAGCCAGTTAAACTGATCTCCCCAAATAAGAACGTGACCTTTCACTGCACAGCTGCACCATTGACTCTACCCTTAGACCACCCCGTTTCGGTGCCCCACCGGGCTAAGCCTTATAGGATATTTCTGTTCGCCAGCACATAGCTTTACTAGCCGCTTCCTCCCCACAAGGCCTCACGGCGTTGCAGTTGCCATTCGCTGGTAGTTAGCATTTAATGGCGCCCATTAAATGGTGACTTTCCTACACGGGACTTTCACCCCAATAGTTCACGCCCATACTAGGCGTACCAAGTTACTCAAGTACACTCCGTTCCGCTTCCACGGGACAGCATACACTGAGTTTCAGCTGCCTATTGGCAAGGGTTTAGAGTACACAAGCATAAGTATGATTACTCGGAATACAATAAAATTTAAAGTAACTGAATTACCCATTTCTGATGTTGTTACAAAATTTGGCGGTCAGCCCAATTGGCTTGAGGAAGCTCAATGGCCAATAAGCTCTGAAATGGATTCTCCCATGCGCTTTATTTGTCAGATCAAACTTACAAATGATCTATTTCCAGGCTGTGAGGGAAAAGTGGCCTATATCTTCATGACAGATGATGATGAGTACGTTGATGGAACATGGGAGCCAGATGGTGGCGAGAATGCAGTAATTATTCAACCGGGTGGTAAGTCTCAAATTAAGGTACGAAATATCACCACTGGACCAACTTTACAGGACTATGTTGAAGTAAAGGGGAAAACTGGTCTTTACCCAATAGACATCGAATTAGCTGTTGATCTTTCAGCCTCAAAAGACCCAGAGTTCATTCCAGAAGCAGAACGCTTTGACCTAGCTGACGAGGACTATGAAAAATACTGTAATAAGCTGGGAGGAAATAAAATTGGTGGGACACCTAGCTTTCTACAAGGTGACGAATTTCCCGGAAATACGGATGACTGGTCACTTCTTATGCAGCTAGATTCCTGTGAAGTTCCATTTAGTATCAATTTTGGAGACTCCGGTGTTTCATACGCATTCATAAATAAAGAGGGAACGATAGGTAAGTTCCTCTGGCAATGTTGTTGAGCTGCTCAAAATCGTGTAGCCGGCAGTTTCTAGTTACCGGCTACTACACCATTCATCGCGGGGGGTGCGTAATAGGCCGCTCCCTATCCATATGTTTAACGATAGTCTCGAACTGTTACGCCCTGACAGTTTCACTGTAGTAAATTAAACAGATTTCCCCAGATAAGAACGTGAACTTTCACTACTCAACTGCATCTTTGACTCTACCTATTAGATCACCCGGCTTCGGTGTCCTTGGCTGTTGCAGTTGTCATTCGCCAGTAGTTAGCATTTAATGGAACCCATTAAATGGTGATCTTCCTACAGGGGACTTTCACCCCATTAGTTCACGCTCATAGTTGGCGTACCAAATTAATCAACGGTCGCCTACGGCTGAAGAGCCAAGTTATTTGTCCGCTATTGAGGCGTTAAACCAAAAAGGAGCTACAAAGTGTATCGATGCATAGTATTTATCCTAATTCTATTTGCAAGTCAGGTTAGAGCAGATTACGGATATACATATAGTGGCGATTTAAATGGTGATGGTATAGCCGATAGAATCATGTCTGGACCATCAGCAATGTTCGGCAATAGTGGCGGCCCTTTTATAATCTATCTAAGTAAGGCGGATGGAACATACATAAATAAAGTTGTGGCATTTCACCCAAAGGCAATTGCTTTCGAAAAATATGAATCCGGCCGTAATAGTCTATGGGGTTATTGGAGACATGGCACGCGGCAAGGAACATTATTCAAATTATCTTTGGATGGTGAGTTCAAGGTAGAGAGCATCACTATAAACCCAATCGAGTCTAATCTTTCGTCGGGTATATATTCGACGGTTTTTGATAAAAAGTCTTTATTGAAAATAAAAAGAGTTGAGGGCTACATGCCACCAGATTATCCATGGGGGAAAGGGTAGAAACACACACCAGGACAGTCAAAGACTGGGGATTATGTCAACAGTAGCGAAAGCTCTATTTCTGACGATTCTTGCTCTTTGATTTATAAGTAAAGGAGTTCAAGCTCTGGGAATTTGCATACAGGTCTTGGAAAGCGCTATTTTTAGATCAAAGAGCGGTAATCTTGATATAGAGCATTTGGGTTAGGACTAGATTAGCAGGGTGAGGCTGAGAGGAAGCTTCGACAATCGCCTATTCCGTGTACCCAGTGTTTATCGAGTTGAGCATAAACTTCTTGCACAGCCTCTCATTAGCTGGCTTCTTTGTTTTGGGGCAGCGTGAAAATTAAAGACCCTGATCTATTCGCCTTCTACTGTAAATATTCCAGCGTAGGGTTCTCGATCAAAGCTGGCTTCTAATTTAATTGATAGCTTTGCATCGATAAGCAACACCTTATTTTTTACAGATACACTTTTTCCAACTCTCTTCTAGAATCTCTGTCAGCAGATCGAGTTATTTGTATCTTAACGCGGTCATTCCAACCTTTGATTGATCACCAAAGCTCTGAATTTCTTTGTGTATTTGTTTTATATTTCTTGGTTGCTAGCGGATAGAAAAATCTATGTTAATACTTAAATCGAGGGGGCATATAAAGCTACAACATGAATAGACAGGCAAAATAATTGGGTTGCTCGAAGGAATTTGAGCCTATTTCTGCTTAGGAAATATTGTTAAATCAATAACTTTTTTGGAGGGGGCTGGCGGGTAAAAGGTCTTTAGTGAATGACCTACCCATATAAAATTATTGCTTGCAATCTTGGCTTTGAAAATAATATTATTTAACATGGATAGATACTGGAGATACCGATAAAGAAGATATTGCCAGCATTTATTATTGTTGTGGCCATTAGTGTGCAGGCTAGTTTTTCGGAAGGATTTTAAAAGATTCTCGCGTCAAAATATAAGCATAGGTTGTTTAAGTTATAGCTTTCCATCTTCATGATGAGCGAAGAATTTTACCTATCCATCAATGACCGAACAAGGTCAGAGAAGTTATTGCCAAGCATGTCAAGTAAGGTGTGGCCGGGGCTCTCATATGCGAAATACGATGAGCTTTCTCATGAACTATTTATTTCCATTGAATTGGTATTTAGGGAAAGCTCGAACTTTAATCAGTTGTCCTATGCCAAATATTTTTTTATATCCTTTCATTTCGTTTTGTTAATCGAGCATAGTTTTATGGCATTAATGTCTGCAATAAGAGCATATTTAAAAACAGGAGAAAAAAATGGGTTATCACATTACCGTTAATATCGCAAATCATTGTAAGACCGATATTAAATATACCAAAAACATGAATCAATCCGAGGGTAATATTGAGCATGGCCCAGTAGATACTATTCCCGCGTTAACAACCACGAGAGCTTTCACAGGCTGGGCTAAAGGAAGTGACATGGCCGCTGGATATGTCCTTTATTATCTTCCGGGGCAAAGCGGCAGCAAGATGAAGATCAACTACGCAAGCGAAACCGCGATAACTTCGCAAACCGATGGCGAAAAAGCTTATACGGCTTGCGTCTACGTATTCGCGCAGACCCCTAATAAGCCTGGATATAGCGCTGAAACGACGGGTTATTTCTGGGTCATGGACGACGCGATATTAATTTCGAAAAAAAAAGGCGGTAAAGACGAGTACACGGCCACCCTTCACGTATATCCGATAGGGGATCCGTACAAGATGAAGGAAGAAATTGAACCGGTAAGTCCTACCTATTATCTCGACAATCAGACCAAAAAGTGGGTTCATTTATGCGACTACGCTAATCCACATCCATATGAGCTTTTGAATGGGACTACATCGATTGGACCAGGGCAAAAAGTGATGATACTTGATGGCTTTTCTGGAACCCAATGGGAGTCCCCATACGCTAATTTGCAGTACAGTATCGACGAAGACCACACCTTCTCAATCCAACCAGAATCCAATAGTGGATACGATGGCTGGCAACCTACGAGCGTGTCTTGGCCGCAGGGCAAGGGAAACTACAACACCTCGATCGCGGGGAATAATAGCCTGGGCCACACCACCATAACTTTAACGGAGTCCTAACGATTAAGGATTAACTACGCTTCACCGCAATCAATCCATCTTGTAAGACAAGCTCGATTTTATCGTGGATAGAGCTTCTTATTTAAGGGAGTAATTATTTGGGCAACTATTTTGTTTATCAAAAAACTAAAGTGGACACCCTGTTGTTTTTAGTTTTTCTAATTGGTAAGTTCCTCTGGCAATGTTGTTGAGTAGCTCAAAATCTAGTAGCCGGCAGTTTCTAGTTACCGGTTACTACACCAGTCATCGCAGGGGTGCGTAATCAGCCTATCCATGTACTTAACGATAGTCTCGAACCGGTTAGGGCTATACATGAGTCTGTTACCGTCCTGACAGCTTCACTGTAGTAAATTAAACAGAACTTCCCTGTTCAGAGTATGAACTTTCACTACACAACTGCATCTTTGACTCTACCCGTTAGATCACCCATCTTCGGTGTCCTTGGCTGTTGCAGTTGTCATTCGCCAGTAGTTAGCATTTAATGGAACCCATTAAATGGTGAGCTTCCTACAGGGGATTTTCACCCCATTAGCTCATGCCCATGCTGGATGCACCAGTAGTCAGCATCGCCCCTTCGGGGCTGGACCTCGCTACGCTCGGCCACTGTTGGCGGAGTTAGATTTTCTACTCATCGGAGATAGGGAATGTCAACGAGAGAAATCTCCAACTATTATGACTCAACAGAACATAGTGATACTCGAGAAGATTTAATTTTTGCTCTTAGTAAAGTAAAAGGAAGAAAGATTGCTGTTGATTGTGGCTGTGGAGCAGGATCAGATATAACTTATTTGCGCAGTAATAATTTCACGGTTCATGCCTTTGATATCGAGAACGAATCTATATCTAGATGTCATAGACGATTCAAAGATGATGAGCAGGTTATTCTATCAAGGGATAGCTTTAATACTTTCCATTATCCTGAGTCCTCGCTGGTAGTTGCTGATGCCAGTCTTTTCTTTTGTCCTGAAAAAGATTTTGAGTCAGTTTGGTTGAAAATAACTAACTCTTTGACAGAGGGTGGAATCTTTTGCGGTTCATTCCTGGGGCCGAAAGATACAATGGCTGGGCCTGAGTATGATAAGGAAGCATTTTGGAGTGATACTCTCGTTATGAATGAATCGAAGATTAAAAAACACCTCAGTAACTTTGAGCTATTAAAGTGGACTGAACATGACCTTTCAGGAGAAACTGCAGATGGTACACCGCACCATTGGCATATATTCTCCATCGTAGCGAGAAAAAAATCTAAACTGGGTAACCGGTAGTTTCTAGCTACCGGCCCACACACCATCCATGTCCGCAATGGGCGGTTCCCTATCCGTAATAAATCTCTACCCAACGATACTGTCGAGCAGCTCTTCCATCGAGTTGAATGTCATGGCAGAAGAAAGGAGGCGATAGCAGATGTAAGAGCCTATATTGCTTTTTACAACTCACTCAGAATACATACAACACTGGGGGACCTAGCCCCTATCAAATTTGAGAAATGTACTTAGAGGAGTGTTCGGTTGGAGTTGACCGCAACAGTGTGGGGTGAAAGAACTTAAATAGGCGTTTAAATTTACTAACGGTGGTTAGAGTCTGGCAATCTGACTTAAGTGCGCCACGCCCCTGAGCTTTTTTTAAAGAGGCTAGGCTACCGTAGATTATTTAATTGCAAATATATTTACCAGATTGCCACTTTATAGGAAATCTATAATCTAAAGTAGCTAATAGATTCGCTTTGGAACTTAAAGGGTCTTTAATAGAAAGATAGATAGTGAACCACTGGCTCCCTGGTCAACTACTACATGAAATCAGGGCTCTTAACTCATGAGTAAAGATACAAGATTTTTTCATAGTGTTTTTTCAAAATCCGCTGATCTTTCCAAGGAGCAGTTGAAGCTGGCGTTATGTAATGTAACGACAATGTATACAGCGGATAAGATTAAAATGTTCCCTGTCTCTGAAAGAAAGGGAAGAAGCGAAATTGTAGCTTCAACGAGAGAATTTGCTGTAAAGCAGCATGCAAAGTACGAGGATTACAGCAAGATAATTAAAGCTAATAGGCGCGGGGGGCTGGGTATGTTGATCGTGGCCGGCACCATGATTGCCTTCTCGGTCTTCGTCCTCCCTTTGACGGGGGAAACGGCCACCACATCAGACACGATGCCTGCGACGCTTCCGCCGCTGCAGAATACCCCACTCCCCGATCGGATTAAGCTGGGATTCCTTCTTTACAACGACCTGAACATCTCGGCCAGGCGTAACACCGGCTGCGTCACCTGTCACGCGCACTCGGCCGGTTTCGCCGATCCACGCAGCGCCGCCGATCCCGTAAAAATGCCGGTCTCCCCCGGGTCCGAGCCCGGGAAATTTGGCACGCGCAACGCCCAGACCGCTGCTTACGCGACGTTTAGCCCCCCATTCCACTGGGATGAGCAGAACCAGACCTATGTCGGCGGGCAGTTCTGGGATGGCCGGGCCAACTCGCTGAAAGACCAAGCAATCGGACCGCCACTCAACCCACTGGAGATGGCCATGCCGAACAAAGAGGCGGTCCTCGCGCGCCTCGCGGAGAATCCGGTCTATCTCGAGGCCTTCCGGCGGCTCTACGGCGTAGACCTCAAGTGGCCACAGGTCGAGATGGTCTACCCCAAGTTCGGCGCCGCAATCGGGTCCTTCGAGCCCACTGACGAGTTCGCCGAATTTAACTCCAAGTACGACTACTACGTTGCAGGCAAGATCGACCTGACCCCGCAGGAAAAGCTGGGACTCCAACTGTTTAATGGCAAAGCCAAATGCAGCAACTGCCATAGTAGCAAGCCGCCGGCGAACTACCCGCATGCCCTGTTCACCGACTTCACCTACGACAACCTGGGGCTTCCTGTGAACCCACGAATCGCCGTCCTGCACGGCGTCGACAGCCTGCCACTCGACCTGGGCCTGGGCGGTAGGCCGGAGATTGCCGCCAAGCATCCCGACGGATCGCAGAATGGTAAATTCAAGGTGCCCACTCTCCGCAACATTGAGATCACCCCACCCTACGGGCACAACGGCGTCTTCGCCACGCTCGAGCAAATCGTCCATTTCTACAACACCCGTGATACGCTCGGTGAAGTGCCCGACGCAACCGACCCGAACTTCGGAATCACCGGCTGGCCTAAACCCGAAGTCCCTAAGAACGTCAACCGGGCCGAGCTGGGCAACCTCGGGCTGACAGACGAAGAGGAAGCTGCGGTCGTGGTGTTCCTGAAGACGTTGACCGACGACGCGTTCGACGAAAAGGACCTCGAACACCCCGAAGGCCAGGCGCCGCTGCGCCGTTGACGATAATCAAATTGTCGAGCAGCTTTGGATGCCTGCAGTCTATTCAAATAACGGTGGATCCTATCCAGGTAGTAGACTTTCGGACATCTCGCTCAGCTCGATGGTAGCTAGTGCCACTAAGCATACCGACCTCTTTCTCGATGAAAAATGCCTCCCATACCCAGATAGCTTTGAATCCAACATCAGGGACTGGTTACGAGAGTCAATCAACCTTGAATCTGACTTCTAGACTTTATCCCTATCAACGTCTGATGAATTAGAAACTACCGGATAGTAGGGATATCGGTGAGAGGTTTCGACGCAAATTCGAGAGCACTGATCGACGCAACTTACTGCCTGCGGGTTTCAAAACAATCGGGGATTACTTGGCTTTTAGTATCGTTAACCTTGAGCTTAAGCTTGCGCTCAACAAAGCGTTTAATACTCGCCATAACCCGTCCACCCGCGCGTTTAGAGGAAACGACGATCACAAAATTCTCCGCATAGCAGATAAAATTGTGTCAACGTTTTTCCAGTTCTTTGTCTAGCAGGTTGAGTACAATATTGGAAAGCAGCGGCGATAAAGGGCCACCTTGTGGCACCCCCTCATGACAGGCTTTCCAATATCCATCTTCTACACATCCTGCGCTCAAGTAGCTTGCGATCAATTTGAGTAAACGCTTATCGCTGATTCTTTGGCCAAGTAAACTCATAAGGAAATCATGATTTACTCGATCAAAAAATTTAGATAAATCGACATCCTCCGCTATTCGTTTCCCTTCCTCGATATATTTTCTAAGCTTGCTCACTGCATGATACTGTGATCGCTTTGGACGGAAGCCATAGCTAATTTCCGAAAATTTTTATCGAAGATGCGGTGGATAACTTGGGCAACAGCTTGCTGAATAACACGATCAAAGATTGTAGGTATCCCAAGACCTCGCTGACCACCATCTGGCTAGCGAATGTAGACACGCCTAACGGGAAGCCGTTGATAATGACCTTGCCGAATAATTTCAACAATCTCATCGCCAATTAGCTTGAAGTGCTGAACAAACTCATCGATGGTAATCCCATCAATGGCTGCGGCACTTTTATTGCCGGATGGCAACATATCGGTAGGCTACCCTGTCTTTTAACCCTGGAGTTTGGTTGAGGCCTTCACCGTGTCCAAGGTATTAATCTTGGCATTTGGCTACTAGGCCGTCGGCTGAGTTCTGTTTAATCACCCTGGTCATTTCTGACCGAGGCTCTGGCTATGTTCCACCATTTTTTCTACTCCACGATAGTAGTGGACCTACTTATGAGTCAGCGCCAACGCTGACAGCTAAACAAATCTCCCTAGATAAGAACGTGAACTTTCACTGCACAGTTGCATCATTGACTCTAGCTGTTAGATCACCTAGCTAAACCTTATAGAATGTTTCTGTTCGAAGCTCGAAGTTTTGCTGGCGGCTGTCTCCCCAAAAGACCTCGTGGTATTGCAGTTGCCATTCGCTAGTAGTTAGCATTTAATGGAATCCATTAGCGGTGATCTTCCTACTGGGGACTTTCGCCCTATTAGTCCAGGCCCATGCTGAGTGCACCAAGCGCCTGTAAATTGACCCCCGGCCATTGTCATCTTTTTTGCCAAAACCTTAATAAATAAGGTGACAGTAGCCACCAGCAGTTGAGGCGGGCGTTAGGTGCGTAATATCGACGACCTCTTTGAGAGATGATAATGAAGAAACTCAAAAACGAAAAAGAGATGGTGAAAAAGGCTATAGCACTCGGTACTGCATATGGCACCAAGCGAGGCGTTGTCGAATTCGAAGCTACCGACTCAGCTCACGAGAAACTCGAATATATTTACCGTCTTTTAGTTCACGATAAATTAATTCAACCCCTTCCAGAAGACAAAATATCACAGAAGGCTATCATGCATAGGTTAGCAATATGGGCCTCAAAGCAGTGAAGAGAGGAGTTTTATCGTAAGACCAAGAAGTATTTGGTAGACATACTAAAAGGGCTTAAAAAGTCATAGTCATGGGTTAGCAGCCATTAGCGCCGATATTCCTACGTTTCACCACAAATAAAAACGAAACCATGTCCGGCTTTGTTTATAGCTTAGGTAAACACCGTTAACACAAGAAAACCGATAAATCGTCAGACTTAGAAGAGGAGTATGAAGTGGCTTAAGATAAGCCACTTCAATCACAAACGACTAATATCCGCTAAAGGGGCAGCGGCATAGGTTTTTCATTCACCTTAAACTCGCTGTCTTTCAGACTGATATTGGAGCTGTAGCCGTCATTGGTTGATACTAACAAACCTTGTTGCTCAAGAGACGCTAATATGGTCGGCACTTGTTGAGCAGCTACTTGCTCCAGCTGCTCTTCACTCATGCCTTGGGTTTGCGGGTTATTTTTCAATTGAGCTTTCATCACTTGTACGGCCATAAATTCAATCAGGGCTTTATCGCCGCTTAGCTTGCCGTCAACTAAGGCATGTGACAGCCAGAAAGCCGGATCTAGTGGTTGCTCCGGTAACACGCTAATGCCAACTAAGCTAGTATGAAGGTTACTGTTAAAGCTGCCTTGCGGAAAAGTACCACGTAAGCTGGTAACATTCACTTGAGGTTCGCCAGCCACTAAAGATAACAGATTAGCGTTCATAAACTCCATAGCCTTAGCTCCTGCCTCTTCAGCAGGCAGCGTATTGAGTGAGTTCGCAAAATCCTGATAAGACTTCAAAAATTCTTGGCTGATATTGGCGACCTCAATCTCAAGAGCCAGATCTTCACCATGGAATTCAGCTATGTCGACCTTTTTAGAGCCGTAGGCAACCTGCATATTTCCCAGTTGTTTTTCTTGGTTGAATTCAGTACTGCCCTTCACATATAGATCAGCAATGTCAATATTTTCGTTTTGTTCTCTATCATTTAAACTGATGGCACCAAGGTTAATTGTTATTTCAGAATCATAAAAAGCACTTTCAAAGATTGCCTTAAAAGAGGAAGCCATGGTCATATCCATAGTCAAACTTTCAGCCTTGATGTCCCTTAACTCAGAAGTGACAGTAAGGCTATCGGCACCCCCCTGGTAAGTTAGTTGCCCATCCTGATATTGCCCGTTACCCTGAAAACCGCTGAAAGTTAACTGAGCTTTATGATCTTCAATATCAGTAGTAAATGGCGTAATGCTGTCGTTATAGTAATAACCACCTAAAACATTCATATTACCATGAAGCTGGTAAAAAGGAGTTTTCTCAGTCCACACCAAATGTTCACGTAATTGATCACCGGCAACTTCTAGTGTCCAGCCAAGCCATCCGAAACCAGCATGTTCACCGAAGCGAAAGGGGCCGTGGGAAGCACTGAAATCTACTTCTACAGAAAAAGGTTCAAGTTCAGGAGTATCTGATACATCCGAGAAAGCATTGAGATCCATGCTGACCAAAAAGGTGGTCTGAGTTGAAAACCAGGATGAATCCATGCTTTTTATTTCAACCGTGTATGCCGAATTTTCATTTGCGGCAGTGACTATTTCATCAATGGATGACTCAAGTTGAATGCCGGCAATTTTCGGTGCAACAACACCAGTAAACACTGCTGCTGGAAGCAATACACTCAATAATTTCTTCATTAAAACAAATCCAAACTACAAATTGGCTGAGAAGTAAGTCTATTATTATCTCATATTTACAGGCAGCTGTAAGCCAAAATATAAATACTTATTCTTTCTTGGTGTAAACAACAAACGGACGCCCCTATAACAACAATATGTAAAGCGGACTCAATAAAAATCACCACATCTAGTCCTTAATATTGGAGGCGGGAAGCCTTGCTCGCCGAAAATGCGAACGCTGTAATTAGTTGTAATTGGTACAAACTTTTATATTCTATAAGGGATCGCGTAAATGTAACCATTGGTAAGTTGAGATTCAGTTTGCTGGGCCACCGGAAAGTATAAATTCATGTATTTGTGATTGTAATTATTGCCTGCATTCAGCTTTAAAGTGCATCACTTACTCTACCCGTTAGATCTACCGGTTTCTGTATCCTTGGCCAGCTCGTAGTTTTTCTATCGACCTCCTCCCCACAAGACCTTGCGGTATTACAGTTGCCATTCATTATTAGTTAGCATTTAATGGAATCCATTAAATGGTGATCTTCCTACAGGGGGCTTTCACCCCATTAGTCCACGCCCATGTTGGGTGTACCAAAGCCATCAACCATTGCCAGTAAAGCTGCCTGGACCTCTGCACTATGTGCTCCAGCCGGTTATGACGGCGTTAAGGCTACAATGAATATTCGAGAATCTATCCAGTCTCAATTTTCCGGAAAAGCTTTCGAAAGACCTTTGTTCTATACCCACAAAGGAGGCCTTCGTTTTGAGCTTTCCTTAGGTGGAGATTGGCTCGATCAATTTGATTTAGCATTACGTAAATCTCACGAAATATGTGAAGAAATATTCGATAAGGAGATTGTTGCCTGTTACCGTATCTTTAGTAACGAACCCCTAGTTTCTTCTATCTCCACTTTTCGTGAGCTTAGAAACATTGGATTATTTCCCAAGAAAGTGAAAGAGAAAGAGCACTGGCTTGAGCGTGTAGCGGTAGATGAAGGCTGGATTGAGGGGGAAACTGAAGATTACTGGCATACAATTGCGATAAAACTACCCAAATCAAGTCTGAAGAAGCTACTTTGGTGCAGCATGGCACAAGACTTAGGCGTCAAGCCATGTCCGCTAGTAAACATCTACCTCTTTGATCTAACTAAAGGAGTTGAAGCTTGGCCTTATGATGTTCGAGGCATGGACGTTATTGGCAACAAGGCCATACTGTCTCAGCTATACAAGAAATTCGACTCATACCTTCTCGACTACGATAGAGAGATGATGGACACGAATTTTGGCTAACGCCTTAAATCGGGGGGCACAGTCCCCTGATTTATCCTCCGCACCACTCCCCATACGAATCCCAATCCCAGCTCTATCTATCTTGCATCGCCTTCTCACCTATCTTATTGCGCCATTCATTTCTTAAATATCTCCATTTATTGACACAAAATTAAGTTTTTCAATCACTGACGTTAATTATCACAGAATCCCATCTAATAAAAAGTAAAGGTATAAGAATTAAACGTTCCTTAGTGATACTGGCGTAATCTTGGACTAAGCCTTATAAACAGTGAACAAGCAGACAAGGATTTTGGGAGCTACCAGGCACCTCGTTGAAGTAGAGGGTAACTCAAAAGTATTCCATCGTTTTCTGTACTAGAAATCGTTCCTATCAAAAAAATACCAAGTATTTTCGCGGCGGTACTAAGAATCAATTCGGGCATGACCCATAAGAAAAACGGGGAGAAAGAAGTTGAACTACCCAGAGCAGCTCAACCCGGAAGTGTGGCCTCTTGTCGTTTATTGCCTTGCTGTACTCGCACTAATTGTCTTGATGCTGAGCCTTTCCTATTTTCTCGGGCAGAAGAGAAGAGATCCCGCAACAGATGAACCTTTTGAATCCGGGATTATCTCCCAAGGCAGTGCTCGCCTACGAATTTCAGTTGCCTACTATTTGGTTGCCATTTTATTCATTGTATTCGACCTGGAAGCGGTTTATCTGTTTAGCTGGTCAATTGCCTTCTTTGAGACCGGACTTCTCGGCTTTATCGAAGCCACAATCTTTATTGTCATCCTACTGGTAGGGCTGATCTACCTATGGCGCCTGGGTGCATTGGAGTGGGGCGGACAACAAAAAAGTTTGATTGGCCGCAAAAATAATCAATAAAGAAACCAGGAAAACACCATGCGCTGGCAGCTGAGTAAGGCAGATGATGTCATCGCCTCTGACTCCCGTAAGTCAAGTGGCGAGGAATTCGAAGAAGACCTGCAAAAAAATGTTCTACTCGCCAAGTTGGAAGAGTTAGTCGCCTGGGGACGCTCTAATTCACTTTGGCCATTTAACTTCGGGCTCTCCTGCTGCTATGTGGAAATGGCCACTGCATTTACCAGCCGCCATGATATCTCCCGTTTCGGCGCAGAAGTCATTCGTGCAACGCCACGGCAAGCTGATCTTATTGTAATTTCTGGTACCGTATTCCTAAAAATGGCGCCTGTGGTACAGCGGCTCTACGAACAAATGATCGAGCCTCGCTGGGTGATATCCATGGGCTCTTGTGCCAACTCTGGCGGCATGTACGACATTTACAGCGTGGTGCAAGGTGTCGATAAATTTTTGCCTGTTGATGTCTATGTCCCCGGGTGCCCCCCACGCCCAGAAGCATTACTGCAGGGTCTCACTCTGCTACAAAAATCCGTTGCTGCCGAGCGCAGAAATTTCAGTTGGGTAGTGGACGAACAGGGAACCAGAAAAGTAGCCAAACCAAGCCAGCGGGATTTGCATCGAGAAGAACGGATGCGTACGGAACTATTGCGCTCTCCAGATACGGTTTAAAGCTTAAAGCGCTCTAATAAAACAATAACAATGGGACCCTCATGACAGGCGT
This sequence comes from Microbulbifer mixtoriginis (SeqCode), assembly GCF_052467945.1. Lineage (NCBI taxonomy): Bacteria > Pseudomonadati > Pseudomonadota > Gammaproteobacteria > Cellvibrionales > Microbulbiferaceae > Microbulbifer > Microbulbifer mixtoriginis (SeqCode). The sequence goes on along the minus strand of NZ_CP174328.1, from coordinate 446,537 downwards.
TATAGCAAAAAGTATTCACAGTGAGACTGCCTATAGCAAGGAGGCTGAGCTATTCCTGCGTGATCTCGACCAGGAATATCATTTGCACAATTACTGGTTACAACCAAATTGTGGAGATATGCCCACTCTATGGGTAGATGCCCAGTCCCTGATTCCCATATTGCAATTTCTCAAGGTAGATATTTCTCGTCCATTCGCCATGCTTTACGACCTCAGCGCAATAGATGAGCGCTTGCGAGTAAACCGCGGAGAAGGACCAGAAAAGCAGCCAGCGAGTGATTTTACCCTGGTCTACCAACTCCTATCTTTCACTCGCAATTTATTTATCCGCATTAAGGTCGCTCTGGCCGAATCCAAGCTTTCAGTGCCATCAATTGATGACATTTGGCAAAACGCCAACTGGTATGAGCGGGAGGTTTGGGACCTCTTTGGGATTAATTTCGAAGGGCATCCACATTTGCGCCGGATTATGATGCCCACTACCTGGAAAGGACATCCCCTGCGTAAAGATCATCATGCGCGCGCCACAGAAGTAGACCCTTTCAGTCTTTCTGAAGAAAAAGAGCGTAAGGAGCAAGAGGCACTATTATTTCGTCCTGAAGATTGGGGCATGGCTCGTGCCAATGAAGACTCAGAATTTATGTTTCTAAATCTGGGGCCAAACCACCCCAGTGTGCATGGCGTTTTTCGCATCGCCCTGCAACTCGATGGTGAACAAATAGTGGATGCGGTACCGGATATCGGTTATCACCATCGCGGCGCAGAAAAGATGGCAGAACGCCAAGCCTGGCATACCTATGTGCCCTATACAGATCGCATTGATTACCTGGGTGGCGTTATGAATAACCTGCCCTACGTTTTGGCTCTGGAGCAACTCGCCGGAATTCAGGTGCCCGAACGTGCCCAGGTTATTCGTGTAATGATGTGCGAGTTTTTCCGCATTTCCAGCCATCTCGTCTTTTTCGGCACCTTTGCTCAGGACGTCGGACAGATGTCCCCAGTCTTTTACATGTTTATCGACCGGGAGAAACTATTTGGCATAGTCGAGGCCATCACTGGTGGGCGTATGCATCCGGCCTGGTTTCGGATCGGCGGTGTAGCCCAGGATCTACCAGAGGGTTGGGAAAAGATGGTCCGGGAATTTCTCGACTATATGCCACAACGCTTGCGCGATTACGACGGGATGGTAATCAAAAATAAACTGCTTCAAAAACGTACACGGGGCATCGGCGTCTACAATACCGCTGAAGCACTGGAGTGGGGGGTGACGGGTCCCGGTCTGCGCGCAACCGGGCTTGAATGGGATTTACGTAAAAAACGCCCTTACAGTGGCTATGACCAATTTGAATTCGATATTCCCAGCTATGATGGTGGTGATTGTTTTGATCGGTGTCGCGTGCGAGTAGATGAAATGTGGCAGAGCCTGCGCATTATTCGTCAGTGCCTGGAAAATATGCCAGCTGGGCCCTATAAATCCGATCACCCATTGACGACGCCTCCACGAAAGGGGCGCACTATGCAGGATATAGAAACCCTCATCCAACACTTTGTAAATAACAGTTGGGGACCTGTAATGCCCGCCGGTGAGGTGTGTTTCCCAATCGAAGCCACTAAAGGTCTCAACAGTTATCAAATTGTCAGCGATGGAGGGACGACATCATACCGCACCAGAATACGCACCCCCTCATTCCCACATTTACAAATGATTCCACTTATGTCACGGGGACTGTTAATTGCGGATCTTATTGCAATCATTGCCAGTATTGATTTTGTGATGGCAGATGTTGACCGATAACAACAATAAATTCAGCTTAGATTATGGGGAGATTTATGAAATACAAGATTCGATGCTCTTATGTCGCAGTAACCACCGGCGGCAGTAGCATCTTCTAGATGCCTCCGTGATTCGACCATAGGAGGCGAAAATGTCCAGCGTACTAGAACCGGAACTGATCGAAGTAATGGAGCAAAGTAACAAGGATCCAGAAGAACTCTCCGAAACCCTCACCGATGAGGAAAAGCGAGAAATTGATGAAGAGGCCTCTCACTATGAGGGAAAATCTTCTGTGGGTTTAGAAGCACTTAGAATCGTACAAAAGTATCGAGGCTGGATTTCAGACGGTAGTCTACGGGCCATTGCAAACTACTTGGACATGCCTGTAGCTCAACTGGAGAGCGTAGCCACCTATTTTCAACTGATTTTTCGTCAGCCCGTTGGGAAAGAAGTGATCTTGCTTTGTAAAAGTGCCAGCTGCTGGGTTATGGGCTGTGATCAATTACAAAAACACATAAGCCAGAGTCTACAAATTGAACCAGGACAGACAACAAATGATGGAATATTTACTCTATTGGAGGCTCCCTGCTTAGGCGATTGTGATAAAGCGCCTGTACTCATGCTGGGAGAGGAAATGTATAGAAACCTCGATGAATCAGCTATCGACGCACTAATCGATAAAAAGAAACAAATCCATGCTGACAAATCCTCTCACTAAAAATATCACAAAAGAAAATACCGCAGCAGATATCACCCGGTACCTGGATAATGATGGTTACCAAGGATGGCGTAAAGCGCACTCTATGGTACCGGATGACATTATCAATCTTGTCAAAGATGGCGGGTTACGTGGACGCGGTGGGGCTGGATTTAACACTGGATTGAAGTGGAGCTTTGTTCCCCGAGGCGAAGGCTCCCCTGAGCAAAAATTTGTTGTCTGCAACGCAGATGAAATGGAGCCGGGCACATTCAAAGACCGCCTCCTTATGGAGCGTGATCCACATTTATTATTAGAAGGGATGGCAATTGCTGCCTACGCCATAGGTGCATCCATTGGTTACATATTCATTCGCGGGGAATATCACCTGGCAGCAGAACGCCTTGAGCGAGCAATAGAGGAAGCAAAATCTCAAGGTCTCATCGGAAAAAATATTTTTGATAGTGATTTTTCGTTGGAAATTTTTGTGCATCGCAGTGCAGGTAATTATATCTGCGGTGAAGAGACAGCGCTTCTCAATGCTCTTGAGGGGCAACGTGCAATCCCCAGAGCTAAACCACCATTCCCTCAAGTAAGTGGCTTGTGGGGTAAACCTACAGTTGTAAATAATGTAGAAACCTTCTGCAATATACCTCATTTGGTAGCATATGGAGTCGACTGGTACCGTGGCTTGGGCGTCGGACAGGATGCTGGCAGTAAAATATTTGGCGTCAGCGGCAAAGTCAAAAATCCCGGTACTTGGGAATTGCCAATGGGTACCCCTATTCGTGAAATCATTGAACAGTATGCTGGTGGCATGCGAGATGGACTTCGGCTAAAAGGCTTCCTACCAGGCGGAGGATCTACCGATTTCCTGGGGCCCGATCACCTCGATCTCCCTATGGATTATGACGTGATCGGCAAGGCTGGTAGCCGTATGGGGACCGGTACAATTATTGTGTTAGATGATAAAACCTGTCCTATTGGGCTGGTACTAAATCTTACACAGTTTTTTGCGCGCGAATCCTGTGGATGGTGTACTCCTTGCCGAGATGGCTTGCCCTGGATTGTGAAAGTTCTGCAAAGAATCGAGAGTGGGGAAGGTCTGCCCGAAGACCTTGAATTGCTACATGAGCAATGTAAGCGCATTGCCCCAGGTAAAACTTTCTGTGCATTGGCTCCTGGGGCAGCAGAACCCATTCAGAGCTCCCTCAAACTATTTGAACAGGACTATATAGATCATATCAAGAAAGGCTGTTGCCCCTATAAATAACTAGCGAAAGAGATTGGCCGGACTCCCAATAATATCAAATAAATAATGGATTAACGATGCCAACCATAACGATCGATGGCGAGAAGTATCAGGTTGATGGCGATCAAAATCTTCTCAGTAGCTGTCTGACTGTAGGTCTAAATGTCCCCTATTTTTGCTGGCACCCTGAAATGGGCTCGGTAGGTGCCTGCCGGCAATGTGCCATGATCGAATATAAAGACGGTGAAGACCAATCGGGTCGATTAATTATGAGCTGTATGACACCAGTTCGAGATGGTGGTATCTACAGTGTCAATGCCGAGGCAGCAAAAGAATTTCGCGGTAGTATCATTGAAGACCTGATGACCAATCATCCCCACGACTGTCCAGTTTGTGAGGAAGGTGGTGAGTGTCACTTGCAGGATATGACTGAAATGTCAGGTCACACCATGCGCCGCTATAGGGGCACCAAGCGCACACATCGCAATCAATATCTTGGTCCATTTATCAATCATGAAATGAACCGGTGTATTACGTGCTACCGTTGTGTACGGTTTTACAACGATTATGCTGGAGGGAGTGATTTACAGGCACTCGGTCGTAATCATCAGGTTTATTTTGGTCGTCAAGAAGAAGGTCGCCTACAAAATGGCTTCAGCGGAAACTTGGTTGAAGTCTGCCCTACCGGTGTATTCACTGATAAAACATTCAGTGCACATTTTGTTAGAAAATGGGATCTACAAACAGCGCCTTCGGTTTGTGAACATTGTGCAGTAGGGTGTAACACTGCACCTGGTGCAAGAGAATCCAGCAATGGTAACGACCCTGTACTAAGGCGTATTACCAATCTCTTCCATCACGATATAAACGGTTACTTTCTCTGCGATCGAGGTCGTTTCGGGTACGAATATGTCAATGGCTCAACACGCATTGATCAGGTATTGAGTGTACATAATGAGGAGCTTATTAGCTCCACTGCAGATTCAAAAGATAAACTTCACTGTAAAGTAAACCCCCGCGATGGTGTTCTACACCTATCGGTACAAGTCACCGCAGCTCAACGCCAACTCCGCCGGATCATTGGCGTTGGCTCTCCCCGAGCATCAATAGAAAATAATTTTGCTCTACAGCAACTAGTTGGAGCCGACAATTTCTTTTCTGGGCTAAACCGTCTCGATCAGCAATTATTGCAACAGATCAACGCTATACAGAGTGACGACCGAATAAAAAATCCCAATACTCCAGAAATAGAATCCGCAGATGCAGTTCTGATAATCGGTGAAGATATCTATAACACGGCGCCCCGTATTGCCTTGGCTGTGCGTCAAGCAGCACGTAATCGTCAAAAAAAGCAGGCTCAAAATTTAAAAATTCCTTTGTGGCAAGATGCCTCAGTAAGACAACTAGAGGGTGATCCCAGCCCGATTATTTTTATAGGAACAGAGCTTACCGACCTCACAGATATAACCAAAACTACCCTGTTTGAGTCACCAGAAAAAGTTGTACAGTTTACTAATGCACTCACTGAGGAAATCAAAAATTCTAACAACCAGGGAACTGAAAATACCTCAGAACTACAGAAACAGATTAGACACGTGGCTCAAATACTGGAAAACGCAAATAATCCACTGATTATATCCGGAGTATCCAGCAGGCATCCCAACACTTTAAGCGCCGTTGCCAATCTGGCTTGCGTAATAAGCGATCGCAAAAAATCACCCACTAATCTGTATTTAAACTGTGGCGAAGTTAACAGCTTGGGATTAATTCAGCTTGTTAATGAAAGTGATAACAATCTGGATCAGCTCTTGGAGTCACTGACAACAACAAAGAATACTATTCCAACCAGTCTTGTTGTGCTGGAAAATGATCTATATCGGCGACTGGATACACCATCTGCAGAAAAGATTTTTTCTCTAGTGGATGAAGTTATTCTGATGGATTCTCTACTTACGCCTACCGCCAAGAGAGCCAACTGGATCTTCCCAGCATCTACAACAGCCGAATCACAGGGTACTTATATAAATAATAATGGTTTAGCCCAGCGATTTTATGCAGTCTATGAAGGCAAAGGATACATTCAGGAGAGCTGGCGCTGGCTTGTGGATGCTGTAGATTTTTGTACTGAGAAGTCCGCTAACCTCTCAGTGATCAACAGCTGGAAGCACAGTACAGATCTCAGTAATGCCATAGCGAAGGAGTTCACGACGCTGGGGGTTCTCGCTGATCTCGGCCCCAATGAAGACTATCGCATAGATGGTCTTAAGATCGCTCGACAAAGTGCCCGTTATAGTGGGCGTACCGCTATCCACGCCCAACAACATGTTTCAGAAACACCCCCCATTAAAGATCCTGATGCTCCTATGAGCTTCAGTATGGAAGGCATACACAATCCAAATAAAACTCCACTCCAGGCAAATATTTGGTCACCAGGGTGGAACTCCAACCAATCTATCTTTAAGTTTCAACAACAAGTTGGTGGTGAGCGTAAAGGGGGGCCGTCAGGCAAAAGAATTGAACGAGCTCCACGACCTATCTCTGAATACCTCCCCTCTAGTGGTGAATTAGAGCATCCATCCGAAACCTCCAATAAAGTACAGATGCTTCCCATTTATCGCCTCTTTGGTAGTGAGGAACTCAGTAACCAATCAATGTCTCTCTCTGAGATTATTGACGCTCCATTTATATTAATACATCCAGATACCCTAGCTCACTACACTCTGACTATGGGAGAACTGGTAGATATAGAAACTAGCAATGACACCCATAGAGCAGAAATAAGACCCTGCAACACCATACCCCATGGGTGTATTGGTGTGCCTTTTGGATTACCGGGAATGGAGACCCTGGCTCCTCAGATTCCTGGCTATGCCTCTCTACGTCCGGCAGTGGCACCTATGATTAGCGAGGATCAATAAGCCATGAGTACACCAATCTGGATTACTCTGCTCAATATTTTCGGTGTACTTATCGTTACCGTGTTACTCGCAGCTATTCTCACTTGGGGAGAGAGACGACTTCTTGGATTTTGGCAGGATCGGCCAGGTCCAAATCGGGTGGGTCCCTTCGGCACATTACAAGTTCTTGCCGATATGATTAAGCTGTTCTTTAAAGAAGACTTCATTCCTCGGTTTGCCGATATTCCTGTCTTTGTTCTAGCGCCTACAGTCGTTATGGCAACCATGCTCATTGCCTTTGCCGTAGTGCCCATGTCGCCAAGTATTGGGGTTGCCGATCTTAATATTGGTCTACTGTTTGTGCTTGCAATGAGCTCCATTGCCGTTTACAGCATCATCCTTGGTGGCTATGCCTCTAATAATAAGTATGCGCTACTAGGTGGTCTCCGAGCCGCCGCACAGACAGTCTCCTATGAAGTCTTTATGGGGTTGAGCCTGATGGGTGTAGTGATGATGTCCGGTAGTTTCAATTTGAGGGATATTGTCAATGCCCAGGCGGACACCTGGTTTATTGTGCCCCAGTTTCTAGGTTTTATTGTTTTCTTTATTGCCGGTATCGCCGAGAGTCGCAGGACACCCTTTGACCTCCCCGAGGCAGAACATGAATTAACAGCAGGATTTCATACTGAGTATTCAGGTATGAAGTTTGGAATGTTTTTTGTTGGTGAATACCTTGCTGTAATTCTGATATCCGCACTAATCACCACTTTATTTTTAGGAGGATGGCATGGCCCTCTACTCCCTCCTATTATCTGGTTCTGCCTAAAAACAGCTTTTCTGGTTGCCATTTTCATTCTATTGCGTGCAGCCCTTCCTCGTCCTCGATACGACCAGTTGATGAAATTTGGCTGGAAGGTCATGTTGCCCTTGTCTCTGTTTAATCTGCTCGCAACCGCTGGAGTACTGTTATGGATCGCCTAGGCATTCAATCACATCCCCACAGTATTGCAGGAGGACGGAAATGATCGCCAGTCAAATTCGCAGTATGTGGTTAATATTTAAACACCTATTCCGGCGTAATGTCACCGTTCAGTATCCAGAGGAGAAACCTTACCTGGCACCACGCTACCGTGGGAGAATTATTTTAAGCCGGGATCCCAATGGCGACGAGCGCTGCGTAGCCTGTAATCTCTGTGCAGTTGCCTGCCCGCCAGATTGTATTTCTTTACAGAAAACCGAAGATCCTGATGGTCGTTGGCGTCCAGAATATTTCCGTATTAATTTTTCACGCTGCATCATGTGTGGACTCTGTGAAGATGCATGCCCAACTTATGCGATCCAATTAACACCTGATTTTGAAATGTGTGAATACGATCGTCAAAACATGGTGTATGAAAAGGAAGATCTATTGATCGATGGACCAGGAAAATATCACGACTATAGTTTTTATCAGGTCGCAGGCAAAGCCATAAAAGGAAAAGATAAGGGCCAGGCAGATAATGAAGCAGAGCCAATTAATGTTAAGGGCCTGAATCTATAGCTTTAAAAATACACATCATTATTGGCCCCAACAATCATCAACAAGCCAACAGTCGCCGGCAAAGAAAACAATAATTAAAAACAACAAAAATAATTCACTAAACAAGAAAAAGTCGCCGAGAAAAAATCACTCAACCGACTAACACATTACCAGGGAGCCGAAAGGCATGAATCTTATCTTCTATTTGACAGCTGCCATAGCCGTAGCGTCCACAACCATGGTTATTTTTCATAAAAATGCTGTACATGCCCTTCTTTATCTAGTGACATCGCTACTCGCAGTGGCTGTAATCTTTTATCAATTTGGAGCCCCTCTCGCTGCTGCTCTAGAAGTGATTATTTATGCCGGGGCAATTATGGTATTGATTATTTTTGTCATTATGATGCTCAACCAGGGAGATTCCACTGTAGCTCAGGAACAGGCGTGGCTTCAGCCCAGAACCTGGATCGGCCCGGCTTTATTGTCTGCCTTATTATTAGCTCAACTTATTATATTGGTGAGTAATGGACAAATCTCTTCAAGTCAAACCTATCACTACATAGGCCCCAAACAAGTAGGTATCGCGCTATTTAGCCACTATGTTCTCGCTGTAGAGTTGGCTTCAATGTTATTACTGGCTGGATTAGTTGGTGCATTTCACTTAGCTCGTCGTAGAAATATTGATTCAGAGGGATCTAATAATGCCAATTGAAACCGCACCAGGTCTTGAGGCAGGTGTTCTACTTGCAGCCATCCTTTTTTGCTTGGGACTGGCAGGATTAATGATGCGAAGAAATGTCATTTTCATGCTGATGTGTGTGGAGATTTGCACAAATGCTGCAGCACTGATGTTCGTAGTCGCTGGTGCACATTGGGGGAATGCTGATGGCCAGGTAATGTTCTTATTTGTCGTCACTCTTGCGGCAGCTGAAGTAGCAATTGCGCTTGCTTTAGTTCTGCAATTTTATCATCGCAAACATACTGTTGATATTGATCAATTAAATGAATTGAGAGGCTAACATGCAGGGCCTATTGGCTTGGGTGCCACTTTTACCACTGATTAGCTTCCTCATATTGGTAGCTATCCCACTATTTCATCGGGATGAGCCTTCGCAAAAAGTGATTGCCTATATCGGCGTTGGCAGTGTTGGCTTGGCTGCTCTATTTACAATAATTGTCGCCATTGTTTTATTTTGGGGGAATCCCTCTGAATCAGTCAATATTCCTCTATGGTCGTGGATGTTGGTGGACAACCTGAAACTAGGCTTCAATTTCCACGTGGACTGGTTAACCATGGTGATGTTACTGATTATCACTGGTGTTGGGTTTCTTATCCACCTCTATTCAGTAGGCTATATGCGGGAGGACCTGGATTTTCGCCGTTACTTCGCTTACCTAAACCTGTTTGTCTGTGCCATGTTGATTCTGGTTTTGGCTGATAATCTGGTCTTACTTTATCTTGGCTGGGAGGGTGTTGGACTCTGCAGCTATCTTCTGATTGGTTTTTGGTATAAGGATCCAGCCAATGGAGCAGCTGCCCAAAAAGCTTTTATCGTCACCCGTATTGGTGATACGGCAATGGCTATCGGCTTGTTTCTGCTTTTCTATGAATTCTCAACACTAAACATTCCTGAGCTTGTCTCGACCATAAACGGTCCAGATGTAAACAATGACATAGTCACTTTAGCGTGCCTTCTCTTACTGGGTGGTGCCGTGGGTAAGTCGGCACAATTACCACTGCAAACCTGGCTACCTGATGCCATGGCTGGTCCAACACCAGTGAGTGCCCTGATACATGCTGCCACTATGGTTACCGCAGGGGTATATTTAATTGCCCGTATGCATCCTCTTTATATGTTATCGGAAGTGGCAATGACCGCTGTGGCAGCCGTTGGCGCTCTCACACTACTTCTGGCTGGCTTCAGTGCAATAGCTCAAAGTGACATAAAAAGAGTACTCGCCTACTCCACAATTAGTCAGATCGGTTATATGTTTCTTGCTTTAGGCGTTGGTGCTTGGTCTGGCGCTATTTTTCACTTAATGACTCATGCATTTTTTAAGGCCCTGCTATTCCTATCTGCAGGATCAGTAATTTTAAGCCTGCATCATGAACAAAACGTTTTTTCAATGGGTGGACTGTATCGAAAAATACCACTCACTTTTATTTGTTTTACCATTGGATGTGCATGCCTTGCTGCACTTCCCTTCACCTCAGGATTCTATAGTAAAGACCATATATTATTGAGCGCCTGGGAATATCACCAAGGCATTAACATCTTGTGGCTCGCCGGCATACTCGGAGCACTCGTAACTGGAATTTACAGTTTCCGTGTATTATTTCTCGTGTTTTTGGGAAGAGAGGGTCAAGCTTCCACTCATTGTAAAGATGCCAATATTCCTGTAATGAGCATACCTCTCTGTATTCTCGCAGTGTTGGCATTATTTGGTGGCTTATTGGCCCCGCCGCTGCAATCCGTATTTGGTGTTCGCCCAGACGAAGCCCACTCCCCCTGGATCGAAGGCACTGCTATTGCAATGCCATTAATAGGCCTTGCAATTGCCTGGAAGTTATTCCGTCATGAGCAAAGAACAGGAGAACAACGTTCAAGTCTATTGCAGTTCTGGTTCTCCGGCTGGGGATTCGATTGGATATACGATCATCTACTGGTGCGACCTTTCAAGTTTATTACTCAAATAAACCACAACGATATTATTGATAGCATTTACAAAGGCACCGCAACAATTAGCCGACAAATGCATGCTCTTCTAAGTACCTCGCAAAATGGACAAGTGCGTTGGTACCTAACTACCTTTGCCGTTGGTTCCATTCTATTCCTCGCACTTCTGGTGGCGTTATGACCCTTTTAACGATCATTATTATATTGTTCGCCGGCGGCGTGCTAGCCTGGCTAGCTGAGCGCTATTTTAAATCTGGTGGGCGCTGGATCAGTATGATCAGCTTATTACTTGCCGCCTTATTACTCACAAACTACTCAACATTTATTCATTCAACAGAAGTTGGCACATCGGAGCCTTGGTGGGAGAGTTTACTAATACCCTGGATTCCCAGATTTGGAATTGACTTCCATTTAGCCATTGATGGCTTAAGTTTTCTCATGCTGGTACTGACACTGGCAATGGGAATTTTTGGGGTAGTAATGACCTGGAATGATATTAATTTTCGCAGAGGTTTTTTCTATTTCAATTACTTATGGACTTTAGCCGGTGTTGTTGGTGTCTTTACCGCTATTGATCTTTTCCTTTTCTTCTTTTTCTGGGAAGTCATGCTGATACCCATGCTGTTCTTAATCGCAGTATGGGGTTATGAGCAACGTATTTACGCCGCAATCAAGTTCTTTATTTTTACTCAAGCAAGCAGCCTTCTAATGCTAATTGCGATAGTTGCTCTTGTTTACATTCACTACACCAACACCGGGCAGCTCACTTTTAATTACAATGCCCTGCTAGATGCCCGTGTATCACCCGGAATTGCCTACTGGATAATGCTAGGGTTCTTTGTTGCTTTCATAGTCAAATTACCAGCTTTACCTTTCCATACTTGGTTACCAGACGCGCATACTCAGGCACCTACAGCAGGGAGTATCCTGCTGGCCGCCATTCTCCTTAAAACGGGCGCTTATGGCTTGTTGCGCTTCAACCTACCGCTATTTCCTGAAAGCTCAATATTATTTGCACCGGTAGCAATGACTATTGGAGCACTCAGTATTATTTACGGAGCAATGCTCGCCTTTGCTCAAAGAGACATGAAGAGGTTGGTAGCTTATTCCAGTGTTAGCCATATGGGGTTTGTGTTACTTGGCTTGTATGCCCTTGATACTATTGCTATTCAAGGAGCTGTTATGCAAATGATCGCTCACGGCTTGAGCACTGCAGCTTTATTTGCCCTGGTGGGTGCTATTCAGCACCGCTTTCACACCAGAGATATGCACCAGTTGGGCGGTCTTTGGGCCAGATTGCCAAAGTTATCCGCCGTTGCGCTTTTCTTCGCAGTAGCATCTCTGGGCCTACCTGGTTTAGGCAATTTTGTTGCTGAGTTCACCGTACTCGTAGGTAGTTTCCGAAGTAATCACTGGCTTACAGCCCTGGCAGCAGTTGGGCTTATTGGTGCAGCGCTCTATGCCTTACTTATGATGCAAAAGGTATTCTTTGGGAAACTGAACAAGCGACTGGAAAAGCCGATTCAGGAGCACGAGGCTACAGATCTCAGCATACGGGAATCTAGCGCCCTTCTCACTCTCGCCGTCCTATTAGTCTTTATCGGTTTACGCCCACAACCAGTTTTTGATATTGCCGATCCAACTGTTCAACGGTCCGCAACAAGAATTGATACTGTTTTAAATGATCAGAAAATCTTAAATGAACAATTATCATCTCAGACTCTCTCACCCAAGCTTAAACCGACCTCAGTTGAGGATAACACCCCATGAGTGCACAGGAACTTTTTGGAATACTGCCACTACTGATACTTAGTGCAGGTATAGTTATTCTATTGTTACAGGTATCTTTTTGGCGTGGGCACCTGGGGGCATTGGTAACCACCCTAATCACTCTACTGCTTGCCATGGCTTCTTGCTTTTGGGTTGCCGATGAACTGACTGGTGCAACAAGCTCGCTTCAAGTAACTGAGCTTATCCTGATCGACTACACTGCATTATTTTTCACACTTATATTGCTGGTAACCGCCTTTGCCGTCAGTATTATGGGGTTCAACTACCTACGTCTACGCTGTGATCCAAAAGGAGTAGCTGGTAGTTATCCAGAGGAATATTATATTTTATTGCTTCTGGCAATGCTTGGTGCCTGCACTCTGATTTTCTCCAGCCATTTTGCAACATTTTTCCTGGGACTTGAGTTAATTAGCCTCTCTCTTTATCCCATGCTAGGTTTTTCCTTAACTGGCGATCTATCCCCAAAAAGAGAGCAGCTTCAGTCCCTTGAATCAGCCATTAAATATTTAATTCTATCAGCACTATCCACTGCATTAGGCCTGTTCGGTATTGCGCTTATTTATAGCGCTTCTGGCGCGCTAGACTTTACCGGCATAGCTTCTCGAATTACCGAGTTATCCCAGACCTCCACGCTATTTGCTACCGGAGTTACTTTATTTCTTATCTCTGTGGCTTTTAAATTATCACTTGTGCCCTTTCATATTTGGACACCAGATGTTTACCAAGGGGCCCCCACGCCAACAACAGCCTTGATTGCAACCGTAGCCAAAGGGGCGGTTATTGGCTTCCTATTACGTTTCTTTAATACTCTGGACCTATACAGCAGCAAAACCTTAATCGATATGCTTTCTATTGCAGCCATAGCCAGTATGATTGTAGGGAATCTTCTCGCATTAATGCAGTCGAATATCAAACGCCTTTTAGCCTACTCTTCAATTGCACATATCGGTTATTTGATTGTGGCTTTTATCATAGGAAAAAGCACCTTTGGCACAGAGGCCGTTATTTATTACTTGATAGCTTACATAATTACTACCCTAGGTGCTTTTGCGATAGTGGGCTTGGTCGCCGATTCGGTTGAAGAAAAAGTGCTTAGTGGAGAGTACCCTGAAAATCCCACTTCAGATAGCCAGAACCCCTATCAGCGTGCATTTTATCAGGGGTTGCTCTGGCGCTCCCCCTGGTTGGCCAGCTGTTTCGCTGCCATGCTCCTCTCTCTTGCCGGCATACCGCTAACTATTGGCTTCATTGGCAAGTTCTATGTGTTTACAGCAGGGGTTGAGGGTGAAATGTGGGGGCTTCTAGCGGGTGTGGTTATCGGTAGTGCTCTGGGACTTTTCTATTATCTAAGACTACTTCTTACCCTAGTACAACGTGATAGCTCCCTGGATACAACCTCTAACGGCACAGTACAAATTGCTGCATCTGGCCAGTTGTTACTACTGGCACTGACCGGGGCTCTGTTAGTATTCGGTATTTTTCCTCAGATCTTGATCAACTGGATAAATGCACTATAAAGATTAATTAGGGTATGGCCGCAAGAAGATACGACCTGTTTTCCGCCCAATAACAATTTCCTGAGTATCAAAGGGCAGACCTATGAAGACTTTCAAGCAGGCATTTGAAATCATTCAGGATGCAGAAAAGTTTCACCTGGATATGGCAGACCTTTACGAGAATTTACTTGAAAAATCTGAGGATTATCGAACTCAGCTGTTATTAAGGCATATGTTAGAGCATGAACAACGTATGGCGAGAAACCTCTCAAACTATGGAGAAATCGCCCAGCAAAAGGTCATGCAGACCTGGTTGCAGTACACCCATGAAGAATCCGCCCATGATTTTATTCGTCAACTACCACTTAGTGACCCGCCCACTATCAAAGAGGTCAATAATATTGGAAGGGAAGTAGACCGATATTTTTCCAGTCTTTATGAAGCGGTGTACGGCGCTATTGAGTCCATGGAAGTGAAAGAAGTCTTTGAGGACTTGAAGCAGATACAAGACAAAGAACGTATCACCTTATCTATGGCAACTAACTCTCTCTGGGACATGTAAAAAAGCCCGCATAAAGCGGGCTTTTTTACAGTAACGATAGCTTTTAAGTAAAGCTATTAACTGAGGACTTAAAACTCATACTGTGCACGTACATAGTAGAGCGCACCATTAAAGCCCATTGGTGCTGTCTCGGGGTATTCAGCGCCTGCAACACCTGACCAGGGGTTCTTATCTGGGTAGTTATTAAACAGATTTTCAGCCCCTGCGATCAGCGACAGCGAATCGCTAAAGTCATAGGCACCCTCTATATCCACAGTCCACTCATCACCGGCATCAATGGGTAAGCTGTAATCATCCAGGTGCGCTTCCCAGTAGCTGCCATAGTAGTTCAAACGAACTAGACCACGCCATCCTTCACCCGCATGAGAAATGGTTGCATTACCACGAATGTTGGGTAGACCATCTTCCAACTGCCCAAGGCGCATATCACTGATGGTTTCTTCCCGATACTTGGTGACTTCTGTATCAGTCCAGTTTGCTGCGAAACTTAAGTCAGTGGCATCTCCGAGCGGATAGGTTGCCACCACATCAATTCCACGGGTCTTGGTGTCGAAGTCGTTGGTATAAAAGCGAATCGATGTTAGTGAATCAGCTCCGCTAATACCATCGGCCACCAGTTGCGCTTTTTCCGCTTCACTTAGTTCCTGATCAGCAGACTGAGTGATACGATCACTTACGGAAATTTGGAAATAATCGAGGGTAATATCCCAGTCACCGGCAGCAATAATGGCGCCAATAGTAAAGTTTTTCGACTCTTCAGGTTGTAGTTGCTTTCCACCCTTTAATACCGCAACAGGGTTTGTCGGTGGGATAGTACCTTTATTCTCTAGCTGACCATCTGCAAAAGCCGTAGTCACATTACTTATATTTGACTGAGCTGGTGTAGGTGCACGAAAGCCGGTACTGTATGTAGAGCGCAAGGCGATTACATCATTAATTGCCCAATGTCCGGAAACCTTATAGTTGAAAGTACTACCGAAGTCTGAGAAATCTTCCCAGCGTAGGGCTGTGCCCAAACGAAGATTATCAGTCGCTTCCAGTTCAAAGTCGGTATAGAGCGCAATATTATCGCGGTCGAAAGTACCAATAACTTCAGGTCCGAACCCGGAAAAACCATTAGAACCAATAAGGAATTCTTGTTCTGTCAATGGACCTTGAGTCCATGAGGCTTCATCCCCCATATTGACTTCGAACTCTTCCTCACGCCACTCAAAGCCCCCGGCCATATACAATGCCTTACCGGAAATTTCAGTAGCCTTGGTCAGGTCAATATTAAAATTGGTCTCAGTTTGCCCATATCCACCAGGGCTAAAGCTGGTTGGGGTATTGGGACCCATAGTGGCATTAATGGTATTGTAGATATGGAAATCTACTTCGTTCTGGCCCCTACTGGCACTGACATCATAACCAATACCATTGGCCAACTCACCGCGCAACCCGAAGACCATGGAGTAATCTTCTAGGTCACCACCGAAACGAGGGGTAAACCCGCCAGGGAACATCTCGGTAAAGGAGAAACACTCATCGAGATCGTGGGCTTCAGAGACGCTGACATTCTGACAATTATCAATACCATTACTGGGGTCTAGGTCTCCAATTAATGGATTACCATTTTCATCAGCAAAAACGCCCTCTCTAGTTTCCGGATTACGGAAATAGAATCCTCCATCGGTGGAACGGCTAGCGTAGTTACCAAAGGCATATAGCTCAACAGTATCGTTCAGCTCAATGGCACTGTTAATAAAGAACTTAGTGTCATCATCAACTTCGGGCTGACCCCAAACTTGCGCTGGGTTAGCAACATGAGTATTGCCATCGGCGATCAGCTGCGCAGCATCGTCCCGCTGGGTACTGCGGCTTGTGGAGTCCTGCTCGCGATACTCCATACTGAAGTTTACAAAACCAGAATCGGTCAATGGCAGTCCAAAGTTGGCGGCAACCATACTCTGGTCGCCATCACCCTCGGCAGTGGTAGCATGCTTTACCTCAACGGTGCCACCCTCAGCAGCATCTTTAAGCTGGAAGTTAATCACCCCGGCAATGGCATCAGAGCCGTACTGAGCGGCCGCACCGTCACGGAGTACTTCTACTTGCTTCAGTGCAATCGCTGGAATAGCAGAGATATCAGGTCCTTGGGCACCATCCGATACACCACTACCAAGGAATGCAATCACGGATGCACGGTGACGGCGCTTACCGTTTACTAGAACCAGGGTGCTATCGGGCGGCAGTCCACGCAAGTTGGCCGGGCGTACAATCGATGCGGCATCAGAGATCGGCTTGGCATTAACATTGTAGGAAGGCACAACATTGCGCAGCAGGTTGTTGAGGTCACCATCACCTTGGTTAACAAATTCGTCACCAGTAACGATGTCGATAGGTGCGGAGGAATCCGTAGCCGAACGCCCCTCAACACGGGTACCGATAGTGATGACTTCCTCCAGAAGTGCATCCTCGGCAACTGCGGGGCTGGACACAGCGGCAACCGCCATTGCCAATAGCGATGGCGCGCCACAGGCCGCTAGCCAACGCTTCTTATTTTCTTTCATGTAATTACCCTGTCAATTATTGGTTTTATCTTCCAATGCTAATCGATCATTTTTCGGCAGTGTGGTACCGGGTACGAAGCTATCTATCCTGATTGGAACAGTACGTGCCGAATAGCGTACTGATATAGCCCGCCCCTCCAATGATGGACATCATCATTCTTCATCACTGCAAGAAGCGTGACACAGGTAAAAAATGCCAGCAAAAATGGAAAATTAAAATACCTAAATAACAGGTATTTACAATTTAAATCATGTCTATTGAGGTGATAATGACATTCATGTCACTGTAAGAATTAACAGCAAAACGAACTAAAGGAGATTAATAGGAAGTAATTTTCAGAGTACTAGGTAGGCAACTGTCATACAAACAAAGGATATGCGAAATAGTAACTGATTTTTACCCCAGAGTGAAATAACTCATCCTAAAAAGGTAAAATAAGTAGGGACCAACATCCACATAAAGCTATTGGGGCCCCAATATATTCCTATAGGCCCCAAAAACTGACTAGGAAGCGTTCAAGGAAAATTCCACAGCTTTATTCGCATGAATTTGAGTAGTATCCAACAGTAGGATAGTTACATCCTCTTGTGAAACCAGCATACCAATCTCGGTACAGCCAAGAATCACACCATCCGCCCCTTGAGCCGACAACGAGTGGATAATACGCAGATATTGCTGCTTTGATGCAACTTCAACTTTGCCCTTACAAAGCTCCTCATAAATTACCCGATGGACAATTTCCCTATCCGCGGCTGTGGGAACTATCAGATTTATTCCGTACTTTTCCTGAATGTATTTACGATAAAAATCCTGCTCCATGGTGAAAGCAGTACCCAGTAACCCAACCTTATTGACTTTATCTCTAAGCAAAACTTCAGCCACAGCATCGGCAATATGTAAGAGAGGAATACCCACGGAAGCCGTCACCTGATCCGCTACTTTGTGCATGGTATTGGTACAAATTAGAATGCAATCTGCCCCAGCAGCTTCCAATGCTTTGGCTGCTTGTGCTAAAAGGTAGCCTGCCTCATCCCAGTTACCGGATCGCTGTAGCTTCTCCACTTTATAAAAATCAACACTGTATAAAATAATCTCTGCTGAGTGCAATCCACCAAGACATCGATTGACCCCCTGGTTAATTAACCTGTAATAAAGCTGTGTACTCTCCCAGCTCATACCGCCAATTAGGCCAACTTTTCTAACTTCACGCTTCACTACTTGCTCACCTAACTTTTATAAAATTAAGCAACAAATTTAAAGTAACCCAGCAGTAGAAACAACCAATAGAAATGTAAAATATAGCTAGTAGCTACTCGGTGTACTTTGATGGATCCATGGACATACAAGAAGCAATCAAGTTTCTTTTACTGAAGTTATAACCTGAAAGAAGAGCCATCATATTCTCCCTCCCCAAAAGACGACGAGTAATTTCTTTAAGTGATACTCCCTGGCGCCCCAGCTCCTGAGCAGAACTCGACAGGTTAAGCAAGTAATCATACTTTTCTTGAAGCCTTTTCTTACCATTCTCTACCAAACCCCGATGGGGACATAAGATAAGATCAAATTCATATTGAAGTACTTTGCGCATGCTTTTCATCAAAACCGGAATACTCTCATCCTTACGCAACATTTTTAGATGACTGGCCACATAGAGGTCAGCAGTAAAAATCCAGCCCCGGTCTTCCATCAGGTAACAGGTCATATCCTTAGCATGGCCTGGTGCGGCGATAGGTATTGTTTTCTCACCGGCTATACGCAGATCTTTTGGCAATTCGGCTGCTTCAGCCAGCCCGGCAGCTCCCCAAATTAGCCTTTGAATTGGCGGTATACGAAAACCCCGTTTAAGAATTTCTATAGTGGCTTTGGGCGCACGAGGTTGAACTCCTGTCAACTTATAGATTGCGCCGGCATTGCCGCTATGATCCTCATGATGGTGAGTAAGAAGCAGCTGACGAAACGGTTTGTTTTTCACAAACCACTTGACATACTTCCATTGATTGCTAGGCCCTGTATCAATAATGGTATCTTTTAAGCGATAAACAATAAATGTGGTATTGATCCCAAAATCAAATCTGCCAACTCTCTGCGCATCAAGATCTTTGTAGTCAAATGAATCAATGACCGACACACAAGCCTCCCATGCCTGAGACCGAAAAATTGAGAAGACTAGAGATTTAAGATAGTTATACCTCAGTGAGAAGGTCTAGATATCTGATAAAGTAGGGATAAAATTGGTGACAGCATCGACCTATTGAGTCATTAATCTGCTAAAAAGGCTATTCCGTGAGTTCCATACGCAACTTCAAGCCAAGCTTGGTGGTAGCACCACTGGTAGTCCAGGCAATCTTTCCGTCACTCCCCACAATAATCATCGTTGGCGTTACTTTGATTCCCCAGCGGGAACTTATTCTGCCCACGGGGTCATTGATTGTAGGAAACTTCAGATTGTGCCGGAGCATATATTTCTCTACCTCATCCTCATCACCAGATTGCATGGCAATTCCCAAAACCTGATATTCCCGCGCCAGCTCAGATATTTTGGGAGATACTATACGGCAATAAGGGCACCAGGAGCCCCAAAAGTAAATAAGGACTGGTCCATGAGTTGTCATCTCTTTAAGATTTAACAAGTTTCCATTTATGGTTTTACCTTCTAGTGGTGGAGCTGTGTCTTTGGGAAGGTCTCGTTGCTGGTAATAGCCAACCGCAGCCATTACCAATATAGCTAGTATAGAAAAGGCTACTATTTTTACCGCCGCCCGGTACCATTGAATTTGCACCGTAAAATTTTCCTATATTTTAAATTTTTCTAGCCAATTTTTGATATCCATCTCACCCTGTACAACTAAGAGTGGCTCAACTCTATCACTCCTCATCCTCTTCGTTGTTATTACTATCTTCGAACAAATCGACAATCATAAATTCCTGCAATACCTGAGGTAGAAGCTTGGGTCTCTTTGCTCCAGCAGGATACCAAGCATAAACAGGGATTGAGTTGCGCCCTAATGCGGCCAAAGATTCAGTAATTTCTGGGTCTTCTCGAGTCCAATCGGCACGCAGTAACAAAACATTATTATCCTGAAAGAGTTTTAATGTTTCCTCTTTATCAAGCACTCGCTTTTTATTTACCTGACAGGTAACACACCAAGCAGCTGTGTAGTCGACAAACACTGAACGCTTTTCCCGTTGAGCCTGTTTAAGCAGTTCAGGATCATACTTTTGCCATGAAACTAAAGTTTGTATCATTTTCTGATCTGCTCGCTCCATAACCTTAAAAGCTAACGGTAAACTGATAAATAAGAGACCCCAGGAAATTCCCCTAACTAAACCTGTGGAGTTATGTATCATCCAGAGGATAATCGTTGCTATCAGTACCATAGAGGTACCCATTAGCCAACCCATCTCTCCTTCCATTCGACCCAGAATCCAAAGGAGCCAAATTACTGTAGCGTAGAGTGGAAAAGCCAGAAATTGGCGAAGTTTTTCCATCCATGGTCCCGGAGATGGAAGCCTTCTTAGGAGTGATGGGCTAACACAGAGAATTAAGAATGGAGCTGCTAAACCAATCCCCATAGAGATAAAGATAAGCATGGCCTCCAGTGGAGGTAATATTGTTGCAGAGCCCAACGCTACGCCCATAAATGGTCCAGTACAGGGTGCAGCAACAAACACTGCAAGGGCACCTGTACCAAAGGTTCCCCCTTTACTCAGGCCTGCAACCTTCACCAAGTGTTGGCCAAATTCAAAGACTCCATGAAAAGACATGGCCATCACCCAAAATAATACAATCAGGCTCAACACCACTTCAGGGGACTGAAGTTGAAAGCCCCATCCTATAGATGCCCCACCTGCTCGAAGTAGTAAAAGTAACAAGCCTAGGATCGTAAAGGTGCTAACCACGCCAGCAGCATAAATGAGCCCTTCCAACGGGCGAGAACCACCGCTATAGCCCTCCCCTATTAAGCCAAGCAGCTTGATTGAAAGAACAGGGAAAACACAGGGCATCAGATTCAATATGACCCCGCCAATAAATGCCGTGAGGATGATCAGCCAAATGGGACGCCACTTCTCAGTAGGTAGAGGGCTACCGAAGGAGACATCATCAAACTTCCAGGCCTGTTTTCCATCACTGATGACAAAACTAGTTACCGCGGGAGTAGTCGCCTCAGGCTGGCGCTGGAAGAGATAGATGAGTGACCAACCATCTCGTCGGACCCTTGGCTTGGCGGGAGAGATGACTTTTCCATCCAGTGGAAAAACCTGTGGTACCTGACCTTTCTCACGTGCTTCAATCAATAGGCGTATGCGGTCTTTTCCTTGAGGAACCAGCGATTTTATCATCCAAGGGCTGCTTTCATTCGAGGTAGGCACTCTCTCTGCAAAGTAATCCCTTATTATCAGGTCATCTCCTGTCCACTTGGGCTGCTTCCCAACAGGGCGGGTTAAGGTTATGGTGCCACGTCCTGGAATGCACTCGATCTTACACACAAGCCATTCAAGATCCGCTTTCAAAGCGACTTGCTCAGCTCCTGACTTGGGTTTCAGGTCAAAAAGATAGGCAACACTGCTCTCATAACCCAGGTTTGTAAGGTGTTCCACCTTCAAACGAGTTGGAAAAGGCCATTCAATATTTCCTATGCTTGCCCCTGAAGCCTGTATATTAAAACGGGGCGCGGCTCCGGAATCTCCCGGATTTCGCCAATACACGTGCCACTCAGGGTCCACTTCGAAGTAGATACCAATTTTTTCGGTGCGTACTTCTTCAAAGCTAGAAGGGGCTAACCAACGTATACGCACATGATCGCCGGAAGTCTCTTCCTCTGCATAAAGGAAAGAACCATAAAAAAAAGCCAATCCACTAATGATGATTATCAAGACAAACTTGATTTTAAACACACTCTTTTCCTTGGGCCTTATGCCTGGGAAATTTAAAAATGCAATACTGGTTATCTATGAACACTATACTGAGAGATAACCACTTAAGATCAATAAATTGGACGCAGATTACCCCGTCAATATCCCCTTACTAACTTTGGTAATTAGACGCAGGTTCTCGTTTGAGATCTTCGTCAGCCCTTTAAGTTTTTCAATAATCTATAACCATCGCTCCTTAGACTCCAGGCTGGTCAGAGACCTAAAACTTACTCACAGCTCATCTTGGCACAAAAAATAGCCGCCGATTAGCCTGGTATTTAGATACTCATCAGCACACAGTAGGAAAATAATTGATTGGAAATAGAGATCGAGACTCTGGCAGACCGCTTACAGATCAACCACTTGTCAGTCGTTGAATATTATGACGGCGTTCCTTATGCCCTTTCCAGCGCCCATTGCTTTCCATATTGGTCTCTCGCTTATTCAGTATCAATCTTATGGAAAAGGGAGTGACGCCTAAGAAAAAGGCAACCATCTGAAATTTATCGGAAAAATCCGCCAGAATATGTTTTCTGATTTAATGTATCTGCGCTTTTACGGCGAATAGTGCCTCAAAGAGATAGGTAACTCCATCTGACAGGATGTAAAGAAAAATAATCAGAAGCAATAATTCTAGTGAGCACTTATCTTTCAACGCAATGTTTAAGATTTCTTTTATTTCTGGGCTCATAAAGAGTGGAGAAAGTATTTATAAAATAACAATGGCACTCTGGAATTGAGACTCCGGGCTTGAAAACCTGTAAAATTCAACCTCAACTTTCTATGAAAGTTTTAATGATATCATTGAATATATAATACCCTTGCGCGAGTTCGCCCCCCAACACATACTTTCATCTTTAATCTGAAATGGGTCATTACATATACTTATAAAATACAAGCTGAACTTAACCCTTTTTATCCACACTATCAATATTTATATAATTTATCTTTTCAATATTCAGCCAATAAAGGATGCTCAACATTAACAGGAACCAAATTCTCCAAAAAGTCCTCAGTAGCCAAATCCCAGCAGAAAGTTCTCGCTCGTGCGATACAATCCTCTGATTTGAATGTAAGAGCTTTTTGAATAGCCACCCCAAGATCTTCATCCATAGCACCAACCGGTGCATCGCCAATGATATCTCTTGGTCCGGTGACCGGATAGGCCGCAATTGGCAGGCCACAAGCTAACGCCTCAAGATTCACCAAACCGAAAGTATCTGTCAAAGATGGAAATACAAAAACATCCGCTCCAGCATAACACTCGGTTAATGCCTCTCCCTCTTTTACCCCCAAATAAATTACCTCTGGAAACTCTTTCTTTAATGCATTTAATTGAGGACCATCTCCTACCACCACTTTGGTTCCAGGAGTATCAATAGACAAAAACCTATCTAGTGACTTCTCCACAGCAATACGACCAACATTTAACATAATTGGCCTGGGCAGCCCTGAAAAAATTTCAGTTTCAACCGGGTGAAATTTATCCAACTCCACTCCTCGACGCCAGCGAACAATCCTACTAATACCTAAATTTCTTGCTTCTGCCTCCATACTTGTAGTTGTCACCATCGTTTGAGCTGCAGACTGGTGAAAATCCACAAGTAGTCTATGCAACCAACTTACAGGTATTTTGTATCTTAGGGAAACATATTCAGACAACCTTGAAAGCCATGAAGTTGTATATCTTAAACCTCGCTTTTTACAATATCTCCGCATGGAAATACCAATTGGCCCCTCTGTCATGATATGAATAGTATCTGGGGAAAAGTCATCAACAATACGAGCAAGACGGGAACCAGGGAATACTGCAATTCTAATTTCATGATATCCAGGCCAGGGGAAATACCTAAAGTCATCAACAGATAAAAGCTTGACTTCATGCCCTCGAACAGACAATTCTTTTATGGTTTTCTCTAGAACCCGCGATACGCCATTAAGCTGCTTCGGATAGGTGTCCGTAGCAATCAATATTTTCATACCATAAAACCTTTATCTAAAGAGAAGAATCGTTTCAAAGCAGCGCCAACAAAAATACGAAACCACTAAATAAAGCTGAGACGATTCCGACACTTACCATTTTGACAAGCAGGGTATTTTGCTCTGATCACAGCGACTGGAATATTTCTTTGCCACCTGCTCCACTTCTGATAAAAGCTTATCACTCAGCGTGATCGGCTGTAGCCCCATCTCCAGCAACTGGTCATTAACAGCCAGTAAATCATTTTCTGGAGACTCTTTTCTTGGGTTATCCACATAGGCAATAGCCACGTCTGTTTTATCAGCAATCAACTTCGCCAGATCCCTGACTCGATGTATTTCAGTCATCTGGTTCAATATTTTGACCCGATCATCTTTTTCCGGAGGATTTTCTATCGCTAACTGTATACAACGGCAACTATCCTGAATATGGATAAAAGCACGTTTCTGCCCACCGGTACCATGAACTGTAAGGGGATAATTAATCGCAGCCTGCATTAAAAATCGATTCAATACAGTGCCATAATCTCCATCATAATCAAATCGATTGATAAGATACTCATCCTTACGGGTTTGATTTGTTTGTGTGCCCCAAACAATACCCTGATGTAAATCAGTAATACGCAGCCCATCATTTTTACTATAAAAAGCAAACAATAACTGATCCTGAGCCTTAGTCATATGATAGATAGAACCAGGATTCGGAGGATATAAAATTTCCGAACTGATAAATCTACCTTCCTCTTCCACTTGCACCTCCAGATATCCTTCTGGAATTCTCATGCCGGCAGTGCCGTAACCATAAACACCCATAGTTCCCAGGTGTACAAGATGAATATCCAGCTTACTCTCTACAATCGCGGCAAGAATATCGTTGGTCGCACTCAAATTATTATTAACCGTCAATCGTCTATGGCTTGATGACTTCATCGAATAAGGCGCTGATCGCTGTTCGGCAAAGTGTACAATTGTGTGCGGTTTCTCGGTAACCAATAGCTCTAGCAGCCTGTGATATTCTTTACCGATAGTGATTACAACATGCCGAATATTCTTGCCCGACACTTCTCGCCAAACCCTCAGTCTCTCTCCTAATGGCTGAATAGGCGTGAGCGACTCGACTTCCAGCTCTATATCGGTTTTTCTCCTTGAAAAATCATCGACAATTATAACTTCATAGCCTGCATCAGAAAGATGAAGGGCGGTTGGCCAGCCGCAGAATCCATCCCCACCAAGAACCAGTACTTTTCTCACCCTAACCTCATTTATTAGTGACAGAAAAATGACTTCTATTTGAATACACTGAATCAACTATTGATAACGAACTAGATTATCTTCACTAGCGGCATATCCAATCCAAGAGCAAAATCCTTTCGCTTATTGGTTATCTTTATCAGTAATTTCCACTCAAACTTAACTCACGGATAAAGCAAAGCATCTCTGCTAGAACTATCTCACTGTTTGCAGTGTGAAATATATGGCGTCAAAGACAAAATAAGCGCCAATCAAAGGGAAATAGCGCCAATCTTCACTTTCTTTGGCTTTTGTGGGAACAGAGTAGATCATTCAGGAATTCAGCGTTACTTTGAACAACCTTCAAATTACTAAGCAAGTCCCAACCAATCAGACAAGATTTACAATCATTTTTGATTATCTTCACCGGCGTAGATCACCACCATTTCATGTGCAATAGAAATTTGCACATTCCTTCCACATTCCAATCATGATCAGGAAAACCTGAGCCCATCCACGCAAGGCAGAGCCAACAGAGCGACTAAACCTATTCCTCACGTTGAAGAAAACCTGCACTCATAAAAACACGGGGCTTTATTATTTGCTGTACGAAAAACTTATGACTGCCAGATTAAAGTACCGACCACCATTACCAAGCGGCCAACTGTCATCGAAAAACAACTTTTTAATTTATCTAAATTAATGGGAACTTCACACGCCGAGATGACAACTAAGACACGTAAGACAAATACAAAAGGCCTGTGCAGCAGCGCAGAGGGTTATGGGCAAAAATAAATATCTGGGGTCGTACTTAGGGCATTAGCTCTAGCAGAAAGTTAGCTCTCTAAAAAAGCCAACTATCAGCAAATCTCCCTATTTTTTGAGCCTACTTCCGCAAACGGTTTTCCGTAAGCGGCTTGCAAGGATGCATTTAAGCTTTATTGAAATGCACTTTGTGGGAATAAAAATATCCTCACCAAGAATCTATTTAGCAATTTTTCCTGAGACTGACTGATCAGCCCCTGGATAAATTGCCGCACTTTCTACCCGTGCATTTTCATAAATATACTGCTCCATCCGCATTCTATTTCGTACCGGGAGATATAGCTGATGATTTCCAGAAGACACTTATTGCCTATTTCCCTGGCAATATCGGCCCTAACATTTATTGCACCTCCAGTCCTCGCGGACTTTGGTTCTAAACATGACAAGCATCGGGTACCTAAGAACGCAAGAAAAGGTCCGCGGCCACCCAAGCAACAACCCTTCGATTTCAGTTCAATCTTTAACACCGTCCAGATTCTGGAAGCTGGCGCTGTGGAAATACACCTCGGTGGCCATATTGATCAGGCCACACTGGAAGCAATGGAGCCAATTGAGGCCTATGTTCATGCTTTCGAAGAAGGTGATGAGCTATTTGAAATGAACTACAACGCGCTCGATGGGGTAGGTGTCAATGTCGGCAACGGTAAGCGCTTCACCAGTTTTCCGCGCCCTGATCTCAAAGGCCCAAGGGCCTGGGCCAATATTTTGCCCCATCGAGCTACAGGCCCCAACGGTGATTCCTGTATCAGTTGTCACAATGTTCCCGTTGCCGATGGCGGCGGTGGTGTGAACGATAACGTGATCCGTATGGACCCAGAGCGTAAACAAAAAGGCTTTATTGAGCGTAACTCGCCGCACCTGTTCGGCATGGGCGCGGTACAGTTGGTGGCCGAGGAAATGACCACCGAATTACACAACCTCAGGGATCAGGCTGTCGACGACAGTTGTGTCTCCGGTGACAGTGCCACTGTGGAAATGGTAGCCAAAGGGGTGAATTTTGGTGAAATATCCGTTTCCTGTGAAAACGTCAACTACGACAATCTCGCTGGCATTGATACAGATCTTGTTGTGCGCCCCTTTGAGTGGAAGGGACTCACCGGCTTCGTACGTGCTTTTGTGCGAGGTGCTGCGCACCAGGAACTCGGTATGCAGGCCACCGAACTGGTCGGTGATGCCGATAGCGACTTCGACTCTGTCAGCAACGAACTGAGCGTAGGGGATATCACCGCACTGGCAATCTACAATGCTGCACAACCACGGCCAGTCACCAAGCTCGAATTGAACAGCGTGATTGATACCCTGAATGAAGAGGAAAGGGAAACCTACGGGCTACCTCTCAGTGAGGCAGATATTGCCAGCATTCAAAATGGCGAGGAAATTTTCTCCTCTATCAGCTGCGCCTCCTGCCACTCTCCCGAGATGGAAGTCAGCTCACCAGTATTTTATGAACCGTCGAAACACGCCAGCTATCGCGATGAGACCTACCCAGCGGGCAACATTGCCGGGTTACCCACTACCTCCCTGCAATTTAACCTGCTAACAGATATTCTCGACAACCCTCAGGAGCTACCTTCCGGCCAGACATTGGGACAGTTCGAGGAGTCCGAGAATGGCGGAGCAATTGTACGCCTCTATGGTGACCTGAAGCGCCACGATATGGGCCGAGCCATGGCTGAGGAGTTCGATGAGGGCAACGTGGGTGCCTCGGTATTCCTTACCGAAAACTTGTGGGGAGTTGGCTCCACACCACCCTATCTACACGATGGCCGCGCCACCACCATGACGGAAGCTATTCTGTTTCACGGAGGGGATGCACAATCCAGTAAAGAGCAGTTTGTAGCCCTTAGCGATGGTGACAAAGCCGACCTGCTGAATTTCCTGGATAACCTGGTACTTTACCTGGCTCCAGAGTAAGCTTCTAAAAACCCACAATCTAACCGGGGCAGCCTATCGGCTCGCCCCAACTTCATGCAACCCAGTCGCCCCTTTCACATCTCAGTAAAAATTATGGCGTTGATGCCACTCTGCCAGTGACTCATCTGGGTACTCATCGAAATGCTTGTCCGCGGCTCGAATATCCGGCTCTACCCAGGTTTTGGCAAAGGCCAGCATCATATGGGTAAGTTCCGGTGGTACGGGAAGTTCACTATCTATCGCAGAGGCAAATGGGTGGACCAGATCGGGCCAGCGGGGGTCCCACAACCAAAGCGCACTGCCACAGCGGGAACAAAAATGGCGCTGCGCCGGGCTGGCACTATTGCTGCCAGACTTATCTCGCAATATTGCCTGATACACTGAGATAAACTCCCTCCCTTTTACCGTCAGCGACTGGTAATCCCCTCCCAGGTTAACGGCATAGCCCCCTCCCCCAGCCGTCTTGCGGCAAATCGAACAGTAACAGCGGTTAAATGGGTATGGTTGTGCACATTTAAGATTGAATTGCACCGACTGGCAGTGACAGGAACCTTTTAGTTTCAATATAAACTCTCCCCACTTGTCTTGCTTACACCTCCAATGTCTGTATCTAGGCTAGACTGGTTAGCGGTCCCACAATCAAGGGTTATGCCGCCATGGCAATCGATAAGCCCGTCAGACACGATAAGTGGCAGGCCCAGGAATATGTAAAGGCCTCCTCCATGCAGTGGCGGCACGCCATGGAAGCTATCCAGCGCTGCAACTATCAAGGCGCCAGTACTATCCTCGATGTGGGCTGTGGCGATGGCAGAATCACCCGCTATCTAGCCGAACACCTCAAGAGTGGCAAGATCGTCGGTGTGGACCTCACTGAGGATATGATTCGCCACGCCCGCAAAGCCCACTCCGGCGTACCCAATCTCTCCTTCGAGCAAATGAGCGCCGATGAAATTCAGTTTGATAAGCAGTTCGACATTATTTTTTCTTTCAGCTGCTTGCACTGGGTGGCAGACCAGAAGAAGGTCTGGAATGGCTTTTACAAACACCTACGAGAGGATGGCAAGATTGTGGCCGGCTTTCAGGTTGACCATGAGAATTTCTGGGATACGATGTACGAATTCCAAAACAACAATCAGTGGCAGCCATATTTTGAGAACTTTCTCGATCCTTACAACCATTATTCCTTGAATGCGATGCGCAATTATATCGAGGAAGCTGGGTTTTACCTGCCCAGGATCGATGAAATCCATCATGTGGAAAATTTCGGCACCCAAGACACGCTCACAGCGTTTTTCTTATCTTGGGTGCCTCAATTTCGACATCTGCAGAACTCGCAAAGACAAGAATTTGCCCAGCAAGTGATGGACGCCTACTACAAAAAAACACATCCAGTAATGCATAAACATGCTGGAGTGCGCATCAAGCGATTTATTATTGAAGCCGTCAAATGAATCGGCATCCATGTATTAATTTTAAAACTAGTGAACTCAAATCACCCTTAGCTGCTAACTTTTTAGGGCTTAACCATTCTCTGCAAACTTTTGAAAAAGTATCAACAAAATAAAATCACGAACGGGCCATTATATCTAGATCCACCTTCAAGCATGAGGCAATTAAGTTTCTCTTACAAAAGTTGTGGCCAGTTAAAATACTTACCAAGCCCTCTTTTCCCAGCAAACGCTCGCTGATTTGCTCTAATGGCAGCCCTTGCTGATCAAGCTGCTGTGCCTCTGCAGATAAATTCAACAGAAACTCATACTTCTGCTTTAACTGCTGCCAGCCATTTTCTACAACTCCTCGATGGGGACAGAGAATGACTTCGAAGGAGTGCTCCAATACACTTTTGATGCTGTTTAACAGGATCGGAATATCCTCATCGATGCGAAGAAACTTTAAGTAGTTGGCAATATATAAATCCGCACTGAACAACCAGCCACGCTCAGGCAACAGGTAACAGGTCATATCTTTGGCATGACCAGGGCTAAATAGGGGCCGAACTTCTTCAGTACCAATGCGGATATCTTCTGGCAGTGGCGCTACTTCGGCTTTTCCAGCAGTTCCCCAGAATAGTTTTTGCATGGGGGGAATACGAAAGCCCCTTTTTAATATCCCTATAGTTAAGTCCGGAGCAAAAGCCTGCACGCCGGTGAGCTTTTGGATAGCACCGGCGTTGCCGCTGTGATCCTCGTGGTGGTGAGTTAGCAATAGTTGTTTTAGCGGTGTATTTTCAATAAACGGCTTAACATATTTCCACTGGTTACTAGGGCCAGTATCTATTACTGTGCCATTAAGCCTATAAACGACAAATGTGGTGTTGACCCCCATATTCAGGCGGCCAACTCGGATTGCCTCCAGGCCCTGATATTTAAACGTTTCTCTTACCGACATGGGGAACTCTCTTACAGATTTTGGAGTATTTTCAGGCAAGTGGCACAAGCGGAGAAATTGCAATTTCCTCGAATGTAGGTGACATATCACTACTAATCTCTAGAAGGGGACAAGCAAGAAGGCCCAAGTGAGGCATAAATCCCCTAACCCAGTAGCAAACTGTTCTCACAATGCTTCCAGCGACACCACCTCAATCCCTCTTTCCGTGTAGCGCCAACACAAATTGAACCCACACAGCGCCATGCCATAAATTCGCTGTGGATCGTTTTTTTGGTAAGCCGGCCGGGGATCTTGTGCCAGAACCTGCTCAATTAACTTCGGCAGATCGGTGCCCCAGTCATCTTTATAGGCCTTGGCTTGGTGAAGAATCGCTTCTGGGATATTTACAGTGATCAATGCGGGGGCGGCATCGGCAAAAGCGCTTTCAGCATGTTGTAGGGCATCGGCATAGGGCACATAGGGTTTGATATCCAACACGGGTGTGCCGTCTACCAGGTCGGCTCCACCGACAATCAATTCCACTTTGGGGGAGGTGCGCACTTCCAGTAAACGCACCACGGAAAGACCAATATTATTGGGCCTAAAGGGGGAACGAGTGGCGAGTACACCGAGCTTTTTATTACCACCCAGACGCGGAGGACGGACCTTGGCGGACCATTGCCCGGCAGCCTGGTGAAACTGGAAAACAACCCAGATATGACTGTTTTCCTCCAACCCCGCTACCGCATCTGCCACATTCAGTGGCGCTAGTAGTTCGATACTGGCCCGGCTGGCATCGGCGAGCAGTGGCTGACGGGGAACACCAAATTTTTCACCAAAACAGGAGTGCACACGGGCAATGGGCTCAACAACCATGGAAAATCCAGACAACCAATAATGAGCCCGATATTTTAAACCAGTTGCGGGAATTATTTATCGACACCAGCAATACACAAATATTTTATTTCCATGTAGTCCTCAATACCGTATTTAGAACCTTCCCGTCCCTGACCAGATTCCTTTACACCTCCAAAGGGCGCCATTTCATTGGAGATAATCCCTTCATTCACACCCACCATGCCGTACTCCAGCGCTTCAGACACTCGGCAAACCCGTCCAATATCACGGGAATAGAAATAAGAGGCGAGGCCAAACTCGGTATCATTAGCCATGCGAATCACCTCTTCTTCCGTGGAGAATTTAAACAGTGGTGCCACTGGACCAAAGATTTCCTCTTTAAACAGATTCATTTGCTCAGTGGCATTTCCCAGTATTATGGGTGCATAGAACTGATCTCCCATAGCATCGGGTCCGCCAGCAACCAGAGTTTTCGCACCTTTTTGTAGGGCATCTTCTACCAACCCCTCCACCTTTTCGACCGCTTTGACGGTAATCATAGGGCCAATATCGGTTCCCTCTGCAAAGCCATTCCCCATTGTTAGCGCGTTAACTGCCTGGGCAAATTTCTCCGCGAAAGCCTCGTAAACCCCTTCCTGTACGAAAATACGATTGGCGCAGACACAAGTTTGCCCGGCGTTGCGGTACTTACAGACAATGGCACCTTTCACTGCCTCATCCAGATCCGCATCATCAAAAACAATAAATGGCGCATTGCCGCCCAGCTCCATGGAGGTTTTCTTCATGGTTTCAGCACACTGCGCCTGCAGTTTCTTGCCCACAGCAGTGGAACCGGTAAAGGTAAACTTGCGCACTAGAGGGTTCTTCGTCATCTCGGTGCCGATGGCAGGCGCATTTTGACCAACCACAATATTGAAGATACCCGGGGGAATACCCGCTTCCTCCGCCAGTACCGCCAACGCCAGGGCGGATAATGGCGTCTCATGGGCCGGCTTGGCGATAAATGGACAACCGGCCGCCAGGGCCGGCGCCATCTTGCGGGCGATCATGGCATTGGGGAAATTCCATGGCGTGACTGAACAAGTGACCCCAACAGGTTGCTTGATCACCACGATGCGGCGGTCGTTGGCGGGGGGCGCTATGACATCGCCATAAATGCGCTTAGCCTCCTCGGCAAACCACTCAATATAGTTGGCACCGTAGACTATCTCTGTGCGTGACTCAGAGAGGGGCTTCCCCTGTTCGGCGGTAAGAATTCTGGCTAAGTCCTCGGTGTTATCGATCACCAAGTTGTACCAATGCCGCAGTAACTTGGCCCGCTCCTTGACTGGAGTAGCGGCCCAGTCTGGCCAGGCAGCACTGGCCGCCTCAATAGCGCGACGGGTCTCATCGGCACCAAGGTCAGCTATGCTGGCCACTACCTTGCCGGTGGCCGGATCTTTAACGTCGAATGTAGCGCCAGAATCGGCATCGACCCACTGGCCGTTGATATAGGACTGGGTGCGCAATAGCGCGGTTTTTTTCAGCTCCAGCATCGCCATCTCCTTAGGTGTCGTCCCTGATCCCGGTCGGACCCGCGATCTACCGCTAAGGATATTAACCCGTAAAATGCCCCCCGCAGTGCAAGACAAGGGGGGGATTGGCGACACTCTGGCTTGTAGGCGTGTGGAACTTTATTTTTTCTTTTTCACAAACTTCATGAGACGGCGTTTCTTGGCCTTCTGGCGATCACTCAGTTTGTTTTTCTTACCGGCGTAGGGGTTGTCACCGGTGCGGAATTCGATTTTCACCGGTGTCCCGTGTAGCTCCAAGGCCTTGCGGAACGTCTTTTCCAGATAACGTACATAGTGCGCCGGCACCTGTTCGGTCTGATTGCCGTGAATAACGATCACCGGCGGGTTCTGGCCGCCCGCATGGGCGTAGCGCAGTTTGATACGGTGGCCGTGCACAAGCGGTGGTTGGTGCTCACTTACTGCCCATTGCAGAATACGCGTGAGGTGGTTGGTGGAGAGCTTATCTGTCGCACTCTGATAGGCGGCCTCGATAGACTCGTACAAATGGCCAACGCCAGTGCCGTGCAGGGCGGAAATAAAGTGCACGTCGGCAAACTCGACAAAACGCAGGCGGCGCTCCAGCTCCGTTTTCACGTAGTCGCGATGATCTGCCTCCAGGCCATCCCACTTGTTCAGAGCCACCACCAAGGCTCGCCCGGCCTGAATCACGCTGCCCATCAGGTGCATATCCTGGTCCACCAGGCCCTCGCGAGCATCAATCACCAGCACCACCACATTGGCGTCTTCCACCGCCTGCAGGGTTTTGACGATAGAGAACTTCTCCACCGATTCCTTAATGTTCTTGCGTCGGCGAATACCGGCAGTGTCGATCAAGGTATAGGGCTTCTCATCGCGCTCGTAATTGATATAGACACTGTCGCGCGTGGTGCCAGGCTGGTCGTATACCACTACGCGGTCCTCGCCGAGCAGGCGGTTGACCAGGGTAGATTTACCCACGTTGGGGCGCCCAACAATGGCAATCTTGATTCCAGTGGCCTCTTCCGGCTCCTCTTCAGCCGCCACCTCAGGAAGATCCTCAACCACGCGCTGCATCAGGCTGCGCACACCACGACCGTGGGTGGCAGTGGTGGGAAAGAGTTCACCGATACCCAGCTCATAGAAGGGCGCCAGGGCGATATCCGGGTTGACACCATCGACCTTGTTGGCAACCAGGAAGGTCGGCTTGGAGCGAGTGCGCAGCCGGTCTGCGATCATTTCATCCGCCGGGGTCAGGCCATCGCGACTATCCACCAGGAACAGCACGATATCCGCTTCTTCGATAGCCTGCATAGACTGCTGCGCCATGGCCGCATCAATGCCCTCTTCTCCGCCGGTGATACCGCCGGTATCTACGAGAAGTACTTTGCGTCCATCGATTTCGGCCTCGCCATATTTGCGGTCGCGAGTAAGACCGGCGTAATTAGCCACCAAGGCGTCACGGCTCTTGGTAAGACGATTAAACAGTGTGGATTTGCCCACGTTGGGGCGCCCGACCAGGGCGATAACTGGCAGCATAGAATTCTGGCTTTAGCCTAATAAATAAATACAAACGCCCGCACAAGGCGGGCGATTTCAATTCACCTGCGAAGCAGGCTCCTTTTGCGGGCTGGTGCCCAAAAGCGGACTGCCTGTCCGCCACAGCAATATTGCGCGCTTAGCTCCGAGCGAGGGTCAGGGCTACCAACTTGCCGTCATCAGACAGGACAAACAACAGGTCGCCATCTACCAGCATGGGGATACGAATCGAATCGTTATCCACCTCTTCGCGGCCGATAAACTGACCGGAACTGGGGTCAAGCACATGCAGGTAACCTTCCAAGTCGCCGACAATCACAACATCCTGGAAATAAGCCGGGCCACTCAGTTCGCGGCGCAGTAATTCATTATTACTCCAGGCGATCTGGCCAGCGCCCACATTGTAAGCGTATACACTGCCCGAGGCGCCGCTCAGGTACACATGCCCTCCACCAACAGCCACTGAGTGGTTGGTAGAGGCATCACGCGCCCAAAGGCCACGACCGTTTTCCTTGGATAAAGCGACAACACGACCCTGGTAGCTGGCGGCAAACACCAGATCACCGCGCACTACCGGCGACCCATCGATATCCACAACCCGCTCCAATTCAGCAGAACCCTGCGGAATGGCAACGCGTTGTTCCCAGCGGGTGATACCGTCGCGGGCGTCCAGGGCAACCAATTTGCCATTATCGAGACCGGCAATTACCAGACCTCCGCTTATCACGGGGGCCGCGGTGCCGCGGAGAGTCAGTACCGGCAAGGTGGTGGTTTGGCTCCACAACTCTTCACCGCTACTGGCATCCAGGCCCACCAACTTACCGTCAACGGTTTGCAGGACCACAACACTGGATCCTATTGCCGGAGCGGAGACCACTTCACCAGAGACTTGATAGGTCCACAGTTGAGCGCCATTTCGCAAGTCCAGGGCCACCGCACGGCCGCGATAGTCGACAACTACAGCGATACCCAATCCAACACCGACACCACCGCTCAATTCAATATCCAGATCGGTTTCCCACTGGGGCCTACCGCTGCTGCGATCAAAAGCGGTCACTTCACCGTCGCTGCTGGCGGCAATAAGTTTACCGTCAGCCAGACCCGGCTGCAGCATCGCATAACGCTTCTCGTCGATGCTGCCCACATCCGCCGACCAGACTTCGCGCAGCTGAACACTAGGCGCGAAATCGACCAGGTCTACCGGCTCGACATCCTCCTTACTCTCGTTGGAGGCGCAGGCACCCAGAGCTACCGCTAGGGCAACCGCTGCGGTGCGCCCCACAGCGCGATTGAGAAATCCCATTATTCGCCTCCCTCAGGTGCTGGTTCACTTGGTTTCTGCTCTTCGCCAGAGGCCACTGCTAGGCTCTCAACTTTGAGTTGTAGCAGCTGGGTACTGCCCGCTTGCTCTGGTAACAGCTCGGTCAAAGCCTGTTCGTAGGCGCTGCGCGCGCCGGCGTCATCGCCTTTCTGTCGGAGAATATCACCGCGCGTCTCAGAATAGAGGGCGGCAAAGGCCGGGGGCACACTGCCCTCAATCAGCTTCAAAGCTTCATCTGGTTTGCCGCGCGCGGCAATCACCGTGGCCAGGCGGCGCTTGGCCAGCAGCTTCATGGCATCTTCTTTGGAGTTGTCGAGCACCCACTGCAAGTGAGTCTGCGCGACTTCTAGGTCATTCTTTTCCACAGCAATTGCGGCCAGGCGCAGAGAGGCCTGACTAGCGTAGATACGGCTGCCGTACTCGTTTTTCAGCTGCTCGGCGAGTGACTTCGCAGTAGTCAGCTGCTTGTTGTCTGGCTGGTTGTCATTAGCGGATACCGCCTGGATAAAACCTTGGTAAAGGTCCGAGGCCGCCTCAGACTTGGAGCGCTGGTCACCCTGCCACCATTGATAACCAAAGTAGCCGGCTAGAGCCAGGACTATGCCGGTAAGAATGCCCCTGCCGTTTTCCGCCCACCAGCGCTTCAGCGTTTCTATTTGTTCTTGTTCGGTAAGATGCTCAGACATTGGGTAAATCGCCTTTCCTGTGGTTTCTAACTATCCTGGCGGGGGCCACCGCCACCCTGAGTATTTGAATCAGCCCTGCAGCAATGCCGCAAGTTCCGTGAGCGCGAGAGTCTGTTGCTGTTGCTCGGAGCGCAGATATTTCACTGTAATCTGACCATTTGCAGCCTCATCCTCGCCGATAATCAGTGCGTAATCGGCACCGCTTTTATCCGCTTTCTTCATTTGGCTCTTAAAGCTTCCACCTCCGCAGTGCGCCTGTAGACGCAACCATGGTAGCTCGTCGCGCAATTGTTCGGCGGCAGCCAAGGCGGCTGATTGTACATCACCCACCGCCACCAGGTAGGCATCTACTTGCTGCGCCAGACTCTCCGGTAGTACTTCAAGGGTTTCCAACATCAATACCAGGCGCTCGGCACCCAGGCCAAAGCCAACTGCTGGAGTGGGCTTCCCACCCATCTGTTCTACCAAACCATCGTAGCGGCCGCCGGCACAGACAGTGCCCTGGGCACCGAGACTGTCGGTCACCCATTCAAAAACGGTTTTACCGTAGTAATCGAGACCGCGCACCAGTTTGGGGTTGATCTCGTATTTCACCCCTGCTGCATCCAGTAGCTCGCGCAACTGGGCAAAGTGGGCGGCAGATTCCTCATCGAGGAAATCCAATAGACAGGGCGCCTCGGCGAGCAGTTCCTGGGTTTGCGTATTTTTACTGTCGAGAATACGCAAGGGATTGCGCTCCAGGCGGCGTTGGCTGTCCTCGTCCAGCTGCTCGCGGCGCTCGCTTAGGTAGGCCACCAGGGCCTCACGATAGGCTGCGCGGCTGTCGGAGTTGCCCAGGGAGTTCAACTGCAGGGTGACGTGTTCACCGATACCCAGCTGACGCCACAGCCGCGCGGTCATAATCAGGATTTCTGCGTCGATATCCGGCCCTTCGATGCCGAACACTTCCACTCCAAACTGGTGGAACTGGCGCAGACGGCCTTTCTGTGGGCGCTCATAGCGGAACATAGGGCCGAAATACCACAGGCGCTGGGGCTGAATCAGCAGGTTGTTTTGGATCGCTGCGCGCACGGTGCCTGCGGTGCCCTCTGGGCGCAGGGTAACGCTGTCTCCGCTCTTGTCCTCGAAGGTGTACATTTCCTTTTCGACAATATCGGTAGCCTCGCCCACGGCGCGGCTGAACAGCTGGGTTGCCTCCAGAGTCGGCGTACGGATTTCACTGTAGCCGTAGCGGGCAAAGAGTTCACTGAGGGTGGCTTCCACATATTGCCAAACCGGGGACTGTTCCGGCAGCAGGTCGTTCATGCCGCGAATTGCGCGAAGTTGTTTCAACGCTGTTCCTTAAATTTCTAATTACTTAAATCAACGAATAGGGCGGTGCAATAGACGTGCCCGCTACGCTTTGGCGATGATATCTGCCTCGCGCTCGGCCTTTGCAGCGGCCTTTTCGCGAATTAGGCGTTCCAAATCATCCACTAGATTCTCATTTTTGAATTTGCGGTCTGGCTGGCCGTCCACATAAATCGCGTGGCTCGGTGTACCGCCGGTGAGGCCAATATCCGCTTCCTTCGCTTCGCCCGGGCCATTGACGATACAGCCGATCACCGCCACATCCAACGGCGTGGTGACATCTTCAAGGCGCGTCTCCAGCTCGTTCATGGTTTTTACCACATCGAAGTTCTGGCGTGAGCAGCTGGGGCAAGCGATAAAATTGATCCCCTTGCTGCGCAGGCGCAAGCTCTTCAGAAGATCCCAACCTACTTTCACCTCTTCCACCGGGTCTGCCGCCAGGGATACCCGCAAGGTATCGCCAATACCGTCGAGCAGCAGGGCGCCGAGGCCAATTGCGGATTTCACCGTACCGGCTCGCAGGCCGCCGGCTTCTGTAATACCTAGGTGCAAGGGCTGCTCAATTTGCTGGGCCAGTTTGCGATAGGCAGCGGTAGCCATAAAGATGTCCGAGGCTTTCACGCTCACTTTGAAGTCCTGAAAATTCAGGCTATCAAGAATCTCAACATGGCGCAGTGCGGACTCCACCAGTGCATCTGGCGTGGGCTCACCGTATTTTTTTTGCAGGTCTTTTTCCAGAGAGCCCGCGTTTACACCGATACGAATCGGGATGTTCAGATCGCGGGCCTTATCTACCACCGCACGAATACGCTTCTCACGGCCGATATTACCAGGGTTGATGCGCAGGCAATCCACCCCCAGGTCGGCCACTCGCAGAGCAATGCGATAGTCGAAGTGAATATCCGCCACCAGCGGAACATTCACTTGCTTTTTAATTTCCCCGAAAGCCTCAGCGGCCTCCATGCTGGGCACTGAGACCCGTACGATATCCGCACCGGCATTTTCCAGACGCTGGATCTGGCCCACAGTGGCGGCCACATCACAGGTTTCGGTATTGGTCATGCTCTGCACCGAGATCGGTGCATCGCCACCGACCGGTACATTACCCACCATGATCTGGCGCGACTTGCGGCGGACAATGGGAGATTCAAATTGCATAGGGCTGACCTGGCAGTATTGCTGCTAAAAATTCGAGGGGGAGATTATAGAGAGATTGGGCGCAAACCTACAGAGTTCGCGCCCAAACGGCGGAGATCCTTTAATTGCCCACAATAAGGCGGCGGGTGCGGCGATTGCCAATGGGGTCGCTTTCAATCGTTTGCTCGCGGTAAACCACCTTGGTTGCACGGGCATTACCGAGCATCACTTCGAAGGGAGGGCGCCCATCCAGGTTCTTGGAACTGCCGGCTTGCTGAACACCGGCGAGCAGTACAACACCCTCGGCATCCTTTACTTCAACCCAGGAATCCTCGTCGAAACTGAGACGCAGCGCTCCTTGCAACTGTTCATCCAGCTGCGCAACGGTTGCGGGTAGCTGGGCGGTAGCGTCTTCAGCTTGCAGGCTGACCTGGGGTTCAGTAAGCGCATTATGCTTGGGAGTTTGAGCCTCCTCCGCGACATCTTCCCCAGCGGGCTCTAGTTGTTGCGCCGGTGCCTCAGCAACCTGCAACTGGGTTGAACCAGGCTCCGCCAATGCTATTTCATTGATATTTACGGATGGCTCAGCAACGGATAGCTCAGCAGTTTCGGCAGGGGCTGCATTTTGCTCTACTGAGTTCTGCAGACCGGGAATATTTACCGGGCCAACATAGAGCCACCAAAATACAGCGCCCGCCACCACAAATGGCAGGAGAGCCAACAGACCATAGCCGTGTTTACGCGCCGGGCGCAAGGCGTCGGCTTTCATCTCGATACGGCGCGATTCTTTACGCACCTGCTGTTTTGGGCGTGCGGCATCGTAGGCGGTAAGCACAGGAGCGGAGTCAATGCTCAGCTCCCGGCAAATATTGCGAATATAACCCCGCGCATAAACCGCTTCCGGCTGGCGCTCGTAAAGGTCTTCTTCTAACCACTCCACCGTATTGTCGATAATACACAAGCGCCGGGACAGCTCCTCGCGAGACAGCCCGGCCGCCTCGCGCGCAGAGTGCAGTAGCGCACCGGGAGAAGCCTGTGTACTGGATTTGATTTGGCCGCTGTCGCGGTGCACGGAGTTACTATCCGTCATTACCACTCAACTCCTGATATTTCAGTGTTTCCGCAGAGTACGGGTACAGATTTTTTAGCGCAAGAGCATAACTCAGCTCCTTGTCGCGGTTGCCAAACACCTTTTCGATACGTATCCCCAACCATAGGGATTGTGGTGTCTGGCGTTTATTCTCACTGTAACGATCAAGGTACTGTTTGGCCGCAGAATAGTCGCCGGCCTCATATTTAAGCTCCGCCAACTCCAGTAGCGCTACCGGCAGATTGCTGTTGAGAGCGAGCGCACGTGTGTAGGCCCGTTCTGCCTCATCTGCTAAGCCCAGGCGATTGGCAGTGCGGCCATAGTTAACCAGGGCAAAGAAACGGCGGTTATAAGTCAGGTCACTAGAAGCGTGACGAAATTGCTCTAAAGCATCCTCATAGCGCTCCTGCTGGTAAAGGAACACGCCATAGTTTGTGCGCGCCATGGAGAAATTGTCGCTGTAGCGCAGGGCCTTTTTGAAATGGGACTCGGCCACCTTCAATTCGCCATCGGCCTGATACAGCAGAGCCAGGCCATGGTGGGCCATAGGATTCTTCTTGCCCAGCTCCAGCGCCTTGTTGAAGTGGCGGCGAGCCAGCTCGCGGTTCTCTCCACTCTGCAGATAGCGAATACCCAGTTGAACATGGGTTTCCAAAGCCTTCTCCAGATTGACCTCCTGGCGCTCTGGCAAACCAGTGGTTACACACCCTCCCAGTAACACAGTGAGAATCAGGCCTAAGAACCGCAGGCCAAAAGAATTTGCAGACACGACATCACCTGTACATTTATTTTTCATCTATCCATCAAGCGGGATCGCAGTGATTAATCACTATCGATCAAGCACCAGGGCGGGGGCAAAGTAAAAAAATAGTGGTGTGCCCACTGTGATGGCAGAGCAGTCCCCAAGATAACCTGTCTGCAATGCCTCTTCCGATACTGGACCCGGACGCTGATCCTGCCTCCCGACTCATATAGTGCCGCAAAGCACCGTGAGTTTCAGCTGTGTACCCCTAATTAATTCCAATTGACCCGGCGATATCTCTCGCTGATAACAAAATAAAATCGGGGCAGTGCGGAACCCACACAAAAGTCAGAAAATTTCGTTAATACTGGTAATAAAACCACCACTAGAGCTCCTTACCGGAGCTATCCCTCGCATCAAGCTGTTTGCCATCAGGCCCCCCGTCGCGGGTAGGGATCAGGGCGCGAACGGAATTTGAAGAGGTGTTGGCCGCATCCGGGTCGGTCAGGGTCTCAAGAAAACGCACGACCAGGTCGATCTCGGCATCGCTGAGATTATTACCGGCATCACCACCGGTGGTCGCAAGGATTGCCTGGGAGAGCGCAAGGCCATTGGGCGCCACCTTACTGGCACAATCTGTTAACCCAGAAAATTGTGACAAGTCGCACATTTCGCTATTGGTGTAATACTGGTTAACCGATGCCGCACGGTCGCGGTAGTGTTCGACATTTCTGCGTAGCGTCGCAAATTGACCACTGTGCCCCCAAGGGCCAGTGAGCGCGACATTCAGTAGTGTTGGGGGACGGAAGGCACCAGCACCGTTCGCCCCCAGATCCGCGCCACTGCCATTCTCATCGGTACCTATACCAATTTGTGGATAATTCGCAGGCCGTGGCCCTTCAGTAGTAAAAAATGCACCCGCATGGCAATTAGTACAGCCGGAATTCCCTGACATAAAAGTAATGGCACCGCGCTTCTCATCATTATCGAGCGCATCCAAGTCGCCATCTACATAGTCGAAGAAAGGGTTGTCGATAAAGAGCTGCACCGCTTCAAAAGCGGCTATAGCCTGCGCAATACGGCTGAAAGTAATCTGGTCGTCACCAAAAGCTGCGTTAAATAACCCACTCCAGGATTCCCGTCCCAGATTGGCCGCCACTAAATCTTCGCGGTAATCGGTGGTGCCGCTATCACTACTCGCGTCGTAACCAAATTGAGTAACGTCACCCATTTCCGCAGGATTGGTTACGGGAAAATGCGCCTGCGCCATCATCAGGGCCAGGGTGCCAGTACCCACCGCCGCTTCGGTATTGAGGCTGACGTCCCGTGAGTCGGTGCGGATACCGCGATCGGTAAGTGCCACCCGGTTATCCCAAAAGAGCCCACTACCCCACAATGCCACATTACATATCGGCTGGGCGTTTCTGGGTACTATTGGTACCTCATTGATACCGTCAGAGCGGCCTGGGCCAACCAATGCAGGATCTAATGGATTCACACCCACGGGCATAGAGAGATTGTCACCGCCACAACCGATAGCAGCGTGGTGACAGGAGGCACAGGCTACATCGCCATTGGCACTGAGGGATTGACTGTAAAATAGGCGCATACCCAGCTCGACCATGGCAGGGTCTTGTTCACTTCGCACCCTGGCAGCAAAAGCGCGCATATCTTCCAGATGCCCAGCCATGTTGTTCGATTCCAGCATGGCCGCCAGGCAGATATCCAGATCTTCATCTAATAAATTCAATGCACTGCGAACATTTTTACATTCACTAATGTTCACAAGGCGCTCGAGGACCGGTACCGCAACCGCACCATTGTTAAGGCCGCTATTCGTATTATTGATTAGTGTTTTCGCATTGACCCAGGCCGTTTCACTCTCGCTGTTCACATCGCCACTGGCCACTGAGTAGCTGTACTCGGTATTTATCGAAAGGCCATGGTCAACATAAAAATGATTATCTGTCTCGGCAATTTTTTCTCCGCCACGATAGATAGCATAGGTTGCCCCATCGCGCTGCCAGGAAAGGCCGATACTCGTTCCTGAAAAAGCATTAGCGATCAAGGCCTTCGGCGCATTGCCTTGCCCGGTCTCTGTGCCATTGCCTGCATCATCGTCATTATCTGTGTCGCCGCCATTGCCCGTATCATCACCACCGGAGTTTGTATCGGTATTTCCCCCAGCGTCGGTGTCAGCTTCCACCGTTTCCGAGCCAGAGCTGTCATCGCCACCGGATGAACCAGAGCTGCAGCCCACTGCCAACAAAACAAGCGGCAGTAGCACTAATCGCAACAGTGCTGCGCATGATATCGGCAAATTATTGCTCTGGGTTTTCATAAATACAGCTCGACTCCGCCACTGAAAAATCGTTTTGAACAGCACTGGACAGACAATGGAGCTACTAGTGCCCCGCACGGCACCAAAAGCTAATATTTTGGAACTATCCAACATTTTTAAAAGTAGTTTTTTGGGGAGCAGAAAGAGTTGCCTGCCCTCACAATACTTTTCATGAAACCGAACTTTTTTGCCAATTTCATGGGATACCGAGGTAGTGACCCTAAAGCTTTTACTTAGATAATTCTGTTGAGAGAGTCGCAAAGCACTGATGCTGGCACAGTGATATTGGATACTGTGAATTGTCTCTGGGTTTAAAGAAATAGAGAAAAAGGTATTGAGAAGGCTACAAGCTAAGTTTACCCATACTGCGACCCAGCCTAAAAAATTAATTGCACAAATCGCAAAGATAAGTATGAGGGTATAAAAACTATACCCTCTATACTTTTGACTTTTTTCTAGCTATTCACTTGGCTATAAAACAAGGTAAACAGGGAATTACAAACTCTCCCCATTCCGGTTTCTAGCATCCAGCTGTTTGCCATCCGGACCACCGTCTCTGGGAGGAATCAAAAATTGAATCTCATTAGAGCTACTATTGGCGGCGGCTGGGTCAGTGAGAGTGCCCAGAAAAATGACAACAAGGTCGATCTCATCATCAGTCAGGCGGTTGACACCACCACCATCATTCCCTGCAAGAATATCCTGAGACAGAACCAAACCATTAGGCGCTACTTTACTG
Organism: Microbulbifer mixtoriginis (SeqCode); assembly: GCF_052467945.1. Classification (NCBI taxonomy): domain Bacteria; kingdom Pseudomonadati; phylum Pseudomonadota; class Gammaproteobacteria; order Cellvibrionales; family Microbulbiferaceae; genus Microbulbifer; species Microbulbifer mixtoriginis (SeqCode). The sequence goes on along the minus strand of NZ_CP174328.1, from coordinate 402,759 downwards.
GGGCAATCCTGTAAATCTTTAAACTGTTCAAGATCACACATTTCATTATTGGCAAAGTAACTGGCAATTGAGACACCCTGATCCCTGTAATGCTCGACATTTCTACGCAAGCTGCCAAACTGCCCGCTATGTCCCCAGGGGCCGGTAATCGCCACATTTAACAGAGTTGGGGCTCGGAATGCCCCAAAACCCAAAGACCCTTCTCCACCCAAATCGGCTCCACTGCCACTCTCGTCAGTACCAATTCCAATCTGCGGATAGTTAGCAGCCATCAGCGCCTCGGAAGTAAAGAAGGCCCCCTTATGGCAGAAGGTACAGCCAGAATCTCTCGACATGAACGTGATAGCACCACGCTTCTCTTCGGCGTTAAGCGCTTGTAAATTGCCCTCGACATAGGCAAAAAATGAATTATCTATAAATATCTGCACCGCCTCATAAGCTGCAATAGCCTGGGCAATACGGCTAAAGTTAATCTCAGGATCACCAAAAGCGGATGTAAATAGCGGCCCCCAAGCTTCGATATCCAGATTCGCCGCCAATATATCTTCGCGGTATGCAGTAAAGTTTTCGTCGACAGAATCATCGTAGCCAAAGTCGACGATATCCCCCATCTCAGGTGGTGCTGTAACAGGGAAGTGTGCCTGAGCCATCAGTAGAGCCAGGGAACCAGAACCTACCACGGAGGAAGTATTTCGGGTAACGTCCGTTGAATCTGTGCGCAACACACCATTAGGACTCAATGAAACCCGGTTGTCCCAAAACAGGCCACGAGACCAGAGCGAAGTGTTGCAGGTCGCTGGTGAATTCCTCGGCACTATCGGCACTTCATTAATACCGTCAGAGCGCCCCGGCCCTAGCAACGTACTATCTACCGCATTAATGCCAACCGGCATTGATAGACCATCCCCACCACAGCCAATCGCCGGGTGGTGACAAGAGGAGCAGGAAGCATCTTGATTGGCACTCAAGGATTTATTGTGGAACAGGCGCATACCCAGCTCAACCATGGCTGGTTCCTGCTCGCTGCGAACACGCGCGGCAAAAGCACGTATATCCTCAACAAGAGAGGCCATGCGATTGAGCTCAAGCATTGCTGCCAGGCAGTTATCAAGATCTTCCTCGAGTAAATCCAGGGCGCTGAAGACATTTTTACACTCGGCAAAAGTGGAAATACGCTCGTTTAAGACATCGTCTTCTGTGCCGTTATTTAGCCCAGTATTCGTGTCATTTACCAATGTCTTAACAACAATCTGATCGGCCTCAGAGGCGCTGGCAGTATCGACCATATTTAGCAAGTAGCTGTACTCAGTCGCTACCGTGAGGTTTTTATCGACAAAAAAGTTATTACTGGTTTGCGCGACTCTTTCACCATTGCGATAAACAAAATAGGTCTCACCATCCCGCTCCCAAGCAAGGCCGATGCTGGTCCCGGAAAAGGCATGTCCAATCAATTTACCGGGCCCACTACCCTGCTCAGATTGCGGGTCGGGGTCTGGGTCTGAGTCTGAGTCTGAGTCTGAGTCTGAATCACCCTCTACAGTATTCGGTGTCGAAGTATCATCATCACCTCCAGATGATCCTGAACTGCAAGCTGCCAAGGATATACAGAGTATTAAATATAAATATCGCAATAGGACATTGGCAGACACCTTAAAATCCACTTTTTCAGTACGCATAAAATTTAACAGTCCTTTCCATCCACTTTCGTAAAGTTTTGGACTGTTAACGCAGTATCCTGGGATTTGGTTGACACCAATAAAAGGGAGATCAGAAAAAAATGGAGAGGCTTTAAAGAAATTACGACCCTAAGGCCTACAGAAATGATAGGGCAAGCCCGGATCTCTGCTAGCAAGTGACTATGCAAATCATCCAGGCAGGATTGAGTGATCAGCCGACTATACGAACGGGGCGCTCTGCATTGCGGTAGCGCTCGGAGCGGCGGGTGCGGTCGTTAACACTGCCGGCCAGCTGGCCACAGGCTGCATCGATATCGTCGCCACGGGTAGTGCGAACGGTAACCGTATAACCCTTATCAAGCAATATCTGCTGGAAGCGACGCAGAGCATTGTTGCTCACACGCTGGTAGTCGGACAGCTCAAACGGGTTAAAGGGAATCAGGTTAATTTTCACCGGAATCTCTTTCAGCAGCTCTGCCAATTGCTCAGCGTGCTCCGGGCGATCATTAACTTCGCGCATCAGCGTGTATTCAATGGTCATTTTACGGTGCGTATCCGGCATACGCTCGATATAGCGCTTAGCGGAATCCAACAACACCGCAATGGGGTATTTCTTATTGATCGGCACCAACTCGTTACGTAATTCGTCGTTGGGCGCGTGCAGGGAAATCGCCAGGCTCACATCGGTCACATCGGCTAGGCGGTCCAATGCGGGCACCACACCGGAAGTTGACAGGGTGACGCGGCGCTTGGAAATACCGTAGGCATTGTCTTCCATCATCAGATTCATGGAATCGACCACATTGTCGAAATTGAGCAATGGCTCACCCATGCCCATCATCACCACGTTGGTGACTTTGCGCGGTCCTTTTGGGTCCAGCTGGCCGAAAGACTTACAGGCGATCCACACCTGCCCGATAATTTCTGCCGCGGTTAAATCGCGGTTAAAGCCCTGCTTGCCAGTTGCACAGAAACTGCAATCCAGGGAACAGCCCACCTGGGAGGAGACACACAGGGTGCCGCGATCGCCATCGGGGATATAAACCGTCTCGATAGCATTGCCACCGGAGACTTTAATTAGCCACTTGCGTGTGCCGTCGGCAGAATCCCACTGATTCAATACTTCCGGGGCACGGACTTCGGCCACTTCCGCCAGCTTTTGACGCAGGGCCTTGCTGACATTGGTCATCTCAGCAAAATCATCAACCCCATTCTGGTGAATCCACTTTAAAACCTGAACTGCGCGGAAGCGCTTCTCGCCCAATGATTCAAAAAAGGCGGCCAGCTTTTCTACTGAAAGGCCGAGCAGGTTGGTTTTCTCTGTGGTCATTCATTTCACCTCGGGGGAAGAATTGCACCGGTCCGGACAGACCGGTGCGATTTGTGGCGCTAATTAAGCGCGCGCGCAGATTTCGTCGTCGGCGAAGAAGTAGCTTACTTCGCGGGCGGCGGACTCTGCGGAGTCAGAACCGTGTACAGCGTTGGCGTCGATGCTGTCAGCGAAGTCAGCGCGGATGGTGCCAGCAGCCGCTTCTTTCGGGTTGGTAGCGCCCATCAGGTCGCGGTTTGCCAGGATAGCGTTCTCACCTTCCAGAACCTGTACAACAACCGGACCGGAAGTCATGAAGTCAACCAGGTCTTTGAAGAAAGGACGCTCTTTATGCTCAGCGTAGAAACCTTCAGCTTTTTCGCGGGACAGTTGAACCATCTTCATGGCAACGATGCTCAGGCCAGCTTTCTCAAAACGGCTCTCGATTTCACCGATTACATTCTTGGCTACTGCGTCCGGCTTGATGATGGAAAGGGTACGCTCCAGGGCCATGGTTATCTCCAAATTGATTTTTGTAACTTAACTTATATATAGAAAGAGCAACCTACACAGTTGCTCTTCCCTAGTATTCCTTTCATACCCACCGGGGGTACTCAATTTTTGATCACCGCATTTCGCGGCCGGCGGATTATACGGGGTATTGATCGACTTTTGTACTCCAATACCAATACCCCCTTAAACCCATTCTGACTACTCGCGTTCCTCAATCCATGCGGCCTGAATAGCCTCCAGAATCTTTTCACCACAACGGCCCGGCTCGTCATCAAACTCAGGTAACGCCATCACCCAGTTGCGCAAGTCGACAAAATTGACGGTGAGCGGGTCAACATCTTCATGGGCTTCGCAGAGCTCAATAGCGATATCGTGAATATCGGTCCACTTCATTGTTTTGGCTTCCTCACTACCCGCGGCACTCAGTGCTTTTCCGACACCTGGTTGATGGTGTATTTGGGAATTTCCACCACCAGGTCTTCATCTTCAACGATCGCCTGACAAGACAGGCGCGACTCCGGCTCCAGGCCCCAAGCCTTGTCCAGCAGGTCTTCTTCCAGCTCATCGGGCTCCTCCAGGGAATAGAAGCCTTCGCGCACAATCACATGGCAGGTAGTACAGGCACAAGCCTTCTCGCAGGCGTGCTCGATCTCGATATCGTTGGCCAGTGCCGCATCGATTACACTGACACCGCTCTCCGCTTCCACCACTTTACCTTCAGGGCACATTTCCGGGTGGGGTAAAAATACTATCTTCGGCATGGGTACTGACTCTCTATGGTCTCAATCCGACGGGGGCAAGCCCCGGCCGCAAGTTGTGCGGGCTAGGCGCCCACCGCTTATTTATCAAATTCATCCAGGCTGTGGCCGCGCATGGCGCGCTTGATAGAAGCATCCATACGTTTGGCCGCAAAGGGCTCTGACAGCTGGTTAAGGGTCTCCATACGCTGACGAATCTCATCGGCATCGCCCCCGTTATGGGCCAAGCGCAGAGCTTCCATTGCATGCTCCAGCTCACTCAGCTCATGCTCTTCCAGCAGCTCGGCGCCGTTTTCACGCAGGGCCATCAGCAAACTCTCTAAAGTCCGCTCCGCCTCAACCTGCGCCTCGCGCAAAGCACGCAGAGCAATATCCTCGGCGGCGTGGGTATAGGATTCCTGCAGCATGCGCGCTATGTCCTTATCCTCCAGGCCGTAGGAAGGCTTCACTACGATATCTGCACTAACGCCACTGCTCTTCTCCATGGCGGTCACCGACAGCAAGCCATCCGCATCCACCTGGAAGGTCACGCGAATATGAGCGGCACCCGCCACCATTGGAGGAATTCCGCGCAATTCGAAACGTGCCAGCGAGCGGCAGTCGCTAACCAGCTCTCGCTCACCCTGCACCACATGAACCGCCATGGCGGTCTGGCCATCTTTGAAAGTGGTGAATTCCTGAGCTTTAGACACCGGAATGGTGGTATTGCGCGCAATCAACTTCTCGGTGAGCCCACCCATAGTCTCAATACCCAGAGACAACGGGATTACATCCAGCAGCAGCAGGTCGTCGTCGGATTTATTGCCCACCAGCACATCGGCCTGCAGGGCCGCACCAATGGCTACCACTTGATCCGGATCGATCTCCGCGTGGGGCGCCCGGCCAAAATAGTCTTCAACCCGTTCCCGCACCCGCAGCGTACGAGTGGAACCGCCCACCAGAACGACTTCTTGTACTTCATCCACGCCGATACCGGCATCGCGCAGGGCACGTTTACAGGCGCGCAGGGTCTTGTCGATCATGGGATCCAGCAACGAGGCCATAGTCACCCGGTCAAGTACGCCCCGCCAGTCCCCATGGTGTATTTCTACCTGCTCGGCACCACTCAGGGACTCCTTAGCAGCGCAGGCACTATCCAGTAACAACCGCTGAGTCGACGCATCCAGATCGGTGCCCAAACCCGCCCGCTCGGCAATCCAGGCCGCAATAATGCGGTCGAAGTCATCGCCACCCAAGGCCGTATCGCCACCGGTGGCCATTACCTCAAAAACACCGCGGGACAGCCGCAGGATTGAAATATCAAAGGTGCCGCCGCCCAGATCATAGACAGCGATCACGCCCTCTTCCCCCCGATCGAGGCCATAGGCTACCGCCGCGGCAGTCGGCTCATTGAGCAGGCGCAGCACCTTCAGGCCGGCCAGCTTGGCCGCGTCCTTGGTCGCCTGGCGCTGGGCATCATCAAAATAGGCCGGCACGGTAATCACTGCGCCGTCGAGCTCGCCATCCACTTTGCCGTAGAGTGCATCGCGGCCACGCTGGGCCAGCTTCTTAAGGATTTCCGCAGATACCTGCACCGGGTTGACCGGGCCGGCGGCAGTTTCAATAGTGGGCATGCCGCCATCGGTATCGGAAAAATGATAGGGCAGCTGCTCGCCCAGGCTTTTTACATCGGCGACCCCACGGCCCATCAAGCGCTTGATCGACAACATGGTGTTGTAGGGATCAGCAGCAGCACGCAGACGCGCCTCGCTACCAACGGTAATACCGTCGCGGCTGTAGTGCACCGCCGAGGGCAGGATGACACTGCCATCCTCTGCCGCAATGGCCTCTGCCGAGCCGCTGCGCACCGTGGCCACCAGTGAGTTGGTGGTGCCCAAGTCGATGCCCACCGCGTATTTGCGCTGATGGGGGTCGGGACTCTGTCCCGGCTCGGAAATCTGCAGTAATGCCATTACTTATCTCTTCTATCAGCGGGATTGTTCGCGTTGGCACCGCCTGTGCCTGATCCCGGTTTATTTTCTGGTAGCGCTTGTTTAATCGCCGAACAGATCAGCTTCCAGCTCTTCCACTTGCGACTGCAGCTTGACCAGGAATTGCTGCTTGCGCAGGGCGTCTTCTGCTTCGCTAAACTTGCCCACGGCATAGGTCTCAGCAAATTGCCGCTGCGCACCGCGGTAGAGGCCATCCACCTCTTCGGCGAGTTCCTCCAGGGCAACAGTGGGATTTGCTTGCTCGCGCACTTCCTCCAGGCGCTCGCGCAGCACCATCTGCTGCATCAGGAACTCTGTATCGGCAGTAGTCTGCTCAGGTGGCACTTCCACCCCAGCCAACTTGAGCAGGTAAGCAGCGCGTTGCACCGGATCGCGAAGTACCGTGTGGGCTTCATTGATCTGCGCAGCCATTTGAATAGCGAGCAACTGTTCGCGCTCGGATTTGGAAGCGTATTTATCCGGGTGGAATTCCCGCTGTAATTCCCGATAGCGTGCGGACAGAGCACTGCGATCGAGTTCAAAGGCGGGGTCAAGCCCGAATATTTCAAAATGGGTCAGGTTGGTTGCCATCTCAGTTCACCTGCCGGCACTGGGCCTTAAAAACTGGGCGGCGGCGCCGCACCCGGCAACTGCCGGGCCAATAAAAAGGCCGGCATGCGCAGTGCATCCGGCCTCGCTGAAGCGGGCCACGCTCAGACGTGGAAACTCTCGCCGCAGCCACACTCGTTTTTGACGTTGGGGTTGGTGAAGGTGAAGCCTTCGTTGAGCCCTTCTTTAACGAAATCGAGCTGGGTACCGTCTAGGTAAACCAGACTCTTGGGGTCTACGATCAGCTTTACTCCATCCTGCTCGAATACCACGTCTTCGGCCTCTGCCGAATCGACAAATTCCAGTACATAGGCAAGGCCTGAACACCCGGCGGTCTTAACACCCACACGAATGCCGATTCCCTTACCGCGCTTGGCCAGCTGACTCTTGATATGAGCCTCAGCGGCCTCGGTCATAGTAATAGCCAAAACAATACCTTCACTGCTATTGGGCCCTGGGCCCGGTGGTTAACCTGCGGCGGATTCCGGCGCGTCAGCGGCTTCGGCAGACTCACCGCGCTTTTCACGGATGTTGCGTACAGCGGCCTTGATTGCATCTTCGGCCAGCACGGAACAGTGAATTTTCACCGGTGGCAGCGCCAGTTCCTCGGCGATAGCGGTATTTTTGATCTGCTCCGCCTCATCGATCGTCTTACCCTTCACCCACTCGGTGAGCAGGGAGCTGGAGGCGATAGCGGAACCGCAACCGTAGGTTTTGAACTTGGCGTCTTCAATCACACCCGCGTCGTTCACCTGGATCTGCAAGCGCATCACATCACCACAAGCGGGCGCACCCACCATACCGGTGCCTACATTGTCCGCCTTGTCGTCCATGCGCCCGACATTGCGGGGGTGTTCGTAGTGGTCAATTACTTTATCGCTATAGGCCATGACTTTTCTCCTAACTCTTGTGCGCGCTTAGTGAGCGGCCCATTCAATCTTGTTCAGGTCCACACCGTCTTTGTACATATCCCAAAGCGGCGACAATTCACGCAGTTTCTCCACTGCCTTGCGCACGGCGGCCGCGGCGGTGTCCACGTCCTGCTCGCTGGTGAAACGGCCGAAGCTGAAACGCAGGGAGCTGTGCGCCAGCTCATCGTTTACACCCAGGGCGCGCAGCACGTAGCTGGGCTCGAGACTGGCGGAGGTACAGGCGGAACCGGAGGAAATTGCCAGGTCGCGCAGGGACATAATCAGGCTCTCGCCCTCTACAAAGGCAAAGCTCACGTTCAAGTTGCCCGGTACACGCTGTTCGGCGGAACCATTGATATGGACTTCTTCCATATCTTTGATCTGATCCCAGAAGCGGTTGCGCAGGGAAACCAGACGCTCGCCCTCTTGCACCATTTCCTCTTTGGCGATGCGGAAAGCTTCACCCATACCGACAATCTGGTGAGTCGGCAGAGTGCCGGAACGCATACCGCGCTCGTGGCCGCCACCGTGTATCTGCGCTTCCAGACGGACGCGGGGTTTGCGGCGTACATACAGTGCGCCGATACCTTTGGGGCCGTAAATTTTGTGGGCGGAGAAGGACATCAGATCGACCTTCATCTCCTGCAGGTCGATAGGCAGTTTGCCTGCGCTTTGCGCCGCGTCCACATGGAAAATAATTTTGCGCGAGCGACACAGCTCACCGATCGCGGCGATATCGTTAATTACACCGATTTCGTTGTTCACGTGCATCAGGCTCACCAGAATGGTGTCCTCACGCAGCGCTTCCTCAACCTGTTGCGGGGTAACAATGCCGTCTTCACGGGGATTCAGATAGGTTACTTCGAAGCCTTCACGCTCCAGCTGGCGACAAGTGTCTAGTACTGCCTTGTGCTCAATTTTGGAGGTGATGATGTGCTTGCCGCGGCCCTGATAGAAGTGCGCCGCACCTTTGATCGCCAGGTTATCGGACTCGGTGGCACCACTGGTCCAGACGATCTCGCGGGGGTCAGCATTAATCAGCTCAGCCACCTGACGACGGGCATTTTCCACCGCCTCTTCGGCTTTCCAGCCATACAGGTGAGACCGTGAAGCCGGGTTACCGAAGTTGCCTTCCATCGTCAGCTGCTCTGCCATCTTTGCAGCGACACGCGGGTCAACCGGACAGGTAGCTGAATAATCCAGGTAGATGGGAAGCTTCATAGTCATACCGTTTCCGCTCAATAATTCTCAAATATTCCGCTTTGGCCACAGTTGTGACCGATATTTACAAGCCGCCGAGTACGGCGACCCGCTCTTCCGGCGCTTCGCGCATATCCTGGCGGCGTGCCACTTCCTGTACCTCGGCGCGAGACACCAAGTTGGCCAGGCTGATTCCGCTCAGGAAACCGTGAATCTGATCACTCAGGTCTGACCAGAGGTAATGGGTCAGACACTGTTCGCCATTGGCGCAATCGGCGTTGCCGCCACAGCTGGTGGCATCCACCGATTCATTGACTGCATCAATGATCTGAGCCACAAAAATCTCTTCGCCATCGCGGGCTAGACGATAACCACCGCCGGGGCCGCGCACACTGGACACCAGTCCGGATTGCCGCAGGCGGGAAAATAACTGTTCCAGATAGGACAGGGAGATGCCCTGCCGTTTGGAAATATCTGCCAAGCTGATCGGCCCACGCTCTGCATGCAACGCCAGATCCAGCATGGCGGTTACCGCATAGCGGCCTTTGGTTGTTAAACGCATACCAGCTCCCAACTGATGAACAGCCCTTTTCCGATCGGGGCGCGAGTATGAAATAACCCAGCACCTTAGTCAAGTATATAACCAAGCAAAGTACTCGGGTACTCAACTAGTCTGGGCGCCCCTTGCCACCAGAGCGGTGAATATAGTTCTGGATGGAGGTGAGCATGCCGCGCAGGATACCCAGCTCCATATCATCCGGGCGCACACGGCTGTAAAGCCTGCGCAGTCGGGTCATAGTCTGGCGAGGGTTATCCGGATCGATAAAGCCCAGTTCACCTAAAGCTTGCTGGAGGTGCTCAAAATAGAGCTCCATATCGCTGGCTTTGGACGGTGGGCGATCCCAGTCTGCATAACTCACAGGCTCGCCTTTCTCTGCTTCCAGCGCCGCCATACGCACCTCATAAGAAAGCACCTGTACGGCGGTCGCCAGGTTTAGAGAGCTGTACTCGGGGTTGGCCGGAATATGCACATGGTAATTGCACGCCTGAAGCTCTTCATTGGTCAGGCCGCGGTCTTCGCGACCAAACACCAGCGCCACCGGGTGGCTGGAGGCCTCGGCCACTGCGCGCTCACCGCACTGGCGCGGTGTCAGCAGAGGCCAGGGAATACGTCGCTCGCGGGCACTGGTAGCCACCACCAGGCCGCAATCTGCCACCGCCTCTTCCAGAGTGTCCACTACTACTGCACTGTCGAGCAGCTCCGCCGCACCGGCGGCGCGCCACACGGCATTGGCCGCAGGGAATTCCCGCGGTGCAACCAGATAGAGCTGGCTCAGGCCCATATTCTTCAGGGCGCGCGCCGCACCGCCAATATTTCCTGGGTGGGCACTGTTAACCAGAACCACACGCACATTGTCGAGCGCACTGAGCGGAGTCGTGTCTAATGGGGACTTGGCCATACTGAAAGTAATAATTCGGTGTCATGGGGGCGCGCGAGTGTAGCAAAAAGGAGCGGGAATCCATACAATCGCGTCCGCTGCGGTTAACCCGCGGTCTGCTTTTTAACCACTTTAACCACTTAGTGCGGAATAGTTATGGAACCCATGCTAAATATTGCCCTGCGCGCAGCGCGCAAGGCCGGAGAATTGATCGAACGAGCCTGGGAGCGCGGCGACCTGATGAAATTCGAGGAAAAGGCGCGCAACGATTTCGTCACCGAAGTGGACAAGGCCAGCGAACAGGAGATTATTTATCACCTGCGCAAAGCCTACCCCAAGCACAGCATCCGCGCTGAAGAGAGCGGCCTGATCGAAGGCGCCGAGCCCGACTACGAGTGGATTATCGACCCTCTCGATGGCACCACCAACTTTATCCACGGCGTACCCCAGTTTGCGGTATCTATCGCCTGCCGCTACCGCGGCCGCATTGAGCACGCGGTGGTACTCGACCCGATTAAGCGCGAAGAATTCACCGCGAGCCGCGGTCGCGGCGCGGCCCTAAACGGCCGTCGCATCCGTGTTTCCCCCCGCCAGGGCCTGCGCGGCGCTCTAATTGGCACCGGCCTACCCTTCAATGGCCCCGCTCTGGAAAACATCGACCCCTACCTGGGCGCTTTGAAAGAGATCGCCGGGCAGACCGCCGGCATCCGCCGCCCCGGCGCCGCCGCACTGGACCTGGCCTATGTAGCGGCCGGGCGCTTCGACGGTTTCTGGGAGATGTATCTGAATACCTGGGATATCGCTGCAGGCTCGCTACTGGTCAAAGAGGCCGGCGGTTTGATCAGCGACTTCCGCGGTGGAGAGGACTACCTGGAATCCGGCAATCTGGTCTGTGCCACCCCCAAAGTCTTCAAGCCGCTGGTGCAGATCGTCGGTAAGCACCTGGGCTCCGTGCGCTAAGCTTCATTCGCTCACTGGCCCGGCGACTGCCGGGCCAGCTGTTACGGTGCCGCTAAACTGACCGACCGGCCCGCCCAAGGGTTTCCGCCAGCACACGCGACAACTGCATAAAGTCAAACTCTGCCGGCAGTGCCGGATAGTTCTCCCCACTGGATTTTTCACCAACCAGTACAAAGCGCATGGCTCTGGTGGCGATATCCTCCTGCAAAATAGAGATTAGGTCCGCAGCGGACATGCCCGGCACTTCACTGTGAAACAACAGTACATCGGGACGCTGCGTTCGCGCGATAAAAATTGCCTCCACCACATCGGTGGCAATCAGGCACTGAACCTGGGGACTCTCCTTCAGCATTTCCTTTAGCTGGTCGGCCGCAGCAGGGCGGTTATCCACAAGTAACACGCGCCCCTCCGGCAACTGCGGAGGCTCCTGTGGATGAGCAGAAAAGCTCATAAGGGCATCGGGCGCATCGATCATAGGGAATTCGATCCAGAAAACTGAGCCCTGCCCCTCCTGACTATCAAAGTCGATTCGCCCACCCATAGCCTCGGTGAGCCGCTTGGCAATTGCCAGACCCACGCCGGTCCCCTCTATATGGCCCTTTTCCTCCCCCAAACGATTAAAGGGTTCGAACACCTCGCTGCGCCGATCCGGAGAAATGCCCTTACCGGTATCGAGAATACTCAAGCGCAGCCAGCCCTCTGCCTGGGGAGTGAAATTAATAATGACCCTGCCATTATCCCGGTTGTATTTCACTGCATTGCCGGCGAGGTTTAGAACCACCTGTTTGTAACGAACTGGGTCTGCGCAGATATAGGCGGATTCCCAGCCGAGAGGCTCGTAGACCAGACTGACCCGGCGGGTCTCCGCCAGTGGTTCCAGCAGGCGCTTACATTCGGCCACTAGTTCCACCGGGCGCACCGACTCCATTGAGGGGCCGAGCCGCCGACTGTCGATACGGGCGAGCTCCAGCACATCCCCCACCAGGTGCAATAGGTGTTGACCCGCTCGGCGAATCTCCCCAAGCCGCTGGCGTTGGTCGGAGTTCAAGCTCTGATCCAGTTCCACCATTTGGCTGTATCCCAAAATGGCGTTGAGAGGGGTCCGCAGCTCGTGGCTCAGGCTGAATAAAAGATCGGCTCGATGGGCATTTTCCTCACGTTGCTGGTGCAACTCCCGTTCCAGCCGCGCCTGGCTCTCACGTCCAGCGCTAACATCCTGTAAAACCCCGAACACCCGCACCGGTTGACCACGGCTGTCCAGTTGGGCCTTGCCGCGACAGCGAACCCATACCAAGCTGCCATCGGAGCGCCACAGGCGGAATTCCACATCCAGGGGCAGCCGGTCGCGCACATGGTCCAACATGGATTGTTCCACCCTGGCTATATCCTCGGTGAGAATACGCGCTTTCCATTGCTCCGCAGCAGAGCGCCCAATACTACGAATCGGGCTCACCTCGTAGCCGAGAATCCCCCAACAGGCGTCATCGAGTACCATTTCATCGGCGCGTAAATCCCATTCCCACAAACCATCTCCCACCCCGGACAACGCCTGCAGCGGTCGCTCACTGGGTAGATTGGTCAGATAGCGCTGCGAAAGTGCCTCGCTATAATCGGCACAAGTGCCAATCGCGATCACCTCGCTGCCATCAGCACTGGTGGTAGCCCGGCCACAAAAGCGCAACCAGCGCATTTGTCCGGAGATATCGTAGGCGCGAAAAGCGATATCGAAGTAGCCACCCTCGCTGGCGATCCTTTTGCGTAACGCCAAAATACGGTGACGCTCATCAGAATGCACCGGGTGCAACTCGGCGCCAGACCACAGACCCTGAAGGGCGCGATCAGCACTATCGGCAAACAAATGCCAGATATCCCCCTGAGCGCGCTGGGCGCCACTATTTAGGTGCCACTCCCACAGGCCGCAATCCACATCCATCATCAGCCCCTGCAGGCGACCGGTTTGGTGTGTGAGCTCCAGAACATCCAGAGAGTGCAACTCCTCTGGAGTTGCCAGCAGGAAAGGGAGATGGGGCGGAACGGGGTTCTGAAATTCGGACACGCTTAACTCGATTCGTTGGCATTGCTGGCAAAAAAAAGGGGCATTTATACCTAGGCGCGAAAAGGGCGTCTATTTACCAAGCATTAGTGCCAATCAGAATTCCACACAGAGTCACAAAAATAAAATTTTTTTCGAGTGGGAGCGCTTGGAAAGAGGGATAGAAGAATAAAAAAGGCCCCGCAGAGCGGGGCCATAATCAGCGATGATGAGAGAAAACGGGAAGTTCCTCATTGGAAACGGTTTGCCATAACCCCATGCAAACTCCCCGAAGTACGGGTCATGCGTCCCGTACGTTTCTAATGCTGCAATCGGTATGCCAACTTTCTCGTAGGATTTTGCGGTGGCCGATCTCTTTTTTTCCTGGCGACCAAGCAATATGAACCAACAAGTGCCAAAAAACCTAAATATCGCACCAAAAAGAGGCGCAACCTGCCAAGGACAGCAACCACTAGAGGCCTGATGTAAAAAAATCCCTCTGAGAAATTCTGTGCGCCACTAGATTGGATGATCCACAAATATCCTTTAGGTAGAACAATGCCAAAGGCCTTTAGTGGGACAACATTGTGATGGGGCAACACCGCCACTCTCTGCTGATCGCCGCCAGTATGAACTTTGCTTTCGGCCTAATCCTCGGTCTGATTACCGGAGGTATTGTCGCCATGTTTTTGCTGGCAGGTGTTTTGCGCATGGTAATCAATCACCATGCCGCCTTCGCTTTCAACTCTTTGGGGCCACCACTGGAGCAAAAGAAAGTTCAGGGCGATATTTCGGCCCGGGACAACCCTGTTATCCATACTTTTGCATTTGGCGAGGGCTATCAAAACTCCCATCACGCCTTTCCCAAAGACTATCGAAATGGCGTAGGCTGGTTTGCGTACGACCCGACTAGACTAAAGGGCTGATAAAGGGCCTCAGTTGGCTGGGTATCACTTGGCAGTATGGATGGCTGCAAAAAGCGCACTGCGCCTCCTCACAATAATTATCTATATTCTCTGTGTAGCATCGTATTGGTAACTGGAAATTATCCCCAGAAATACACCGCCAAATAACTTCATAGAAAAATTGCGCCACTAACTATACGGGGCTTCCCGAGGCCGTTTCACAAACAGGCTCGAATTATGAATACTGCTTCACCAACATCCACAACCAAGCGCAAATGCTTTTGGGTTCCCACAGTGCTGTTTGCCAGTACAGGTTTCCTGGCCCTGACCGCCGTGCCCATCTACGGGCTGATGGTTGGATATCACTGGTACCAGTGGCTCGCCTTCGCACTATTAGCCGCCTTGTGCAGTCTCTCGGTAACAGCAGGCAATCACCGGCTCTGGTCTCACAGAAGCTATAAAGCCCACTGGTCTCTACGCCTGTTCTTTGCCTTGTTCAGCGCGGCTGCCCTACAAAACTCCACCCTGACCTGGAGCGCTGCGCACCGCTTGCATCACCGCCATATTGATGACAATGATCGCGACCCCTACTCAGCAATGCGCGGCTTCTGGTTTTCTCATATCGACTGGATGATGCACGAATATCCAAGCAGCCACTTGGATTATAAAAATGTCGGGGATCTGAAGCGCGACAAGATCGTGATGTGGCAACACAATCACTATATCCCCATCACCCTCAGTATGAATCTGGGTATTCCTCTAGTGCTTGGGCTTCTCACCGGCGATGTGATCGGTATGCTATTGCTCGCTGGAGTACTCCGTATCGTAGTCAATCACCACACAACTTTTTTGGTCAACTCTCTGGCGCACATGTGGGGCAAACGCCCCTACAAAAACGATATCAGTGCACGAGATAATATCTTTCTGAACTTGTTGGTTTTCGGTGAGGGATACCACAACTACCACCACGCCTTTCCTGCCGATTATCGCAATGGCGTAGGCTGGTTTGCGTACGACCCAACTAAATGGATGATCAAGCTGTTCAGTTGGGTCGGTATCACCAACGACCTAAAAACCCCCTCAGCGGTACAAATACAGAAAGCCAAACTGTCAGTGCAGTTCAGCCAGGCGGAGGAGAAGCTCGGAGGCAGCGCACACCGGGAGGACTGGTTAAAACTATTGGAGAACGAGGCCATACAATTCGCCAGGGCTCTGGAAAACTGGAAAAACCTGCAGTTACAGCGCGCCCAGTGCCGCGGGGATAAGATCGCGGAGAAGTGGCGTTCGCTGGCAATTCAAAACAAGGTTAAGGAGTTAGAGTTCGGCTTGAAAATGCAGAGCCGGCGTCTGAGTAGACTGATAAAGCAGTGCCAGACGGATTCAGCCACATCCTCCTAACAGTGCTGCGAAAATGCTGGAAAGTGGCAATAGGCAACTGCCTTCGAGTGGGTTAAAGGGTTTTTTCCGCAGCGAATTCACGCATGGAATACGCCACCCGCTCGTCCACCCCTTTCTCGAGCATCTCTTCATCCAGCCCCTCGATAAAACGCAGGCGCTGGCGCAGACCCACACCGTTAGCTACCTGAATTGCGAGACCGGGACGAGCATTGGCTTCGAGTAATAGCGGACCGCGCTCGCGATCCAAAACGATATCGCACCCCAGATAGCCGAGTCCGGTCATTTCATAACAGCTCGCCGCCAGACGCACCAGATCATACCAACCCGGAACCTTCAGCTCACCGAAAGACATCTTGGTATCCGGGTGGTGCTGGATGCGTAAGCCGCGCTGTACAGCGTGGCAGCTCTTGCCAGTGGCCAGGTCGATACCCACTCCTACAGCGCCTTGGTGCAGATTGGCTTTACCATCGGAGCTATGGGTAGAACAGCGCAGCATTGCCATCACCGGAAAACCGCGAAACACAATCACGCGAATATCCGGTACTCCCTCGAAAGAGTAATCCTGAAACACCGGGTCGAAATCCACCAGAGCCTCCACCATTACCCGGTCAGGCTTGCCGCCGAGGCTGTAGAGGCCACTGTGAATATTGTTAACGTGACGCAGAATATCCAGGGCTTCAACTTCAGAGCCGGAAATCTTCTTATACTTATCCCCATCGCGCCCGGCAATGACCAGGATACCTTTGCCCCCCGAACCGCGCGCGGGCTTGATTACAAACTTCCACAAGGGATCGATCACTTCCATCACGCGCTTGCGGCTGGCCGGAGTTTCAAAGGCTGCGATCAATTCCGGTACTGGTATGCCTGCGCGCTTGGCCGCTCGCTTAGTGTTCAGCTTGTCGTCAACAATTGGGAATTTTTCCCGATCGTTGTAGCGCGCAATGTAATTGATATTGCGTGCATTCATCCCGAGTATGCCCATCTCATTCAGGGCCATCGGCGAAACCATACCACCGCGAACCTTGTTGATGATGTGCTTGAATGAAAATTGAAGCATCGCAACCCCCTACTTGATCAGAGGCCGAAAACGCATCAGCTCGCTGAGGCGATAACCGGTGTAGTTACCCACAACCAAGATAAAGGCCAGCAGCACCAGCAGCAGCTCGGGGAAATTAAAGGTCCAGTGTTCCACATAGCGGTTAGTCATCACCCACCAGGCCAAAACAGCCACCAGCAGGCTGCCGCCGGCTTGTACAATTACCTCGTAGGGGCCATCCTCCTCCCAAACGATGGACATGCGCTCAATGGTCCAGGCCAAAATAATCATCGGGAAAAAGGTCACCGTCAGTGCCTGCTCAATTCCGAGCTTATAACTGACCACACTGATCACCCCCATAATGAGCACCACCGTGACTACCACGGCGGCGATCCTCGACACAAGGAGCAAATTGAGCCGACTCAAGTAGAAACGCACCCACAACCCGAGCACCAGGATCAATACAAAAATTGATAGCCCTGTGAGCAGCTGGGTTTCAATAAAGGCTATTGCCAGTAGTACCGGCATAAAGGTACCGGAGGTGCGCAAGCCGACAAAGATGCGCAGCAGCACCACCACCAGGGCACCTACCGGCACCAGTAAAATCAGTTTAAAGATGCTCTGTTGCTCGATGGGCAGGCTGTAGATGGAGAAATCCACCAGCGCCTCTTTTTCGCCCTTTGTGCTGCGCATGGAGACATCCCGTGCAGGCACGTCATTGGAAATGACCGAGAAAGTCACCTGCGAATTGCGGCCACCCTCCAGGTCCAGAAGACTCTTGCCACCGCGCTGCCAGATAAAGAAGTTTTCTGGAATTCCGGGCAAGCCGCTGCTTGGCTCGAAAACAATCCAGCGCTGACCATCGTAAACTTCGAGCAGATCCTCTGGAGCAAGGCGGCGACGGTCATCCTCAAGGTAGAGGCCGCGGATGCGATGCGCGGGAATATCGGCGGTGGCCAGCATCAGCAGAGCGACATCCACCAGGGATTTATCGGTGTAGTGGCGGAAGACCAGGTTGCGATCCTGGTTACCATCGTCGTTCAGCTCAAACAGCAATTGAGTGGTGAAAGATTCCACGTCGGAGGAGCGCTCGCGGGCCTGCTTAACCAACGAATCAATCGCCAGGCGCACGGCTTCTTGCTCCCGTGCACCGAGGAAAGGTTTCTGTACTTGGGTGCTGAGATTCAAAGGCTGTTCGAGCGCCGCACCGGGAGTCTGGTACACATCCAAGCGATAGAACAGGGACTGGGGCCCCTCGGCGGAGCGGCGCGTCCAAACTGCCCGATACTCATCATTTTCCCGGGCGATAAAAAAGCCAAAACCGGAGGAACTGAAAGTCTCGCCGAGGATTTCCATATTGCGTTGCTCACGGGGCAAAGTCAGCGCAGCTTTTACCGGGCCGCCCTCCGCATCGAAACCCACTTTGGCCTCAATGGTCCAGACAGTACGGTATTCACCCGGCAGCAGTGGAAAACCTAATTCGAAATGTTTGTAAGCGGTGAGACCCGCCCCGATCAATGCGAGCAATGCCGCAATAACATAAACTTGAACGCGCGGCGACATTCGCCCTTCCCCGTAACTCTAGGGTTCCAAAAGGAACCTAATCTTAATAAGCGGCCTATTTATTCCCGAACACCCGAGGCTGCCCTTGGATATTGCGCCGGCTCACATCGACAACCGCGGCATCTTTGAGGAAATTGCGTCCCAGCACCATCACAATATCGTTGCGGCCCTCATCCGTCAGACTGACCTCAACCATATGAGTAACCTCACCCACAGTGAGATTCATCTCCACTACCGGGCGACGCTGGCTCGGGAAACCAATACGGTTCGCACGGATATGGCGTTTGATGGGCAGTTCGATGGTAGAAGTTTCGGCCTTACCATCCACTTCCGGCAGTGCCAGCTGAATTCTGATCCAGTCCTCACCATCGCGCTCAAAGCGTGTCAGTGTCTGGGCGCGCAAGGTGGTTGTCGGCGCACCGGTATCCACCACAGACTCAACAACCAGACCGGAGGGCTCGATAGAGATTTTCTCCACGGCTCCTAGTACCAGTTTGTCCTTGGCGACGGGCACTTCGACTACTTTTTCTAGGGTTCGTTCGATGACTTTTTCAACGACCCTGACCTCTGGTTCTGCGCAGATCACCTCCACAGGCTCTGGGCACTGGAGTATTTCGCCCTGAGATTGGCCCGACTGTGCAGTAGCGGGTTCTGCCCCTTGCTGGCTCTGTGCGGGGTACATCAGCGACTGACAGCCCAGCAATAACTGGACCGCGACCAATAACCACAGAAGGGAAAATTTCTGCATCCTAACGATTACCTCTAGCCCCATTAGCATTCCAATCCGACCGCACTGTCTTCGCAGCGTTCACGGTAGCAAGCGCAGAAATTCCTCCCAACGCAAGCAAAAGGCCGATATTAGCCTATGAAAGAGCTTGGTGAACAGGGATGTTCCTAGAGTCGAGCGATGCAAGCGCCACAATGTGACACGCGCCAGATCTTGAGAATTTGACGGCCAACCGTGAATCGTTATAGCTAACAAAGTAGATGAAAGCGAGGTGGGGCGCCCAGTGGACGCCAGGGAGGAGGACTCAGCCGCGCTGCAGGCGCTCGTCGATGCCCTTGAGAATCTTGATCAGAGGCTCAGCGCCTCCCCTCTCTTTGAAGAACTCTTCCGCGATTGGCGCTATGCCACACTGTTGCGGTAGCGGCATCTGCCCCTCAATTAGCTGGCGCATACGCGGCAAAAAGATGAATTGCAGCCACTGCGGCAGAGTCAGGGTATCTACACAGAAAGGTTCCCTGCTGGCTAAGGCTTCCGCTGTTGGGGCCTCCTCCTGCCACAGGGCCATGCGGCGCAACTCGGCTTCGAGCTGTAACAATTGATCGGCGACTTCAGAGTAAATAGCTTGCATAGATCCAATCCCTAAACCGCCCTGCCGGGCAGCTTGTAATCCCAGTGCCCCTGGCAGGAATTCCAAACCTGTAGACGAAAATGGGGCACACCAAAGAGTAAGAGGTTATTCGATATGGCGGTTAAAAGGCGGCAGTGAATTGAGAATCGCCTGGCCGTAGCGACGGCTCACTACACGGCGATCCAGCAGGGTGACTGTTCCACTATCCCCTTCCGCACGCAACAAACGACCGCAGGCCTGTACCAGTTTCAGGGCTGCATCCGGCACGGTGATCTGCATAAATGGATTGCCACCCTTGGCCTCAATCCATTCTGCCAAGGCCGCCTCAATTGGGTCATCGGGCACCGCGAAAGGCAACTTGGCAATCACCACATGCCTGCAGTAATCCCCAGGCAAATCCAGGCCCTCGGCAAAACTGGCAAGACCAAACAACACACTACTGCCACCACCATCGACGATTTCACGGTGTGAGTCGAGTAAATGCTGACGGGACTGCTGCCCCTGCATCAGGATGCGGTTGCGCCAAGTACCGGGCAATGCCTCGTAGACCGTCTCCATCTGGCGGCGAGAGGAGAAGAGTACCAGGGAACCACCTGAGTCCTTGAGCAACTCCGGCAGAGCATCAATCACCGCATCGGTGTGCTGATCCGCATTACCTGCATCCACGGCACAAGCGGGAACCTGCAGAGTGGCTCTGGAAAAATCAAAGGGACTGGGAACCACTTGGTAGCTGGCATTTTCCGGGGTACCGGCACGCATACGCAGGCGGTCAAACTTGCCCAGTGCGGTGAGCGTCGCGGAGGTAAGCACCGCACCGTAGCAGCGCCGCCAAAGGCTGTAATCCAAAGTCTTGCCGGCCAGGATGGGCGAGCTGCACACCTCGAAATCGGTCGAACCACCCCAATCCACCAGAGTAACCCAGCGCGCCTGAGGTAGGGCCCCATCGGCATCTGCGCGTGCATAGTTGGCCCAGAGCAACAAATTGGCCTCGGCACGCCCATACCAGCTGCCTAGCTGAGGGTACCAACGCTCCAGATCTACAATAGGCACCGGAGAGTGAGCGTCCTCGAGCATACGCTGGGCCGTTTGCAACATTTTGCCGAACAGCCCCTCCAGCTCGTCAAAATCCTCGCGCAACTTTTCCGCCAGCTGCATCATGGAATCCGGCACCACTCCACCCTCGAAGCGGTGTCGAGTGGTATTACCCCGCTCATCCTCAAATTCGCACAACTCCTCAATCAGCGGCCACATCTGCTCCAGACCCTGTTTGGCAGAGGTGAGCACCGCCGGTAGTTGCTCACCACAGCGATCCAGTTCGGCGCCATCGCCGATCTCTCCCAGCATCTGGCCAAGGGCCTTGTTGGCTTGGTCGAGCCAACCGGTGGAGGCGCCGACACGGCTGTGATGGGAGAAATGATTGAGGGCCTTGTCCGGCAGGTGATGGGCCTCGTCGAGCACGTAAATCGTCTCTTCTGGGGGAGGCAATATGGCACCGCCGCCCAGGGCCAGGTCCGCCAGTAACAAATCGTGATTGGCAACAATCACTTGGGTCTTGCCCAAGCTCTCTCGCGCGCGAAAGAAACTGCAATTGGTGACATGGGGGCAGCGACGGCCGCTGCACTGACGGTGATCTGTAGTGATCCGACCCCAGTCATCGGCCTCGATAGTTTCCGGCCAGTTGTCGCGGTCACCATCCCAACGGCCAGAGGTCAGACTGTCAGTCATCTTCTGGTAGAGGGCAACACTGTCCTCTCCCACCTGGGGCAGCTCGTCTTCATAGAGTCCCAGAGAGAGGCCGGTACCGCTGGCGGAAAAACTGGAGAGTAGTTGATCTAATTTTGACAGGCACAGGTAGCGACCGCGCCCCTTAGCCAGGGTGTACTCAAAGTTGAGGCCACTGTGACGTGCCACTTCGGGCAGGTCCTTGTGGATAATCTGCTCCTGCAAAGCAACTGTGGCGGTGGAAATCACCAGGGTTTTGTCCTGGGCCTGGGCCAGGGGAATGGCGGCAAGTAAATAGGAGACCGTTTTACCGGTACCGGTACCGGCTTCCACTACACAGATATGCTCGCCGTCTGTCTTACTGTTGTCGCGCTCGCCACTGGCACTTTGCACAATCGAGCCCAGCGTGCGGGCAATGGCTGCCACCATCAGTTTTTGCCCATAACGGGCCTTGAGGCCACGGCTGGACAGGAATTGGCTGTAGGCAGCCTGGATGGCGGTTTTGTGTTTATCGTTGAGCACGGGGGAGAGTCTATTCGCTAGTGGGTGGCGCAGGGGGCGTTATTATCCACTAAGCGCCCCCTCCTCACCAGCACCGCAGAGGCTGAGTGCCCCTCTTACACTGATTCCAAAACAGTTATTCAAATGCGAGGCGTGAAACTACCGGGTTGGCATAGGCCTGGATCGCCTTTTCCCGCCAACGCTCATCGACCTTGGCCATGCGCGCTTCAAACTTCTCACGGGTCTCCAGGTGTTCACTGGCATCCCAGGGCTTGTGCGGGTAACCCACCGGCAATCCGGACACCTCGCCATAGATCATTTCGTAGGCGATCAGATTCGTGGGATGCAGGGTGTAATTGCCGACAATCTGGCGATCAATCTCTTCAGCGACGCTGTTAACGTCATTGAAATCCGCCTCGATCGGTGTACCAAACGCGGTGTGCACCCGCCCCTTGAAGCCGATCACACCCTTGCCGATGGAGGCCAGATCCTCGTTCTTGGCCTTTTTGTACTCGTCCTTGTGTTCGGTGATGTAGAGTTCCTTGGCTTTCTGGGCATCGCAGGGGTCCCACTCGTAGGAGATGGACAGGGGCACTATGTGCAACTTGCGCCAGAAATCCGCAAAGGGCATATCCCGATCTTTCGTCATGGCGAACATGGCCGCCAAGGCCGGATTAGTACGATCCATACCATCCTTCGCACGCCCGGAGCGCTGCGCGATCCATACATGCTCATTGTCATTCACAATGGAGTGGTAGATATAGTTGGACAGCTTTGTGGCCGCCTGCAGCTTTTCCCGACGGGTGCCAGAACTTCGCTTGACCGTGAAACACTTGTTGAGCTTCATAATATCGCCGGCAAACTGCTTGCCCAGCAGGTTATCGCCGATGGCGATACGGGAGGTCTCATGCCCCTCCTTGTACATGGACACGATGGCAAAAGCCGGGTCCATGGCAATATCCCGGTGGTTGCTTACAAAGAGACAGGCGCGGTCCCGCGGCAGGGTATCCAGCCCAGAAATCGTCAGCCCAGAGGTGGTGCGGCTCACCACCTTGTCGATGTATTTTTCTACAATCGCCTGCACACCACGTACATCGTGCACTTTGCGAAATTCAAAACGCAGGAACTGGCGTACCAGCCAGGCCAGGGGGCCTTCCAAACGTGCCAGTTTGGGGATCAGGAAATGCGCTACGGCATGGGACATTTCCGGGTCGGCGATCAGCCTGTCCAGAACAGCACGCACCTCATCGTCGCGATAAGGGCGCATATCCTCAAATTGAGCGGGGTCTAACTCACTTGCTCTCATGACATCACTACCTGCCGGACCGACTATCTACCCGTGGCCCGGGCTCATTTTATTGTACGGCCACAGGGTAGCCGGGATAAGAAATCGGCGCAGAACATACCGGAAGCCTCGCCGAACTGCTAGCACCTCACCCGACCAGATCGATGACCAAGGCGATGAAAGAACCGTTAGACGGGTCAGTCAGTAAAAAGGTCCTCCTGTCCCAATTGCTATTCAAAGTAGACTTCGCCGTCCCAAGCCGGGAGAATAGGAGGGACAACCGCCGCCGACGGCAAAAACAACGATAACGAATACGGCACAAGCCACGCAGTCAAGCAGGAGTCCACCTTGTCTCAAGCCACCCCCACTAATGAACCGCGCACGCCCAGCCTGCTGGATGCGTTGATCCCCCTGGGGATCCTGATCGCACTCTTGTCACTGTCAGTGTATTTCTATGGCGCCGATTCCTCTTACGGCCCCAACCAAATTGCACTGTTGTTGTGTGCCTGCGTAGTTGCGCTGATGGGCATGAAAAACGGCCACAGCTGGAGTGATATGGAAGGCGGCATGCTGCACGGCATAGGCCTGGTATTTGGCGCGATTCTGATACTACTGGCGGTGGGCGCTTTGATCGGCAGCTGGATATTAGCTGGCACTGTGCCATCGATGATTTATTACGGGGTACAGATTCTCTCGCCCCAATGGTTCTACGCCGCTAGCTGTATTATCTGTGCCGTAGTGGGTCTTAGCATCGGCTCCAGCTGGACCACCGCCGGCACACTGGGTGTGGCTCTTATGGGGATTGCCGGTGCTCTTGGCTTGTCCCCGGAAATCACTGCGGGTGCGGTAATTTCCGGCGCCTACTTTGGCGATAAGATGTCGCCGCTATCTGACACGACCAACGTGGCTGCGGCGGTAACATCGAACGATCTGTTCCAACACATCCGCCATATGATGTCGACCGCAATTCCAGCCTTCGTTATCGCCTTGGTGGTGTTCGCGTATCTCGGCCTCACTTCTGAGGCCAGCACTGCTTCCGCCTCAGATATCGAGTCTTTACTTACTGCCCTGAAGAGCGAATTCAAAATCTCCCTGATCAGCCTGCTGCCTCTGATCTTGCTACTCGCTATGGCCTGGCGCAAAGTCCCCGCCTTCCCCACGTTGATCGTCGGCTCCCTGGTGGGCTGTGCCATCGCATTGATTTTCGAACCGGAGACTGCCCGCCGTCTGGGGGGAGATGAAGGTGCCCTGGCCGCACTCAAAGGCGCCTGGTACAGCCTGTTCGATGGCTATAAATCCACCTCTACGAATGAGAATGTCGCCGCACTCCTCTCTAAAGGCGGTATGAGCAGCATGCTCAATACTGTGTGGCTGATCACCTCCGCCATGGCCTTCGGTGGCGCCATGGAGCGCGCCGGCTTCCTACAAGTGATTGTCAATTGGACTCTGTCGCGTATTAAAACCGTGGGCGGCTTGGTGACCTCCACCGTATTCACCTGTTTCGGCATGAACGCCGCCGCTGGTGACCAGTACATGGCAATTATTATTCCGGGCCGTATGTTCAGAGAAGCCTTTGAAGAGAAGGGCCTGCATGGGCTAAACCTGTCCCGTACACTGGAGGACTCCGGCACCATCACCTCCGTACTGATCCCCTGGAATACCTGCGGGGCCTATATGACGGCTACCCTTGGCATTTATACCTTCTCTTACCTACCCTATGCCCTGTTTAACATCATCTGCCCGCTGCTAGCGATCGCCTACGGCTGGTTGCACTTTAAGCAGATGCCGATCTCAGTTGCGGCCACAGCACCCTCCGATAAAAAAGAAGGAAATCTACAAAGCTGTCATGAGTGAAAGCGGTACCCTGAGCGCCCTGATAGAAGAGGCGGACTTTAAATTACGCTGGTTCGATCTGGGCCGGCGTCTTCAATCTGTACCAAAGTCTACAGCCGAGGCTTTCGAGGCGGGCCAAAAGGCCTGGCCTCACCCCTATTTGCGCCAGGCCTGGAGTGGTCTCTTGCTGCAACCCGTTGAGGGTGGTGAACCGGCGGTTTGGTTCCTGCGCTTTCCCCTCGATGAGCAGGGCAAGCTACAGCTACAGGCCCGCGATGGCTTGCTGCGCGCCCTGGCCCAAGAGCTGAAGCAGGCGCCCGCTTCCGAATCCGCAGCGCAGCTGGACCAATTACTGCAACAAAGCGGTCTACTTTATACCCCTTCCAACGAGCGCCAAGCTGCATTTCACGCGCACACCCAACGGCTTCTGAAGCGCACACCTAGCGCGCACTATGCAGCAATACTCGACTATTTCCACAACCCTCAGAAGTCCCGCTGGGATAACCTGGCCCTACAGGGAATTGCCGATCTATCAGCCCGCTGGGACTCCCAGAAAGAGCTTCTGTTAAATCAGTTGTCCCATATTGCTGCGCCAGTTTTTGTCAATCTGTGCCACTGTCTGGAAAATGAAGCGGTCGATCACCAGTTGGTAGAAGCCATCGCCACTCGGGCACATGACTCTTTACACAATGACACTCCGGATTTCACCCTGATTGCCGCTGCAGTGCGTGGTATCTCTCATTCGCCGGCGCAGGGGTTACGCGGCACTTTACTGCAAGAAGTTTTAAAGCATCTGACACAAAAATCATCGAGTGGCACTCAGAGCATCAAGGCTAAGTCTATAGAGCTTCTTGCTGCCATCGGCAGCCGCTGCCCCCAAGACCTAGAAAATCCACAATTAGCCAAACTTTGGCTCAATGCACTGGCAGATAGTAATAACCAGGATACCTTTAACTTATTGCTCTCTGACTTGATGTTTCTGCCCAAGGTGCGCACCTCTCTACTAAGTACATTACGCGACCCAGAACGGGAAGAAACCCTGGCTCAGGCCTTCGGTCATTTCCTTCATGGACCCAAATCCATTCACTAGGGTCTTCAATCTGGCAATGATGTAGCAAAATTTTGGCCTACCTCATTGCCATGTTTACGCCTTATCTTTACACATTCCACCTGTAAATGATTTTCGTCATCTTCATAAGAAGAGTACTCATCTGCGCAACGAATAAAAGACTGCCATTTTTACATTCGCTAACTTCTATTCCAGCAATAGTTCACCTAAAATCCCGCAAAAGAAAACTGCAACAAAAAACATTAAAAAATAAATTTCAACTCACTCCACCGCCACAAAAAACAACACACTTAGCAGCACCTCAGAAAGAAAACGCTATTTTTACAGCCTAAAACCCTACAAACTGGCGCAAGCTTCTCCCTGACTTTGCACCTGACAGCTTTTTTTTTCCTGCGCCTATTACACTCAATTAGGCGGCTTCTTTGTAAAACACATTTTACAAAGCTGACCAACAGGTGACGTTTTATTGGCTATGCTAATGGCTAACATCAACGGAAAGGAGTTAGGGGATGAATTTCACTCCAGCCAAGTACTTAATCGGTATTATCAGTGCACTGGTTCTAGCAGGTTGCTGTAGCCCTCCGGCACCGCCAGCTTACTGCCCACCGGGTGCTGAACAAATTCCAGTTTCCATGGCCTGCCCTGCAGATGCTGACTGCTGGATGGCTTCTGACAGAGTACGCTGCATGAAAGTGGTGAAGTAAAATCGTTTCAAGCAGAACAGCGTGGTGATTCATACTAAATGAGGTTTTGACTAAATTTACACTGACAGACACACAAGTAACAAAGCATTATTTAGTATGGATCACCACCAAATGCCGCTTTAACGAGCGGCATTTGTTTTTTCTCTCCCCCCTTCTTAGCGAAGACTCTTTTCTTGTAATAGACTGTACCGTCTCAGATACTGGTCCCGCGAAAGTAATAAGTTAGGATTGCCAGCCCGTTGACACCAAGCGCCGTTCAGCTTGGGAAGACCGAAAAAAATTACTCAAAAGAGAGTTTATTAACGACCACCATGACAAGTGAAACTCTGGCCCTGAGCCGTGCCTCTGTAATCAGACAACTCCAATTTCATTTCAAACAACAAAAGTGGTCTTTACGCGAACTTTTCGCCACCGATCCCCAGCGCACAACCAGTTTTAGCTGTGAAGCCTCTGGTATCTATCTGGACTTCAGTAAAAATCACCTGCGGCAGGACACTCTGCAACTGTTACTCGACTATGCCGAAGATCAGGATTTGAGCAGCCAGATTGCTGCCCTGCTTGACGGTGCCAATGTCAATAATACCGAACATCGACCAGCCCTACACACCGCCCTTCGCTTTCAAGGAGCGGCAAAAACTGAACACGAACGCGCCGTGGCTGACTGCCGCGTTCAGATGCAGCGATTTGCCGATAGCATCCATCAACAAAAGTGGCTCGGATTCAGCGGCAAAGCTATTCGCCATATCGTCAATATCGGCATCGGTGGCTCCGATCTCGGTCCGCGCATGGTGGTTGAGGCTCTAGGCTCATGGCATAAGGAAAGTATTCGAGTACATTTCGTAGCAAATATTGATGGTGCCGACCTCAGTGATACCCTCAAAGGTCTCAACCCGGAAGAGACTCTCTTTATCATTGCCTCTAAATCTTTTTCCACTCTGGAAACCCGAGAGAATGCTCTGAGTGCACGTCAATGGGTACTAGCGGCGGGTGCCACTGAAAAACAATTATCCCAACACTTTGTTGCCGTAAGCAGCAATATTGTGGCCGCACAAGACTTTGGTATTGCCCCAGAAAATATTTTCCCTATGTGGGACTGGGTAGGTGGCCGCTACTCACTGTGGTCGGCCATTGGTCTGCCGATCATCCTGGCCTACGGCTACAACGTTTATGAGCAACTATTGGCCGGTGCCCATAGCATGGACACCCATTTTGCCAGTGCCCCTTTGAAGGAAAACCTGCCGGTATTGCTGGCTCTTATTCAGTTCTGGTATCGCCAGTGCTGGGGTGCCAGCAGCCAAGTGATTCTGCCCTATGCTCAGCGTCTATCCAAATTTCCCGCCTGGATGCAGCAATTGGATATGGAGAGCCTGGGTAAAAGCGTGGATAAAGAGGGCAAGCCTCTGGAGTATCCCAGCGGCAGTGTGATCTGGGGCTCCGAGGGGACCAATGGACAGCACTCCTTCCATCAACTATTGCACCAGGGCACTGACCTGATTCCAGCGGATTTTATCGCCATCAAGCAACCGACCTCTGAGCTAAGCGAGCAACACCGCTGGTTACTGGCTTGCTGTATCAGCCAGAGCCAGGCTCTACTACGCGGCAAATCCCTGCACGAAGCCCGCCAGGAACTGGAGGATGCCGGCTATACCCACCGCGAAGCCCATGCGCTGGCACCGCATAAAGCCATTCCCGGTAATCGCCCAAGTAATACTTTGATACTGGAAAAGTTAGACCCGCATCACCTGGGAGCTCTGTTAGCGCTTTACGAGCACAAGGTATTCACCAGCGGTTGCCTTATGGGAATTAACCCATTTGACCAATGGGGGGTAGAGCTAGGCAAACAGTTAAGTGCGCAGATTTATAATGCCGCAGATGGAAATGTTCCCGAGGATTGGGATAGTTCAACTCGCTCTCTGATGGAAAAGCTCTTGTAAGACCATTTACAGAGAGCTCCACTAAAAAGGCCACATCAAAATGTGGCCTTTTTAGATATGTTTCACAGAGAAAGAGAATTCTTTATTTCTGCGCCTCAGCACCACGTTTCAATAGAGGCTCAATCAAATCCAGTGGAAGTGGAAACACAATGGTTGAGCTATTATTTGCTCCGGCAATATCAATCATGGTCTGCATGTAGCGCAAAGTAATGGCGTTAGCATTTTGAGATAGCTGATTGGCAGCTTCTGTTAACTTTAAGGCTGCCTGGGCTTCGCCTTCTGCATGAATTACCTTGGCTCGTCGTGCCCGCTCTGCTTCAGCCTGCTGGGCAATAGCACGCACCATGCTCTCATCCAGGTCAATATGTTTAATTTCGACATTAGTGACCTTAACGCCCCAGGCATCAGTTTGCTCATCAAGAATTTTTTGAATATCCACATTGAGTTTGTCCCGCTCGGAAAGCATCTCATCTAACTCATGCTTACCCAGTACAGAGCGAAGCGTCGTCTGGGCCAGTTGGCTGACAGCTTCGTGATAAAATTCAACATTGATAATCGCTGACTGTGAATTAACAACCCGGTAGTAAACTACCGCATTCACTTTTACTGAAACATTATCGCGACTTATCACATCCTGTGTAGGGACATCCATCACTACGGTGCGCAAGTCCACGCGCTCCATGGTCTGGATAATTGGGATGATGATAATCAGGCCAGGTCCTTTCACTGTCTGAAAGCGCCCCAGAAAAAAGACCACCGCACGCTCATATTCCCGCAAGATTCGGATGGCATACATCAATAGCAGTAATACCGCGAGCACCAACAGCCCAACAAAATAACTGACCATGCTTATCTCTCCCTATAACTGCTTATAAATTTTGCTGGGGTAAATTCGCACCAGCAAAAGCCAATTTAAATGCCAACCGCAATGACTAGCCCGGCTCAACATAGAGCAGCAAACCACGCTGGGCGATAACACGCACTCGCTGCCCAGGCTCCAGTGGCGTCTCACAGTGCGCCCGCCATATTTCACCACCGAGGTGCACCAGCACCTCTTCTTCGCTCACATTGCTCACCACCGCCACACGTCCCACCAGGGCCTGATCGGAAGCAAGTCGCGGTTTGCGCAAACTCCTGCCCACCGCCATTAAAAGACCCAAAAGAAAAACACCACTCACTCCAGCAATTGCCGCGATGAGTTTTCGCGACACCTGCATGCCCGGCACATCGGTATCGATCAGCATTACTGAACCAATCACCAAGGCAATAATCCCACCAATTCCCAAGGCGCCAAAACTGGGCATAAAGACTTCCGCCACAATCAAAAGCGCCCCAACAATAATCAACGCCAGCCCGGCATAATTAATCGGCAAAACCTGCAAAGCATAAAATGCCAAAAGCAGGCAGATAATCCCCACAATGCCGGGCACAAAAGCGCCGGGGCTATACCCCTCGAAAATCAGCCCATAAATACCGATCAATAAAAGAATATAAGCCACCTGGGGATTGGTAATCAGAGCCAGTAACTCATTACGCCAATCTGGCTCGTAATTTTCTATGGGGAGTTGGGCAATCTCTGCCGAAATGGTAATTTCACCGGAATCAAGAGATACTTTACGTCCGGCCACTTGCTTCAGTAAATCCTCGTCATTCTTGGCAACAATATCGACAACATTCATCTCTAGCGCTTCCGAAGCGGTCAGAGTTGCCGCTTCACGAACGGCCTTCTCCGCCCACTCGGCATTGCGTCCATTGCGTTGTGCCAAGCCTCGAATAAAAGCAACGGAGTCATTAACCATCTTGCGCTCCATGGCGGTGCCGGATAATGGCTTTTCCTTTTTGTCCTCGTCTTTACCTTCTTCGTCGTCTTTATTCGCTTTTTCTTTTTCCTCTTTTTGGTCGCTCTCTTTTGGGTTGCCACCTGGAGATGGCGTTCCCGGTGGTCCGCCTATTTGTACCGGCGTGGCGGCCCCCAGAGTTGTAGCCGGGGCCATGGCTGCTATCTGGCTGGCATAGAGGATATAGGTGCCGGCACTGGCTGCACGGGCGCCCGAGGGGTACACATACATGGCAATAGGGATAGGAGAGGAAAGGATATGCTGAATAATATCTCGGGAAGCCGCATCCAGACCGCCTGGAGTATCGATATGTACAATGATTAACTCAGCGCCGCGCTCACCAGCACTCTCAGTGGCACGCTTAAAGTAATCCGTCGTAGAGGGGCCTATGGCGCCATCAATAGTCAACAGCGCCACATGGGGGGAAGTACTTTCCTGTGCGGCACTTTTTGAAATCAAAACGACGAGAAGCAGCGTCAGGATGAGCGCGCCGCGCAAGAATACCGCTGACGATATCTGATTCGACATGCATCTTTCCCTGATGCGATTGCGGAGAAACCCGGGCCAGCCATCGTATTTCTGGCCGGGGTAACTCAATCAGATTAACAGAAAAAAACGGCGTTATCCGAAAACAAGGAAAGTGACGTTAAACTGGGTTGCGACGGCTATGCCAGTTAACTTCGCGGGCGTATTTATCCACTTGACGTTCCACCCCTAATAGCAGGGCAAACAAAGCCATACGCACCAGCAGGCCGTTATCGGTCTGGCGGAAAATCGCCAGGCTCGGATGTTCGTTCAGGTCGGTATCCAGTTCGTTGGCCTCTGCACGTGAATCCCTCGGCAGGGGGTGCATAATCACCGTATTGGGCTCTGCGTAGCGAGTAAAAATCGCCCGGTTAAGGCGGAAACGCCCGCGATAGCGGTTGGCCTCATCCTGAGAGGCAAAGCGCTCTTCCTGGATACGGGTGGAATAGACAATATCCACATGGGCGATCGAGGATTCCAGCTGGTCGGTCACCGTCACCTCGTGCCCCACCTCGCGCAGCTTCTCCACAATCGCATCGGGCATTGCCAGCTCCGGTGGGGAGACCAGAGTGATATGCACACTGCCAAATAAGCACAGTAGCTTGCACAGGGAATGCACGGTGCGACCGTGTTTGAGATCGCCAATCATGGCAATGCGGAAATCATCCAGGGTGCGGCCATGGGCGGCCAGCTCTTTGCGAATAGTGTAGAGATCCAACAGCGCCTGGGTGGGATGCTCATTAGCGCCATCACCACCGTTGACCACCGGCACGCGACTCGCTGCGGCAAATTCTGCCACAGAGCCCTCCTGCGGGTGACGCATACAAATCACATCGCTGTAGCCCGACAGTACCCGTGCCGTATCGTAGAGGGATTCTCCCTTAGCCATAGCACTGGCAGTAATCCCCACAGTTTCCCGAACCGTGCCACCCAATAAGTTAAAAGCAGCCCCAAAACTCAGGCGGGTACGGGTGCTCGGCTCCATAAACATATTGCCGAGAATCGCCCCCTCCAATACGCGCGTTACTTTTTCGCGCTTTGCATAAGGGGTCATGGCGTCAGCCACATCGAATACGCGCTCTATATCGGCACGTTCGAACTGGCTGACGGACAGAATATTGGCTCCGATAAAGTCCATGGTTACTCCAGTGATTGCGCCTTGTGGGCGCGGGTGTTCGCGAGCGGCATTCTACTCGGGCACCGCAATAGAGCCCAGTGAAAGAATGGCCGCTGGCGCGATTCAACACATTAGGCGAGTAGGCTATCGCCCCAGTTTTCCAGCTCGGTAATCAGCGATATCCGCTCTGGATGCTGTACTCGCAGTTCGGACAGCTGGCGGAAGTAATCTTCGAGGGTGATAGAGGCCCCTGCGGTGGGGTCGGTTAACCGCTGGAAACACCAGATCTGCCAGCGCTGATGTTCCTCGTCGGATAGGGTCTCTGGGAAGTTGCGCGCACGCATGCGGAACAATAACTCGGGTAAGCGCTTGTCACTGAATGGCACTTCGCCAGCCAGGGCTTCGGGCCCGCGGGCTGCCAAGCCGCGGTGCAGCTCACGGCAGATATCGCGGTCGGCATCGCTAAGGAAACCGCCGTAGAGATCCGCCTCTACATCTTTCTGGGGAAACTCCCGATCCAGAAATACGTTGTGCAGTTTCTCGGTCAGATCAACGCTTTTCAACTTCTGCCAGTTGGCTTCGCAAGCCGCTCGGTCGATGCCCAGTTCACTGGCACGTTTATCGTCGAGCATATTGGCTGGGGCCAATATCGGGCACTTGTTCAAGTGCACCAGTTTCAGCCCAACCGGCAGTTCGCTTTCACCCAGCTGATCGCGAGCGGTGTAGAGGCGCTCACGCAGCGTATCCGCATCCAGGTTGAGTAAAGGCTCGGGGTCCATCGCCAAATTGGCAACAATTACGGCGTTGCGATTCACCGGATGGCTGGCCAACGGCATCACGTAGGTCAAATGCCCATGATTGGCAGAAATCTTGCCGGAGATATGCAACAGCGGGCGGCGCTCACGCATATCAATCATCTTGGCGGCTTCCTGCTTTCGGCGCAGGCGGAAAACATAATCGTAAAGCTTCGGTTGCTGCTTGCGGATCAGCCGCGCCATATCAATCGTAGCGTGGACATCAGAGAGTGCGTCGTGAGCGCCCTCGTGGGAGATCCCATTGGCTGCGGTCAGTTCCTCCAGGCGGAAAGACGGCGCACCGTCTTCCCGTGTCGGCCACTGGATACCCTCTGGGCGCAGGGCATAGGTGAGGCGCACCATATCGATAATATCCCAGCGGCTGTTGCCGGAGCGCCACTCGCGCTCGTAGGGGTCGAGCAGGTTGCGATACAGGGTGTAGCGAGTTACCTCGTCATCAAAACGTAAACTGTTGTAACCCACCCCACAGGTGCCCGGCGCACCCAGTTCAGCGAGGATGCGCTGGATAAATTCAATTTCCGGCACGCCGTTAGCCAGAGCCTTTTGCGGGCTGATGCCGGTCACCAGACTCGCCATGGGCTGCGGCAGGCAGTCCGCTGAAGGGCGGCAGTAAATCATCAATGGCTCGCCGACGATATTCAGCGCTTCGTCGGTCCTGATACCGGCAAACTGCGCCGGTTTGTCGGCACCCGGGTCTGTGCCCCAGGTTTCATAATCGTGCCAATAAAGTGTGGTAGAACTCACGGTACCTCCATAATTTGGCGGCATCATACCACTGAGCACCTCACCATCTGGACACCTGTACCCAGATTTGAGTCGCTCTCCAGCCCTCGCTGGTTGCAAAGCCGCCACCGCCCATTAAAATTCGGCGTTTCCACGAATTTAAGACAGCTATAACCCTCTATGAATATTCGCCAACTCCTCTCCGACAAATTCCAGGCCGCCATGCTTGCCGCCGGTATCCCCGAAGAATGCGGCCCGATTGTGGCACCTGCGAAGAAAGCCGGATTTGGCGACTACCAGGCCAATGGCGCTATGGGCGCCGCCAAGCGACTGGGCACCAACCCGCGTGAGCTGTCCAGCAAGATCCTTGAGCAGCTGGACAAGGGCGATATGATCGAAAAGGTCGAGATCGCGGGTCCTGGCTTCTTAAACATCCATCTGAGTGAACAGTGGCTGAGCCAACAGCTGTTGGCTGCCCAAGGCGACAAGCGTCTCAATATTGCCTCTGTTGAAGAACCCAAAACCGTAGTCATCGACTATTCCCACCCCAATTTGGCCAAGGAAATGCACGTAGGCCATTTGCGCACCACCATTATCGGTGATGCCTTGGCGCGCTTATTGGAGTTCCAGGGCCACAAGGTGGTCCGTCAAAACCATATGGGCGACTGGGGCACCCAGTTCGGTATGTTACTGGCACATCTGTCCGACAAGCTGGCAGACAATGCTGCGGAAGTAGCCCTGGCCGACCTGGAAGTCTTCTACCGCGAAGCCAAAGTACGCTTCGACGAGGAAGAGGGTTTTGCAGACCGCGCCCGTGAATACGTTGTAAAATTGCAGGGCGGCGACGAACAGTGCCTGAAACTGTGGAAACAGTTTATCGATATTTCTATCAGCCACTGTGAAGAGATCTACTCCAAGCTCAATGTCACCCTTAAGCAGGAAGACGTTTACGCGGAGAGCCAGTACAACGACGATCTGCCGGTGCTGGTTAAAGAACTGCTGGATAACGACATCGCCGTAGAGGACCAGGGTGCTATCGTAGTCTTCCTGGAAGAGATGGCCGATAAAGAAGGCAATCCAAGCCCGATGATTATCCAGAAAAAGGGCGGTGGTTACCTATACGCTACCACCGATCTGGCTGCCATTCGCTACCGCGCAAACCAGCTCAATGCAGACCGTATTCTCTACGTAGTGGATGCCCGTCAATCCCTGCACTTACAGCAGGCCTTTGTCGCTTCACGCAAAGCGGGCTTTTTACCAGAATCCGTTTCTCTTGAGCACTGCGCTTTTGGCACCATGATGGGCGACGATGGCAAGCCGTTTAAAACCCGCACCGGCGGTACGGTAAAACTGGCCGCCCTGCTAGAGGAAGCGGTGGAGCGAGCAGAAAAACTGGTAGCCGAGAAGAACCCTGAGCTGGATGCACAAACCTGTGCGGAAATCGCGCGCAAGGTGGGCATCGGCGCGGTGAAATATGCGGACCTGAGCAAGACCCGCACTAACGATTACATCTTCAGCTGGGAATCCATGCTCAGCTTTGAAGGCAATACGGCGCCTTACCTACAGTATGCCTATACCCGCGTGCGCAGTATTTTCCGCAAGGCCGGTATTGAGGCGAGTGAACTCAAGGGCGATATTCATCTGGAAAGCCCCCAAGAGCGCGCACTGGCAGTAAAACTGAACCAATTTGGTGAAGTACTGGATCAGGTAGCCAAAGACACCTTCCCACACGTGCTCTGTACTTATTTGTACGAGCTGGCCAGTGCCTATATGAGCTTCTACGAAGCCTGCCCGGTATTGAAAGAAGGGGTAAGTGAAGAACAGAAGCACAGCCGTCTGCAGCTGTGTAACCTGGTGGCCAGCACTATCGCGACTGGCCTCGGCTTGCTCGGTATTGAAGTTATGGAGCAAATGTAAATTGTTCTTGCCCGGCCATACCTCCAGCAAATATGCAGGCTGGCTGGCCGGGCGGCTCTCTGGCGGGCAGGCTTCCCTAGCCTCCAGCCAAACTATCCTGCACCATTCATTACCCCACATAGGCCACCGTTTCCCCACTGGTCTAATTAAAGGAAAGTAACCCGTGAAAATCCTGATTACCGGCGCCTCCGGCCTGCTGGGCCGTAGTGTATTTAAACAACTTTCCAACAAACCTACTTTTTCCGTAATCGGCACCGCTTTTTCTCGCGCAGGCGAAAACTTAATTCGCCTGGACTTATCGGATAGCAGCGCAGTGAAAGCTTCCCTGAACGATATCAGGCCGGAAGTGGTGATCCATTGTGCCGCTGAGCGCTGGCCAGACCGCTGTGCTGACAATCCAGATACCGCCTGGCAACTCAATGTCAGCAGCACAGAGTTGTTGTCAAAGCACTGTAGCGAAATCAATGCACAGTTGGTGTATATCAGCACAGACTATGTCTTTGATGGTTCTGCCCCACCCTATGCCCCTGATGACATACCCAATCCCGTGAATTTCTACGGCCGCAGCAAGCTGGCGGGAGAGGAAGCAGTATTGAAAAACGGTAACCATTGGGTTTTAAGATTGCCCTGGCTGTTTGGACCCGTCTCCTACCTGGAGGAATCGGGTATTACCGCCCTATTAGAGACACTGCGAGAACAAAAACCGGTCACACTGGATCACTGGGCAATTCGTTTTCCCACCAGTGTGGAGGAAGTGGCAGAAGTATTGGAGCAATGCCTGTTGAAAACCCAGCGTGGCATCCAATTTGAAGGTATCTATCAGTGGAGCGGCGACACCGCCTGCACTCGCTTTGAACTTGCGCATATTATTGCCAAAGTGTGCGAATTGAGTGCTGACCATATCAGCGCAGATAGCAAACCCGATTTTTCAGTACCGCGCCCCTACAATTGTCAGCTGGATAAATCGCGCTTAACAAACCTGGGCATCAAAGGGACTGAACCATTGCCTCAGCAACTGGCACGCAACCTGAAATCTTTTATCCAGAATTAAAAACTAATGGAAAACGAATAAAAGAAATTAAATGGTATAGGGATATACCTGTGCCGGCCTATAAGCCGGCATTAACTTTTGTAATTGAGCACTATTTATAGCTAACAAGCGTTAATGGTAGTTATTACAGGAGTGGCCATGTATCGACTCAGGGAGGGGTCGTGAAATCGCCAATTAAAGACTCTCGAACCATAGGGAAATATAGATGAAATTAAAACGTTGGCTATCTGCCGGAGCCCTGATTCTTGGTAGCTTTGCAACCCTGGCCTCCTGCCATGCGGATAATGGTCGTCATGGAAAGCGCCTGCACCAAGCAACCAAAAATGAAGATGCCCAACCGATTATCTGGATCGGCGACTTCAATAACTTTGACGATGCCGTAGCATTGATGCTGATTGCCAAAGACCCGCGCTACACCCTGGAGCTGGCAGTGGTTGAAGACTCCTTCAATACTGTAGCGCACGGAGCCAATACGGTTTACAACATCCTCGAGTGGTTGGGTAACAACGATACCAAAGTGATACGCGGTGCCTACTTTGCCACTGAGGAGGTCGCTTACGGGGCTAACGGTAAGGCTTCCAGCGCTCCTGTCAATGACGACAACGCTGTAACTGGCCGCGATGATTACCAGCTGCCCAACTCCTCCGATTTCAGCACCGGCACATGGAATCTAGAGCGCCGCAATGCCATGGGTATTAACCTTTATGGCCAGTATGTGCCCGGTCCCTGGCGTGACAACGGCTCCACCTTATACGGAACTGACCACCTAATCCCCCGCGCAAAACAGGAACACTACCGCTACCAAGGTAACAATGGTGTCTCCTTCAATTTTGAACTGGCCGAAGACATTATCCTGGAAACTCTGGATAAACTGGAGCAACGCCCAGTGGTTTTCAATACCGGCAAACTCACCACACTGGCCCGGGTACTCGGCAAGGCCAACGAAGAGCAGCTGGCAAAAATTGATCGTGTAATTATGATGGGTGGAGGCTTTGAGAATTATGAGCCGTTTACCGAGAATCACCAAGCAGCCTGCTTTGGCGATAAATCTAGAAATCTGGGCGGCAATATTTTCTCCCACCCGAGTTTTGGCTGTGACAGCGACTTCAGCACCCACCAGGAATTCAATATTCTACTCGACCCGCTGAGTGCGCAGTGGGCCTTTAACGCCCTGAGTGAAAATGATATTGAAACCTATTTGGTACCCACCAACTCTACCGACATGGCCAAGGTACAGGGCAGCACCATTGAAGCCCTGGCTAAACGTCGCGCAACCCCTGAGGCCTGCTATACCTCCAAACTCCTCAGCTCTATCCGTGAATTTGAAGGTGGTGATTTCCAGGGTAATGGTGACTTCGCTATGGATGCAGTAATTCGCCTGTGGGATATTATCGCCGCACTGGTACTGTTGGAGCCTGAAACTCTAGAAATGGATCTGGTAGCCGGATTTATTGAAGTCGACCAGTTAAATACCGGTCTGGCTGACAGTATGACTCCTTACGACCCCATTTCCTTCGACCCCACCGTGGGTAAAACCACTTTTGCCGAAAACGGCGAGGGCCTAGAAGTGAATGTCGTAATGGGTATCAACCACGATGCCGCACGCACTACAATGATTGAGCGCCTGCGCGATCGTTTTAATTCTGCTCGTAAGGGATCTAGATGTAGACTGTAATTTACTAAATTGAAATTAGCCCCCCGTACTCTATTGACAGAGTGTTATGAGGGATATTGGGGGGCATTCGAAGATCCTTAATAAGGTAATTTTGAGAAATTAGTCAACCCTAAAATACTAGTAATAATATTCTAAACCTACCTCTAAATAATCATCTTTTTGGAAACTACTCAATGGATCCTCTTTACCATAACTATTAAAAATCCATCCATTCACCCTCCACAGCCAAGAATTTGTAATCCTGCTCGATGCTTCAAGCTTTATAGCTCTGGAATTAAAATAATCAAGATCCTGGGTTA
This sequence comes from Microbulbifer mixtoriginis (SeqCode), assembly GCF_052467945.1. Lineage (NCBI taxonomy): Bacteria > Pseudomonadati > Pseudomonadota > Gammaproteobacteria > Cellvibrionales > Microbulbiferaceae > Microbulbifer > Microbulbifer mixtoriginis (SeqCode). The sequence continues at coordinate 364,117 of NZ_CP174328.1, read as the reverse complement.
CCCCCAGCAATATCTCAGTCCCTGCGATATCATTAACTGCAAGTCTAGTTCCTATAAAAATATCTCGCTGCCATGCTGTCGTAGCACTCTGTCCACGGGAATCATACAAAACTTCCGTTAAAATACCTAAATCCATATTTGTATCAGTGATCCCTACAAGGCTGTATTCAAAACCTGCGGTTATTGCAAAGTACTCTTTTTCACCAGTATCACGCCACAGAGCTTCGGAAACCCAAGAAAAATCTCCTTTTAGCCACTGGGCATCAATTCCAACTTGTCTAATCTGCCGGTAAAAAGGTAACAATTGCTGCTGGTTATAGATAAAATCAGGATCTCTACCAGTGCCCTGGAAATAGCTTACCCCCAGATCAACCGAATTCATACTAGTAGAGTATCTAACTGCAAAATCCAAATGCCTATTCCCTTTCGAGGACTTATACTGAGCAGACGAATTTTCAACGCCTAAACTAAGTCTCCCATCCTCACCTGGAAATGTACGTTCTCGAAAATAAGGGAGTAGAAAACCCTCAACACTTCCCCATTCTTTAATCCATGAAACATGAAGCATTGGCTGACCGAGTTTATCCTCATTATCTAATGATTCGATACTGTCAGTTTGATTAATTATATCCACTAGATGCTGAGACTCAGTTACACCCCAAAATACCTTACCTATTCCAAGATCAACCTCAAGATCTAGCTCTTTAAAGTGATATCGCACCATAAATTCACGGATATCCCAGTGAGACCGTTCATCATCTAAAGCATCTAACCGTAAAAAAGGTACTACAGTGATGCTAGCACTGTCTTTCAAAAAAGATTGATAGAGTTCTGGTTCAACAAAAACAGAAGGCTGAAAGGTCTTCTGACCAACCTCGCCTCTAGCAAGGAATTGGCGATACTCAACTGCAGCAATCCCTCGTAATTCTACACAACTAGCACTAGAGGCGGCAGCAAGTAGAAATATAAAAAAAAGACAATTAAAGATGTGTAGCTTCATTGTAAAAAATCAACGTATTCTTTTAAGCGTCGCTACATTAAAATCATCTTCACCCAACCCTACTTTAAATTTAAGATCATGAACGGTGAGCACAGTACTTTTACCCGTCTGATGGTTTATCATTGTCAAAACATGTGCCCGCCAATATTGCTCCAAATATTGTCGATAGTCCTCCAAATGTAATGTTTTTAATAACTCCCCCTTTCGATCATAAAATTCTGTTCTAATTGGTTGATAGTGGTCTTTATCAATCCAGACTACCTGCCTTGTATAGCCAGAATACTCATCAGTAGGTATTTGTTCCACAACAAGGGTTTCCCTCCCCTTTATTAGCTCCTCTCTTAGATAGCTGAACTTATATTTCTGCAATTCAAAGGAAGTCATGTCTTCATAGGCAAATTCACTACTCATAAAAGGCCCTGATTTATTTCGTGAGGCTATTCGCTTAACTCTCTTTAACCGAGGTAGATAAAGCCACTGATCATCTGGACTATTAATGTGAGAATAGGATAAAAAAGCAGTTCCTTTTACATCACGAGGCTCATCAAATACAGTTAATCCTCTATCTCCATCACCTTCAATTTCCAGAGTTCTAACCCTAAGTTCTCTTGAGCTAGTTTCACCCAATGCATTTTTCAACAACATACTGACAGTTGCAATTGAGTCTCTCCAGCCTTCATCTCTAACCTTTCTCTCTTTGGCAATTTCCTGCCCCATTTCGGTATTCGCCATCGCGAGGGAAGCCAAAAGAAGTAACAAGCAAGTTAAAATTCCATTCTTTATCATGATTTTTCCTATTGATATTTTTAATTGGCAGCAGACAAAAGCTCATTGTTGGCCTTGGCTTGCACAATATCCGTTCTTCTATCAAAAATTAAAAGCACAGCTGGCAGAAGTAAGAAATCGACAACTAGGGCAATTGTAATCACTAAAGCACTTAAAAGACCTAAATCTGAATTCAACCGAAAACTAGATAATGCAAGAACAAGAAATCCAGCAACCAGTACGAGAGAAGTTACCCAGAGAGCACGCCCCACGGTATTAAAAGAGTAGGATATTGCTTCTTCCACAGAGTTTCCCTGCCGACGAGAATATTGATATTTACTCAAAAAATGAACAGCATCATCCACCACAATACCCAATGTAAGTGACACGACAACAGACAAACCTAGATTCACCTCTCCTGAAATAAACGCCCACAAACCAAACCCCAATAAAACTGGAACCAATGTAGGTAACAAGCTGATTATTCCAATCCTCAAAGACTTTAATGCAACAACTAAGAGTGTAGAAATTAACACTAAAATAATTGGTAATGATTTAAGCATGCTATGCATGTTTGTCTCTCCAATATGTGCGAACATAAGAGAGGGACTAGATGCAACTATTTCATATTGTGGAGCATTACTACTGAACCAGTCATATATTTTGTTTTCAAAATCAACAAGCTCACCGCTACCTAAATTTTTAGTTGTCAACTGCAGTTTAACCGCTGATTTATCAATATCGACTTCATTATTAATATCTAATCCATAGGGCAAGGAAAGTTCATACAATAGAAGATATTGTGCAGCCAACTCTCTATCATTGGGTAACTTGTAGTATTCTTCCTTGTCACCATGTAGGTTTTTATTTAACCTTTTATAGGTATCCACTAGACTAGCAACATGATCTATTTGTGGCTGCATACGAAGCCAATTTGTAAAATCATCTAGCATAGAAATAAAATCAGGATCAACTACACCCTGCGATTTACCAGACTTGACAGCAATACTAATATTAGTCATGCCGCTAATATGGTTCTCCATGTAATCGGCAGCAATTCTAAATTTATGACTGGAATCAAAGTACTCTATCGGCTCATCATTTATTCGATTCTGCATCACCATATAGCCAGCAATCAAAACCACAATAGTGGAGACACAAAAGATACTTCGATGGTAACTAATTATCAGATTTGGTAGTAATTGAAATAATTTAGAATAAACACCTCCTCTTTCCTTATATACTTTTACTGGCATCAATAATAACAATACTGGCAAAAGGAAAATCGAAAAAACAAAAGCCAACATAACTCCCAAAGCAGATAAACTACCCATATGCCGTAAGACAGGCGAATCAGAAACATTCATTATTAGGAATCCGATAGCCGTCGTCACAGAAGTAATTAAAATAGCCATAAAGTTCAGTTTAAAACTATGAACAACAGCTTCTCGATTTCCCAACCCCTGTCTTTTGCCTTCATTGACAGAGGTAATCAAGTGTACACAATCTGCCACTGCCAAAGTCATTATCATTGTGGGAACATTAACTGTGGCAATGCTCAAATACATTCCAGCCCAACCATAAATCCCCATAGTTGCCACTACACTTGCAACAACAATAACCAAGGTTAAAATTACATAGGTGATCGACCTTAGCGTCATAATTAATAATAAACTAATTACCGCAAACATTACTGGCACTAAAGTGAGAATGTCTTTTTGAGCAGCCTTGGTAAAGGAAGAGTTCATAGCAACGATGCCAGCCTGATGAAATGAAACATCAGGGTATGACTCTTGATAGGAAGCAAGCATCCTATCTGAATGGTCCGTAATTTCAGCTACTCGAGCGGTCTTATCGCCTGACGGCAATTGAAAAGTGATATTAATAACTGCGGAATCACCTGTTTTTGAAACCAAGGCCCCCTTAAGCCTTGGGGCATTCTCAGCAACAAACTTAACTTTATTAATATATTCTGTATTTAACGGATAATTCTTGAATACGAGATTTTCAACTAAAAGATCATCTTCTTGAGCCTCAGTATGCTGATAGTTGGCAATGGAATCCACTCTACTGGAATAAGGAATATTCCAAGCATCTTCTGTGAGGAGCATTATCAATTCGAGATATCTTTCAGTATAAATATCGCCAGTTTCTGGCGCTATAATTATCGCCAAACTATCAGTCTTGTTAAAGGTACCTTCAATCTCATTGAACGCCTGAAGCTCTTTATTAGAATCGTCAAAAAAAATTGCATAATCACCACGAAAAAAAAGGTTTTTAGCACCAACTGTACAGGCAACAAAAAAAAGCAAAAAAACAGACAATACCAATTTTGGACGCGATAGAATCCCTCTAAATAGTTGCTCCATTACATAGGTCTCCCAAGAGAATATTTTTCTAACAAAAATTAGTAACCATTACTAAGCAATTCCACTCACCAGCTCGATATCACCAAACGGAGTCTTCAAGACTTGAGTAAAGATATCTTTAAAGCAAGCTTCAGCAAGAGCTTTTTCTACAGAACCAGCAGATAAAGAGAGTGGACCCAACTTTAGTTCTGCGTGAATACGACCAACAATGTGAAACTCAGGAGATGTTCTTTCGCTATTCAGCTTTTCATGAAAGCTAAGGAACATTCCACCAGGATTAAGAGATTGACGTATTTTCTCTAAGGTATGAGTAAGATCATCGGCGTAATATAAGACCATCGAAGCAAAAACTAAATCATATCCGCTCCCTAGAGAAGCTGTGTTCATATCACCTTCTAAAACATTTATCTGTGCTTTTTGAAAAACTTGTTTTTTAATTAGAGAGGCAATACCAGGCAAATCAAAAATTGTTACTTTAAGATCTGGCTTAACCGAAAGTAGATCTATAGCCAACTGCTCTGAACCTGCTCCGAGATCCAATATATGATTAACATCAGACCAGTTAGGCTGTGACATTAGAACATCTAAAACTATTGGATTTCTAACTGATAAATGAAATAATCTAAGGCCTTCTATCATATCGTTCCAAAATTCTGGATCTTTCATAGTAGGGCCATTTTTCTTCTGATGCTTACTGCTCAGGAGGTCAATAATCTCAGATTCACTTACATGCTTTATCTGACTGAGATGCTGCAATAACCCACACAAAGAAGAATCGGAACCAGAAGTCAATAAAGAACGATAGGAGCTACTTATTTGATACTTTCCTTTAAACTTATCAATCAATCCTATTGAAACCATTGAGTTAAGGAAAAGTTCAGCCCGACTCTCCAGAAAATCTAAGTGAAGAGCAACGTCCTTAGCTGTACGTGCATCCTGCAGATAATCAAATATTTTAAGCTTTATCCCTGCTGATAGAATCTCCCACCGTAAAGGAGCCACTAGAGTATCAAATAAAAAAAATTGAGCATCATCCCCAAAGGAGGATTTATTAAACAACATTGATAATTCCAATATTTTCTGACAATAGATATCTAATCACAAACTTTATAATCAAAAATTACCCAATAAGACAGATGGCCTGAAAAACCAGCGGTTAACAATTGAGATTTCTAAACATAGTCAGATTAAATTATTTATAAAATTTGAAAGCTAATAACTAAAGCTTTAAGCCATTTATTGACAAATTGGTAACAAGGTTAAGTAGAAAACGCAATAAATAGCTATAGATACCAAACAGATCTAAATCTCATTCCAGAGTTCCTATTTGCTTCAAAGTAACCTGTAAACAAAATTAGCTTCAGGATTCACATCGTTCCTTGAAACTTGCTTTATGAGAACACAATAGGCTGCTCTGCAATCGTTTCCTATCATTACAGGAGCGAAGGAATATCAATTGCTGAACGCCGTTAACCCTTTCGACTGTTCGTGATATGACAAAATCTTGAGCCTAATTTTATATCGAACCTCAATAAAAAACGGTTTGATAATCAAATTCGATAGATAAAAGATATAACAAGGACTACGTAATGACACTGCCCCCGCTTGTCAGCCCCGTTCACGAACTCAGTAAACAAGAAATGGAGAGGTATAGCCGTCACCTACTGTTGCCAGATATTGGAATCGATGGGCAGAAACGGTTAAAAAACAGTAAAGTTTTGATTATTGGTGCAGGCGGACTCGGATCACCGGCATTACTGTATCTGGCTGCAGCGGGAGTAGGAACACTCGGTATCGTAGATTTTGATACAGTAGATGCCTCTAATCTTCAGCGTCAAGTTATCCACGGCCAATCCAATATAGGTGAAAATAAACTCGATAGCGCAAAAGCAACAGTTCAAGAGGTCAACCCTTTCGTTCATGTTGAACTGCATGAAACACGTCTAGATAGGACAAATGCTCTAGAAATAATTTCAGATTATGATCTTATTCTAGATGGAACAGATAATTTTGCTACTCGTTACCTAGTCAATGATGCTTGCGTAATGGCCAAAAAACCTTATGTATGGGGTTCAATATTCAGATTTGAAGGCCAAGCCTCTGTTTTTTGGGAAAATGCTCCTGGCGATATAGGAATCAACTACCGTGATCTATATCCAGAGCCGCCCCCCCCTGAGCATGCACCTTCCTGTTCGGAGGGAGGGGTGTTAGGAGTCCTATGCGCAGCAATAGGCTCAATTATGGCGACTGAAGCCATAAAATTACTCACCGGTATTGGGAGTCCTCTTATTGGGAAATTGATGGTCTATGATGCACTGGATATGACCTTCCGTAAATTACCCATTTATCGTAATCCCGATAGACAACCAATTACAGAACTCTGTGACTATGAATTTTTTTGCGGACTAACTAAGCCTTCGCAAGCACAAGAAGAAATTCCCACTTTAACACCCACTGAATTGCATAAAATTCGGCAGACAGGAAAATCGCATCTGCTGATTGATGTAAGGGAGTCCGGAGAGCGTGACATCTGCTGTATTGAAGGTGCTATTCATATTCCTAAAGCTGACATTCTAGCCGGGCGTGGATTAGAGTCGGTAGATAAAAACACCTTCATAGTTTTACACTGCAAAGTTGGTGGAAGATCCAGACAAGCTCTAGCCGCTTTAGAAAATCAGGGGTTCACTAATCTTTACAATCTCCATGGAGGCATTCTTGCCTGGATTAAAGATATTGAACCTGAACTTCCAGCTTATTAACACTAAAGCACAGACTGGAAATTTACTATGCTGAAGATTTTAGATGTACATATAGAATCTATTATGAATCAAGCACTTGCTGAGCACCCTATAGAGGCTTGCGGCATTATTCTTGGTAAAAAAGATAATCAAGTACCTCATAGAATAGTGCCGATGCAAAATGCAGCACGCTCTGAAAATTTTTTTGCTTTTGACCCTAAAGAACAGTTTAAGGTCTGGCAAGAAATGGAAGAAAAAAATGAAGTGCCAATGGTGTTCTATCACTCACATACAAACTCCCGAGCCTTTCCAAGTAAAGAAGATATTCAACATGCTTGGTATCCTGATGCCAGTTATGTTTTGGTTTCAACAACTGGGGGTAAACCAGGTGAAGTGCGTAGCTATCGCATAGTAGACAAAAAGGCCATCGAAGAAACAATTAACGTAGTATCGCAATAAAACAAATAGGCAGATAAAAGCATGTCAGTGAAAGTAAAGATTCCCACTATTTTACGAACTCTAACTAACAATCAAAAAGAAGTAACGTCTGAAGGACAAACAGTCAAAGAGTTAATAGAATCTCTAGAATCGCAATATCCAGGGATCAGAGACCGCTTATTAAAAGAAGGGGAAGTTCACAAATTTATGAACATTTATGTAAATGAAGATGATATCCGCTTCAAAAACCAATTAGCTACAGACATAAAATCAAGTGATGTCATTACTATACTTCCAGCTGTCGCAGGTGGCTAATTAAAAACAAATAAAAAACTGTAAAAAACCTTAACATCTGAAAAAGGTGGTCGGCATTATCGACTCACCTTTTTACATTATATAGTGATACCTAATCTAACCGGTAGAGAAATAACCAGAGTTACCTTGTTGCTCTTAAATGACGACCTCAATTAATTTAATCGATTGTGTTACTGGCAACAGATTTTGGTGGTATATAAATTATGGAAATGGATAAATTTCTTAGCGATTGTACAATTATTGGTAACTTTAAAGAAGTTCCGGTTCACCTACAGTCAACAATAAATACTTTTCAGTATCAGTGCCATGCGTTAGGAATTCAAGTAGAAAATGATTTAAGTTTAAATAGTGATGTAAATTTTCCATTCAAATTTATATCTTCAGATAGACGAACTCAGGAAAACCTTTTCTCTTTTTGGTCAGATGATCCCCTACGGCAAGGCTCAGAGTCTGTGATTCAAGCCGCAACTGGCTTGATGTCGGTTCATGGACGTTCCATTGGTGGAATAGATGCCTTGAATGCTCCCTATCTATCTAGCGCATCAGCTGTTTTAACTCTTTTAGGCTGTATAGCCACCGCTATAGGCCATAGACGCGGATTAAATTCGAGAGGATTTCAAACCTCCATGGTATCTGCAGGGTTATTGTGTGTTGGGCAATACCTTGCTGGTGCAACTGTAAATGAATATGCGGAGAATATTCCTCCCGGAGTACACGATCATTCTCAACGACCACCTTTCTGTTCAGCAGATGGTGTGCTTTTTGAATTAGAAACTCTTTCTCCAGAACCTTGGCGTCGATTCTGGAGTGCTCTTGGGATCAGCCAGGAGGATATGAGCAAAGCTTGGCAGTCATTTCTGCAGCGGTATGCTAAAGCAACATCATATCTGCCAAGAACCCTCATATCAAAAATTTCTTCTTGTAAATTTAAAGATATTGAATTGTTAGCAAGTGAATCGGGGGTCGCAGTATGTCGTCAGAGAACACTTTTAGAAAGGTCCACTGATAGAGATATATCTATTTTATTGGAACGAGGCCCATGGCAACTTAGACCTGAAGTTATTAATAATGATATATACAAAGATTCTTCAAAAAATATTTTAAATCAAGATACTTCAAATAACTTTATTACTGACCAAAGTAAACCTTTGAGTGGACTTACTGTTATCGAATCCTGCCGACGGATTCAAGGGCCTATAGCTGGCCATTTACTAGCCTTATTGGGAGCTAGGGTAGTACGAATTGAGCCACCTGGTGGTGACCCATTACGAGGAATGCCTCCTCTTGCTGGAGATTGTTCAGCGCGATTTGACGCACTAAACCATCTTAAAGAGGTTCGGGAAATCGATATTAAAACACCTGCGGGTCGCGCTGAAGTTCTTTCATTAGTATCTACTGCGGATGTCTTTATTCATAACTGGGCTCCAGGAAAAGCCAAGCAACTACAACTCGACCACGAACATTTGAAAAAGGTAAACCCTGATATTGTTTATAACTATGCTGGTGGATGGGGAATTCTAGATAACGATGTGCACTATCCTGGTACTGATTTCACCGTACAGGCTTATTCTGGACTAGCTAGTGAGCTTTCACATAATAATAAGAATAATGGAGGCACCCTATATACAGCCCTCGATGTTCTTGGTGGGATAATTTCAGCTCAAGGAACCACCTTAGGTCTATTCCGTAAATTTTTTAATAACCAGGGATGTCGTGTAGATACCTCATTACTAGGAAGCGCGACACTTTTAACCCAACCAATTATTAAATCTATTAGGGAAAAACATCAAAAACCTGAATTTCAGAAAGGAAGACTATTCAAGACCTTAGATGGATATATCATCCTAGAGTTCTCCTCACCTAATGAACTAATTCCTTTGCTAGATGAAATAAATTTGACGGTCAGAGATTTAGAACATTCGAACATAGATGAAAAATTAGAGAAAATTCTTGAAGACAAAAATGCTCAAGAGTGGTTATTTATTTTTGAGAAACATAACATCCCATGTAGTCAAGTAATAGAGTCACTCGAAGAGCTACCCAAGCAGCCTCGCTTTAAAGAAAACTTTCAAACCTCAAATTATTCTCGTGTAACCACGCCATGGAGATTCAAATGAACAATACAGGTGTGATTGATATAGTGCCCATTTCGGTGCGACAGGATTGGACTTCTAAAGGATATTATCCCGAGCAAACTGTTTATGAAAAATTTTGCGAAAACGCTATAAAACAACCAAATAAACCAGCAGTACTTGAGAAAGATACAATAACAACTTACAGCCAATTATCTGAGTCCGCAGCCCGGCTTGCTAATAGTTTTTTAAAATTGGGGATTGTCAGTGGGGACGTTGTTGTTTATCAGCTGGTCAACTCCTGGCGATCATGTGCTATTGATCTTGCATGTGCTGCAATCGGTGCTGTTGTCTGCCCGATTCCACTTGGGCGAGGCAGCCTTGATATTAAATCTGTTATCAAGCGTACTAATGCCAGAGCATTGATTACTGAAAGATCTTATGCAGATATTGATTACTGTGAAATAATTCAATCGATTCGTCCAAATGCATTATCATTGAGAACATTTATCGTCCAAGGTGATAAACCAGCATCCAGTGAAACTAACTGGAATGATCTTGATGAATTATTTAAAAATGATCCGCTTAAAACTCCGATCAAAGTATGCCCTAATAGCCCTGTAAGGTTTCTTATTTCTTCAGGTACTGAATCAGAACCCAAATTAGTTGCTTATTCACACAATGCTATATTAGGTGGAAGAGGACGGTTTTTAGAAAGAATTACTAAGCCCAATAGAGACTTTCGTGCATTATACCTTATGCCTTTGGGTACTGCATTTGGCTCTAGTGCGACATTTGGCGTGCTTTCCTGGATGGGAGGTTCATTAGTACTTCTTCCAAAGTTTGATATAACTACTGCTATAGAGGCTATACAGCAACATAAACCAAGTCATATTTTTGGTGTTCCCACCATGTTTCAGCGTATGGCGGCGGCTGCAGAACTACAAAAAACTGACTTATCGTGTCTTACGGCCATTGTCAGTGGTGGCGCCATTATTGATCAAGCGACAATTTATCGCTGTGTTAGTGCTTTTGACTGTAGAATTATTAGCCTTTATGGATCAGCCGATGGTATTAATTGCCATAATACATTGGAAGATTCTTTAGATTCTATTTGTAGATCCGTTGGACGTCCAAATCCTAGTATTTGTGAAATTCGAATTGTAGATGATCAAAAGCAACCTTTGGCTCAAGGGGAGATCGGAGAAATAGCTGGGCGAGGGCCGATGACGCCGATGCAATATGTAAATGCCCCAGATCTAGACCAACGTTACAGGGATCATGAAGGCTGGGTTTATACTGGTGATCTGGGTTGTATTGATGATAATGGATATCTTATTCTTCTCGGGAGAAAAAAAGATATCATTATTCGGGGCGGAATGAATATTAGCCCTGTTCAAATTGAAAAAATTGCAACCTCTCATCCTGAGATTATAAGTGCAGCTTGTATTCCTGTATCAGACGAAGATCTTGGCCAAAGAGTTTGTATCTGTATCACTCTGCGCGAAGGTTCAGATCTTCTCTCACTTAATGAAATTAATGATTACCTTAGGGATCAAGGCCTGGAAGTAAATAAACTACCAGAGTATCTGCAATTTTACCGGCAACTACCGATGACCCCTGCCGGAAAAATTAATAAAAAAATGCTTGTGGAAAATATCTCTTCATTGGGAAAGAGCAGAGAACAATCAAGGAATAGTGAATACGATACTGTAACATAATTTTGCTACCATTTTGGATACCCCACCTCCCTAAAAAGGATTAAATCGATCATGAGTGCCCCTCCAACTCATATAGATCCGTTCGATAAAATAAAAATTGGACTGGTTCTTTTACTTGCAATGGCATTACCAATGTTCATTCTTTATGCAACTGGTGTGCTGAGCCCATATTTAATTAAAGCACTACAAGTACAAGAGAGTGACCTGAGCTATATTGTGATGGTTTCTTTTGGGTTAGCATCAATTTTATCCCTATTTGCGGGAAATGCTGTCGACTATTTTGGTCTTAGGGCATCATATGTTCTTCACTTCATAACAATTGCAATATCTTTTTTTATAATTAGTATCTCGGATAGCTTATGGACAATCATTGGCGCAATTTCTATAGTTGGTCTTTCTCAAGCCTTAGCCAATCCCTTAACTAATAAGTTAATTGCACTAAGAATCCCAGACTCTAGTAAGGCCATGATGGTCGGTATGAAGCAATCTGGAGTGCAGTTATCAGCATTACTTGCCGGTTTCACTCTGCCTTTTATAGCAAATAATTGGGGTTGGAGAGTATCTTTCTTGGCTGTAGTACCTATAGCATTAGTAATGGCAATACTAAGTTGGAAAGTATCTCCAAATAAGCCTCTAGTAAGGAAATCCTCTCAACATTACATTCCAAATAGAAAGCTTGCGCTATTAATGTTAACCCAAGGAGGAATTGGAGCAGTTCTTTCTGCATACATCACTTATATACCAAGCTTTGCAATCAGTTTATCCCTAAGCCCAGAGCAAGCAGGGCTTCTCATTACATTGTTTGGTATTACAGGAATGTCCTCTCGAATTATAATGACACCTATAGCCTCATCATTTGATAATCAAGCAATGTTTATCGTAGGGATGATTGGATTCGCTATTCTAGCCATATTTATCACAATGAAATCAAATATTGAGGCCTCTTGGCCAATTTATATTGGAGTCATTGGAATTGGATTAAGTATTGTGGCAACTAATGCAATAGCTATGGGAATGGTTGTAAAGGATTCAAGATTTGGCCCTATTGCCTATGCATCTGGAATGATATCTGCTGCTTTTTTTGCTGGTATAGCCGTCGGATCATCTATTTTTGGAATGATCATTTCATTCTTTGAATCTTTTTCAAGTGGATGGATATTTACTATTTCAATCCTGTTGATAAGTGGTGGTTCTTGCCTGATTCTTGCAAACCAACATTCTCTCACTCAACAAGAAGCTGTTTAAAATGAATAATTCTTTGTTGGCAGAGAATAAAGAGTCATCTTTTTCAGACTCTTCTACAAGTGTAAATTACACTGCCATATATGCCATAACCAATACTTTAGAGAGAATTTCTTATTCTTGTAATGATAATTTCCCAATATTTACATCCCCCCAGGATAATCAGTGGAAATTTTCTTCAGGAGGTTCTTGGATGGGCGGATTTTGGTGTGGCAGCTGGTGGTTAAAGGCAAAAGTCAGTGGACAGGATATTGATAGAAATTACGCGTCCTCTATTTTAGAACGTCTCACAACAAAACTATATTCAGACACAATATTCCGCAGCATGATTTATTGGTATGCATTAGCGCCTGGCATTCGTTTATTTAATGATACTAAGTCTATTTCATTAGCGGAAAAAGCAGCAAAAACCATCTTTCAAAGTTTCAATTCGAAGTGGGATTGCTATCCTATGGGAACCGCTTTGGGGGCAGGGGAAAAAGGAAAAAACACACTAAATATTGATGGCCTTGCTGCTCTTATCCAACTGTTACAGTATGGTGACTCTGAAACCCGTTCTACTGCAAGATCACACACAGATTCAATTATTAAGTTTATGCTCGACCCAAGTGGTAATTTTTCTGCAAATGCTACACTTGGAAGCAATAAAACAAAAATAAGCAATTCTTCCAAGGGGTGGGCTCGAGGCCATAGTTGGGGACTTTTGGGCTTGGCTACTGCTTCCCGTCTTTGGGGCGGAGATTATCATACATTGGCTGAATCATTGTGCGTTGAATGGCTTAATGAATATTCTGATAAATTCCCTAAGAACCTTAAAAATGGAAATCGAAATCATCTGGATCCCTCTGCATCACTGATCGCGGCATTATCAATGTATAAACTTTCCGCATGTCCAAACAATATGATTGATTGGCGAGCAGAAGCCAACTCTATTATTAAAAATATAATTGAGTCTGACTACTTCAATATAAACGACCAGTCCCATGAGGCATATTTTAATGGTTGCTTTTTTCGTATTAACTCTAGCGAAGAAAGTTTAGGTGAAACAATATGGGGATATTTTTTTCTTCTGCAGGCTCTGCTTATATCAGAAAAAATTATTGACCCAAACGATATTTAACAAAATGAATTAGAGGCTCAACTTTAGAGATGAATTACAACATAGGGATATGCATTATTTCTGAGAATCCTGCTCTTATTGAAGAGCTGGATTATATTTTTTCTCTTATCCATGTCATTCAAAATCCTGAGGATGATTGCTCATTTACGATAGAGCCATTTTCTCTACCGCCGAAAAATAATAGGGACATATTGAATGCCACTATAAAACAAGCTCAACACTATCTAACGAATGCTGGCAAACGTCATGAATTCTCATTTACTCCATATATATTTAGAGATTTAAATGAAGCAATTAAGGTGTTGCCTGGGGAAAATACTGTTTTTGACATATTTATTGTTGACACTGAATATTTACCTGAATACTCCAAAGAGGCCAACATTAGCTTACCCGAAAGCCCTTTTGATTTATTAATATCATCTTGTAAAGTACGTACACTTACTCCATTTTCTAAAGTTATGTACGTGCCAGAAGAGAGTCTAAATAGTATTTTATCATATGTTGATGGCAGTACTCAGATTCAAGTTCTACAAGACGATCCGGATTTAGTTAGGGCGAAATTGCTAAAACTATTGATTGATCACATGGAGCACGGTTATCTCAATAAGTTATTATCAAGAACTGCAGCAACCACTAAATCACCAATTGGACTCGCCCAGGCAATCTTTAGTCACATGCAAGAATTCTGGCCGAAGCAATGGGATTTCCACTATTATACGGGCTCTATGGTAGCCAACTTAATTCGCTCAATACAGGCATTATGTACGGATGTCCAGGATGATTCATCGCCCAGATGTTTAACTGGTAATAATGAGCATTGTTTAGCTGCTGGCGCATTAGCAGGATGGCAACTATTCGAGCGTTCATACGTTATTACAGTCACTTCTGGTATGATTGATGAATTTCGTGGTACTTTATCCAACCTTCAAAGAGCAAAAGCCCCAGGTTTAATTATATGTGCTGATAGTCCAGCTGATTCTTGGTTTGCTTTTCAGGGAACAATTGACGTTGATACTGATGGGCGTGAAGTCATAGCTGCCAGAAGGATACCCCACGTATACCTACATGATCGGGAAACCTTATCAGAACAGCTGAATAAGGCTTTTCAAGTCATGCATGAAAATCCTGGTCCCGTTTTTATTTTTGCCACTCCAAATATACTCGAGTCTAGGGAGAATACATTTAGCCCATCTGAATTCATATCAAAAGTATCCGAACCTGATGATATACATCAGAATGATCTCGATACTGTTATGAACTTAATTAACAATTCTGATATCAGATTACTCTGGAACTGTGGTCCGCTTTCTAAGTATGAGCTTGAGTTGGTAACCCAGATTGCGCAAGATGCAGGTATAGCTCTTACCGATTCATTAACTCATCCAGGTACGGTTCAAGCTTATAGAAATGGAAAACTAAATAAAAACTATCTTGGAACCTTCGGCGTCTATGCTTTCAGTCGACGGGTTTATCACTACCTACATGACAATGGAAAACTACGAGGGCCGGATACTCTTAGTCAATTTTTTTTAAAACATAAAATTGATCAGGCTGCGACCCCATTTTCAGAAGGTAAACTGAAGCGTAATATCCATATCGTCCAAGTTAATAAAAATAAACGTCATCTCTCTCCTTACAGCAATATTGCCCTTAATATGCCTCTTGTAAAACTCTTGGAGTATATAAAGGCGCACTTAGACGTACAGGATCACATCAAAGAAAATCGCTTAGCATACTTGACAGAGGCTACAAATCTTGACGAATGTGTACCCGGGGATTATATGGCCAGCCTTCCAATGTCAGCCAATTATTTCATGTTGAAATTAGGTCAACAGGTTAGGAGATTAATTGAAAACAATGCATTTGAATTCATTGGTGTTTATGATGTAGGGCGCTGTGGGTTATCTGCAATACGTAATATACCAAGGACCTGTCGTAGTTTTTCTGGCTGGTACGGAAGAGCACTAATGGGAGATGCGCTTTCTGCCCTACCCTACATTGCTAGAACTTCTGATAAAAATGTATTGGCATTTATTGGCGATGGTGCACGAGCACTGGTCCCCAATATTGAGAGTCAACTTGTCCATGCTTTATCTCAAAACCCAAATGGGACAAAAATTAATATTACACTTTTGTATCTATGCAATGGTGTTTTATCAATGATTCAAACATATTTGGACAAAAGAACACCATCCGGCTGTGGTCGACAGGTAGTGGTGCCTTTACCACTTCAGGAGAACCATACCGAGCATAAGAGAGAGCCTGTTACTTCCCGCAATATCATTGTTAATCGAACAAGGGTTAGTAGCTATCAGGAGCAGCAAATAGGAGATCTTTTGAATCAAAAGGGAAGAATAAATATTGCTGAGGTGCTTCTATCCCACAATTCTGATGGAGATGGTCTAAGCCTAATCTCTGAAGCCTCCTGGAATCGAATTACAGCTTGAATTTGGACTTAAAAGAATGAAATTTGGATTTATCGCTCACCCAACATCAGTTGCCCTGAAGCGTCATGTTAAACTTATTGATTTGGTCAACCGAAATATTGATGAGCAAAGTAATGGTTATCATGAGGACTACTGGAAAAAGCAAAACCTTGTGCCATTTACTACTTTTGATTCCGTTATCAGTAAGGCAGGGTCACAATGTAGTGGAATTATCCACTATATGCCTCTAACCGCAGAGGAAATGCTTTCGGAACATCGAAATGTAACAAAACGTGTTATTGAGGGAATCAATGACTTACAAAGCCGAGGAGCAGAACTAGTTGGGTTAGGTGGATTCACTGGCATCGTTGGAAATCGGGGCCTGCAGACAACAGAGAAATGCTCAATTCCAATCACCACAGGTAACTCTCTAACAGCTTATGCTGCTCAAAGAAACATTCTACAAGCTATGGAGCGGCTCGAACTATCACCTCAAGGTATAGAAGTTGCCATTATAGGCTATCCAGGCTCTATTTCTCTCGCTATTGCTCAACTACTTATCGATAAAGGTTGTCACCTAACATTAGTGCATCGAGGTAAGAGCGATCCTGATAAATATCTGAACTACCTGCCTAGCCAGATGCATTCATCTGTAACGCTCACTAATAATATTGAAGATTGTTACGGTAGAATTAAATTCTATATTGCCGCAACTTCTACAGGCAGTGTAATAGATCCAGCCAGACTTCTTTCTGGCTCAATAGTGGTTGACGCAGCCTTACCTAAGGATGTAATGCCCACACTACAGCCGAGAGAAGATATTCTGATTATAGATGGTGGCCTGATTTCTGCAGGTCCTGAAGTCAGCTTCGGGGAAGCCACTAAAAATTTTGCTCCAAAGAAGTTCATGAATGGTTGCTTAGCAGAAACTATAGTTTTAACTTTAGAGCAATGCAGAGAAGACTATTCATTAGGTAGAATACTGCCGCCAGAGCGTGTATTAAACATTGGCCAACTAGCGGAAAAACATGGTTTTACCACTGTACCAATGGCCACCGACGGAGAGTGGATTACCGATTCCCATTTTTATGGGCTTCTTCGCCATCATCGTGATATTCAGGTCTCTCTTGATACTTCAAAACACCTACAGCGCACTCAAACCATTAGTAGATTTCGACATCACATTAATCCTGTGATGGCAGATTTTTACCAATTTAATCATATTGAACGTGTTTTTCATCACGGAAGTGGATGTCAACTCACTGATATGGATGGAACAATTTACTTAGATTTTGTTGCCGGTTATGGGTGCCTTAATACTGGCCATAATCACCCTAAAGTAACAAAAGCTATCACAGATTATTTATCATCGGAGAATCCTACTTTTGTTCAGTATGTCTCCATGCCATATCATGCTTCTCTACTTGCAGAGAGGCTGGCTGAGCTTGCTCCTGGAGATTTATCAAGAGTCTTCCTCAGTAACTCAGGTACAGAGGCTGTGGAAGCTGCTATTAAAATGGCTCTTGCCGCAACTTCAACGGGTCGTTTGATATATTGTGATAATGGCTATCACGGAAAAACCCTTGGGGCATTATCTATCACTGGCCGCACCAAACATAGATCAGAATTCGAACCTCTATTACCTGAATGCCATGAAATACCTTTCGGTTGCTTGACCGCATTAGAGGAGGAATTACAGAAAGGTGACGTGAGGGCATTTATCCTTGAGCCTATACAGGGTGAAGGCGGTGTTCTATTACCACCTAAAGGATATTTAAAAGAAGTCAGGCGCTTATGTACTAAATATAATGTCATAATGATTCTCGATGAAGTGCAAACGGGACTAGGTCGAACCGGTAAACTCTTTTGTTGTGAGTGGGAAAATGTGGTACCTGACATTTTAATATTATCCAAGTCACTTTCTGGTGGCACTATTCCAATTGGTGCTACGATATCAAATCCTCGTTTATGGGATAGCGCTTACGGTAGTATGGATCGCTGTATTTTGCATACATCAACTTTTGGAGGCGGAAACCTGGCTGCTGCTACGGCTCTTGCGACTTTAAATGTTATTGTAGAAGAAAATTTAGCAGCTAATGCTATAGCTATGGGAGAAAAACTTAAAAGCTCATTAGAAGAAATTGCCAGTCAATACCCCTTCATTAAGTCTGTAAGGGGAATGGGACTTATGCTTGCAATTGAATTTTCTCAGTCTTTCAAAGGCAGTATTAATGCTACTGCTCAGGAACTTGCTCATCGCTTACCCTGGAATTCTCGTGAAACTTACAAAATGCTGTCAGATAATGCCAAGCATCATATGCTTGCTGCCATTGATGCAATTGAATCCAATTTGGAAGATATGTTTTCCCTAAGATTCGTTACAAAGCTTTCTCAAGAACATAATATTTTAACTTTTCTTACTGCCAACAATAGTCGCGTGATGCGGATTCAACCTCCCTTGGTTTTGAATTCCCAAGAAGCATTAAGATTTATTTCTGCTTTCGATTCAGTATGCCGAGACATGTCTACTTTTATGGACTAACCATCATACATGTTAAGCAATTAATTATTAATGGAAGCCAGCAGCTAAAGGATAAACATGTCATTATTAACAAAACAACAAGAAAAGCTTGTTCAGAGAGCACGTGATTTTGTACAAACAGAACTCCTTCCTCTTGAAAAGGAGGTTGAGAAATCTGGTGTAATAAGTTCAGAATCTTCTAATGAAATCATAAGAAAATCTCGACAAGAGGGTCTTTTTGCGGCCAATATTGATCGCCGATTTGGAGGGGGGGGGCTCACCACATTAGATAACGTTCTCTTGCAAGAACAGTTCGGAGCCACCAAGGAAATTCTTGCACGTCGAGCGGCAGGAAATATCTATGAGTGTATTAAGGAAGGTACAGCCGAACAAATTGAGCGTTTTTTAATTCCTAGTATCAGAGGCGATCGGCACTCAGCATTAGCTGTCTCTGAGCCTGAGGCAGGTTCTGATGCGGCATCTATTACTACTAGGGCCGTACGTTGTGATACTGGCTGGATACTTAATGGAAGGAAATATTTCATTAGTGATGCGGATTTCTGTGACTACTTTATTGTTGCAGCTGTAACTCAACCAGATCTTGGTCCACGTGGAATCTCTTTATTTTTGGTTGATAGGAGTCAACAGGGATTTTCCTATGGCAAAAGTTTCAATATGCTCGGATTTAAGGGTACAACGCATCGTGAGCTAATTTTCAACAACCTTATTCTGGGAAAAGATGCGCTACTAGGAGAGGAGAATGACGGCTTTAGAATCCTCGGCGATACATTAGGAAAAGCAAGATTAAGTAAAGTCGGAGCCAGGGCAATTGGAAAGTGCCACCGTCTGCTGTATTTGATGAAGAAACACGCCCAAGATCGTCAACAATTTAGTAAAGCTCTCATTGATTTTGGCCAAATAAAACAAATGATTGTTGATAGTAATATTGAAATTGCAGCTGCAAGAGCACTTCTTCTACAAACTGCTAAGGAAATTGATACTGGCTTAGATTCTCGAGCTGCCATTTCCCAAGTAAAGATACTCGCAACCGAAACTTTGGGGCGTGTTGCAGATAGGGCTGTCCAAGTCTTTGGCGCCTCGGGCTGTCACGATGAAGAGGTGATTGAGAGTTTCTATCGCGATGCTAGACTGTATCGTATTATAGATGGAACATCAGAAATCCATATGAATATCATAGCGAAGGGTCTAAAAAGATCCGTTGGGCCTTGTTTCGTAGCCAGCTAAATTCCCTTGATAGCCAGAACTACTATTTCAGTCAGTTTCTGGCTACACCAGAGAAATTAGATTGATTGATTTCCTTTTAGAAGGATTAACTTATGATTTTTAACTCTCCAAAAACTAACAGCGACCATTAGCCCACCTAATAATATAGTAAACATAAAAGGTGAGAGAGGGGAAAACTGGTGAAGAAATGCTCCCATCAATGGGCCCAGGGCCAATCCTAAGCCTTTACTGACGCCATTGATTCCAGCTATTTTCCCCTGTGTATTCTCATCACCGCTGAGACTTAATAACGCGAGATTTCCGGGAAAAAGTAAACCCATTCCACCTCCCAGAATTGCCATACCTAAAAATAACCACAGATAAGAATCTGCAGAAGCAGATATAACTAAGGCTACAACTTGAATTATACAACCACCTATTAATAACTTCTCAGGGGACCATGAAAGTAATTTCATTAACGCACCCTGAGTTATAACCATAACTGTCATACTGGTCATCATTACTGCACCAGTTCTTTTAAGTGCCTCTCCCGAGGAATAACCAAATTCATCTTGTAACCTCAAACCAATAACTTGCTGTAGTGTTCCATAAATTAGCAGACCACAAAATGTTATGAACAACATTGGTAGCAGATTCTTATAAGATAATCCAAATTTTGTATTTAATGACGAACTTCCAATTTCCTTTGATTCTTGTAGATTATTGCAGCCTAACCACCACAATATTATTAGACTTAATCCAACGATCGAGAATCCTATTGCAATGGAATGCTTACCAATAAGCATCGCTATGAAACCACCAACAATAGTACCAACTCCGAATGCAGCACCCATTTTACCCATTCCTCTTGCGCGGTAGTCACGAGAGGTGAGATCAGCAATAAATGCCTGAGCTGCCGGCATAATGCCTCCAACCCCGATTGCCTGGCATAACCTTAAGCAAAGTATAATTAAAAAGACAGACGCCACAGTTATATTAAAAGTTTGCTTTATATATATAGTACTTGCGGTCAATATCAAAAATATACCCGTGATCAATATACCAATAGATATAATTTTTTTTCTTCCATAAATTTCACTTTTTACCCCCCAAAATGGAGCCGAAATCATCATGGCGAGAGAGGAAATCGTTAATATAAAACCGGTTTGAATATCTGTTAGCCCCAAATTTCTACCAAGTAAAGGAAATGTTATAACAAATAGACTGTGTGCTACTCCATTGGCAACCAGGATAAGAAGTAATAAATTAATGTTTTGTGCTTTCTTAAAAGACTTAACTGATTCCATACTCACAGTACACTTCCTGTAGTTTTTCATTATTCCTAAATTCAATAGGAGTGCAGCTATATCTCTGTTTAAAGGTCTGTGCAAAATGGCTTGCACTGCTAAATCCACATAAGAAAGCAATATCTGTAATGCTTCTTTGCTTATCTTTTAACAGTGATCGTGCTCTCGCCAACCGATAATCTCTTAGCCAACCAAATACTGTCTTGCCAAAAGTCTTTTTGAAGGTTCTATTTAATCGACTATGACTCATCCCTACTATTCTTGACATTTCCTCCAGCGAAGGGACATTAGCTAAATCAGCCGTCATCAAGTTTATTATCTTGTCCATTTCGGATGATTTTTTTGCGACGGGAGTATCATCAGGTGCAAGTTCAGCGAGAGGTCTCAGCCATCGAGCCAATACATCGAGCGTTTTTGCCTCAGCACTCAAACAATCTAAAGCCGTATTAAAAGGATTTCCCATTAAGTCTGAAATCCAGGATTCATTTGCTTCTTGATAACCCAGCCTCATAAGCCAAGGTGTTCCATTATCAGAAAAAATTCTAGATTTATTTGGAAAGGCAAAACCGACACGTTTTGTTGCATATTTGATTACAACCATTTCATTCTTTTGCTTAGAAGGTGTATATCGAAAAAGCTTACTGCCTCCGGTATTCACCAACCAAACATCACCAGGTCTAATCAAATAATTTATATCATTTTTGGAAAACCCAATGGAACTAACTCCTTCAAATCCAAATATCAGTAGTGTTGTATTTTTTTGATAGCGAATACACGAAAGATAGTGGTCATTAAACGTACAGCTACTTCCAGTCAAAGTAATATCGTCGCATATTCTACACGTCGTGAACTCCGTATCGCCAATTTCAGGTGGCAGAGAAGTTTGGCTCCACTTGCCCTGGGCCCTACCTGTCTCTTGTAAGTAATTATCAGAGACAATAAATGGTACGCAACCATCAATTACAGACTTTTTCCCACACAACTCCATTTGATCTAATCCATCTATCCATCAAATTTTTCACATGAGAATACATTAGACTGCCTTCATTTCAAGGAAATTAAACTAACTACCTTTCATTTTCTACAGGTAAGAAACTAAATAGGATGTTAATTATCTAAAGTGTTATTTTGAGACTTATCTATCTTGATTATTTGTTGAGTGAAGTTATATAAGATCTGAAGAGAGGTTAAATAATCATCAGTTTAACAGCCTGGGGCAGAAAATATCTAAAGTTTCAAAATTTCTCTTCTTTATGCCATTGATAATTTTGAAACATCCTTCCATCCATACTGGAAACTATTCTTCTACTTGAACTTTCTCGTCAGATACTATCTAAACTGTGGCCCACCAAGCTATCTTTAGGAGATTCAAGAACTCTCGATTTTCCACACGAAAAGTAAGTGTTTTGTATGCAATGTCGCATCAGGCATGAGGAGGAGAGGAACACTATTTCTATACTGAGGTTGCTGTTATGGTACTTCTTACTTGAATATCGTCAGTAGCTTTCCATTCTTATTTTCCCATATCTAGTTTACAGTTTTCCTATGCCAAACAGCTAGAAAGCCCTTTCATCTATTCAGGGTAATTACTTGTCTGACTTCTTGAGAGGTGTTTTGTTCGTGCAATCAATCACACTACCTGCTCTTCTCAATACTGAAGCGTACTTAAGAAAGAACTTACAGCTTATCCTTTAAATCTGTCGGCTAATCGAAATTTCTTAGACATCACTTCCACTTTTGAGTAGAATCTTTAAATATTTTTTGGTTGCATAATGTTCGCTATTTAACCCCATTTGGCAACTGTAAACTCCGGTAGCTCTACCTATTTTGGATGAGAAAAAATATTTTAGTTTATGCTATACAAAAATTTTAACTAACAGGCTAATGTAGGCTTGGTAGTTAGCTTGCCCTTTCATGTAAGTCATATTCCTGACAAGCTACATACCACAATTCAAAATATTTTAATATCTAAGATACACTGTCAATATCTATACATCATCCCTGAAATTAAAAATTCATAGTAATCATCAACCAAAATTTATTTGTATCAGATAAATAATCTTTTGCATTATAGGTTGCATATTTCACCATACCGGATAAATGCTTACTAAATTTGCGATTATATCTGACACTCCATTCACTACCATAAAACGCGTTTCCCTGATTGGCTTCAAAGTTATGATAACTAATGCCCAAATTCCCACCGACCAGTTTTAAGTTGGCAGTAACATACAAATCTTCAACGCCGTTTGCTGGTGTTTTTCTGAATTTATCTGTAAATCCTTGAAATTTATGGGTAGTTGCAAGTGGTGTACTGAAACCAATACCGTTGTTTGCTCCCAGTATCTCGTAACCTATTTTCCCCTTCATTTTTCCTAAGGTGCCTGTAATCTCAGCTAGATAATAATTCGCTGAGTAATCATTAAGGTTTTTATTAATATTTTTCTGGTGTGCGAAACTCAAACGAGTTTCAAAGCCACCAAAATTTCCTAGATAATCCATACCGTAAGTACGACTAGAATCATTTATGGCATTATCGAAGTCTAGATTATATAAAAATACAGATAGCTGATGTTTTATTAAAACAGGGTAGCTAGCTCGAAATAAGTGGATATCCCCTTTGAAATCTGAAAAGTTGCTATCTCCTCCATAAACACGATTGATGTTGTAGATATAGCTGTGATCTAACTGTAATTGACCGGGATTACCATATTGATAGCGAATACCATCGTATGTTCTTTCGTTCTGACGCCAGCTTGCTTTACCCTCCATGCCACCAACAAAGCGTGGGTTATTTAAGTTAATACGCTGATTACCTACCGTAACTTTCAATTGTTCTAAATTATATCTCAAGTACACCTGATTAATCTCTGTACCTTTGGGGTCAGCCACAACTGGGTATTCAGTCTTACCATTAACCGTAGAGTTATACCTATCTACACCAATCTCACTCACATTGTCCAACTCTAGGAAGAAGTTCGCCCCCTGAAAGCTACCACTTCTCCAGTTAATACGTGTTCTTAAAGTAGAGGCTACAGCATCTTCATACATATTATCTTGTTCGACATACTCTGTACGGTATCGAAGGTTCACTCCAACCTCACCCGACTTTAGAGCTTCTGTTATTCTGTTGGTATTACCACCGTTAGCCTCTACTCTTTGAGTATTGCAAACACTTAGGATGAGTATTGTTACCACCATGTATAAATTATTATTTTTCACTCGCTAATCCTTTGCACATTTTAATAAGCTCCGCTACCGGATAGTATCAAAACTCAAACATCCTACTTATCAAACTACGGTAGCTTGCTAATAGTTAGATACCAACCTTATCAGATCCCGAATCAGGAACCGATAAGATAAATAACCGGCCAAGATTAACCTTAAATTAGTCTCATGTCATTTTTCCAGATTCAGCATCATAAAAATACGGCTTCATAAATTACTAGCACCGATAATTACTAACCTCCCAACCATTCTCTTGCACCATTTTCAGGTTAAAAAGACAGTCTAAATGATTATCTCCACCAACTTTATGAAGAGTTAAAGCCTGAAGTGGGATTGTAAAAAAATCGATCCCGTAATAAACCTGCTTCACAAAAGGAAACCTATGATATAACTAGATGTACCACCCCTTAGACTATATAGTAATTATGAAATGGCGATTGCAGTAAGGATTACTTTGAAAGAGATAGAGATTACACATAAAGACAACCTTCATTTAACGCTACATCTTTCAGGTAAAGATGAATTAAATACCTCTTCTTACCATATAAAGCCATTAAAAAGTAAAGCTATGCTATCAAATGAAAATTCAAATAATTTGACGTTGACAACGTCAAATATCTAACGCGTATATATTCAAAAATTTCTTTTGTACTTAGAACATATTATTGAAATTAAAAGTTTAGCTATCCATTAACACCGGTTTTGGAAAAGGATTATTTTGAGTACAGCACAAAATTTGATTGGAACAGCTTAGAATGTTATTTCTATTTAATAATATTGCTAAATTAAAGTAACAGCTGTAATTGTACACTTTTACAGATTACTAACTTTTATATCATTCATTTAAAATTTAGCCAGGCACCTTAGATGAAAGCTAAATGAATGAGCTCGGAGACAAAATTAGGTTATACCCATCTAAGCTAAGGAGACCTCTAGTTTCCAGCCGTTACTGAATATACATATACCTACCCGATGCCCTAGTAGAAGGATACTCGCTACCGTAGGGTCTGGGACTATATGTTCACTCATACCCTTTGTTCGCACTTAAAACCATAACTTCTTCGGCTCATCCAGAACAAAATACCTCAATATCCCACATTACAGGATTTAACCCACTTTTTGCGCCAAAATTTAGCAGTTTCCCCGCCCAAAACCCGCAGATTGCCCCTACTCGCGCCGATTGCTAAGATGCGCGCCTGCCGCTATGGCCCGGCTTCCCCTCTGGTTCGGTATTACAACACTGGGGCTGCCAGCAAACCGATTCTCCCAAGCGTTACCCTCGCCTATCCGCAATGCGGAGGCCCGAGGCTTTCCACAGGAAAAGCGGTACCGAGGCCAGGTGCTATTTTTAACCGCGAGCGCACCGCGACGACTCCCTGCGACTACAGGAACGAAGTTTATGACCCAACCATCGCTGCAGCAGTTGGAACAACACGACGCCTTTATCCATCGCCATATTGGCCCCGATGCCAAACAGGTAGAGGCCATGCTGGAAACCCTCGGAGTTGCCAGCCTCGAAGAGCTGATCGAGAAAACCGTGCCCGAAGCCATTCGCAAGACCGATGAGCTGGATCTGGCCGATGCGATCAATGAAGTTGAGGCCCTCGCAGAGCTGAAAGATATCGCGGCGCGCAACAAGATCTACCGCACCTTTATTGGTATGGGTTACCACGACACCATTACCCCCAATGTGATCCTGCGCAACGTGCTGGAGAATCCAGGTTGGTACACCGCCTATACCCCTTACCAGCCGGAAATTGCCCAAGGCCGCCTGGAAGGCCTGCTGAACTTCCAACAGATGATTATGGACCTCACCGGTATGGAACTGGCCAATGCCTCCATGCTGGATGAAGGTACCGCAGCAGCTGAAGCCATGGCCATGTGTAAACGCCAGGTCAAACGCAACAAATCCAACGTCTACTTTGTGGACCAGGACTGCCACCCGCAGACCATCGCCGTCGTTAAGACCCGCGCCGAACACTTCGGCTTCGAGGTCGTTGTAGGCGATGTGGAAAAAGATATCCCCGCCGAGCTGTTCGGTGCCCTGCTGCAATACCCCGGCAGCACCGGTCGCGTACGCGACCTGACCGATATCATCACCAAGGTGCACGAAGCCAACGCCCTGGTAACCGTGGCTGCAGATCTGATGAGCCTGGTAGCCCTGAGAGCACCGGGTGATATGGGTGCAGATGTAGTTGTTGGCTGTAACCAACGCTTCGGCATCCCCATGGGCTACGGTGGTCCCCACGCCGGTTTCTTCGCCTTCCGCGAAGCTTACAAACGCTCCGCACCGGGTCGTATTATCGGTGTTTCCGTCGACAGCAAAGGCAAGCGTGCCCTGCGCATGGCCATGCAAACCCGCGAACAACATATTCGCCGCGAGAAAGCCAACTCCAACATCTGTACTTCCCAGGTGCTGTTGGCGGTAATGAGCGCTTTCTATGCGATTTACCACGGCCCTGAAGGCCTGAAAACCATCGCCGCCCGCATCCAGCGCCTGGCAGATATTCTCGCTTCCGCCCTGCAGCAGGAAGGCTTCAATCTGGCCCACGACAGCTGGTTCGATACCCTGAATATCACTGTTGGGGCCAAGCAGGAAGAGATTTACCAGCGCGCCCTGGCCGCTGAGATCAACCTGCGTAAAATTGGTGAAGACGCCCTGGGTGTGAGCCTGAGTGAGACCGCCACCCTGCAAGATGTGTCCGACCTGATCAATGCCTTTATCGGCACCGAAAACAGCATCGATCTGCATACTCTGGACAGCGAAATTGCCAGCAAGGGCTCTCTGGGTGTACCCGCCTCCCTAGCGCGCGATACTGAATTCCTGACCCATCCGGTGTTCAACACCTACCACTCCGAGACCGAGATGCTGCGCTACCTCAAGTCTCTGGAAGCCAAGGATATCGCCCTGAATCATTCCATGATTCCCCTGGGCTCCTGCACCATGAAGTTGAATGCCACAGCCGAGATGATCCCGGTCACCTGGCCCGAGTTCGGCAAGCTGCACCCCTTCGCACCAGTAGATCAAGCGGAAGGCTACGCGGAAATGTTCCGCCAGCTACAGCAAATGCTGTCCGCCTGCACCGGTTACGATGCGGTGAGCCTGCAGCCCAACGCCGGCTCCCAGGGCGAATACGCTGGCCTGGTTGCCATCAAGAAGTACTTCGAAGCGAAGGGCGAAACCCAGCGCGACATATGCCTGATTCCCGCCTCTGCCCACGGCACCAACCCGGCTTCCGCCATGATGGTGAGCATGAAAGTGGTTGTGGTTGCCTGTGATGATAAAGGCAATGTGGATATCGAAGACCTGAAAGCCAAAATCGAAGAGCACGGCGACCGCGTTGCCGCACTGATGGTTACCTACCCGTCCACCCACGGGGTGTTCGAGGAAGGTATCCGCGAAGTTTGCGATCTGGTTCACCAGGCTGGCGGCCAGGTTTATATCGACGGTGCCAACATGAACGCCTTGATCGGCGTCGCAGCTCCGGGCCAGTTCGGTGGTGACGTATCCCACCTGAACCTGCACAAAACTTTCTGTATTCCTCACGGTGGCGGCGGCCCCGGTATGGGTCCGATCGCTGTTGGCGAACATCTGAAGCCCTACCTGGCGGCCCACCCGGTGACTGAAGTACCGGAAACCAATCTGGATAACGGCACCATCTCCGCTGCTCCCTGGGGCTCCGCCAGTATCCTGCCGATCAGCTGGATGTATATCCGCATGATGGGTAAGCAGGGTATGAAGCAGGCTACCGAGATGGCAATCCTGAACGCCAACTACGTAGCCAAGAAGCTGGGTGAGCACTACTCCCTGCTCTACACCGGCACCAATGGCTTTGTTGCCCACGAGTGCTTGGTTGACCTGCGGCCCCTCAAGGAGGCCAGCGGTATCACTGAAGAGGATATCGCCAAGCGCCTGATGGACTTTGGCTTCCACTCTCCCACCATGTCCTTCCCGGTAGCCGGCACCCTGATGATCGAGCCTACCGAAAGTGAATCCAAGGGTGAGCTGGATCGCTTTATCGAAGCGATGGCAACAATTCGCCAGGAAGTGGAAGATGTCACCAGCGGTAAGTACACTCCTGAAGACAACCCGCTGCACAACGCACCCCACACCCTTGAGGACGTGATGAGCGATGAGTGGACCCACAGCTACTCCCGCGATATCGCTGCGCGCCCGGCGGCGTGGTTAAAAGAGCATAAGGTGTGGCCAGCTGCCAACCGTATCGACAACGTATACGGCGACCGCAACCTGATCTGCTCCTGCCCTCCGATCGAGAGCTACGCCGAGTAAAATCCGACACTCTCACAGGTGGATTTAAAAGCGGGCTTTATGCCCGCTTTTTTCGTTTTTATTGGGGCGAATTAAACTTCGCACCACCTAAAAAGCACCCCTTTTTTCTCTCAATCAGTGGTAAGGAACACCCAATGAAAAGCGGTAACCAAAGAAGAACCGAAATTAAGCAAGCTCGGAGAAAATGAGAATAGAGAAGTTAAATAGGGGCTAGATTCTTGGTCAATTCAGTGGCCCCAATCCCGGCTGGGCTATTGCGGTAGATAGGGCAGCAGTTGTGCACCACTCTTACTACATTGACATTCCTCTCTACTACTTGGATCGAGAATTCCAATGTAAAGATTGTGGCTCAGAAGAAGTATGGACAGCAAAGCAACAAAAATGGTGGTATGAAATCGCCAAGGGAGACTTCGAGACCTCTACGGTTCGCTGCCGGCCCTGTAGGAAAAAGTGAAACCAAGCGAAGGCAGAACAGAAAGCTCATATGGAAGCAATGGCAAAGAAAAAGCCACACCCCAATGAGGCCTTCTTTAAAAAGAGCTTTATTAAAAAAGAGTAGAAGTGTATCCGCCAAGAGTCAGAAACAACTCCTTAGGAGCTGAGTATAAGAGTTGTATTTCGGAGTGTTTACTACCCACTCCGAAATAGATTTACTAAAGAGAATTAACTAAATCACAACTATCAATATTTTTGAACTACTTAAGGCAACTAGGAACCGCTGAAGTACCTGGCCAAACTGTAGAAAGATAGCTGCTAGAATCTTTAGTCACATTAAATATCATAGTGCCGCCACCAAGGTTATTATTTTCGTTACAGGAGGCCAAAGCACTTGCAGTAGATGCACCATTCATAACAGTGGAAGCTCCAACACCCAGCTTAGATTTATCAACACCCAGATTGATATACTTCTGGATTCTTGAAGTACAACTTGAGCCCAACCAATAGCTCATCTCCCAGCCATAAGTTAGTTGATCGCCCAGTTTCTTGCCATTCCATTCAGCCTGAAAAGCATCGGTATCACTCCAGAGTGCTTTGGAAATGATTTTATTCGGCATTTTCTCTCGCAATGCACTAGTCACTTTTACCAGGGAGTCAGAATAGGTTTGACTGCACTGTGAGTACTCATCATCAATATCAATACCATCCAGACCATATTGATCCACTGCATCTTTCAACTGCTGAGCAAAGTCATCAGCGGATTGCTCATCGGCAAAACAAGACCAACCTGCATTTTGGTGATTTCCGAGAACGCTGAGTACTACTTTCGTACCCTTGTCTTGCAAATCTTGTACTGTACTCAAATTGTTATTGAGCAAGTCTGACACTTGGTCATTAAAATGCAGTACAGCTTTCTGACCATCGTAATTAATATTTGCCGCAAAGATCACAGCTATATCGAACAACTGACTGCCATCGCTCTCTGTAAAACAGCCCGCATTGCCCAGGTTATTACTGTTAACCTCTACGTAGGCAACTTTCGGAGCAGATCCACTTTCCTGAGGAGTATCAGATTTACATAGTGTTGAGCCCAGCTCACGGATTTCATTCTTGCGTGAACCACACCCATAGCCACTGCCATCCATGGAGGCATTATCGGCAAGGTTTGCAATTTCCCAGTCCCCCAGAGCCGAACACAGTTCATCTTTATAAATTTGTGCCTCAAGATAGGTAACCGGGTCTGCATCGGATGCACAGCTGCTTCCACTAACAACATGTGGTGCTGAAGGTTCAGACTTACATAGTGTCTTAGACATTTGTCGACTTTCATTATCCGTCAATTGGCAATTGTCACCCAGGTGCTCTATTGAAGCCCCTCCTGATAGACTGACAAGATCACCACTACTGAGAAGACCACAAAATTCATCAGGATAATTAAGCGCTTCAGAATAGCTTACTTTGGTAGCATCAGAAGGACATACGCCTGAACTAACCACTTCAATATCTGCGTAGGCACCAGCCTGAAATAAAAAGGTGGCACAAGCAGCTTGCATTGCTCTAAGTGTTGGTTGCTTCATATCTATACTCATTTTTTATTATGTAGTTATGTGAATTTTACAATCTAACATCTAAAGTCAAAAAATGGTGTAGTGCGTTTGCTCTACACCCAATACTACGATCAACGAGGTGTTAGAATTTATAGTTTGCACCAATATAGAATCGGCGCCCAGAGTAGTTGTTGTATGTTATCCGATTTTCCTGTTTCCAATATCCCTCCGCCACTTCTTCAGTTAAATTGATAATAGAGGCAGAGATATTAAAGTTATCAGTGAAGGTATAGGTTGCATTCAGATCCAACTGTCCGTAGTCCTTATCGTATACCGCATACCCACGATGTAAACTTGTAACCCTGTCATCCACCCAATTATAGGAAGCACGAACACCAAAATTTTCATTCTCATAAAATGCAGATAAATTATATTGGTGTCTCGCGGTACCAGGTATCTCAGCTTCGATTGACTCATTAGCAAGAATGATGGTGGAAGTGCCGGTATCGGTAAATGTATAGTTGGCCATAAGACCGAAGCCACTTTCGAAAGCATGCTGGGCAAACAACTCCACCCCTCTAGAAGTTGCGTTTCCTCCCCCTATCTGCCCCTTCATTTCCACTTCAATAGGGCCATTACAACAATCGTGCTCACGCTCAACAATTTCAGTTACTTGGATTGGCAGATTGTCAATATCTTTGTCAAATAAAGTTACACCCAATGCAGAACCATCGGCGTAATACCACTCTAGACCCAGATCGAACTGCTTGGAGATCATGGCCTCTAGATCCGTATTCGCAAAGAAGCCACTTCCTCGCCCCGTCCACTCATCCGGAGAAACAATATGAACTGGTGGACCATAAGTTTCAGCCTGCCCCAAATAAGCGTAACTCACCCTTGACATAGCTTTAGAGGCTGTAAATCGTATTACCAGATCATCAGTTAGATCCCAGGCAACATTCAAACTTGGCAAAAATTCTTTTGTGGTATTACTGCGGGAGTTAGCAATAACTTCATCCGATTCCATTCCAGTAATATCATCATACGTTTCAGTAGATAATTTTGTGCTGACATAGCGAAACCCCAAGTTTCCGCGGAAGTCTCGCCATATAAAATCAGCTTGGGCATAGGTTGAGAATATTTCTTCATCAATTGTATAAGTGCCAGATAGTACTGGCATAACAGTGAGGTTGAAGTTTCCACGCACATAGTCCATCAAGGCATCGGTATCAAATGCCAGATAATCAATTGCACCTGTATTACCAGCACTATTATCAACTATCTTATCGCTAATTAAAGTTGAAGTATCTGGGTGGTAATCAGGGTTGTGGAACCATTGATCGCCAGGTAACCAACCTCGGTAACCGCCATTATCATCAGTCTCGTCATCCCATCGATAGATATCTCTATAGGATCTAGCCTCATGATCCCTATACTTTGTGCCCACATAAAACTTATTAACAATTCCCCAGTTAGTATCAAATGCCAAATCTAGCTGATAGTAACTCTCTTCATCGCTATTTTCCGTAGCATCTGAGCCAAACCAGTCATAGTAGGGATAAGCTTCAGTATCTTTTGTGAGATCTGTGGAAACTTCATAGCTCGGCTTACCATCTGCAATTGACCAAAGCCAGCTATCCACGGAACCATAACGAGCATCCATATTAGCGTATGTGAGTTCAGAAGTTCCCCCCTCTGCTTCTGTATGCCCAACATTTATAGCCGCGGTATAAAAGCCCCCTTCATAGATAACTTCAAAATCATAAGTATTAGATTCCGATTCACCCTTGCGGGTATAGCCGGTCAGCTGGGGAGACATCAAACCACGGTATACGTCTACACCGCCATTTACATCTCCATCGCCCCAGTTATTTTCATTAAGGTCACCATTGTCGTTAAAACCATAGGTGACGACTGTATCTCCATCCACTTCAATGCCATAGTATGCATCGTCATGATCATTCCATTCCGCAAATGTCAGGCTTTGAGTATTAGTGTCATAGCCAAGCTTGGAACCGAAATAAGCAAAACCAAACTCCAGGCGTTCAGTGGGTCGCCACTGTGCGGCAAGCTGGTATCCATCACGGGTTCGGTCTTCCTTAGAGTTGTGAATACTTACCTGCGTGGGCGCCCACACATTATTAAAAACTTCTTCTGTGGTCTGATCAACAAGAGCTGACAAATCTGCATTTTCATCAGTATCTGAGTGCAAACGCCAGCCACTTGCATAATTGGTAACTCCGGTTACGCCACGATCCTGGCTGGTGTACCCCACTAAAAGACCAAAAGTTTCGCTCTCATTTTTCCAGGAGTAGAAAGCATTATATTGTGGGTCCCACTCTTCGGTAGTATCTGAATAAGTCGTCTCTGTAGTGATTACACCTTGTCCAGCATCAAGATCAAGAGGTTTGTGGCTATGTAGGATAACGGTACCACCGACACCACCTTCATCAATTCTTGCCTCGGGGCTTTTATAAACCTCTGCCCTACTGATCATACTGGAGGGAAGTAATAAGTAGTTAAAATTTCTGGAGGGAGCTCCACTACCGGAAGTAGCAATGTAATTTCCATTTAACTGGGTGAGAGTCCACTCTGAGCTGGTTCCCCGAATACTAACCGTGCTACCTTCACCACCACTGCGATCGATAGTGACACCTGGCACACGCTGAAGAGAATCAGCTACATTTTTATCGGGGAACTTACCAATATCTTCTGCAGTAATAGCATCTACTACTGCAAGGGAATCTCGTTTGATTTCAAGGTTTTTGGTAGCACTCTCAAGAATTCCAATGACTTGAACCTCTTCAATTCTCTCATCAGAGTCCGAAGTATCTTCCGCGATCGCCATGCTGCTAACGACCAGCGAGATAGCAGTAACCATAGACTTCTGCCTGAAACCTCTGCTCCAGGTATTAACCCTTTTTCGGCTATTATTTTTCATTATTTTCATAGCATCCCAACTTTCTATTTTTTCTCTCACCGGTTCAAAAAATGCCAGCCCCTTTCAAAGGGCTGGCGTAAAACTGTCAGGGGACCCTAAACCCCAAAAAGACAGTTCATTTGTTGAGCACTAAAACCCTAAAAAAAAACCTTGATGGAGAGGTAATCAATACTGGGATACTAATGAAACAAAATCGGCGTTTTAGATTTTTAAGAAAAAACAAGCAGTCGCAGAAAGCCAAAAATGAATCGGCTAACTACCTGTTTTAAGGAATAAAATCCCAAGTCAATCTCGGGTCTAGAATTTCCGGAAATGAATGAAATGGGCGGCTGTCAACTCATCGGGGGAAGTTAACGCACAACTCTCTCTAAAGTAGCTAAGGACACTCAGCTTGTTCGGTGTTTATATATTGGACTGAACTTCACTACGATAATTTGCTGGAAGCTGTCCAAACATGCCTTTGAAGTGTCTACTGAAGTAACTATGAGATGTAAAGCCAACCCTATAAGCAATTTCAGATATTGGGCTTTGTGTTTCCACCAGCATACGACGAGAATTCTCTAATCTGACTTCCCGAACGAATTGCATGGGTGTTTTATCCAGATATTTTTTGAAACGCCGCTCTAATGCACTAACCGATAAACTCGCGACCTCTGCCAAATCTTCAACTGCAATTGGCTGACTATAGTTATTTTTTATGTATTCAACTGGCCTTTTAAGTTTATCCATTCTAGAAAGAGTCTTAACCGTTTCTTTAAGGTCTCGTGCTACACCATAGGTTCCTATGATTTCTCCATTGGCACTCTTTAATGGGCGCTTTGATGTCGTAAACCAAACTAACTCGCCTGTTTTACCAATATTTAATTCCAGACGATCTGTAATCGTCTCTCCTGACATCACCCTTTTGTCATCACGTATATAGTTTTTAGCGAGATAAGAAGGGGAAAAATCCATATCTGAACGGCCAACTACCTGATGTAATGACCTGCAGCCGACATGCTCAATAAATTCCCGGTTACAATGCACCACATAGCCGGATTCATCTTTTACCCAGAAAATAATATCTGATATAAGGTCAAACACCGCAATGATCTGCTGCGTAGAGACCTGTTCCAAGACTGATTTATACTTCATTATTCTTATTTACATTTTGTATAAAACTGGAATATAGCTGAGCTTACTGGCTAACCTCTTAAAAATTAACAAACTCAATAAGTTTTTCTAATCAAGACACTAAAAGTGTCAAAATGCCCCCTCTCTACACTCACCCCGCACTTCTCCCCCATATGGGGAGATAATTCGCTCAATTTCAAAATAACCACGCTCGCAGAAACCGGTTTCTATCAACTTCTGCTCCAGCGCCCAATCAAAATAGGCTTCTACCCGACGACTTGAAGGGCCACCGCTCTCCACTGGCCCTCTCGGCATACGGGACTGCGCACTGGAACCTGCCACAACTGGCGCAGGGATATCACGCTGCTTTCCCTTTAGCGTAAAAGTAAAACGCTTGGCGCCATTGGGAGCAACTTCTGTCTCAAAGGATTCCTTCATTCCTGGTATCGGGCTGTTACTGGTACAGCCTGTAAATATCAGGGCAATTGCCAAGCCCCCAAATAGTCGTATTGGGGATAATGAGGAGTTAAATTTATTTTTATTCAGCACAGCAAGCCCTCTTGGCTCATCAATAGCTTCCATAAAAGGCTATTAGCCTCAGGAGACTTTATCAATTATTTGAATACCACGGTTTTATTGCCATGGATAAATACCCGCTCCTGCAACAGTAACTGCAGTGCGCGGGACAAAACCAACTTTTCCACATCGCGGCCCGCATCCGCCATGGACTCCGCCGAGTAGGCATGATCCACATGTATTACATCCTGTTCAATAATCGGGCCCTCATCCAGATCATCAGTCACAAAGTGAGCGGTGGCACCAATAATTTTAACTCCACGCTCATAGGCTTGCTGATAGGGCTTGGCCCCGATAAAGGCCGGCAGGAAGGAGTGGTGAATATTAATAATTCGGCCAGCATAATGAGCGACAAACTCCGGGGTGAGTACCCGCATATACTTGGCCAGAACAAGGTAATTCGGATTGTACTCATCTACCAGGGCAGCCACTTTTTCCTCGTGCTCGCTGCGTTTCAGGTCTTGTGCCGGTACACAGTGGAAGGGAATATCAAACTTCTCTACCAACCCACCCAGGTCTGGATGGTTGCCAATCACAGCGGCTATCTCAACATCCAGTGCGCCCGAATAGCACTTCATCAAGATGTCACCCAAGCAGTGAGGCTCGCGTGTCACCATCAGCACCAGGCGCTTGCGTTTGGTGGACACCAGGCGCCGCTCGGCCCCCTGCGGTAAGGCCATATCCAAATCTTCCAGGAAGGTAGTGTCGTTGAAGATACCTTCCAGGGCGGTGCGCATAAAAAAGCGGCCCTCCGCGCGGTCTACAAATTCATCATTCTTGATGATATTGAGCTGGTGCTTGTAGCAAATATTGGTAATCTTCGCGATCAGGCCCTTATCATCGGGGCAGTCGGTTAGCAGTATCTTCTTTTCCATGGTCGAATTTCAGGCCAAATATCCAGAGTTCAGACTATACACTATGCCGTCTAATCGATTCAGCGATCCATTCCGGGGAGAACATGGATAAAAACCTTTACGCAGATCATATGGCCACCCTGTGCCGCCGCTACGATGAAATATTGGAGTCCTGCGGCTTCGATACCCTAAATGTATTCAGCGGTGCACCCAGGATGCAGTTTCTGGATGACAACCCCTATCCTTTTAAGGTCAATCCCCAGTTCAAGGCCCTGGTACCGATCACCGACAACCCCAACAGTTGGGTGATCTTCAGGCGCGGGCAGAAGCCCAAACTCTTGTTCTACCGCCCGGTGGACTTCTGGCACTATGTCCCACCCGCGCCACAGACCTTCTGGAGTGAGCTCTACGATATCGAGCTGTTGAGTAAGCCAGCAGATGCCCGGGAATTCCTAAACGCAGATAACGCCGCCTTCATTGGTGAGGCCGACAGGTTCCAGGGCTGGCCACTCGGCGAGATCAACCCCGAAACCCTAATCAACCGTCTACATTGGGCGCGCGCCAACAAGACTCCTTATGAAGTCGCCTGCCTGCGCGAGGCCAACCGTATTGCGGTGGCAGGGCACCGAGCCGCTGAATTGGCTTTTCGCGGTGGCGCAAGCGAGTTCGAGATCAACCAGGCCTACTTGAGTGCTACCGGCCAGGGCGAGAACACCATGCCGTACGGCAATATCGTGGCCCTCAATGAACACGCGGCGATACTGCACTACACCCACCTCTCCACCCAGCGCCTGCCCGGCACAGAATTAAAGACCTTTCTGATAGACGCAGGGGCCGATTGCAACGGCTATTGTGCGGATATCACCCGCACCTATAGCTATGCCGACAGCGAGTTCGCTCAGCTGGTGGCGGCAATGGATGAAAAGCAGCTGCAGCTGGTGGACGGCCTCAAACCCGGCCTGCCCTACCCGGATCTACACCGCCAGTGCCACTTGAAAGTTGGCGAGTTGCTGGCCCAGTTCGATATCATCAAATCTTCTGCCGAGAGTGCGGTGGAGTCCGGATTAACCCGGCCATTTATGCCTCATGGTCTGGGCCACTTCCTCGGTCTGCAGGTACACGATGTGGGTGGTCACCAGAGTGGCCCCGATGGCGGTACCACACCCCCACCTGCGGAGTACCCTTTCCTGCGCACCAGCCGCACTATTGAAGAAAACCAAGTATTTACTATTGAGCCGGGGCTCTACTTTATCGATAGTCTGCTGGCAGAATTGAAAGCCTCCCCCCTTGCCAGTGAAGTTAATTGGAATAAGGTTGAAGAGTTCCACCCCTACGGCGGCGTGCGTATTGAGGACAATATTGTGGTGGGTGCCGAAGCGAACGAGAACCTCACCCGCGCCTGCGAGGTAGAGTATTAATGCCATAGGTAAATAGATACTCTAACTCGCTCTCGCCAAGAGTAAGGCAATCTGGCAGGTTTTGCTGTCTTCCAGGTTGCCGGATCTCCTCAAGCTCTCCCTCACCCTTAATAGGTAAAATAAAAAACCACTGAGGTTTATCCCAACGCCCTGTCGCCCTGATTCATCCTTCTGCCGAAATTACTCCTAAAGCCATCACTCTCTGTACTGCTATCTCTTGCCTGAATAGAAAAAAACAGCCAACCTCCCCTGCGCAAAAACAACAAGAAAGGTTCGCCCTATGAAAAAGTCCAGGCTAGCAACACTGGTCGCCGCAGCGGTATTTGCCACTGCCAATTGCGCCTATGCAAAATCAATCGAATATATCTTTTACGATAAAGAGGGTATCGCCGGCAGCGAGGTGATCGAACAAAAGGGCTCGAAAATTTCCGGAGAATTAAAGCTCGGTTGGAATAACCGCCGACTCAATCTAAAGGAGAGCTTCACGATCGGCGCTGCCAAAATGCCCGAGCAGGTCCACATTGAAGGTATCAGCCCCTTTGGCGCACCAGTTAATGAAGAATTTAAACTGAAAGATGGTGTGGCCACTTGGCAAGGCACCGATGAACACGGCAGCGCAAAAACTTCCGAAGCGCAGTTTTATATTCCCAAAAACTCGACTCTGGCCGTACAAACCCAGCTGGTAAAAGCGCTACTTGCCGATAAGGATCACAGCATAGGTTTACTACCCCAAGGACAAGCCCAGCTACACAAGCTGGATCAGCTCACTCTTGAGCAGGGCGATGAGAAGAAAACCGTGTATCTCTACGGTGTGAGTGGCCTGGGTTTTACTCCGGACCTGGCCTGGTACGATGAATCCGGTGATCTGTTTGCTGCCGATGAAGGAGGCTGGTTCGCCATACTGCGCAAAGGCTGGGATAAATCCCACCTGCAACAACTCAAAGAACGCCAGGTTGCCGCTTCCGACCAGTATTTACTGGATATCGCCGAAAAGCACACCCATACCTCCATCCAACCGATCCTGATTAGCAACGTCAATCTGGTCGATGTAGAAGCGGGCAAGCTTCGCAAGCGTCGCCACCTACTGGTGGAAAACGGCAAAATCACCAAGATTAGCCGCCGCCCAATCAAAGTCCAAAACGCCACCCGTATCGATGCCAAGGGCCACACCCTGATTCCCGGGCTGTGGGATATGCACGCACACCTATCACCCACTGATGGTGCCCTGAATATGGCCGCCGGTATTATTAATGTGCGCGATATCGGTAATACCCACGAAAATATTATGCGTATCTCCGGCCTGTATGAGTCCGAACAGATTATCGGCGGTGACCTGTTCCGTGCGGGCTTTATGGACCGGGAAAGTGAAAATGCCATGCGCATGGGTAAAACGGCAGATAGCCTGGAAGAAGCCAAGGAAATTGTCGAGTGGTATGCGGAACATGGCTACCAGCAGATAAAAACCTACAGTTCCATGGAACCTGAATGGATCGCCCCCTTAG
Source organism: Microbulbifer mixtoriginis (SeqCode) (assembly GCF_052467945.1). NCBI lineage: Bacteria > Pseudomonadati > Pseudomonadota > Gammaproteobacteria > Cellvibrionales > Microbulbiferaceae > Microbulbifer > Microbulbifer mixtoriginis (SeqCode). The sequence goes on along the minus strand of NZ_CP174328.1, from coordinate 324,951 downwards.
CCAAACATATCCACGAAAACGGCATGCGCTTATCCGGGCATATCCCCGCCTTTATGACCGCAGAGGAAGCAGTGGATGCCGGCTTTGATGAAATCCAGCATATCAATATGCTGTTCCTCAATTTTATGGGCAAGATCGACACCCGCAAAAAACTGCGTTTTACCGAGATTGGTGAACATGCCCACGAGCTGGACTTGGAAAGTGCAGAGGTTGGCGATTTCCTGGATAAACTCGCTGAAAAGGGCACAGTGGTAGATGCCACAACTACCGTATTTAGCTCGATGTTGCTGCGCCAGCCTGGCAAAGTAGATCCGGAGTTTGAAGATATCGCCGGCCATTTACCGGTGAATATTCAGCGCGCATTTGTCGGTGCCGAGCTGGATGTAAAACCGGAACACCGGGATGACTACGACCTCTCCGCCGATGCCCTGCTGAAAATGATGCGTAAACTGCATGAGCACAAGGTGACCATGGTAGCGGGTTCCGATGGTATTCCCGGGTTTACCCTGCTGCGCGAGTTGGAGCTCTATGCCAAATCCGGTATACCCGCTATGGATGTCCTACGTACTGCCACACTGGTACCCGCCCAGGTAATGGGAGCCGATCAATATACTGGCAGTATCACCGTGGGTAAAAATGCAGACCTGGTTTTACTGGAAGGTAATCCGCTGGAAGATATCAGCGCACTGCGCCGCACCGCATTGGTTATTGAAGGGCAAAATCTCTATCGCCCCGATGAACTGTATCAAGCCCTGGGCATCAAATCGTTCCACCCCTCGGTGCCATTTGAATTAAATGGTACTACCACTATTGCAGCCAAGTCTGAATAAAAAGACAAAGCGGTAAGCAAAAAAAGAAAAGTAAAAACCGGCAGTCAAAAAGACTGCCGGTTTTTTTAAAGCCAAATATTAAGCCAACTCGCTGCGCACAGTGCGCGCCGCTTCCACCATGTTCAATAGGGAGGAGCCCACTTCGGCCCAGCTGCGGGTTTTTAAGCCACAATCTGGGTTCACCCAAAGCCGCTGTATCGGCACTACTTCGGCAATTTTCTTCAGACGCTCAACCAGCTCCTCCCGCTCAGGCACATTAGGGGAGTGGATATCGTAAATTCCCGGCCCTATTTCATTGGGGTAACCGCCATTCCTATCGGCAAAAGCACTGAGCAGACGCAGATCTGAGCGGGCGGATTCGATAGTAATGACATCCGCATCCAAAGAGACAATCGCCTCCATGATTGCATTGAAATTGCTATAACACATGTGGGTGTGAATCTGGGTTTCCGCTTTTACCTCGCTACAGGTAAAACGAAAACATCCCACCGCCCAGGCAAAATAATCAGCATGCTCGGATTCACGCAGGGGGACCCCTTCGCGCAGAGCCGGCTCATCAATCTGAATGATTCCTATACCCGCATTCTCAAGATCCAATACTTCCTGGCGTAATGCCTCGGCAATCTGCAAGCAACTTTCACTTCGGTGGATATCCTCACGAGGGAAAGACCAGTTGAGAATCGTCACTGGACCTGTGAGCATGCCTTTTACCGGCCTTTGGGTCAGGCTCTGGGCATAGCTGCTCCACTCCACCGTCATAGCCTGTGGACGAGAAATGTCACCGAAAATAATTGGCGGTTTTACACAGCGGGACCCATAGCTCTGTACCCAACCATTGCCAGTATGTACAAACCCCTGCAGTTGCTCGCCAAAATACTCCACCATATCGTTGCGTTCGGCTTCACCGTGTACCAACACGTCCAAGCCAAGAATTTCCTGGCGACGGATCGCCTCGGCAATCTCCGCACGCAAATGCTGGGTGTAATCCAACTCACTGATCTCACCGCTGCGATGCTGGCGACGTACCTTGCGCAATAGGTCCGTTTGTGGGAAAGAGCCGATCGTGGTGGTCGGCAACAGTGGTAACTGCCAGCATTTTTCCTGCAGTACCGCGCGCTCCTGATAGCGCTGTGCACGCCAGCTGTCCTGTAAGCGCTCAGTGACGGAGTTGCCGGCGATAGGGTTCTCTTCTGGAGTTGCCGTTGATGGAACTGGCTCGGCCAATAGTTTTTGCAACTGGGCCAACTCCGCTAACTTCTGGCGACTGAAGGCAAGCTTTTGTTTTTGCTCAGCCGGCAACAATGTTTCTGTATCCAAGTCCACCGGGCTGTGCAGTAGTGAACAGCTGGCCGAAAGCCATAGGCGCTCGCCCAAACGATCCGCCAGAGGCTTCAGCTGTGATTGCCACTTCTGCAAATCCGCTCGCCAAACATTGCGGCCATTCAGTACCCCCGCGGAAAGTACCTGATCTTCCCCAAGCAACTGCGCGGCTTCCGCAAGCTCCTCTGGCGCCCTTACGCAGTCAATGTGTACTCCCCCAACCGGCAGGGAAAAAGCCAACTGCAGGTTTTCCCTCAACGGGGAAAAATAGGTCGACAGCAATAATTGCAAATCTGCCATCTGGTTGAGCTGGGCATACACAGTGTGAAACGCACTGCGCCATTGCTCTGGCAAATCCAAACCGAGAATCGGCTCATCAATTTGCACCCACTCCACCCCCAGGCTTTCAAACTGGGAAAACAGCTCGGCATAGCAGAGCAATAGATTGGCGAGCAAATCCAGAACATCATCAACACCCCGCCCCAACCAGAGGTAAGTGAGCGGCCCGAGAACCACCGGCTTGGCCTTATAACCCAGGGATTGTGCTTCACGTATTTCTTCCAGCAACCAATTACTATCCAGGGTAAAAGTTTGCTTCTCGTGAAGCTCTGGCACTAAATAGTGATAATTGGTATCGAACCACTTGGTCATGGCACTCGCCGCAACCGGTTGACCGGAGGGCGCGCGGCCGCGGGCTAGACGAAAGTACTGGTCCAATTTATTGCTCGCAGCGCCTTCGGCAAAGCGCTCAGCAACCACACCAAACATCAGCGAATGATTGAGTACCTGGTCATACCAGGCAAAATCGCCAACCGTCACTAAATTGAGCCCCTCACTTGCCTGGGCCTGCCAGTTCTCCCGACGAATACTCTCACCAACTTCCAGTAGCCGCTGCTGAGATATTTCACCACGCCAATAGGCTTCCTGAGCTTTCTTTAGTTCGCGATCAGCGCCGATGCGCGGATAACCGAGGACATGCGTTTGCACCATTTTCTACTTTCCCAAGTCCGTTCCTGTGAGAGGGCCAAGCCCTTTTTTCCTGCCCACACATGTCGGCGCTATTTGTCTACCGATTGCGGCTTCACCACTTGTGAGGCTTAGGACTTGATTGTGTGCCTGTAGTGTTATTCAATCAATTTCATATTTTTTGCAATGAACATGAATAATTTTAATGATGATAGAAATGCGCCATCTGCGCGCCCTCTCTGTTCTGCGCGAGACTGGCAGCCTGGTGCGCGCCGCTGAGCATCTACACCTGACCCAATCGGCCCTCTCTCATCTGTTCCGGGAAATGGAGGAGCGCCACAACCTGCCACTATTTGTGCGTAAATCCCGCCCTCTGCGCTTTACCAGCGCCGGCTTGCGCCTGCTGCAGCTAGCCGATGACATATTGCCGCGCGCGGCTCTAGCCCAGCGAGACTTGGCACGGCTGGCCTCCGGCCAGTCGGGACGCTTGAATATCGCCATCGAATGCCACAGCTGTTACCAGTGGTTGATGCCGGCTTTGAATACTTATCGCGACGACTGGCCCGAGGTGGAGCTGGATCTGTGCAGTGGCTTTCACTTCGCACCGCTGCCGGCCCTTACCCGCGGTGACTTGGATCTGGTGGTCACCTCTAATCCAGACCGGGATTTGAAAGGCATCCACTATCAGCCACTATTCAGCTTTGAGATGTGCCTGGCACTCAGCCGCAAACATCCACTATTACAAGATGATGCCAAGCGCCGCTGGGTGACTCCCGGGGAGTTGGCCAGAGAGGTACAGATCACTTACCCGGTGGAGCGGGAGCGGCTGGATATTTTCCAGAATTTCCTCGAGCCCGCTGGCATCGAGCCCGCGGGTGTACGCACGGCAGAGTTGACGGTTATGATGGTGCAGCTGGTGGCCAGTGGCCGAGGTGTCTGCGCTCTGCCCAACTGGGCCTTGCACGAATATCTGCAAAAAGGATTTGTGGCGCAGCTGCGTCTGGGGGAAAAGGGTCTATGGAGTACCCTTTATGCCGCCGTACGCGAGGAAATGCTGGAGAAAGCCTATGCCGCTGACTTTCTGCGGACCGCCCGGGATACCTGTTTTAGCCATCTAAACGGGATTCGCGCGGCGAGTTAAGCGAACTAGCCACTACTATCAGCAACAGACAACTGGAGCGGGTGCACACGCCCGCCGCAACCTAACGCCCGCGCTGGGCGCTGCTTTACAGGAGACGTTCTATGTCCACAACGAATGATCGCTGGAACTCAGTGAGTAAAGGCCTGCATTGGCTGTTTGTGATTCTACTACTGGCGGTATGGGGCGCCGTAGAGCTGCACGAATTCTTTGAACGCGACGACCCAATGCGCGGCTGGTTTATGCGCCTGCACTTCTCTCTGGGTGTCGCGGTGTTAATGCTGCTGGCAGTTCGTCTCTACTGGCGTGCGCGCCACAAGCGCCCGCAGATCCAGGGCCGCTCCTGGCAGAAGGCCTTATCCAACCTGACCCATGGTGCTCTCTACTTGGTTTTACTAGCAATGCCGGTTTCCGGTATTGCGATGCGTCAGCTGTTCGGCAGGGATACAGAGTTTTTTGGCCTTTTTGCCCTACCGCGCCTACTAGCAGAGAATTCAGACCTGGGCAAGCAGCTCGGTTTCCTGCACAAGGATGTTCTGTGGCCGGCCCTGCTGATATTGGTGGGACTGCATATCGCTGCCGCGCTCTGGCACCACTTCGTCATGCGCGACAGCACTCTGACCCGTATGCTACCGCAGCGCTAAGCACAGCTACCCTAGATTTGCGGCATAAAAAACGGCGCTATAAGCGCCGTTTTTTATGCCTCGGGATTCGCTGGGAAAAGATTACTCCCCGCCATTATCCCGTTTGAACTTGGGCTTGCCCTTGGGTTTGCCCTTGGGCTTACCTTTAGGCTTGCCCTTCGCCTTAACGGCCGACTCATCGAAACGGGAAATCTTCATGGGCTTACCAGCCACCCGTACCTTCTTCAGATGCTGGAAGATTTCCTTGGGCATACCTTCCGGAAGGTCCACGGTGGTGAAGTCTCCATAGATCTCAATACGACCTATATAGGAACTATCCAGATCCACCTCGTTGGCAATGGCACCAACGATACCACCCGGACGCACACCGTGCTCGCGACCAACTTCGATACGGTAGCGCTCCAGCCCCTCATCGGGTACTGGCATCTTGCGGTCTTTTTCATAACCGTCTTTCTTACGGCGACGCCCTTCAAAATCATCGTCCCGCTCGCGGCGCTCCCTTTCCCTGCGCGGCTTGGACTCCTGCTCTTTGATCAGCAGCGGCTGGTCACCCTGGGCCATGGAGGCCAAGGCAGCAGCGACATCCAGTGGGTCCACTTCATTCTGGGCGAGGAATTCCTCCACCAGCAAGCGGTAGGGTGCCAGGTCTGTCTGGCCTTCCAGGGTTGCGGTAATACGCTCGCGGAAGCGCTGCATACGGGCACTGTTAACCATCTCGGCACTGGGTAACTCCAGCTTCTCAATGGGTTTCTTGGTGGCCTTCTCAATAACACGTAGCATACGGCGTTCACGCGGCGCCACAAACAAGATGGCATCCCCTTCACGACCGGCGCGGCCGGTACGACCGATACGATGAATATAGGCTTCGGTATCGTAAGGGATGTCGTAGTTGATCACGTGGCTGATACGTTTCACATCCAGTCCGCGCGCTGCCACATCAGTGGCCACAACAATATCGAGCTTGCCGTTCTTAAGCTTATCGATTACCTGCTCGCGCAGGTTCTGCGCCATATCGCCATTCAGGGCGGCACTGGCAAAACCGCGCGCGGCCAGCTTGTCTGCAAGCTCAACAGTGCTGTTTTTGGTGCGTACGAAAATAATCGTGGCATCTACCGGCTCGGCTTCGAGGATACGAGTCAGGGCATCCAGTTTATGCAAACCGCCCACGGGCCAGTAGCGCTGGCGGATGGTCTCCGCAGTCTCTTGCTTGACACGGATTTTGACTTCAACTGGCTCGTGTAAATGCTCGCGAGCTATCCGAGCGATCTCTTTGGGCATGGTGGCGGAGAACAGCGCGATCTGGCGCTCTTCCGGAATCTGTTCCAATACCCACTGCACATCGTCGATAAAACCCATGCGCAACATTTCATCGGCCTCATCCAGCACCAAGGTACTCAGATTGGAGAGATCCAGGGAACCGCGACGCATATGATCCATCACTCGGCCAGGGGTACCCACCACTAGCTGCACACCGCGTTTTAATTGTTGGATCTGTCCACGATAGTCGGCACCGCCATAAATTGGAGCCACATGGAAGCCTTTCAGGTTAGAAGCATAAGCCTGGCAAGCCTCAGCTACCTGGATAGCCAATTCACGAGTCGGCGCTAGTACCAAAGCTTGCGGCCGACGGTTTTTCAGGTCCAGTTTGGACAGTAAAGGCAGTGCAAAAGCAGCTGTTTTGCCGGTGCCGGTCTGGGCCTGGCCCAGCACATCGCGATTCTCCAACAGGGAGGGGATTGTCTGTGCCTGAATCGGAGAGGGGGTCTCATAACCCAGTTTTTCGATGGCAGTTAGGATTTCAGGCGGCAGGCCCAGCTGGTCGAAGCCGGCCGGTTTTGGGGTATCGGTCATTTCGGAATTCACTTGAAGCCTAAGTCCCTATCGTGGGACCGGAGCGGTGGGTCAAAAGGTCGCGCAGTCTAACAGGTTAGGCGTCCCAGATCAGCCTGTTTTTTAAGCAGATACCAGAAGAAAGCCACAACAGCTGCGAAATCTCGGCCCCACAGTGGGAGAATGATAGAAGAGAAAAGACCAGGCAGGGGCCGCAATCTAGTTAAAAAACCACTGAACACTCATTTTGCATCGGTCCTGATATTAGTGCCGACAGGCTTTGATAGCGGCAAAATGGAGTCTTTTCTACCAACTTCCTTCAAACGGGCACAAATCCTGTCCACTGTCGACTTAAGCCCTCGGGAAAAGCTGCCATCCACCTGTGTGCGCTCATACAGATAAGTATGAAAACGCCGGAAAAAATTGATGTCTACCGGCTCTGGCTTTTTCCAGAAACTAGAAAGGCTGCCCTGGTGCGTCAAACCCGGCAAATCATATAAGGACCGCCCCATTACCTTGGTAGGCACCTTGTGAAGCAGTGCGGAAATGCCCACAGTACTGTTGATAGTTACCACACCCCTTGTATGGTCCAACAAGGTCGGTAAATGCAGATCATGACAATAAATCACCCGCCCACTTATCCGATAACGCGCTTCCAGTACACTGATCAGCCTTTGATAGTGGCAAAAGCCGCGGTCCATCGGATGGTGCTTAAAAACAATGACCGTATCTTCAGGCGCATTTCGTGCAAAAGATTTACACACGACATCTATCGCATTCTCAATCGAGAGCAGGTCAGAATGCTTGCGCAACTGAAAATCATCGCAGGTCTGCAGAGGAAACAGGTAAAAACGGCCACTGTACTTTCCAGTCATCTGGCGGATAAGGCCGCGCTCGTTGAACTTATAGAGTCCCTTACGATAAAAGCTTCTCAGCCAACAGACGCCCTCCTGTAACCAACTGCGATTCCGGTGATGGCGATAACTGGCAAACTCTGATTGGGCAAAACGCATAGCCAAGTAATAAGCAGATGCGAAGTAGGCACGCCGCCAAAAAGTATGACCAACTGGCGCCGCCGGGGTACAGCCTCTAGGTAGATATTGGTCTATTGCCTGCCTGGACCAATCAGTTGAGGAAAAAGCATTAACCCCACCCCACTCCATAGTGACAAAATCGGGGCGCAGATAGCCTTCCTCGAAAACGATAAAAGCAACTCCCATCGATTGGCATACTTTTTTGGCGCTTTCATGCAGCCTTCTGCAGTCGCCATATGCAAAAACCGTATCAGCGCCATGCTCAGAAAGATAACGACGAAAAAAAGATGGCCAGTCAGCTTCTCTACCGGTGAAATCTACTTGGTAGTTCCCCCAGCCAAAGTAGCGATCACCTCCATTGAAGTTGATCTTGTGGGTAACAACACCGAGTTGCGAAAACCGCTTTGCCAGCTGGGCAAAAAACGGGCCATGCGGTCCCTGTAAAAATACTGCCACAGACATGAATAGGCCTACTCCGGAGTCACCCTACTAGGGGCATTGAAACTGAACAATGAAACATCAAGGGTACGATCGATAACTCATCACATACAAACGACTGCTATAGCAGACCAATAAACATCGCAACAAGAAACACAAAGCTGGTCATTCAATAGCCCAAAAATTTCCGAATAAAAAACGAACATCGATTGTACAGGCACTAATTTAGCGGCATAAACAGGTCTTCAGGATACATTACCGCAAATTTATCCATCAGGCGATAGCCTGAAAAGCCACCTTTAGAGACAAGTTTGCCCGATAAATAACGATGCGGGCCTGTGGATACTTCTCTGGTAAATTGATGCAGATTCAAAATTCATTTCAGTAATGGGGTTGGAAGCAGGCTCTATAGGAACCGGAATAGACACCAGTAGCCTTCACTTTATATATAGCAGAACAGATGACTCTCTGAGATTGCTCATTTGAAGAGTGTGGCGTACTTCACGGACGGCTATTCTAGAGAGTAAAGAAAATAATGCCAAGACAACCTATTACACGAGGAGCTCGCCAGCAATGTTCGTCTCTAGCAGGTTTAAAATCCTCTAATATATTTCAAATAACTTGATGCGCGCTCACTTTTTCAAGAGCCAACTTTTTCTCTGCACTACAGTGCCCAACTTAAAATAAAATGTATTTCAATCGATTGCATTCAGAATTATTCAGACTCAAGTATTTTGGAAGCCATCACACTTTTAGCACGATTAAAGGTACCAAAATAGTTACTCTGTTCTCCTCCTTCTGTTTTCCGGCTATCAATCTTCATCAACGCCTTCTTCCATATCCACTCAAATAGCAACGCGGTTGATCTCGGGAAAGGGGTGAACAAGGGGTTAAATGGGTTATCACGCGCCTGCATCCAAACCGTCATTCGGTGTGACTTTTGTAGCGCTCTACCACGGCAATGGAAACCATAAACATTGCCAATGATAAGCGTATTTTTCGGCACGGATAGCTTCTCCGCTTTAAAACCCATTTCTGCCAGTTCCTGAGTACTTACGCGAAATGAGCCATCCCAATAGCGCCCTGGAGCACGATCGGCCCCTTTCTTACATGCTTCTAAACTCTGCCTGTATTCCCATTTGAGCCGCCTCCATGTCAACCGGTGGGAACCGGGAACATAAACAAATGAGCCATTAGTATCTGAAGAATCATCTATGTATAACCAGGCTTTTACACATGGATGAAACGTGTCTGCATGCAAATCCCGCTGAGGATCTGGACGTGGAGTGACGTTCGCATGGTTACATAAATTTTCAATATAAAAGAGTGGAGGTCGATTCTTTGAAGAACAATAACGCATCAATCTATCCAAACCTTTATGGGAATAAAGCCTTTGAAAATTTGGTGTTTTAGCTCTCTCCGTAGAGTCCATAAAGACTCGTTGGGTAATGGTAGTTCCCTCAATAACCTCTCTGACAGGGGCCTTCAGCTCAATCAACTCTTTAGTCAAGCGTTGAAACTCAGCCTGAGAAAGAAAATTTTTCTTAAGTAAATAACCATTACGTATGAATTCACGCCGATCTTCTGAGGAGACCAAAGGAGATAATAGTAAAAGACGAAATCGAAAAAGCAGGTGGGCCAGAATAACTCTGATCACATGTAACCCACAGCGATTTAAGAAGCTATTGCCCAGCAGGGGATTATTCTTAAAACTTTTACCCCAGCTGAGCGACTCAAAAATCCACTTTGGTACTTTCCAGCTTAGCCCAACCATAGAACGCCACATAACACTCCCCAAATTAAAATATGTTCTAAGCAGGTTTTACCCCTCCCACAAAAAAGAGGGAGGCCCAACAAAATCAAACACTCAAAACCGACTTATATTTGTTGCCAAATTAATTGACAAAACATAGATAAAAAGTATTGAGCTGAAATTCAATACTTTAAAAATCGACTCCGATACCAACGAAATATCTGCAAGAAAAAGCTTGCCGATTGATCGGATTTTCGACTTTTTTGCAAGATCTCAATGTTGGTTTTTGCATCAATAAATTCACCGCTCACCGAATCCACATATACAGGATAGAAAAGTAGAGTACCAGCGATTAACTGCTCCAAACTTAACGCTCTTTGCCGCCGAAGTTTAAAAGACTGCAAATCGAAAGCGTCATATACTGGCGCACTGAGAAGTATATCTTCTGTAAGCCCCCAACCAGCATAAAAAGGAAGCCCATAAGTTACCACTTTGATTTCTCGCAACAAAGCCTCAAAACCACACAGTGAACTCATGGTATGCACTTCATCCACTTTATCCAAAAGCAGAGAAATATCACCTTTTTCAATTAAACTGTCGTAAAGGGATTTTGCACCTACAGGCATCCCCCCTTCTCTTGCACCTTCAACAACATCTGGGTGGGGCTTATAGATAATATGGGCACTAGGATTTCTCGCCCTCACCTCTTTCAACAAAGCATAGTTACTTTTTATTAGCGGCGATCCAGTGGCAATGGAAGCATCACTCTCAACTTGACCGGGAATTAGAATAATTTTTTTATCCCTCGGAATCTCCAGCTCATAAGGTGACAATTCTCGACCAATGTTATATTTAGTTACTCTTTTATTTATTAAATTATCTCGCAATATTTTTGCTTGAATTAAACTTTCCGATGAAAATCTAGCACTATTGAGATACACTTCCAGATCACTGGAATAGCGGGCATCAAAATAAATACCACACGCATCCAATACCAATGAGCTTGGTTTTACCAGGTCAGCACCCAAACCCGCTGAGCGTAGAAAACCATCTTCAATTCTCCATAAATTTAATTGATTTTGTTGACACTGCTCAACCAAAGAATCTGTAACCTTACTGGCCCACACCAAAATATTGGTATTAGGTCTGGTTATTGCAGCCCTATCAAGAGATCTGAAGAAAGTAATCCTAGATTTATCCCCCAAAAAATTGGGAATAAAACTGCGTTTCCATGGGGAAAATCCAATTCCTAACCATGTCCCCTGAAAACGTTGCCACTGTCTTTTTTGTTCCAAAATCAATGACAACGTATCTTCAAATTCGCATGTAACACCCGTATAAGGATTGATATAACGGCAATAGCGAAGATAGGCCGCACAGAAAATTTCAGTCAGTGTTCGTTTTACATTGCGTCTGTCAACAAACTGGCGATCCTTTGTGAGCCCCCAGCCTGCATAGAAAGGAACACCAAAACAGTGCACTTCCTTACCTGCGATCAATGCATCAAAACCCAGCTGACTGGTAACTACATAGACTTTTTCAACGCGGTCAAATATTGACCATGGAGATAAATCCTGTCCAATAATCCTACAGCCTTCTTGCTTTGCAAGCTCTTGCAAATAACCACGTTTTCTGCCTGAAATAACGTCAGGATGTACTTTGACACAGATCTCAGCACCTGGATTTTCAGTAATCGCACTTCGCAGCATTTCCCTGAAGTGGCTCTCGGAAGCCAACCCAGCGGTTATTGATATATCACCATAAGTCTGGTCTACCACCAGGATCGCCGGACGCTCATCTGCTAAATCCAGAGGGATGTCAACCGATTTATTATATTTGCACAAACGGTGGGTACGAAGAAGATAAAGTCCATTTTCAGCCCTATTGAGTTCTTCAACGCTAAAATCACTTGCACTGATCAAGCCCTCAAGATCACTGGGGCGAGAGGCGTCGTAATAAATACCGCTATAGTCCATGACCAAACTATGCGCTTGTGCTCCCTCCACTCCCAACCCCAGAGAGCGTAAAAAACCATCCTCAATACAGAAGTAAGGAAGTCCATTCCGTGTGGCTATTCGCTTTGCCTTTATCGACGTAGCCTTGAGCCCCCAGCCCACCATTTGGCTTATGTTTCTATTAGGCCTGGAAAATACATATTGACACTTAGCACCAAGAAAACGCTCTAGGGTACGCATTCTGCTAAGCCCTAAAGAGCAGTGCCCAACTACAGGCATTTTTTTGCCTCACTCAGCAGTTTTCCTCTTAAAGCATCATCAGCTGCCAATTGTAAAATGCCTTCTATCCAGAGTGATGGCTCCATAGGCAATAGAATTCCATTCTCCTGATGTCGAACCACCTTACCGTAGATAGCCCCCTCCGCATAAATGCCCACCGCACCTGCCTGCGTAATATCATAAAATTTGGTATGGGATCTTGCCCTATTGAAGGGGCTGTCCAAAAGAGGAGCTAAGCCTATAGAACGTCCCGGCCTCCGTAGCAAGGATAAATAAGTAGGCCATTTCATGGGGTACAGTACCCGTACTCTTGGTACACCACTAAATAAACGATTTACATGTTTATCCCCAATAATCTCAAAGCTCAGATCCGGATTTTCTGCCATTACTTCTTTGATAATTGGATAGAGCCAGTTGATGTCCTCATAGTGGGACGCTGATCCATGATAGAAAATAGAAAGTTGCTGGCCTTTATCTAGATCCAGTGGCTCTGCCGACAATAATTCAGGGGACCAATCCCGATATTTATTCTGTAGAAATGGAGTTGAGACCAGTAATTTCGCCCCTATAGACTTTAGCCAACGCTGTTTGGACCAGCTATAGCGCAGGATTTTGGCCTGATAGCGCACTGGCATCCTCGCGAAGGCCGACCAATCCAACAAATCATCATCAAGAAATACCGAAACGCCAGATAACTTGCTTAAATTCTGTTGTATCAGTGATTGCCAGGAACGAGAAATATAACGTACAAAAATGAGCTGCACCCCTTTGAGCTCACCTTCAGAAGGAAGCTCATTGAAAGTTAAGCGCTTGATATTTACCCCAAGCTTGCGTAAGTAGGGAATAACAAAGTAATCGGTCGAGGGATTAGGCCCCTCCTCTACAACGATCCAACGGCTAGCTACTTCCATTCATACTCCAGTAGTTCAGGTAAATATAGGGTCATCACTTAAAAGGAAATATGATTGGCAGTAGTATCAAAACTGTTATTGAATAGGCAATTGTGAGGGGTAAGCCTGCACGTAAGAAGTCACGTAAATGGTAGCCACCCAAGTTTTGTACAATTAAATTAGTTTGATAACCAAAAGGCGTCAGGAAACTTGCACTGGCCCCATAAGCTACAGCCATCACAAACGGCATCCAACTAACGCCAAAGCTATCGGCTAAACTCCAGGCTAATGGAAATGTGAGCGCCGCTGCAGCATTATTGGTCATCAATTCGGTTAACAACAGAGTCAGCAAAAAAATACCAATAACCCCAACAAATGGTCCAGCCCCCTGGAGTGAATCTCGCATTGACAGAGCAAGACTATCTGCCAGTCCACTACCGGAGAAAGCTTCTGCTAAGACTAACGCACTGGCAATAATGATCCAGATCTGGAATGGAAAGCGCCGTTGTAGTTCAGTGGTAGTAACGATGTTCAATATCACCATAAAACCTAGCAATACCACCAAGCCTTTTAGTAGTGAAAAGAGCCCCAGAGCTGATCCTGCCACAACACTAGCGAACCCCAGCCCCAGTAACCAACTGTCCCTAGAAGTTAGTTGGCGCTGTACATCAGTACCACTGATTACATAGAAATTCTTATCAATATTACGATGGTGCTTAAAATCCTGCCCTACCGCCAAAAGTAAGGCATCACCAGGTTGAAGCTCAACCTCACCAAGCTTTCCGGACAGGCGATCACCGCCTCGGCGCATTGCCACCACGGCTGCATCGAAACGAGTTCGAAACTGACAACTTTTTAAGGTTTCACCGACGATACTGGAATTGGGAGTTAGAACGACCTCTGTCAGGTCCATATGCAGAGTATCATCATCCAATGCAAACAAATGCAGCCCCTCTATAGCCTGGAGCCTTTGTAGGTCACGTACATCACCACTAAAAATCAGCTTGTCACCACTACGAATAAGTTCGGTGGGGGCTACAGGGCTAATACTCTGCCCTCCACGAACAATTTCGATTAGGTAGAGTGTTTCGAGTTGGCGTAAATTGTTTTGCTCGACACTGTGGCCATCCAACGGTGAAGCGGGAATGACTTCAGCCTCCAACAAATACTGAGCCGCCTCCTCCTCTACGGCACCCCCTTCGGGGAGTAGATGATTGCACAGTAACAATACTACCAGCCCTACCATAACCGCGGCACTACCAATAGGTAGGAAAGCAAAAAAGTCCAGTGACGCCGCCCCCCTATCCAAGACAAAGCTATTTACAATCAAATTAGTAGAGGTGCCTATTAGTGTCAGTGTACCACCGAGAATGGCTGCATAAGATAAAGGCAACAGGAGCTTACCTGAAGGATGGCGCTTCTGAGCCTTAACACTGGATGCCAACGCCGCGACAATAGCTGTGTTATTTAAAAAGGCAGAACTCAGGGCGGTAGCACTGGTAAGTCTAAGTAGGCTGGATATTAACTTCCCACCGATCAAACCATCAGATATCGCCCGGAGCCAGCGTGCTTTCTCCAAGCCAATAGAGATTAGTAGTAACACGACCAATGTCACCAAGCCGGGGTTAACCGCCTTTTGTAGCACCGACTCGGCTGGAACTAACCCGGTCAAAAAACATACAATAGCAGCAGAGGCAAAAACTAAGGAGGGACGAACACGAGTAAAAATCAGCGTAAAGATAACTAGACCGAAAATGCCAGCAACAAATAATTGGGAAAAAGTCATAAAATTGGGGGGTCGCTCTGGTTACCTAGGTAGATATTTCACCTAAAAGATATCTTTGGCAAAGGCAAACTATACTAAATCTGTTGCCGGCACCCAACGCCTAGCTTTGCTCCCAACCTCGTAATGAATCTAGTTCTTCTCGCAGGGATGAAGATGGAAGCATACTAGCCCAATAGCTTCTATCAGTGACTAAAGAGATTGGGTTGTTCAGCCCTAAGTATGCCAGTGCATGAACAATAAACTACCTGCTCATAAATTAAACAGGTATCAATCTTAGGGTTGCTCAAAAATTGCTCAACAGATAAAAAACTACCCCCGAAAAACCTCCTCTAAACCCGATATGAAATCTGTGGCAACAAATCCAAGATGTTTTGCGCCAACTACGAGCAAATTCTCAAAGTATATAGCTATGGATTGTGGAATAACGACAAAACAAATGGCTACGTTTTAAAGAGGCATATTTTAAAGAACCAATACTATTTACGGTGCATAGGCCAAATATTATCCACTAAGAAGCAATAATAGGAAAAGTCATGGGCTAAAATTAAATCCTTGGGCACACCCCAGAAATTCACAAACGCCCCTCAGCGCGCAACTTTTTAACATTATATCGCACACACACTACAGCACATTCCACTTATAGTAAGTACTCTAGTAATATAGTCGGAGTCATCTGTGGAGCTTTGATAAGTCTGCCAATGCCCTCTAGGGAAAATCAACTTTTTATCGACTGACACAATCATTCAGCGCCACAAAGGAGCCTTTGTTTTTTCATTTAGACCTAAAGAAAAGTCTTCCCTGGTATGAGTTAAGAATGGGCTGTAGTAGGGATCCTTTCCCTCGTATGTTGACCACCTGGTCTTTAAACACATTGCTTCACGATCAAACCTAGCCCGCTTTTCTGGCGTATTATCAATACCTCGACTAATAGATTCATGGTGATACATTTCTGCCCAAGGTGTCCATAAATTACGATAACCAGCTTCCTTAACCTTCAAACAGAAATCAACATCATTGAAGGCCACCTCGAAATGTTGTTCGTCTAACCCTCCAACAGTTTCATAAATACTCTTTCGCACCACTAAGCAAGCAGCTGTAACTGCAGAGAAATTTTGTGTACACATCAGACGATTCATGTACCCTTCTTCATTGCGATGATAAAATTTATGAGGATGACCTGCTAATCGCCCCAGACCAACAACGACGCCAGCGTGTTGTATACGACCGTCACCATAATACAATTTGGCACCAACACAACCTATTTCTGGCCTTAAGGCATGTGAAACCATTTCATTTAGCCAGTCAGGAGAAATCACTTCGATATCATTGTTTATCAGACCAATAAAATCACCACGAACATGTTGGACACCAAAGTTGTTGATTGCCGAGTAATTAAAGGGTGCATCGTACTTGAGCACTCTAACATTGGGGTATCCTTTCAACGCAGACAAATATTTTAGTGTTTTCGGATCAACACTTTGGTTGTCAAGAACCAGTATTTCATAGTTCCTATAGGTAGTATGATTAACAATACTTTCGATACATTGACGAAGTATCGATAACATATCTCGTGTGGGTATCAAAAGAGAAACCAGGGGTTCTTCTTTTTGAAGGGGCCAACGAAGCTTAAGAACCTTATGGTTTGTCATAGCCTTTACTTCAACATTTCTGCATCCTACATCATTTAGATATGTCTTTAAAATGTGCTCACTCTTTTGTAAATATCTTGTATTATAAGAGGATTTCTGCCTGTGAAAAAGGACTCTAGGGATATGGATAATTTCCCGTTGCGGCTTCTTTAGCTTCCGTAAAGCCAAGAGGAATAACGAGTAATCCCATGCATCTTCAGAAAATAGTCTATGAATTTCAGAAATATCTACTAAACCAGGGGCAAAAAGAACAAATTCACCAATATAATTCCTTGAGAAGAATAGATCTGGATTCCAAGCAGGCTTGAAATCAGGCAGGCATCTTTTCCCAGCTTCATTAAGAAAATCCTCATCCGCATAGATTAGTTTTGCATGCGGCTTGCTCTGTAAAACATGCTGTAGACAAGTGAGAGCTTTGGAGGAAAGTGATGCACGCGGAGGACATAAAAGTTGGTAAGCATCAAAAGAGATAAGATTTGCAAATTGATTTACAGATATAGATTTATCAAACCATTTAATTCTATCATTTCCATTCACAATTTTATCAAGCGCGATAAAAGTGTCTTTTGTAATTTCATCTGAAGGTAAAATAAAAAGTTGCCAAGTTTTATAGTCTTGGTCAAGAATTGAATCGATAGTACTTCGAATAGACTTCAGGGGATCATTTATATCAATGGGCATTAACAATAGAAATTTTATTTTATCTGAGGAATCAAGCGGATCGGGCCAAAAGGTTGGTTCTATTTTATTCACCCAATCTCTATAAGATACACGTACCCCAGTTGGTCTAAATGTGGCGTCGTAGCAAGCCCAACGGTTTGTGAGCCTGAATGGTACTTGTAATTGGCGACGCTTAAGTCGTGAGCGCATTCGATCACGAGCAAAAAAAAACGATACTCGAACAAGGGTTAATTGTCGAATAGTAAATTTACACTCAGTTTGAGCGGGAGAAAACTGTAATTCTTCTCCTCCCCTAGCAAACCAAAGCAAACGCTTGGATATACGTCCATTACGAACAGGTAGGTGAAGCTTCTGAGATTTATTCCTGTCATTCTGCCGTAGGGTGAAAATCGCATTTAAATAGCTTAGATTAGACTCAATTAAAACCTCGACCATATACCATCCACGTGACATATATTTGTTGTCTATGCTAAAATTTGGCTGATTGGTTGTTGATCTTCCCACTACGTTACCATGGGTCTCACTCTTAACTTCTAATCCCTGAAGCGGAATTAAAAGTGGACGTAAATCGTATCTAGTGAAATGAGGAATAGTAATTTTTGAAATTTCAGTTTTCATAAAAACATTAAATAACTCTTCAATATTTTCATATCATTTGTTAAAGCACTGTAATCCTAGAAAAAAACCTATACTCTTGAACGATAAATTTAATTTATTTAAACTTAGATGAACCAAATAATTTAAATAAAAGAGACTTGAAGTCTCTAGTAATACTATATTGTGTTATTGCAGCTTCTTGACTATTAAAATAAGCTTCTAGCTCAACATTCCCACCAGAGAAAATATGGACCATATATTCAGATCCATGGGATTTAGGAAGTGAATTTGGATATTCTAACTTCCAATCAGAGAAATCATATTTCAAGTAGCACATATATCTCTTGAAAATAGGCTTTAAAAATGTTACATCTTCTTCCGAATACCATTCCCTCCAATTTCCATAGGACTTAGTTCTGATAACTCCTTTGTGATTTTTATCAACGGAGATATTATTCTCAACAGGAAAGGTAAGGTATTCTTCTAACTGCCCCAAATTTCTATCAATTAAATCCTCATATTTCAAAATAAGCCAGTCCTTATTAACTGCAGTGAGGAATTTTTCAACTTTTAGATGTAGATCTGTAATTTTTTTTGCAAATCTTGAAAAAGATTTGTGACTCTGGTTAAACAAAAAAAATGTAGGTATATCTTTCGGATATAACTCTTTATGTCTGACTAATCTGAGAGTCCTTTCAAATTTATTCTTATCTGGGTTATGTGCCCGGTGCCACCTATATAAAGTCTGACTGATGAATCTATCACGAGGATCCCTAACAATAAAAATTTTTTTATCGAAATAGTCCTGATAGCGTAATATCTTTGTGGGCGATACTCCAGAATCAAGTAAGGCTTTAACAATCTCATTATCATTTGATTCCACATGGCAATTTACTCCATCTTTAGAATACAGTAGAGATCCATTAGTTTCATAGATATCATATGGCTCAAAAACTTCTTGGGAGCTCCCATGAAGTATATTTTCCATAGATTTCTTCACCATCGTATGTAGAAAAGTGGTCCCAGATTTACTCAACCCATAGATTAAAATCCGCATTAAAAATATTCACTTTTGTAAAAAACAAAAATATTATTACTGCAAAGTATATTTCAAACATGTCAGAAAATATATTCTTTATTTTTCAAGCTCAAGAATAAAGATAACCAAAAATATATTTATATTACTGTAGTTGTTGGAAAGTTAAATTTTTAGTGATTGTCTCAAAAAAGGGTTTCCACGCTTGTTAATTTCATATTTGCTTTACGCATACTTACACTACTCTTTCTGAAAATATATAAACATAAAAGCCAATAAAATTTGCATTTCACAGTATAATTCCAGCTAAATTCTATTCCTTTAACATCCTAAATTGAAGTAAACTACCAGCCTTAGTTTATAAATGGAAGTACTTCAACCAATCGCTGACAGACTGTGATCCTAGATAACAATTGAAAAGATTTTTTTCTTTTAGAACATCCAATTCAATTACTTCAAGTAGTTATAAATCAAAAAATTAAGTGATTAATTCAGATATATTAACGTAACATCCGATTTTATCCTTCATATTTTAAAAAAACAAATAAGTAAAAATGAAATTGCAAGGAAATAATCAAGGAATAAAAGTTATATGAGATCCGCTTACACGGGGTACATCAAGCCTTGTCCTTGCGCTTGTCCGCTTAGAATTATACATATAAATAATTTGTGATATCTTAAAAATTTAGCGTCCTTAAAAAACATAGAACATAAATCAGATAGAAAAACGGATTATTGCAATAATATAGTAATAAAACTAAAGTTAAATAAAATCCACCATAATTTTTTGTGAAAATTTTTTACTATAAAACTTAACTGTAAAGCTATACAGAATTAATTTTTATATTAATAAACTCAGCAAGGTAATGGCTCTCTACCTTCTTCCTTACCCATCGATATATAATGAATCAATGGATTAAATCCACTATCTTTTACATCAGGATTACTATCAAGGTACCACTGACTATCAAAATTAGGACCTGGGTTACGACCTTCAAAAGCGCCAAGTTTCAGATAGTGTAAAGCAGGATTATTGCCTAAAAATTTATCCTCAGTAACGTCTGGATAGGTTGTTAGGTACCATTCTGCATTAAATAAATCCGAGTGACAAATTTGTTCTAGTTCCTTTTTTTGCTTGCGTAATTCTTTTGCCTTCCTTGCAAAAGGAATATTAACAAGAAGTCCTTTTTTATTGTTAGTGCGATTCTCTGGTGTAGCAATTTTTTTACTCTTCTCTTCTATAGACAATCGTAGATCTGTAATTACCATCTCCTTCTCTTCTAATAATTTTGTCAGCAATGCTAATTCTTTAAATCGTTCTTCAACCGAGCTTGTTGCTCCAGAAAGGTCGGATTTTAATGATTGTATACGCAGTTGTAACTGTTGTTTTTCTTGAAGAAGTTTATCACGTTCTTTTACAACAATGATTCGCTTCTGCTCAATACTCTTACAGCGAGAATCAAGTTCAGACAGCGACTCCTCAAGCCCCGCCTTACTTAGCTCTATTAATCTAAGCTTTTCTTCCGTGGATTTAAGTGAGCCTTTAAGATTCTTATTTTGTTCATCCCACTCTTTATTGCGATTTGATAGATCTTTTCTCAAATTATCAATTACTACATCACGATTTTTCTCAGTTTTCTTTTGTTCATCAAGTATGGTACTTCGCTCTTCGAGCTGATGTTCCAAATTTTTAATGGTTAGCTCAAGATTATTGATACTTTTCAGATAGTTATGGTACTTTTTCTCGTATAAAACATCCGCTTCATCTTTCTGTTTTTTAAGAATTTTAAGATCACTAACAAGCTTCTCCAGCTCAAGATTGCGATCATTCAAAGATATATTTTTTTCATCAAATTCCCTTTCTAAAGATTTTAATTCAACTTCTAGGTTTTGATTTTTATTTACAACGTCTGAATAACTTGATTTAAGTTCAGAAAGTTCGCCCTTTATGTGCTCTGAATTTTCTTGTTCTTTCTGTAAACTATCATTTAAGGTGTTTTTTCTTTTTTCTAGATCATCTTTTTCAAGCCATAATTTTTCATATCTTTTTTTATGTTCTGCAAGATCCTTCTCAAGTTTAAATTTAATATCTCGCATCTCATTTAAACTTTTGTTTTTACTTTCTAAAGACTTCAAACGTTGAGTGAGATCATGATTTTGTGTTTTAGCATTTTCATATTTTTGCTCAAGCACACTAATATTTTGTTTGAGATTATCTGCCAACCGTTGTGATTGATCCTTCTCTTTTTCTTCAATCTCCATAGCTTGTATCCACTGATCAAGCTCGCCCTCTTCAACCGTCAATTGTTGTAATTTATTATCTAAATCGAATATTCTTTGCTCGAGTGTTTCGACATATTTCCTAGTTTTTTCCAATTCCAGATTGGTTTTCTCAAAACTCCGAACATGCTTTTCAAGCTTGACTTTTTCGGTGTAAATGGAGTCATACTTACTATGAGATGCTAAAAGCTCCTTCTCTAATTTTTCTATACTTTGTTTTGATTTTTTCCAAATATCCTTCTGAGACTTAAACTTTTCTAACTCCGAAGTAAGCTTTTCCTTCTCTACTGTCAAATATTTTATTTTTTTGGCATTTTCACCAAGTTGATTTTTTAAATCAGATAAAATGGTTCGGTCTTTTTCCCAATGTTGCTGTTTTATATGATATTCATGTGCCTGAACTGAAAGTTTCTTATGTTCTTTTTTTGAAAGTTCATATTTTTGAGACAAATTAGTAAGGTCACTCTCTAATTGTTCAGCTCTAATCTTAAAAGGCTGCAATTCCTGAATTTCGACATTAAGAGTTTTTACTTGGCTTTTTAGATCTGCTGTCTCTAATAAATCTTTTTCAGCTTTAAGTTGATATTTCTTATAATCTATCTCTAATTTATCGGCATGACTCTTGACTTCTGCCCATTTATCTTGCTCAGTTTTAAGCTCCTTTATTTGATCTCTAAGTTTTCTTTTCTCTATAGAATCCGTCTCAGATTTACAAATTAATTCCTTAATTTTTTTCTCAAGATTTTCAATTTTAGTTTTAGCATACTCCCACTGTTTTTTTTCAAGATTAAGAGTCTTCAAATCATTCTCAAGTTTATTCCTAGCTGAAATAGAAGATTCATGCTTACGGCTAACTTTCTCAAGCTCTTTTCCCATTTTCTTACAGAGAACTTCCATTTCACGTAACTCATGATGCTTCTCTCTTAAAGTTTGCACTCTATTTTTTAATTTTTTCTTAACTTCTTCTCCATCATCAAGTTTACTTTGTAAAATAGAAATACTTTTATGCAGCTGTTCTGCATGTTTTACCTCCTCCTGTCGTTGTACACTGATTCTTTGTAGTTGATCTTGAAGCTGTTCCTTTTCTGAACTAATTATTTTATATTTATTTTCAGACTCCTTAAAAGCTTCGTTTATTAATTCAAGTTTTTCTTGAGAAACTTGCGAGCGTTCTTGTTCTTTACAAAGCAAATTAACTTGTTCTTTAAGATTGATTTTCTCACGTTCATTTTTCTCTTGCTTACTTACAAGATCAGCCTGAACTTTTTCCAAGGATTTTACTTGGGCCTGATATTTTTTTCTAAGTGAGTGTTCCTCATCAAAGAGTTGTACTTTCTCTTCTAATTTATATTTTGCAGAAAGTACTTTCTCATTTTCAGCTCTTAAATCTAAGCAATCTTTTTCAAGCTGCTTGGTCCGATTTTGTGAAGACTTCCAATTCTTTTGCTCTATCTGAAAATCTATGATTATATTTTCAAGTTCATCTTTCTTAAAGATAACACTTTGATATTTAATTTCTTTTTCCTTAATTTCACTTTTTAATTTTTCTATGTAGATTTGAGCCTGGCTCCACAGTAATTGTTTTTCCTGTAATTCATGGATATCCTTTTCGAGGTTATTCTTTTCTGAAGTAATAGATTTAAAATTGCGCGTTATTTGTTCAAGCTCAATCTGCATCTTCTCAGCTTGATTGCGAATCTGAGAATAATTCTTTTGCTTCTTCTCAATTTCATTTAACTCTCTTTCAAGTGCTAACTTATCCTTTATTATGTCTTCAGATTTTTTCGAGAGTTCCAAGTAACTTTTTTCAAATTCTTCAGACCGGATTTGCTCTTTTTGTCGCTGGTCTTCCTTTTCTACCAATACAGATTTTAAGCTTTCATTTAATGCACGCTGAGCATCGAGAGCCTCCTCTTTGTTATTAAGTGTTCTATTTACATTATCCAATTGATCTGTCAAAGATGAGAGTTCTTTACCATGTTTTCTGCGGGATTGTCGCTCAATAGCTAGTTCAGATTCTAGCGACTTAATCTTCTCACCTTGTGATACTGAAGTTTTATTTTGAGACTGTCTTTCCTTGATATTTTTTGACAGCTCTACTTGTAATTTATCCACCTCTTCATTTCTTGTAGATAGCTGCTCATTCAAAGCCTCTATGCAAGAGTTGAGTGTGCTCCCCTTATCTCGTTGTTGCTCATACTTTTGTTGAAGGTCCTGTAGGCTATTCTGTGTCCTAATCAATTCTTCAGAGATTGATTCAGATTTTAATTGGTACTTTGAAAGTTCACATCGATATTCCCCACTTGCTGCTTGCAACTGAAGTAGCTGTTGATTACGCTCATCCATCTGGAGGTACTGGTTTTCCAACCGTTGGCGTAGCTGAATTATTTCAGACTTTAATTCATCACGGAACTCCTGCAGGATACTAACCCGTTCAGCTAATTGGCCCCTTTCTTGGGCATGTCGCTCTAAAGACTGCTCAAAACGTTGATTGAAAATAATTAATTCATTTCGCTTGGATTCTAATAGATCTCTAGTTTTATCATAGTTATCACCTAATTTCTGAAGTTTCCCTTCGTTCTCATTAAGACGTGCCTGCAGAGCCTCAGCCTTCTGCTGGTATTCACCAGCAAATAAAGAGTCTTTACAAGTCTTTCCCAAACGAGCAAATACATCTCGAACAATCTTTATTGCTGAATTGGATTCACTCCGCTCGAAAAGTTTTACTAGCAATGGACTCAACTTACTTCCTAATGAAACAACACCTAATCCCTCTCCATGTTGGAATATGAAAAATGGTTTATCTTGAGCAAGATTATTAAATGTACTAAATGTAGTATTACTTTTAACGCGTTTTGATATGCCTGGTACCAGCAAAATACCATGAGGGGACATCTTAGAATACCAGCATGAAAGCAAGCTTTCTAAATCCTCATCGACATCAGGATTTACCAAAATTAAATCAATACTGGAATCATCAAATTGATTTACGGCTCTCATTAAGGGGCTGTCAAGGAAAAAAGAGAAACTATCATAATGCTTATCATTGTAGTTTCGTGTCTGATTTCGTAAGGATGAGCTTTCATTTATTTGTTCATTACAAATAACATAACAACAGCTATCTAACCTTAGTCGTTGTATAGACTGACAAAGTGCAAAGTGTGCGACCCCAGACTCCATTCCTAAGGAAACCGAAACTTTTGGTTGATGTGCCTCTGTTAACCAGAACAAAAAAGGGACATGCTCAAGCCAATAAGAAGTCTTAAGATAATCTGGCTTCCAAAACATGGAACTTTGAGCTAGAGTATTGATCGCTGGTTTTATAGCTAATTCAGATTGCATTTCTAAGTTCCTTTTTAGACTTGTATCCCTTGCAATTACTAATAAGTATAGCTTAGTTATTCTTTGTAACAATTATCCCGAAAATCTAATAACAAAATAACTTGTATTTTCTTTTGAAAAAGATGTGAAGCTTGTATTAGGGATAGGTTAAATTATTTAACTAAATTTATTACGATGCCCTAGAAAATATATTTTTATCAATCTAGGAGGAATCATTTTGATCTTAGCTAACTAATATTAATATTTTTTAAATATTAGAAACTTGTTATGATGAAATACTTAAGCCCCCAATAACTCCGAGTTTTTTGTGTGCTTATTTAAGGGTTAGTTTAACAATTTGTAATGACACCCCATAAGTCACCCTTTGTGTCTTATACATATGCCGGAATGAAAGTACACAAGTAATGTGCCTGACCAACGGTATATCCTCAAAACTCTGATTGGATCGGGACTCTCGACTCACCGTCGTGATATTTCAAAGAAATTCTTGTAATCGCTCTGTAAACTTATCATGTTTCGTTAGACTGAAAATATACTATTGTTAAAAGTTGCTCAGCTAATAGTGACTCTTCCGTATCCCTTTCTAGATTCTTAAAGTCACTAACTGAACTCCCGCCACCAATTACACTCGGTTTCTATGGATAAAAAAATCTAATTCGTTCCACTAAAAGATATTCATTATGAGTGTTATATTTAAATAAACATCAATCAAAGGTTTGATTGTTTAAAAAAAGACATATTTCTTTCGAGAGATTTTAGGTACTTAGGATCATTTTTTGTGAAATTCTTCAGAAATTGTGAACTTAAAGAATCTTCTATATTATTTAAATTCTTCATGCGACCCAATCCCTTTTCTAAAGTTAGGTATTCCAAACTAAAGTTATGGTCTTTTACCCAGCGCTCGCATATGGTCTTCTCTTCTTTACGAATAGTATCATCCATCCAAACTTCAGCCCTGCTGGTCAACTTATTGAAAAGAGCAGGTAGCGCTGGGTACCGACTATATGGACAAGTAGCTCCCGGTGGTCCATCTATCCAAAGCAGATCAATATTATCAATTCCATCAAATAGAGACAAAGGATACCAGTGGCAAGGACTATTGGAATCGTCAGAGTTTAAATGTTTACCGCTCCAAAGTTCTAAATCACCAACTCTTAGATCAACCCAAGATTGCAAATACTCAACCTCGAGTGTAGATAATGTTTGAGCTCCATAATTATCGCTATGCTCAATAGAAATTAACTTACCCACTCCATTCTGGCGTAAAGCATCAGCAATGACCAGTGTAGAAGCACCGCTGCCCAACTCAACGACTATAGCTGGACGAGTAGACATAATATGTGTATGTAATAGAAGCAAAACGTCGGGAGATGCAGCCCATCCACGTAATGGTGGTAACTGCCCCTTAATTGACAGGCGTTTCTGAAGCCAGCTAAGGCTTTCAAGCTGAGCGTAAACACGATTCTGAACAGTTATTAAGTCTCGTGTAAGCTTACTAGCATTGTCTTTTCCTGATTGAATAATTTTCTCTTCAATACTTTTTAATATGGTATCAAGATCATCCAATTTCATTCTCAACTGTGAAGTTATTTTTAAGAATTACTTATAAATCAAGAAATATCAATATTCAAAAGTTATTACAATAGTAAACAGAAAATCCATTTGAAGAAAATCAATTATAACACATTTTTTAAAAGATAATAAAGATTAAACCAAATAGAAAGAGCGTTTTATGAAATATGATAGGTGTCATAGTTTTTGAAATTATTTTTATTTAAGGCATTTAAGACCATCAAGCGATCTTGTAGTTCCAAATCCTTTGTTTCTAATAAAATATCTTTAGAATATTCCCACCAAAGACTATCCAAAACTGATGAAAATAGAGATGAATCGATCCTGTATTTTATATGTCTTGCTGGTGAACCAGCAACTACGCTGAAATTACTAACATCTTTAGTAACAACAGCATTTGCTCCAATGACCGCACCTGTACCAATCCTTATCCCAGGTAAAATTATAGCTCCATCACCTACCCATATATCATTTTCTAAAATTACTGGACTTGTTGGTGTTTTTTTTGATAACCCCGGATAGGTTGTTAAATTTTTCATGGAGTGAGATCCTGCGCCAATGGTTACACGCCTACCAATAGAGCAATATCTTCCTATAAAGCATTGTTTTAAGTATCCACCCTCGCCTATGTAAGAATGTGCACCGATAAATGACCTAAATTGACCTGTTAATACTAAGGCGTTAAGCCTCACAGATTCTTCAAAGAAAGCATTCTTTAGCGCCTTTGGGCTTTTTATATTTATATATTCACAATCTAAGCTATCAATATATGTTGAATAATTTTCAGGTATGTTCGGTAGTTCCGATAAAAAAAGGGCTAATTTATCAAACAGTAAAGAGTTAATTGCATGCATAAATCTAACCCTCACTATAGAATATAATATGAATTAAATGTCGAGTTTAATTAAATAGTATATCATAAATCTAAAAGAGTAAACATCATTGGCAATTAATATCCATAATAAATATCAAGAATTTTCTGATTCAAGAAATTGATCTTCTATTTTTTTATACTCATGACAATTCGAAATAAACTCCTCCTCATCAACTGTAAGCTCTTCCACCGGAGATGAGTCTTTAATAACTTTTTTTACTTTTTCAAGTGTGTTTTGAGGAGAAATTCTATTAATGCATTCGATAAAATCTGCATTATATTTGAGTTTAAGAATATCGAAGATTGGGCGATAAACTTCAAATGGTTGTAATTTGTCGAGCTTGTCAACATTTATGAAAATTATTCTATCTGGATACTTCTCCTTTATTTCTGTATAAATTCGATAGCTATTCTTGTAGTTTTCAAAAAGATCTTTAAATGGCAATTTATTCCATTGTATATTTTTTAAATTCTTTATACTTCTTAAAACATCGTAGGCATTTCTTGCGCAGTAAATATAGATTGGCTTATTTATAGAAAATATTTCTTCATAGGTTTGATAATGTTTTTCAGCTCTAGGCGTCTTATTTCCAATAATTACTGCCTTATGTGATTTTTCTATTTGGTCAAATGTACAACGAAGAGTCCAATAATTTTTAACTAGCAATTCTTTCCGCAAAGGAATTGAATCTTCATCGACACGCTTGCTTAAGAAAGAAGAAATCTGTCGATTAGCAAGATTTAACAACATCTCTACATTGTAAAATTCATCTGTTATACAAATGTCAGGATGTACATTAAGCACTGTTGCACACATTCGTGTACCGCTTCTAGGATTACCAAAAATAATTACAGGCGGAGAATTTAACATTACGCAACTCCTTGAGAGTCATGCAAATTAAGAGTTAATAAGTGAAATATAATAATTTAAATCAAGCTCAATAATTTTTTCAGATTTTTGTAAGTAAATTTTTGAAGAGGATCTAGATTCAATGGTAATATCTAATTCGTCTTTTTCGCCTAATTGAACAAGTGTTAAAAAATAATCACTTTTAGTTTCGAATACAATACGTTGGCTTGGATGTTTTATGTTAAAATTTTTTGCGTAAAATCCTGGTTGAATAGAGCCAGTTGCTCTTTGCTCTGGGATATTATCTGGTTCATTAAACTGAAATTGTTCTATTCGACAGACTCTGACGCCGTTTATGTCAATTAAATTAGCGTGAATCCCATCTATAGACGCCTTAAAGCAAGACCCTACATGAAAAAACTGCTCCATGCTTTGATGAACTCCATCCAATGTATCATAAATTAAAAATATATTAGGTTTCACCCAAATAATCAATCTGTCAATTGTGCATGACTGGTAGTCTGATATTTTTGCTAGTGCTATTTCGACTTCATTTAGATTACGATATCCAATTATTTTTGATCGGCCAATATTGCCCTGATAGTTTTGATTTTCTTGAGAGAGATTGATCTCAATTATTTCTTGATTTTCACCTTTAGGGCATACTGTATTGTGAAAAGATGTTTTTTTTATTTCTATTGAGCTATCTGTTTTTTCATAATTTAGAAATCCTGGATCAATAAAAACATCCTGACCTTTATAAAAGAGATTAAAGGCCCCATTATCACCATGTTTATGGACATGAGTTTTATAACCAGAGCAAAAGTAGGCCCAAACAGTATCATCCGGATCTCTAAATATCACTTTATTTGCATCTTTCAAATACTTACTCGAAAGGCCTTGTGATATTTTATATTTAACACCAGCATGAGTATCCCCGATGGCAGGGACTGAACCATCAGGTCTTGCAATGAGCATTGCATATGCCGAAGCTTTTTCTAAGACACAAGAGGCTAGTTTATATAAATCTGTATCTATGTAAGCTAAAGGGTCAATAACTTTCTCTAAGAAACTTAATAGCCAGAAATGATAGCCAGGGCTATTTTCAACATGGACACCATCAGAGGTAATATCTCTAGAGATAGAATGGTTCAGGCGAGCAATTAAATTAAGCTTATAGCTTGCTGGGTAATTTATGTGTTCACCATCAAGAGTATTAATAAGGCCTAATAATGAAAGATCCATCATCAGTCCGTGATTGTAGTGACTATAGTTTTTAATATCAGATAAGTAATCTCCATTTTTAATAAGATTTTCAATAAGCTTATCGGAAATGTTTTTACCTGCATGTCGCATGCATACTAATAAATAACATAGAGATTGTGTTCTATTTGAAAATGCATGATCTCCATGCAAAATTTTTCTCATTTTTTTATTTATTTTTTTAAAACCTTGTGCTTCCCATCGATAAAATCCGTCAACTAATTTAAGCGCATTATTTAGGTATATCTCGTTCTGTGTAATCTCATACGCATTAAGCAAATATGAAATTGGATAAAATGCGTATATATAGAGAGAATAGGTACTTTGAGCTGATGTAAATCGCGTCCACCATAAATCATTTAAACTAGTTACAGAGATATTTGGCAAAGTGGGGAATACTTTAATATTATTTCTAATTATTGAATCCGCAACCTGAACAGTGTCTTTTGTTATTGGGGTCAATCTAATTATTCTTTCTGAATTAAAAAAATTAAAATTCATTTCAAAACCTCAAAATAGTGAAATTAGCCTATCAGAGTTTAATTTATGGCAAAATTTTCTTGTATAATTTTTCTGAAGGTTTGAATCATGGCTTTTATTTTTCTTTATATAATTACAAGCGGTGCTAATTGTATTGAAAATATAATTGCTATTATATATGTATTCACTCCCAGGCCAATTTAACAGAATCGGTGTTGAGCCAGAGGCCATACCCTCAGCAACCGACAAGTGAAAACTTTCATTATCGCTTACAGATAGAATCCAGCCAATTTTTCGAAGCCATTCATCAATTGGCCCAAATCCTTCGAAGATGACATTATTCATCCAGTTATTTGTTTCAATTCTTTTATATAGCTGCTTGTAAAAAAATAATTCATTTTTTTTTGCTTTAGAGTGCATCCATGGATATTCTTCTGGCCTTTTTCCTTTTATAAAAAGTTTATATCTATTATCGTTTTGGTATAGATCCTCAAAAATATCTAAAGCTCGATCTAGTCGTTTAGATTGAGGCACATCCCCTATCATACCCAAATTAAATTCTGAACCAGACAATTTCGGCTTGTCAAGAAATTCCCTGTCGATCATATTAAAGATCATTCTGCATTTATTTCTAGCAAGAGAATATTTTTCTACCATCAGCTCATAATAATAGGGTGACACGAAAATATAAAAATCTATATTTTCATGATTACATCTTTTAAGATGTTCAGTTTTTAACTCTTGAGCGTGGACACGTGTAATAAGTTTTTGTCCTTTTTTCTTGTTTTTGGAATACCAAACTAAATTCCCTAGTCCCCATTCACAAAAGATTACATCAGCCTGATTTAAAAGATCTAGGCTCTTTTCTTCATCATGCTTTTCATGGCTTTCCCATTTATCAACTAAAACAATGAAATTTGTATTTTTTTTAACCTCGTTAATAACAAATTTGGCAAATTTCAAATCATGTCCAGTTATCAAAATGACTTTTTTATCATCCTTAAATGTCAGTGTCTCTCTAGCTTTTTCGGCATTATGTTTACATGAATAACTTTCTGCCTCATTCTTATCTATTATGTAACGTCCTTTAATCATGCCATACATTGCATCAGCAATCCCTTCAATATTATCTTCGCTGAGGGACGCACCTCCCAACTTAGAAAGTATATCTGGGACATAACCATTCTTCATAGTAACAGCCAATACAGGTCTTTTGGCACCAAGGTAATCAGCTAATTTTCCTGGAAAAAATGGACTGTAATCCAGACCTTGCTCACTAAATTCTGCATCGCGTAAAAGTAAGCAATTGCCTTAGTCATCAAAGTAAGGCTTTTTAAATAATCAACAGTTCCTTTAAAACTCACGACCTCTTTGAGGTCATATTTCTCAGCAGCCTTAATAAAAGAGTCATTGGCTCCATAGAAGTCAATTTTAATTCTTCCTTTTAGATTGGGATGCTTCTGTAGTAACCGTTGTGCTCCGAGCATAAATGGTTCAGATGTTCTCTTAAATTTATAAAGCATTCCGATATGCACTAAGCGAAAAATGCTTGTTTTTTCACCGACTTTATTCTTTTTCTGTAATTCCTTTTCATACATTCGATCATCAAAACAATGTGGAAGAACAAAAAATTTACTTTTTTGAATTGATTTAGTTTGTGAACTTAAAACTATTTTTTGCTGATATGGATTCGTGACAATAATGCGATCTGCTTTTTGTAGGACTTCCTCTTCTAGTTGAATATCCTCTTTGAGCATGGGGAATTTGTATGAATGGTTATATGGATTTGCAGCTATTGGATCCCCGAACGATGCTATCCAACGTAATTGAGGATTAAGTTTTTTAATGGCCATTGCAGCCATATGTGAAATATTCTCATGTGAGTGAGAGAGTAATACTGAATAATGGTTGTGATCTCTTAAGATTCTATAATAATCAATTACTCTTTCTACAAAGTACATTCTTGATTCAGTATTTCGTGCATCTTCCGAGGGTACCGTTACTTCGTATCTATTAAAGCAACTTAATGAGTAATTAAACATTCTCTCGTTGTCAGGTTTCTCATCTCGGTAAGCCTGAATTACATCAAACTCAAAACATGTGTCTTTTAATCGTTTAAATAAATTAAATGCTGATGAACTCTTATAGGGAGGGAAATGCCAAGATATCAATAATATTTTCTTCTTCATTTTTCAAGATGCCCCCAATAGATAAAGTCCTCTAAGGCTTCCGGAATAATGTTATCTTTCATGTCAGCTTTTAATACGTTTTCAGTGTTGTAAAAACTATTTTCTGAAGGATAAAACTTCTTTGCAAAATCCATAGCGTAAGTAATAGAATGAGAAGACTGGTTTAAGTAATGATAAGCTGATTCAAAGTTTCCTAGTTGAATAAATAATTTTTTATTTTGAGCTGTTTGTTCTTTAAATATTTTTTTTGCCTGATCTATTTCTTTTTCACTTTTAGCTGTCAAAGCCAACGTGGCATCTGGATATGAAATTTTCACGTCTAAACCAATTAAATTACATAATTCTTGGATACGATGGCCATAAGTGTGAGATCTCATAACTCTTCTAACTCCACAGCGTGAAAGATTTCGGTATTCATCTGGAGACCTTTCTAACTCCCCAAGTTGACTAGTAATTGTTTTGTTATTCTTGGGCATGATAACAATATCACCAAATAATTTTCTAACACCAACTGAATCATTGCTTATAACTGGTGTACCTGAAGCTAGCGATTCATAAACTCTACGGGCAAACATCGTTTCAGAATCTTGAACCGAATTAATATTTACTTGATATTTATAACCTTGGTGAGCTTTCCAAACTTCAGAAGGTATTAAATTTCCAATAATGTTTTTTTCGATATTTTTCTGGGAAAATAAATTTTTTGATATTTTTTCCAAAATTTCGATCAAAAATATCAAATTCTAAGCCTGCGTTTTCTATTTGATCAAATATAAATTTAAAATCGGAGCATCGTTTAGGTTATCCTCATAGTATGACCCAGCAAATACTGTTTTAGCTTTTCTTATGAGAATACTTCGTGGGTTATGAATTTTCGCGTGCAGCAAAAGAGAGTGGATACACATCAATACCATAATCCTTCTTATAAAAAGGAATCATATTACTATCTGTAGTAATTGCCACATCAAAGAACTTAGCAATAGGGCCGAATTTTTGATAGTGAGGTGGATCCTCTTTATTCCAAAAAATTGTAGGAATATTTTTCTTTTTGCAGAAAGTAAGTAGTCCACTAAGCTTTTTTCCAGCTCCGCTACCCTTACTAAGGGTTCCCCAATTATTGTTGTTTCCTTTCCAACAGCTTTCAACTAAAAGAAAATTAGGATGATTCTTTTCTAATTCATAAGCCCAATTTTCTTGCGTTATCTTTATTAAAATAACCTCATGCTCTAAACATTCTGTAGTAAATTCATCCAGTATACATGCGACAACTAAATCTTTAATTAAACGCTTATGAGTAGGTTCATGAACAATTGCTGGAGGCATAGGCTGACGCTTTAAGAACTCTTTCTTACGAAGCATTTCTGCTTCTATGTTATAGCATCTACCAAGAATACGTATATCAATATGTTCATCTGACTTCAAACCAAGACTTGCAACGGATATTGCCACACTCGCGACATCATCAGGAAGATTCAATTTGAAAATTTCTTTTACATCATCCTCTAGTGAGTTATTATTTTTATTCAAATATCGAAAATGTTGATCAAATGCAGCAGCAATTCCAACCCCAGGAATACGCTTAATGATCTTTTCAAATTGATCGAAAAATTGGAAGAGAACTACGGCTTTACGTGTAGTTTGAGAATTACTAACATGATATACAATCGTCGAAGATAATTCTAGTATTGATCCATGTATAGGAATTTTTATTTGAGCAACATCTTCTCTTGTGTTTTCTTTTAGTCTAATTGTTTTTTCTTTAATATACTGAGCTTCATTTATTAATTCTTGTTTTTCAGTTTTATTTTCAGTATATTTATTTGATGGTCCATTTGGAAATTTTTCACTCAACCTATTTGTAATTGGTTTAATATTTTTTAAATAAGAATTAGATCGATTTCCATTAAAGTCAGCTCGTAGTTGATCTTGATTGGCCAGCTGAAAACTTATGTTAGAAGAAGCTCCTTCTAAAGTTTCTAATTTATTTTCTATTCTTTTTTCAAGCTGCTTTACTTCCTCCTCTCTATCTTCGTAATTTCGTGAAGACTTAACACATTTTGGCTGAAAGTTTTTGGTCTTTAACTCCGAAACTAACTCTGAGATATAATCTTTTAATAATGGAATTTGATTCGTATTTGAATCAGGAACATTTAATGAATTGTGAATGCATTTCACTAAATTATTGATATTTCCGGATTCAAATACAGTAGATATCTTTATTTTTCCCTACAATTTCATTAAGTGGTACTACATCTGATACTACAAGCTGCTTCCCAAATGCAATGGCTTCTGCAACCTTTATCGGTGAAACTAGTTCACATACGGCTAATTTTTTACGTGGAATTACAACTGTATCGATAAGTGCATAATAATCAGCAACCAATTCATGTGGTACTCGTCCTACCTGAATAAACCAAGATTCATTGGAAATTCTTTGTGGTGTTGATATCGTTTCATTTACTGGTTCATAATCTCCTACAAGTAGTAATTTGATTTTCTCTTCTTGGATTCTTAACTTTTTACAAGCATCAATAAGTAAATCTATTCCTTCATATGAAGAGAAACTACCAATATATCCTACAACCTTGTCATCATCATTTATTCTCAGCTTAGCCCTCAAATTAGAAATACTTTGCCTAACTTTTGGAACCTCACTTATACAGTTAGGTACAATAGATATTTTATTATTGTCCAATCCACGTTTTGTAAGCTCGGCTTTCATTCTTTGGTTTAAGGTAAAGATTTTTACTGCTTTACTACTTACAAAAGAATTACGATCTGCTTCTATTTGAAAATCCAAAGTTTTTTCAAAACCAGGTTCTCTGGCTGCTTTTGAAAGCTCCCAAAATCCTCTTACCTCATTATAAAAAGGCAATCCCAGTGATTTAGAGACAATCCATGCTGGCAAGCCGACCGTATAATCTGAAGCTGCTAATATAATTTCTGGCCGATAAATGCTAAAAAGTTCTGAATAACAAGCCACACTTGCTTCAAGTGAAGCTTGTTCATTGTTAGGAGGTATGTCATTTTTCCATCGGCTATGAATATATCTTACTCCATTAATTGCAACCTCTGGATTAATTGAGCCTTTTTTTACCCCCAACTCCCATGGTCTACCAGGGCGAACAAAGCAAAGAGTTTCTAATCCATTTATATTTAATGCTTTGGCTATCGCTTGTGTTCGTATTGAATAACCGTTGCTAGCATAACTTTGTCCGTGGCTGACTACATAGGCAACACGACCTTGAATAGGTAAATACACATCCTTTATAAGACGACTAGCAAGATCTTCAGCATGTTTTAATAATACATCCATATTGAGTTCTGCCCAACGGTTTGAAAGTTAGAGGGATCAAACACTTTGCTGTATTATTAAATAGCTAGCTAAGAAGGCCAACTACGTCGATAATATTATCTTTCTGATCGAATTTATTTACAATTTTTGAAATTCATTGTGCTTTACAAGTATGCAAAAAATATCTGCATTCATTAATGAGTGATCTAAAGAAACTAGTTCAACATTTTTATTGGAGAGATTTTTCAGGTAAAAGTTGGATATTAGGCTCAACAATTTGTAAGTTACAGTCAAGATTTGTGATTCCCTCTGCAATCATTAAAGCAGGACTCTCTCTAAGTAGTCAATGTTTGGCTTAAAGGTAATTCCCAAGCAAGCAACAGTAATATCTCTGCTAGTGTAGCCGGG
This sequence comes from Microbulbifer mixtoriginis (SeqCode), assembly GCF_052467945.1. NCBI lineage: Bacteria > Pseudomonadati > Pseudomonadota > Gammaproteobacteria > Cellvibrionales > Microbulbiferaceae > Microbulbifer > Microbulbifer mixtoriginis (SeqCode). The sequence continues at coordinate 289,572 of NZ_CP174328.1, read as the reverse complement.
ATTCTTGACTCTTATATTTTTTAAAATAACCTCCAACTGATTCAATACCCATTCAGGTTTACAGTCATTTACATCACGTGCTGTACGAATGAGTCTTGATTCAGCAGGACATGATTGAACAATAAACCAAGGATCGACTGCTATACAGTGTCCTCCTACGCCAGCACCTGGTTGAAGGATATTGACTCGGGGATGCCTATTAGCAAGAGATATCAATTCCCATGTATTGATATTTAATTTGCTGCAAATAACTGATAGTTCATTTGCGAATGCGATATTTAAATCCCTAAAACTATTCTCTGTAAGTTTGCTCATCTCAGCGGTACGTGCTGTAGTTAACAAGCATTCACCTCTAACAAAAATCTTATATAGGCTTTCTGCTGCTTCGGAACATTTTTTTGTTAAGCCACCTATAACACGATCGTTTTCAACAAGTTCATGAAGGACATTCCCAGGCAATACTCTTTCTGGACAATAAGCAATTCTTATATCGGATAACTCTCCATCAGCGTGCGGAAATGTGAGATCAGGGCGTGCTTCGGCAAGCCACTCCGAAATTTTCTCTGTTGTACCTACTGGAGAGGTTGACTCAAGTACAATTAAATCACCAATTTTTAATAAAGGCGCTAGTGATTTCGATGCAGCCTCAATATATCCTAGATCTGCTTTTTTATCTTTAACTTTTGACTCCTCAATAAAAGGAGTAGGAACAGCAATTAAAAATGCATCAGCAGATTGATGTTTAGTCGTTGCATGTAAATATCCGCTAGATACTGCTTTCTGAACAATTTGTTCCAGGCCCAGCTATAATATGTATATTGCCTGAGTTGACAATATTTATAGTGTCTTGATTAATGTCAACACCGATTACGTTAATTTTTTGAGTTGCTAGCATAGCAGCTGTTGGTAATCCTATATACCCTAAACCAACTACTGAGATTTTTTCAAAGTTCATAAATATCCCTATTTGAACGAAAAATCTGTAAAAAAGCTTTTTAAGCTATATATTTAATCTTTTGAAATTTTTTTCAAAATCAGCTAACACATTAATTATTTTTTTTGATGCTTGACCATCCCCATATGGATTATGGGCAAAACTCATTTTATTATAGCTGTCTTTATCAGTAAGTAATGTAGATGTTTCCTTAATAATAACATCTACTTTTGTTCCTCTTAATTTTTCAGTTCCGGCTTTAACAGCTTCTGGTCGTTCTGTTGTGTCACGCATTACTAGTACAGGTTTACCTAGCGAAGGAGCTTCCTCCTGAATTCCACCAGAATCTGATAGAATAATGTATGATTTATTCATTAGATAGATAAATGGAAGATAGTCTAAAGGCTCTATCAGGAAAATATTCTCTACGTCATTTAATAGTCGATTAACAGGTTCCCTTACATTTGGATTTAAATGTAAGGGATATACTATTTGTACATTTCTATGTGATTTCGCAATTTCCAAAATTGCTTGACAAATACGTTCAAATCCGCCACCAAAGCTTTCGCGTCGATGCCCAGTTAATAAAATTAATTTTTTATTGTCATCAAGGAAATTAAATTCATTATTAAATTTATCATATATCTTCTTATCTTCATCTAATTTTCGTACTACTTCTAACAAGGAATCTATTACTGTATTGCCAGTAACAAATATTTTCTCAGAGCTTACTCCTTCATTTAGAAGGTTTTTCTTTTGAATTTTCTGTTGGTGAAAAATGAAGGTCTGCTAAGGCACCTGTTAACTTCCGATTTGCCTCTTCTGGCCATGGAGAAAATAAATTTCCGGTTCGTAGGCCTGCTTCTACATGACCTATGGAGATTTTTCAATAATATGCTGCAAGACTTGTAAAAAAAGTTGTTGCCGTATCACCATGAACTAATACAATATCAGGTTTTGTTTCTTCAAGAATCTTATGCATCCCTTGAAGTATTCCTACGCTTATATCGGTTAAGTTCTGACCAGATTCTGACTGATCTAGGTCATCATCAGGAATTAATCCGAATAGATTGAGTACCTGATCTAACATTTCTCTATGTTGAGCTGTTACACAAACTTGAGTATTAAATCTTTGATCAATTATCAGTTTTAAAGCTAATGGTGCCATTTTAATAGCTTCAGGACGAGTTCCAAAAACAATGAGTACCTTCATTTAAAACCTTCCTTACAAATACAAGATTCATTTTTTTTCATCTATGATTTGATATTCAAGCTCTCTGCATCGTCTGACATACTTTTCAAGTAAACCTTGCGTTTTTTTTAATTGATTTTTAAACTCTTCATTTAAATTTTTTTTTTCATTATATCCGTCTCAGGAAAAAACAATTTATTAGTATCAACATTCAAATCTTTTTTTGTAAGAAAATTTTTCTCTTTTACTGCTTGCACTTCCCTTCCTTCTCGTTTTCCAAATCGGAGATAGTGGATAAGTGGGTTTTCATTTCTCAGAGCTACATCGGGATATTTATTATGGTAACCTACTCCACAAAATAAAGTGATGGACTTCTTCCCATTCTCCACCCATATCGTAGATAATGTTGCTCTGGTGTTATCTCTATACTCTCAACATCTGAATGTTGTGACAAATACCATTCAGGGTCGAATAATATTGAATTCTCAAGTAGCTTCACCTGATACTTCTCATCCATTTTTATACCATTCAAATTAAATATCTAATTTGTTAATTGCCTTACTCAAAAACTAAAAATTACTAAGGAATTTGAATAAAATGATTTCTATAAACTGAAATAGTAATTAATAAGCTAAATATAAAGTCTTAATTTAAAATATTTAGTTAACCTGAATTCAAACTCCAGAAAAGTTAATGCAACTGGGGGGACCCTGTTCAACTATTAATAATAGAAAAAATCTAATGTTAATTTTGTTGTATTTCATAATATCATTGATATTTATACGAAATTATGATCTCTTTGTGCGTCATTACGAATACACATACAATACTTCACCATATCCACTTTTCATAAATAATTTAGCTTGAACTTCAAGCTCATCAAGTGAGATAAAACCTTTACGAAATGCGACCTCTTCAGGGCATGCAATTTTTAATCCCTGACGACGTTCAATTGTTTGTACGAAGTGTCCCGCTGCGAGCAAATTATCATGCGTTCCAGTATCTAACCATGCAGAACCGCGGCCCATTAACTCTAGACTAAGTTCACCTCTTTCAAGGTATATTTTATTGAGATCCGTAATCTCCAACTCTCCACGATCACTTGGCCTGATCTCTCTGACTAAATCGCAAACATTATTGTCATACAAGTATAATCCAGTAATAGCATAATTTGATTTGGGTTTATTTGGTTTTTCCTCAACACTTATAACTTTTCCATCTTTATTGAATTCAGCAACTCCATATGCGCTTGGGTCCGCAATCCTATACCCAAAGATTGTTGCTCCTTGAATTCTTGAATTAGCTCTCTTTAAAAGTTCACTAAATTGATGAGCATAAAAAATATTATCTCCAAGAATTAGCGCGCAGGGACTGCTCTCTATATGATCCTGTCCAATTATAAATGCTTCAGCCAAACCATTTGGTGAAAATTGCTTGGCGTAACTTAGATTAATTCCCCACTGAGATCCAGTACCCAAAAGTCCCCTAAACAAACTTTGATCTTGGGGGACGTTATAATTAATATTTTTCGTATTCCAGCCAACATTAAAGTTGTTAGCGGATAGTAAATCATGGGCTTGTCATATACTGGCATTAATTGCTTGCTGATACCTTTTGTTAATGGATACAGACGGGTACCAGTACCACCAGCCAGAATAATTCCCCTTCGTTCGGTATCAGTTTCAGCCATAATTCCTCCATCAATCCTTGAAATTAGAAACAGCTAAATTTCTACAGTAGTATTTTAAATATTTTCTTCAAAGAAGTTATTTAAAAATAAGATATTCATGTTGTTTTTCAGAATGATAGTATGGCCGCAGTCCCAACTGCTATACGATATAAAATTTCCGTTACATCTTTAGTTACCTGTAGTTCACTTGAATTAATTTTTGGCATTACCATTATTTCATCCCCAGGACGTAATCTATTTCCAAGTTTATTATCAAAGTCTCTATCATGAACTCGTGTTATCGTCCCGTCTAAATGTAAAATAATCAGTTCGTTACGGTTTGCATTATTGGCAAATCCACCTGCTAATTCGATATAATCTTCTAATGTATATTTTTTATGATACACAAGTGAAGTTGGAAAAATTACCTCCCCAACTATAGATATGGTTGATGTTTTCAGAGGTACAGTTATTTCATCACCATCTTCAAGTAACATTTTTCCAGCATCTGGGTTATTAGCAATTACTACCTGCCCTTTTGGAATGACTCTTCGAGCTTTTTTATGAAATTTTGAATCATTAAAGCGTTATCTTTCTGAGCATCTTTTTCAAGATCAGTTTTCGGTTGACGAGTTAAAACTTCCATTTGTAAAGCATCTAGTGATCTATCCAATGCAACCTGTTGTTTTTCAGCAACACTTTTTCGATATAACTGAATAGAATTTTGATCAGCATTTTCACGAAATTTTAATTTTGTCATCAACATTTCAAGTGTTGCGCCATATGGAAGCACATAAGTAGCGGGGCCATCTAATTCACCAGAAACAATTACTGAAATCGAATGAATATCATTATCGCGGACTAGTTCTACAATTGCGCCTGGGTAAAGGCGTGTTGTCATTGCATTAGTTAAGGGTTGGTAACTTGCTTGTTTGACCCCATCAACTACCTGAGTAATACGAGCAAAATTTGCAAGAGGATCTGGCTTAATAACTAATAACATCTCTCCTAATTGTGTATAAGGACCGATAAATTCTAGTTGAGCCGACTGTTGAACTGCACCTTTAACCGTAACAAATCCTTTTTTTCCACCAACTACTATTACATCACCATTTCGCAGCTGTACGGCAGGCATTATCCCATCTACAATAAAACTATATAAATTTATTTCCTGTATTATTTTGTCCCTTCGAATTATCTTTATATCGACAAAACTACCACTTTGTGAACTTATTCCTTCAGCACTATCCAAATAATACAGAATTGAATCCGAACTAAAACCATTGAATAAACCAGGATTATTTACATACCCTGTCACAAACACTTTAACCGGCTGACTTGCTTCCAAGTTCGCATAGGCTTGTACATTATTTTTAAAAACACGCTTCACATGGCGTAACACAAAATTATTTAAGTCGCCATTTTGTACTCCAGCTACATGAACCGGTCCTACTTCTGGTACAAAAATATTTCCTTTTGGATCAACAGTTAAAGTTGCGCTAAAACTATAAGCGCCCCATAATTGAAGATTAATCTGATCCCCAATCGTGATTCTGTAGTCCGGGTTGAAACCATTGAATGGCTGATCCTTAAATGTTCCCTGAAATAACGATTGACCAAAAATTGGTATCTCATTTTTTGGTGTGGGCTGAGAATCTATACCATCTACTAACTGGGTTTCTAATGCAAAAGCCAGCCCATGACCCAAAATGATCAGTAAAGTTATTATCAGGGATAAAATATTTTTCTTTACTCTATTAATAGGTATCATGATTCTACAAGGCTTCCTTTATAGCTATTGAATAGCTCAACATATTGTTCGATAATGAAAACTCAGCCTATAAATTACATACGATGATCTCGAATACTGGCTGACAGCATAATTCCAACACCATATAATAAGATTAAAATCACCGTTAAACTTACTAAATTATATATTTTATGTGGGTACTCAGCCTCCTCTGCCAATGAAGGCCGTGTAATTACTATCAGATGTTTCAACTTACCAGAAGCTTCCATTCTTGCACTTTCCAAAGCTTTTAGTGATGCGGCGTAAGCATCAGTAGCAAATTGTAGATCTAATTCAAGATTCTGAAAGTGTGCACTTAGAGTATTGAGTCGCTGTTCACCTTTCTCGTCACTTATACCAACCAATCGAACTTTCTCTACTTTAATTTGATTTTCTAAGGCGCCAATTTCAGCTTGAATTGATATTATTTGTGATGAATCAGTATTTAAGTAGCTTTTGGCGGCTGTTAGTTTGGCGCGCTCTTCTGCTAATCGCGTCTCTAATCCTTGAATAATACTGCTTATCCCTTTCGTTAACTCTTCGGGGCTAACTAAATTATTACTATTCTGAAAATCTAGGATGTCTTGTTTTATATTTCTCAATTTTCTTTGAGAGAGTTCTACTTCATTATTTACGAAGTCAACTTGTTTATTGGCTAGTTGATTACTCAAAGCATTAACGAATAATTCTGATTTTTGTATTACAGTCTCAACAAGAATACGAGCAAAGATCGGTTCATAAGCTTGCATCTCTATTGAAATTATACCATTTGTCTCATCATGACTAACATCTACATGATTTCTATAGTATTCTAAATATTCTTCTTGTGTTGCATCCGAATACAAACGGGAAAATACGTCATACTGATTACTTTTATAGTAATTTTTTAATCCTAATTCCCTATCCAGATACAAGGCCATATCAAGTGACTGTATATAGTTTACAACTAAAAATGTATCTTGATTATCAACTCCTATACTAGGTATAAGAAAACTAATCCCCGTTGACGATCCTTGAGATGACGATGTATCTTTAACAATTAATTGTGTAGTACTTACAAAACGATCAGTTACCCAAAATAAATAATACCCACTCACACAAACGATGGGTACTATTACAATCAGAGTAAAGCCATAATACCAAGGTAAATGTAATCTATGTTTATTTTTTATTTTTAAACTTTTTGTTTTTGAAGAAATATTCTTATACCAAGAAATAAGTAAATTAAAGTAAATATGTTTTTTATTACTCCACCAGTTTTTATTAAGCACTCTTCTAACATCCATATTTAAACTTTAAGTTTTATCATTTATGAAAATTTATACACTATTTTGGTAAATGCTTATGGCTTCATTTATAGATTGACAAATTCTAACCTTTCCATTTTCAATGTAGATTCCTATCTCACAATTTTTCTTTAAAACTTGAGTCGTATGAGCCACAATAATAAATGTTGCTTTTTTTCTTTTTTCTTTAATTATATCTTCACATTTTTTTTTAAAGTGTACGTCCCCAACCGACATAACTTCATCAACTAAATAAACATCAAATTCTAGGGCGATACTTAGGCCAAATGCTAAACGCGCACGCATTCCAGAGGAGTAACTTTTAATTGGTAAATCAAAATAATTGCCGATTTCAGAAAACTCTTGCACATAATTCATAATTTTACATTTATCTTTTCCCCATACACCATGAATTCCGCAAACAAAAGCCACATTCTCTCTACCGGTCATACTTCCCTGGAACCCGCCAGAGAGCCCCACTGGCCATGAGATTCTCTTATCTGTGATTACTCTACCGGAATCTGGATAATCAATCCCCCCCATAATTCTAAGTAACGTAGACTTACCAACCCCATTGCGCCCTAAAATTCCAATATTCTTGCCCTCAGGAAAGATCGCATTAACATTTTTAAAAAGTGTTTTCCTTTCGTTTTTTGTTTTATACGATTTTGTGAGATTTTCAAGCCTAATCATTGACTACGCACCAAGTCTTTCCAGAAAGCACGATATGTCAGAAGACCTAAAGCAAGCATCATTATTGACGAATATATTAAATATTTAAAATTTGAAAAAATTCCATGATAGCTTTTAAATAAACTTTCTCTGGTTAATTCTATGATATGTACTAATGGGTTCCAAACAAGGTAGCTGTGATATTCTGAAGGAATTTGTTCAAGTGAAAAGAATACTCCTGAAATGAAGTAAAGAGGTCTTACAATCAATGGAAGAACTTTAGACATCTCAGGTAATTTCTCACCAATGACCGCTAATGTCAAAGATAACCCAAAAGAAAAGCATAAAAATAAAAAATTTACCTGAATAAGTAATAGAAAATCTCCAAATTCAGCTCTAATACCAATCCAAGATAATAAAGCTAATAGCGTAAGCATGCATAAGATATAAATAAAAAACTCTAATAATACTCTACTCAAAATTGCATCAAATGGTCGTAACTGACGATAGTTAAATAATCCACGATTTGATGATACAGCAGCAATTCCTTTATAAAAGCAGTGACTAAAAAATAAAAAAGGTGCAATTCCTCCCAACATAAATAAAGTTGTCGGAATACCTGGATAAAAGTTCCTATCAAGGAAATTAAATATTGCTGCCAGCATTAAAATATGAAGAGCTGGCTCAAGTAGTATCCAAGCATAACCCAGTCGCCACTTACCAAACCTTGTATTCATCTCACGAACGAGAAGTGAGTAGATCACATCTCTCTGGATCTTCCATATAGTTCGATTAGATGTAGGAATTTTTATGCTCATATACTAGCGACTAGTCTCTTGTACACTCTTATTATTTAGAGTTATGCTAAAGTTATACGTATATATAGCGAATATTCCTGATAATGCCACTTAAAATTTTAAATTGGCGCCATAATTATTATAGTGTCGTCTTTTGGCTCTTTTTAATGAAAAAATCTATCCTCACTAATTATTTAAAAAAGTTAACTATCATTAATTTCAACATTCATGTTAATTTTTATTTTCTTAATCAAATGCTGTGATTACATTGATATTCAATTGAATTGGTGTCTGTAAGAATATAACAGACCTTACCTTATATATCTTCCGTGGATTTATTATATCTAGAAGTTATGAACAGGAAATAGCGACTGCCAAGGCTTATAATAAATTTTTCATTTTAGAATGATCTTTTATTGTAAGCTTTCCTACATTCAAGCTACCCGCAAACGGGATAGAGTATACTAGGAATGAAATATTTATTAAGGTTTATTAATACAGGTTATCTAAGGGCAAATATAACAAATTACATTGAAAAATACTTATATCAGTTTTGATGAAGTACTCTAAACTTAAAACATAATGAGTCAGACTTTATCTGACAATTACCAATACTTCGGAATGTGTTATGTCAAGTCAGATTCGGTTGATACGTTTTCTTTCAAACGGCCTGCCCATCTTCAACTGTTACTATCAATACACAGCACAACACTTTTAGCTTGATAAGTGCGATTAATATTATAATAGATAGACCATTCGTTTAAATTTTTACCCCTCTGTTGACCGATAAATCTTTCGATATAATGATGGTTGGTAGAACTCTTGTAAAATAGTTTTATGGAATCTTCCATCGATACACTGGTTTGTAAATGGCTTGCTGTATATATTTCATTCATACTTAATAGCCGTGTTACACTAGATTGTAACAATATTCTGTTCTACGATCATTCAGGTAACATAAAACTGTAAGATAATGTATGGCATAAAACGGAAATACAATGCCCTTCAGAAAGTCCTAAAAAGTAATTTGTATTTCGATGGTATACAGCTTGCAATAAATTTCTGTTAAAAAAGCATCGATATAGCCTTGCTGTTAAAAATGGCAAACCCCTTAAACTTTCCTACATACAAGATATCCCGCGAGTCTAGATAGACTGGATGGTGAGTTTCAATTTCCCCTCAGGCTCCACCATGATGTCGCTATCTATCCGAAGCCTGATCCTGCTACTCCGTAAGAATTGGCACCTCCTGAGTACCTTGGCTTAAAGCGTCTTTAATCACAATTGAGACTTAGCCAAGTCATGCCACAGCCAGGTATTAAAAACCCCAATAGAGTAAAAAAATACACTGCCTTTAGGCAGTTCATTGGAAACGGATAGTTTTCCATAGACAAGCTCTTACAAAAAAGACAAACGCTAACTTCAATAACATAGTTTGCCTGATTTCTATGGTTGGGTACCAGCAGATTCATCTCAAGAAGAGTATCTACACCAGCAGTTTAAGCATAGAACGTGAAAGTCATTTGATATATTAAGCATATTCCAAGCTTCGTAGATGTTCCCATATCTAATTTAACAATCCGATTTTTAGTTAATGTAACGATCATTAGTAAGGATCATGAGGTTTATCCTTAGTTTGTTTTTAAACGCGCATCAAAACAATAAATTATATTTTTATAGAAGGATCTATCAGATATGGTCTAAAATAATATAAGTTATTTATATGGCTGCAAGATAATTTTCTTGCAGCCTTGATGAGTTGAAATTAATATTATACCTATTATCGGAACATTGGTGCTTTAATATCTTCATTTAAACCGAGAGAGAAATCCTCTCTTTTATGAGTAAGAAATGGGCTATAGTAAGGATCTATACCTAAATGAGTTCTCCAGCGATTTTTTAAACATGTAGCTTCTCGTTCAAATCTTGCACGTTTTTCTGGTGTGTTATCAAGGCCACGGCTAATAGATTCATGATGATACATTTCTGCAAAAGGTGTCCAAAGATTACGAAAACCGGCTTTTTGGACCTTCAGGCATAAATCCACATCATTAAAGGCTACTTCAAAATTTTTCTCATCCAACCCTCCAACTTTCTCATAGGTTTCTTTTCGTAGTAATAAACAAGCAGCTGTTACTGCAGAAAAATTTTGGGTGCAAATTAATCGGTTCATATAGCCCATCACACTTTTTTTAAAAAATTTATGCGCATGACCTGCCAGCCCACCAAGTCCAATTACAACCCCAGCATGTTGAATTCGATTATCACTATAATACAACTTTGCCCCGACACAGCCTATATTTGGACGGCTTGCATGAGCAACCATTTCCTCTAGCCAATTCGATGAAATAACTTCTATGTCGTTATTAATCAAACCAATAATTTTTCCATGGGCATGTTTCACCCCGAAATTGTTAATAGCTGAATAATTAAATGGTTGGTCATATTTTATAACTCTCACTTTATTAAAGTTTTTTATGTATTCTAGATACTCTATCGTCTTTGGGTCTTTACTTTGGTTATCTAGAATTAATATTTCATAATTTTCATATGAAGTCTTTTTGAGAATACTTTCTACACATTGTTTTAGTATCGGTAACATATCCCGAGTAGGAATTAGAAGGGAAACCAACGGATTTTCATTCAGAATCGGCCAACGTACATACAGTGCACCTTGATCTTTTTCATATTCAACTTCAATATTCCTTTGCCCTTTATCATTAAAATATCGTTTCAGAATTTTTTTTGAACTTTCCAGGTAAAGATCTTTATTAAAATCACTAAACCTATGGAAGAGAATTCTTGGTATATGAAAAATAGAATCATTAGGTTTCTTTATTTTTTTCAGTATTTGAAGAAGTAAGTTGTAATCCCAGGCCATCTCATTATTCAAGTTACTGAATGAAGAGGCTTCTAATAGTCCAGGAGCAAAAACTACAAATTCACCTATATAATTTATTGAATAGAATAAATCTGGATTCCACGCTGACTTGAAGTTCGGTGAAGACCTTCGGCTAGCACTATTAAGCATGTCTTCATCAGAATAAATAATTTTCGCTTTTGGTTTCTTACGTAAAATGTATTCAAAACAAGAAAGGGCTTTATTAGCAAGGACCGCCCTAGGGGGGCACATGAGATAGTAGGTATCTTTATTTAAAATTTTTTCAATCGATTGTCTATAATTAACTCTATCAATCAATCTGATTTTTTCATTATAACCAATTAGAGACTTAATCTTAGAGATTATCTTTCGATCTAGAAATTCCATTGGGATAATGAATAGGTTCCAGTTCTTATATTTTTGAGATATTATAGAGTATACAGTTCTTTTAATGCTATCTAAATTACTAGACTGGTCAACTGGTATCAAAATGGTAAAACTAACTTCAGTTAAACCGTCTAGCTTAGGCCAAAGGCCTGGTTCAACTTTTTTTATCCACTCTCTATAGGAAATTCGGACACCATTAGGATTGAAAGTGGAATCATAATATGCCCATCGATAAGTTAATCTTGATGGAACTGAAAGTGACCTGCAAGATAGCCGGGCACGCATTCGATTGCGTGCGAATAACTTAGAAACACGAACTAGTGTTAATCTCTTAATTATAAAATTGCATTTATTTTGTGCCGGAGAAAACGATAAATTTTCTTCTCCTCTGGCTAACCAAATCAATCGTTTTGCCATACGTCCATTTCGTACGGATAAATTCAACTGTTTAGATTTCCGCCCTGATTGATGATGAATTGTGAAAAAGGTCTCAAGATAGCTTGTATCTGATTCAATCAAAACTTCAACCATATACCAGCCCCTTTTAAGTCTATTCTGCTCTATAGTAAATAGAGGTAGATTTGATATTGATTTCCCAACAATACAACCATTTTTATTTGCCTCGGTTAATATATCCTGGGAAGGGCGAAGTAATGGGCGTAAATCCAGTCTTGTTAAATGGGGAATATTATTAGTTAGGCGCTTAGCTACTTTATACATCTATATGAGCCCCATTTATATATTTCATTGTCTTAGTTAAATTAAAAATCTATTTTAAATTATTTTATTTTTATTGTCTGCCTTAAAGTCAAGTATTTTGTACAGAAAAGAATATAATTAAAGGGTAAGAATATTCTAATTGAGTGTCTTTAGACCACTTTTCTATCCATTGACCCTGACTTACTATTATTTCTTCACGCTCTTTATCATTTAATCCAGCCCATTTTTTTTCAATTTCATCTTCTAGGCGATAGCCAACTATTGGTGCTCTAATAACAAAGCGACCATTAGTTTGCGCCAGTAGATAATTTGGACGTACCTGATTGAGTATAGTAACATCTATATTTCCAGCTGAATGAACAAATATTACTTCAGAAAAAATTCTAGAAACATAATCCAGCATTGTATAGCTAGATGAAGATCCAAAAATCAAACACTTGGCAGAAACCAAGGCCTCTTTATTTTGAGTAATCAGGACCCGCCCCATATTAGGTAAATGGTTATCATAATGAACCCATTGACGATATGAAATACCATTAGGTATCAACTCGCGAGCAGTCCGCCTCGGAAATATCTTATTTCCTAAATCTCCCGCCCTAACAACCTCTCTAAATTTATCATCTGAAAATAAACTCGCGACTGCTACGGTATCCAAACCTAGAACTTCTAAAGCAGCTAATAAACCACATTGTGCACCTTTGTGAGTCCAGTGGGTATCACATACACGAAAAACTCTATCCTTTGATGCTTGCATTCTCTTCACTGGATGCACAACATTATGCTTTTTATCTGCCAATTTCTCCACTTGCTCTACGGGGGTCGTTGACCCTTTTCTATGAGGATAATAGTCTGACATCACCATTTCTTTACTTGGTGCTATCAATACTGAATGAGCAGAGAGATATTCCTCCGCTAACTTACTTAAAGAATCCAAATAATCATACCAAGCCCGCTTTTCACGCCAATCTAATAATAATTTTCCAGTAAATTGTTCGACACTCTGATTGGTATCATTATCAAGAAAGAGCCAACCATCATGCCCTTCAATAATCTTTAAACTCCCTTCTATGAAAATTTGCATTGTGTCATAGTCACATTTATTATTTTCAAAACCAAAAAAGCAAGTATCACTATTTAACGGTACAGCTGCACGAAATCCACAATATAATCGTGGATGTCCCTTTGACTCTTCATTTAAAACTCTTCTTATGACATCTGGCCTTGATAGATTTATCTTTAAATAATATTTCTTTGAATTCAATCTTATATAAGGTCTAACTGTAGCGCCTTCTTTAGCCAGAACCCAACCTTGGAAAATTAAACCACTTCCCAAAAGAGTTTCAGCATCATAGGTCTGTTCACGACGCGGATAATCCATACACCACCGGAAGACTTCCGGGCAATTATTCGAGAGTGGTATTATTGAAATTTGATACATATTTTAGTTTTTAACAACGCTTTACTAACTCTAAAAAACCAATACTAATTATTCTCGTATAAGTTCGTGCTCTGTTATTAATGCTAGAGCTCTTTTGAGTTGACGAAGCATAACAGCCTCACAGAAATGCTGTTCCACTCTCTGCCTACCTCTTTTCCCCATACGTAAGCGTAATTCTCTATTAACTACTAATTTATTAATTCTATCTGCTACTTCATCAATATTGCCAAAAGGCACCAAAAATCCGGTGTCATTATCTCGAACAAGCTCAGGTATAGCCCCACGATGATAGGCAACTACAGGAAGTTCAGAAGCCATAGCTTCCAATACCGTTCGACCAAATGACTCATGAAAGTGGGAAAGATTGACCACAATATCAGCCTGGGCCAAGGCCTTTTGCGGGCTGGTAGCATAACCAACGAATTTAAGGTTCTTAGTAATTAGTCCCCGATTTTGACTGACTTGTAAGTCTTTAATGTAATCATTCTCTGGACCTATTAATATACAGACAGCAGGAATAGCTTTATTTTCAAGTCTCCTTGCCAAATCTACAAAATCTGATAAACCTTTCTTGGGTAAATTACTACTGATTAATACTACCCGAACAATCCTCTCATTCGAACTGTCTGCCTCAATAGATGTCTTGTATTGATTTGTATTTATAATATTCGGTATCACTACCGTATTAACTGCGCCCAGTTCACTCTTAACAGCTTCCGAGTTTACTAACACTATATCAGCTAGTGACTTAACATGAGAAATAATATTCAATGCATCAGTTTCTAACAATTTGCAAAGAGCTATATCATGTTGTGGTAATTCACGTACATGAACTAAGGTTGGTACCTTCTGAGCTCTTGCCGCTAATAGAGGCTCATTAAGTACAAGTGTATTGGTATAGACTGCCTTGATATTGAATCGAGTTATCAGTGCCTCAAATTGTCTTAAGGTGACATGGTTTGCTGGCCGGTCAAATTTCCACCAGCCATAAGGAAGAATTACCACTCGCCAAGCATAATCCCTAATTTGTCCAACATAAAAACTATTGAGAGCACTTGGTAGCGCTACAATAAGATTAACATTCAATTTGCTTAAAGTAGACAACACATCGAGGAAGCTTCTTTCTGCCCCGTACAACAACTCACCAGCTTGATGGGCACACAGAAGTATATTCAAAGACTTCGGTCGATATTCTTGTTTCCCTGAAATCTCTGGTAGAGGCTCAAATTGACTTTCAATACCTATTGTCAAATAGTGATAAAGTGCTGGTATATTATCTTTACCGGACTCCATATATTTGTATCTATAACCAGATTCACTAAAATCTGGACCTGGATCCCTTCCCTCTGAAGCACCGACGGTCCAATAATGCTCGAATAGATCTTCGGATAAATTCTGCAAATCTGGGTACATTTCTAAGTACCATGATTGATTGAAACGTCCTGATTGCTGCACGATATCCATAGGATTTGGCTTCAATACTTTGTTCACATTAAGACATAAAGCCTTAGGTGCTAAAAATGGACGGTGCTTTGGACTTGACGGCAAATAAAGATCTCCCATCTCCATAGCTTCTGAGTGCCAACGCCTTGCAGCATCTTCATAATCCTTACGAAGCCCAACAAAACGTGTGCTAACGTGTGTTTCACTATTCTGACTCAGGGAGTTATTTGTAATGCGGCCAAAACTAAGTGGTATATTTGGTAACACTTCAACTAAAGCTTCCTCACCAAAAACCTTTAGTAACCTATAGTAATATTCAGTATCAGCATTTACAGACACTCTGTCCCAATAGCCGATAGTATCTATTACCGAGCGACGTACCATCAATGAAGAAATATTGCGATGTACCCAACTCTCATCTGGAAACCAACGAGAAAAATATAGATTGTTGTTAGCGCGCACCCAATGTGAAATAGAACCTTGTGCATTTTCTGATTGAAGTAAAGCTTTGGCCTGTATTTCTATCTTTTGAGGATGAGACCAGTCATCACTGTCGTGAGTGGTTATCAAGTCGCCTGTCGCACTCTCCAAAGCAGTATTACGAGCACCATAAGAACCTTGATTCTTTTGATGACGAATTAGATGAAGCTCTAACCCAGGACGAAAATGACTACATCTTAAATACGAATTTAGTATTCGCCAAGTCCCATCCGTACTCGCATCGTCAACGATTATAACCTCTAGATTACGCCAAGTTTGATTACATAGTGATGTTAACGCTGTAATCAATGTATCCTCAGAGTTGTAAGTAGGTACAATAACCGAAACTTTCGGATCAGACTCCCCACCTACAATAGTAATCGGTAAAGTAGGAGTTATGGTATCCAAGCCTAATAGGCCGTCACCAGTATTGGTCAATCTACACAACTCGTATCGAGTAAGAAAACTATTGATCAATTCCAGGCGCTGATAATTAAGCTGACTACTTGACCGAGTACCATCTAATTGACTTACTAAATTAGATTTGGCTAGATTCAAATCAACGCACTCACCAAAACGCTGGGCTAATATGTCAAGCTCATTTTGAGCAATATCCAAATGTCCACATCGAAGTGCAGCCTCCAACATAAGTAAGTTTGGACCAGCATGAGCTGGATAGGAAAGTCCTTTCTCATGAAAACGCAGTAAAATATTTAACACTTTCTGCCAGTCATTTTTTACTGCGTACCAACGGGAGGTAACCCATGCTGCATAGTGACGCTCTAGCTTAGTGGCATCCGGTGTATCTATAAGGCGAATCAGCCTTGGTAATAAGAGTTTATTCCCCCCGCGCCACAGGTGATATTCCCAAGCAAGAGCGCGATTATTATATGGTAATCTACCTTCAAATTGTCCATGATTAATATAGTGTAAAAGAGGATCTATTCCCGAAGCAGCAACATCAGTATAGGTCTTTAAATACCACTCAGGATCAAAGTTCTCTATGCATGGTACAGTATCCTTAACATTAGTAAAATTTTTTTTGCGCCTATTCTTATACCAATGCAAAAGATGCTTCAATCTCAACATTTTTTTAATCCATTCAATAGGGTAGGGGCTCGCGCCCTTCCTTTCGACCCATGGATATATAATGTAATAATGGGTTAAAGCCACTATCTTTAACGTCTAAATTAGTATCCAAGTACCATTGACTATCAAATCCAGGGCCAGGATTACGCCCCTCAAATGCACCATGTTTTAGGTAATGTAAGGCTGGATCTCTTGCTGCATCTTCATTACATGCTACATCAGGATAATTTCTTAGGTACCATTCTTCATTAAAAAAACCTGATTTAATGATTTTTTGTAATTCTTTTCTTTGCCTATGTTTTTGTTTTAAACCTTTACCCAAAATCTTGGCTACTGAAAAGGTACGTTCATTGAATGTGAGATTATTAGTTAATATAGCCTTACCATCAGGGTCTAAGTTTTTTTTACGTAGTTCTTTAATTTGAAGTTCTTTTTCTTCAAGTAGGCTTGTCAACAAAGACAACTCTCTAAACCTTTCATCAACAGATTTTTTTTCTTCTAAAAGATCATCTCTCAGAGATTGAATTTTCGCCTGGAGTAATTTCTTCTCTTGGTTTAGGTTATCACGTTCATTTTTAACAAGCTTTAAATCCTGTTCAATTTCCTTATATCTAGAATTAAGTTCTGTGTTTACTTTATCTGAATCATGCTTAGCTTTCCTCATCTGTTCTAAATTGGACTCATGGGTTTTTAACTGTGATTCAAGGCTAGTAATATTTTTTTCTAATTTATGAACACTTTCTGCAGACTTAAGATGTCTGTCTTTTTGCAACTCTTGCTGTTCAGTTGCCTGTTTCCTCATCTTCTCAAGTAACTGTGTGAGGGTGGCCAGCTCCTCAAAACGTACTTTAAGGGCAATATCTTTTTCAACGAGCTCCTTGTCTTTTTGTCGTATCTGCGAATTCAAATTATTTTTCTCAATCTCCAGATTTTTAAAATTTTGTTCAACCTCTAACTCTCGCTGTTTTATACGTTGGCTAAAATCAGTAAGCTCCTTCCTTTGTAAATTAAGCTCAGCGTTAACACCTGCATACTCTGCACTCAATTTTTTTAATTTATCTTTTTTAGATAAAAGATTTATCTCTAGGGACTTTACTTTTTGTTGATATTTTTTCGCCTGCAGTACATCAATATAGGTTTGCCCTAATCTCGCGAAGTTATCGCGAACAACTTGCCAGGAAGAGTTATTCTCGTCACGATCAAATAAATTTATCAGTGTCGAACTTATCTCATCTCCTATAGAGATAACACCCAGCCCTTCCCCATAGTATAAAGAAAAATTGGTATATTCCTCTTTTAACAACTCAAAAATCCGGAAAGTCTCACACCCTGGATTCTTTTTAGAGATTCCTGGCACCAGTACAATACTTCGTGGGGACAATTTAGATTTCCAGTGTGCTACTGTACTCTCAAGATCATGTTCATCCGTAGGGATAAAAAGTAGCAAGTCAATACTGCCATCTGAAAATTGACTTGCAACATCAGACATTGAACTTTCAAGAATATATGAGAATGTATTATAATATTGGCTATTGTAATCTTGACATTCGTAATTTATACCATCAGATGTTTCATTCTGTACATCGATACTTAAATAGCAACTAGCCTTTAGGCGAAGGTGTTTTATCGCTTGACAGAGTGCGAAGTGTGCCACATCTGAGGTGGCCCCTAAAGAAACTGCCTTCCGTGGCTGATGTGCCTCAATCAGCCAAAACAAAAAAGGTAAATGCTCTAACCACTCTGAAGGTCGAAGATAATCCGGTCGCCAAAAAATTGAACTCTGGGCTAGAGAGTTGATAGCTGGCTTTTTAGCCAAGTTTTTTGATATTTTTTTTTGCTTTTTAGTCGACATCTGAAATTTCTCAAATTATATTTAGGTAAAAGCACAGCATTAAATATTGCTAAAAATACACTTCAACTCTACTCAAATATTTTTTTGTCATAGCATTGTTTTTATATAAAATAATTCTACTTTTTGAACTACTCGATTTTCAATCTAACTTCTAGACTTTTATCCAAACCACCAAGCAGCACTCTATTGCATTTAGAAAATTGGCCATATTTTTTTGAGAAAATTGAGTTGGTACTCAATTCATTTGAAGACCAACCACGCATTATTCTTTTTGACTCCGACTGGTCAGAGCTAATAACCAGTCTGAAATTAGTAAATTCAATCTTGACTCCCTTGTTTGATAAAGTTATATCACGATCACCAATGATCCAGTTAGAGGATAAATCTTGGTCATCGCATTCATCCCTCACAATCAATAACCCGTTATTTAGGTTAGAGTAATCAATTTCCCTCATAACCTTAATACCATATCCATAGCTTATACCACTCAGCACTTTTTTATTTGTCTCATGGATTAACTTCGGAGGTAAAGACAACTTTGACCTTTCTCGGATGAATGGACGATTAATGACTGGCATTGTGTGAGCATGAACGGATCTTAGGTATTTTCTTTTAGGGTTTTTTTCATCATGTAAACCAAGTCCACCATCACCTAAAAGTGTCTCACCATCTACATGAAGATAAATCATCAGATCATCATCATGACGATGGTAATTAGAGTCATGGCAGCATTTAAATATCAGGGTGAACGAGTGCTTCTTTTTGATTTTACCCTTAACTATTAGGTAACCTGAAGAGGAATAGTCGTAGACTCTATATCCCTCTTCAGGAATTTCATCATCAACCAGCCCTTTGTCCTCACTTCGAGTATCTCCAATTATCGGGAGATAACCATTAGGTAAGGTTATTGCTTTAAGAAAGGACTCTGCCTTCGCTATGTAGTGCTCCCCTAATTTCGTTACTTTATCTTCTCCAAACACTGATAGAGAAGTTAGCTGCCTTAATCTTCCGAGCATTGCTTTCTGATAGCCAGGACTATTCTCTTTATGAACACCCTCAACAGTGAAAGCAAAAGTCACCTCATTTTCTAAACGCTCACGATTAATCCTACGATAGGACTCAAAATTATCATGTGTGAACATTAAGCTTACTGTTAGTCCAATCATAGCCTGATCAAATCCATGATTGGTATGAATGGAGTAATTCTTATCATCTTGCAACCAGTCAAGATGCTCAAAAACTAGATCTTCTAACCAATTCACTTTAACATCAGCACCAACTGGTAACTCTGCAACTTGACAAAATATAAACCAGTTAACTAAGTTTTTAAGACGAAAAGCCGATGCATGATCGTGCCAAACTAATGGAGAATCTTTGTTGTCTTTCCCATTGTTTATCCAACATAAAATTGCTTTAAGACATAAAGAAAAATATTCTAATCTTTCCTCTTTGGTTTGTACCTTATAACTATTAATATACCAATTCAGAAATGGTAATGCCTGCAATTGCCACCACCAATTGCGGTCACATTTAACACTGTTCCAGTCGAAATTTAAAACATCTAGATCCACATCAGAAAAACTATTGGCTTCATATTTTCTTTCCGAAAATAATTTCTTCAGCTTGTTGTAGTCCGTCTGATTCCTGCTAAATATATTTTTATCAATATATAGTTTTGTTTCTGAAGCAATACCCATTTTCAGATTATTGATAGACATCTTGCTGCAAACTCTTTCTTTTAATTGTCTCTAAAATTTATATTTAACACACAACCTTAATCATAAGGAATATTAATTAAACAACCTTAATAACAAAAAAATCTTCCTATTATATTTTCATTAAAAACCTGATGCACCTAATACTAGTGCGTCATATATTAGTCATCCCTAGAAATTATTAAATCTTGATGGCGATTAAATATATTTTTAAATATAGCATCCTTAAATATCTCAGGGGAGTGACGAACTAAAACTTTAAAATTTTATCAAATACTTTTTTAATTTTAGTGGTGGGTTGTTACACTCACCACTAAACTTTAAGGGCAATCAGTTATTAAAACTCTGACAACTATTATAATTGAATTAAATTCGTAAGATTTCTCTCATGTTGGAATAAATTATCTCTGAATCGAACTGGCTTGCTGCATAGCTAGTTACATTTAATTTATGCTGACCATCCAAAATATAACTAACCAAAGCTTCTTCATCTGAAAATATATTACTGCTAGGGTATACAGTTGATGCCCCTTTCCATGGTAAAATTACTGGTACCGCGCCTGACGCCATTCCTTCTGCAACGGCTTGATGACTCCCTTCATAATCACTAACAGAAAGCAAATAATCAATTTGTTTATACCAATCATCCATATCATTACCATGGGAATCAAAATATACATTTCTTTTCCATGGTGCATTTTCAATTTTTTTGAATAATTTTGTGTATTTCTCGAGCTCACCAACATGTTGAGGATTATTCATCCAAGGCAGTTGTTCCGGCCTCTTACCTTTAACACGCAATTTGAAACGCTTATCTATGCCCCATAATTTTTCAAAAATATTTATGGCTCGATCTAATCGTTTTCCCCAGGGTACAATACCGACTATGCCCAATGTAAAGCCATCGCTATTTCTATTCTTAGAATTAAATCTTTTTGTGTCAACTGTGTTAAATATCATTTTAGCTTTAGATCTTGGTATATCAACCTTCTCTACAAACTCCTCATAACGATATGGAGCAATAAAAATATAACCATCAATCTTTTCAGCTTCCGATTCACAAAGATAATCTAATCTCTGAATCTCTTGTCGATGAACCCTTACAAAAAGTTTTTGACCTGGTTTTTTATTTCTGGAATACCATCGAATATTTCCTAAACCCCACTCACAAAATATAATATCCGATTGTTCTAACTTAACCAAACTTTGTGTTTCATCATGAACTGTGTGGCCTTTCCATTGATCTATCAGAATATCATATCTCTCATCTTTCTCAAAAGACCGCATGATATCTCCGATAAACTTAAGGTCATGGCCGGCAAATAGAATTGTATCTTTCTTATAGCTTACTAACCGTCTTACAATGTCTTGATGATTCACCCTTTTGGAAAAAGATTTGTAGGCCCCATATGACATTTTTGCAGCTTCACTATAAAGCTCAACACAGGTTAACGCTTGAAAGCACTTTTCTGCTGCTTCATCACAATCGTTTGCAAAAAGTGGATAATTTTGACCTAATAAATCCTTGTGCACTGTTGTCGGTCTGAGAATTACAGGTTTACCAGCACTCATGTATTCAAATAATTTTGTAGATAATTCCTGTGAGTTGTTATTATCAATTTCACTTGAGCGTAATGCAAAACCAATATCGGAACTACGTGACAATCCAATACTTTCCTGCCGTGAAACCTCTCCAATCCAATTAACATTACTATCATTTGAAAAAAATTCTTGTACTTCTTCTCGTCTACCACCAAGATCACCGTGAAACTTATTTCCTGCAATATTTAATTTCACATAGTGAAGTTTCTTTTTTAACTTCTTGAAAGTATCGACAAGACCTGGTGTCCCCCATTCTTCAGAAAACTTCCCAGTATAACATACAGTGTTAGAGCTATTTCTGAAACTAGGATTCTTTACTATTGGTGGAATCAATGGGGGCAAGATGTAAATGTGTTCTTTCGGAATAGAAAAATCTGAGGAGTAGCTATTCTTCATTCGCTCACTTTGCACAATAGTAAATGCGGTCTTATTTAGAAGATTTTGTATCTCTTTATTTTCCTCAGGGGAAAATTCACCCCTTCTCTGAAAAGGCTCAAGGGTGTAATAAACAAGCCTGTTAGGTAGGAACTCAATAAGATCCAGTCCTAAACTAATATTACCACGGACAAGAATCCTCTCATATTGATTCTCATTATCTAGGTCACGTATGGATTCTACCACCTGTTCCAACTTCATTGGCTTAGGGTGTTTTTCTATCCGTTTTATATTTTTTATTTCATTAAGTTGTGCATTCAATGGGCCACCTTCATCTGGGGCTTTTTGCAGAAAATCTAACTGAATTCGAGGGTCATTCGATAATAAACGCAAGAGCTCAACAAGCCAAACAGAAGACCCATCCATAATATTTAGATTTACATCCGCATACACTAATAATTTCAACGTATTCATGCTGCGAACTCTCTATTTGATTGGTTTGATTGCTCTACTTGGAATTGTGTTTTAATTGCTTCATCTTCTATGAAATTTTTGGAGTAGGTATCTTGCAGGTCCATTTTTAATTCAACACCATCAATAGGTTTAGCAAACTCTGTAAGAACTCTAAAAATTTCTTCATCGGTATTTCTATTGAGATATGAGTGTAAGAGGTTACTGTTTTTTAGATTTACAACAAGCCTCTTGCGGTGGTAGCTCTGTTTTTGGAATGCATTTCTTGCAATTTCAACCTCTTCATCACTACCGACAGTATATACAACATTAATAATTGGTAGGTGTGGCTCTACAAGTATGCCTAAACGTTCGCAAACTTGTTCTAGGCGATCTGCCAAAGTATGTCGTCCAAGGGTTTCTCGAACTCCAGCATTACTTATACGCTGATATTCTTCTGGGTTCTTCAAATGATTAAGAAAATCAGATATCTCTCTTTGATTATCGCTTGCACATACAATCCCCCCAAATTGTGTTATCACACCTTCTGAGTAATTGCTAATAACTGGTGTTCCACATGCTAATGACTCATACACACGGCGGGCAAACATAGTTGGACTATGTTTTACGGTATTTAAATTTATGGTATATCGATAGGATTTATAAGCTTTACTCATTTCATGAGGCTCTAAGTAACCTACAACATGACTTTTGTATTTCTTAGGAAACTGTAAATGTGCAGTCCCCCTTTTTAAACACCGATCATAAATATCGTAATTAATTCCAGCTTGTTTTAATCCAGCTACAATTGTATGGAAGTTTTCACATCGTTCTTTTTTATCACTGTAATAAGATCCAGCAAATGCCGCTTTATTATTCCTTGGTGACATACAAATGGGGTTGTGCACCTTTGGCTGACAGAAAAATGATAATGCTTGTGCATCAATTCCATAGTCTTTCTTATAGGCCGGAATCATATTTGCATCACTGGTATAAACGTAATCGAACAATTTAGCTGTTGGAGCAAAGCGTTTATAGTGAACAGGATCTTCTTTAGCCCAAAAGATACTTGGTATACCTTTTTGTCGGCAATAGGTAATGACTTTAATTAATTCATCCATTCTGTTGGGGCCGTTGGAAGTATAGCCATACATTAAGCCACTCCAACTGTTACCATTGCCAAACCAACAGCTTTCTACAAATAAAAAATCAGGATGCTTTTTTTCTAATTTTTCCCGCCAGTTTGAGGGGGTAATCAAAGTAAGGTTTACCTCCGGCCGAAAGCATTCCATGGTAAATTCATCAAGAATTGCTGCGACTTTAATATCTGACAGTTTACGCAGTGGAGTTTTTGTTTCTTCTCTACTATTAACGGAGGGAGTTTTAATAGTAGGGTTAACTTTAATCTCAGATTCGAGAATAAAGTTACCATCTAGCCAGACCTTACTTTTAGCATTCCATCGCTGCAACCCAATAGCGGCCTCCACAGCTCCTTTTGGTGGCATCAGCTGGACAATTCGTTCTTCTTTAGCGCTGATATATGAAAATGAACCTACTGTTTTAGACAAAGGTAGACCTGAATATGGACCAGGAATTTCTTTCTTTTCCTTATCGAAATATTTAACTCTTACAATGATAGATTTGCTGTGTTTATCTTCTGATTTTTCAAACTTAAGTTTTGCATTTAGACTATGTGGAATAAACTCATTGACTCTAAAATTTTCCCAAAGAGGTTCCTGATTTAACTCTATAAGATCTTTCTTCTTATTAAAGGCTTGAAATTCTCTAACACTAAACTCACGAACTATTACTATCTCCCCTTCCTGATAGTTAAAAGCACAAAAACCAAGCTCAATTTGCTCAACTCCTTTAGGAATAACAAATTTATGTCTCTCCTCTAACCCTTTATCAGATTCAAGGTACTTAAAATATGAATCAAGATGTGTAGACTTCGCTAACTTCCCTAGCGGCTGATCTATTTCATTTCCATTCATATCTTTTGATTTTAACAACATCACCGCTTTACGTTTATGATGCTTATGAAATTTTAACGAATCCTGATATTCTATGTTTGCATCAATAACAAGTTCCTGTCCTGGAACAACTTGAATTTGGAACCAAATAGGCTCTTTATTCGCTAGCGGTAAGGGTTCAATTTTTTTTATTAATTCTCTTGGGTTAGAATTATTATTAGACTCTTTTCTTTCACAATTCTTGCTGTTTAACCCCTTTAATATATTAACCAATGGTAATATACGTGTAGCCAACGTTAGGTCATTAATTACACTATTCTGTGTTGCAGGTTTCCTTAAGCTTTCTTGCAAACATTGTGTTAAATGGCTAGGTACTTCAGCCTTAAATGTAATCAAATCTTCATATTTGTTGTCATTTTCAGCCAAAGGAATCACATCAGATATTACGATTCGCTTTCCATAGGCCATTGCCTCAACCAGCTTCATCGGTGATACTAGTTCACATACCGGCATTTTTTTTCGCGGGATTACTACCGTTTCTATTAACGCATAATAATCTGCTACTTTCTCATGAGCTACACGACCAACTTGAATTAACCAGGGCTTACTAGCAAGTCTTTGATCAGCCGCAATAAAATCATTTACTGGCTGCTCATCACCTACCACCAATAATTTTATATTTTCTCCTTGCTCAATTAGTTCGGCACAAGAATCCATCAATAGATCTAATCCCTCATAAAAATTCAAGCTGCCTACATATCCTATAACTCTATCATGTGACTCTATACCCAATTTCAAACGTAAATTATCATCTTCGGGATTTTTCTTTGGAAAAGAATTAATCCCATTTGGGATAGCATGTATTTTGTTCGCACTAACTCCACGGTCAACCAATTCTGATCTCATTGCGAGATTAAGAGTAAATACCTCTAAGGCCTGCTTACTCACAAAAGAGTTACGCTCAGCTTCAATTTTAAAAAAAGAGGTGTTTTCAAAATTTGGTTCACGGGCAGCACGAGAAAGTTCCCAGAAACCACGAACTTCATTATAAAATGGTAAATTGAGGCGTTTTGCCGCGATCCATGCGGGTAGCCCAATAATATAGTCTGAGGCAGCTAATACTACTGCTGGTCTATAAACTTGGAATAACTCAACAAAGCGCGCCACACAGGCTTCCAGGTGTGCTGTTTCATCATCCGGTGTTTGATCATTATGCCAACGGCTATGGATGTATAAAACCCCATCAATTTCAGCCTCTGCATTGATTATATTTTTCTTTGCTCCCAGCTCCCATGGCCGACCCGGACGAACAATACATAACGTCTCAAAGCCATGGCTATTCAATTCCTTTGCAACCTCCTGAGTTCGTACTGCATATCCGTTACTGGCATAACTTTGCCCATGACTAACTATATAAGCTATACGCTTATCAATAGGGGTATACAATCCATTAACGGGGTGGCGCGCAAGTGTTTCAGCGTGTTTTAACAGTACATCCATAGGAAATTGTGTCCAGCGATTAGCAAACTGATAATTACTATTAGGTTTTAGCGGCAGGTTCCGCTCAACTAAGTACCTAGCTAAGTAGGCCTACTGAGTCGATAATGAAATTCTTAGCTGATAGGTTTTTAATTTCTTCAGTGAAAGGGCTATGTTTAACAAGTACACAAATCACATCAGCTTCATCCAGAGATTGCCTCAAAGATACAAGTTCTATATTTTCTCGTACAAGATCCTTCGGAAGGCGTTCGATATTAGGCTCAACAACCTGTACCTGACATCCTAATTTTGAAATTTCGCTTGTAATACTCAGTGCAGGACTTTCACGTAAATCGTCAATATCCGGTTTAAAAGCAATGCCTAGGCATGCCACTTTAATATCACTTGTGGTACACCCAGTTTTACTTTCGCATGACTTGATCAATGCATCTTTAACTTGATTCAATACCCAACTCGGCTTTTTATCGTTCACCTCACGTGCCGTGCGTATCAAATGTGCCTCTTCAGGACATGAGTCAACAATAAACCAGGGATCTACGGCAATACAATGACCTCCAACACCTGCACTTGGTTGTAATATATTTACTCTAGGATGACGATTGGCGAGGGAAATCAACTCCCATACATTTATATCTAGTTTTTCACAAATAATCGACAATTCATTCGCAAAGGCAATGTTTACATCTCTAAAACTATTTTCGGTTAACTTCGCCATTTCAGCAGTTCTAGCTGTCGTTACCAAACATTCACCTGAAACAAAAATTTTATACAGAGCTTTGGCCGCTTCAGAACATTTTGGTGTCATGCCTCCAATGACACGATCATTTTCAACCAGCTCACGTACCACGTGTCCAGGTAGGACTCGTTCAGGGCAGTGTGCAATACGAATATCGGAAGATTCGCCATGAGTTTGGGGGAAGGTAAGATCTGAACGAATCTCAGAAAGCCATTCAGACATTTTTTCAGTTGCTCCTACAGGAGAGGTAGATTCTAATATTACTAGATCCCCTGATTTTAGAACTGGGGCTAAAGCTATTGCAGCAGCTTTAATGTAGCTAAGATCTGCTTCATGATGATTATTCTCAAGTCCTGACTTAAAAGGCGTAGGCACTGCAATCATAAAGGCATCTGATGGCTGTGGCTTAGTTGTAGCCTGGAGATATCCTTCTGTTACCGCAGCGTGTACGATCATATCTAGCTCAGGTTCTACAATGTGAATTTCACCCCGGTTAATCGTATCCACAGCATTTTGGTTTACATCTACGCCTATCACTTTTTTCCTCCGTGAAGCGATCACGGCGGCAGTAGGTAATCCAATATAACCTAACCCAATAACGGAAATAGTTTCAAATTTCATAAACACCTTTAAAGAACTTTCCTGCTTGTTATTTTAAAAGTAAAGCAATTAATTTACTCTGCCTTTTAATCCTATTTTTTTAAACTGATTAATTCGTTGATTATTTTTTCACAGGCCTTGCCATCACCATAGGGATTATGTGCAAAGCTCATTTCCTTATATGCACTCTCATTTGTGAGCAGCAAATTTAGTTCCCGAGTAATATTATCTACTTCCGTCCCGACCAGCTTCACGGTTCCAGCAGAAATTGCCTCTGGGCGTTCCGTAGTATCCCGCATTACTAGAACCGGTTTGCCAAGTGAAGGGGCTTCCTCTTGAATACCTCCAGAGTCAGTTAGAATAATATTGGATTTATTCATTAAGTAGATAAATGGTAAGTAATCCAGTGGCTCTATAAGGTATATATTCTCTATTCCCTTCAATATACGATTCACTGGTTCACGAACATTTGGATTTAAATGTACTGGGTATACTATTTGAATATCTGGGTGTTCTTTAGCGGTATTTACTAATGCCTGACAAATTCGCTCAAACCCACCACCAAAGCTTTCTCGTCTATGCCCCGTTACCAAAAGCAGCTTTCGAGCATCTTCTAAAAAAGGAAATTCCTCCCTTACCTTTTCATAAGTTGACTGGTTGCTATCAAGCTTATGGACGACTTCCAGTAGAGCATCAATTACTGTATTTCCTGTAACAAAAATACTCTCTTCTAAAACCCCTTCTTTTATTAAATTATTTTTGGAATCATTTGTAGGAGCGAAATGTAATGCGGTTAAAGCACCTGTAAGCTTACGATTCGCTTCCTCTGGCCAGGGTGAATAAATATTCCCCGTCCGCAATCCTGCTTCAACATGCCCGACAGGGATTTGTTGATAGTAGCAAGCCAAACTCGTTGCAAAAGTTGTCGCTGTATCGCCGTGCACTAATACAATATCTGGCTTTGATTTTGTCAATACTTCACGCATTCCCTGAAGAATACCCGTCGTTATATCTGTTAAATCTTGCCCCGGTTTCATCAAATTCAAATCATAATCTGGTTTTAATTCAAATAGACTAAGAACTTGATCAAGCATTTCTCTATGTTGTGCGGTAACACAGACTGATGCATCAAACCGAGTATCACGCTGTAACTTTAACGCCAAAGGAGCCATTTTTATCGCTTCTGGGCGTGTCCCAAACACGATTAGAACTTTCATCACCACATTCCCCTAAATAAACTTATCTTTTTGCATCCATAATTTGATACTCAAGTTCCTGACAACGCAAAAAATACTTTTCTAATAAACGTTGAGTTTCTTTTAATTGCATGAGAACTAAATCATTTGATTGAGAAAGATCTCTATTACTTACCTGAAAACTGTTATTCCCCTTATTTAAGTCAATATCAGATCGTATATTCAGTTTTTTATGATCTACAGGCTTTACTTCACGCCCCTCACTTCGCCCAAAATTTAAGTAATGTATTAGTGGGTTCTCATTATTCTGAACGACATCAGGATACTGTTCTTGATAACTTACACTACAAAACGAAACCGAAGGGTTTCTCCCCATTCTCCATCCATAACGTAGATAATGCTGTTCAGGTGTTAGCTTTTTGCTTTCCACATCTGGATGCTGATTTTTGTACCATTCAGCATCAAAAAGAGGAGATTCCATTAATAATTGAATTTGATATCTCTCATCCATTACAGCTTCCTCATAACTCATCACTTAAAAAATTTCGTTAACACCTAAAACTTACTTCTGGTAATTGTTAAGCACTATAGGTCTCCACCAAGTATCATTTTTGAGATACCAGCTAATAGTTTTCTGTATACCTGATTCAAAAAATTCACTCGGCTGATATCCTAATTGTGAAACAGCCTTATTTGTGTTCACAGCATATCTACGATCATGGCCAGGGCGATCAGAAATAAAATTTATTAATTCTTGTGCCCTTCCTTGTATTGCATGTACTGCCAGAGGATATTGTTTTTTTAGTTCAGGGTCTCTGGAAAATTCTTTATTGATTTTTTTACATATCAGCTTAACGATATCGATATTGGTCCATTCATTATTCCCACCTATGTTATAACACTCCCCTAACTCTCCTTTTTGTATCGCCAGCTCAATCCCACGGGCATGATCAGCTACAAAAAGCCAGTCACGTATTTGCTGGCCATCACCATATATAGGCAATGATTTGTTCTGTAGAATATTGGTGATTACTAGTGGTATTAGTTTCTCTGGGAAATGGTAAGGCCCATAGTTGTTCGAGCAATTACTGGTTGTAATCTTTAGGCCATATGTATGATGGAAAGCACGCACCAAATGGTCAGAAGCTGCCTTACTGGCTGAGTAGGGGCTATTAGGTGCATAAGGTGTGGTTTCCCTAAATGGTGAATCCTCAGAATTCAAAGCTCCATAAACTTCATCCGTGGAAACATGATGAAATCGATGGCTATCTTTGTTTATTCCTTCATCCAACCACACCCTCTTAGCAGCCTTAAGTAAACTGTATGTTCCGATAATATTGGTTTCAATAAATGAATCTGGACCACAGATAGACCTATCTACATGACTTTCTGCCGCAAAGTGTACTAGCGTATCAATTTTATACTCTTTAAGTAGAGCTTCTACTAGAGATGTATTACAGATATTTCCATGACAAAAATAGAAATTAGTATTTTTTGCTACCGGATTCAGATTCGCTTTATTTCCTGCATAGGTTAAAGCATCGAGAACTATAATTCGATCCTCAGGGTGATTTTCCATCCAATAGTGTACGAAATTCGCACCTATAAACCCTGCGCCACCAGTCACCAGTAAATTACTCATTCTGTAGCTACCACTTCTTTTTATAAAGTAGGAAAGAAATAATTGAATATATGCATAGCTCTAAGTAATCGATAATTAAATATTAAAATATGACGTATTTAACTTCTAACTTTAGGCTCCTATATCCTTTTTGTAAGTTACAAAAAAGGATATAGGAATCGAGTATACTTTTTAGCTATTAACTTTTTCTTGTAACACTTGACGCAATGCTTGACGCCAGTGCTTTAGCTCAATACCTAGATCTTCTACGAGGCTACTTTTATCCAATACACTGTATGACGGCCTTACCGCGCAAGAATGATATTCGGCATTTCCAATTGGTATAATATTGACATTAGCGTCTTTGGTTAGCACCCCTAAATTTTTGGCTTCCTCATAGATCGCTACAGCAAAATCATACCAGCTGGCTGTACCGGCATCGGTGCAATGATAAATACCGCTAACTTCCGGTTTGCTTACCAAAGTAAAGATAGTTTCAGCCAATGTTATACAGCTAGTAGGGGTACCTATCTGGTCTGCAACTACACCTAACTGATCACGCTCGCGCATAAGTCTAAGCATAGTGTTGGTAAAATTAGCTCCGTGGGCGCCATAAACCCAGGCTGTCCGTAAAATGACTGCTTGTGGTAATACACTTTGAACAGCAGCTTCACCAGCAGCTTTACTTTCTCCATAGATACCCAATGGACGAATCGAATCCTGAGGTTTGTATGGGCTACAACCCTGGCCATCAAATACAAAATCTGTGGAGATATGTATTAAGCGAGTATCCATTTCGTGACAGGCCCTAGCTAAGTTTTCCGGACCCGTAGCATTAATTGCGAAAGCTTGCTCTCTCTCTGATTCCGCCTTGTCTACCGCCGTGTAGGCAGCGGCATTAATCAACGTATCTGGTTTGTACTTATTAACAGCTTGCATAACCTGATTACTATCTGTGACATCCAGATCATTGCGGGTTAGCGCTACCAGATTGAAATCGCGCGGTTTGCGTTTTTGTAATTCTCTTGCCAGCTGGCCATTTCTACCTGTTACTAGGATTCTCATTTACTTATTCACACTGAATTAGTTAGTGCCAACTGTTCCTGTCCCTTATGGTGGAAACTAGGAATGATGAAGCTTATCCCTCAAAGTTACATACCTGAGCCTATTCATTATTTTGGCTATACTTTGAAGAATAGATCTTGTCTACAACGAGCCTTTACTCGAAAACAAACGCTTCTTTTAAATATTTTCCCTCAGTATCTTTAGCCGAGAGTTTTGGCTCCTCGCCATTTACCAAGGGCCATTCGATCGACAGTTCAGGATCATCCCAGCGGATGGAGTGCTCATACTCGGGTGCATAGTAATCAGTACATTTATAAACGAACTCTGCCTCAGAACTAGTGACATAGAAACCATGAGCAAAGCCTTCCGGCACCCAAAGTTGGCGTCTATTTACTGCTGAAAGCGTCACACCAACCCACTGGCAAAAAGTTTGCGAATTTTTACGTAAATCAACCGCCACATCAAAAACTTCACCTTTAGTGACTCGAACCAGCTTACCTTGACACTGCTTGGTTTGGTAATGGAGGCCACGAAGTGTTCCTTGTGTAGATTTGCTGTGGTTATCTTGAACAAAAATTCTATCTTTACACTCTTTATTGAAGAAATCCTGGCGAAAGGATTCGTAAAAGAAACCACGATCATCATTAAAGATTCTAGGTTTAATAATTTTCACATCTGGAATTGCGGTTTCAATCACTTTCATGCGGTTTCTCTAACTGCTGATTTTTCTCAACATGGGTCAAGCATTTAGGTCAAAGTATTGTGGCTAAGCGTTGCTGAGTTAAAGAGGAGATTTCTCCATTTTCGTACAATAGGTTCATGAGATATTCACCATACCCACTCTTCAAAAGTGACTGAGCTTGCTTTTCCAGCTGCTCTGCGCAGATAAATCCCTTACGATAAGCTACCTCCTCTGGGCAAGCAATTTTCAACCCCTGACGACGCTCCATAGTTTGAACAAAATGTGCGGCCTCAAGCAGGTTGTCATGGGTTCCGGTATCCAACCAAGCACTACCACGGCCTAAGAACTCAACGTTTAGTTGATTTCTGTTCAAGTAAGCATTATTGATATCAGTAATTTCTAGTTCACCACGAGTACTAGGCTTCACTTCTCTAGCTAAGTCACACACCTGATTATCATAGAAGTAAAGACCAGTCACAGCATAATTAGATTTAGGTTGAACCGGCTTTTCTTCTAGGCTTATTGCTTTACCTTCCTTGTCAAATTCAATGACTCCATAATCCTTTGCATCTGCTACTCGATATCCGAATACCGTTGCACCATCTTCACGTGCATCAGAGCGCTGCAGTATCTGACTAAAATGTTGGGCATAAAATATATTGTCGCCAAGTACTAAAGCACTACTATTGTTTCCTACATGATCACGGCCTATCAAAAATGCTTGTGCTAAACCATCTGGGCTTGGCTGTATCGCATAGCTAATATTAATACCCCATTGTTCACCACTTTCAAGTAAGCGCTGGTACAAATATTGCTCTTCTGGAGTAGTGATAACCAATATATCTCGGATACCCGCAAGCATTAGAGTTGTCAGGGGATAATAAATCATTGGTTTATCATAGACGCCCATCAGTTGCTTGCTTACCCCTTTAGTTAGGGGGTATAAGCGCGTACCAGAGCCACCAGCAAGAATAATTCCCTTCCTAGTTGAGCTTCCTTTTATTTCCATAGTTTTCCCCTGAAGCTAAATAAGCTGCTCCCTCCTTATTATGTTTGCTTTCTCACTCTCAATTACCAAAAGTAATTAAAAGAAGGAAGTAACTTTAAGTTTTAGAAGGACAAAACTGCCGCCGTTCCTACAGCAATACGATAAAGAATTTCTGTGACATCTTTAG
This sequence comes from Microbulbifer mixtoriginis (SeqCode), assembly GCF_052467945.1. Lineage (NCBI taxonomy): Bacteria > Pseudomonadati > Pseudomonadota > Gammaproteobacteria > Cellvibrionales > Microbulbiferaceae > Microbulbifer > Microbulbifer mixtoriginis (SeqCode). The sequence continues at coordinate 256,254 of NZ_CP174328.1, read as the reverse complement.
TCACCTGTAGCTCACTGGAGCGCACTTCTGGCATCACCATTATTTCATCGCCAGGGCGCAAGATATCCTTCAGACGATTATCGAACTTCCTTTTTTTAACCCGGCTGATTGTGCCATCCAAATGCAGGATCACCAGTTCATCTTGATTGGCGTTATTGGAGAAACCGCCAGCCATTTCAATATAATTTTCCAGTGTATGGCGCGCATTAAATACCAGTGATGTGGGGAAAATCACTTCACCTACTACTGAAACGGTCGAGTTCTTCAGGGGCACCACCAGCCTGTCACCATCTTCAAGCAACATCGTTCCAGCATTGGGATTGTTAGCCAGTACCACTTGACCACGGGGATGTGCTTTTCGTGCCTCAGCAATAAATTTTTGAATCATTGCCGCATTTTCAGACTGAGCGCCTTTTTCTAACTCAGTGTTTGGCTGGCGGGTAAGAACTTCCATCTGAAGTGCATCAAGGGAGCGTTCTAGTGCTGCACGCTGCTTCTTGGCCACGCTCTTACGATATAACTGCACTGCAGATTGATCGGCATTACCGCGATACTGAAGCTGCGACAAGAGATCTTCCAGGGTTGCGCCGTAGGGAAGGACATAGCTGGCAGGGCCATCCAATTCACCACTTACGCTAACGGATATCGATTTGATGTCGTTATCTCTAACCAACTCAACTCTGGCCCCAGGATAAAGCGCAGTATTCAGAGCTTCCTCTAGAGGTAAATAGCTGGCTTGCTGCTGATCATCGATCACTTGGGTAATACGGGCAAAATTAGCCTGCGGATCTGGCTTGGTAACCAGTAACATCTCCCCTAACTGGGTGTAAGGACCGTTAAATTCAATTTCTGCGGCCTGTTGCACCGCGCCTTCGATAGAAACGGCTCCGTTACGTGCTCCAATAACAATGGTATCACCATTACGCAGCTGCAATGCGGGCATGCTGCCCTCGGTAAGGAATTTATACAAATTGACGCTTTGCAACAGCTGATCACCACGTACAACTTTAACATCTATAAAGCTGCCACTATCGCGATCAATACCACCGGCACTATCCAGATAGTAGAGGATGGAGTCAGAGGAGTATCCATTATATAAGCCTGGATTTTTCACATAGCCAGTTACAAATACTTTGACTGGCTGACTCGCTTCCAGATTGGCATAGGCGCGCACATTTTTCTTAAATACGCTTTTAACGTGACGCAGAACAAAATCATTGAGTTCGCCATTTTTCACGCCGGCTACATGTACCGGCCCAACCTCAGGCACAAAAATATTACCCTGGGGGTCCACCGCCAGGGTCGCGCTAAAACTATAGGCGCCCCACAGCTGTAGGTTAATCTGATCACCTACGGTAATACGATAGTCTGGGTTAAAGCCACTAAAGGGCTGATCTTTAAAAGCACCTTGGAATAGGGATTGACCAAAGACCGGCACATTGGATCTGGGAATCTCTGTAGATTCATTCTTATCCAACAGTTGGGTTTCCAGGGCCTGCGCATTTGGCAAGGCAAAGCCAGTCAGTAAGCCTAATAATACCCCAAGGGTTTTTAAGTTTCTCACGATCATTTTTTCGGTTTTTTAGTTTGTGTATCTATTTCTAAAGCCCAAATTTTGAATTAAAAATTTTGGCTAGTTTCGTTTTCAATAATTCAGCTACTTTCAGTACCCTCTAAACCTTCAACAGGGATTAACGATATTAAATCCTGTGGTCGCGGATACTGGATACCAGCATCTTCACAATGCCATAAATTAATAACAGGATAATTGCCAAGCTAGTGAGGTTATAAAGTTTGCGTGGATATTCCGCTTTCTCAGCCAACGACGGCTGACTGACAACCATTAAATGCTTCAGCCGCCCGGAAGCCTCCATTCGCGCTGTCTCCAAGGCTTTAAGGGATGCGGCGTAAGCATCGGTGGCAAACTGAAGATTCAATTCCAAATTCTGAAAGTGTGCACTCAAACTGTTGAGTCGCTGTTCTCCCTGAGCGTCTGAGACACCTACAAGGCGTTCCTTTTCTGCAGCTATTTGCCCTTCCAAGGCATTAATTTCAGCCTGCATAGAGACAATCTGAGAGGAATTAGGATTAAGGTAGGTTTTGGCCGCAGTCAGCTTGGCACGCTGCTCAGCAAGTTTTGCCTCCAATCCTTGAATAATGCCGCTGATGCCTTTGGTAAGCTCTTCTGGGCTGACTACTTTATTGCGGTTTTGAAAGTCGAGAATCTCCTGCTTAGAAGCACGGAGTTTATTCTGCGCCAACTCCAGCTCACTGCGAACAAAAGCCACTTGCTTGTCAGCCAGCTGATTGCTAATCGCATTTACAAAATCTTCAGATTTCTGGGTAACAGTTTCAACTAACCTACGAGCAAATTCAGCCTCAAAAGCCTGCATTTCGATTGTAATAATGCCAGTCGACTCATCGTAATCAACTGCAATATGTTCTCGGTAGTACTTCAAATAATCTTCCTGGCTGGCCTCCGAACCGAGACGAGAGAAGATGTCGTAGCGATCGCTCTTGTAGTAATCACTCAATTGCAATGTTTTATCCAGATACACCGCCATGTCCAGAGACTGGATATAGTTAACCACTAGGAAGGCATCCTGATTGTCTATTCCCACCCCAGGCAACAGGAAACCGAGCGAGGGGGACATTCCTTGGCTGGAACCGTTGTCTTTTACAATAAGCTGGGTACTACTGACATAGCGATCCGAAACAAAGAAGAGATAATAGGCGGATACCAGAAACAGCGGTAGGCCAACACAAAGCAGTAATCCATGCCAAGAGCTCATGCGCGAGCGACCTGCACCAGGTTGTGGCTGCGGTTCATTCGCAGCAAAACTTGCAAATATACCTTTCACAACCTCAGCGGTTCTTTTAAATGCGCCACTATCGGGCTTAGTCTTTTGCTCTGTGACAAGCTGCGTATTTAATTTCATTGTCTATGCCTTAAGTGCCTGTGCGGCCCTGTTCTGTAGTTGCACCTTGGGCTTGGGGATTCCCTGCTGATAAACCTCTATAGCCTCTTCTACGGTATCGTATATCTGTAACCCTTCCGGCCCGAGATAGATACCAACATCGCAGTTCTTTTTCAGTTGCTGCATTGCATGGGCCACAATAATAAAATTGGCTGATTTACGTCTCTCCGCGATAATCTGCTCACATTTGTGTTTGAAATGTGCATCGCCAACCGACATCACTTCATCTACTAAGTAACAATCAAAATCTACAGAAATACTTAGGCCGAACGCTAAGCGGGAACGCATACCAGAAGAGTAAGACTTAACCGGTGCATTAAAATAATTACCAATTTCTGCAAAATCCTGAACTCTATCTAATACCTTTTGCCTAGCAGTTCCCCAAATCCCGTGAATACCGCAGATAAACTCGGCATTCTCTCTGCCTGTCATACTACCCTGGAAGCCACTGGCAAGCCCCATAGGCCAGGATATGCGCTCGTTGGTAATGACTTGTCCATAATCGGGATAATCAATGCCGCCCATAATCCGTAACAGGGTTGATTTGCCGGCACCATTACGTCCAAGAATGCCAATATTCTTGCCTTCAGGGAAAATAGCATTCACATCTTTAAACAACATTTTGCGACCATTCGGCGTTCGAAAGGACTTAGTCAGATTTCTTAACTCGATCACTTGCTGCGTACCAAATCTCTCCACTGGCTGCGGTAAGCCAACAAACCAAAAGCGAGCATTGCTAACGAACTGAAAGCCAGATAAGGCAAGTCTGAAAACATGCCGTGATAACTACTGAACAATCCCTCACGGGTTAACTCAATCACATGTAACAAAGGGTTCCAGGCAAGAAATGGATGGTATTTTTCAGGTATCTGTTCCAGGGAGAAAAACACTCCCGACATAAAATAAAGTGGCCGCTGGATTAAGGTTCCGAACTTCGAAATCTCAGGATATTTCGCGCCTGCTACACAAAGCGCCAAACTCATGCCGAATATGAAACAAAGATAGAAAATGTTTACTGCAACTAACAGTAGAAAGTTATTAAACTTTGCTGATATACCACCCCAAGCCAGTATCCCTAATAGCCCAACCATGCTTATTATGTATATAGCAAACTCCAACATCACTCGGCTCAAAACGGCATCAAAGGGGCGTAGTTGTCGATAGTTGAAGAGACCACGGTTAGAGTCCACCGTAGCCATAGATTTACCAAAGCAATGGGAAAAAAATAAAAACGGAGCGATACCACCGAGCATGAACAGCGCAGTGGGAATCCCAGGATAAAATTCCCGCCCAATGAAACTAAAGATCGCAGCCAAAACCATGATATGCATGGTGGGCTCCAAAAGAGCCCAGGCATAACCCAACTTCCACTTGCCAAACCTAGTTTTCATTTCGCGCACAAGCAGTGCGTAGATTACATCCCGCTGGATCTGCCAGACAGTTCGCGAAGTTTTTGGGCCCATAGCAGCTTTTCTTGAATAACTGTGAACCAGTCCCGCTATCTAAAACGTGAAACTGGGATAATGACTTCAAATCCATTTGGAAGGATTTACTTCAAATACCCGAGTGATACTTGGTAGAGCTTCACTCATCTACTTCTGATAGCTTCAAAGCTTGCAGGAATAGATGATGATGACTCCTCCTGAGTACATCAGCAGCCTTGTTGGTCAGCGCGGCATATTATCGCGGCGATTGATCTACGTCACACTAAATTAATTACGCGCCATTACGTGAACCCCGTCTGATAACTTGCTTTCTTACAAGTCGCAGAACTTACACAGATTAAAAACCAGTCTCAATGAGCGTCTGGTGCCTGTCATCAATGGGCAAACAAGTAGCTCTCTCTTAACTTACTTTGTGAGCACTTACCTCTCTCTAAAGCCATAACGAAAAAACAGTATCATTTTTATACGAATCGAGCTGATTTTATACACATTCACAAATGTGATAGGAGTAAGCCCCTAAGGGTTTACCCCCAAACTTGCAAGGTAATTTTTCAAAATCGCTACCAAAAAATAGCGGAATGACCCAGCATCCAAGACTTGCTCTGAATACCCCTAGAAAATAGAACTTGTACTAGATGTAAATATGAAAGGGAGCAGGGTAGTGCTTTAGAAGTTGGTTAGCGCTCACAACCTACTTAAAAGTCATGCTGACCTCATATGCCCGCAAGTAATCAGTACGGAAATCCTCCTATCGATTAAGGAGCAAGATTTACAGGCACAACTCATTTCCGAAAATGACTTGAAACTTTGGTACAGTTTTCATGGGATGGCTAGGCCGAGCACTCTGAACTTGATCATGTTTCGCAGTGAGCGGGCACAACACACGCTAGCTTGCAAAAGCATCTCAGCCTACTATCAAAATTATGAGTGTACAAATACAGTCGTCTAATAACTGAGCAACTTCGAAACATGTTTTGAGCATATGAGGATCAAATCTTATAGCTCTTTCATACTCTGCTCCTACCTTAACAGCTGGCTCCACTGATACTTACCCCCAATAAAGTCAAACCCTCACACTCTTGATTGCTAAAAAGTGCGTGTCCATAACATAAAAGGCACGGCTCAAATCTTTCATAGATTCAATTTTCAACAGCTGCCATCCACATAGAATCATCCCTTCTGTGTTACCAACTGGGCAGCGACATGCGGTTAACTTTGACCAATTCATAAGCCAGCTAAACCTGCTGGCAGGCTGAGAGCAGGTAACGCAGTCGTCTGGCTAGGAAATGGCCAGGCATAAGAAATTACCGCTGCCCCTATATACTGAGCCACACACCTAAACAACGGCGCACCGAAAAAACTAAAGAGCATGTTTGCCAGGTAAGCGCCCGCCGACTGAACGATATGTTTATAGAAGCTCGTAACGCTATTGGACTCTATATTGGATTACCGAATAAGCAAACCCCACCCAGCTTTCACGAAGTGCCTAGCCTGGCCTCAGACCGGTTTAAGCGAATGGGATACGACGTGCAGTCGGTGCAGCAATTGATGGCGCATACTGATGAGCGGGTTACTCAGTCTTATCAAGCGGGACACGATATTGATTATGAAGAGATTAGTATCTATTTGGATAGGCAAGCAATAGGAAGGGAGTTTTAATAGGGGGAATTTTTAACACTAAGATAAATACTGGTCCAGCACCTAAACTGGACTAGTTAGAATTATAATAAATTTACTTAAGCTCTATTCTGCCCAATAGTTTCAATATTATTGTTGGGCTCTAAGTAGCGTATCTTCTTTGATTGGTTCAGCTTGTAATAGCCAAGATTTTTTATGACTCTCCCTGAGGCCTCTTAGGTAAGCAATACACCGTTCAGAAGGAAAAATTTGAACCCAAATCGCTTATTCATTATTCAATAAGCCAGTTTCGTGGGCAATCTCCACGATTGGTTGGTACATTGAGTTATCAGCTTTGATAAACCCTTTACGAGGAAATGCGGCAAGTAGTTTTGGATCTCGCATATTCAAAATCGCCTGTTGTACCTTGTCTGTGAATCCATTACCCCAGGTCTCATCGACATCTCCACGAATTGTCCAGTTGTAATCTGGATATCCAGGAGTTTTCCAGATCACTTGTACTTTACTCTCATCCACTTTGCCAGCTTTCTTTTCATTCTCCCACACTTTGTGATTCAGGGCTCCAACCTGATATTTCCCAGACTGCACAAGATCCAAGGTATTGGAATGGTGGTCACCAAAACCAACGTGGCTAAACACATCGGCTGGAGACTTACCGAATGCCTTTCGGATAAAATATTCCGGCATTAGTCGTCCAGAAGTAGAGTGTTCTGAACCGAAAGTAAACGTCATACCCTCAATACCACGGGGAAAGTCTTCTGACGATTTGAGTCCGGTGCTTTTATTAGCAATAAAGTAAGAAGTGAAATTTTGATCTTCTTCACCTTGAGCAATAGCTTTGGCGCCAGGATCCGCAATACGAGCCTGCACCCCAGTAAAACCACCGAACCAAGCCAATTGAACTTTATCATTTCTAAAAGCTTCGACCGTATCGCTATAGGTCTCCACAGGTAAGTACTTAACTTCAACCCCTAGCGTATCAGATAAATACTGAGCAACTTTGCCAAAGCGTTTTTGTAAGCGTACCGGGTCCTGGTCCGGGATGGCAGTAAAAACAAACCGATTTATATTTTCTTGGGAAGATATGAGGGATATGCCAAATAGCATTATGAGGCTGAGAATAGACACGGTTAAACGTTTTAACATTCTATTGGTCCTTTACAGGTCCATAATTCGAAATTTATAGACTAAAAGTAAGCAAGTAAATATAAGTGTTATATATAGATACGAAAGTGTAACCAAAATGTATGGTATTTATTTGGATAATCAAGAGCGAGATAGCTTTTCACCATTATACGTATTATCTGAACTGTTAATATAAAGGCGGTGGGGAATACTATGACGGAGGTATACAGAGGCGAGAAGCTGCACCACTTTGCGCAGATCCTCTTTTCACCGTTGATTACCCTGCTGTATTCGAAGCTACCACAGGGATTTAGCTGGATTATTTTAAGAACAGCTAACCACTTTTCAGCAACTTGTTATATGCCTACCGCCGCGCCACCAATAGTACGCCTGCTACTATGAGTAGCGCGCCACACACCCTTGAAATTGACAATTCTATCTTGGGATACCCAAGCCATCCGTTATGATCTAGCACTAGAGACGCTATAACTTGGCCACAAACAATAGAGATTGCCAAAACTAGCGCTCCCAGCTTTGGAGCCAAAAATACAGACATTGCAATATTGAATGCTCCGAAAGCGCCACCAAGCCAAGCCCACCATGGTATGGAAGTAATTGACTCTTTAGTAAACCAGCTTTCACTTTGAAAAAGTGAGATAGATCCTAGTATGAGCGTGCCTATCAAGAAAGAGATAAATGCCGCTTGGATGGGAGTATGGAGAGCTACACGAAGCTGTGAATTCACTCCCGCTTGTGATGCAAGAGAAGCTCCAACAATCAGAGCAAAAACCAGTAAGGTATACGTACTTAAACTATTCAACTTACAATACTCTTTACTACTTATCGCACTAAGCGCTTATCGTAGGAGCGCAAACTCGTCCAACGATTTTGGGGACCGGGCCTGTAGGGCCGTACTGCCGGTACTTATTATATGCTCTTACTATCATTTAGACTCATTGCTGCTTTTACTAAAATTCTCTCTACTTCCTTGTTTCTACACTCGAAGTATCGATGAACATCAAGGGCAACTAATGCAGGGGCATTTTCTTTAATAGCATCGAGAATAGCAGCCCGTTGTTCTGAGTTTGCGCTTTCTAGCTTGGCAATATTTTTTATAGTAGCAGCAATAGTTCCTTTTCTTACTCTTACCCCTTTAATAGTTTTGTAATCCTCATCATCCTTGAGTAAATCTTGTGCCTTAACTGGTCTTTCATCCATACAGTTCGACTCCTTCATCGCGAAATACTCGCAACACATAACGTCGCCAGCAGGGGCTGGAGCAAGCAGTGCGGAAGCCCCTCTGGCTTGCCTTATTAAACATTGCTTTTCAGTTTTTGAACATACTTGTACGAAGTTTTGGTGAAACCAATACTTTCATAAAACTGTTGAGTCGACTCACGTTTGAGCGATGTTGTTACTTCAAGTGTACTACAACCTTTTGCGGCAGCATTATCTCGCGCGAAATCAATTAGTCTTGTACCCACACCATACCCCCTGACATCTGAATCCACGACAATGGCTGTAATTCGGCAAAACCTTTCAGCTGAAGGAAAATAGTCAAAGTAGATGACAGACATAACGCTTACGACAGATTTGTCTAAAATTCCAACAACCGTTTCATCGCTATCGCAAATGGGATTTGATATCAGCGATTCAACTGCCTGAATGGATGGCTCATATCCTAGCTGTTGCAGCAAGCTCACAACGACTTGAATATCATTTTTCTCAACTTTTCTTATTTCGAAATTAGCCATAACTTTGAGCGATGTTTAACAACCAGCTTTGGGGCAACCGGAAGGCAGTGTAGGCTGTCCTAGCCATGTGGAGCATGGCGACAACAGCGTTTTTTTATGTGTTTTTGGCATGTCGCCTAATCAGAACCTTATTGAGTATCATTGCTGATAGCACTACGGCGAATGACAAGGCTATGCCACATGTAACCCAGAACGCTACGTATTGAAACCCGTGATTATTAGCATACAAATCTGGCGACGGATTCCTAGCCAGTTCCTCCATTATTTTGGAAGCATATATTTCGCCAAGAAAATGAATACTAACAGTTCCCAGAACAATATATATCGCAACACAGATTCCCCTAATCCTCTTACTCATTGTTGCCTCGGATTACACATAACATTGCGAGAAGGGGCGGCACGTATGCGGCGTCCGCTGCCTTACCTTGTATGTTTGTTCTTGTCCAATTCTGATGTTGAAAATCCTTTTCGCTAACGGGTAAATTGAGACCCACCTTCGGCGGCCACCGAAGGCCTTGTTTGTCACAGTTCGTTGCTGCGCCGGTTCATAAAGACCGTTAACAAGTATGAACGTGACAGACACTCACTAGGCATAACTCGAATAGTCATGTGGGCCTCGAGCCCGAATAGCAAGGCGGAGATAGCTTATCTTATGGAACCTCAAGAGATCAATGTCGGTATCGATACCAGCAGTAAACAACTCGATATATATATGTGAGACCTAATGGCCAGTTCTTTAGTGTTACCAATAACAAAGAGGGTATTAAAGACGCCATTAAACAACTACAACCGCTTAAACCGCAAAGAGTATTAATTGAGTCCACAGGAAGACTAGAATTAGAATTCGTCTGTGCTGCTTATAAAGCGGGACTGCCGATAGTTGTTTGCAATCCTTTACAAGTAAGAAACTTTGCAAAGTCAGCGGGGCGACTCGCCAAAACAGATAAGCTAGATGCAATTGATATCGCACATTTTGGTGAAGCAATGCAGCCAAGATTGTCATCAATCAAACCAGAAAAACTTAGAAATATTAGTGATTTACTGACGGTCAGGGACCAGTGCTTAGAAATGAGCACAATGCAAAAGAATCGCCTCAAGAGAATGCCCAAATCTGTTCACAAGCCCATTCAGGCTATCTTACAAGCCATCAAGAAAGAGCTAGAAGGGGTCGATAAGCAACTTGATAAACTTGTTAACAGTGTTGCCGAGTGGCGACAAAAACGCGATCTCTTATTAAGTGCTAAAGGAGTTGGCAATGTACTGGCTTACACGCTAATGAGCGAACTTCCTGAGCTGGGCAAGTTGAACCGCAAAGAGATTGCGGCACTTGTGGGTATCGCCCCGATGAATCGTGATAGCGGCAGCTTCCAGGGTAAGCGCTATATTCGAGGTGGGCGACATCGTGTACGCACGGTTTTGTTTGTTTCTATGATGTCGGCAATACAATGCCACCCTAAATTAAAGCCAATGTATGAGCGCCTGGTCGCTGCTGGTAAACCAAAGAAAGTAGCCCTTATCGCATGTATGAGGAAGCAACTTACCATTCTAAATACGATGGTAAAAAACAACACTTACTGGGATGAGAAAATGGCTTAAATACTTGACAAAGGACCATAGTCACTTGTTATGCCTTGCCCTCTAAAAATATTCCGAATCAGAATCTAGTCTGACCTGCAACTCTTCCATCGTACTAAACTTTTCTGTTCTAGGATAAGGAGCTTCCTCCTCCTTACCAGACCAAGTTAGATGAACTATATAGAATGCACTCTGGTCAGTTAAGAGTATATCGTCTTGGTCTTCACGCTTTGCGAGAGCTTGAAGCTCAATCCCATACAAGCAATGATCTTTCGAGAGTTCCTTAAACAACTCTCGCTGTAAAGCCTTGCTATGACTTTCAACGTATTCATTTATATCTGACCAAGGTTCCTTGTACATCACTACCTCTCAAGAGGCATAACGCCGCCAGCAACGGCCGCAATGTAGGGGGGAAGGTTCCGTAAGCCGTCCCGCCCCGATAGAGACGAACAAGGTGCGCTTTTTAAGCATGACGTGGCCCAAGCATGATGATTACCATCCCAATTAGGCAGAATATAACACCGACAAAGTCCGTGACCACTGGTCGAGTTGATTCTACTGCCCAAAGCCAAAGTAGCGCGACTGAAACATAGACGCCACCATATGCTGCATATGTACGGCCTGCAGCTTGTGGATGTAAGGTAAGCAACCAAACGAACAATGCCAAGCTTAATGCAGCAGGAGCGAACATCCAAATAGAATAACCTTGACGCAACCAAAGGTATGGGAGATAACAACCCACAATTTCCGCTATGGCAGTAGCTATAAAAAGAAATAATACCTTTAATATTTCCATAGTTCTTTATGAATGCTTAACGCCTCAAGAAGGGGGCTAGTTACGGCGTCCCGCTTCCTTAATTTGTTAGAACCTTTGACGAATTTAGGGAGCCAAATAATTAGTGATAGTAATACTTTGAATATCAATTAAACCTGAGGAACCATCATAATCACGGATATTATCATTCAACTCTCCAAGTTGATCAGTAAACTTATTCACCAGCGGGTAGTAGTCCCTTGATAACACTGTTTCTTTTTTTGGCCCAGAGAAAAGAATTGCTTCTACATTTGTTAAGACGTTACCGCTAACGAGATTATCAAATGTGCTCTTAGTAAATTTTCCATGATAGCTCATAGTTAACTGTAAGTACCCATCTACATTCGTGAGTTCATACGAAAGGTCGCGCCCTCTAAGAGTGCAGCACCAGCCTATAATATCTCCATAGCTCCAGGTAAAGAAGTAATCTGTCTGATCGCAATCTTCATAGCCGCTTGGACAATCCATATTATAAAATAGGGCAAAGTCCTGCCCCATAATATCACCAGCTCCATCGGTAGCCACCACAACTTTTACTCCTATATCGAGAGCGTCTTCTCGCGATACGTTCTGTGAAAATCGTACAATAACTTCAAAAGAAGGAGGATCAATTGAAAGTATTTCGGAGGAGGTAAAGCTTTCTATTTCAGCGGGCATCTCTACTGGATCAGAACTATCTCCGCCGCTGCCACCGCTGCCACCGCTGCATGCGAGCAGAAGGCCCGCAAAAGAAGCTAGAGAGATCAAATGTAGAATTTTTTTTAGTATATATAACATCTAAGTTTAGGCTAATTTATTTTGGGTATCACTACTAACGCCGTGTTAACTGGCCCAGTGTAACAAAACCAGCGTGTGGTAACGTGAGCGAAAGCGAGCCACATGCTGGTAGAACGTAGCTGGATCCACGTTCAACACTTTGTTAGAAACATCATATGCCGCTTTCTGGCTTTAATCTCTGCTTATCACTTTCAGCTTTCTGTTGCCACTTAGGCAGATACTTAGATTTCAATTTTTCAATTTCACTTGCTTTGTTTTTTGCCCAATTTAAACCAGTCTCGTTAGGCACAACTTCAGCCGTGCTATTGTACCAGCTATCAATCTGTTGTTGAGATACGTCTCCACTTGCAGGATTTAAACTAAACCTAGCCTTCCATACTCCCATTCTGGGCGACACCAAAACATAGTATGTTTTATTTTCCAAAAGATTCGCTTCAAGAAAATCTGCATTTTCTCCAATTACCATAAACATATGCTTGCCCGGTTCCGCTTGGTAGGCAACTCTTGTTTGCGCTGATACTGTACCTAGATAATTAGAGTCATTATAAATCGTCGACTGAATTGCTCCGCCATAATTGGAAGGCCTCATGAAATGAACCAACGCCTTACCGTCTTCAGGTTTTGTTACAACGGATTCCGGTGTAACTCTTGTCATATGATTGCTTTGGGTTGCACAGCCTGAAAAAAACAAAACCCCAAGAAATACAATTATCAACCTATTAAACATCTATCTTTCCTCTTTCTGTGAATGAAAATTTTTTCTAACGCCCACAGCAGGGGCGGCTTGCCTTATGCGCGTTTTGCGCGAAAATGGGTGCGAAGCGACCGTGCAAAACGTGCTTAAGGTAAGACGTCCCGCGGAGGGCCGAAGGCCCGGAGCTTCACTGCCTGTGGTTGTTATGCTGAATTCCGCTGTACCGTTTCCACTACCGCCATAAAGTTGAATGCAATGGCTAAGCCCCACAACCAGTGTCTACTTTCCGGCCAGAATATCCTAGGGACAAATGAGCTTACATAGCTTGTTACTAGCGATAAATTTGGGGCGAAAAAAGATAGAAGACATACCAACGCCAACCATTCCAGTGCCAACCATAGTAAAAATAGATCTTGAACAAAAAATAAGGATACGGCAGCGGCTAGTGTTACACCTAACAAGGCCACATCAACTATGCGAATTCCCTCAGAACTCATAAGTTGAACCTACGCAACATAACAGTTTATTAAAGAGCCAGGGGCTCACTATCCTTTTGGCTACTATTTCTGGGATGGAGCCTTCAAGCTCCACAAAAAAGCCTTTATTTACAGCAGGCTATAAACCACTGTCTAAATAGCAATCAGGAATAGTGAGCCACTGACTCAAGTCGTCCGGCTCAACTTCCCGTTCTTAAACACACTTTACCCATAATTCAACCAATAAGTTAGGGAGCACCTTTCTGTAGATGTAAGCCATGGCTCTATAATTCGGGCCCTCGCACCGGCGACACGCTTTCTCCACTGTCCAGCTTTTCGCTCGAAAGAACTTATCCAGAAACTAAAGCTACAAGCTTTCTTCTTCCTTCCTTTACACGAACACGAAATAGTTCAGGGTGAGCCTCTGCCAACTCTATCCATGAACCTGCTGATTCTGGTTTTCTTTGAAGCTCTCCCCCCACCCCCTCTTCGCTTCTACTCGTGCCTTTATGATATGCAAGGACTTGTATTAACGAAAAAACCTCTCCCAACCATGCGAGCTCTAAATAAAATGATTTTTTGCCACTCATACCATCTTCGTTAATGTGCAAAAAAATTAATTCAATAGAAACTTCGTTATGTGCAAGTATTTTCGCTGCTATAGAACTCCTTGAGAACCCTTAAAAACCAACTGAATAGCACCTCTACCAGTGAATGGGTGAGTGAAGACGCTGTTGATTCTAATTAACCCAAGCAAAGAGCTTGATGTTGCACATGAGAAGAAATCAATATTTGTCCAGGCAAGCGAGTGACTAAAAGGGATTTTTTGTGAAAAGGTAAAATTTCAGACGAAAAAAAAAGGGCCTAAAGGCCCTTTTTTCTTTCTTGTGAGTTTTGTCCAGTTTTTATTCACCGGATAAGAGGTCATTACCCTCTTCTCACAAGCCCTTGATAGACAAGGGAAATTTGGTGGAGCTAAGCGGGATCGAACCGCTGACCTCAACACTGCCAGTGTTGCGCTCTCCCAGCTGAGCTATAGCCCCAAATCCTTTTTGCTTAACGTTTCCGTTGAAAGCGAGGCGCATTTTAGCAAGGTTTAGACGCCTGTCAACAGAAAAAATAACTTTTTAATCAATTAGTTAGCAACTTAGCCGGCACAGCCCCCTGCCGGGGGCTGTGGTGTACTTAGGAGAGTGAGGTGTACTCTTTCTCCCAACGTTTAAGGACTTTTTTCCCGGCGCCCCCCAGGGCGTCGATGGCCTGGCGCAGGCGGGCGCGACTGAGGTCTGGGCCCAGTAGTACCATGGCGTCCATCACAGAGAAGGAGGCGGTGGTGCCACTGATGGCGACAAACAGGGGCGCATTGAAGTCCTTGAGCTTAATCTCCATGGACGTGGATAGAGTCTTCACTGCCTGGAAAATACTGTCGCGGTCCCAGGCACGCAGGGCTTCCAGACGCCACAAGGCGAATTGCAGCAATTTCTTCTGCTCATCCAGCTCCAACTTATTGCCACTGAAGCTCTCCTCGGTGAGCGGCAGCTTACCGGAGGCAAGGAAGCTCACCAGCGGTGCGAAATCGCCGAAAGTCTCCATACGCTCTTTGGCATGGGGCAGTACCTTGAGCAGATTCTCGCGGTTAAACATCCAGTCCATAAGGCGATCGGCAAGCTGCTCATTTTCCAACTCGCGAATCCACAGGCCGTTCAGCCAGGACAGTTTCTCTACATCGAACACCGGACCGCCCAAGGAAACGCGGTGGATATCGAAATGCTCAAGCATTTCTTCCAGAGAAAACTTCTCGCGCTCATCTGGCATGGACCAGCCCATACGGCCCAGATAATTGAGCAGTGCTTCGGGCATAAAACCGGCGCGCTGGTAATAAAGAATAGAAGTGGGATTTTTGCGCTTGGACAGCTTGGTTTTATCCGGGTTGCGCAGTAGCGGCAGGTGACAGAGCACCGGCATTTCCCAACCGAAGTATTCATATAGCAACTTGTGCTTAGGTGCGGAATTAATCCATTCCTCACCGCGCAGCACATGGGTGATCTCCATCAGGTGATCATCCACCACATTGGCCAGGTGGTAAGTGGGCATGCCATCGGACTTGAGCAAAATCTGCGCATCGACCTGGGCCCAATCGATCTCAATAGTACCGCGCAGCAGATCTTCCACCACACAGGTGCCGCTCTCCGGCACGTTCATGCGAACTACATAGGGGGCTCCGGCGGCGCGCCGCTTCTCTACCTCCTCTTCCGATAGCGCCAGGTCACTGGGCTTCAGTGAGGTGCGGCCGGCTTCGCGAAGTTCTTCGCGCAGCTGCTCCAGCTCTTCGGCAGTGCGGTAACAGTGGAAGGCATGGCCTTTCTGCACCAGTTCATCGCAGTAAGTTTTGTAGATATCACCGCGCTCACTCTGCCGATAGGGGCCGTGGGGGCCACCTACGTCTGGACCTTCCTGCCAGTCCAATCCGAGCCAACGCAGGCTATCGAGAATCGCCTGCTCGGATTCCGGGGTGCTGCGCTGCTGGTCAGTATCTTCGATACGCAACACAAACTGGCCGCCCTGGGCGCGGGCAAAACACTGATTAAACAGGGCGATATAGGCGGTACCAACGTGGGGATCACCGGTTGGAGACGGTGCGATTCGGGTTCTTACGGTCATGACAAACCTGGTTGAAGATAAATAAAGGACTCTAAAGGCGCGGGATTATAGCGCTGGCCGCGCGTCGGGCACAGATACAAGCTGGTCGCTAATAAGATCTTTTAGGCGCCATAAATCGAAAATTACCCGTAAATGACGTGACTTGAATCACAAAAAAAGTATGATCCCCGCCATAAAGATGGAATAGCTTGACTAACGCATTACCCCTGACAAGTGCAGGATCTTCGCGAGCGGCTTTTCACAGAACGATAACCAACGGCTCAGGAAGATACGCCATGCACAAAAATGTAGTTCGTTCACTGGCCTCTGCTCTCGCAGCAGGCATGCTTTTCAGCGCTTCGGCCGCCACCATGGCAGCCACCAATAGTGCCAGTAGTGATATCACCCTTACCTTTAACCCGAGCATTGTAATTGCCGATGTCGGCGATATCACAATTACCGACCCTGCCCTGGGGACCGATGCCGTTGCCAGTGATGCCTTTTGTATCGGCGGTTTTGGTTTTCCCACCTTTAGCATTACCTTTGAAAGCAATGATGGCAATAACGATACGGCTTTCAGCCTCTCCGGCAACGGCCTAGACGTTCCCTACAGCGTCGGCTTCGACAACAGCACTAACGGTCCCTTTACTGTGGTTAATGAGGGTGAGCCACTAACTGGACTAGATCGTAACGCCGCTTCTTGCAGTGGTTCCGACAATGCCAGATTCCAAATCACTGTTGCCAATAGCGCCTGGCAGACCAACGATGTGCTGGATGGCACCAGCTACACCGATACGCTGCTGATCACTGTAGCCTCAGAATAATTTTGTGGCGTGGCCGGATAGGATTTCCAGCCAAACCCATCGCAGTTTATGGCAGGACGTCTTAACCAATGGCATGCGCTGGCATTTTGTCTGGCGCAGGCCATTCACGCCGATAGCTTTGCAACAACAGCAGCCACTTTTCTGCTGGAGACCTCTGCACCGGAAGGGTTTGATTCACTGACCGAACCACAGCAGTTATTGGTAGACCTCTACTATGGCGGCCGCCAAATAGGCGCAGCGCCAATGACTGTTGACCCCACCCATATCCAATTCGACGAGCCAGAGCAATTGCTCCCTCTTCTACCTGAATTATTAGATAGAGAGACCGTAATAACGGCGCTGGCCGAGCCTTTGCCCAGAAATTCACAGTATCTCTGTCGTTCAAGCTGGCAGCGAAAATGTGGCTATCTAGTGCCTGAGCAGGTGGCGGTCATCTACGATGAAAACCGCTATCGGCTCGATTTATTTTTCTCCGCAAAGTTACTGCCACAAGAAGCCGCCATCAGCGACCCCTATCTCCCGGCCTCCACCAGTGAATTTTCCATTGTTCAAAACCTCAGTGGCGCCTGGAGTGGTGTGGAGAGTAATCTCGGTGAAAACAGTCATAACGCCACTTTGAATGGCAACACCATTATCAGCTTTGGCGAGAGCGCCCTACATGCCCAGTGGTCGGCTGCCACTGCGCAGCACAATCAGATTAGCGCCCTACACTGGTCCAGGGATTATCGTGGAAAAGCCTATTCGATTGGCTTACTACAACCCCAAGGAGGCTGGCACTATTTCAGCAACCACAGCAGCCTGTATGGGGTGGAGATGCGCAGCTCCCAGCTCAGCCGTACAGGCATTAAATATCGGCAGGGCAGCCCACTGGAAATCAATATGCCGGTACGCGGGCGTGTGGAAATTTACCGGGATCAGCGGCTGATCCACACAGAAATGCTGGAGGCCGGTAACCGATTGCTAAATACCAGCACCCTGCCGCATGGTTACTACGAAATTGAGGTGCGTACTTTTGATGAAATGGGGCGTTCGCTGCACAGCCACTCAGAGTTCTTTACCAAAGACTCCCTGCTACCGGCCCCTGGGGAATGGTCCTGGAATTTTTATGCCGGGCAGCCCGCGCACAACTACAGTAACTATCAGACGCTACCCGAGCGCTACCAGAATGTGCTGGTTCAGGGATCTATAGCTCGACGCTTAAGTGGCAATCTGGGGTTCTTTGCCTCGGCAGCCTCAACCCGTGAGCAACAACTTTTCGAGATTGGCGCCCGCTGGATAGGTGGCTTCTTCGAAGTTTCGCCGAGCATAGTGACTAACAAGGATGGGCGCAGTGGTCACAGGCTTCAGGCGCTGTTGAAAACCCCATTCGCCACACTGAGTGCCATTGATACTAGGCTGGATGACGCTGCCGATTTTGATCAAACCAAGGGTCTGCAACTGCTACCACTAGGTTACTCCCAGCGCAGCCTGGCTCTACAGAGTAACCTGCTGGGAGGGCAACTCTCTCTGCGCTTGCGTGAGCGGGACAGTGGATATCGCTTGTTGCCCGGAGAGCAAGTCGACAAATTAGATAATGCGAGTAAGCTCACCAGCCTATCCTTCAAACGCAACTTCTTACAAAGTTCTAAGTGGCTGGGCAGTGCCACTTTCTCACACCATAAGGCCGACGGGCAGCAGTATACCGGCCTGGAGATAGAATTCCGACGCCGCGCCAAACACTGGCAGCACAGCGCCAATCTAAACAGTGAGCGCAGTAATCACAGAGATCACGAACAGCGCTTGCTCCTGGAGAGTCACTGGCACGATAGGGACCTATGGGCAGCGGAATTTGAGCAACAAATCACTGCAGAAAAAAGCAGGCATGGCCGTTATCTTGAGAGCAGCAGCCATCTCGCCGGCCACTTCGGATATTTAAACAGCACTCTCAGCTTTAATAACGTTAACCATAGCAAGGCTTTCAATTATCTGGGTGGCTTCAGTACCAACCTAATTGTTGCAGAAAATACCTTCGCCTGGGGTGGTGAACGCGCACTAGAAAGTGCTGTAGTTATTGAAATCGATGGCAGCGACCAACAGAATTTTGAAGTATTAGTTGATGGCAACCGGCGCGGCTATGCCAAAGGCGGTGATAGGTCTGTAATCAACTTGCCTGCATTTCAGAGTTATGACCTGTCCCTGCGCCCATTGGATAATGGTTTCTTTGATTACCGCGAACAGAGTAAAACCTTCACCCTATATCCCGGTAATGTTAATTCCACAACTTATCAGATAGAGCAACAGTTGCTTATTTTGGGGCGTCTAACCGATATGGGTGAGGGGTTGCCTAACACCCCATTATTTATCGGTGAGCACAGTACCACCACCGATCGGTACGGCGTTTTCCAACTAAGCATAAATACCAACAAGAATAACCTGCTTACTCAAGCATTAACTTGGGATCACTGTCAGGCTCCCATAAATATTCTGTCTTCTGGGGATAGCTGGTTGAATCTAGGCAGCATTGAACAATCCAAGGCCAACTGCCATATCGAAACTACTGCGAGGTTGACCAGTGCACAGCATTAAACACTTAATTGGGAAACTCCTTTGGCTGGGTGTTCTTTTTTTACATTGTCATAATCCGGCCAAGGCACAAAGCTGCTCCAGCAATGACAGCTTGCGCACCTGTAATCTGGGCAGCACACACACCCTAAATTACCAGTCCAATAGCCAAGAAGTTCCCTTCACCTTGCGCAGTCGCAGCGCATTCAGTGGCCGCTCCCTAGCTTACTACGCGGAACTCACTCCTTTAAGTGGTAGCACTTACTCTCTAACTGCCAACAATGGCGACACTTTGGATATCTCCTTTACTTTAAACCCCAGCAATAGTGATGCACAGCTACTCACACTGAACAATCTCGCTGGCCCCTTTAATGGTAGTAGCAATGATGTCAACGCGTCCTTAACCTTGGAAATTGACGATACGAAAACGCCCTCCTCCAATCGCTATAGCGGTAGTTTTCAAGTCATCCTAGAGCAGTACTTCCTTATTTTTCTGGTTGATAGCGAAACAGTAGAATTTGATATTGTTTTGCAGGTAGAGCCCCGTATTTCAATTCGAAACTTGGGGGATATTAACCTCAGTAACTCGGGTATTTCCTTCGGCCAGGCGATTGAAGGACAGGAAGATTTCTGTATTGGCGGCATTGGATTTGACCGCTATACCGTAAATCTATCTAGCAGCAATGGAAGTACGGGTGGAACTGGGCTTCAGCCTTTTTCCCTTAGAGGTGTTAATGAAAACATTACCTATTCGGTCGGTTTCAGTAATACGTTAAACAGCAACACGTTCAACAGCCCTAATAGTCAGGGTGATATCGCGGGGTCATTTACTAGACAGTCAGATGAAGCTTGTACTAGTGATAACGCCAGAGTATCTATCTCAGTTGCCCCCTCAGATTGGGAGCTGGCTGGGGAACCTGTATATACCGATGTATTGACAATTACGGTCAGTAGCCAATAATAATTTTTACAACTTCTTACTGACCGCCAGCTTTGCAAAACAACTTTAGTATTAAATAAAATAATTACGCAAACCCAAAAAACTCCATTAGCTGGTGCTAATCCTTCAAAACTCTTACACATATCCCGTATTAGCGCCTCTATGGTAATCATTCCGCTAACACCCCTCTAAAATTCAATAGGCGCCGAATAAGAACTCTTGCTCCATATAAAACGGCATTTTAAAAATCCTGAAAACTCCACAAATCCAGCCAAACAAATATTACGACAATTAAGGCGCACCATTTATCCACAAATAAGAAATTATCACTATTTTCTACCGACCCAATGGGAAATTTTCCCTATTCTTTTAGCCGCAAGCTCAACTATACCCTTCTCTGCTCACACTTAACAAAAGGACATCAATAATGAAGCACATGTTAAGAAGTTATGTCATCCCCGTGGCGATGGCTGCTATTTCCACTGCTGGGGCACAATTTGCCATAGCAGCAACTGATCAGGCCAATACAGAAATAATGCTAAAGTTTAATGAATCGATTGATATAAATGGCCTCGAAAACCTTACCTTTGAAGACCCCACACCAAATACTGATGCCGAGGGTTGGGTGGATTTTTGTATTCGAGGCATTGGATTCATAAACTTCGAAATTCAATTTGACAGCCTCAATGGAGACGGTGCATACATACTGAGCAATGGCTCCACGGATATCCCCTACCAAGTTAGCTTTAGAAATGTTTCGGGAGGAAATTTCTCTCCAACAAATGAAGGTGTAGCCCTGAACGGACAAATCCTCCAGAATCCTGGCAACTGTAATGGAGCTCCAGATAACTCCACCTTTGAAGTATTAATTCCAAATGCAAACTGGGAAAAGCCCGATGTTTTAAGCGGCACCATATATACCGATGTTTTGACCGTCACAGTTACGTCAGAATAACCAATACAAATAATAAAATGTAATTTTGTCCAGGGAACAACCTCCCTATGGTAATGGTAAATAAAAGCAACGTCGGGAAGTTTCCTTGGATGCTCTTACCGCTATGGTTCTGGCATACAACTGCAGTGTCAACAGAACCAATGCATCTCGTAACCACAGATGTACCTGCGGGTTTTTCAGATCTAACCAAGCCCCAAAGGATTGTGGCAGACCTGTACTATGGCGGGCGCAGTTTGGGCTCGGCGCTAATTATTGCCGAGCCTGAATCCGTGCGCTTTGTAGAACCTGAGGAGGCTATCAAGCTTCTCCCTGTTAGCCTTAACCCCGAGCGCCTGCTGCTTTCATTACAGGATTCACTTGACAAAAATAGTGATCGAGTTTGTCGGGATAAATCCCAAACAGATTGTGGATTTATAAATCCAGAATACTTCGCAATAATCTATGACGAGGAGAGGTATCGACTGGATGTATTTTTCTCACCAGAATTACTTCCTCAACAAGAAGCCCCGATCGAACGATACTTGCCCCCAGCCAGCAATAGTTTTTCTATTGTGCAAAATATCAGTGGTTCCTGGTCAGGAGTACAAAGCGATGAAGTAGACAGCAACACACAAACTACTTTAGCTGCTACCACCATTATTGGATTTGGTGAGAGCGCTATTTATGGGGATTGGTACACAGCCAACGAAATTGGTACCCGTGTCAGCAGTCTGCATTGGGAAAGGGACTTCCGCGGAAAAGCCTATAGCCTGGGATTACTGCAACCAAAAGGAAATTTTAGTACTTTCCAATCATTACACCGTCTCTACGGATTAGAGCTCCGTGACTCTCAATACAGCCGCACAGACATCGGCTATCAACATTCCGCCCTTTTAGAAATAAACATGCCTGTGCGTGGCCGGGTGGAACTTTACCGAGATGGCCGTATGATTCATGCCAATTTAATGGAGGCTGGCAATCACTTACTGGATACTACTACTTTACCGCATGGTGCTTACAATATAGAAATTCGTATTTACGACGAATCTGGCAGATTAATTAATAATACCACTGAATTTTTTACCAAGGATTCACAACTGCCCGCACCAGGTGAGTGGCGCTGGAGCCTGCAGGCAGGAATGCCAGTAAAACCTGAAATATCCTCCGGAATGCCAAATCATTATCAACAAGAGTTACTGCAAGGATATATTGCCCGCCGCCTTTCAAAAAACTTTGGCGTTTTCTCTACACTAGCAGCCACCGAAGATCAGCAATTTATGGAAGTTGGCGGCCGTTGGGTAAGCTCATATCTAGAACTCTCTCCCTCATTTGCTAAAGAGTCTAATGGTATTGATGCCTATAAATTACAGGCTCTGATAAAAACACCTTATGCAATGTTGAGCGCCTATCGGATCAAGATTGATGAACAGAGAATTGATTTAAAGCCCGATAGATACACCCTGCTAAGCAATAGACTATCTCAAAATAATATTAGCCTGAGGGCCCCACTCTTTGGAGGTAACCTGAGTATAAGGCGTAGTAAGCGCGACCGCTCTCCCAGAAGTTATACCGATTCACTCTCTTTGGACAATCAACTTAGTGAAGCCCAAGAGCTAAGAACTTTGGAATATCGCAGGAATATATTTCGCGGAAGAAAGTGGCAGGCCACGGCAAATCTATCTTACAGTGATGCTGACGGTGAAAAATTTACGCTGCTGAGTATTGAGCTTCTTCATAATAATAAAAATTGGCAGAATTCAATCAGTTTTCGTGGAGAAAACCAGCAAAGTTCCGGTAATAACCAATATTTCGAAGTCAACTCCCGCTGGCGTGATGCCGACCGCTGGGCAGCAGAGGTAAATCAGGATTTCACTATAGAAGCAACACCGGAAGATTACTATTTAAGAAGTTATAGCCGACTTTCCGGTCATTATGGTTTTATCAGCTCCACCATTAGTCATAGTGACGTTAACAATAGCCGCTCTACAAATTATATTGGCAGTTTTAACACCAATATCATTGCCACAAAGGACCATATGGCATGGGGCGGCGAACACTCACTGGAAAGTGCCATCATTGTAGATATAGAAGGCAGCCAACGGGAAAACTTTGAAGTATTAATCGACGGTAACCGCCATGGCTATGCGAAAGGCGAGAAAAAGTCCGTGATTAATCTTCGTCCATTTCAAAGCTACAATATATCACTTCGCCCACTAGGGGATGGTTTCTTTCACTACCGTGAAAACACGGATCAAGTGACGCTTTATCCTGGCAGTGTGACCACCGCTACTTACAAGATTCAACCTGTCTATCTGACCATAGGTCGAGTTATGGCTAAGGGGCAGGGCTTAGACAATGTGTTAGTTTCCATTGAAGGAGAGTCAACACTCACAGATAGCTTTGGTGTTTTTCAATTGGAAATACCTCTTTCTGACGAGCCCCCTTCACATCTCGAAGTCACCTGGCTTGATTGTAATGCCAAAGTTGAGGTTGTGGAGTCCAGTGAAGACTGGTTAAACCTCGGGGTTATTGATGAAAGTTCAGCCAACTGTCAAATCTCACAGACTGCTAAAACAAATGACACCCAATAAAAAATCAAGAAAGTTTATTAAAAATTTTCTTATACTAATTTTTCTTCTCTATCTGCCAAATAGCAGCCTTGCCAGCTGCCAAGGTGACACTTACCTGCGCATCTGCAATCTCTCTGGATGGCACACGATCAACAACCAAGCACAACAGCAGAATATTAGCTTCACATTCCTCAGCCAGGAACTCGGGGCAGCCTCACCTTTTTCACTGGAGATTCAGCCAGAGCATGAGGGTTATTATAGGTTATACGCCGATAATGGTGATACCGTAGATTTATCTTTAGCTTTATCTGCCCCTCATCGTAAATACTTTACTTTTCGCCCTGGTAAAACTTATCAGGACATACCCGGCAGCATAAGCGATTTCAATGCTGACCTTAAAGTAAAGTTAGTTGGGAATAGAAACTTCACCTCCAGCAGTTACCGAGGGAATTTTCAACTGCAGGCTATTCAAGAGGAATCAGGCAAAGCTGAGGAAATTAATTTTTCCATAGAACTAACAATTGAACCAACAATCAAGATCCTGCAACTCGACAATATATTTCTTAGTGATACAGGAATCTCACCGGGACAGGATATAGTTGGTCATGAAGATTTTTGCGTTGTTGGCAACGGCTTTAGCCATTACGCCATCTCCCTTTCCAGTAGCAGCGGCATCATCGCTGGTAATAGCGGGCGCATTACCACTAGCCTCCAAGAAGAAATGTTTATGCTCACCGGCATAAGAGAAGAATTGCCCTATATGGCCAGCTTTTCTAATAATGCACAGGGGAGAGCGCTCACAAACCTCAACGCATCCGGGCATATTCCCGGTATTTATGCTCGCACAACCCCAGGGGGATGCCTTGGCGACAATACCAGAATTACTATTAGAGTACCATCTCCTTACTGGGAACGTGCAACAGAATCCAAATATACAGACGTCCTTACCGTGACAGTTACTAGCCAGTAGCCAATACTAATACTAATAGCCATGATTAATGAGAACTTCCGCTTAGCTATACCCTATACAAGCAGTACATTTAGAGTTTGAACGATTGGTTTAGATTAAACCCCAAGCATAAAACAAAAATGGACTTTTTCTTTAAACTGAAAAAATTTCAATGCTGTAAATCAGGTATAAACTTTCGATATTATAAGAGGGATACCAAACCAGGTCTTAGATATCCCCTTATCGTATTTATTCTATATCACCTAGTCAGTAAAAATCTTAGCTAACTGACCCTTAACTGCCCAAAGGAAGCCGCACTCGCTCGCTATCACGTCCTCTTAAAAAGAGCTCTAGTTCCCCTTCGGTGGGAAGGTCCTCTAACGTCAGGCTTGTTCCAGCATACAAACGACCTGAAATATCAAGCTTTTGACATTCACCCTCGCTTGGGCAATGGCGGGCCTCAACCACTTCAACATTGATATTTCCGATGTTCTTTAAGTAGCCTTGACTTCCGTCAGCCTGTAACTCCAGCTGGTAACTTCCATCTTCAGGTTGCACAAATACTAACGCCTGGTAGGCCACAAGAATTTTCAGTGCGGTTTGCTCCGACTTGACCTCCCCAACTACTGGCTTGAAGGTAACCCGGTAGACCTTCTCTTCCTTTAAATCTCTATCCAACGCCATTAGACGAAAACGTTTCCTCTCTCCTGGCGCCAATATGGCCTTGGCCGGGCTCACCAACAACCTGAATTCATCCGGGTTAATCACTCGAATGCGCTCTTCGTTATCTAGCCCGGGGTTATCTACCCGAAATATTTCTGTCTGTACATACAGGGTCTCTTTATCCGGATTAGTGATAACCACGTCATCACGCGCATTGGGAGCATCATCAAGATAAAAAATTATTTTATCCAGGGACATGGCTGCCAGTGCGGGCTGCCCTAGTAGCAACAAGAAAGAGAGCAGTATTTTTTTCATCGCTCTAATATCCACCTAAATTAACCATTATTTTAAAGACTGTATTCATCGAATTTATATGGCTGTATATAGTACTCTTCCCATATTTCTGTTCTAACTCAGGGAGACCTACAGAAACTCACCCCCATACAAAAGAATTAACTCCGAGCCAGTCATTCAAAAACGATTTGTTCTTGAAATGATTACTCCGCTGAAATCATCACTCCCGAAAAGTTCTCAATGGACTTTGTTTCCAGGCACTTATTAACACCTAAATAATATACACGCTGCTCAGAGGAAGACAGCAGAGCTTCGCTTGTTAAACGAAAATGTTTGGCCGGCATATTGCGAAGACAAAACCTTACCGACTCCCTGCTTCGCTCATAACGCCACTGCACCTGAGGTGTAAAACTCAGCACTATCTGTGAAGTCGCCTGGGCAGTCTGTCCTGCAGACTGTACCTGCTCCGCTAACGCTAGCACAGTGGTGGAAATTACCAAAAGCAGAATACGTCTTTTACTACTCACGGGGGCTATATACCTCTTTAACAGCGCAGTTATGCCACAGCTGCACAGACATCTAAAGGGCACACCTTAAGTTTAGCTGGCTATTCCCTACTCTTGAGGAATGCACCTGAGCATCGAAATTTCCGCCTAACTCTACTTGCAACAACCTCTCCAGGGTCTATTTTTCCTGTAAGACCCAATTCCAGCCTGGGTCATTTGACCCTTGGGTTACAGAGCGCCTAAGCGCCTATATCCACTCGACAATAACGCCTGCTTTCCGGATTTGACTCACATGCTAATCGCGCACCGAGGCGACAAAACCCGCCACCCGGAGAATACCATCGCCGCCTTCGAGGCGGCCCATAATCTGGGCGCCTGCGCCATTCAGTGCGATGTCCGCTTTAGCTTGAATGGCACTCCCTGGTGCTACCATAGCGATACACTGCCTATGCCAAGTGATAAGCGTCAACATTTCTTCCACGATCTAAGGGACTCCCAACTCAACCGCTTGCCTATCGATTCCTTTATAAAATTGGTGGACTGGGCCAGCTGTCACCGGCATCTGGATTGGTTTGTAGGCATCTCCGCAGCCAATATCACCAACATGGGTTTTACAGCCGCGGTAAAGAAGCTCATGGAGTTAATGCGTAACGAACGCGAGTCCTTCGCGCTGCTCACAAAAGACTGTCGCAGTCTTCGGGCCGCACGCAGCATGGGCTGGCATAGGGTGGCCTTGCAAATCAACAGCGTTCCACGTTGCCTGTCTGCCGATATTGTCACTCTCGCCCCGGAGTTTCTGCTGATTCGCGACAGCTTCGTCGATTGCGAAGAATTACCCCCTGGCCCCTGGCAGTGGGTTGTCTATGAAATTAACTCTGCCGAAGAAGCTGTACTCTGGCGAAAGCGGGGGGCGCACCATATCCTCACCGGCAACCTGCCACTATTAATGCGCTCCTGGGAAGCGAGTGATGTCTACGGATTTTGATGTACTGGTAGTTGGTGCGGGAATTCTTGGCGCAGGCACCGCAGAGGCTCTGGCCAAGGAACGGCATTCGGTCGTGATTCTGGAACAGCTCGGTATCGCCGCAGCCACCTCCTCACGCTCATCCAAGCTTATCCATGGGGGCCTGCGCTACCTCGAGAGCGGTCAATTCCGACTTGTCTATGAGTGCCTGCGCGAACGTCACTGGTTGCTGGAAAATAAGCCGCAGTTGGTGCGTATGGTGCCCTTTTATATTCCTATTTACCGTGACAGCAAGCGTCCACCATGGATGGTCAGACTGGGGCTTAGCCTTTACGCGCTCCTCTCCGGTATCGGCAGTGAGGCCTCGCGCTTTCGCGCTTTACCCAAATCCGAATGGGATACCCTACCTGGCCTCAAGCAGGAGGATCTACTCGCAGTATTTCGCTATTACGATGCGCAAACAGACGATGCCGCCCTAACCCGTGATGTAGTCGCTTCAGCAATTGCGCATGGTGCGCAAATTATCTGTCCCGGCAGTTTAGTCGGGGCGGAAGTTACCGAGGAGGGGGTGCGGGTTGATTACGTGGCCGACGGCAAACTCAATACTCTACACACCCGTGCCCTGGTTAATTGCAGCGGCCCCTGGGTAGCGACCACCAACACGCGCTGTTCTCCCTCTTTGACCCTACCTCCTATAGACCTTGTCGCTGGCACCCACATATTGTTGCCACTGTCGCTCGGCAATAAGATCTTCTATGTGGAAGCTGAGGATCATCGAGCGGTCTTCGTAATGTCCTGGCAAGACAAAACCTTAGTTGGCACCACAGAGCGCCCCTTCTTCGGCGATCCACGGGAAGTGGTTCCCACCATGGAAGAGGAGGCCTATTTGCTACGTACAGTACAGCAGTATTTTTCCCAGACACGCAGCCTACAGGTGGAGGATATATGTGATAGCTATGCTGGATTGCGGGTTCTACCGGAAGCGGAAAAAAGTCCTTTCGCCCGCTCGCGGGAATCCATGATTTGCTGTGATAATGAGCGCAATCCTCGTATTCTCGCGGTAGCCGGCGGCAAGCTTACCAGCTACCGCGCCACCGCACGCAAGATACTGAAAAAACTGGAGCCTACCTTCCAGGCTGGCCAACCGATTACTACAAAAAACACTCCAACCAAATCAGAAGATAGCTCCTCCGAAAGAGAGCGAAACATTTAAATACATTTTGAAGAGCAGTTTAACCACCTGAGCGCAAGTAATCTGAATAACAATCTGAAGAACTGCCCCCAAACAATGAATTATCTCTCCACATTTTCACCATAAATATGCCTAACCGAGTAGAAAGCTAACGGCAGAATCAAATAGCTAATAATCGGTACTATAATAGCCACCGCAGTAATTACCTGGAGCAATTTATGATCTGGCAAGATTAAGGCTAAACTGTCAGGGATAAAATAAACCAAAGGAATCAAGGACAAAAAAGTAATTAGTGGCGCAAAATGTTTGTTGTGATGAACCATAGGCATACTCCCGCCCCTCCCGTACAAATGAGAGGGGCTCTAAATTACTTTTGGTTTGCTGCAGTAAGGTAGCTGTTATATACCCATCGGTAGGTCGTGTGTTGAGCTAATATGCCCCCAAGTTCCGTGTCGTGATCACTTCGCCAATCATCCATCATTTCTGCCAACACGGATGACCAGGTAGCAACTTTCACACCCGCCTGCGTCATACGATGCATAGCAGCCTGTGTCACTGTACTATTCCAAGTACCTGAAGCATCCACTACGGCATATACATCATACCCTTCGGCTACAGCAGAGATAGCGGGAAACATCAAACAGACATCCGTAACGATGCCAGCCATAATTATTTTTTTACGCCCGGTTGCTTCAATAGCTCGCTTAAACTCCAGGCTTTTCCACGCGTTTATCTCACCTTCACGCTCAATAATTTCATTGCCCAAGATGTTTGTTATCTCAGGCATAATAGGGCCATTTGGCCCCTCAGGCATACTCGCAGTAACAACAGTGGGTAAATTTACTGCCTTCGCAAGATTTGCCAATCCCTTTATGTTCTCCGTCATCAGATGAGGGTCCAGATCCCGACAACTCACCAATAGTCCCGTTTGATGATCAATTAACGCCAACACAGAATTGTCTTTAGTTAAGGTTTCTGAAAACTTATTCACGGTGTTACCTACCTATTTAATGATTTAACTTTCTAATAACAATTGCACTTGTATTAACATCTGCAATTAACTTACCGCTATGACTCCTAATTAAATCTCCATCCTTCACACTTTCTTTTTGCTCAGCTTCAGAAAAGATTCCCCAGCCATTAGTTAGGTAAACCAGAGTCTCGCCATTAAATGAAATTTGCTCGTCTGCATTTAAATTGGCGATCTCGATAATCGTACTGTTATCAAAGGTGACTGTTTGATCATCGCGCCCCCCATAAACTCGGGTGACCTTATTTTGGCCTGGCCTGTAGTACTTGTAGCCTGCGGCTTGACCAGAGACAGGTGGTAAGGCCCATAGCTGGATCATTCGATTTTTTTTGCAATCCGGGTTCATCTCGTTATGTGTAAACCCCTGGCCTCCAGCCCGCTGGACTTGTACTCCTCCTTTATCTAAACCTTTGCCATGCTCTAAAGAGCCCTCATGTTGTATTCGTCCATCCACCATGACCGAAATCACATCTATCTCACGGTGAGGGTGCATGCCTGTTTCGCCTTTCGGATTGAAGCGGGCATCGGCCAGATAAACAAAATTATCGAGCCCTTCAGAGGTATGTGGATGTTTATGCGGACCGAATACCTGGCTATCCATGACCAACCTGTGCTCGGTAAGCCCAGCAAAACCGCCAAGTGGTAGTGAGTCACGTTTGAGGATTTTCATGATGTGCCTCCAAAATATGTAAGCGATGGAGGTATCTTAGGTACAACTTATTGTTTGATATATACAAAAATTAGAATATAACTATCTCATTTTTAACAACAGTTGATTTCTATGAACCAAGACCTCAACGATATGATGGTGTTTTTAGCCGTAGTGGAAACTGGCAGTTTTACCCAAGCCGCAGACCGACTGGGCATACCAAAAGCCAACGTAAGTAGGAAAGTCGCACGCCTGGAAGATCAGCTATCAGTCAGGCTCCTGGAGCGGTCCACTCGCTCTCAAACCTTAACGGAGGCTGGTAGGAAGTATTTAAGTCACTGTAAGCGTATTGAAGAAGAGATAATGCTGGCCGAAGCGGAAGTATCAGAAATCCTGCAGGTCAATCGAGGCCTCATTAAGGTAGGGGCATCAATTACTATTGGCCAGCAAATCCTAAAACCCACGCTAGCAAAATTTTTGCATCTTTACCCTGAAATACAAATGAGCCTGAGCTTGGTTAATCACAGAGTCGATTTGATCGAAGAGGGCTTTGATGTGGTGATTCGAATTGGGCAATTGGATGACTCCAGGCTGGTCGCAAAACCTCTTGGGCACGCATGCCGAAAAATCTATGCCAGTCCAGCTTATCTTAAAGAATATGGAACACCTACGAGAACTAAAGACTTGGAGGGGCATCAATGGCTGTTTATGAACGCCATGCAGAAGGCTCCTAAAATAATTTTGCAGAACGGGAAAAAGGTATTTGAAATTAACATAAATCCAACCTTCTCTTCGGATGACTTCTCCATCATTAAGCAAGCCACATTGGATTCATGCGGTATCGCAGTTCTGCCAGACTACATGTGCCACACGGAAATTAGACAAGGCACTCTTGTAAATCTATTACCAAACTGGAACATGGAAAGAATTGGTATCTATGCACTGTACCCACAAAATCGAATCAAGATTGCTAAAGTCAGCGCATTTGTCGAGTTTCTATCAGAGGTATTTAAACAGAAAGAACTTTGTACTACCTAGCCGTGAGGATAGCAGGAATAAAGTGTAATTGCGCATCAGGGCAGCTGCCAGTCTCTCTATGCAACCAGTCAAGTGTTTGAATGTAGCAAATGTCCAGGGAGTTCAGATTGAGGGCTTGCAGGGGGTAAATTTATCTTCATTTACATGCACTTCCACATAGGGTCTATGTTTTACATCCCATATAATGGCGGGCTACTCTGTTTTTATTAGTTTTTTACATCGTAGTTTATGTCTGATTACAGTCCCCACCGCTTTTGCACCGCGCCACTACTCGATTGGAGTGACCGCCATTGCCGCTATATGTGGCGCCTACTGAGTAAACGCGCTCGCCTTTATAGCGAAATGGTGACCACTGGGGCAATTTTGCACGGGGATCGCCAGCGCCACCTACAATTTGACGCTGCCGAACAACCTGTCGCCCTGCAGCTCGGCGGTAGCGACCCGCGCGAACTGGCGGAGTGCGCACGAATTGCCGAGGAGTGGGGGTATGCGGAAATCAACCTCAACTGCGGCTGCCCCAGTGACCGGGTTCAGTCTGGACGTTTTGGCGCCTGTCTGATGGCGGAACCAGATGTTGTAGCTGCCGGCTTATCTGCGATGCGTGACGCAGTGTCTATTCCGGTCACAGTCAAACACCGTATCGGTATAGACAATATGGAAGACTACCCTGGCCTGACCCGTTTTGTGGAGGCACAGGCAGCCATCGGCACAGAGACATTTATCGTCCATGCCCGCAAAGCCTGGCTGCAGGGCCTCAGCCCAAAGGAAAACCGCGAAATCCCACCGCTTAACTACGATATGGTTTACCAGCTGAAAAAGGATTACCCACAGCTGCAAGTCATCATTAACGGTGGCATTAATTCTCTGGAAGAATGCCAGCAACATTTGCAGCGGGTAGATGGTGTTATGCTCGGTCGCGCCGCCTATCAGACCCCAGCGCTTCTTTCGCAGGTGGACAGTGTGTTGTTTGGAGAAAATGAAGGACCCGATGCCGCGCAAGTGGTCGAGCAGATGTTGCCCTATATCGAGCGAGAACTGGCAAGTGGTCAACGCCTCAACCATATTACCCGGCATATGCTCGGGCTCTTTCAGGGCCTGCCCGGGGCACGCCGTTTCCGTCGTCATCTGAGTGAAAATGCTCACAAGAAAGGGGCAGGGCCTGAGGTTGTGGAACAAGCTTTGTCACTGGTCACCCAAGCGGCTTAACTTGGAAGGCCAGTATTTCATAGGAAGGGAAGCCAAATACTATCGAGGGAATCGCGATGAATAAACTGGATCAACTCAAACAGCGCAGCCAGGTGGTAGCAGATACTGGCGATATTGATGCCATACGCCGCTATCGCCCCCAGGATGCCACCACCAATCCCTCTTTACTCTTTAAGGCTGCCCAGCTGCCTCAATACAAGGGCCTGATCCAAGAGTCACTGGACTGGGCAACTCACCACCACAGTGGCGCCAATTCCTCTGAAACAGCGCGGCTGGCTGCAATCAAGCTGGCTGTCAGTATCGGTAGTGAAATATTGCAATTGATCCCTGGGGTAGTCTCTACCGAGGTGGACGCGCGCCTGTCTTTCGATACCCGCGCCACTATTGATTACGCCAGACACCTTGTGGCCCTATACGAGCGCGAAGGCGTAGCCCGGGAGCGAGTACTAATTAAAGTCGCCGCCACCTGGGAGGGAATAGCAGCAGCAGAAATACTGGAACGGGAGGGCATTCACTGCAACCTCACCCTGCTGTTCTGTTTGAGCCAAGCGATTGCCTGCGCCGAAGCTGGAGTAACACTGATCTCTCCCTTTGTGGGCCGCATCCTCGACTGGCATCTAGCCAATGGGGACCGCAAAGCCTTTAGCGGTGAAGAGGATCCCGGTGTACTGTCGGTACGCAATATCTATCATTATTATAAGTCGCGCGACTACTCCACCATTGTGATGGGCGCCAGCTTCCGCAACACGGAGGAGATCGAAGCGCTGGCCGGATGCGATCGCTTAACCATCAGCCCTCAGCTGCTCCAGTCTCTGGAAGAGAGTGAGGGTTTATTGGTTGGTGGGCTTCCCACGGTCAACGAACCGCTGCCACGCCCTGAGGGGCGACTCTGCGAAGCAGCATTCCGCTACCAACTCAACAGTGATGCCGTGGCCACAGAAAAGCTCGCCGAGGGTATCCGTAATTTTGTCAAAGACCAGGAGCGGCTCGAAATGCTGCTGCAGAGCCAAGTGATGGGACGCCGGGAAACTGATGCTGCAACAAATCCGTAAGCTGTTTGAACAGATTGGCAACAGTGCCGATGTTGAAATGCACGATGAAAAAGACGTGCGAATGATTAGTGCCGCCTTACTGGTTGAGGTGGCTACTGTGGATCAAAAGCTAGACCCGCGCGAACGTAACACTTTGATCGAACTACTTTGCCAACACTACGCGCTGAGCAGCCATGCGGCGGCAGAGATTATTGATGAAGCCATAGAGCAAAGGGAGCGAGCCACTTCCCTGTTTGAGTTTACCCAGGCCGTCAATGACCAGTTCAGCGAGCGAGACAAGTACCTGCTGGTTCGGCAGATGTGGCAGGTGGCTTTTTCCGACGATGTGATCGAGGCTTTTGAAGAACATCTAATCCGCCGGGTTTCCGAGTTAATTTACCTTCCCCACGGACTCTTTACCCGCGCACGGGCGGAAGCTAGAGACATGCGGAGTAGCTGAAAAGTTTTGCCGGGGCGTTAAAACTTTGAAGGAGGGTGTTTGTTAAATCTCAGTGCAGGTGCGCGGAGGACTTGCTGTGGGAGCCACATTCTAGCTCGAGGGTATGGACCAGATCGCGAAAGGTTTCCGCATTTTGCTCGTTCATACTCATCAGCACCCGGTGTGCCTCTAATACCTTCTCCCGAGCAGCACATTCATCCGGGGTTTTACAGACCAACGGAGTTGTCTCCACGGAGAAATCACGTTTCTCATCGCTGATTTCCATCAGGGAGTCGAAACCCATCGCATCTAGCAGATGTTGAATGCCCCTATCGGCAAGGAATACCAAGGGCTTCTGGCAGCCACGCTCCTGTGCGCGAATCGCGATCTTGGCCATCAGCCCCAGGGTTGTGCTATCCACACCCTCGGCACCGTGTAAGTCAAAGGCCACACCGGCAAAGTCACTGCTTGCAAACATATTATCGATAAAACTATCGAAAGAAGTGCATAGGTTGAGGCGAACATCGCCCATCAATTTAATGATGTAAACGCCCTGGTGGGCCCCAACCATAATTTGCCCGGACTGCATAACAACCCCTGGCTCACCCGAACACACTCAGTGGATTAAAGTGTACTGGATGGCGAAAGTTCACTGGTAGAGCAAAAATGCTTGCGGCGGTTTTGCCGCCTCGGCACTTTTGTGCATAGGATGGGCGGAGCTTACTCCTGACTGCTGGGACTGACAAGAGTGCTAGGGCATGAAATTCGACTATTTAGTCGCAGAAATGCCACCTCTAAACGTGGGCAAGGGTAAGAATTGTAATGTCATCGGGTAATGCGCCAAAAGTGTCCACTTTCAGGCTCTCACACAGTACTCCCAACTCACCGCCCGTAGCGCTTATCAACTCTAGTAACCGCTCTTCTTTTTGCAGTAAATCGCCTTCGAGTAACTCCAGTACACCATCGGAGCAGGCCACCAACCGCCAACTGCTGGGCAGCTCGGCACACATTACCTGCCAATCACCCCGCTCAAAAATGCCCAAGGGCCGCCCCTTGCCCGGCAGCCAGTCGGCGCCAGCGGCACTGGCAAGCGCCGGCATGGGAATCTGTCCGGCGACAGCATAATGCAGTTGGCTAGCGGCGGTATCTACCACACCGATAAACATGCTGGCGTGTTTACCCATACCTGTGGATAAGAGCTCGCGGTTAATCAACTCCAAAACTTCCAACAAGTCGGAGTCCAGGGACTCCAGTTGGGAAAACAAAGGGCGCTCACGCAGGCGATGCATCACGCTGTTTTTGATCAGTGCCGTAACCAGTGCGGAGGACACCCCATGCCCTGAGACATCCACCAGATAAAACGCCACAAAGCGCTCGCCGAACAAACCGTAATCGACAAAATCGCCGCTGAGATACAGAGAGGGGATCAGGCGGTAGGCGGCCTCAACGCCGCCGGGATAAAAATAGGGACTGCGTGGCAACAGGTGCTGCTGCAGCAAGCGACCGGCCTCCTGATCACGGCGCAATACTTCTACGTGCTCGCGCAGCTCGCTATTGCGCTGCTCCAGGGTGTTGCGGTACTCAATATTCTGCTGGGCGAGGTTTTCCGCGCCGGTGATACGGCAGATTACTTTATCGATCAATGCAGCCTGTTGAATGGGTTTGATCAGATAATCGCAGGCCCCCAGACGCATGGCCTGTAATACTTCGTGAAGCTCACCCTGCTCGGCAATCATTACAACCGCCGTCGCCGGGGAGCGGAGCTTGATTTTGCGCAGTACCTCCAACCCATCCATATCGGGCAGGAGTAGATCGACGATAACCAGCTGAAACAGTTCGGGAGTAAATTGTTCTATGCCTTGCTGGCCACTATCAGCTACAGCAACTGAAAGCCCTTGACGCGAAAGCGCTCCACGCAAGAAATTGCGGGAGCGCTCATCATCGGTCAGTAACAGGCTACTGGGGCCGGCCATGGCAGGCTCTTTTGGAAAGGGGGTTAACTAGCTGTTGCTCAGTAGTCACTGGACTCTTCGACTTCCCCCTGATCGATTGCCTCGGCAGCTTCGGTCGCGGTATCCACATCCACTTCACCATCCACAATCAAGAAATCGCGGCGCTGCAGGTAGGCGTCGCGCAGCAGAATATAGCGATCACCCTGCAGAAGGGATTCAGCCTTCAGCAGGCTAGCGCGACTCTGGATAATATCGGTAGCCTTAAGCGTATAGCGAGTGGGATCGTGCTCCACATAGGTCAGAGGATTGGTGTAGTAATCCACCACTCTAGCTGGCGTATCCCGCACCGTCGAGGGCCCTAGCAGTGGCAACACCAGGTAGGGACCAGAGGGTACCCCCCAAACCGCTAGAGTTTGGCCAAAGTCCTCACCGTCACCTTTCTCCAAGCCCATATGCTTGGCAACATCAAAAAGACCGGCAATACCAATGGTGGTATTGATTAGCAGACGACCGGCGTCATTACCCGCCTGGCCCCACTTGCCCTGTAACACACCATTGAAGGTATTGGTCACTTCAGCCAGATTACTGAAAAAGTTGCTTACACCTTGCTGTACAAATATCGGGGTAATCTGCCGATAACTCACAGCCGCCGGTTTTAGCACATAGCGATCCGCACCGTCATTGAAGCTGAATATGGCGCGGTTAAATCCCTCCCAGGGATCGCGAAGAGAAAAGTCTTCACCTTCCTCACTCTCAAATTCTTCCGCGGGGTCAAAGCCATACTCATCCAGTAGTGAACCATTGGATTCACCACTAACGTCATTCTGCTCTACCGCCTCAGGCTGGGCTGAGGGAGTGGCGGCGTCACCAAATGGGTCCTGTGTCGCCAAAGCGCCCATGGGGGAGATGGCCAGTATTGCGGCCATCAACCAGGGCGATAAATCTCTGCGTCCTAGCAAAACCCTGCTCCTCTTCTAACAAATTTCAAGGTCAAGGATTCTAACGCCCCCGCAAACTGTAAACCACCCTCGGCAGCATAGCAGCTGGTATTCATCAAAGATGCCGCAGTTTCAGGCAAGCACACGCTGTCACAGAAAGGTAAATTGCGCCAGAAATCCTAGGCCCGGCCGATCTACTCTGTCGCCAGAGGCCGCAAACCAGCGATCACTCCGTTATCCAGTAATTTCTGGAGTAACTCAATACCGAAGCCGAAAAGGGCTTCGCTATCGACTTGCGGTAGCTCGGCAGCAATTTGTGCCAACAACTGCTCCCCTGTGACATCACCCTCTGAGGCCAACTGCAATAGTCGTGCGGTTACTGCATTGATTTCCATAAAGCTGACTTCATCGCTAAGGTCGCGATAGACCAGCAAGAAGGTGGGAGAATCAGCTGGCTCCTGGGGCTGATAGGTAGGACCGATACGGTGCACCGGGAAACGGTAACTGAGACTCCACACCAGTGGTGACACCACCGGAATAGAGGTCAATAAATCTCCCTGGCGATCCAGGTCGGTGGGAATCTCCTCAGTACTCACATCCAGCGCCAGCTCCACCCACTCATAATGAGCCAGCTCCAATAGAAACGCTGGGTCTTCCTCCCGCTGTTCCCTCTCCTGTTGCAGGTAAGTGAGAAACTCCTCACTAATCTGCAGAAAGTAGGGGCTCTTGGAAGTGTGGTGCTGAACAAAATCACGCACCATTTTGTGCCAGTGCTCATCACTGTAGAGGCTGCGTAATACAGGGAAACCACTGGCAATAAAAGATTCGATATTGTTGTAAATCAGGTCCCGATATATGGCAACTCGCCGGTCCTCAATATCCTCTGGCGCCTCAACTTGATCAGGGGCGCGTAGGTGATTGGCTAAAGCCCGCTGTAAGCCTTGGAACCTGGCTGTCTTATCGGCGACTGATGACATAGCTCTCTTCTTCTCGGTGACAGGCCTGAATGCTCTTGATCTGTTCCACTTCCTGAAACAATTGCGGTAGCGGTGGGATATTGAAATCGCGCTCCAGCAAGGTCGGCATGACACCGTGTATCTCGTAGGCTTTGTTCAACAACTGCCACACGGGATCAATCACTGCAGCACCGTGTGTATCCACTTTCAGATCATCCGCCTCATCGTAATGCCCGGCTACATGTACATAACGCATACGCTCGGAGGGAAGCCCGCGCAAAAACTCCAGGGGGTCATAGCGATGATTGATTGAATTCACATAGATATTATTTACGTCGAGCAGAAGGTCGCAGTCCGCCTCTTGCAGGACCGCCTGCAAAAATGCCAGCTCACTCATCTCCTGACCCGGCGCCGCATAATAGGAGACATTCTCCATGGCAATACGTTGCTCCAGGGTATCCTGCACAATGCGTATTCGCTCGGCGACATACATTACCGCTTCTTCGGTAAAGGGGATGGGTAATAAATCGTAGAGATGGCCCTTATCTGAGCAGTAGCTCAAGTGCTCGCTGTAAAGACGGATATTGTGATCGCGGATAAACTGCTTGATCGAAGCAAGCAGGTCCATATCCAGCGGGTCAGACGAGCCAATAGATAGAGACAGGCCATGTAGGATAAATGGATATCGTTCGCTGAGCTGGTGAAACCAGCGGCCATAGCGCCCGCCGACGCCAATCCAATTCTCCGGCGCCACCTCAAAGAAATCCACCGCACCCGATGAAAGTTCTTCACCCATCATAGAGCGACGCAGCCCGAGACCGGCACCCTCCACTGGATAATTACGCACCGCTATTTGCCTCTAGTGATAGTGAAAAGTACTTGGGGCGGCCCTTAACACAGTGCCGCCCCAATCGCGCGTGTTGGGGTATTAGTTACCGCATTTCCCCTCGCCGCACTTACCTTCTTTCTTTTTACCTTCTCCACACTTACCTTCGCCGCATTTACCTTCTTTCTTTTTGCCTTCGCCGCATTTACCTTCTTTCTTTTTGCCTTCGCCGCATTTACCTTCTTTATTCTTGCCGTGGCCGCACTTGCCTTCTTTCTCCTTGTCATCGTGATCGGCCAGAGCCAAGTTATAACCGGAGGTGAGCTCAGCAGCGGCAAACGGGTTAGCTTCAGCGGTGGATGCAGATACATTCATCGCAGCAGTTGCAATAAAAGCAGCACCAACAGCAGCTGCTACAGGGGAAAGATGCTTCTTGTTCATAATGAATCTCCTAACTAATACCCAATGTAATATAACTCTCTATGACTTTTTCTATGTCCCGCAACAGTATAATGATGCGCACTGAAAAACCGTCATATTGTGAAACCGGCTCACAGCCATCACATATTTAATGATGCCGCGTATGCTTACCGACTCTCATTCATCTGTCGGGCCAGTTTGGGAAATATTACACAAGGCCACAAATTTTTTTGTGAACTATGGC
Organism: Microbulbifer mixtoriginis (SeqCode); assembly: GCF_052467945.1. Lineage (NCBI taxonomy): Bacteria > Pseudomonadati > Pseudomonadota > Gammaproteobacteria > Cellvibrionales > Microbulbiferaceae > Microbulbifer > Microbulbifer mixtoriginis (SeqCode). Next base: position 217,232 of record NZ_CP174328.1, on the reverse strand, counting down.
TAAGCAGTACTCAACCGAGCAGCTCCATGCCATCAATTTCTATCCAAACTTTGTGTAGGCGCTTGGCGGAGATCGGCATCAGAGTCTTTAACGTCTGTGCAAACAGGCTCACACGGAATTCCTCAAGCATCCAGCGATACTCTACCAGCGCAGGCTCTGATGCCAGCTCTCTCCTCGAAAACTTCTCTATCTGATTATCGAAAGACTCGGCAGCCTTGTGGTACTCCACTTGCAACTTGCGGTCGCGGTTTGGATCGAGGGCCGCCTTTTCCAGACGCACAGAAATCGCCTTGAGATAACGGCCATACTGGCGCAACCATTGCAGAGGGGTATCAAACAAGACACCCCGGTAGAAAAGTCCTGCCAATTGCTGCTGGATATCCCCCACCGCCATAGCGACTGCCAGGTTCTTTTGCTGTTTGATCTGCTTGCGCAGGGGGACCAATTGCCCCAGGGCTTTGACCAAAAGGTCGCCAATTTCCTGAGCCACTCCCACCAAATCACCCTCTTTCTCCAGTGCAGATAGAAATTCAGCTTCACTGCGTGGCCAGTTTTCATCTCCCCAGAAGACTTCACGCGCGGCAGCCATCAGAATATCGTCTGCCACTTCTTCGCGACGCCCCAGATCTGCGGCGGAAAGCCCCAACTCTTTGCCACGCAACAGCTCTTTACGTAAATATTTCACCTTCTCGGGCAAGTGCAACAGAGCCAGGCGGCAGATCCCAGCACGACTCAGGCGTCGCGCTTCAGCGGGATTATCCAGCAATTTCAGGGAAACACTTTCCTTAGCTTCTACGAGCGCCGGATAGGCGCGTACCTTGAGCCCTCCCTGATCGAGTGTGTGAGTTTCCGGCAGTTCACCAAAATCCCAGCTGGTAATATCATCCCGCTCGAAGCTATCGCCCGCATTTGCCAGTCCCTGCTGTACCCGGTCGCGATAGCGTGCCTGCAATAGCGAGAGATCGCGATCCTGATCCAGCAATTTTCCTGACTCATCCAACACCTGGATATTAAAGCGGTAGAAATCTTCCAAGGAATGTTCCGCAGATTCCCAGGCATCTTCAGGCAGCTGCTGAGCGGTCTGACGTTGCAGCTCCAGGGCCAGCGACTGCCATAGGGGAGTATTGTCTGCGCGCAGTCGCGGCAGGGCCTTATCCACAGCCGCCGGTACCGGTACAAAGTATTTGCGCCACTGTTTCGGCAGGGCTTTTATTAGGGCGATACATTTATCTCGTAAAATTCCAGGTACCAACCAGGAGAGTCGAGCGGCAGGCACCTGATGTAACGCCCCAACGGGCACCTGGATACTGACGCCATCATCCACACTGCCGGGCTCGAAGTGATAACGGAGTGGGTAAACAATACCCCCAGCCTGCAGTTCGTTAGGGAATTGCGCCTCACCCACATGATCAGCACTCTGCTGCATCAACAACTCACGGGGGATAAACAGCAACTGCGGATCACTGGTTTCAGCTTTCTTGCGCCAATGCTCAAACCCGGCCAGGTTGACGATATCTGCGGGAACTAGTTCATCGAAAAAGCGATAAACCACTTCATCGTCCACCAAAATATCCCGGCGACGGGACTTGGCTTCCAACTCTTCCAGGGACTTCAACAGATCAGTGTAGTGCTTATAAAAACGACCCTTGCCGCGATAACGCTGTTCCACTAATGCTTGGCGAATAAATACTTCCCGCGCGATTTGCGGGTCCAGCTTGCCATAGGGGATACGGCGTTTTTCTACCAGTACCAAACCGTACAGAGAGACTTTTTCAAAAGCCATTACTTGCCCAGAGCGGACATCGTAGTGGGGCTCAAAATAATTGCGTTTTACCAGGTGCTTAGACGCAGCCAACACCCAGTCCGGTTCTATTTTCGCAACAGTGTGGGCGAACAAGCGGCTGGTTTCTAATAACTGAGCGGAAACCACCCAGCGCGGAGGTTTTTTAAACTGGCCGGAGCCGGGGAAAATATGGAAGCGACGATTACGACAACCGATAAATTCCTTATTCTCATCTCGAGCGCCAATATTACCGAGTAAACCCACGACAATGGCCCGGTGTATTGCCTCGTACTCCGAAGGTTCTTTGTTTTCTTTGACTTCGAGGTCCCGGCAAGCCACACGCAATTGGTGGTGAATATCTCTCCACTCACGCATACGCAGCCAGGATAAGAAGTTTTTCTGGCACCATTTGCGCAGCTGGTTTTGGCTCAGTTCCTGACGCTGAGTCTCGAAGGCATCCCAAAGCTGCACAAAGGATAGAAAATCCGATTGCTCATGCTGCCACTGTCGGTGCTTTTCATCCGCCGCTTGGCGCTTTTCCGCCGGGCGTTCGCGCGGGTCCTGCACGGCCAGGGCGGCGACAATAATTAATAATTCGCGCGCACTGCCATTGTCCGCACCGGCCAGCAACATTCGACTCAATCGTGGGTCCAGCGGCAAACGTGAAAGTGCACGGCCCAGTTTGGTTACTCTGCCCTGGTCATCGACTGCCTGTAATTCCTGCAACAATTTATAGCCGTCATTGATCAGGCGCGGATCGGGCGGATCGACAAAGGGAAACTCACGGATATCGCCGATACGCAGCTGCAACATTTGCAGGATTACCGCTGCCAGATTAGTGCGCAGAATTTCCGCATCGGTAAATTCTGCACGCTGAGCAAAGTCCCGCTCTTCGTACAAACGCACACAGACACCGGCACTGACACGACCACAGCGGCCAGCGCGCTGGTTGGCACTGGCCTGTGAAACCGGCTCAATGGGCAATCGCTGGATTTTACTGCGATAGCTGTAACGGCTGACACGCGCAGTACCCGGGTCAATCACATAGCGAATTCCCGGCACCGTAATGGAGGTCTCCGCCACATTGGTGGCTAGAACAATACGGCGACCTTTATGACCGTGAAAGACCTTAGCCTGTTCTGCCAGACTTAATCGAGCATATAAGGGCAGTATCTCTAACTGAGCTATCTGCGCATCCCGCAAAGCCTTGGCACACTCGCGGATTTCCCGTTCACCACTCATAAATACCAGGATGTCCCCGCCGCGCCGGCTGCTGGACTTTTCCTCATGCAGTAACTCTTCAACTGCTGCGACAACTTGCTCATTGAGGTCGGCATCGCTATCTGCCGTCGGGCGATAGTGAATTTCCACCGGGTAGGTGCGACCAGATACTTCGATAATCGGTGCGTCATCAAAGTGCTGAGAGAATTTTTCTAGATCAATCGTAGCTGAGGTAATAATCAGTTTTAAATCTGGGCGCTTGGGCAGAATGGTTTTTAAATAGCCCAGTAGAAAATCAATATTGAGGCTGCGTTCATGGGCCTCGTCGATAATCAACGTATCGTATTTATTCAAGAACGGGTCACGCTGAATTTCAGCCAGCAGAATACCGTCAGTCATCAATTTGACATGAGTATGCTCAGTGCTGTGGTCGGTAAAACGCACTTGGTAACCGACTGATTCCCCCAAAGGTTGCTGCAATTCTTCAGCAATTCGATTGGCCACTGTGCGCGCGGCAATTCTACGTGGCTGTGTATGCCCAATCTGGCCATAAATACCCCGCCCCAGGGACAGGCAGATTTTGGGTAACTGGGTGGTTTTACCGGAGCCGGTTTCACCAGCGATAACAACAACCTGATGCTTTTCGATCAGCTCGGCGATTTCCTCACGCCGCGCCACCACCGGCAACGACTCCGGCCACTGCACTTCGGGCAATTTGCCCTGGCGCTCTTCTGCCAAAGACTGTGAAACCTGCAGCTGCTGTTCCAGCTGGGCCAACATACGATCGACCGGCTTGCCCTCTTTCTGGCGCCGGCGCACATTTTTAACCGTTCGATACAGCTGGTAGCGGTCCCGCCCCATACAGCCAGAGATTCGGGCCTGTAAAGCGCCCAGGCTTTTATCTGCTTCGGTGTGACTCATAATTCATACAGAATTGGTAAACGGGAGATTATACCCGCACTTTGCTAAGGGGCAGAAAATCCCTTGGTGGCGCTCAACTATACTGGTCCAGATAGTAATTTTTTTCATAGGCGCACTGCTTTTGGTGGCAGTGCTGCGCCTTAGGGTCACACCTTGCGAGCAGTACTATGCAAGAGATCAAGCCCAAGCCCCCCGCCAGCGCCGGACAGCTGTTTGGCCACCCCAAAGGGTTGTTTCTGCTGTTTGGCACCGAGATGTGGGAACGTCTCAGCTACTACGGCATGCGCGGTATTTTTGTCTTTTACCTGACTTCCACTGCCACTGCCGCAGTCTTCGGCTGGGAACAGCTCACCGATACTGAATTGCAGTCCAAAGCCCTGAGCTATCTGGGCTGGTACGCCATGTTGGTGTACCTGACCCCCATTATCGGTGGCTGGATGGCTGACAACCGCTGGGGGCAGCGCCGCTGTATCATGTTTGGCGGTACCCTGATGATGCTGGGGCAATTCTCCCTGGGTTTTCCTCATACCTGGCTACCAGACGGTAGTGAGATTTACATGCTGTGGCTGGGGCTGGCCCTACTGATTATCGGCAATGGTTTCTTTAAACCGAACATCTCCACTATGGTCGGGGATCTCTACGAAGAGGGGGACCACCGCCGCGATACCGCATTTACTATTTTCTATATGGGGATCAACCTGGGCTCAATTCTCGGTTATTTGGTCGTAGGCTGGATTGGGGAAAAGGTGGACTACCAACTCGCCTTTATTGTTGCAGGCATTGGTATGTTGCTGGGCCTGATTCTGCAAATGACTCAAGCCAAACGCTACTTGGGAGAAATAGGCGTAGAACCCTCCGCTCATCTGGAACTGAAAAATAAAAAAGACGAGGAGGAAAATAAACACCGCCCCCTCACACAGGAAGAGCGGGATCGCATTAAAGTCATTCTGGTTCTGGGTGTGTTTATCGTGGTTTTTTGGGCTGGTTTTGAGCAAGCTGCCGGGTCAATGAATCTATTTGCCAAGTACCGCACCGACCTGAATATCTTTGGATGGGAAATTCCTGCCAGCTGGCTACAAATGGTCAATCCCTTGTTTATTATTATCCTCGCACCGATTATGGCCTCTATCTGGGTAGGTATGGGAGATCGCGAGCCGAGTTCACCGGCTAAATTCAGCTTGGGGTTAGTTTTTCTCGGAATCGGTTTTCTCTCTATGTGCGGCGCGGCACTACAAATCGGCGACTCCGAGACCATTAAAGCAAGCATCTGGTGGCTAATTTTCGCCTACATTTTTCACACCATTGGGGAACTTTGCCTGTCACCTATCGGACTTTCTGTGGTGACCAAATTATCTCCCCTGCGTTATTTATCCCTGATGATGGGACTCTGGTTTGCCTTTATTGGTATCGCCAACAAAGGGGCGGCAGAGATCGGTAAATTAGTGGGGGTTTCTGGACCACTCGCCACTTTCGGTGGTGTCGCACTAACTGCCATAGTGGCCGGTTTTATTTTGTATTTGATTCGTGAAAAACTAGTGGATTGGATGCACGGTGCAGAAGAGGTGCATGTTACAGTGGGCGAAACCACCAGAGAAGAAATCAGTATTACTGCTGATCACGAGGGAACGCCACCCAAACACTTCAGCGGTAATAAAGAGTAGTACTTGATTAACTCTAAAATTATCTATCGGGTAGTTCGGCACAGGAGTGTGCCGCCTGCGGATAATTCCTTGCCTAAAACTCCTTAGATTAGAGCTTCTTGCAAGGAACCTTCATTGACGCCGCTATTAGCGGCCTTTGACTAAATAGGCAATCGCCCGATCCAATCCCTCAAGGGTCATCGGATACATATGGCCATCCACTAGACGCTGGGTCATGCCGATACTGGGCGTAAACTGCCAATACTCCTCATCAACCGGATTTAGCCAGATCAGATTGTGGTAAATATCGGTGATACGTTCCATCCAGGCTGCACCCGGCTCTTCATTCATATGCTCAACACTGCCGAAACGGCTGGTAATTTCGTAGGGTGCCATAGAGGCATCACCGACAAAGATTACCTTGTAGTCCTTGCCATAGGTACGCAGTACTTCCAACAGAGACGTATTCTCGCTATAGCGCCGCTGGTTGTCTTTCCACACATGTTCATAGACAAAGTTGTGAAAATAAAAATACTCCAAATGCTTAAATTCTGAGCGGCAGGCAGAGAATAACTCTTCACACACACGCACATAAGGGTCCATAGAACCGCCCACATCGAAAAAGATCAGCACTTTTATTGCGTTGTGCCGCTCTGGCACCATCTTAATATCCAACAAACCCGCATTGCGCGCAGTGGAAGAAATGGTGTTATTCAAATCCAGTTCTTCTGCTGCGCCAGTGCGGGCAAATTTACGCAACTTGCGCAGAGCCACTTGGATATTGCGGGTTCCCAGGCTGATACTGTCATCCAGATTTTTAAATTGGCGCTTCTCCCAAACCTTGGATGCCGAGCGATTACGTCCCTGCCCTCCCACCCGAATACCCCCCGGGTGATAGCCACTGTTACCAAAGGGGCTGGTGCCACCGGTACCTATCCAGCGATTGCCGCCACTGTGGCGCTTTTTCTGCTCTTCGAGACGCTTTTTGAACTCCTCCAGCAACTTTTCCAAACCACCCAGGCTTTGGACTTTGGCCTTTTCCTCTTCGCTTAACTGCTTGAGAAATTCCGCTCTGAGCCAGTCTTCCGGGATCATTTGCTCAACGATATCGTCGAGGGTTTCCAAATCTTTGAAATAGGCCTCGAAAGCGCGGTCGAACTTATCGAAATGTTTTTCATCCTTCACCAGACAGACACGAGCGAGGAAATAAAATTCCTCCAGATCTGCAAAAACCAGGCGCTGTTGTACAGCCTCCAGCAAGGCCAACAACTCGGTGATGGATACCGGTAATTTATAGCGACGTAAATTCAGGAAAAAGCCAATCAGCATAGTAATTCGCAGTCAGCAATGGGAAAAAATGCTCAGTGGTACCGAGCGGAACATCATCAGGGGCAGAAGTTTACCCCTAATGAAAGGCAACAAGGCTTGCTCAGCGGTTGTCACGACGTGCCATAAACGCCAGGCGTTCGAGCATATGCACATCTTGCTCATTTTTCAGCAAGGCGCCATACAGTGGAGGAATGGCACTGCTGTTATCGCGATTCTTGAGTACTTCTTCCGGAATATCATCGGCCATCAACAACTTCAACCAATCAATCAGCTCTGAGGTGGAAGGCTTCTTCTTTAAACCCGGTACTTCGCGCAACTGGAAGAAAATATCCATCGCTTCTGCGACCAGTTGTCCTTTAATTTCCGGGTAATGGACATCGACAATTTTGCGCATGGTATCGCGGTCGGGAAAGCTGATGTAATGAAAGAAGCAGCGGCGCAGGAAGGCATCCGGCAGTTCTTTTTCATTATTCGAAGTAATAATGACAATGGGGCGGTGCTTGGCCTTGATAGTTTCTCCGGTTTCGTAAACGAAGAATTCCATGCGATCCAGCTCCACCAACAAGTCGTTGGGGAATTCGATATCCGCTTTGTCAATCTCATCGATCAGCAGTACCACACGCTCTTCCGCAGCAAAGGATTCCCACAGCTTGCCGCGCTTGATGTAATTGGCAATATTGTGAACCTTATCCACCCCCAACTGGGAGTCGCGCAGGCGGGATACCGCATCGTACTCGTAAAGTCCCTGCTGGGCCTTAGTGGTAGATTTGATATGCCATTGGATCAATTTCATTCCAAGGCTCTCGGCAACCTGTTCCGCGAGCAGTGTTTTGCCGGTGCCCGGTTCGCCTTTGATCAACAAAGGGCGCTGTAAGGTGACGGCTGCGTTCACCGCCATCTGCAGGTCTTCGGTAGCTACATAGCTATCGGTACCGGTAAATTTCATGCTTACTCCAATCCTGTCATCACGCTATCTTCAGATCCAGCGAATGATAATTGAACAGCGGGGCGGGTGGCGAGGCGGGAACGATCAAATTGGATGACCAGCCCGAGTAGAGACTAAATGAAGGGGGTTATCGACTATGGCTCAAGCCATCTGAGTGCTACGGCGGTGTACTACTTGGCGCCCCTTACCGGTGATATACCAGCGAATCCCCAGGTGACTGTGGATTTTGCCCACCATTTCTAATACAAGCAGGCTGTTAAGGGCACGGGCAATAGAATTGGTCTCCATACCACTATCTTGCACCATGCCACTTAGGGAGCGGAATACACACTCACCGTCATTTAGCAGATTGAGTACCTGCAGGGCATTGTCGTCCAGCTTGCGAATTTGGTTGAAATCCAGCACCGGTCCCTGCTCCAGATCCCCTTCTATCTCATGTTCCAGCAAAGGCATCATTTCCAATTGCATAGTGCGCAGTTCCTGCTCCATATTTTCCACTCGAGCACGGGCGATACTGGCATCGCGCAGCTGGCGACGCGCAGCATTAAACACGAACATGCGGGAAGCTATAGCGGCAAGCAGACAATAACCGGTAAAAATCAAAAGCCGCGAAGGGTCGCCTTGGATTTCGATCAATAAATCGCTTTGGGTAAACTTCAGGAAGATTGGCACCATTAAGGCACCACATAATCCCATAATCAGGCAGCGAGCAAGGCCGGCGGGATCCTCCTCCGTAAACAGCATTTGATAATAGTTCACCAGCCCACCGAGAATGCCCGATACCAGCATTACTGCAGTGAGAATCAGCAGGTGGTCGAGCATCAGGGTTCCTCAGCCATCTGGCAACCTGCGCCATAACTATGGGCGAAAATCTACGCCAAGGGCAATTTATAAACTTTATCTGTCGTGAGTCTGGCTTACCAATAAGTAACCCACTCTACTGGGATATTCAGAAATGCAATCCATGATTTCCCAATAGGGGCTTGTTTATTGGTCTTTATCAGTACGCCGGCTCGTCTGGCCTCACGCCAAGTGCGTAAGCAGCCTAATAGATATAGCAGCTGTCACCATCCACAGAGAGGCTAGAGAAAGGAAGGAACGCCTTTGATAAGCAAGGGGAGAAAAGTAAGTGGGCCCAGTTGCGATGAGCCCTGTGATAAGGGAAGATCTGGATGAAAAATCCCGTTACTGTTCCTTGAAGTATGGGTCTTCGTCGAAACGACGGCGGCGACTGCGGCGAAACTTAGATAATAGTGAAACCAGTCCCCACACAATCATCACCGCTAAAGCACCACCTGCAGCAAATACCAAATTTGCTGTCACTTCCGGTGCTGCCCCATTTTCTTCAAATAATACCTGGTAGAGATACAGGGGTAGCACGGGCATGGCTACTGACTCGGCCACCGGTATTTTTACCGGCAGCAGTAGTACACCAGCCAAGACCAATAACAAGGTGCGGCGCAGCCAGCTCCAGCGCCAATTGCGCATAAACCACCAGCCGGCAGCTAGTAAAACCAGTGTCGAGCCGGTATATACCAACCAGGCAAGTTGAAAATCTTCAGACATTTTTTATTTACTCTATGTTTCCCGCCCAGTTCAGGAACGAGTGACTATGCCTCACTAGCTCAACCGGCTTCCACCCAGGTGACGATGTGCTCCTCCATATCATCCGGGTGAACCAGCTCCTCACTGATGACACTGCCGCGCACAGACATACCCGCTTTGTGTACAGACTGGCTATCTCCACTCACAAGCGGATGCCACTCCGGCAACGGGTGCCCTTCGGCCAAGCGACGGTAGGCACAGGTGCTCGGAAGCCAGGTGTATTGGTCTATATCCTCTACCCGCAACTGCACACATCCAGGCACCAATTCTTTTCGCCTTGAATACTGGCTACAGCGACAGGAATCTGTATCCAGCAAACGGCAGGCGACATTGGTGTTGTAAAGCTCACCAGTTTCCTCATCTTCCAGGCTGTGCAGGCAGCAGCGTCCACAACCATCACACAGAGCTTCCCATTCAGGTTCACTCATTTGCGCTAGAGTTTTACGTCGCCAAAAAGGCAATTGTGCCATTAATCTAACTCAGCGCTGCAGTTTGCTGTTTTTCAATGCGATCTCACGCATTTCAGAATCGGCCACCGGCGGCATCTGCAAATAGTAACCTTGCACACGTACCTCTTGCAGGACTTTGTCGGCATTTGCACGCGCCAGTTTGCGCTCTGGAGTCATTAGCATGGTAGTGACGTGCTGGGGGCTGCCAAACAACTCCAATAAATTTTTAGGTACTCGCGCAGTCCCCTCACGCTTATCGACGTACAAATACATTTCTTCTTTTTTGGGACTGCGATAAATATCACACAAGACTTTCACTTCATTTCCTCTTTGCGTAAATGTCGCAGAGCTTTAAGCAGGGGCCAACCAACCACTTCGGCGCGCCAACCACAGAGGCGCCCCTGCAACTGGGGGTCGCGAGCAAGGACCAGGGCTTCCAACTCTTTTTTGCGAATTAGGATTTCTGCAGGCAGCTTTTCACGCTCTGCAATACTCGCGACCTCTTTACGCAGTAACTTCAGTAACTCCCCCTGTTGTCGGTTGAGCGGCTGCGGTAAACGCGTCGGCAAATCGCTGCGCTCCAGGGCGCGAGAAATCAACTGCAACAACCTATCACCGTGTTCTCGCAGGGCACGGCCCTCGAGACCAGCCTGGCTCAAGGCGCCTTTATGCCGCGGCAACTGCTGGGCCATGGTCATACAGAGATTCTCCTTGAGCAGGTGGTTGCGCGGCATATTTCGGGTTCGCGCCTCACATTCCCGCCAAGTACAAAGGTCCTGTAACACGGCCAAATGTTTACCGCGCAGGCGCCAGGCACCTTTCACTTTCTGGTAATAGAACTCAGGGGGTTGCGGGCTTCGCGCAGTTGCCACCAAAGTTGCGCAGTCTTCTACTAGCCAAGTTTCCCGCTGCTGCTCCTGCAACCGCTTTAGCAAGGCACCATAGAGAACCGGTAGCCAAGCCACATCGAGTGCGGCGTAGGTTTTCTGGGCATCACTGAGAGGGCGCTGCAACCAATCCGAGCGGGTCTCGCTCTTCGGCAGTTCAATACTCAATAGCTCGCGCACGGTAGCGGCGTAACCGAGGCCTGCCCCCATACCACTAATCGCCGCGGCGATCTGAGTATCAAAAATGGGCTCGGGGATCACCCCCAGCAGACGCTCCAGAGTCTCCAAATCCTCGCTGCAGCTGTGCATGATTTTTGTAACAGCCGTATCCAGCAGCAGATCACGCAAAGGTTGCAGGTCTTCAATGGCGAGATTATCGATGAGGTAGCAGTGCCTGCCATCCCCAACCTGTACTAGGGCCGGCTGAGGATAAAAGGTGCGACTGCGCATAAACTCGGTATCCAGAGCCACAGCGCGCTGCTGTCGCCACTGTGCGCACAAAGCCGCCAACTGCTCGCAGGAGTCCACCCAGCGTGGAGTAGTATCTATTTCAACCATCGGTATTACTCTGCTGGGGGGAAGAAGGCGGTGCGACTATTGAAGGCGTGCGCCAGGGTACCGCCGTCGATATATTCCAGCTCACCGCCGATGGGAACGCCATGGGCGATACGACTGACAGTCACTCCCTGCGCTTTGGCGCGCTCGGCGATGTACTGGGCTGTCGCCTCCCCCTCTACTGTGGGATTGGTGGCGACAATCAACTCCTGTAATGGCTCACTGGCCAACCTGCGCTCCAGTAGGTCCATACCAAGATCCGCGGGGCCGATACCGTCAATCGGAGACAGGTGACCGTGCAGCACAAAATAGCGGCCATGGTAGTTACCAGCCTGCTCAATCGCCAGCACGTCGGCGGGAGTTTCAACAACACAGAGAGAGGTTTGTTCGCGTCGGCTGTTGTTGCACAGAGTACATACGGCTTCTTCGGTCAATGTACGGCACTGCTGACAACGTCCGACCTTCTCCACAGCCTGCGCCAGGCTGCGCGCCAGTAATTCTGCAGCGTCGCGATCCTTTTCCAACAAGTACATCGCCATGCGCTGGGCCGACTTGGGGCCCACACTGGGCAGGCAACGCAGCGCGCGAATCAACTCTTCGATTAAGGGACTAAACATATAAGGCTAAACAACCGGGCTCTGCCCCTTAAAATGGAAACTTGAAGCCTTCCGGCAGATTCATGCCAGAAGCGAGGTTGCCCACCTGCTGCTTTTGTAACTCCTGGGCCTTCTCCTCAGCTCGGCGCACAGCATCGTTCACTGCCGCGGCCAAAAGATCTTCCAACATCTCTTTGTCTTCGGACAGCAGGGAAGGGTCGATTTCCACAGAGATAACATCGTGCCGGCCATTCATGGTGACCTTAACCATACCCGCGCCGGATTCACCGCACACCCGTAGCTCATTTAACTCCTGCTGTACCTTCTGCATTTTTTCCTGCATGTCGGCCTGCATTTTCTGGGCCTGTTGCATCAGATCGCCCAAACCTTTCATAGATAACCTCTATCTCTATTATGTGTGAGCCCGGTTAGACGCCGGGTAACCAAAAACTCTATCAATTCGCCTTCGCCAGGGATTCAACAGTATCTGACACTAACTCAGCGCCCAGCTCGGACTGAAGTTCCTGAACCAGGGGGTCTGAGGTAAGGGCATCCCGCGCTGCTGCTAGGCGCGCATCGCGAGTCGCCGCAGCCAAACGTGCCGGCGTACTGCCTTGTACCTGCCCCACCTGAATCTGTGCAATAACCGGCTGCTGGAAAAAGTCTCCCAGTAAGTCCCCCAGGCGCCGCTGATGCACCTCGTCATAAAGACTGCTAAAAGATTCGTCCAGGGTAAAGGAAAGTATATTGTCCTGGCGCCCCACTAGCTCCAGATGCTGCGCGATCGAGTGCAATATGCCGCTGATGCCCAACTGCTTATAGAGTGCCGGCCAGCTACCTGATGTAAGGGCATCAAAGCGTGCCGGCGGCGCTTCAGCAACCTGAGCAACCGCTTCCGTTCTCGTGGGGGCCTGGTTTTCTAGCGCAGGGGGGGAGGCCTCGACTTCCGCTACGCGTTGGCGAAGTTCAGCTAGAACCCCCTCCCGCGAGCCAGAGGGCTGCGCGCTGGGTACCTCTAGTGGCCGCTCAACTATTGCAGTCTGGGCACCCAGTACTAACTCGCTGGCTTGTTCTGCATGGTATGGAGGCTGCTGGGGCGCGGGTTCTTCAAGTTTAGGAAGCATATCCCCTCTTGCCGGCACCGAGTTCTGAACCGGGCTTTCATTCTGCGCAGCCGCTATCGCTTCGGCATGAGGCCCTGGAGTTGGCACAGCCTCGGCACTCTCAGAGTGCTGAGGCACCACAACTTCAGACTTTTTTTCGGCGGCATTCTCCTGCTCGATAGGCGCCTGTTCTCTAGGAGCCGTCTGAGTTTGTGCACTAGCAGTTGTTTCAGGCAGTTCTGCCCTTGGAATTGTCGCTACGCCCTGCGGACGGAACGCCAGCATGCGCAACAGCGCCATTTCAAAGCCACTACGGGGATCTGGGGCCAGGGGCAGGTCACGGCGAGCGTGCAGGGTCATTTGATAGTAGAGCTGTATATTCTCTGGGGCTATACGACTGGCAAGCTGTCGTAGCCGCTCACCATCGCCCAGGGCGTTATCTATCGACTGGGGCAAAATCTGGGCGACCGCCAGACGATGTAAGTTATCGGAGAGCTCTGCCAGGGTGGCGCCAAAGTCTGGAGCCTGTTGAGCCAGCTCAGCGACAGTAGCAAACAACGTCGCCGCATCTTCTTCTGCCAAGGCATGTAACAGTTTCCACACCAAGCCGGTATCGATGCTACCGAGCATGCCACGCACTTCGGCTTCGCTGATTTTGCCACCGCCAAAAGCGATAGCCTGGTCGGTGAGACTCATACCATCGCGCATACTGCCGTCTGCCGCGCGGCCTAGCTGCCAAAGGGCGCCCTCTTCAAAAGGCACCTGTTCCTCCCCCAGTACAAAGCGCAGATGCTCGACAATCCGCTCGGGGCTCATATTCTTAAGCTTGAACTGCAAGCAGCGGGACAACACAGTTACTGGCAGCTTCTGTGGGTCTGTGGTAGCGAGCAGGAATTTTACATGGGGCGGCGGCTCCTCCAGGGTCTTCAGCAGGGCATTGAAGGAACTGTTCGAGAGCATATGCACTTCGTCGATCAAATAGACCTTGTAGCGACCCCTGGTCGGAGCATACTGGACATTTTCCAGCAGCTCCCGGGTATCCTCCACCTTAGTGCGGGATGCCGCATCCACCTCAATCAGATCGACAAAACGGCCATCGGCTATCTCATTGCAGGCATTGCAATGTCCGCAGGGCTCTGAGCTGACACCCTCCTCACAGTTCAGGCATTTGGCCAGAATGCGGGCAATTGTGGTCTTTCCCACTCCCCGAGTACCGGCAAACAGGTAGGCGTGGTGCAGCCGGCCGTTATCCAAGGCATTGATAAGTGCCTGAAGCACGTGCTCCTGTCCCACCATCTCCTTAAAAAGACGCGGGCGCCATTTACGTGCCAGTACTTGATAGCTCATCCAGTCTCCGGTGCTCGGCACACCTCTGCCAACTTATATCTCAGCGCCTTTGGCGCGGGCGCCATTATACCGGCATAGACGACGAGGCATAGCGAATAGCAGGCTATCATCCCAAGAGATCGTTTCGCGCCACTCGTAGCCCAAGCCAACCTTGTGATATAACTGCGCCAGCTCGCACTAAGAACAAACAATTCACAACGATAAAGCGAGCCTGGGACGGGGAAAGCAATACGCAATGAATAAAGCCAGGAAGACACTTCTGGAGAGGCTATTTGCCGAGCACGGCCAAGCCTTGGTGCGCTTTGTCGCACGTATTGTCAAAAGCCCAGACGATGCCGAGGATATTGCTCAGCATGCCTACCTGCGCCTACAAAAACTCAGCGATGAAAAGGAGTTGGAAAACCCTCGCGCCTATCTCTACCAAATCGCAAACAATCTGGCTGTTGACCAACTACGTCGAGGCAAGCTGCATGTGGAGTACCTCAACCAGCAAGTCTCATTAGAGGGGGAGACTCACGGTAACGACCATACCGATCACCAGTCCCCAGAACGGGTTCTCGCTGCACGCCAACAGTTACAGTCCATCTATGAGGCAATGGATAAACTGCCACTGAAGTGCCGACAAGCCTTTCTGCTACATAGAACTCGCGGACTCTCTTATAGCGAAATCGCCCATGAAATGAACATCTCAGTGAGCAGTGTGGAGAAATATATTCTACAGGCACTAAAGGCCTGCCGGCGCAAAGTGGATTCCTCCCCGTAAACCCGAAGCTTCCATTCAGCCTCCTCACTAATTTTTGTTGAGGGGGGCACCTTCTCAGCCGTCTCAGTGTGCATGAGTGGAGCTTAAATCCTGACAAAACCTAAAAAGTGAGGCACTTTCAGAATTATTTGCTGCTACATGAGGCAGTTGCGTTGCGATTATTCTGTAGGAAGATCTTTACCTTCACCGGCATCGCAAAAGTCGGGCAGTTTTGAGTAAGATGCACTGAATTTTGAGACCAAAGTCCCACTCTTAAAGCGTTATTTAACCCTTAACTACCAGAGCAAATATGAACAGCAACCCCCAAAGTCAAACAAGCAATGAGAGCCTGGACCAGGCCTGTGCTTGGGTTGCTCGCTTACGCTCAGAGGCCATGAGTAGCGCGGAAAAGCATGAATTCGAAGCCTGGCTGTCAGCTTCTGAAGCTCATCGCCAGGCTTTCGATGAGGTGGTCGAGCTCTGGGGCGACCTGGGTGCCCTCGCCCATATGCCAATCGATCAACTGTTCCCTGAGAGTGTACCCAGCCCCCACACCCAAAATGGAAAAACTCAAGAAAAGAAAAGAGTACAACCTATTCATTGGGGACTACCGCAATGGTTCATCGGTGGCGGACTCGCCACCTGTGGTGTATTCCTCGCTGTCTGGGTTGGCCTGCAATGGCTAGGAAACAGCAAGACTGATCAACAAATTTATATCACCCAGCTAGGTGAGATTCGCACCATCAGCCTGCCTGATGGGTCCGAAGTAAAGCTGAACTCTAATAGTGAATTTCGCGTCAGCTTTAGCCGCAAGGAAAGACAAACGCAACTCCTTCGTGGAGAGGCCTTTTTTGACGTCGCTCGCCAAACTGCCCGCCCTTTCACCGTTGCCGCAGGCAGTGCAAGTATCCGTGTACTGGGAACCGAATTTAATGTAGAGCTGAACCCAAAGAATACCCGAGTATCGGTCACCGAAGGTAAAGTCTCTGTCAGTGAAACAGAGAAAACACCAGGCCTAACCCCCGACTCCGTTACGCTAATCAAGAACCAAAAGGTCAGCGTATCTGACCAAGGCCTCACCCAAGTCCAGCGCACCTCACCGGAAGAGGCGACAGATTGGACTCGCGGTATCCTGGTATTTGAAAGAACTCCCCTCAAAGAGGCCTTGCAAGAGCTAAACCGCTACTTAGCCACCCCTGTTGTCGCTGCACCACAAATCGAGGGGCGCCTAGTATCTGGTACTTTTGCCATATCCGACCCAGATAACACACTCGAAGCCATTACCACGGCCCTGGACCTTCAGCAGGACCGCAGCAACAACAACCTGACTATCTTGTCTCCCAAGCACAACTAGGTTATAACCGTCTCAAACGGCGGTCGTTTATTAAGCAAATAACCAACTCCCCGCCCACAAACACAATAGATACACCCGCTCAGTTAAATTCAAACTGCTGGGCGCAATAAAAATGGGCAATTTCTTGACGGTAAAGCACTGGGTTACAGCTTTTTTAGCACTCATGCTGTCGGCAAATAGTGCGGCCGATGCACTGTGCCCAAAGCCCAGAATCGAGCTTCCAGCGAGCTCTCTGCCAGAGGCCCTCATTTCTTTGGGAAGGCAGTGCCAAGTCTCTATTCTGGTACCAACCTCCTCAGCTTCGTTATATCAACTACCTAAGCAGACACTGAGTACAGGGCAAAACCCATTTGAAGCAACAATTGAACAACTACTAGAAGGCCTTCCATTTTCCTATCACCGTATAGGCCCGACCTCCTTCGCGGTGACTCCAAAAAAGGAGTCACCGCCTCGATCGGAACAGCAATCCAGCAAAGCACCTGAAGAAATCACAGTTACCGGCCAAAGCCTTACCGGCAGCCATTTGCGCCATTATCAGCTAGACGGCTATGCTCCTATCGACAGACTAACCCGGGAGCAGCTTGAACTTACCGGAGCGCAAACTGTTGCCGATGTACTCAAGTTTCTCCCAGCCATTTCGGGAAATTCCACCAGTACCTCAGTCAGCCAACAGGATGACGGAACAGCCACCGTTTCTCTCCGCTACCTTCCTGCCAGTAACACATTGGTCCTGATCAACGGTCGCCGCATAATTGGGGATGGATATAACGGAGAGGCCACTGACCTCAACACAATTCCTTTATCTTTAGTTGAGCGTGTAGAGATCCTAAAAGACGGGGCTTCTGCAGTTTATGGATCGGATGCCATTGCTGGAGTGATCAATATTATCCTCCGCAAGGACTTCGAGGGCCTATCTCTAGATAGCTACTATGGGCAATCAGGAGCTGGCGATCGCGAAACCGAATCCCACCATTTAACCTGGGGGAGACACGGCGAGCGGGGTCACATCATGCTCAACCTGGCACAATACACCCAAGGCTCAATAATGAGCCGCGACCGCAACTTATCTGAGTCTGCAGACAGCCGAAATTTTGGTGGCACAGATAAACGCTCATCAGCCACCCCCGAAGGATTTATCGCGCTTGATAACGGTGCCACTCTGACCAGCCAAACCTCCAATAATTATCGGGACTGGTCCCTAGAGGATCGCTACAACTATAACGACTACACCTCTGCCGTCACTCCACTCAAAAGTAACTCCGCTTACCTATCTGCTAATTTTGACCTTTCAGACAACCTCCTTTTATTTGCAGAGGCAATGGGGCTACACACATCTGCAGAGTCGACCAAAGCGCCCTCCCCAGTCTTCACACGCTTCGATAACGGTGATTTGACAATAGCAGCAGATAACATTTACAACCCCTTCAACCAAACAATTACAGATGTTAGGAAGCGCATTACGGAGCTAGGTCCACGCATTCAAAAAAACCGCACAGCTACCTGGAGACTGAATACAGGAATCAAAGGGGTCTACAACCAGTGGCACTGGGAACTGAATACCTCCCTGCAAAGGGCAAAAAAATCTGAAAAGCTCAGCAACCTTATTAACCCCCTAGCGCTCTCTCAAGGCTTGAAGGGGCCTACCAGCTGCAATTCGAGTAACGCCTGCACCCCTATCAATCTCCTCGGCCCCAGCGGCAGCATCCCTCAGGAACAGCTGGAGTTTATTCGAGGAACAAGCACTACCAACAGCCGCACGAGAATGGAATCTCTCACCTTTATCTCAGACGGATCCCTAGGGGAAACCAGAGCCGGAGAAATTTTAGCGGCAGCAGGGTTTGAGATTAGACATGAAACCCTGACCAGCGACTCAAATGACCTAAACGGCCTTTCCTATATTGGTGGGCACTCCCCAGGAGCGACTCGAGGCTCACGAACCATAAAAGAAACTTTCGCCGAGGTCTCAATCCCAATTCAGGAAGAAAAACTCTGGCTCGATGGGGCTGTCCGCTTGTCCAGCTACAGCGACTTTGGCAATACTTACAATCCCAAGCTCGCTATACGCTGGCAGGTTTTGGAAGACCTAAATCTACGGGTCAGCTATGCCAGCGGTTTCAGGGCCCCCACTCTTACTGATATGTATCAAAAGGGCTATCAAAGTCAGGAGTTTATCTTTGACCCCTGTACCAGTAAGAGCGCAAGCACTTTAACTGGCTGCCCAGGGCAATCAGACAGCGCACGAATTCAGTATCTTACCGAGTTTGGAGGCAACCCCAACCTCACGCCTGAAACTTCAAAAACCCTTACAGCTAGCCTTGCCTGGACACCAGAACATATAGAAGGGTTAAGCTCTGCAGTCGAATTTTTTAACATTCAACAGGAAGATGTCATTGGCAGTAACCCTCAGTTCCTGGTTGAGCAAAATGCCTATGCTGGGCTATTCAGCGATAGAGTATTGAGAGACGAGCAAGGTGAAATCACCAAAATTCTCGCAACAAGAATCAATCAAGGTCGCAGAACCATCCGTGGTTACGATGTTGCGCTTCGCTACGATCTACCCGAGGATGAGCATGGGCAGTTCAAGCTGGCTATGAACATAAGCCATATGCTGGACTACCTCAACCAGGGAGCCGCAGGACTGCCTGAAGAAGAACTGTCAGGCACTTTTGTAGACATCACAACTGGCGGGGCAGGCTCACTGCCAGAATTTAAAGCCAATGCGGGGGTTTATTGGAGCAGCAACCGATGGAAAGCTGGCTACACCGTACATTTCGTCGGTCGCACCAAGGAAACCTACGCTCTGAACGATAGAATCGTCACCAACGATATAGGCAGCTGGTTTAGCCATGATGCACAACTCTCCTTCAACCCCTCTAGCAGATTTCGATTCTCAATAGGAGTCAACAACCTGCTTAACACCCCACCTCCTCTTGCTGTAACGGCGACAGAAAATAACTTTGACCACCGCACTTACGACCTGACTGGACGGTACTGGTATAGCAGTTTCTCATTCAGTTTATAAGCTAACAAGTCAAGCCTACATACAAAAAAATCGCTCTCCTCCTAACTGTCCATATCTCCCCCCCTAAAAAACTGCACTTAAAGACCTCCATCTAGCTTCAACATCCCCCCATAAATACGGACTCCCTCTCTCGCTGAAGTCAATTGAAAACGCCCGTACAACCTGGCAAAACTGACATTGCGAATTATTGGAAAAAAAATGTGATTTTTATGGAGGGGTTCTTGATGCCAACCGTCTTTGAATATGTTGGGAGAGAAGCGGCTACTTGGGGGTACCCGTTTCTAACGATCGCCATTCATGGCAAAAGACTATAAATCCAACGATCAAGAGAGGATTGACAATGAAAAAGAACCTCCTATCCGCAGCCGTAAAAGGGGCACTGGGCCTCACCGTGGCAGCGATCATGGTTCCGACTATGCCTGCTTTCGCCCAAGAAGACGCGGAAATGGTAGAAGAAGTAATCGTAACAGGCTCGCGCATTAAGCGTGCTGACCTGGATAGCTCCAGCCCGGTTACTGTACTTACTGCAGAAGATATGCAGGCTACCGGCATTACTGACGTTGGCGACCTGCTACAACGCTTGCCCGCCATGTCTGGCTCCCCAATTGGTACTACCACTAACAACGGCGGTAGTGGTGCAGTAAACGTTGACCTGAGAGGCCTGGGCGTAGTTCGCACTTTAACCTTGGTTAATGGCAAGCGCACCGTTGATGGTGGTGACTACCAAACCATCCCTGCGGCGATGATCGAGCGTGTTGAAATCCTCAAAGATGGTGCATCTGCAGCCTATGGCGCTGACGCCGTTGCCGGTGTTGTCAACATTATCACCAAAAAGGACTTTGAAGGGGTTCAACTCGACATTCAGTCCTCTGACTCATTTGAAGCTGATGCTGGTGGTCAGCAGTCCTTTAGCTTCCTTGCCGGCAAGTCATTTGATGGCGGCAACGTTGTCTTCGGGGCTGAGTACGTTAAGCAGAAAGAAATTTACCAGTCAGATGTACCCTGGGATTACTTCCAGAATTCATACTACATTCTGGATGGTGACGAGTTTGAGGCAAATGGGGCAACCAGTGGCTTCCCCCTTGGCTCCTCCCGTATCCCTGAAGGTCGCCTGCAGCGAGGCAATTTGACTCAGAGATTCTTTGACCTCAATGGGGATGGTACCGCTAATACAGCTCGATTAGTGGATCACGCAGGAAATATTAATTACATAACTAACGATGATGGCGATCTTGTTGCAAACAGCAAGTTTGTAGCCTCCCAAGGTAATCCTACCTTTAATCATGCCGACGTATTTATGAATGCGGGCAATGGCGTCGTTGAATTTGACGGCCGTACCTATAATTATGCCCCGGTAAACTATATTCAGACTCCTTATGAGCGAGTGAATATCTTTACTGAAGCTAACTTCGATCTTACAGATAACGTCAAGTTCTACTCTGAGTTCCGCGCAAATCTACGCACTTCAGCACAACAGCTTGCTCCTCAACCTTACGCTTCAGGCGGCGACCCAGGCTACAATGGCTTCTATACTCTAGTTGACCCTCTCACCGGAAACCCTCTTCGCGAAGTGAATGTTGGTACCGATGACGATCCAAACTGGGTTTACACTGACGACCAAAGCGCCGGCCGTGAGGTTGAAGCCTCATCCTATATCGGTATCTCTGAGGATAACT
Organism: Microbulbifer mixtoriginis (SeqCode); assembly: GCF_052467945.1. NCBI lineage: Bacteria > Pseudomonadati > Pseudomonadota > Gammaproteobacteria > Cellvibrionales > Microbulbiferaceae > Microbulbifer > Microbulbifer mixtoriginis (SeqCode). The sequence continues at coordinate 196,056 of NZ_CP174328.1, read as the reverse complement.
TTTACAATCCTTTTGACATGCCCATTATCGATGCTCGCCGCCGGGTAGTTGAATCCGACCGTCGCTTCGAGCAGGAAATCTCTCAATTCCAAGCCATCGCTGGCCTGACCGGCTCCATCCAAGAGTGGGACTGGGAAGTTAGCTACAACAAAGGATACCGCCAACGATCAGATCAGGATTTCGGTCAGTTTTATGGGCCTAATCTATCTAAAGCAATGGGTCCTTCCGCCGACCTTGACGGAGATGGGACTCCAGAGTGCTATACAGATATTAACAACCCACAAACTCTGATTGAGGGCTGTGTACCAATCGACTTGTTTGGTGGCGCTGGCTCACTCACTGACGAGATGCTGGCGTATGTGGGCACTGTAGTCGTCGACAAGACCACTACCGAGCAAGATCAATTCATGGCCTCAATTACTGGCGATTTGTTCGAACTGCCAGCAGGTACCTTGGGCTCCGCATTTGGTTATGAGTATCGTCGCGAACATTACGCCTACCAGCCAGATTCAGCGAAAGTAGCTGATGAAGTAACAGGTAATACTGGGGCCGGAACTGAAGGTGGTTACAATGTTAACTCCTTGTTTGCAGAATTCTTTGCCCCTCTGTACGACAATGGTACTCAGTCTCTCGACATGACCTTAGGGGTTCGCTGGGATGACTACAGCACCTTCGGCGCTAACACTGTTTATCAAGTTGGCCTGGAAGCTCAGATTATCGATGGTCTAAAATTCCGAGCCACTCAGGGTGAAGTATTCCGTGCTCCAAGTATCATAGAACTCTACCGCGGAGTAACCGACTCCTTCCCCTCATATGATGACCCTTGTAACTCTGCCAATGTTGGTAAGTCTCCCGGCTGTGCCCAAACCGCACCTCAGACTGACACTCAAGTACTGGCGCGTGTAGGTGGCAACGAGAACCTCGATCCAGAAACTGGTGATACATTTACCGTTGGTTTTGTATGGACGCCTGAACTCCCCTACGGTGATATGTCTCTTACCCTGGATTACTGGCAGACCGAACTCGACGACATGATCGATAATCTTGGCGCTCAGTTCATTCTGGATGATTGCTATCAGAACGGAAACTCCGATGCTTGCTCATTGATTGTCCGCAATAATGATTACAGCATTGCATACCTTGAAGATACCTACCTCAATGTGGCCTCTCTGACTGCAAAGGGTGTAGATACTGAGATTCGCTACGGCTTCGATACAGACTTTGGCCGCTTCGAAACCTCTTTACTGTGGGTTCGCCAGCTGGAAAACAGCCGTGTGGCCTTTGCTGGAGCAGATACCGAAGACTACGTTGGTACAATGAACTCCGATTCAGAGACCTACGCAGAAGACAAAGCTAACTATGCCGTAAACTGGTACTGGAATGACCTTTCAGTCTCTTATCTAGGTGAATACATCAGCGGTATTAAAGCGGATGCTTCATACTCTGATTACACCCAGAAAATTGACTACCAGCTGTATCACGACTTAGCGGCTTCGTATAACTTCTCCCAAACTAATACACGCGTTTCTTTCGGTATCACTAACCTGACCAACGAAGAACCTCCGTATATTGATGCAGGCTTCAACGCAAGCACTGACCCCTCCGTCTACCGCTTGTTCGGCCGTTCCTACTATCTGCGCCTCTCTCAGGAATTCTAATTTCCTGATAACTGTGTACAGTTAGTACTAAGCCCCCGAGGCTTAGATGAAAAGCCCCGCTTTTGCGGGGCTTTTTTTTTCCACATGTACCAGTTAGCCACTCAACTAGTAAACTGCTGCATCACCACTCATCTAGATGAAAGCCCCCTCCCTAAACCCACTAACTGAACAAAACATAACTTAGCTAGCCACCTGCCAACCTCAATTAACAATGTAATGTACTTACACAAACATGATTTACATCTGGCTGGTCAAGATTAATCTTAAAAAAATTAATTTATTAGCGATAAGCCAGGGAGAGCAACGAACTTACAAAAAACAACCACAAAGCGATATATCGAGCCTAACAAGATCAAAATTCAGCCAAAATGATCAGTGGCTGATGCTGTCAATTCATGCTAAATCGGACTAGTAAGCTGTCACAATAGTTCCATATTGCAGGATTTTCATTTAAAGTCATATTTGACAGGTTATCTTAATTAAAACTTATAGCCATAAAAGCACCTTAAGTATAAAAAGGTTCCACTATGATCAAGACCAAACTGAGCGTTGCCATTGCAGCACTGGGCACCATCGCCAGCTCTGGCGTTTTCGCCCAGGAATCTATTCCCGGACCAGAGGTTGAGGAAGTAGTTGTTACTGGTTCCCGCATTGCTCGTGACCCACTATCCACTACCGGCCCCATTACCCTGGTTGACTCTGAAGCTATCCAGCGCTCTGGTGTAGGCACCATTGATGAGCTGCTCAACCAGCTGCCATCCATGGGAACAACAGGTATCAATGCCAACGACAACAACGGTGGTGCTGGTCTGTCATTTGTGGACCTGCGTAACCTGGGTTCTGCCCGTACCCTAGTGCTGGTTAATGGTCGCCGTTTCGTATCTTCTAGCTCTGGTGTCGCTTCTGCCGTAGATATGAACAATATCCCGGTTGATATGATCGACCGCATCGAAGTTCTTACCGACGGAGCCTCCGCTGTATACGGCTCTGATGCGGTTGCCGGTGTAATCAACGTTGTTCTAAAAGATTCTTTCGACGGTGTTCGCATTAACGCCCGTGCAGGTGCCACTGAAGCCGGCGGCGGTGAGAATGGTGAGCTGTCTATTACCTTCGGTAAAGAATTCGATCGCGGGCAATTTATCGGTAACATTACCCATAGCAAACGCGATGAAATCACATTTAAAGACCGTGACTGGGCTGGATTAGAAAGCTCCATGTCACCAACCGGCAACATCTATACCGACTATGGTAAATTTGGTGTAGATAGTGATGGGAAGACATTAGGGGCCTTCTCCTACTATGATATCGGCCAGTACATGTGGCTATCCGGAGCCATGGAACGCACCAGTTTTACTGGCAGCGGTACCTTCTCCATTACAGATGCAATTGAATTTTATGGTGAGGGTTCCTATACCAGCAAGACTACCAATCAGCAGCTGGCAGCCCAGCCCATGTACAATAGCAATGGGCTAAAAATAACTTCTGATAACTTACCTGCCGAAGTTCAGGCCCAACTTGCTGATGCTTGGCAGGAAGCTGAGGACGCCTATCAAATTGAATTGGCCGCCTATAACGCCGCGCTTGCTGAGTGGAAGTCTCAGGGCAGCCCGAAAGATCTGGAGCCTAGTGAACCGGAGGCATCTCATGGTGACTCTTGGCAAGCAGGACTAACCGATGTTCGCTTGCGTCCGGTTGCAGGTGGCACCCGAGACTCTGAACAGCAGACAGAAACCTATCGTATTCTTGGCGGCCTTCGCGGCGACCTAGCTAATGGCTGGGGGTGGGATACTTTCGTGAGCTACGGCAAGAACGAAGGGGAGAATACTGTTGGTAACTCCATCAATAAAACGCTGATGCAGCAGATCCTTGATGGCACGAGCGGTATTGCTGAAGAAAATATTCAGCTCCTCGGTGGAATGAGTGATGAAGTCATCGATTACATCAGCTACACCGACCGTGAAGATAATGAATATGAAATGCTCAATTTTGGCGCCAGCTTAACTGGTGATATTGAAGCAATTCAATTTCAAGGTGGTGCTTTAGGTTTTGCTAGTGGCATTGAATACCGTAAAGAATCTGGTGAGTTCAATCCAAGTGCTGAAACCCAAAGTGGCGCGACCTACAGCAATCAGCAGGATGCTACTTCTGGCGACTTTGCAGTTACCGAGGTATTTGCTGAGTTCAACCTGCCGATCTTATCTGGTGCTAAGTACGCAGACGAATTATCTGTTGATGCAGCTGTGCGTTACTCTGACTACGATACTTTTGGTGGTCAAGCAACCTACAAGTTAGGCGCAGTTTATGCACCAACTGAAAATCTGCGCTTCCGTTCCAGCTTGTCCACGGCCTTCCGTGCACCGGGCATTTATGAACTTTATAGCGGCACCGCACAAAGCTACGAAACTCTAATTGACCCCTGTGACACCAGTAAAAGCAACACTAAGGGACAAGGAGACCACTGCGGCGATCTCAGTTCCAGCTTCCTACAGGCAGGTAACCAGATCGCTACCAATATCGGCGGAAATCAGGACCTACAGCCGGAAGAATCTACCAGCTTTACCGCAGGTGTTGTCTGGACTCCGGCCTTTACTGAAGATTTGTCCATTACTTTGGACTACTTCAATGTAGAGATCAAAGATGCAATCACCTCTACAGATCTCCAACAGCTGCTTGATGACTGCTATCGCTCAGGAATAGCCGCTGCATGTAGCGAAGATCTGGTACGACGTGATAGCACCGGTCAAATTGTCCACCTGGAAGGCTCTCTGCAGAATATTGGCGAAATCAATACCAGTGGTATAGATATCGATATCGTCCAGAACTTCCACTACGATACTGGCAAGCTGGCTTTGCGTGCTCAAGCAACACACTTGCTTGAGTACGATGTATACGACTCCCAAACCAAACAAACTACAGATAACGTAGATTACATTGGTACAACTGGTGATGCATACACCAAGTGGCGTGGCCTTGCCAGTGCAACCTGGTATGCCGATAACTGGGACTTCGGTGCTGACGTTCAGTATATTGGCGACGGCCACAGCCCTTATCTGGACATGCCTTCTCACACCTACCTGAACCTGAAGGCCGGCTGGGATGTGAACGAGGCTATGCGTTTGACTGCCGGTATTGATAACGTAACTGACCGTGAGCCAGCCACTACTTCTGGTAGCAACTGGAACGCCACTTACGACTATCAGGGCCGCTATGCCTGGGCTGGTGTTACTTACCAGTTCTAATTAGCGAATCTCGCAAGTCAATAAATAAGAAAGGGGCCAATCTGGCCCCTTTCTTTATTTAGCATTGAATTTTAGTACGCCCTTGTACTTAACACTTAATTACAAGTAACAAAAACCCTCACTCACTCTGCATTATCAGATGCAATTTTCGCTGATAGGCGTTGACTGTTGAGGGACTAGTCACCAACGAGAAGGCCTCTTCAAAGCTCTCCCTTGATGCCGCCATTTCCCCAAGCTGATATCTGGCCAACCCGAGCAGAAAGTGGAAGCGATGATCACCCTCATAATGCGATACAGCTCTGCGCAAGCGGCGTTCGGCCCGCTTGAAGTCCCCCTGCTCATAGGCCTCCCGTGCCTGGTAGAAGAGATAATAGGGATTACGTCCCCGGTGGTAGCGGGCACGCTTGGCGTATTCATCGGCAAGTGCTTGCTGGCCGTTGTATCGGTAGAGACGCTCCAGATTGCTGATTGCAACGAGGTTGCTGCTTTTTAAATGTAAGGCTTGCTGGTAACTTTGCTGCGCCTCGGTTAGAAAACCGAAGTGGCTGTACAAGGCTCCCAAGTTGGCCCATAAATCACTCCTTTGTGGACGCAGCTCCAGAGCCTTGCGCAGATATAAAAAGGCTTGCTCTCTCTCCCCTTCACGCATCAACTCAACTCCGCGATTACTGTAGAAGAGAGCAAAAGCCGTCGTATCATCCAGGATGTGCTGATCGTAAGCAGGGTCATAAACGGCAAGGTTGAAATCGACTACACGACGACCGCGGGAGCTTTCCGATACCATATTCACATGTCTGTAAACGACGAAGGTCTCAGCCTCATCGTGGCTCCAGACGGGAGGCACTTCTACCTGATTGAAGGAAGCCTCAGCCCCTAATTCCCTGGCCATCGCCACCATCATCAGAGTGAAGGCTAAGCAGTTACCCCGTGCCAGCCGATAGGTTTCCATGGCTGTTAAGGTAGCGCTTTCATCATACTCCACAGTGAAGTCGCGCAGCTCAAAGGCCCGTATCAGGGCTGCCAAACGACTTTGCGGGCTGGCATTTGGAGCTAACTCTTTCAAATAAGCGCGTATATCTGAGTCTAACCCCAGAAGATCTTCTTGCGGCAACTCCTCCATGGAGACCGCTCTGCCCAGCAAAGCCTCACCGCTCAAGGCATTTTCCAAGTCAATTGGCTGAATATGACCAGACGGTAGCCTCGCACATGCACTCAAGAACAGGAGCAGACTTAGTAGCAATAGGGTTTTCATTGTTATTTTCCCCTTAAAATTCCATGTTACGCAGGATTTACCACTTATCACGCTGCGATGGAAGCACCTGATTACCATTTCTCTAAATTGTTCCACAACGGTTCGCCTGTAATTTAGACAGCTGGTAAACTCTGTCGGCTGTACTGGAAGCTCTGGAAGCAGCCCAATCAATCCCGCCCCTTATTCCGGGAGAGTGGCTAGCGGAGGTTCCCCAATAACTATTACAGACAGAGGAACTTCTATGTCTTCTAATGTCGCGGACGTCACAACGGCGGCCTCTCAGAGCTCGGGCGAATTGCTCGGCCACCCGAAAGGGCTCTATATCTGTTTTGCTACAGAGCTTTGGGAGCGATTCTCCTTCTATGGGATGAAGTACTTACTCCTACTCTACCTCACCAAGTATCACCTTTTTACCGATAGCGCGGGTTACGACGTACTCGGCGCCTATGCCGGCCTGGTATACGCCCTGCCCCTGATCGGTGGTCTGCTGGCCGACCGCTACCTGGGTATGCGTAAGGCCGTACTATTTGGCGGTGTGCTGCTGTGTCTAGGCCACTTGTTAATGGCTGTGGAAGGCCATCAGGCTATCTCCTATGCGGCAGGTACAGTTCTTTCAGAAGCCATTACTTTGAATGATGGCAGCGTGATTGCGGCAGGGACCACCCTGACTGAAAACGTAATTATTCAGGATGTGGTGGCCCTCAAAGTCTTCTTTATGGCCCTGGCACTGATCACCGTGGGAGTCGGCTTCTTGAAGCCAAATATTTCCACCATTGTCGGCCAACTCTATCCGAAAAATGATTCCCGCCGCGATGCCGGCTTTACCATCTTTTATATGGGCATCAACGTAGGTTCCTTTATTGCTACCCTGCTGTGCGGTTGGCTGGGAGAAACTTACGGTTGGGGCTATGGATTTGGTCTTGCCGGTATCGGTATGGTCTTCGGCCTGATCACCTTTGTTTGGGGCCAAAAATACCTTGACGGCCTGGCAGAACCGAGCCGTCCGGAAGTACTGAAAGAAAAGGCGCTTGGTCCGATCAATAAAGAGTGGGCTGTTTACCTCGGCGCCATCCTGTCTCTTGGTTTGGTTTGGTACCTGGTACAGAGTGAGCCCATGGTGCACCTGGCTCAGAACAGCCTCTTGATCGTCGCAATCGTCGGCCTAATCCTGTTCTCCATGCTGTACAAAGACAATAAGAGTAAAGATGTTGTCGCCATTGGTATGGCAGCTCTCTCTGCCGGCCTTGGCCTGATTTGGGCCTTCAATGGCGACGACCTGTGGTTGGGCGGCATGTTGCTGGCTCTGGTAGCCTTTATTGGTTACGGCTTTGTCCGCCACTATAGTGAGGAGTTCTCACGCACCGTTGTACTGATGGTCCTTATTACTTCTACTATCGTCTTCTGGGCATTGTTCGAACAGTCCGCAGGTTCTATGACCCTGTATGCAGACCGTGTACTGGACCGCTCCATCGGCGACGGTGAAGTACGCGCCTCCATGTTTGGCTCACTCAACGCAGGCTTTATCATGCTGCTGGCCATTCCCTTCGCAACCCTGTGGGTTTGGCTGGGCAAGCGCGGATGGGAACCAAGTACACCGGTGAAATTCGGTTTGGGCATTATCCAAGCTGGCTTGGGCTTCGGCGCCTTGGTGCTAGGTGCTGCATACCCCACAGAGGCCGGTAAAGTAGCAATGATCTGGCTGGTGCTCGCCTACCTGTTGCACACCTCTGGTGAGCTGTGCCTCTCCCCTGTTGGTCTGTCCGCCGTGACCAAGCTGTCCATTGGCAAAGTGGTCAGTGTGAGTATGGGCACTTGGTTCCTGGCAACAGCCCTGTCAGAAACCGTTGCAACCCGTATCGGTAAGATGGCAGCTGTTCCCCAGGATGGAGCAACTGATCTCGCCTCCACTCTGGCGACTTATACCAACCTGTATGAGTATCTGATGTGGTGGGGCCTGGGTGTCGGTGCATTGATGATTGTTATCTCACCGCTGCTGAAAAAAGGCATGTGTGGTATCCGCTAAGAAGAACCACCATAGCACCAAAAGGCCGCTGTTTTACAGCGGCCTTTTTATTTTTGGCCTCCCACCTCTCTGGGATAAATAAAGCTTGGCGAACCTAATTGGCGCCGAGCCAGGCAATCAATACGCAGTCAGTAGCTTTAGCTCAGCCCAATTAATAAATTGAAGTTCTGCCAAATAAATCGAATACCGATAATGCAGAGCAATAAGGCAAAGCAAAGTTTCAATCGCTTGGCAGATATCTTATGCGCCAGGTTAGCCCCAAGCTTGGCAAAGAGCACGCTGGTAAGAACAATCCCTAAAAAAGCCGGCCAATAGATGTAACCACTGCTCCAGTCCGGCAATAACTTATTACCCCACCCCTGAACAACAAAGCTCAGCGAGCCAGAGATGGCAATAGGCAAACCAAAAGCCGCTGAGGTACCCACTGCCCGCTGCATTTTGACAGCAAAGTGCGACAGATAGGGGACAATCAGCGCCCCCCCGCCAATACCAAAAATGGCCGCGAGCCAACCAATTCCCCCCCCCGAACAAATCAGCGGGAGTGAGCCAGGTAAGCGGTCATCACTCTCCTTCTGGGAAGCTGTACGCAAGCCACTCACGCCCATACGCACAGCCATAATTATGGCGAAGACACCAATCAGGAGTTGTAGCCAGGCTCCAGGCAATAGGTCCGCAGTTACGCCGCCCAACCAAGATCCCACAAGTATCCCAGGGGTCATAACCCAAAATAGATGCCAGTCGACAGCGCCCTTAGCATTGTGAGCCCATACCGAGCTTATTGAAGTAATAACAATGGTTGCTAGAGAAGTACCCACAGCCATATGGGTCAGCACTTCGGGAGAAATACCCGTCGCGGAAAAGATCAGCACCAGAGCAGGAACAATGATCAGCCCCCCACCAATCCCCAAGAGGCCTGCCGCGGTACCTGCAACAGCACCGAGTAATAAATAAACAAGCAACATTTCCATGTTGCTTCAGTTTAGTCACCCTGTGTGACTAGGATGGGTTACGGGCAACAGGGAGAGTACAAAGCACCCACCCCATAACTGCGCTTTGCCAAAAGCTCAGATCAATATGACCTGAGCAACCTTACTTCACAGAGCCAGTAAGCCACTATTCAGCCAAATGAAACGTCCACCAATAACGCAAAGCAACACTGCAAATCCATGCTTCAACCACTTTGCCGGTAGGCGGTGGGCCAGATTAGCGCCGAAGCGAGCAAAGATCGTACTGGTCGCAACAATCCCCAAAAAGGCAGGCCAGTAGATAAATCCACTGCTCCAGTCTGGCAGTAGAGTGTTCCCCCAACCCTGCACCGCAAAGCTGAGAGCTCCCGCAATGGCAATGGGCAAACCGCAAGCTGCGGATGTAGCAACGGCTCTCTGCATCCGCACCTTGCAACGGGACAGAAATGGCACGGTGAGCGAACCACCACCAATGCCAAAGATTGCCGAAACCCAACCAATCACTGCACCTGCGCCAGCTAATATGGGGGCTGCCGGTAAAATACCGGCACCCTCCTCCGCCCCACTGTGCCGCAAGCCACTCAGCCACATGCGAATGGCGATAACGATAGCAAAGACGCCAATTAACAGCTGTAACCAGGCCCCAGACAACCAATCTGCTGTCATTCCGCCAAGCCAGGAGCCAATAAGAATCCCCGGAGTCATCATTCCAAACAAGCGCCAGTCCACCGCACCTTTTTTATTATGTGCGCGCACTGAGCTGATAGAAGTAATGATGATGGTTGCGAGAGATGTCCCCACCGCCATATGAGTAAGGATGTCCGGGGAGATACCCATGGCAGTAAAAACCAGCACTAGGGCCGGCACGATAATTAAACCACCGCCCACCCCAAAGAGGCCGGCAATAGTCCCTGCCGCAGCCCCCACTAACAAGTAAATAAGTAAGGTTTCCATCCAGTCACTATCCTTTAAACAACCGCTAGCACTGACCGCAGCGCCCTTGGGCCTGTGAGTTATCACTATTTTTTGAGAGGAAATTTAGGTGGCACCCGAGTGCCGATTACTCACGGGCTTCAACGGTGAGCCAGTCAAACCCTTCCTGCTGACAGGCGAAAATGCAGTTCTCGACACTCTCCACCATTTCTGCCAGAGCTGAACGAGCAAGTTCGAGAGTATTGTTTTTTTCGCTGATATGGGCGACCACCAGATGCTGCAGCTGTTCATAACCCACACGCTGTAAAAATCCCGCAGCCTGCTGGTTACTCAGGTGCCCATAGGCACCACCTACACGCCGTTTCAGAGAGGGAGGATAGGGTCCCTGGGCCAGCATCTGTGGATCGTGGTTGGCTTCCAGAACCAGTGCATCGCAACCTGCAAAATGGGATTCCACATGGGGCGTTACTGTGCCCAGGTCGGTCAATAAGCCCAAACTACTCCCTCGGCTGCGGAATACATACTGTGCAGCTTCTCTGGCATCGTGCGGCACGGCGACAGGTGTCACCTGAATATCCCCAATCAAGAAAGGCTGATGCCCTTCGATCAAGTGCACCTGTGGTAACTTGCCGATATCACGGGCGCGAAGAGTCCCTGGAGTCAGGTAAATCGGCAGGCCATACTTGCGCGCAAGCGGAGCGACACCGGAGAGATGGTCGCTGTGCTCGTGGGTTACCAGTATCGCAGCGAGGTCAACCGGAGACATACCGAGCCGAGACATACGTCGCTCGGTTTCCTTGATGGTAAAGCCGCAGTCCACTAACAGACATTGGTCGCCACTGGCGACCAATGTACCATTTCCTTTACTGCCGCTTCCCAGTGAGGCGAAGCGCAGACCCATTATTAAATCAGGTTCTGCTGAATAGAGAGCAGTAGCTGGGAGGCCTTGTTGCGCGAGAGAGGCTGACCACGGGTATCGCGGATACGCACTTCGATCTCATCGTCACCACCCCGAATCACAATTAAGTAGCCGGGGAAGCCGCCCTCAGGAATTGAGCCGACACCCAAGCCTTTGATTTCCTTGAACAGCGCAGGCTCACTACCCTCAGAGGTATCGATACCGGCAAGGATCTGCTGCAGGGTTATCTGGTCGGCATTTTCGGCCAGCTCATCGTCCTGCTTGGACTTCTTACCCCAGGAGAACCAACCACCATCATCCTCTTCACTCTCCGCCAACTCGCGCTCTTCATCGTAGGTAACGTAGAAAAGACCGATATCGGAATCCTCGCGATGCAAGCGATAAGCGCCGGCATTCACAGCGTGGGCAACGGTAGCCCAAGCACGTTCCATCTCGAGCCCCATAGAAATATAGGGTTCGTGACCTACGGGTTCACGCAGCTGCACCTTTACAGAGCTACCACCTATGGCCTGGGCCACCAGAGAGGCCGAAGCACCGGAGGCATCTGTGGCCAGGGCAGTGGACATCTCATCGATCATCCAACCCTCGCGCTCCGGGCTGCTTGAGAGTTGCGGCCAGTTGACCGTTCCCCCCACAGGAGCATCCACCGCAACAGATAGGTGGCGCACGTGGACCTCCGTGGTGTCCGGCTGAACACCAGTCTCTATCTGCAGACGATATTTATCCTTGGTATCGGGGCTCTCGTTAAATGTCATCCAGGCGGTTTCCATAATACCGGCACTGGCGTCAGACATCTCCACGGTCAGCCCGGAAGTGCGCAGGAAATAGTGCAGCTGGGGCCAAACCTCTTCGGGGGGTTGGGAAATCAATACCCAGCGGCTGTTGCCCAGCTTCTGAATTTTTACCCGCTCCAGCCCCGCATTGACCGATAGTGCCTGTGGACGCGGCACTTCAAAGTCCCCATCCTCTAAGCCATTTCCGGCGATCTGTGGAATCTCGTAGAGTTCTTCCTGGTGTTTGGCGTTGATACCCTCTGGAATCTGCAGCGGCGCCAGGCTGTCCGCCTGCTGGTAATCGTTACTGCGATCGCGAAAATAGCCATCGTTGCCGAACACACCACAACCCGCCAGGCTGAGACTAGAAATACAAAGCGCGACTCCAACGGTCAATTTGTTCATTAAAGCTTTCCTGGTTAATTCACGATTCGCAGGTTTATAGTACGCCGGCACTGCGCAGAGCCTCGCGCACTGTAGCATGATGCTCGGGCGACAGACTGGTCAGCGGCAGGCGGATGCCACCATCAATACGGCCCATCTCCCGCAAAGCCCACTTCACCGGTATCGGGTTGGACTCCAAAAACAAAACTTTGTGCAATATTTGAATACGCTGGTCTATTGCCCGTGCAGTCACGGCGTCTCCAGCCAGTGCGGCCTCACACATCTGAGCCACTGCCGCTGGGGCCACATTGGCAGTGACACTGATATTACCTTGGCCGCCCATCAACATCAGTTCCATGGCAGTACTATCATCACCGGAGTAGAGTGCAAAGCCCTCTGGCAAGGTATCCAATAAAACTTTAGCGCGCTCCAGGTCACCGGTGGCCTCTTTAATCCCAACGATATTACCAATTGATGCCAGGCGCTGAACTGTCTCTGGCAACATATCGACGGCAGTGCGACCAGGCACGTTGTATAGAATCTGAGGAATCGGCACAGCCTTGGCGATAGCGCGGTGATGTTGATATAAACCTTCTTGGCTCGGCTTGTTGTAATAGGGCGTCACCAACAGACAGGCATCGGCACCACAGCGGGCGGCACCTTCAGTTAGATCGATCGCCTCTGCGGTAGAGTTGGCGCCAGTACCGGCAATTACCGGAATACGCCCCGCGACCTGATCCACAACCCGACGGATAATCTCAACATGCTCATTAACGTCGAGGGTTGCGGACTCTCCTGTGGTACCCACGGCCACCAGTGCACGTGTACCCTGTTCAATATGCCAGTCAACTAGGTTACGTAAACTGTCCCAGTCCAAGCTTCCGTCTGCAAACATTGGGGTGACCAGGGCCACCATACTGCCGGTAAACATCCTCTCTCCTTATTTATTGCGCTCGGCCTGGAATAGCACCGCCAAAGTCGAACTGGTATGTTACTTAGGGCGCAGAATCTATGCCAGTGCCACTAGCTCGCTACCTTCCTGCGCTTCTTTTTCTTCTTGCGCACACCTTCATAGACATTGGTTGCGCCCTCTGGACGGGTCTTAAAGCGGCGGTGAACCCACATATACTGCTCGGGCGCCTCGCGGATACGCGCTTCGATGAAGCGGTTGACCAGAATCGCGTCCTGTAGTTCATCACCGGAAGGAATTTCATCGATGGGATCGTACACTTTGAGGCGATAACCGGAATTGTCATCCAGGCGGGTAAGCACGTAAGGCACAACCCTAGCACGCCCCACACGGGCAAATCGCGAAGTCCCTGTGACGGTCGCTGCAGGCACACCAAACAAAGGCGCAAAAACACCCTGCTTAATCCCATAATCCTGATCCGGAGCATACCAGACCGCCCGACCATGTTGCAGGGCGCGCAATACTCCACGCACATCCTTACGCTGATAAACGCTGCCACCGCCTGTATGGCGCTCGCGTCCTTTGCGTTGCATATAGTCGTAAACCGGATTTTTATGGGGCCGGTACATGCCATCCAGGGTAATACTCATACCCATCAGGGCCGCCCCCATCTCCAGAGTGGTGAAGTGCATGGCCATCAACAACACACCCTGCCCCTGAGACTGAATTTCCTGTAACTGCTCAAGGCCCTCGAAAGTACATCGCTTTCGCAACCAGCGCGCTGAGCGAAACCAGGCCATACCGGTTTCCATTAACGCGATGCCACTGGATTCAAAATTGCGGATAAGTAAGTTTGCCCGCTCGGTATCACCAAGCTCGGGAAAACACAGGGCCAGGTTGCGCTCGGCTATGGTACGGCGGCTCTTGGCCATTCTGAGCATTGCTCGGCCAAAACTGCGTCCCATTGCCAGCTGCCAACGATAGGGCAGTTGAGCCACCAGGAACCAGAGACCGAACAACAACCAGGTCGGCCAGTATCGGGGGTGCAGCAGGGCCGCTCGAAAACGAGGTTTTTCCATCGGGTATCGCTACGCGGCCGGGGAGTTCCCCCGGCTTAATCGGTTGAATTCGGCGTAGTATAACCTATGGGATACGGCGCAGGGGTGGACAACTGGCCAGTGACACGGCGGATTAATGACGCAGCAGTGAGTCCAGCTCATCGACTGCGACGCACCAGTCAGAATCTTCTTCTATGGCACTCTCGAGAAATTGTCGCTGCCCCTCGGTCCAGAAAGATGCTGCGGACAGTTTCTCATGCCGATGCAGGTAATGAGTGATCAGAAACTCGTGAATTTCCGCATCCTCTGAAGCCAGCCCGAGCTGGGCGAACAAATCATTGAGAGTGTGATGCCCGGTGGTCTCCATAAAAGCTCCCTAAAGTTTTCCCTTACCGGTTACGCAATTTTCTCTCCCAATTATAGATATCTCCACCCGCGCACTAAGGTGCCGGGTTAGGGTTTTCGCTGTGGATTGCCTCAATTGCGGCCAGCACTTCCTCATCGAGCTTTAAATCAAGGCTGGCAATATTTTGACGCAACTGCTCCATGGTTGTGGCGCCGATAATATTAGAGGTCACAAACGGCTGCTGATTGACGAAGGCCAGGGCCATCTGCGCAGGGTTTAGATCAAATTGACGCGCCAATTTCACATAGGCCTCGGTAGCTGCACCAGTGCGCCCCCCCGTATAGCGCTGGAAACGATCATATAGTGTCAAGCGTGCGCCGACGGGCTTTTCCCCTCCCAGATACTTCCCGGAGAGGACCCCAAAGGCCAGTGGCGAGTAAGCCAATAATCCACATCGCTCGCGCAGGGATATCTCGGCACAACCAATCTCAAAAGTGCGATTCAATAAGTTGTAGGGATTTTGGATCGAGGCGATGCGCGGCTTACCTAAAATCACAGACTCCTTAAGATACTCATGCATCCCCCAAGGGGTCTCATTGGAAATGCCAATGTGGCGCACCTTACCCACCTTGACCAGCTCCTCCAAGGCATCGAGAGTCTCGGCAATAGCGATGCCATCATCCCCTCCATGCTGATAGCCGAGACGGCCGAAAAAATTGGTCAGGCGCTCGGGCCAATGCACCTGGTATAGGTCGATATAATCGGTAGCTAGCCGTTTGAGGGATTGGTCACAGGCCTCCAGTATCTGCGCACGGTTCAGCCGCGGGCCCGAGCGCAGATGCCCAACGCCGGAGTTTGCCTCCCCACGCCCGGCTACCTTGGTGGCGATAATCACCTTGTCGCGCCCACCGCGGGCCGAGAGCCACCTGCCGATAAACTCTTCCGTCCGCCCCTGGGTCTCTGGCCGAGGTGGCACCGGGTACATTTCGGCGCAATCAATAAAATTCACCCCTTGCTCGAGGGCATAATTCAGCTGTTCGGCGGCATCATCGGCGCTATTTTGCTCGCCAAAAGTCATGGTGCCCAGGCAGATCTGGCTCACATTGAGATTGCTGGTACCGAGCTGGCGGTATTCCATGAAGTCCTCCCCGCAAAAACAAAAAGGGAATTATGCCCCCTCGCCGCAGGTAGAAAACAGGGAGGTGAAGAAGTAATTAGGGAATAAGAGAAAATGCCATGCAAACCTTAACGGTGAGGCAAAATAAAAGGGAGTAGCGACACAACTCCCCGTGGATAGGGGCTCTAACTTGAGCCCCGCAAAAATCAACGGAACTCCGCCTCTACCAATGGGCTGGTATCCGCCTCATAGTCAACACTCTCAGTGCCAAAACCAAACAGCTTGAGAAAATCCGCCTGATAGCCGCTGTAATCAGTCAACTCAAACAAATTTTCCGCCGTTACCTGAGGCCACAGGTTTTCAATCTTAGCCTGGGTCTCTGGGCGCAGCTCTTTATCGTCCATACGTAGGCGGTTCTCTTCATCGAGGCGCGGCGTATCGGTATAGAGCCCTTCGGTGTAAAGACGATACAACTGCTCAATACAACCCTCGTGAGTACCCTCTTCTTTCATCACCTTGTAGACCAGGGAGATATAGAGCGGCATTACCGGGATCGCGGAGCTGGACTGGGTAACCAGAGCCTTGAGCACCGCAACATTAGCGTTTGCCTTACCGCTCTCGGTAATCGCCTTGGCGGCGCGATCCAGGTCTTCCTTGGCCTTGCCGATGGTGGCGTGGCCATAAATCGGCCAGGTGAGCTTTTCACCGATATAGGTGTAAGCCACTGTCTTGCAGTTATCGGCCAGAACCCCAGCTTCGCCCAGGGCCTGCATCCATAGCTCCCAGTCTTCACCGCCCATCACCTTCACGGTGTTGGCAATCTCTTCCTCGCTGGCGGGGTCGACAGTGATATCAGAAATTTCCAGTTTGTCAGTATTCAGGTTTTTGGCGGTATAGGATTCACCGATGGGCTTTAATACGGAGCTGTAGAGTTCACCGGTCTTGGGATCTGTACGGCGGGGCGAGGCGAGACTGTAGACCACAAGGTCTACTTGCCCTAAGTCCTCTTTAATCATTTCAACAGCCTGGGCTTTTACCGTGTCGGAAAAGGCATCGCCATTGATACTCTTAGCATAAAGGCCGGCCTTATGCGCCTCGGCCTCAAAAGCTGCGGAGTTATAGTAACCAGCAGAGGCTGTGCGCTTCTCCGTGGGCGGTTTCTCGAAAAACACCCCCAGAGTATCGGCGCCACTGCCAAAGGCGGCAGTTATCCGCGAGGCCAATCCGTAACCGGTGGAAGCACCCACGACCAGGACACGCTTTGGACCATTTTCGATCGCTGGCTGCGACTTGATGTAGTCAATCTGCTCACGCACGTTGGCAGCACAGCCCTGCGGGTGGGCATTGGTACAAATGAATCCGCGAACTTTCGGCTGGATAATCATCCTAACAGTCTCTCCCTATGCACTTGGGGAATCGTGGTTATGTGATCACAGATACGTGGAACACGCATCGGGGAAAACGGTGCTGCAAACCCTGCGCATCGACGCCTGAGTCACACTGATACGTCATTCTAATGGTTGTGGCCTAGGAGTCCCATAGCCCCTTTTCCCTTCAAACAGCCTCACTGTCCAGAACCTCCCCAATAGCGGCCAAAGTGGCCAAACACCCCTAAAATGACTTTTTGCACTATTTTTGCGCATCAGGATTAATTTCATGCCGGATATACGGCTTAAATCTCTTGTTATGGCACGCATTCCACCTGAAAAGCTCAGCTAGACTTTCTCAGGCTTGGCACGCTGTGTGCAGAACACTCCATATGCGAAAGCTATCGGTTTGAATACTGGAAGCATCCAATCCGAATAGTCACTGCGCAATTACTTACCCGTCGAGCGTTAAACCCAAAGTAAGTTAGGAAGGTCAGCGTGAAATATTACTCCCGTCACTGCGTCAAACCCTGCGATCTGAATCCCGCACAGCGCCTGTTTGGCGGTCAGCTGCTCGCCTGGATTGATGAAGAAGCCGCCATTTTTGCTGGCTGTCAAATGGGCACGCCCATGCTGGTCACCAAGCTGATGTCAGAAATTGACTTTGTTAGTTCAGCCTGCTGCGGCGATGTCGTGGAATTCGGCTTTGAAGTGGTTGGTATTGGTCAGACCTCCCTGACCGTGCACTGCGAAGTGCGCAACAAGCAGACCCAACAACTGATTGTGCAGGTGGAACAGATTGTTTTCGTGGCACTGGATGCCAACGGCAAACCCACTCCCCACGCCAAGGCCGGGATGACCCTTGAGCAGGCGCGTATCGCTACGCGGCGTGAACGGGAGCTTCGCGAGCGTCGATTGGCCGGTTAAAGCTCTCTTAAGTCCCCAGAAAGCTATTCCTGTGTATGACGGTATAATGACCATTTTGTCACTGCTGTTATCCACCATGTTGCAACTACGCTTTAAAACTCCGAGGGCCTGGGCAGAGGTAGTGCTCAAAGATTTCAATCGTTTTCTACAGGATCACGCCGCCGCCGAAAAGAAGGCCTCTGGCATGGCCGTCTCCATGTTCTCCCACTATCCGGACAAACCTCTGTTGGTGGAAGCCATGGTGAACCTGGCATTAGAGGAAATGAACCATTTTCGTCAGGTCATCAAAATCATGCACGAGCGAGGTATCTACCAAGCAGCGGACGAGAAAGATCCCTATATCCACGCCCTGCGCCAGTTAATCCGCCGCGGCCCTGATGAATACTTGATGGATCGCTTGCTCACCGCAGCCATTATTGAGGCGCGCGGTTGCGAGCGCTTTGGCCTGGTGGCCGAAATACTTCCAGAGGGGCCGCTGAAAACTTTTTATCGGGTAATCACCGAGAGCGAAGCCCGCCACCATGAACTCTTTTTAGAGTTGGCACTGGAATACTTTCCTAGCCATACAGTAGAAGACCGTCTTTGCCATCTACTGGATGAGGAAGCGCGAATCACTGCGGCACTGCCCTACCGTGCAGCTCTGCACTAGCCAGGGATGGAGTCAGTAATCCGATACAACCCACGGAGGTACGCGATCGTGTATGCTGGCGCGGATATACCTTGTCTGTAATGGGGTTTCTGCAGTTATGTCCACCCTTCGCCAACACTGGTACCGCTTGGTACTACTGAGCGTTTTCGCCTTTACTTGGGGTTGGTCCGCCTGGCAGCCCCTACATCCGGATGACTGGTTGCTGGAAAACTACCTGGTCTTTGCAGCCCTTCCCGTTATTTTACTCAGCGCCCGGGTATTTCCTCTATCCAGGGTTTCCTACACGCTAATCACCCTGTTTATGTGCCTGCATGTAATCGGCTCCCACTACACCTACGCGGAGGTACCATTCGGTTTCTCCATGGGAGAGTGGCTCGGCAGCGAGCGCAATATGTACGACCGGTTGGTGCATTTTAGTTTTGGCTTATTACTGGCCTACCCGGTACGAGAGATATTGATCCGCCTCGCCGGTTTGCACGGTTTCTGGGCTTACTTCTTTCCGGTGGATGTCACCTTCGCCCTGTCCTCCATTTATGAAATTATCGAGTGGCAAGCGGCGCGCACAGTTTCCCCGGAATTGGGCATCGCCTTTCTCGGTTCACAGGGGGATATTTGGGATGCGCAGAAGGATATGTTGCTGGCGGGCCTAGGCGCCATAGTCGCTATGTTGATTGTACTGGCCCTAAACTTGTGGCTGAACTCCAATACTTGGAAAGAAATACGCAGTAGTATGCGGGTTCCTGAAGGGGACAGGGCCAGAGGAGAAGCCAAACTCCTGCAATGGTGGCGCAACCGGCACAGCCATTAATCCTTCAGCCTGTCCCTGCGTAAGTCAGTGGCAGGCGGGTAGTCTGTTTCATGGTCTCCATCACAAAACTGGAACTGACATCGAATAGGTCAGCTTTGATCAGCGCCTTATAAAGGCGGTCGTAACCGGGCATATCGGTAACCACCGCCTTGATCAGGTAATCAAGGTCCCCACTCATACGGTGCACCTCCAATATCTCGGCGATGCCTTGCACCAACTCACCGAACTGAGCAGCCCAATGATCATTGTGCTGATTGGTTCGAATGGAAATATATACGGTCAGTGGCAGATTGAGTTTCTGCGGGTTCAGCAGTGTCACCCGTTCGGCAATCACGCCCTCCTCCTCCAGCTTGTTAATACGCCGCCAACAGGCGGATTTTGATAGTCCTACCTGCTCGGCAATATCCCCCACAGAGAGTGTCGCATCCCGCTGCAATAACTCGAGAATTTGTTTATCTTGCCGGTTAAGTGCCGCTGCCATACCTGTCCCCACTCTGGCCATCAAATGGCCCATCGTCTCACTTAACCATCAGAATTCAACACAAAGAATCTAAAAGCTTAAAATTACGGCACAGAACTTCGGTAATGAGCTGAAAAACAACATAAATAGGCACATTGTTTCACTCCCAAAGCCCTAGAGTGCCCCTATAAAACAGGGAAGAGAATCATGACCACTCTTATCAAGCACATCCGTGAATCTGTTATCGGCGATCGCACACCGATTCCGACTCCTTTTGGACCGAGGCCTTTGGTTTATGCCGATTACACCGCTTCCGGTCGTTCATTGAGGTTTATCGAAGATGCCATCCGTCAGCAGGTACTGCCCTACTACGCCAATACCCACAGCGAGAGTTCCTTTACCGGTGCCCAGATTAGTGCGCTGCGCGAGGAAGCGCGGGAAGAAATTCGCCGTGCGGTCAATGCAAGCCCCGAACACAAGGTCATTTTTTGTGGCTCTGGCGCCACCGCTGCGATCAACAAGCTGATCGATATCCTCAACATGCGTTTGCCGGCTGACCTGGATAAGCGACACCAGCTACTGGAGCAAATCCCTCCGCAACAACGGCCGGTGGTTTTTATCGGACCCTACGAGCACCATTCCAATGAATTGCCCTGGCGGGAAAGTATCGTCGAACTGGTTTCTATTCCCCTGAATCGCCAAGGCGGGCTGGATCTAAACGGTCTGGAATCCATGTTGCAGACCTACGCCGAGCGTCCCGTGAAGATCGGCAGTTTTTCCGCCGCCTCCAATGTGACCGGCATTAAAACCGACGTAACGGCCGTCACCCAACTGCTGCACCGCTACGACGCCCTATCTTTCTGGGACTATGCGGCTGCCGCACCCTATGTGGGGATCGACATGTGCGCAGTTGGGGACAATGGTGAAGATGCGAATAAAGACGCGGCCTTTATCTCGCCACACAAGTTTGTCGGCGGGCCGGGTACACCCGGTATCCTGGTGGTACACGAGCGGCTGTTAAAAAATTCTGTACCGGCGACTCCCGGCGGGGGCACAGTGCTCTATGTTACCCCGCAGGATCACCGCTACCTGGAGGACCCGGAGCGCTGTGAGGAGGGCGGCACCCCCGCCATTGTCGAGTCCATTCGCGCCGGCATGGTCTTCAAACTGCAGGGGATGGTGGGCACAGAAGAAATTGCCAGACGCGAAGAGCAGTTTATCAACCGAGCGCTGCAGCGCTGGTCCCGTGAAGAAAATATCGAAATTCTCGGCAACCTGCAGGCACCTCGCCTTTCCATCGCTTCACTGCGTATTCTCTGGCAGGGCAAGGACTTGCACTACGGTTTTGTTGTGGCACTGCTCAATGATCTGTTTGGTATCCAGGCCCGCGGTGGCTGCTCCTGTGCCGGCCCCTATGGGCACGCACTGCTCGGCATTGATATGGAGCACAGCCGCGCTCTGGAAGAACAGATTCTAAAGGGGCAAAAACTACTACGACCCGGCTGGGTGCGCCTGAATTTCAATTATTTTATCGACGAAGGCACCTTTGAATACTTGCTAGAGGCAGTTGTCCTGGTCGCACAGCACGGCTGGAGGCTGCTGCCCTATTACGCCTTCGACACGGCTCAAGGAGTCTGGCGCTTCCAGCAAGAAAAACTCGGCCCAATTGTCAGCTTGGCAGAGATGGATTTTTTCGCAGGGGCAATAAACGAAGAAGAGGAGCCTCAACCGCTAAGGAACCTGAGCGACTACCTTGCTATCGCGGAGGAGGAACTATGCCGAGCTCGGCCGGAGGCGCATTACTGCGAATTAACACTACCTGCAGATGCCGAAGCACTGCGCTGGTTCACCAGCCCCAGGGAGGCAGCGTTGGCACTCTGAGGCCGCAACCCCAGAGCTTCAATGATCAACGCAACAGCAGCAGGGGTTGCCGGGTTTTTAGCAGCATCTTGGCGGTGATGCTCCCCATTAACAGATCACGCAGGCGATTGTGGCTGAAGGCCCCCATCACTGTGAGGTCAATCCGGTGTTCTGACTGATAGGCAATCAAAGCTTCAACCGGATTGCCCTCCAGGTGGCTGGCTGTAACCGCCAGCCCCGCAGTATCCAGCTCAGCGCTGGCCTGCGCCAGCAGCTTCTCCGCCACATCCGCAGGTCCCACATTTACCAGATGGCAGGACATCTGCCGGAACAGAGGGCTCTCTGCCACCAGCGACAGGGCCTTGCGCGCGGCTTCGCTACCATCGTAAGCGAGCATAATGCGCTTAGGTGGCTGGAATTCCCGGTTAACCACCAGAATCGGCTTGTGCAGGGCACGCACCACCGTCTCCAATTGCGCACCCAGGCCCTGGTCAGAATCCGCGTGCTCTTCACCGCGAATACCGAGCACCAGCACACGAATCGAATCCTCAAGCTCCACCACGGACTCGGGCAAGCTGTCGTGGCGCTGGCAGCTCATTACCTGCTCCACTCCAGCAGCCTCAACGCGAGTACGCGCGGCCTGCAACATCAGTTTGCCCTGTTTTACCAGCAACTGCGCGCGCTGTTGCTCCAGCGCGGTCAGCTCTTCCAGTAACTCTTCCTGGCTGCCGAGGCCGATGCTACCAGTGAAGTCCGTTACCGCAGGGACCTCACTGCGTTCGATGTTATGCAACAGCTTTAACGGCGCACCCAGGCTATCGGCCAGCCAGGCCGAATAATCACAGACTGCGCCGGTGTAATGGGAGCCGTCGATACAGGAGAGTATCAACGGCGGTGTAGCACCATTACCAAAGGAGTTATTGTTATTGTCGCTGTTGCTTACGGCCATCAATGTCCTCCAAGAACCCGTTCAATTTCCTCGGGTTTATCATGTACGCCGAACCGGTCGACGATTGTCTCACTGGCTTGGTTAAGTCCCACCAGCTCTACCTGGGCGCCCTCGCGACGGAATTTCAGCACAACTTTGTCTAGGGCGTTCACCGCGGAGATATCCCAGAAGTGTGCGCGGCTGAGGTCGATCACTACCGTATCCACGACTTCTTTGAAGTTGAATGATGCGGTGAATTTATCGGCGGAATTAAAGAAAACCTGCCCAATCACTTTATAGGTACGACGACTCTGCGCCTCGTCCAGTTTACTGCTTACATACATAAAGTGGCTGACTTTGTTGGCAAAAAATAGCGCGGCCAGCAACACTCCAACAAACACACCATAAGCCAGGTTATGAGTCCACACTACCACAATCACAGTGGCCAGCATGACCAAATTGGTGGAGAGCGGATAGTGTTTCAGGTTGCGAATGGAGCTCCAATCAAAGGTGCCGATAGAGACCATGATCATGACCGCCACCAGGGCCGCCATAGGGATCACCGCCACCCAGTCACTGAGGAATACCACCAGGGTCAACAGGCCAATACCGGCCACCAGGGTGGAGAGTCTACCGCGACCGCCAGACTTCACGTTGATTACCGACTGGCCAATCATGGCGCAACCGGCCATACCACCGAGGGAGCCTGCAGCGATATTGGCGATCCCCTGCCCCTTACACTCGCGGTTTTTATCGCTGTTAGTATCGGTCAGGTCGTCGACAATGGTTGCCGTCATCAGAGATTCCAGCAGACCGACCACAGCCAGGCCAGCGGAATAAGGAAAGATAATCTGCAGGGTTTCAAAATTCAGCGGTACTTCGGGCCAGAGGAAGATCGGCAGAGTATCCGGCAGTTCACCCATATCGCCGACGGTACGGATATCCAGCCCCATGGTTACGGCCACTGCGGTGAGCAGTAGGATACACACCAGCGGTGAGGGCACCGCTTTACCAATCACCGGAATATAGGGAAAAAGATAAATAATCCCCAGGCCCGCTGCGGTCATGGCGTAGACCTCCCAGGTGCCACCGATCAACTCGGGCATCTGCGCCATAAATATCAGAATGGCCAGGGCGTTCACAAACCCGGTCACCACCGCCCGGGACACAAAGCTCATCAGGCTGCCCAGCTTGAGGTAACCGGCAATAATCTGCAGTACCCCGGTGAGCAGCGTCGCCGCCAGCAGATACTGCAAGCCGTGCTCCTTCACCAGCGTCACCATCAGCAGTGCCATGGCACCCGTGGCCGCGGAAATCATACCCGGCCGGCCACCCACAAAGGCGATCACCACGGCAATACAGAAGGAGGCGTAGAGTCCAACCCTGGGGTCCACCCCCGCAATAATAGAGAAGGCGATCGCCTCTGGAATAAGAGCCAGGGCCACTACCAGGCCTGCGAGAACGTCGCGACGTATATTGCCGAACCAGTCGGCTTTGGTCGATGAGAGCAGCGATGGAAGGAACATAAACGCAATAAATTTGAATTGATCAAAAAAAGGCCGCGCACTCTACCACATGCACAGTCCCCCCGCATAAACCCCCACTACAGACCAAAGATTCAGCGGATAGACCTTCGCCTTCAGTCTCCCCAGCCCTAGCTTTATTCATCTTCCCCGGCCCCTTAGCACTAGCGGACAAAGCGGACAGCGGACACTTTTTGCGGACACCCCCGAAAAAGCCCCGCACTACCAATAACTCAAAAAATCCTTATTTTTCAATGAGTTAACAATTATTTCAAAGTTGGCACAGCCCTTGCTGAATACCCGGCAAAACCAGTTTTTTTGATTTGCATCCGAATAGAAAATTTTTTGCATCCAAGTTGGAAAAGCAAAAGCCCCAATTAGAGAGTAATGGAAAGCGAGATGATCAGAGACACTTCCAGGCAAGATACAAAAATCGAAGCCGTGCCGCTGTGGAAGAATCCAAAAGTAATTAAGAGTACCCTCGGCCTCGGCCTGGCCACCGCTTTCCTCACCTGGGGTATCAGCGCCTGGCATAGCACCAGCTCCGTGGATAACACCCTATCTCTATCAAGGATCAATATCGCCCAAGTGGAGCGCGGTGATCTAGTGCGCGACCTGGTGGTTCAAGGCAAAGTCGTCGCCGCCAACAGCCCCACCCTGTTCAGCCCCGCTCAAGGTATCGTGAAGTTTTCCGTGAAAGCCGGAGATACCGTAAAGGCCGGTCAGATCCTCGCCAGCGTCGACAGCCCAGAGCTGTCCAACCAACTGGCCCAGGAAAAGGCGCAACTGAACCAGCTCGGTGTGCAGCTGCAACGGCAGAAAATCCAGGCCAAGCGCCAACAGATGGAGAACGAGCAAAAAGCCGACCTGGCCAAAGTCGATCTCACTGCAGCTAAGAGGGAGTTAAAGCGCTCCGAACTCTCGATGGAGAAACAGATTATCTCCCTGCTCGACTTTGAGCGCAGCAAGGATGAAATGGCCCGCGCCCAGCTGGAATACCAACAGGCCGTACAAAATGCAGAGCTGGAGAAAGAGTCCCTCACCTTTGAAACCCAGACTCTGGAGCTGCAGCTATCACAACAACAACTGCAAGTGGAGGAGTTGGAGCGCCGTGTGCGCGAGCTGCAGATCCTCTCTCCAGTGAATGGCACTGTCGGCAGTCTCGCCGTCACCCAACGCAGTGCAGTGCCCGCTAATTCACCGCTGATCACTGTAGTGGATCTCACCAGTTTCGAATTGGAAGCCGCCGTGCCAGAAAACTACGCCGACGACCTGGGTCTGAATATGGCCGTGGCCATCAACCTTGGAGGGCGGGAACTGCCCGGCGAAATCACCGCGATATCCCCTGAAGTCATCGACAGCCAAGTCATCGCCCGGGTGCGCTTTAGCGAGGGACAACCCCAAAACCTGCGCCAGAACCTGCGCCTCACCGCTCGCGTACTGCTGGAGAACCGCAATGATGTGTTGCTGGTAAAACGTGGAGGCTTTCTGGATCAGAGCGGCGGCCGCTTTGCATTCCGTCTCAACGATCAACAACAGGCAGAGCGCGTTGCCATTCAAGTCGGCGCGCTGGGATTGAAGCAAGTGGAAATTGTTTCCGGCCTGCAAGAGGGCGATCAAATCATTATTTCCGCCTCCGAAGGATTGGATACGGCGCAGCTGATTGCCCTGAAAGAATAGGTCAAACAAGACATTCGGCACGCGCAAGCTACACCCACTCAGCTTCCGCGATTCATTAAAGATTTAAAAAATTCAGTGATAAACAAGGAATATCGCCATGCTTAAAATGCATAACGTCCGCAAGAGTTTCCGTACAGACACCATAGAAACCCACGCCCTGCGTGACTTCAGCCTGGAAGTAAAGGAAGGGGAATTTGTCTCTGTCACCGGTCCAAGCGGCTCCGGTAAAACCACCTTTCTCAATATCGCAGGGCTACTAGAAACCCCAACCGGTGGCCAATATTTGCTGGACGGTGAAGATGTCAGCAACCTGAATGACCGCCAGCGCTCCCTCCTGCGCAACGAGAAAATCGGTTTTATTTTTCAGGGATTCAACCTGATTCCAGATCTCAACCTATTCGACAATATCGATGTGCCTCTGCGCTATCGCGGCTTTAATGCTAAAGAGCGCCGTAAACGCATCGAAAAAGTTCTGGAACAAGTAGGTCTATCTGCCCGAGCCAAGCACCTTCCAGCACAGCTATCCGGTGGCCAGCAGCAGCGTATCGCCATCGCCCGTGCCCTGGCCGGCGAACCGCGCTTCCTGCTCGCGGACGAGCCCACCGGAAATCTCGACTCCCTGATGGCGCGCCAGGTTATGGAGCTTCTGGAGTTTATCAATGAATGGGGCACCACTATCGTGATGGTCACCCACGACCCCGAGCTGGCCCGCCGCGCGCATCGCAATATTCAGATTGTGGATGGGCAAGTGTGTGATCTGCGCCCGGTCACCAAGCAACCTGAAGCCGCTACTGCTTAAGGAGCCTGCAGTAATGATTGGATACTATATTTCCCTGGCACTGCGCAGCCTGCGCAGTACACCGATATTAAGCGCACTAATGGTCGCGGCCATCGCAGTGGGTGTTGGTGCCTCCATGACAGTGCTTACTTTGAACTACACGATGTCAAAAAATGCTCTTGAGCATAAGGATGACGTACTTTTCGCAGTACAACTCGATGGCTGGGATGTTAATAAAGCCTACGATAGCGCCAACGAAATTCCCTGGCAGTTGACCTTTAAAGATGCCGAGGCCCTGCTGCGTTCCGATATTCCCACCCACCAAGTGGCTATGCATCGCTATGGTTTCACCGTGGAACTGGAAGATTCTGCAACCCGGCCTTTTACCGCAAACACCCGTGTAACCACCCGTGATTTCTTCGCCCTATTCGATGTTCCTTTTATCTATGGCGGTACCTGGGCTCAGGCTGCCGACAATTCGCCCACGCAAGTTGTGGTGCTTTCCAAAGCCACTAATGAAAAATTATTCTCGGGGAAAAACAGTGTAGGCAAAACAGTCGTATTAAATAGCCTGCCTTATACTGTCATTGGCGTTATTGATACCTGGAAGCCCTCACCCAAAGTCTACGATATAAATAACAGTCCTTTCGCAGAGGTCGAGTCCCTTTTTGTGCCTTTTGGTCTTCACCGCAAGCTGGAAATGCATAGCTGGGGTAACACTAATGGTTGGGACCACTCCAACCCTGAAAGCTATGATGAATTTCTGCAGAGCGAGTATATTTGGGTTCAATACTGGGTAGAACTTAGCAACCACGAACAAAAAGAGCAGTACGAACAATTCTTAACCGCTTATATTCAACAGGAAAAACTACAGGGACGTTTTCAAAGGCCTCTTAAATTTGCCTTAAGTAAACCTTCGGAATGGCTAGTGCTCAACGAAGTACTCAGTGATGACAACCGCGTTCTGGGCTGGGTCTCATTGGCCTTTCTACTCGTATGTATTATTAATGCTGTAGCCTTACTCTTGGCCAAATTCTTGCGTAAAGCTCCCGAAGCAGGCGTGCGCCGCGCACTGGGCGCCAGTCGCAATGCCATTTTTACTCAGCACTTAATTGAAAGTGCCACCATCGGAATTATCGGCGGTATAACAGGCATTTTTCTTGCCATCTTAGGTCTCAGTGGCATCCGTTACCTTGCCATGGGACAAATTGATACGCTACCGACTATGGACTGGCTCATGATGATCGCAGCTATCGGTTTAGCACTTATGGCCAGCTTATTGGCAGGTTTCTACCCTGCTTTAAGAATAAGCCAAACCAATCCCTCCATTTATCTAAAAACCCAGTAAGGACGAACCATGCTTGAACTAAAACCCATGCTGTCCGCCCTCTGGCGCAACAAGATCTCCGCACTACTAATAGCTCTACAGCTCGGACTAACCTTGGCAATTATTAGTAATACTGCAGTTATTATTCATGACAGGATTGAAAAGATAAGTCGCCCCACAGGAATAGATGTAGACAACATCATTACCGTAGGTTTGATGGCTATTCCCCAAGACTATGACTTCAAAGAAACCGTTCGTGCCGATATGGATCTTCTACGAACAGTTCCCGGCATTATAGATGCTTCCTACACCCAGCATATTCCGATCTCGCAGTCTGGCTCTTCCTCTAAGTACTTCAATAAACCTAATCAGGAAATCGGTGGCGAGCGCAGCAATTACTATTTTGTTGATACCCACTTTATCAACACAATGGATCTCAAACTGGTCGCAGGTCGTAATTTCACAGAAAATGAAGTTAGCATGGATAACTCCGACGAGTCTGATAAAAGCGCTGTAGTTATTATTACTCAGCAAATGGCAAATAGCCTTTATCCAGACCAAAACCCAATAGGAAAGCCTGTTTTCCCTGGAGCCAGCTCTGAACCAATGGAAATTATTGGAGTTGTAGAGCGCCACCTGGGCGCTTGGGTTGACTGGTCAAAAGCCGGTAACGTAATTTTTATTCCTGAAATTAAAAATAGACGTAATACTAAATATTTGGTACGCACAGAAAGTGGAAAGCGAGACGAGACTCTTAAAATACTTGCGGAAAAATTGTATGAGCAAGACCCCCAGCGAGTAATCACCGTCAAGACGCTATCTGAGCATGTAGACCGCAGTTACGCTATCGATAATTTGATGGTTAAAGTCCTCTCCGTTGTTGCAGCAATGCTCAGCTTTATCGTAGCACTGGGAATTGTCGGCCTGACAATCTTCTGGATTAATCAACGGGCCAAACAAATTGGCGTAAGGCGTGCACTAGGTGCAACCCGCACTAATATCAGTCGTTATTTTCTGATTGAAAACAGCCTGATTGCCGCTACTGGTATTGCCCTGGGCAGTGCCGCAGCCTTAATCGCCAACCAATATATGGTGCGCGATTACTCCCAGCCGGTATTAACCCTGCTGCCACTCACTATCTGCGCTCTATTGGTACTGGTTGTCAGTCTTGCTGCAGCTCTAGCACCAGCACTGCGTGCTGCCAATATTTCCCCGGCGACTGCAACACGAAGTGTATAAAGATTGGACTTGGTGGTCAGCCTTCTTAATAGCCTGACCACTATTCTTAAGAAAACATAGAAGGATTTTTTATGCGCAATTATTTTGGAGCTGTAGGTTTTACAGCTATATCGCTTTTCATGTCCACAGCACTTGCCGAGCAGCACCCAGTCGTTGCCGGCCCTCAAGCCACAAAGGAATTAGAACAAGAAATCACAACTGTGGATTCACAACTGTTTGATGCAGTTTTCAACAGCTGTGACATCGACAAACTGAGCCAGCTTGTAACCGAAGACTTGGAAATGTACCACGATAAATGGGGAAAAACCGCAAGCTCAGCGCAAGAGTTTCTCGATGGTATTAGTGGGATGTGTGAACGACAAAAATCCGGCAGCGATATCAAGGCACGCCGCGAGTTAATTGCTAAAAGCGTAAAGATATTTCCAATCAACAACTACGGCGCGATCCAAACCGGAACGCATAATTTTTATGGTATTCACGCCAACAACAAAGAAGTACTGCGTGAAAGTGGACAATTTACCCATCTCTGGCAAAAGGTAGATGGGCAATGGAAACTCGCCAGGGTGCTGAGCTTTGATCACCAACCTGCTAACAATAGCCAATAACTCCTAACACTTTGGTGAACGCCTTCCGCTGGGGCACATATTGCCCTAGCTGCAGTTCCCCCTTAATACCCACTCATTGCATAATGCTCAGCTTACAAGCTGGCTCTTGGCCCTATGGATAAAATACTCATTATCGACGATAACAGCGGTATCGTCTCAGCCCTAGAAATACTGTTGTCACTGCACGACCTACAGCCTCTCTGCGCCATTACCCCCCAGGCAGGTCTGCAGCTGTTGCGGGAAAACCGGGATATCAGCCTGGTGATCCAAGATATGAATTTCACCTCGGATACTACCTCTGGTGAGGAGGGACGCGAATTGTTTTTTGCCATTCGCGAAATTAACCCAGATCTACCCATCATTCTTTTGACCGCCTGGACGCAATTGGAAATGGCCGTGGAGCTGGTCCGCGCCGGTGCTGCCGATTATCTGGGCAAACCCTGGGACGATAACAAGCTGATTTCCACCATCAATAATCTTCTTGAACTCGGTGAATTGCAAAAACGGCAACGAGCTTCCCAGCAAAAGGCCATCGATGCCCGCAGTGAATTACAGGATAAATTCGACTTGCGCGAGATCATCTACCGCAGCGATAAAATGCAACAACTGCTAGAGATGGCCACGCAGGTGGCCAAATCTGATGTACCAGTTCTAATTACAGGGCCCAATGGAGCCGGCAAGGAAAAAATTGCCGAAATTGTGCAGGCCAATTCCATGCTACGTGACGAACCTTTTGTAAAGATCAATGTGGGCGCCCTACCGGAAGAGCTGATGGAAGCAGAACTATTTGGTGCCGAGCCAGGCGCCTATACCGGCGCTGGTAATAAGGCCCGTGAAGGACGTTTCGAGGCCGCCGATGGCGGCACCCTCTTTCTCGATGAGATCGGCGAACTTTCTGCCAGTGGGCAGGTGAAGTTATTGCGCGTACTGCAAACCGGCGAGTTCCAGCGGCTCGGTAGCAGTCAAACCCGCAAGGTTAAGGTTCGGGTGATCAGTGCCACCAATAGCGATCTGCCCCAGGCCATCACTAATGGCAGCTTTCGCCAGGACCTGTTCTACCGCCTGAATGTGATTGAGTTGCGCCTGCCCCCTCTGTGTGAACGCCCCGAGGATATAGCCCCGTTGGCCATGAATTTTTTACAGGATAACGGCAGTTCAAAAAAACTCTCCCCCCAAGCGTTGACCGCCCTAACCCGCTATCAGTGGCCCGGCAATGTGCGTGAACTGCAAAACGTGATGCAACGCGCTTCGGTTCTCTGCCGTGGAGATACGATAGATGAAGCACTGCTTGCCCTGCCGAAACAGGCCTCAATAGACAGAGCCGAAGTACATTTCGAGCCCAGCCGCGAACTCCTACAGCAAACGCTGGCCAGCTGTAATGGCATTATCGCCCAAGCTGCCAGGGAACTGGGCATGAGCCGTCAGGCACTGTATCGCCGACTGGACAAACACGGTATTCCCTATTGATGTCGAAATATTTCTCTCTGGAAGGCCGTATCCTCGCCTTCTCCATATTGGCTCTAGCCATCGCCGCCGGCCTGCCGTGGTTATTAAGCCTTATTGGTTTGGACGCCCGTCTCTCCTGGACCCTGGGCCTTATCCTGGGAATTTGTACTCTTATCAGCCTGATACGTCTGGCACTAAAGCCCCTGACCTCCACCCTGAAATCCCTACAGGGTGGATTGCTCAACTTTCGCGATGGTGACTTTTCTATTTCACTGGTCTCTCCCCGGGATACTGAACTGAGCAAGATCACGAATTTATACAATGATATCGGCGAACACCTCAGACGCGAACGCGCCCATATTTATCAGCGGGAATTACTTCTGGATACAGTAATACAAAGCTCTACCCAGGCTTTGATCCTGGTGGACCAGAGTGATCATATTATTTATTCCAACAGTAGCGCTAAAAAGTTACTCAATGGCGGGAAACCTATTCAGGGTTTACTGTTGCAAAAGTTGCTGCCCAACAGCCCGAAAGAAATTGCCAGCGCCATACAAAATTGGGATAACGGCCTGTTTAATTACACGGATAAATATGGCAGCCACTCCATGCATATTGGCAACAGCACATTTGTACTCAACGCCCACAAGCACCGCCTGATTGTTATGCGCGAGATGACAAAGGAGCTCACCAAGGCGGAAGTAGAGGTATGGAGAAAAGTGATTCGCCTGATTAGCCATGAATTAAATAATTCCCTCGCCCCCATCTCCTCCCTGGCCCACTCAGGAAAAATGCTGATCGCCAAACCGGATAAAGCCGCAGCGCTTGGAAAGGTGTTCGATATTATTGCCGAGCGCTGCAAACACCTGACTGAGTTCACCCAAGGCTATGCCAGCTTTGCCAAATTACCCCCACCAAGCTGTGAACTAGTCAGCTGGCAAGAACTTGTAGAACGCATAGCCCCCTTACAGGAATTTATTTTAAAAGGTGAACTACCAGAGCGACCAGGCTACTTTGATCCGGTACAAATTGAGCAAGCTCTACTAAATTTAATCAAAAATTCCCGTGAAGCAGGCTCCGGCAGTAATGATATCGAACTGTCGATTCACACTGATGGCCTGGGTCAACAACTGGTTATTGCCGACCGTGGTTGCGGCATGAGTGAAAAAGTGTTGCAACAAGCGCTGCTGCCATTTTTCTCTACCAAAGAACAGGGAGTGGGCCTGGGCCTCGCCCTCTGTAGAGAAATTGTCGATGCACACGGAGGGCACATTCAGTTAATGAACCGAAACGGTGGCGGCTTGCAAATCTCACTATGGCTACCCTGGGAGCAAGAAACTTAATAGCAAAAATTTAAATTAAACAATTAAAATAGAAATTAAGCCTTCCAAGAAGGATTAAGATAAAAAAATAATTCCAGAGTGTGCACCCACTATCTCAGTGCAAAGCAACGTAAATAACCGAGTAAAAAAATACCAAGTCCATCACAAAAAAAGTGCTGTGGCTCTTCCCTCTTACTTCGTTGAACAACATGGGGCTACTGAATAGTTCAGCCGGCCCTTAAGGTTCGGGTAATGCACCGGCAAAGTGCCCTTAAAATTTATAAAAATCTCCCGAGCTCTTTGTTAAAACAAAAATGAAAGAAGGGATCAATGCTAAAAGTAAATAGTCTGCTGCCCGTCAGCGCGCTTGCTCTCAGCCTGATGGCTGCGAGCAGTTACGCTGC
Organism: Microbulbifer mixtoriginis (SeqCode); assembly: GCF_052467945.1. Lineage (NCBI taxonomy): Bacteria > Pseudomonadati > Pseudomonadota > Gammaproteobacteria > Cellvibrionales > Microbulbiferaceae > Microbulbifer > Microbulbifer mixtoriginis (SeqCode). Next base: position 163,156 of record NZ_CP174328.1, on the reverse strand, counting down.
ACCCTCACCTCAGCTACAAGGTGGCAATCAGTTCGACCTGGTAATCGCCAACGAAGCCAAGCTGATCGACATGCTCAAGCGCTCAGGCCGAATTAGTAAAAATGCATCCATTGGCGAAGCCGAGCGCACTCTACACCAGTTTCTGAAAGAACGTGCCAGTAAAAGCCAGAACCTGGCCCAGGATTTGTCCAGTGAAACGGTACAAATGATGAAGCATGCCCGTGGCGGCAAGCATCCCAGATTAGGGCGTGGTAAAGGCAAGGGGCGCTTCCATGGCATCGGCCATGCACCGGCACCCATTCAGCTCGAAAACTATGAAGGTGAAATGCGTACCGCGAAGGTTCTCGCAATCTTGATGGACTTCCCAGATTTCCCCCACAACAGCATTGAGCCAGGGGAAACGGATATGTACTACGAGGACTATGCCGCACAACACTATGCAGATCTGCTGTTCTCCCAACAGGGCTTTACTGGCCCCCAGGGTGAAAACCTACTGTCTATGCAACAGTTCTACTGGCAACAATCCGGCAATAGCTACTCCGTCGAAGGTGCAGTAGTAGGTTGGTACACTGCCAGTCAGCCAGCAGCTTTCTATGGTAACAATGAAAACGGCGATGCCCGTGCTTTGGTGCGTGAAGCACTGCAGGCTGCCGCAGCAGATCCCAGCGTTAACCTCGCTGACTTCGATATCGAAGACCGCTACGACCTGGATGGGGATGGCAACTATTGGGAAGCCGACGGCTTGGTGGACCACATTATGATCTTCCATTCCTCAGTGGGGGAAGAAGCTGGTGGCGGCCAGCTGGGAGAAGACGCGATCTGGGCGCACCGCTGGAATCTCGGCGATGTTTTCTCTATTGAGGGAACTACCGCGTCAGTGGATTACTGGGGCGGCACCATGGCGGCCTACGACTACACAGTACAGCCTGCCGACGCAGCAGCAGGTGTTGTCAGTCACGAGTACGGCCATGACCTGGGTCTACCCGACGAGTACGACACCGATGGTTCCGGCCGCGGTGAACCCGTCTCCTCCTGGTCAATCATGTCCAGCGGCAGCTGGGCCGGTGTTATCCCTGGCTCAGAACCCACGGGTTTCTCTGCTTGGGCAAAGGAGTATTTGCAAACCAACCACGGCGGCAATTGGCTGCACGGTGAGACCATCGCCCTGCAAGATATTCCCCGCCGCGGCATCCCGCTCCTGCTTGACGAGGCGGTACACAAGGGCACCAACAACGATGCGATCCGTATCGACCTTCCCAAAAAGGAAGTGGTCGTGACCGTACCAACCAGCGGTGAGTACGCCTATTTCAGTGGCAGTGATAACAACCTGCAAAACTCCATGGTAATCCCTGTCGACCTGACCGATGCTCAGAGCGCAAGCCTGACCTTCAAGGCCTGGTATGACATTGAGCAGGATTGGGATTACGGTGCGGTTATGGTTGACCTGGGTGAGGGCTTCGTCTCTATTCCCGGTAACATTACCACCGAGACCAGCCCCAATGGGCAAAACCCGGGCTTCGGTATTACCGGCAGCTCCAGTGGTTGGGTCGATGCCGAATTTGACCTGAGTGCCTACGCTGGCCAACAGTTCAACCTGTCCATCGCCTATATTACCGATGCCTATGAAGCCAACTCCGGCCTGTTTGCCGATGACATCACCATCAATGTCGACGGCCAAGCCACCCTCTTCGATGATGCGGAGAGCGACGGCAACTTCAGCCTGACCGGTTTCAGCCGCCACCCCGGCTACAACCTCCACGACCACTACTACCTGTTGGAATGGCGTACCCACCGCGGTGTAGACCAAGGTCTGGCACACATAAATGTGGCCGGCCAAATGCTGACCTATAACGAGGGTCTTCTGATTTGGTATGCGGACACCAGCTATGAAAACAACTGGGTAGGTGTCCACCCCGGTAATGGCTTCCTCGGCGTAGTCGATGCAGATCAGCAGGTTCTGAAGTGGAGCGATGACTCCGTTGCATCTACTCGCTACCAAATCCACGATGCCACATTTGGTGTCGACTGGGCCCAGCGGCTGACACTGGATCTTCTGGAAGATTACGGCATCACCATGACCGATATCCACAACCGTCCCCAGCGGGTATTCAACGATCGCAGAAGCTTTAGCAGCGATGAGATCCCCGATGCCGGCCGCGCGATTACCCCTTACGGTTTGAAAGTTCGCGTAGTCACGCAGAGCAGAGACAAGTCGGTAGGTAAAATCCTTATCTCTCAGAAGTAATTCTGTTTTGAGATAAATCTGAAAGGCGGCCAGATGGCCGCCTTTTTTATAAGCGAATAAGATTTCTTCTTATTTCGTTTCCCTTCTGCAGCAATGCAAACCCTCCAGCAGAAATTCCAAACCGAGCTACTCTGAAATTCTGAAGACTAATGCAAAGCGTTTTGGAAATTTTGCCAATGGAAAAACATCAGAATATTTCCCGCAGAAGGTTCCTTAAGTTATCCGGCGGTGCCCTGGCGATTCTTCCGGTTAGCATAATCGCCACTGATCGGGCCAGCGCCCAAATCAAGGCGACCAAGGAATCGGTCAATTACCAGGACACACCGAAAGATGGTAAGAAGTGTGTGGACTGCCAGCTATTTACACCACCCAATGCCTGCATAGTGGTGGAGGGCGATATCAGCCCCGAGGGCTGGTGTAGCCTATTTGTTCTCAAACAGGGCAATGCCACTTCAGACTAAGCTGGCACTCGCAGCTCACCGCGCAGCTTACTGACATCGGCGCGAGGCGGTAGGCCGAACATGCGGCTGTATTCACGGCTGAAATGGGAGGGGCTTTCGTAGCCCACCCGATAACTGGCGGAAGCTGCTTCCAACCCCTCTGAGAGCATCAGGCGGCGTGCCTCGTGCAGACGCAGTTTCTTTTGGAACTGCAGTGGCGACATGCGGGTTATCTGCTTGAAGCTGTGATATAGAGAGGACTCGCTCATATTGGCTTGTTCGGCCAGATCGCTGATACGCAGGGGTTCGGAGAAGCGGTCTTTAAGCACCTCTATCACCCGCGATACCCGGTTAGCCTGGCTGTCCGCCATGGCAAACTTGCGCATGCGCGCACCGATCTCACCCATCAGAGCCCGATAGATAATCTCCCGCCTCGCCATGGGCGCCAGTATTTGCGCGTCTGTAGGATTTCCTGCCAAGTGCACTAAGCGGCTCACTGCATCGAGAATGCCCTGATCCATTTGTGTTACACAGAGGCCGCAGCTGACCTCCGGGCAGTCATAGCCCGCTTCAATGCCGGGAGCCTTATCTCCTAGCTCCAGGACCAGGTCTGCCACCTCTTTGGGGTCAATAATCAACTTTACCCCAAGAAAGGGGACATCCTTGGAGGCCCGCTCTACTCGCCCCAAAATCGGCAAATGTACAGAAGTTGCGACATAACTGAGGGGCATATAGGAAATTTCCCTATCCCCCAACTCCAGGGTTTTGCTGCCCTGGATAATAAAGTTCAGTGAAGGCGTATAGACTGACGAGGCACAGGCGAGCGGCTCATTGCAGCGAATCAAGGCCAAGCCATCCAGCTCAGTCTCCGTCAAGCCTTGCTCTGGTGCCTGACGCATCAGGGTTTGGATCAGTTTTTGCCTGGTCGACTCCAACTCCGCCGGAATAACTTCTGCTACCGCTCTCTCTTCACTACTCATAGTTTTTCCTCGCGCCCGCGTGCCCTGGGCGGCATCAAACAAGGTGGCTGACAGTATACGGAGTTTTAGGCAACTCTCGCAGGATTTTGCAGGATTGGGCAATTACTGTGCAGCAATAGATAACTTACCGTAATCTCCTGCCGTATAAAGCCGTGATAAATTCATTAGTGATTCGCAAACCTAGTTATATATACAGTACTAATTGATTGACTTAAAGGTCTTTCTCAGACTGTCACCTCACTGAGAAAAATAGAAATAGGCAATCAAGCCATAGTTACCGGATATCGCCCCCCTATTGCGCCCTATTAAAGTTGCCTCCCAACTGAGAGGAGTGCCAAACGGCCCCTCTCTTCCGAAGCAAAGGGAGTACACGCGTTATGGTGAAGAAACTTACCGCCACACTGTTCGGCCTCTCCGCACTGGTCCTGGCTGGCTGCGGTAGCGAAGAGCCCACTGGGCAGCAACCGCCCCCTCCGGCCGTAGAAGTTGCCCAGGTTAGCACCGAGGCAACCACTTTGTGGCGCAGTTTTACCGGCCGCGTTGTCGCTCCGGAGACCGTTGAACTACGCCCCCGTGTCAGCGGGTATATCGACCAGGTATCTTTCACTGAAGGCGCCCTGGTAGAGCGAGGTGATGTGTTATTCACTATCGATCAGCGCCCCTACAAAGCCAAACTGCGTGCCGCTGAAGCGGATTTACAGCGGGTACGCAGCGAACTGGCATTCAATACGAAGCAAGCCCGCCGCGCCCAGCAGCTGCTCGACAGTAAAGCCATCTCGCGAGAAGAATACGACCGCCGCATCGCCGCGCGGGATGCCAAGCACGCAGCCCTGAATGCCGCCGAAGCCGCTGTGGAAAACGCGCGCCTCAACCTGCAATACACCGAGGTGACAGCACCTATTAGTGGCCGTGTTAGCCGCGCCCAGATAACCCGCGGCAATCTGGCCAACGCGGATACAACCCTGTTGACCACCCTGGTGTCTGTAGATCCCATGTACGTGTATTTCGAAAGTGACGAGCAGACTTTTGCCGCCAGTCGCAACCTACTTAACAGCGATGCCAGGCCCCCAGTTCATATCGGCTTAGCAGGCGAACACGGCTACCCGCATAAAGGTCAGTTGGATTTTATCGACAACCGCCTCAACAGCCACACGGGCACTATCCAGTTCCGAGCGGTAGTCTCCAACCCCAAAGGCACATTTAAGCCAGGGCAGTTCGCCCGCGTGGAAATGCCTATCGAAGAAATGGCCCAGGCAGTACTGATCGATAGCAAGGCAGTACTCACCGACCAGGATCGCCGCTATGTCTATGTGGTCACGCAGGAGAACTTGACGGAACGTCGCCCGGTAGAATTGGGCCCACGGCAGGGGGAGCGCACGGTAATCCGTAGCGGCCTTCAAACTGGCGAACGAATTGTAGTCAACGGCCTCCAGAAGATCTTCTTCCCCGGCATGCCGGTCGCACCCGAGATGATCGCCCAGCAGGGTCAAGGCAGTAGCGCTCAGGCCGCCGGACACTGAGCCTAGGTGTTTCCACTACTTTTGGACACCGAGTTTTGGGCACCGAACGCCCAACGAATCCTATCAATGGAATCCGAGCGGCCTGAAAGCCGCTTCCCAGGTAGCAGCGTATGAATTTTTCCCGTTTCTTTGTCGACAGGCCCATCTTTGCCTCGGTGCTGTCGATCATTATTTTTGTAGTGGGATTGATTAGCATCCCGTCATTACCAGTCAGTGAATATCCTGAGGTTGTACCGCCCAGCGTGCAAGTAAGTGCCCGCTACCCTGGTGCCAACCCCAAGACGATATCCGAAACTGTTGCCACACCACTGGAAGAAGCCATCAATGGTGTGGAAAACATGATCTACATGAAGTCGGTGGCCGGCAGTGACGGCACCCTCACTTTGAATGTCACTTTTAAACTGGGCACCGACCCAGACCAGGCCCAGGTTCAGGTACAAAACCGGGTATCCCAGGCACTACCCCGTCTACCGGAAGACGTACGCCGCCAGGGGGTAACCACGCAGAAGCAGTCGCCCAACCTGATGATGGCGGTGCATCTGATCTCTCCAGACGACAGCCTCGATGCCACCTATATTCGCAACTATGCGGTATTGCATATCCGCGATGAGCTGTCGCGTATTCCCGGCGTGGGCCTCGCCGCGGTCTTTGGCTCCGGAGACTATGCCATGCGCCTGTGGGTAGACCCGCAAAAAGCGGCGGCCCTGGGCGTGACTGCAGCGGATATCGTCAGCTCAGTGCGTGAGCAAAATGTGCAGGTGTCCGCCGGACAGATCGGCGCCTCACCGATGCCCAATGGCTCTGATTTCCTGATCTCTATCAACGCCAAGGGCCGCCTGCAAAGCGAAGAAGAGTTTGGCAATGTGGTACTGAAGACCGGCAGCGATGGTGAAATCACCCGATTGCGTGACGTGGCGCGGGTTGAACTGGCCTCATCCCAAGACTCTCTACGCGCCTTACTAAACGGCCGCCAGGCGGTCGCCATTCCGATTTTCCAGTCTCCAGGCTCCAATTCCCTGGAAGTCTCCGCTGCAGTACGCGAGAAGATGGCGGAACTGGGAGAACAGTTCCCCGAAGGCCTGGAGTGGAAAGTTGCCTACGACCCAACCGTATTTGTCAGCACTTCCATCAGCTCTGTGATCAAGACCCTGCTTGAGGCGGTATTGTTGGTAGTGCTGGTGGTTATCCTGTTCCTGCAGACCTGGCGCGCCTCCCTGATTCCACTCCTGGCCGTGCCGGTATCCATTGTTGGTACCTTTGCGGTGCTACTGATGCTGGGCTTCTCGATCAACACCCTGACCCTGTTCGCCATGGTACTGGCCATCGGTATCGTGGTGGATGACGCCATCGTGGTGGTGGAAAACGTCGAGCGCAATATCGAGGAGAGACTGACACCCTTAGCCGCTGCCCACCAGGCCATGCGCGAGGTGAGCGGCCCAATTGTCGCCATCAGTTTGGTGCTCTGTGCAGTGTTTGTGCCCATGGCCTTCCTGGACGGCATCACCGGCCAGTTTTACCGCCAGTTCGCCACCACTATTGCCATCGCCACCATTATCTCCGCGATCAACTCCCTGACCCTGTCCCCGGCCCTGGCGGCTACCCTGCTGAAGCCCCACGGTGCCAAGCCGGATATGCCCGCGCGCATTATCGAGCGCCTGTTCGGCTGGTTATTCCGCCCGTTCAACCGCTTCTTCCAGCGCAACTCTGAACGCTACCAGCGGGTGGTGGGCCACAGCCTCAAACGCCGCGGTATCGTATTTGGGGTCTACCTGATATTGCTCGGCGGTACCTTCGCCCTGTTCCAACAGGTGCCCGGAGGCTTTATTCCGGTTCAGGATAAGACCTACCTGGTGGGCAGTATCCGCCTGCCGGAAGGAGCCTCCCTGGATCGCACTGAAGAAGTTGCGCGCCGCGTGAGTGAATTGGCTCTGGAAACAGAGGGCGTTGCCAACGCCGCGGCTTTTGTCGGCTTTAACGCCCTGCAAGGCACCAATACCCCCAACGTGGGCACGGTATTTATCCTATTCGACGACTTCGATGTGCGCGAACGCAGTGCCACCGAAATCGCCGCGGAGCTAAACGGCAAGCTCTCCCAGATCAAGGAAGGCTTCGCCATGACCTTTATGCCACCGCCCATCTTCGGGCTGGGCGCTGGCTCCGGTTACTCCCTCTATGTCCAGGACCGCCGTGGTGCCGGCTACGGTGAGCTGCAAAATGCCACCAATATGCTGGCTGGGGCCTTGAGCCAAGCCAGCGGCCTCAGCTATCCCTTCAGCTCCTACCAGGCCAATGTGCCGCAGATGGACGCCGAGGTAGACCGCCTGCAGGCCAAAGCCCAGGGTGTGCGCATGGACGACTTGTTCGGCACCCTGCAGCTGTATTTCGGCTCCATGTATATCAACGACTTCAACCTGTTCGGTCGTACCTACCAGGTGGTTGCCCAGGCAGATGCGCCTTTCCGCGATGAAGTGCAAGATCTCGACAATCTCTACACCCGCAATATGAATGGGGAGATGGTGCCCATCAGCACCATGGTGACCCTGCGCCAAAGCTACGGACCCGACCCGGTTATCCGTTACAACGGCTATCCCGCAGCCGATTTGATGGGGCAATCCGATCCCAGCATGCTGTCTTCCTCTGAAGCACTGGCGGCGGTTGAGCAGGTAGCCGACCAGGCCCTGCCTCCGGGTATGCAGATTCAATGGACCGACCTCAGCTTCCAGCAGGTTAACCAGGGCAACGCCGCTATGGTGGTATTTCCACTAGCAGTACTGCTGGTATTCCTAGTACTCGCCGCACTCTATGAGAGCTGGGTAATGCCGCTGGCGGTTATTCTGATCGTGCCCATGTGTCTGTTGGCTGCACTATTCGGTGTTTGGGCTACTGGCGGCGACAACAATGTATTTGTTCAGGTAGGGCTGGTTGTATTAATGGGGCTCGCCTGTAAAAACGCCATTCTAATTGTGGAGTTTGCCCGCGAGCTGGAAATGGACGGCAAGGGTACCGTAGAGGCAGCCTTGGAGGCCTGTCGCCTGCGTTTGCGTCCAATCATTATGACTTCCGTAGCCTTTATTGCCGGCGTGGTTCCCCTGGTACTAGCCAGCGGTGCCGGTGCCGAAGTGCGCAACGCCATGGGTATTACCGTATTTACCGGCATGATTGGCGTAACCCTGTTTGGCTTGTTCCTGACCCCAGTGTTTTATGTTGCACTGCGCAAACTTGCCGGTGGCAGCTTGTCCAACACAACAAAAACTAATGAGCCAGCACTGATTCAGGATTCAATGGAACAACCGACGCATAGCTAGAAATACCCCCCAACTTCAAGCCCCCGCTGCGCTCTGCTCGGGGGCTTTTTTTTGCTCTATGGCTCTTCTTTTTTCCAGCGGGCACTGGGGAAAACTAATACATAAAGCCAGGTAAACAGACAGAGAGGCATGCAGAAAAAAATTACGATCACCCCCAGCAGCACACGCATAAAGTCACTGCCCTCTTCATGTTTTTCTGCGCGATCCCACAGATAAGACCGGTAGCAATGATCCGGCCCATCGATGGGGATAAAGGTAAAATTGATCACCCATTCCAAAATCCGCCAATAACGGCGTAAACGTGTCTCCTGCACCCGTGAAAAATAACCGCAACGACCAGAGATAGTGGCATCGGGATTACCTCCGGCAATAGCATTACCGAGCTGATCAATCGCGATGCAGACATTGATTATCCAGCTTCTTCTGGCGCCTCTCATTACACGCTCGTCTAATTAAAAGAAATCCGGCAAGCACTGCCACTCGCCAAGTAATGTATAGACGTATCGAGACAAGAGCAGCCCCCGAGTTGTACAGACCTGTCACTTCAGATAAAAGGGTCGGCTAGACTTCTCACAGGTGGCAAAGAAACCTTTGCCGGCTTAGAAAGTTGTAGGCGCAGGGGTTTCTCCTAAAAAATGTTGCATATCGCCACCATTGCCACCCACTCGGAAAGAATGTTTCCCGTACTCCAGGAATCCGCCAGACGCAATGGCGTATCACTTACCATTCTTGGGCGCGATCACCCCTGGAAAGACTTCTCATCCAAAATGGATATTTTGCTTCCTTTTTTTCAAACGCTGCCTGAGGAGGACATAATCTGCTATCTCGACGGTTTCGACTCATTGATATTACCGTCAGTACGCCTGCTCGAAAAAAACTTTCACTCCTTTGGCAAGGATATTATTTTTTCCAATGACTACCGGCACGATGGTGTTCAGGGGTATTTTGAGAAAAAATTCTTTCCTAACGAACATGTTTTTTCCACGGGAATATTTATTGGAAAAAACAAAGCACTACAAAACCTATTCCAGGCAGCCCGCGGAATGTATCCCAATTACTGCGATGACCAGAAAATACTGCGGCGCTATTATGCGCATCACACTTGTGAGCAGGTGGATATAGATCACGAGGCCAAGTTATTTTATAACTTTGACATGGCCGATCCCAGTTACAACCTGCTCAATCAAGTGGGCCATATTCAGGGAGGAAAAATTTACCTGCTCAACGGGCAGAGTCCCAGCATTATCTCCTTCCCCTGCAGCTGGTTCGCCATTGGTATCAAGAAAAACCTGCATATCCTGCTGGAAAAGCTGGGCTATGACTACTACCCGGAAGTGAATATCAAGGGCACACTTAACGGCTTAAAGTACTATATTGGAACTTCGATAAAAGAAAGCATTAAAACACTGCTGAAGTAACTCAACACTTTTGCCACTTTCTATATTTTCACCCCTGCTTCACCCGGAGAAGTCACGAGCAATATCCATCAATAGAAGCTGTAACTCAATTCAAATGGTGAATAGGGCCCGGCACACCAGTCGCCAGTATCCAATTGATAGCAAGGCACTCCCGCAGCAATGCAATTGTCCAGGTCACCCATATAGGGATCACAAACCAGGCAAAAGCGTGGGAATGCAGTCAGTTCATCGGGCGGAACGGGGCTGTGCTTATAGGAATAATAAATTGCGGTGCCATTTAAATCCTGCCAAAAACCATCGGCACAGCCACCGAGCAGCTGCGCCACAATCAATGACAGTAAAACTTTACTCTTCATAGGAAATACAACGCCTTCCACCGGAAATATCAAAGCAACGGGCACTCTCAGGACAAATTGATCCGGGCGCCAATTCCTCAGAGTCACCGGGGCAACTGGAATGACTGGACCTGCGTGTTGAGGGAGCTGCGGGCATTGCTTGAGAGGGATATGCGCGATATTCCGCATGGCGGGGTATCGGCGCACTGGTTGGGTAGACCACCTGGTTGCGCGTATCCGGGGTACCGCAAGCTGAAAACAGCAAGCTGGTACACAACGCGGCAATGGCTATAGGAAATTTTTTCATGGGCTTGCCTCCGTATCGGCACCACGCGAAACCTAATTCGCGTACTTCGGTAAATGATCGGACGGTGCAGCCACAACCTTGCGCACTACCTTCCCAGACTCGCAGCTTGGTGCTTAGTACACCCTCAGAACCGGGAAAAACCAGGCGGTGGAGTCGTACACCTGGTGAGTGCAATGCCCTTCACACTCATTATTAACAGGCAAGGCCTGAGCAGGCGATGAAACAATCGAGTCGGCTTCGACAAAGCCACCTTCCTGCCCGCTAGCCTGAGCCTCGAAAAAGAAAGGATCTTCCCCTTCCACTTCTTCTGCGGGTAAGAATAAGCAACCCTGCACCGCCAGAGCCGCTACAAGCGGCAGAGCGAATTTCCTTGAAGGCCTCATGATCCGACACTCCACTTTCAGTGTTGCGCTGATAGCTGTCTTTCAAAAAAGTCTAGCCGGCGAGGATTATCCAGCCAGTTGGCGCCAGGTCATTTCTGCGTGCATTTCATTTTTATAAAGTTTTATGCGCCATTTTAGGTACTTTTGTAGGTAACTGGTTAAAAGTTTCTTCCCAGTAAGGCACCTACGAGTCCGTTCTGACTAAAAAAAGCAGAAAGAACTCACAACTTCTTAAAAGCCCAATTTCAGCTGAGTGGTCCCCATAAAAAAAGCGGCCATAGGCCGCTTTTTGAGGGTTGTGCTGTAGCTTATGAATAGGCTATAGCAGCAGGCGCCGCACATCCGCAAGCACACTCACCAGGTAGGTCATAAAGCGTCCGGCATCGCCACCATTGACCGCGCGGTGGTCGTAAGAAAGCGCTAAAGGCAGCATCTGCCGCGGCTCGAAGTCCTCGCCGTTCCACACCGGCTTCACCGCCAACTTGGAAACACCGAGGATGCCCACTTCTGGCGAATTGACGATCGGGGTAAATCCGGTACCGCCAATAGCACCCAGGCTTGAGATGGTGAAACAGGCACCCTGCATCTCGTTGGGCTTCAGCTTGCCATCTCGGGCTTTCAGGGCCATTTCAGTGGCCTCGGCCGCCAGCTCGTACAAGCCTTTTTTATCCACATCGCGGATAACCGGCACCATCAAGCCTTTTGGCGTATCCACCGCCATACCCACATGTACATAGTCCTTGCGCACAATCTGCTCGCCATCGTTGTGCAGGGACACATTGAAGCTGGGCTCTGCGCGCAGGGCCGCGGCTACCGCTTTCAGCAGGAAAGGCACAGGCGTGAGTTTCACACCGCGCTTCTCCGCCTCAGCCTTCATAGACTTGCGGAAGGTTTCCAGCTCGGTGATATCCGCATCATCAAACTGGGTGACATGAGGCACGTTGAGCCAGTTGCGCGACATATTGGCTGCGGTGATCTTGTGGATCTTGCTCATCGGCTCCACGTTCACCGGGCCAAACTGGCTGAAGTCGATATCCGGCATCTTGGCGATACCAATTCCACCGCCGACCGCACCGCTCTCGGCTTTCTTCACCTGCTCGCGGATATAATTGTGTAAATCGTCCTTGGAGACCCGGTTGCGCGGACCAGTGGGCTTCACCTTGTTCAAGGTAACACCCAACTCACGGGCCAATTTGCGTACGGCGGGACCGGCATAAACCTGGGCTGCAGCAGTGAGATTGCGTTCCAGCTGGTAATCTTTCTGCGGCACTGCCGGCGGCTCAACAGATAAAGGGGCCTGCTGTGGAGCACTCTCAACAGGCGCAGCAGCTGCCGGGACTGCGGCTTGAGCTGCCGGGGCGGCGGCACCACCTGCGGCAACCACTTTCAATACACCGAGGGTATCGCCTGTGGAAACCTTATCGCCCTCTTTAACGGCGATAGAAACGACAGTACCGGCGCTGGGGGAAGGGACATCCATGGAGGCTTTATCGCCTTCCACCACAATCAGAGAATCACCCTCTTCGACGGTATCACCGGGTTGCACACTGATCTCGATCACATCAACCGCATCGGCACCGCCCAGGTCCGGGATCTGGATCGTTTCCTCTTTCGGCTCGCCGCTCGCTGCTGCCGCAGGGGCTTCAGCTACAGGCTCTGCCGCCGGCGCAGCGTCTTCCTGGGCGGGGGCTGCAGCGGGCGCCTCTGCCGGTGCTTCCGCGACATCGGTTTCGATCTCGCCAATCACATCGCCTTCAGAGACCTTATCGCCCTCTTTTACGCTGATGCTGAGGATTTTACCGGCCACCGGGGCCGGCACATCCATGGAGGCCTTGTCGCCCTCCACCACAATCAGAGAATCCTCTTGCGCGACGGTATCACCGACGGCAACCGTAATTTCAATCACATCCACCTGATCGGCACCGCCGAGATCAGGCACTTTAATGACTTGTTTTGCCATAGGAGTTCTGCCTTCTCTTAGCTGATGCGCGGGTTAACTTTTTCGGCGTCGATATTGAGCTTCACGATCGCTTCGGACACTTCTTTCGCATCAATCACACCCTGCTTGGCCAATCCATTCAGAGCGGCAATCACCACATAGTTGCGATCCACCTCGAAGAAGCGACGCAACTGCTCACGGCTGTCACTGCGGCCGAAACCATCAGTACCCAGGGTGGTCAAGTCCCCATCGATAAATTCACGCAGGGGCTCCACATAGGAACGGATGTAGTCAGTGGAAGCGATCACCGGTGAGGTATTGCCCTCAAACTGCTCGGTGATCCAGGCTTTGCGCAACTCGGCTTCTGGGTGCAGCATATTCCAACGCGCCACATCCTGGCCTTCGCGAGCCGCTTCCACCGCGGAGGTGAGGCTCCAAACATCGGAGGTCACGCCAAATTGGTCGGCGAGGATATCCGCTGCTGCCAGCACTTCGCGCAAGATAGTACCGCCACCAATCAGCTGCACATGCTTCTTGGCAGTCTTGCCCTTGGCGCCTTTCTTAACGTTGGACTGGAGTTTGTAGATACCGCGAATAATGCCCTCTTCCACGCCCTGGGGCATTTCCGGTTGCAGGTAATTTTCATTCTCGATGGTGATGTAATAGAAGACATTCTTCTGCTCCTCATACATCTCCTTGAGGCCCCGCTGCATAACCACAGCCAACTCGTAACCGTAAGCCGGATCGTAGCTGCGACAGTTGGGGATAGTGGAGGACAGTACATGGCTGTGACCATCCTGGTGTTGCAGGCCCTCACCATTCAAAGTGGTACGACCGGCGGTGGCGCCAATCAGGAAGCCGCGCGCCTGCATATCGCCAGCGGCCCAGGCCAGATCGCCCACACGCTGGAAGCCGAACATGGAGTAGTAGATATAGAAAGGCACCATCGGCACGCCGTGGTTGCTATAGGCCGTAGCCAACGCCATCCAGGCAGACATGGCACCGGCTTCGTTGATGCCCTCCTCCAGCACCTGGCCTTTCTTATCTTCCTTGTAATACATGATCTGGCCGTGATCCACCGGGGTATAGCGCTGCCCTTCAGAAGAGTAGATACCCAGCTGGCGGAACAGGCCTTCCATACCGAAGGTACGGGCTTCATCGGGCACAATCGGCGCGATGTTCTTGCCGATATTCTTGTCTTTCACCAGTGCGGCGATAGCGCGCACAAATGCCATGGTGGTGGAAATTTCGCGCTCGCCGGAGCCTTTGGTCAGCGCGCTGAAGGCATCGAGACCGGGCACTTCCAGTTTTGGGCACTCAATCGGGCGACGGGGAACCGGACCGCCCAGGGTCTTGCGGCGCTCCGCCATATATTTCATTTCCGGGCTATCCGGAGACGGACGGTAGTAAGGGACTTCTTCCAGCTCTTTATCGGTGAGCGGGATGGCAAAACGGTCGCGGAAGCGCTTGAGGGAATCCAGATCCAGCTTCTTCACGGAGTGGGTATCCATCGCCGCTTCACCGGCGGAGCCCAGGCCGTAGCCTTTAACTGTTTGCGCCAGGATCACAGTGGGCTGGCCTTTATGGGCCATGGCTGCCGCGTAAGCTGCGTAGACTTTATAGGGGTCGTGGCCGCCGCGATTGAGCTTCATAATCTCATCGTCGGACATATCCTTGACCAGCTCCAGCAGCTCCGGGTACTTGCCGAAGAAGTGTTCGCGGGTATAGGCGCCGCCGTTGGCCTTGAAGTTCTGCATCTCGCCATCGACCACTTCGTCCATGACTTTCTGCAGAAGCCCCTTGTCGTCTTTCTCCAGCAGCGGATCCCACAGGCGGCCCCAGAGCACCTTAACGACATTCCAGCCGGCACCGCGGAATACACCTTCCAGCTCCTGCACAATTTTACCGTTACCGCGCACCGGGCCATCCAGGCGCTGCAGGTTACAGTTAACCACGAACACCAGGTTTTCCAGTTGCTCACGGCCGGCCAGGGAAATGGCGCCCAGAGTTTCCGGCTCATCACATTCGCCGTCGCCGAGGAAAGCCCACACCTTGCGGTCACCGCGCGGTGACAAACCACGGGCGGACATGTAGCGCATAATATGCGCTTGATAAATTGCCTGAATCGGTCCCAGCCCCATGGAAACTGTGGGGAACTGCCAGTAATCCGGCATCAACCAGGGGTGTGGATAAGAGGAGAGACCGTTGCCGTTCACTTCGCGGCGGAAGTTATCCAGCTGCTCCTCATCGAAGCGTCCTTCCAAGTAAGAACGGGCATAAATACCCGGCGCACTGTGGCCCTGGAAGAAAATCAGGTCGCCGCGCTCTTCACCTTCATTGCCGCGGAAAAAGTAGTTGAAGCCCACATCGTAGAGTGTGGCGGCAGAGGAGAAGCTGGAGATATGACCGCCGAGGTGGTCGTTATTCTGGTTGGCACGCACCACCATCGCCAGGGCATTCCAGCGAATCAGGGAGCGAATACGGCGCTCCATAAATAGGTCGCCGGGCATGCGCTTTTCCGCATTGGGCGGAATGGTATTGCGGTAGGGGGTAGTGATAGCCGCGGGTAGCTGCACACCGACATCGGTAGCGCGATCAGACAGCTGCTTTAGAAGGAAGGCGGCGCGCTCTTTGCCGCTGTAGCGGATAACCGCCTGCAGCGCATCCAGCCATTCCTGCGTTTCGAGGTTATCGGTATCTTCGTGCATCAAATGCTCCTCGGCGAATTAGGCGACGTCGAGTCGGTCTATTTCTCAAAAATCGGTACGCGGGCAAACTACAGCGCAGGCAAAAAAATGCTTCCTTTTTTTCAGGCTTCCGCCAATTCACCGCCGTTGGTGGCGGAAATGCAATGTGTGAATCTTCACCCGATCGCGGCGGAGAGGAAAAGCGGCGCAGTCTGTGCCGCGAGTGCTTAGTTTGACTGTAATTATCTGTTCCGGGCCCCACTCTAACGTGGCGGACAAAGCCCCATTCCCGGTTATTAGCGGAAGTGATTGTAGTATTACTACAAAAAATTTTCCAGATAGGACGGTTAGTAACAAACAAAACAAAACGGCAAAACAATTATTTGCCATTTTGCTGTTTTACCGGAATATTTTATGGAAAGTTTGAGAAATCAAATTACAAAATCGAGTCTCAAATAAAGGTGCCAGTCACAGCTGCACCAGCTCCCCGCCAGATTGGTATTCAGCGTAGACCAAGTAGCGCAGTGGACCACCCGCCTCCATAGCATCGAAGGGATAGCAGGTCACCAGTAGCAGGCCGCGCTCGGCAAAAACCGGCAGACGTTCGCGCGCACTATTTACGATGCGCAGCTCCGTCACCCGATACGTGTGCCAGCGCCCGTCTTCACCCTGCAGGTAAATGCCATTGCCACGCCGCAGGGTTTGCAGCCCGGCAAAGTGCGTATCCCGATGCGCAGCGATTACCGTGGTGCGAAAATCACCGGGCTTACCGGAACCATTAAGCAAGCCGGGACCAAAGGCGAGGGATTCTCCACTGCCTCCCGCCAGCACAATAAAAGGACGCTGGCCCTGCAGCTTGAGTTTGGCCACCGGCCGGGTATCCGCCCAGGGCCAAGGCTTTTGCGGAACCCCGCCCTGCAACTGCTCCTCCCAGGCACTGGCAATCAGCAACTGGGCCAGCTGCGCCTTGGCCAGCAGCCAGGAGGCGGAGCCCAACTGCCACAACCCCACCAGCAGGCACACTGAAAAAAGCAGCAAGCGCATCACTGCGGCGTACTCCCCAGCTGCGCCTCCAAACCACTGTTACAGCGACGCAAATCCGGCACCACCTTACGCAGCAGGCGGCGGATTGCCCCCATCAAATTGGCGCGCATTGAGCGGCCGCGGCGCAACAATGCTGCCAGGCTGAGCAAGCTCAGGGCAGCAAACAGCTGCGCATAAACACCTGTGGCCGTACTGGGGTAGGCCTGGCGCTGCAACACTTGCCCTCTAGGCACCATGTTGGTGAGCGCAGTTTGGGAGAGCTTTTCTTCGGGCTTGCGCACCAGCTCTTCTTCAACCGCGACAAAGCTGGTGTAGGGGCTGGCGAGCTGATGATCCAGGGCGAGCTGTAAAATCTGTGCACGCAGAGCCTGGCCCGCATCGCTCTCCTCACCCAGCTGGGTCTGGCGGTCGCGCAGGGATTCCATTTTTCTGCGCGCCCACAAACTGCCGATGCCCTTGCTACTGGGGGCCTGCTCCAGTGTCAGCGCCAGGTTGCGCACAAACTGCTTACCGGCCATACGCCCACGCAACTGAATGTCCCCCTGCAGCAACTCCCCTTCCACCCTGGCCACCAGCTGCAACGGCTCGCCGCGATAGAGATCGGGGATTCGCTTGGGATAGGCATCCGCCACCACACCCTCGGGCCAGCTCAACTGCAGATCGGTGGCCATAGGGTTTTCCAGCTTGGCGAAAAGGGTCTGCATGCGTCCGCGCAGCTCGGAAAGATCGCCGATAGTGACGAAAGAACCGCGGCCAAACTGGGTAGCTTTACGCATAAAATGGCTGTTAGGTGCCGAGCCAATACCCACCGTAAATAAACGCGCATCGCCCAGGTGTTGGTGGATTAACTCGAACAGCGCCTGTTCATTGCCCACCGCACCATCGGTAATAAATACCACCTGGTGTACCAGGTTGTTGTTATCGGGCAACTGCTGGCCCAGCGCTAAACGTAGCGCAGCAGCCATCTCGGTGCCGCCATCGGCATTTAAGCGTTCCACCTCCCGGCGTGCGCGCTGAATATTCTCCGCACTCGCCGCCAGCGGGCGCGGGAAAAATGCGCGGGGGCTGTTATTAAATTCGATTACATTAAAACGGTCATTACCATCTAGACGCGAGAGCGCCAGGGTAAGACTCTCCTTGGCCTGACGGATAGAGTTGCCAGACATGGAGCCGGAGGTATCGATCACGTAAACCACTTCCCGTGGCAGGCGCTGGGCACGAGTGCCCTCATCTGGTGGCAGCAGCATTAGCTGCAAATAGGTACCGGATTTTTTATCCGCACTTTCCCTACCATCCGCCTGCACACCGGCGTCACTCTCACCAACATGCTCACTAAACAGCGCCGCACGCGGCATGGCCGAGGGCTCCGGCTGCCAATTTAAAAGAAAGTCCCGATCCATTTTTGCCCTGCCCTTGCGCAGACGGATCGAGTAGCGCTCTCCGGCTTTTTCATCGATGGCAATATCGTGATAAGGACTGCCGATTTTCACCAGCGGCAAGCCGCCCTCCAGCTCTACTTCAATGGCAATATTGTGACTGCCCGCCGCTTCCAACTCTGCCGCCGGCTGTATCAACGGGGTTATCGCTGCGGCATCCGGTACCTGATCAGTGGGCAGCGCCCAGCCACTGCTCTGAGTGGCCAGTTCCAGTTCGGTACCACCGAAAGCTTGTGAGGGAATGGGTTCACCGGGGATATAACGGGGAGTCAGGGTGGTTGGTAGTCGCAATGAAAAGACGCCACTGTCATAGACTACTGGCTGTAGATAGCGAATATTCACCTGCACCGTTTCTCCCGGTGCAATATTGGCCACTTTGTTGGTAAACAGGTTGGGGCGCTGCTGCTCTAAAAGAGCCGCGCGCTTACCCGCCGCGCGCGCGGCCTTATAAATCTTTGCCGCCTGTTTGCGCTCGCGCACCTTGCCGACAATACGGCGCTCGCCCAATTGAATCTCGAGACCAGCCACCGCTGCATGCTCGGGCAATGGCAGTGCGTAAACCGCCTCCTGCCAGCTATCGCTGGTATTTTGAAAAGCCTGCTGTAATTGCACTTCCGCAACCAGACCACGCACCACCATTTTGACACTACTGTGCAGGTGCACGGCGGGCACATAGCGGCCCGGCTCCGCGCCAGTGAACAGTAAATCCCCGGCTTGCACATCGTCCAGGGTAACCGGCTCAGCGGTAGCCGTATCATTTTCAGAGACAAGCGCCTGGGCACTGACCTCGGCCCCGATTGCCGCAATGACCACCGCTAATACCACCACAACAAATAACAACCAGCGCCCGGTACCACCGCTCTTCTGGCGGCGGCGGTAATATTCCTCCGTCGGCAACATCAGATCGTCTTTATGAAACCGCTGCCCAAACAACATCACCCTGTTCACTCACTTCCCTCCACTTTTAAATTGGATGTTGAAGTAATTAAACAGGGGCAAGCGGGCGAAAGGCGGCAGGAAAGCGGGCGGGAAAAGGGAGGAATTATGGCGAATTGTGATGGAGGATCAAGTTATACTCACAAACAACAAACACCTGAAAAAATTACATAAGAAAAAATTTTAAGCATCACACCAAGTAACTATAAATACCCTTTAAAATATCCCCATTAGAAATATTACTATTCAGCCCAACAATATATTTAGAGAACAATTCGGCCAACCCAAAAATAAGATGTTAAAGCCAAAGAAAAAATAGCTAAAGCGCCCTACTTTAAAGCCGAGACAGAAAGTAGAGCTCCTCTAGAGCTGCCCCTGATCTTAGCTGTTGTTTTCAATATTAAAGGGAGGGTTTACCCAAAATTCTGGAACCTCTCTAAGCCTATCGCTTTGACTAGAGGGATTAGGTATAGATGGCCCATCCCACCTAAATCCAACTCCATTATTAAAATAATTCAAGTTCTTTACATTCGAGCATGTTACCCCATTTGGATGCTTTCCTTTACTTCTACTCGCCCAATCCTGAGCAACCTCTAGAATCTCAGCGGGAGTAACATCTTGGTAATTAAGAACTTTAGTATATATCAGATCCTCACCAATCAATTTATTAAACCGAATTGCCTCACTAACCACAACACACATTGATGCAAAAGCTTTCCAAACCTCCTTAAGCTTCCCGCCATCTCTATGCTTATGCAGAGTATATATATTCCCTTCTATTTTCTGCCAGCTAAGCTTAAGGTCATTTTCTTTAGATTCATCATCTACAAATTGTAATGACCTATAGTCCCCCTTATCAACAAAAATAAATCTATTATTATCTTTAGGGAGCCCACAATCTCCCGTATAAAACACCTCATTCTTATTGTTTTCAAAGGCGATTAGATATAAATCCTTCATTCGCATATGCAGCCTCAATCTCAAATCAAAACTGTACACGAAATCAAAATATACCCTTCCCTCCCCCGCCCTAAAGGACTTATTCCTAAACAAGAATGCATAACGCCTTATATCGGCAAGATAACGCTCCTTAGTAAACCATAACTCATGTACAGCAGGCATAACCACCTCTAACAGTATTAAATTAAGAGAATCCTATCAAAACAGCCCCATCAAATCTGGTAATTTTAATTACAAACAAATACAAATCACAACAAATGTGCAAACCCTCTCTATGAAATTTATAAAACCCTTAATAACTTCAAGAAGGTCACACCAACCACAGTGAAATAGCAACTCCTCCTGATATAACACATGAAATTGAAAATCTAGAAATTCAGCATTAAAAGATGAAAGCCAGCATTCACAACCCAGACATTTTTTGACATATTTATGTGCGAATTTTTTCAAACTAATCACACCCAACTATTTTATTAATCTAAAGGTAACCTCCCAAGATATTCAAACACCACCTTCCACCCCAAAAACAAGCACAAAAAAACCGGCGCAAGCGCCGGTTTTTTTATCAATCAATCTGATATCAGTCGACCAGACCATAATCCTTACGCAATACTTCAAGCAATTCCGCTTTGGGATTATCGGATATCTCCAATTTCTTACCAATAATCTTCTCAGCAATACCAATATAAGTATTAGAGAGATCCATCAGCATGGATTCCGGCAGCTCGTTGTCGCGAGCCAGTGCCAGGCGCTCATCCATGCGGTCTTTGTTTAGCGGGATATCGGCATCGGGGAAGTGATTGAGCAGGGCCTGGCGGAAACCCTCTTTGGATTTTTCCACAACCTTGCCCGCGCGATACTGTTCGCCGTCCCAGATACGGGAGGAGTCAGGGGTACCCACTTCGTCCATATAGATCAGCTTTTCTTTACCATTGGCATCGGTGACATAGCCGAACTCTTAGGATGCCTAAAAGACATTTCATAATTTTTTAAAGTAATCAATATCCAGGAAATATAGAAAAAAGCTCTGCAAGAAGATAAATAGCGGCCTCACCTGACTACCAAGCGATGATAGCTCCCGCGCCATACAAAAGCTCTCTCAGCTTTCCAGCGTCACACATATCTTCTAAGCTTTCTGCCATCTTGTTGCGAAGTTTCTTCTATTCTTACGGCGAGAGCAAATCAGATCAATTTCACGGTGGACAAAAGTATAGCGTGACGGGTCAGAATCCGTATATTTTTCATACACTAGACGTCAAATTTTTGTATTTTCAAAGGTAATATTAAGTGGTGGCTGCTATAAATTTACTTCTGCTAGTAAGGCCAAAGTAACGGTGCTTCTCAATGGAATACCCCCGCCATCGACCACCACCACCCACTTTGTACCCTTGCCCTGCTTAGTTTTTCTGACTTCTGCTCCCCTTTTTTACTGGAGAAAAGCTGCCATCCGAGAAAAATTCTTCCCAGTTAAGAAGGGATCTTTGATCGAGCTATCCGAGATAGTTTTCGCCAAACCTCCAACCAAGTGCCTTGTTCTTCTCAAAAATGGAGCCCTCTCCACCAAATACTCAGCGATGTGTAGGATAGAGGCAGCCCCTTCCATCGTACCCCTGAACACAAAATCCATAAGACACCTTCAAAACATGCACGGTTATCAATGGGTTTAGGGCCACTTTTTCCACATTTTAGCTTGGGAAGGCAAGGCTCAATCAATTCCCATTGGGTGTCGGTTGATTCTGACTTAATTCTGCTCACACTTGCTGGTCTTATCATTCCATGAAGCCACAAGAATAACCGATTTCAAGTTATGAAACAGCTTCTAGTAGATTAGTAGATGTTCTTAAACGCCAAGAGAACACTTATTCAACATACCACCATCTCAAGCATGAAAAACTAACATCAAGGGCTGGTTGCCAGCACCAAATTCTATATCAGCAGCAGTTAGAGTTTACATTTCCACTGAAGGCAAATGATACATAAAGCAAATGAATTAAAAATAAAGCTATAATCTACTTCGCCACCCAAAATATTCAATATAATTTGAATACGAAATCACTATAATTCATTTGATATAAGCTGTAATCATCTATTATCCATTAATTATTCACCCCCCCTGTTTTCACTTATATAATCTAGCAACCTAAAGCAACAAGCCAGTGTCAGATAATTAATAACGGAGTATTAATATGACCAGATTAAAAGCACAGAAAATATGGGATAATCACCCCTACCCAGACTACCCATGCAGCACAGAACACTTTGGAAATCAGTGCGCAATAAGGATGGGGGTAGCCCTTGAAAAGTCAGGAGTTGATACCAGCTCATTCGATAAGATGTACCCAAATCGAAGATGCTATAAGGGATTAAACCACAACCCCAAACACATCCTCTCCGCCGAAGAGATGGCTTACTGGATGAAAGCCAATACGAAGTTATTTGGGAGCCAAAAAACTTATACGAAAGCCACCTCAGCCAATTTTATTGGAAAAAAGGGGATTGTTTTTATTATGAATGGCTGGGGGTCTACCGATCATATTGATATCTGGATCGATAATGAGATGAAGGGTGGATCTCCTTATTATTTCGGCCTAGGCGAAAGGGTTTGGTTCTGGGAACTCGATTAATGCGAAATTTAACTTTCATCCTTATTACGCTTCTGACCGCAGCTTGCAATGCAAGCGATAAAAAAGTTACAGATCGAGCAGAAATTGAAGGTCATTCTTTAATCTTAGAAACTGACAAAGGTATATGTATATTACACATTAAAGATAAAGAACTTTTCAGCTCCAAGGCTCTTGATATTGCACCACCTTGCTTTTTTTTACGCCAAGGAACTCAAGAACCTCAATCCTTTTCCTACCCTGATAACGACATTTTATCTGTAATAATGGTAGTCGGCTCACCAGCCCCCCAAGAAAAGAGAGAAAGATGGGGAATTAGGGAGGAAACTATATGTGGGGAAAATCGACAAGGTATTCTATTTAAGGAATCAGGAGAGGTAGTAGCTGGAAAAACGCTTAAGGGTGGACTGGTGTGCAAAGACAAGGGAGCAGATGAAAAAGATTTTTGGTACCTAGCTCATTAGAGACAAGAAGATCTTTAAATTAGAATTCAGGTTTTCCCCGGCCTCATCATTTTTAGTGAGTACTCTGCTTAGCCTGTAATACTGACATTTTTCTAATTGCACTCTATCCTCAGCCAGTATTGGGCACAAAAAAACCGGCGTAAACGCCGGTTTTTTCTCAATCAATCTGATATCAGTCGACCAGACCATAATCCTTACGCAATACTTCAAGCAATTCCGCTTTGGGATTATCGGATATCTCCAATTTCGTACCAATAATCTTCTCAGCAATACCAACATAAGTATTAGAGAGATCCATCAGCATAGATTCTGGCAGCTCATTGTCTCGAGCCAGAGCCAGGCGCTCATCCATGCGGTCTTTGTTTAGCAGGATATCGGCATCGGGGAAGTGATTGAGCAGGGCCTGGCGGAAACCCTCTTTGGATTTTTCTACAACCTTGCCCGCGCGATACTGTTCGCCGTCCCAGATACGGGAGGAGTCCGGGGTACCCACTTCGTCCATATAGATCAGCTTTTCTGCACCATTGGCATCGGTGACATAGCCGAATTCAAACTTGGTATCGACAAAGACCTGGTCGAGTTTTTCCAGCTCGGCGGAGATCAAATCGAAACCTTCTTTCAGTAACTTCTCGTACAGATCGATATCGCCCGCACTGCGGAAGCCGAAGGCCGCGAAATTATCTTCGATATTCTTGCGGGTGACATTGACGTCATCTGCTTCCGGCACGCCGGGGATGCCCTTGAGAATACCTTTGCTGGAGGGGGTAATCAGCAATTCTGGCAGCTTCTGGTCTTTCTGCAGGCCATCGGGAATTTCAATGCCGCAGAACTCGCGCTCGCCCTTTTGGTAAGAGCGCCACATAGAGCCGGTAATGTACTGGCGGGCGATAGCTTCGATCATCACCGGACGCGCCTTCTGTACGATCCACACCAGCGGATGCGGGATATCCAGAATATGGCTGTCGGCCAGACCCTGCTCTTTAAACCGCTTAAACCAGTGGTTGGAAATCGCGTTCAATGCCGCACCCTTGCCGGGTACACCGCGCATGCCGCCCTCGCCGGTCCAGATGCAGTCGAATGCGGAAATGCGGTCAGAAATCACCATTACCGCGAGAGGGGTATCCGGGGAAACCGGGTAGCCTTTTTCCTCAATCAGGCGGCGGCTATCTTCTTCGCTCAGCCAGTAAACGGAACGGACCTTGCCGCTGTGGACAGGCTTGTCGGTACGGATCGGCAGGTCATTATTGACCGCTAGAACTTTGTCAGCCAGGCTCATGGGCTCTCACCTATTCAAAGGAGCAAATAAAAGAAAGCGCGGCATTCTAGCAATGGCCCGCGTCGATACAAAGAAAAGAAGTTGGCAGAGAGCCCCTGAACAATTCCGTGATGCCTCTGGCTTTCAGGCCGGTTACAGGCAGGGCTCGGCTGCGCAGGAGTGCCTAGACGTTTCAATAAGTCGCAACGCAGAGTGTGACCCGCTCTTAAAGCTCTATAGGGCGGGCCAGGTATTGCGAAATAACAATGGCCCAGAGGTTCCCCACTGGGCCCGCTAGCATTACTCCGATATACGCTTGGCCTCCCACTCGGCCTGGTGCTCGCTGGTGGGCCAGGCACTCATAATGGCCTTAAGCAGGGTCGCCAGCGGAATAGCGAAGAAGACGCCCCAGAAGCCCCAGATACCGCCGAAAAACAATACCGCCAGGATAATTGCCACCGGGTGCAGATTGACAGCCTCGGAAAACAGCAGTGGCACCAGCACATTGCCATCGAGCAGCTGGATAATGCCGTAGGTCATAATCAGGTAGAAAAACTCATTGCTCCAACCCCACTGGAACAGGCCAATGGCCGCCACCGGGATGGTCACCACCGCCGCGCCGATATAGGGAATCAATACACTCAGGCCCACCGCCACCGCCAGCAGCAGGGCGTAATTGACCCCCAGCAACAGGAAGGCGGCATAGCTCACCGCCGCCACTATGCCGATCTCCACCACTTTGCCGCGCACATAGTTGGCCACCTGATCGTTCATCTCGTGCCAGATCTGATGCAGCATGGGGCGTTGCTTTGGCAGGAAAGAGGTACACCAGCGGATCAGCTGGTCGGAGTCCTTCAGGAAGAAAAACACCAGGATCGGCACCACCACCACATAAATCAGCAGGCCGGCAAAAATGGGCAGGTTGGTGAGAGAGAAAGCCAGCAGGGTCTGCCCCATGCCACCCAGCTCTTTGCCGAGGGTATTAAAAACCTCGTCGATCTGCGCCGCAGAAATCAGGCGCGGGTAGCGCTCCGGCAGTAGCAACAACAGCTCCTGGCCGCGCTGCACCATATTCGGTAACTCCGCACCGAGGCGCACCAGCTGGCGCCAAATAATCGGTAGCACCACAAATAGCAGGCCCACGATAGTGCCCACCAATACCAGGCAGGAAAGTGTTACCGCGAGCCAATGGGGCACCCGCCAGGACTTCAACTTTTGCACCATGCCCTGCATCAGGAAGGCGATTACCAGGGCCGTAAGCACAGGCGCCAGCACACCGCCGAGCGTGGCCAGTACCACCAGCGCTACGGTGAGCAGCAGCACGAGCAACACCACTTCTTCCTGACTGAAGTAGCGGTTCACCCAGCCTTTAACAATCGACAACATAGACTCTCGGGATTGATTCTTCATTTGCCAGCGTACAGCCAATATAGAAAGGTATTATCACGCCTCTCGGCGCGCAGCAGGGGCCTGCCACTCAGTGCGGCAAAGCTGTGAAAATCGCGCCAGGAACCCTCATCGGTAGCCATCACACACAGTAAGGTCCCCGCCTCGTATTGGCGCAGGGCCCTGCGCATAGCCAGCAGAGGCTGGGGGCAGGGCAACTGGCGGGCGTCCACCGTTACCGCCGCATACCAGTCCGGCACAGGGTTTTTATCAACGGTATCGGAAGGGGGCACGGCCATTGGCTATCTGGTCACAAGCTTTACAGAGCCGCGGATTATAACGCGTAATCTGCGCCAGTTACCGACAATGCTTAACCCTTTTTAACCTTCCCGCTGGCGCCGGCCAGAACCTTTACCGCCCCACCCTGTCTAATCCTCGACAGTTCAACGGGGTTGCGTATAGAGTTGGACTATAGATCCTTCATGGACAGACCGAGCAGTAATCAAAATGACTGATCCCCAAAAAAGCCTGCCTCGTCGATCAAACAAAGCGCCTCTCTCACTGCGATTGCGCAATACCCTAAAGGCACTCGGCTTAGGCCTGTTGCTCGGCAGCACTCCCATTGCAGCCACCGCTGACTCTGAGGGAATCCGCCTGCCGGAACTTGGAGACAGCACCAGCGGCCTGGTATCCCCCCAGCGCGAGAAAGAACTGGGGCAAATGTGGCTACGTATATTTCGCAGCCAGGTTAAGACTTCCTCCGATGCACTGCTGCAGCAGTACGTCGAAAAAACCGTTAAGGGCCTGGCCGAATACAGCCCCCTGGAGGACAAGAATATTGATGTGGTCGTGGTAAATAATGAAACCATGAACGCATTTGCGGTACCCGGTGGCATTATGGGTATTCACACCGGTCTCTTCCTATTTGCGAAAAACGAAGATCAGTTTGCTTCGGTGGTCGCCCACGAACTGGGCCACCTCAGCCAGCGCCACTACGCCCGCTCCCTCGAAGCCCAGCGCAACAACACCCTGCCCACCCTGGCCGGCATGCTCGGCGCCCTGGTACTCGCCGCCACCGCCGGTGGCGAAGCGGGCCTCGCCGCCATAACCGCAACTCAGGCCGCAGCGCTCGACAGTCAGCTGCGCTTTAGCCGCAAGAATGAACAGGAGGCCGATCGGGTCGGTATCGAAACCTTGGCAAGATCCGGCCGCGATCCAGATGCCGCCGGCGAGATGTTCGAGCAGATGCTCAAAGCCACCCGCTATTACCGCCGTCCACCAGAGTTCCTGCTGACCCACCCAGTAACAGAGAAGCGTATCGCCGACGCCAAGCTGCGCTCCCAGCGCATGGAGGATGTCGAACCCAGCGATAGCCGCGACTACCATATGATGCGCGCGCGAATCCGACTGGCCACTGAAGCCACGCCACAGCAGGCCGTTAAACGCTTCCAAGCCGAGCTTAATGGTATCCATGACAACGAAGATGCCGCCCGCTACGGCCTGGCATTGGCACAAATCGCCGCAGGAAGGCCGGATTCCGCTCTGGACACCCTGCAGCCGCTCCTCGATAAGGAGCCCTCCAAAGCCGCTTTTGTCCTGGCGCGCGCAGATATTGACCTAGTGCGCCAAGACTATTCAGGCGCCACCCAGCGCTTACAGCAGGCACTGGACCGCAACCCCGGCGACCACGCCCTGGTGATGGGGCTCGCCAACGCTCATTTTAAAGCGGGCAACTATCTGGCGGCAGAGCGCATGCTGGCCAAATACAGCCGGGTGCGCAAGAAAGACCCCGCCGTATGGTACCTATTGGCCGAGACCCATGGCTTGGCCGGGGATATCGTCGGGGTGCACGAGGCACGAGCCGAATACTATATTTTGATCGGTGTTTTCGATAAGGCCCTGCAGCACCTGCGCCACGGCATTCGCATGACCAAAGACGACTATCAAACCAATGCCATCCTGAAACAGCGCCTTAAAGACGTCATCAAGATGCAGGAAAAAGCCAAGGAGCTTTAACCTCACCCATTAACAATACAAACAAAGCACAAACAAAAAGAGCGGCCTCTAGCCGCTCTTTTTTATTGGCACTGGAGCCCGCTAGGCGCCTTTAACCCTTGCGGAAATCCAGCATTCTCTGCAGCGGGATCATCGCCTTACGGCCCAGCTCCGCATCTACAAAGATCTCGTTATCACCGCGCTCCAACACCCCACACAAATTCTCCAGGGAGTTCATCGCCATCCAAGGACAGTTCGCACAGCTGCGGCAGGTGGCGCCAGCTCCAGCAGTAGGGGCAACCATCAACTCTTTATCCGGGCACTCCTGCTGCATCTTGTAGAAGATGCCCTGGTCGGTCGCCACGATAAAGCGCTTCTCTGGGCGGGTCTTGGCTGCATTGATTATCTGCGAGGTGGAACCCACCACATCCGCCAGTGCAACCACCGAGGCAGGGGATTCCGGGTGCACCAACACTACGGCATCCGGGTAGAGCGCCTTCAGGTCCTCCACACCTTTCGCCTTGAACTCCTCGTGCACAATACAGGAGCCATCCCAAAGCAGAACATCCGCACCGGTTTCACGCTGCACATAGCCACCGAGATGCTTATCCGGGGCCCACAGGATTTTTTCACCGTTGGCATCCAAATGGTCCACTACATCCAAGGCGATACTGGAGGTAACCACCCAGTCCGCTCTCGCCTTCACCGCCGCAGAGGTATTGGCATAGACAACGACCGTTCGATCCGAATGCTGATCACAGAACTCGGAAAACTCATCCGGGGGGCAGCCTAAATCCAGGGAGCAGGTAGCCTCTAGGGTGGGCATTAACACACGCTTATTCGGCGTCAGGATCTTGGCGGTCTCGCCCATAAACTTCACACCGGCCACCACCAGGGTATCGGCGCTATGCTTGGCACCAAAGCGGGCCATCTCCAGAGAGTCAGATACACAGCCACCAGTCTCTTCGGCCAAAGCCTGGATTAATGGGTCTGTGTAATAGTGAGCCACTAACACGGCATTCTGCTCTTTAAGCAGACGCTTGATACGCTCGCGCCAGGCTTGCAACTCCTCCTCACTGTACTGAGACACAACCGGCTCCGCCAAGTGCGCCTGCACCAGGGAGAGGGAATCTACCGTTTCTGCAACAACGGACTTTTGGGTCATGGCTAACTACCACCAGCGAAAAACGCGCAGTATAACGCATTGCGACGCCATATCAGCGCACCTAAAGTATCAACAACTGGTAATTCGACAGCACCGCAAGATAAGTTACGCCCCAGGCCTGGGCTGCAGAGCCCAAGAGAACAGAGAAGCAGTTTTGCACGCCCACATCCAGGCAAAAAAGCCTTCCTATTAATGGGGAGCCCCTAAAATGGAGCAGGTTGAAAACATTGTGATTGGTGCTGGAGCCATTGGTCTCGCCAGTGCCTATGCCCTGGCCATTAGAGGGCAGGATGTGCTGGTTCTGGAACAACACACCAATATTGGCACAGAGATTAGCGCCCGTAGCAGCGAGGTGATCCACGCCGGCATTTACTACCCAAGCAGCAGCTTAAAGGCTAAAGCCTGTGTCGCGGGCAAAGCCAAGCTGTATCGTTTTTGCCGCGAGCATGCGGTCCCACACAAAGCCATCGGCAAATTAATCCTGGCTACCAGCGAAGCCCAACTCCCCCAACTCAAAGCCTTGAAAGCCCAAGGAGATAAGAATGGCGCCGGCAATTTACAACTGCTGAGCGCAAGAGAAGCCAAGGCAATGGAACCCCAGCTGCAGTGTCACAGTGCAATTTATTCACCTACCACAGGCATCTTCGACAGCCATGCCCTGCTGTTGGCACTGCAGGGCGCCCTGGAAGCAAGAGGTGGCCAGGTGGTACTGGACACAGCGGTAAAAAAACTATCGCGGGAAAGTGACCACTACCAACTCACCATGAGAGATGGCTATCAACTCGGTACCAAGAATTTGATCGTAGCCGCAGGGCTACACAGCCACCAATTGCTCTGCAAAATCAACGACAAAAGTATTCGACAACTAGTCCCAAACCAATTCCTGGCAAAGGGGAATTATTTTTCTCTCGACCACAAACCCCCTTTTTCCCACCTGATCTACCCCCTGCCAGAACCCGGCGGACTGGGCACTCATCTCACACTGGATTTGGAGGGCTATGCCCGCTTTGGACCCGACGTTGAGTGGGTAGAAAAAATTGATTACACGGTGGATAAAAAACGAGGGGAAAGGTTTTATAAAAGTGTTCGCCTTTATTGGCCCGAGCTCCCCGCAGAAAGCCTAAAGCCAGATTACGCTGGCATTCGCCCAAAGCTCACGGCAAAAGGCGGCCCAACCCGGGACTTCAAAGTATTCCACTGGGGCGAAAGTCAAGAACCACAACTAGTAGCCTTTTTCGGCATTGAGTCACCCGGCCTTACCAGTTGCTTAAATTTAGGGGAGATGGCAGCAGACTGTATTTGCCGCTAAAAACTGCTCTCTGTAGAGACCAACAAATGTCTTAAAGGCTCAGCCAAGTAGAGAATTTTCAGGCGCGAGCAAACCAATATTCACAGAGAAGTAAAAAATAAAAAGGAATGCAGTAAAGAAATGGTGGGTCGTGCTGGATTCGAACCAGCGACCAATTGGTTAAAAGCCAACTGCTCTACCAACTGAGCTAACGACCCTTAGGAAGTTGGGCGAACTTGGTATGTCCCAACTCAGGATGCCTTTACTTCTCTCGCAGATCTGTAAAAGCTGTGGGGTTACTGTGGATATCCCCGGCGGAAATGGTGGGTCGTGCTGGATTCGAACCAGCGACCAATTGGTTAAAAGCCAACTGCTCTACCAACTGAGCTAACGACCCTTTTCCGTGCCTCGATGTGAGGAGCTGCGTATCTTACGGATCTATTCTGAAAAGACAATACCTAACCCGAAAAAAAATCTAACAAATTTAAGGGGTTAGGCATTTCCCATAAAAATGACACCAACTGACAATCAGCTGGCATACACCGTAGGGTCCGCCAAGCCTGCTTCCGTAAATCCCGCAGCACGCAGCCGACAACTATCGCAGCGACCACAGGCCGCACCATCTGGGCGCGCCTGGTAACAGGATACCGTCAAACTGTAATCAACCCCAAGACGGGTTCCCTCGAGTACAATATCCGCCTTACTCATCTGCATCAGCGGCGCTCTCACAGAGAGCTTGTTTCCCTCTACCCCAGCGCGGGTAGCGAGGTTGGCCATCTTTTCATAGGCCTCGATATACTCCGGCCGGCAATCCGGATAGCCAGAGTAATCCACCGCATTGACGCCGACAAAAATATCCTGAGCTCCAAGCACCTCGGCCCAGCCAAGGGCAATAGA
Organism: Microbulbifer mixtoriginis (SeqCode); assembly: GCF_052467945.1. Lineage (NCBI taxonomy): Bacteria > Pseudomonadati > Pseudomonadota > Gammaproteobacteria > Cellvibrionales > Microbulbiferaceae > Microbulbifer > Microbulbifer mixtoriginis (SeqCode). Next base: position 132,150 of record NZ_CP174328.1, on the reverse strand, counting down.
GAGGAATACCGTATTGCGAGCCGGTACATAGGTAACCGGGATGCCACTGGTTTCCTCTTCGGGAACCTCAATACTGTCATCGGTTAGGGCCGAGCCGCCAATTGAACGCAGATCGAGCTTCACCACTTTGTGCTCTGCCGCTCCGAGATCAGCGGCTACGCGCTTTGCCGCTAACAATTCAGCTTCGTGCCGCTGACCGTAATCAAAACCCAAGGCATAACATTCATAACCTTCTGCACGCGCCATGGCGAGCACTGTGGCCGAGTCGAGGCCACCGGACAGCAAAATTACCGCTTTCTTTGCAGTCATCTCTTCCTCAATTTTTCAATCCACAATCACCGGGCCAATCAGACACCCGGGATATCTCCCCACAGCAATTTGTGCAGCTGCATCTGCATGCGCACCGGCAACCCATCGGCCAGCACCCACTCCGCCAGCTGCCGCGCCGGCAACTGCTCATAGCTGGGCGAGAAAAGTACCTCCCCTACACGCTCTGGCAAGTTGTACTGATCCAGGGTGAACCTGGCCCACTCGTAATCGCCCCGGTCACAGATCACAAATTTGATCTGATCATCGCGGGTGAGCACCTGCATATTTTCCATGCGGTTGCGGTGCTGCTCTCCGGAAGCTGGGGTTTTCAGATCCACAACCCGGGATACCCGCGGGTCCACCTGATCCACCGGCATGGCGCCACTAGTCTCCAGTGATACCGAGTAGCCGGCGTCGCAAAGGGCTTCAAGCAAGGGCAGGCAATTGGGCTGGGCCAGGGGCTCGCCGCCAGTTACACAAACATGGCGTGCGGGGTGGCTTTGCACCTGCTGCAATATTTGCTCCAGGGTCATGCGCTCGCCGCCATAAAAAGCGTATTCCGAGTCACAATAGGTACAGCGCAGCGGACAACCGGTCAGTCGAACAAAAACCGTAGGCAGGCCACTTTCCCGCGCTTCCCCCTGAAGGGAGTAGAAAATCTCACTAATTCTGAGTGATTCTTTAGACAGATTGGTCATACACACCCGACACAAAAACGCCCGAATGGCACATGCCATCCGGGCGCGGGATCATAGGCTTTTTCTGCTCAAAAAACCAGCGATGCAAATTAGGCAACAGCAGCAGTTATTACTGCCGCACCGGGCTAGAAGTTCTCCTGCAGATATTTTTTAGCCAGGTTTGATGCACGGGCATCACTCGCCGCCACCTGCTCCAGCAGGTTGCGCGCTTTCTGCTGATCTCCCAGCTGGTGGTAAACCGTTCCCAGCTTGTAACGACCATCCCAGACTTTATTAGAGTTCGGGTAGCCGTCCAGCAGGGCCACAAACCATCCGCGGGCCTCTTCCAAATTTCCCTGTACCAGCGCTATCTCACCCAGCCAATAATTGGCATTGGGGGCATACTGACCGTTGGGAAAGTCTTGTAGCAGACTCTTGAATTCAGCACTGGCGCCACCGTAGTCACCATTGCGAGCCAGACCAAAGCTGGCCTGATAGCGGTCGCGTTCACTCTTGCCGTCTTTCGGCCCCTGGGGCTTGGGCGGCATTGAGGAACCTCCTTCAACAGAGGCGCCACCACTGCCTTTAGTATCCACCGGCGGCTGAGCTGAGGGCTCTGTACCACTCAGGCGCGCTATACGCCGGTCCAGATCCATATAGTCCTCGGTGCGCTGTTGTTTGAGACGCTTAATCTCGTGGCGCAGCTCCTCAACCGTACCGCGCAATTCGCGCACTTCCTGCTGCAATACCTGCATCTGGTAGTAGGCTTCAGCCTGGGGGTTGGTCTTAGCTTTGGGACTGGGGGTTGTGGCGCGGGCGAGGTAGATGTCCTCGTTACTAGCGTCACTTGAGACGGGCGACGGCTCCTGGCTGCTGGCAGTCAGGTCGACAATCGGGGCTTGGGAGAATACGGGCGATGCCGCAGCCATTATGGCAGCGGCGATCGCCAGTTTTCTAATCGTAAAAGCCATTGGCATCCATTTTGACGATTAGTTAATAACAACGCGACGGTTCATCGCACGGGCAGCTTCGTTAGAGCCCATTTGAGCCGGGCGCTCTTCACCGTAGCTGATTACTTCCAGGTTAGCTGCGTCTACGCCCTGCAGTACCAAAAAGTCGCGTACGGCATTGGCGCGGCGCTCACCCAGAGCCAGGTTGTACTCGCGGGTGCCCAGTTCGTCAGCGTGGCCTTCGAGGCGAACAGCAGTAGCATTACTGCGCATGCGGTCGGCGTGACGGATCAGCAGTTCACGGGTTTCTGGCTTCAGCAGGGACTGGTCGAAGTCAAAGTAAACCACATTTTCCAACGGAGCCATGGTTTCAGGCTCATCTACAACGTTAGTTTCAACTTGAGTATCAACCTCAGGCTGAGTGTACTCTTCACCGCTGGTGTTGTCGCTGCTGGTATTGCTACAACCGGCCATTACTGCCAGAACACAGGCCAACCCCAGGCCCGTTTTTACTGATTTCAACATAAGCTACTCCGCTTTTAGTGTTATCGAAAATCCTGAAAGATTTTTAAAATTGGTCTTATAAATACCCCACGCCTCAGAGCGCTGGGCCCCCGCCTCAATCAAAGTATGGCGACCATGCCGGTTCACGGACATCGCCTCTCTGTGAGGGTAAGTTGTACTTCACCCCGGCATCCAGCGATACCGCAGCCAGAATGCCCTTGTCTCCGCGCTTGGTTGCGTACATCAGCATGGCCCCATTGGGTGCAATGCTGGGGGACTCATCCAGGGTGGTCTCCGTGAGGACACGCATCCTGCCCGAGTTAATATCCATCGTGGCGATGGTAAAGGTTCCCCGGTTGCGATGTACCATGACCAACGTTTTCCCATCAGGAGAAACACGCGGCCGCGCATTGTAGTCGCCATCGAAGGTTAAGCGGTCGACTTGACCAGTGGCAAGAGTCAATTGGTAAATTTGTGGCTTCCCTCCCCTATCTGAGGTGAAAACCAGCGATTTACCATCCGGCATCCAGTTCGGCTCGGTATCGATGGAGAAGTGTCTGGTCATGCGAGTGAACTTACCACTCGCCAAATCCAGTACATAGATCTCCGGGTTGCCGTCCTTGGAGAGCACCATAGCCAACTTGGTTCCATCAGGAGACCAGGTTGGCGAGCTATTGATGCCCTTGAAGTTGGTTAGTTGTTTGCGTTCGCCTGTGCGCAAGTTTTCGCGGAAAATCGCCGGGCGGCCGGTCTCGAAAGAAACATAGGCCAGCTCCTGGCCGTTGGGCGACCACATGGGCGACATCACTGGCGCACTAAAGCGGCGAACCTGCTTGGCACGGGCACCGTCGATATCCGAGCGCATCAGCACATAGCTGGGCTTGCCACCGCGCTTCTCTTCCTGCACATACACCATCTCTGTGGAGAAGGCGCCGCGAATACCAGTGATGGCCTCAAAGATTTCATCGGCGGCGCGGTGGGCAATATCGCGCAACTGGGTTTGGCCGCCGCGTACCTGTTTGGTGAACATCTTGTGCTGGCCGAAAACATTCACCAGGTCAAAAGTCAGCAGGTAGCCCGAGGCCTGAGGCTCGATACGGCCGGTAACAATGTACTCGGTGCCGAGGATACGCCAATCGCGGAACACCACATCTTCCGGAGTTTTAGGGAAGGACAGCATGTCCTCCTTGGGTACCGGAGAAAAAAGGCCGCTGCGGCGCAGGTCGGCAGAAATAATTCCAGAGACATCCTCTTTGAGGACACCACCGCCTGACCAGCTGAATGGGGATACCGCGATCGGGGTGGGATCATCGATACCACTGGTGATATCCACCACCAGCTGGGCGCGAGCCCCCAGGCTCACCGAGGCGATTGCAATAATGACGACTGTCTTCAGTAAACTCTTGATCATTGGCGCAGATCTTCGACTTTAAAGTTCAAAATTGTGGTGCGGACTTCCCGCTCAAATATCACCGGCTCCTCCTGGGCCAACTTGGCCACTTCAGGAAAGACTTCCACCCGACGGATGGCGGTGAGTACCGATCGATCCAGGGCCGCATTACCACTGCCCTCGACGATATTAGTTGCCACCACCCGGCCGGTGGGGACAAAATTTATTTTTACCTTGGTCAACATGCCGTTACGGGCACTCGGTGGGCGACTCCACACGGCTTCAATTTGCTGCTGAATCGCTTGGGCTACAGACATCACCGCCTGCTGCCCATCATTGGCATCAAGCAGCTCCTGTTCATCCTCCAGCGCTTCATTGAAAGAGCTCTCTCGCTCTTTGGCCAGCTGCTCCTTGAGTTCTTTTTCCTTACGCTCTTTTTCTTTGCGTTCTTTCTCGCGCTGGGCCTTCTCCTGCTTAGCCTTGCGATCGGCTTCGACTTTGGCCTTGCGCTTTTTCTCCGCTTCCTGCTTTTTCTTTTGCTCCAGGGCCGCGCGGCGCTTGCGCTCAACTTCGGCCTTGCGTTTTTGCTCAGCCTCGCGCTGGGCGCGCTGCTGAATTTTGTCTACTTTTTTGGGCAGTTTCTTCTTTGGCGTCGCCGCCTCAATGGTTACCAGCTTGGCCTGCACAAACTTCGGCATCGATTTGCGCTCGGGCATACTGCTGGCTTCCCAACCATAGGTAATGGCAGTGATTAGCGCCCCGTGTAGCAGGAGGCTAATTATTATCGCCAATACATAAAAGCCTTTATTCACCGGCACCCTACCCCTGCGGTGGCTCTGTCACCAGGCCGACACTCGGTGCACCCGCCTGCTGCAGCTCGGTCATGGCATTGACGATCAAGCCATAGCGGGCCTCGCTATCGCCCCACACTAGTACCGGGGTTTTCGGCTTTTGCCGCAACACCTTGGCCACCGTCTCCTTAATCTCAGTGAGAGACTTGGCCTCCTGCTCATCGGTACCCAGATTTAGGTAATAGGTGCCATCGGCACGCACCGAAATAATCAAAGGCTCCTCATCGGTGTCCTCCATCGGCGCCGAGGGCGCATTTGGCAGGTCCACTTTGACCCCTTGCATCAACAATGGTGCCGTGACCATAAAGACAATCAACAGCACCAGCATCACATCGATGTAGGGCACTACATTGATCTCGGAGACCAGCTTTTTCTTGGTTCCCTTGCGAAACACACTCATAGGGTTCGCCTACTCACTACTCAGCCGGAGTGCACTTTGCGGTGCAGGATAGAGGAAAACTCCTCGGCGAAAGTTTCGTAGCTGGACAACAGCCACTCCGCCTTGGCCGAGTAACGGTTGTAGGCCATCACCGCGGGAATCGCTGCGAACAAACCCATGGCCGTTGCCACCAGTGCCTCACTGATACCCGGGGCTACAGTGGCAATGGTGGCTTGGTGCATAGTGGCGAGACCGCGGAAGGAGTTCATAATCCCCCAAACGGTGCCGAACAGGCCGATATAGGGGCTAACGGAGCCTACAGTCGCCAGAAACGGCAGGTTCATCTCTACCTTTTCCTGTTCCCGGGACATGGCCACGCGCATGGCGCGCTCGGTACCTTCCATAACCGCTTCCGGGCCACTACTGCCCTGCTGGCGCAGGCGGGTAAACTCAGTAAAGCCAGCGCGAAACAGGGATTCGACCCCATCGGTCTTTCCTTTTTCGGCGCGCTCGTTGCCCTCGCGAAAAAGTTTGTTCAGATCTGCACCGGACCAGAAACGACGTTCAAAATTATTGAGCGCGCGTTTGGCCTGGGATAAGTAGAGCCCGCGCTGGATAATCATGACCCAGGACACCACAGAAGCCAGTAACAGCAGCAACATGACGAGCTGTACCAACAGGCTGGCGTTCTGAATTAGCCCCCAAAGAGAAAGTTGTTCACCGGCGTTCATCTTCTTAAATAACTGCCTTTAATGCTGAATAAATAGGTTCCGGCAGGGCACAGGGCCTGCGGCTGTCGTCAGCGACACAGGCCACTTTGACCACGCCTTCGCAAATTAGCTCATCGCCGCGCCAAATTTTTTGCTCAAAAGTCACTGCGGCACGCCCCAGTTTGCCAATCGCCGCCGTGGCGCGCAATGCGTCATCGAGCCTGGCGGAACGACGGTACTGGACCTCGGCGGAATGTACCACCAACAGTACACCTTCCTGCGGCATTGCCGGCTTATCATACCCGAGGGAGCGCAACAGTTCTGTGCGCGCGCGCTCCATATACTTCAAATAATTCACGTAATACACGATGCCGGCCGCATCGGTATCTTCGATATAAACCCTTACAGGAATACCGAACTCTTCCTTCATTGAATTTCCCTCACTTCCACAATCACCCGCCCCAAAAGTAACTGGTGCTGAATCATCAACTGACCTTATCCGGCTTAGGCAGGCCAAAATGTTCATAGGCGAGCCCGGTAACTACTCGCCCACGGGGTGTCCGGGCAATATAGCCCTGCTGGATCAGGTAGGGCTCCAGCACATCTTCCAAAGTATCCCGCTCTTCGCTCACAGCAGCGGCGAGACTGTCCACCCCCACTGGACCACCATCAAATTTCTCGATCATCGCCAACAGCATACGTCGATCCAGAGAGTCGAAGCCTTTTGCATCCACATTGAGCATATTCAAAGCGGCATCGGCGATATCAGCATCCACCGCACCATCGCCCTTAACATCTGCGTAATCGCGCACACGGCGCAGCAGGCGATTGGCAATCCTCGGGGTACCGCGGGCGCGACGCGCCACTTGTAAGGCTCCGCCTTCATCCATCTCAACCCCCATCAACCTGGCGGAGCGACGCACGATACTGGTGAGGTCTTGCACGTTGTAGAATTCCAGCCGCTGCACTATGCCGAATCGATCGCGTAGGGGCGAGGTGAGCAGGCCCGCTCTGGTAGTGGCCCCCACCAGAGTAAAGGGTGGCAGATCCAACTTGATTGAACGCGCCGCCGGCCCCTCGCCGATCATAATATCCAGCTGGTAATCCTCCATGGCCGGATACAAAACCTCTTCTACATGGGGGCTGAGCCTGTGAATCTCGTCGATAAACAGTACGTCCCCAGGTTCCAAATTCGTCATTAGCGCGGCCAGATCACCGGCCTTCTCCAGCACTGGCCCCGAGGTAGTCTTGATCGCAACACCCATCTCTGCGGCAATAATATTGGCCAGAGTGGTTTTACCCAGACCTGGAGGACCGAACACTAAAGTGTGATCCAGGGCCTCTTTGCGCAATTTGGCCGCCTGAATAAAGATCTCCATCTGCTCGCGCACCACTGGCTGACCCACATAGTCGGCCAGCGCTTTGGGGCGCACAGCGCGGTCGTACTGCTCTTCCTGCCCAGATGGCCCCGCTGGTTCGGGGGCTACTAAACGATCGGCTTCAATCATCGCAACAACTCCAAGCCTTCCGGTTTAGGCGGGTGCCATGCCCTTTAGGGCCAGGCGGATAAGGGTGGCACTGTCGGCTTCCGGCTGCTCCTTGCTCGCGCGGGCCACCATTTTGCTGGCCTCAGTGGGCTTGTAACCCAGGGCCACCAGGGCGCTCTCGGCCTCGCCGGTATGATCTACCTTGGGTGCTGTGGCTGCCGCCATCAATGGAATATCGTTGGAATCACCGAAATCCGGGGTCAACTTATCGCGCAGCTCTACAATCAAACGCTCGGCCGTCTTCTTGCCAACGCCTGGTACCTTTACCAGTGCCGCAACATTATCCTCAGCCACACAGCGTGCCAAAGCCGCACCATCGAGACCGGATAAAATCGCCAGGGCCATCTTGGGGCCCACACCACTGACCTTGATCAGGGTCCTGAACAGTTTGCGATCGGCGTCGCGGATAAAGCCGTAGAGTTGCTGGGCCGTTTCGGAAACCGCCAAGTGCGTGTGTACTCGAACCGGCTGTCCCAGGGCGGGCAATTCAAAAATTGTGGTCATAGGCGCGAGTACTTCGTAGCCCACCCCTTGCACATCAATCAGTAACAAAGGGGGCTGTACCGCGGCCAGAGTGCCACTCAGTCTTCCAATCATGTGTTGTTCCAGGTTTATCTATCGCTGCCCACAATGAGAATGAGGGCCAACTTCTGCAGAGTTTTCTAAACGCTGAGGCGACCGCGGCGAAAGCGGCTGCGCGCTCCGCCGGCGGTAAATAGCAGGGTCTGCTCCGTGTGCATATGGCAGAGAGCCACGGCGAGTGCATCGGCGGCATCCTCCTGGGGAGTCCCCGGTAGTGACAGCAAGGTTTTGACCATGTGCTGCACCTGCAGCTTATCGGCTGCACCACTGCCCACCACCGCTTGTTTGACCTTGCGCGCCTCATACTCAGCCACGGCGAGACCACTATTGGCCCCGGCCACTATGGCTGCACCGCGCGCCTGGCCCAGTTTCAGGGCTGAGCCCGCACTCTTAGACATAAATACATTTTCAATTGCCATCTGCGCCGGTTGGTATTGCTGGGCAATCTGAGAAACCGCGTCGAAAATCAGCTTTAGGCGCTCAGGTAGGGGGCCTTCGGGAATACGAATTACCCCACTGGCCACATAGCGGGCCTTACCCCGTTCTACATCGATAATTCCATAGCCGGTTTTACGCGAGCCGGGGTCAATACCCAGGATTCGGGTCAAGAGGTGTTCCCCAAATATCTGTATGTTTATATAGTGGCGGGAGTGTCCCAAGGTGGGAGCGAGGCGTCAAGGGAGATCGCAGACAGCATAGAAAAAGTGGCTATCTGCTGAAGCGATATGAGGGTAAACCGGAGCAAACACCGTCCGCCCCGGTCTGAACTGGGACTCAGCCCAGCTCTTCCATCACCTCTGCGGGAATATCCGCGTTGGTGTAAACATTTTGCACATCGTCGAGATCTTCCAGCATCTCGATCAGGGCCAACACCTTCTCTGCCCCCTCTTTATCCAACGGGATAGTGGTGGACGGAATCATGGCGATTTCGGCGCTGTCCGGCGTGAAGCCTGCGGCTACCAGCGCATCTTTCACCGTGAGGTAATCCTGGAATTCAGTGGTCACCTCAACGCTGCCATCATCGTTGGTTTCGATATCCTCAGCACCCGCTTCCAGGGCCGCTTCCATCAACGCGTCTTCATCCACGCCAATGTCGTAAAACATCTGACCTTTGCGGGTGAACAGATAGCTTACGGAGCCATCGGTACCCAGGTTGCCGCCGCGCTTGGAGAAAGCGTGGCGAACCTCGGCCACTGTACGGTTGCGGTTGTCGGTCAGACACTCCACCAGTACTGCAACACCGCCGACACCGTAACCTTCATAAACTACAGCTTCATAGTTATCACCTTCCGCATTGCCGGCGCCCCGGGCAATAGCTTTATCGATGGTGTCGCGCTTCATATTCGCGCCCAGAGCCTTGTCGATAGTCGCGCGCAATGTCGGGTTATCGTCGGGGTTGGGGCCCGCCTTGGCCGCTACGGTCAGCTCACGAATGATCTTGGTAAAGATCTTGCCGCGCTTGGCATCCTGAGCCGCTTTACGATGCTTGATATTGGCCCATTTACTATGTCCGGCCATGTTCCGTCTCTCTTCAATCTGTGCGAGGGATGGGCCAATATGCGAAGCGAAATGCCCATCACCACGATTTGACAGGCCCGCTTCGCCCGGCCCATCGGGGGAAAATCAGCTGATTTTTTCTTCTTTCTGGCGCAGGCGAATATTCAGCTCGCGCAACTGCTTGGCATCCACCGTGCCCGGAGCATCCGTCATGACACAGGCGGCACTCTGGGTTTTGGGGAAGGCAATCACATCGCGAATAGAATCGCTGCCAGTCATCAACATTACCAAGCGGTCCAGACCAAAGGCCAGGCCTCCATGGGGCGGCGCACCATACTTGAGAGCATCCAGCAGGAAGCCAAATTTCTCGCGCTGCTCTTCCGCATCGATACCGAGAATACGGAACACCGCCTGCTGCATGGCCTGGTCGTGGATACGCACAGAACCGCCACCCAGCTCGGTACCATTCAGCACCATATCGTAGGCGCGCGACAGCGCCCCCAGTGGGTTCTGCTCTAACTCTTCGGGGCTACAGGAAGGGGCAGTAAACGGATGGTGCAACGCGGTGAGGCTGCCGTCTTCATTTTCCTCGAACATCGGGAAGGCCACTACCCACAGGGGCGCCCACTCACTGGTGTACAGATTGAGGTCTTCACCCAACTTGCAGCGCAGCGCACCCAGCGCTTCGGAGACCACTTTGGCGGTATCCGCGCCGAAGAAAATAATATCGCCGCTCTCAGCCTCAAGCCGATCCAGAATGGCAGCACGAGTCTCAATGGGCAGGAATTTCACGATCGGCGACTGCAGGCCATTCTCCAGGTCGGAGCGGTCGTTCACCTTCACATAGGCCAGACCCTTGGCACCGTAGATGCCCACAAACTTGCCGTAGTCATCGATCTGCTTGCGGGTCAGCTTGTCGCAGCCACCGCTCACCTTGATAGCCGCTACGCGACCTTTGGGATCATTGGCCGGTCCAGAGAACACCTTGAAGTCCACTTCGGTCATCAGGTCTTTGATCTCTACCATTTCCAGCGGAATGCGCAGATCCGGCTTGTCAGAGCCGTAGCGCAACATCGCCTGGTAATGGGACATACGTGGGAATTCACCCAACTCAATGCCTTTCAATTCCTTGAACAGCTTGCGCACCATGCCCTCAGTGATCGACATAATCTCTTCCTCGTCGAGGAAAGAAGTCTCGATATCGATCTGAGTGAATTCCGGCTGGCGATCGGCGCGCAGGTCTTCATCGCGGAAACACTTGGCAATCTGGTAGTAACGATCGAAGCCGGACACCATCAACAACTGTTTAAACAGCTGCGGAGACTGCGGCAGGGCAAAGAATTTGCCATCGTGGGTGCGGCTCGGCACCAGGTAATCGCGCGCGCCTTCGGGGGTGGCGCGGGTCAGGATCGGGGTTTCGATATCGAGGAAACCGTGCTCATCCAGATAATTGCGAATGGCCGTGGTGAGCTTGGAGCGGAAATACAGGTTGTTCTGCATTTCGTTGCGACGCAGGTCCAGGTAGCGGTACTTGAGGCGCACGTCCTCACCCACAGCGGTGTGCTCATCCAGCTGGAAAGGCACCGTCTCTGCCGTGTTGAGAATTTCAAGCTCAGTGCCGTAAACCTCAACTTCACCAGTCACCATATTCGGATTAAGGGCTTCGGGCGCGCGGGCGCGCACACGGCCGGTGACCTTGAGAACATATTCGCTGCGCACGCGATCGGCCATTTCGAAATGCTCGGCCGCATCCGGGTCGAATACCACCTGAACAATTCCCTCGCGGTCGCGCAGGTCGATAAAGATTACACCGCCGTGATCGCGGCGGCGGTCGACCCAGCCACAGAGGGTTACTACACGGTCTATGTCCGCGGAACGAAGGACGCCACAGTAGTCGCTGCGCATGGATGAAAATTCCCGTTATCGATAGGTAAAAAGGTTAAATAGAGAGTACACCGCACAAGCGGCTCCGCACAGCGGGTTTAAGCCGTCTTCGCCGTTTTTGCCGGCTGGCCACTTTTAGCTTTACTGCCATTGGCAGCATCACCGGCCAAATTTTTCTTACTGCCGGTCTTAAAATCTGTCTCGTACCAGCCGCCGCCCTTGAGGCGAAATCCCGCTGCTGAAATCTTCTTGTGCAACTCGGCCTTGTCACAGGCTGGACAGTCTTTGAGGGGGTTGTCGCTCATGCGCTGCAAGGCCTCCATCTCGTGGCCGCAGGCATTGCACTGGTATTCATAGATCGGCATTACTCGGTACCCGATGCTGGAAAAAGGGGAACAGAGTATACATGAGCCCCCCAGAGGGAAGAAGCAGGCACCCCCTTTTGGCCTTTGTAGAAGGGGTTTGGGATCTCAAAATAGGTACAAAATAAGGAAAAAGCACTATTTTTCTAGTATTTTCCCGTGCGGCCAAACAAAAACTATATATACTTCCCACCATCACCCGCTGAGACGCCGTTTTGTGGATGCAGCGCAGCGGGAGACCGAACACACTTTTACCGGATATACACCGAACAACAAAGAAGGAAGTAAGCTATGGCAATCGCCAAGAAAGCTGCCAGCAAAACCACTGCTGCCAAAAAGGCTCCAGCCAAGAAAGCCGCTGCCGCTCCAGTTAAGAAAGTAAAAGCGATCAAAGAGAAGTTCACCAAAACCCAGGTGCTGAACCAGATCGCAGAAAATACTGAACTGTCCCGCAAGCAGGTACAGTCTGTTCTGGACGAGCTGAGCGATATTATTGAAGGCCACATCAAGAAGCGCGCTGTTGGCGAATTCTCCCTGCCGGGCCTGATGAAAATCACCACTGTGAAGAAGCCAGCCAAAAAAGCCCGTAAAGGTATCAACCCCTTCACTGGTGAAGAGACTGTCTTCAAGGCCAAGCCTGCAAGCATCCAGGTAAAAGTTCGCCCGCTGAAGAAGCTGAAGGAAATGGCTGAGTCCTAAGGCTCCCAGCCTCAGGCACTAAACCCCGCAACTGCGGGGTTTTTTTATGCCCCTATATACCATCTAAAGATTGGCCATAGCCCCATTCTTAGCTACACCAATTACCCTTTTAACCACGCCCTTATCAATATCAGCAGGGTGTAGCTTCCATAAAAAATAACCGATCCCATACGGGAGTCTATCCGGCAATATTTATTAGCTGATGAATAGCGTAAAATAACCAGCTTACCGATAATTGAACCCAGTTTATTCCTATGCGCGCATCCCGTTACCTTATCGCCACCCAGAAAGAAACGCCCAACGACGCGGTAGTAATCAGCCATCAGCTGATGCTGCGCGCCGGTATGATCCGCCGTCTCTCCTCCGGCCTCTACACCTGGCTGCCCACCGGCCTGCGCGTACTGCGCAAGGTAGAGCGTATTGTGCGTGAAGAGATGAACAGTGCCGGTTCCCTGGAAGTATTGATGCCGGTAGTGCAGCCGGCGGAGCTGTGGGAGGAGTCCGGCCGCTGGCAGCAGTACGGCCCGGAATTACTGCGCATCCAGGATCGCCACTCCAATGACTTCTGCCTGGGCCCAACCCACGAGGAAGTTATTACCGACCTGATCCGCAATGAGATCAAAAGCTACAAGCAGCTGCCTGCCAATTTCTACCAGGTACAGACAAAATTCCGCGATGAAATTCGCCCGCGTTTTGGTGTGATGCGCGCGCGTGAATTCACCATGAAGGATGCCTACTCCTTCCACATCGATGCGGATTCCCTGCAGGAGACTTACGACATTATGCACGGCGCCTACTGCCGCATTTTTGATCGTATTGGCCTGGACTACCGCCCGGTGCTGGCGGATACCGGCTCTATCGGCGGTTCCAGCTCCCATGAGTTCCACGTTCTGGCACAGAGCGGAGAAGACGATATCGCTTTCTCCACCGAATCCCGCTACGCCGCCAATGTTGAGCTGGCCGAAGCCTTGGCCCCTGCTGGCGAGCGCGCCGCACCGAGCCAGGAAATGCAGGAAGTACACACGCCAGGGCAAAAAACCATCGCCGATGTCAGCGAATTCCTGAACAGTGACCCCACCCATTCGGTAAAAACCCTGATCGTGCTGGGTGAATGCGAAGAGGGTGAAACCGCGCCCCTGGTTGCGCTGGTGCTGCGCGGCGACCATGAACTGAACGAACTGAAAGCAGAAAAGTTGGCCGGCATCGCCAGCCCATTGCAGTTCGCCCCGGAGCAACGTATTGCCGATGAACTGGGCTGCAATATCGGCTCTTTAGGACCCGTCGGCATGAAGCTCGAAACCATTGTGGACCGAGCTGCGGCACACCTGGCGGACTTTATCTGTGGCGCCAACCGCGACGATTACCACTTCACCGGCGTGAACTGGGGCCGCGACGTGGAACTCGGCCGCATTGAAGACCTCCGCAATGTCGTTGCCGGTGACGCCAGCCCCGATGGCCAGGGCACCCTGGAAATCAAACGCGGAATCGAAGTCGGCCATATATTCCAGCTGGGTGACAAATACAGCCGCGCCATGAACGCCACCGTACTCGATGAGAACGGCAAGGAGCAGGTCATGTCCATGGGCTGTTACGGCATTGGAGTATCCCGGATTGTCGCCGCCGCTATTGAGCAAAACCACGACGACTCCGGCATTATCTGGCCAGACGCCATAGCGCCGTTCCAGTTGGCAATTGTGCCCATCAATATGCACAAGAGCGATGTGGTACGGGAAAAGTGTGAGCACCTGTATGAATCTCTGCGCAGCAAAGGCGTGGATGTACTGCTAATGGATGAGCCCAAGGCTCGCTTGGGTGGCATGCTCGCAGATGTCGAATTGATTGGTATCCCCCACCGCATCGTTATCGGCGACCGCGGCCTGGAGAAAGGCATTGTGGAATACAAGGGCCGCGCCGATACTGAGAGCCAGGAGTTTGCGGTATCCCAGCTGGAGGAAGTACTGCTGGAGAAATTCGGCCTGCGCTAATTTGATGATGAGATAGATTTTCTTTATCTATCTCAAAATACCTCCGTGAAATACCAACACAGCACTTTAAGTCCGTTGGTATTTCACAGCCCCATTCAATTCAAATGCCTCTCCCTGTCCAGATTTGCGTAAAAGGTCCATAAAAGGCGCTACCCAATCTCTCTGGATCTCGTAAAATTCCCAACATGATAAGAAAAGCTATTACCGCGATGGGGTTCTGCCTTATCTGCTGCGGTGCGATATCCCAGACTAACACCAAGCAAGTGGACCCCGAGTTGCGGCTCGCCCTGCGCGAGGCCATTACTCAGGCAGACAGCTTTGTCGATCGCTTCGATGCGGAGGTGTGGCTGATGTCAAAATCCCAGCCCCTAGCACGCTACATCAAAGACCCTAAAAGGCGCATGCACGTTCTTAAGGCTGTACATCGCGAGGCAACCCGAGCGGGTTTACGCCCGGAAATTGTTCTAGCGGTAATCCAGATCGAAAGTGCCTTTAACCCCTACGCAGTATCCCGGGTAGGCGCACAAGGCATGATGCAGGTAATGCCATTTTGGAAGAAAGAGATCGGCCGTCCCGGTGACAACCTGATTGATATGGATACCAACCTGCGTTACGGCTGCACCATCCTCAAGCACTACATCAAAAAAGCGAAGGGCAATCTGGCCAACGCCCTCGCCTACTACAACGGCAGCTATGGCCGCCACACCTATAGCAGTAAGGTGCTGGATGCCTGGGCCAACCGCTGGAGATAAGTCGTGACTTCAGGCTATTTATTTTTTTCCGGCGGGGCCTGCGCCTTACTCTTACTGGCCGCAACCAAGGTTTCCGTCAATCACCGACGTCTCGCGGCGGGCCGCTGGCTGATTTTGGTTTTGATCGGTGTTATCTGTTATTTACTGTTACCGACACTCCCTCCCCTTGTCGGGCTCATGGGGCTGCTGATTCACCTGCCGGTGATTCTGGTGCCCGCCGCCTTCTGGCTGTTTACCCACTTGCTCTGTCGCGAGGAAGAACCCTTTCCCCGCTGGGGCTGGGTGCCTATCGGACTCTCCATTGCCTTTAGTGTCGCCGCTAGTCACTCGCCAATCCCTTTAGGCAATAGCGCCGAAGAGGTTTTTTTTAATCTGTCCCAATTTACCCGCTTAGGTCTGATTGGCCTGGGCATGCTCACCCTACTCGGGCAGTTTCACTCGGATTTGGTGGAGGAGCGCCGTCGCTTGCGCGCCATACTGTTGATTGCGGTAGGCACTTATATGCTGATCGTTATCAGTGCTGAATCATTGTTTGCCTACCGCCCCGTCCCCAATGGTGTGCCAACTCTTCACGCCCTACTCGCCAGCCTGCTGTCCCTGGCAGCCTGTTTATGGCTGCTTGCGCTCTCACCCAGCGCCCTGGGCGACTCTCTACCACAACCAGCAACAGATATCCCTGAAGAGGAAGCACCACCTCCAGCACCTGTACCAACCTTGGATGAGCAGCAGCAGATGCAATTGGCTAAATTGCAAAAGCATATGGAAGGTGGAGGCTATAGACACACCGGGTTGACCATTCGCGAACTGGCGGAGCAACTGGATACCCGCGAGCACCTGCTGCGCACCCTGATAAACCGCCACTTGGGCTATCGAAACTTCAACGAATATCTCAATCAATTTCGTATTGATGAGGCCAGCACCCGCCTGGCCGATCCGGAACAGGCGCATCTACCAGTGCTGACCATCGCCCTGGATATCGGCTACCGATCTCTCAGCCCGTTTAATGCCGCTTTTAAGCGCCGTCACAACCAGACCCCAACCGAATACCGTCGCGACAAGCTGCCCGCCTAAGAGGGCAGCAATTCGGAATTCGTCAGCATTTTTTCATTTTCCGTAAGCCTCAGTCAGCAAAGCCCCCCAGACTGCAAGCACTGATGCAAAAGCTCCCCATGTGAGTAGCACCTAGAATCCCAATAGATCCTCAATATCCAACGCTGCCCCTGTAGCAACGCCGATGAAAAAGGATGGTGAAAAAGATGGATTTCTTCGCAGATGTGGCTGATTACGGGACCACCCACTTTAAACTGACCCTATTTCGCTATGTGTTGGCGGCTTCTGTGATGAGTATCTGCGCGAGCTGGCTGTTTCGCGCCTGGATGAACCGGCGCCGCATCCAAAAACGGCGTGCTAGCTGGAGGGATATTCGCCGGGAAGTCAGCTACTCCATGCTGACCGTTTGTATTTTCACCCTGTTTGGCATCAGCATAAATTTGCTACAGGATATGGGGATCGCCAAGCTGTATTGGAACTGGAGTGACTACCCGCTCTGGTGGAGCATCTTGAGCCTGCCTGTGGTAATTCTCCTGCATGACGCCTATTTCTACTGGACCCATCGGACAATGCACCACCCAAAGCTGTTTAAGCACTTCCACAAGCTACACCATATGTCGCGAACCCCAACTCCCTGGACTGCCTACAGCTTTTCTATCGGTGAAATATTTATCAACGGACTTTTCTCTCCACTGATCGCCCTAACGATACCACTGCACCCAAGTATCTGGCTTAGCTTCCTTTTCATAATGATTTTCCGCAACGCCATGCTGCATACAGGCCGCGAATTCCACCCACGCAGCTGGGTCGATGGCGTGCTGGATAATATGACCACCACAACTCATCACGATCTGCATCACCAGCGCTTTCAGGGCAATTACGGTTTTTACTTCACTTGGTGGGACCGCCTAATGGGCACGGAATTTAAGGATTACAAAGAGGTTTTCCGCCAGGCTGTAGACGGTAAACTACACGGCGGGCAGCAGGTGGAAACTACCACGCTGGAACAGCACTCCAGCGATAACAATTCTGGGGAAATAACCGCCTGACCAATGGCTGCAGTGCAATCACTGACTTTCAAAGTAAAGTGTCAACGGTAGTGTTATCAAACTGATAAAAGAGGTGGCAACCACCATTGCGGATGCAACGCCGCCATCGCATCCATAGCGTTTCGCCAGTACGGCGGCAATCGCCCCAGAGGGCATTGCCGCCTGTAAAACCAATAGCTCCCGCTCGATGTGCGGCAACTCAATTGGCATTGCCAGAGCCCATGCCACCATAGGCTCTGCCACCAGCTTTAACAGGACGACCACCAGGATCAGGCCCGCCAGTTGGCGCACAGCGATGGGGCGCAGGGCCAGACCGATACTAAATGCCACCAGCACTATCAAGGATTGTCCGGAAATCCGTAATATATCCTCCAGCAGCTGCACAGTAACATTCCCCTGGGGCAGGCCAAATAGGGAAATAATTGTGCCTAAAACCATCGTGATAAAAATTGGTGATACAAAGAAAGGCTTACAGGCCTGCCAAACATTGACCTGCTCTCCCTCATCCCGGCCGAAATAAATGGCCACAGCAACACCGACAGTGAATACAGATAAAAGTGCGCCATATTCACCAATGAGAACACTGTCTCTCATAACCAGAGGGTTATCGTGAAAAATCCGACGAATCAGCGATAACCCTAAAGTCGAAGAGCCGCCAAAACCGGCAACCAACACGATCGAGCCGAGGGTCTTACGCCCCAGCCCCATCAATTTACCCACTGCCCACGCAGGCACCATGATTGCAATACTCACAGCAAATAAGGCCAGTGCGGGAAGAAGAGCCTGGGAAGAGAAAGGGACTTTAATCAAGCTATGTAAAATTACTGCGGGCAGCGCAAAGTCTGTTGCCAGGCGCCCAAATACTCCTTGTTCTTCTCTAAGAATCACCCCGCGACTGCGTAGCCAAATCGCGCAGGCACAGAGCGCAACCAGGATAACCAGAGCTTCCACCAAACTTTGGAATTGAGACATTACTCATATCCATCAGTGACAGGATGCGGCAAACACCAGACCAAAGCCTTTGAATACAGGCCAGACATCTCTCAGTATTAACGCGAAAAGTAAGAACTGCCCACAGGCCAAAGTCACCGATGAACAGAGCTAAGGGCGATCCCAGTATTTAGCTGTTTTGGATTAATGCCCGTGTTGCAGGGGAAGCCAACGAGATTCCCGATAACAGTAGAGTCCCCAAATTACCATGATCACTTCCAGGGCGAAGAACAGTAAATTGCGTTCATCGAAGCTACCGCTGGAAAACATGCCAAAGAGACGGCCAGCCGCAAATCCAATGTAAGAGATTGAGAGTGAAGCATAGGCGGCACGGCGGTGAGGGCGCATGGCCAACGCAATCAGTAAGAGAACGGCGATTGCCAACATAAAGCCGGCGTAAGTTGCAAGAAACTCGGGCACAGCGGTAGGTGAGGTAAATGAAAACCCGATAGCCGCAGCAAACGACTCCGGATTAAACAGGGCCCCAAGACCGATAGACGCAAAAGCCAATAAATTGAGAGTCAGGTAGACTCGCCCTAAATATTTCAACTGCCACTCCCCTGCACCAGCGGTGATTACCAGCCTCTGGATAGCAGCTTTCCAACCACTGTCGCTGCACAGAAGCCTGTCTAAAGTATATATGAGGTTACAGCCGCCACTCTTTCAATTGGATCACCAACCTCACAAAATGGACATAAAAGGGAGGTAAGTTCTTTAAATTCCGCACAGGATCAAGCCAGACCACCCGCCTGACAGCTAATTCAACCAATTAGAATCCCAGAAGAAAAACGGCTCAAAACAACATGGGTACCCGCCACCTGGGCCAGCCCGAAATTAATCTGGCCGACTAGAGACACCACATTTAACACGCTTGTACAAGAAGGCAGGGCTTACCGCAACAAAATTGTCATACGCATGGCGCAGACTGAGCAGCTCTCCGCAATCTCTAGGCTGGATAACTATTAATAATGCTCAACTCTTTGAGCTGGGGCGCTTCAAGCTATTGAATAAACAGCAAGGAAAGCAAGAGAAAGGATTCTTGACCAGCTGGCAACAGTCTCTATTCGCTGTAGGTATCGCCGAAGAATAAGGATCACTTTTTGACCAGCATGTCAGAAAGTGCAAACGAAAGCCGCACCGCAAATAAGGAGCAGGCAGTGGCATTAAACCTGCCCACTGCCTGGCCTGTTCCTAATCCTGGAAGAGAAGCTCCAATGGATAACCGGTAAAAGGCTTGGTTTTCTCGATCACCAAATGCGAAGTCATACGCGAGATAGCGGCCTCCTCATTGGCCAGTAACTGCTCGGAAACCCGGTTGAAGTCTGCCGCATCAGGGCAAATAAAGCGCAGCATATAATCGAATTCACCAGACATCTTCACGCAGGAAACGATCTGTGGGATATCACTGATAATTCGCCGGAAGTTTTCACTGGTGCGCGCATCCTGGCGCTTCAGGGCCACATTTACATAAAACTCAGCGTGGCGCACCTTGTCCAGATTGATCTCGGCAAGGAACTCACGGATATAACGCTCACTGGTAAGGCGCTTCACCCTGGCCAGGCAGGCGCTCTCCGACAAGCCAATTTGTTCACTCAAATTCAGGTTGCTAATACGGGCGTTAGTTTGCAGAGCCTGCAAAATACGCAAATTATGCCGGTCAATTTTCACGGAACTGATTTCTTTTGAATCTGAAAGGGGGCAAGGATAGCGGTAATCGCCGGAGGCTGAAACTCTATAACCTCCAGAGATGAAAAAGCCAGCCCCCGGCAAGAGAGGCTGAGAGCTGGCTACCGCCACTTGGGTTAACTAGCCTGGCGATTAGCGCAGGTGACAAAACGCTCGATTCGGTCCAGAGCGCGCGACAACTCACTGTCATCGGCCGCTAGCGTCAAACGCACATGATTCACCGCACTTTCACCAAAAGGTGTGCCCGGCAATACTGATACCCGCTCGGCTTCCAGCAGGGCCTCGGCGAATACCTGACCAGAGCTGGCCAACTCGGAAACATTGACCATCACAAACATACCCGCATCCGGGCTGTAACAGCTAAGCCCCGGAATTTTGCCGATTCTCTCAACGATCAAGTTGCGACGACACTCATAGGCGTCACGCATCTGTTTCACGAAATAGGTATCGAACTCCAGGGCAAAAGCCGCAGCTTCCTGGATAAACTGTGGACAGCCGAAGATAGTGGCTCCGGCGAATGCCGCAAGGCGCTCCACCAGGGGGCCGCGCGCTACCGCCCAGCCCAGACGCCAACCACTCATGGCATGAGACTTAGACAGACCATCAATCACCACAATATTGTCCAGAGACTCTGCTGCTGTGCGCAATGAGGTATGGCGGCGGGCAAAAGTGATCATGGAGTACATTTCATCGGACACCAGCCAGATGTCACGCTCACGGCAAAAGGCAGCCAGTTCACGCAACTGTTCGGGAGTTGCCATTGCACCGGTGGGGTTGACCGGGGTATTGATCATGACCACTCGGGTCTCTTCAGTGACTGCCGCTTTGATCGAGTCCACATCGAACGCAAAATTCTGTTCCGCCGGGCAGGCCACCCGCTTTACAGACAGCCTGAGACTGTCGCAAATGGGGACATAACCGATATACATCGGTTCTGGGATAACAATTTCCTCACCAGGGTTCAACAGGCAGGAAAGTACCGCGTAGATAGCATTGGTACCGCCGGGAAACACCACAACATCATCGGGATTGCAGGGGTGGGGTGATACCTTACTCTCGATATCCGCGATAGCTCTGCGCAACACCGGCTCACCGGCGGCGGGAGAGTAATGAGTCCGCCCGACACCCAGGCGAGCGCGGGCAAAATCCAGAATTGGCTCGGGGGTATCGAAGTTGGGGTCCCCCACACAGAGGAAAATGACATCCTCCCCCTTATCGGCAAGATCATGGGCCCGGTCACTGACCGCCCAGACATTGGAATCCTCACAGTTCAGAGCCTCGCTTTGAAGGCTGAATTGGGGGGTAAAATCTGTCACGTTTTTCACTATTTATCTGCCATTTATGCCTGCTAAGGTAGCAACCATCAAAGTAATCTATACCGCTATATAGCCGCATATTTCGCATTACTCAGGAGTTTCTATGGGGATTACCGCAGAAAATTCTGAAGACATTGTCTACACATAAAGGCGGGATAGACTGTTTGGCACCAATAGGTCACAAAATATCTATCGCAGGCGACCGAACAGCCTATTAGGCAGATGCCAGTACATCTGCTCCCTCCGATCACACACAGAAACAGATTCTCCAAACTGGCTCTATAAACGAACCCAGACTCCATAGATGGCGCTCAGTCTTGGGCGCATTTCAACAGCAAAAGAAAAGATAAGAGTCATACATCCTTCACTTACAGCCAAGCCCCCAGTCAACCCCTCCCTATCGACTTAACTGAGGCAAATGTGCCAGAAATTATCCTTGGCGGCCTCTTTTTTCTGCAATCCAGGCCCGTATATTGATTTCGAGGGAATAACGAAAATAGAGGGTTACTGTAATGAAGAAATATCTAGCGGTTGTATTCTTGCTTATCTCATCGCACGGCTTCTCCGCCACCTTCTCAGCAGAGCAAAAAAAATCTCTCATTGATGCGCTTGAGCTTGAGATTTCCAACCGCTATATACTTCAGGAGAACATCCCCTCAATTCGTGAAAGCTTGCAAAAAATTGCACACTCCGAGGCCCTAAAAAAAATTAAAACTCCAAAACAAACAGCCGATCTACTTACTAAGGCACTGGAAAAACACGATAAGCATTTTGGTGTACGTTGGTACGATCCAAACATCCCAAATAAACAACCGAAGCGAGAGGATTGGTTCAGTAAACTGGGCAGGAAAAATTCTGGTTTTACGCGCATTGAAGTGCTCGAAGGTAACATTGGCTATATCGATTTCTGGGGCTTTGATCATGTCAACGAAGTCTCAAAGAAACGCCTAGAAGCCGTAATGACCTTGATTGAAGATACCGATGCCATCATCTTCGATCTTAGAAATAATGGCGGCGGTGATGGCAATATGGGCCGCCTAATTAGCAGTTATCTTTTTGAGAAGCCCACCCACCTGAACAGTATTTACTGGAGAGCAACAGATAGCACCACCGAATTCTGGACTTTCGAAACCCTCAATGGCAAAAGAAAAGCCAAAGTTCCAGTCTTCGTTTTAACCAGCAAAGATACCTTTTCAGCCGCGGAAGCATTTACTTATTATCTAAAACATCTTAAACGAGCCACAATTATTGGCGAAGTCACCAAAGGTGGAGCCCATCCCATACAATTTCTCAGCCTTGATAAGGAGTTCAAGGTATCAATTCCTATCGCAAGAGCTGTAAATCCAATTACCAAAAGCAACTGGGAAGGTACCGGCGTTTTACCAGATATTATCGCTTCAAAAGAGGAGGCTTTTGATATTGCTTACCAAAAGTCTCTACATATCATTCAAAACACAACAAACAACCCACAACAACTCAAGGAAGTTAGTGAACAGTTAGAAGTAATGACTAACAAAGAAAAACTCAACTAGATCAACTTCAGCCTGAGTGATTTCCTCGAATGAAGAATTTTAATCAGACAAAACATATTGGTATTGTTGGCTGCTCCTCTGAGGGCGCAGCCCTATGCTATAAGACAATTTGCACAGAAAGTGGCAAATATCTTGGTGAATATGCTCATCCCGAGATATCCATGCACACTCATTCACTGGCTCGTTATGTAGAATATTTGGATTCCAATGACCTTCAAAGTGTTGGCGATCTAATGCTCTCTTCCGCAGACAAGCTAAAATCCCAGGGGGCCTGTTTTCTGATCTGCCCCGATAATACTATTCACCAAGCCTTTGACTATGTAATAGAGAGATCCCCCCTACCCTGGCTAAATATTGCCGACAGTGTTATTGCTGAAGCCACCATCAAGGGCTATAGAAAGCTGGGCCTACTCGGTACCCGATGGTTAGTTGAGAGCGACGTTTATCCGTCCAAACTAGAGACCGCAAACATAGGTTGGTTACGGCCGCCTAAGAAGGCTGTTAAACGGATCGGGCAGCTGATTATGGGCGAGTTAGTCACTGGGGTATTTCGACAGGAAACAGTGCAATACTTCCAGGACACTATTAACAACCTCAAACAGGATGGATGTGATGCAGTAGTCTTGGGTTGCACCGAAATACCATTGATTATCGATGATAGTAATTCTGCGTTACCAACGTTAAACTCTAACCACCTTTTAGCTGAGGCCGCGATAAAAGAGGCGATTGTAGCCTCTTGAGTCAGGTGTCAGTCAAAGAATCATAGTACCAACTTTCAATTAGTTAAAAGTTTCAAGCAGTGACTCCTCACCTACCAGCTGTATTAGCTACTCTTCTGTCTCTAATTCCACTAAGCGCGACAGCCAATATCTACAAGTGGACCGATGAGAATGGTCAAGTTCACTTCAGTGACAAGAAAATAGAACATGTTAAACAAGAAGTTATTAAGCCTAGAAAGCACAAGTCTGATTGGTCTCGATATGATATTTCCGTCGAAGCCATTGACACCAACCTGAGCAATCAGGAATTAAACAAGATTGTTACAGACGTCAATCTCGTCTATGAATTTTACGATCGCGTTCTGTTTTTTGACTTTTATAAAACGGTACCCGTTAAGGTCTTGGTTCTAAAAGATAAAAAGGCCTACTACGAACACCTAAGAAAGAGAATGGGAAAAGAACCATCAGCCTCTTATGGGATATATTTCTCTCAAGATAACCAAATTATTGTTTACATCCAAGAGGATAGAGCCAGAACCTTCCGCACTATTAAACACGAGGTTAGTCATGCAATAACCGATACTGTCACTCCCTACGCCCAATCCTGGTTAAATGAAGGTTTGGCCGAGCAGATGGAAACCCTCACTAAAGTGAACGGGCA
The DNA here is from genome assembly GCF_052467945.1 of Microbulbifer mixtoriginis (SeqCode). NCBI lineage: Bacteria > Pseudomonadati > Pseudomonadota > Gammaproteobacteria > Cellvibrionales > Microbulbiferaceae > Microbulbifer > Microbulbifer mixtoriginis (SeqCode). The sequence continues at coordinate 108,069 of NZ_CP174328.1, read as the reverse complement.
ACTGCGCATCACTAGTCACGGGGAAAATTATAGATGGGTAAATCCTCTCAAGCGCCATGAGAGGCTTATGGATATCAGTACATTCCTTAGGCTTCCTAACACAAGATGGCGACATGCACAAAGAAATGGGACTGCGCCTTTACAAGCACAGGCCGGGCAATTTTTATACTTTCTATTATCAACACCAGTCGGTAAAAGCTTTGTAATTCGTTTAGTCCATAAGCTGGAGCGTGGTGATCGTACGCACTCGTATTATCTGGTCGATAAAGACTATATTGGCGGGATCAGAGGTCTGGAAATCAACTGGAGAAATTGGTTAAGTGGGGAAACTGACAAACATATCAACTTTTAAAACGAAGATTTAAGCAAATTTAGACAAAAAATATTCGGTTTAAACTATGAAAGACTTAAGAATCGCAGGCAAGCTCCTTCAATTCAATGGATGGCTAACACTTTTGTTTGGCATATTATTAACTGCCATTTATATATACAGTCAGGGGGCAGCCTTTACTATCAAAGCAGCAGCCCCAGCTATTTTATTTTTAAGCTGGTGTGTAGCACTTATCAGCATAGGAGGAAAGATAAAAAGCGGGGCTAGAATTTATAAAATTCCCGGCATTATTGCTTCATTACTCAGCCTAATAACTTCACCCATAGGCTTTATTTTTGGCCTGGCTTCACTGTTTTATCAAATCAGGGGAAAAGACTCTTTTCTAAATAGCTGACTTGAGTAGCTGGGGGCGCCTTCCCCTCAGCACCCCATCAACTGATGAGGGCCGACCATTTAGTACATATAGCCAGAATATAACACGCATGGATTTTATATGAAATTTACTCGCTTATAGCTCAGCAAACAACACAGTCAAGCCTCCTAAATTCAGGAAACCTGCAACACCATATAACTAACAACTACATAGCGTAAAAGCTTACCTGCCGTCACCAAAATCAAAAACCATAACAATCGTATTCTTAACACCCCTGCCATAACGGTTAATGGATCTCCGACAACTGGAACCCAAGCAAAAGCTAATGAAATCAGGCCATATTTTTTAAAGCGCTGCTCAGCCTTTACAAATTCATTTTCTGACATCCTCAACCATTTTTTTATAATACCCAAACTTGCCCAATAGCCAAGAGCATAATTCACCAATGAACCAGCCACATTACCAATTGTTGCAATAGTCACCAATGCAAATGGCGAAAAACCATTGATCAGCAGAGTGGTTAATACGATCTCCGAACTTACTGGCAAGATTGTTGCCGCCAGAAATGCTGAAACAAAAAGACCGACAAAGCCTAATTCGACCAAACTCCCCATTTAACAAAAACATCCTCCAGGAAAACCATAAGAAACCTATAGGATTTATGCAGAAAAATAAAATTACTATCTCTCCTTTGCATTAACCCCTAAAACTGCCAACACCCATACTCAAAAAAATAAATATACTCCCCTTGAGTAATCACATACCTCAACTCCCCAATACTACTAATTTACTAGCTAAATTATTAGCAAGAATTACAGAAAGATAGAATTTCAAAAATATCACTCCAGACATTCAACTAGAAATAAAATCATTCTGGCATTTTACGTAGGCTTTAACCTAAAATTCAAAAGTCTCGAACTAGATAGACTTTACTTCAGCATGAACCCAATCCTAGAAGAAATTATTCAATGCCCTTACTGCGGCGAACACTTTAGTACACTCATTGATACTTCTGTACTTCCGCAAGAATATATAGAAGACTGCCAGGTCTGCTGTAGACCCATAGTTTTTCACGTTACCGCTGACCTAGAGGGCTCTATTTCTATTAATGTATACAGGGAGGATGAGTCGTTTTGAATACTATCAAATAGTCGGCATAGTCCTCTTCTATTTATCTAGAGTACCTGCTCTGAAATTTATCACTCCAAAAATAAGCCTCAGGCTCTACAAAACTTATCTCTCTCTACCAACTTGGCCTTGGACATGGTTATTTAAGGTTGGCAAATACCTCTATCGCTCGCTTGCGTCCGGCACTCACATCACAAATCACTTGGGGATACCCTTCAATCATTGGGGGCTCATGAATCTCCTTGTTACTTAGTGAGGAAATTTCCGGGACATAATGTCGAATAAACTCTCCGTTGGGATCGAACTTCTGCGACTGGCTATAAGGGTTGAATACACGGAAATAAGGTGCTGCATCTGTACCGGTTGAGGCGGTCCATTGCCAGCCGCCATTGTTTGAGGCAAAGTCACCATCAATCAAGTGCTGCATAAAGTAGCGTTCACCCCAACGCCAGTCGATCAGCATATTTTTACTCAAGAACGAGGCGACAATCATTCGTAAGCGGTTGTGCATCCAGCCGGTTTCATTTAGCTGGCGCATTGCAGCATCGACAATAGGCACTCCGGTTTCACCACTTGCCCAAAGGGAAAATAATCCTTCATCATAGCGCCAAGGAATTTGTTCTGTTTCCTCTTTAAATGGCCTTCCCATACTCAAGCGGGGAAAATCAGTCAGTAAATGTGTATAGAATTCCCGCCAGATAAGTTCGCTGATCCAGCAGGCAATCCCTTCATCTCCACCCTGCCAAAGGCCTTTATTCTGGCTGAGGGCCATCTTGACGCACTGGCGAATAGAAATAGCTCCACTATTTAAATAAGGGGAAAGGCGGGAGGTACTATCTTTCGCTGGAAAATCTCGTTCGGCCTGATATTGATTAATAATTTCGGCAAAAGCTTTCAAGTGCTTTTGCGCAGCTTGCTCACCACTCTCCCAACCTTTAACCCTACCTGATCCATCAATATTGAGTGAGTAGCCCAATAACTGGTTAGGTATTTTCTGCTTTAGTTTTCGATTCCCTTTTACATCCACTGCGAACCACTTCGGCCAATGTTCGCTATTGGCAGAAGGTGGTATTTTCCTGGGAGTGGGCAAGGGCTTAACCTGGCTCCCAGCACATAACTGGATTAGGGCACGCTTGAAAGGGGTAAACACTTTGTAGGGATCACCACTCGCCGTTCTCACTGCTCCTGGCGGTAATAAGGTGCGGTCACTGTAGTATTCAACCGAAACATTGTGTTCCTGCAGTTTTTCTCGAACGGCATTGTCTCGACGCAGCTCATTCAGAGGATACTCAGCATTGGCAAACAATGTCTCTACTTTCAGACGCTGAATAATTTGCTGCAGCGCCTCCGGAACCAGAGAAAACTCAGGGACTTCGAGGAAGTACAGGGGAATATTGCAAGTTTGCAACTGCCCTTGGAGTTTCTGCAAGCAGGCCATACGAAAAGAAACCAGTGCATCGCCTTCATCGTGGTTTCTCCAGGTTTCTGGGCAGGCGATAAAAATTGCGGCCAATTGTTCGCATTGAGTACTGGCATGATAAAGCGCCGAATTATCCTGTATACGCAAATCGCTGCGGAACCAGACTAGGCCCCGCTGTATTGATATTTGTCGGCTCATCGCTTCAGCTGCTCCCGCAGTTGCGTTACCACGAGGTCTGTAGTGCCCGATAGTACTGATATCATCGGTATTTTCTTTAGGTTATCCAAGCTGGCAGACTGTAACTCTACGAAATCCCCCACAAGCCTTAGAGGCTTGCTTAGCCCCTGTAATGCACTCGGTAATTCCTCCTCAAGTAAGGATTTCGGCAGTGTCCGATGGCTGTACCAGAGCAGCGCATGCACATCCAGCTTTCTCGCATTTTCAGTAAGCCCCGGCAGAACGGCCCGATAATCCAAAACCACTACGCCAATACCGGCAGCCAAAAGTGTGGTGCAAAATAATTGCACAAAGGCCCGCTGATCTTCACCGGGGAAATCCAGCAATAGGACTCGACTCTCGCAAGCCAAACGATCTTTATTTAAATTTCTGCGAGCTATGCCGTTGGCCAATAACAACTGTTCATTAACCAGCTGCCAAAAGAAACCTTGCGCGGCTTCCGATCGCCTCAGCCTAGCCAACTCGGTATGCAGTGGCTTGAGCCAATGATCGAGTAACAGTGATGCCGGTAAGGTGGAAATCCAGTAGTCCAATTGCTGGCGAAGCTTTGGCTCGTCAAGGTTTTGTGACAAGTTTAAGGTTTCATCGATGATCTCACGCCAACCACCTGCAGTGATTGCCTCTCTCTCTTTGGCTGACAGGGAGACTGGACCACGTGCCAATAATTCCCGCACCTGCCCAATAGCTACACCTCGGGCCAGGCAGGCCAGTACCTCTTCGATACGCCTGACCTCTTCTTCACTATAAAGTCGGTGCCCCTTGCTGGTTCTAGCCGGTGTTAACAGGCCGTAGCGCCGCTCCCAGGCCCGAAGGGTGACAGGATGCACGCCGGTACGACGTGCTACCTCACGAATTGGTAAGCTGGCTTCAGTAGGGGGGGCAATCTCAACCATCACAATTCTCAGCGAAATTCACACAGACCCAGCTCTGCCGGCTCAGCGGCGAGCAACACCTGGCTGTGGATAAACTGGTGAGGAGTCCGCGGCAAATAATGGCGCAACATGGTAAGCACCGCCGACAGAGGCTTATTACCCTGACGGTATTCGTCAATAAGCAGTGCCAGCTCGGCTCTCTCTTCTTTGCTCAGGTAGCTCTTCAGGTGGCCCTGGCTGTGCATCAAGGCATTGGTGCGGTCCTTTCGGCTGGCCAACTGGCTGAGAATCTCCATTATTTTACCTCTCACCTCATAGGCAAACTCCTCCACCGGCAATGCGCGCGAGTTAGAAACAAACTGACCCAGTGCACGGGTCATTGGCTGACTGTGCGCCAACAGTAGATATTTATAAGCGGTGTAAAATTCAATGACCCTGGCTGGGCGCAGGTCGGTGGCCACATAGCGATGCCAGGCGTCGTAAGCAAAAACACGGGTGAGGAAATTCTCGCGCAAATCGCTGGCATTGAGCCGCCCCACTTCTTCCATCGGCAAATGGGGAAAATGCTGGCGCAGGCGTGCCGCGAATAAGCCGGAGTCGTGCGCCAGCACCCCGGTACCATCTTCTTTATAGTGGGGAGTGGTTCGCACTCCACAGCTGGGAGATTTCTGCATCAGAATAAAACCACGCAGATTCTCCACTTCAGGGACAATCGTATCCGCGTAGCCCTCTAGAGCCTCGGTAACATCTAAGTTGGGGTCTTCCCGGCCAACCGCACGCAACCGGTCACTCACAATAAGGTGAATAGGCGGTCTGGGCACGCCCATGCCAATGGCAACCTCCGGGCAGTAAGCCTGCAACTCAAAACAATTGCCCAGCAGTTGGGTGCAGACTTTACTGTGCTTGTGGCTGCCGTTGTAACGCACCGGATCACCCACGGCACAGCGGCTAATGCCCACCGGAATTTTTTGAGACAAGAGCTGAATATGCATAGTTTTGCAGCACAGAATCGGTTCACGTTCTTCTTTTATAGACTCTCACAACTAGTTGTACAAGAGGTAGCTTTGTACAACTTTTGGAAAGTAATCAAGTCTCTATGGCCGCTTGCGCCCATACACACCATAGCTACAATGCAGGGCCGCATTTTTACCGAGCGGCAGGGCTGTGATTCTTTATCTCACCAGCTACCCCGGCAATTTGCGGCCTCCTCCTCCCCGAAAGTACGGATTAGCCCATGATTCCAGCATTGCGCGAAGTCGACGAGGTTCAGGCGCTCTATTTGCAGTTTTTGCAGGAGCTTGCAGACGCGGGTTTCCGCGGTGACACCACACCCAGTTACGCCAGCCGCACCGTTTTAGCCACCGATAACTCTATTTACCAGGTTCTACCTCAGGCAGTGGTGTACCCACGCAATCACCGCGACCTGCAACTACTGGCGGAACTGGCCGAACAGGAGGAGTTCCACTCCGTAGTGCTCTCACCCAGAGGCGGTGGCACCGGTACTAACGGCCAATCGCTTACCGATGGGCTGGTGGTGGATATCTCCCGCCATATGAACCAGATCCTTGAGATCAATGTGGAAGAGCGCTGGGTTCGCGTACAGGCTGGCGTGGTCAAAGACCAGTTGAATGCTGCACTTAAACCCCACGGCCTGTTTTTTGCGCCAGAACTTTCTACCAGCAACCGCGCTACCATCGGTGGCATGATCAATACGGATGCCTCAGGCCAGGGATCCTGTGTTTACGGCAAAACCCGCGATCACGTGTTGGAATTGCACACAGTGTTAATGGGGGGGGAGCTGTGGCACTCCACCGCTATAGGGGACACTCAGCTGCAAGAAATATGCGCTGAAAATAGCCGCGTCGCAGAGGTGCATCAAACCTGTGACAAGATTGCCAGGGAAAAAGCCGAACTCATCGAGCAGAAATTCCCCAAGCTCAATCGCTGCCTCACCGGCTACGACCTGGCCCATATTCGTGAAGGCAATCGCTTTAATCTCAACAGCGTATTGTGCGGTTCCGAAGGCACCCTCGGGTTTATTGCAGAAGCCAAACTCAATCTGCTGCCCATTCCCAAGTGTGTGGCTCTGGTCAATTTAAAATACGACCACTTCCAGGAAGCGCTGCGCGATGCCAAGGACCTAATGGGCGCAGGCCCCATGTCGATCGAAACAGTGGACAGCAAAGTACTGCAGCTGGCCATGGAAGATATCGTCTGGCACAGCGTCAGTGAATTTTTTCCCGCAGAGGATCGCCCGGTCAAGGGTATCAACCTGGTGGAGTACGCTGCAGATACCGAGGAGGAACTGGAAAAAGCTCTGCAGCAATTTATTGCACATATCGAGGCTGCCATTGGCCAGCCAGGCAAGAGCTTCGGCTATTCTATCGCCCGCGGCCACGCCGAGGTGAATCGTATCTGGGCCATGCGCAAACGCGCAGTGGGTTTGCTGGGCAACGCCCAGGGGGAAAAGCGCCCGATTCCTTTTGTAGAAGATACTGCCGTACCACCAGAAAACCTGGCCGATTTTATTGCCGAATTCCGCGCAGTGCTGGATGAGGCCGGCCTCGACTACGGTATGTTCGGCCATGTGGATGCCGGCGTATTACATGTACGCCCGGCAATTGATATGAAAGATCCCCAACAGGCCGCACAAATTCGCCCCATCACCGACCGGGTGGTGGCACTGACACAAAAATATAAAGGACTGCTGTGGGGAGAACACGGCAAAGGCGTTCGTTCCGAATATGCCCCGGAATTTTTCGGCGAGCTGTATCCCGAGCTGCAGAAAATTAAATCCGCTTTCGATCCACGCAATCAATTAAACCCCGGCAAAATTGCCACACCCAATGACAGCGCCAGCCTGCTGAAAATTGATGTGGTGAGCACCCGCGGTGAACACGATCGACAAATTCCCGCGCAAGTATGGGAGGGATACGACGAGGGTGTGCACTGCAACGGCAACGGTGCCTGTTTTAATTGGAATCCAGACGATGCCATGTGCCCTTCCTACAAGGCCACGCGCAACCGGATCCATTCCCCCAAAGGGCGTGCCTCGCTGATGCGAGAATGGTTGCGTCTATTAAGTAAACACGATGTAGACGCAGTAGCCAGCGCGCGTAAATACCGCGAGCGCTCTTTTTTTGTCGGCCTGCCCAAACGCATCGTAAATACCCTGGCAAAAACCCGCGGCGAGTACGACTTCAACCACGAAGTCAATGAAGCCATGCAGGGCTGCCTAGCCTGTAAATCCTGTGTAGGGCAATGCCCTATTCGCGTGGATGTGCCGGAATTTCGCAGCAAGTTTTTGGAGCTTTATTACAGCCGCTACCTTCGCCCGCTAAAGGATTACGCCGTGGGCGGACTGGAATTCCTGATGCCGCATCTAGCCAGACTACCGCAATTGTACAACTGGCCGCTAAAGCTGAAGCCTGTATCTTTTTTGATGGAGCGTGTTTTCGGCATGGTGGACAGCCCACAGCTCTCACAAAAAACCCTGCAAACCAGCATGAGAGAACTGGGAGTACCCACCGCTACAAAAGCCTGCCTGGATACTCTGGGGCCCTCCCAGCGCAGCCGCGCGGTCATCATTGTGCAGGATGCCTTCACCAGCTATTTTGATGCCGAAGTGCTAGCGGATATTTTGCGCCTGCTCAAACAATTGGACTTTGTGCCGATTCTCGCTCCCTATCGGGCCAACGGTAAACCCCTCCACGTTCATGGTTTTTTACGCCAGTTCCAACGAATTGCCGAAGGCAATAGTGAGATGCTTAACAACCTGGCGGAGAGCGGTATCCCCCTGGTGGGCATTGATCCCTCCATGACCCTTACTTATCGCTCTGAATACAAGAAACTCCTAGGGGAACGCGCTCCGAAAGTACATTTGTTACAAGAATGGCTGGTTCAACAAGAAGATCACCTGCAGCAACAGCGCGCTCGGGTAAAACCTGGCAGCTTTCAACTACTGCCGCACTGCACCGAGCAAACCAATGCCGCCGCCTCACTCAAGGATTGGCAAACGGTATTCGCCGCCTTGGGCCTGGAGCTGCAGAGTGAAAATCTCGGCTGCTGTGGTATGGCTGGGACCTATGGCCACGAGACCGCGCATAAGGAAACATCGCGGGTGATCTTCCAGCAGTCCTGGGCTCCCAAACTCAATGGTGGGGAGCACAACCAACTCGCCACCGGATACTCCTGCCGCTGCCAAGCCAGCCGCTTTGCAGGTGTTAGTCTGCGCCATCCTCTGCAGGGATTACTGGCACAACTCGATAACTAGGGATTTACTGACGTATGAGGGCCGTAACTATGGCCCCATACGTCATCGGGCCAAGCGCGAAAATCCCTATGCATAAACCACTGCCTCATTTATACATATTTTTTTATGCACTTTTCTGCCTAACCGCACTATTAGCGGCAGTCTCCCTTATTTCGGACGTTCTCCCCAACAATACCCAGACTCACAGCGCTAAATCTCACGGGGGAGAAACCCTAGGGGCGATCCACTGGGTCAACGAAGCGGAGGCACTCGCCCGCGAGGGTAATTTTGGCGATGCCTTGCCTCTCTATGAAAAAGCCATTTCCGCTCTCGGCGCCTATCCCTCCCAGCAGCACACCCTGCGCTACCGCTACGGCATAGTACTAAATGCCTTGGGGGCCAAATCGAGGCCAGATCTCTACCCGCTGGCGCGGGCCCAGTTTCAATCAGTTCTGCGCTACCTGGATTCAGGTGCACAACTACCTCACTCCAGCGCAAGAGTGCGCTCTGCCCTGGCACACACTTACCACCGCCAAGCTGCCAGCGAAGAGTTGGCCACGCAGCGTGAACACCTCCTCAGCACTGCTTATCTCCTCTATAAAAGTGCCCTTGAAGGTCTGCTCAATCAGGAGGAATGGCACAACCTTTCTATTACTTATTTCAATCTTGGGCAGGTTTGTGAGTGGCAAGGAAATATTGAAGAGGCCATTCGTTGGCTGGAGAAAGCGGTAGAACTGGATTTACAGCACAAATTACCCGACCTAAAAGAGGATAGTGACTATTTGGCCGCGCTTCGCCAGCAGGTAGAACCGGTACAGCAGAACCGTGGAACCACCCTTTAGCCCTCACTTTTCCCCAAATTGTTTGCCAGAAAATGAATCGACGAAGCCGTTTTGCTGCGTTAAACCACGTTTTTTCTTCAATTCAGACTAATTTGGTGGGGCAGTCACAAATAGTTTCAGGGAAATTTTTTACTTTTCTCGTCTGAATTAGAAAGCCGATCCGGAAAAATAGCTTGTTAACCGTAGGATGACATCGCTGTCACTGTAAATCCCACCTAAAAAATGAAATTTCTTAATCAGAAAAAAATACGAATTATGTAACCATCAATAGCGTATAAGCGCGAACAAAACCCTTAAATATAAAAATAAAAAGGGTTATTGATTTCAAGCACTCACAATAACCAGCCATTCTTTAAGGTCTTTTGTCGCCAAATAAGAAAAAGTTGCCTCAACCCAAATCCCCAGTAATATAACCAGCGTTGATTAAATATTGATCAATCATTTCCAAAAGCACTTGGAAATTTCGTAAGCACCTTTTGGCTTGCGACCATTTGATTCCTGGAGGTAATGGGACATCATGAAACAGACTCTGCGTAACACTGCTTTTTTCATCGCCGCCCTGCTTGCTATTGGTGTGAGTGTCAATGCATCAGCCGCTCTTAAGAAAACCATGATTGTCGACGCTACCGCGTATAACTCGGTGCCCGGCCAGACAGATAGCGACCCTTGGGTAGCTGCCTGGAACAACCGCCTGCGTCCAGGCGATAAAATCATTGCCGTTTCCCGTGACTTGGAAAAGCACGGCCTGACCAACGGCGCTAAAGTACAGATTGAAGGTCTGCCCGGTACTTACACTGTGCGTGACCGTATGAACAAACGCTTCACAAACCGTATTGATGTTTGGATGGAAAAAGATATCCGCAAGGCTCGCGCCTGGGGTAAGAAGAAACTGAAGATTGTTTTTGAACCGGTAAAGTAAGGCTGAACTGATTTCAACGACCCTTTTGGCCCCGCCCTCCAGCGGGGTTTTTTTATTTCTGCCGTTAGGTAAACAATCAAAAGAGAGAATTACTGCTCTCTAACTTTATGCCATCGATTATTAATAATGATTAGTTAGAGGCTTATTCAAACTTATGAGCTTGGAACGTTGAAAGAAGAGATCCTTGTATCCCTGTATCTCTGCATCTCTGCATCTCTGCATCTCTGCATCTCTGCATCTCTGCAGCAGAGTCTACTTCCTATAGTCTCACCACAGATAGTTGAGCCTCTACAACAGAGTTAGGTAGCCACTCTTTAGCTCTTATTTACCCCATTTCTTTGCCAAAAAAAATCAGTGACGAAGCAGTTTTTCCACCTAAAATCAGGCTTTCCCTTCAAAGCAGACAGTTTTGGCGGAATGGTCACAAATAGTTTCAGGGAAATTTTTTACTTTTCTCGTACGAATTAGAAAGCCGATCCAAGAAAATAGTTTGTAAACTGTAGAATGACATCGCTGTCACTGCAAATCCCACCTAAAAAATGAAATTTCTTAATCAGAGAAAGATAGGAATTCTGTAACCAGTAGTAGCGTCTAAGCACAAACAAAAATCTTAAACGTAAGACTAAAAAGGGTTATTGGTTTCAAGCACTCACAATAACCAGCCATTCTTTAAGGTCTTTTGTCGCCAAATAAGAAAAAGTTGCCTCACCCCAAATCCCCAGTAATATAACCAGAGTTGATTAAATATTGATCAACCATTTCCAAAAGCACTTGGAAATTTCGTAAGCACCTTTTGGCTTGCGACCATTTGATTCCTGGAGGTAATGGGACATCATGAAACAGACTCTGCGTAACACTGCTTTTTTCATCGCCGCCCTGCTTGCTATTGGTGTAAGTGTCAATGCATCAGCCGCTCTTAAGAAAACCATGGTTGTCGACGCTACCGCGTATAACTCGGTGCCCGGCCAGACAGATAGCGACCCTTGGGTAGCTGCCTGGAACAACCGCCTGCGTCCAGGCGATAAAATCATTGCCGTTTCCCGTGACTTGGAAAAGCACGGCCTGACCAACGGCGCTAAAGTACAGATTGAAGGTCTGCCCGGTACTTACACTGTGCGTGACCGTATGAACAAACGCTTCACAAACCGTATTGATGTTTGGATGGAAAAAGATATCCGCAAGGCTCGCGCCTGGGGTAAGAAGAAACTGAAAATTGTTTTTGAACCGGTAAAGTAAAGCAGAACTGATTTCAACGACCCTTTTGGCCCCGCCCTCCAGCGGGGTTTTTTTATTTCTGTCGTTAAGTAGGAATCAGAGTAAAAAGTGGATGACCGCTAATTACATACCGGTCCATTATTAATAAGGACTTAATTAGAGAGCACTATAATTGTTCTCTCGGGGCCCTTATGCAAAGAAGCCCCTGAAACAAGCAGGCTCACTCTCTCCTCAAATGACTGAAAAAGGCCACAATTTCTAGGGCTCCATTTCCATCAAAATCCCCGGTAATTCCTTACAGTTCGCACTCTCCAAATGGAAAACACTCGGCTGATGCCCCTCTACGTAACGGTGCTCCAGATTTTCACCCGTGAGTAAAAGCAGATATTCAGACTTGATCCAAATATCCCCCGACCGGTACTCGGTCAACCATAACAGTGAGGGCAGCCCCTCATAGCAATAGCCGTAAAACATGCGGGTTTTTTCTACCAGCTTTTTCGTCATATAGTCGAGATACCTACCCGGATAGGTATAACGATCACCATCTGACTGATTATTACCAACTACTTCACCCGGCCTGGCAATACGTCGTATATATATCGCTAGATTCTCATCGCAATCAATGCAGTGGCGCCCTGCCACTATTGCGTATCCATGCAGCTTCGCAACTAGGCGAACCTCCTTGAGGTCTGCATAAAGCTGCTGTTGGGCAAGTGGCACCAAGGGGTCGGCATGGAGGGGAAGGAGCGGGATCTGCAAGCAGACCATGATAAAAATACCGCGCATTATCATGGGGAAGGCAACCGCTGGTTTGGTAGCACCGCCGGAGACAAAAGCTCCACAGTTGCCTCGCGACGGCGCTGTGATTGGGGTGTGCTGTCACACAGTCGCGATTCCCTTCACCATAACCATAGCAGTTATCGGCATATTGGGCGCAAAGAGCCGCCTCCCAGGACTACCGGGAAGACATCCACCAGCAGCAGATGCACTTTGAGGTCACAGCAAAACTATCTACCAGCCGCCATCCGCTTCTTGAACAGGGCCGACAAAAGTAGAGATGCCCTCTTCCCGCAAAGCGTCCAATGCTTCCTCAAGGGCATCCTGCTCTGTCTCAAAGGCATCCTCCCACACGGTGGAATTGTTATTCTCATCGACAATTTCGAGCAGCCAACCGCCCTCACCATCCTCGAATATATCGATTTGCACAGATACCTCGCCCTCGCGGTAGATCTGGCTCAATTCTGACTCTTTCGGTGCAAATTCTTCGCCCATGGGGTTCACCTCGCTATGACCCTGAAAATTCGGCCAGAACTTTGACAAGTTGCGGCTCCCCGGTCAACAAATATTGTTGTGCTGGGACAACAGCTGGAGCGCTTGCTAAATGTACGACAAGCTGTTTTTTTTGCGATAAAATGCGCGGCGATTTTTTCTGCCCCGGATTTACGCTCCGGACTGCATTTAAGGAAGTACCATGAATCAATTCGTTGTCTGTGCACTCTACAAGTTCGTCACTCTGGAGGACTTTGAGTCTCTGCGCACTCCCCTGCTTGACGTTATGCTGGAAAACCAAGTGCGCGGCACCCTACTCTTGGCCCGAGAGGGCATTAACGGCACTGTTGCTGGTTCCCGCGAGGGCATCGACACCATCCTCGCCTACTTGAAATCAGACGAGCGCCTTGCCGAGCTGGATTACAAGGAGTCCTACACTGGCGAGATGCCGTTTCTGCGCAGCAAGGTCAAATTGAAGAGAGAGATTGTCACTATGGGCGTAGAGGGCATTGACCCCCGCCGAGTGGTTGGCACCTACGTCAAACCAAAAGACTGGAACGCCCTAATCAGCGACCCGGAAGTCGTTGTTGTGGATACCCGCAACGACTATGAATTCCAGGTGGGTACTTTCAAAGATTCTCTCAACCCCAATACCGAAACCTTCCGAGAATTTCCCCAGTACGTCAAAGAGAACCTGGATCCAGCCAAGCACAAAAAAGTCGCCATGTTCTGCACTGGCGGTATCCGCTGTGAAAAGTCCACCGCCTATTTAAAAGAGCAGGGCTTTGAAGAGGTTTACCATCTGCACGGTGGCATCCTCAAGTACTTGGAAGAAGTACCCAAAGAGGAATCTCTGTGGGAGGGTGAGTGCTTTGTTTTCGATGAACGCGTCACCGTCAACCACGATCTGGAGCGAGGCCAGTACGATCAGTGCAATGCCTGCCGTATGCCTATCACCAAGGAGGACCAGCAGTCAGAACAGTTTGAGCAGGGAGTTAGCTGTCCGCATTGCTATGACAAAGTGAGTGACGCCGATCGCCACCGCTTCCGCGAGCGCGAGAAGCAGATTCAACTGGCGAAAAAACGCGGGGAAAAACACATGGGACAAGATGCCCGTGAAATGACTACCGCTAAACGCCTGCAGAAAAAAGAAGAGCGGCGCCGCCAGGCGGAAGCTGAGCAGGCCAAAGCCCAGTAGTCGTAGTAATCAGCGAAATCCTGGCCTGGGAGCGCCCTTGATCTGGGTGAGCCAGGCCTCAGCCTCAGCTTCGGCAACGAATTCCCGCGAGCTATGCCGGCACAGGCAGGTGCCGTCGGTCGACAGGGGGGAAGTACAGCGGTTGCGCGGATGTAAAACGGCAATATAAGCGCAGCGCAACACCGGGTGCTCGGCTATAAAGCTGGTGAACTGCCGCTGCTCCTCCAGGGTAACCCTCGTGCGCGCATAGCGCATATCCAGTAATACCCGCAAAGGTACACGGTGGCGGTACTTTTCTACCAATCGGGCAGCCGCCTCCATTTTTTCTGCAAATCCCACGGGTCCATAAAATAAAACCCGCGCTATACCCCCTATCGGTCGATAGCTTATATTAAAATTCATGGATGAAAGCACTCGCGCTTTTGTCTTTGTTATTTTTATCGACTACAGCTACTGCAATGCCTGATGTATGCCCTACCTGAGACCAATAACACGGTGGCCACCACAGGTTTGCACTCCTGATATTATTGCCCTCGGCGCAGGAAGTCTGTACCACGCAACCGAGTGTTATCCACGAACCGACTAAACATCTCCCGGTATATTCCGTGGATTATCGCGGCTTTTCTGATTATCCGAGTTGTCCCTCCAATAAAAGAAAATCACATAAATACCTTGACGATTGCCAGAGGATATTCAGCAGGAATACTTACTCTTTTTACCGCAGAGGCTGAATTCGAGCAGTCATAGGCAAAACTGCCATAAGTATCTACAGAATAAATTGGGTCTGTTAAAAAAATACTAAAACCCTGACGATTAACTCGGCAGCGTACCAATAATGGCTAACAGGCACACTAGCGCGAGCGAAGGCGCCGTAAATACAAAATCGCAATAAATAAATTATTTAAAGACCCATTTTTCAATGGCTCAACTGCGAGCCATCAACACAAGTCATTATTACGAATCTTTACAGAGACATGAAAAGCCTGCGTTAAATTCTGGCTTATCAAGATTGAGCGCTCCTGCAAAAACGAAATTTCACAGAGGCGCCCGAAGGAGTTCAATATAGGGAGTTTTGCCCCTTTAAAAAACCACAAAAAATAAAAAGTTAATGCTTTGTGATCAATATCGCGGTTGGGTTCAACTAATTTCGATTTCCGGCAGTTCCTCGTCGCTGCTGGCATTCAACCAAACCTGGGCTGCAGCTTTGCGGGCAATTTCCCGGTAGAAACCGGCAATTTCACCCTCGGGATCTGCGGTTACACTGGGGCGACCACTGTCGATATCGGCGCGAATTTTCTGTGCCAGAGGCAATTCGCCAAGCAGGTGGGTATCGTATTCCTCAGCGATACGCTCACCACCACCTATGCCGAAAATCGGCTCACTATGGCCACACTTGGAACAGGTATGAAGGGCCATATTCTCAACAATGCCAAGCACTGGTACCGACACCTTGCGGAACATCTCCACGCCTTTGATAGCATCCTTCAACGCCAAATCCTGTGGTGTAGTCACAATCACCGCACCAGCTAAAGTGGTTTTTTGTGCCAAAGTCAGCTGGATATCGCCGGTACCCGGGGGCATATCCACAATTAAATAATCCAGCTCTTCTTTGGCATCACACCAAAGTGTTTGTGTGAGAATTTGATTGAGTGCACCACTGGCCATAGGGCCGCGCCAAACTGCCGGGGTATCCTCAGTCATCAAGTACCCCAAAGACATTGTCTCGATACCTAATGCATCCACTGGCACGAAGAACTTCTGTTCCTTCACATGCGGGCGGACCCCTTCGGTACCAAGCATGGTGGGCAGGCTGGGACCATAGATATCCGCATCAAGTAACCCGACCCGCGCACCCTCTGCTGCCAGCGCCAAGGCCAGGTTCACGGCTGTGGTGGACTTGCCGACGCCACCCTTACCAGAAGCAACTGCGACAATATTCTTTACGCCACGCAATGGCTCTGGAGCGTTGGCCGATGAGGTGGCAGGGATATCGCTGAATAATTCAAATTGCAAGCCGTGGCCGCCTAGGGGACCACTCTTCATCAGGGGCTCACAGGCCTCGGTAACCCGCTTGCGCCAATGTACTTCCTGGCTTGCGCAGGGGTAGCCGAGGGTAATACCGACGTACACGGTATCATCTTCGTAGCCCACCTCAATATCTGCATCCAGTTGATCCAGCGGCAGGCCACTGGCCGGGTCCTGCAACTGACCAAGGCACTCTGCCAGACGCTCCAGTTCGGCCTGCACTTCCTTTGATAACTCTTCATGATCGTGGTGGTGATCGCTCACGGTATCTCCCTCTAGGTGCTTCTTGTCAGAACCGCATTGTGTCGGATGAAGCGGCCCAGCGCCAGCGACGGGCTCAATCCCGACCGCTTTATACACGAGCATGGCCCACACCTCCCCGGCATAGTACAAATCTGCTATATTTCGCCGTCTTTTGACGATCTCCGGCCACTCCAGCGGAGCCTCCGGCCGCAACCCCACAGCGATGGAAAAACCGATGCCCGATACGCGCAAAATCCTAGTCACCAGCGCACTCCCTTACGCCAACGGCTCCCTGCACCTGGGCCACATACTCGAATATATACAGACCGATATCTGGGCGCGTTTTCAGCGCTCCCGCGGTAACGACTGCCTGTACATCTGCGCCGATGATGCGCACGGCACCGCAATCATGCTCAAAGCTGAGCAGCTGGGTCTGACACCGGAGCAACATATCGCCAATATGCAGGCGGAGCACGAGCGGGATTTCGCCGACTTCCTAATCGGCGTGGACAACTACCACTCCACCCACTCGGAGGAGAACCGCGAGCTGTCCGCTATGATCTATCGCCGCCTCAGTGAAAATGGCCACATCGCTTCGCGCACCATCACTCAGGCCTTCGATCCGGAGAAACAACTCTTCTTGGCGGATCGCTATATCAAGGGCACCTGCCCCCGTTGTAGCACTCCCGATCAGTACGGTGACAACTGCGAGGCCTGTGGTGCCACTTACAGCCCCACGGAGTTGATTGATCCAGTGTCCGCCATCTCTGGCGCCACGCCGGTGGAAAAAGAGTCAGAACACTTCTTCTTCACTCTCCCCGCCTTTACCGAGTTCCTGCGCAACTGGACCCGCTCCGGAACCCTGCAAGATGAAGTGGCCAATAAGCTGGCCGAGTGGCTCGAGGAGGGGTTGCAGGAGTGGGACATCTCTCGCGATGCGCCTTACTTCGGTTTTGAAATCCCCGATGCGCCGGGCAAATACTTTTACGTATGGCTGGACGCCCCCATCGGCTATATGGCCAGCCTGAAAAATTACTGTGATAAAAATGGTAGCGACTGGCTCGATTACTGGAAAAAAGACAGCGATGCCGAGGTATATCACTTTATCGGCAAGGATATCGTCAATTTCCACGCCCTGTTCTGGCCGGCCATGCTGGACTCCGCCGATTTCCGCACCCCCAACAAGGTGTGCGTACACGGCTTCCTCACCGTAAACGGCAAGAAAATGTCCAAGTCCCGCGGCACCTTTATTAATGCCCGCAACTACCTGGACCACCTGAGCCCGGAATATTTGCGCTATTACTTCGCCGCCAAACTCACAGCGGGCGTGGATGATCTGGACCTCAACCTCGATGACTTTATCGCCAAGGTAAATTCCGACCTGGTGGGCAAAGTGGTCAATATCGCTTCACGCACCGCCAAGTTTGTCAGTAAGGCCGGTGGCAAGCTCGCCACCGAGCTAGCCGATGAGCAGCTGTGGAATCAATTTGTCGAGGCCGCACCGCGTATTACCGATTACTACGAGCAGCGCGAATACGCACGCGCCATGCGCGACATTATGGCCCTGGCCGATGCCGCCAATGCCTGGATCGCCGACAAAGCGCCCTGGTCCCTTGCCAAACAGGAAGGCACTGAAGCCGAAGTACTGGCGATTTGCTCTCAAGGTGTAAATATGTTCCGCGCCCTGATCACCTGGCTGGCACCGGTACTACCCAATACCGCGCAAAAGGCAGCGGAATTCCTCAACAGTGAACTGGATTGGACCCAGGCCACCACACCGCTAGCGGACCACGAGATCAAAAAATTCAAACCTCTGCTACAACGGGTGGAAAAAACCCAGGTAGATGCGGTGATGGAAGCCGCACAGGAATCACTGGCCCAGCTACAGGCTGAAGTCAAAGCGGCCAGTGGCCCGCTGGCAGAAGACCCTATCGCCGAGCAGATCCAGTTCGACGATTTTGCCAAAGTGGACTTACGTATCGCCCTGATCGCCAAGGCGGAACACGTCGAGGGTGCCGGCAAACTGCTGTGTTTGACATTGGACCTGGGCGGAGAGACCCGCCAGGTATTCGCCGGTATCAAGAGTGCCTATGCGCCGGAAGACCTGGTGGGCAAGCACACCGTTATGGTAGCTAACCTAGCGCCGCGCAAAATGCGTTTTGGCGTGAGTGAAGGCATGGTGCTGGCCGCCGGTCCAGGCGGTAAAGACCTGTGGATTCTCGAACCCCACGCAGGTGCCAGGCCCGGTATGCGCGTAATGTAATTTATTTTGGAGGTGGGCACTGTCCACCTTAGCGCAGCGATACCGCAATTAAACCGGCACATACCAGCCCCACGCCTAACAGCTGGGGTCTGTGTGCCGGTTCTCCCAACAACCAGATAGCAAATCCCACTCCCAACGGAATACTGAGCTGGCGTAAAGCGACCACGTAGCTCACATTTTCCGTCATCGTCATCGCCAGCAGCACCAGTCCATAAGTCGCTCCCATCATCAGGCCGGTCAAGATACCAACCTTCAAATCCCGCAGATTTTCTAATAATTGTCCGCGCCCCACTCGACTCATACAGCCACATAGTAACCAGACTCCACTGACAAAAAACTGCAAGCCCAAGTAGCTATACGCCACCACCGCTGGTGTTACCGCGTCGCCAAGTGCCTCTTCCAAATAAAGCAGTGCGCCCTTATCCGCCAATGAATATCCCACCGTACCCAGTGCCGCTACCAGAGCCCAGGCGCAGTCCGCTCTCCAGTACACGCTCCAGTGCCATTGACGAAAATACACCAGCGGCACCAGCAAACAGCCGATCGTCACCAACAACATGCCCAGCCAGGCTTGCCAGGGCAGAATCTGCCCCAACAGCACCGTTGCCAGCGCCACAAGGAGTACCGGCAGAGCCCGTGCGATGGGGTAAACCAGGCTGATATCAGCGCGCTGATAGGCCAATGCCAGCCCTCCCATATAAATCATCTGAAAAAAACCGCTGGCCAGTAACAACAACCAGAAAGCACGCGGCAGTGATTGAGCCTGTAACAGGACCCAGAGGCCAAGGGGGAGAAGTAGTAGACCCACACTGAGGGTGGCGATACAGAAAAAAGCTGGGGAGGGGGTGCGGGATTTTCCCAGTAAATTCCAGCCCGCGTGAAGAAATGCAGAGATTAAAACCAATGATGCTGCAGTTATCGATATTCCCATAAAGGCCCTCTTCATTTGTGACAGAAAGGCCCGTAAACAAACCGTAGCCAACCCTACAAGATCTGCAGCCGTCCTATAAAAGCCATTGCATTCGACCTCTGCTGACGTAGCATGCCGCTATCTCACACAGGAAATTGAGGAGATTCCATGCGCGGAGTATTTCTGGACGCAATGACCATGAAACTTGGGGAGTTGAATATACAGTCCCTAAAAAACAGTCTAGATCATTGGGATTTCTATGAGACCACCTCAGCCAAGCAAACCGCCGAACGTATCGCCGATGCGGACGTAGTTATTACTAATAAAGTGGTTTTGGACCGCACGCTTCTGGAGCAGGCCCGCTCTCTCAAGCTGATCTGTGTGTGCGCTACAGGCACGAATAATATTGACCTGCAAGCCGCACAGGACTTGGGTATTCCCGTGCGCAACGTGCAGGGATACGCCGGCGCTTCGGTACCACAACACACCCTGGCACTAATTCTCGCCCTCGCTTCCCGCTGGCATCACTACCATCAGGACGTCATGACCGGCCGCTGGAGTCAGTCGGAAATTTTCTGTTTACTCGATCATCCTGTCGTAGAATTAGCCGGTAAAACCCTGGGAATAATCGGTTATGGTGAATTAGGGCAAAGGGTCGCCAAACTGGGGGAAGCCCTGGATATGCAGATTTTGGTGGCGGAATCCTTCAGTGGAGAAAAACGCGCTGACCGGTCACCACTGGCGCAACTTACAAAGGAATCCGATGTAATCAGTCTGCACTGCCCCCTCACGAAGCAGACGGAGAAATTGATCGATCGCGATTTTATCGCCAACATGAAACCCGGCGCACTGTTGATCAATACCGCGCGGGGCGGTTTGGTGGATGAGGAGGCCGTAGCCGACGCACTGCGCAGTGGAAAGCTTGGCGGCGCCGCACTGGATGTTTTGAGTGAAGAGCCCCCACAGGCAAGTCACCCCCTACTGGCCACTGATATTCCCAACCTGATTATCACGCCTCACAACGCTTGGATCAGCCGTGAGAGCCGCCAGCGCTTACTTGATGGTGTGGTAAACAATATTGAGGCCTGGAAGCGGACACTCACACCATAAATGCCATCAGCCCCCTGTAGAGACACCGATCAATAGCGATATAACTAAATTCACCAAAACAGTTCGGAGTTATTTTTTATTACCCTAAATAAAGAGCCAATGCTCCTGTGAATTGATTGCTGCGACTATAGAATTCTGCGGCAATCATCCCCTGAAAAGGAGCAACCCGATGGCAACTGCAAGATCTCCACATAACTCCAGCAGGGATAAGCTGCAACAGGCCTATAATCTCGCAGGAGAGGCCGCTTCTGATGCTGCTGAAAACCTGAGACAGAGAGCGAGATCTTCTGTCCAGCAACAGAGGCAACGCGCTTCAGATGTTATGGAAAAAGCGGAGTCTTCCCTGCGGGAAAGACCGATCCTCGCAGTCGGCTGTGCTTTTGTGGTCGGCTGGGCAATCGCCAAGCTTTTTAAATAAAGCCAAAGCGTTTGCCTTTTTAACCGGTAAGGAAACCGCCGATGGGCAATGGAGAAAAACGCCAGGGAACTGACCAGAATTCCGACCCGACCGCGCAACAGCGCGGGCGGGACGGTTCCGCTGAAGGCAGCGGTAACGGTGATAGTAGCGACACTGGCGGCAGTTTAGAGGAGACTATGGCTCGTGTTGAAGCCACTCTCACTCTTATAACTGCATGGATGGGTAATATTCAGCGCTTATTTCAGCTAGAGCTGGAGAGAACTCTAACAGCCGGAAAAAGGCTGATTATTCTGCAGTTGATGCTGGTACCTCTGGGAACCGCACTACTCGTCAGCCTTTGCGGTGGCATTGGTTTGATTGCCTACTATTTTAGCCAATCGATCTATATCGGTTTCCTTGTATTTGTACTGATACAAATTGCCCTTTTCCTCGGTGTGTTGCTTTATCAGCAAAAGCTGCGCCCTCTGCTGGGATTTGAAGAAACCAAACGGCAGGTAAAAGAGGCCCTACAAGATGTCGCTGAGACAATTAAATAGAGAAATTACACAATGCCGTGTGGACGCTGAAAAACAGCGCCGCAGTACGTTGCGTTTGTTTGATCAACAGCAAAGGCAAGTCAACCAGCAGCTGGGCAAAATTCCTATAGTGGCCATTCTCGGCGTCGCTTTTGCCGCCGGCTTTATTACCGAAAAACTCTGGCAGCTGCCACACACCTCACAAATCATTCAATTCGCACTCTCTATGCGCGCCCTATAATCTATTTCGCTAAAGCTAAATAAGCAGAGAGACAACCATCTCACCCTGGGCGTGCAATAGAAAAAACTGCCATTCAATACTGCTCAGCTGTCTTTTTGCGCCATTTTGTCCTGGGTTTTTTCCTCAAAATCACTGGCGTCATGGCGTTCATGGAGCTGCTTACTGGGATCCCCCCAGGTGCGGTTCACCATACGCCCACGCTGTACCGCCGGTCGCTGTGCAATTTCATCCGACCAGCGCACAAGGTGTTTGTAACTCTCGGTCTGCAGGAATTCGCTGGCATCATAGGCCTCATTACGGATCAGGGCTCCGTACCAGGGCCAGATGGCTATATCTGCAATGGTGTATTCACGCCCAGCGATAAACTGGTGCTTAGCCAGTTGCCGGTCCAATACATCCATCTGCCGCTTTACTTCCATGGCAAAACGATTGATGGGGTACTCCAGTTTCTCGGGCGCATAGGCATAAAAATGCCCAAAGCCTCCACCGAGATAGGGCGCCGCCCCCATCTGCCAAAACAGCCAATTGAGAGTCTCGGTACGCTGCTCCGGTGTATGCGGCAGAAAGGCGCCAAATTTCTCTCCCAGATACAGAAGAATTGATCCGCTTTCAAAAACCCGAATTGGTGGTGTCGTACTATGGTCCACCAGGGCTGGGATCTTTGAATTCGGATTGATATCCACAAAACCACTGCCGAATTGCTCACCCTCAGTGATGCGAATCAAGTGGGCATCGTATTCCGCCCCTTCAACCCCCAGTGCCAGAAGCTCCTCCAGCATAATCGTAGCCTTGGCACCATTGGGGGTTCCCAGGGAGTACAGTTGCATCGGGTGCTTGCCCCGAGGTAATTCTTTATCATGGGTGGCTCCCGCTATGGGGCGGTTAATTTTGGCAAACTGCCCACCACTTTCCGCATCCCACTTCCAAACCTTGGGCGGAGTATAGGGTTGATCCGGCATTACAGAGCTCCAACTGGTGTTACGGGTTAATCCAATAGAGATAAGGGCATACTCCCCGAGAGTAAAGGGTCGCGCCAATAAATCCATGGAAACCTTAAATCGCCTCTCGTAAGCATCGCGCACTAGCCCAGAGGTACCAACTATTCTCAAAGCCAGAACCTAGCTTGGCGCCTTGCAGGGGTCCTCTGCTGCCAGAAGATCCCCGACTGAGTTGAAGGCCCCCCGCGACTCACCCATAATACCGGCCCTGCGCGACATTCGACGGAGCCCCAGGCCCTCTGCCTCTCACCGGGGCACCTCGACTCCGCCAAGGCGCTAGCATCATTTTGTTCCTGGGCTTCAACCGGACCTGATATGACCGAATTTGCAGTCATCCTGCTCAGCACCATCCTGGTCAACAACTATGTGTTGGTGCAGTTTCTTGGGCTGTGCCCCTTTATGGGTGTCTCCAACAAACTGGAGACCGCCGTGGGTATGGCCGGCGCCACCACTTTTGTACTCACACTGGCCTCAATCTGCTCTTACCTGGTGAATACCTATTTGCTTGAGCCCTTTGGCATCGAATACCTGCGCACTATTTCCTTTATTCTGGTGATCGCGGTAGTGGTGCAATTTGCCCGTATGTTTATCGAAAAAACCAGCCCACTGATGTACAAGGTTTTGGGCGTTTTTCTGCCGCTAATTACCACGAACTGTGCCGTACTGGGCGTAGCGCTGCAAAACACCATGAAGGCCCACACATTTATACAGTCCACCCTGTATGGCTTTGGCGCCGCGGTAGGTTTCTCCTTGGTATTGATTCTTTTTTCCTCCATGCGCGAGCGATTGTTTGCCGCGGATGTACCGCTGCCATTTCGCGGGGCCGCTATTGGCATGGTCACCGCAGGGCTGATGTCCCTGGCATTTATGGGCTTTAGCGGTCTGGTATAGGGTTACGTGATGCTGGACTGGATTTCTGAAATTTCCTCCCCTCTGCTGGTACTCGGCGGTATGGCTCTGGTGTTTGGCGCCCTGCTGGGATTTGCCGCCATTCGCTTTAAGGTGGAGGGGGATCCTCTGGTAGAACAGGTCGATGCCCTGCTGCCGCAAACTCAGTGCGGGCAGTGTGGCTATCCCGGTTGCCGTCCCTATGCCGAAGCAATTGTGCATGGAGACGCCATCAACAAATGCCCCCCAGGCGGTCAAGCCACCATCAACGAGCTGGCCAACCTGCTGGATATGGAACCCATGCCCCTGGATGCAGAGCACGGGGTCGAAGATGTAAAAAGAGTGGCCTTTATTCGCGAAGCCGAATGTATTGGCTGCACCAAGTGCATTCAGGCCTGCCCGGTGGATGCCATCGCCGGCGCAGCCAAATATATGCACACCGTAATTGCCGACGAATGCACTGGATGCGATCTCTGCGTAGAGCCCTGCCCCGTGGATTGTATTGATATGGTGCCCGTAGATATGCCGCTACAAGATTGGCATCCACAAAAGCCCGAAGACGGTATCCAGCTGATTGCCACTGACCGTCGCCCGCAGCAAACAGATCAACGGGGAGGTGCAGTTTGAACCCCGAAAATGAAAACCGCACAGCGCTACAGGAAAAAAAACAGCGGCGCGAAGCGGTAGAGGAGCGTCGCGCCGCCCGCGAGGCACAGCTAATCGCCAGCGAAAAGGCGCGGGAACTGCGCCCCAACGATTTCCACGGCGGCGTACATCCACCGGAAAACAAGCAACAGAGTACCGGCGAACCCATTGGCAGCATTCCCCTGTCCGAGGATTTGATTGTGCCTCTGCTGCAACACAGTGGTGCCACTGCATTGCCCCTGGTCAAACTCGGCGATGACGTACTAAAAGGCCAAAAAATTGCCGAGGCGGATGGCCTGATCAGCAGCCCTGTGCACGCCCCCAGTTCCGGTAAAGTCGTGGCCATAGAGCCCTGCGCCGTCCCCCACCCTTCGGGGCTCGCCGAGGACAGTATTGTGATCCGTACTGACGGCGAGGAGCACTGGTGTGAACTGCAACCCTGTGAGGATTACACCCAGCTTTCGCCTGTTGAGCTTCTGGAGAAAATTCGCGACTGCGGCATCGCCGGCATGGGCGGTGCGGGCTTCCCCACCGCAGTGAAACTCGATCCCCACGGCGGGGCGGAAATCGACACACTGATCATTAACGGGACAGAGTGCGAGCCTTACATTACCGCCGACGACATGCTGATGCGCGAGCGCGCTGAAGAGATTATCGCCGGGATTGGCATCATCTCTTATATCCTTGACGAGCCCGAGCGAGTATTGATCGGGATTGAGGACAATAAGCCGCAGGCCATTGCCGCCATGCGCGAAGCCGCCGGAGATACCCGCTTTGATATCGTGGTGTTCCCCACCAAGTACCCCTCTGGTGGGGAAAAGCAACTTATCCAGATTCTCACCGGCCGCGAAGTACCCAATCAGGGCCTGCCGGCCAATGTCGGCATCGTCTGCCAGAATGTGGGTACCGCCAGGGCCATTTATCGCGCCGTTCGCTATGGTGAACCTCTAATCAGCCGGGTAACCACAGTTGTTGGGCAAGCCCTGGAGCGCCAGCGCAATATCGATGTGCCCATCGGTACTCCCATTCACCATATTCTCAAACACCACGGTATCCACCGCGGCCAGATGCAAAAGGTGATTATCGGCGGTCCCATGATGGGTTACACCATCGACGATGAGCGCGCCCCTGTAGTCAAAACCACCAACTGCCTATTGGTGCCTACCAACCAGGAGTTGCCACCAGCACCGGTAGCCAAGGCTTGTATTCGCTGCGGTTACTGCGCCGAGGCCTGCCCAGCTTCACTGCTGCCACAGCAGCTGTACTGGTATGCACGAGCCGATGAGCGCGAAAAGCTGCAAGCTTATAACCTGTTCGACTGCATCGAATGCGGCGCCTGCTCCTATGTCTGCCCCAGTACGATTCCGCTGGTGCAGTATTACCGCGCTGCCAAAGGGGCAATACGCCTGGCGGAGGAGGAGAAAGAAAAGTCCGACCGCGCCCGCGATCGTTTTGAGTTCCGCAAGCTCCGTCTGGAAAAGGCCGAGAAAGAAAAAGAAGCCAAACGTGAGGCACGCCGCAAGGCAGCCGAACTGGCGCGCCAACAGCGCGAGCAGAGCCCTGAGTCCGAGGAAGCCAAAGAGAGCAAGCAACAAGCAGATATCGTCGCCGCTGCCCTGGCCCGGGTTAAATCCCGCCAGGAGGATCCCCAGCAGCTGCTCGCCCGTGCCCAGCGCACCTTCTCCAGCGCCGAAAGCCGCGTCGAACGCCTGCGCAATAAGGTGGAGGCCGCAGAAGAAGGCCAACGCGACCAGCTGGCAGCCCAACTCAAGGCTGCCGAGTTAAAACTGCAGGAAGCCGAACACAAGCTCACCCTGGCCAGGCGTCGCGCCGATCGCGATCCCGCCAGAGAGCCCAGTCAGGAAGAGACCAGTGCCGCCGTGCGCGCTATCACTAAGGCGCGTGCCTCGGCAGAAGCTCGCTCTCAAATGAGCGATGCCGAGCGACTCGCCGCAGATATCGAGGCCCTGCAGAAGCGTCTAGGCAAAGCCGAGGCAAGGTTGCAAAAAGCCAAAAATGAAAATGATGCCAACCTGGCGGCCTTTGAGACTGCCTTGGAAAAGCTGCAGAAAAAGTTGGAAGATAAGATGCGAGAGCAAAAAGCCGCACAGGATGGTCGCCAGTAATGTCCTTGATGCGAGCCACCTCCCCCCACGCCCGCTCCGGCGATAACACGGCCAAAGTGATGTTGCAGGTAGCGGCCGCCACCGCACCTGGTGTTCTGGCTATGGTGATTTATTTCGGCATCGGCGTGTTGATCAATATTGCCTTCTCTGTAATTACCGCTCTGCTGTGCGAAGCCGCAATCATGAAACTGCGGGACAGGCCCGTGGCTTTCTACCTGCGTGACTACAGTGCCATGGTCACGGCACTCTTACTGGGCATTGCTCTGCCTCCATACTGTGCCTGGTGGTTGCCGGTAGTCGGCAGCGCCGTGGCCATCGTATTGGCTAAACAGCTATATGGCGGCATGGGGTACAACCCTTTCAATCCGGCCATGGTGGGTTATGTGGTATTGCTGATCAGTTTCCCGGTGGATATGACCCGCTGGGTTGGCGCGGCGGATGTGATCGGTGGTGCACCGGATATTGGCGAGGCCATTTCCCTGGTCTTTGGCAGTTACAACGTGGATGGTTTCACCCGTGCCACTCCCTTGGAAATCGTGCGCCTCAACGAGTCAGTGTTGCTGTCACAACTCTACGAGATGGAACCGGTTTTCAGCCAGGGGACTTTTGCCGGGGCAGGCTGGGAAACCATCAGTTTCGGGTTCCTGTTGGGCGGACTTTTTCTATTGTTTCGCGGCATTATCACTTGGCACGCGCCAGTAGCCATGCTCGCAACCCTGACCCTGATCTCTCTGTTTTTCTACGACAGCGGCAGCTCTCTTTCCGAAGGCTCACCACTGCTCCACCTGTTCTCCGGCGCTACCATGTTCGGGGCCTTTTTCATCATCACAGATCCGGTCAGTGGCTGTACCAGTAATAAGGGGCGCCTGATCTTCGGCGCCGGTGTTGGACTCTTCACTTATATTATCCGCGCCTGGGGCAGCTACCCGGATGCCGTGGCCTTTGCGGTACTGCTGATGAACTTTGCCGCACCCACCATTGATAATTACACCCTGCCACGCACTTATGGCCACAAGCGGGCGCGTCGCGCTACTGACTTGGAGGAGCACTGATGCTCAAGCAGTCTATGGCCACCAATGCCGTTGTGCTGACCCTGTTTGCCCTGGTCACTGCAGGCACTCTGGCAGTGACCCAGATCACCACCCGAGAGCCCATTGAACGGGCGATACGCGCAGCCTCTGCCAAAGCCCTGCTAGAAATTATTCCTCTGGATCGCCACAGCAATGACCTACTTGTGGACACCTATCCAATTCCCAAGACCTACTGGAATCAACTAGGGCTCTCTCAGGGTGGCGATATCAACTTAGCGCGCGGCAAAGACGGTAAGATTTCAGCGGTCATTGTACCGGCGGTGGCACCAGACGGTTACTCGGGCCCAATCAAAATGCTGGTAGGCGTCAACCGCGATGGCACCATAGCTGGTGTACGGGTCACCAGCCACAGTGAAACGCCGGGCCTTGGTGATAAGGTCGAACTTAAAAAAAGTGATTGGATTCTTCAGTTCGATGGCCTCTCACTGAAAAACCCACCCTCTAGCGAGTGGAGAGTTCAAAAAGATGGCGGGGTCTTCGACCAATTTACCGGTGCAACGATCACCCCCCGCGCAGTGGTTGCTGAAGTACATCAGGTGCTGGAGTTTGTCGCCAAAAACCATCAGCAAATATTCAGTGCACCGGTGTCCAAGCGAGCCGTTGAGGTGGAAAATCCTGAAGCGGAAAATACTGATGAGGCTCAGCCCAATACGGAGCAGAATTAATGGCGACCCCCGGTTACGCAGAAATTACCCACAACGGACTCTGGAAAAATAACCCCGCCCTAGTTCAGCTTTTGGGGCTCTGCCCCTTATTGGCAGTTACCGGCTCAGTGGTCAACGCTATTGGTCTGGGGCTCGCCACCACTGGTGTACTCACCTGTTCCAACTTGGCAGTTTCCCTAGTACGGAAACAGATGCCCGACACCGTGCGCTTACCCGCCTCGGTGATGATCATCGCCACCTTCGTCACCTGTGTCGAACTCTTGATGAAGGCTTTCACTTATGAGCTCTACCTGGTGCTGGGAATTTTTATTCCATTGATTGTTACCAACTGCGCCATCCTCGGCCGCGCCGATGCCTTCGCCAGTAAAAATCCAGTGCTGCCGTCACTGGTCGATGGTTTTATGATGGGGGTTGGCTTTACCGCAGTGCTGATTGCTATCGGCGCCGTGCGGGAAATACTCGGCCAGGGCACTTTGTTTTCAGATATGGATTTGCTATTGGGGCCTATGGCCAAAGACTGGAGCCTAAACTTGCTGGGAAGTAATTATCCCGGTGTGCTGGTGGCGGTGTTACCGCCCGGTGCATTTCTGGTAGCCGGTCTACTGATTGCAGCGAAAAATGCTATTGATACGGGTATTGAACGGCGCCGCAGTCAGCAAATCAGAATTGTACCTGGCTCCAAACGGGTGCGCGTTACTGGAAAAATCTCTTAAGATTGCCCCAAACAAGCCCTTATTCCCTACGACAATCGTTTAGTGTAGCGAAAGCTATTCGATTGTCGCTGACCTACTTGCCGAGTAATTGTCATATTCCGGTGAGAAAAAGACCTAGGAATGACGCCTAAATCTTTATTTTCTGATTCAATAAAAGCCCCCTATACAAAATTGCACCATATTGAGGAGATTCACGTAGAAAAACCACAAGTGAAGCCTCTGACTTGTGCAATCTTCGTGTAATCGAATGTAATAGCTTTATTCTCTCTTTTTGAATTCGTTTGGCTAGAATGGCACGACCGAACAGCTTGCTAGAGCGATCGGAGCCAACACAAAAAGAACAGGGATACTGCTATGACTGTAGACAATGGAAAGTCTGATCTGGTCTATCACGGCCGCCGCGCACAGCGAGCCGACAGCCGCCTGCGCCGCAAGGCCATCCTAGAGGCCACCCTGCGACTAATCGTAAAAGAGGGGATTCGCGGTATCCGCCACCGCGCCGTAGCTCGCGAAGCGAATGTACCACTGGCCGCCACTACCTACTATTTTAAAGACCTCAACGATCTGATCAGTGATTCATTCACTTACTTCGTTGAGCAGGGATTGGAGAGCACACGCCAACTTCAAGAAGAAAGTTTCAATGCGGCTCGCAACCTCTCTTCACAAGAGCGCGCATCGAGTAGTAGTCACAAACTGTTGGTCCAGCAGCTCACCCGCTTCATCCTCACACATGTGCGCAACCAGGCTGAAGATCGTGACCGCCGTTTGGTTGAGTTGGCCTTTCGCAATGAGGCGCTGCGCAACGAGCAACTGACGCGGGCGGTACGCATGTCAAGCCATGCGAGAGAGTCCCTAATTCAGGAATTCTTCCACTTGCTGGGCGTTGTTGATCCAGAAGCCGCTGCGCAAATCGCTCACGGCACTATTCTCAAGTTGGAATATGAAATTTTGAGTGGCTCCATTGCACTGGATTCTCCATTGCTTGAGCGCACAGTTACCATGATGGTTCGCGGCTTAATTCCTGCAACAGCTACCCAAGTTGCCGAGACCGCAGCATACGGCTGAAATATAAAGACTATCTCACAGGTTAGCGGCACGGTGCCCAAACACTGTGCCGCCTTCTTCCTTAAGTGGCCAGCCTGACATCACTCACTGCACTATGAGCAACTCCCCGACATAGCCGCCACCCACTGGCGTAGTAAGCTCACCCCCTCTTCATGTACCAAACTTCGCCCTAACTCCGGCATCATCGCGCCCGGATCGCTAGACTCTACACGGAAATTCAAAATTGAGTGATCCGGCTCTCCCGGTACTATGGCAAATACCCGCCCTCCACTGCCAGTACCCGCCGCTACTGGTGGTTTACACAAGCCCATCTTGCGCCAGTCTGTTTCACTGTGATGAAGCATCAGCCCCGATGTGTCAGCGGCACCGGCCGGGTTATGACAGTGACCGCAGTTGATATCGAGGTAGGCGCGAGCTCTATCTTCTAGCGATTTTGAAGTATCTGCATAACTAGCCTGGCTTGGTAGTGATATCAGCGCGGGAAGCCCTTTCAGATATCCCACTTTCTGCCAGTGGGATAACTGATTCTCTGTTCCACTAAGATAGGTAAAATCTCGATTTAAGTGTCTTGCTCTCGGGCCGAGTGGAGAAATCTTCTTTCCAGTAAAGTTGTCAGCATGGCAACCGGCGCATTGATTGGCATCGGGCACCACATAAGTAAATTCTGAGACATCCCCAGAGTCGTTCACCAGTTTAAAATGTGTGGTATCACCAGCGATTTCATAAACGGCTTCAGTTTGAGCCGCATTCCAAATATAGGGGATCGCCTGCCAGCCCCTCTGACGTTTTACTAACAGACGGGTCTCAATCAAGCGCACAGCCCGCATATCCAAAGCTTCTCCACTGCGCCCCTCAAGGTAGTCCCGAGTAAAATTATCGGTGCGCAGAACTGTATCACCCTCTCCTCTTGGATAGTAAAAAGTCTTGGTAAGTACCGTTCCCACCGGATACTCAAACTGCTCCTCACCATACTCTGCCGAGGTGCCTGCGGGCATCCACACGGTTCGCAGTTTATGGGCGTAATCGGTAAAAAGCCCAGTATTTAAATCGTACGGCAGCACACCTGTGTTGGGGGTCAAACCGTTATCAATAATATTGACCAGATTCCAGTCACTAAGCCTCTCAGGAATAGCATCTTCGGCAAATAGCTGAACTGGGGCTGGGGCTTGGGCTTTCTCGCAGCCACTAAGGGTAACCATTAATGTTGCAATAAGGAGAAGGAAAGAACTCACCAAATATTTCCACTTATTCATTCCCCCCCTCCAAGACAGCCAAATGATCTCCCGCGCTTTTTTCTTCATCCGGTCGGTCAAATTTCAAAACGACCTCTGGTAGCTTTTTCAGACGGCACTGATGAGCAGAAATATCGGTGGAAATATTCTGATAGTTATTTTGGAAGTCAATATTCAATATGCCCACATCCGTGTTATCGATGCATAGCCGAAGGTGGTCTGGCAGGGCGCCCTCAAACATTTTCTTGCTATCCACAACACCATCCCAAAGTACATCGGGCAAGCTTCCACCTAGTCCAAAACGCGCTAACTTTAGCGCCTTAAGTTCCAAGTGGTCTGGTGATGAACCACCTCCTGCAAAGTGATTGTTATAGATATAAATACCTTCTGGATATGGATCAAAGTCTGCCTGAGTCGACTTATCGCTGTAATAACCCGCAGTAAAGTAGCTACTCACGATAATATTGGCAGTATCATTATCCGCAATCTTGTTATCAAATATCTCAACCTGATCATTGGAATTAATCACGATACCCGATCCTGCAGGAACTGCAGCCACAGGGGTTCCTTCATGCCCAAAGTTTTTTACATTGTTTTTAAATATATCGTTATCATAAATACGCGTACTATGCCCAGGCTGAGGCAAATTTGGCATATTAAAAACCAGAATACCCCCCGTATTATTGGTTGCCACATTACCATACACATCAGCACCGATAGTATTTTCTATTTCGATACCCGCCACATTAAACTCAGCGCGATTGTTTCGCACAATCACATTGCGAGACTGACCGACATAAATGCCAGCATCTGAGGCGCCAATAGCTACTGAACCTTCCACCAAGGTGTTTCGTGTCTGCACCGGATAAATTCCATAGGCACCATTTTCTGTAGATGGACCATTAGTCCACTCAACACGAATATTACGAATAATAATGTTTTGCCCTTCATTAATTTTTAAGGCATCACCCACCGTATCCTCTATTGCCAAGTTTTCTATCGTGAAATCGTTGGCATTGACCAACAGTCCCTCAGCCCCTTGAATTTGACTCTTAAATGAGAGGATAGATTTATCCATTCCCATACCACGAATAGTGACATCATCAACATTTAGAGAAAGACTACGATCAATCTGAAATTCCCCTTCAGGAACAATAATGACATCACCTGGCTTAGCAGCAATAAGTTGCCTCAACAGTTTTTTCTGAAAATCAACGTCATTAGTTGCAGGATTTGATTGAGGGGCTTTCTTCTCTCCGCAGGCGGAGACTAGTAATAACGTGAGAGCCACCCCGATGTAGGACAAGGTCTTCATGCTTCACCCTTTGTTTGAATTATTGTTTGTAGCTACTACATCTGGCTTTGGTAGGTACGAATGTACCAATTAAGTCGCGCAAAAAAACTTGCTAGGCAAGCTTCTGCATACTATCTGACCCCTAGATACCCTTCAAGACACTATTATTATTTGAAAGACTAGAAAACATGCAGGGCTACCAGCTTGGCGCTTCATGCAACCAATTATTGAAAGCACGTTTGCCCGTACCCCACATTCCCTAAGGAATCGCAATCAAGATGGAATTTCGCAAGTTGATTTTAATGCCATTTGCCTTTCTAAGTTTTCAGGTGCTTGCTCAACCGACTTTAAAAATTGAGATTACAACTCCAGAGGGATGGCAGTTTCATACTCGACAGATATTGAGTGAATTAACCCTAAGTAAGGAATCTAAGTCTACATCTGCCCAAACAGCGCCCTCGGAGTACCAGGCCATTCGCTGCGATGGCCCCTGGGGGGCTGTAAAATATACTATCCCTCTATTAAAGGGCCCCGGCATTAAAATCTTATATGGGACAGATAGTCTTTTTCTGCAAGTTATTGAATATTCTGTTGATAGTAAAGAAGGTGCCATTTATTCAATGAGTATTCAATGCATTGATGTCGAGCCCACACAGATAATCAATGCGATCACTGAAATTGAACTCTCTATTGGAAAAGAAGCTTCTGAGCAATTGGAGCTCAGCAATGGCTATATTCTTAAGTACCATTACAAGCCTGGTTGAAGAATTTACAATAATTTAGCTGTTCAGAAATCTACCTATTTTTTCATAAGCTCCTGCACAAATATCTTTGAGCAAATCTTCAACATTTAAAAACCCATGTATAACACCCTCAAAGTGTATATATTCAGCGTGCACACCAACTGACCTCACCCTCTCAAAGTAAAGTTCACCCTCATCACACAAGGGGCAAAACTCTGCTGTTATCACCAGAGTTTTTGGCAGCCTTTGAGTAAAATCCATATAAAGTGGAGATGCCGACTTTCTACACTGGCCATCCCGGAAATATTTTTCAAAGAACCAGTAACATTTCTCAGCTTCTAGAAAATATCCTTTCCCGTATTTTTGGTAAGATTGACAACCTGCCGTATAGTCAACACAAGGATAAATGAGAACCTGTTTGTCTATATAAATCCCAGTGTCAAATTGTGCTATATGCGACAAAGTTACCGATAAAGAACCACCTGCAGAGTCTCCCGCTACTGAGAGTAACTTTTGATAGTCGATCTTGTGTCGGGAAAGGCTCGCCCAAACTCCACGAGCTACAGCGCAAGTATCTTCAATATTGGCTGGATAAGGATTTTCTGGAGCAAGCCGATATTCTGGTGCCACCACAATATGCTGTGTAGCTATCGCCATTTTACGACAAATAGGGTCATAGGCTTTAACACTATCCAGCATATGACCACCCCCGTGCAGATATAAAAGAACCGGTAGTGCCAAGCTCGAATTAGGGTTAAATATCCTCACAGGGACATTGTATCCACTGGTATAGATTTCATCATCTATCACCTGGTCAATGTCCGGGATGTCTGTAACATATTCCTGTATTATCCTTTCCGACCTCTCGCGAGAGTCGATAACACTAAAGGCATGACCTTTGGCTGTACGCTCTGATAACAACTCATTGCATACTCTGAGAAATTCAGAGAGGTTCGGATTTACTTTCCTCAAAAGAGACCTCCAAAGAGTAACAGCATCCATAGTGTTTTGGTGCAGAAAGGAATATTACAATTGAGTTGAGATAAAATAGATTCAAGACAAGCTGATAAATGAAGGGGTAAGCCAGCCGGCTCAAGTAAAACCGACTGGCAGATAAACACAAAAATTCACAGGTAGTGATCTGTGAAAAATAAAATCAGTGGAAAACAGGAGCGGACACATAACTCCAAAACAATACCGTGCCCACCATTATTATTACAGCGATAACCAGGGAAACAGTAATAATTGCACTGGCAAAAAGAAATCCTCGCTCCTCTGAGACACCCATAACAATAGGAATCCCCAGGTAAAGTAGATACACCGCATAAGCTACCGCCACAGTTGCCAACAAAATATCCAACCACAACACCGGATAGATTCCCGCAATACCTGCCAAAAATATTGGAGTCGCTGTAAACCCTGCCACGACTACACCTTTCATCGGGTGCGTTTCTGCACCATAGGTTCTCGCCATCCAGTGAATTAAGTAACCGATTGAGACAACCGCCAATACCATCGTACAATAGAAAACCGCTACCAATTCCAACGCACTCTGGCCGGTTATTCTTACCGGATTCCCATTGCCGATACTCCAACCCACCTGAGTAGTGCCAAAATACCAGGCGATTGCAGGAAATAGTGCCAAAATAATAACGTAGGAGATTTGTCGGCGAAGTTTTTTCTCGGGGAGGCAGCTAATCAACTCCCACTGCTTGCGAGGTTGGAGCATCAGGCCGAACATATGGGTCAACATTCTGTTTTCCTCAGGTTCTAGGGAACTCTGAGTGCGACCTATCTAGTCAAATTGATCTTGGAACTGCCGGTCAATATGAAGGTACTACCAAAAGGCCACCCCAAAAGCTCCAGTGCGTTTCTTCTTGTATCGAGTTACTTGTAGGAGCAACAGTCGTTCAAGTCAACCGTAGAAAAGAGATTGGCGGGAATGCTTACATGCACGTTTCTCGCGGAAACATTTTTCAAGAGTAAGGTGATACCAAACAACCCCAGGCTAAAGGGAAAGCGGCAGAAGTAGAGAAAAATCAAATGCTGCCATGCTAATTTCGCTAATTAAAAAAAGTAACCAGCCACCAACCTACAGCCGGTTACTTTTAATTATTTAGCTAAGCTCAGAAGCTCGCAGGTTCAACAGTCTGCATCCAGCCAAAGCGATCCTCTGCCCGCCCCTCTTGAATATCCAGAAGCGCCTGACGTAAAGCTTCGGCCACAGGACCTGGAGCCTGCTGCAGCTCATAGCAATGCTCTGCATCACCAATAACGCTAATAGGGCTGATAATAGCAGCTGTACCGCAGGCAAAAGCCTCTGTGCAGCTGCCAGAAGCTATCTGGCTGAGTAATCGATCAACCGGAATGGACTCCTCTACGACCTGATAGCCCAGGCTTTCGGCCAGCTCCAATAGTGAATAACGGGTAATACCCTCCAGGATGGAGCCGGTCAGTGCTGGCGTATGCAATGTCCCTTCAATTACCGCAAAGAAGTTCATCCCAGAGAGTTCATCTACGCTGTTTCGGTCAGACGGATTGAGCCATAGAGACTGATCATAACCGCGCTCCTTGAGCCGCCCTACGCTCAATAGAGAGGCCGCGTAGTTACCGCCAACCTTGGCATCCCCTGTGCCACCCACTGCGGCGCGTGCATCTTCCCTCTCCACCCAAAGACGCATGCTACCGGAGTGGTAAGCCTCTGAGGGACTGGCAATCACATAGAACTCATAAGAGCTGCTAGCAGATACGGTAAGGTCCGCCTGGGTGCCAATCAGAAACGGCCGCAAGTAGAGAGACTCGCCGCTATTACCCGGTACCAAGTTGGCACAATAGGAAGCAACAGTACGCACGGCATCGAGAAACAGGGATTCTGGCACCGGGGGCATACACAAGCGTTTGGCAGAAAAGGCCATTCGCTCAGCATTTTTCTCGGGTCGGAATAGAGCAATACCACCAACCTGGGTCCGGTAGGCCTTCATTCCTTCAAAACATGATTGAGCGTAGTGCAGCACTTTTGCTGCAGGATCTATCGACAAGGGCGTATAGGGAATCAACTCACCCTGACTCCAACAACCGTCCTGATAGACCGCACGAAACATTATAGGGGCCATTGCCGTCCCGAAGCCCAGTCTCTCGGGTACTTCATATCCACGCAGGCTTGCGGCCACTTCGGGATCGATATTGATGCTCACCGGCACTCTCCTCTCATTCGAATCGGCTGATTATGGCGCCTGCCGGCCAGCAATCCAAATGTAGTGACCACAGACCCCATGGCTTTAGCCGTTTTCACCTAATCAAACCTATTCATATAGGATGAAAATCCAAATACTCCTGTTCTTACCCCTGCAGCGCAGAGCCATCGAGTAGTCACTTAAATTTACTCTAAAAATTTTTGGCACTTACTTGCCGACCTTCGGCACTGCTATTTCTCCCCAGCTGCTAAACCGAAAGAGTGCCCGCAGGCATCCCGGTAACCTATTCACCGGTTGGTTGAAGTCTCCGTCACAATCCCTCTGATGACAGACTGTGCTGGCTATACTGTTTAATACGCAGCCAGGAGCGCAAAAATAAGCCTCCGGATGCGGCTTCTCTGAGCGGCTATGAGTAAAAAAGACGTGCCTTCAGAGTTGTAACAGAACCACATTTCAGGAGAGAGCTTCCACCGTATCTGTCGGTTTTCCGGCGATCGGGCGGAGACGAGATCCACACCCCTGCGTGATGGCTAAGGCCTATTGCACAGCTGTGGGCAAAGTAAACCGGAATGGAAGTGGTTCAATCGTGACACAGATAGATACCTGCAATCGCCTTGCTATCGGCTTGATGTTTACAGCCACAGCACTGCTGTGTAACGGCGCCATTGCCGCAGATGACGCCACTGCGAATCCAGATCCGAAAGGCCCTCCCCAGGCCTTTATTGAAGCCGCTTCCAAACCGCTGAAAAAAAACCGAAGACAGCTGCGCCCCTCAGAGGCTGTCGAATATTACCGTGAACGCATTGAAGATCTTGAAGCTGAGTATGGTGCCTATGGTATCGGTATTGATGAGCAGCTGCTGGGCCTGGCCACTGCACTGCAGAAAGCTGGAGCCCATGAGGAAGCCGCCACCGAATTCCGCCGTGCAATGTTAGTTAATAGAGTGAATGAGGGCCTCTATTCCCTCAGTCAGATACCGATGATTGAACGCTTGATAGAAAGCCAGATTGCGTTGAATCAATGGGAAGAAGCCAACGACAACCAACAGTATCTCTACTGGTTGCACGAAAAAAATTACGGTAAAAAAGATCCGCGGATGTTGCCTGTAATCAATAACCTGAGTCGCTGGCACCTACAATCTTATGTTGAGAAGAAAGGTGAGACTCTGGTCGAGCACCTAATCAACGCCACCAAGCTCTACACCCTCGCAGTCGATATCATCAGCAAAAATTTTGGCTCCAACGATCTGCGTCTAGTGGACGCACTACGCGGGCTGAAAGCAACGAATTACTATCTCGCCAATTACAAAGGAGAGGCCCAGGCGCCGCTCGTCGTCAATACCAGCTTTGGCGGCGGCCCCGATGTAAGTCAGCGCAGTATGGTAGATCACTATCGAATGAAGAGCTTCAATACTGGCAAAAAAGCGATTACCCGAATCGTCGATGTCTACCAGCGTAACCCTCAATCACCCCCAGCCGCATCTGCAAAAGCAAAAGTCGAGTTGGGCGACTGGTATATGATGTTCAATAAATGGCATTCCGCGCGCCGCACTTATGGAGAGGCTTATAAATCTCTGTGGGACAATGGTGCCTCCAGCGATGAAATTGAGGATATTTTTGGTCGCCCGATCGCACTACCTGCCCTGCCGATTTTGGAATCGGAAAGCAAAGCCCTGGCCAACTCACATATCACTGTTTCTTACGATGTCACTGCCTTTGGCAAAGCACGCAATATTAAAATCCTCAGAGCCTACCCATCCGATAAAGTACAGATTCGCTCCAAAGTCCGAAACATACTTAAACGCGCCAAATTCCGGCCGCGCTTTGAAGATGGTGAAGCGGTAGCAACACGCGGTATTGTTCAGCGCTTTGTTTTCGATTGAGTGATTCACTGAAAAGACACTGAGTGATGTGTTGTGGAGAGCGCGCAAATAATCAAATAACAACTACTTTTAAATTTCCACACCAGCCATTTTCCGGGCAGCTGGGGAGTCGCAGAATTGATCGCGGCCTCCCGGCATAACGCCAAGCCCTTCTAGGAGAAAAGAGATGACAACTCGGAAAGCGGTACGAAAAAGTCACCGCCAGGGCATTAGCTGGCACACTCTGTTCTCTGTCGTTGTACTGACTACAGTGATTACTGGATGTAAAAGCCAGCAAACCCAATCGCAACCACCGGCGATGCCCTCTTCCAGCTCACAATCTCAGTCTCAGAGCAGCGCCTCATCAAGCAGCAGTTCTAGCAGTAGTTCACAGAGCTCTAGCCAGTCACAGTCCAGTAGCAGTGGTGGGCAACCCAGTAGTCGTTCTTCGAGCCAACCCAGCGCGAATATGCCAACGGCACAGCGAGAGTCCCAACAAAAGTCCGGAACAGCTTCCAGTGAAAATCAACGTTCCTCCCGTGAACCCTCAG
This sequence comes from Microbulbifer mixtoriginis (SeqCode), assembly GCF_052467945.1. Lineage (NCBI taxonomy): Bacteria > Pseudomonadati > Pseudomonadota > Gammaproteobacteria > Cellvibrionales > Microbulbiferaceae > Microbulbifer > Microbulbifer mixtoriginis (SeqCode). The sequence continues at coordinate 69,222 of NZ_CP174328.1, read as the reverse complement.
CAGGTGATAGCATGCCGGAGGCAGATTCCCGCAATCGCTCTCCATCATCCCCTGTCTACAGTGATTCACAGCAATCTCCGGATGAAAGACGTACGCCTCCAGATCCCTCTTCTAGCCAGGACGGCACCCCGCCGGATGAGATCGACTTCTCCGAGGAGGAGCAAACAGCTTCGGCTTCAAGTAGCTCCTCATCAAGTAGTTCTTCCTCGAACAGCTCCTCGTCGAGTAGTTCGGCCTCAAATAGCAATGCGTCCACCAACGGTCAACCCAGTAATGGCTCTACTCGCGCTGGCAGTGCGCCCAATGAAGTTCCCAGCACAGCCGCGGAGAGAGTCGCAGAGCTTGAGGGCCGCTTCGAATCCACCATGGTGAGCTACGACGGCATGATCCTGCGTGAACGGGACTATGTCCGTAACAGGCCTGGTTCCGCTTCAAAAGAGGGCGAGGAAGAGGCAATGGATGAAGCGCCACCGGGAGAATCACTGGAAGATCTCATTGAATCTGCGGAAGCCGAAATCCCCCCTCCACCCGGAAGCGGAGCACCCAGCGGCGGGGGCCCACAGCAAAACAATTCCAGCGGCCAGGTAACAGGCCCCGGTTTACCCACTAAGGGGCGCCAAGGGGAGTACAACCACAGCGGCTCACAGCCAGTGGTGCCTGCAGATATTCCCAGTGGTACCGATGACGATGTAGTAGCAAGACAAATTCGTGAAGCCGCCACACGGGAGACCGATCCTGAATTACGGGAAAAGCTCTGGGAAGAGTATCGAAAATATAAAAATGCGACGAAGTAGTTACAGAGGACGCATAGATGGCACTTTTAACTCGAAAAAACTATCGCTGTTTATTTACAGCTCGGCTCGCATTGATAACTGCTGGGTTACTGCTAGCACTACTTAGCGGGTGTACCACAACCGAAGTACGAACTACTGCATTTACTCCCCTCACCATTGAGGACAAAAATATTGCGGAAGAGCGCCTGCTGGACGTCGGCGTTATCCAGTTCGATCCCGGTATAGACACTGTTGAAGTTGACGAAGACACCCTGGTCTTTCCCGAATTACGCCAGGCTGAGTCCCGCTTTATGGCAGTTACCCTGGCTGACTCATTGCAGTCCAGCCTGGGTTGGGGGGCAGTGAGAGTTATCCCATCTGCCCGCACCAATATTGATGTAACAGTTTCTGGAAAGATAATCCAATCCGATGGTGAAATTCTCACCATGGAAGTGACCGTTACCGATTCCCGTGGTCAACGCTGGTTTACCAAGGAATATTCGGAATACGCTTCTCACTACGCCTATGATCGTAAGCACCCTACTGAAGGAGATGCCTTTCAGGGAATCTATAACCGGGTTTCCAATGACATGTTGAATTATCGACAAGGGCTATCCAATCAACAGATTGCTGAAATCCGCACTATCTCTGAGATGCGCTTCGCCAGGAGCTTTTCCCCCGAAGCCTTTACGCGCTATCTGCAGCAAAGCCAAGAAGGTATTTATTACCTGAGCGCTCTACCTGCAGAAAATGATCCTATGTTGCAGCGAGTACGAAAAATCCGTGAGCGCGATTATCTATTTGTGGACACACTCCAGGAATACTACGGCACTTTTGCCAAAACCATGGAAGTACCCTACCAAGAGTGGCGAGCACGCAGCTATGAGGAAGTTCGGCAAATGCGCGAACTCAAGCGTAAAGCCCGCAACCACACCATCATGGGAGCCGCGGCCATTATCGGCGGTATCGCCGCAGCCGGTGCAGGAGGAGGCAGTGCCCAGGCTGCGGGACAGGTAGGTATTGGTGCTGGCGGTTATTTAATTAAGAGCGGCTTTGATCGTCGCGCAGATGCCAAGATGCATCTCGAAGCTCTGCAGGAATTGGGAGACTCGATGGAGGCTGAAGTCGAACCACAAATTGTCGAACTGGAAGATCGCACCGTCACCCTGAGCGGCACAGTAGAGAACCAATATCGTCAGTGGCGGGAAATCTTGAAAGAAATTTATGAAGCCGAAACAGCGTCTTCCGAAACCAGTATATGAAGTGCAGACCTTATCGAGGTAAACCGGTCAGATTTTAACCCTTAGCAAGCACCCAAGATCTTCACTGGGTAACTTAATAAAACGGCGGAATCACTATGCAGCACCGCAATAACACCAAGGAAGATTCAACTCCGATCGAGCCCGCAGAGTTTAGCTTTGGCGGTGAGGAAGCTCGCATCCCCAAGAAAACCAACCCTAAAACTGACAAGCCGGAAAGGGAAAATTCATACTGGCCTTTTTTGCTGGGGGCAGTAATGCTCAGTGGCTTGGTAGGGGTTTTCTGGGGACTTCCCCAAGTTGTACAAACTCCAAAATTACAAACCGATAAAATGGCTGTTGCCAAAACAGTAAATACACCAGAGGAAGATCCTGCACAGGCATCCCCCTATTCCGATGCTGAAATCATGCAGCAACGCAGGGATGTGCAAAAAATTCTGCAAGATATTCTCGCCCTTAAAGAGGAGCTACAAGAACGTCAAGTTGAGTTATGGGCATTCGAAGATTACTACTCCGCTGAAGACCTAGCTCTAAAGGCTGATAGCCTTTATCGAAAAAGACAATTCATGCAAGCCCTGGAAAAGTACCGGGAATCCTTACAAGCTCTAGAGACATTGCGTGACAGTATTCCCGAGCGAATTGAGTTACACCTTAGCGAGGGTAAACGCGCTTTGGATATAGGGGATAAGGATTCTGCACTAGATGCATTTAATCTAGTACTTACTATCTCTAAAGATCACCCAAGAGGTCTCAGGGGACTTGAGCGGACCGATAAATTACCCTCTGCCTGGTGGAGATATATTCAGGCAAAAGACGCCTACTCCGATTCCGACCTAGACCAGGCTAAGTCATCTCTTGAGCAATCACTCTCGGTTGACCCTGAGACTGTTGAAGCTCAAGCATTACTGGCAAAGGTTGAAATAGAAATCACTGAGAGAGACTACCAAAAGGCTATGTCTTCTGGCTACGCAGCGATTGCCGATAAAAATTACACATCCGCTAAACAATTCTTCAATCAAGCGCAAGCATTAAAGCCTACTGCTAAAGCACCGACCATCGGCCTACAGCAGGCAAAAAATGGTATGGAGCGGGAGAAAATTAATAAACTACTGAGCTTGGCACGCTCACAGGAAAAAAAAGAAGATTGGCGTGATGCTCTTAAAAGTTATACGGCCTTGTTGAAAAAGGATAGTAGCCTGGTTGCTGCAGTTACGGGGAAGGCACGCTCTTCTGCCAGGGCCAAATTAGATGATCAGTTACAAGAATTACTCAAAGACCCCCTTACCCTTAGTGAAGGTAAGCGCAACCACTTTGCCCGCACTGTCTTAGCCGATGCACGTAAAGTAAACGGTCAAACACCACGCTTAGTTCAGCAAATAGAAGACCTAGAAAATGCGCTTACCCAAGCTCTGATACCTCTACCCGTTCGTTTCAAATCCGATCGTAGTACCAGTGTCACGATTTACCATGTTGGACGTCTGGGTAATTTTGACCAACGAGAAATCGCCTTAAAACCCGGTCGCTACACAGCCATTGGTACCCGCGATGGGTATCGGGATGTACGGCGTGAGTTCATTGTAAAACCCGGAAAACCTGTCACCGAAGTGGTCATTCAGTGCGCAGAGAAAGTAAACGGCGCTAATAATAGCTGAAGACAAGAACCCCTGAGCGAGATGAAAATCCAATTAAGAAGATATTCGCAAGGGGCAAATCCTGAGATGAATCAGAAGATTCATTCACAGGAAAAGAGGTGTTCTGTGACAAACGGCTCGCTGATCGCCAACCCTCCGGTGGCAGCGAGCTAAGCTTTATTTCACACAAAAAAACATCCAACCCAGCCTTGGTATCGGCTGCGCTTTAGCGCGTATTTCATCGGTGCCAGATTATTGCGATAACTCCATAACGACACAGCAATAGGGAAGTGTAAATGGCAGTGAAAGAGGCGGTCTCAGTTCGTGATAATGAGCCTGTAGTCGATGACTCACCTCTCATCGAACCTATAGGTTTCACACCGGTTCAAGTCAGCTCTAACCGTGCACGCCTGTTCCTGTCCAAGCGTGCACTGGTAGTAGCGGCCTGCCTGTTATTAAGTCTCTTGGCGCTGACCTATTTAGTCATCGCCCGCTCCCTCATATTTGAAACCGTGCCTAACAATGCAAAAGTCAATATTAATGGCTTTGCCCTGCCACTGGGAGATGGACATCTGGTGCTTCCCGGCAACTACAGTTACACCATCAGTGCAGATGGTTATTTATCCAAGAGTGGTGAGGTTGAAGTCGGCAGCGATGGGCACAGCCGCCATGCAGTGACCCTGGATAAGCTGCCAGGCCATCTGCAAGTTGAAACAGACCCCCCGGTTCCAGTCAAAGTAATAATCAATGGCGGTGAAGTGCCCAATACAAACGGACTGGTGGAAAATATACGTCCAGGTTCCCTTCGGGTAACAATTCTTTCCGATCGTTATCTCCCCTATACCCAAGTAATCAAAGTCGAGGGGCTCGACAACACTCATCGCTTGCAAGCAAAACTTCGTCCAGCCTGGGCCAATATACGTATTAGTAGTAATCCCCCAGGTGCCACTGTCACCTCCAATGGAAAAACCCTTGGCACAACACCTCTCAATACAGAGCTGGTGCAAGGGGATAGGGTTGTCTCCATCTCCCTACCAGAACATAAAACTGTCGATGTCCCAATAGCAGTTACCGCCGGTGTGGACCAAGCCCTTCCCACGGTAAATCTGGGCCCAGCCGATGGACTATTACGAGTTGTTTCAATTCCCGAAGGCGCCAGTGTAACTGTTGATGGGGAGTTCCGTGGACACACTCCTCTTGAACTTGAATTGTCATCAGGAGAAGCTCATCGATTACGCTTTTTTAAAGAAGGTTACGCCTCTGTAGTACACACCATAGACCTTTCCGCCGGAATGGAACGGGATCTCAGCGTTAACTTGAACGCCGTGTACGGTAGGGTATTTGTAACGAGTGTACCCACTGATGCAGAGGTTTATATTGATGGGCAATATGCGGGTAAAAGCGGACAGTCATTCAACCTCCCAACGAAAAGTCACAAAATTGAAGTGAGGAAGAATGGCTACCAAGCATTTGATACCAGAGTAATCCCAAGCGACAAGCTGGAGCAGACGGTACGCGCAGTATTATTGACCAAAGAGCAGGCTCGCTGGCAGCAGGTTCCGGCATCCTATCAACATGGCGCGAATGGAACCATGAAGTTGATGCGCCCCAATGCTGTATTCACTATGGGATCCTCACGACGTGAACAAGGGCGCCGTGCCAATGAGGTGATGCGCCAAGTCGCTCTCAATCGTCCTTTTTATATCGGAGCCACCGAAGTCACTAATGGAGAATTCAGACGCTTTAAACGTATGCATACCTCAAGGCATGTGAATGGAGTTAGCCTGGATAATGACAACCTACCTGTCGTCAATGTCAGTTGGGCCGATGCGGCTTTATTTTGCAACTGGCTCAGTGAACGTGAAGGTCTTAACCCTGTATACCTAACCGAGCGCGGCAAAATAGTTGGGTTTGATTCAGCGGCAGATGGCTATCGTCTTCCCACAGAAGCCGAATGGGCCTGGTTGGCACGCTATGATAAGGGCACCATGCGTAAATACCCCTGGGGCAATGAACTACCTATCGGCGCCAACTCTGGTAACTATGCCGACAGCCACGCCGCCAAGCTGGTCCCGGCAGTATTACGTACCTATAGCGATCGCTATGCAGCCACAGCTCCCGTCGGCAGTTACAGTCCAAATCCTCTTGGTATATACGACTTGGGTGGCAATGTTTCTGAGTGGATTCACGACCTCTATACCATTGGTACCGGACTCTCATCGCGCCTGGAAGAAAATCCGATTGGCCCACAGGATGGCGACTACCATGTAATTCGCGGCTCCAGCTGGCGTCATTCAGGGTTAACCGAACTGCGTTTATCTTACCGCGATTATGGCGAAGCGCCCCGCAATGATATTGGATTTAGGGTCGCACGCTGGATTAATTAAAGAAGGAGTGAAGATGTTCAGGATCATTTTAATACTCATCATTCTTTTACCCTCTTACTTATTTGCCCAGGAGAAAGAAGATACCAATGAGATGACCGTTGCTCAGGTGAACAAGGAGAAAACAGAAAAAAACAAACGCAAGGGCAATCGTTCAGATGATTACAAGTCTTCAGAAGAAATTTCTGAAGATTTATCTGTTTCTTATCCTGTGGATATTTAAAAGAGAAGCCGCCAAGGGCACCATCATGAAATTCAAATCCTCAGACTTTGTGTTCCAGATTTTTGCTCTGCTGGGATCTATTATCCTGGTTCACGCCATTTATGTTGCCATCATTCGCCCTAACGCAGATGCCTTGATAGAAGAACAGCTTGCACGGGAGGCAGCAGGAGAAACCTACGTTCAGCAACGTTCCATTTATATTGTAATGAAAGACTACGAGCAGGAAGCTTGCTTTGTACTGATGCTGTGGGCCATGGCAATCATGGGCCTAAAGGCACACCGCAGCATACGCGAGCGCAAACTGCTCGATAAAGCCCTTCTTAATATCAGCGAAGGCACACCTATATTACCCGAAGACACCCGCGACCTGTCCCGCCCCATACAAGCACTACCCGAAGAGGAGCGAAGTTATCTCGTGCCAAGAGCACTGCTCACCGCGCTACAAAGATTCGGCTCTACCAAAAATGTGGCTGCAGTTTCCAATTCGGTAAAAGAAGTGTGCGAAACAGAGGGCGATCGGCTCGACTCGGAATTAGCAATGGTGCGCTATATCACTTGGGCAATTCCCTCGATCGGGTTTATCGGAACCGTGCGCGGCATCGGCGAGGCGCTTTCTCAAGCCCATAAAGCAGTAGAGGGTGATATTGCCGGGGTTACCGTAAGCCTTGGGGTCGCCTTCAACTCAACCTTTATTGCCCTGGTGATCAGCATTGTCATTATGTTTTTTACCCACCAGTTACAGCTTATGCAAGAAAGACTGGTCTTGGATACACAGAACTATTGCGATAACCGCCTGCTGAGATTTCTCAAAATCAGCTAGCCGAACTCAAAATTATCATCTCGGATATTCGCCGCGAGGAATACTCCATGGGACAAGGTGTCCTTGAAATCAATGACTGTGGTTTAAGAGTTTTTATCGATACCACGGAAGTTCTGGAAAGCCCCGGTATTGCGGTAATTGAACCGGGACGTATTCACATAGGCACCGCAGCGCAAATGCGTGCCCGCAGTCACCCCACCCAAGTCAACAACCAGTTTTGGCGAAGACTAAGTTTAGAATCTTTAAAATCAACCAACCAGCGCTGCCGCCACCATGCCGATCTTGCCTACTGCCACTTACAAGAAATATCCGAACACTGTGATCTTCCCGAAGAATTGGTGCTAGCAGTACCAGGCAATTTTACCCGCGAGCAATTAGCGCTGTTACTCGGGATTATTAAAGAAAGCAATATGAATGTGGTTGGCCTGGTTGACTCTGCCAGTGCTGCTATTGGTGACTTGGCCCCCGCTGGATTGCAAATGCATGTAGAACTGCAACTACATCAAACTCTCGTTTCCCGTATTTCGGTGGATAACCAAGCCACCGTAAAATCATCGGAGAGTGTTGCAGATGCAGGCCTATGTCATTTTCAAGAGGCCTGGGCAAGAGTTTTCACGGATGCTTTCGTTATGCAGTGCCGTTTTGATCCACTGCACTCTGCAGAATCCGAACAGCAACTCTATGATTTGATGCCCCAGTGGGTCAGCCGCGCAATGAGTCAGGGGGAAGTTCTTGCAGAGTTAGATGATCGTACGGCAAAAATATCTTTGCGCCAACTTCAGGACGCTACAGCTCCTATTCTTTCCCGTGTTCGGGCAATGATTGAAAACCTTGCAGATAGTGGCAGTGTGAGCTTTATATCCCATCGCTGGGCAGAAATTCCCGGTGGTCTGCAGATAGCCCAACGTATGCATCTTCTATCCAGGGACAGCACTGCCCAATCTATTAAGAATCGCTGGAAAGAATTGCGCAGTCCTGACTCTGCTTTGCGATTAGTGAGCAGTGTCAGAGCCGCCCCAGAAAGTGAAATCAGCCTGCATTTAGAAGCACCTTCAGAAGCCGTAGCCACACATCTTTTATATGGCCATCGCGCCCTTGCCGCACAACAACCACTATTTGTTTTCTGGCACGAAGATAAATTTCAGGTTACTCCCACCCCTCCTGAGCACCCAGCAGCGACGGTTACCAACCATGCGGGGCGTCTTGCATTAAGAGTAGATGCGGGAATTCGTCTGATGCTTAACGGTGAGGAAATTGCAGCACCGGTTAACCTAAACGCCGGAGATAAGATCGGAATTGCGGATCGCCATGACGTCATAACTGCAATCAGTGTGGAACGCTATGAGACGTAAACAGCGTCGCTTTTCTACCTTCAGCTTATCTTTTCTAGACATCATGTCCTGTGGATTTGGTGCGGTTGCACTGATTTTTCTAATTATTAAGCATGGCTCCGATCACGAAATCGAAGTAGAAACTGAGGACTTGAGCGCTGAAGTCAACCTGCTACAAGAAGAAGTTGAAATTGGGGAGGAGCACCTTGTATTGGCGCGCAACACCTTGGATATCGTCAGCGATGAACTCGCAGAGGCACAAGGACTTGCACGTCGTATACTCGAACAAATAGAGGAGGTAAAAGGCAATATTGCCGAAGTGGACAGTATTGATGAAAAGGAAGACATAAAAAGATTACAAGACAAACTCAAAAAATTAGAACAGGCCAAAAAGGACTTAGAGGAGGAAAATAAGAAGCTCGGTAACAATGTGCGCAAATATAGTGGAGATGGTGACCGTCAATACCTTACAGGGCTTCGACTTGGTGGTAATCGCATCCTGATTTTACTTGATGCCTCTGCTTCAATGCTCGGTGATGAACTTATCAAAGTTATTCGCGCCCGCAATATGTCATCAAGGGTTAAACGTCAGACAGAAAAATGGCGTCGGGCCATCAATACCGTTTCCTGGCTCACCGCCCAGTTACCACCAGACAGTCAGTACCAGATCTATACTTTCAATACATCTTTTCGCGCCGCAATCACCGGGACGGAAGATCGCTGGCTCAATGTAGATGATCGTGACCAGTTGGATAAAGCAATCAAACAATTGGATGAAATCGTGCCAGAAAATGGCACTAGTTTAGAAAGGGTATTCAATGCCATTCACGCCATGACACCTTTACCCGATAACATTATTTTGATCACCGATGGCCTGCCTACACAAGGTATGAAGCCACCCAGAAGTGCCACTGTCTCAGGTAGGGAACGCCGTAATTTATTCAAACGTGCGGTTAAAGTGCTTCCCAAGAATGTTCCGATCAATATCATTCTCACTCCAATGGAAGGCGACCCTTTCGCGGCCAGTGAATACTGGAAACTGGCCATGCAAACTCAAGGATCTTTTCTCGCCCCATCAAGGGATTGGCCATGATTGGTTCTTCAAAGAAAAAACGCCAAGAAGAATTCAGCATCTCCTTTCTCGATGTCATTTGCTGTGGATTTGGCGCTATTGTATTGCTGTTAATGATTGCCAAAACAGCCGAGCCCATTGTATTGGAAGAAGCGGAGATAGATCTGGAGGCTCAGGTTATAGAACTTCAAGAACAAATCGCAGAAATTCGTGGTGAAACCACCGTCCTCAACCGGGACCTCAACGCCAAGCGCGAGCAGATTGACATTGAGCGCAAGCGCATTGCCAATCTACGTGGAGAACTTCAAGCTCTGCAGGCCGTCTACGCCAGTAAAACGGAAGGACAAAGCCAGGAAGGCAAGTTGAAGGGTGAATTGACTATCGCTCTTCAGACGATGACCGAAGAAATGCGTCGCCTACTCGGCGAAAACTACCAGCGTAAAAATAATGTCATAGGTGGTATACCAGTCGACAGTGAATACATTCTTTTCATTATCGACACCTCCGGCAGTATGTTTAACTATGGTTGGGACCGCATGATGGCGGAAATGGTCAATACTTTAGACCTGTATCCCAACGTCAAAGGTATTCAGGTAATGAATGACATGGGGGATTACATGTTTTTCAATTACCGCAACAAGTGGATCCCCGATACCCCTGGACGTCGCCAGGCGATCCTCCAACGATTAAAAACATGGAACCCTTTCAGTAACTCTAGTCCTGTAGAGGGCATACAAAAAGCCGTGCGTAGTTTCTACGATCCCAGTAAAAAAATTAGCATCTATGTATTAGGTGATGAATTTACAGGGAAATCAATTCGCAATGTCATGTTGGCTGTGGATCGAGTCAATGCCCAACATGGAGAGGGTAAACGCAATATTCGCATCCACGCAGTAGGGTTCCCAATACAGTTTTCCAGGCCTCCGCATTTGCAAACTACCGGATTACGTTTTGCCGCGCTGATGAGAGAACTAACCTATCGTAATGGTGGCACTTTTGTTGGACTTAATGATTTTCGCTAGCTGATTGTTATCAGGAGTCATGCATGAAGCACAGGATAAAGGAGACACCCACATTTCACCTGGCGATTGTGGTTTTTCTCTCTCTAATTGTTACGGCCTGCTCCCATACGGTTCAGGTTGAAGGAAACTATCCCGCCCCTGTAGGTCATCAATTTCCACTCTCAGTGGGTATCTATCTGAGCGAGGATTTCAAAAATTATACCTATCAGGAGGATAGTGAGGACCGAGAGGAATGGAAAATAAATACTGGCAGAGCACAGGGAAATCTATTTGAAACAGTTCTCCGCTCTATGTTTGTCAATACTATCTCACTTTCTGAATACCCTAAAGATGTCCCCGCTAATGTTGAGCTTGTTATAGTTCCGGAAGTCCGTGAACTTCAGTTCACCATGCCCAGAGAAACAAGAGTCAATATTTTTGAGGTGTGGATCAAATATGATATGAACGCCTATGACTCCCAGGGAAACCAAGTTGCCAACTGGGTGATCACTGCTTACGGTAAAACACCAACCGCCTTTTTACAGTCCCAAGAGCAGGCCTTAACCCAGGCAATCAATATTGCTCTTCGCGATGCAGGTGCAACCTTATATACAGGTTTCGAAAAAGTTCCCGAGCTACAGGCATTTCTCTCTGGCAGGATTAGATCTGCGTCATTACAGGAATTTAAAGTAAAGTCCCCACAGGCTGAATAGAGGGTTTCATCGTGTTCAAGCCATTAATTGTTATATCCCTGCTCATCCTTAGCGGATGCACCACTGTAGTTATTGATGAATACAGACGTAGCGATGGTGAACTTGCGGCTGGGGATTCCGTGGTGATATTAGGGCGTCGCCATTCCAGTGATTACGAAACGGAACCCAATCTTATCGACTGTGTAGGCAGAGAATTACACAATCCTGAGATGGGGGTTAATATTATTCCCGAAAAAGAGTTTGTTGATCTTATGTATCCCTGGTTCGAGCCAAGAACCGCCCCCATGCATGTGCGTTCACTCGATCGCCTTATGGAAAATAAGGAGGTCCGTGAACGTATGGAGTCTTATGGGGTGAAATACATCGTCTGGATAGACGGCTCTACAGAAACCACTGCCAGTGCCGGCTCAATAAGCTGCACGATCAGTACTGGCGGAGCTGGTTGTTTCGGTTTCGGTACCTGGGATAAGGAATCTGATTATGAAGCATCAGTATGGGATTTTCGCGATCGAGAGCTGTCCGGAAAGCTGAGCGCAGATGCCAAAGGCACATCTTATATGCCCGCCATCGTAATACCAATCCCCCTGATCGCACGGGTACAAAACAATGCTTGCAAAGGGATGGCCGTGCAACTACAGCAATTTTTGGTACCCGCAGCAGGCACCAGTTCTTAAACAATAAATAAGTAGGGAGGCAGGGTTAATGCAAAATTTCTTTCGGTGGTACATCTTTTTATTGGTCCTTGTATGTACTGCATGTGCTTTCAACCCGGCCACCAACCGACCCGATCTGGTCTTGATGTCCGAGGATAAAGAGATTTCTATCGGCAAAGAAATGCATGAAAAGCTGATCGAAAGCACCCCTATCTACCAGGATCCAGTACTCACCGCCTATGTTGACCACGTAGGGCAAAAAGTAGCGGCAGCCAGCGATAGGCCCGACATCAAGTATCACTTCACGATTATCGATAGCCAGGATATCAACGCTTTTGCCCTACCTGGAGGCTATGTATATATCAATCGCGGCCTGCTGACTTACCTTCACTCCGAAGCAGAAATGGCAGCTGTGCTCGCCCATGAGATCGGCCATATCACTGCACGCCATGCCGTTCGTCAAAAAACTGCTGCCACTGGTGCCAGTGCCGCATCAGTATTATCTGTATTGGTAACAGGCAGCCGCGTTGTTGGTGATGCAGCAAATCTCTGGAGTACTGCTGCGGTGAAAGGTTATGGGAGGGAAATGGAGTTGGAGGCAGACCGCTTTGGTGCGCAGTATATGTTCAAAGCCGGTTATGATCCCACCGCAATGCTCAATGTAATTGGCATACTAAAAGATCAGGAAATCTTCGCCCGCAGACGGGCGCGTGTGGAGGGTAAAAAACCGCAGACATATCATGGCGTTTTTTCTACTCACCCACGCAACGATATTCGTCTACAGGAAGTAGTCAAGGCCGCAGGTACCCTACCTGAAGAGAGCAAGGATGTTAAAGTAGCCTATTACCGTGAAAAAACTGATGGTCTTGTTTACGGTGATAATGCCAGGCAATCCAATAAAAATCGTTTTAATCATAGACGTTTAGGCTTCTCACTGCTGTTTCCTGATGGTTGGACAGTAGCCAATCAACGCTCCTCCATCGTAGGCACAGCTCCTGACCAATCAGCAACAATTACGATTAAGGTCGCTAAGCGTGAGGGGAATCAACCCGCAGATATGGCCTTGCGTGAGCAGTACGATTTACGCAAGCTGGAACAAGATGAAAAACTAAATCAATACCGACTAGAGGGACACACAGGTAAAGTCCCACCACTTGAAAAGAATAATATTGATCTAGATCGAGTTGCAATTATCTACTATGGCAGCCGTCAATTTATGCTGGAAGGTAAAGTGGCCAATGCATCATCGCAGAAAAAGGATGATCTTGAACATTATGACACACTATTTTTAACCAGTATTCGCAGTTTCAGACCCTTGCGGGAAACCGATATTGTAGAGAAGGATATAAGACGACTGCGCTACGTAAAAGCCACAGAAAAAACTACCTTTTCCTCCCTGGCACGACACATGGAAATTGGTGAATATGCTGAGGAACAGCTGCGACTTCTCAATGGTTATTATCCTCGGGGCGAACCAGAGCCCGGTGAATGGATCAAAATAATCCAGTAAAAAAGCTACCACCTTTCAATTATTCTTGGCATTTGTAGCAATATTCTGTATACCTGAGAAATACCGTATGGAAAATTAAATAATAACTTGCGGAATTCACTATACGTGCAGAATTTTTCATTCTCCATAGAGACCCATTGGTCTACCTTACTCACAATTGAAGAACACTCTATGCCAGTAACATCAGTGGTGTATGGATACTTTAATTAAGTGCATAGAAACATATTCACAACTTATGCACAGCACAATGTATTCTTTTTATTCTTCATTCATAGCAAGGCATAAATATCGATCCGCACAACCCTATATAGATCAAGTGCTAAAAACCATAATAATAGGAGCTTTAAATGAACGGCATGATGATGCAGTCACAACTTACCCTAACCGGTATCATGCAGCACGCCTTGAGTAATTCACCCAATAGTGAAATTGTCTCCATTACTACGGATAATCCTCAGTTTCGCTACACCTACAAAGAGGCCTTTAAACGCTCTGCCCAACTTGCCCAGGCCCTAGCCAGACTTGGAGCTAATAATGGAGATCGTATCGGCACTCTGGCCTGGAATGACCATCGTCATTTTGAACTCTACTATGCGACTTCCTGTAGCGGATTTGTTTGCCATACCATCAATCCACGCTTATTTCCTGAACAAATTCATTATATTGTCGAGCATGCCGAAGATCGCTGGCTGTTTATCGACCCAATGTTTGTTCCGCTTATTGAAAAAATGGTTGATAGACTCAACAGCGTAGAGGGTTTCATCGTTTTAACCGACAGGGCTCATATGCCCCAAAGCACTCTACATAATTACTATTGCTATGAAGAGCTTCTCGATAATCATTCTGGCGATTTCCACTGGCCGGAACTGAATGAGCAAAGTGCCGCCGCTCTATGTTATACCTCCGGCACCACAGGGAACCCTAAGGGAGTCCTCTACTCTCACCGAGCAATGACACTGCACACCTACGGGGTACTAATGCCCGATGTCTTCGCCATACGCCGCGATGAAGCCATCCTTCCCGTAGTGCCCATGTTTCATGTTAATGCTTGGTCCATTCCCTACGCGGCACCTGCTGTTGGCGCTAAGTTAGTTTTACCAGGCCCTAAAATGGGTTGTGGTGAAACGCTTAGTAGACTTATACAACAAGAGTCAGTCACCATCGCCGCTGGCGTGCCCACCGTTTGGCTAGCACTTCTCAAATATTTGCGTGAAAGTGGAGAAAAGGTCTCTAGCTTGAACCGTGTGGTCGTCGGCGGCTCTGCCTGCCCTTGGAGTATCATGGAAGAGTTTGAAGAAAAGCATGGTGTCTATACCCATCATGCCTGGGGTATGACAGAGATGAGCCCACTTGGTACCTACAATGCCCGCATAGATGAATATTTACCTAAGAATGAAGCCAAGGCCCTGCGCCTGAAGCAGGGCCGTGCGGGATTTGGAGTAGAAATGCGAATTGTAGACCCTCTCGGCAGCCCCCTTCCTCACGATGGTATTGCTTTTGGCACACTACAGGTAAGAGGCCCTTGGGTTTGCGAACGCTACTATAAAGCCGAAGAGTCTGCGCTCACGGTGGACGGATGGTTTGATACCGGCGATGTGGCCACTATAGACTCTTTAGGCTATCTGACCATCACCGACCGAACCAAGGATGTGATTAAATCTGGGGGAGAATGGATATCTTCCATTGAGCTTGAAAATTTCGCTATAACCCTTGATGGAGTTGCCGAGGCAGCAGTTATAGGTGTCGCTCATGAAAAATGGGCCGAACGGCCACTATTGATCGTGGTGCCAGAGACCGACGGAAAGCTCGAAGCCAAGCAGATTCTCGCCGCTTTTCACGGGCGCTTCGCAAAATGGTGGATTCCTGATGACTGTATTATCACCTCAGAAATCCCCCATACCGCTACGGGAAAAATTAGCAAGAAAGACTTGCGGCAGCAATTTGCACAACACCTCTGGCCTCAAGAAGTATCAGTATAAATTACCATCAGAAAGGCAAGCATCTTAGCAACCAGTTCAACCGGGCAATAAGCCCGGTTTGCCACTTGAAACCGTTGAGCAAATCTAAATGCCCTATGGTTCACACTATATTTAACCACTTTAGCATTGATATATCTCTGTCATATTCTTTTGCTAGAAAGCTTCCCACACTTATTTGGGATCTCTTGCAAATGTTCAAAAGAATTCTGTCTACCTTATTACTCATTGGCTCTGCCAGTGCAAATATCACCTGTGCTGAAAACAGTACCGCTGGAGCCGAATCCCCCTTGGTTATCGCTCATCGTGGTGCCTCTGCTTACTTACCAGAGCACACTCTCGAAGCAAAGGCCATGGCCTATGCTATGCGACCAGATTATATTGAGCAGGATCTGGTTCTTAGCAAAGATAATCACCTGATCGTGATGCATGATATCTACCTCGATAGCACCACCAATGTTGCAGAGATATTTCCTGGACGAGCTCGTGAAGATGGGCATTACTACACTATCGATTTCACGCTGGAAGAATTAAAAAAGCTCCGTGTTAGCGAAGCTTTCTCAATAGGCGAGGATGGGCCTCAGGCAAAATATCCGCATCGCTTCCCCCTATGGAAATCCAGTTTTCAACTATCCACTTTCGAAGAAGAAATAGAACTCATCCAGGGTTTAAATAAATCCCTTGGATATAAAATTGGTATTTATCCAGAAATAAAAAAACCATACTTCCACCACTGGGAAGGAAAAGATATCGCCACAATCGCTTTGCAAAAACTTAAGGAATACGGCTATAGCGACAAACAACAAAAAGTTTTTTTACAGTGCTTCGATGCAGAAGAGTTACAACGTATCAAGTTTGAACTAATGCCCGCCATGGGGATGGATCTTTCCCTCGTTCAGCTTATTGCTGCAACCAGCTGGGGGGAAAAACTGATTGAGATTGATGGCATAATTCAAAATTATGATTACGATTGGATGCTGGAGCCTGGCGGCATGCGCAAAATCACCAGCTATGCCGATGGCATCGGCCCTTGGTACCCCATGTTAATAGAAGTTGAGGATGGTAAGCCAAGGGCCAATAATATCGTCCGCCGTGCCCATCGCAGGGATCTCCAAGTTCACCCCTATACTTTTCGCGCCGACCCGGAGAAGCTTCCAGAGGAATTCGATAGTTTTAACCAATTCCTCCACTTTGCCGCCTACCAACTGCGCGTCGATGGAATTTTTACTGACCAGCCCGATCAAGCTGTCAATTACCTTTCCCGCCCTCACCATAGAAAACGCAGATATTAAGCAAACAAAAAAGTGGCCGCATCAGCGGCCACTTTTTTAATCAAACTTTGAGAAATCTGCAGGGCGCTTCTCCATAAAGGCAGTAGCCGCCTCTTTAAACTCCTCAGAAGTGAGGCGGTCCTGGAAATGGCGACCCTCCTCCTGAATAATCTCCAAACCCTTTTCCTGGGTTGCGCGACGCAATAACTGCTTGGAAAGCCGCACGGCAGCCGGTGCCTTCGCCGCTAGCTCAGCGGCCACCTCTCGGGCCCGAACAATCGCCTGCTCCGGCTCCACCGCCGCATTACAGATACCGATCTCCACAGCTTCCTGAGCACTAAACTTTTTGCCCAATAGCAATAATTCCGATGCTTTTGCGTGGCCGGCAATACGAGGCAATAAGTAACTGGAACCATACTCAGGGCATAACCCCAGGTTGACAAACGGCATTTGGAACAGGGCATCATGTCCGGCAAATGACAGATCACAGTGCAACAGCATAGTGGTACCGATACCCACTGCAGGGCCATTCACTGCTGCAACCACTGGCTTGGGAAAGTTGTAAAGTGCGCTCATAAACTGGAATACCGGAGACTCCTCACCCTCTGCAGAGCCACCGAGAAAATCTGTCAAATCGTTGCCACTGGTAAAAATGCCCTCGGCACCAGTGAGAATAACTACGCGGATTTCACTATTATTGACTGCACTATTGAGCAACTCTGCCATGGCAGTATACATAGCCATAGTCAGTGCATTTTTGCGCTCAGGGCGATTGATGGTTATTTCCAGGATACGCTCGTTTACCTGGGCCTGAATTTCCGCACATGCGCTTTGCATAATGTTCTCCGGGTTCGAATCATTTAAGACTGATAGACAGCCGCAGCGGCCAAAAAAACAGAGCTGTGAGTAAACGCAGAGCTTCTGATAGTGCTTCCGGAATACTAATAGGATCTTGGCCTAAGTGTGCAACCACAAATAAACAGATTTCCGTTGATTAGCGCGAAATTTCTATGCCTTTCCCAAGGGAAACCACTTTTATCTTATTAGTTAGCACAAAAGGCTTGATAACCGGGTGTATAGCCGCGAGCCGCCTTTGACAGGCGATTCATATTAACGACTATAAGCCCAGAGGCGAGTTCATAACCAACCACATTCGTTGACGGGAATAACCCGGTGGCTCATAGATCACCGAGCTATTCTTTCAGGGCACTTGTTAGGGCTTTAGCGCGGACTCTCTACGCAGAGGCTGGCACATACAGTGAACACCACCACCTCCGGGAGTAATCATGGAGATATCCGGATCAATTACCTCAAGACCATGAGCCCGACACTTCTCCGCGAGGCCAGTATTGGCTTTGGGTAGCATCACTCGGTCATTCCCCAGGGCCACCACATTAACTCCCAGTTCAAGTACTTGCGGGAAAGGAATATCGATAATCTCTATATTGCGACTCTTAAACCACTGCACCAGCTCCGGCTCGACGGCATCAACACAGATGGCCGCAAGCTTTTCCGCCAGCATTGCCACCATAACATCGATATGCAGGAAGAAGGGGTCAAACTGGTAGCCCTTTACCTCCCAACCCTCCTTCTCTACCCAGCTCTTCATCTGCGCAAAGCCCTGAGGACTGGTGCGCTCACCAGAATAACCGCACAGAATCACTCCCGGCTCAAGCACCATAAAGTCACCACCTTCCAGAGAGCCGGCGGTGATGACATCATAAATGGGGATATCCAGTTCCGCATACTTCTTAACGATAGGGGCCCACTCCCCCCGGCGCCAAGGGCTAAACATTTGCGTAACAATAGGTCCCCAGGGCGTCATTACCGAAGAATCACGTCCGTAGATCTGATAGGGCAAGCTGCTGTCTGCCGGAATCAAATGGGTAGTCACTCCCGCATGGCGATAGGCATCCAGCATTTCTTTATGCTGCATCTCAGCCACTTTGTGATCGAACTGCATGCCTAAGCGTTCAGCTCGGCGTGCACTGGCATTTCCCGTTCGCCAGCTGAAGTTATCCACCGGCCCGATGAGTACATCGCGCAATACGCCGTACTCCGAGTCCATTCCCCAGTTAGTCAGTGGAGCTGTACCACCGTTACCCTTGCGGTACTTCAAGGTAAATTCACTCATGATCAACCTAAATCTATTGATAGGAACCCAGCCAACCTTTTAGGCTTACCAGGCGTTCTTATTGCATATTGGCTAGTAAGGATAATCAGCCCGCTTCGGCGCTATTTAACATGGCGTGCAACAAAACATTACAGCCCGCTTCCAAGTGGCCTGGCTCAGCCGACTCTGCTTCATTGTGTGAAAGCCCCCCGGCACAGGGAACGAAAATCATAGACACGGGTGCAACCCGCGAGATATAGACCGAGTCGTGCCCAGCTCCAGAAACCATCTTACGATTGCTATAACCCAGGTTTTGTACCGCACTGTCAACCGCCTCAATACAGTCTTTATCAAAAGCCACCGGTGGTGAGAACCACTCTTCGCGTACATCGATGACAACACCGCTGGCCTCTTGCGCCTGCTCGGCTACCCGGTAGAGAGTGCGGTGTAAATGCTCCAGCCCCTCCGGTGTTGGGTGGCGTAAATCCAATGCGAGCACTACTTTTTCCGGTACGGTATTGCGGCTACCCGGTTCTGCACGCAAGTCGCCACAGGTAATCCGGGCATCCTCGGAGTAAGCCTTCACTTCCCCATATAGTTTCTCGCACAGCCACGCCATGGCCTGGACAGGGTCGCGACGATCCTCCATTGGGGTGGGCCCTGCATGACAGGGGGTACCAAAGAAGGTCACATCGTACCAGCGGATTCCCTGCACCCCGGTAACGACTCCAATCACTTGATCCTGTTTTTCCAGAATAGGTCCCTGCTCAATATGCGCCTCAAAGGCCGCTTTGATAGGTGCCGGCTGGACCGGTTCAGGACCTAAATACCCAATACGCTCCAGCTCCTGGCCAATGGTTATGCCAGATTTATCCATGCGGCTGTGGCCATAATCGAGGCTAAACTCCCCCGCCCAAACACCGGATCCGACCATGGCTGGTGAAAAGCGAGCCCCTTCTTCGTTAGTCCACACCACCACTTCCAGGGGTGCCTTGGTTCGAACCCCACCCTCCTCAAGGGTGCGCAATACTTCGAGGCCGGCCAGCACACCGTAAACTCCATCAAACTTGCCGCCAGTGGGCTGGGTATCCAGATGCGATCCTGTAATCACTGCGGGGAGGTCATTGTCGGTACCGGAACGGCGAGCAAAGATATTCCCCATGCGATCCACGCGAATTTCACAACCGATTTCCCGGCACCAGCGTACAAACAGGTCGCGCCCTTTACGATCCTCATCAGTCAGAGCCTGCCGGTTACAACCCCCAGCAGGAGTTGCACCAATTTCAGCCATTTGCATAAGACTTTGCCAGAGACGTGTGCCATCAATACGCAATTGTTGTGCGGGGTTTTCCATTCAAAAAGCTCCGGGCCTGATATTGAGGATCATATTAATCACTTTGGCAAAAGTTATGTTTTGATCCTTACAGATTAAAGAGAGCATTATTTCGCCGTTGATCAAAACTCGACCAGAATTTACCAAATGACTCTCACTTATAGCTCATACTTGAAAATAGACGAGCTGCTAGGGTGCCAGAAGCCCCTATCAGATGGCTCTAAGCACGATGAACCTCTGTTTATTGTGAAACACCAGAGCTTCGAGCTCTGGTTTAAGCAGATGTTACATGAACAGAGCTTCCTGGTATGGCTCTTCAGTTGACCGCGCCTTACATCCCCTTAAGCGAGTGGGTAAAATTTACCGCACGCTGATTCAATAAGTGGATATTCTTGAAACGCTGACACTACTGGAATTCTTATCCTTCAGGGACCGGCTCTCAACCGCTAGCGGCTTTCAGTCATTTCAGTTCTGCGAGATAAAGGTTCTGATTGGTATCTATCACAATGATCCCCTGCTGAATGAGATCTGTGAGGGCTGCTCGATATCGACTGTTCTTTACAACAATAATGGTAGAGCGAAGGATGGAAGCAAAGCAGGCACTGGCGGATCGGCCATGAGCGGGCAAAAAGCAATTTTTACCGTTTGCCTTTCCTGCGCTATTGAAGGCTCCCGTTGCGGGGTCTCAGTAATTAGCAGCAGGCATAAAAAAAGCCAGCATATTGCTGGCTTTTTTTATGCAATGCGAAGGCTCGCTCGCTTCTCTCTGGTTTACTTCTCGAAAGGCACCAGGGAAACTTGAATAGCCGGATTCACTTCCTTAGCAGCATCCGCGATCTGTACATAAGTATCCGCACTCGACTTGTTATGCGCACGTACAATCACAATAGCTTGAGGGTTCTCGGCATACAGCTGCGCGATACGGGCACGAACAGCGCGACTATCAATACGGCTACCAGCAAGACTGATCTCATCGTTGGCGTTCACAACCAGCAGGATGTTTTGCTTATCTGAATCAGGCGGGTTGTCCTGGGTCTGGTTCGGATCAGGCACATTTACGTCCAACGCTTTCTCTTTTACAAAGGACGCCGTTACGATAAAGAAGATCAACATGATGAACACTACGTCCAGCATGGGCGTTAGGTCGATATCCGCCTTCTCTTCTTCTACGGCCTTTCCGCGTCGTCTACTCATAAAACACCGTGCTGTTATCAAATACCAAGGGTGCCGGTTTAACCGGTCTCATCTGGTGGGCAAGATTGCCGCGAATCGCCAGGCATTGCAAGTACAACCTATAACCAATAGAAATAACCCCTAAAAATCAATAAGTTAAGAAAGCCAGCTGAATAATCAGATCATTTTTTGATCGAAAGATCCGACTATCGCTGCTGCAGATAACGCTGGTAATCCGGTACCTCCCGGTCAAACTCACGCTCCATTAGGGTCGACTGAACAATCATGTCTGCACTACTCGAATTGCAGGCCACGGGTATATTCCAAGCAGCAGCAATACGTAACAGTGCTTTGACATCTGGATCGTGAGGCATAGGCTCAAAGGGGTCCCAGAAAAAGACTAGCAAGTCTACCTTGCCTTCACTGATTCGGGCTCCAAGTTGCTGATCCCCCCCTAGGGGACCGCTCAATAGCTTCTCTACTTTGAGACCGGTAGCTTCCTCTATCTTACCGCCAGTTGTGCCCGTAGCCAGAAGACTGTGCTTCTCCAGAAGATAACGGTGACGAAGACACCACTGTATCAAGGTCCCCTTGCGGTTGTCGTGGGCGACCAGGGCGATCCGTTTACTCGCGGGTAACGCCTTAGAGATAAATTCCATAAGGACCTCAATAAAAAGTAACTCTTCTATATTATCTCAATCACACGGAAGTTGTTCCCTCTACTCCACCCCACGAAGTATTAAGGAATTGCTCCCCACAGAAGTAGGTTCACCTCGGTATAATGGTGAAAACCTCGTACCTAAGTAAGGAGAGAATATGAGTGTAGGAGCCTGGGAGCCACAGGTGAGTGGCCGGCAAGAAGAAAACCAGTGGGAATTCGACCGGGATCAATTGCAGAGGCTTATCAGTGTTGCCGCCTCTGAAAACAGCCTAAGCGCAAATCTAAATAAAGATGACTTAAAGGCCTCAAAGCTGATTCGCCTGCCGTCACAGCAATGGTTAGAAGAGAGCCAACACTGGGACAACGAGCAGTTATGGCAACTCATACGCTTCTTCACCCTTGCAGAAATGGAACTGACCGGCTGGGATGCCGGGGCAGAGTCTGCTGTCATTCCCCTGGCCAAAGAGCTGCGCCAACGCAAAGCACCATTACAAAAAGAACAACTTCTCTGGATTCGTCAACACTCCAATAACCGCTACCTTCCCTACGGGCCACTGTAACCTTTAGATACCAAGACACGGTGATAGAGCCGCAATTCCTTCCTCTATCACCAAAGTCTCTGCTTAAGTTATCAACTCTTTATAAAGAAGAATCCATCTCCAAGCGCTATTAAGATAGCTTGAAAACTTTCAGCTAATTCACCGCAATCGCCATCACTATCAGAAACCACTGCAAGGGAATATCTTGTTAACCTAGAATTCTCTGCCCAGCATTAAACTGAGCCCCCTAAGGCTATTCATAGCAATGCCTACTTAGGAAGCATACTTTTAGCTCCAGGAAGTGATGACTCTACAAAAGACTCAACCTGTCACTAGATAACAAAGAATTTACTTTAAAGCCTTCATTATCCCAGTTACCCAAGTGAATGTTCTTGAGCGTTTTAACACTCAGCAAATACCCACTAACTTTTTGATACTTAGTTAACAGACCAGTTGAGTTAGTCTGCAACAAAGCGATTAGTTCCTACGACTATTTCAAGATAGCCACAAACACTCAAAACTCAACCAGAATTCAGATCGGCTGTTGGCATCAATGGGAAAATTCTTGGCCAATATCCAGCTTAACCACCGAGCTTTTCTCTTAACTCACCTAAACAGAGTAATATCCCCATAAATAAAGAGGCTATCTTATTCATCAAAGCCTACATGTACACGTATAAGAAGTGCCTTACTGATCCGCGACGGCTCAGCTGAACTTTGAAGGCGTTGTACATCACTAACCTCTCGCAGGTGCAGGATAGTAATATCCACGGCTTTCGAAGTTCTTCTGTTAGACAGTGCATCCAGACTAGAAGTCCATGAAAAGAGTGGGCATTTCTCCAGAGCCTGCCATTACTTTTACTCCACTTAAGAAGCCAGAGCTTTTAAGGCATGGTTAGAGTCACTTTCACTATAGTGAAAACAGTATTCAGCCACATTAACTCAGCGCGGCAGGGTTACATCTGATAAAGACTGCAATGATTCATAGTCGCAGGCTCCGAGCTTAAGCATTTGTCGATAACAGTCCGTTAAGTTTTGTTAACTCTTTACTTACTCAACACACTAACCCCACTACCTGGGTTTGCGCTAAATCGGAACTGTAAGTGCTCTCCAGTTTAATCTCTTATACAAAAACGAGAGTCATCAATAAACCATAGGAAATTACTCAACTATTCACTTGCAATTACACCTTTCAGTTTATGCAACGAGAGTAAAACAAAAGCCTTCTTTACTGCGCAAATACCTACTACGACTCTCTTTTTAGGTCCTCAAATTGAAAATATATAAAAAAAAACGATTTTTTTTACATGAAATAGCAAAATTCCATATAAAACACTTGCATTTAGGTATACAAATAAGCTGCAATTAGCGCCGCTCACTTGGGGGGACTCACTATCAATTGTTTTCTGCCGAAAACAGACGTCTTCGACAGTGCATTTCACTGGGAAGATGGCTGAGAATAATTGATAGGAATGCCCCCATTTAACAAAACAATACATTTGCAGGGAAATTTAAATGGCTACAAAAAAAGTATCCGCAGTCGCCACTAGCGATGTTGCACAGCTGGAAGCGGAGCTGCGCTCCCTTACCGCAAAACTGGAAAGTGCCCGTCTCAAACAAGAGAAGGACCTGACCGCTAAAGTAGAAAAGTTGGCAAACAGTGCCAAGAAAACCGCAGAAAAAGCTAAAGCGACTCAAGAAAAAGTTGCCGCTGTCCGCGCTAAGAAGAAAACCCCGGCCCAGCAAAACCAGCTGAAAAAAGCGCGTGATGCTGCTGCTGCAGCCAAAACTGCCGCTGCAGAGGCCAAAACTGCCGCTGCAGAAGCAAAAGAAGAGCTGGCCGGCATTAAAGCTGCAAACAAGCTTGCAGCTAAAGTAGCCAAAGTCGTCGCTAAAGAAGAAGCCGCTATCGCCAAGAAGCTGGCAACCGAAGAGAAGAAGCAAGCTACAGCAGAAGCCAAAAAAGCTGCAGCTGCTGCCAAGAAAGCTGCCACTGCAGAGAAGAAAAAAGCTGCTGCGGTAAAGAAAAAGCCCGGTCGCCCAGCCAAAGCTGACTCAGCTAAGAAGAAGCCAGGCCGTCCTCCTAAGGCTGCAGCCACTACTGAAGAGCCCAAGAAAAAGCCGGGTCGCCCAAAGAAAACCGAAGAAGCTAAAAAGCCCGGTCGTCCAGCCAAAACCGAAGCTGCCAAGAAAAAGCCTGGCCGTCCAAAGAAAGCAGAAACAGAAGCCGCAGCAACTGAAGCTGCTCCTGTAAAACGCGGTCGCGGCCGCCCGCCAAAGGCAGAAACTGCGAAAAAGAAGCCCGGTCGCCCGGCCAAAAGCGAAGCAGCCAAGAAAAAGCCAGGGCGCCCCAAAAAAGCCGCAGCCCCAGCTGCAACTGAAGCTGCTCCTGTAAAGCGCGGCCGTGGTCGTCCGCCCAAGGCTAAGTAATAAGTAACTCACTTAGCTTGTTCAGCGGGAACAACAGCGTTCGCTGAACCGCCCCCGGCAAGCCCGGGGGCTATCCTTTGCACTGACCGATTTGAACACCAATACTGACCGCGCGTATGTGGTGATCCTCCCCCAAATACAAAATGCAATCGGCCCAGTTAGGCATATCAATTAACAGATTTCGTGTTATCCGTTCATAGTGCTCAATAAAGCGGTCCAGCTCAGACTCCTCCATCCCCGCCCCTGTGCGTTTACGTAACTTTTGTTCCTGTAGTTTGCGCCACTCAAAAATTGACTCCATTCCAGGAGCACACAGCATCACCATGATATCCACGCGCTGAAATAGTTCGCGATAGATCCCTTCCAATTGCTGATTAATAAAACGTCTCCAGCTGCCGGAAGTGTCCTCTAACCTCTCCAATGAATTAATAGGCTGAATTGGTTTTATCGATGCCTTAGCGCCGAGACACCATCCCTCAAGTAATACAATATCCACCTTGCCACTATGCACAGGCCAAAGGTTACTGGGCACCCTGTCATCTTTGGATTTATCAAAACGCGGCAGAGAAACTTGTGATTGATCTCCAGCACTGCAAAGAGCATCCAGAGTATCTAACCCCAATTGAACATCGTGAGTGCCCGGTACTCCTCGGGTGCGCAAGAGCGGGTGAACCTCTTCGGAGAGCTGCAGCCGCTGGGAATGAGTCAGGTAAATGTCATCCAAAGAAAAAGTGCAGCAGTTGAACCCCTGTTTCGCCAGTATCAGGCAAATAAAGTCTGATAACGTTGACTTGCCAGTGCCCTGCCCACCACTAATCCCCACAACCAGGGTCTGCCCTTCCTTGTGTCTTTTCATGAGCCATAAAGCCAATGGCAAGTAATAGGCCTCTATCTCATGAGAAAAATCTGCTGGCAGTTGGTGCTTCTGGATAAAACTACCAATCACTTGCCGTAGACTTGTCCCTGCTAATTCACGGCTAAGTTTGATAATTTCCTCCGGCCAGCGACATATTCCAGTCTCTAACTTGTTTCCCAACCTTCCCTCCAGATTCTGCTCCAATTTTTAATCAAGCCTCTTATTCACCATAAAGAAACGGGGGCTATAGCCCCGCAAAAAGTGATCACAAGAATAATTTAATACTGAATTTGCTAGCTCAATCGAGGACCTGCTAACTTTCTCCAAGAGAGTTTGCTGCGCAAATGCCCAGGCAAAACCAAAAGAACCGGGGTCACCAGTAACGTCAGGAGTGTGGAGAAGGACAATCCATAGACGATAGCACTGGCCAGTTTGACCCAGAATGATGCGATTACACCGTCGACCACAACATTTCGTCCTACCATGTCGACACTCACACCTAGGGCTAGCGGCAACAAACCTAAAATCGTCGTCGCAGTAGTGAGAAATACCGGGCGTAACCTCTGCGTGGAAGCTTTGAGAGCCGCCTCTGCGGGGCTAAGATCAGGCTCACTTTTACGTACAAAGTTATAGGTATCGATCAAAACAATATTGTTGTTAACCACAATCCCCGCGAGGGCAACAATCCCCACTCCAGTCATGATGACACTGAAGGTGCTCTGGCTAAGCAATAAACCCAACATCACACCAATCGTCGACATAATCACCGAAGACAAGATCAGCAATGACTGATAAAAACTGTTGAATTGGGTTACCAACAGGATAAACATCAAAAACAGTGAAAGTAGAAAAGCCACCCCTAGAAACTGAAAGGACTCACTCTGCTCTTCATCCGCACCGCGAAATAATAACTCCACGCTTGGATCTACCGGATTCTGCTCAAGCCAAGCCCGGATTTCTTTGACCTTATCGTCTGGCAACACACCCTCCTGGGCGTCAGCTTTTACTTGCATGCGGGTAATGCCGTCGATCCTTTCAATTTTGTCTACTTTCGGCATGGCCACTGTATGTACAAAGCTGCTGATAGGCACTGTACCGCGCGGAGTATTGACCTTGAGTTGATCAAGAGCGGCTATACCGCGAGCACTTTGCGGGTAACGAATACGAATATCCACCTCTTCATCAGTATCATCGGGACGGTATTCAGCCACTCGCACACCATTGGTTACCAGCTGAACCGCTCGTCCTACTTCAGTCAGATCAGCTCCATACAAGGAGGCCTTGGCACGATCCACCCGCACCTCCCACTGAATCCCTGGGAGTGGTGCAGTATTGACAATATCTCGTAATCCACCGAAATCATCTTCCATTGCCCGGTGTAGTCGCCAAGTCTCGGCCAATAATTTTTCATAGTTCTGCCCGCGTAGCTCTAACACAATATCTTTGCCAACTGGCGGGCCGCCTTCCATTACGTTAGCCGTAACCTTGATCCCTGCAAAATTTGCTGTGCGTGCACGAATATCTTCGAAAACTTCCCGGCTGCGCCGCTCGCGCTCTTCAGCCGGCAGCAGCTCCACCAACATATTGGCAATCTGGTCCGGGGCACGATCGGAGTTACCGGAAATTCCACCGGAACCGATTGTCGTGTGCGCTATACGTACTTCTGGAATACTCAGGACCGCTTTTTCCACTTGGGCGACCAGCACTTTCTTCTCCGCCATGGAGAGATTGCCCTGCGCTCTAATCTCAACATTGCCGTACTGCTCTTCGGTCTCGGTGAAAAATTCAACCCCGGCACCAAAGCGGCCAAAAGCAATAAATATGCAGACCAAGAGAACAATTGTGGTGGTAAAGGCCATCCCTGGGCGACGCAAGACAAAAGCCAAGAGGCGGGCATAGTAACCAGTAATTCCCGGTAGGAGCGTGGGCTGCCCCTCCTCTAACTGCTTTAAGTAACTACGCGTTGAAGCTGTTAAATTACTTTTGCCAAATAAAGCGCCCAGCACCGGTGCAAAAAACAGTGCATAGAGCAGTGATCCCGCTAATACCGCAAAGACAGTCACCGGCAGGTAGCGCATAAACTCGCCGACCACTCCCGGCCACAGCATTATCGGAAGAAAAGCGGCGAGCGTAGTTGCCGTTGAGGCGACAACCGGCCAAAACATACGACTGACCGATGCGATATAAGCGTTACGAGCACTCAAACCCTCTGCCATTTTTCGATCGGCAAATTCGGTAATCACGATGGAACCATCAATCAGCATACCGAGGGCCAGTAACATGCCGAACATCACCATAAAATTAAAGGAGTACCCCAGATACCAGGTGACGATAGAACCGAACAGCAGCGAGAATGGCACCCCCAATCCAACCAGAATGCCTGAGCGGAAACCCAGGGCAGCCACCACAATAATCATTACCAGCAGCATTGCGGTAAGAATATTGCCCTGCATTTCACTGACCATATCCCGCGCAAAGTTGGACTGGTCAAAAACAAACTCCACTTTTACGCCTTGGGGTAAAGCTCCCAGCTCCTCTTGCACAACCGATCTGACCCGATCTGCCACATTTACGGAGCTGGCGTCATTGCGTTTCTCGACATTAATAGCGAGACCGGGGCGACCGTTGATGCTGGTAAAACTCACAGCATCCTTGAAGGTGCGGCGAATATCGGTCACATCACCCAGGGTAACAACGCCATCTGCCGAATTCTTTAACGGGATCTCATAAACATCCTGTGCACTCTCAATCAGGCCGGGAACTTTGACAGAAAAGCGCCCGCGATCTGTATCCAATTCTCCTGCGGGAATCAGCAAGTTATTACCCAGCACCGCGTTAATCAGCTCTGCACTGGTCACCTGATAGTGCTCCAGGCGCACCGGATCAATAGTTGCCTCGACTACCTCTTCGCGATTGCCGTGTAGATCTGCGCTCAATACATCGCTGATATTTTCTATTTTGCGCTTAAGTAACTGGGCACTACTGAGCAGTACCCGCTCACTAACTTTTTCCCCAGAGAGGGTAACCACAATGGTGGGAAAAGGTTGCGCCGATGCCTCCTCAACGGTGGGTTCTTCCGCATCCCTTGGCAGCTCTGCACGGGCCCTCTCCACCGCGTTGCGTATATCATCCACCGCATCATCCACATCAATTGCGGAGTCAAATTCCACCACGATATAGGCCAGGGACTCACGGGCGACCGCAATCACCTCGACAACTCCCTCGACCGCACGGATTTCCTGCTCCAAGGGGCGCACCAAAAGGCGCACGCCATCCTCAGGAGAAATCCCCTCATGGGTAACCTGCACCATGACAAATGGCGGATTCACTTCAGGGCTAGATTCAATTGTCATAGCACCGCGGGCCACAAGCCCCACTAAGACAATCAGCAACATCAGGCAAATGGCACTGCGATTGCGCGCAATCGCATTCTCCAATAATTTCATCGCTAGTTACCTTCCTGATCATCCTGTGCACTGGGCACTGAAACCGGCTCAGGGGTGATATCCACAGGCTGGGATTGCACACTGAGTGCAGGTTCTGGTGGTGACATTTCCACCTTGACAATATCGCCCTGGCTCACATATTCCTGACCGACGGTGATCAGAGTAACCGGGTCCGGCAGGCCACTGACCCAAACACCCCCGTCTCCATCACCCACCAAAGTGACATTGATAAAATCGACCCGATTGTTTTCATTGAGCACCCGCACACCCAGTGTGCCGCTGTCATCCAGAGTCAGTAGTGAGGAGTTAATATGGTGTGCCAGTATTTCACCGGTGGGCAGAGCCAAGCGACCACTTAAACCACCGCGCAGCAAGTTGCCGGGATTATTCACTGCCACCTCGACACGGTAAGCGCGGGTGATCTCTTGAGCCTGCTGGCTGATGTAACGCAATTTACCCTGAACCGGAATACCACGTTGTAATTCTGCACTGGCCGGGCCCGCGGGCACTAAATTGCCCACTTGATTCTCGGAGACCTCACCAACTACCAGAATTGGATCCAAATCCAGCAGGGTCGCACATTCTTCTCCCCGGCGAATAAAATCACCCAGCTCTACTGCGCGCTTATTGACCACGCCGGCAAAAGGCGCGCGGATTTTCAAGTTATCCACCATCACCTTGGCCGAGGTGAAATCCGCCTGCGCTTGCGCCAGAGCAACATTCTGCTGAGCCATGGCCGTATCGGACTGCAAGCCTTTCTTTTTTAGCCGCTCAGCGCCAGCATAATCCAGACGCGCTTTATTGAGCGCGGCTTCGGCCAGGGCCAGTTTTTCCAGACGGTCCTCCGCTTCGATTTCACAGATCACCTCACCCTGTTGTACTTGGCTTCCCTCTGGCACTGGCAGCCGGGCTATAACACCATCCAGTTCCGCTCTCAGGCGCACGCTGCGATTTGCTTCGGTATGCCCATTGACCAACACCCGTGTCGCGTAGGACTGAGCCTCAATCCGCCGGGCCTGAACCCGCATCGCCGCCTCGGGAACAATCCCCGCTTTTTCGGCGGAATTCGCACTCTCACTATCCTCTTCAGGTAGCAAAACTCCACTGAATAGCCAGGCAAGGGCCAGTAGGGTAACGAGTAATGCGATTCGATAATTTCGGTTAGACCAGATAGATACCAGTGCACTCATAAATAGAAACCTGTCAGGCACAAATAAAGCGGCCGGCAGCAACGCTGGCGCAGTGTTTTGAGTAGGCCAAATTTTACACAGCCCAGTCGTATTCCTAAATTGAATTTTCAGAGAAATAGACCAGCTGACAAGGCTGCGGGGCCGGTAACATCAGTCGATGTCTGAGTAAATTGAGTATAAGAAGGGACAGGTGCTTCGCGTGGAGCAAAGAGGGGAAATCGGTCAGACTGTCTTCACAGGGCACTCCGACCGCATCATTTAGTGAGAATTAAGACAGCATCGATTCCAAAAAGCCCAGCATGTCTGACTCATCATCAATCAGTTCACCGGAACCAAATTCCGCATTCCAATCGAGAAGTATTCTGGCCAGAGCCCTTGCCTGTTCGGCCAGGGCAACTAACTCTTCGCGGCTATTCTTTGGCCCGGTGTAAAGCTTTAATTTGCGATGGCTGTCGGCCAGTTGATGGCTGGGGTACTTAGAGCGATACACTTCCAACTTCCAGCGCAGCGAATGCACCATATTGCGATAAAACGTCAATTTTGTTGGCAACTGCAGCAGAGTGAAATCTTCAAGATCCCCAAACAGGGAGCAATCGAGCCCGAGCACCTGGGTCTCGCGGCTATTGTGCGCAGCAAAAATATTCGCGCTACGAGGCTCTGCCAACAACATAGAGAGATCGCCAAATAATTCCCCTGGGCGAATAACCGCCAGGGGACGCTCGCCATTAAGCCCATTGCCCTCCACTTGAACCTGCAGTTCTCCCCGCAAAAGGAAAAAAACCCACTGATCCACGTCGCCGGCGCGCAGCAGCTGTTCACCAGGTTCCAAACTCAAAAGTCGGGAGCGCTTTAACAATACATCGTACTGCCACTCACTGGCCGCACGAATATCTCGAAACAGATGAATGACGTTAAGAAGCTTATCGACAGCTTCCCGCGGATAGTCAATAAGGGGCTTGGTTTCCATAGATACCGCAAAATTAGTGAAAACTTTTCCATTTTTTCTAAAAGTGTGGCCGATGCCACTTGGCGATGCTGGATTCTAAACGATATCGATCTGCCACACACATCGTTGGCTATGACAATCGTTTCCCACTCGGCACCCGCGATCCTGCAAAGGGGGGCATTCTAACCTCTCCAGGCTTGAACTCCATTCCAGTTGCAGTAGAGTTAGGCGAAGTGTTGAGTACAGTGTGCTCACTCACACTTTGAATGCGCACTATTTCATCTGATTTGTGTGCACCGGGGAGGGACACCTCAATCTTAATTACCGGGACCCGAGTGTCCGGATATGCAGACACCATAGAACAATGAAATCGATAAAAATTGTCTTCTCACTTTGGGTGTTAACATTTGCTGTAACTACCTCAGCTGCACCGCTCTTAAATGGCCTTGCGCTCGAACAACAATTTAACAAAGAACTCTATATAGCCGCTGTCTACTCGGAGAGTCTTTCTAGTGATTCAGCCGGCCTTTACAACCCAGAGACACCGCGGCGCCTGGAAGTACGGGTGCTCGCCAAAAGCCTGCCCGCGCGCCGTTTCCGCAACCAGTGGATGGAAAGTATCGCCATCAATAACCGCGGTGACACCCTGAGCAGTCAGGCGGAGGATATGGTGACCTTCGCCAACCTGTTTAAAGGCCGCCTACACCGCGGGGACCAGTTAGCCATCGATTTTGCTGCCGACAGCGGTATCACCTCGGTTTCCCTAAATGGCATTACCCTCGGTGAGATAGCCAATCCGGATTTCTTCAATACCCTGCTGCGCGCCTGGATCGGCCCTGTCCCCCCCTCGACAGATTTTCGTGACGGACTGCTCTCTGCCGGAAATATTCCCGACTCCCTGCGCTCCACTTTTGAGAGCCTAGAGCCCAGCAGCGAGCGGATCGCCGAGCTGCAGTTGAAGTTGATTAGCCAAGAGGAAGCCCTGGCGGCGGCGCAGGCACCACAGAAAGAGGAGGAGCTATCCAAGCCCACACTGGTTGAGGTGGATCTCGCCCCGCCCACCATGACTCTGACTCCGGCAAGCTCCGAAGTGTTGGAGGTGGCCGAGCAAATCACAGAGCAGGTAGCTCAGACTGAAGCCACCGATGGGCTCTCACAGACAGAGGAAGCCCCCCTGCAGCAGGAAAACGAAAGTAGCGGCGAGCCTATCCAACTAGCCGCAAACGGCCCCGAGGATATAGCGCTGGCAGAAATGGATGAGGAGTTTGAGGAGGAAGAAGAGGCCCCCCTAACCGCCGGTATGATCTTGGCTCGCCAAATTTACACTTCCAACCTACTGCGCCACACCTACCGTCATATTCGCTATCCGAAACGCGCCCAGGAGCGGGGCCAGGAAGGTAGTGTGCGCCTGAATGTGGTTATTAACACCCGCGGCGAAGTAGAGGAGATTCAGGCAGTGCAAGAATCCCGCTTTGGAACTCTCAACCGTGAAGCTCGCGCTGCGGTAGAGAGAGCGGCGCCATACCCCGCAGTACCCTCCCAGCTGGGCGAGGAGACTTTCAGCTTCTCACTGCCGATTACCTTCAATCTACCCGACTGACCCACTCTTTCGCAAAAGCCCCACTCTGTGGGGCTTTTTACTAAGAAATTTCGCTAAATTTGTAACTCCTAACCAAATTAGCCAAGCCACCATCTGCCGCAATCCATCCGCCGCTAAACGCAGCCCTCTTGCCCAACCTTACTGTCCCCTTTTACCATGTACGTTTGATACAACTGTGCAAAATTTAGCCAAAAGAGCCGAAATGAAAAAACTATTACTACCTGTCGCTATTGCAGGCATTCTCGCCGGCACCCAGCTGTCACTAACAGCCCACGCCCACGATCACAGTGGCTCCAGCCACCATAAGGCCACTGCTGAACAGCAGCAGCTCACTTCCGGTATCGACCTCACCGCGATGGATACTAGTGTTCGCCCACAGGATGACTTCTTCGCCTATGTAAACGGCACCTGGCTAAAGAACACCGAAATTCCAGCAGATAAATCCCTCTGGGGCGGCTTTACAACCCTGAGAGACAAAAGCACAGAACAAGTTAAAACACTGATCATGGAGGCCAGTAAAGGCGCCAGCAGCAAAGATGCCAAGCAGATCGGTGACCTCTACAACAGCTTTATGAATGAAAAGCTGATTGAAAAGAAAGGCATTACCGCTGTCTCCTCCGAACTCGCCAAAATCGACGCAATTAAGACCCGCAAGGATCTGACTAACTATTTCGCCTACGCTGATATCGCCGGCTACGACGTACCCTTCGGTGGCGGCATCTACCAAGACCTGAAAGAGGTCGAAAACTATATTTTCTACCTGTGGCAGGCCGGCCTGGGTATGCCGGACCGCGACTACTATTTCGAAGATACCGAGAAGAGCAAGGGGCTGCGCAAGGCCTATAAAGAGTATCTGGTAGAAATCCAAAAGTTAGGCCAGCTGGATAATGCCGAAGCGTTCTCCAAGAAAATCTTCAAGCTGGAAGAGAGCCTCGCCAAGCATCACCGTACACGCCTGGACAACCGCGACCCCGAAAAGTATTACAACAAGAAATCCACTGCGGAGCTGAAAAAGCTGATGCCCGCAGTTGACTGGAACAGCTACCTAAGCGCAGCCAAACTGGCCAAGGCTGACAGCTTTATTGTGGGCCAGCCCGAGTACCTGGAAGCCGCTAATCAGATCATTGTCGACACCGATATGGCCACCTGGAAGCGCTACCTGAAGGTCAAGGTACTTTCCGCCATGGCGCCTTACATGCACAGTGAGATTGCCCAGGCACATTTCGATTTTTACAACACCAAACTCCACGGCGTAGAGCAGATGGAACCCCGCTGGAAGCGCGGCACCCAGTTTGTGAATGGCGCAGTGGGTGAGCTGGTCGGCAAGCGCTACGTTGAAAAGTACTTCCCACCGGAAGCTAAAGCGCGCATGACTGTGCTGGTGGACAACCTGAAAGCCGCCTACCGTGAATCCATCGAGTCCTTGGAGTGGATGGGTGAGGACACCCGCAAACAGGCATTGTTTAAGCTGGAAAACTTCACCACCAAGATTGGCTACCCGGACAAGTGGCGTGACTACTCCGCACTCAAGGTAGATGCCGATAACCTGGTGGGCAATGTGCTGGCAGCCAATATGTTTGAGGCCAGTTATGATCGCAACAAGCTGGGCAAGCCCATCGACCGCGGTGAGTGGGGCATGAGCCCACAGACCGTGAATGCCTACTACAACCCGGCAATGAACGAGATCGTGTTCCCCGCAGCAATTTTGCAACCACCATTCTTTAATATGAATGCCGACGATGCAGTGAACTACGGCGGTATCGGTGGTGTGATCGGCCATGAAATCGGCCACGGCTTCGATGACAAGGGCAGTAAATTCGATGGCAAGGGCTATCTAAATAACTGGTGGACTGACTCTGACCGCAATAACTTTGAGAGCCTTACCAGTAAGCTGGTCTCCCAATACGACGCCTACGAACCCTTAGAAGATGAGCACATCAACGGCAAGCTGACTCTGGGTGAAAACATCGGCGACTTGTCCGGCCTCGGCATCGCCTATAAAGCCTACAAAATGTCCCTGAACGGCAAAGAAGCACCGGTCATCGACGGTTTCACCGGCGATCAGCGCGTATTTATGGGCTGGGCACAGGTTTGGCGTAGCAAGATCCGCGATGAAGCTCTGAGCGGCCGTATGAAGGTGGATACCCATTCTCCTGCGGAGTACCGAGTGAAAGGGGTCCTCCCCAATATCGAAGCTTTCTACGAAGCTTTTGATATTAAAGAAGGTGACGGTATGTACCTGCCGAAAGAGGAGCGCGTGAAGATCTGGTAATCGCTGGCAATAATCCTGCCATCTGTTACCGGCTTTCCGCTCTACCGGCCGCCCCGGCGGCCGGTTTCTCTCAATATTTTCCTCGAAGTTTCCCTCTCTCCTAATATTTCCTCATTCTTGTACCATCCATTTCATCAACACTACAGGATGGACAAATCTTTGCCGCAATAGCTTAAGATGGATGGCGTGCTTTCATAAGAGATACCACCAATGGCCCATCGCACCCAGTTCCAACTGCTTGCCAGCCGCCGCTTTCTGCCCTTCTTTATCACCCAGTTTTTAGGTGCCTTTAACGATAACGTATATAAAAATGCGTTGATCGTGATGATCGCCTTTCGCTTGGTGGAAAGCGAAGCCAATGCTCTAATTAATATCGCCGCCGGCCTGTTTATTCTGCCGTTTTTCCTATTTTCCGCCTCTGCAGGTCAGTTGGCGGACAAATTTGATAAGAGCCGCTTAATTAGACTGATCAAGCTGGGAGAGATCGTTATTGGCTCCCTCGGTATAGGTGCGCTTTATAGTGGCAGTAATCTGCTCTGCCTTGCCGTTTTGTTCCTGCTCGGAGTGCAGTCCGCCTTCTTTGGCCCGGTGAAGTACGCCATCCTGCCACAATCCTTGAAACGCTCTGAACTGGTCGGTGGTAACGCCCTGGTAGAGATGGGTACTTTTGTTGGTATCCTCGCCGGCACCATTGTGGGCGGCCTACTCGCCGGACTGACCGGGCAAGGGGAACACGGTCTCTTCTACCTCAGCCTGATTATTATGGGGGCCGCGATATTCGGTTACTTGGCAAGCCGCTGGATTCCTCAAAGTCCAGCGCCCTCGCCAAATTTGCATATCAACCCAAACCCCATCACCCAAACCAACAAAATCCTGCGCACTACTGCCAAAACCCCATCAATTTTCTATGCCATTATCGGCATCTCCTGGTTTTGGCTATTGGGCGCGGCTTATCTGACGCAGATACCCAGTTTTACGAATAATGTACTGGGGGGAGATGAATCCCTTGTCACCCTATTGTTGTGTGCCTTTACAGTCGGTATTGCCCTGGGCTCCATGCTGTGCGAGCGTTTATCCAACGGCCATATCGAATTGGGCCTAGTACCACTGGGTGCCGCCGGTCTCACCATTGCCGGAATCGCCCTTTCCAGTGCCGGGGGGGGCTTTCAGGAACTGCAAGAGCCCACCTTAAGCGCTTTCTTCAACAGCGATGGCGCCCTCACTATTCTTATCTGCATCGTATTGTTAGGTATTTTTGGTGGCCTCTACATTGTGCCTCTCTACGCTATGATGCAAGACCGATCGCCTCGAGAAATTCGCGCACAGATTATCTCGGTCAACAATATTCTTAACGCGCTGTTTATGGTTGTTTCAGCGCTGCTGGGTATTTTGTTCCTGAATATCCTAGGAGCCACGATTCTACAGTTTTTCCTGGTCATCGCCCTGATGAACGCCGCCGTGGCTATCTTTGTATTCACCAAGGTTCCCGAATTCGCGATGCGTCTACTTATCTGGATGCTCTCCCACACAATGTATCGGGTTAAGCATCAAGGGTTAGAGCAGATTCCCGCAGAGGGACCAGCCCTGATCGTGTGTAACCATGTAAGTTATGTGGATGCCCTACTGTTAGCCGGCGCCGTACGCCGCCCAATACGCTTTATCATGTATAAGCCGATTTACGAAATCCCGGTACTACACTTTATCTTCCGCACTGGGCGCGCCATTCCCATCTGCTCCAAGTCACGGGATCCTGCAGGCTATGATCAGGCATTCAAGGACATTGAGCAGGGTTTGCAAGATGGTGACCTGCTATGTATTTTCCCAGAGGGACAACTCACTAAAGACGGAGAGATGCAACCGTTTAAAGCCGGCATTGAAAAAATCCTTGCGCGCACCCCTGTGCCAGTAATCCCCATGGCCCTACGCGGACTTTGGGGCAGCTTCTTCAGTCATAAAGGTGGACACGCCTTCACCACCCTGCCAAAGCGCTTCTGGTCCAAAGTCAGTGTCGTGGCAGGCGCTCCGATTAAAGCGCCTGAAGCCAAGGTAGAGGCATTACACGATGAGGTACTGGAGTTGCGCGGGGAATTAAAATAGATCAACACATATTTTGGGGCTGGGATAACACCAGCCCTGTCATCAAAACCCTTACGCGCCAGGATATTTGACCAGACCAAGGCTACTGTAGTCTTACTGCTGTCCTATGCTTAACCAAACTTCCTTCAATGTAACCCCATCTTCAGAACCTTATAAAGCACGATGACCGAATACGGGTCTAACAAGGAATATTCGCAGCATCACTCAACAAATATGAATCCCCGACTGATAACCAATCAGATATAGGCTGTCTCATGTAAGGAAGTGGCAATGGCTCGACAGAATCAGTTTCAGCTATTGGGAAAACGCCGCTTCCTCCCCCTATTCCTTACTCTGATCACTGTCTATTTCAACAACAATATCTTCAGAAATGCTCTCTTAGTTATTCTCGCTTTCCAGCTGGCAAAAAACGAAGCCAATACTCTGATCAATCTGGCAACCGCACTTTATCTTTTACCTTTTTTCCTGTTTTCTATCACAGCGGGACAATTGGCAGATAGGTTCGATAAAAGCAAATTTATTAGGCTGATTAAGCTGCTAGAAATCCCCATTGTACTTCTGGGGGCTGTTGCGCTGTATGCCAACAGTAAGATGCTAAGCTTCTTAGTTTTATTCCTATTAGCAACCCACGAGACTTTCTACGGCCCTGCCCGCTATGCAGTTATGCCCCAACACCTGAAACGAAAAGAACTGATGGGTGCTAATGGGTTGGCACAAATGGCAATTTTTGCTGGCAGCCTTAGCGGTGCAATCGTAGGCGCTCTACTCGCAGATTTTATCAAGCCGGGACAACATGGGGTTTTATATCTTAGCCTTGTCATGTCTGGTATCGCAGTTTTCGGTTATTTAAGCAGCCGCGCAATACCTCCAGCACCACCATTGTCACCCCGCTTAAAAGTGAATTGGAACCCAGTAAAGCAAACTCTGAAAATTTTACAGCAAACAATGAAGAACCCTTCGGTTTTTTATTCCATCATCGCCTGTTCTTGGTTTTGGCTAATCAGCACAACTTTTATTGCGCAAATTCCCAGTTTCACCAAAAACACACTGGGCGCCAGCGAACCCGTGGTTACCCTGATGATTTGCTGCTTAACAATTGGTATTTCGCTTGGATCCCTTATGTGCAATACCTTATCTCGAGGCCGCATTACACTTGGCATAGTACCCATCGGTGGCCTTGGAATAACTCTGGGCGGGCTTGGTCTGGGTTTTAGCGCACTAGGTTTTCATACTATATCTGGAGCTTCCATATCTGAATTTATGATGAGCGACAATGCAGTTTCAATTTTGCTCTACACAGTATTGGTGGGTTTCTCCGGGGGGATCTTTATCGTGCCACTCTACACCATCATTCAAGACCGGGCAGAAAAGCAAATACGCGGACAAATTCTTGCACTGAATAACATGTCCTACGCCCTATTCGTTGTCATAATCTCAATAGTCAATATTATATTACTAGATGCGGCAAAGATATCTATCACCCAACTTATAATATTCCTTGCAATTTTAAATCTCCTTGCATTAATTTTTATCTGTTTCAATTTACCCGAGCTGTTAGTGCACCTAACCACCTGGGCCTATACAAATGTCGTGGCTCGAGTGCAAGGAGAAAACTTGAAACTGATACCGGAACAAGGAGCCACTCTCATCATCTGCACGTCCATGAATTACCGGGCACCTCTAATCCTATATGAGATAATACCGCGCCCCGTTCGTTTTATCTTACCGCAATCATTATTCAACCATAAATTAATACGCTTTGCCCTTAGCAAGGGGGGCACACAACCTATAATTTACAATTCAGAAAAAACAGAAAAGAATATCAACC
This sequence comes from Microbulbifer mixtoriginis (SeqCode), assembly GCF_052467945.1. Lineage (NCBI taxonomy): Bacteria > Pseudomonadati > Pseudomonadota > Gammaproteobacteria > Cellvibrionales > Microbulbiferaceae > Microbulbifer > Microbulbifer mixtoriginis (SeqCode). The sequence goes on along the minus strand of NZ_CP174328.1, from coordinate 30,121 downwards.
TTCTCAACGAAATAGAAAATGCAATAAAAAAAGAGGAACTTTTGTGTCTATTTATTGACAAGCAAGATCATTCAAGTACAACCATTAAAAGAAGAAAACAGTTATGGGGCATATTTAGGAATCAGAACGCTCCCATTACTCAAGCCCTATTACAGATCAAGAAGACAAAAAGCCAGTTAAGTAGAAGAACATTATTAACCTTAAAAAACATTTACAAAGAAGACGATATTTAAAAAGAAAACCTACAAAGACAGCCTCACCATTTAAGGATAAAGACCTCAAAAACCACAACTACTCTTTTACAATAACAATCAACACTATAAAACCAGATTCCATCTACTAGTTGGCAGCAGTTCCTCCTACTCTCCAAGCATCCACTGATTCAGCTTTACCCTATGCTATTAGTTACTCACTTTTGCACTGATACAATGGTTTAGTCACTGGATTTGTTCAAGGGAAGCAACCCAACTAAAGAAAGGCGCCAATGGCCCAGCAAAACCAATTCACCCTTTTTACCAAGCGCCGCTTCCTGCCACTGTTTCTCTCATTGATCAGTGCCGCCTTCAACGACAATATTTTCAAAAATGCACTCCTGGTGATGCTGGCATTTCGTCTGGCGGAGTCCGAGGCCAATGCCTTAATCAATCTCGCAACGGGCTTTTATATACTGCCGTATTTTCTCTTTTCGGTAACGGCCGGCCAGCTAGCGGATAAATATGACAAGAGCCGAATTATCAGGATATTGAAGTTAGCGGAAATATTTTTTGTCTTGCTGGGAGCCTATAGCCTTATTTATAACAACCAAATCCTGAACTTTATTGTGTTGTTTTTAATGGCAACACACACCGCTATATTCAGCCCTGTGCAGTATGCCCTACTACCCCAACACCTCAAGCGCAGCGAGTTGATGGGAGGCAATGGATTGGCACAGATGGCTTCCTTTGCCGGGGTGTTAGTCGGGACTATTGCCGGTACCCTACTCGCCGGTTACACAAAACCGGGCCAACCGGGACTGGAGGAATTGGGAGCCATCATGGTTGTGATAGCCGTCTTAGGCTATCTTGCCAGCCGAATGATCCCACAAGCACCCCCCCCGACCCCAGACTTACGCATCGACTGGAACCCCATATCCCAAGCTTGGCGTATAATGCGGCTAACGGTTAAGAATCCATCAGTTTTTTACGCTATTCTCGCCTGCTCCTGGTTCTGGCTGGTCAGTTCAGCCTATCTAGCACAGGTGCCCAGCCTCACCAAGAATGTACTAGGCGCGAGCGAGCCAGTTATCACCATTATTCTGTGCTGCCTATCCATTGGTGTGGCGGCGGGCTCCCTGATGTGCGAAGCACTCTCCAGAGGGCGCATCACATTTGGCATAGTACCTATCGGCGCCTTGGGGATCACTCTAGGTGGGCTGGGCCTCGGTATAACCACTGCACAGTTTGACACCTTGTCCGGGGCATCTATCAGCGAATACCTGCAAAGTGATGGCGCTTATGCCGTACTCATATATACCGCTTTACTGGGTATATTTGGCGGTATCTTCATTGTACCGCTTTATACAATCATGCAAGACAGGACCGACTACGCTGTGCGTGCGCAAGTCCTATCCCTAAACAATGTTTTAAACGCCCTATTTATTGTACTGATCTCGCTGCTTAGTATTTTTTTCCTCGATGTACTGAAAATTACAATTCCGCAGCTATTTATCCTGATGGCTCTGGTGAACTGTACAGTAATGACTTTATTGTTTTTCAAACAACCAGAATTTATTGTGCACTTACTCGTGTGGCTTTCCTCGCATCTATTCGCCCGCACCTCCTACGGAGAACTCAAGCACATTCCCGCCACAGGAGCTGCATTGCTAGTCTGCAGTCCAGCAGCCCGGCTGGCGCCCCAACTGCTTATGGATACTCTGCTGAGGCCGATTCGCTTTATTCTGCCCCAGGGGTTTAATCAATTTCCTTTGCTGCGATTTATTTTTAACAATCACAGTCTTGCGCCCATTTTTTACGACGCGACAAGAGATAAAGAGAAGTTCACAGCGGAAATACGTCGAGCTGTAGGGAATGGTGAATTAATCTGCTTCTTTCCCGTTAATGATCACTGTGACAGTGAATTTGCTGATGCTCAAAAGCAACTAAAGGAGGTCTTAACCCATACAGCCACCCCCATATTCCCCCTTACTCTGAAGGGATTGCACGATGAGGTTTCAGGCAACCCCAATCATAAAAAAATGCGCTTTTTCCCCAAAGTACATATCGGCGTAGGGCAGCCTATTGCAGCGAAGGATATAAACGGATCAGCCTTAGCTGAGCAACTCAACCAAAGTGATACCTGATGCACCGATTTAACCAGCAGCCACTAACCCACCAGTAAAAGCTATGCCTTATTCGAACCCCAAATTCAGAGTTTAATCTCGCTCAAGTCCAGCAACAGCTGCGAACTCCACACCCAAATAGGGTAATTGGCATATTCAGATTCTAAGTGGGGCTTCTTTAGCAAAAAAATACCCGCTTCTAGGAGCGGGTATTTTCAATACTTTCAAGCTACGTTTTATTAAGCAACCTTGGCAGGAGCCTCAGTAGAAGCACTCCCCTTTCTCATCAGCCAAAGCGCTCCGATAAGCACCAAGGCTTGCAAGCCAATCCCCTGCCAAGTTGGGTAAATACCCAGCCAGTCGAAGCTAAACTGCACCGGCAGCGGTGAAATACCAATCCAGGCCGCCTCCTGCAACGCGGCAACCGCCTTGCCTGCAAGTACGAATGACAGTGCCAGCAATACATAAGTGGTCACGCTGAAGAATTTACCGATCGGCAGGCTTACCGAGTAACGCACTAGGGCAAAACCAATCACCGCCAGTAAAACTACACCAGCGCCAACCCCTGTCCACAAAGTGCCATAATGACCTGCAGAAGTCTGCGCCAGTAGAGATTGATAGAACAGGATGGTCTCGAAGATCTCACGGTAAACTGCGATAAATGCCAGCCCTGTAATACCCCAAAGGGCACCGGTACTCAGGCTACGGTTGATGCTTTCACGGATATATTTCTGCCACTCGTCCGCTTGTGTTTTGCTGTGCATCCAGAAGCCCACATAGAAGAGCACTACCGCGGCCAACAAGGCGGCCACGCCCTCCATCACCTCACGACCGGCACCACTAATGGTGATCAGTGTCTGCGCCGCAATCCAGGTGGCAAAGCCGGCAGCAAAGGCACCGACCCAGCCCACATGCACAAATTTGAGGGCATCGCGACGGCCAGTTTTTACCAGGATGGTAGTCAGAGCAATCACCACCAATAGCGCCTCCAACCCTTCACGCAGAAGAATCACCAGACTGGCAATAAATAGAGCAGCACCAGACAGGTTGCCCTCCTGCATTAGCGACTCCGCTTGAGCTAGTTGCTGCAGGATTGTCTCAATCTGCGCCCGAACCTGTTGGGGGTCGCTATCGGCATGAAGTTGCGCGCGCAATCCCAGCAACTCACGCTCAGTGGCCAAGCGCAGGTCTGCATCCAGAGAATTCAGGGAATTTTCCGCCATCTCAAAACCATCGAGATAGGCGCTGATAGCCAGTGTGCGAGCTTTGGCGAAGTCGCCCTGTTGATAGGCCAGCAGCGACGCCTGTAACTGTGTGCGCGCCACATCAATGGGAGAGCCGCCTACCGAAGCCTCTGCGGTAAATAGCACACTCGGATCAGCGCGTAGTGCCGCCACCGTCTGTGAGGAGATTTCCGGACGATCATTGCGCAGCACCTGTGGGCTATACATCACCATATCTTGCAAGGTAGGTTTCATTTCCGCAGCCGGGTCGCTTTCACCGGCAAATGCCAAGCCACCCACGTAAAAAGCGAGAGACCAGCGCTGCTGCTCGGTGAGATTAGCAAAAGCAGTCATGGCGGTGCCATCAATACCATTGCTGATCGCATCGTAAAGCCCCAACAGAGAACGATTAACAGCGCGCTCGCGCTCGTGGAAATTAGTCGGCGCAGGCTCCAGATTCGCCGCCAGGGGGCCGTCGCCGTGGCCCTCCACACCGTGACACGCAATACACTGGGCCTGATAGAGCGCGAGAGTCTCTTCAGTACTGACTAATCCACTTGGCAGTGATAATGCCGGAGCAATAGCTAGCAACCCCTGGCGCAAACTGGCTGTGTGCACCTGCACTTCATCAATATCCGCTTTGCGCTGGATCGCCGCCTGTAAGGCCTGGGCCTCTGCGCGAATAACACTGGCCTCGGTGGAATCTTTTAGCTGCTGCCCACGGTCGATCAGCAGCCCGGCGAACTCCTCCATTTCAGCAAATTCGTCAGCATTGATGATCTTGCCTCCGGCCACAGCCTCCGGGTAATCAACGCCAATATACTCCGCCATTTGCATCAACTGGCGCAGTTCCTGATCTGAGAGCCCCCCTTGCTGGGCCTGGGCGGGGATAATCGAAATGGCCAGCAACGCTAAAAACAAGCGAGCCAGATGGTGGGAAAGGCGCATGGAGTGTCCTTTTCAGTTACTACAAACAATATTCGTTATGGAGCGCACAATATTATTGATAATCATTCTCATAATAAACCCCATGCTTAAACTCACCTATATTCATTGAGTTGAAAAAGTCTTGCTTTTTACATTGCCCACAATTAAATTGTGCACAACTTAAAAAGCGGAGCACACCATGACAGACCTTTACTCAATCCCCGTAAAGACCGCCAGCGGCGAAACCACTTCCCTTGAGGACTACAAGGGCAAACTGATCCTTGTGGTAAACACTGCCAGCAAGTGTGGATTCACCAAGCAGTACAAAGGACTCGAAGCCCTCTACGATCAATATAAAGACCGCGGCCTAACCGTGCTTGGCTTCCCCTGTAACCAGTTCGGCAAACAGGAACCCGGCAGTGACGATGAAATCCAAGAGTTCTGTGAACTGAATTTTGGCGTCAGCTTTCCCGTTTACGCCAAACTCGATGTCAATGGCCCCACGGCTCACCCACTGTTTGTGGAGCTGAAGAAAAGAGCACCGGGCCTCCTTGGCACCGAAGGCATCAAGTGGAACTTCACCAAATTTCTGATCAGTAAGGATGGCAAGGAAATTAAACGCTACGCCCCAAAAGACACCCCTGAGTCCCTGCAGGAAGAAATCGAACGGATGTTGTAACTGTGATTTGCGACGAAGATTCCGAGCTGGCTCTCAACCGCCAGCTCTGTTTTGCCCTCTACGCTGCCTCCAGGGCTATGACGAAAGCCTATCAGCCCATGCTGCAAGACCTGGGCATCACCTACCCCCAGTACCTTGTGTTGATGGTGCTCTGGGAGTGGGCACGTGAAGATGAAAACTGCGAAGTCGAAAAAGACGGAAAGGATAATGAGAGAAGCCTCCGAGCTCTCGGGCAGCGCTTGATGCTCGATTCCGGCACTCTCACCCCCCTATTGAAGCGCATGCAGGAACATGGACTGGTAGAGAGAAAACGCGCTCCAGGGGATGAACGGGTCACCCTAGTGGCGGCCACCAGTGCTGGTCTGGCATTAAAGCCCCGAGCCAAGCAGTGGGTGCAGCAAAGCATCCAAAACTCAGCCATTACTCGTACTGAGGTGAAACAGCTTCACGGTGACCTCTGGCAATTTCTTCACAAGCTGGAAGGTAGCAGCCCCAAAGGTGCCGCAAAGTAGAAACAATATTTTCCTCATCGCCCCCGGGAGCCTTCACCCTTGGGGTAAACACCCCAAGAGAGAAAAAAAGCCAACAAATAGGGCAAACATTAGGACGCAACCACCAACAAAAAACAATTTAAATGAATATTTAGGATGAGCATTGACCTCAAGCTTAAATGACCTCCATAATATGCGAAATCCAGTCCGCTGCCGGTATCGCCACACATGAAGACTGACAACTGTACTTTTCAGCCTCGCCATTTCGCCCTAGCTTCCTCGCTACGACTGCCCTTGCGCGGCATATAATTTTTCTCCCCCCCACCCTCAACAGAATTCCCAACTTTATTTGGACGTTGCGTAGACAGCGGCGAAGCCCCTTGTTTAGCCTCGAAACAAATAAGGAGAAAAAACAGAAATGAGCACCAAAAAAGATAAGTTAGTCATTTTTGATACCACTCTGCGCGATGGAGAGCAGAGTCCCGGCGCCTCTATGACCAAAGAGGAGAAGGTGCGCATAGCCCGTATGCTGGAACGCATGCGTGTAGATGTGATTGAAGCTGGCTTCGCCATTGCCAGCCCCGGAGATTTTGAAGCTGTTCAGGCGGTTGCCGAAGCCGTGAGCGAGTCTCGTATCTGCAGCCTCGCGCGCGCCGTCAACGCCGATATAGTGCGCGCCGGAGAGGCCCTGAAAAAAGCCAACGCCTCGCGTATTCACACATTTATCGCCACCTCCCCAATTCATATGCAATACAAGCTGCAGATGGATCCGGAGGATGTGCTGCAGCAAGCGGTGAAAGCCGTAAAGACCGCGCGCCAGTTTACCGACGATGTTGAATTCTCCCTGGAGGATGGCAGTCGTTCTGAACCGGAGTTTATGTATCGCATTATCGAGGCGGTGATCGCCGCCGGTGCCGGTACTATCAATATCCCCGATACTGTCGGTTATGGTGAACCGGGCGAGTACGGTGCCATGTTCCGCCGGGTTATCGAGAGTGTCCCCAACTCCGACAAAGCCATCTTTTCTACCCACTGTCACAACGACCTGGGTCTGGCGGTGGCCAACTCCCTGTCCGCCGTTATGAACGGCGTACGCCAGGTAGAGTGCACCATCAACGGCTTGGGTGAGCGCGCCGGTAACGCCTCTTTGGAAGAAATCGTGATGGCGGTACAGACCCGCCAGGATCTCTACCCGGTACACACCGGCATCGACACCAGCCATATTGTGCCCACCTCACGCATGGTCTCGTCGGTAACCGGCTTCCCGGTACAACCCAACAAGGCCATTGTCGGTGCCAACGCCTTCGCCCATGAGTCCGGCATCCATCAGGACGGGGTACTCAAACACCGCGAAACCTACGAAATCATGCGTGCCGAAGATGTGGGTTGGGGGCAAAACCGCCTAGTGCTCGGTAAACATTCCGGCAGGGCCGCGGTACGTGCCCGCTATGAGGAGCTGGGCATCGCCTTTAGCGATGGCGAAGAGTTCCAACTGGTATTCCAGCGCTTTAAGGAACTGGCCGATAAGAAGCACGAAATTTTCGACGAGGACCTGCACTCTCTGGTGGCCCTGCGCGAGGAACCCGCCGAGCGCTTCAGGCTGCTCGATCTGGACGTACGCACTAAAATCGGCAGTGCGCCACAAGCCTTTATCGAACTATCCATCGATGGTGTGCCCCACCAGACTGAGGCTCAAGGCGGCGGACCGGTAGATGCCACTTTCAAAGCTATCGAGCATATCGTAGATAGTGGCGCAGACTTAAAACTGTATTCCGTCAACGCCGTCACTCAGGGAACAGATTCCCAGGGCTCTGTCACCGTGCGATTGGAGAGAGATGGCCGTCTTGTCAATGGTGTTGGCGCCGATACCGATATTTTGATTGCCTCGGCACAAGCCTACATGGATGCGTTAAACTTGCTCGCCATCAGTGAGAGTAAGAAACAGGGCGTGTAAGTGAACGAGCTGCAGCGAGCGGAATATCTGTCGGTACTGGGTATAGCCAGCTATGTGCCGCGCTTTGTATTACCGCTCGCTCCCGAGCCCCGCCAGGCCAAGCTGCCGCCGGCGGAGCCGGATGCCGCTACTGACCAACCGCTGCCATTAGCTAGCAACCCCCTGCCGCAGTCTGCGGCACAGATTGTTGACGCACCGGCAACCAAGGAGCGTGATACTGTCGCGGCCGAGATCAACGCACTAACTAGCGCGACAAAAGCACAGGCTCCGGTAAAACCTACTATTGCCATACCGGTGGCGGCGCCGAGCCAGCAAGTGAAACCCTTTGTACTCAACTGCTGGCGTCTTGGCGAAACCCTGCTGGCAGTAGACAGCCACGAGCCCGGTGCCGCACTGCCACTAGAGTCTCTGTTCGGCAATATCGTTCGAGCGCTTAACTGGCACGAGCTACCGCGTCAGCAAGAGCGTCTGCATTGGCCAATGGCAGAAAACCGCTTCGGCCCGGCGGCAGACGCCTCGGAGGCCCGCGATACCTTTTCCAGTTGGCTGGAGGCCTCCTGCTCGCGCTATCCAGTGCTGTCGATCTGGTTGATGGGGCAAGAAGCACAGGAATTCTGTACACCTCAGCCCCTGGAAAGCGATATTAACCACTGGGATGGTATACGCATCCTGCCCATGCCCAGTCTGTCGCAACTGCTACAACAGCCGCAACGCAAGCGCGAACTCTGGCAGCTGCTGCGCAAAGCCTATCCCGCAGAGACCCGCGCTCAATGATGTTGTCCAACACCAAATTGGATTTACGTCTCGCCGAGGAGACTGACTGTGCCGCTCTGGCCAATCTGGCGCTCAGTGCCCACAGCCACCCCTGGAGTGAGACACAATATCTGCAGAGCCTAAAAGCCGGGCACCAGTGCTGGCTACTCAACAGCGGCAGTGAGACTGTCGCCTGCTGTGTAATCAGCCAGCTGTTTGACGAAGCGGAAATTCTCGATGTGGCCGTGGTACCCCAGTGGCGCCGGCATGGCTTGGCGGAAACGCTGTTGCGCCGCCTTATCGACGAGCGACACAAAGATATCCGGCGGCTATTGCTGGAGGTGCGGGCCTCCAATCTCGCCGCGCAGTCACTCTATCGCAAACTGGGTTTTTCTGAGGATGGCTTGCGCAAGAATTACTATCCCGCGGAAAACGGCAAACGCGAGAATGCTGTACTCATGAGCCTCGCCCTGGCAGAGCCGCAACCGTAGCTTAAAACAGTCAGCGGGCGTTTTTGGCCCAAATTTCTCGCCGTGCCATCCCACGCAGTTTTCCGCAGGGGATGCTGCCGAACCATATCTTCATTGCCTGAGCAGTATCAGAAAATCTGCCCAAACCACCGATTTGTTGGAAAGAGTTATCGAATGTCGCTATCTAAAAGCAGTCCCTCACTCCTAGAAGGCTCGGTTTCCGGCCACCTGCAGAGACTGGCTCTGCCCATGGTGTGGGGTATCCTCGCGGTAATGTCCTTCAATATCGTGGATACCTATTTTGTCTCACAGCTGGGCAGTGCCCCTCTAGCGGCTATGAGCTTCACCTTCCCAGTTGTGATGGTCATCAACAGTTTCTCCATTGGTCTCGGCGCCGGTACCTCCTCCGCGGTAGCCCGTGCCTACGGTGCCGGAGATGTAGGGAATGTGCGCAGATTAGTAACAGACGCCTCGGTATTGGCGCTCCTCATTTCTCTGCTGATTACTGTCGCCGGCCTGTTGAGCATTCGCCCCCTGTTTTCCCTGCTCGGTGCCAGCGAAGAGCTGATGCCACTGATCGAGGACTACATGGTGCCCTGGTACATCGGCACTATCTTCGTGATAGTCCCCACCATTGCCCTTTCGGCTCTGCGCGCTATCGGCAACAGCGCGCTGACCGGTCGAATCATGGTGGGGGTGGCCCTGTTCAATGTGATCCTCGATCCTATTCTGATTTTCGGCCTGCTAGGGTTTCCCCGGCTGGAATTACAGGGTGCAGCGATCGCCACTGTCATCGTGCGCGCCATCAGTTTCTTCTTCGCCTTCTATTATTTGATCCGCCGGGAAAATCTTGTGGCCGCGCCCCAATGGCACTTCGGTACCCTAGTCGAATCCTGGCGCAAAGTCCTCGCCGTGGGGCTGCCGGCGGTACTCACCAATGTCATTATCCCCATGGCCGGTGGTGTTGTAGTAGCACTGGTGGCCGTACACGGCGACGAGGCCGTGGCCGGACTCGGCGTGGCCCTGCGTATCGAGCCAGTTGCCCTGATTATTTTTTATGCACTTTCTGCAGTCGTCGGCCCCTTTATGGGACAAAACGCCGGGGCCGGCAACACCGACCGGCTGCGGGAAACCGTCAGTGTACTGGCGCGCTTCTGCCTGATACTGGGGACGGGGTTGGCGGTACTGCTTTATTTGATCGGCGAGCCAGTAGTGCGCTTGTTCAGCGACTCCCCAGAAGTTATCGCCGTGGCTGTCGCCTACCTGAGCCTGGTGCCGTTTAGCTATGCCGGTTACGGTTTTGTAATGTCGGCCAATGCCGCCTTCAACGGCCTGGGTCGGCCATTGCCTGCAACCATGATCTCGTTCCTGCGGGTACTCGGTATCTATCTCCCCCTAGCGTGGGTCGGCAACTATTTCTGGGGCATGACCGGATTGTTTGCTGCTACCGCCGCATCCAACCTGTTGCTCGGCGCCCTATCCTGGTGGTGGCTGCGCCACGATACCAGCAAGCGCAGTGCGGAAGTCGACACAACAGAACCCCTATCGGCCAGTTAATTTCAGTTCAGGAAAACACAAGCGACAGCCTCATTGCGCAACTCTCCCGTCCATGAGGCTGCCTCTTGTTCAACTTTACAGCGCTGTATTTGGCTCTGCCGCACTTCATAATGAATTATCCGCCACACTAGTGAGCTTGCATATTACTTCCCACTTTGCACGTTAGTTTCAGCCGTGGCCGAACCCAGAGTCCGGTCACGCCTACTTACTCCGCAGCAAGGACGGTGATTTATGCAAGAAAAGGAAAGTGCATCGCTTCGCTGGCAACTGTGGCGCAACACAGTCCTGTCAGCTCTACTCTCGACCCTGGTTTCAACAAGCCTAATGGGCTGCGATCAGGACGACCCCGATCCCCCTCCAAAAGATGATTCCGGAGATAATGGCGGCGGTAACAACGGGAACCACGAGCCCTGGATTCTGAACACCACTGGCGTCCGCGCACCCTATATCTACGAAAGCGATAGCAACGAACAGGTATTGGTGAACATCCAGAGTGTGGAGTCAGTCATGGTGGACGGCAAAGATTACACTCTGGTAACGGCGACAGGTATCCCCGATTACGAAACCGAAATCACCGACAACCTATACGGTTGGCTGATCAATCGCCCCAAGGCCGCCACTGATTTCGTCAGCGGTAGCCCCATTGTACAGGTTGGCGATGTCGTCAGCTTTGGCCAGGATATCGGCTACCGCAGTAACACTCAGAGTTGTGCTACGAGTGCGGGATACGGCTACTGGCCTCCCGGTCCCGTGTGCCCTGAGAACGTCTCTCACCAAGGCTACTTCCCACTGGCACCAGAAATGTCCGATGAAAACTGTGAAAGCGGGCTTGGAGCACAGGGCTACTGGGTCAACGGCACTTCCATCTATCAGTGGAGCGATGGCCAGGTAGTGGATGGCACTTGGCACACCTTGGCACCGGTGGCAGAAAAGTACGATGTAGATATCTGCGGAGGCCATGCGGCTAGAGGGGATTACCATCACCATTTTTACAGCGGCTGCCTGGCGGATCTGGTTGGGGACTCAGGCGGTACTCACTCCCCGATTTACGGCTTTACCGCCGATGGCTATCCCATCTACGGCCCCTGGGAAGCCGATGGAGAACTGGCCATAAGCAGCTGGGCCATTCGCAATTACGACGACCCCAGCGCACCGAGTGGTTGCGGCATAGCCGGGGAGCGCAGCTGCTTGTTGATCGATGAGTACGATCTTACTAAAGGCACTGAAGTACTAAACAATAGAGGTCCCAGCACCAGTGATGTTTTCACTTCTCTATCGGGTAATACGTTTATTACCAGGTCTGGTTTTTTCTATGAGGATTATTATTGGGATAGCGTCCTTACTGCGCTCGGCGGTGCCCATCTGGATCAATACAACGGTCACAGCGATAGTGAACGCGGTTACCATTATCACCTCACCGTGACCCAGGCCGAAGACGGGCAGCTTATTCCAGCCTTTCCCTATACCTTCGGGCCGCGCTTCTACGGTAAGCTTGATAGCCAGACGATCGTCAGTGTCTGTTCCGATGAGGTCGGGGGCGGTACTCCGCCGAGACCCCCACCAAGGTAAGCCGAAACACCTTAAGGTTTTGCATTTATTTTTAAGCGCTGCTGCAATTAAACCGCGCTGCGGGATTCCCCCACAGCGTGGTTGGCAATCTCACCCCCACAACTGTCACTACGCTTGAAGACTATTCCCCAAGGCAAACTTTGCAAAATTTAACAGTGTCGATCTCTGCCAGAGAGCGACATCATATTTTTTCATCACGTTAAAAAATCGGCAAAGGGGGAATGAATGACTTCCCCATACCCATTGGGGAGAAAGGTTTTTGCAGACATAGCCGCTTTCACGCAATGGTCTGTTTTAGTGCAATAGTGAAAGGCATTTCTCATCGGGAAAACCAGCTGCGCAAGCCCCCATATTGTCCATATTTTGTCCTCTTTTCTTCAGTACTTTCAGGTGGCTTCTCCCTAGATGTCAGGGTTACCCATGAAAAGAATAGAAATGCTCCTCCCGGACCAGCGCTCGCTTTTATCCTGCGCCATCGCCCTTACACTGATCACCGGTGCCTTACAGGGATGCGGTGGCGGAGGGAGTTCTTCCTCTGATACAGAAATCAGCAGCGAGGGCAGTGATTCCTCAACCGGCAGCAACAGCGGTGATGACCGCAATGGGGACGAAGACACTGGGGGAAGCGACAGCAGTACGGAAGACACCGGGGTCTGGGTCGTCAATACCACCGGAGAGCGCGCGCCCTATATCTACGAGAACAACAGTAATGAGCAAGCTCTGGTCAATGTGCAGAGTGTTGAATCCGTTACTGTAAGCGGCAAGGAATACACCCGGGTATCCGCAAGCGGAATTCCCAACTACGAAATTCTGATCACCGAAAATATCCTCAGTGCCCTGCTCACCCGCCCCAAGGTTAACAGTGATTTCCTAAACGGCAGCCCCAATGTGCAAGTGGGTGACTTCATCAGTTTTGGTCAGGATATCGGTTATCGCAGCAACGCCTCCTGTGGTGCCGAAGCAGGCTATGGCTTCTGGCCCCCCGGCCCCGTCTGCCCGGAGAATGTCTCGCATCAGGGCTACATCCCCAAATCCCCGGAAGCTGCAACAGAAGACTGTGAAACTAGCCTCGGCGTGCAGGGCTACTGGGTAAATGGCACCTCTATCTATCAGTGGAGCGACGGCCAGTCTGTCAACAACACCTGGCACACCCTAGCCCCTCTGGCCGAAGTCTATGATGTGGATGTCTGTGGTGGTCATGCCGCCAACGGTGATTACCATCATCATTTCTACAGCGACTGCCTGGCAAATCTGGTGGGGGATGTAGGTGATGCCCACTCACCAATTTATGGTTATACCGCCGACGGCTACCCGATTTACGGGCCCTGGGAAGGCGACGGACAATTGGCAACAAGCAGTTGGGCGATACGCGACTACGAGGATCCCAGCTCAGAAACCGGTTGTGGCGTCGCCGGCGAGCGCTCATGCCTATTGGTTGACGAATACGACACTAGCAAGGGCGTTGCGAATACCAACAATACCGGCCCATCCACCAACGGCAGTTATACCTCCCTATCCGGTAACGAATTCGATACTACGGCCGGCTTTTTTTACGAGGACTATTACTGGGATCCTGAACTGACAGCCCAGAGTGGTGCATACCTGGACCAGTACAACGGCCATACAGATGAAGAACGCGGCTACCATTATCACTTGACTGTCACACTTAGCGATGACGCCCAATTGGTGCCCGCATTCCCTTTCACTTTTGGACCACGCTTTTACGGAAAACTGGATGAGCAAACCATTGTAAACCGGTGTTCTTCAACCATTGGGCGCTGACATCGAGCATCATTAAAGGCGAACTTTCTATGAAAATAATCGGGTATTTTCTTATTGGCTCCCTCTTCGGTCTGATGGTATCGGGCAGCCCCGCACTGACCGCCCAAGCCAACCCCCACGCCGGTCACAACGGCGATCAACATCCGGTCATAGAGATACCCGTGCATATAGCCGTACCGAGAATTGAACTGGACATCAGCAGAGATAGCCTGTCCGGTTTCAATTTACATATCGGTTACGACCGCTTCGAACTGGAATCCCCCCGCTACGCCAGCAATAAGCCACAGCGTTTCCTCGAAGGGCACGCACACCTCTACATCAATGGGGAAAAAATACAGCGCCTCTACGCCGCCGACGTGCATCTGCCAGAAAAACTGCTGAAGCCTGGCTTCAACCAAATCACAGTGACTCTCAATGCGCACGACCACAGTACCTGGAGTCGCGGGGGCAAGCGGGTTTTGGCAACACTATTTATTCAGCGCAACAGAGATAACTTTGTCCTGCACCATTTTTCCACATCGCCTTTATCTCAGGGTGAAAGGAGGGAAGAGAGTAAGAAGCCACAAGATTTAGCGCACATTAGCCAGTAAGCCGCTGGAGGTTTTCCCGCTGTATTTATTCAGCACGATTTTTCGCAAAGTACCTGAATTGCTTTGTATTCTTGGTCATAAACAGTAAGTAATTGGTCACTGAGATTGCCTCCCCTTTTGCTGTAAGTGTACGCTTGGAGAATCATTCGAACGGGCAAAGCCCAAAATGGTGGAACGGGAGAGTCCGCTATACCCACTGTCCGTAGGAAGGACTGCAAGAAAGATGTCGTTAAATATTCGCAACAAACTCAGCCTGGCTTTTTTACTCACCACGGCGATTACTGTCGGTGGTATGTTTGTTTTTTTCCAGTGGAGTTTCAGCCACGGTTTTCAGGCTTATATGCGTGCACAAGAGTTGCGCGATGTGGAAGGACTGGTCCAGGCACTGGAAAGCTTTTACCGTCGTAAGGGCAGCTGGAAATCTCTAGAAGCGAATGGCTCCGAGTGGATTGACCTGCACAGACAAACAATCTTTCGTCGCTTCGACCGCTTACCGCCACCCCCACCACCTGATGGAATACCACCGCGAGGCATGTTCGGGCCAGGCCATCACCCGCCTATGGGTAACCGCTTGGGGCCGCGCCTAAGCCTTTTTGACAGTGAAAAGCGACTCGTAATTGGTCGACCAGCACCGGAAAAAGAATTGCTCTATCAGCCAATTAAAGTAGCAGATAAAACTGTTGGCTACCTCACTATCAATCCACCGCCCGAGCTCTCCAATAATTATGAACAGGGTTTTATCCGGGAGTTATCCCGCACTTTTGCGCTGATCTCCATCGCCACTTTTCTCGTTGCCCTAGCCATTGCCATACCCCTGGCCTGGCAGCTGGTACGCCCTATCCAACGCCTGGCCGAAGCCACCCACCGCCTCACTTCGGGAGATTATAAAACCCGAATTGATATCGAGCGGCGCGACGAACTTGGCCAGCTGAGTGCGGACTTCAACCGCTTGGCGGCAACCCTGGAGGCCAACGAACACGCGCGCAATCGCTGGATGGCCGATATCTCCCATGAGCTGCGCACTCCACTGGCAGTACTCAAAGGGCAAATTGAAGCCCTGCAGGATGGTGTACGCACCGCCACACCGGAAAATCTCAATATTTTGCACGATAAAATCCGCCAGCTCAGCCGCTTGATAAACGACCTCTATGAGCTTTCGCTATCCGATGCCGGGGCCTTGAACTATTGCAAATCCGATCTCTCACTGGGCCCATTGCTGACCAGGGTAGTTAAGGATTTTCACAGTGCCTTTGCCGAGAAAAATATCGATTTGCAATTGCAGTGTGAGTTGGCCGAAAACAAACTAATTTACGCTGATGAGGCACGCCTACAACAATTATTTGGCAACCTCCTCACCAATAGCTTGCGTTATACCGATAGCGGTGGCCAACTTAAAATACATGCCCGCGCGGAGGCGCAAACGGCTATTATCACCTTTACTGATTCCTCTCCGGGAGTCACCAGTGCAGATATGCCTCACCTTTTCGATCGTCTCTATCGCACCGAAGTCTCGCGCAGTCGAGAAACCGGGGGGGCGGGCCTGGGGCTGTCGATTTGCCAGAATATTGTCCAAGCCCACGAGGGCAGTATTTCCGCTGGCCCGTCTCGCCTGGGCGGCCTGGAAATTAGTATTTATCTCCCTCTCAGCGAGAGGATCAAATGGTAGGAATAATGGGCGCAAGGATTTTAATTGTCGAAGATGAAATAGAACTGGCCAACTTGCTGCTGGATTACCTTGAAGCAGCTGGCTACCAGGCCGATATACTCACTAATGGCAATGAGGTCATCCCCCATGTTGAGGCCCACCCCCCGGACCTGATTTTGCTCGATCTGATGTTACCGGGGAAAGGTGGATTGGAGATCTGCACGGCAATCCGCCGCTACAGCAGCGTACCGATTATAATGCTGACCGCCAGAATTGAAGAGGCTGACCGCTTGCGCGGCTTGGAAATTGGAGCGGACGACTATGTGTGTAAACCCTATAGCCCCAGGGAAATCGTGGCGCGGGTCAAAGCCGTTCTGCGTCGTACGCACAGTTCCGAGCAACAAAAACTCGGGGAGATCCAGCTGCAGCGCAACACCGGTCAACTGTTGATCGGGGGCCAAGACGTGGGCTTAACGGCCCTGGAGTTCCATCTCTTCGAGCTTCTCTACAGTGAGCCGGGCCGTATTTTTTCCCGAGAACAAATCATGGATCGTATTTATTCCGACTACCGGGTAATCAGCGATCGAACTATCGATAGCCACATAAAAAAAGTGCGCAAGAAAATTGCGGCCTTGCTGCCGGATAAGGAATTAATCCATTCAGTTTACGGTGCGGGATACAAATTTGAGGTGCAGTAATTATTACGGTGTAAACGCATAGTACTCTGTATTTTGATAGAGCCGCAAAAGAGATGCTGGGAGCTGGGCTCCCAGCGATCAAATTACAAAGCCTCGGTGGCTTTCTGTAACCAGGAAGCCGTTTTTTCATTCACCAGAGGCGTAATGATCTTCCGCACACGCTGGTGGTAACAGTTCAACCATTGCAGCTCTTGCGCGGTGAGAAGTGTAGTATCAATCAGACTCCGATCGATCGGCGCCAGTGTTAATTCCTCAAACTGCAAAAAACCTTGGTAATCCACACTCTCTTTTACAAACACCAGATTTTCAATACGAATACCGTATTGACCGGTGAGATAAAAACCCGGTTCATTGGAGAGAATCATACCGGGCTGTAACGGGGTATTGGTAACCGCTTTGCCGATACGCTGTGGCCCTTCGTGCACACTTAGGAAACTACCAACACCATGACCTGTTCCGTGGGCGTAATCCAAGCCGGCATCCCATAGAGATCTACGTGCAATCGCATCAATCTGCTCTCCACAGGTGCCCTGCGGAAAACGTAGGGTAGCGATGGCAATATGTCCTTTGAGCACACGGGTAAAGTGCTCTCGTGCAAGTGCAGGAATTTCTCCCAGGGCCACTGTACGAGTTACATCCGTGGTGCCATCGGGATATTGAGCGCCCGAGTCGCACAGGAAAATGCCCTCAGGAGCCATCGGCAAGCTCGACTCCTCGCTCACCCGGTAGTGCACTATGGCACCATTGGGACCATAGCCCGAAATAGTTTCAAAGCTATTGCCGCGAAAGCCTTCGCGCTGCTGACGCTTGCTGTAAAGCAGCTTCACCGCAGCCAGTTCATCCAAACCTTCTGCCAATGCAGTGGGCAGTTCGGCTAGGAATTCACACAGCGCTGCACCATCGCGCTCATGCGCTGCCCTGGAGCCCGCCAGCTCTACGGAATTTTTACACGCCTTGGCCTGGGTCACAGGATCACGCTCCAATAGCAATTGCAAATCCAGAGCGCGTAGCTGCTGCAGAGTCCAACAGTTACTAATTGTGGGGTCTACCCAAATCCTGTTCACGTGGCGGCGGCGCAGACCTTCAAACAACTGGCCCTTCTCGGTCACCACCATCACTTCCCGATTGAGGTGCTCCAAAAGCCCCTCACCAACTGCCGGTTCGGCCAGATACAAAATTGCGCTGCCGTCTCTGAAGAGCACTCCACTGGATAGTGCTACAGGTAAATGGGGAATGTCGTCTCCACGAATATTGAACAGCCAGGCACAGCTCTCGGGATTTGCCAGCCACAGAGCATCTACACGCTTTTCGGCGAGAAGAGTGGCGATGCGCTGGCGCTTTTCACTGGAGTGCTCACCAGTAAACACATAGGGGTGGGGGCAGGCTTGGCCACAGGGAGATGCTGGCCGGTCGAGCCAAATCGTATCAATGGGATTGTGCTCCAAGGGCTTTAGAGCAATATCTCGTTCAGCCAAATACTCTTTCAACAGCGCCAACCCCGGCTCCGTATGCAGGCGAGGATCAAAGCCCAGAGACTGACCCGAGCGCAGCTGATCACCCACCCAACGGGCAATAACCTGGCTATTTAGATCCTCCAGGGCTATGGGCAGGTCTCCCAATTGCTGCTGGCCTTGCAGGGTATAGCGACCATCTACAAAAAGAGCAGCTTTATCCAGGCCAATCACCGCCATGCCCGCAGATCCAGTAAAGCCAGTAATCCAGGCCAAACGCTCATCTGCTGCGGGCACATATTCATTCTGATACTCATCGGCGCGGGGAACCAGGAAAGCCTCCACGCCCTGTCGCCGCAACTCCTCCCGCACTCGCTGTAATGGTTCCTGACTCATACTTCCCCCATGGTTTTCCAGCACCCGAGCCACTTCTGCAGCCCCATGCTTAGTCACTGTTCTTTGTGATGACCTTGACTCGACTGAAAAGTCGAATTTATTCAAAAAGATGTTCTGGAGTGCCAGCAGTGCTGGCAGCTCCGCCTATTGACACTGCCGAAATGGTTTTTATGCCCCAATTTCAGAGGCCAATTTCGCAGTATACCCCACCCTTGTATCAGCGCCGGCGTGTATAATGCAGACCTGTTTTTATTCCGAATATCGAGTGATCGAATCTTAAAATATGGGCCAGAGTTCTTCCCTGGCGGGCTACGCCGGCCGCCGCACCTTCGCTATCATTTCCCACCCGGACGCCGGTAAAACAACCGTGACCGAAAAGCTACTTTTATTCGGAAATGCCATTCAGCTGGCAGGTTCGGTTAAAGGGAAAAAAGGTCCCCACGCGCGCTCCGACTGGATGACCATGGAACAAGAAAGGGGTATCTCCGTCACCTCCTCGGTGATGCAGTTTCCCTACAAGGAGCGCACGGTTAACCTGCTCGACACCCCCGGGCACGAAGACTTCTCCGAAGACACCTACCGGGTACTCACTGCGGTCGACTCTGCACTGATGGTGATCGATGGCGCCAAGGGTGTCGAAGACCGCACCATCAAATTGATGAATGTGTGCCGACTGCGTACCACGCCGATTCTCTCCTTTATCAACAAACTGGATCGGGATATTCGCGACCCCATCGAAGTGATGGATGAAATTGAAGAAGTCTTGAATATCCAAGCCGCCCCCATCAATTGGCCACTGAGCTCCGGTAAAAATTTTAAAGGGGTATACAACCTCTACACCGATACAATTCACGTATTTACTCAAGGCCAGGGTCACACAATTCCCGACGATATCCAGATCAAAGGGCTCGACTCCGCTGAGGCCGATGAGCTACTCGGCGAATATGCCGAGGACATCCGCGAAGAAATCGAACTGGTACGCGGCGCTACCCACGAATTCAATCTGGAAGCTTATTTAGCTGGCGAACTGACTCCGGTATTTTTCGGCACAGCACTTGGTAATTTTGGCGTACGTGAAATGCTCGATGGATTTGTCGAATGGGCCCCGGGCCCTCAGCCTCGCGCCACCCAGGAGCGCCAGGTAGAGCCAAACGAAGAAAAGTTCTCCGGTTTTGTGTTTAAGATTCAGGCCAATATGGACCCCAAACACCGCGACCGTATTGCCTTTATGCGCGTCTGTTCCGGTACTTATAGCCGCGGCATGAAAATGAAACATGTACGCATCGGCAAAGATATAAAAATTGCCGACGCCGTAACATTTATGGCTGGCGACCGAACCCACGTGGAAGAGGCTATTGCCGGCGATATTATCGGCCTGCACAACCATGGCACTATCCAGATCGGAGATGCCTTTACTGAAGGTGAGTCTCTAAAGTTTACCGGCATTCCCAATTTCGCCCCGGAGTTATTCCGTCGTATTCGCCTGAAAGATCCTTTAAAACTAAAGCAACTGCAAAAGGGCTTGCAGCAGCTCTCCGAAGAGGGCTCTACCCAGGTATTTTTTCCACTGGATAACAACGACATTATTGTCGGCGCCGTCGGTGTCCTGCAGTTTGAAGTGGTCGCCTATCGCCTCAAGGACGAATATAAGGTGGAAGCCATTTATGAAAATGTAAATGTAAATACTGCTCGCTGGGTGGAAAGCGAGAGTGTAAAAGAGTTGGAAAACTTTAAACGCAAAGCGAGTACCAACCTCGCCATAGATGGCAGTGGACACCTGACCTACCTAGCGCCTACCCGTGTGAATTTGCAGTTGGCCGAGGAGCGTTATCCGGATATTCGCTTCTACGCCACCCGCGAGCATTAACTTGGGTGGACGTTTCCTGAAATCGCTTGTCAGTTCCAGGATGTTTGAGCAGTAGACAGAGAGATCAATAATGAGTCAGCAGAAAGAATTACCGGAAGAAATGCCCCGCCTAGGCAACGGCCTGACCGCTGCTATTGGTAGGCTGCTGATCCGGCTGATGGGATGGCGCCTGGAAGGTACCTTCCCTCCGGAAAAAAAAGTGATGGTGGCCCTGGCCCCGCACACCTCCAACTGGGACTTTGTCGTGGCCATGCCTTTTATCATGGCTTATAGGGTGAAAATTTCCTGGCTCATGAAGAAGGAAGCTTTTTTCTTCCCCTTTAAAAATCTCTTTATGTGGCTCGGTGGCGTGCCCACCAATCGTGGTTCTGCAGGGGGCATCGCCAAACAGGTAGCTAGGCAATACCGCAATAACGAAAAAATGTGGGTCGGCATAACTCCCGAGGGAACTCGCAAGAAAGTCACTAAGTGGAAAAGTGGCTTCCTGCGAATTGCTTATGCTGCCGAGGTACCAATTTTACTGGTTGCCTGGGACTTTTCTCGCAAGCGTTTCTGCCTGGACTCCCTCTACCATCCCACGGGAAACCTGGAAGAGGATATGACGGAAATCCAGCGTCGCTTCAGTAAATACCGGGGGTTTCACCACAATATGCAAACCGATCTCTTGGAGGGCAGTGATTCCTCCCGTGATAGAATTCAGTAGCAATTTAACCCTTAGCACATATTTGATACTCGCCGCGGTGGCTTTCACCGCTGGCTTTATCAACGCTATCTCCGGCGGCGGAGGCCTACTAACCCTGCCCACACTCTTATGGGCTGGCCTCCCCCCCCTAGATGCCCTCGGCACGAATAAATTCCAGGCCGTTTTCGGTACTCTCTCATCCAGCTTCAACTACTTTCGAAAAGGGCACTTACAACTGAAACCCCTGTGGCCGGGCTTGATAGCAGCCTTTTTTGGTTCCGCCCTGGGTACCTGGGCAGTCACCAAAGTCGGGGGAGACATACTCGATACACTACTGCCTATATTAATTATCGTCATCGCCCTCTACTTCGCATTTTCGCCGCGAATTTCTGATATTGACTCTAAATCCAGAATAAGCCCTGGGCTATTTAACATTCTGATTGGTGGTGGGATTGGTTTTTATGGAGGTTTTTTTGGTCCTGGAATAGGGGCCTTCTATGCCCTGGCATTCGCCGCTCTACTGGGTTACAACATGCGCAAAGCCACGGCATCAAGCAAACCGCTGGTATTGGCCACCAATATCACCTCACTGGTTATATTTATACTGGGCGGATACTTTTCACTGATAGTCGGTATCACTATGGCGGGCACCCAGATTATCGGTGCAAGATTAGGATCTAACCTGGTTATTTCCCATGGAGCCAAACTGATTAAGCCTGTAGTTATTCTCGTTACTATGACCATCGCGATAAAATTACTGCTGGAGCCCTAGAAAGTGACCCTGTTCCTCACTCTGCTGCTGTCCTTCTGTGCTTTTGTCATTGTGATCTGGACATTAATGCATCTGCGCACTCCGCGATTTCGTATGGACAGAGCCAGCTTTATTAAAGGCCTAGAGGATGCCATCACCGGCCAGGCTAGCGAGAGTGAATGGCGTGCCCTAGTGGCGATACCAATGCGCCATGATCCTGAGTTGGAAGCAATGCGACTCAAGTGTCTCGAAATAGAAGAGCACGAGTCCAGTGATCACCCGCCCTATTTATTTACCGAGAAGGGGCTGGAACAACTGCGGCATATTCGCAGTAGGCTACTTATCAACACACCTAACAAACAACCTAGATCTTGAGTCAACGAGCTTTAATCAAGGATAAACATATGTTTAAACCACTACTGACCCTCACTGGGGCCTTTATTGCAACTACAGCGATCAGCATCACCCAGGCGAAGCCACTACCCCAGGAAGATCTGTCCGTGGCAGAAGTATTGCGTGATCGCGCCCTGGCTTCTTCTGATGCCTATAGCATCGTTGAATCCTTGACGGTAGAAGTGGGCCCCCGTCGCGCAGGTACGGAAGGTGATCGGCGTGCAGTGGTTTGGGCCCAGGAAAAAATGAAATCCCTGGGGTTCGATCGGGTTTATACAGAGCAAATTGAAGTACCCCGCTGGACACGTGGACATGCCCACGCCCAGGTGGTTTCGCCCTACCCCCAACCACTGGTGGTGTCTTCCCTGGGCTATAGCGTAGCAACCCCCAAAGATGGCCTTACTGCGGAAATCGTCGAGTTTCCCGATGTTGAAGCCCTACTGCAAGCCTCCCCTAAACAGGTAAAAGGGAAAATAGCCTTCATCAACAAGCGTATGGCAAAGGCACGCACCGGAGAAGGCTATGGCCCTGCAGTGCAAGGGCGCAGTAAAGGTATGCGTGCAGCCGCTGAGAAAGGTGCTGCCGCACTGCTCCTAAGGTCCGTGGGCACAGACTCTGACCGCTTTGCCCATACCGGCATGATGTCTATTAATGATGTCGAAAACCCAGTTCCCGCACTGGCACTGTCAGCCCCGGATGCCAACCTTTTAGAAGCCATGTTGAAACGTGGCAAGCCGGTAGAAGTTAAGCTCGATATAGATAATCAGCGTCACAGTGATGGCCCATCATTTAACGTTATTGGAGAAATTACTGGCCGCGAGAAACCCGAAGAAGTCATGATTATTGGCGCCCATTTGGATTCTTGGGATGAAGGTACTGGAGCGCTGGATGATGGCGCCGGAGTCGCCATAGTAATGGAGACCGCTCGCCTGATTGCCGAGCTCCCCAAGCGTCCTCGTCGTACCCTGCGAGTAGTTCTCTTCGGCGCCGAAGAAATTGGCTTGGTCGGTGCCAAGCAGTATTTAGATGCACATCGTCACGAGTTGGATAATATTATTGCCATCTCTGAGTCTGACTTTGGCGCAGGTAAGATCTGGAGATTTGATACTCGTTTGCCTGAGAGTAAATTCGATATTGCCGACCAAATGATGCAATTACTAGCACCTCTCGGCATCGAGCGCGGACATAACAAATCCTATGGCGGACCAGACAGTAGTGTGTTTGTCGCCGAAGGAGTCCCTGCCTTCGGTCTCTACCAGGATGGTACCGACTACTTCGACTATCACCATACCCCTAACGATACCCTCGATAAGGTGAAGCCAGAGAACCTGCGTCAGAACGTCGCAGCCTGGGTAGTGATGTCCTTCCTTGCCACCGAGATGGAAGATGACCTCGGCCGAATTCCCTCAAAAATAAAAGAGTAAACTAAGCACCTCACAACCACGACAAGAGTCTCCTCAGTGGAGGCTCTTTATACCTCACCTACCCTATTCGTACCATTCCCCAAGTTACCCACAGCACCAAGGCATATTTCTATTTCCTGCTGATGACCATTCCATTAACAGGCTGTTACTAACAGAATCCATGGATAGAGCTGTGTATAACTCAGGGATATCCACGCTCAGGCCCCTGTTTCCGCGGGGCTCTTTTCAACGGGCAAAAAAACACCAGCCATTTATCCACTTTCCAGCGCTTGGCGTTATTAACAGAAAGTCTGGATAGACTTGTGCATAACTGCGGTATATCCGCGCCAGGCCCCGTGGTTGCACAGGTTCATTAAAACGTGCAAAAAATCACCGGTATTTTTATTGGTATTTCTGCGCCGTTTTTTTCAACGCAATGATTTTTCTAGGTTAAAGAGCACTTTTTAATTTCAGGTGTTTTTTTGGTGGTGCTTGAGGTGCAGATTAAATAAAGCGCGTTATTTTTTTGTATTTCCATTTTTTACTTACAGAAAAAATTTAAGAAAGTGCTTTATTTATAGGAGGGAAGGCTCCTCGGAGCTTTTTAGAGCCTGCGCTTTTTTCATTGGCTTTTACCGAGTTGGATTTTTCGGCGGGAGTGTTGCGAGTAAAAATTCGATTGGGCTTTTTATTTTTTCTGTATTTTGAATTTATTTTTTTATTCTCTGTGTTTATTTTTTTATGCATTCAATTTTTTGTACATAAAAAAAGGGCCACCCTATTGGGTGGCCCTTTTCGGATTAGAAGCCTGACGATGACCTACTCTCACATGGGGAAGCCCCACACTACCATCGGCGATGTTGCGTTTCACTTCTGAGTTCGGCAAGGGATCAGGTGGTTCCACAACTCTATTGTCGTCAGGCAAACTGGCTTGGGTTGGCGTTGGTCTTATAAGCAATCTGCTTGGCCTGCCGTGTTATCGCTGTTTGCCTCGGTCTGTTGACCGGCGATAACCCCAAATAAGTCGGTAAAACAATCTGTAGTAATACACCGCAAGCGATCATTGTGTGTCTTTCATTCCACAATCCGCTAGCTTAGCTAGTCGTTAGTAACCATCTCTGTTGTATGGTCAAGCCGCACGGGCAATTAGTACTGGTTAGCTCAACGCCTCACAACGCTTCCACACCCAGCCTATCAACGTGGTAGTCTTCCACGGCCCTTTAGGACTCTCAAGGAGTCAGGGAAATCTAATCTTGAAGGAGGCTTCCCGCTTAGATGCTTTCAGCGGTTATCCCGTCCGAACATAGCTACCGGGCAATGCCACTGGCGTGACAACCCGAACACCAGAGGTTCGTTCACTCCGGTCCTCTCGTACTAGGAGCAACTCTTCTCAAATTTCCAACGCCCACGGCAGATAGGGACCGAACTGTCTCACGACGTTCTAAACCCAGCTCGCGTACCACTTTAAATGGCGAACAGCCATACCCTTGGGACCGGCTTCAGCCCCAGGATGTGATGAGCCGACATCGAGGTGCCAAACACCGCCGTCGATGTGAACTCTTGGGCGGTATCAGCCTGTTATCCCCGGAGTACCTTTTATCCGTTGAGCGATGGCCCTTCCATACAGAACCACCGGATCACTATGACCTACTTTCGTACCTGCTCGACATGTCTGTCTCGCAGTCAAGCGCACTTATACCATTATGCTCATTGCATGATTTCCGACCATGCTGAGTGCACCTTCGTACTCCTCCGTTACTCTTTGGGAGGAGACCGCCCCAGTCAAACTACCCACCATACACTGTCCTCGATCCGGATAACGGACCAGAGTTAGAACCTCAAACATACCAGGGTGGTATTTCAAGGACGGCTCCACAATAACTAGCGTTACTGCTTCAAAGCCTCCCACCTATCCTACACAAGTAGGCTCAAAGTTCAGTGCAAAGCTGTAGTAAAGGTTCACGGGGTCTTTCCGTCTAGCCGCGGGTACACTGCATCTTAACAGCGATTTCAATTTCACTGAGTCTCTGGTGGAGACAGCGTGGCCATCGTTACGCCATTCGTGCAGGTCGGAACTTACCCGACAAGGAATTTCGCTACCTTAGGACCGTTATAGTTACGGCCGCCGTTTACCGGGGCTTCGATCAAGAGCTTCGCCGAAGCTAACCCCATCAATTAACCTTCCGGCACCGGGCAGGCGTCACACCCTATACGTCCTCTTACGAGTTTGCAGAGTGCTATGTTTTTAATAAACAGTCGCAGCCACCTGGTCACTTCGACCGGCCTCAGCTTAGGGAGCAAGTCCCATCACCAAAACCGGCGTACCTTCTCCCGAAGTTACGGTACCATTTTGCCTAGTTCCTTCACCAGAGTTCTCTCAAGCGCCTTGGTATTCTCTACCTGACCACCTGTGTCGGTTTAGAGTACGATTCACTATTGCCTGAAGCTTAGAAGTTTTTCCTGGAAGCAGGGCATCAACCACTTCACCCACTAAGTGGGCTTCGTCATCAGTTCTCAGCCTTAGGGACCCGGATTTGCCTAAGTCCCCAGCCTACAACCTTAAACATGGACAACCAATCGCCATGCTGGCCTAGCCTTCTCCGTCACTCCGTCGCAGCAATAGCGAGTACAGGAATATTAACCTGTTTCCCATCGACTACGGCTTTCGCCCTCGCCTTAGGGGTCGACTAACCCTGTCCCGATTAGCGTTGGACAGGAACCCTTGGTCTTCCGGCGGGGAGGTTTTTCACCTCCCTTGTCGTTACTCATGTCAGCATTCGCACTTGTGATACCTCCAGCAGACCTCCCGATCCACCTTCAACGGCTTACACAACGCTCCTCTACCATGCTCCTAAGAGCATCCGCAGCTTCGGTTACCAGTTTTAGCCCCGGTATATCTTCCGCGCAGGCCGACTCGACTAGTGAGCTATTACGCTTTCTTTAAAGGATGGCTGCTTCTAAGCCAACCTCCTAGCTGTCTGGGCCTTCCCACATCGTTTCCCACTTAACTGGTATTTGGGACCTTAGCTGGCGGTCTGGGTTGTTTCCCTTTCCACGACGGACGTTAGCACCCGCCGTGTGTCTCCCGCGATTGCACTCCTCGGTATTCGGAGTTTGCATGGGGTTGGTAAGTCGGGATGACCCCCTAGCCCAAACAGTGCTCTACCCCCGAGGGTGAGACGCGAGGCGCTACCTAAATAGCTTTCGAGGAGAACCAGCTATCTCCCGGCTTGATTAGCCTTTCACTCCGATCCACAGGTCATCCCCTAATTTTTCAACATTAGTGGGTTCGGTCCTCCAGTTGATGTTACTCAACCTTCAACCTGCCCATGGATAGATCGCCGGGTTTCGGGTCTATTGCCTGCAACTAAACGCCCTATTAAGACTCGATTTCTCTACGGCTCCCCTAAGCGGTTAACCTTGCTACAGACAATAAGTCGCTGACCCATTATACAAAAGGTACGCAGTCACCCCGAAGGGCTCCTACTGCTTGTACGTATACGGTTTCAGGTTCTATTTCACTCCCCTCTCCGGGGTTCTTTTCGCCTTTCCCTCACGGTACTGGTTCACTATCGGTCAGCTGGGAGTATTTAGCCTTGGAGGATGGTCCCCCCATATTCAGTCAAGATAACACGTGTCCCGACCTACTCGATTTCACTCTAAATGCCTTTTCGTGTACGGGGCTATCACCCTGTATCGCGGTACTTTCCAGAACCTTCCACTAAAACATAAAGAGCTTAAGGGCTAATCCCCTTTCGCTCGCCGCTACTCAGGGAATCTCGGTTGATTTCTTTTCCTCCGGGTACTTAGATGTTTCAGTTCCCCGGGTTCGCCTCCATAACCTATGTATTCAGTTATGGATACTCCTAAAAGGAGTGGGTTTCCCCATTCGGACATTCTAGGATCAAAGCTTGTGTGCCAGCTCCCCTAGACTTTTCGCAGGCTCCTACGTCCTTCATCGCCTCCAGCTGCCAAGGCATCCACCGTATACGCTTAGTCGCTTGACCATACAACACAAACGAC